>CAVQDF010000001.1:0-442498 GCA_963711295.1 uncultured Cytophagales bacterium
TGCGTCCGTGTAATCGAGTCGAACAAGCTCCAGAAAGGAGGTGATCCAGCCGCACCTTCCGGTACGGCTACCTTGTTACGACTTAGCCCTAGTTACTTGTTCTACCCTAACTGGCTTCTGTGACGAGCACCAGCTTCAGGTCTACCAAACTTCCATGGCTTGACGGGCGGTGTGTACAAGGCCCGGGAACGTATTCACCGCGTCATTGCTGATACGCGATTACTAGTGATTCCAGCTTCACGGAGTCGAGTTGCAGACTCCGATCCGAACTGAGAACGGTTTTTGGAGATTGGCATCTTATCGCTAAGTAGCAACCCGCTGTACCGCCCATTGTAGCACGTGTGTAGCCCTAGGCGTAAGGGCCATGATGACCTGACGTCGTCCCCGCCTTCCTCACTGCTTGCGCAGGCAGTCTGTCTAGAGTCCCCACCATTACGTGCTGGCAACTAAACATAGGGGTTGCGCTCGTTGCGGGACTTAACCCAACACCTCACGGCACGAGCTGACGACGGCCATGCAGCACCTTGCTTTGTGTCCCGAAGGAAAGGCTCATCTCTGAGCCGGTCACGCGCATTCTAGCCTAGGTAAGGTTCCTCGCGTATCATCGAATTAAACCACATGCTCCACCACTTGTGCGGGCCCCCGTCAATTCCTTTGAGTTTCACTCTTGCGAGCGTACTCCCCAGGTGGGATACTTACCGCTTTCGCTAAGCCAGTAACAGTATATCGCTACCAGCGAGTATCCATCGTTTACGGCGTGGACTACCAGGGTATCTAATCCTGTTCGCTCCCCACGCTTTCGTGCCTCAGCGTCAGTACCAGCCTAGTCAGCTGCCTACGCAATCGGGGTTCTGGAAGGTATCTATGCATTTCACCGCTACACCTTCCATTCCGCCAACCTCGTCTGGACTCAAGCTTGCCAGTATCCAGGGCAGTTCCACAGTTGAGCTGTGGGCTTTCACCCCGGACTTAACAAGCCGCCTACGCACCCTTTAAACCCAATAAATCCGGACAACGCTTGCACCCTCCGTATTACCGCGGCTGCTGGCACGGAGTTAGCCGGTGCTTATTCCTCAGGTACCGTCAGTTGAGGACGCATCCCCTTTTTCTTCCCTGAGAAAAGCCGTTTACAACCCAGAAGGCCTTCATCCGGCACGCGGCATGGCTGGGTCAGACTCTCGTCCATTGCCCAATATTCCCTACTGCTGCCTCCCGTAGGAGTCTGGCCCGTATCTCAGTGCCAGTGTGGGGGATCACCCTCTCAGGTCCCCTAGACATCGTCGCCTTGGTGGGCCGTTACCCCGCCAACTAGCTAATGTCACGCAACCCCATCCTTGACCAATAAATCTTTACCAATTACCCGATGCCGGGCTGTTGGGTTATGCGGTATTAATCCGCCTTTCGGCGGGCTATCCCCCAGTCAAGGGCAGGTTGGTTACGCGTTACGCACCCGTGCGCCACTAGTGTATTGCTACACCCGTTCGACTTGCATGTATTAGGCCTGCCGCTAGCGTTCATCCTGAGCCAGGATCAAACTCTCCATTGTATAAATTACTTAGCATCTGCCGAAGCAGAGCCGATGTCAAGTGCTGATCCGACTCGATTTTCATTTGACGAGCTTTAGTGGGCTCCTCCCATGATTCGCTTTGTTGTCATCTTACCTTAATCATGTAACAGAGCTGTCTGTTTTCGTTGCGTCGTTTCCCGAGGGAAACCAGGCAGCGAAGCAGTTGCTTCGTTACTCGTTTTGTTTTTTCCAGTCATTCAAAGAACGTGTGCCGATGCCCCGTTGGGCGTCTGCGGTGGACTACTCTAAAAGCGTAGTCGGTGGTTGTTTTCAGCCCCTTCCGGTTGAAGCGGGTTGCAAAGGTAAGCAGCTTTTTTCGATTCGCAAGAAAAAGAAGAAAACTTTTTTTGAAGCGTTTCGTAGTTCGTTGCTGTTTCCCCTTCCGGTTGAAGCGGGATGCAAAGGTAAGCAGCTTTTCGCTTTTTCCAAGAACCGAAGCAGAAATTTTTATTTTTCTTTTCGGTATTCTCGAGCGCTTCCTGAGTTGCCGGCCCTATTATAGGAGAAGAGCAGATTAGTCAACATTTGCACTTTTTCAAGAACGCTGTCCGGAAAGAACAGCGGGTGAAAAGCGCTTCCGGTTGAAGCGGGGTGCAAAGGTAGCAAACTTGGTTTCTACTTTGCAACTCTGCAGCAAAAAAAGTTTTTCAAGTCCGGCTGCCGAAGCGGCTGGTCCCTTCCGCGTTTCGGATTGGGAGTGCAAAAGTGGCGGCTTCTATTCCGCTTCTGCAAACCCGGTCATTAAAATACTCCGTACAAGGCCCGCTTCAGCCCACACAATCAGCGACTTTCTTTTTGGCGGGTTGGCTGGCATGCCTTCTCCCGGGCTGCTGCGACAAGCCGGGAGAAGGCCACTAATGACGCAAGAAAGCTGTTTAACGCACGGATTGCACGTACCGCTGGACTTCCTGGATACTGGAAGTAAAGACCAAGGCATCATATACCTGGTAGAAGTTGTGTCGGTCGAACACACGGCCGTACAGGTATTTAGCGGTTTCGATCCGGTTCTGGTCGAATGCGAGGGTCTGAATCAGGCGTCGGGCATCGAGGGCTTCGATAGTGACATCGTGCAGGGCATCGTGCATGAGGGCCATTTTAGCATCGTCGAACGCCTGCCGCTCAATGGCCTGAAGTAACCCATTCACTTCATTTGGGCTCATACTATATATAGGAGCCTCGTACATTGGCCTTGGGTAGGCGCCGGGAATGGGCCTTACCGGTACTGGGGGCGATAAAGGAACCGTATTGACTGTGCGTAACGATGGCGGGAAGCCAGGACGGGCCAGCAGCACAAAGTTGGTTTCGAAGCCATCGGCCAGAAAGAACTGCGTGCGGTAGTTCAGGTGCTGGCCCCGCCCTACGGGAATGGAAAAGTCGGCCCAATGGTACCCAGGCCGCAACTGTTCCAGGTATACTTGGGGCATGGCCCCCCGGGTAACGGGTCGGCCATCGAGCGAAAGACGGAAGGACAGCCCCCGCTCGCCGGAGATACTAGCCGCCACTGGGGCGGCCCGGAGCGCACCGGCTGCCAGCCACAGGATACTCAAGAGTAGAAGTAAGGGCTTTTTCATGGGAGGGGAGCAGTAGTAAGTTTGTCTTCCAGCCCTAAGCCAAGGATTATGCCACTTCCCTCCGGCGGCTCCTCCCCTATCGGAGTAAAAGCAGACCGCCCGACCTGCTATCAGCAGGCCGGGCGGCAAATCAGCTAGGGTAACGCCCCGTTACTGCGCGATTTTAGTCACTTTAAACTCGGTGCGGCGGTTACGTTGGTACTCCTCCTCGGTTTTGGCATTCGCAATTACCGGCCGCGATTCGCCGTAGCCCCGGGCCGTGATGCGGCTGCGGTCAATGCCTTTAGAGATGATATAATCGACGGCCGACTGGGCCCGGCGCTGCGAAAGGGCCTGGTTGTAGGCGTCTTTGCCACGGGAGTCGGTGTGCGAGCTCAGCTCGATCGTGATTTTGGGGTTGTCGTTGAGGGTTTCCACCAGCTTATCGAGTTCCAGCGCCGCATCGGGCCGGATATCGGCCTTGTCGTAGTCGTAGAAGATATTGTCAACCACGATGGCTTTGTTCTTCACGATTTTGGTGAGGGTAAGCGTCACGGGTATCCGGATTTCATTCACGGGGTTGGGCAACGCCTCCTGGGCGGGCTTGCGGCCAACGGTGGTAAGGGAGTTGCGGGCCGTGAAATACCCGTCGCGGTTGGCAACGAGGGAGTAGCTGGCCGCAGCCGAGTCGAGCTTGAAAGTGAACTTGCCATCGGGACCAGCAGTGGTGGTTTGCAGCTGCTGGCCGGTGGCCGCGAATAGCGTAACGGTTTCGTTGGGCACGGGCGTGGTGGTGCCGGTTTGGTCGTTGCGCTCCACCAGCGTGCCATCGGCCACGAAGGTTACCAGCTTGGTGCGGTTCTCGCGGAATCGGTACAAATCGTCGGAGCCTTTGCCGCCGGCCCGGTTGGAGGAAAACACCCCTCCCTGCTTATCGAGGAAGAAGGGGGCAAAGTCATCGCCATTGCTGTTGATGGGGGCTCCCAGGTTCTGGGCTTTGCCTTTTACGAGCTTGAAGATGTCGAGCTTACCCAGACCAGGATGGCCGTCGGAGGAAAAGTACAGCACGCCATCGGGCGAAATAGCCGGAAAGTTCTCGTTGCCGACGGTGTTTACCTGGTCGCCCAGGTTTTCGGGGGCACCGAAACGGCCGGGACTTTCCATGGTGGCCTTGTATAGGTCGCTGCCGCCGAGGCCACCCTTGCGGGTGGAGGCGAAGTAGAGCGTTTGGCCATCGGGCGAGAATACTGGGGAGTATTCGTCGGCGGTACTGCTGTTCACGCCGCGCAGGATTTCGGGCTCGGTCCAGGCGCCTTCGCGGTAGTAGGAAACCCAGAGGTCCACACTCAGATAGCCTTTTTTCGAGCCGTCGTTGGAGCGGGCAAATACGAGCATCTTGCCATCGGGCGAGTAGGTGGCACTGGCCTCGTGGCGGTTAACGGTGTTGATGACGGGGTCGAGCTTACGAATAGTCCCCCCGGTGAGCTGTTGGGCATCGGCGAACTGCACGGCGTACAGGTCGTTGAACCCCTCGCCGTTGCCGGGATACACCTTGCCGTCGCGGCCCGAGGCGAATACGAGTTCCTTGGTATCGGGCATCCGGGTAGTGCTGAACTCGGCGGCGGGCGTGTTCACTTCATCAAGAGCCGATACCTCACTGTTGGTCTGCATAGCCGATAGCTCGCGGGAGGCCAGCGCGTTTTTGGCTTCGGCTTCGGCCTGGGCAGCCAGGGTACGGTTGCTGCCGGTTTCGGCGTACTTCGTGAACTGCTCGGCTGCCTCGTCGAACTTGCCGTTGGCTCGCAACGCCGAAGCATAGTAATAGCCGGCGTCGGCCTTGCGGGCGCCTCCGTCGATGGCGGCTTTGTAATAACCTTCGGCCTGATCGAGGCGGTTAGATAAACGGTACGATTCGGCTACCCGGTAATTGGCGGTTGCCACGTTCTTGCCCTTGGCAACATCGGCCTTATATAAGGTAATGGCCGACTCGTACTCGCCACGGGCAAACCGCTTGTCGGCCTTGCTCAGGCCCCCGGTGGTAGCGCAGCCCGTTAGCAGGGTGGCCGAGCCCACGGCCGTCCATAATAACACAGATTTTTTCATAACAGAGAAAGGAAAAAGGAACCGGGTAGTGAACCTCTCCGGGGCTGGCTTAGCGTGGATACTCCGGCTAATATGCAAGTTTTCCGGCGGAAGAGCCTGTTAGGGAGCGTCAGTTGAAATAACGGGTGAGCCAAGTAGCAGCCGCTGGTGCCGGCCAACGGTCGAGCAGCTGGCCGCGCTGGCCGATGGTGTTATCGAAGTACGGCGTTTCGGGCCCCAGCGCACCAGCCGCCACCGCCTGCCGCAACTCCTTGCGGTCGAGCAGTTGCACTTCGCCGTCTACCAGAAATGCCAGCTTCGACTTTTCCAGCAACTCGACCCCCAATTCCTGCTCAATGCTTTGCACGAAGCGCACCGAGGAATCAATCGAGCAACCGCTGGCATCGGCGACGGCCTCATCGAGGCCTACGACCAGAAACTGGTTGTGCAGCACCACTGCCGAGGCGGCCAAGTTACGGCCGTGACTGGTCCAGTCGGTGGCGAAGCGGTGCAGGGCCGGTTCCAGGCTGGCTTGCTCGGCCGCCGTAAGGGGACGGGCGGCTTGGTAGATCCAGATGCGGGCCGAAGCCGGTAGTTGTTCGAAGGGAACGTACATGAGGTGAGCTAGGGTACTTGGATTCCGGGCCTGGCAATTGGCCGACAGCTATCCGAGGAGATTAAAGCGTGGGGGAGAAAGGCGGGGTATTGCGCCTATACTAACAAGAGGTCAAGCCGACTGGTTGCGCCGCCTTCTATCTACAAAGAAACAGCCCCGGCCGGAAGTTCCGGCCGGGGCTGTTTTCAACAGCTGGTTTCACCCTACTATTTCTAGGCATTCAGCCCTTCGGCGGAAGCAATCAACTCAGCCAGGTCGAAGACCTGCACGTTCTGCTCGCGCTCCTTGTTTTTCACACCGTCGGCCATCATGGTCATGCAGAACGGGCAGGCCACGGCAATGACGCTGCCGCCGCGGTCGGAGCCAGCGGGCAGGGCAGGTGCCGTGCTTTCCACGCCGCGCAGGTTATTTAGCACATCGGCGTCGCCATCGAGGGTGGCCAGGGCTTCCTCGGTGCGCTCGATGTTCACTTCCTTGTTGCCGGGCTCGGCATCCTTCCACATCTGGGCGCCGCCGGCCCCGCAGCAGAGGCCGTTGGTTTTGCAGCGTTTCATCTCCAGCAGGTCGGCGTCGAGCACTTCCAGCACTTCGCGGGGGGCTTCGTAGATGTTGTTGGCCCGGCCCAGATAGCAGGAGTCGTGGAACGTGATGCGACGGCCCTTGAACGACTCACCGCCCTTGGCCGTCACCTTGCCCTCGCTGATGAGCTGCTGCAGGAAAGTGCTGTGGTGAATCACCTCATAGTTGCCCCCCAAGCGCAGGGTACTCGTTTTTGATAGTGTTGAAGCAGTGCGGGCAGGCCGTTACCACTTTCTTGATGCCGTAGCCATCGAGAGTAGCAATGTTGGTCATGGCCTGCATCTGAAACAGAAACTCGTTGCCGGCGCGCTTGGCCGGGTCGCCGGTGCAGCTTTCCTCCATGCCCAAGACGGCATAGTTTACACCCACATGGTCGAGGATGCGGACGAAGGCCCGGGTAACGCGCTTGTACCGGTCATCGAAGGCGCCGGCGCAGCCTACCCAAAACAGGATTTCCGGGCTTTCGCCGCGGGCGGCCAGATCGGCCATGACGGGAACAGAAACGGGACGCTTGGCAGTTTGCTCAGCCATTATAGGGAGTTGACAGTTGTCAGTTATTAGTTGTTGGTCAGGGCTTCAGCCGTTGGTCATCATCATCATTCACTGACAACCCGCAACTGACAACCCTATTTAGGCTTTTTCGGCCACGAACAAATCGTCGGCCCAGTTGAAGCGGTCGGAGGGCGAGAAGGCCCAGGGCGCGCCGTTGTTTTCGATGTTGCTGAACATGGCGTTCAGGGCGTTGGGGGCGGCCGACTCTTCGAGCACTAGGAAGCGGCGCATCTCGATAATGCTATCCAGCGGGTTGATATTCACGGGGCAGGCCTCGACGCAGGCGTTGCAGGTGGTGCAGGCCCACAGTTCCTCGGGCGTTACGTAACCGCGCAGCAGGGTGTGGTTTTCCTTGTCGAGCTGCTCCTGGGGGTCGTGCTTGGCGGCTTTGCCGTACAAGGCCGGGTTGAAAATGAGCGGCTCGTTGTACTTCTCCTCCATCCGGTCGCGCGTGTCCATGATGATTTTGCGGGGCGAGAGGAGCTTGCCGGTGATGTTGGCCGGGCACACCGAGGTGCAACGGCCGCACTCGGTGCAGGAGTAGGCATTGAGCAGGTTGGTCCAGGCCAGGTCATTCACGTCCTTGGCTCCAAAGGGCGTGGGCGCTACGGCCGAGCCGTCGGGGTTGGTGGCTGGCGCCGGCACCTGGTAGCTGGGGTCCATCATAGCCTTCACCTCGTGGGTGATGCTGTCTACGTTCGAGAACTGCCCCTGCGGAATCAGCCGCGAGAAGTACACGTTCGGAAACGCCATGATGATGTGGAAGTGCTTGCTGCTGGGCAGGTAGTTCAGAAACAGCAGGATGCCCACAATGTGCGCCCACCAGCCAATGCGCTCCAGCACGTGCAACATCGGCACGCTGTCGGGCAGCAGGCCGGTCAGGAACTGGCTAACGGGGAACGCGCCCGGCATGGTCAGGTTCTGGAGCTGATGCGCCTTCAGATCGGCCGTGTTCATCAGAAACAGGGCCACCATCAGCACTACTTCCACATACAAAATGATATTACCGTCCATTTTGGGCCAGGCCCGCATTTCGGGGCCCGTGAAGCGGCGTACCACGTTCACGTTGCGCCGCCACCAGAACGCCGCCACGGCCACCACCACCAGCGCCCCCAGAATTTCGTTGGTGCCGGTCAGGGCCGAATAGGCCGGGCCAGCGAACTGCAGAAAGCGGTGAGTGCCAAACAGGCCATCAACCATAATCTCGATGACCTCAATGTTGATGACGATGAAACCCACGTACACCACCAGGTGCAGTAGGGCCGGCGTCAGGCGCTTGAACATCTTCTGCTGGCCGAAGGCCACGAGCAGCGTTTTCCAGAGCCGGTCGTTCACATCGCCGCTCACGTCCCGGTCGCGCCCCATCAGCACGTTGGCCCGGATGCGGCTAGCCTGCCAGGCAAACAAGCCGAAGCCCGCCAGCGCCACTAGCAGAAAGAGAATGTTCTGAATAGAGAAATGCACAGGAAAAGGGTAAGTTTAGGGTTGGAGCCGAAATATACTCGTTATGCATAACAACTTACACTTTTTTAATCCTTTAGTTTTCTTTTTTCAGATTTTTTTTGACTTCGATTTGCAGGTTAGAAATGCTTTACTACTTTTGTGCTCCCCAACGGCCAATAGGCCTGCCGGGAACCACGAGCTGGTAATGTAGCTCAGTTGGTAGAGCACAGCACTGAAAATGCTGGTGTCGTTGGTTCGATTCCAATCATTACCACAAAAAAGCCCGATTCTGTCTCAGAATCGGGCTTTTTGTTTTCTCGGCAACAGCACCTGCGCAGCTGGCAGGGCTGACCTAACCCTTAGGCTTATTGTGCTGGCGGAAAAAGGCCTCAACTACCTCGCGTAGCGCCAGCGGATCGTCGGTTTCCAGCTCGGCCACGATGTGCTTATTGGTGGAAATGTGACGCTCAGTAGCCAACAACAAGCCCGGTCCATCTACCCAGGCGTAGGCATACAGGCGCGTATTATCGGCGGCAGGCTCGGCGTGCAGGTATCGAACGTCGGAAATGGGTAAAAAGCTTGGCTCGTGCTGCTCAACCGGATAATCCCAGGAGGCATACGAGGCCAGCGGCCGGAAACCCAACTGACGCAGGTTGGCGTCTTTGGTGCTGAAAGGAGGCATACATGGTTGGCTGTAAGGCAGCGTGGAGCTGCGGCAACGCCGTAGCTGGCCTGCAAGTTGGCCGCTAACACGACCAAGCGCAAGGCGCAGCTCCCCCGTTTTGTGACACTCATTCCAGCCAAACGCTCTGCCCCCCCTCCTACTCCCGGTTCGCTGCAGGGTCGGGGCCAACGGGTTTACCTGGCCGGCGGCCCGCCAACGTAGCGCGCAAGGTGCAGGTGGTGTCGCGGGCTATTTGTGCGTAGGCGTAACCTTGGACCACCGCCCGCCCGAAATATTCGCAGGCTCTTTCCCGGTCGTGCTGCTGCTGCGCCACCCGCCCCAGCAGAAAATAAATCTGGCCGCTGCGGGGCGTAATACTAAGCACATCCCAATAGTCGCGCTGGGCGGCTTCGTAGCGGCGAAGCTTGTAGCGAGCCAGCCCCCGGAACGTAAGCAGCTGTCCGCGCAGCCGCGAGTCGGCGGGGGCATAGCGCAGGCCGGCCGAGAAAAGCCGGGCCGCTGCCCCGAACTGCTGGCGGTTGAACAGCAGGGCCTCGCCCCGCCGCAGCCAGGCCCGGGCCAGGGTACTATCGAGAGCCAGCGCCCTTTGGTAAGCCGCCTGCGCAGCCACTGGCCGGTTCAGCGCGGCCTCGCATTGCCCAATGCGCAACCACAACCGGCCCCGCTCGCTTCGGCTGTTGGCCGGAGCCTCGGCCAGGGCGGCCCGAAAGTCGGTGCGGGCGGCCTCGTACTCGCGCAGACCTAGCTGGGAAACCTCTGCCCGCCGCCGGAGCGCCGGGTAGTAGCCGGGGCGGAAGTGCAGTGCATCGGTCAGGTAGCTATGGGCCCCGGTCCAGTTGCCTTGGGTGTAAGCCCGCAGCCCGCGGCTGTAATTGCGGGTACCCGAAATGTAATCCATCGTAATCTTGACCGACACTACGAACAGCAATAAGCCCAGCCCCAGCACGGCCGTGAGCCAGTAGTCGCGGCGCGTGAACTTTGCCCGCTGGCGCGGCATAGGTTGGTAGTGCCGCTCGTGGGCCCCAGCGGGCCGGCGGGTACGCAATGGCGGGGCCGGCGGCGGCATGGGCGCCCCATAAATGTGCTGGCCCTGCTGGCGGAAGTGCTGCTGGCGGCGAGCCTCGTCGCGGTGGCGCTCGACGGCGCGTAGCTGCTGGTCGTAATGAGCCCGGCGGCTCTCATTCCCCAGCACGTGGTAAGCGGCCGCTATGGCTTTGAACAGCTCCTCATATACGGGGTTACCGCCGTGCTTATCGGGGTGGTACCGCACGGCCAAGCGCTTGTAGGCCATTTTGATATCCTGAGCCGAAGCAGCAGCAGAAATCCCCAGTAGCTGGTAGTGGTTCTGGTTCAAAACAAGGCGAGAAAGGGTAAAAGTAAATCAATTTCAGACACAGTGCCGGCTTTTCCGTATGCAACGACTAACGTATATTAGGCCACGACGCTACTTGCCAGGGCGTCATGCTATAACATTGTTCTCCCCCAAAAGTCTCCCCTATGGGCCTGTTCTCCACCGAAGACGACACCTCTAAAACGCCCCAGACCGATTCGCTCGTGAGCAATCTGATGGGTTATCTCGATACCCGCATCGACTTGGTGCGGCTCGAAATTCAGGAAAAGACCAAGCAGGCCTTCGTAGGGGCTGCTCATGGCCTGACACTGGCTTTTCTGGGGCTGCTATTCTTTTTATTCCTGAATCTGTTTCTAGCCCTGCTACTCAACGATTTACTCGACAGTGGTTATTGGGGCTTCGGCATTGTGGCCGGCTTCTACCTCATCTTGTTGATTGTGTTCGCAATGGGCGTAGATAAGAAAGCCTTTGAGGGCTTAGCCGACAAACTGCTGAGCAACAAGATTTACAAATCCGACAAACGCCAAGCTTAATCCACCAATGGCCGATCTGCACAACCCCTTATTTGAAGACGAAAAAGAGTTTCTGGAACGTCAGAAGCTAGAGTACGAGCGGGCCTTACGCGGCGACGTAGCCGAAATCAAAGCCAAAACGCTGGAAGTTGGCAAGTATGCGGCTATTGGGGCCGGCGTACTAGGTGGCATCTGGCTGATTTCTAAAGCATTCAGCGGTAAGAAATCCACTCCAAAAAACCAAAAGGCTCTCAAAGCGGCCGACAAACAGGCAGCCCGCCAGTTGAAGGGCCGCGCCCGCCGCCCTTTGCCCTCGACCGACGTCGATACGGCCGTGGCCGATGATTTGGGTTTTGGTGCCGGTCGGGTTCGCCAGGGCCGCACTGACACCGCTTCGACTCATTCCTCCGAAGCAGACCCTTTCCAGCCAGCGCCAGCTACCACCACTGCATCTGACGCTAAAACCTCGCAGCACCCAGTTGCCCAGTACCAGGCTACTGAAGCGGATGAATCTGACAACGGCAGCAACTCGTCGGATGCTTCGTCGATTATGGCTTCGGCCTTTAAGGTATTTATGCAGTCGGACACGGGCAAGATGCTTGTGGCGCAGGCTTCGGCGGTAGTGTTGGCATTTGTGGCCAAAAAGGCTGGTGAGTACTTGCCAATTCTCAAAAATGCCGACCTTGCGGGTTCCGGTGACGTCCAGAAGGAGCCAGAAACCCGGGATATCGAATTTACTTACCACGACGACGACGCGGATGCGCCTAACCAGCCTGCATGATACTCTAAGTAGCCGCCGGAAAAGCGGCCAGAAGTCGCTGGCCATTTTGCTGGATCCGGATAATTTGGAGGAAGAAGGCTGCCGGCACCTGCTGGAGCTGAGCGAACAGCATTCCGTCGATTACTTTTTTGTGGGTGGCAGTCTGGTGCTGAGTTCGCGCCAGGCTGCCCTCATTCGTTTTATCAAGAGCCGCTCGGCCGTGCCGGTGCTGCTGTTCCCGAGCCACAGCCTGCACCTCGACCACCAAGCCGACGGCATTCTGCTGCTGTCGTTGATTTCGGGCCGTAACCCCGACTTCCTAATTGGCCAGCATGTTATTGCAGCCCCACTGCTGCGCCAGAGCAACCTCCAGATTTTGCCCACCGGCTACATGCTGGTTGATACCGGCCGCCAGACCACGGCCAGCTACATCAGCGGCACCACGCCCCTGCCCCACGATAAGCCGGCTATTGCGGCCTGCACCGCCATGGCCGGCGAGCAGTTGGGCCTGCGCCTGATGTACCTCGATGGCGGCAGCGGAGCCATGTATCCGGTATCGCCGGCCATGATCCGGGCAGTGCGCCAGGCCGTTGACGTGCCTCTTATTGTAGGGGGCGGCATTAATACCATTGAAAAGGCCCAGGCTGCCCTGCAGGCCGGCGCCGACGTCATCGTCATCGGCAACCAGATTGAGAAGGAGCCGGGCTTTCTGGCCGACATGTCGCGCACCGTGCGGCAGTTCAACCAGGATCACGGATTAGCGCGGATTTTGACGGATTCCACGGATTTTGTAGACGAGTCTGTGCGCAACCGCCCTACGTTGTAGCTGGCAGACTGGACGGAGTTCCTGGAAAGCAAAAGCAGCGGCTCCCATTGGGGGCCGCTGCTTTTGCTGTAATCGTCTACAAAATCCGTGAAATCCGTTAAAATCCGCGCTAATCCGTGATTAGATGTTCATAGCCGATTCGCGGCGGCGCATTTTGCCGGCCGGAATCCCGAACATCATCTTGAAGCGGCGGCAGAAGTAAGCGGTATCCTTGTAGCCCACTTCCTTACCGATGTCGCGGATGCTCTTTTTGGTAGTGCGGAGCAGGAACACGGCCCGCTCCATGCGCTGGTACTCGATGTAGTCCTGGGGGTTGATGCCGGTCAGCATCTTGAAGTACTGACCTACATAGTCCTCGCTCACATTGGCGACGCCCGAAAGCACCTTGTTCGAAAGGTCGCCGCCGATGTTCTCCTTGATGTAGTTGAACAGATCGATCAGGCGCGGATCCTTGAAATAGGTGCTGTTGGTAGCCAGCTGCTCAACGAACATCTTGTTCTTGAGAATATAGCGCACGATTTCTACCACTATATTCTCGGTGTAAATCGTGATGAGCCGTTCGCGGCCGGGCAACTCCTGCAGGCTCTCCTCCACCACCTTGATGATGAGGTTGGCCAGCTTGGAATTATTGGTGATCAGAAAAGCCGGGACGTCGAGGGAGGCAAAGAAATTCACTGAATCGAACACCTTGGCCTCAAAGCTCACGAAGGAGTGGCTTTCCTCGGCATCACCGATCAAATCGAGGTCGGAGTTGGAGTGAAAGAACTTGTCCTTGTTGGTAATCAGGTCATCGTTGGTGATGCTCTTGCTCGAAGCCTCGCCGTATGTCACCTTGGTAGCGCGGCCACCGGGGATGAAGAGCATCTCGCCTTCCTCCACCACCTGCTCTTCATCGCCAAACGAAATATGGCCTTTGTGGAGCAGAATGAGGTTGTTTCCTACATCGTAGGAGTTGCGCACCGTAAATGGCTGCTGCAATACCAGGTTTTTCGCTTTAATGTAGCGGACACCCAGCGACTCTATTACTTTATTATAATCTTCCATCTTTAGGGGGCGGGTGAGGTTGGATGCTTGCTGCCGGGAATGGGACCCCGGACTTACCTAATGCAAATTAACATATAAAAATTCACAAAAACACAAAACCCAGCCGAAAGTAGGCTGGGTTTTGTGCAACACTTCTGACTTTTAGGCAATTCGCTTCCTATTTTAATATTTCCCGTGAGATTACAATTTTTTGAATCTCCGAAGTTCCCTCGTAAATCTGGGTGATTTTGGCGTCGCGCATCATGCGCTCCACGTGGTATTCCTTTACAAAGCCATAGCCACCGTGTACCTGTACGGCTTCCACGGCCGTGTCCATGGCCACCTTCGAAGCGAACAGCTTAGCCATGGCTCCCGACTTGGTATAATCCTGATGGGCATCCTTGTCGTGAGCGGCCTGCAGGCATAGCAGACGGGCGGCATCAATGTTAGTAGCCATATCGGCCAGTTTGAACTGGATGGCCTGGTGCTGGGAAATAGGTACCCCGAAAGCCTGACGCTCCTGGGCGTATTTCAGCGACAGTTCGTAAGCACCGGAGGCAATGCCCAGGGCCTGGGCAGCAATACCAATGCGGCCTCCAGACAGCACTTTCATGGCAAACTTGAAGCCGAAGCCATCATCGCCAATACGGTTTTCCTTGGGCACCTTCACGTCGGTGAACATGAGCGAGCAAGTGTCGGAGCCACGAATACCGAGCTTATTCTCCTTGGGGCCGGTTACGAAACCCTCCATGCCCTTGTCCACGATGAGCACGTTAATGCCGCGGTGCTTGGCTTCGGCATTAGTCTGGGCAATAACCAGATATACGGAGGCCGTAGTACCGTTGGTAATCCAGTTCTTGGTGCCGTTGAGCAAGTAATGGTCGCCTTTATCTTCAGCGGTGGTGCGCTGCATGGTAGCGTCGGAGCCTGCTTCGGGCTCCGAAAGGGCGAAAGCACCAATGATTTCACCTGATGTAAGGCCGGGCAGATACTTGCGCTTCTGCTCTTCAGTACCGTACTTTTCCAGCCCCCAGCATACCAGTGAGTTGTTCACCGACATGATAACGGAGCAAGAGGCATCGACCTTGCTGATTTCCTCCATGGCCAGTACGTAGCTCACGGTATCCATGCCGCCGCCGCCGTACTCGGGGCTCACCATCATGCCCATGAAGCCCAGCTCGCCCATTTTCTTGATCTGCTCGGCCGGGAATTTTTGGTGCTCGTCGCGCTCAATCACGCCGCTCCAGAGTTCGTTCTGGGCAAATTCGCGGGCGGCGGCCTGTACGGCCAGTTGTTCTTCAGTAAGCTGGAAATCCATGCGGAAAGTTGGGTGGGGTGGGAAAATCGGATGGTTGGGCTGGCGCGGGCCGGCCGCGGGCGGACAAAATTACGCAATCGGGCGTTGGCCTGTGGCGTTCTAACACAAAACTCCCGCAAAGAGTTGGCAGTCTGCCTTTATCTCGCTTGTTCTACACGTAAAAAGCCGCCTCCGGAAGACCGGAAACGGCTTTTAGCGTTGGATGACGCCGGACTAGTTGTTGCGGCGGCCGCCCATAAACAGGCTCACGTAGTAGAGCAGCGTTGCCAGCGAGCTAAGCGCGGCCACCACGTAGGTCATGGCCGCCCACCACAGGGCATCTTTGGCCATGGCGTGCTCCTGGGGCGTTACGATGCCGCGCTTGTCAATCCAGGCCAGGGCCCGCTTCGAGGCATCAAACTCGACGGGCAGCGTGACGAACGAGAACAGCGTGGTAAGCGAAAAAAGCACGATGCCGATGCCCAGCGGCACTTTGGTCGTCTGCATCATGAGGATGCCGGCCAGCAGAATCCAAGGCATAAAGCGCGAAACTGAACCCAGCGCCGGTACCATGGCCGAGCGAAACTTCAGCATGTTGTAGGCGGTGGCGTGCTGCACGGCGTGGCCGCACTCGTGGGCCGCTACGGCCGCGGCCGCGGCGTTGCGCTCCGCGTACACTGCCTCGCTCAGGTTCACGGTTTTGTCGGCGGGGTTGTAGTGGTCGGTCAGACGGCCTTCGGTGCTGATGACGCGCACGTCGGTAATGCCGTGGTCGGCGAGCATGAGTTCGGCAATCTGTTTGCCCGAAAGGCCGTTCTGGAGCCCAACCTGGGAATACTGCTCGAACTTGCTCTTGAGGCGGCACTGAATAATCCAGCTGGCCACCATGGCAATTAGCACGATAATGTAAGCGGGAGTCATTTGGAACATGATGGCAGAGAAACGGGTGTGCAGATGAAACAAGAAGCCGCCAGATTTCGTGCCGGACGGCGCTAAGCGGACTGGCTGATGCGCTCGACGATGCGGGTAGTACTGTAGCCCGGCACCAGCGGCACGGTAAGCACTTGGCCACCGTGCTGTAACACCACTTCGTGGCCCACAATTCCGCTGATAGCATAGTCATCGCCCTTCACCAGAATATTGGGCCGCAACGCCTCAATAAGCGCCAGCGGAGTCGGCTCGTCGAAGAGCGTCACGGCATCAACAAACAAAAGGGCGGCCAGTATCCGGGCTCGTGACACTTCGTCCTGCAAGGGCCGACCAGGTTTGAGGCGGCTTACCGAGGCATCGGTATTGAGCCCCACTACCAGCCGCTGGCCCAGGTGCCGGGCCTTTTCGAGGTAATCGACGTGGCCCAGATGCAGCAAATCGAAGCAGCCATTGGTAAACACCACTTGCTCACCGGCCGCTTGCCAGGCGGCCACCACTGGCAGCAGAGCCTCGCGGCTCATAATTTTATCCTTGGTCCACATAGCGCAGTCGAAAAGGTTGGAAATCAGGATGACAGAAAGTCGGGTGTGAGTGGTGCAGCGGAACCCGGGGCCACTACGAGTGGGAAGGCCAATAGTCTTTCTGGCAGCTTAGCCGCCAGCCGCCTCACTTTCTGGCTCAACGACCAGGTTTCCCATCGATACTTTCCTGCCCGACTTCACCATGCTCGCGGCGAAGCTGATCCCCCCCATGAGTACGACCAGCAACGTTTGCGAACCGTGCACGACCAGCGCGTAGGCAATACCGGCCTCCTTGCTGATACCATAGGCCAGCAAAATACCCTGTACCATTACGTGGAAAGGCCCAATACCGCCCGCCACCGGCGCGGCCATCCCGAAGGCCCCAAACGTGAGCACAGCCAGGCCCGCCCGCATGCCGAGGTCGTAGGTTTCGGGAAAGCAAAGAAGGCCAGATAATCCAGGAGGTAATAAACAGCCCAGGTGAAGAAAGTATGGAATAGGAACAGACCCTTATTTTCCAGTTTCAGGATGCTGAAAGCCCCGGCCAACACCCCTTTCACGAAGCTCATTGCCTTATTGAACAAGGCATTCTGGCGCAGGCGCTCCAGGTTGCGGAACACGGCGTAACCCAAACCCAGCAGCAGCCCCACGGCAATAACCAAGGCCAGCAGCAGGGGCTGGGGGTTGCGGGCCAACGCATCGTAGCGGCCCGCCAGCAGCTTATCGGTTACGAAACTCCAGAAGGTATTGAAATCGAGCAGCAGCGTGGTCCCCAGCAGGCCCAGCAGCACCAGCACATCGATGACGCGCTCCGTAACCACCGTGCCTAGCGCTACCTGCACCGGCACCTGGCTGGTACGCCGCAGCACCGAGCACCGGATAACCTCGCCCATGCGCGGCAGCACCAGGTTGGCCAGATAGCCCACCATCATGGCATGGTAGACGTCCCAGAAGGCGGGGTGGTAGCCGGTCGGCTCAATCTGCATCTTCCAGCGGTAGGCCCGGCTGAAATAGCCCAGCACCGAGATTACCATCGTCAGCAACAGCCACCAATAGTTGGCCTCGCGCACGTACTGGCCGATGCGGCTCAAGTCCTGTCCCTGTAAGGCGTACCACATCAGCAGCCCCGATACGCCCAGCAGCAGCGCGTATTTTACAATGTTTAATACTCGCTTCATTTTATAAGCTAGTAGCTGACAGCTGTTAGCTGACGGCTTTCTCGTTCGGTGAGAGCTAACAGCCATCAGCCAACAGCTAATCAGCTTGAAAAATCAGGCTACCCGGTTATGCTGATCGGGGAAGATGATGGTGGGCTGGTGGGCTTTGGCTTCGGCGAAGTCAATGAGGGCGTAGGAGATGATAATGACGATGTCGCCCACGGCCACGCGGCGGGCGGCCGGACCGTTGAGGCAAATCATGCCCGAGCCGCGTACCCCCTTGATAGTGTAGGTTTCGAATCGCTCCCCATTGTTGATGTTGACGATGGTTACCTTTTCGTTTTCCACCATGTTGGCTGCATCCAGCAGGTCTTCATCAATAGTGATGCTGCCTACGTAATGCAGTTCCGCCTGCGTAACCTTCACGCGGTGGATTTTGGACTTGAGGACTTCGATGTGCATGGAATAGAAAGACGGGTAGCGTTTGGCCCGCAAAGATAACAAAGGTGCAATGGGAGCCCCCCTACCTTTCTACCACCACATTATCGATGAGGCGGACACCGCCCAGATGTGCCGCCAGGCACAGGGCCACCGGACGGGCAAGATCCCACTCGACCAATGGCTGGAGCGTATGCGCATCCACGACAGCCATGTACTCCAGCTCCAGGCCCGGCACCGAAGCCAGCAAGTCGGCTACGGCGGCGGACACGGCTAGCGGGCGGCAGTTCGGCGGCCCGCACCAATTGCTCGGCTCGTTGCAGGCTCTGATAGAGACGCGGAGCCAGCGCCCGGGCCTCCGCATTCAGCCGCCGGTTGCGCGACGACATGGCCAGCCCATCGGGCTCGCGCACCGTGGGAAAAGCGACCAGTTCCAGATCAAACGACAGGTCGCTGATGAGCTGGCGCACAATGGCTACCTGCTGGAAGTCTTTCTGCCCAAAGTACGCCCGATGGGGGCGGCTCAGGTGAAACAGCTTACTTACTACCGTGGCCACGCCGTTGAAATGCCCCGGCCGGTGTTCCCCTTCCATCACTCGCTCCAAGGGCCCAAAATCAACCTGCATTACCGTCGGGCGCGGATACATTTCTGCCACTTCGGGCAGAAACAACACGGTGCAGCCGGCCGGCGCCAGCAAAGCAGCGTCGGCCTCCGGCAGGCGCGGATACAGGCGAAAGTCGTCGGGGTTGTTGAACTGGGTGGGGTTTACGAAAATGCTGGCCACCACTACATCGCACTCGCGGGCGGCGGCGCGCACCAGCTGCAAATGCCCCTCGTGCAGGGCGCCCATAGTGGGCACTAGCCCAATGCGTTGCCCATTGCGGCGCCATATTTCGGTGTGGGCTTGCAACGCGGCGGCAGTCGTGAGTATCTCCATAAAATAAATGCAGCCCGCGGGCGGGCCGGAAGGCAGACCTGATTGAAAATTCCCTCAAAAATGCTTAATTTTGTGCATCCCTAAGTGTTGCCTTCTCCTAATAACCCCAACTGACCTTCTATGTCGAAGTTGAAAATACTCTATGCTGCCACGGAAATTGACCCGTTTTTGCAGACCACCAAGGTAGCGGAGTTTTTGCGGCGGTTGCCGCAGGGAATGCAGGAAATGGGGATGGAAATCCGCATTTTTGTCCCCCGCTTTGGCATTATCAACGAGCGTAAGAACCGCTTGCACGAAGTAGTGCGCCTTTCGGGCATCAATATCGCGGTGGGCGAAGATGAGAAACCGTTGGTTATTAAAGTTGCTTCTATCCCCAACGCCAAGCTCCAGGTTTACTTTATCGACAACGAGGATTACTTCCACCGCAAGTCGGTTTTGGTTGACAAGAACGATAAATTTCACTCTGACAACGACGAGCGAGCCATCTTTTTTTGCAAAGGGGTGCTCGAAACGGTGAAAAAGCTGGGCTGGGCCCCCGACATCGTGCACTGCAACGACTGGATGACGGGCCTGATTCCGATGTATCTGAAGACGACCTATAAGAAGGATCCGATTTTCAAGGATGCCAAATCGGTGTTCACGGTGTACAACAACGAATTTGACTTCAAATTCGGTGATGATATCCTGGAGAAAGCCAAGATGCTCGATATTGATGACACCATGCTCTCATCGCTGAAAACGGCTGATTTCGGGGGCTTCATCAAAATCGGGAATGGAGTACGCCGATACGGTGGTAAAGTCCGACGAGGAGTTTAGCGAGAACCTGAATAAACTGTTCACGGAATACTCCATCAATAAACAAATTGAGCAGGTAGCCGCCGACGACGACCTGCTGACGTCTTACTACGCGCTCTACAATGAATTGGCCAACTAGCGCCAGCCGATTTGCGTCGGTTACCCTGCTAAGCTCTGCCCTGCTGACAATGCTCAGCAGCTGCGAGAAAACCAACGACCTTGGGTTGGAATTACCCGGGGCCCCGCCTATTTCTGCCACCTTCCTCGACCTGCCGGTCAGCGCCTCCACGGTGCTTCAAACGCCGGTCCAGACGGTGAAGGGTAACAGCGTGCTGGTGGGCCGGCTGCGCGATGCGCAGGTAGGCACGACCGAGGCAACGGCGGTAATGAATTTGCTGGTGTTGCCTAGTGTAACGCTCGACGATTCGCTCTATGTGCTGCCCGCTAAGTTCGCTACTTCGGTTCTCGACTCGGCCATTTTTAGCCTGCCTTTCGACCAGATATATGGTTCGGCAGCCCAGCCGCTACGTTTCGACCTGCTGCCGTTGCAGCAGATCCTCGACAACCGCACGTTGTACAACGCTACCACCCCGGTAGCGAAGGGCAGCCCGTTGGTAAGCAATTACGCCGCCCCACTCAACCGCGACATCAAAGTGCGGACCTTAGTGACAGGGTCGACCGACAGTATCACAACGGTGATACCCGATCGGACAGTTCGGGTACCATTGCTCCGTTCGCCCGGGGCCTCTTCGCTGGTGAATGCCGTTTTCACGGCTATGAAAAACGAATCGTTCAGCCAGAAAACGCTGAACGACATCTGGAAAGGGGTGGCTCTGCAGCCTGCAGCTGGCCACACGGCCAACGTAGTGGGCTTTCCCCGGTCGTCGGGTAACACAGCTGGCCGGATTACGTTTTACTTCCACGCCACCGACGCTACTGGCAAGGCCAGGCCCAAGCGTTTCTACTCAATTTTTCTGGCCAACATCCAGCCGAGCAGCAACTTCATCACCGATGGGCTGTTTTTTACGCAAATCACGACTGATTTGGCGGGTGGGGCATTGGCTGGCCTCACGGCTTCGAAGCCACTTCCCGCCGCCGCTACCAGCGGCCTGACGTACGTACAGGAAGGCTTGGGCCTTAGTACCCGGATTGAATTCCAGGGACTCGAAAGCCTACGCAACAACTCTACATTGGCCATCAACCGGGCCGAGTTGCTGATTCCAATCAAGCCTCTCACCAACGGGTTGTTTCCGTATCCCAACCAGCTGTTTCTGTACGAGGTAAACGACGCGAACCAAGTACTTACGCGCACGTCCGGAGCTACCACTGCCGACCGGCTGGTGCAGCAGGAAGGCGTGATATCCGTAAATAATGGTTCTGCCTCCGTCCGGACCATTGCCACGGCAGCGGGTTTTCCGGCGTCGGCAACCGTCCCATTTGGCCAGACACCGACGCAGTACTACTCGGTTAGCATTACCGAGTACCTGCAGGCTTATTTGCAGAATCGGCTCGACGGAGATTTGCCTACCGGTCTGCTTCTGTCGCCGATTCTACGCAACGCTTCTGCTTTGCAACAGTCGTCCCTTATCAGCACTGTATCGAACCTGACGCTGAATCGGGCTCAAATCGATGCCAGCAACATCAGATTACGCGTCTATTACTCTAAACTCCAGTAGGTAGCCTCGGGCCCCTGCTCTGGTTTGCCGGACAGGGCGGCACGGCTTTTGCCGATGCCGCCCTATTTTTGCCTTCTTTTTCTCAGGAAATTCTCTGAATCACTTCAACTGCTATGTGCGGAATTGTTGCTTACATCGGGCCACCGTGAGGCCTGCCCTATCATTCTCAAAGGCTTGCACCGGCTCGAATACCGCGGTTACGACTCGGCCGGCGTCGCCCTGCTCAACGGCGACGCTTAACGTATATAAGAAGAAGGGCAAAGTCAGCGAGCTGGAAGGCTTTCATTGCCGAAAAGGACACCCACGCCAACGTTGGCATGGGCCACACCCGCTGGGCCACCCACGGCGAGCCCAACGACGCCAACGCCCACCCGCACTACTCCACCTCGGAGCGAATTGCCATCATTCACAACGGCATCATTGAGAACTACGCCGCCCTCAAGACGCACCTGCAGCAGCAGGGCCACGTGTTCCATTCCGACACCGACACGGAGGTGTTCGTGAACCTGATTGAGGAAATCCAGAAGCAAGAACAACTGCTCGCTGGAAGAGGCCGTGCGCCTGGCCCTGCACGAAGTAGTAGGTGCCTACGCCATTGTGGTGCTCAGCAAGGACGCACCCGAACCAGCTCATTGCCGCCCGCAAAGGCTCGCCGCTGGTGATTGGCATCGGCGAAGGCGAGTTCTTCTTGCTTCCGACGCCACGCCCATCATCGAGTACACCAACGAAGTGGTGTATGTGAACGACTACGAGCTCGTCGTTATCAGAGATGGCGAAGCTGGACATTCGCAGCCGCGAGGACGTGAAGCAGACGCCTTACATCCAGAAGCTGGAGCTGGAGCTGGACCGCATCGAGAAAGGCGGCTACGAGCACTTCATGCTCAAGGAGATTTTTGAGCAGCCCCGCTCCATCCTCGACTCCATGCGCGGGCGCCTGGAGCTGGAGGCCGGCCACCTGAACATGGGCGGCATCCGGGCCTACGAGCAGAAGTTCGTGAATGCCCAGCGCATCATCATCGTGGCCTGCGGCACTTCCTGGCACGCCGGCCTGGTGGCCGAGTACCTGATTGAAGACCTGGCCCGCATTCCGGTGGAAGTGGAGTACGCCTCCGAATTCCGCTACCGCAACCCCGTGATTACGGAGCGCGACATCGTGATTGCCATTTCGCAAAGCGGCGAAACGGCCGACACGCTGGCCGCCATGGAGCTGGCCAAGAGCCAGGGCGCTACCATTTTCGGTATCTGCAACGTGGTGGGCCGCAGCATTGCCCGCGCCACCGATGCCGGCGCCTACACCCACGCCGGCCCCGAAATTGGCGTGGCCTCGACCAAGGCCTTCACGGCCCAGGTAACGGTGCTCACGCTGCTGGCCATGATTATGGGCCATAAGCGCGGCACCCTCACCGACACCACGCCTGCGCGAGCTGATGGTGGAGCTGGAAACCATTCCGGCCAAGGTGGAGAAGGCACTGGAGCTGGACACGGAAATCAGCAGATTGCCGAAATCTTCAAGGACGTCGACCAACTTCCTGTACCTGGGCCGCGGCTACAACTTCCCGGTAGCCCTGGAAGGCGCGCTCAAGCTCAAGGAAATCAGCTACATCCACGCCGAAGGCTACCCGGCCGCCGAGATGAAGCACGGCCCCATTGCCCTGATCGACGAGAACATGCCGGTGGTGGTTATTGCCACCAAGGACAGCTCGTACGAGAAGGTGGTGAGCAACATTCAGGAAGTGAAAGCCCGCAAGGGCCGCATCATTGCGGTGGTAACCGAGGGCGACAACGTGATTCCGGCCATGGCCGAGTTCGTGATTGAAGTGCCCGCTACCAGCGAAGCACTGATGCCGCTGGTATCGGTAGTGCCGCTGCAGTTGCTCTCCTACCACATTGCCGTGCTGCGCGGCTGCAACGTCGACCAGCCCCGTAACCTGGCCAAGTCGGTGACGGTAGAATAGCTTGTCTGAGCGGTTGGCCAGTCGCTAACCGCTCATGCTACCCGCTTCAACGCTTACAAAAACTGCCGCATCGGAAGCTTCCGATGCGGCAGTTTTGTGTGAGCGCTGGGCCGTTCTTCACCTCACAGGGCAAACGACTCGCCGCGCAGGTACATGGTTTTGAGCAGCGGACATACCTTGTAGCGCTCCTCGTGGGTGTCCTGGTAAAGGCATTCCAGCGTTTCGTAGACCCGCGCTACGCCAATGGCGTTGGCCCACTCGAAGGGGCCATGGGGGTAATTGGTACCCAGCTTCATACCCAGGTCGATGTCCTGCATAGAAGCGGTGCCTTCCTGAAGGGTGTAGCAGGCTTCGTTGATGATCATGCACAGCACCCGGGGCGTCACGAGGCCCACGCGGTCCTGCACGAGGCGGTAGTCGGTGCCTAAGCGGGCGCAGAGCGTAGCCAGCTCGTCGGCCGTGGTGGGGTTGTGGAGCGTTACTTCCAGCAGGGGCCGGTCGATGAGAGTGGGCAGGCCACAGAAGCCGAACACGGGCCCCAGGGGCGGCTCTTCGCCCTCGAACACCTGGGCCAGGCTGCGGGCGGTGGTGTCGTAGAACAGGGGCTGGCGGGGCTGTTCGTAGTGCAGCTCGGGCCAGTCGCGCAGATCGAAGGCCACATCGGCGGCAGCGAGGCGGGCAGTGAGGTCGGGGGCGACGGCGGGGCAGAAGTCGTAGCTGTGCGTATCGCCAAACTTGCGGCGTAGCTCAGCTTCGACGGTTTCGCCCCCCACAATCAGTAGATGCATAGTTTTTCGGCTTACTTTAGCCCAAAGATAGTTCTTTCGTTTACCCACCCCATTCTTCATCCGTCGCATGGCTCACCCCATCATTTTTTCGCCCGATGCCCCCGCTCCCATCGGCCCCTATAGCCAGGCCATCCGGGCTGGCAATACCGTGTACGTATCGGGCCAGATTGCCCTCGACCCCGCTACCGGCCAGCTTGTCGGCGACGGCGACGTAGCAGCCGAAACCCACCAGGTGATGCGCAATATGCAGGCCGTGCTGGCGGCTGCCGGCCTCACGTTCCGCCACGTGGTAAAGTGCGGCATTTTTGTGAAAGACCTCGGCAACTTTGGCCTCATCAACGACATCTACGGCAGCTACTTCGACGCCGACTACGCCCCCGCCCGCGAAACAGTGGAGGTTAGCCGCCTGCCCAAAGACGTGCAGGTAGAAATCTCGTGCGTGGCCGTAGACGGGGACATGGTGAAGTAGGCAGACGGTGAGTTGACGTTCGGCAAGCCCTATGGCCAGGACGGCTTCGAACCTATTTCCACATCCTCGTTGGCCTTGTTACCCGCCACGCCTGGGGCTCTTAGGTTTTCCGAACGTCAAGCACCCTATTCCACTATTCCCTTATTTCACCGCTATGCGCGAATTAGGCATCTTCCTGTTCTGTGCCGGACTGCTTGCCCTACTGGCCCCTTACCTGCTGCCGGCCAACTTTCGGTTTCCGCTGCTGGACTGGATATACACCTGGGGCCCTACCGTGGCCTGGGTTATTAAGGGTGGGGCCGTGCTGCTGGGACTGGGTTTCTGGCTGGGGTTTAAAAACCGTCAATAGTGCGTAAGCCAACCACCCGCAAGCCGGTCAAGCCGCTGGCCAAGCCCACCTACTTTCCACCCGAAAACGTGGTTACCCGCGCGTTGCCGCCGGAACTGGTGGGGCAGCGCGAATTTGAGCAGTACCACTTTATTGGGTTCGACCTGGGCCAGGCCGATTTGTCGGGGCAGCGTTTCAGTGAGTGTCGGTTTGAGAATTGTAACCTGGCCGGGGCCACGCTGACCAATACCGGTTTGCAAAACGTGGCCTTCGACGGGTGCAAGCTGCTGGGCCTGCAATTCACGGCCTGCCGCGATATGCTCTTCGACGTTCATTTCGACCGGTGCCTGCTCGATTACGCTTCCTTCTGGGGCAAGGCCATGCCCAACACCCGGTTTGTGGGCTGCTCGCTGCAGGAAGCCGATTTTACCCGCACTGACTTAACCAACGCCGTATTCGACGAGTGCCAGCTCCGGGGAGCCGTATTCAGCCAGACCCGCCTGCTGGGCGCCGACTTCCGCACAGCCCAGCACATCGTGCTCGACCCCGACCAGAATGAGTTGAAGCAGGCCCAGTTCGCCCTGGCAAGCCTCCCCGGCCTGCTGGGTAAATACGGGCTGATAGTGGAGTAAAACGGTGAAGAACGTCATTCAGAGCGGAGCGAAGAATCTCGCGTGCATGAAGTAATCCTGTTGTCAGCGGTTACTTCATGCACGCGAGATTCTTCGCTCCGCTCTGAATGACGTTCTTTTTTGGTCTACCTCACGCTTTTCCTGAGTCACTCCTTCACCTTTCGTACCTTTGCGGCGCGGTTTTCACCCCTGACGGTGCCGCAAATCACTTGCCCTATGGAAAGAGAAGTACGGGTGCGTTTTGCGCCCAGCCCTACCGGACCGCTGCACATCGGCGGCGTGCGCACTGCGCTGTATAACTACCTGCTGGCCCGCAAGCTGGGCGGCAAGATGCTGCTGCGCATCGAGGACACCGACCAGAACCGCTTCGTGCCCGGCGCCGAGCAGTATATTCATGGACTCGCTGCGCTGGTGCGGCATCGAGATTGACGAAGGCATTGAGCAGGGCGGCCCCCACGCGCCCTACCGCCAGAGCGAGCGGAAGCCCATGTACGCGCAGTACGCCGACCAGCTGCTTCAGGACGGGCTTCGCCTACTACGCCTTCGATACGCCCGAGGAGCTGGATGCCATGCGCGCCCGCCTGACGGCCGCCAAGGTGCCCAACCCCCAGTACAACAGCATCACGCGCGGCCCAGATGCGCAACTCGCTCACCCTGCCAGCCGAGGAAAGGTGAAGCAGCTGCTGGCCGCCGGTACGCCCTACGTGATTCGCCTGAAAGTGCCCCGCAAGGAGGAAGTACGCTTCCAGGACCTGATTCGGGGCTGGGTGGTGGTGCACTCATCGGCTATGGACGACAAGGTGCTGATGAAGTCGGACGGCATGCCGACCTACCACCTGGCCAACATCGTCGACGACCACCTGATGGAAATCACCCACGTAATTCGGGGTGAGGAGTGGCTGCCCTCGGCGCCGCTGCACGTGCTGCTGTACCGCTACCTGGGCTGGGAAGGCACCATGCCGCAGTTTGCCCACCTGCCGCTGCTGCTCAAGCCCGACGGCACCGGCAAGCTCAGCAAGCGCGACGGCGACAAGCTGGGCTTCCCGGTGTTCCCGCTCGAATGGCACGGCACCGACGCCGAGACCGGCGAGCCCACCGTGAGCAGCGGCTACCGCGAAGACGGCTACCTGCCCGAGGCCTTCATCAACTTCCTGGCCTTCCTGGGCTGGAACCCCGGCACCACGCAGGAGATGTTCTCGATGGACGAGCTGATTGAGGCCTTCTCGATTGAGCGCGTGAGCAAGTCGCCGGCCCGCTTCGACCAGAACAAGGTGCGCTGGTACAACGAGCAGTACCTGCGCGCCAAGCCCGACGCCGAGCTGGCCCAGTACCTGCTCGAGGACCTCAAGGCGCAGGGCCGCGACATACCGGCCGATAAGGCCGAGCAGATTGTTGGCCTGGTGAAGGAACGCGCCACGTTCCCGGCCGATCTGGCCCGGGAGGCTCAGTTGTTTTTCGAGCGCCCCGGCAGCTACGATGAGCAGGTAATCAGCAAGAAGTGGAACGCGTCCGTAGCGGCCGCGCTGGCTGAATTTGCCACCCAGCTATCCGGCACTGCGGATGCTTCGCCCGACGATATCAAGGCGCTGCTCACGCGGGTAGTCGAAGGCCAGGGCCTGAAAATCGGGCAGGTGCTGCAGGCCCTGCGCGTGGCCGTTACCGGGGCCGCCGCCGGCCCCGATCTGATGCACATTATGCATATTCTCGGCGCTTCGGAAACGGCTGAGCGGATTCAGGCCGCCGTAGCCGCGCTGCCCGCAGCGTAGCCATTCTGGTTTGCCAACACGCAAAAGCCCGCCCGACAGTTTGTCGGGCGGGCTTTTGCGTACCGGGCGGCGGGGTATCCTTAGTGCAGAGGGCTGCGTACCTATAGGGCGCGGCCCCTGGGCCGGTGCGCTTCACGCTATTTTCCTGCCCCCGTATCATGGCCAAAAAACCCACTAAACCGAAAAGCAAAAAGGAAGAACCCGAGAAGAAAGCCCGGGTTCATAAGGAGCTTGAGGGCTTCGAAATCAAGGTGAATCCGCTCGGCGAAATCACCTCGAACTACTCTATCGAGGAAATCAACAAGTTCCTTAACCGCCATGTACGCGACAAAAAGCTCGTGAACCGCGATGGTGCCTTTGGAGAGAAAGACGAAGAGGAGGACGATCTGCCCATCGAAGAAGTGGAGGAGTCGGAGGAGGACTTTGTGCGCCGCAGCAGTACCGAGGCCAAGAACAAAAAGCCCAAGGCCAATGCCAAGGGCAAGGAGGTAGACGAGGACGAAGCAACCGACGAAGACGACGACTAGCGCAGCCGGCGCTGCACTTCGTCTGGTACAACGCGCCCGGGAGCGTCCGGCCAGCTTTTCCTATACTTGCTACTCATCCTAACCCGCTAAATTACCCGCCATGCAGTCTCACGAAATCGATTACAAAATTCTCGGCAACGATATTCAGGTACTCGAAGTAGAGCTCGACCCCAACGAAACGGTCATTGCCGAGGCCGGGGCCATGGTGTACATGACGGAGGCTATTGCCTTCGAAACCAAAATGGGCGATGGCTCGGAGGTGAACCAGGGCCTGATGGGTAAGCTGTTCTCGGCCGGCTCGCGGCTGCTCACGGGCGAGTCGTTGTTCATGACCCATTTTACCCACCGCGGCGGCTCGGGTAAGGCGCATGTGGCCTTCTCGGCTCCCTACCCCGGCACCATCATCGCCCTCGACCTGCGGGAGCTGCCCCAGGGCCTCATTGTGCAGAAGGACGGATTTCTGGCCGCTGCCCGGGGAACCAAAATCAGCCTGCACCTGAACTCGAAAATAGGCGCGGGCTTTTTTGGGGGTGAAGGCTTTATTCTGCAGAAGATAACCGGTGATGGCCGGGCTTTCGTGCATGCCGGCGGCACCATCATCGAGAAGCGGCTGAACAACGAGCTGCTACGCGTAGATACCGGCTGCGTGGTAGCCTTCGAGCCGGGCATCGACTTTAGCATTGCCCGCGCCGGCGGCCTCAAGTCCATGATTTTTGGGGGCGAGGGCCTGCTACTGGCCACCCTGCGCGGTACGGGCCGGGTCTGGTTGCAGTCGATGCCGGTTAAAAAGCTTATTCAGGCCCTGGCTCCCAGTGGCGGCAATGCGCGCAAGGAAAGCGGTAGCATGCTCGGCGGCTTAGTGAACGGGATGCTAGACGAGTAGGCTAAACATAGAACTCCTGAAGCCTAACCCGGCCTGAAAATCAGTCGCTCAGATTGAAGGCAATTACGCCTAAACTAGCCAGCAGCGCCAGTAGTAAAAGACCCACCACGCCGGCCGTTATGTATTTAGCACGGACTTCGGCCTTTTTTTGAGCCTCCAAGCGGTTGTAATAGCGCTGGCGACGACGACGGCTACCAGAACGGGAGGGTGAAGTAGTAAGCGTGGGCATGGGTGGGAATTTTGGTACTCGGAGCAGTGCGCTGGCCAGAACAATATCCTACGATAGTTCAATCCCGCGCCTGTTAAGAACAGGTAGCGGGCAGGTAGCCAGGTGCCTAAGATACGACAAATCAGTCGTTGGCAGTTGGTGCCCTGAGCCAACTCTTCAGCAAATAATGCTACCGGGGTGTTATGTTTCTGCCCCCCTATTCGGGTTTACTGCTTATGCTATCGGATGGCACCAGCGACGTACCGACCCTGATGCCCTGCCTGTAATATTCGGGCGGCAACACCCGGCCAGCGGTATCGTAGCAGCGCCACTCTCCGAACCAGTAAAACCGGTCGGCCGCTGCATCCGATTCGTAGCGGGCCTGGCCACGCTTAGCTATCTGCCCGTTGGGATGGTAGATGGTAAGCGTGATCAGGCCGACCGGGTGGCGGTGGAATCGTTCGGTGCGCTCCCGCTCGCCAGTGGGGCTGAAATATTGCCAGCGGCCCACTGCCCGCCCATGGCGGAAACGGCCCTTGCTAAGCAACTCCTGCTTTTGCCGGGCATCGAGGTAGCCGCGCCAGGGGCCGTGGCGGTAGTCGCCGCTCCGATCGAAGCGGTTGCGCGACCAGAAGCCCACCGGGCCACGGGCGCAACCGATGGTGGCCAGCCCCGCGCTCAACAGCAACGCCCGGGAAATCAGGAGGAAGAAGTAGCTACGCATGGGAAAAGGGGTCAGCTTCCCGATAGTTACAACTAACTATTTAGTTGGCAAAGAATTTCGTCGAGTAATTCCCGGGAGTTACTCAGGCGGGGCACTTTGTGCTGGCCTCCGAGTTTGCCCCGGCCCGCCAGCCAGCGGCCGAACGTGCCGGTTGGGGCCACCGTGAGCGTGGGCAGCGTGAGGGCCAAGTCGCGGTGACGCTTGGCGTCGTAATCGGAATTGAGCTGGCGCAGGGTATCGTCGAGCACCTGGACGAAGTGGTGGGTATCGGCGGGCGGATGCGTGAACTCAACTAGCCACTGATGGCTGCCTCGGGAATTGCCGCCAGCCTCGGCGAAATAGATGGGGGCAGCAGTGTAGTCGCGCACAGTGGTGTGGGTGGCCCGGCAGGCGGTGGCCAGGGCGGCGTCGGCATGCTCAATCACCACTTCTTCGCCGAAGGCATTAAGGAAATGCTTGGTGCGCCCACAGATGCGGATACGGTACGGATTAAGGGAGGTGAAGCGTACCGTATCGCCGATTTTATAGCGCCACAGGCCGGCGTTGGTACTGATGATTAGGGCGTAGGTGCAGCCCAGCTCCACGTCTTCGAGGCCGATGGCCCGGGGTTCGGGCTCGTCCCACTGGCTCTGGGGCAGAAATTCGTAGTAGATGCCGTGGTTGAGCAGCAGCAGCAGGTCTTCGGAATCGGGCTCGTCCTGGAGGGCCAGATAGCCTTCGGAGGCGTTGTAGATTTCGAGGTAGTTCATCTGGCGGCTCGGCAACAGCTGGCGGAACAGCTCCCGGTAGGGTCCGAAGGCTACCGCCCCGTGCAGAAACAAACTCAGCCGGGGCCAGACCTCGAACAGGTTGTCGGTGCCAGCCAACTCCTGCACCCGGCGCAGGAGCACGATTATCCAGGTGGGTACCCCCGCCAGCACCCGCACATCGGCCGTGAGCACGTGGCGGGCAATGCGCTCAATCTTGTCTTCCCACTCATCCAGCAGGGCCAACTCCAGCGGCGGCGTGCGAATAAACTCGGCCCAGGCGGGCAGGTTCTGCATAATCACGGCCGAGACGTCGCCGACACGGGAGCTGGCAGCCTCGGGGCGCAGGGGGTTGGGGCCGTGGGTGCCCCCGAGCGAGAGGGTTTTGCCACCGAGCACATCGGTTTCGGGGTAGTGCAGAGTGGCCAGGGCCGTCATGTCGCGGCCGGCGCGGTAGTGGCCCTCGTGCAGGGCCTCGCGGGTGACGGGGATGTACTTGCTGCGGGCGTTGGTGGTGCCGCTGCTCTTGGCAAACCACTCAACCCGGCCGGGCCAGAGCACGTCGGCCTCCCCGCGCAGCACCCGCTCGAGCTGCGGATACAGCTCCTCGTAGCTGCTCACGGGTACGCGCTGGCCAAACTCGCGGGCCGAGGGCGCGTCGGCGTAGCCGTAGCGGCGGCCCCAGTCGGTGCCACGGGCCGTGTGCAGCAGCCCACGCCGCAGCTGCTCCTGCACCTCGTGGGGGTGTTGGCGGAAATGCTCAATGCTGGCCAGTCGGCGCTGCACGGCCCAGGTCAGAACGGTGCCTATCATGTATTGAGTTGCCGGTTGTCAGTTGTCAGTTGTCAGTTGTCAGTAAAGAACGTCATTCAGAGCGAAGCGAAGAATCTCGCGTGCTGACGTTGCAAGGACTGTTCAATACAACACGCGAGACTCTTCGCTTCGCTCTGAATGACGTTCTTTTCATCATGCCACTAACAACTGACAACTAGCAACTGACAACTAGATCAGACTTTCCGCTTGAGCTCGAAATGCTTGCCCAGGTACACGCGGCGCACCATTTCGTCGGCGGCCAGCTCTTCGGCGGTGCCGGCTTTGAGCAGCTTGCCCTCGAAGAGCAGGTAGGCCCGGTCCACGATGCTGAGGGTTTCGTTCACGTTGTGGTCGGTAATGAGGATGCCGATGTTCTTGTGCTTGAGCTTGGCCACGATGCCCTGGATTTCTTCTACCGCAATGGGGTCGACGCCGGCGAAGGGCTCATCGAGGAGCACGAATTTGGGGTCGACGGCCAGGGCGCGGGCAATTTCGGTGCGCCGCCGCTCGCCCCCGCTTAGCACCCGGCCCAGGTTTTTACGCACGTGGGTCAGGCTGAACTCGTTGAGCAGCTCCTCCACTTTGTCGCGCTGGGCCTGCTTGGGCATATCGGTCATCTGGAGCACCGACAGCACGTTTTCCTCCACCGTCAGGTCGCGAAACACCGAGGCCTCCTGAGCCAGGTAGCCGATGCCGAGGCGGGCGCGCTGGTAAATGGGCAGCTTCGTGATGTCGCGGTCATCAAGGAACACCTTACCCTCGTTGGGCTTCACCATGCCTACCGTCATGTAGAACGAGGTGGTTTTGCCTGCCCCATTGGGGCCCAGCAGCCCCACAATCTCGCCCTGCTCCACATGCAGGCTCATGTCGTTGACCACCGTGCGGGCCTTGTATTTCTTAACCAGGTGTTCGGCGCGTAGAATCATGGGGACGGAAAAGGTGAATAGCCGAATGGCTGAACAGGACAAAGATACTGTCATCCTGAACGGAGCGAAGGACCTGACCAGAAGCTAATCAATGATAGACGCCTTCTCGCTCGGTCCTTCGCTCCGCTCAGGATGATAGTGTAGCTTCCGTTACCCTTTCAGCAGCGCGTCCTGGAGTTTTTGCTGAGTCGGCGTGGGGCGGGGCACCGATTCGACCAGGTTTTTTACCTGCACATCGAACTCCTGAGGCGTGGCTGCGCGCTCCTGCACTCGGCCGGTACCGTGGCGGAACTTCAGGCGCACGGCAGCAGCGGTGGCGGGCTCCACCAAGCGGGCGCAGCAACTGCTCGGCGTTCTGCATGGTTAGGGCCTGGTCGTTAACGGCCACGATGACGTCGCCCTCGGCGAGGCCGAAAGCGTTGCGCTCGGGCTGGGTCTGGGCGGCCCGGAACTGGTCGAGGCTCTGGTCGTAGGCGAAGCCCAGGTTCCCGAAGGCCTTGATGCGGCTTTGGGCCGTGGGCTGGTACACCCAGCCCATTTTGCCGAAGTACTCAGCCAGTGGCAGCGGCTCAGCGCCCTGCACGTAACGCCGGAAAAAGGCACCAATTTCGGGGTTGGTAAGGGCCACGATTTCGGGGATGAGTGCGTCGTCGTCGAAGGAGCGGGTGGGGCCGTACTTCTCGCGCAGGGCCAGTAGCACGTCGCGCAGGGTCTGGCGGCCCTGGCTGAGCTCGCGCAGCCGGATATCGAGCAGCAAGCCCAGCAGCGCCCCTTTATTGTACACGTTTTCGTACATGTCTTTGTAGGGCGGCTCCAGAATGCGCTTGCTCATTTCGGTGAACGAAACCGCCGGGCCGTAGGTGTCGGCCTTGTCGATTTTGCCCTTCATGCGCTCCTGAAACTCGGCGGGCGTAATCAGGCCGGCCTGCACCTGTACCTGCTGGGCCACGTACTCGGTTACGCCCTCATAGAGCCACAGGTGCTGCGACATTTTGGGGTCGCGGAAGTCGAAGTCGCCGATTTCGCGGGAGTGGATATTGAGCGGGGCCAGCATGTGCAGAAACTCGTGCGAGGCCACCTCCAGTACCATGCTCTGCAGCCGGTCCGGGTCGGGCACTTCGGGCAGGAAATAGAGCGAGGAGTAGCTGTGCTCCATGGCCCCGTACCCGCCCTTCTCGCTGCTCAGGGGCGAATTGAGGCTGGGGAAGTAGAACAGAAACTGGTAGCGCGGCACCGGCATCTTGCCGAAGTATTTGGTCAGGGCCTCCGACATGGGCCGCAGCATCCGGCTGATTTCGGCCGCCTTCACGGCTCCGGTTTCCGAGCGTACGGCCACCGAAATCCGGGCCCCGCCGGTGCTGAAGCTGGCCGTATCGGGCCGGGCGTAGAGCACGGGTCCGTCGGCCAGCGTCACGTAGTCGGGGGCCGTGAGCACGTCGCGGGTGGCCGACTCGCGGCGCACGGCCAGGGCGGTAGCCCCGTACAGGTCGGCGGGTTTCTGCACGCTCACCTCGTAGGGCAGCAGCTTATAGCCCTCGAAGTAGCCGTAAAAACCGTAGTGGTTGATGGTGAAGTTGCGGCCGGCGTCGATGTTGGTGCCGCCCGGCTGGAAGATGAACTGGTCGTCCTGCTTGGCGTCCCAGGTGTCGTCGACGAGGTATTCGAGGCGGGCCAACTGCCGGGCATTGCTAATGACGAACAGGTTAGGGCCGTTGTTTTTGACCTTCAGCGCCTTGCCGTTCTTATCGAATGCCTTGAAGCTCGTTATGAAGCGGCCGTAGTCCTTCTTGGAGTACGAGCCGGGCACAACCGAGGGCATCACGTAGGTAGCCAGGTCTTCCTGCAGACACAGGCGTGTTGATGACAACCTTCACCCGGTCGTTGCTGACATTGGCCAAATCGAGGTTGATGCGGTAACCGGCGGCTTGCTGGGCCACCGCCGTAGTGGCCGCAGCCAGGCTCAGCCCGAAGGCTAGCGGGAATAATTTCATGCAGAAAAACTCAGTAAGAATAGAAGGCTAACGCCCCAACGAAGGTACGTAGTGTATGTTTGGTTGCCAGTTGCCAGAGAAGAACGTCATTCAGAGCGCAGCGAAGAATCTCGCGTGCCGACGTTGGAATGGCAACCGAACGTCAGCACGCGAGATTCTTCGCTGCGCTCTGAATGACGTTCTTTACCAAAAGCATCTTGCTCTATTTCAATGAACCTCAAAGAAGCTGCCCGCCTTGCGCTGGCGTTGTTTTTCCTCACGGCGGGCCTGATGCACTTTTTGCGGCCCGATGGTTTCGTACGCATTGTGCCGCCCTACCTACCCAACCCACTGCTGCTGGTGCACCTGAGCGGAGCCGCCGAAATAGCGGGGGCGCTGGGCCTATTGGTACCCGCCACCCGCCGCTGGGCCGCCTGGGGGCTGATTGCGTTGCTGATTGCCGTGTTCCCGGCCAATGTGTATATGCTGCAAACGGGCGGGGCCGGCCTGACGGTGCCCGAGTGGGCCCTCTGGCTGCGCCTGCCGTTGCAGCTAGTGCTTATCGGGTGGGTATGGTGGTGCGGGGTTGAGAGAAAATAGTTCCCTGGAAGGGATAAAAGTGGTCTTTGCTTTGCTATAAGCCGCCAAGCAGCCTATTCTGCGGCATATCAATCTATCTTTTCTCCCTTTTTCCGCTCTTATGTTTGGTAAAATTATCCTTACTGCGCTGTTGGCTGGTGGCCCTTTGTTGGCTTCCGCGCAGCTAATGATGGAGCCCACCCGCGCCCTGGCCGCCCGCGACTCCCTGCTGCAAATGGCCGCCGCCACTCGCCTGGAACTGGCCCAGCAAACTCAGGTCGACTTAAAAACCCTTACCAAAACCCGCCGGCACACTATCCGCGGCTATGCTTCCAAAGCCAAGCAACTCGATTCCGACGGTTGGAAGACGCTGGTTTGGCAGCATCGCACCATTTACCGCCGCAATGGGCGGGTGCAGGAAAAGTATACTGCCTACCTGCACGGCCGCACTATTCTGAAAGAAGAGTGGCTCAATGGGTCGGAACTCTGGGTCCGCCTCAGAAGACCGCAGGACCTGAAAGTGGCGACATCCCTGAGTCCGGCGGTCTTCAACGGCACCTATATCCGGGGTGGCTACATCAACTGGAACGGCCAGAAATACCTGCTACCCGAGGCGCTGCATGTGCAGCAGGTGCGGTAAGCGCCAGCCCACCCTTCCTCCAAACGCAAAGCCCCCGATGTGCTCACATCAGGGGCTTTGCGTTTGAACGGTTCAGAGGCTTGGTGCCGGATCGGTTGGCCACGCTGTGCTTCGGGTATTTTGGCCGCGCCCTGCCTATCACTTCTCCTCCCACCGGATATCCTTGACCCGCAGCTGCAGGGTTTTGGTGCCGCGGTATTCGTTTATTTCGACGGTGTAGCAGACGCTGAAGGGCTTACCATCCCGAATGCGGTCGTAGTAGTCGCCGAAGCCGAAGCCGATGGCATCAATGCGGTGGTGGCCGTCCTGGGTGAGGGCGAGCTTGAGGTGGGAGTTGCCTACGATGCGGGCCGAGTCGGGGGCAGCGTATACGTTTTCGGAGGCAAACACCGGGTTGGTATTGCCGGGGCCGAAGGGCTCCATCTGGCTCAGGAGCTTGTAGAACGAAGGCGTGATGTCGCTCAGCGGCAACGTGCAGTCAATATCAACGGGCGGGATGAGCTGCTCGGGCTTGATGCGGCCGGCCACGATCTGCTCGAACCGGGCCTGGAAGGCGGGCACGTTTTCGAGCGGCAGCGTGAGGCCGGCGGCGTACATGTGGCCCCCGAACTGGTCGAGCAAATCGGCGCACTCCTCAATGGCCTGGTGCACATCAAACCCCACCACCGAGCGGGCCGAGCCAGTAGCCTTGCCGTTGCTTTCGGTAAGGATGATGGTGGGCCGGTAGTACTTGTCGATGCAGCGCGAGGCCACAATGCCCACCACGCCCTTGTGCCAGTCCTCCTTGAACAACACGGTGCTGGAGGCGGCGCGCAGCGCGGCGTCGTCCTCAATCATGGCCAGGGCCTCTTTCGTGATGCTGGTATCGAAGCCCCGGCGCTCCTGATTGGTTTTGTCGACCACGCCGGCTTTTTCCTTGGCCTGCTCGGCGCTATCGGCCAGCAGCATAGCCACCGCCCGCTTGGCGTCGCCCATGCGGCCAGCGGCGTTGATGCGGGGCGAAAAACCGAACACGAGGCTGCTCACGTTCAGCTCCGACTCGCGCAAACCGGCCAGCTCGCGCAACGCCTCGAAGCCGGGCCGCTGCGCCCGGGCCTGGTCGTTGAGCAGGCGCAGGCCATGAAAGGCCAGGATGCGGTTCTCGCCGTAGATGGGCACGATGTCGGCGGCAATGCTCACGGCCACCAGGTCCAGCAGCTCGTACAAATCGGCTTCGGGCAGGCCCTGGTGCTCGGTGAAAGCCTGCATCAGCTTGAAGCCCACCCCGCAACCGCTCAGCTCCTTGAACGGGTAGGCGCAATCGGCGCGCTTGGGGTCGAGCACGGCCACGGCGGCGGGCAGCTCGGAGCCGGGCAGGTGGTGGTCGCAGATGATGAAATCGACGCCCCGCTCGTTGGCGTAGGCCACCTTGTCCACCGACTTCACCCCGCAGTCGAGGGCAATAATGAGCTGAAACTTGTTCTCCTTAGCGAAATCAATACCGGCCTCCGACACGCCGTAACCTTCCTTATAGCGGTCAGGAATGTAATAGTCGATGCGCTCGGGGCCGAAAAACCGGCGCAGGTAGCTGTACACCAGGGCCACGGAAGTGGTGCCGTCCACGTCGTAGTCGCCGAACACGAGCACCCGCTCGCCCGCGTGCAGGGCCCGCACGAGGCGGGCCACGGCGTGGTCCATGTCGCGCATCAGCAGCGGGTCATGGAGCTGGCTCAGGTCGGGGCGGAAGTAGGTGCGGGCCTGCTCGAAGGTGTTAATCTCGCGCTGGCACAGCAGCCGGACGATGGCCTCATTGACGCGCAATGCCCCAGCCAGGTGCGCTACCTGCTCCTGCTCGGGCGCGTCCTTCCGAATCCACCGTTTCTCTACCATAAATCACAGATGATGCAGATGATGGGATGCCACAGATTCAGACGATTTCGTTTGACAGCCCGTTGACTGGCTTGTCGAATAGCGTGATGCTCCGAACCAGACTATCAAAAGTACCCAAAGGACCACGGATTAGCACGGATTTCACGGATTTTGTAGGCGGCTCATTTAAGCGACGCCGTTCAACGAGCCGCCTACAAAATCCGTGAAATCCGTGCTAATCCGTGCTGATCCGTGGTCCTACTGGTTGACGTCGCCGCGCAGCTGGCGGAAGCGTTTGCGGGCTTCGGCCACGTAGATGCTGCCCGGGTACTTGGTAATAACCTGCTGGTAGAGCTGCTGGGCCTTGTCGCGGTTCTGGAGGTTCTCCTGCTCGATGGTGGCAGCCAGGAACAGGGCATCGTCGCTGAGCACGTCGTACTTAGGGTTGGTGGTAATGCGCTCCAGCGTAGTGAGGGCGCCGGCGTAGTCGCCGGTGCGGCGCAGGAGCTGGGCCTTCAGGTACCAGGCCTCGTCCTGGAGGGCGTGGCCGGGGTATTTTACCAGCAGCGCATCGAGGCCGCGCAGGGCGTCGGGCAGCTTGTTCTGGAACACGAGCTGCTCGACGGCGGCGTAATCGCGCAGGGCCACGCCGGCCGTGTCCATGGCCGTGTTGTCGGTGATGAGCAGGCTGAGCTGCATGGCATCGTTGGCAATTTCGCGGGTGGTGGCCTGCTTGAGGATATCGAGGTGGGACTTGGCCAGCTTGAAGTCGCCGGCGAAGTAGCTCAGGCGGGCATTGCGCAGCTTGGCATCGTAGCCCAGGGGCGTATCCTTGTGCGACTTCTCGACCTGCGAATACAGCAGCGTGGCCTCCCAGGGCTCGGCCCGCAGCACGTATAGGTCGGCCAGATCTATTTTAGCCTGGTCTACTACCTCGAGGCTGGCGCGGGGCATGGCAATTACTTCCTCCAGCAGCTTCATAGCCGGGGCCTGCTCGCCGAGCTGGAAAGCCAGCAGCGCGGCCATGCTGCGTAGCACGGGCGCCGTTTCGGGCGTGCGGCCCAGGTCCGCAAGCACCTGCTGATACTCCTGAAGCAAGCTCCGCAGCTGGGCTACATCGACGGGGTAAGTGGTGCGGACCTGTTCCTCGCGGGTTTGCACCAGCCGCTGGCGGGCCAGGGCGTAGAAGCTGCGGCCGGCGTACTCGCGGGTCAGGTACTGGTAGCCGGCAATGGCGCTTTCGTAATCTTTGTTGCGGCGGGCAATTTCGGCCACTTCCAACACCCGCTGGCCCTCGGTGCGGCCCCGGCGGTCGAGGGCCTTGGCCTGCACCAGCGCCCCGGTAAAGTCGCGGCGCTGCACCTGCAGCCAAAGCAGCAGCTCGCTGTACACGGCCTTGTCGGGGTTGCGCTGCACCAGGGTCAGCAGCTCCTTTTCCAACTCCCCGAAGCTGGCTTCGTCCTGGAGGCTGTTCTGGAGCATATTGCGCACAAAGGGCAGCTGCTGCTCGTCGTCGCGGACCAGGCGCAGGGTTTCCAGCACCAGCTTGTCGCGCTGGCCGGCGCGGGTATAGAGCTGGATAAGCTGGGGCGCGTACTCGGTTTCGGTGCCGGCCAGGGCCCGCCCGCGCAGGTAGGTGCGCACGGTCCAGTCGGGCAGGTTGGCCTGCTGAAACTCGTTGGCGACGGGCACCACCTGTTCGGGGCTGAGCAGCTCCACCACCCGCTCCCACTGCTTATCGGCACCCGGCTGGTCGCCGCTTTTGGCGTACACCAGCCCGAGCGTTACGCCCAGGCGCTGGTCTTGGGGGCGCTGCTTAATGGCCCGTTTCACCAGCTTCTCGGCGTCCTTGTGCTTGTTCAGCGCCTGCAGGGCCGTCAGGTAGTCGGGCAGCACGTTGGGGGCCGTCTGCTCGTCTTTGCGCAGGCGGTCGAAGAGGTAGGCGGCCTTCTCGTGCTCGCCCTTGCGCTCGTACTCGCGGGCCAGCTGAATGCTGCTGTCCTCGCCAACCTGGGCCCGGGCTCCCGGCGCCACCGCCAGCAAGGCCAGCAGGCCGGCACCGCCCATCATTCCACGCAACGTTTTTTTCATAAGTAGCTAACGAAAAGCAGCGGCCCGAAAGTGCCGGAGCGGTGAATGGGTGAATGGGTGAGAAGTTCTATTATTCCCCAAGTCACTCAGTCGCTCATTCACCGCGTCACTCATGCACAAAAAAAGGGCCGCCCCCGAAGGTACGGCCCTTTTGCTTGTCAGAAAACCGACTTCGGCGGCTTAGAAGAACTTCGTGCGGTTGTCTTTTACGTTGGCGTGCTGCTTGATGGCTTCGAAGATGAGGCCATCGGCGCGGGCCGTACGCTGAGCCACCAGCTGCTGCTGGGCGGCTTTCACGTCGGTAGTGGGCGGGGCGGGCTGAATGCTGGTGGGCTCAACCACAAACACGCCCTGGTCGCCGGCAATCGGCTCCGATTTCTGCCCCACTTTCAGGCCGAAGGCCCGACCGACGGCGGTAGGCTCGCTGCCCACACCGGCAATCATGCCCTGGCCGAGGATGACATTATCAGCCGTTTTTACCTGGGCGCTGGGGCCGTAGGCCTGGGCCATCTGCTCGAGCGTGCCCTTGGCGGAGGCCAGCTTCTGCTTGATTTGCTCGGCCTTCAGCTCGTTGCGCACCAGGGCCGTAATTTCGGGCTTGATGCTGGCCACGTCGGCGGTGCCTTTGCTCCGCTCGCCGGTCAGCACCGCAATTACGTAGGTGTCGCCAACCTCGAACACGCGCGATACGTCGCCTACGGCTTTGGCGCCGGGGCCTTCCGAATCGTCGGCGCCATAGGCCCAGCGCACGATGGCGCGGGCCGCCTGCAGGTTGTTCACAGCCTGGTCGGCGCGGCCCAGGTTCTTGGCTTCCACTTTCTGGAGGCTCTTATCGGCGGCTACGGCCTTGCGGAACGACTCGAGGTCGGTGGCCTGGCCTTTGAGCTGCTGGGCCTGGTTGTAGGCCGCATCGCGGGTACCGTCGGTGGGCTGAATGCTCTTCTGCACGGTAGCTACCCGGTAGGTTTTCTTGGTAGGGGCAGCGGTTACCTTGATGATGTGGTAACCGAACGACGTTTTCACAAGGTTGGGCAACAGGCCGGTCGAGGAAGCACCGAACACGGCCTTCTCGAACTCGGGCACCATGCGGCCCTGCTGGAACCAGCCCAGGTCGCCGCCGGTGGCGGTAGTGCCATCGGTGCCGAACTGACGGGCCATCGCGGCGAAGTCGGCGCCTCCCTTGATTTTGTTGAGTACCTCGGTAGCCTTGGCTTTAGCGGCGGCATCGGCTTCGGGCGTGGTGCCATCGGCCTTGATGAGAATGTGGCTGGCGCGGGCAGCAGCCTGGTCGCCGGCTTTCTCGCTGGTTACTTTATAAAGCGAGAAGGTGCCATTCTCGGCGTAGGGGCCGTACACCTTGCCTACTTGCAGGGGGAGCTGCTCGCGCAGCTTTTCGGGCATATCGGCGGCCGAGAGGAAAGCGGGTGCCGTAGGGTTGTCGGAGTTGAGCTTCACGAAAACCGAGTCGGCGGGGGCCGAGGCGAACTGGGTAGCCAGCTGATCCACCGTCTGGCGCACCTCGCTGCTGTCCTCTACCGAAGCCGTTACGGGAATAGCCACGTATTCGATGCTGCGGCCGTCCTCTACTTTGTAGCGGCCCTGGTTCTTATCAATGTAAGCCTGCAGCTGCTCGTCGGTTACCTTGATGCTCGAGTCGGATACGGCGAAGTAGGGCACGAACAGGTAGCGCAGGTTTACCTGGGCCTGCTGGGCCTCGTTGAAGCGCTTGGCTTCGGCCGAGGTCACGTAGGTGCTCATTTTAAGCAGGTTGGTGTACTTGTTGCCCAGGCGCTCGGGGCGCAGGTTCTGCTCGAACGAGGCGAAGGCAGCCTGGTTGCGCGGGTCCATCTTGTCGAGGTTGCGCAGGTACTCCTTCACTTTCAGCACGTCGAACTGGCCGGTCGAGTCGGTGAAAGCCTGGCGGATGCTGGGGTGGATGTTGTTGCCCTGCACCATATCGGTCAGCTCGTCGTCCGACACCTTCAGGCCCAGCTTTTCGAACTGCTTCTGGAAGGCAATGCGGTAGAGGAGCTGGTTCCAGGCCTGCTCCCGCAGGTAGCCCATGGCCTGCTCGTCGGGCTGGCGGCCCTGCTGCTGGATGAAGGCCTGCTTGGCCTGCTCCAGGGCGGCGTTGAACTCGTCGTACTCCACCTTCTGGCCGGCAATTTCGCCCACCGAGCGGTCGTCGCGGCCAAAAAAGCTATTCTGCCCCGTAAACAGGTCGCCGCCCACCATAAACAGGAGCAGGCCGATGACGATAGCCCCGACGGCCCAGCCCGATTTTTCCCGGATCGTGTTAATTAATGCCATGTACTTGAAAAAAAGCGCGGGTAGAAAAAGGTGAATGAGGCGCAAAATAACCAAAAAAGATGGTCATTAAGTAGATTCTCTGTCAGATAGCGGTTGATACTGGCTGGGGCCGGCTTAAGCCGTGGTTTGAAACGTTCAGGGGGCACTAAAAGCTAGAACTAGCTCCCCTCCTTGGAAAGGAGGGGCTGGGGATGGTTGACTGACGTTGAACATCAGATAGAAGCTACCTTAAGAACTGTTCAGGTAGCATCAACCTCCCCCAACCCCTCCTTTCCAAGGAGGGAAGCCAAACCTAGCTTCAAGCTTTAAAACCCCGGCTACTTCCGCTTTTTACCCTTCTTAGCTGCCTTCGCGGCCTGCTTCAGCTGGGCCTGACGGGCAGCATCGGCCTCGGCGGCGGCCTCCTTATCGCGCTGGCGCAGGTAGCGCAGCCCGATAATGCAGCCGAACGAAACCATGAACAGCCAGTAATTATCGTACAGTCCGTCGAGGCCGCCCTTAGCCAGCGTCCCGTAGGAGGCTATTACGAACGTGAACACGCCAAAAACGAACAGTATGGTTTGGCTGATGCCGGGGTCCCAGAATCGTTTCATAAGGCAGGGTTAGCGGGCGGGTGCCGGCGCGGGGCCGGCGGTGGGCGCGTTCTGAAGGGTGAAAACGCCGGTCGGCGTCAGGATACGGTAGCGCGAGAAATCCTGGTTGGCCGTCAGGCCCCGGCCGGTAAGCACCTCGGTGGGCGTCGTCACCCGTAATTTCGGTTTCCGGCTTGGTATAGATGCTGGCCTTGCTCTGGTCGTAGAAAGCCTCCTCGGTGTTCATGCGCTGCTGCTTGGGCACGTTGGTCACGCGCACGTCGCCGCGCAGGGTATAGAGGCTCTTGTTGCGCTCGAAGCGCCCGTACTTGCCCGTGATGGTGTTGATAACCGTTTCGCCGTCGGCGTCCATGAACGTGAGTTCCACGCCTTCGGGGTAGAGCCGGTCACCCGACTCAAAGTCCTGCTCCAGCGGGGTTTTCAGGCGCACCCGCAGCCGGGCCGAGTCGCTGACGAGCATGAGCACGTTGCGCGTTTCGATAGTAGGGCCCTTGTAGTCGACGGGTTTGGCTACCGCCTCGTCGGCGCTTTTCCGGCAGCCGGCCAGCAGCAGCGCCGCACCCAGCCCCGTTGCCAGCCAGCTCACTCGTTTCATATCGGGTAGCAGCTTACTCAATCCGACGCTTGATAAACCAGCGGTTGTTGAGCGAGAGGCCCAACTGCAGGCGCAGATAGTTCTCTTTGATGTTGCGCTCGGTGCTGCCGTCGGCCAGCGTCTGCACGTCGGTGTTGCCGCGCTGCCCGTACGTGAAGCCCAGACTGACGGTGGTAGCATCAAGGGCGGTAGCCGTGGGCAGTGGCAGGGCAAAGCCCCAGCTTACGGCCCGGTCGTAGAGCACATTGCCACCGGGGCGGTAAGGCATCTGGGCCACGCTCAGGCCCGCCCGGTAGGTAATGCGCTTCAGGTAATGGTCGACTGAGGTAGCGTCGGGGGTCAGCTCGCCGCCCAGGCCCACGCGGTAGGTGTTGCTCAGGGGTACGCCCGAGGTTCCACCCTGCTCGCCAAAGGCCCGAAACTGCGACCATTGCTGCAAGGCCCCATCGAGGTTGAGGCTCCAGCTTCGGTTGTTGTCGAAGCTCACCCCTACCTGGGTAAGGGCCGGCACCTGGGCCTTGCCCGTCTCGTCGGAGTTGAGCACAACGGTACCGATCTGTACCTGGCTGGCATCCTCGCGCAGCTGGCTCAGCGTACGCTCCCCACTGAACTGGGTGCGGAAACTATGCGTGCCGCCCAGGTTGAAGTTGATTTTATCCGTGACTTTGCCCCGGTAATGAATACCTCCCCGGAAGGCGAAATCGGAATACCGGATGTGCTGCTGGTAGGTTTCGCGGTTGGCCACGGCCAGCGGAAGCGAAGCGGTACCAATGCGGGTGCTGGTTTCCTGATCGATGCTACCAAATATGTAGCTCGCCGACACCCCAATCGCCAGGCCCTTGGCCAGGCGCACCCCGTGGCTCATATAAGCTTCAGCCAGCCCGCCGCTGCCCTTATACTGCCGCTCGAGCTGGGCGTCAGCGTCATTGATAACGCCGTTATCAACTGTCTGCGCCTTGTAATCGACGGTGCTGTAGGGCTTGAGGCCGATGGCCGCGGCCCAGCTGCGGTTGATGGGCAGGGCCAGGGCCACATAACCCAGCGTGCCGGTACCGGTCCGCTCACTGGCCTTGTCGTTTTCCAGCCGCTTGAACTGCCCCGTGTAGCCCGCCTCGAAGGTGGTGCGGGTGGTGTAGTACAGCAGGGCCGGGTTGAGCTCGTTGACGTTGACGCCGTTGGGGGCGGCTACACCCACGCCGCCCATACCCATCTGCCGGACGCCGCCCAGGTTCTGGCTGGCATCGCCCAGGCCGAGGCGCGAGTAGGGAGAGTTGCCCAGGCCCTGCCCCTGGCCCAGCGCCACCGAAGAAGCAGCCAGCAGGCCCAATAGCGAAAGACCGCCGGCCCGGCCGACGAAGTTAAGTTGCGACATGATGTACTAAAATTCGATGGAGCCCGATCAATACCAGCTCCGGCACAACAAAGATAGGCCCTTTCAGTCGGGCACGAAAAAAGGGGGCATCGCCCCCGGCCAGCACCACGGCCAGCCCGGGGTAACGAGCGGCGTAATCAGCCAGCAGGCCCGCCACCTCGGCGGCGGCCCCGTTCAGCACGCCGCTCCGGATGGCACTGGCGGTATCAGTGCCGGTCAGCGGCACAGCTTCGGTGGGGTCGGGCAGGGTGGTCACCAGCGGCAGCCGGCCCGTGAACTCGTGCAGCGCCCGAAACCGCAGGGCCAGCCCCGGCGCAATGCTGCCGCCCCGAAAACCGCCCGCAGCCTCCACCAAGTCGCACTTGATGGCCGTACCGGCATCTACTACCACCACGTCGCGGCCCGGCAGCAGCCAGGCCGCCCCTACGGCCGCTGCCAGCCGGTCGGCTCCCAGGGTCTGGGGTGTGGCGTAGGCATTGGCAATGGGCAACGGGGTAGTAGCGGGCACGAATTCGAGTACCTGACCCGGCACCAGGGCCCGCAGCTCAGCGGCCCAGGCGGCGGTGGGCTCGGCCACCGAGGCCAGCACCACGTGCTCGGGCCGGAGCCGTTGCACGGCCGCCCGCACCTGCGCCGCCGTCTGCCCACTGGCCGATTCGCGCAACGTATCCTGCTCGAAGTAGCCGTATTTCACGGCCGTATTACCAATATCGAGGGCGAGGGTACGCAAGCGGAGAAGTGAGAAGTGAGAAGTGAGAAGTGAGAAAAGGAACGTCATTCGGAGCGAAGCGAAGAAGCTCGCGTGCTGATGTTGATAATCATTTCAACGGTTGGCACGCGAGCTTCTCCGCTTCGCTCTGAATGACGTTCCTATTAACAACTGGTAACACTACCGGGAGCCGCAAAGCCCCCGGGCGGTTGCGTGCTTACATGAAATATTTGAGGCGAATGACTTCCTTCTCGCTCAGGAAGCGCCACTTGCCCCGGGGCAGGTCTTTCTTGGTCAGGCCCGCATACTGCACCCGGTCGAGGGTAACTACATCGTAGCCCAAATGCTCGAAAATGCGGCGCACGATACGATTACGACCAATGTGGATTTCCACGCCCACAAAGTGCGGGTTGCCGGCCACTACAGCCACGTCGTCCACTTCGGCCTTGCCGTCTTCCAGCTCCACGCCGGCCGCAATCTGGCGCAGGTGCTCCTCGGTCAGGGGCTTATCGAGCTCGACCTGATATATTTTCTTGTTTCGGTGCGAAGGGTGGGAAAGCTTCTGGGCTACTTCGCCGTCGTTGGTGAACAGCAACAGGCCCGTGGTGTTGCGGTCGAGGCGGCCCACCGGGAACACCCGCTCCTTGGAGGCGCTCTTGATGAGCTCCATTACGGTGCGGCGGCCTTCGGGGTCGTCGGTGGTGGTCAGGAAGTCCTTGGGCTTGTTGAGCAGCAGGTACACCTGCTTTTCGCGGCTGAGGTTGGTCTTGCCATACTGCACCGTGTCGGAAGCCTGCACCTGGTAGCCCATCTCAGTCACCACTTCGCCGTTCACCTTAATTTCGCCGGCCGCAATTAGGGCATCGGCATCGCGGCGCGAGCAGATGCCGGCGTTGGCGATGTAGCGGTTGAGGCGGGTGGTACCGGCTTCTTCTGGTTCCTCGTCGCGGCGACGCTTGTTGCCGCGGTTTTTATCTTCCTCGTAATGGCGCAGGTTCTGGTAGTCGGGCGCTTCGCCGGCTACTTCCCCGCGCCGGGGCTTGCCGGCCCGGGTTGGGTCTGGGGCTGGCCGGTCGCGGTTCGGGCGCTCATCGTAAGCCCGGCGCGGGCGCTCGGGCGCACTGCGGTCATCCCGGCGGCGGTCGTCGCCGAAAGCACCGCGGCGCTCCGGCCGATCAGAGCCCGTGGGCCGCTCGCGACGACGGTCGTCGCGGTCGTTGCTCTCGCGCCGCTCAGGGCGGTCGGTGCCGAAGCTACCGGCACGGCTGCCGCGTCGTTCGCCGCTGGCGCCGCCACCAAAGCCCGTGCTTCTGCGGTCGTCGGAGCTGTTGCGCTCTTCCCGGGGCTGGTCGTCGCCGGCCCGGCGGGTAGTGCGGTACGTCTTCTCGTCGGAGAAGTCGGGGTGCTGAGGGGCCAGGTTCTCGGGCCGGCGGTTGGGGTCGAAAGCCCGGGCCGGACGTACCGGACGCTCCGGACCATAGTCCTTCGAACCCTCGTAATCGGTTTCCGGGCGCGGGCGCGGTGCTTCCGGCCGCGGCTCATCAACAGCGTTAGGGTTTTGCTTCACGAATTTGCGGTTTCGCTCGCCGGGCAAGCCCCGGGGCACCGACAGCTCCCCATCCTCGCGGCGGTACGGCTGGCCCTGCCAGGTCTTCTTGGGTTCGAAATCGCGCACCGGCCGGGCGGGGCGCTCGTCGCGACTCTCGCGGCCAAATCCTCCCTCGCGGCGGTCGTCGCGCCGGTCATTGCGCGAGTCGCCGCCGAAGCCACCACGGCCCCGCTCGTCGCGGCCGAAGCTGCCGCCACTGGTGCCGAACTTGCGCGGACCACCAGGGCTGCTGCCACCGCCATTACCGAACTTGCGGGGGCCACCGAAACCTCCCTCCGAGGGCCGGCCAAACGAAGGCCGGTCGGAACCGCGGCGCGAATCATCGCGGCGGCTGTCGTCGCGGCGGTTGTTGTCGCGGTCAGCTCCGAAGCGGGTGTTGCCGGCAGCGCGGTTGGCCCGCTCCTGGCCGGGCTGAATGAATTTGCTACCCGCGTCTTTGTCCTTGTTGAAGGGGCGGTCGGATTTGGAAGAGCGGCCGCGGCCCTTTGGCGCGTCGTCGGAAGAATGGTGTTTCTTACCCATGGTGGTAGAAGCGTGCGTGCCGTATCGCTACGGTACAAGTGAAGAATTCAAAACAGGCAACCTTTCAAACGAAACGTTGCCGAAAACAGTGCCCGGACCAGCCGCCCGGCCCCACCAAGCGGCGGAACCCAGGCAGCCGGTCCGGGCTATTTATTGAGTTGCCAGTTTCCAGCGTTCAGGTGCCAGTATAACCTAGCACCTGAATGCTGGCAACTGACTAGTCGCGGCGGGCCATTTTAGCTTCGATGGAATGCTGGGTGTGGGGTACAGCCCGCAGCCGCTCTTTCTGGATGAGCTTGCCGGTGCCGATGCACACGCCGTAGGTACCATTCTTGATGCGCACCAGGGCGTTTTCGAGCTGTTGGATGAACTTCATCTGGCGCGAAGCCAGCTGGTTCATGCTCTCCTTCTCGGCCGTGTCGGCACCGTCTTCCAGTACCTTCGACGACGAGGCCGTATTGTCGGTACCAGAGTCGTTTTTGCGGCTCAGGGTTTCCTTGATAAAAGAGACTTCCTTGCGGGCAGCCGTGAGCTTATCCTGAATGATTTGCTCAAACTCGGCCAGTTCTTCCCTGGAATAGCGTAGGGGTGCTTCACTCATGTCGGTACCGGAAGATAATGGTGGGAGGTAGTAGTTGGCAGATTTTGACGGGCAACGGCACAAGGGTCACCATCAGGCAGTCCCAACATCAGCCCAGACGAATAAGTTTGTCTTGTTCTTTTGCCTGGCAATTGGGAAGCTGCGACAGTATTTCCGCTTTGCACCGGGCACGCAGTATTCGGCCGCAAAGCTACGGTTTTGTCCGCTAATCAACACGATACCATTTAGGTTGCGGGCTGCTTTTGCGCAACGCCGTTTGGGTGGCGGCCGGGTGCCAGTTCCGGTTGCCTGCTAGAAGCCCAGCATATGGATGGCGGCCACTGCGCCTTCCACGCCCTTATTGCCGTGCTTGCCACCGGCCCGGTCCCAGGCCTGCTCCAGCGTGTTGGTGGTTACCAGGCCAAAGATGACGGGCTTGTTGAACTTGAGGCCCACGTTGGTAATGCCACTGGCTACGGCATGGCAAATGTAGTCGTCGTGCTTGGTTTCGCCCTGGATAACAACGCCCAGGCAGATAACGGCATCAATTTCCTCGTGCTGTGCCAGCAGCTGTGCCCCCAGCGTCAGCTCGAAGCTGCCCGGCACGGTGTTGCGGAAGATGTGCTCGGGTTTGGCCCCGTGCTTCAGCAGCGTGTCGTAAGCTCCCTGGGCCAGGGTGTCGGTGATTTCGCGGTTCCATTCCGCCACTACCAGCCCAAACCGCTTCTCGGAGATATCAACGAAGTGGTCGGACGTATAGTCGCTCAGGTTTTTGAGGGAAGATGCCATTTGTTTTAGCTGTTAGCTTATGGTCTGTGAGACAATTAGTTACTTAACACACCGGATGCCTTTGCTAGTACTGGTGCGTTTTATCGAAGGCAGCGAACTGACTTCATCACAAAGATAGTCTTACCAGCTGGGTGTCTAGATAAAGCAAAAAGGCAGCTCGGAAGCTGCCTTTTTATTTGTAAAGATCTGATTGAAAATAACTTATACCAGTGTATGCTTTTCGATCAGAACGAAAGCCCGCAGCTCAAACCTGCTACTTGCGCGTGAGCCCCTCGGCCCGGGCCTTGTACTGCTTGGCTTCAGTGGCTTCGGCGGCGGCGGGGTAGTCGGTCAGGATTTTGTCGTAGGCCGTCATGGCGCCGGTGTAGTCCTGGGCTACTTCGCGGGCCGTACCTTCCTTGAGCAGATAGGTGGGCGAGAAGTACTCGTTGGCGTTGTAGTTGGCGGCCTTGTTGTAAAAGTCGGCAGCTTCCTTGGGCTGGTTGAGCTCCAGATGCGCGTCGCCAATAAGCGAGTAAGCCCGGGCCTGCACCAGGTAGTCGTCGGCGCTGAAATCTTCGAGGTAGTCGATGGCGGCTTTGTACTTACCTTCTTTGAGGGCAGCTACACCGGCATAGAAGTTGGCCAGGTTGCCGGCATCGGTGCCACTGTACTCCGAAGCCACACGCTCCAGACCCAGGTTGCGACCATCGCCCTTCAGAGCCTTCTGCAACGAGTCGGCCTCCCAATAATCAACGGCCTGGAACAGGGCAACCTGCCCTTTCTCGTCCTGGGAGTTGCGCCACATATAGTAGCCGAACCCACCGGCAACGGCCAGCACTACCACGGCCAGCAGCCCCAGCAGCACGTTCTTGTTACGGCGCACAAAATCCTCCGACTCTACCAGCCGGATAGCCAGCGCGTCGGGATCCTCCATAAGCGGATGCTCGGGGTTGTAGGCTTGGGCAGGCTGGAGCGGGTCGGTGGAAACGGTCTGCTGCTGGCGAGCCTGCTGGCTTTTGCCTGTGTAAGGAATTTTAGACATGAGGGAGGTTGCTCGAAAAAGGGGCGGCCCAACGTGGCCGAAAAAACGGCCAGCTGGTTAGTCGCGGATGTAGGGGTAATCCTGCTGCACGTACACGTCGTGGTAGAGCTCGTCGGCAGTCGGGTAGTCCGACTTCTCAGCAAACTCCACCGACTCCTGTACCTGGCCTTTGATCTTCTCATCGATGGCAGCCAGGTCGTCTTCGGTTGCCAGCTTGTGCGTCAGGATGGTGTGGCGCACCGCCTCGATGGTATCGCGGGAGCGGTAGTCTTCCAACTCGTCCTTGGTGCGGTACTTGGCGGGGTCGCTCATGGAGTGGCCCTTGTAGCGGTAGGTTTTGAACTCGAGGAAGGTGGGGCCTTCGCCGGCCCGGGCGCGCTCGGCAGCGCGGGACACAGCTTCGTGTACGTCTTCTACGTTCATGGCATTCACCGGCTCAGAGGGCATGTCGTAGCTCTCGCCGATGGTGTAGAGCTCCGTTACGTTGGAGCTGCGCTGCACCGAGGTGCCCATCGCGTAGCCGTTGTTCTCGACCACAAAGATGACGGGCAGCTTCCAGAGCATGGCCATGTTGAAGGCTTCGTGCAGGGCCCCCTGGCGCACGGCTCCGTCGCCCATGTAGGCGATGCAGAGGTTGCCGGTTTTGTTGTACTTCTCGGCAAAGGCAATACCGGCACCCATGGGTACCTGCGCCCCCACGATGCCGTGGCCACCGATGAAGTTGACGTCTTTATCGAAGATGTGCATCGAGCCGCCCTTGCCTTTCGAGCAACCGGTGGCTTTGGCAAACAGCTCGGCCATGATGGCGTTGGGCGAGGTACCCAGGGCCAACGGGTGGGCATGGTCGCGGTAAGCGGTAATCCACTTGTCGTCCTTGGTCAGGGCCGACACGGCACCGGCGACGCAGGCTTCCTGCCCGATGTAGAGGTGGCAGAAGCCTTTAATCTTCTGCTGGCCGTAGAGCTGGCCGGCCTTCTCCTCAAACTTGCGCATGAGCATCATCTGCTCGTACCAGGTCAGGTAGGTTTCCTTCGAGTACTCCGCCTTAGCCGGCGAGGTAGCCTTGGGGGCGTCGGTAGCGGCCTTAGCTGCTTTGTTAGCTGCCGGCTTCACGTTCTGGGGTTGCTTGGCCGTATCGACGGTTGCTTTGCCTTTCGTTGCCGACGCTTTCTTGGCTGGGTTGGAAGCCTTAGAAGTAGCCTGTACTTTCGTATCCGCCATCTTAGTTTCGATTGTTCGCGTTTGGGAGGCGAAAGTACGTAAAAGGATTGCAATGTCCGCACCCCCAGCATGAACCTTGAGAGCCTCCACCTCCTCTTCTTCAAGAATTATGAAGAAGCCCAGTTATCCTTTTCGGCCCATATCAACTGCTTCATCGGCGACAACGGCAGTGGCAAGACCAACCTGCTCGACGCCATCCATTACCTCTCCCTGACCAAGAGTGCCTTCACCCCCACCGATGCCCAGAGCATCAAGCAGGGCGAGGAGTTCTTTGTAACCCGCGGCCGATTTGGTGGGCGGCCCAACGATGCGCCGGCCGAAACCATTCAGTGCAGCCTGCGCCTGGGTCAGAAGAAGACGGTGACCCACGACAAGCAGCCCTACGAGCGGGTGTCCGACCACATCGGCCGCTACCCGGTCGTGCTTATCTCGCCCTACGATACCGACCTGATCCGGCAGGGCAGTGAGGAGCGGCGCAAGTACTTCGACAGCCTTATGTCGCAGCTCGACCACGAATACCTGGAGCTGCTTATTCGCTACACCCAACTGCTCAAGCAGCGCAACGCCCTGCTCAAGCTGGCCACCGACCGCCAGGCTGGCTACGACCGCGACTACCTGCTGACCATTGATGAGCAGCTGGCCCCGCTGGGCGAGCAGCTGGCCCAGCGCCGCCAGGATTTCCTGCTGGAGTTTGAGCCCCTGTTCCAGCGCCACTACGCCCAGCTCGCCGATGGCCAGGAGCAGGTGACGCTTACTTATAAGAGCGAGTTGCCCGGCGCCGACTTCGGGAAGCTGCTGCGCCTGCAGGAGCGCCGCGACCTGACGATGCAACGCACCACCACCGGCCCTCACCGCGACGACTTCACGTTTCTGATGGACGAAAAGCCGGTGAAGAGCTACGGCTCCCAGGGCCAGCAGAAGTCGTTTGTTATTGCCCTTAAGCTGGCCCAGTTCGAGTTGCTGGCCGAGCGCCAGCAGCAGAAGCCCCTGCTCCTGCTCGACGATATTTTCGACCGCCTCGACGAGAAGCGCATCACCCGCCTTATGCAGCTGGTGGCCAACCACACCTTCGGCCAGATTTTCCTGACCGACACCCACCTCGAGCGCACCGACCGGGTGCTGGCTTCGCTCTCGGAAGATATCCGCCGGTTTCGAGTGGAATCGGGAACCGTGACACGGCTTTAGCCCGCGGGCAGGGTATCTTTGAGGAGTTGGCTGCTGGGGCTGATAGCTCGCGCGTTAATCTACTTAAATGGCTTACAAAAAACCGTACTCCCCTGAAAATTCCCGTAAGTCAGATATCGTCCCGCTCAAGGACGGCATCACGGCGCTGCTGCGCACTTACCGCCTGCAGGGAAAGCTCAACGAGGTAACGGTAGTAGCCAGCTGGGAGAAGATTATGGGCAAGGCGGTGGCCCTGAAAACGCAGCAGATTTACGTGAGCAACAACAAGCTCTTCGTGCGCCTTTCCTCGGCCCCGCTTAAACACGAGCTGGTCATGGCTAAGACGAAAGTGCTGGCTAACATCAATGCCGAGGTAGGCGAAGACGTCATCAAGGAAGTCGTCTTTCTGTAAAGGCTATCAGGGCCTGTTCTTGCTGAACTTCTCAGCCACCCCTCCCCTTCCACTACTACCCCCTCTTACTTTTCGTAAGCCGTCGTCATTCTCCTCTTGGTGACGGTGTGGCGCAGCACACCTCAACCTTTGCCAACCCGCCCTTGGTGTACCAGCATACCATTGCCTAATGCTGGGCACATTCAATATCCCGACAACCCTTGAATGCGGTAATAAGTGAAGGCACTTACTGACAGCAGTAGACCAGCCGCAGCCCGGCGTTAGGCTTGGCACTTGTAGAAGGCATTGGGTTGCTTGGGGCGGGGCTCTACGGCTGGGGTTTGCAGCTAGTGCCAGCCTCACTGCACTACTTGGGAACCCTGCTAATACACGATGCGGCACCGCTCGTCTTCGAGCAGGTTCATTTGGTCTTCTATGGTCAGGGTAGTGCGGGCTTTGTCGAACTGCTGGCGGTACTGGCCCTGGAGTTGCCGGCGCTTAATGGCTTCCTGAAAGCGCCGGGTTTCGTCGCGGGTTTCCAGCAGCAAGCCGGGCACCTGCGTTGGTTTGTTTGCCTCGTCTTTGGCCACCATGGTGAAGTAGCTCGTGTTGGTGTGTTTGATGACGCCGGTGCGCACATCTTCGGCCGTTACGCGGATGCCTACCAGCAGCGAAGTCCGGCCCACGTAGTTCACCGAAGCCTGCAACGACACCAGTTCACCCACCTCGACTGGCTGCAGAAAATTGACCCCGTCTACGTTCACGGTCACGCAGTAATTACCGGCATGTTTCGACGCGGCCGCATAGGCCACCTTGTCCATGAGGGAAAGCAAAATGCCGCCGTGGATCTTACCCCCGAAGTTGGCATAGGATGGAATCATCAGCTCGGTGAGCGTGACGCGGGAGTAAGACACGGGACGGTAATCGGGGAGCACAAAGGGGGGCATGAACGGGCAGTTAGCTGGTAGGTCAGCGCAAAGATATTCGCTGGTAAGTGCCCGCCGATGCTCAGCCAAACGAACGTCCCTCCCCTGCTTTCCACCTCCTTTGGGACTTACAATCGGGCCAGCTTTTCCACGCATCCAACCGTTACAGTTGCTGTACCAGTGCAGCGTCTTGGGTGAAGCCTAGCGGACAGTATTGATCTGAAAATTGAGGCTTGGTGCCCTCCTGAGGAAGCTGTATCAGAAGGCGAGTTAAGGGGCGAAACAAATATGTTTCACGTGGAACACTTCTGTTCTACTTGGGACCGTACACCTTCAGCAGGAGTTCGTTGTAGTCTTCGAGCAGGGCAATATACTTCTGCTGGAGCACCATCAGCTGTTTTAGACTATCCGCGTCCGACGACACAGTAACAGCCGCACGCGTTACACCGCTGTGTTCGGACACATTGTTTACACTTTTCGATACAGGTGTAACGTTAAACGATAAGTCACCTTGTTGCAGCGATGTAAACTCCTGCGAAAAGTCGTGTCCGATAATTTCCCCTACCCGCTTTACGAAACTGTAATCAAGTTCTTTGTCTTTGAACTTACGATACATTGTCGGACGTGTAATACCCAGCTCATCAACGATCCGCGTAATCGAAATTCCGCTGTTTTTGATGCTTTCCTGCAATATTTCGCCCTGATGCGACATACGTAACGGCTGTAACAGATGGTAGAGATGTAAATATCAACAATACAAATCATGTAACCAACAATTACAATACAACTGATACAGTACAACGGTGTAACACGATACAAAGTGTAAACATGATACAATAACAAATTAACTTTACATCCGTTACAATGTAACAATATACAATCTGTAACCTGCTTGGTGTAACACCGTCCATTTGTAACGACGCTCCTATTACTGGCACAAAACCTCCGCCCGCAAAGCAAGCAGCCGGTTGGGATAATCGGTGGTAATACCCCAGGGCTGCAGCGCCAGCACGGCCCGTAAATCGGCGGGCTCGTTCACGGTCCAGGGCACAAGCCGAATAGCCTGCGCCCGGAGTTCCGCCGCCCAGGCAGGCGTAAGCAACCGGAAGTCGGGGCCGACTACAGTAGGCCGAAAGCCAAGCGCCGCCAAGTGTTGGGCCAACGGCAAATCGTCTTCGATGAGCAGGCATAGCGGCAGGTCGGAAACCGTTTGATGCGCGAGCTGCAACACGCGCTTATCAAAGCAGAGCAGGGTGGTGCGGTCCATGAGTTGGAGCTGCTGAAGCTCGGCCAACACCAGAGCCAGCAGCTCGGCGGGCGGGGGCTGGAAGTGGTGGTCGTGGGCGGGCTCGCTCTTGATTTCAATGCTGTACTTAACCGGTACCCGGCCCAGCTGGCGGGTGAGGTTTTCCAGGTCTTCCACCACCTCCCGAAGCAGTGGCTTCACGGCGGGTTCGGGTTGCTGCTGCGGAAAATCAGGGTGGCGCGTGCGGCCGCAATCGTACTCCCGGATGCGGGCATAGGGCAGCTGGTAGAGGTTGTGCTGACGGGCTTCGGGGGGCGCAATTGGTGCGCCGCCGGGCAGCCGGCAAATAGCCGCCGACATCCAGGGCTCGTGCGAAACCACTACCTGCCGGTCGGCTGAAATGACTACGTCCAACTCCACCGCATCAACGCCCAGGCGCAGGGCCTCGCGGAAGGCCGGCAGGGTATTTTCGGGGCGCAGCCCCCGGCAGCCCCGGTGGCCGTGGACTTCAGGAAACGGCCGGATAGTTGACTGAGACATGGCGTGCAGAAAACAGCCGAAGCAACGGTGCCCGGCGGCTGTGCTTACGCAAACCACGCTGTCGGCGTGGGGAAATCGAGCTAATTTTGCAAAGCATCATCTCCCCTACTCTCTTACTTACTGGCCTGGCTTTTCGCCCCATGAAAAAACTCCTCATCCTCATTGTCCTCGTCGCGGTTGGCGTTGGGGGCTACCTCTACTTCTACAAAGTGCGCAACGCGCCCGAGTACTCGCTTGTGCAGGCTTACAAGGCTATTGAGGACCACGACCCAACTGCCTTCGAGCAGTACGTGGACGTGAATAGCTTAACGAGCAACCTCGTGAACGATGTCACGAAGCAAGGCTCGGCGCTGGGCGTACTCAACCCTGGGGGCCTGGCCATGACGGGGGCCCTGAGCCTGCTCAAGCCCCAACTGGTACAGGCAGCCCGCAAGGAAGTGCAGCGCTACGTAGAAACCGGCTCGGTAGAAGCCGCGACGGCCGCCGCACCCAAGCGTCTGGTAAACGTATCCATGCTCGGGCTGGCGGGCAAAGTAGTCGGCGACGGTAGCCGGTTCAAGGGCATTGCCTACACCCGCGAAGAGGGCGAGCAAGCACTCATCGGCTTGGAGTTTACCCAGCCCCGCTACGATACCACGCTGGTGCTGGAAGTAAAAATGCTTAACCGCGGTGACCATTGGCAGGCCACTGAAATCACGAATACCGGGGCTATCATTCAGCATGTGGCCCGCATGGAAAAGCGCCGGTTATTGGGTGGGAAGTAAGCTGCCGCCCTCTAGTTTCTCACAGCAAAAAGCCCCGCCGTACTAACGTACAGCGGGGCTTTTTTTGTCGTGATCATTGACGGTGCAAGTTAAGTGCTCGACTTCCGCGGCCAGCGAACGAGGAAGTAAACAATCAGACCACGAGTGGGAACAGGAACGACGAGGCCGTCCAGAGGACTTTTTTACGGAAGCTCCAGTCCTGCTTAGGATATGAATGATGGTGAATACGTCGAGAGCCAAAACGTAGTAGAGACCCCAGGAAGAAACTGACCGTGCCGCTGTTATTAACTAAGCCAGGGCGGCTGCACGAGCTGAGCAACGAAACAGTGAGCAGCGAGAGCATCAGGCCGAAGCCAGGCAGGCGTTTGGTGAAGGAAGTGAGCGTATTCATGGCAGGGAGGGTGAGTTTTGGAGATATGATGGCCCCTTTACGCATCAGCGTCGAAATAGATATTGCTGAACCACGCTTTTTATATTAAACTAATTGATTTACAGGTAGTTACCAACATAATCCTGTAACTGCGTCCAGAAAATGGTGGCTGCCCGCGGAATAAGGATGAGGGTGAGCACAATGCCGTACAAGGCCCCGTAGAAGTGGGCATCGTGGTTGATATTATCGCCGCCGCCCCGGCGCTGACTCATGTAGTAGGAATAAGCCAGGTAAAGGAAGCCAAAAATGAAACCCGGGATTTCGAAGGGCAGCGGGAAGATGTAGAGGCCGGCCACGGGGTTGAACAGGATGGCCGCGAAGATAACTGCCGACACCCCGCCCGAAGCCCCGAGGGAGCGGTAGCCGGGGTCGTCGCGGTGGCGCAGGTAGGTCGGGATATCAGATACCACGATGCCGCCCAGGTAAAGCAGCAGGAACCAGAGCAACCCGACGGTGGACCCGAAGGCGTAGGCGAAGATGTTTTCTACTATCCGGCTGAAGGAGTAGAAGGCAATCATGTTGAAGAGCAGGTGGGTGAAGTCGGCGTGCAGGAAGCCCGAGGTGATGAAGCGGTACCACTCGCCGCCTTGGCGCCGGATGCGGTAGGGCTCCAGAATCCAGCTGTTGAGAAATTCAGGGTTAGACCAGGCGTAAAGGGAGATGCCAACCGTAAGCACGGCCAGCACGAGGGTGGCGGAAATTTCCATGTAGGGAGTCGGGAGGTGATGGGTGATGGGGTGAGGGATGACGGGGTGATGTGGGGAAGATCAGGCGGCTGGGTTAAAAGAACGGTGTCATGCTGAGCGAAGGCGGAGCCGGAGTCGAAGCATCTCTACCGCAGTAGTAATTCCTGGTGTCAGGATTAGCAATGCGGTAGAGACGCTTCGACTCCGGCTCCGCCTTTGCTCAGCATGACACCGTTTCTCCGGTTTCCCCGTTCGGCTACTGCTCGCGTTCCAGGAGTTGCAGGGCCAACTGGTGCAGGGGCTTTTTGCGCGTTTCGGGGGCCGCTACGCGCTCCAGGTGCTGCAGGGCATCGAGGAAGTAGTCGTTGATGAGTGCTTCGGTCTGGGGGCGTATTTCGAGCTCGTCGTAGATAGCCCGGACGGCCTCCACCTTAGCTTCCTCATCGGGTACGGGCTGACCGATGTGGCGGGCCAGCACGGCCCGCTGGGCGGGGCTGGCCTGGGCCTGGGCCGTGAGCAGCAGGTAGGTCTTTTTATCGGCCAGAATATCGCCGCCCACGCGCTTGCCGAAGGTAGCGGCGTCGCCGTACACGTCGAGCAGGTCGTCGCGCAGCTGGAAGGCCAAGCCGATATCCACCCCGAACTGGCGCAGGTGGTCGGCATCGGCTTCCGAGGCCCCGCCGAGCCGGGCGCCCAGCTCCAGGGCAAAGCCCAGCAGCACGGCCGTTTTCAGCCGGATCATATCCAGGTATTGGGCAATGGTTACGTCGGACTGGGTTTCGAAGTGCATGTCCCACTGCTGGCCTTCGCAGACCTCGGCGGCCGTTTGGGAGAAGCGGCGCAGCAGCGGGGCCAGCAGGGGGCCGGGCACGTCGAAGAGCAGCTCGTAGGCCCGCACCAGCATCACGTCGCCGCTGAGGATGGCCACGTTGGGGTTCCATTTTTCGTGCACCGTGGCCTGGCCCCGGCGCAGGGGTGCCTGGTCCATCAGATCGTCGTGCAGCAGCGTGAAGTTGTGGAAGACCTCGGTGGCCAGGGCGGGCCTCACCACGGCGTCGAGCTCGTCGGTGAACAGGTGGGCGCCGAGCAGCGCGAGTACGGGCCGGATGCGCTTGCCACCGAGGCCCATGATGTAGCGGATGGGCTCGTAAAGGCTCGTCGGCTGGTCGCCGTAAGACAGGTCGGCCAGGCCGGCGGTGAGTTTATCGGTAACGAAAGAAAGGTCCACGCAAAGGGCTAAAGGTTCAGAGAGGAAAGGTACGCAAGTAGGGCGAAGCGCTGCTTCGCCCCCGGCACATGGGCCGGAAGCTTAACCGCTGGATTAAGTGTTCTGTTGATCCGGGTAAGCGCGGTGGGCAGCCCGTCGATATGGTGCTGACGGTGCCGGTGGAGTTTAAATGAGCCACCGTGCCTGGCAGCAAAAAGCCCCCGCTACCGTTGCCGGTAACAGGGGCTTTCCTTTAATCAGGCATCGAATTTTGCCAGTAGAACGTTAGCGGCGGCGCTTGCCGCCGGAGCCGCCTTTGCTGCTCTTGCCGTCGGAGCGGCCGCCGGCGCTGTTGCTGCTGTTCTTGCCGTCGGCGCGGCCACCCTCGCCACGGCCGCCGCCCGACTTGCCGCCGCGGCTGCTGCCCCGCGGGGGGCGGCTGCTGCCGCCGTTATCGCGGCGCTCCTGCTGCTCGCGCTGCTTCACGTCGTCGGAGCGCTCATCCACGAGGGCGAAGTCGATGGTGCGGTCGAGCAGGTTCACGGCTTTCACCTCCACCTGCAGCTCGTCGCCGAACTGGATGATGCGCTTGCTGCGCTGGCCCACGAGGCGGTAGTTGTCCTTGTCGAGCTCGAAGTAGTCGCCGGGAATGTCGCTGATGCGGATCATACCCTCGCACTTGTTCTCGGCAATTTCCACGTACATGCCCCACTCGGTGAGGCCCGACACCACGCCGGTGAACTGCTCGCCGATATGGTCCTGCAGGAACTCGACCTGCTTGAACTTGATGCTGGCGCGCTCGGCGCTGGCAGCCAGTTTCTCGCGCTCCGAGGAGTGCTTGCACTCCTCCTCAATGGGCTCCACTTCCACGTTCTTGCCGCCTTCGAGGTAGTGCTCGAGCAGGCGGTGGGCCATCATGTCGGGGTAGCGGCGGATGGGCGAGGTGAAGTGCGAGTAGTGCTCGAAGGCCAGGCCGAAGTGCCCGCGCGGGTCGGTGGTGTAGGTGGCCTTGGCCATGGTCCGGATGGCCAGGGTCTGGAGCACGTTCTGCTCGGGGCGGCCCACTACTTCGGTGCTCAGGTCGTTGAGCTCGGTGCTTAGCTTCTGGGGGTTGTTGAGGTCGAGCTGATAGCCGAATTTCTTGGCGAACAGGGCGAAGTTCTGCAGGCGCTCGGGGTCGGGCGAGTCGTGGACCCGGTACACCATGGTGAAGCGCGGCTTGGTCTTTTTGAGCTTGAACACGAACTCGGCCACCTTGCGGTTGGCCAGCAGCATGAACTCCTCAATCATCTTGTGGGCGTCCTTGCGCTCCTTCACGTACACGCCCAGCGGCTTGCCCTCCTCATCGAGGCGGAACTTCACTTCCTGGGTTTCGAAGCTGATGGCCCCCTGCCGGAAGCGGGCGGCGCAGAGCTTTTTGGCAATGCGGTTCATGAGCTGCACCTCCTGGGTGTAGTCGGAGTCGAGGCCTTCAATCCGCTCCTGGGCATCTTCGTAGGCGAAGCGGCGGTCGGAGTGAATGATGGTTTTACCCAGCCAGGTCGAGTAGAGCTTGCCGTTCTCATCGAGCTCAAACACGGCCGAGAAGGTCAGCTTGTCTTCGTTGGGCCGCAGCGAGCAGAGGCCGTTGCTCAGGCGCTCGGGCAGCATCGGAATCACGCGGTCGACGAGGTACACCGAAGTGGCGCGCTGGCGGGCTTCGCTTTCCAGGGCCGTATCGAGGCGCACGTAGTGGGTCACGTCGGCGATGTGGACGCCGATTTCCCAGTGCCCGTTTTCGAGCTGCTGAATGGACAGCGCATCGTCGAAGTCCTTGGCGTCGGCCGGGTCGATGGTGAAGGTGGTGACGTCGCGGAAGTCGCGGCGGCGCTCGATTTCAGCGGCCGGAATCTCGGTGCTCATTTCTTCCGATTCGGTCTCTACCTCAGCCGGGAATTCAAACGGCAACCCGAACTCGGCCATGATGGCGTTGATTTCGGCCTCGTTGCCGCCGGCCTGTCCGAAGCTGCGCTCAATAACGCCGGCGGGCGAGCGGTCGGAGCCTTCCTCCGGAAACTCCGTGACGTGAACGAGTACTTTCTCGCCGTGCTGGGCGCCGTTGAGGTCGTCCTGGCTCACGTACACATCGAAGTACAGCTTGCGGTTGTCGGGCTTCACGAAGGCCACGTTGTCGCGGATCTGGAGGCGGCCCACCACTTCGGGGCGCTTGCGGTCGAGCACTTCCACCACGTCGCCCACCGGGCGGCCGTCGCGGGAGCTGCGCAGGCGCAGGCGGACGGTGTCGCCCTGCATGGCAAACTTGAGGCGGTCGGTGAATACGCGCACATCCTTCTCAGTCTCTTCGCTGATAACGAAGGCGTACTTGTCGGTGGCCAGGGCCACAGTGCCCACGATGGTGTCGCCCCCGCTCTCGCGGCGGCGGCGCGGGGCCTGCGGGTCGTCGGCATCAGCGAAATCGAAGCCAGCCTCGCGGCGGCGATGCACCACGGGGTTCTGGCCAAATTCACTCTCAACCACCCGGCCACCGCGGGGCAGCTTCTTGCCGGGCGGTAGCTCGCCGGGCTCCACAGGAGCTTCGGTAGCCTCCGTTTCGGCACCGTCGTTCTTGGCTTTGCGGCCACCCTTGATGCGGCCTTTGGGGGCGGCTTCAAAGGCGGCGGCCGCCTCATCGGTGAGGCGGTATTCGTCGTTCTGAATCAGCAGCAACTGGTCGTGCTGACGCAGTTCGCGCAGGTGAGCAAATACGATTTCGCGCTGGTCCTTGGTCGTCACGCCCAAGCGGCGCGAGAGCTGGCGATAGGTGAGCACCTTGCCGGGGTTGTCGCGGAAAATCCGCATGATCTGGTCCTGGCTGATGGGGGCCGCGGCGGCCGGGGCCGATGCTTCGGCGGCGGGTTGGGCCTTCGCGCGGGAGGCGCGGGGGGCTTTAGGGGAGGGTTGTTTCATGTAGTCGGGCCGCCGGTAATGGTCTGTTCTCAGGCGGCAGAGGTTGAATGAGGGGAAAGCCGGAAACTGTCCGGGGCTTTCGGGAAATGAAAAAAGGGGCCGGCGAACCGGCCTGGTAAGATACTACGGAATATAACGGTGAATAACTATATCCTACTCCGATGACGTGGTTATGGTTGAGTTAAGACCGTCATGCAGAGCGCAGCGAAGCATCTCGCGTGCCGACGTTGCAATACTAATCCTGACATCCTGACGTCAGCATGCGAGATGCTTCGCTCCGCTCTGCATGACGGTCTGGGGTATGAAGTTCTGATCACTTTACTCTGATCCACCCTCCCAAGTTTGCAAATCAATGGCTCTCCAGCTTGGATTCAAAGTTGCAATCAACGCATTCTTCTTAGCCCGGCTCCAGCCTTTGATTTCCTTTCCCGGGCTATGGCTTGCCGATTATCAGCACACGCCTCAAAATACACCAACAGATTGCACTGATACCGACTGGTAAACCGGCCTGCTTCGCCCAGATGCTGGCTATGTTCATACAGGCGCCGTTCAAGATTATTGGTCACGCCGGTGTAGAGAACGGTACGGGCAGGGTTGGTAAGGATATAGACATACATCATGGTGAAGTAAGTTCAGTAACTATTGATAGCAGTGTAATCAAAGAAAGTCATGCAGAGCGCAGCCTCACATGGTGACGTGGGTTGGTGTTGCAACGTCAGCACGCGAGATGCTTCGCTGCGCTCTGCATGACGTTCTGTTGAGCCCGCTCCTCCGTTACGCCCGGCTGGCCACGGCGGCGCGGATGTCGGCGGGGGTGTCCTTCGGGATGGCGGCTAACAGCTGCTGCGTGTACGGATGCTGGGGGTTGGCATAGATATCGGCGGCGGGGCCGCTTTCTACGATCTGGCCCTGGCGCATGACCAATAGCCGGTCGCTCATGAAGCGGGCCACCGACAGGTCGTGAGTGATGAAGAGGTAGGTGATGCCGAACTCGCGCTTGAGGTCGTTGAGCAGGTTGAGCACCTGGGCCTGCACCGAGACGTCGAGGGCCGACACGGATTCGTCGCAGATGATGCACTTGGGTTGCAGGGCCAGGGCCCGGGCAATGCAGATGCGCTGGCGCTGGCCGCCGCTGAACTCGTGGGGGTAGCGCATAAAATGCTCTTCGCGCAGGCCTACTGTGCGTAGCAGCTCCAGCACCCGGTCCTTTTGCTGCTGCTTCGTGCCCCCCACGCCGTGCACCCGCATGGGCTCCAGAATGGCCTCGCCCACGGTCATCATCGGGTTGAGGGCGGCGTAGGGGTCCTGGAAAACCATCTGAAAATCGCGGCGGCGGCGGCGCAACGCCTCGGCCGGCAGCTTCGCCAGATCGTCGCCCTCGAACAGGATGCGGCCCGCCGTGGGTTCCACCAGCCGCAGCAGGGCCCGGCCCAGCGTCGTCTTGCCGCAACCCGACTCCCCTACCAGCCCCACCGTTTCGCCGGGGTAAATATCGAAGCTAACCCCATCCACGGCCCGCACAAACTCGGGCTTCCGGTTGAAAAACCCCTTCCGAATGGGAAAGTACACGTTCAGGTCTTGCACCTCCAGTAAGGGCGCTTGCGGGTTTGCCGGCGTCCCAGGGTTGAAACCCTGGGCTACGGAGTGAGCAACAGAAGGCGCGTCAGCGGCTGAAGCATCATCCGCCGCCGCACCCACGCCCATAGCCGATTCGCTGACTAGCCCAGGGCTTGAGCCCTGGGACGCCGGGACACCCTGCACCAGCGGCTCAGCAGTGAGCGGAAGTTCCACGCCGGATTCGGCGCTAGGGGCCGATTCAAGGCCAAAAACCGGTTCCACGGGGCGTGAAACACCATGTTCCACGGGGAACGTTTTGGTGGTTTCACGGTCGTTATGAGAGGCCGTTAGGCTACCATCACCTCTTTCACCATCAGTTAGTTGACCCGGGGCAGTTTCAGTGGCAATAAAGCCCCCATCGGCCGTTTCACGCATGAAATCGGCTACTACAGGAAGTTTTTTTCGCCCTACCGAAAGTTTTGGGCGGCAGGCCAGCAGGCCTTTCGTGTAGGGGTGCTGGGGGTTGGTGAAAATATCGAGCACCGCGCCCTGCTCTACCACGTGGCCGCGGTACATTACCAGAATGCGGTCGGCAATTTCGGCTACCACGCCCAGGTCGTGGGTGATGAAGATGACGGCCGTGTTGTGCTCCCGGCGCAGCTCATCGATCAGGCGCAGCATCTGGGCCTGCACCGTTACGTCGAGGGCGGTGGTGGGTTCGTCGGCGATGAGCAGGGCGGGGTTGCAGGCCATGGCCATGGCAATCATCACGCGCTGCTTCTGGCCACCGCTGATTTCGTGGGGGTAGCTGGCGAAGATTTTCTCGGGCCGGGGCAGGCGGGCCATCGTGAACAGCTCCACGGTGCGGGCCGCGGCTTCTTTCTCGCGAGAGGCTGGTGTGCAGGCGCAGGGCCTCCACCACCTGGCTGCCGCAGGTATACACCGGGTTCAGGGAGGTCATGGGCTCCTGAAAAATCATCCCGATGTCGTTGCCCCGCACCTGCTGGAGCTCATCGTCGGTGAGCGTGAGCAGGTCTACCTCCCCCAGCGCCTCGCTCTGAAACCGGGCCTCGCCGCTGGCAATGCGGCCGGGCGGCATCGGAATCAGGCCCATCAAGGCCAGCGAAGTCACCGACTTGCCCGAGCCCGATTCGCCCACGATGGCCAGCGTTTCGCCCCGGTGCAGGTCGAAGGAGATGCCCTCCACGGCCCGGGTGTTGCCCCGGTGGCTGTGGAAGTCGATGGTCAGGTCGCGGACGGAGAGAATGGGCTGGGACATAATTGGTAGGCAGGACGGTAAAGATACACAGCGCTTCATGTGTCATCCTGAGTAGGGCGCGCATCAGGACAATAGCGGTATAAAACCAAAGCGTCCCGCCGGAATATTCCGGCGGGACGCTTTGGTTTTAACTGAAAAGGGGCCTAAGCCAGCTCCGAGGCGTCGTGGCGGGCCTGGGTGGCGGTGGTATCGTCGGCGGCCAGGGGCCGGGCAGCGGCCCGCTTGGCGGCGGCCTGGGCATCGGCGGCTTCGAAGTGGCGACCGTAGAAGCGGTTCTGGAAGATCAGAATCAGGGCCACGCCCACGAAAATGGCGGAGTCGGCGATGTTGAAGATGGGCCAGAGCGAGAGGTGGGAGCCGCCTACCAGCGGCCAGCTGGCGGGCAGAATGCCTTCGTAGAGGTCGGCGTAGAGCATGTCAATCACCTGCCCGTGGAACCAGGGCGTAGGGGCACCGAAGGGCGCATTGTCGTAAATAACGCCGTAGAAAATCGAGTCGATCAGGTTGCCGATAGCCCCACCCTGAATCATGGCGATGCAGATAATCAGGCCGTTAGGCGCTTGCTGCTTCCAGAGGCGGTAGATGTAGTAGCCGATGCCCGTGACGGCTACCAACCGGAACAGCGTGAGCAGCACCTTGCCGTAGGGCGGCGGCAGCTCCACCCCGAAGGCCATGCCGGGGTTGAGAATGTAGTGCAGCTTGAACCAGTCGCCGAAAACGGGGATTTCGCCGGGCATGCCCATGGGCATGTAGCGGTGCACGGCCCACTTCGAGAGCTGATCAACAACGATGACGAGCAGCGCCACCAGGTAATATTTCCAATACTTCATTTTTCTAGAACTGAGAGGTGAGAAGTGAGAAGTGGGACCTGGTCTGACAGGCTGTCAGCGTTGGTCCCTCCCTCCTCTCGTAGCACAAAGTGACGAAGTTTTTTGGACTTCGCTGCCCGGGGGCCGAGTTCGACTGGTGCAGTGGCGGTATATGATTCGGCGGGTCGTTTATGCCCTTTAAAACCGATTTCCGGGCGCAGCAAAATGCTTTGTGCGCCGGTGTGCCAACCGCCGTTTTCGAGGCGGCGGTTGGCACTTCAGCCTCAGGCAGTTGCCACTTCCAGCTGCGCGGGCACCGAGTACTCGTCGAATTCGAGCACCGTACCGCCGCTGATTTCCGGGCGCGAAATCCAGGCTCAGGGCCTGCACTTCCTCGCGGATGTAGTCGCCGAACGACTGCACGGCGGCTTCCAGCTCGGGCTGCTGGCCCAGGGTCACGCGGATTTTGTCCTGGACTTCCAGGCCGCTGTCCTTGCGCAGGTTCTGGAGGCGGTTCACCAGCTCGCGGGCCACGCCTTCCTGGCGCAGCTCGTCGGTCAGGGTCACGTCGAGGGCCACGGTGAGGGCGCCATCGGTGGCCACGAGCCAGCCGGGCAGGTCCTGGGTGCGGATTTCCACGTCGTCGGGGGCCAGGGTGTAGGTTTCGCCCTCAATATCCACGGTCAGCTGGCCGGTTTTTTCAAGGGTGCTGATTTCCTCGGCGCTCATCTGCTGGATGCGGGCCCCTACCACTTTCAGCTTGGCGCCGTACTGCTGGCCGAGGCGCTTGAAGTTGGGCTTCACCGACTTCACCAGCACGCCGCTGGTATCGTCGAGGAATTCCACGTGCTTCACGTTCAGCTCGGCGCAAATCAGGTCCTCTACCTTGCCCACCTGGTCGCGGGTGGTGTCGTTGAATACCGGCACCAGGATGCGCTGGAGGGGCTGGCGCACCTTCAGCACCGACTTCTTGCGGAGCGAGTGGGTGAGCGAGCTGATGCGCTGGGCCAGATCCATGCGCTCCTCCAGGGCCGGGTCGATGCGGGTTTCATCGGCCTGCACGAGCAGCGTGAGGTGCACCGATTCGGCGGCGAAGGGGCTGTTTTCGGCCACGCCGGCGGCGCGCAGGCCGTCGGTCATGTTCTTGTAGAGCCACTCGCCGAAGAAGGGCGCGATGGGGGCCATGAGCTGGGCCACGGTGGTGAGGCACTCCTGGAGCGTCTCGTAGGCGGCGCGCTTATCGGTGGTCAGCTCGCCCTTCCAGAACCGGCGGCGCGAGAGGCGCACGTGCCAGTTGGAGAGCTGGTCGGTCACGAAATCCTGGATGGCGCGGGCGGCCTTGGTGGGGTCGTAGCCATCGTAGTGGCCGCGCACTTCCTTGATGAGCGACTGGAGCTTGCTCAGAATCCAGCGGTCCAGCTCGCTTAGCTCGTGGTGGGGTACGCGGGCCGTTTCGGTGGCCTGGAAGCCGTCGAGGTTGGCGTAGAGGGCGTAGAACGAGTAGGTGTTGAACAGGGTGCCGAAGAAGCGGCGCTGCACCTCCGTGATGCCGTTGAGGTCGAACTTGAGGTTGTCCCAGGGCTGGGCGTTGGCAATCATGTACCAGCGCGTGGCGTCGGGGCCGTACTGGCTGATGGTGGTGAACGGGTCGATGGCGTTGCCGAGGCGCTTGCTCATCTTGTTGCCGTTCTTATCGAGCACCAAGCCGTTGGCCATCACGTTCTTGTAGGCCACCGAGTCTTCCAGCATCACGGCCAGCGCGTGCAGGGTGAAGAACCAGCCGCGGGTCTGGTCCACGCCTTCGGCAATGAAATCGGCGGGGAAATTCTTGTGGAATTTCTCGCTGTTTTCGAGCGGGTAGTGCCACTGGGCGTAGGGCATGGCGCCGCTGTCGAACCACACGTCGATGAGGTCGGTTTCGCGGTACATGGGCTGGCCGCTGGGGCTCACCAGGAAAATATCGTCCACGTAGGGCCGGTGCAGGTCGATTTTTTTAGTTGTTGGTTGTTGGTTGTCAGTTGTCAGGCCGTTCGGCTGGCCATCCTCACTAACAACTGACAACTGACCACTGGCAACTGAATACGGGTTGTGGGTCATGACTTCGGCGGCGACGGCCTTGTCGATTTCGGCATTCAGCTGCTCGATGGAGCCGATGCAGATTTCCTCGGTGCCGTCCTGGGTGCGCCAGATGGGCAGCGGGGTGCCCCAGTAGCGGGAGCGGCTCAGGTTCCAGTCGACCAGGTTTTCGAGCCAGTTGCCGAAGCGGCCGGCGCCGGTGCTGGCGGGCTGCCAGTTGATGGTTTTGTTGAGCTCGATGAGCCGGTCCTTGACGGCCGTGGTCTTGATGAACCAGGAGTCGAGGGGGTAGTAGAGCACGGGCTTGTCGGTGCGCCAGCAGTGCGGGTAGGTGTGCTCGTACTTCTCCACTTTGAAGGCCGTGCCGTCGCCTTTCATGCGGATGGCAATGCTTTCGTCGAGGGTTTTGTAGTCGGCGCCGCTCTGGTCGTGGCCGTCGTAGTTCTTCACCCAGCGGCCGCCGAATTCGCCCATCTGGGCCACGTAGCGGCCGGTGCGGTCCACGATGGGGCCGAGCTTGCCCTCGTCGTCGGCCACCATCAGGGCGGGCACGCCGTTCTGCTGGGCCACCCGGAAGTCGTCGGCGCCAAACGTGGGCGAAATGTGCACGATGCCGGTACCGTCCTCGGTGGTCACGAAGTCGCCGGGAATCACGCGGAAGCCGTTTTCCTCGTTTTCAAAGGCCGGATAGCCGCTGTCCTGACCGAAGAGGCGCTCGTACTTGATGCCGACGAGGTCGGCACCCTTAAAGGTATTTTCGATGCGCCAGGGCAGCACTTTATTGCCGGCCTTGGAAGTCCTCCAGCGAGGCTTCTTTGCCCTTTCTCCGAGAAGTAGTTTGCCCACCAGGGCCTCGGCCAGCACCACCCGGATGGGCGCGCCGGTATAGGCGATTGAAGGTGCGCACCAGCACGTAGCGGAATGTTCTTGCCCACGGCCAGACCCGTGTTGGCGGGCAGCGTCCAGGGCGTCGTCGTCCAGGCCAGGATGAATCCGGCTGGCGCTGTCGTCCCGTAAGCCTGGGCCAGAGTTGTTTTCATCCTCGCCCAAGGTCAGCGTTGCCGCAAACAGCTTCTCCGACTGCTCATCCCGCTTCACCTTGAACTGGGCCACGATGGTCGTGTCCATCACGTCGCGGTAGGTGCCGGGCTGGTTGAGCTCGTGCGAGCGACAGGCCGGTGCCGGCCGCCGGGGAGTAGGGCTGGATGGTGTAGCCCTTGTAGAGCAGGCCCTTGTCGTAGAGCTTCTTGAGCAGCGCCCAGCAGCTTTCGATGTACTCGGGCTCGAAGGTGATGTAGGGGTCGTCGAGGTCCACCCAGTAGCCCATTTTCTCGGTCAGGTCGTCCCACTGCTGCCTTGAACCGCATCACGGTTTCGCGGCAGCGCTGGTTGTACTCCTCGATGCTGATTTTCTTGCCGATATCCTCCTTCGTGATGCCCAGCTCCTTCTCTACCTGCAGCTCGATGGGCAGGCCGTGGGTGTCCCAGCCGCCCTTGCGGGGCACCTGCTTGCCGAGCAGCGTCTGGTAGCGGCAGAAGATGTCCTTCACGGTGCGGGCCATCACGTGGTGGATGCCGGGCGCGCCGTTGGCCGAGGGCGGACCCTCGTAAAACACGAACGTGGGCTGGCCTTCGCGGCTGCTCACGCTCTTCTCAAAGATGCTGTTCTGCTTCCACCACGCCAGGATATCGGTGCCAACCTGGCCGTAGTTGAGCGGCTGCTTGTATTCGGGGTAGTTCATGTTTATGGTCTTTCTAGTCGCCTCACCCCCTAGCCCGCTCTCCGCAAAAGGAGAAGGGGAACTAGAGCTAGATGCAACGAGCTAGAGCTAAAATTCAAAGTCAATTTTTAGGCTAGTTCCCCCTCTCCTTTTTCAGAGCGGGGGGCTAGGGGGTGAGGCGCAACGTGAGGCTATCAGCTTTTTGTCATCTTCGCCAGGTTCAGTTCCAGGTCGTCGTCCTCGACCTGGTAGCTGTCATCGTAATGCTTGATGGCCGATTGGTCGATGATTTCCTCATCGGCCCCGTGCTCGAAGGTGACGAGCAGGCAGGGCAGCAGAATCAGGTTGGAGAAGTTGGTAATCAGCAGGCTGGCCGACATAAGCAACCCCAGGGCCTTGGTGCCGCCGAACTCGGAAAAGGCAAACACCGAAAAGCCCAGAAACAGCACAATGCTGGTGTAAATCATGCTGGTACCGGCCTCACTCAGTGTCACGCTGATGGCGGCCCGCACCCGGCGGCCGTTGATGGCCATTTCCTGGCGGAACTTGGCCAGCAGGTGAATCGAGTTGTCGCCATCGATACCCAGCGCAATGCTGAAAATGAGGGCCGTGCTGGGCTTGAGCGGGATACCGAAGTAGCCCATAATGCCGCCCGTGAGCAGCAGCGTAAAGAAGTTGGGCAGCAGGGCGAAGAACACCGTCCGGATGGAGCGAAACAGCACCAGCACCACCAGGCCCACCAGCAGAAACGCGTGGAGCAGGCTGGTTTTGAGCGTGCCGATCAGGTATTCGTTGCCCTTGGTGAAGATGATGGTGGTGCCCGTGAGCTTCACGTTCATGCCCGTGCCCTTGAAAATCTTGTCGATTTCGGGGCGAATTTGCTTGCTGAGCAGCGTATCGAGGTTCTGGGAGCCGATGTCGGCAATCTTGAGCGAGATGCGCGCCTCCCGCATGGTGGAGTCGGTGAAGGAGCGCATGAGCTTGCTGGTCAGGGCGCCTTCCGAACTTTGCTTGGCCTGCGAGCGGGCCAGGTAGCTGAAGATGTAGTTCTTTTCGGAGTTGTCGGGCAGGCGGTAAAAGGCGGGACTGCCGTTGTAGAAGGCCTGGGTGGAGGCTTTCAGGAACGTAACAATGCTGACCGGGCTCGTGAGGACGGGCTGGGTGCGCAGGTACTTTTCGAGGCGGTCGATGCGCTCCAGGTTCTTGATTTTGAGCAGGCCCTTGGCCTTGCCCGTATCCACGACCAGCTCCAGCGGCATCACCCCATTGAAGTGCTGCTCGAAGAACTTGAGGTCGGAATTGACCGACGAATCCTTGGGCAAATCATCGACCATGTAGGAAACCGACTTTACCTTGCTCACCCCCACCCCGGCCAGCACGGCCAGGGCCAGGGCCGTCAGGTACACCGTGCGGCGGCGCTCCAACACCAGGTAATCGAAGAACTCGAGCAGCTTGATGAGCGGCTTGGCCTCCAGATGCTCCAGTTGCCGGGACGTGGGCGGGGGCAGAATGGTGAAGATGATGGGCATCAGAATAAACGACACCAGGAAGGCAGCGTAGATATTGATGGTGGCCACCAGCCCGAACTGGAACAGAATGGCAATGTTGGTGAAGCAGAACACCACGAAGCCGATGGCCGTGGTGGTGTTGTTCATCAGCGTCACGAAGCCGATTTTGCGCACCACCCGGGTCATGGCCAGCACCTGGTTGCCCGATTTGCGGTAGTCGTAGTGGTAGCGGCTGAGCAGATACGTGCAGTTGGGGATGCCGATAACGATGATGATGCTCGGAATCAGGCCCGTGAGCAGGTTGATTTTGAAGCCCAGCAGCACCATGCTCCCGATACACCAAACGACCACAATCATCACAATCAGCAGCGGAAACACCACCGCCGACCAGGTCCGGAAGAACATGAGCAGCGTAAGGGCCATCATGACCAGGGTCAGGGCCACGAAGAGCTTCATTTCCGAGGCCACCTTGGTGGTCATGGTGGCCCGCACGTAGGGCAGGCCGGCGTAGTGCAGCCGGATGCCGGTTTTCAGCTCGAAGCGGTGGGCATGGGCCAGAATCTCGTCCATCACGGCACCGCGCCGGCTGGAATTGAGGTACTTGGGGTCGAGGGTGAGGGCCAGCAGCGTGGCGCCGGTGGTGGGCGAAATCAGCTGGCCCTTGTAGAACTCCTGCTCATTCACCACCCGCATCAGCGAGTCGAGCTCGGCCTGCGAGTTGGGCGGGGTCCGGAAGATGGGTACGGCCCGGAAGGCCCGGGCGGCGGTATCCTTTTCGAGTCGCGGCAGCCGCGTTACGCCCAGCACGCCGTTCACGCCCTCCACCCCGCTGAGCGTGTCGGTGAGCAGGCGCAGCTCGTTGAAGTTGCCCAGTTCATACACCGAGCTGTCCTGCATGCCGATTACGAGCACGTTGCCGTCCTCGCCGAACTGGCGCTTGAACTGCTGGAAATACACCATGTCCGGGTCGTCGGGGCTTACGACCTGGGCGAAATCGTAGGTCATTTCCACCTTGCGGGCTTCCCAGGCCATGAACACGGTAATAGCCGCCAGCAGCCCAATCAGCAGCCGACGATTCTTAATCACAAACAGGGCAAGGTTTCTCCACATAGGCCGTTAAAATGCAGCAAAGGTACGCAACCCCGGTCAGGTTGCGGGTGGAAGCCCGCGAGTAACTCCCGGACTGACAGCCGCTTTACGATGATTATCGGCCGGGAGAAACATTTTTTATTTCTAATATAGGTAACATTTTATGCCCCTACTTCCGTAACTATGCCTCATTCAAACCGTTGCAACAACTAAAAATTGCATTTTAGTTATAGCGGCTTGTTATTTCCCCCTTGACATGACTTTATACCAGTCGCCGGAGGCGTCCCTGACCTTCAACCCTATCTCCGAAACGCTGCACCTGAGCTACAACGCTACCCGGCTGTCTCTTTCCTTTGGGCAAGCCTACCAGCGGGCACTCGAAGAGATGCTGGCCCAGAACATCGGCAAGCTCCTGCTCGACCTCAAGCGCAACGCCCCGCCCACCGACGACCTCGAGCAGCTGCTGCGCCCGCTGGCCCAAGCCGTGGCCCAGCAGCCTGATCATCCCTTGTTCATTGCCGCTGTGGTGTCGGAGGGCCAGTACCAGTACCAAATCGGAAATTCGCTGGCTTCCTCCACCCTCCCCCCCGCCCAGGTCGAATTCAACTACTTCACCTCCCGCCGCGACGCCGCCCGCTGGCTGAGCGAGAATTAAATTGCGGGGCGCGCGTAAATGAAAGAGGCCCCGGCCATCTGCACGTATGCAGATGGCCGGGGCCTCTTTCTTATTTTTGAAGGCGGGTTAGCTGGTTTCAATGTGCGTGGCAAAAACCCGGGTCAGTCGGACTCCGGGTTGCTGGCTGGCTTCCAGAACCGCCGGCCACACCCGCTCCAGGAATGCCCATAAATCCCGGCGGCGCATGTTGCCGATGCAGAGGCGAATTACGTGCGGCGGCGCCTGCCCCGCTACGAGCACCTCATAATCTACATCCTTGGTGACGATTATCAGATTATGCTCGGCGGCGTAGGCCCAGACCTGCTTATCGCTCCAGGTAGGGTCAGGCACGGGCTCGTAGTCGGGCGTGTTCCAGAAGGCGAAGCGGTGCGGCAGATTCGCATCAATCAGGTAACTCATGCTACGGCGGCGGTCAGGCGGCAAAGCCCACAAAATTCTGCCGGGCCAGGTTTTCGGAGGCAAACCGTAGGCAGGCCTGAATGTCGGCCATTTCCAGGAACGGATAACTCTCCAGTACGTCATCTGCCGAGTCGCCGGCGGCCAGAAACTCCAGTACCGTCTGCACCGTCAGGCGCAGGCCGCGAATAGTGGGTTTCCCCCCGCACAGGTGCGGGTCGAGCGTAATCCGGTCGTGGATGTATTGCATGACGAAGAGCCGATAATGTATCAGCCAAGATACGAAAAGACCCCGCTCCAGTATCGGAACGGGGTCTTACGCGCGGAAAGCAATGCCTACCCTTCCAGCTGCTCAAATATCCGCGAGAAGCTCACGGCCTCGCCGATGTAGGCGCGCAGCTCCGAAATCGGCATGCGGGTCTGCTCGCGGGAGTCGCGGTGGCGGACCGTGACGGTGTCGTCCTCCAGGGTCTGGCCATCGACCACGATGCAGAAGGGCGTGCCGATGAGGTCCTGGCGGGTGTAGCGCTTGCCGATGGCGTCGCGCTCCTCCATAATGACGCGGAAATCGTGGCGCAGGCTGTTGAAGATTTCGGTGGCCTTCTCGGGCATGCCGTCCTTTTTCACGAGCGGGAAAATGGCCGCCTTGATGGGCGCCACGGCCGGGTGCAGGCGCAGCAGCGTGCGGGTTTTGGTTTGCTGCTGCTCGCCTTCGCCCTCCGTAATGGTTTCTTCCTGGTAAGCCTGGCAGAGCGTGGCCAGGAACAGGCGGTCGGCGCCGGCCGAGGTTTCGACCACGAAGGGCACGTAGTTGCCGTAGGCCTTGCCGGTTTCGGGGTCGATGTCGGCGTCGAAGTACTGCTGCTTTTTCTTGCTCAGCGTCTGGTGCTGGGTCAGGTCGAAGTCGGAGCGGGAGTGGATGCCCTCGATTTCCTTGAAGCCGAAGGGGAACTCGTACTCGATATCGACGGCGGCCTTGGCGTAGTGGGCCAGCTTGTCGTGGTCGTGGAAGCGGAGCTTGGCGGCGGGCAGGCCCAGGGCCTCGTGCCAGCGGCGGCGCACGGCCTTCCAGTGCTCGTACCACTCGCCCTCGGTGCCAGGGCGCACGAAGAACTGGAGCTCCATCTGCTCGAACTCCCGCATGCGGAAGATGAACTGCCGGGCCACAATCTCGTTGCGGAAGGCCTTGCCGATCTGGGCAATGCCGAACGGCACCTTCTGGCGGGCCGACTTCTGCACGTTCAAAAAGTTGACGAAGATGCCCTGGGCCGTTTCAGGGCGCAGGTAAATCTGGCTCGAATCCTCGGCCACGGCGCCCACCTGGGTCGAGAACATGAGGTTGAACTGGCGCACGTCGGTCCAGTTGCCGGTCTTGCTGATGGGGCAGACGATTTGCTCGTCGATGATGAGCTGCTTGACGCCGGCCAGGTCCTCGCTCGTGAGCAGGCGGCCCATTTCGGCCAGCAGGGTTTCGGCCCGGGCCAGCTCGCCGTTCTTTTCGTATTCGGCGGCCTTGTCTTCGAGCAGCACGTCGGCGCGGTAGCGCTTCTTGCTGTCGAGGTTGTCAATCATGGGGTCGGAGAAGCCATCGACGTGGCCGGAGGCTTTCCAGGTGAGCGGGTGCATGAAAATGGCCGCATCGATGCCCACCACGTTCTGGTGGAGCTGGGTCATGGCCTTCCACCAGAGCTGCTTGAGGTTGTTCTTGAGCTCCACGCCGTTGGGGCCGTAGTCATACACGGCGGCCAGGCCGTCGTAGATTTCGCTGGACTGGAACACGAAGCCGTATTCTTTGGCGTGCGACACGATATTGGCCAGCGTACCCTCGGTAGTGGCCGCGGCGGCGGGTTTGGAAGCGTTGCTCATGAGTAGGGAAGGAAATAAGAATCCGGGCGGGGCGCTGGTAGTGCCCCGCCCGGGGTAGTTGCCACAAAAGTAGCCAAAGCTTTAGCGAGTACCCTAGCGGGCCTGGCTGCCGGGGCAAAGTGCTTCGTAGTCAGGCTACGCGGGGAGGCTCAACCATTAGCCGCCGCTTGCGTTTAGCGCCTCAATCGGCCGGCTCTCGCAACTGGTCGGTAACAATTTCATAATCTTGCCCCGCCTAAGGGTCAGTTTACCTTTGGGATGATGAAACCCGCACTCTCACCAATCCCCCCTTTATGTTCGGCTTAGAGCCTCACGTGCTGCTGCTACTGGTTGCCTGCCTGGTAGCGGCCTGCGCGTTCGAATTCGTCAATGGCTTCCACGACACGGCCAACGCCGTGGCCACGGTTATCTACACCAACGCCCTGCGGCCCTGGGTGGCCGTTATCTGGTCGGCCTTCTGGAACTTCATCGGCGTCCTCACGGGCGGCGTGGCCGTCGCCATGGGTATTGTGTACCTGCTGCCGGTCGAGAGCCTCGTCGATCAGAACGTATACCACGGCATTGCCATGGTGGGCGCCCTCATCATCGGGGCCATCATCTGGAACGTGGGCACCTGGTACTACGGCCTGCCCTCGTCGTCGTCGCACGCCCTGATCGGCTCCATTCTGGGCGTCGGCATTGCCTATAGCTTTCTGCCCGGCGTGACCGATGCGGGCGTGAACTGGGGCAAAGCCGGCGAAACCGGCGCCGCCCTCATTATTGGGCCGGCTTTCGGCTTCACGCTGACCATTCTGATGATGTTTCTGCTGCGCCGGCTGGTGAGCAACAAGGCCATCTTCAAGGAGCCCCACAAGCGCAAGCCCCCACCGCTCTGGATCCGGCTGATTCTGGTAGTTACCTGCACGCTGGTAAGCTACTTCCACGGCTCGAACGACGGGCAGAAGGGCGTGGGCCTGATCATGCTCATCCTCATCGGTATCGTCCCCACTTACTTCGCCCTCGACCAGAGCCGCAACCCCCTCGACATGCGCGACTCGCTCGTGCGCGTTGAGCAGGTGATGAGCCGGGTAAACGTGGGCGACCTGAGCAAAGCCGACCAGGAAACGGTGGCCGAAATTCAGGTTCAGACCAACAACCTCGACCAGATTTTTGCCGGCAAAACCAATGTTGAGCAGCTGCCCCAGCAAGACCGCTTCCGGATTCGCAAAGCTATTCTGCTGCTCTCCAACCGGGCCAAAATCATTCAGGAGAGCGACAAGGTAAGGCTGAGCACGCTCGATCGGGAGACTCTTAAAGCGGGCCTCGGCAACATGAAAGGCTTCACTGATTACGCCCCCACCTGGGTGTTCGTTATCGTGTCGCTCTCGCTGGGCATCGGTACCATGGTGGGCTGGCAGCGCATCGTGACGACTATTGGCGAGCGGATCGGCAAGGAGCACCTGAGCTATGCGCAGGGCGCCTCATCGGAGCTGGTTGCTGCCTCCATGATTGGCATCAGCTCGGCCCTGGGCTTGCCTGCCTCTACCACCCACGTGCTCACTTCATCCATTGCGGGTAGCATGGTGGCCAGCCGGGGCGTGAAGAACGTAAACCCCCAGATGGTGCGCAGCATTGCCCTGGCCTGGGTGCTTACGCTACCGGTTACCATGGTGCTTTCGGGCGGCCTGTTCATCCTGTTCCGGGCCATTCTGCCGGGCTAATTTAGTTAGCCATCATCTTGAAATAAGATAAAAAGCCGCCCCGTATTTCGGGGCGGCTTTTTTAGTGCAAAGCTGATTTTCAGGTGAGTACCAATATCAGGCAGTGCAACCCAAAACCGGATGCTAATGGCTGAAAACAACGGGCTATGAAGTAGTTATCAACTTATCAACACGAAAATCTGGTTGATTTGTGGATAACTCTGGATTAGGCGGGCCATTGCACTTCCAAATCCTCATCGATGAAGACGCCGAAGTTGACGAACTGCAGCTCTTCATCCTCGAAATAGAGGTCAATCATTTCCTTTTCGTAGGAGATGCGCATCTCCCCGGTGTCCATTTTCTCTACTTCGCTTTGCTCGTGGCCGTGGCGCTTCATGAGCTCCTGGATCTGGGCCGGGCTCTGGCCATGGATGGCCTCGCCGTAGAGGCGGATGCCGGGGTGGTCGGTTTCGATGCAGCTCAGGCGGTAATCATCTTCGCGGTCGAAGTACAGCGAGTAGCCTTCGTCGAGGTAGTTCCAGGCCTGGTGCTCGAACTCGTCGTCATCTTCCGATTCCTCGATTTCTTCGGGCTCGCCCATCAGGGCGCGCACCTCGTCCATGGAGGCACCGAACTTGAGCGGGCCCATGCCAATGCCGAGGCGGATTTCGTTTTCTTCGGTGCTGGAGGGTTGAGCGGGCGTTTGCATAGTTGGATCGGGGGAAAGGGTTGGTGAGCGGTTGGCTAAAAGCGGGTAGCTGGTAGCTTTTTTCAAGAGTAACGCAGAAGCAGCTTGAATGGCCAAAGCTAACAGCTAAAAACTCGCAGCTGACAGCTCAAAAAAAATTACTTGCCGTAGCGCGCCTCGAATTCGGCACGCTGGCTTTGGTAGTCGGGGTGGGCGCGGGCCGCATCCCACTGGGCCTTGAAGATGGCGGCGGCGGCAGCTTTCACGGGGTCTTCGGGCGAGCGGGGAAGCTCCGGGCGGCCATGGGCCCCGCTCTGGCCCTTCTTATCGGCCGGCACGGGCCCGGCGTACTTTTTGCCGCCCGCGTGGTTGGCGTAGCGCCGGGCCCGCGTATAGCCCATCTGCAGAAACTTGCGGGCCATATCGGCTCCCACAAAATCGTGCGCCTTCAGGTAGGCCTCAAACAGCCCGTAAATAACGTCGGCCGACTCCCGGGCCACTTCGGGGTCGCGGAAGCGCCAGTGGGGCAGAATCTCGCCTTTATAGGGCTGCACCAGCAGCACCCCCTGCTCGCCCTTACCCACCCGGTACAACTCCGGATGGCGGCGGAAATCCACAGTTTCAAAGTCGAGGTCGTAGTCGAAGGGCATACGGGCAGCGAAATAGGCAACAGGGCCGGTGTGCCCTTGTATACGCCGGCTGGCCGGCCGGGGCTGCCATTGATGCCCCGAAATCCGAAAACCCGGCGGCGCAGCTTGGGCCGCAAGCTTTGGCAACCGGCCGGACCCGGAGCCGAACTATTTCGAAACCCGGCCGGCTTATCCACAGGGTTAATAACTTTTAAGATTCTTTTTTTAAATAAATTCTTTTTGTCCCCCATCGTTAGGGGTGTTGATAAGTGGATAAAAATCAGGAGTTATCCACGGCCGGGATAACATGTGTACAAGAATCGACTTATCCACCGTCCATCAACAGGGTATGTGGATAATAAAACGCTTTATATCAATGGGTTAACGGAGTTTTTCACAATCCACAGGGGTTATCCCGATATCCACAATCCACAGCCTGGTACCAGTGTGGATTGTGGGATTTTCGGGGGATAGTTATCCACCCCTATCCACAGGCCCGATGGTGGATAACGGGGGTGCTATGGGACCTGAACGGCCAAAAAAACTTCTGCCCAAGTTCTCCACGGGTTATCCCCAGGTTTCCCCACCATTATCCACAGGTTATGCCCTCAGGCATTGCAAACGTGGAAAACTATGTGGATTACGCCTCAGCCCAGAGCCCAAAAATGGGCTGGTGGCTTCCAGGGCCCGATTCGGAGTGTGGATATCTTTCCGGCGGGGTCACTATATAGCGGTAAATAGGATTTTTACTGCCTCGGGTCGGACGACAGCCCATGCTGGTAGCAGCCCACTAGGCCACCTAGTATGCTGCCCTATTGCCAGAGTTGGGTGAGGCGCAAAAAAGCCCGAATCCGGGAGCGGGTTCGGGCTTTTGAATGGTATGGCAGCTGTAGTCGGGCGGCCGAGGCTAGAAGCTGAGCGTTTCCACGTTGTCGAAGTTGGAGCGGATCTGAATGGGCTTGGGAAAGAGGATGACTGGCTCGGGCAGGACCTTCAGTTCCGGGTCGCCGCCCTGCCAGCGGCCATCCTGGTTGGTATCGACGAGTACGCGCAGGCGGTAGGTAGCGGGCGCGAGGTTATCGAAGCGGTAGCTGCCCTGGGGCGTATCGAGGGTCTGCAGCGCCTGGCCCTTGTCGTCGAGTAGCTGCACCCAGTAACGCTTGGCGGTGGTTTTCACCGGGCCGCTCAGCGTACCAGTCGTGGTCTGGTCGACCACCTTCAGCTTTAGCGGCTGCAGGCCCAGGCTTCGCCCACTGATGCTGCGGATGGCGGTGCTGTCGAGCTGGAGCGTAATGGTTTTTTGAGCCTTCGTGTTCAGGTTCAGGGTTAGGGTGGTGCGGTCGGGGCTCAGGCTGCCATCGGCGGGCAGGCGTAGCGGGCGGCGCTTTACCGAGTCTTCGGCCAGCGTGCCCAGGGGCTTTTTGGGGTCGAGGCGCACGGGTTCGGTAAACACTAGCTTCACCTGGCCCTGGCGGTACACTTCCCGGGGGCTGCCTTCTACGGTGTAGGCCGGGGTGAGTTTGGGAGCCACCTTGGGCGCGTCGGCAAACTTCACCGTAATGGTGTCGCGGCCCACGTTGCCGGCGCTGTCGGTGGCTGCCAGCAGGTAGCGGCCCTCCGCGAGGGCGGGGGTGCGGAACAGTACGGCCGTGCGGTTGCGCTCGGTAAGTAGCACGGCCTCGTTGAGGGCACTGGCCGGGGCCGTAGCAGGCTCCAGCGGCGTGAGGGTGGCCGCCAGCAGCCCCTCGTTGTAGCTTACCCGTACATCGGTGGGGTTGCTTTTCTGGGTCGAGATGAGCGGGCGGCGGCTGTCGGGCTTGGTGAGCAGAAAGCGCAGGCTGTCGGTGCCGGGGCGCACCGTCAGCAGCTCGCCGCTGCTGCGGTAGCCAATAGCCTCGGGCTCCTCGTAGCGGTTGTTCTGGTTCTTGTCGGCCAGGGCGTAGGCGCGGTACTGGCCTTCTTTTAGATAATTGAACGCGAACTGCCCCTGCTTATCGGTGCGGGCCAGGTAGGTGGGCTGGCCCCGCCGGATGTCGGACGTGTCGGCGGCCGGATACAGCAGCACCACCACGTTTTCGGCTGGCTGCTGGCTGAGCAGGCTAACCACCGAACCCCGGACCGCACCCGAATCGAGCTGGGCCCCGGTGCTGAAGCTGAGCGTTACCTGCGCGGCCTTGTTGCTCTCAGTGATGTCGCTAATGGCCTCGCCAAAATTGAACGAGTAGGTGGTGTTGGGCCGGAAGGGCTTCTCGAAAGTAAGCGAGATGGCCGTGCGGTCTTCCCGCACCTTGTAGGGGTTGCCGGGATCGAGCACCGGGGCCACAATCAGGTTTTTGGCCAGCTCCTTAAGCTGCACCTGCTCCGAAAATTCGAGCCGGATGCTCTGGCCGCTCACGTTGCGGGCCCCGTTGGCGGGCGTGCTGCTCACGAGCTTGGGCGGCGTTACGTCGCGGGCCCCGCCCTCGGGCGAGCTGATGGCCGCGCAGCTGCCCAGGCCGGCGGCGGCAGTTGTCAGCAGGAAAAGAAAGCGGACTTGGTCGGAAAAGGCTAGGCGCATCGGAAAAACGGGTTTCGGGGCCGCCCCAACCCGCACGGGTTCGTTTGGGAGGAGGCGTTTATCGGAGTTCGAAGGTACGCCACCTAACGCAGCCCGGCCCCAAAACCGGTATAGCCCAGGTGCGGCCCCGGGTGGCCCCGCACCTGGGTGCGGGCGCCGCCCGAAATCCTAATTAGCTGCTGGCAAGCCCGCCAGCCTCTCCCCTACCCCACCGGTTAGCGCTGGCGGGCCACGTAAATCAGGCTGCTGTACTGGCCCTCGTGGCGGGCGGCATACTGGTTCGATTGGTAACCGGCCTTGAGCACCGTCAGCATCCCGCCACCCCGCTCGGCGCGGTGCTTCTCGCTGAGCATGCTCACGTAATAGGCATCCAGGGGCATGGGCAGCACCTCCAGCACCTGCATTTTGTGCTTTTTGAGCAGCTGGCGCATGGTTTTGGGGCTGAAATGGTAGAGGTGACGAGGCACATCATATGCCGCCCAGTCCTGGCGGTAGTGCTGGGCATCGAGGCTTTCCACGTTGGGTACGGCAATGATGAGCGTACCACCGGGCTTCAAGAGCCGCATGAGCTGCTGGAGGGTATCGTTCAGCTCATGAACGTGTTCGAGCACGTGCCAGAGCGTAATGGCGTCGAAGGAGCCGGCCTGAAAATCGATGAGCCCGGCCAGGCCAATAGGCTGGCCTACGCGGCGGCTGGCCTCTTCGCGGGCCCGGGCGTTGGGCTCCCACCCGGCCACCTGCCAGCCATCGGCCTGGGCAGCGGCCAAAAAATGGCCCGTCCCGCAGCCATAATCGAACAATTTGCCCTTCGTAGCCAGCTTGTTGAGCAAGGCCACCTTGCGGCGCATGGTAAATACCCGCGCTACTTTATAGGCTTGGTTGATAATTCCGCCCGCCCCACTGTTGTGCGACACGTACTCGTCCGACTCATAGTAGCGGCCGATGTGGGCGGCGTCGGGTCGGGGGTTGGTGAACTGGAACGTGCAGGCTTCGCACTGCTGAATGGCGAAACTCTCCCCGCTCACCGACTTATCCTCGACCACCAACTTGTTGCGGAACTCCGTTTTGCCGCACACCGGGCACTTTTCCAACCGTTCGTAAACCACAGATTCTCGCTGATTATGTTGATTGCGCTGCCTGCGACGACCAAGCTGCCTCGTAAAGCCAGCTGCCCGCCGCCAGGCGAAGGTACAAAACCAAACCGGCCGCCGAATCAGAAAGAAACGGCGGCCGGTTAGGAGGCTGATTAAGAAAGGCTGAAAACAGACCGGTCATTCTGAGCGAAGCCGGAGGCGCAGTCGAAGAATCTCTACTGCTTCGTTACCAGTCGGCTGAATTACTATTGCGGTAGAGATTCTTCGACTACAGCTGCGCCTTCGCTCAGAATGACGGTTCTCTTTGTTTCTGGTTTACCCTTACCGGCCCAGATACACCATCAGCACCGACACGTCGGCCGGGCTTACGCCGCTGATGCGGCTGGCCTGGCCCAGGGTTTCGGGCTGAATCTTGAGCAGCTTTTCGCGGGCCTCGTGCGAGAGAGCCGGAATGGCCTGGTAGTCGAGGCGGCCCCGGATGGTGAAGTTTTCCAGCTCCTGCACGCGGGCGGCCTGCTGGTGCTCCTTCTCCAGGTAGGCTTCGTATTTCACCAGAATTTCGGCCTGCTCCAGCGCGTCGGGGCGGTAGGGCGCGAGGGCCAGCGTGAGGCCGGGCAGCACCCGCGCCAGGGCCGGCAGCTCAATGCCGGGGCGGCGCAGCAGGTTCACGGCCCGGGTTTTCTCGCTGATTTCGGCCGAGCCGATTTCCGTGAGCCAGCCGTTGATTTCGCCGGGTTCGATGCCGAAGTTTTTCAGCAGCTTGGCTACAGCCTGGGTCTGTTCCTCTTTCTCGCGTACCCGCTGCATGCGCTCCTCCGAAGCCAGCCCGAGCTCGTAGCCCAGGGGCGTGAGGCGCAGGTCGGCGTTGTCCTGGCGCAGCAGCAGGCGGTGCTCGGCGCGGCTCGTGAACATGCGGTAGGGCTCGTCGGTGCCCTTGTTTACGAGGTCGTCGATGAGCACGCCGATGTAGGCCTGGCTGCGCGAAAGCACGAACGGGGCCAGGCCATGCACCTTGCGGTGGGCGTTGATGCCGGCCATCAGGCCCTGGCAGGCAGCTTCCTCGTAGCCGGTGGTGCCGTTGATCTGGCCCGCGAAGTAGAGGTTTTCGACCCGCTTGGTTTCCAGCGTGGGCTGGAGCTGGGTGGGCGGGAAGAAATCGTACTCGATGGCGTAGCCGGGGCGGAACATCTTGGCATTCTCGAAGCCCGCAATTTTGCGCAGGGCGCGGTACTGCACGTCTTCGGGCAGGCTGCTCGAAAAGCCGTTCACGTACACTTCCACCGTGCTCCAGCCCTCGGGTTCCACGAAAATCTGGTGGCGGTCCTTGTCGGCGAAGCGGTTGATTTTGTCCTCCACGCTGGGGCAGTAGCGCGGCCCCAGGCCCTTGATGCGGCCCTGGAACATGGGCGACTGCTCGAAGCCCTCCTTCAGGATTTCGTGGACCTCAGGGTTGGTGTAGGTGATGTAGCAGGGGCGCTGCCGGGGCAGCTCGGGCGTATCGAGGTAGCTGAACTTGCCGGGCACTTCGTCGCCGGGCTGGGCTTCCATTTTGCTGTAGTCGAGGCTGCGGCCATCTACCCGGGGCGGGGTGCCGGTTTTCATGCGGCCGGCCTCAAAGCCCAGCTCCTTGAGCTGCTCGGTCAGGCCGGTGCTGCCCTTCTCGGCCGCCCGGCCACCGCCAAACTGCTTTTCGCCGATGTGGATGAGGCCGTTGAGGAAGGTGCCGTTGGTGAGCACCACCGACTTGCCTTTGAACTCGATGCCGAGCTGGGTTTTGACGCCCACGCACACGCCGTTTTCCACCAGCAGGCCCATGACGGCCTCCTGCCAGAAATCCACGTTCGGGGTCTGCTCCAGCGTCAGGCGCCACTCCTCGGCAAAGCGCATCCGGTCCGACTGGGCCCGGGGGCTCCACATGGCGGGGCCCTTGGAGCGGTTCAGCATCCGGAACTGAATCATGGTTTTGTCGGTGATGATGCCCGACTGGCCGCCCAGCGCATCTACCTCGCGCACGATCTGGCCCTTGGCCACACCGCCCATGGCCGGGTTGCACGACATCTGGGCGATGGTGTTCATGTTCATCGTGACGAGCAGGACTTTGGAGCCCAGGTTGGCGGCGGCGGCGGCGGCTTCGCAGCCGGCATGGCCCGCGCCTACTACAATAACGTCGTAATCTTCTTGCTGCATGGCGGAGGGTAGGCGAAGCGCCGCGCTCCTACGAAGGAGTGTGGCGTTCCGACCAGATAAAAGCGGTGACGGGTGCTGGAAGCAACAGTCGGGAATGGCCAAGCGTTCCGGCCCGGCCCGGGGCGAAGGCGCGCTACGCCCCCTAGGGCCACAAAGATACGCAGCCCGAAAGTTAAGCCAGCTCCTCCCCTGGCAAGTCCGTATCGTTCCAACCCTCCAGCAGCTCAGCTGCTTGGCGGTGCACGGCATCCCAGGAAAACGGCAGCCAGTGGCCCGCCAGAGCATCGTAGACCTGCGTGGCGGCCAGGCAGGGAAACAGCTTGTAATCGAATTTGGGGTAGTTGTGCACCAGGTAGCCGGGGTAGTAGTGCGTGAAACCGCGGCGGCGGGCGTGCTCCACTTTAAGCAGCATCAGGTACTTGCCCAGGCTGTGGCGGCGGTAGTCGGGGTCGTAGAAGTTCATGATGCCGGCCAGCGTGCGGGCACCGGGGTCAAAAATACCGGCCGCCACCAGCCGGCCCTGGTCGCGCACCTCCAGCACTTCGGTCTGGAATACGTTGTGGGTGGCCCCGGCCAGCAGGAAGGCCTCCACGGTTTCGGGGGCGTCGAAGCCGATGCTTTGGTAATAGCGGCTGTAGAGCTCCTCCAGTTCGGCCGTAAGCCGGAAGGGCTGTCGGCGCACCTCAAACCGCTCGTTGTTGAGGCGCAGCAGCCGGCGCTGCGTGGGCCCGAACGCCACCTCGGCCAGCTCCAACCGCAGCCAGTGCACCGTGTACAGCTCCTCCTCGATGGGCAGAAACCGACAGGTGAACAGGTCCTGGTGCATCCGGTAGTAGCCCTGGCTCAGGTAAAAATCGAGGGCCTCGCCGGGAACGATAAGCATAGGCTGGGAGGTAGCAGACATAATTGAGCTGTTAGCTAGTAGCTGTTGGCTGTTAGCCTTGTTCTGTGGTTGGGATGTGTAAGAACAGAACGTAGGTAGTTAATACAAAGCTTCCGCCCCGCGCATCGATACGCAAAGCGGAAGCTTCGTACTACAGGTTTGTAGTGTATAGGAAAGTTTTATGCCTGAACGAAAGCTAACAGCCAGCAGCTACTAGCTAACAGCTCAAATATCAGAAGGTGCGCAGCAGCAGGCAGTCGTCTTCCTTCTTGCGCATGGCCGTCTGGCTGAGCAGGTCTTTGTCGGCGTAGCCGAGCAAATGCAGCACGCCATGAATCATGACCCGGTGCAGCTCGTCGCGGAAGCTGACGCCGTGAATGACGGCGTTTTCGCGCACCCGCTCCACGGAGATAAAGATGTCGCCTTCCAGCATATCCGCGTCGTCGGCGTTATCGAACGTAATAACGTCGGTGTACGTGTCGTGGTCGAGGTATTCGACGTTGACCTTGTGCAGGTACTCGTCGGAGCAGAAGATGTAAGTGAGCTGCACGATTTCGTGCTCGTGCACTTCGGCCACGCGCTCAATCCAGGAGGTTAAGTCGCGGGCATCGTCGAGCTCAAACTCCACTTCTTCCACCAGAAACTCGATGCCGTGGCTTTCGCCTTCCGGGCCATCCTCGTCCAGGTTATCGTATTCGGTAGGCAGGTCGCTCATGGCAGCAGGCAAAGGTCAACAGCAAAAATCAGCCAAAGTAAAAAGCGAAGCCGGCAGGCAGTTATTAGCGGGCCGTGGTTTCGGCACCGTTGACGGCCTCCTGATGCTCCGACTCAGAAGTCGGCGCTGCGGGCAGCAGGAAGGTCAGCAGCACGTGGCGGCCGTCCTTGTTGAACTCCACTTCGTCGGCAAGGTGGCGGATGAGGAAGATACCACGGCCGCCGGGGCTCTCGATATTTTCGGGGGCGGTGGGGTCGAGCAGGTTCTCGTAGTCGAACCCCGCGCCCTCGTCCTCAATTTCAAACCTCACCCGGTCGGGCTCCACGAGCAGGCTCAGGAATACGTTTTTGTCTTTATTGAATTTATTGCCGTGGCGGATGGCGTTATTGACGGCCTCGGTGACGGCCACCATGATGTTACCGTAAATATCGTCGTCGATCAAGAAAGCATCCTTGGAGTTGTCGATGAAACTTTCCACGACACGGATATTTTCAACCAACGACGGAATCTGTATTTTGACCTGCTTCATATAAGCGAAAAAAGGGAAGGGCGGCGGGTAAGAAGGGTAAAATTAGCAGAATGCTATTTCATTTTCTGGAAATATTCGCTCACCTCACGCTGATAGTATGGGGTAAGGGCCGGGGGGACAGTTCGCAGTAGCTCCGTCTGGCGATTTTGCTGGCGTTTATACTGCTGGAATGCCGGCGGAAAAACCGGCGGACGTTGCTGGGCCGTTTGCGCCTCGCGCTTGTCGTCTTGGTCCCGCTCCCGGGCCGATTTCTCGGCCTCGAGCAAACGAGTGAGGATTTGGCGCTGCCGCATAACAGTCTGCTCCGTCAGCCGCTTGTTTACGAGGTCGGTTTCGGTTTGTTCCATCATTTTTTTGATGTCGCCGAGGCCACCGGCGCCGTCCTGGCCCTGCCCGTCCTTGTTAGAACCGGGTTTGCCGCTGCCGGTTTTCTGCATGCGCTCCAGCTCCTGCATAGCCTGGCGCAGCATCTGCTGCTGGCCGGCCAGCTTGGCCAGCTCTTCGGAGAGGGCGCGGCCGGTTTTGCCGCTCTGCTGCAGCTGCTGAATCTGCTGGTTGAGCTGCTGCTGCATGCGGCCCATCTGGCCTTCGCCGGCCGAGCTGCCTTTTTTCTTCTTGCGGCCGGGCTTGCCCCCGCCCTGCATCTGCTGCTGGCCCTCGCGCTGCTGCTGCTGCATCTGCTGGAGGGCGTCGTTGAGCATCAGGGCCAGGTTGTTCATGCTGGTCATGGCCTGCTGCTGGGCGCTGGTGGCCCGGCCCACGTTGCGGTCCTTGATCTGGTCGAGGGCCTCGTCCATGCGGCCGTTCATCTCGCCCACCTCCCGGGTCACGAAGCTCTTGATCTGGAAGACGCGGTTGGCCAGGGCATACAGCGAATCCTGCACCACCCGGGCGTCGTCCTTGAGCTTGCGCTGGGTCTGGCCGAGCTGCACGAAGCGCGGGTCGCTCTGGTCCACCTGCCGGAACTGCTGCATCAGGTTTTCCTCGTCGAAGCTGAGCTTGAGCAGGTTTTCGAGGATGTCGCGCAAATCGTCGATGTTCTGCTGCTGCTGGTCTCGATTCCTCCTGCTCCATCTGCTGCTGCATCTTCTGGGCCATCTGCTGCATCTTCTGGGCGGCCTGGCTGCTGGCTTTGGCTGGCTTTCTGGTTCTGGTTTTTGCCGAGCTGCTGCTGGCTTTGCTGCTGCTGCTCATCCACCTGCTGCTGGTCCTGCTTCATCTCGTCGGCCCCGTTCTCGTCGTCGAGCTGCTTGTCGAGCTCCTTGAGCTCTTTGAGGTCCTCCTTTACCTCCTCGAACTGCTGCTGCTGCTCGGCCTGCTGCTGCTTGAGCTGCTCGTTTTTCTGCTGCTGCTGCTCCTTGCTGAGCTGGTTGTCGGGGTTTTGCTTGTCGTTCTTCTCGGTTTGTTCGGCCAGTTTCTGCTGGTCCTGGGCCAGCTGCTGGAGCTTTTCGAGGGCCTGGTCCTGCTTCTGCTCGAACTGGAGCTGCTTGAACATCTCGAGGGCCCGCTCCAGCTCCTTTTGCAGGGTGTTTTCCTTGTTTTCGAGCTGCTGGAGCAGCTTCTGCATCTCGGGCTGGGTTTGGTCCTGCTGCTGCTCGAGCAGCTTGCGTAGCTCTTCGTAGAGCTTCTTGGTTTCGGGGTCGAGCAAGTCGTCCATCAGCTTTTGCAGCTCCTTGGCCTTCTCGGCCAGCTCCTCGTTTTTCTGGGGGTCGAGCTGGTTTTGCTGCTCCTGCAACTGCTCGAACTGGCGCTTGAGGTCGGCCAGGGCCTGGTCCATCTGCTGCTTTTCGTCGAGCATGTCCTTGAGCTGCTTGCGGTCCTGGAAGTTGAGGTCGCGCTTCACCTTGAGCTTGTCTTCGGCCTTGGCCAGCTCGCGCTCCAGCTTCTTCGATTCCTTGGCCGCCTGGCTCAGCTGGCTTTGCATGGCCTGGCTCTGCCCAGCCAATTGCTGGCGCTGCTCGGTGCGCGAGGGCAGCCGGAACTCGGCCGTGCGGCTGCGGGCGGGCTTGGCCCCGTTCACGCCGTCGTTGTCCCAGACCTGCACGAAGTATTCGAGCCGGTCGCCGGGCTTCAGGTTCAGCTGGCGCACATCCCACTGGTAGGCGTAGCTCTGGCTGGGGCCGCTGCCCAAGGGCAGGGCGCGGCTCTGGTAGGTTGAATTTGGCTTGGCTTTGCTGAGCACGCGGTAGTGCAGTTGCAGGCGCGAGAAGCCGTAGTCGTCGCGCAGGTTGCCGCCCAGCGCCAGGAACTGGCGGGCCGTGGTGTCCTGGAAGCTTTCCAGCGTTACCTCGGGGGCCGCGTCGGCAACGACGGTCAGCTGGTACTCGATCGGGTCGCGGTTGGGGCTCACGGCGTTGCGCAGGCGCACGGCGTAGCTTTGGCTGCGGGTGGCGCGGCGGCGCACCCGGAACTGGCCGGCAGCGGCCTCGTCGGGCGTGGCGGCCACGGTTTCGGCCGGGTCGCGGAACTGCAGGCTCAGCTGGTCGGTGGCGTCGGTCTGGAACTCCCAGCTCAGGGCCGTGCCCTCGGGCACGGTAAGGTTGCCGGTGTTGCGGATGGTTTCGGCCGCCCGGCCCAGGTAAGCCGGGTACACGGCCCGCACCGCGAAGTCGCGCAGGTTGGGCCGCTCCCGCACTTTCAGGTCGTACTCTGCCGACGAAAACCCGGCCGCTTCGAGCTGGAAGGCCACGCTGCTGCGCAGCTGGCGGAAGTCGTAGCGGAAGTGGTTGCCGGCTTCGCGGGTCAGGCGGCGCTCCTTGCCTTCGTACTGAATACTGATGTCGTTGGGCAGCACGTCTCCTTCCACCGTCACGTTCAGGCTGAAATCTTCGCCCTTAAAGGCCGTGAGGTTCTTGTTCTCGACCACGAACCGGAACGGCGCGGGCGGACTGTATTGCTGGTTGTAGTGGAGAATCCGGCCGGTGCCCTGCACGAAGAAGCTCGGGTAGGCCAGCAGCAGCACGGCCACCACGGCGGCGGGCACGGCCACGTACTTCCACAGCGGCTTGGTCTGGCGCTCAATATCAATGCCCCGCGCAAACTCGACGCCCCGCAGCTGCCCGGCCCGCTGTTCGAGGCTGGCGGCCAGCAAAGCGTTTTCCTGGGCCTGGCCCCGCAGCTGCAGGGCGTTGAGCAGCTTGTCCTGCACATCGGGGAACAACTCGCCCACCCGGCGGGCGGCCTGCTCATCACTCAGCATGCGCCGCAGGTGCGTAAGGGCCGCCAGTGGCTGCCAGATCCAGCGCATAAAAGCGTAGACCATGCCACCCACAAACCCGAACAGCAGCCCCCCCGCACCCAGGTGGGCAGGTAAAGGAAGTATTCGAGCAGGCTGAACACCAGGAACAGGCTCAGCAGCAGGCCGCCGGCCACCAGGGCCCCGCGCACCAGCAGGCTCAGGTAAAACTTACGCTTAAACGCATCGAGGCGGGCCAGCACATCGTCGAAAGCCCGGGTCGCTGCGGGGTCTTGCTCCACTACCATATACTTACTGAGCTGTTAGCCGCTAGCTATTAGCGGTTAGCTTTTTTCTGACCTGCAACGGCTCATACAAACCGAGTTGCGCAGGCAAAGTTGGTTCGCCCCTTTTAGCCACCTGATTCAGGTTGGGGAAAGATACAAATTTCGGCCCGGCGGGCGGTGTAAGCAGGACAAACCCAACGGGGCAAGTGGTTCCCGAAGCTCACCCCACCCCCCAACCCAAAAACGGCCCGGCTCGCACAAAGCGAACCGGGCCGTTACAATCGGCAACGAGGAAGAGTTAGTCCTTGTCCTTGTCGCGCTTGGCTTTGCGCTTCTCCTTCTTACCCTTGGCGGTTTTGGTCACCACCTTCACCTTCTCGGTGTCGGGGGAGGGCATCACGCTGGCCGGCGTGGCGGTTGAGGTGGCGGCGGCGGCTACGCGGTTGCCGTCGGTGTCGAGCTCCACTACCTCGTAGCCCAGTTCGGTGATGCCGGGGAAGGCCTTGGCCCGGTCGCCGACCACGACGATGTACATCTTATCGGCGGGCAGGTACTTCTGGGCGCTGGCCTGCACGTCCTCTTTCTTGAGGGCTTTAAGCAAGTCGCTCTGCTGCTTCACGTAGTCGAGGGGCAAATCGTATTCGAGCAGGCGGCTCAGGAAAAAGGCCTTTTGTTGGCCGGTTTCGTACTTGAGCGCGTCGCTCTGGCCGATGGAAGCCTGCAGGAACTGCAGCTCATCGTCGGATGATGCCGTTGCGGTAGTTCGTGATTTCCGACATGAACTCCTTCACCGAAGCCGCCGTGGCATCGGCCCGCACGCCGGCCTGGGCCGTGTAGGGGCCGGCGTAGCGCGAGCCCTGGAAGCCCGAGCGGGCCCCGTAGGTGTAGCCCTTGTCTTCACGCAGGTTCAGGTTGATGCGCGAATTGAAGGCCCCGCCCAGCAGGTAGTTGCTCAGGTAGGCGCGGTAGTAGTCGCCGGTGGCGTCGTAGGTGAGGGGCGTGAGGTAGCCCACCCGGATTTCCGACTGCGCGGCCCCGTCCTTGTTCACGAAGTAGATGCGCGTTTTGTCGGGCTGGGTGGCCATTTCGCCGGCCGGCAGGCTGATCTGCTTCTGCTGCCAGCCTTTCAGGAAGCCCAGCTGGTTGGTCAGCGTGGCCTGGTCCACGTCGCCGGTGGCCACGAGGTAGCTCACGTTGGGCGCGTAGTAGTCGTTATAAAACTTCTTCACGTCGTCGAGCGTGATGCTCGTGACGGTGGCCGCCGAGCCGCTGGCCGGCACGCTCATGATGTCGGCCGGGTTGTAGACCAGCCGGTCGAACGTGTTGTTGGCAATGACCACGGGCTGGGTTACCTGGTTGGCAATGCCTTCGAGGGTCTGCTTCTTGAGGCGGTCGAAGTCGGCCTGGTCGAAGCGCGGGTGCAGCAGGCGCTGCTCCAGCAGCTTCATGGTGGCGGGCAGGTTCTTGGTCAGCGTCTGCACGTATACCGTCGTGTTGTCGTCGCCGGCCCCTACCCGGATGGTGCTGCCGAGCTTGTCGAGCTCCGAGCTGAACTGCTCCGAGGTGTACTTTTCGGTGCCCTCGTTCATGAGCGCGGCCGTCAGGCTGGCAATGCCGGCCTGGTTGCGGTTGAGCTGCTCGAGGCGGTGGCCGCCGCGGATGGTGAGCAACGCCGTCACGGTCGGAATCTCGGTGTTGCGGTTGCCCATCACGCGCAGGCCGTTATCGAGCTTGGTCTGCCATACTTCCGGCACCTGCACCAGCGGCGCGGTACCGGCCTTGGGCTGCTTGGTGCGGTCGAAGCTGTCGGTGGCCTTGGTGTAGGTGAGGCCCTCGTAGCCGTAGTTAGGCGCTTTATAGCCCTCCTTGGAAACCGTGAAATTATCGGGCTGCACGGGCGGTACAGCGCCGGTTTTCGGCACCACGCTCAGTACCACGGCGTGCTTGCCCTTGAGGTACTGGTTGTACACCCGGTTCACGTCGGCCGGTGTCACGGCCCGCAAGTCCTTCAGCTCCTGGGGCAGGCGGTTGGGGGTGCCGAAGTAGGTCTGGTTGGCGGCCAGCTGGCTTACCTTGCCGCTCACGCTGGCCAGCCGGTTCACCATCTGGGCCTCAGTGCTCGACTTATAGCGGGCCACCTGCTCGGCGGTAGCGCCCGTTTTCTCGAACTCGGCCAAGGTGGCGCGCACTTCCTTTTCGAGGTCGGCGAGGGCCTTGCCGGGGAAGGGCAACGCCACCATCGTAAACTCGCCGGCCAGCTCCGAGGTAGAGTTGTAGGCCTGGGCCTGCAGTGCCTGCTGGGGCTTGATGAGGTTTTTGTAGAGCAGCGAGTTCTTGCCCTGACCAATGATTTCGGCCAGTGCATCGAGGGCGTACTCGTCGGGGTGGCCGTTGGGTACGGTCGGGAACACCACCTGCAGCATCGGGAAGCGCACGTTGTCCTGGTAGCTTACGTAGCGGTCCTGGGTTAGCACCGGAGCCGGCAGCTTCTGGGCTGCTACGGCCGGGCCTTTGGCAATGGGGCCAAAGTACTTCTCGGCCAGGCGCACCACGTCCTGGGCTTTCACGTCGCCGCCCACCGTGAGGGTGGCGTTGTTGGGCCCGTACCAGCGCATGAAGAAGTTCTTCAGGTCGTCGACGTTGGAACGGTCCAGGTCTTCGAGGTAGCCGATGGTGAGCCAGCTGTAGGGGTGGCCGTAGGGGTACAGCGTTTTCGAGACGTTCTCGGAGGCCAGGCCGTAGGGGCGGTTGTCGTAGTTCTGGCCCCGCTCGTTTTTCACGGTCGAGCGCTGCACCTCAAACTTCTGCTGGGTTACGGCATCGAGCAAAAAGCCCATGCGGTCGGCTTCGAGCCAGAGCGCGGTTTCGAGCTGGTTGCTGGGCACCGTTTCGTAGTAGTTGGTCCGGTCGCGGTTGGTGGAGCCGTTGAGCGTGCCGCCGGCCGCCGATACCAGCTTGAAGTGCTGCTCGTCGCCCACGTTGTCGGAACCCTGAAACATCATGTGCTCGAAGAAGTGGGCAAAGCCCGACTTGCCGATCTGCTCGCGAGCCGAGCCCACGTGGTAAGTCACATCGACGTGCACCAGCGGGTCGGAGTGGTCTTCGCTCACCACCACGGTCAGGCCGTTGGGCAGCACGTATTTCTCATAAGGAATAACCAGCTCGCCGGGCTTCTTGGTCACTTTCTCTACCAGCCGGGCCCCGCCCACCATGGTGGCGGAAGTTTTGGCAGGCATTGTTTTTTTCTGGGCCAGGGCCGGCTGGCAGGCCAGGGAGGCGCCGAGGCCCAACAGCAGCAAATGGTTACGCGTCATCGGATGGGAAGGGGGATAAGTGAGTTAGAATGCGGTGGGAAGGTACAAAGCGAAGGACAAATGCGCCTGCGTGGGGCTGCATGGGCACCCCACCCCCGGCCCACACTCGCTTGATGCGCGACATCCTCCGGGAGAGGGGTGCCAGACGCGAGTTCTAACAGAACGCACCCCTCTCCCGGAGGATGTCGCGCATCAAGCGAGGGTGGGCCGGGGGTGGGGTGCCGTTCCGCCCAAAAATCAGCACCTTGAGGGCTGTATCCAACCCCAACCCTATGCGCCTACTCTCCTCCCCTACCCTGCTGGCCGCGCCGTTGCTGCTACTGGGGCTGCTCAGCAGTTGCCAGAGCAACTCCACCTCCGAAACGGCCGCCACCACCGCGCCCGCCGAAACCGCCGCCGCCCCCACCGATACGGCCATCGTCTCGCCGCCCGACGGCATTACGGCCGCCGACATCGGCCAGCACATCAAGGTGCTGTCTTCCGATGAGTTTCAGGGCCGCAAGCCGTTCACCATCGGCGAGGAAAAAGCCACCAAATACCTGGCCGACGAGTTCCGCAAGCTGGGCCTGAAGCCGGGCAACCAAGGGCTCCTTCTTCCAGGAAGTGCCGCTGGTCGAAATCACCGGCCAGCCTACTCAGCCGCTCACCATCAGCGGCAAGGGGCAGAATCTGAAGCTTGACTTCAAAACCGATTTTATGGCCTTCACCGAGCGCGAAGTGCCTTCGGTGGACCTGAAAAACTCCGAGCTGGTGTTTGCCGGCTACGGCGTGGTGGCCCCCGAGTATAAGTGGAACGACTACGCCGGCCTCGACGTGAAGGGCAAAACGGTGGTGGTGCTGGTGAACGACCCCGGCTACGCCAGCGGTGACTCCACCCTGTTCAAGGGCCGGGCCATGACGTATTATGGCCGCTGGATGTACAAGTACGAGGAGGCCGCCCGCCAGGGCGCGGCCGGCCTGCTCATCATCCACGACACCAAGCCGGCGGCCTACCCGTGGTCGGTGGTGCAGACGAGCTACTCGGGAGCCAAGCTGCGGCCCCAGACCGCCGACAAAGGCGCCAGCAAGGCCGCCGTGGAAGGCTGGCTGACCCTGGACGCGGCCAAGAAGATATTCCAGGCCGCCGGCCAGAACTACGACCAGCTGTACGCCGCCGCCGGCAAGCGCGGCTTCAAGGCCGTGCCCCTGGGCCTGAAAGCCAGCACCCGCATCGAAAACACGTTGCGCCGCCGCACCTCCAAAAACGTGGTGGCGTTGCTGCCCGGCGACGCCCGCGCCGATGAGCACATCATTTATTCGGCCCACTGGGACCACCTGGGCATCGGGCCAGTCGTGAACGGCGACTCGATTTACAACGGCGCCCTCGACAACGCCAGCGGCTGCGCCGGGCTGCTGGCCATTGCCCGCGCCTTCACGCGGCTGCCCCAGCGCCCGGCACCGCAGCGTGGTGTTTCTGGCCGTTACGGGCGAAGAGCAGGGCCTGCTGGGCTCGGCCTACTACGCCGCCCACCCCGTGTTCCCGCTCCGCACCACGGTGGCCAACCTGAATATGGATGATCTGGGCGCCAACGGCCCCATGCGCGACGTGACGGTGGTCGGCTACGGCCAGTCGGACCTCGACGACTACGCCCGCGCCGCCGCCAAGGAGCAGAACCGCTACATCCTGCCCGACCAGCAGGCCGAAAAGGGCTACTACTACCGCTCCGACCACTTCAGCTTCGCCAAGGTGGGCGTGCCCTCGCTCTACGCCAGCGGAGCCGCCGACAGCCGGGCCAAGGGCAAGGACTACATCACGAAGGTAGCACGAGGAGTTCGAGGCCAAGCACTACCACCAGCCCTCCGATGAGTACAACCCCAACTGGGATTTGCGCGGCATGGAGCAGGATGCGCGCCTGCTGTTTGAAATCGGCCGCAAGCTGGCCAACGAGACCACCTTCCCCAACTGGAAAGCCAGCTCCGAGTTCCGGGCCGTGCGCGACCAGAGCCGGGGCGACCAGCCGGGCCGGTAAGGGCCCTGGCTACGGTTGAGCTCCCGGCCCTTGAGTGGCCGGAAGTCGGCCTGTCAAACAAAGCGGTGGCCCGGGTTGTCTGACGGACAATCCGGGCCGCTGTTTTTTAAGCCTGGTGGCTTACTTTTGCCCGCCGCTGCCGTAGTACGCTTGTTTTTACTTTGCTCAGCCAATGCCCGATACCGATTACGTCCGCCTTTCCTACCGCCCCGACCTGCGGGTGCTGTTTATGCGCTGGACCCGGGTAGCTACCTCGGCCGAGCACCGGGCCGGATACCTGGCCGCCCTGGAGCTCGCCCGCCCCGAACAAGCCGGCCGCTGGCTGATCGACCTGCGCAGCCGGGGCCTGGCCGATCCGCCGGATCTGGTCTGGATTCTGGAGGACTTCCGGCGTGCGTTTCAGCAGGCGCTGCCCACCAGCACCCGGCGCATCGCCTACTTCACTACCCCCTACCACGCTGCCATGCTGGTGCCCCGGCTGGCCGAATACGACACGGCCGGTAACAACGGCACCGAAATCCGGGTGTTCGTAGAGGAAACCCCCGCCTGCCAGTGGCTCCAAAGCTGAGCTGCCCCCACTTCAACTGTAGCACCGCTTTCCCCGAAACAGGCCCGCCGACTTTGCGCAAAGTCAGCGGGCCTGTTTCAGTTAAGGGGTTTCACAAATAGCGGCCCAGTTGCCCCAACAAGCGGGAATAAACGAAAGCAGTTACTAAATCGGTGGTAGCGGTTTGTCGAATGTTTTCAGCCGAATAGGCACGGCGGCTAACAGCCCTACGCCGGATCCTCGAACGCGCATTTTGATGGAGCCACGTCCGCTGTTATAGGTGTACTGCACCGGTACTTCCATCATGGTGGTAAGGCCCTGGTTGAGAAACAGCGTTACGTTGAATTTCTCCTTACCCAGGCGGTACACCCGGGCAATTGCGCCCGCGGTAACGTAGCCCCCCCAATGGCGCACAATAGCCGGTTGCTGCCGAAAAATAATGGTGTCCTGAGGAGAAACCAAGCCCGCGTTCAAGCTACAGGATTCGCAGAAACCCCGCACGTAATTCAAGCCGCCGCCGGCGAACATATCAATCTTCACGGAAAGCAGATACAACTCCTGATCGGCATTAACCTCCTTGAAATCAAACCGGGTGATGGTATGATTGAAAAGTAACGGGACCCGATCCAAGTACACGCTGACCGCGTGGCCAGCGTAGCCACCGCCGTAAGAACCATAGCTCATTGATTTGGGGACCTGGAGTTTGTAGCCCCAGCCTAATCCGCCACCTGAATAGCCTATTGAAACTCCGTTGTTTTCATTCAGCTGCAAGCGTAGCATCGGTGCCACAAAGGGAGTTATTAAGAATTCATGCCCTTTGAAGGGCCGTTTGCCAAGGCCCAGATGTGCTCCTTCGGCAAAAGCATATTCCGCGCCTATCTGAGCGTCCAGATAAAGCGTTTTTTGAGCAAAAACTTCTCCTGAGCCCGCCCAGGAGAGTATAACGAATAGTAGAGTATAGAATCGACGCATAATTGGGAAACGACGCTTCTTCTAGGCAAATTGTCTCTCCGGCCAGAAGAATCTAAGGGTAGTTCAACGAGATAAATCTAACAAGCAAAAAGCCAGTTTCCTGCACGCAGGAAACTGGCTTTTTGCTACCTAAAGGGCGCGGCCTTACAGGCGCGGGTCAGTTTCCACGGGGGCGTCGTAAGCAGCGGCGCTTGTCAGGACAGCGGGCTCATCGGCGGGCAGGCGGATATCGTCGGCGTCATCGACGCGCAGCGTGAGCAAGCCGGCGATAATCATCGAAACCCCGCCCAGCACCAGCGTGTACACCGATTCGCCGTGGAATACGGTTTTGGTGAAGAAGCCCAGAATCAGGCCCGCCACTACCTGCGGAATCACGATGAAAAAGTTGAACACGCCCATGTAGTAGCCCATTTTGTTGGCGGGCAGCGCCCCGGCCAGCATGGCATAAGGGACGCTCAGAATAGAAGCCCAGGCAATGCCTACGCCCACCATCGAGAGCAGCAGCATGTTGGGGTCCTGGATAAAGTAAATCGACATCAGGCCCAGGCCGCCGGCTACCAGGCACAGCAGGTGCGTAACGCGGCGGCTGGTGCGGCGGGCAATAAGGGGCAACAGCAGCGCCGCAATAGCCGATACGCCGTTGTAAACGGCAAAGCAGATGCCCACCCAGTCGGCGCCCTCGTTGTAGAGCTTGGAGGTGGTGTCGGTGGTGTGGTAGATGTGGCTGGTAACGGCGGGCGTCGTGTAAATCCACATGGCAAACAGCGCCAGCCAGCTGAAAAACTGCACCACGGCCAGCTGCGCCATCGTTTTGGGCATGTGGAAAATACCGCTGAACGACTCGCGGATGCCGTTCCAGAAGCCGGCCGTGCGGCGCTTCTCCGCCTCAAACTCCGCCAGGTTTTCGGGCGGATACTCTTTGGTGTTGAACACCGTCCAGAGCACGGCCGCCAGGAACACGGCCCCGCCGATGTAGAAGGCGTACTTCACCGAAAGCGGAATCTGCCCGGCCGGGGCCGTGTTGCTGATGCCGAACCAGTTGGTGAACATCCAGGGCAGCGACGAGGCCACCACGGCACCCACACCGATAAAGAACGTCTGGGCCGCGAAGCCGGTCGTGCGCTGCTCGGAGGGCAGCAAGTCGCCCACCAGGGCCCGGAACGGCTCCATGCTGATGTTGATGCTCGAATCCATGATCCAGAGCATGCCCACCGCCATCCAGAGGGCCGTGACGTTGGGCATCACCAGCAGGGCCAGCGAGGCCAGCACGGCCCCCACCAGGAAAAACGGCCGCCGTCGCCCCCACTTCGGGCTCCAGGTGCGGTCCGACATATAGCCGATAATCGGCTGCACCAGCATGCCCGTCAGGGGTGCGGCCAGCCAGTACAGGGCGATTTCGGTGCCGCCCAGGGTTTCGAAAATGCGGCTCACGTTGGCGTTCTGCAACGCAAAGCCGAACTGGATGCCCAGAAAGCCGAAGCTCATGTTCCAGATCTGCCAGAAACTCAAACGGGGTTTTTCGCGGGTGCCGGTGGGAGCGGCCGCTACACTGGATGCCATAAAGTGGGGGAATTTGGGGAGATGTTAGGGCTTGAGTTGAGGGGCGTTTCTACTGCGGCTTTATCTCGAAAATATACGCGCTTTGCGGGGCCAGCGTAACGGTGAGGTTGCTGGTGGCCGGGGCCTGGCTGAGCAGCTCGGTGAGGGTGTAGGGCTGGCCGGCCGGCTGGCCCAGGCGCTCCAGCACCGGAGCGGGCAGCTCCAGGTTGATGGGGTAGGTCTGGTCGGGGCTGAAGTTGACGATGACGAGCAGCTTTTCCTGGTCGGTGTAGCGCAGGTAGGCGTACACCCGCTCGGCGTTGTAGCCCGGGTTGGTGGCCGCCAGCGTGCTTTGCAGCTCGTAGAAACGGCCCTTGCGGATGGCCTCGCGCTGGCCGCTGAGCGTGAGCAGGCGCACGTAAAAGTCGTGGAGCTGCTGCTGCTCGGGGCTTAGGCGGCCACCGTCGAACTTGCCGCCGTTCATCCATTTCTGGTGTTCGGGCACGCCCCAGTAGTCGAAAATGGTGGTGCGGCCGTCTTCGCCCGAGAAGCCCTCCGAGCCGCGGGCCGGCTCGCCTACGTCCTGCCCGAAGTAGAGCATCACCGGGCCGGTGCCCAGGGTGGCCGAAACCGTCATGGCCGGCAGGGCGGCGCGGGCGTTGCCGGCAAAGTCGGGGCTGGCAATGCGCTGCTCATCGTGGTTTTCCAGAAAGCGCAGCATGTGGCCCGAGAAGCCCCGGCTTTCCTGGCTCCAGACCCGGGTAATGTCCTGGGTGCTGCCCTCGTTGCGCATGAGGCGGCGCAGGCCGTCGTAGAGGCCCACCTTGTCGTAGAGGTAGTCGAAGTGGCCCCGCTCGATGTACATCTGGTAGGTTTTGGCGTCGTAGGCCTCGCCGATGAACACGAGGCCGGGCTTCACCTTTTTCAGCTCCGGAATCACCCAGGCCCAGAACTCGACGGGCACCATCTCGGCCATGTCGCAGCGGAAGCCGTCGACGTTCTTGCCTGCCCAGAACACGAGGATGTCGCGCATCTTCAGCCAGGTATCGGGGATGGGCTCGAAGTGGGGCTGGCGGCCGTTCTGGTAATCGACGCCGTAGTTGAGCTTGATGGTCTCGAACCAGTCGTTGACGTTGGGCGTAGCCGAAAACACGTCGTTGCCGGTGGCTTTGGCGGGGTTTTCCTGGAACCTGCCATCCTCGCCGGGGCCCTTGAGCGCGCCCAGCGGGTTGTAGTCGGCCGGCACCACGAAGGGCTGGCCGGGCAGGTAGTAGAAATTGTTGGAGGGCTTGAAGGCCTGGGTTTTATCGTCCTGCTCGCCCAGATCCACCACGCCCGCCGGCCGCGCATCCGACTTGTAGGTGCGGGCCACGTGGTTGGGAATGAAGTCGATGATGACCTTGAGGTCGTGGGCGTGGGTGCGCTGCACCAGGGCCTCGAACTCCTGCATGCGCCGTTTCACGTCTACGGCCAGGTCGGGGGCCACGTCGTAGTAGTCCTTGATGGCGTAGGGCGAGCCGGCGCGGCCCTTCACTACGTCGGCGTCGTCGAGGGCAATGCCATGCCGGGTGTAGTCGGTCATGGTGGCGTGTTCGAGCACGCCGGTAAACCACACGTGGCTCACGCCCATCTTCTTGATGGCCTGCAGGGCCCGGTCGGTGATGTCGTTGAACTTGCCCGATCCGTTTTCCTGAATGGTGCCGTAGGGTTTGTTCAGGGCAGTTTTGTTGCCGAACAGGCGGGTCATCAACTGGTAAATCACCAGCTTATGGTCCTGGGGTTGCTCGTCGGTGGTATTATGGTCAGACACGGCAGCGGGAGAAGGGGTAATTCCGGCAGTTGGGGCCGTAGCCATAGCAGCGGTTGGGGCGGGCCGGCTGGGGGAACAGGCGCTCAGGCCCCAGCACGCCGCCAGGGCAGCCGGAAGGAACAAGAATTTCATGCAGGCGGGTAGGATGGAGACAAGGAAGCGGAACGGGAAACGGCGATTAAAGCTACCATTCCTGCGACACCGGGTGGAGCATGAGCTCATCGACCACCACGTGGGCGGGCGCTTCGAGCACGTAGCGCACGGCCTGAGCCACATCGGAGGGTTGGAGGTGGGTTTTTTCGGCGGCCGTACTGCCGGGTTTGGAGTCGTTGAAATACGTGTCCACCATACCCGGGTAAATGGTGCTCACCTTGATGCCGTGGGGGCGTACTTCCTTGCGCAGGGAGCCCAGCAGCGCATCCTGGGCGTATTTGCTGGCCCCGTAGGCAGTGCCGTGTTCGAAGGTGCGCTTGCTCACGTCGGAGGCAATGCCCACGATGTGGCCCCGGCCCTGGGCCTTGAAGTGGGGGACCACGGCCTTGCACAGCAGGAAGGTGCCCTTCACGTTCACGTCGAACATACGGTCCCACTCGGCGGCATCGAAATGCTCGAGCAGCCCGAAGGAACCCACCCCGGCGTTGCAGATGAGCATATCGAGGCGGCCATAGTGGCTCAGGGTTTCGGCCACGATGTGGGCGGCGTCGGTCTCGTCGGCTACGTCGGCCGGGATGGCCAGGCCATAGGTTTTAGCGTTGAGCTCCTCGAGTTCCTCGGCGGAGCGGGCCACGGCCACTACCTTAACGCCCTGCAGGGCCAGCAACAGGGCAATGGCGCGCCCAATGCCCCGGCTGGCACCCGTGACGATGGCTACTTGATCGGTTAGGTCAGTCATATCGTTCTGTTGTTTTTAGCCCGCACAGGGCGCGGTGTTTTCGCCGATGACGCAGTGTTCTTACAAGCCGTTCATGCTGCGAAAAATACTGGCCCTGATGAAGGGAACATGGAAGTTAATGAGCAAGCCAAGTTTGTAACGGGAAAGTTTCAGATAAGCTAACAGGTGCTTGTGGTGTCCTTTCAAAAGAATTTCCACCGCTGCCCGCCAGCATAATCCGGCGCTACCGCAATTCCACCACCCAGGCCGTGTGCCCGGGAATGGTAAAGGATTTCAAATCGGCCAGGGCCGCCCCGGTGGTAATTTCGGTGCCTGCCGTGAAGCCGCCGGTACGTTCTACGAACCGGGCACCGTCTATTGTTTTCGAATCCTTGCTGCCGTTGAGCATCACCATGACGGCCGCGCCCTGGTCGTTGTAGCGGAAGTAGGTGTACACGCCGTCCTGGGGAATGAACTGCATGAGCTTGCCGGTGGCCAGCACCGGGTGGGCCAGGCGGTAGCGGCCCAGGGTGCTGAGGTAGTTGAACGCCTCGCCGGCCTGCCCGGTGCGGCCTTCGGCGCGGAAGTAGTTCTGCTTATCGCCGGGGAAGCCCCCGGGGAAATCGGCGCGTACCAGGCCGTCGGGGTTGCTGAAGTTCTTCATGAGCACCTCGGTACCGTAGTAAAGCTGCGGAATGCCGCGGGTCGTGAGCAGCCAGGCCACGCCCATCTTGTACTTGGCCAGGTCCTCCCCAATCACGGAGTAGAAGCGGCTCATGTCGTGGTTGTCGAGGAAGGTGACGTTGCGGGAGGCGTCCTCGTACATCCAGTCGCCCTGGAGGGCTTCGTAGAGTTTGTTCACGTTGCCGTTCTCCCCTTTCAGGGCGTCCTGAATGGCGAAGTTCGACTGGAAATCAAACACCGATTCGAGGTTCGACTTGAACCCATCGACGGGCTGAAAGATGTTGCGGGCGAAGAAGGCCTGCTGGGCCGTGCTGCCCACCCAGGCCTCGCCAAACTTGAACAGGTTCGGAAACTCGTCGTTGAGCGCCTGGCCCCACTGCATCAGGAAGTTGGGGTCGGAGTAGGGGTAGGTGTCGATGCGGTAGGCATCGAGGCCGGTGTATTCCACCCACCACAGGAAGTTCTGAATCAGGTAGGTGGCCACCAGCGGGTTGCGCTGGTTCACGTCGGGCATGGTGGTATCAAACCAGCCCTGGTTATACAGCTTGCGGTCCAGCGCCGAGCCATAGGGGTCGTTGAGGGCCGAGGCGTTGTAGTTGCTGCGCGTAAAGCGGGGCCACTGGTTGAACCAGTCGGGGGCGGGCTGGTCGAGAAACAGGTAGTTGCCCGAGCCCATGTGGTTGAGCACCACATCGTGGACTACTTTCAGCCCGTTCTGGTGGGCGTGGTCTACGAACTGCTTGTACTCCTCCAGCGTGCCGTAGCGGCGGTCGGTGTTGTAGTAATCGGTGAGGGCGTAGCCGTGGTAGCTGGCCTTGGGCATGTTGTTTTCCACCACCGGCGTCATCCAGAGGGCCGTTACGCCGAGCTGCTTGAAGTAGTCGAAGTGATTTTCGATGCCCTTCAGGTCGCCGCCGTGGCGGCTATACATCGAGTCGCGGGCCGCTTTAGGGGCGCGCATGGAAGCCACGTAGTCGTTCTTCGGGTCGCCGTTCGAGAAGCGGTCCGGCATCAGGAAGTAGATAAAGTCCTGCTGGCTGAGGCCTTGCACCTTGCTTTTGTCTTGGGGCGTGGTGCGCTCCCGCAGCTCGTAGGCGTAGCTGAACTTCCGGCGGCCCTTGAACTCGAGCTGCAGCTTGCCGGGCTTGGCCGTGGGGCTGATGGTGAGGTTGAGCAGCAGGTAGTTCGGGCTTTCCAGCTTCTGCACCCCGTCCAGCGTTACGCCCTCGTAAGCGCGTAATTCGGCGGCAGCGGCCGCAATGCCGGGGCCGTGCACCAGTAGTTGCAGCTTGGGGTTCTTCATGCCCACCCACCAAAAGGTAGGGTCGATGCGGGTGATGGGGGCAGTTTTAGCAGCGGGTGCCACCGCCGTAATGGCCGGGGCCGCGGTCGTGGGGGCCGGCGCAGTGGGGCGGGCCAAAGCCGGCGCAGCGGCCAGGCACGCACCGGCCAGCAGCAGCCGGAGTCTGAAAGTCAGCATAAAGCAGGATGGGAAGATGAACAGGGTGGACAAGATACGGCCCATCCGGCCGGTTGCGCTACTCCCGCAGGCCCTTATAATGATGATGTGTTGACGAGTTTTGCGTGCTGTCTTGGCGTAGCCCAGGCCCCGGGGGCCGCCGGCCCGGCCAATAGGGCACGGACTTAAGCCCGCAACCCCACCGATAAGCGCGGACTATCCGGCGGGCTGCGCCCTACAGCCGGTGCCCGCTTCAAGCCACGAAAAAGCCCCGCCGCCTGAGTCAGGCAACGGGGCTTCGGGAACGGGTGCGGGCCGGCGCCGAGACTTAGCAGCAGCAGGGCCATCAGCAGGCGGGTGAAGAAAGTTGCTGAATGGACCTGGAGGCGGGAAAGTCAGAAGGGAAAAATCAGGCGCCGCAGGTAGGCCAGAGCACCTTAGTTGGTCGGGCCGTTGTCGACCTGGGCTTCCACTGCCTGCTGCACGCTGATGGGCAGAGCTGAAAGCACGTCGAGGCCGGTGGCAGCCTCAATGGCATCGATGCTGGTGCGATACTGGCCCCAGTTGCTGGTCAGCCCCTGCTGATTGGGCGTGTCGATGGCGATGATGCGGGTAGTCGTCGACACGCGGCTCACATCGTTGTTGCCGACGGGCAGCACCACGATAACCTTCCACACGCGGGCCGGTACCTGGATGCGGCCCTGGTCGATGGTTTCGGCGTAGCCGGCCGAACCAGTGCCGCCGCGGCCGTAGATGCCCATGATGATGTAGAGCTCGTTGCCCTGGTCCATGAGGGTGCGGGAGTAGTTTTCCAGCGCTGCCCAGGTTTGCTGGTTGTTGTTGGGCGCCTGGGGAATCATGTTGGTCATCAGAAACGTGGCCGAGTTGTCGGCCACGGTGCTGGTGCGGTCGGCCGAGGGGCAGTTATGGCCACGGTCGAAGCCCGAGCCACTGTAGCTGGTGCCCTGCACCTGGTACCAGCCGGCGGGCAGGGTGTTGTCGGCCCGGAAGTCATCCTGGCGGGCGGCGGTGCCGCGCCAGCTGGTGTCCAGGTGCCAGCTCACCCAGGTAGGAGTGCCCCGGTCGCGGTGGTAGCTCAGCGCATACTGCGGCTTATCGAGCAGGTAGTTGGTGGGCTGGCCTGCGTCGGCCGTGGCCCCACTGGGGTTGCCCATGGTCAGGTGCTGGTTGTCGCCAGCCACGGGCGGTGGCGGCGGCGGCGGGGTGGTGCCGTACTGCTCCACCGTGATGTTGTCGAAGTTGAGGCGGTTGGTGCCCCCCGACGTCTTGCGGATCTGCAGGCGCACCGTGCCGGTCAGGTTCACGTTGATGGAGGCCGTGCTGAGGCTAGTGCTGGTGGTCGTGATGGTGACGCCCTTCTTGATGAAGGTGCCGCCGTTCTGGCTGGCCCATAGCTCCCACTGCGACGAAGCATCGGAACCGTACAGGGCGTGCTGCACCGTCACGACGCCCGCGCCGGTGGTCAGGTCGAAATTGGTGGCCAGCGAACCGGTATTGCGCACCCGCGCCGACTTCGTGCCGGTTTTGCGGTCGGAAGTGGTGTTGCCCAGCAGCGCATCGGTCAGCGTCCAGGAGCCCGAGCCGAGCGTAACCGAACCCGTGCTGTAAGCTGTTTTGGTACCGGTTTCGAACGTTTCCGGAAAGCCGGCGCTGCTCACGTCGGCGGTGGTGGCTACGGCAGCGGCTACAGGTGAGGGGATGGTTTCCTGCTTGGCGCAGGACAGGACGGAGAAGCTCAGCAGCGAGGCCGCGAGCCAGCGCAGGGGGTAGCGCATAAGGCGGAAAAAGGTGTGTGTGGTAGGGTAGAAAAGGGTGAGCGGCAACAGGGTGAACTGCTTGTGGCTACAAAACTAGGAGAGGAACCTCGGAGCAGCAGATGAATTGTATTATGTAATTATTACTAAACCAAGTGAATACCTTAACAAACTGTTGCTAAGTGCTTCGCGTTTCGCGCCTGCCCTGCCAGAAACTTGCCCTCCCAGTCCGGCCCCGACTGTCACTCGCCGCCCGCCGGATAGCACCATTTCAATTCGGCGAGCAACGGCTGCAAGGCGAGCCCCGCGCCTGTCGCCCACGAAAAAGCCCCGTTGCCTGACTCAGGCAACGGGGCTTCAACTCAAGCGCGTACGTACTTACTACTCAATACCCGCTACTCACTACTAAAACGCTACTGCACTTTGGCCAGCCAGAGCGAGGCGTTCAGGTGCAGGCGGGCGTGGCTTACGTTCTCGTTCCAGCCATCGTAAACGGTGTTGCCCGGCGAGCCGGTGCCGTCGTCGGCCGGCGAGGAGTCGCCGACAATAACCACCCGACCCGTGCCGAAGGTGCTGCTGGCGGCCATGGCCTGGCTGGTGCCCTGGCCGGCGGCGGAGCGCCAAACCAGGCCCTGCACCGTGCTATTGGCGGTAGGGTTCAGGGCCATGGTCGCGCCGTTGTGGAAGGACAGCTGCGATACCAGGCCCTGCGAGCCGTTCATGATGGGGTTCGAGGCGCTTACCAGCGCATTGGTGCTGTTCTCCACAATGTTGTCGGAGTTGATGCTGAAGCCGAACGGGTTGGTTTTAACCGAGTTGTTGGTCATCAGGTCGTTCCAGATCTGGGGCGAATCCCAGCCGTCGTTGTTGCGGTCGGAAATAATGTGGTCGGATATCATGAACAGGCCGCCGCCATTCTGCACGAACTGCATGATGGCCGTTTTCTCGGCTGCCGTGAACACAATGTTGGGCTCATCGACCACGAACACGCTGTAGTTGCTCAGGTCCTGGGGGTTGGCGGCGTTGCCGTAGCTGATGGCCGTGCCGGCCGGCAGCTGCTCTACCGCGTGGCCCAGCTTCACCAGGGACACGCCCCAGGCCGAAACGGCGCCCGTCCAATAGGTTTCGGGCGTGCTGGCCGTAATGCCCGAGGCAGCCGGGGTCGGGAAGCGAGCTGTCAGGCCGCCATCCACATCCAGCACCCAGTCGGCGTTGCCGGCCAGCTCGCCGTGCGAGGCGTCGAAGAGGAATTTCTTGCTGCCCGTGGTTGGGGGTGGCGTAGTGCCGCCGCCGCCGGAGGTGGTACCATACTGCTCCACCGTCACGTTATCGAAGTTGATGCGGTTGGTGCCGCCCGACGTTTTGCGGATCTGCAGGCGCACGGTGCCGGTCACGTTCACATTGATGGAGGCCGTGCTGAGCGTGGTGGAGCTGGTGGTGATAGTGACACCCTTCTTGATAAAGGTGCCGCCGTTCTGGCTGACCCAGAGCTCCCACTGCGAGCTGGCATCGGAGCCGTAAAGGGCGTGCTGCACCGTCACGACGCCCGCGCCGGTGGTCAGGTCGAAGTTGGTAGCCAGCGAGCCGGTATTGCGCACCCGCGCCGACTGGCTGCCGGTTTTGCGGTCGGAGGTGGTGTTGCCCAGCAGGGCGTCATCCAGGGTCCAGGAACCCGAGCCGAGCGTGACGGAACCCGTAGTGTAGGCCGTTTTAGTGCCCGTTTCGAAGGTTTCCGGGAAACCGGCGCTGCTGACATCGGCTGACGAGACAACGGCGGTTACCGGGGTGGGCGTATTTTCCTGCTGGGCGCAGGATAGAACGGAGAAGCTCAGCAGCGAAGCCGCGAGCCAGCGCAGGGGGTAGCGCATAGGGAGGGAAGGTGTGTGGTTGGGAAGAAAAAGAACGATGCCGTACCAGGTCGCAAAAGTACGCGGGAAAGCAGGGCCGTACGGGCTGATGATATTACTTAATTGTTACTAAATCAAGTGTATATAATTCCGGCGTGAAGCCGTGGCCCAACCCGGAAGGCGTTTATCTTTGAGCAGGGCCGTATGCGCTACTCCCTCCCGAAATGATGCTTATTTGCCTTTTATCGGTGGTTGATTAGCATTTCGGGCCTCTTTGGGAAGCTGACTCTGGCCAGCCGATTCTTTTGTTCTTTTTTTGGGTTTCCATCGGCCCCGGTATCACCGGGCCGCGTTCGGCTTTTCCCTCATCACCCGCTGCTACCCCTGCCTTATGGCCTTCGATTTCAACCCGTACACCCCCGCCCCCGAGTTTGCCACCCCGGCCGCCTACTTCTCCATGGAGTTTGCCCTCGATCAGGCCCTGAAAACCTACTCCGGCGGCCTGGGCTTTCTGGCCGGCTCCCACATGCGCTCCGTCTACGAGCTCAAGCAGAACGTCATCGGCATCAGCATTCTGTGGAGCTTCGGCTACTACGACCAGGGCCGCAACGAAGACCAGACCATGCGGGCCGACTTCCGCCACAAGCATTACAGCTTTCTGCAGGATACGGGCCTGACCTTCCCCATCACCATCCACAACGCCCAGGTGCTGGTGCGCGCCCTCTACCTGGCCCCCGACACGTTCGGGACGGCCCCCATGTTCTTCCTGACTACCGACATTCCGGAGAACGACTACCTCTCGCGCACCATTTCGCACCACCTCTACGAGGCCGATACGGCTGCCCGCGTGGCCCAGAGCATCCTGCTGGGCGTAGGCGGTGGCAAGCTGCTCGACTTGTTGGGTCGCCAGACGGAGGTGTATCACCTCAACGAGGGCCACGGCCTGCCGCTGGCGTTTTACCTCTACGAGAAGTTCGGCCGCGACCAGGACAAAGTGCGTGAGCACCTCGTGTTTACCACCCACACGCCCGAGCTGGCCGGCAACGAGGAGCACCCGCTGGCGCTGCTCTTCAAGATGTCGTTCTTCGGCCAGCTGAGCCTGGAGCAGGTGCGCGGGTTGGGCATCGTGGAAAACGAGCGGGTCAACTATACGCTCACGGCCCTGCGCTTCGCCCGCATCAGCAACGGCGTATCCAAAGTGCACGGCAAGGTGGCCAACGACATGTGGGGCCACAACGAGGGCATCAGCCCCATTATCGCCATCACGAACTCGCAGAACGGCACCTACTGGCGCGATAAGCCCCTGCACGACGCCCTCGAAGCCAACGACGATAAGGCCCTGGTGGCCCGCAAGCGGGAGCTGAAAAAGCAGCTGTTCGACATTGTGGCCGACCAAACCGGCACCCTGCTCGACCCCGATGCCCTGACGCTGGTCTGGGCCCGCCGCTTCGCCGGCTACAAGCGCGCCGACCTGATACTGCGCCACTTCGAGCGGTTCCAGAAGCTGGTGACCGACACCGGGCGGCCCCTGCAGGTGATCTGGGCCGGCAAGCCGTATCCCAAGGACTACGGTGCTATCGGGGTGTTCAACAGCCTCATCGAGCAAACCAAGAACTTCAACACCTGCGCCGTGCTCACGGGCTACGAGCTGGGGCTGTCGGCGGCCATGAAGAAGGGCTCCGACCTCTGGCTGAATACCCCCCGCTTCCCCCGCGAAGCCTCGGGCACGAGCGGCATGACGGCCGCCATGAACGGCAGCATCAGCCTGAGCATCCCCGACGGCTGGATTCCCGAATTTGCCCGCGACGGCGAAAATAGCTTCCTGCTGCCCCTGGCCGGCCTGCACGAGCCCGACCAGGTAAAGGACGATTTCGAGGCTACCGGCGTACTCGACGCCCTCGAAAACCACATCATCCCGCTCTACTACGATGAGCCCGCCAAGTTCCTGGCCATCCGCAAAGCTGCCATGCGCGACGTGGAGCCCGAGTTCGAGTCGGGCCGCATGGCCACCGAGTACTACCAGCGTATGTACGACGCGAAATAAAGCTGTTAGCTGAGAGCTGATAGCCCCCTAAATTCAGCCAGCCCCGGTCCCCGGTAGGAGCGTCGCACAGACGACACCTGCCGGGGTCTGGGGCTGGTTGGTTTTAGGGGATTGTCGGCAATCGGGAGGCAGAAAGGGAAATGGGGTCTTTCCCCTTAATAAGCTGTTTTTGTGTGAATGTTGATAGATGTATTGTCTTTTAAGTAATAATATCATGGCAAAATGAACTTTTATTGAAAATATGAAAAATATAGTTGCTACATTGAGTGCCCCGATTCGCCCCATGCACTGGTGTTGGTTGGTAAGTCCTTTTTCCCACTTTTTATTCCCCTCATATGGCTCACAAGTACTCTTCAGCTATTTTATTGGCTGCTTTGCTGGCTGGCTCGGCCCAGGCCCAGGATTTCTCGCGCGTGAACCAGCGCGTCAGCTCCGAGGCCGGTTCGCCGGAGCTCATCAGCTTCAAGGCCGAACGTGCCTATGGCACTCAGCAGGTGCAGCAATTGTTCCGCGACCAGCTGGGTCTCACCACCGATGACCAGTTGCTGCCTCTGCGTGCCGGTACCGACGCGCTGGGCTTCGTACACGAGAAATACCAGCAGTACTATAAGGGCGTGAAAGTGGAGCATGCCTCCTACTCGGTGCACGCCCGGCAGGGCAAGGTGGAAGCCATCAGCGGCCAGTTTGAGCAGATTCGGGGCCTCAACGCCACGCCCACGCTCGATGCCGCCGCCGCCCTGAGCCGCGCTACGGCGTTCGTGGGAGCCAAAACCTACATGTGGCAGGATGCCGAACAGGAGGCCTATCTGCAGCAGCAGGAAAACAACTCCGCCGCCACCTACAAGCCCCAGGGCGAGCTGGTAGTGGTGCGCAACCAGCGCAGCGCTAACCCCCTGAAAGCCGGCAAGCCCACGCTGGCCTGGAAGTTCAACGTGTACGCCCAGGAGCCCGTGAGCCGCGCCTACATCTACGTGGATGCCCATTCGGGCGAGGTAGTGCTCAAGGATGACATCATCAAGCACGCCGGCGCGACGGGCAATTTCGCCACGGCCTACAGCGGCACGCTCCCGCTGGCCACCGAGAGCTTTAGCGGTTCGTTCCGGCTGCGCGAAACCACCCGCGGGCTGGGCATCGAGACGTACAACATGAAGAAGGGCACCAACTACAACCGGGCCGTCGACTTCACCGATGCCGACAACAACTGGACGGCAGCCGAGTACAACAACGCCAACTTCGATAACGTAGCCGGCGATGCCCACTTCGGCGCCCAGGCCACCTATGACTATTGGCAGGCTGTGCACGGCCGCAATTCATTCGACAACGCTGGGGCTAAAATCAAGAGCTACGTCCACTACAGCCGCAGCTACGAAAACGCCTATTGGAATGGCTCGGTGATGACTTACGGCGACGGCGCCACCACCTTCAAGCCCCTGACTTCGCTCGACGTCTGCGGCCACGAAATCGGCCACGCCGTGTGCGAAAAAACCGCTAACCTGACTTACTCCAACGAGTCGGGCGCCATGAACGAGGGCCTGTCCGACATCTGGGGCGCCTGCGTGGAGGCCCGTGCCGTGGCTCAGTACGGCCTCACCGGTAAGAGCACCTGGGACATCGGCGAGGAAATCAAGAAAGCCGGCGGGGCATTGCGCTCGATGAGCAACCCCAACCTTTACAACCAGCCCGACACCTACAAGGGCACCAAGTGGTACACCGGCACCTCCGACAACGGGGGCGTGCACACCAACTCGGGCGTGCTCAACTACTGGTTCTACCTGCTGACCCAGGGCGGCGCGGGCACCAACGACCTCGGCAACGCTTACTCGGTAAGCGGCCTGGGCATCGATAAAGCTGCTAAAATCACCTTCCGGATGGAAAGCGTGTACATGACGGCCTCCAGCACCTATCCGCAGGCCCGCACCTACGCCATTCAGGCTGCCACCGACCTGTTCGGGGCCGGCTCGGCGGAGGTAACCGCTACTACCAACGCCTGGTACGCCGTGGGCGTGGGCACCACGTCGGCGGCCGTGGCCGGCGGCACAACTACGGCTCCGGCCGGCGTAACCAGCCTGACCGGCAGCAGCATAACGACGAGCATGAACGTGTTCCCGGTACCGGCCACCGATGAGCTGACCCTGGTGCTGCCCGGCAACGCCGAAGCCACCAGCGTTAGCGTAACGGACCTGCGCGGGGCTACCGTACGGGCAGCGCGCTACGAGGGCAACGGCCATCTCAACGTGGGCGGCCTGGCTAAAGGCGTGTACCTGGTATCGGCCACCGATGGCCAGCACACCTACCGGATGCGCTTCAGCAAAGAATAGTAACGGCACGGGCCGCAAAGCCCTTCGCTAAACTAAAAACGGCCTGCTACCCCGGTAGCAGGCCGTTTTTAGTTTAGCCGAATCCTGCCCGACGTGGCCGGAGCATCTCATCAGCCAGCCCCCCGATTCCTAGGCCTTCAGCACTCCCTCCAGCACCTGCCACACATTATCGGCCAGTATTTTCTGGCCCTCGGCGTTGGGGTGCACGCCGTCGGGCAGGTTGAGGTGGCGCTGGCCAATGACGCCGTGGAGCAGGAAGGGCACGAAATCGACCTCGTTTTTATCGGCGAGCTGGCGGAACAGGGCCTTGAACTCCTGGGCGTAGTGGCCCATGCGGCCGCCCCCAAGGGTAGCCAGCGGACCCAGATCGAAGGGAAACTCCAGGCCCACCAGCACCCGGCGGGCTTCGGGGTGGGCGCGCTTCACTTCGTCGAGGATGAATTGCAGGTTTTGGGTGGTTTCGCGCACCGGGATGCCGCGCAGCGCATCGTTGGCCCCAAGTTCGAGCACGAACACGCCCAGCTGCTCGAAACGAGCCAGCACGCCGGCCAGGCGCTGGCGGCCGCCGGCCGTAGTTTCGCCGCTTACGCCGTAGTTGAGGGCCCGATAGGGCAGGTTTTGGGCGCTGAGCTTTTCCTGAATCCGGGACGGAAACGACTCGGTGGCGCGGAGCTGGTAACCCGCCGTAAGCGAGTCGCCGAAGAAGAGAATATCGGGCATAGCAGAAAAGAAGTCAAAAGGGGAAAGCAGAAAAACCCAGCCGGGCCGGGGCGCTTTTCAAATGGAAACAGCCGAAAAGCAGCTTCTACTTTTGCGCTTTGTTTTCCAGCCCCTCATCCATCCGCCGGTACACGCCTTTCGTGCTGGTGGGCTGGTAGCGGCCGAACAGGTTGGGCACCTTGTACTGCAGCTCGGGCATGAGGTTGCGCTGGTCGATGAGGTAGCGGGGCGGATCGGGGCGGAAGTTGCGGGCCAGCCGGAAAACGGCCTCGTACTGGTTGAGGTGGCCGAAATCGGCCTGGGCCAGCTGCCAGTCGAGGTAGGGCGTGGCCAGGTAGTTGTGGGCGTAGGGGCGCATATCGGGGCCGAGCACCAGAATGCGCTGGCCCTGCAAAAACCGGTAGCGCGGGTTGGGCTGCACGGCGTAGCGGCTTTCGAGGGGTAGTTGAAGCACGTCGTCGAGGAAGAACACGGCCCGGTAGCGCACCACCAGCACGGCCCCCACCAGCAGCAGCAACCCCAGCTCGGGCACCCAGGCCCGCCGGCTTTTCTGCCACAGATACAGGCTGAAATACGTGAGCGGGGGCAGCACCAGCACCAGCGTACCGGGGGCCACGCCCCGGCCGGCTGCCGCCATGCCACCTGCCACCAGCAGCCAGCCCAGCATCAGCTGCTGAAACTTCACCTGAAACACCAGGCCCGGGGGCTGCACCAGGCTGCGCACCAGGCCCAGCGCCAGCACCAGACCCGGGATAAGCAGCAGCCGCAACTGCAGGGCCAGCGGCAGCCCGTCGGCCCCGGCCACGAGGCCGCCCAGCGTGGGCCGCAAGTGCAGCTGGGTGAAGGCGGGCAGCGAATCGGCGTAGAGAAAAAACGTGGCCGCCACCGCGTAGGGAAACAAAAAGCCGCACACCAGCAGCAGAAAGCTCCGAAACGAGTTGGCCGCAAACAGCACCACGGCAAACAGCCCCAGCAGCAGAAACAGCGCCAGCGGCAGGTAGCAAAGCGCGGCCACGCCAATCAGAAAACCGGCCCGGAACAGCCGGCGGTTGTCGTAGCCCTCGCGCGAGGTGGGCAGCAGGGCGCTGAAGCCGGCAATGAGGAAGGTGTGGCCCACCAGCAGGGGCGAGAGGATGTCGAGGTCGGTGGTAACCGAGCCCACCAGCAGAAATACCAGCGCCGCCACGTAGCCGCGCTCGGGCAGCACATCGGCCCGGTTGAGCACGAAGTTGAAGCGCAGCCCCTGAAACGTGAGCAGCACCAGCGCCAGCAGCCGGTAAAGCCACAGCGGCCGGTGGCCCACCAGCTCCAGCAGCCCGGCCAGGGCCGCGGCCAGCGGGGCGGTGCTGTCGTAGAGGTCGCGGTAGAGGTAGGTGCCCGCGCTCAGCCGCTCGCCCAGCAGCATTTCGCGCAGCTCCACCGGCATCAGGGGCAGGCCCCAGGCCAGCAGCGGCAGCCGCAGGGCCAGCAGCAGCCCCAGCAGCACGAGCAGGCGGGTAAGCAAAGCACTTTTAAAGAACTGGAGCAACTGGGGTCGGGGGCTGGAAAATGGAGGGCCCGGGAAGCCGGGGTAGCGACAAATATACGGTCATCCGGTATCGGGCTTTCCTAAATCCGGCAACTTCCGCTCCGTAAACGGCCAACCAACGGCCCGATGCCGTACTTTACAGTTTGGCTGCCCCGGTTCCTACCCAAGCCTCCAACGCGTATCTTTGCCGGCTCTTATGGAAAGCAAACGACAACAAAAAGTAGCTAGCCTGCTCCAGCAGGAGTTGGCCGCCGTATTTCAGCGCGAGCTGCCCCACCTGTTTCCGGGCCTGCCGCCGGGCATTGCCCTGGTGCGCGTATCGCCCGATTTGGGCGTGGCCCGCGTGTACCTGAGCGTGCTGGCCCTGGGCAACGCCGCTGCCGCCGCCGAAAAGGCCGACGAGCAGCTGGTGCTGGTCAAGGACAACGGCAAGGCCATCCGGCAGGCGCTGGCCCAGCGCATCCGCCGCCAGCTGCGCATCGTGCCCGAACTGGTGTTCTTCCTCGACGACTCGGCCGCCTACGCCGCCCAGATGGATAAGGTGTTCGGCAACCTGGAGATTCCGGCCGCCCCGGAAGCTGCGCCCGACGACCCCAACGACGCGCCTGAAGGCCGCGCCCCGCGCCCCCGTCTCTTCGCCGCCGACGATGACGAGTAGGTGAATCGGTGAATGAGTGAATGAGTGAGCTGTTCGGTCAGCCCCATTCACCCCTTCACCTACTCACCCATTCACTCATTCACTCATTCACCGATTCACCTTGTACTACGACCCGATCAAGAAGTCGCTCGGCGACGTGTTCAACCGCACGCCCTTGCTGCGCCGCCTCTTCTACCAGCTGCTCGATTTGCTGCTGCTGCGCACCTGGCACGTGCACCGCGAGCTGCGGAAGTGGGGCAAAGGGCGCACCGACGAGGCCCTCAACATCCTCGATGCCGGCTCCGGCTACGGCCAGTACACGTACTGGCTCTCGGGCCAGAGCCCGAAGTGGGAAATCCTGGCCGTGGATGTGAAGGATGAACAGGTGGCCGACTCCAACCGCTTCTTCCGGCAGATTGGCCGTACCAACGCCCAGTTTGCCGTCCAGGACCTCGTGCTGTATCAGCAGCCCAACTCCTTCGACCTGGCCTTGTCGGTTGACGTGATGGAGCATATTCTGGAAGACGTGGAGGTGTTCCGCAACATCCACGCCTCGCTCAAGGACGGCGGCATGCTGCTCATTTCCACGCCCAGCGACCAGGGCGGCTCCGACGTGCATTCCGACGGCGAAACCAGCTTCATCGAGGAGCACGTGCGCGACGGCTACAACATCCACGAAATTCAGCAGAAGCTGCGTACGGCCGGTTTCGAGCGCATCGAGGCCCAGTACAGCTACGGCGAGCCGGGCCAGGTATCGTGGCGGCTGAGCATGAAGTACCCGATTCTGATGCTGGGCTACTCGAAGTGGTTTTTCCTGCTGCTGCCCTTCTACTACCTGCTCACGTTTCCGCTCTGCCTGGTGCTGAACTGGTTCGATGCCAACACCAAGCACGACTCGGGCACCGGCCTGATTGTGAAGGCCTGGAAATAGACCTTTTCGGCTAAGGGGCGTATCTTGGCTTCGGAACCCCGGTTGTTTTCCCTTTTCACGCATGGCAGACAAGCACGATTACTCGGAAGTCATTTCGGAAATGCTCATCCAGTTGCAAGAGCGCATGGTACGCTGAGAAAACACGGCGTCGTGCTCGGAGCGAAACGCTTGTCACTCAGGAGCGCATCCTCGACCGGCTCGACCGGAGCGAGGCGGGCTTCAACCACTTCGCCGGGGCCGTGCTCGACCACCTGAGCGCCATCCGCTCCGACCTGCGCGACGTGCGGACCACCGTGTTTCAGGACCACGAGGACCGGTTGCGCCGCCTCGAAGACTTTATGCGCCGCGCCAGCTAAGCCCATTCTTCACCTTCTCTTTTTTCACCGACCCCGCCCAGCCGCGCCCCGCACGTGAACGTACCGTTGCTCATTGCCCGGCGTTATTTTCTCTCGAAGAAGAAGCGCAACATCATCAGCATCATTTCCAACATCTCCATGGTGGGGGTGGCCGTGGGAACGACGGCGCTGATTATTGTGCTGTCGGTGTTCAACGGCCTCGAAGACCTGGTGCGCAGCCTCTACGGCAAATCCGACCCCGATCTGGTCATCACGGCCGTGCAGGGCAAGTCGTTCGAGCTGCCGGCCCCGTTGCTGGTAAAGGTGCGCCGGGCTCCCGGCGTGCGCCTCGTAACGGAGGTAATTGAGGACAACGCCCTGCTCCAGTACCGCGACCGGCAGATGGTGGTGAAGATGAAGGGCGTTTCAGACAACTATCACTACCAGAGCAACATCGACTCGGCTATCGTCGATGGCAGCCACGATTTGCAGCGCAAGGGCCTCGACTACGCCCTGATCGGGGCCGGCGTGCAGCACGAACTCAGCATCACGCTCGACAACCGCTTCGCCCCCCTGAAGCTGCTCTATCCCAAGGCCGGCAAGTTCCGGGTTTCCATGGACCCCGACGCCTATTTCACCCAGCAACCCATTCTGGCCGGGGGCGTGTTCCTCATCGAGCAGCGCATCGACGACAGCTACATTTTCGTGCCCCTGGAGTTTGCCCGCGACCTGCTGCATTATGGCTCCCGCCGCACGGCCCTGGAAGTGAAAGTGAAGCCCGGCCAGGACATCGACGACGTGCAACAGACGCTCCGCAGCACCCTCGGCGCAGGCTTCAAGGTGCTCAACTCCGACGAGCAGCACGTCTCGCTGCTCAAGGCCATCAAGGTCGAGAAGATGTTCGTGTTTATCACGTTCGCCTTCATTCTGCTCATTGCCAGCATCAACATCTTCTTCTCCCTTTCGATGCTGGTGATTGATAAGAAGAAGGACATGGCCGTGCTTATGGCCATGGGAGCCGGGCGGCGCACTATCCGCAACATTTTCCTCTTCGAAGGGGCTATTGTGGCTCAAGTAGGCGCCATTACGGGGCTGGTAGTGGGTGTGAGCATCTGCTGGCTCCAGCAAACCTTCCACATCGTGAGCATGGGCATGGCCACGAGCGTCGTCGACTCTTACCCCGTCAAAATGCAGCTTTCCGACGTGGTGCTCACCGGCATTGCCATCATCTTCATCACCATCTCGGTATCGATCCGGCCGGCCCTGAATGCCTCCCGCCTCGACGTGCGCGACAACCTCTAGCGCCGCTGCGGGGCCGCGGCCTCAGCCCACGCCGGCCAGTCTGTTTTCAGGGTGTTACCTCTTCCAACCGGACCCGCAGCGGCCAGCGGGCCGGCCACCTGTTTTCTTTTTGCAACGAAACGACATTAAGTAGGCAAGTCTGTTACCTTCGTAGATGGTACAGGGCACTTCGACCTAATTATATGGGTAGTCTGTCTTTTAAATATGACTATTCTTTGATAGTGATAGTGTAATATGCTGAAAATTACGTTACTTAGCATTCGGTACTTTTCCCACATTGCCTCCTCATAGCCCGAGCATGAAGGTCTCGACTTCTCAACCTTTTCAGATTGTGTATTCGTTGCTGGAGCACGAGTACCTGGGCTACCTGTTCGAGTCGTATGTGGTGCAGCGCAACGAGCTGGGGCAGCTGACGCTGCTGCACCAGACCGTATCGGCCAAGAACGCGCCCGAGTTCGTGGATGGGCTCGATGAAACGGATTTTGAGCTGGTTGCTCTCACCGACCAGATCAGCCAGGACGCGGTGATCAAGGAGTTCTGGGCCAAGAAAACGACCCCGGCCGACTTCTTTCTTAAGATTTACGACCCCGAGAAAGGCGACAAGAGCTTGCAGGAGGCTATTAGCCAGTACGTGCAGGAGCGCATGGGCCAGATCATGGCCCGGCTGCCGGGCAAGCTGGTGTTCATTATGGGCAAGGATGGTGAGCCCACCTGGCGCGAAATCGGGCTGGCTCCGGAGCCGGCTTCCATTCTGTTTCACTTCCGGCGCAACGAGGAAAGCACCCACTACTTTCCCACCATTCAGTACCAGGGCCAGAAGCTCGACTTTCAGTACAAAAATGCGGTAGTCGTGTGCGAGCAGCCGGGCTGGCTGCTGCTGGGCGATGTGCTCCACAACTTCCGCAGCGGGGTCGATGGCAAAAAGCTCAAGCCCTTTCTCAACAAGAAATTCATCGTCATTCCGCGCCAGGTCGAAGACAGCTACTTCCAGCGCTTCGTAGCCCCGCTGGTCGAGTCGTTCGATGTGCACGCCCGGGGCTTCGATATCCGCTCGGAGCGGTACGTGGCCCGGCCCCAGCTCACGTTCTCCGACGCGCCAGGAGCCATGATGGTGGCCGCACCCCCGGTCCGGACGGCCCGGGGCGGAACCCCGGGCCGCCGCGGTGCCACTGCCACCCTGACCGCCCCGGCCGTCGCGGCTGCCGAGCATATCCACTTCGATCTGAGCTTCCGCTACGGCGACCATACCATTCCCACGGCCCACGACAAGCGCGTGTGCGTGAAGCTGGAAAAGCAGGCCGACAGCTACGTGTTTCACCGCCTCATCCGCAACCTCGACCAGGAGCAGGACATGATTACGGCCCTGCGCGAACGGGCCCTGGAGGTGCACAACGGCCGGGCCGTGCTCGAGAAGGCCACCGCCTTCCGCTGGCTCCACCACCACGCCGACGACCTGAAGAGTATGGGCTTTACGGTGAAGCAGGGCGCCACCTCGGGCAAGGACTACTTCATCGGCACGGTGTCGGTGGAAGTGGGCATCACCGAAACCAACGACTGGTTCGACGTGCACGGCACGGTGCGCTTCGGCGAGTTCGAGATTCCGTTCATCAAACTGCGGCCCTACATTCTCAACAAGCGGCCCGAGTACCGGCTGCCCAACGGCCAGATTGCCATCATTCCGGAGGAGTGGTTTACGCAGTACCTGGAGCTGTTTGCCTTCGCCGAGGAGCACGCCGACGGCCTGAGCCTGCGCAAGCACCACGTGGCGCTGGTGGCCGACCTGCAGAGCGGCAACCTGGCCACCGTGCTCATGTCGCCGCAAGCTCGAAAAGCTGCGCGAGTTCGAGGCCGTGGAAGACCAGCCCCTGCCGGCCACGTTCCGGGGCGAGTTGCGGCCCTACCAGAAGGCGGGCTACAACTGGCTCCATTTCGTGCAGCAGTACCACTTCGGGGGCTGCCTGGCCGATGATATGGGCCTGGGCAAGAGCGTGCAGACGCTGGCCTTGCTGCTGCAGCGCAAGGAAACCGGGGCCGCCAAGGGTGCCGCCTCGCTGCTCGTGATGCCCACTTCGCTGGTGTATAACTGGATGGCCGAGGCCTTTAAGTTCGCGCCCGGCCTGCGCCTGCTCATCTATACCGGCACCTACCGCGACAAAAACGTGGCCCAGTTCGCCGACTACGACGTGGTGCTGACCAGCTACGGCATTGTGCGCCTCGATATCGAGCTGCTCAAGACCTACTCCTTCGACTACGTGATTCTCGACGAGTCGCAGGCCATCAAGAACCCGGGCTCCACCACGTCGCAGGCGGTGCGGGAGCTGCACTCGGGCCACCGCCTGATTCTGACCGGCACGCCGGTGGAAAACAGCACCATGGATCTGTGGTCGCAGATGTCGTTCATCAACCCCGGGCTGCTGGGCACCCAGGCGTTTTTCCGCAAGGAGTTCCTCAAGCCCATCGAAAAGCACAAGGACGAGGGCAAAATGCGGCGTTTGCACGCGCTCATCAAGCCCTTTATTCTGCGCCGCCACAAGGCCCAGGTGGCCACCGAGCTGCCCGCCAAAATCGAGAACCTGAGCTACTGCCCCATGACGGACGAGCAGCAGCAGTGCTACGAGGAAACCAAGAGCTTCTACCGCAACCAGATTCTGCAGAGCCTCGAGGAGCGCGGCCCGGCCAGCACCCAGTTCGTGCTGCTCCAGGGCCTGACCAAGCTGCGCCAGATTGCCAACCACCCCCGCATGGCCGACGCCGACTACGCCCACGAGTCGGGCAAGCTGCGGGAGGTGGTGCGCATGATCAAGAACGTGGTGGCCGAGGGGCACAAGGTGCTCGTGTTCAGTCAGTTCGTGAAGCACCTGGACCTGGTGCGGGCTGCCCTCGATGAGCGCCAGATTGCCTACGCCTACCTCGACGGCAACACCCGCGACCGGCACCAGGAAGTCACGCGGTTCCAGGAAACGGAGGCGTTGCGCGTGTTCCTCATCAGCCTGAAAGCGGGCGGCGTGGGCCTCAACCTCACGGCCGCCGACTACGTGTTCATCCTCGACCCCTGGTGGAACCCGGCCGTGGAAGCCCAGGCGGTAGACCGCGCCCACCGCATCGGGCAGCAGCGCACGGTGTTCACCTACAAGTTCATCACGCGGGGCACGGTGGAGGAGAAAATCCTGGCCCTGCAAAACAAGAAAATCCAGCTCGTCACCGACCTCATCACCACCGACGAAACCATTATCAAGAGCCTTACCAAGGAAGATATTGAAGAGCTGCTGGGGTAGATAAATCCCTGCTTCAACGACCCGAACGGTGTCATGCTGAGCGTAGCCGGAGTCGAAGCATGTCTACCGCTTAGTTGCAGTCTACAGCGTTAGCATGACGGTAGAGATGCTTCGACTTCGCCTCCGGCTACGCTCAGCATGACACTTTAGGCTTGTGTTAACTATCTGATAATCAGTTTACATGCTACAACTATGGGTTTATTTGATGCCCCCGAGCCTATTGGGGTGGAAATTAAGGGCCACGTCCTGCACTGTGTTATCTGCCGCCACAACCGGTTTCACCGCCGCAAAATAAAGCTCGACCGTGCCGGGCTGTTCACCTCCGACTGGAGCGACCCAATGGCCGTGAGCTACGAGTGCGCCAACTGCGGCTACCTGCACTGGTTTATGCCCCAGTAGTTAGCGGACTCTCCAAAACCCACCGCCGCCACCCGGGGTTAAAGGGCTATGAACCTCTACCTGCGCACCCGCGTTGCCGCCGCCCCCGCCGAGGTGTGGCAGGGCTTTACCCGCGACCTGTTTCTGGCCCTGGCCCCGCCGTTTCCGCCCTTTCGGCTGCTGCGCTTCGATGGCTGCCTGCGCGGCGACGAGGTGCACCTGGAGCTGGGCGCCGGCCTGTTGCGCCAGCGCTGGACGTCGCTCATCACCGATAACGGCCGCACGGCCGACGGCACCTTTTACTTCGTGGATGAGGGCCAGGAGTTGCCCGCGCCGCTGCGCTACTGGCAGCACCGCCACCTGCTGCAACCCGCGCCCGGCGGCGGCACCTACATTGTAGAAGACCTGGAGTACCGCACCGGCTCGAAGCTGCTCGACCGGCTGCTGTGGCCGGCCGTGTGGGCGCAGTTTGCCTGGCGGCGGCCCATTTACCGGCGCTGGTTCGGGGCTCCCGCCGGCCTCTAAGGGCCCGGGTAGGGCGGGCCAGGCAGCGCGAATGGCCTAACTGCCGTATAGGCTCCGGCAACCCGCGTATATTGCCCCTCCTCTTGCTTCTGCCCATGCCCCATCCTTTTCCTCCTGCTGCCCGCCCCGCCCGGGGGCTTACTCGTTTGGCGGCCGTGCTGAGCCTGCTGTTGCTGGCCGCGGGCTGCCGCAGCGCCCAATCGGCCTACCAGTTCCGGCCCGCTTCGGCGTAACCGTGGCCGCGGCCGAACCCCGGCCCGCGTCTGCCGAGGCGCCCCTGGCTCTCCCGGCCGCCGGCCGTAACCAGCCGGCAGGTCTGGCAGTGCAGGTGCCGCCAATGTCGGCACCGCAGGTAGCGGCAGCCCGGGAAGTGAGGCAGGAAACCCGTAAAAAGCCGGCGCGGCAGCTCCGCCGCTGGGCTGGCCGGGCGCGGGCGGCCAGCGTAGCGTACGCGGCGGCGCACCCGCGGCAACATACGCACCCCGGCGGGGCGCAGGCCACGGCGGAAGCGGGCCTCGGCACCACCGTACTGGGCGTGCTGGGCCTGGTTGTGGGCCCGATTGCGTTGCTGGGCCTGCTGATCTGGGGCGGGCCGGTCTGGGGTATTCTGGCGGGCCTGGCGGCGCTGGCGGTACTCGTGGCGTACATCGACCCCTTCCGGTAGGCTGGGCAACGAGGCCCGGCGTATCTTTGCGGTTCATTTCGCTAAAACTGCCGCCATGTCTGCCGCCACCGTTACGCTCAAGCCCGGGAAAGACCAATCGTTACGCCGCCGCCACCCCTGGGTATTCTCGGGAGCCATCGGGCGGCTGGAAGGTCAGGTAACCGAGGGGCAGGCCGTAACGGTGCGGGCCGCCAACGGCGAGGTGCTGGGCGTGGGCCACTACGCCCCCGGCTCCATTGCCGTGCGCATGCTCGACTTCGGCCCCGACGCCCAGCTGCCCGACGCTGCCTTCTGGGAAAACCGCCTCCGCGACGCCTACCAGCTGCGCCAGGGCCTGGGCCTGACCGGCACCGGCAACACCGACGTGTACCGCCTCACCCACGCTGAGGGCGACGGCGTGCCCGGCCTCATCATTGATGTGTACGGCGATACGGCCGTGGTGCAGGCCCACAGCGCGGGCATGTACCAGGCCCGCCCCCTGATTGCGGCGGCCCTGCAGGCCGTGATACCGGGCCTGCGGGCTATCTACGATAAGAGCGCCGAAACCGTGCCCGCCAAGGCCGCCCCGGGTGCTCAGAACGGCTATCTGTTCGGCGAAAGCAACGGGCAGGAGCACATTGTGCACGAAAACGGCCACCCTTTCGCCGTTGACTGGGAAACGGGCCAGAAAACCGGCTTCTTCATCGACCAGCGCGACAACCGGAGCCTGCTGGCCCGCTACGCGCCCGGCCGCCGGGTGCTCAACACGTTCTGCTACACCGGCGGCTTCAGCTCCTACGCCCTGCAGGCCGGGGCCGAGCTGGTGCACTCCGTGGATAGCTCGAAGCGCGCCATTGAGCTGACCGAGCGAAACGCTGCCCTCACCGGCCTCGAAAGCAAGCACGAGGCGTATGCCGAAGATGTGTTCAGCTTCATGAAGCAGAGCCAGGAGCAGTACGACCTCATCGTGCTCGACCCGCCCGCCTTTGCCAAGCACCTCTCGGCCCGCCACAATGCCCTGATGGGTTACAAGCGCCTGAACGCGGCCGGCATCCGCCAGATTGCGCCCGGGGGCCTGCTGTTTACCTTCAGCTGCTCGCAGGTGGTGTCGGCCGAGCTGTTCGAGGGCGCGGTGCTGGCCGCCGCCATCGAGGCCGGCCGGCCCGCCCGTATCCTGCACCGCCTCACCCAGCCCGCCGACCACCCCGTGAGCCTCTTCCATCCCGAAGGTGCCTACCTGAAAGGGCTGGTGCTGGCCGTGGAGTAAGGGCGGCTGCCCCGTAAAGCCAAAAGCCGGCTTGCCCCCCTAACGGGCAAACCGGCTCTGGTACAACTCCGCAGGGTACAGCCCGCCGGAGGTTAAAGAAGGGGCCTGGACGGGCCGGCACCGGGTGGTTGCAGCCCCCGGTGCCGGCCTTTTTCGGGCCCGGACCCCATCCCGCTCTCACTCAGGAACGGATGGCGACCCGGACAGGCAGCCGGGATGCTTATTTATACTGGTAGTGGCGCACGTAGTCTACCTGCATTTGCTGGGGGAACACCGTGGATGGAGAAGGGTCGCCGTCGAAGTTGCCACCCACGGCCACGTTCAGAATCATGAAAAACGGATTGTTGAACGGGAACGGGCTGGCATCGGAGCCCGTGAAGGTGTAGTACTGCTGCTCATCAATGTAGAAGCGCAGCAGGTCCTTGCTGCGCACCACCGAATACACGTGGAAATCGTCGGAGAGCGGGGCGGGCTGGATTTTGGTCGTGCCTTTATACCGATGGTCAGCCACGCTGTTGCCGAAGTGCAGAGTGCTCAGCAGTTGGTCGGGGGTGCTGCCGCGCAGCTCCATGATGTCGATTTCGCCGCACCGGGGCCAGTTGTTCTGGTCGATGTCGGAGCCCAGCATCCAGATGGCGGGCCAGACGCCCTTGCCCTTGGGTACTTTGGCCCGGATGTCGAGGCGGCCATACTGGAAGCTCTGCTTTCCCTTCGTAATGAGGCGGGCCGAGGTGTAGCCGTTATTGCCCGACTGCTCCCGGCGGGCCTGGATGGTGAGGTTGCCGCCGCTGATAAACGCGTTGTCGGCCGAGTTGGTGTAGGCCTGCAGCTCGTTGTTACCCCAGCCACCGCCACCCAGCTCGTAGCTCCACTTAGTCAGGTCGAGTGGGCCGGTCGTGAACTCGTCGCTCCACACCAGGCTGTTGTACTGGCTGTAGTCGCGGGGTTCTTCGTTCACGGCCGGCGTAACCGGGGTAGTAGGGGTGGTTGGGGCCGGGGTGAACTTGGTTTCGGACTCGGTGCAGGCCAGTAGCCCCAGCGAGAGGGCCAGGCCGGCGCCCAAGGAATAGCGGCGGATATGGGGGAAGCGGTTTTTCATAATCAGGAAAGAACGTAAACGAATGGTTGCGCAAATGCCGCTACCCGCCCAGCCCCGGCCGGCTCAACCGAGCCCGCCGGAGTGGGTGCGTAGTGGCTCTAGGGCTTCACAACCATTTTAATAGTAAAGACCGTTCCCCCGTTGAGGCCGCTGCCGCCCCGGATGGTCATTTTCTTGTCCGTGATTTCCATGATGCGGTACAGTCCATCGGGCGAGGCGTCGGTGGCCCCGATGAAGGCATTAGCCCTGGTGAGCTTGAATTGAGCCAACCCGCCGCTGCCCGAAGGCCCGAAGATGAAGGGCGAATCGCCCGTCTGGGGAGCTGCGCAGGCATAGCCGGCCGCCACCGAGAAGGTCTGGCCTTTGGCGTCGTACTTCATGATGTTGCCCGTCGTGAAGGTGTACTCGTCGTCGGACTGGCAGGCGGGGAGTTCGCCGGCTTTCACGCCCGCGAAGTAGGCGAGCGGGTTGGCCTCGGTGCCCACCGTGATGGGGGCGTCGGCGGCGTTATCGAGCATCCAGGTGCGGGCCGAGCCGCCGGTGAGCAGCAGCTTGTAGGGCGCCGTGGCGTCGTAGGGCGCCAGCGTCACGATGGTGCGGGTGCCGTCGGGGTTGGTGCCGCGCAGGCGCAGCTTGGTGTCGGTTGCTTCCAGGATGTCGTAGGTCTTGTTGACCACCGAATCGGGCAGGCCGATGAAGCCACCCTTGCCCTTGAGCACGATCTGGGGGTTGCCGCTGGGGTTGGGCCGGAACACGAAGTCGCCACCCCGGTTGAGCGATGACCCGCAGGTGTTGTTGCGGAAGGTCTGGCCCGCGCTTTCGTAGCTGAGCGTGAAGCTGTTGCTGAACGAGAACTGGTCGTCGAGCTGGCAGGCATTGAGCGTGCCCGAGGTGGAGATAACCGTTCCGTTGGCCGACTCGCGCACAATGGCACCGGGCGTACCGGCGAAGGCCCACACGCGGGTGCCGCTGCCAGCGCAATCCACCAGCTTGCTGAAGCTGGCGTTGGTGCAGGCATCAGGGATGTTAACCGTCTGCTTGGCCGAGATGCCGGTGCCGCCGCGGCCGGCCGTAATCAGCTCGACCTGGTAGGCCCCGGGCTTGGGGTAGGTGTGCTGAATGGGCGTGCCGGTACCCGTTTTCGAGTCGCCGAACACCCACTCGTAGAGGAAGCCGTTCTGGCTGGTGGCCGTGAAGGTAACCACAGTCGGAAACTCGGTGGTATTCACGTTGAAGGTAAAGCTCGACTGGGGCGCGGGGCCTTCGAGCTTGTTGTCGTCGCCCTCCTTTTGGCAGGAGCCCAGCAGCAGCGGGCCCGCCAGCAGGCCGAGCAAAGCAATGCGTGTTATCGTTTTCATGGGAATTCGGGGAGGAAGTGGGAAGTAAAAGGCCGATTCGGACTAGTAGCCGGGGTTTTGCTTCAGGCCTGTGTTCACGTCGAGCTCATCCTGCGGGATGGGCAGTACCACGTTGAAGGACTTGACGCCCTTGGCCTTGGTGTAGTCGGAGGTAAGCAGCTCGCCGGTGCGCTTCATATCAAACCACCGGTCGTTTTCGAAGGCCAGCTCGTACTTCCGCTCCCGCCACACGGCCTTTTTGAAGTCGGCCGTACTGATGCCGGCGGCAATGTCACGGGTGCTGGGCGCATCAATGGGCAGGCCGAACGCCCGGCGGCGCACTTTATTGAGTGCCTCCAGCCCGGAAGCCGTAGGTCCTTCGCCCTCGGCCTGAATCAGGTACATCTCGGCCAGGCGCAACACCGGAATGTTGAGCTCCGAATCCCAGATGTTGGTGTTCACCTTGCCCACAAACCACTTTTTGCAGTTGTAGCCGTTCGGCGAGCCGGGCAGCGAAGCCGGCTGCACGCGGCCATCAGGGTACTTGTCGCCGGGCTCCCAGATGGTTACCTGGCGGCGCTTATCGCCGGCCTCGTAGCCATTCACGAAGCCGGGCTCGGGCACGTTGAAGCCGTAGCCGCCCTGGGGCACAATGCCCTGGCCGCGGGGCCCGAAGAACTCGTTGCCCACGAAGCCCAGGCCATCGAAGGTGTACTGGTTGCGGCCCGCGATGTACTGCACTTCAAACAACGACTCCTTGCCGTTCTCGGTGGCCACCTTGAAGTTGTCGCCGTAGTCGGCCCACAGGCTTTTGCCGCTGCCGGCAATAACGGCCTTGGCCTGGGTGGCGGCCCCAGCCAGGTTGCCCTGGGTGAGGTACACCTTGGCCAGCAGGCCGGTAGCGGCCCACTTGGTAGCCCGGCCGATGTCTTCGCCGCTATACGAGGCGGGCAGCAGGTCGATGGCCTCGGTGAGGTCCTTTACAATCAGGGCGTACACGTCGGCCGCGGGCGAGCGGGCCACGTTCACGTCGGCCAGCGAAACGGGCGGTTTCGTGAGCAGGGGCACGTCGCCGTAGGCCCGCACGAGGTCGAAGTAGTACTTGGCCCGCAGGAAGTGGGCTTCGCCGAGGCTGCGCTTCTGAATGGCCGGGTCGATGGTCATCGTGGGCACCTTCTCGAGCACAATGTTGGCCCGGCCGACACCGATAAAGCTGCCGCCCCAGAGGCGAGCCACGATGGGGTTGGTGCTGGGAATGTTGTAGTTGTCGAGCTGCTGCTGCTCGATGCCGTCGCCGCCGCCGCCGCCGCCGGTCGTGGAAATATCGGCCCCGATGTCGCCGAGACCCCACAGGGCGTAATTGTACTGCCCACCCTTGCCCAGCTCGCTGTAAGCGGCATTAACGGCCTGGATAGCGTCGGTGGTGGTTTTGTAGAAGTTGGCGTCGGTTACCTGGTCGGTTGGCGACTCAGACAGAAAGTCTTTGCCGCAACCCGTGAGCAGGCCCAGGGTGAGCAGCGTGAGGCTGGTATATTTCGTGATGGATTTCATCAAAAAGGCTGATTTAAAAGAATGGAATGAGTACTACCTCGGCTTAATTCGTGCCCCACGGACGGCGTACTGCCGCTGCTGGCCCAGCACTTTAAAAGGAGTGGGCCCGGGCGGAAAGTTCCGGGCCTAGAAGCCGATGTTGAGGCCGGCCAGCAGTACCCGCGGTTGCGGGTACGAGCCCAGATCGACGCCGCTCGCGCCTACCTCGGGGTCGAAGCCCGTGTACTTGGTCAGCGTCACCAGGTTCTGGCCCGTCACGTACAGCCGGATCTGCTTGGCCGAAATGCGGCCGAGCACAGCAGCGGGCAGCTTGTAGCCCAGCGTGAGGGTTTTGAGGCGCAGGTACGAGCCGTCCTCCATGTAGTAGCTGCTCACCCGCAGGTTGGTGTTGGGGTCGCCGGCAATGGCGCGGGGCACAGTGTTGCTTGTGCCGGGGCCGGTCCAGCGGCCCAGCACCCGGGTACTGCCGCTGCTGTTGCCGTAGAGGGCGCTTTCCAGAATGTAGCGGTTCTGGTTGTAGATCTGGTTGCCCTGCGAGCCCTGCAAAAACACGTTCAGATCGAAGCCCTTCCAGGTAACGGTGTTGTTGATGCCGTAGGTGAAGTCGGGGTTCGGGCTGCCGATGTAGGTGCGGTCGAGGGCCGTAATGATGCCATCGCCGTTGAGGTCCTTGAACCGGATGTCGCCGGGAGCCGCCCCGCTCTGGGTGGCGTGGTTCTGCACGTCTTCGGGCGTCTGGAACAGGCCGTCGGCCACGTAGCCGTAGTACGAGCCAAAGGCCTGGCCTACGTCGTAGCGGACGATAACGCCGGCCAGCGAGCCCAGCCCGTTGTAGGGCTGCCCCACGCCCAACGATTCGAGGCGGGTTTTGTAGGCCGAGAACACCAGGTTGGTCGTCCAGTCGACGGCCCGGCCGCTGCCCTGCAGGTTGTGGGAGGTGAAGGAAACGTCGATGCCGCGGTTGTAGGCCGAGGCCGCGTTGCGGTTTACCGACTCGTAGGTACCCGACACCAACGACACGGGTACCGGCGCAATCAGGTTGGGTGAGTTCCGGTTGTAAAGGTCAACGGTGGCCTCGAAGCGGTTATCGAGGAAGCCAAAGTCGAAGCCCAGGTTAGCCTGGTTGTTGGTTTCCCAGCGCAGGTCGTTGTTGGCCAGGCGGGTAGGCGCAGCGCCGGTCTGGATGGTGCCGTTGGGGCCGAAGGGGTACTGAATGCCCGAGTTGACGGCGAACAGGTAGGCGAAGCGGCCGGCGTTGTTGGGGTTGCCCACCTTGCCGTAGCCGGCGCGCACCTTCAGGTTGCTGATGACGTTGTTGCCCTTGAGGAAATCTTCCTCCGAAACCCGCCAGCCGGCCGATACGCCGGGGAAGAAGCCGAACTGGTTGCCGGGCTCGAAGCGGCCCGAGCCGTCGAGGCGGGCCGTGGCCGAGAACAGGTACTTGCCGGCAAACTCGTAATTCACCCGCCCGAAATAGCTGGCCAGCTTGGCTGTGGGGGAGATGCTGCCGGCATTGGCCAGCTGGGTGTTGATGGGGCCGCTGTTGATAACCTGCAAGTCGTTGCGCAGGTAGCCCGTGCGGTAGGCCTCCACGTTGCTGAAGTTGAACCACTGCGCCGACTGGCCCAGCAGGAACGTTACCTGGTGCTTGTCGGCAAACAGGCGGTCGTAGGTGGCGGTGTTCTCAATCAGGTAGCTCGGCGTGTAGCCGGCCGTAGCCGTGGCGCCGGCCAGGTTGTAGCGGGTGCTATAGGTTTCCTGGCTGCCGTCGGGGTTGTTCACGCGCAGCTCGGGCACCGTAGGCCGGAAGGCGTTGAAGTTGTCGAAGATGAAGTCGAAGCCCACGTTGGTGCGCAGGCGCAGGCCTTTCACGGGCTCCAGCTCGGCAAACAGCGTCGTCAGGGCCCGGTTGCGGGTAAAGCGCTGGTTGTTGAGCGTGGCCGCCGCTACCGGGTTCTCCTCAATGAAGTTGTCCTGGGCACCACGGGGCTCGTAGTAGTAGCCATCGGGGCGGTAGAGCGGAATGATGGCCGGCACTCGCAGCGCCTGCTGCACCGTGCCGTACTCGCCGCTGTTGGTCGTAATCTGCCGGTCGCTGAGGTGAGTCAGCGAGATGCTGTTGCCGAACTTGAGGATGCGGTTCACCTGCACGTCGCCGTTGGCCCGGAGCGTGAATCGCTCGAAGTTCGAGCCCACAATGGTGCCGTCCTGCTGAAAGTAAGTGCCCGACACCGCGAAGCGAGCCTTCTCGCTGCCGCCCGTGGCCGACAGCGCGTAGTTCTGAATAGCGGCCCGGCGGAAAATGGCGTCCTGCCAGTCGGTGCCCTCGCCCAGGGCCTGGGGGTTGCGCAACCGGTCGACCACGATGGGCTGACCGGCGGCCACGCGGCTTTCGTTGTTGATGACGGCGTACTCCTCGGCATTGAGCAGCTCCAGCTTGCGCCATACCGACTGCACGCCCCGGTATACATCGAAGTTGATGGTGGAAACCCCGGCCTTACCCCGCTTGGTGGTAATGATAACAACGCCGTTGGCGGCCCGGACCCCATAAATGGCGGTAGCCGAAGCATCCTTCAGAATGTCAATCGACTCAATGTCGTTGGGGCTGATGGCGTTCAACTGGTTCTCGCCTCCCATCGGGCAGCGGGAAGCCATCGACCACGTACAGCGGGCTGTTGTTGCCGGCCGAGGTCAGGCCCCGGATGCGGACCGAGGTGCCGGCCGCGCCGCCCGGGGCGCCGCCATTCGAGGTGATGCGTAACGCCGGCCGCCCGGCCCTGCAGGGCCTGGGTAACATCGGCCACGGGCTGGGTGGCAATTTCGCGCGACGAAACCGACGATACGGCGCCCGTTACGCTGCCGCGCTCCTGGGTGCCGTAGCCCACCACTACCACTTCGCTCAGGGCGCGGGCATCTTCCTGCAGCGTAATGCTCAGGCCGGTGGTAGCGCCCGAAAGCGGTACTTCGCGGCGCGTAAAGCCCACGTAACTGAAGATCAGGGTGGAGTTCTCGGGGGCATTGAGCGAGAAGTTACCGTCGGCGTCAGTGGAGGCGCCGATGGTGGTGCCCTTCACGATAACCGTAACGCCGGGCAACGGCTGGCCGTTGGCCTGCACCACCCGGCCCGATACGGGCACGTCGGCGAGAAGCGTGGCGCGCATGGCGGCCGGGGCGGCAACGAGGGTGGAAGCTGCGGCTAGCGCGGGGGCAGCCGGCAGGCCAAGGGCTGCCAACCACAAAGTGCGCCGTAGTGCCTGAGTGTAGAGGTGTTGGTTCATTGATATGTGGGAATTAAAAAGGCTGGAGAAAACAGGTGGGACCGTTATCAGGGAAGCGCAAAGGTGGAATGCTGGCGAAGCGGCAATGCTGGCGCGGGGCAGCAGCGGAGCAAACAAGGACCGGGGAGGGAAGGCTGTCTGGGCCCGCAGGCACCCGGCAGCAAAGGAGTGGAACGGCCCAATAATTGACCGCTGGACTTTTAGGGTGACTTCAACCAGGTGCCAACGCATCAGTCGGAGTAGTCAAATATACCCTGACTTGTTCAGGAAAAGCAATGCTAAAAAGGGCTTCCCGGGGCCTATTACGGCTTTTGGTCTGCCAGTGTGGTCTAGCTTATACGCTTAGTGCACACGTTAAAAAGGGCTCTGCCGGGCTCAGGATAGACCAGTTGGGCTGGTCGAGCTAAACAGTGGGCCACATAAAAAACAACCTAGAAAATATCGTTGAAGTATCATTTTTTTTCAGCGACTTGCCCGATGAGTAGCCACTTACCCACTATTAGTGTGGCTTCTGATAAGCTTGGTCTGCAATTAACAAGTAGCCAGCTTGTAGTCAGGTGCTTTGTCTGTCTGCTGGTGCCCAAACAACCCGGTGCCGGCTGGCGCCGGGCCGTTTGGGTCGTGAACCATATGTTCAGCAGGCAAGGCTGGCTATTATCCGCTTATCAAGTTAAGAAGGAGCAACCGCTATGCCGAGGTGGCCGCCGATTCAGCTGCTGACTCCTCCACTTCGGTCGTCGTGGCATCGTCGAGCAGAATGTGGGTCCAGCCTTCGTTCTCGTCGAAGTCGGGGGCCTGGCGACGGCGGCGCATCGCTTCCAGCACTTTCTGGCTGAAGCTCCAGCAGGTGCCCTGGCGTAGGTCGAGTACGCGCGACAGCTCCTGGGAGGAATAATTGCCCTGGTGGGTATAGATGAGAAAGGTAGCGTAAAATGCCTTGATGATGGAGAATTTACACTTCTGGAGCAGCGTGTAGGCTGTGGCCGACTCCACGTAGCGGCACTTGGTGCAGCGGCGCGAGTGGGGCTCCCGGCCGTCGCAGTACTTCTCGTGGCCACACTTGCGGCACTGGTAGCCATCGGCCCATTTCAGGTTGGCCAGGTAGGTCAGGCAGGCGTCTTTGTCGGGATAAATCTGGCTGAACTCACCAAAATCAACCTCCTTCGATAACACCCGGGCCGTTTTCACTTCCTGCAAATCGAGCCGCAGCTCCTGGTTGAGCTTCTCGATGGCGGCCGACTGCAAGGCCAGCAACCCATTGGCCTGGAGCAGCTCCCGGTTCTGGGCGGCAATGGTTTCGCCCTGCTGGCTCAGTTCCAGCGTACGTTGGGCTACCAAGCCCTCCAGCTCGGTATTGAGCTGATCCTTAAGCGACTGGTTGTGGTGGAGCTGCTCGACTAATTGCTGCTGCACCAGGTGCTTTTTGCGCAGCTGCTTCACCAGCTTGCCCTGAGCCCGGATGGTGGCATCCTTGATGGCCTTGATTTTTTCGCCCAGCGCATATGAGAGCACAACCACCTCCACCACGAAGGCCACGTTCATGCTGTACACCGTGCCGGTATTGGTAAACGTGTCGATGCCGAGGCGGCGCAGCAGCAGGAAGCCCACGCTGAGCGCTACCAGCGCATGGGCCAGCAGGAAGAAGCGAGCCGGGCGCTGGCCCCGCCGCCACACTTGGAACGCGGCGTAATAAATAAGGCCGTAGGGCAGCAGGTAAAGCCAGAAGCCCCAGTCGGCCCGCACCCACACGGCGTTCAGCACGAGCCCGGCTACGCTCGCCAGCACCACCAGCCGTACCCACCAATCGAGGCGGGGCAGGCGCTGGGCCGTGTCGAGAAACTGCCGGGCGTAGAAGCTGAAGGTGAACAGCAGCAGAATGGGCGCCCCGGCAATAATGACCTCGTTGATGGCCGGGTGGTTGGGCCACAGGTACTGGAAGCCCAGGCCGTCTTCCGACAGAAACACAAGGCTGCAGCTGAGCACGTACAGCACGTAGCGCAGGTAAGTCTGCTCGCCGATAAACAGGTACAGGCACAGGTTGTACACCACCATAATCAGCAGCACACCATAAAACGCGCCCAGCAGGCCATACTCGGTCTGGAAGTGTACGGCCAGCGGCTGCTCGGCGCGAAGGCGGCTCAGGAACGTGGTTTTGGAGCTCGATACCAGCCGCACGTAGTAGGTCTGGGTCTGCTGGTCGCGCAGGTCCAGCCGAAACAGGAAGTTTTTATAGGGAAACTTGCGGGTACTCAGCGGCCGGCTGGCCCCGGTAATGGTAGGCGCGGCCCCGTCGGGTGGGAAAAATGTTACCTCGTTGAGGTGAGAATCAAACATTTCCAGGTACCAGTGCTGGGTGAGCGAGCCATCGGCCCGCACCCGCAGGCGCAGCCAGTAGGCCGCGCCGGGGTGCTCCATCGTAGTGGTAGGCAGGCTGCTGGCCCGCCGGAACTGCCGGCCCCAGCGGGGCTGGCTGACCTGATCGAGGGTGAGTTGGCCCGTCGGGTCTTCGAGCACATCGTAAGTGCCGGGGTCGAGAAAAACTTCCGCCAGGCCCGGGGCTACGCGCAGGGTATCGGCGGCGGCCTGACCCCTAGCCAAAGGGGGAAACAGCAGTAGAAGCAGCAGGCTGCCGAGCAGCGTCAGCAGTGGTGGCAACCAGCCAACCCGCCGCGGGGAAAGATGGGAACGTACAAGCGTCATTTCTCAATGTACGAAAAGCCGCTCGTTTCCTACTGCCGGCTCTCGCCGGAAACCGGGGCAGCGGCCGAAAACCGCATCCAGCCCAGGGCCTGTACGGCCTGCTCGACCCAGATCCGGAGCACGTGCCGGCCCGCCGGCAGGGGCGGCGTGGTCAGGGTCACAGTAGTCCAGTCGGAGCCGGGCGCTACGGTCGCGGTGCCCAGCTCCTGCCCGTCGAGGCGGAGGGCCAGCCGGCCGGCGTTGGGGCCGGGGCGCAGGCGCAGCTCGGTCAGGTAAGGGCCGGGAGTGGTTACGGTAACGGTGTAGCTGAGCCACTCGCCGGCTTCCAGCTCCTGCACGGCAAAGCCCCCGGGCAATTCGGGCGCAGCCATAATATCTACGCCATCGTTGCGGTAGGCTCCGCCCTGGTTGGTGGGGCGTTGGTCGCGGTAGTCGGTGCGGGCCGAGTAGGTGTCGTGGTAGGCCACGCCGTCGCGGCCCAGGTCGTAGTCGGGGGCGTTCAGGGTGCCGGGAATGCTGAGGGGCCGGAACGGGGCGCGGTAATCGGCGGGCTGGGTGAGGGCGGCGGCTACGTCGCGGTTGAACTGGCCGGGCGCAAACTGCACGTTGCGCAGCAGCGCCGCCCGGCCTTCGGGCCTGAGCAGGCTGCCGTAAGGCGCTACCCGCAGCAGCCCGGCCCCCGAATCAACCCGCTTGATGTTCCAATGGCACCAGCCGATATTGGCGGCGTTGAGGCCCTGCACGGCGGCGGCAAACCACTCGTTGGAGTTTTCGCCCGTCTCGCCCACCCACACCGGCACCTGCCACCGCTGCCGGAAGGCTACCAGGTTGGCTATCAGGTTGATTTGGTTGGGGTTGGGGTCGGTGAGGGCGGGGTCGTTGGAGCACCAGTAGCGGTGGCCGTTGTAAACGAGGTTGGTTTTGTCGCGGGCCGTAAGCTTGTCGGGGGTGAGGTTGGTGTACTCGTTGCCGTAGCCGTTGCCTTCGAGCAGCAGCAGGTGGCGGTCGTGCTGGTCCCTGACGGCATCAATCAGGCGCGAGTAAAGCACGTTCAGCTCCTGGTTGTTGGCCGAGAGGCCGTGCGCCGGGTCGAGGTTATGGGGCTCGTTGATGAAGTCGTAGAGGGCAATGGTGGGCTCGTGCCGGTAGCGGGCGGCCAGCCGCTCCCAGAGGCGCACCGTCATATCCTGGTAAATCGGGCGGCCCTTGTCGTCGCGGCGCTTCCACAGGTCGAGGGGCCGGAAATTGTCGTTGATGTTGGGGTCGGTGCCCTGGCCGCCGGGGGCGGCGTGCAGGTCGAGCACCACGTAGAGCTGGTTGGCGGCGCACCACTTCACCACGTCGTCGATGTAGCGAAACCCATCGAGCTGCCGGGGCCGGGCAAACAACTCGTCGGCGTCGTACCACTGGCTCAGCTGCTGCACGTAGGCCGCCAGCTTCGCGTCGTTCTTCGGGTCGCGGATTACTTCGGTGCGGGCGTGGCGCTGCTCGGGCGTCAGGAACAGGTCGTAGTGCAGGGGCAGGCGCACGCAGTTGAAGCCCTGACGGGCCAGCAGGTCGATATCGGCTTTGGTTACGAACTGCTGGCGGTAGCGGCGGTAAAAGGCCTCCATGTCGGCCTCGGGCATGGTGCGCAACATCCCCTGTTTGATGCGCCACTGACTATCGAGCGTATCGGTGCCCAGCATATAGCTTTCCTGGAGCAGCCAGCCGCCCACGTTGTAGCCGCGCAGCACCACTTCGCGGCCGGTGGCGTCCAGCATGCGCGGGCCTTCGGCGTGCAGCGGGCTTAGCTGCTGGGCCGAGGCAGGGTGGTAGCAGGCTGCCAGGAGGCCAGCCAGCAGCAGGGCAGCGTAAGCAGGCACCTTGCAACGAAACGATAGTAGCCGAAAATACCAGGTCATCGTCATCAGTTTAGCTCGAATAAGAAAAAGGGGATAGCGCGGCTCCAGCAACTCAGCGGGCCTGCCGCCGCCTGGCCTTAAGGCCAGGCGCTGCCGCGATACCGGCAGCCTGCGGGTCCGGGTACGACCGGGCTGGTTACCAAATATATCAGCTTCCAGAGGCCAAAATCAACTCGTAAACCCCTGATTCTGGTGCCAGAAGGCGTTTTTCGAGCCTTGCTATCGTCGGGGCTATACGCTTAGGGCACACGCGAAAAAAGGGCTCGCCGATGGAGGCCGGTCCCGGCCCGGCGGCCCGGGGCAGCTACGCAACAACGGAAAAAAGCGCCCCCGCTCCCGATTAATTTGCCTGTTGTTGCGGCGGCGGCCGCTAAAAGCTGCCCGTGCAAACATTTCCGGCCCGCGGGTTGTGTAAAGCCACGCCGCTGTCCGTTCTTCGTAGCCGTTAGCGGGCCTTACCCGAACGGTAGCCGTCTGCCCACTCCCATTTCTTTCGCCGCGTGCCCCACTTCCCTGTATCATCATCTGCCGCTGCTACCGCCATTGTAGGGGCCGGCATTGGAGGTATTGCCACGGCCGTGCGCCTGGCTGTGGCCGGGCACCGCGTGGTGGTATTCGAGGCCCAGGAAAGCTTTGGGGGGAAAATGCACCAGCTGGAGCTGCCCGGCGGCTACCGCTTCGACGGCGGCCCCTCGCTCTTCACGCTGCCCCACCTCGTCGACGACCTGTTCCGGCTGGCCGGCCGCGACCCGCGCGACTACTTTCGCTACGAGCGCCTCGACCCGATTACCGAGTACTTCTTCGCCGACGGCACCCGCCTCACGGCCTGGGCCGACGAGGAAAAGTTTGCCCACGAAGTGGAGGAGAAGCTGGGTGCCCCGGCCGCCGACGTGCTGGCGTTCCTGGCCCGCAGCGGCCGGGCCTACGATGCCACGGCGGGCACGTTTCTGCAAAAGTCGCTGCACAAGGCCGGCACCTACCTCAGCCCCGAAGTGCTCAAGGCCGTGGCCGCCCTGCCCCAGCTGGGCCTCACCAGCACCATGCACCAGCGCCACCAGGCAGCCTTCGCCGACCCGCGCCTGGTGCAGCTCTTCGACCGCTTCGCCACCTACAACGGCTCCGACCCCTACCAGGCCCCGGCTACGCTCAGCATGATTCCGCACCTGGAGCACGGCATTGGCGCTTTTTACCCCGAGGGCGGCATCTATGCCATTGCCCAGAGCCTCGTGCGGCTGGCCCAGGAGCTGGGCGTGAAGTTCCGCTACCGCGAGCCGGTGCGCGAAATCCTGGTCGATGGCCGACAGCCGCGTAACCGGCCTGCGCACCGACCAGGGCGAGCTACGACTTCGACCAGGTGGTGAGCAACATGGACGTGGTGCCCACCTACCGCCGCCTGCTGCCCGACCAGCCCGCCCCCGAGCGCACCCTGGCCCAGCCCCGCTCGTCCTCGGCCCTGATTTTTTACTGGGGTATCGGCCGGCGCGTTTCCCGAGCTGGGCGTGCACAACATCTTCTTCTCGGCCGACTACCAGCGCGAGTTCGAGGCCATTTTCCAGGAGCAAACCGTCGGCCGCCGACCCGACGGTGTACGTCAACATCACCAGCGGCCACACGCCCACCGACGCGCCCGCCGGGCCACGAAAACTGGTTTGTGATGGTGAACGTGCCCCACGACCAGGGCCAGGACTGGCCGGCGCTGGTGGCCCAGACCCGCGCCGCCGTGCTGCGCCGCCTCAGCCAGGCCCTGGGCACCGACCTCGGGCCGCTGATCCGGGCCGAGCACGTCTGGGACGCCGCCGGGCATTGCGGCCGAACCTCCTCGTTTGGGGGCGCGCTCTACGGCAGCTCCAGCAATAATACCGCTGGCGGCCTTCCTGCGCCACCCCAATTTTTCGGGTCGGCTGAAAGGGCTGTACTTTTGTGGTGGCTCGGTGCACCCTGGCGGCGGTATTCCGCTCTGCCTGCTCTCGGCCCAAATCGTATCTGACTTAATTAAGGCGTAAAAGCGAAAGGTGCCTAGTTGATTGACTGCGTGTCGTTTGTTCCTGCCAGGGCCTGCAACGGCATCGGTTGCTACTATCTGCCATTTCGTTTCTGATTCCCCCTCATGCCCGATTCCACGCAACAACTTCCCGCCACCCCCACGGCCGATTTGTCCGCCGCTGCTCAGCTCCGGCGTCTGCGCTGGGCCCAGGGCGTGCTGCTGCTCTTTCACATTACGGGCTTTATCGGGCTGGGCTTTTCCGACGACCCCGGGTTCTTCCTGCGCTTCATGCCCCTGACCATGCTGCTCACGCTGGGCCTGCTCATCGCCTTTCAGCGCGAGCGGACGGCGGCATTCTGGAGCTTCTGCGTGGTCGTAATGGTCGCCGGCTTCTGCGTGGAGGTCGTGGGTATCCGGACCAACCTGCTGTTTGGGCAATATGCCTACGGGGAGGCGCTGGGTATCAAGCTCTTGGATGTGCCGCTGCTCATCGGCGTCAACTGGCTGATTGTGACCTACTCGGCGGGGGTGCTGGCGGCCTACCTGCCGCTGCCGGGCTTTGTGCGGGCCTTGGTGGCGGCGCTGCTCATGGTAGGGCTTGATATTTGCATTGAGCCGGTGGCCGTGCATTACGACTTCTGGCACTGGCAGTACGATGTCATTCCGCTGCTCAACTTCAAGGGCTGGTTCGCGGTGAGTCTGATTCTGCAGGTGTATTTCAACCGGGTCGAATTCAGTCGCCGCAATCCGCTGGTGCCGTTGGTGTACCTGGTGCAGCTGCTGTTTTTTTTCGGGCTGGGTATGCTGCTCTGAGAACCAGAAGCGTTAGGCCGGCGTTCGGCAACTAACCTCAGTATTTCTGCTTTTTTATGGAGGAACTTGTACATCACCAACTCCTCGACCGTGCCAACGCCCTGTTCCGCCAGGTAGGGGTCGGCCTGATTCATGAGGAACAGCTCGCGGCCGCCCTCGACTGCTCGATGGCGACCTTTCGGGCGCAATTTGGCTCCAAAGCCGAGCTGCTGTATAGTGTTACCGAACGCAACCTGCGCCGCCAGCGCCAGGAGCGCGAGCAGCTGCTGAGCAACCTCGATACGCCTGCCGAATGCCTGGTCGGGCTGCTGCGCCACAGCATCCATGAGCTACGCTACTCCCCCCATCACGACTACCACGTGATGCGCGACCAGTACCCCGATTCCTGGCAACTGATCCAGGACTACCTCCAGGACTACTCCCAGCCCCTGCTGGTGCGCCTGTTGCAGGAGGGCATCCAGCAGGGCCAGTTCCGGGCCGACCTCGACCCGCGCTTCATTGCCCACATCATCCGGGCCCAGTTCAGCCTCGTCGTCAACGAGACGCTCTTCCCTCCCGACCAGGTCAGCCAGGCCGATACCTACGCCGGCATTTTCGCGCCCTACGTGCGTGGCCTGTGTACTCCCGCCGGCCTGCAGGTGGTCAGCAGCCTCTTTGAGCGCCTTTAGGCGTGCATGCGTGAGTTGTTCTGTCGTGGCGCGGTTGAAGGCGGGTAATCCGCCCTTCCAGAACTTCCGCTCAAGATAAAGCCCCTGCCGCGCGTGCGGCAGGGGCTTTATCTTGAGCGGGGTTAGGCTACAGCCCAGCGGATCAGGCAGGCCCCGTTAGCAACTGATTTTGTTTACCCGGTTCTGGTGGCGGCCGCCTTCGAAGGCGGTGTTCAGGAACTGACTGGTAATGGCGCGGGCGTCTTCTTCGCTTACAAAGCGGGCCGGGATGCAGATGACATTGGCGTTGTTGTGCTGGCGGGCCAGCGCAGCCAGCTCCGGCTCCCAGGCAATGGCCGCCCGGATGCCCTGGTGCTTGTTGGCCGTGATGCACACCCCATTCGCCGAGCCGCAGAGCAGCAGCCCCAGCTCAAATTCGCCTTTCTCCACGGCCGTAGCCAGCGGATGCACGTAATCGGGGTAGTCTACCGAATCGGCCGAGTGCGTACCGAAATCCTGCACCTCGTAGCCGTTGTCGCGCAGCCACTCCAGCAGCATCTGCTTGTACTCGAAGCCCGCGTGGTCGGAGCCAATTGCTAGTTTCATAGGATGTTTTTTTAGGAGCTACAAGCCGCAAGCTACAAGCTGCAAGTCGGTTCAGTAAAACTTGCAGCTTGTAGCTGGCAGCTCAAAAACTACTCGGCCACGCCCTGGTTTTCGGCCAGCTGGGCGTTAAGGGAGGCTGTGCGCTTACGCGCTACCACCCGGGCGATGTTGATGCTCAGCTCGTAGAGCAGGATGATGGGGATGGTCACGATAATCTGCGACGTGACCTCGGGCGGCGTGATAATGGCTGCCACAATGAGCACGACTACGATGGCGTGCTTGCGGTACACCCGCATGATTTCGGGCGTAATCAGGCCCGCTTTGGCCAGGAAGAACACAATCATGGGCAGCTCGAACACGAAGGCGCACGAGAGGCTCATGGTCGTGAGCGTGCTCAGGTAGCTCTGCATGTCGATCTGGTTCTCGATGCTGGCATCGACCACGTAACCGGCCAGGAACTGAATGCTCATGGGGGCGGCAATGTAGTAGCCGAACAGCAGGCCCAGAATGAAGAGCACCGACACGAAGAACACGGCCCCGCGCGAATTCTGCCGCTCGTGCGGATACAGGCCCGGCTCGATAAAGCGCCACAGCTCCCAGAACAGGTACGGGAAGCCCAGCACGATGCCCACGATAAAGCTCGTGCTGATGTGCATGGTCAGCTGCCCGCTCATTTCGCGGTTCTGGATTACGAACCCGATTTTATCGATGCACAAACCCGGGGCCCCCAGCCAGGCGGCCAGCTGGCACGACATGCGGTAGGTCCAGAAGTCGGACCGCGAGGGGCCCAGCATCAGGTCGTGAAACAGGAAATCCTTGGCGAAGAAGGCGCCGGTGGCAAACACCACCACGGCAATGGCCGCCCGGATTACGTGCCAGCGCAGCGCCTCCAGGTGGTCGATAAACGACATTTCCTGCTGTTCGCCTAGCAAGGGTTGAGTTGAAGACACGTTGAGGGAATGAGTGAATGAGTGACTCGGTGAATGAGTGAATGAGCGACTCGGTGAATGAGTGAATGAGAACAAACGAAAATTGGTGCCGTCGGGATGTAGCCCACCGTTTTATCTGTCACTCCTTCACCGAGTCACTCATTCACTCATTGGCTTAAGCGAAGAGCGGGTACTGCTGCATCCACTCGTTGATTTCGCCGCGCACCTTGGCAATGCGGGTGTCGTCGGCGTTGTGGGTCAGTACCTGGTCGATGAAATCAACGATGCGCACCATGTCGGGCTCCAGCAGGCCCCGGGTGGTCACGGCGGCCGAGCCAATGCGCATGCCCGAGGTCACGAAGGGCGACTTGTCATCGAAGGGCACCATGTTTTTGTTGATGGTGATGTCGGCCTTGATGAGCGTGTTTTCGGCCAGCTTGCCGGTCAGGCCCTTGCTGCGCAAGTCAATCAGCATCAGGTGGTTGTCGGTGCCGCCCGAAATCAGCTCGTAGCCCCGCTCCACGAAAGCGCCGGCCAGGGCCTGCGCGTTGCGGATTACCTGGCGGGTGTAGTCGGCGTAGGTGTCGGTGAGGGCTTCGCCGAATGCCACGGCCTTGGCCCCGATAACGTGCTCCAGCGGTCCGCCCTGAGTGCCGGGGAATACGCCCGAGTCGAGCAGGGCCGACATCATGCGGGTTTCGCCTTTAGGCGTTTTCAGCCCGAAGGGGTTCTCGAAATCCTGGCCCATCATAATCAGGCCGCCCCGGGGGCCGCGCAGGGTTTTGTGGGTGGTGGTGGTTACGATGTGGCAGTGCTCGAAGGGGTTGTTGAGCAAACCCTTGGCAATCAGGCCCGAGGGGTGCGAAATGTCGGCCAGCAGCAGGGCGCCCACTTCGTCGGCGGCTTCGCGCAGGGCCTGGTAGTCCCAGTCGCGCGAGTAGGCCGAGGCCCCGCAGATGATGAGCTTGGGCTGCTCGCGGCGGGCGGTTTCCTTTACTTTCTGCCAATCGATGAGGCCGGTTTCCTTCTCTACGCCATAAAACGAAGGCTTATAGAGCTTGCCCGAGAAGTTGACGGGCGAGCCGTGGGTGAGGTGGCCACCGTGGCTGAGGTCGAAGCCCAGAATTTTGTCGCCGGGGTTGAGGATGGCCAGCATCACGGCCGCGTTGGCCTGGGCGCCGGAGTGGGGCTGCACGTTCACCCACTGCACGCCAAACAGCTCCTTGGCCCGGTCAATGGCCAGTTGCTCGATCTGGTCCACGATTTCGCAGCCGCCGTAGTAGCGCTTGCCGGGCAGGCCCTCGGCGTACTTGTTGGTCAGGATGGAGCCCTGGGCCCGCATGACCTGCTCCGACACGTAGTTCTCGGAGGCAATGAGTTCAATGCCGTGGGTTTGGCGAGCTTTCTCCTGCTTGATGAGGTCGAAAACGGCGGTATCGGGGGCGAGGACGCGGGCTTGAGTTTCCATAGGTTCAAAGGTAAGGCTTGAATCGGTGAAATGGTGAGGTAGTGAGATGGTGAGTTTGACGTTCAGAAGTTCTCATGATGCCGCTTGGCCCACCAGCCCCCGTGCAACAGCAAACTCACCATCGCGCCAAGCACTATCTCACCATCTCCCCTTATCTTGCCCCTTATGAGCACTCCCCAGCAGCTTGCCGAAGTCCTGACCAGCCTCCGGGTGGGCAACCAGTCGTACTTAGTGCGCTTCTACGAGCAGAACCGGAGCCTGTTTGCGCGCTGGGCCCGCCGCCAGCACCAGCTCGAACCGGCCGCCGCCCACGAGCTGCTGCGCACGGTGGTAGTCGAGTTCTACGATCAGGTAGCCGATGGCCGCCTCACCAAGCTGCCGCCCGACGTGCGGGCCTACGTGTACGGGCTGGCCGACGAGCGGGCCCGCGCCACGCCGGTTTCCGAGGTGCTGCCGGTTAGGGAGTCGGGCCGCCGCCAGCGCCTGCTGGCCCTGTTCCGCACCCTGGGCCTCGACTGCCAGAAAATGCTGATGTATTTCTACTTCCGGGGCTATAACTTCGAGAAGATGGCCGGCAAGATGGGCTTCGCCAACGCCAACGTGGCCCGGATGCAGAAATCGACCTGCCTGCGTAAACTCTACGAGCTGCAACGCCAGACCGAAGCCGCGGCCTGAGCCGCCGGCTCGCGGGCTTCTGCGTAGCTTCGCCCTGCCGGCCGCCGGTGCTGCTCCTGTTTCTGCTTCCTCCTTTTCGTTCGTTTCATGCCCCTGCCCACCCCCGATCTGCGCCCTTACCTGGAAGAGCTGGAACGCTTTGCCGATGGCCAGCTGAGCGTGGCCGAGCAGGAGGCGTTCGAAACCCGCCTCGAAGCCGATGCCGACCTTTACCAGGCCTACCAGCTCTACGAGCAGCTAACGGCCGACCTGCGTTGGGTGGCAGGCCACGAAACCCTCTACCAGCGCCTGCTGGCCCTCGACCAGCGCCTCGACCAGCGCGAGGTGGCCCTGGCGCGGGTGCGGCGGCGGCAGCGGCGCACCCAGCGCCAGTGGGCGGTGGGCGTAGCCGTGGCCGCCGTAGCCCTGCTGGCTCTGTGGCTGGTTTGGCGCCCCACCGCGCCTACTACCGCCGACAATTGGACCCGCTACTACGTGCCCGAAGCCGGCCTGTCGAGCGCCGTGGTGCGGGAAAGCCAGCGCCCGTTGCTGGCCGAAGCCATGCGCCAGTACCACGATGGCCACTACGCCCCGGCCCTGTATACGCTGCGCCGCATATCGTCGAACACCATTGGGCAGGACACGCTCACGTATTACAACGGCATTTTCCTGCTCAGCCAGCGCGAGCCTGAGGCGATTCAGGCGGCCCAGCCCTTTCTGCGGCGCGTAGCCATGCAGGCCGATTCGCGCCTGGCCGGCCAGGCGCGTTACCACTTGGGCATGGCCTACTGGCGTAACCAGCAGATCACGGCCGCCCGCAACACCCTGCGCGCCGTCGCCAACGACTCCCGCAACCCCTACCAGGACGCCGCCCGCCAGGTGCTGCGCTCGGGCGCGCTGAAGGGCGAATAGGGTGAATGACGTTCTACTCATCCATTCACCGCTTCGCAATCTGATATTCCGGCTCGATGTTGGGCTGCAGGGTCAGTTCTTCGGTGTCGAGGTTGAAGGCCGCCAGGTGACGCAGCTCGGGGTTGTGGCGGTATACGCAGCCGGTATCGAGGCCTACGGCGCCAGGATGGGTGGCCAGGCGGCGCTGCACCTCGGCGTGGGGCGTGGGCACGTGGCCATGTACCAGCCGCCGGCCCTGCAGGCGCGAGGCATCGAAGGTGAATTCCTTGATGTTGAGCATGGCGTGCCAGTCGTGGCGCATGGTAGCGGCCGGCTGGCGGAAATCGTAGCCGGCGTGCACCAGCGTCCAGCCCGCAATATCGAGCTGATAGGGCAACTCCCGGAGCCAGCGTAGGTAATGGAGCGGAATGTCCTGGGCGCGCGCCACGCCAAAGCTGGCCAGCGTGAGGGCGCGGTCGGCTTCCGTAGCCCAGATGCGGTCGGTACGGCCCTCGGCGGCATCGAGCAACTCCTGGTCGTGGTTGCCGCGCAGGCACACCACCCGGAACCCCCGGCGGGGCAGCGCCATCAGGTAATCGAGCACGCCCCGGCTGTCGGGGCCCTTATTCACGTAGTCGCCCAGCAGGTACAGCTCGTCGCTGGGTTGCAGCTGCAGCTTGTTTTCGACCAGCTCCCGCAAGGAGAGCAGGCAGCCGTGGACATCGGTTATCACATAGCGGGCCATGGGTAGCAAGCGGAATAAAGGCGGAAAAATCAGTTAAAACCCGAACGAGCACCCATACAAATGAGTGCTCGTTCGGGTTTAGTCAGGCCGGTGGGGGTTAGCTGTAAGCCGGCTTGTCGAGGTCGGGCTTGTCGTAATTGCGGTTGGGGTTGTTGCGCAAATGGGGCGGAATTTCGTCCAGCCCGTCCTCGGTGTACTCGTCGGCCAGCTTCTGCTGGTCGTCGTCGTTGGCGAGCGGCTTGCTATTAGGGTCTGACTTGCGCTGGCCGGTGCCTGCGGGGTCGCCGCTATTCTCTTTCGATTGCTGATTGCTGTTATCTGACATAAGAAGTGAGGGTTAGGTTGAGCTGATAGCTGAGAGCGATTAGCTGCTAGCTTTTTATGTTCGGCCGAAAAGCTAACAGCTAATCGCTCTCAGCTAACAGCTTGTGAAAATTACTGGTCGATGGCCGTATCCGTGGCGTTGTAATCGGTGAGGTCGGCGTTGGTGCCCTGGCTGGCGAGTTTGGCGTTGGAAGGCGGGTTGGCCTCCATCTGGCCCATGCCCACGCGCGAATCTGGGTCCTCCATTTCGTCGGGGCCTTTGCGGGCGTCGTCGCCATCGAGTTCATCTACCGGCCGCCGGGGCTGGTCGGTCAGGCGGCGGGCCGGCATATCCTGGTTGGGACGGTCGGGGCGGCCTTCGTCGGAGGTGCGCATGTTATCGGCGGGCGGTGCCACCTTGTCTTCGTTCTGGTTCATCGACACGGCCGTAATGCCGTCGGAGCTGTCGGTGCCGAAGCCCTGCTTGCCGTCGCGGTTACCGAAGCCCCCGCGGGCGTCCTCGTTCTTGGGTGGGTCGGCCCCGGGCACGATGTGGCCGGCCTTCATTTCCTGATCGGAGGTATCGTCGTTGAGCACGCGCACAGGGCGGTCGTTGGGGTCAGTAGCCATGGGTATTTTGGGGTTGAGGTGGGTAGTAGGACGTTTGCTAAAGTTGTACTCCGGTTTGGGGCTTTGGGTTTAGCTTTGGGGCAGCCGCCGGGTTACTGGTAAGCTTCTGTAATTACTCCGGCGGTAGCGTACGGTCTGAGCTCATGGGATTCAGCGCCTGTGGAAATTAACGGGAAGAGTGTGGCTGCAACGGCGCTGATGGCTGAATGAAAGCTCAGAATATGCGTGACTTACCAGATAATGCAGGGTGCGTAAGCTGCGGGCCGGAACTCCGCGAACAATTCCCCTCGCACCAAAAGTTTGACGCGTGGCTGCTGCAGTTTTTGCAAAAAGGCTTCCTGGCAGCGGCCGCACCCCCGGCAGTGGCGGCCGCCGTGCCGCAGTGGGCCGCCCCGCACTACTGTACCTGTCCAGAATGCGGCCAGGTATGGGCCCTATCGTACCCGGAAAATTCCTGGCGTGGCTATTTCCTGCCCGCCCCGGCGGCAGGCGCCTGGCATCAGCAACAGCAACGATTGAACTGGTTACGGCGCTTCGGGTGCCTCGGGCTGCTGGCTATTATCGGGCTCTGGCTGGCGGTGCAATGGGGATGGTAGCAGTTACCGCACACCTCAGCGGGCTGGTTTAACCCGCCACCCGCTACCTTGCAGCACCACCAATTCTGCCCGCCCCATGTGGACCGAACAAGATAACGCCCTCTGCCGCACCTTCCGCTTCACCGACTTCAAAATAGCCTTCAGCTTTATGAGCGACGTGGCGGAGGAGGCGGAGTTCCAAAATCATCATCCGTGGTGGAGCAACGAATACAACACCGTCAGCTTCCGCCTGCGCACCCACGACGCGGGCAACACCATCACCGACAAAGACCAGAAACTGGCTGCTGCTATCGACATTCTGGCCGCCGAGTACGGCGGAAAGGAGGCGTAGCTTATGAGTTGTTGGTTGTCAGTGGTCAGTTGTCAGGGTGAACGTCATTCAGAGCGCAGCGAAGAATCTCGCGTGCTAATCATTGAACAACCGCCGCAACATCAGCACGCGAGATTCTTCGCTGCGCTCTGCATGACGTTCACCCTGACAACTGACCACTGACAACCAACAACTGGCAACCGACAACTGGCAACTGATAAACTACCTTTGCGGGCTATGTCGGAAACCACGCCTACCCTGCTTTACCTCGTGCCCACGCCCATCGGCAACCTGGAGGATATTACCCTGCGGGCCATTCGGATACTGGGTGAGGTGGATACGGTGCTGGCCGAGGATACCCGCACCAGCGGGCGGCTGATGCAGCACCTGGGCCTGAAAAAGCCCATGCTCAGCTACCACCTCCACAACGAGCACCAGCAGGTGCAACGCCTGTTGGAGCGGCTCGAAAAAGGCGAAACCATGGCCCTGGTTTCCGATGCGGGCACGCCCGGCATCTCCGACCCCGGGTTTCTGCTGGTGCGCGAGTGCCTGGCCCGCGGCATCAAGGTCGAGTGCCTGCCGGGCGCTACGGCCTTCGTGCCGGCCCTGCTCAAGTCGGGCTTCGGGGCCGAGCGGTTCACGTTCGAGGGGTTTCTGCCCGTGAAAAAGGGCCGCCAGACCCGCCTGCAGGAGCTGGCTCAGGAAACCCGCACCCTCATTTTTTATGAGTCGCCCCACCGCATTGTGAAAACGCTGGAGCAGCTGGCCGAGGTGTTCGGGCCCGACCGCCCGGCCTCCGTGAGCCGGGAGCTGACCAAGCTGTTCGAGGAAACCGTGACGGCCCCGCTGGGCGAGCTGGCCCGGAACTTCGCGGCCCGCGCCGCCATTAAGGGCGAAATCGTGCTCGTGGTGCAGGGCCACAAAGAGGAGCGCCCCGCCAAGGAAAGCCGCTACAAAAACCACGACGACCGTGACGAATAACCCCACCCTCGCGCCCGTTTCCACTACTTCCGCCAAGGGTTGGGCCTACTGGCTGCCAAGCCTGCTGGCGCTGCTGAGCGCGGGCCTGCTCTGGGCCGGCTGGCCGGTGCACCCCGCCCCGCTGGCCCTGCTGCTGCTCGTGGCCTGGGTGCCCTACCTGCTGCTGGAGCAGCGCCTCGACCCGGCAGCGGCGCCAGCGGCTGGAAAGTGTGGCGCTACGGCTACCTCACGCTGGTGCTCTGGAACCTGCTTACCACTTATTGGGTAAGCTTCAGCACGCTGGGCGGCGGCATTGCGGCCGTTGTGTTCAATGCCCTGATGATGAGCGCGGCGCTGGTGGCCTTCTACCACACCAAAAAGCGCTTCGGCCCCACGCTGGGCTACCTCTCGCTGCCCATTTACTGGATTGCCTTCGAGCAGCTGCACCTGCACTGGTTTCTTACCTGGCCCTGGCTCACGCTCGGCAACGGCTTCGCCTCGGCCAATTACCTGGTGCAGTGGTACGAGTATACCGGCTTTCTGGGCGGCTCGGTCTGGATTTGGGCGGTGAATATCTGCGTGTTCCGCTTAATTAGTAATTATCAATTAGTAATTAATACTGATGCAGCTGCAGCCCAGGTTGAGCGTAGAAAATTGTCAATTACTAATTATAAATTACTGATTATCACCGCTGCGGCGGCCCTGCTGCCTATTGGCCTTTCGCTGCTGATTGGCAGCCGCTACCAGGAAAAAGGCCCGACGGCCGAGGTAGCTGGTCGTGCAGCCCAACGTCGACCCGTTTTTAGAGAAGTTCGAGGGTACGCCCAACTTCATTCCGCACGCCGAGCAGCTCGAGCGCATGCTCACGCTCACCGAGCAGCACCTCACGCCCCAGACCCGCCTCGTGCTCTGGCCCGAAACCAGCCTCGACGAAACCTACTTCGAGGCCGGCATCGAGGGCTACCCCAACATTATGCGGCTGCGGCGGTGGCTGGCCGCCCACCCCGGCGTGGAGCTGATGACCGGCCTCTCGACGGCCGTACTCTACGGTCCCGACAAGCAGAAAGCCAGCCCCTCGGCCCGCTTCCGCGACGATTTGGGCTACTACGACCTGTTCAATGCGGCCCTGCACCTGGGCGGCCCCACGGCCCCGGCCGGGTTCTACCACAAGAGCCGCCTCGTGCCGGGCGTAGAAGGCGTGCCGCCCTGGTTGTCGGTATTCGTAATTGATTTGGGCGGCTCGGCCGGCGGCCTGGGCTCGCAGCCCGAGCGCACCGTGTTCCAGATAGCCGCTGTGCCCGCCCTGCGGGTGGCCCCGGTTATCTGCTACGAATCGGTTTACGGCGACTTCGTGGCCGACTACGTGGCCAACGGGGCCACGCTCATCGGCATCATCACCAACGACGGCTGGTGGTCCGACTCGCCTGGCCACTCCCAGCATTTGCAGTACGCCACGCTCCGGGCCATCGAAACCCGCCGCGACGTAGCCCGCTCGGCCAACACTGGCATTTCGGCCTTCATCAACCAGAAGGGCGAAATCACGCAACAAACCGGCTGGTGGGTGAAAGCCGCCAGCCGGGCCACCGTCCACCTGAACACCGAGCAGACGTTTTACGTCCGCCACGGCGAGCTGATCGGGCCCGCCTGCCAGGTGTTGGCGGTGCTGTTGCTGCTGGTTACGGCAACAACTGCGGTGCTGAAGCGGAAGCGGGCGGTTGACGAGGTTGCGTAAGCAAAAAGAGCGTCATACTGAGCGAAGGCGCAGCCGCAGTCGAGCATCTCTACCGCTTCGTTGCAATCAGTGGAGTTGGCATTGTAGTAGAGATGCTTCGACTGCGGCTGCGCCTATCGCTCAGCATGACGTCCTATATCGCACTACACTAAGAACGAAGCATAAAATATCATGGATTACAACCAAATCAGCTTTCAGCTTGCGGCCGTAACGCGGCACGCGGGGCAATTTATCCGCCAGGAATCGGCCACCTTCGACCGCAGCCACATCGAGAGCAAAGGCACCCACGACCTGGTTTCGTACGTGGACAAGGAAACCGAGAAGCTGCTGGTGGCCGGGCTGCGCGAGGTGCTGCCCGAGGCCGGCTTCATCACCGAAGAAGGCACCGAGGGTGCCGAGCGGGCCGAGGAATACAACTGGATCATCGACCCGCTCGATGGCACCACCAACTTCGTGCACGGCCTGCCGGTGTACTGCGTGAGCGTGGGCCTGATCCGGGGCCAGGAGCTGGTGGCCGGCGTGGTGTACGAGGTAGTGCGCGACGAGTGCTTCCGGGCCGCCAAGGGCGCCGGCGCCTTCTGCAACGAGCTGCCCATCCACGTCTCCGACGTGCCCGACCTCAACTCCTCGCTCATCGCCACGGGCTTCCCCTACACCGATTTCGGCCTCATGGACGACTATTTGAAGGTGCTGGGCGCGTTCATGCGCGGGTCCCACGGCGTGCGCCGCGTAGGTTCGGCCGCCGCCGACCTGGCCTACGTGGCCGCCGGCCGCTTCGAGGGTTTTTTCGAGTTCAACCTCAACTCCTACGACGTATCGGCCGGCATTCTGCTGGTGCGCGAGGCCGGTGGCCGCGTCACGGAGTTTCTGGAGGATGGCGACCCGCTGTTCGGCCGCGAAGTGGTGGCCAGCAACGGCCTCGTGCACCAGGAAATGCAGGACCTGATCGGGGAGGTTTGGCGGAAGTAAGTGATCAAGGAAAGAACGTCATTCCGAGCGGAGCGAAGGAATCTCGCGTGCTGAGGTTGAGTTACACTTACAACGAACCACCAAACCTCAATCCCTGTTACCTTTGCACTATGTGGATTCAGTACCTCATCATCTCGTTACTCTTCGCCGGGGCGGCCTTTTATATGGGTCGCATCTTCTGGCGGGCTTTCGATAAGCGCCAGAGTGGCTGCGCGAAAGGCTGCGGCGGGGCCTGCTCCGTCATCGACGTCGACCAGATTCAGCGCACCATCGACCGGGCCGTGCAACAGCAACACGCCAACGGCTAGCAGCGCGCTTCTTTTGCGCCCGATATAACCTGCCCCCGTGCTGGCTACGTATAGCCCGGCACGGGGGCAAGTTTGTTATCCGCCCCCGCTATTTTCCTCCGCCCTCCTAACACCAAATCCCTTTCGCCATGCAGGATAAAGAAGAAGAACGCAGCCTTGTCAATGTCGAGCGTAAACTGAACGCCGATGGTTTCACGGCCGATTTTCGGGTAACCGAAGGCAAGCTGTACCCTCTGAGCGACGATAACAAGTCCCGGGGCTACGCGCCGGAAGAAGTAACCATCGTAGATTTCTACCGCTTCGAGGGCGAAAGCAACCCCGATGATATGTCGATTCTCTACGCCATCGAAACCACCGACGGCGTGAGGGGCACTATTTCCACTGCTTATGGTACCTACGGGGACACCGACGTGGACAGCTTCCTCAAAACGGTGGAAGACCTGGGTAAAAACCTCGATAAGAACCACAAGTAAGCCGGGCCTGGCCCACAAAAAAGAGCCCCGCCGGATTCGTCCGGCGGGGCTCTTTTTGTGCGGCAGTACCGCGAAAGTCCGTTTCGCGGTGCTAGCCCGCCGGCTCCGGGGGCGTCTGGGGGCGGGTGAGTTTCTGGCTGACCTGCTCCAGCAGCTCGGGCGAAATATCGAGGGTGCGGATGGGGAACGGAATCACGATGCCCGCTTCATCGAAGGCTCGCTTGATGCGCATAATGGCCTCGCTCTTGGCCCCTACGTAATCGACCTGGCGGCGGTAGGGAATCCAGAAACGGAGGGTGAAGTTGATGGAACTGTCGCCGAAACCAGTGAACATGACCTCCAGGGGGCGGTTGGTGAGCATGTCGGGGAAGCCCTGCATGCACTCCAGTACCACGTCGCGCACCTGCTCCAGGTCCGAGTCGTAGGTCACGCCGCACTCCACGTCCACGCGCCGCTGGGTGGTCACGGTGAAGTTGATGACCGAGCTTTCAAACACCTTGCGGTTGGGCACCCGCACCAGCTCGCCGGTTACCTGGCGCAAATCCAGGGTCCGCAGGTTGATGCTCTCAATGGTGCCGAAATACGATTCGGTCTGGATGACGTCGCCGACCGTGAAGGGCCGCTGAATGGCGATGATGATGCCGCTGATGAAGTTGGCCGCAATATCCTGAAACGCAAAACCCAGGGCCAACCCGATAATCCCGACGCCGGCCAGCAGCGAAGTCACCGTTTTATCAAGGCTCAGCACTTCCAGGGTGAAGAAGATGCCGATCAGCAGCACGCCCACGTGGGCGATGGTGGCCACCAGGTTGTTGAGCGTAACACTAGGCGACAACCGGGGCAAAAACCGCACGATAAACCGCCGCGCCAGCTTGGCCACGTAATAAGTGACGGTAAGAATAACGAGGGCGATGAGCAGGTTGGGCAGCATCAGGATGATGGCCTGCATCCAGCGTACCAGCTTGCCCGAAAGAAGATTAAACGCGCGTTGAAAGTCCGTTATGCCAAACATGAACTGGTGACTGGGGATGAAGCGAAATATAAGCAGATACCGCGCCGGTTAAACGCCTCGGCCCGGTTCGCAAACCAAAATAAGGAACAGATATGGTGGTATGAATATGACTTTCAGGTGCTTGGTAAAACGTGCCGCGCGGTTTCCCTGGCCTGTTAGCTTCTCAGCCCCACACCTTGGTGCCTTCCGAGCAGTTGCGGCACATGTCGATCTGGTCGCGGCCCTTGAGCAGGGAGGCGCGGAACTGGCGGTACTTGGGGCCGTGCCAGAGCTGGCGGAAGGTTTCGGTTTTGAGGTCGCCCTGGCGGTATTCGGCGTCTTTGTCGAAGCAGCAGGGCACCACGAGGCCGTCCCAGGTAATCACGCAGCTGTGCCACATCTTCCAGCAGTGGTTGAGCAGCTTGTTCTTGAGGTTCCAGGTGCCGTCGCCCTGGTTTTCGTAGCGCGAGTAGTAGTCGATGGTCGGGATGAGGGGCGAGCCGTTCTGGTAGTCGTAAATCTGGGCGGTTTTGAACCACACGTCATCTACGCCCAGCTCCCGGGCCATGGCCTTGGCGTCCTCAATCTGGTGCTCGTTGGGCCGCACCACCAGAAACTGGAACACGATGCGCGGGGTGTTCGATTTCAGCTCCTTGCGCCACTTCACCACGTTGCGGGTGCCTTCCAGCACCTTGTCGAGCTTGCCGCCCACGCGGTACTGCTGGTACACGTCCTGGGTGGTGCCGTCGAGGGAGATGATGAGCCGGTCGAGGCCCGATTCGACGGTGCGGCGGGCGTTCTGGTCGTTGAGGTAGTGGGCGTTGGTGCTGGTGGCGGTATAAATGCCCTTGTCGGCGGCATACTTCACCAAGTCCAGAAAGTTGGGGTGCAGGTAGGGCTCGCCCTGGAAGTAGAAAATCAGGTACCAGAGCCGGGAGGCCACCTCGTCGATGGTTTTGCGGAACAGCGCGTCGGGCAGCATGCCGGTGGGCCGCGTGAAGGAGCGCAGGCCGCTGGGGCACTCGGGGCAGCGCAGGTTGCAGCTGGTGGTGGGCTCGAAGCTGAGCGCCACCGGCAGCCCCCAGTGCCGGGCCTTGCCCGTGGCCTTGCTCAGCAGGTAGCTGCCCACCACCTGCGCCCCGTTCCAGAGGCGGCGGGGCGTAGCTTTCGACAGGAAGTTGAGCGAATCGGTGAGCAGTGAGGGCATAAGTGGGGTAAAGGTACGGACGTTCACCCCACCCCCGGCCCCTCCCCTCCGGGAGAGGGGTGCGTTCTGGTAGAACTCGCGTCTGGCACCCCTCTCCCGGAGGGGAGGGGCCGGGGGTGGGGTGAACGGCAGAAAATAAATTTTCCCTGGCCCGTGTGGAATCCTTACTGCCGGGGCATCAGCTAAGCAGAACCCGGCCGGTTCGCTTTGGTTTCACCGCTATTCTTTCTTCGCTGATGAGAAATTTCCGCTACCTCGTGCTGGTGGCCGGGCTGCTGCCCGCCTGCCCCGCCCCGGCCCAAACGGCCGCCGCGCCCGCCGCCGCCGTGGTGCCGGCCGCCTATTCCGTCACCGGCCGCGTTACGGACCGCGCCACCGGCCAGGGCCTGCCCGGCGTGACGGTGCTCGTGAAGGGCACCTCCATTGGCGTGAGCACCAACCACAATGGCACCTATACGATTCAGGTGCCTGCCTCCGCGAAAACGCTGGTCTTTAGCTCTATTGGCTTCATCACCAAGGAAGTGCAGCTGACCGGGCAGCACGTGGTAGATGTGGGGTTGGCGGAAGACCAGAAGCAACTGAGCGAAGTGGTGGTTACTGGCCGCGCTCCGGAGCGTCATACTCAAACCTTGAGCGGTAGTGTCACCATCGTACAGGGTACTGAAATCAAACGAAATGGTAAAGTGGCTCGCAGTCGTAATAGCGCCGACCAAGCCGCCGGTTACTCGCAGCCCTACTTCCCAACACCCCGGCCGGAGCCCGGCGCGGGCGAAACCTACGCCAGCGTGGTCGAAAATGGGTTCCACGCCGCCCAGAAGGAGCCGCTGAGCACCTTCAGCATTGATGTGGACGCGGCCAGCTACAGCAACGTGCGCCGCTTCCTGCAACAGGGCCAGTTGCCCCCGCCCGACGCGGTGCGGGTAGAGGAAATGCTCAATTATTTCCAGTACGATTACGCCCCGCCCGCCGCCACGGCCCCCGAGCCCTTCCGCGTTATCACGGAACAAACCCAGTGCCCCTGGAACCCCGCCCACCAGGTCGTGCAGGTGGCGCTGCAGGCCCGCCGCGTGCCCACCGAGCACCTGCCGCCCGCCAACCTGGTGTTTCTGGTAGATGTATCAGGCTCCATGCAGGGCGACGACCGCCTCGGGCTGGTGCAGCAGGGCCTGAAGCTGCTGGTGAAGGAGCTGCGGCCCCAGGACAAAGTAGCGCTGGTGGTGTACGCCGGGGCGGCCGGCACCGTGCTGCCGCCCACCGCCGGCACCGAGCGGGCCACCATTCTGCGGGCCATTGACAACCTGACAGCCGGCGGCTCCACGGCCGGGGGCGCGGGCCTGCGCCTGGCCTACGACGTGGCCCGCCAGCACTTCAACCCGGCGGGCAACAACCGCGTCATCCTCTGCACCGACGGCGACTTCAACGTGGGCGAGCAAAGCGACGCGGCCATGGAGCGCCTCATTGGGCAGGAGCGCGAATCGGGGGTGTTCCTGACGGTGCTGGGCGTGGGCCAGGGCAATTATCAGGACCAGAAAATGGAGCTGCTGGCCGATAAGGGCAACGGCAACTACGCCTACCTCGACAACCTCGACGAGGCCCGGCGGGTGCTGGTCCGCCAGTTCGGCGGCACCCTGTTCACCCTGGCCCAGGACGTGAAGCTGCAGGTGGAGTTCAACCCGGCCCGGGTGCGCGAATACCGCCTGGTGGGCTACGAAAACCGCCTGCTGGCCGCCGAGGACTTCAACAACGACCGCAAAGACGCCGGCGAGCTGGGCGCGGGCCACACCGTAACGGCCCTCTACGAAATAGTGCCCGTGGGCGCGCCTGCCACCGCCGATGCGCTGAAGTACCAGCCCGCGCCGCCCACCCCGGCGGCCCTGGCCTCGGCCGAATGGCTGACCGTAAAGCTGCGCTACAAGGAGCCCCGCGGCCTCACGAGCCGCAAGCTGGAGCTGCCCCTGACCGGCGCGGCCCGCCCCTTAGCCGAAGCCAGCGAAAACCTGCGTTTCGCGGCCGCCGTGGCCCAGTTCGGGATGCTGCTGCGCCAGAGCGACTACCGCGGCACCGCCACCTACGAGGCCACCGCCAAACTCGCCGACGGCGCCCGCCGCTTCGACCCCGAAGGCTACCGCGCCGAGCTGGTGCGCCTCGTGAAACTGGCCGAAGGTCTGCACCCCGACCCGGCTTATGGTGCCCGGTAGCACCGTAGCGCGAAGCCTTTGCTCCGGGTTTCATGGCCTGAAGTTGCCTGGAATTAGCAACGAAACGCGAAGCAAAGGCTTCGCGCTACCAGCCCACAGACCATCCGAAGCAGGGCATCCCGCAAAATAAATCTGCTTAATCTGAAAATAATCAACCGCAAGATGGCCAGGGCGATGCAACCATAACGCCCTGCGCCGGGCTCCTGCTTACAGCTTCGCTGTACACTACCTGCCTGGCCCCGGCGTTTTGCCCTAACCAGAACCCGAGCCAGGCATTCCCGAAGGCGGCCCACTTCACTCACAGACGGCGGGCGGAGCTGGTTGCAGCCACTCCGCCGCCAACGCCGCCGGACCGCCTTCGGTTTTTATCCCGATTGGGGTGTTTATTGCTCGTGTTGAGCATCTTATGCTAACGCCAAACGGCCCCGCGGATTAACCGTGGGGCCGTTTGGGTTTCAAAGTGGAAAGCGAAAAACAGAATGTCATTCAGAGTAGAAACCGAGTGAGAAAACGTCATTCCGAGCGCAGCCGAGGAATCTTGCGTGCTGACGTTGAGTTACCATGGCAAGGTCAGCACGCGAGATTCCTCGGCTGCGCTCGGAATGACGTTCCTTTCTCACTTCTCACTTCTCACCTCTAGAAAGAGTAGTTGAGCGAGGCTTTGATGACGCGGTTCTGGGCGTCGAAGCGGTTGTTCTTGTCCAGGGAGGAGAGGCCGTAGTCGTAGCCGGCACTCAGGCCGAAGCCGTTCTGGAACTGGTAGCCCAGGCCGCCCACCACCGCAAAATCGACGGTGCGGAACTGGTCTTTGATGTCGAAATCCTGCTTGAAGGCCGAGAAGCCGAGGGCGCTGGCATCAACCCGGGCCTTACCCGAGAGCAGGACCGAGGCCTGGGGGCCGGCGTACACGTACAGGCCGTCGGTGAGGTAGGCCTTGGCCAGCACCGGAATATCGAGGTAGGCGAGGCGGCCGGTGGCCGTTACCTTGGCGTTGAGGAAATCGAACTGCTGGAGCGGGATGCGGCCGGTGAGCACGGTGCCCTTCTCCGAATAGCCAATGCCCGGCTCGATAGCAAAGCGCGGGCCCAGGGGCAGCGTGGCGTAGAGGCCGGCATAGAAGCCCGGCTTCGCTGATTTGGTCACGGCCCCGTTGGTATAGTCGGCCAGGTCCATCACGCTGTTCACGGCGTCGCCCGAGAAATCGGACACGTTCACGCCGGCCCGGACGCCAAATTTCACGCCATCGGTGGCCGAGGCCGACGAGTAGGAGGGCGTGGCACGTACCGGGCGGGCCTGGGCCGGACCGGTATAGGCCGGCACCCGGTGGGTGCGTACCTGGGCTTCGGAAGCCGTGGTAAAAGCCGAAATTAAAAGGGTAGCCGCGGCCAGGCGGCCGAAAAGTCGCTTCGTATTCATAGTCAGGAAGTTTTGGAAGGAAGGCCGGCCGCCGCGCTGCGCAGGGTGGGCGTCCGGTTATGCAGGGAGTAATTGCAAAACCGTGCCAGTTTTCGGGCGCTGGTTGCTTCAATAGCTGATTGCGAAGCCTGTAAAAAACATAAATGACTGTTGCACAGGGTGAAGTGTGCGCCGTGCAAACCCGGTGCAGCAACTGGCTGGCCCGCGCGGCCAGAGGTTGGGGCGGCGGCAGCCAAGCATTCGTCAGGCCATTTTCTTCCGGTTCGGATTTGGAATTACCAACTTCGGGCCCCACCTTGCCCCCAGCAAAGCCCCCTACTACCCATGCTTCAGCCCACGGCCCGCTTCTTTTTTAGCTATTACTTCTACTACCTCTCCGGTAGTCGAGCGGCCGTCCTGTAGCATTTCTAACCGAAATTTTCAGCGCCTCCCGACACTTCCGGGAGGCGCTTTTTTTGTGCCCACCAGTTGCCGCCCGAACGTCACTTTCTCACCCAATCGCCCTCCCACCATGCAAGTTGCCAGCCGCCTTCAGCATACTCAGGAATACTACTTCTCGCAGAAGCTGCGCGAGATTGAGGGGCTGAACAAAACCGGCCCCACGGTTATCAACCTGGGCATCGGCAGCCCCGATTTGCCGCCCCACCCGCGGGTAGTGGCGGCCCTCACGGCTGCCGCCGCGCGGCCCGATACCCACGCCTACCAGAGCTACAAGGGCGTGGCGGCCCTGCGCCAGGCCATGAGCGGCTGGTACCAGCGGCAGTACGGCGTAACGCTGGACCCGGAAACCGAGATTCTGCCGCTGCTGGGCTCCAAGGAAGGTATTATCCACGTGAGCATGACGCTACTCGAAGCCGGCGACGAGGTGCTGATTCCGAACCCCGGCTACCCGGCCTACCGCGCCGCTGCCCACCTGAGCGGGGCCACGCCGGTGCCCTACGACCTGACTGCCGAAAGTGGCTGGCTGCCCGACCTGGAGGCGCTGGCCGCGCAGGATCTGAGCCGGGTGAAGCTCATGTGGGTGAACTACCCGCACATGCCCACCGGTACGCCCCCGCCGGCCGGCTTCTTCGAGCGGCTGGTGGCCTTTGCCACGGCCCACGATATTCTGCTGGTCCACGACAACCCATACAGCTTCATTCTCAACGAGCGGCCACCCCAGAGCCTGCTGGCGGTGCCGGGGGCGCGGGCGGTAGTGCTGGAGCTGAACTCGCTGAGCAAGTCGCACAACATGGCGGGCTGGCGGGTGGGGCTGCTGGCCGGCCGGGCCGATGTGCTCCAGGAGGTACTGCGCTTCAAGAGCAACCTCGATTCGGGCATGTTTCTGCCGGTGCAGCTGGCCGCCGTGGAAGCGCTCAACCTTGATGAAACCTGGTACCAGGAGCTCAACGCCCACTACCGCGCCCGCCGCGAGCTGGTGCTGGAGCTGCTGGCCTTGTTGGGCTGCCACCCCGAACCCGGCCAGGTGGGCCTGTTCGTGTGGGCCGCCGTGCCCCCCGCCTACGCCGACGGCTACGCTCTGAGCGACGAAATCCTGCGCGAAGCCCGGGTCTTCATCACGCCCGGTGGCATCTTCGGCAGCAACGGCAACGGTTTCATCCGCGTGAGTTTGTGCCAGACGCCGGAAGTGCTGCAGCAGGCCCTGCAACGGGTGCGGGAGGTGAAATAGTGAGGTGGTGAAATGGTGAGTTGATGTTCGGGCGGCGCCATCGGCGCGTGTTGCGCTACGAGTACCGCCCGTCAGCTCTCCGTTTCCCGCTTCTCACTTCTCACTTCCAATTGCCCCTGCGCTTAAACCGCGCCACTTGCGCAGCCAGGCCCCCGGAACATCAAACTCACCATCTCACCACCTCACCACCTCACCTAATGGTCGTCACCATCATCGGCATTGGCTTAATCGGCGGGTCGCTGGCCCTGAGCCTGAAGGAAACCGGGCTGGCCCACCACATTATTGGGGTGGACCGGAGCCCGGAAAACCTGCGGCAGGCCTGGCGCTGGGCCTGCTCGATGAGCCGGGCCACGACCTGGCCGCGGCCGTGCGCCGGGCCGACCTCGTTATCGTGTCGGTGCCCATGGACGCCATGCTTGCGGTGCTGCCTCAGGTGCTGGATGCGGCTACCGAGCGGCAGGTGGTGATCGATGTAGGCTCGACCAAGGCCCTGCTGCTGGCCCGGGTGGCGGCCCACCCTAACCGGGCCCGGTTCGTGGCCGTGCACCCCATGGCCGGCACCGAGTACTCGGGGCCGGAGGCGGCCGTGCCGGGGCTGTTTCGGGATAAAACGCTGGTTGTCTGCGATGCGGCGGCCAGCGCCCCCGATGCCGTGGCCCGGGTGGAGGCCGTGTTCGGGCGACTGGCCATGCGGCTGGTGTACATGGATGCCCAGGCCCACGACCTGCACACGGCTTACGTCTCGCATATTTCCCACATCACATCCTTTGCCCTGGCCCTTACCGTACTTAAAAAGGAACAGAGCGACCAGCAGATTTTTGCCCTGGCCAGCGGCGGCTTCGAATCGACGGTGCGCCTGGCCAAAAGCTCGCCCGATATGTGGGTGCCCATCTTCCGCCAGAACCGCGACAACGTGCTCGATGTATTAGATGAGCACCTGCGCCAACTCCAGCACCTGCGCGACCTGCTCGCCGCCGGCGACGACGCCGGGATGTACCAGCAGATTCAGCAGGCCAATCTGATCAGGAAAATTCTGAAATGAGAAGGGGATGGCGGGTTAAAGCTAGAAAACTAGCTCCCCTCCTTGGAAAGGAGGGGCTGGGGGTGGTTGACAATCGTTGAACATCCACTAAAAACTAGCTCTAGTAAACGTTCCAGCATCATCAACCACCCCCAACCCCTCCTTTCCAAGGAGGGGAGCTAGTTTTCTAGCACGCCATTTCGCCCTTCCCCCAACCCACCCCGCAAAACTCAACCAACCATATCATGAGCCAACCGCAAACCGACGCTGAAGCAGCCGTCAAGAACGATTTCCCCGGCAAAAAGCCCCTGATTATTTCCGGGCCGTGCTCGGCTGAAACCGAGGAGCAGCTGATTGAAACCTGCACCCAGCTGGCCGCCACCGGCAAGGTGGATATGCTGCGGGCCGGCATCTGGAAGCCGCGCACCAAACCGGGTATGTTCGAGGGCATCGGCACCAAGGGGCTGCCCTGGCTCCAGAAGGCCCGCCAGCTTACCGGCCTGCCCACTACCGTGGAGGTGGCCACGCCCAAGCACGTGGAAGACGCGCTGGCCTTCGAGGTCGATGTGCTCTGGATTGGCGCCCGCACCACCGTAAACCCCTTCTCGGTGCAGGCCATTGCCGATGCGTTGCGTGGCACCGATGTGCCCGTGTTCATCAAAAACCCCGTGCACCCCGACCTGGAGCTGTGGCTGGGGGCGGTGGAGCGGCTGGCCAAGGCCGGCGTGAAAAACATCGGCCTCATTCATCGGGGCTTTGCCAGCTACGGCAACACCGAGTACCGCAACGCGCCCATGTGGCATCTGCCCATCGAGATGAAGCGCCGCCTGCCCGGCATGCCCCTATCTGCGACCCCAGCCACATCTGCGGCAACCGCACCGGCCTGGCCGCCGTGGCCCAGAAATCCATCAACCTCGACTTCGACGGGCTGATGCTCGAATCGCACATCGACCCCGACAATGCCTGGAGTGATGCCAAGCAGCAAGTAACGCCCCAACGCCTGGCCGAGCTGCTCGACGGCCTGGTGTGGCGCCACGAAACCAGCGACCAGCAGGAGTTCCTGACGGTGCTGGCCAAGCTGCGCGAGCAAATCAACCAGCTCGACGACGAAATCCTGCACCTGCTGGGCCGCCGCATGCAGGTAGCCGAAAGCATCGGCACCTACAAGAAGGAAAACGACATCACGATTCTGCAAACCAGCCGCTGGAACGAAATTCTGGAGCGTGGCATGCAGAAGGGCGACCAGCTGGGCCTCACCCACGACTTCATCCGCAAGTACTTCGATGCCGTTCACCTCGAATCCATCAACCGCCAGAACCGGGTGATGAGCCGTTGAAGCTTATTTGGTTCGCATACCCATAGGGTGAGGCAGAACGACTGTAGCGCGAAGCTCCGGCTTCGCGGATCGGTGAACGAAACCGCGTGGTGCGGCAGTCAGCAGCGATACGCGAAGCCGGAGCTTTGCGCTACAGCCGTTCTGCTTGCGGCCCAAAGTAGCCCGCTACTGCTCCGTGCGCCGCGCCTTCTTGCGCGCTTGCTTTTCCTGGCGGGGGCTTTCGGGCTGAACAACCGAGGTTTCCGGCACCTTTACCGTGTCCGGCGCTTCTGCCGGGGTGGGGGCGGCATCCGGCGCGGGCGTGATGGCTGGTTTAGGTGCCGCATCGGGTGTGGCGGCCGGGGTTTCGGGGTCGGCTTTGGCTGGGGAAGTTTGCCGGATCCGCTGCTCTATCTGCTGAAGCAGAAAGCCGGCGTCCTCCTTGTGGTGGGCGTCGGGGAACAGGCGCTGGGCGTTGCGGGCATGGAAGCGGGCCTTTTCCAGGTCGCGGAGCTCCAGCAGCACGAAAGCCAGGTTGAGGTGGGTAGTGGGGTTGTTGTAGCGCAATTCCAACGAGCGTTCGAAGGGCGGCAGGCTCTGGCGGAACCGGCCCAGCCGCTGGTAGGCGTAGCCGAGGGCAAAGTACGAGAGGTAGTCGCCCTGGCCATGGGCGTGGGCCTGCTCGTACTCCGTGATGGTACGCAGGAATACCTCGTCCTCGCCCGTGTCCTGCTCGGCGCAGGCGCACTGCTGCACCGTGTAATAATAGTCGCCGAGGGCGCGGGCGAGGCGGTAGTTGTCGGGGTGCTGGCGCTGGAGCCGGTCGAGCACCGCCCGGACCGCGAACCGGTAGCGCAGGCTGTCCTGGCCGATCTGGCGCAGGCTGTCGGGGGGCAGGTCGGTGAGCTTGAGGTCGCGGAAGGCGAAGCGAGTCAGCTCGTGGGTGGCGGTGTAGTAGTTGAGGGCCAGGTTGGCCTTCTGCATGGCCACGGCGGGGTCGAGGTTGGTGGGGTCGAGCTGGCTAAGCAGCTGCCAGGCCGACTCGTAGCGGCGCTCCAGCTCGAGCTGGCGGGCCCGGCGCAACGTGGCGGCCCGGGCGGCGGCCGGCGTAGTGCTGGCCGGGGCCGTTGTTGGCTGGGCCAGCGCTACCCCGGCCGAGGCCAGCAAGCTGCCGGTAAGCAGGAGCAGGAAAAGCAACGGACGGTTCATGGCGCGTAAAGATGCGGGATTTTGCAACGTCGGGCCCGCCCGGATAGTGCCGCGAGCCTAGCGGCCAAGCTGGGAATGCCGCCGCGCCGAAAAGTCTGAATAACGGACCGATTGGTTTGCCCGCTCCGGCTAGAAGCGCGAACTAGGGGGGCTGGTCCGCCCACTGGCAAGGGCCTGGACCGTAGCCCGGTATTATTCCCACCAAAATCTGCCTTTCTTGTAGCCATGCTTTTCTATACCGTGATGAAGCCCCTGGTGCAGGTGGCGCTGCGCGTGTTCTTCCGCCAGCTCGAAGTCCGCCACAAAACCCGTCTTCAGGGCCCGGGGCCGCTACTCATTGCCAGCAACCACCCCAACACGCTCATGGACCCGCTGGTGGCCGCCATCAACCGGCGCCAGCCCATTGCCTTTCTGGCCAAAAGCACGTTTTTCCAGAACCCGGTGGTGCGGGCCATCATGGAATCGGGCAACTCCATTCCCATCTACCGCCGCCAGGACCTCGAAACCGGGGCCGAAGTCCTCACGCCGGCCCAGCTCGAAGCCCAGAACGAAAAGGCCTTCGGCCGCTGCTACGACTACTTCGATGAGGGCGGCACCATCATGATTTTCCCGGAGGGCACCAGCGTATCGGAGCGGCGGCTGCGGCCCCTTAAAACCGGGGCCGCCCGCATTGCCCTCGGGGCCGAAGCCCGCCGCGACTTTAACCTGAACCTGCACATCCTGCCGCTGGCCATCAACTACTTCGACCCCCAGCGCTTCCGCTCCGACGTGTTCCTCAACCCGGCCGAGCCCATCCGGGTGGCCGACTACGCCGAGCAGTACCGCCAGGACCCCGAAGCCGCCGCTGATGCCCTGACCGCCGAAATCCGCGCCCGCCTCGAACAGCACCTCGTCATCACCCGCACCAACGAGGAAGACGAGCTCATTACGCAGGTCGAGCGCACCTTCGGCCAGCACCTGATTCAGGACGACGAGGAAACCCTCTACGACAACTTCCAGCTCAGCCGCACCCTGCTCAAGGCTGTTCGCTACTTCGAGCACCACGACGCCGGCCGTCTCACCGACATCCAGCAGAAGCTGCACGCCTACCACCGGCAACTCGACCAGCTCCGCCTCACCGACGACGCCCTGGAAGCCCGCGGGCCGGCCAGCAGCCGCGCTCACCGGGCCCTCGAAACGGCCGTACGCCTCACCCTGGGCTTTCCGCTCTACCTCTACGGCCTCGTCAACAACTACCTGCCCTACATCATCCCATCCTTAGTGGCCCGCCGCGCCACCAAGGAAGCCGAGTTCGTAGCGCCCATTATGCTGGTGGTCGGCATGCTGACATTTACCATCTTCTACCTGCTGCAAACGGCCCTGGTGCATCATGTCACGCAGGATTGGCGCTGGACGCTACTGTATTTGCTGAGTTTGCCGCTGTCGGGTTTCTATGCGATGAACTACGACGGCACCCTCCAGCAACGGCTGCATCGGCTGCGGGTACTGCGCCTTTTTGACCAGCAGCGTCCGGTTATGGAAGCGCTGCTGCGCCAGCGCACAGAGCTGCTAAAGCTGCTCCGGGAAGCCCGCACGGCATATCTGGAGCGGGACAAAACCGGGGAGAAGTGAGTTGGTGAAATGGTGAGGTGGTGGGTTGACGTTCGGTAATCCTGACTGCGCCGCTTGCGCCAGACAGGGCCACCCGAACATCAACTCACCATTTCACCACCTCACTATCTCACCTTCACCCCGCCACCCAGCGTGAGAATTTCCGGTAGGGCCAGGGTGCGGTTGGTGAAGGCGCTGACCAGGTGCAGGTCGTTGGTGCTGAGCTCGGAGTAGAGCGCGGTGCGCCAGCTGCCGGGGGGCTGGTAGCTCAGGCGGGTGCCCACCAACAGCCCGGCCCGCACCGCCGACGACCACCAGTAATAGCCCGGCCGGTAACGGCCGGAGCTGGCGGCGGTCAGGAAAAACTGCTGGCCGGTGGTGTAGGTTACCCGCGCGCCGAGGGTGAGCGGCGCGGCCTGCCAGCGCGGGTCGCCGAGCTGGGGTGTCCAGGGCAGGTAGGTGGTTTTGAGGGTGAAGATGGCCAGTGCTTTCGTGCCGCTGAGCCGCCGGGGCAGGTAGCCGACCAGTACTTCGGGTTCCAGCCGCTCGCGGGCCACGCGCACGCCCCCGCCCAGGGCCACCAGGCCCGTACCGCCCGCCAGGTGCAGGGTCAGGAAAAAGGGTGCTTTCGGCGGGTTGGCCTGCGCCTGGGCCGGCAGCGCTGGCGCAACCAGTAACAGGCTCCAAAGGCTCCAGCTAAGCTTATTCGTCGAGGCCATACGCTACGGTTTCGAGCCGGAACTGGCGCGCGCCCCACACCGTGAGAATGTGGTAGCGCCGTTTGGCCAGGCTGTACGTGGTCAGGTAAGATACGCCGTCGTGGAAGGGCTGGCCCGCCGTGAAGCGGTGCACATGGCCGCTGAGATGAAACACCAGCCGCGGATCGGCCCGCAGGGCGGCCGTGTAGCCGCTTACCAGCGCGGGGTCGAAATCAGCATCGGTGGGCGGTACGTGGCTTACGACCACCGTTCGGCGCACGCCGGCCGTATCAGCCAGCTGTCGGCGCAGCCAGGGCAAATCGGGCACCCGGCCACCAAAACCATCCTCGCGGCCGTTGGTATCGAGGAGAATAAACCGGGTGCCGGCGTAGGTAAACGTGTAGTTGAGCGGGCCGTACACGTGCTGGTAAATGGCCCGGCCGTTGCCCACCAAATCGTGGTTACCGATAACGGTCAGGTAGGGCACGCGCAAAGCCGCCAGCCGCCGGTTCACCCATTGGAATTCCCGGGTCAGCCCAAAGTCGGAAATATCGCCGGCCACCAGCACGAAGTCGATGCCGCGCTGCTGGTTTACGCTGGCCACGAATGCCTCGGTTTCGTCGTAGAACCGTTGGGTGTCGCCCACGAATACAAACCGCACCGTGTCGGTGCCAACAGAGGTGCCCAGTAGTTCCAGGTTGCGGGCCGTTTGGCCCCGCTCCCGCACCGGCACGTAGGCCTGGTTCGGGCTGAACTCAATCAGCTGGCAACTGCTGAGCAGCAGCAGCCCCGACAGTAGTTGCAGGCCGCCCCGGACAAGGCGGGCTAAGCAGGAGAAGCAGGCAGGAACTTCGTGCAGCATAAGCTGGCTCCATAAAAACTGTCCGACGGGGCGGGTTCCGCACGGCCTAACGAACGACAGGCCAACTACAGCACCAATGCCCTGGTTTCAGCAAGGCCCGATGCCTGAACCGGGAAAGTGATGTACGTGGTTAACTGTCAGTAAGATGTTATCAGGTGGAATGCAAAATCAAGCGGGGGAAACAGACCCGCTGCTGTTCCCGCCCCGATAGGTCAGAAGGTGAATTTCAGGCCCAGCGCCAGGGTGGCAATATCGGGCAGCGAGAGGGCGCGGCGGTTTTGCGCGTAGCTGATCAGGTACAAATCGTTGGTGGCCAGCTCATAATAGGCCGTGAGGCTGCGGGAGTGCCCTGCGGCGGTGGGCGGCAGCGCGTAGCTCAGGCCGCTGCCCAGCACCGGGCCTACCCGCACGGTGTTCGAAAACCAGTAGTAGTCGTCGGGGTACTGGTCGGGCTTGCCGGGGTTGCGCAGGCCCATGGTGTAGCTCGTGTAAACGCCCACCGATAGCGGCGTCAGGGCCAGTCGGGAGGCCAGGGGCAGCTTCCAGGGCGAGTACTTGGCCTTCGCCGCCACCACAGACAGGGTGGTGCCGGCGTGCTGGCGCGGCACGTATCCCGCCAGCACATCGAGGTCAAGCCGGTTGTGGGCGAAGCTCAGTCCCGTGCCGACGCTGACCATGCCTACCCCGCCGCCGGTTTGCACCGTCAGGTGGTGGGGGCGGTACCAGGGCCGCGGGGCCGTGGGCTGGCCCGCGCGTCGGTTAGGCCCGGCCAGCGAGTCGGTATCCGTGGGGGCCGCCTTGGCTAGCAGGGGCAGGGCCAATAGAGTCGGCAGCAGCATGTGCGGCTTAAGCCATGTTGTCAGAAGGGCGCTACTCATCAGAAAGACACTTGCTTAAGCCGAAACTGCTTGTCGCCCCACACCGTCACAATCAGGTACTGGCGCTTCTCGAAAGCGTAGGAGTTTACGTAGGTTACGCCGTCGTCGAAAGGCTGGCTAATACCGTAATCGTGGCGGTGGCCGTTCATTTCGAATACCAGGCGCGGATCTTCGCGCAGGGCAGTCGTATAGGCGTTGCGCACGGCCGGGTCGAAGTCCTCATCCTGAGGCGGCACATGCGACATGATAACGTGGCGACGCACCGTCTGGTCGCTCAGCTGCTGGCGTACCCAGGGCATGTCGGGCACCTGGCCGTTGAAATTGTACTCGCGGCCGTTGGTATCGGTCATCACAAACTTGGTGTCGCCGAACACGAACGAGTAGTTCAGGGGCCCGAAAATCTGCTGGTAGGCCTCGCGGCCGTTCGCCACGTGGTCGTGGTTGCCGATAACGGTCAGGTAGGGCACGTTCAGCTGGCGCAGCTGGTCATCAATCCAGCGCATTTCGCGGGCCAGTCCAAAGTCGGAAATGTCGCCGCTGACCAGCAGAAACCGGATGCCGGGCTGCTGATTAACGCTCTTGACCAAGTCTTCCACATCGTCGTAGAACCGCTGCGAGTCGCCGCTGAACACGAAGCGCAACGTGTCGTCGGCTGGCAGCGGAGCTTCGGCCAGGCGGGCCAGGTTCTTGGCCGTCAGGTCTTTCTGGTCGGAGGGGCCGCGGTGGTCGTTGGGGCTGAATTCGACCAGCTCGCAGCCGCTCAGCAGCAGCGCTGCCGCGCCGGCCAGCACGGCCGGCCTCGAAAATTTCTGAAAAAAAGAACGCATACACTTCGGCACAAAAACCCTGACATCCAGTGTCCGCTGCCAGTCAGGGCGCGGACCTTAGGGCGTTATACTGTTCTGTATACCGACTTGTTTGGCCGAAAAAGGGCTTTGAAACTTCGTGACGCGGTTTTAGGATTCGGAGTTTCCGGCGGAAAAGGGGTTTAACCAAAACCGGACGATAAAATTAAATCTGAAGACATTCTGAAGAAAAAGGGAAGTTTCCCGGAAAAAAACCGGCGACCCTACTCATCGAGGTACTGATGCACGAACTTGATGGCCATACTGCCCTCGCCCACCGCCGAGGCCACCCGCGCCATGGCGCCCGCCCGGCTGTCGCCGGCCGCGAACACGCCGGGCACGCAGGTTTCGAGCAGGTAGGGCTCGCGGCGCGGGTGCTGCCAGGTGGTGGCGTAGCGCGGGTCGGTAATCAGGTCGCGGCCCGTGAGCAGAAAGCCTTTGCTGTCGCAGACTACCGTATCGCAAACCCATTCGGTGCTGGGCTTGGCCCCGATGAACACGAACAGCGCCCGGGCCGGCCGCCGCTCCACTTCGCCCTGCCGGCTGATAACGACTTCCTCCAGATAATCCTGCCCACAGACTTCCGTGACCTCCGTGAAAGGTAGCAGCTCGATGTTGTCGGTCTGCCCGATTTGCTCGATGAGGTAAGCCGACATGCTGGCAGCCAGGCTTTCACCCCTAATCAGGATAAACACCCGGCGGGCGTAGGTGGCCAGGTACATAGCCGCCTGCCCCGCCGAGTTGCCCCCGCCCACGACGTACACGTCCTGCTGGTCGCAGGAACGGGCCTCGGTGCGGGCGGCCCCGTAGTACACACCCGCCCCGCTGAGCCGGTCGATGCCGGGCACTGCAAGGGTGCGGTAGCTCACGCCGGTGGTCAGGACCACCGCCCGGGTGCGCACCTCGCTGCCATCGGTGAGAGTGAGCACCTTGTAGCCGTCCTGCACGCAGAGGTTGGTTACTTCCTGGGGGGCCAGAATTTCGGCCCCGAGGCGCACGGCCTGCGCCCAGGCCCGGTGCGCCAGCTCGCTGCCGCTCAGGCCCGTCGGGAAGCCCAGGTAGTTCTCGATGCGGGAGCTGGTGCCAGCCTGACCGCCGGGCGTCTGGCGCTCAATGACCAGGGTTTTCAGCCCCTCGGAAGCCCCGTACACCCCGGCCGCCAGCCCGGCCGGTCCGCCCCCGATTACTATCACGTCGTAGAGGTCCTGGGAAGCCTGCACCGTGAGACCGATGCGGGTGGCTACCTCCGTGGGCGTGGGCTTGGCCAGGGCGGTGCCGTCCTCCAGAATCACCACGGGCAGATCGGAGGGGCTGAGCTCCTTGCGGGCCAGCAGGGCCTGGGCCTCGGCGTCAGTTTCGAAATCGAGCCACTGGTAGCTCACCATGTAGCCGGCCAGGAAGTCCTTGAGGTCGTGGGAGCGGGGCGACCATTGAAACCCAATCAGGCGCACGCCCCCGAACGGCGGCTTGTAGGCCCGCTGCCAGGCGGCCAACAAATCGTGGAGGGTGGGATAAAGCAGCTGCTCGGGCGGGTCCCAGGGCTTCATCAGGTAGTGGTCGAGGCGGGCCGAGTTGATGGCCCGGATGGCGGCCTCGGTATCGGCATAGGCCGTGAGCAGCACGCGCTTGGCATCGGGGAAGAACTCCCGGGCCCGGGTGAGCACCTCCACGCCCTCCATACCTGGCATCCGCTGGTCGGCCAGAATCAGGGCCAGCGGCTCCTCCCGGTCGCGCAGCTCCCGGATGGTGGCCAGGGCCTCCTCGCCCGAGGCAGCGCGCAGTACCCGGTAGTCGCGCCGGAATTCCTGCCGCAGGTCCCGCTCGATGGCGTTGAGCACCTGCGGGTCGTCGTCAATGCACAGCAGTACGGGCTTTTTCATGATTTGGGGTCTGGGATGTTGGGGTTCTCAGGCAACAATCTGTCATCCTGAGCGGAGCGAAGGACCTTGTACCAACCAAGCCAGATGGCACAAGGTCCTTCGCTCCGCTCCGGATGACGTTTTTTATTCACTCACTTCACTCACTCACTCATTCACCGCTTACCGGCAGCCAGACGCTGAATTCGGTGTGGCCGGGCTCGGACTTGATTTCCAGGCGGCCGCCGTGCTGCTCCACGATGCGCAAAGCAATATCGAGGCCCAGGCCACTGCCTTCGCCGGCGGGCTTGGTCGTGAAAAACGGCTCCAGCACGCGCGGCAGCAGCTCGGGCGCAATGCCCGGGCCGTTGTCGATGATGAACACGCGCACGAACCCGGCCTCGGCCCGGGTGCGCACCGTGAGCGTGCCGCCGGATGGCAGCGCATCGATGGCGTTGTCGAGCAGGTTGGTCCAGACCTGGTTGAGGCTGCTGACCTGGCCGCGCACCGGCGGCAGGGCGGGGGCGTAGTCGCGGACCAGCTCAATCTTCTTTTCGCGCAGGGCGTAGCCCAGGATGTTGAGGGTGCTTTCGAGGCCGGCCGGCACGTCGAGGGGTGCGAAAGCCTGGCCCCGGTCCATGTGGCTGTAGGTTTTCACATTGGCCACCAACGTGCTGATGCGGGAGCCGGCCTCCTGCACGTCCTGCACCAGCCGGCGGGCCGTGAGCTGGCTTTCCAGCCAGGCCAGGGCGGCGGGGCGGGCATCGGGCTCCCAGTCTTCGAGGGCCGGTTCGAGGGCCGAGCGGCCGAGGCCCGCGTCGAGCAGGCCGGCGGCCAGGTGGTAGGCATCGGTTACGCCCTCGTTTTCGAGCCAGTCGGCCAGCTCGTCCTCGGCGTCGGCTCGCTCCAGCCCGCTCAGGGGCGAGGCCGTGGGCGCCGGGGTGCTCAGCTTCGTGAGGGCAGTAAGGGCTACGGTGGTGGGGCAGTGCAGCAGCAGGGACGTCAGCAGGTCGGGGCGGCCGCGCAGGTTGCGGGCCAGCCCCTCGGCGGCGCGGGCAATGGCAGCGGCGGGGTTGTTGAGCTCGTGGGCCAGCCCGGCCGACAGCTTTCCCAGGGCCCGGAGCTTATCGTCGCGCTCCTGGCCGCGGGCTTCCAGGCGGGCCCGGTCGCTCATGGCACTCACCAGGCGTTGTACCAATTCGGGGCTGACCTGTTCGAGGGCCGGAAACTGGTCTCGATGGAGCAAAAACAGGTCGGTTTCGCCTACCGCAATGCCTTCGCCCTTAATCACGCGCAGCCGCGAGTAGGGCAGCACGCCCCCGATCTGGCCCGCCTCTAAGCGGAAAACCGGTTCCCGGTTGCCGGCCCGCACGGTGTAGTATTGCATGGATCCGGCCAGCACCGCCATCAGGTAATCGGCCTCGTCGCCGGGGCGGCTGATGATGGTTTCGGCGGGGTAGCTGCGCCGCTCCCCGTGCTCGGCCAGCCAGGTCAGCACCCCGGCAGGCAAATCGGCGAACAGGTCAATGCGGGTCAGGTCGTCGGGGAGCGGCATGGTGGAAGGGCTAAGGGGGAAAACCGGCGCGGGGTGGCGGTAGTCTGTCTACGGAGAGGCTGACGGACGGAGCCTGAAAATACTTCCCGCCCCTTCCACTACCCCCCATCTATTAAAGATGTTTCTTGCCAAACTTTTTGGCTTTCTGCTGCATTTATTAGCTTTCTGCTCTCTTATCAAATCGGTTTCCCGGCATGGCCAAAGTAAAAACCCTGTATTTCTGCCAGAACTGCGGTGCGCAGTCGGCTAAATGGATTGGCCGCTGCCCCAGCTGCGGCGAGTGGAACACCTACGTGGAGGAAGTGGTCGAGAAAACCGACCCCAACACGGCCGCCAACGCCTGGAAAGCCTCCTCATCGGTGGGCACCACCTCAAAAGCAGCCAAGCCCAAGGCCCTGGGCGAAATCCACTACGAGGAAGAGTCGCGCCTTAACACCCACGACGACGAACTGAACCGGGTGCTGGGCGGCGGGCTGGTGCCGGGCTCACTGGTGCTTATCGGCGGCGAGCCGGGCATCGGCAAAAGCACGCTCATGCTCCAGATTGCTATGCAGCTCAGTGGGTTGCGCATTCTCTATGTCAGTGGCGAGGAAAGCGAGCAGCAGATCAAGATGCGGGCCGAGCGCCTGGGCCGCCAGCACGAGGGCCTCTATATCCTCACCGAAACCAACACCCAGAACATCTTCCGCCAGATCGACCAGCTTCAGCCCAATGTGGTGGTGGTCGATTCCATCCAGACCCTGCACAGCACATTGGTCGAGTCGGGGGCGGGCTCCGTGAGCCAGGTGCGCGAGTGCACCACCGAGCTGCTCAAGTACGCCAAGGATACCGGCGTGCCGGTGCTGCTCATCGGCCACATCACCAAGGACGGCTCCATTGCGGGCCCCAAAATATTGGAGCACATGGTCGATACGGTGCTCCAGTTCGAGGGCGACCGGCACCTGACCTACCGGATTCTGCGCACCATTAAAAACCGATTCGGCTCGACCTCCGAGTTGGGCATTTACGAGATGCAGGGCGCGGGCCTGCGGCAGGTAAGCAACCCAAGCGAAATCCTGCTTTCGCAGCGCACCGAAATCCTGAGCGGGCTGGCCATCGGGGCCACGCTGGAAGGCAACCGCCCGCTGCTGGTGGAAGTGCAGGCCCTCGTAACGCCCGCCACCTACGGCACGCCCCAGCGCTCGGCCACCGGCTTCGACAGCAAGCGCCTGCAGATGCTGCTGGCCGTGCTGGAAAAGCGCAGCGGCCTGCGCCTGGGCCAGCACGACGTGTTTCTTAACATTGCCGGGGGGCTGCGCCTCGAAGATCCGGCCTTGGACTTAGCCGTGTGCGCGGCCGTCGTCAGCTCCCTCAACGACGTGCCCATTCGGGGCGAAATCTGCCTGGCGGCGGAGGTAGGGCTGAGCGGCGAAATCAGGGCCGTGAGCCGGCTCGACCAGCGGTTGAGCGAGGCCGAGAAACTGGGCTTTGCGGAAATGTACATTTCGCAGTTTAATGCCAAAGGCCTCGATCTGGCCCGCTACGGCATCCGGGTGCACCCCGCCGGCCGGCTCGACGAGGTGCTGACGGGCTTGTTTGGCTAACGGGGCTCCAAAATGGGGCGAGCAGCTTAGTGGTTGCAAGCAGCAGCATGTATCGGTATAGTGCTGTTTTTTGCCTGCTTGATACTGTCGCGCCTGGGGCATTGTATAAAACTTTGGCTTGCCCCGGGCCACAGCTGAAAAAGAAATTCGTGGCGTTGGGCAATGTGCCTTATTCCGGCGTATCTTCGAACACGGATTGACTTTTACCGCGAATTACAACTGATGCGCCCCCAGGCGCCCGCTCTCCGAACTGGCCCACCGGGCTCCCTACTACCCACAACCGCTCCTTCCGATGACCTTTCGACTCACCTTCACTACGTTCCTGATCTGGGCCGGCCTACTGCTGGCGCCGGTGTTGGGGTGGGCCCAGGGCACAGTAGTCCTAACCGGTAAAGTATCCGGCCGTCTGACCTCCGACACCGTGGCCGTATCGGTGCGCGAAAACCCCCTGGAGGCTCACGAGCAAATCACGTACGCCCGCCTCGACAGCAAGGGCGAGTTTCGGATGGCCCTGACCATTGAGGGCCCTACCCGCGCCGAGCTGGTATATGGCGACGACGTAACGGAAATGTTCCTCGAACCCGGCAACCAGATTGACATCCGGTTCAAGGATTCCGATCTGGCCGGCTCCGTTCGCTACAAGGGCCGCGGAGCGGAAGCCAGCAGCTTCCTGGCCGAATTGGGCGACAAATTCGTGGAAAACGATGGTTTTCAGGTGTTGCCCGACAACATCATGTTTTATGAGTCGCCCTTCCTGTCCTTTCTCGACTACCGCCGCAAGGAGGAGCTTAAGTTCATGGAAAACGGAACGCAGGGCCTGAGCCCGGCCTTCAAGGACTATGTGCTGGCACAAATCAACTATAGCTACGCCAACGACCGGCTCACGTTCCAGGACCTGCGCGAGCAGGTGGTAGCCACGGAGGGCCGGTTGAAAATGTCGCCCAATTACTACGATTTTATCAATGACAAGGCCCTGATTGAGAACCCTCAGGCCATTCGCAACGGCCTTTACCAGGAGTTTTTGCTCAACTACATCCATCACCTGGCCATTGCCGAGGGCAAGCAGCGCACCGACCCCGACTTTTACCAGGTGTGCTATGAGCTGGCCAACAAGAAGCTCAGCGGCAAGATCAAGCCCATCGTGATGGGGCGGATTCTGAAGGAGTCGTTCCGCTTCGGGCACATCCGGCAGTCGGCGGCCATGCTGGAAAGCTTCCAGAGCATAGACCCGGCCAATGAGTACTACCCGGTGCTTAAGGCCGATTTTGAAAGCCACAAGGAGTTTGCTATTGGCGCCCCGGCCCCCGATTTCCGGCTCGTATCCACGACCGGCGACACGGTGAGTCTGGCGCAGTTTGCCGGTAAGTTGGTGTACCTCAATTTCTGGCGCACGACCAGCGGCCTGGCCCTGCGCGATTTGCCCTACGCTGCCGACCTGGCCAAGAAGTTCGAGGGCAAGAACATCGTCTTCCTCAACGTGGCCCTCGACGAAAACGAGGGTGCCTGGAAGCAGCTGGTCATTAGTAAGCGCCTGCCCGGCGTTCATGTGCGGACCAGCGGGGGGCTGCGCTCGGCCATGGCCCGCGCCTACGGCGTCCAGGACGTGCCTACTTACTTTCTGCTGGCTGAGGACGGGACCTTCCTCAACACCCGCCCCAAGCGCCTGAGCAGCCGCGCGGCCATCGACGAAATCAAGGAATCGTTCGGCAAAGCCAACACGTACAGCAGCACGCTGCCCGTTAAGCAATAAAGCTGAAAGGCCGGCTGGCCAAACGCACAACGCCGCCGAATGGCCCTGCCGGGTTTGTTCGGCGGCGTTGGCGTTTGGCCGCCGGCCTTTCGGCTTTATTTTCTTTACTTCCCGCATGTTTTCCCGCCGTCCTGCGCCTGCTGCCGAGCTTTCCGATGCGGAACTGCTGCGGCGCTACCACGCCCAGGGCGACGTGCACGATGTGGGCATGCTGTACGAGCGGCATATGGCGACCGTGCTGGCTGTTGCCCGCCGCTACCTACGCGACGAGGCCGACGCCCAGGATGCCGTAATGCAGCTTTTTGAGCAGTTGGTGGAGAAACTGCGCCGGCACGAAGTAGAAAATTTTCCGCCCTGGCTGGCCGCTACCGCCCGCAACCACTGCCTGATGGTGCTGCGGGCCCGGCAGCGGGCCGGCCCCGCGGCGGGCGGGGCGCTGGTGGTGCATTTCCCCGATGCCGCCGGTATGGAATCGGCGGCCGCCCGGCATCAACCTCCCAACGACGAGGCTGCCGAAGCCGAGGACCACGAACAGCAGCTCCAGCGGCTCGAACAAACCCTCTCCGAATTACCCCCCGGTCAGCGCCAGTGTCTGGAGCTGTTTTACCTCGAAAAGAAAAGCTACCGCGAAGTAGCCGCCCTCACCGGCCTCGCGCTGAACGCCGTTAAAAGCCACCTCCAGAACGGCAAGCGCAACCTACGCCGCCACCTCCAGCCTGCCACGCCCCATGCCACGCCCTGACTTTCCTGCTGCTCCCGCCCCTGCTCCGTTCCGGCACCTGCCGACGGAGCTGCTGCGCCGGTACGTGGCCGGTGAGCTACCGCCGGCCGAGGAGCACGCCGTGGAGGCCCATACGCTGGAATGCGACCTTTGCGCCGATGTGCTCGAAGGCCTCGAAATCCGGCCTGCCGCCGTTACCGATGCCAGCCTCGCCGAGCTGCGCTACCGCCTGCACGCCCGGGTAGCCGAGTTGGCCGATGAAGCCCCGGCCGGAGTGGTAATGCGCCCCCGCTGGAACTGGCGGCCGTTGGCGGCGGCCGCGGCCCTGTTGTTTACCCTCGGTTTGGCCGCCTGGCTGCTACTGAGCCGCAGCCCCGGAGCAAACCCCGAAGTAGCCTCCCGCTCTCAGCAAACCCAAGAAAAAAAGAATGTAGCCCCTAAGTCGGCGTCCGATCTGAAAGCATCCGACCTGGGCGGAGCTACCCTGATGGCGGAGCCAGCTGCCCCAACGGCTGCCCCGTTGGCGTCGGCCGTACCCGAGGTGGCAGCAGTCCGGCCGGCGGCCGCGCCGCGCCGGTTACCGGTAGACCGTGGCCGTGGCAAGGAAGGTGCCCGTAGCCGGCATCCGCGACTGGCTGCCGCCGACGTAGCGGTAGACGTAGCAGTAGCCGACCAGGCAAGCTCAGAACCGGGTACTACGGCGGCCGCTCCCGTAGTGGCCGCTGCTACCAGCGAAACCAGCAAGCAGGCCCGCACCGCCAAAAGCGCCCCGCTTCCTGCGGCGGCCCCCGATCTGGCCGCTGCCGAACCGAGTACGGCCGCTGTTACCCGCACGGTGCAGGGCCGCATCACCGACCAGGCCGGCCAGCCCGTGCCCGGCGCCACAGTGCTGGTGCCCGGTACCAAAACCGGCGTTTCTACCGATGCCGACGGACAATTTACCCTGGCAGTACCGCCGTTGGCAAGTCAGCTGGCCATTAGCTCTATCGGCTATACCACCCAAACCCGGGCCCTGCGCCCCACCGATTCGACGCTCGCCCTGGCCCTGGCCCCCGATACCAAGCAGCTCAGCGAGGTGGTGGTAGTGCGGCGCGAAGCACCGCCGGGCCTGCCCAGCGTAGGGCCGCTGCCGGCCGGGGGCTATCCGGCCTTCCGCCAGTACCTGCGCGACAGCCTCGACTACCCCGAAAAGGCCCGCGAAAACAGCTGCAAGGCTATGTGCGCCTCCAGTTCGTGGTGGGCACCGACGGAAAAATATCCGACGTGCGGGTGGTCAGCAAACTCTCGCCCGAGTGCGACGAAGAGGCCATCCGCCTGCTCAGGGAAGGCCCCGCCTGGTTTCCCGGCGTGCAGAACAACCGCCGCATCGCCCGCAAAGTCGAGCTCAACGTGCCGTTTGAGTTGGATAAAAGATGAGGGTTGGTTAATAGCAAAAGAACGTCATTCAGAGCGCAGCGAAGAATCTCGCGTGCTGTCGTTGAGAGTTGTTTCAACGATTAGCACGCGAGATTCTTCGCTGCGCTCTGAATGACGTTCTTTTGCTAACAGCTAAAAACCTAGCCGCTGTAGCCGCCGCCGCTTTCGGGGGCAGTGGCGCTGCCGCCGGCCTTATCGGGCGTGGGCAGGTCCGACTCGGTTTTAATTTCGATGTGGCTGTAATCGGGCGTGCCGTTGCCTTCGGTGGGTACGGGCGTACCTTCTTCAGCGGCAGCCGACTTGTCTTTATTGGGGGCCGGCGCCTCTTTGTTTTCGGTGTGCGGGGGGGTAATGGCAGCATCCTGGGCCGTGGTGGGCTTGCCGGAGGAAGTGGAGAGGGCGTCGGATTCGTTTTCGAACGTGGTGTTCATGGCAATAAAGGGTTGGGTGAATAGCAGCCGAAGGAGAAAATGACAGTCGGCCGCGAAATCAGAAAAAACTACTTCATACTATCAGCACAGGGCAGGCAAGCAGCGCGGTTTCCAGCCGGCCGGGGTCCCGAAGCCGATATGGCGCCGGTCCGGTCGGTTGAGCAGGTGCCGCCACGCTCAGCCGTTGATGCTAAGCCGTTCTACGGTGCCCGGCCTGTCCGTGGACAATCGGCCGGCCGAAAACCACTTTTTAGGCCCGTGCGCCGCAGTCTGGGGCCCGGTTCGGTGGCTCGCGCCGGGTTGCGTACTTTTGCCCCGGTATCTACCTCCTCGTTTACCTACTTTCTACTTCCGATCATGACCCAATTCCGCCAGGAAAAAGACACGATGGGCACCGTGCAGGTGCCGGCCGACGCGTATTACGGGGCCCAGACCCAGCGTAGCATCGATAACTTCCGCATCGCCCAGGACACCAACCGGATGCCGCTGGAAATTATCCGCGCCTTCGCTTACCTCAAGAAAGCCGCCGCCCTCACCAACCAGGAAGCCGGGGTGCTCGACGCCGACAAGGCCGCGCTGATTGGCCGCGTGGCCGACGAAATTCTGGAAGGCAAGCTCGACGACCAGTTTCCGCTGGTGGTGTGGCAGACCGGCTCGGGCACCCAGAGCAACATGAACGTGAACGAGGTGATTGCCTACCGCGGCCACGTGCTGCAGGGCGGCAGCCTGGCCGACGAGAAGAAAGTGCTGGCTCCCAACGACGACGTCAACAAGAGCCAGAGCAGCAACGACACCTTCCCGACGGCCATGCACATCGCGGCCTACAAGATGCTGATGGAAACCACCATCCCGGGCATCGAGATGCTGCGCGACACGCTGCGCAGCAAAAGCGAGAAGTTCATGCACATCGTGAAGATCGGGCGCACCCACCTCATGGATGCCACCCCGCTCACGGTGGGCCAGGAGTTTTCGGGCTACGTGTCGCAGCTCGACCACGGCCTGCGCGCCATCCGCAACACGCTGGCCCACCTGAGCGAGCTGGCCCTGGGCGGCACGGCCGTCGGCACGGGCATCAACACGCCCGCCGGCTACTCCGAAAACGTAGCCCGCCACATTGCCCAGCTCACCGGCCTGCCCTTCATCACGGCCGAAAACAAGTTTGAGGCCCTGGCCGCCCACGACGCCATTGTGGAAGCCCACGGTGCCCTGAAAACGGTGGCGGCCTCGCTGATGAAAATCGGCAACGACATCCGCCTGCTGGCTTCGGGCCCGCGCGCCGGCATCGGCGAGCTGCACATCCCCGACAACGAGCCCGGCTCCAGCATCATGCCCGGCAAGGTGAACCCCACCCAGTGCGAGGCCCTGACGATGGTAGCGGCCCAGGTAATGGGCAACGACGTGGCTATCAACATCGGCGGCATGAACGGCCACTTCGAGCTGAACGTGTTCAAGCCGATGATGATTTTCAACTTCCTGCACTCGGCCCGCCTCATCGGCGACGCCTGCGTGAGCTTCAACGACAAGTGCGCCGTAGGCATCGAGCCCCTCGAAGCCAACATCAAGAAGCACGTCAACAGCAGCCTGATGCTGGTAACGGCCCTCAACCCGCACATCGGCTACTACAAAGCCGCCGAAATTGCCCAGACGGCCCACAAAAACGGCTCAACTCTCAAGGAAACCGCCATCGAGCTCGGCTACATTACGGCCGAAGATTTCGATGCCTGGATGAAGCCTGAGGAAATGGTGGGGATGTAATTGGTGCTCCCTGGCCAAATAAACGGAAGCCGCTGCCCCGCCCGGGGTGGCGGCTTCCGTTTTTTGGGGCATCTTTACCTTCTTACCCGCTGATTTCTGCCGCATGGATTTCTCCCAGAATATCATCCTCGAAAACGACCGGGTGCAGTTGCGCCCCCTGACTACCGCCGACTACGAGGCCCTGCAGTCTGTGGCCGCCGACCCCGAGCTGTGGACCTACACCCTCACCCGTGCCGACGATGCCATTGGCCTTGCCGCCTACATCGCCCAGGCCCTGGAAGGCCGCGAGCAGGAAACCCGTTATCCTTTTCTCATCATTGATAAGAATACCGGGTTGGTGGCCGGCAGCACCAGCTTCTACAACGTGCATCCCGAGGAAGCCCGCATCAGCATTGGCTACACTTGGGTGGGCACCGAGTTCCAGCGCACGGGCCTGAACCGGGCCTGCAAGTATCTGCTGCTGCACTACGCTTTCGAGGAGCTGGGTTGCGAGCGGGTGGAGCTGGAAACCGACGCCCGCAACCAGAAGTCGCGGGAGGCCATGCGCCGGCTCGGGGCCACTGAGGAGGGTACGCTGCGCAGCCACCGCTACACCCAGGGCGGCCGCCGCCGCGACACGGTTATTTTCAGCATCATCCGGCCCGACTGGAACGAGCTGCGGGCCGGCGTTTTCGGCCAGACCTCGGGCGACGGCGGCCGTGGCTAAGCCCCCGGCCCCTGCTGCGCGCCGGGAGGCCTTGCTTCGGCGGCGGGCGGCCAGCTTTGGCCATGCCTTTCGGGGGGTAGGGGCGGCGCTGCGCACCGAAGTGCACCTTTGGTTTCATGCCGCCGCTACGGCCGCGGTGCTGGGGCTGGGGCTTTACTGCGGGCTGGCCCGCTGGGAGTGGGTGGCTGTGGCTTTGAGCGTGGGGGCCGTGTGGGGCGCCGAACTGCTGAACACGGCCGTGGAGGCCGTCGTGGACCTGGTGTCGCCGGAGTACCACCCGCTGGCGGGCCGCGCCAAGGATGTGGCCGCCGGGGCCGTGCTCGTGGTGGCGCTGGCCGCGCTGGTGGTGGGGTTGCTCGTGTTTGGGCCCTACTTGCTGCATTTTCGGGCTGGGCGGTAGGGCCGAAGGCCGGTCTTTTCGGTGGCCGTTCCCAACGAACTACGGCAGGGCTTCGTACCTTCGGGCAGGGGGTAACCAGCCTTCCTGCTTGCCCCCGGTGGGGGTTCATTTCCCTCCCATCACCTGCTTCTATGCGAATTGCCTTGTCTCTGGCCCTGCCCTTGGCCGCCGTACTGTTCAATTCTACCGCTTGCCAGCGCGGTGTAGCCGTTACGACGCCCACCGATCCGCCCCAGACCGGGGTGGTTGGCGGGGCCTCGACGCCAGCTCCTACCAGCGCCAATACCATCGAACCAACGCCCACCACGGCCGCGGCCTTCGACAAGACGAAGCGCCCCGAATGGCTGGAAGCCAAGATTCGCCAGCATTCCAAGGCCGAAAAGGCCAACCCGCCCATCCACATCTACAGCTACCAGTACAACGGCCTCACGGTCTACCACGAAAGCACGCCCTGCTGCGACCAGTTCACCAACCTCTACAACGCGGCCGGCCAGCTGCTCTGCCACCCCGAAGGCGGCCTCACGGGCCGTGGCGACGGCAAGTGTGGCGATTTCAGCGAAACGCGCACCGAGGAAAAGCTCGTCTGGCAGGACCCCCGGTAGCCTTTTTTAGAAGGGAGGTATAAGAGGTGAGAAGGGAGGTGGCATGGCCCGGCTCCACTTTCTGCCTCCCCAGGTCTCCCTTCTTACGTCTTACATCTCACCTTTCAATAGAATGATTAACACCAATGAAAAGCTGGGGGCCTACGGTGTGTGGGCCAATGAAACCCTGCTCAGCTCATCTTGACGGCCTCGTGGCCCAGGGCGCTACTTTGCCCGCCGGCGCGTTGCGCCTGTTCAGCCACGTACTCAATGCCCAGGCCATCTGGCTGGGCCGCCTGACCAACACGCCCAGCCCCGTGAAAGTGTGGCAGGAGCACGATCTGGCCGGTTTGCACCACTGGCACGAGCAGACGTCGGAGCGCTTTCACCAGTACGGTATCAATGCAGACGAGGAGGAATTGCACCGTCTCATCACGTACACTAACTCCATCGGGGAGGGCTATACCAGCCAGGTATCCGACGTGCTGACCCACGTGCCCATCCACGGCAACTACCACCGCGCCCAGGTGGCCAAGGAGTTGCGCGCGGCGGGTCTCGAACCCATCAACACCGACTTTATTACCTATTGCCGCGAGCTGTCGGCGAAGGCCGAAATGGCCGACGCGCCCAGCCTGTAAGGCCCGCTAATCGGCCCACAGACAAAACCCTTTCGGTGGCTTCGGCCAACCGAAAGGGTTTTTCGTTTGTTATAACCTCCAAGCGTTCTGCCTCGGGCAGCCGCTGTTTCTCTGACTCTTTTTTCTTCCCTATGACAACTTCCATTCCGGCCCAACCGCCCGTACTGCGCCCCGAACAGCTTGCCGCGGCTTACTCCTACACGCAATACCGCCAGCTGATTGATGAGTTGATGACGGAAAACAAAACTACCGGCGAAACCCAGTCGGAAGAGCTGACGGTCTATGCCCGCCTCAACATCCAACGCATGGCGCGCCTCGACAAAAAGGCCGAACTGCTGCCCGAGATGACGGCGGCCCTGGCCGAACTCACCCAGACCTATGAGTGGGTTATCATCACGGAAGGCTGGTGCGGCGACGCGGCCCAGATTGTGCCGGTACTCGAAAAAATAGCCCAGGCCAGCCAGGGCCGCATCCGCACCCACTACCTGCTGCGCGATGAAAACCTCGACCTCATGGACCACTACCTCACCAATGGCGGCCGCTCCATTCCCAAGCTCCTCATTCTGCACGCCGATACGCTGACCGAAGTAACCAACTGGGGCCCGCGCCCGGCCCTGGCCCAGGACCTATTTCTGGAAATGAAAGCGGCCGGCGCCACCCACGAGGAATTTGCCGAAGCGCTCCACGGCTGGTACGCCAAAAACAAAACCCAGGCCACCCAGCACGAACTGCTGGATATCGTGCGCGGGCTGTAAGGCGGTAACTGCGTGAACGGGTAAAAAAAACGTGTCATCCTGAGCGGAGCGAAGGACCTTCTTACGCTTGAACGGCCGTCTCAACGACTCGTCCAAGTGTAAGAAGGATCCTTCGCTCCGCTCAGGATGACACGTTTTTTTACCCGTTCACGCAGTCGCTGCTACCGCAGCCGGTCCATGCTGCGCACCAGCCGCTCGTCGCGGCGGATGAAGCGGCTGGCCAGCAGGTTGAGCATCAGGGCCAGGGTGGGCAGGTAGAAGCCGGCCTCGAAGGTGCCGGGCATTTTGATGTTGAGCATCCGTTCGCCCAGGCCCGAGTAGTAGAAGCCGGCCCCGATGGTGCCCACAATGAGCAGGAAGTTGAGCATGCCCAGCTTGAGCTGGTTGAAGCGGTTGCGGAACTGGAAAATCTGGAACAGGGCCAGCGCCGCCGAAGCCGCCGCCAGTGCCGCAATGGCCCAGGTGTTGATGGGCGCCGGGTCGCCGGCCATGGGCTTTTCGAAGGCCAGCTGAGTGGCCGTGAGCACTACGGTGCGCTGGCTGGCCGGGTCGAACTTGCTCCAGATGGGCAGGAACAGCACGCTGAGCATGGCCAGGGCCAGCAGGAGCAGAAAAACGCTTTGGATTCTTTGTATCATCTTTGTGTTTTGACTTTTCGGCGAATAAAAGGCGACCCCGCGGGTCGGCAAAAGTAGCCAACTACGACCAGAAAACCGGATTCTTCCTTATGCCTACTGCTTATATCGTGGATGCCGTCCGCACTCCCATCGGCAAATTCGGCGGCGCGCTCAGCAGCGTCCGCCCCGACGACATGGCGGCCCACGTGCTGCGCGAGCTGTTGCGCCGCAACCCCTCGCTCGACCCCGCTGCCATCGAAGACGTGGTACTGGGCGCGGCCAACCAAGCCGGCGAAGACAACCGCAACGTGGCCCGCATGGCCGGCCTGCTGGCCGGGCTGCCCGTCACGGTGCCCGGCACCACCGTCAACCGCCTCTGCGCCTCGGGCCTGCAAAGCATCATGGACGTTTCGCGGGCCATCAAGGCCGGCGAGGGCGACGTATACCTGGCCGGCGGCACCGAGAGCATGACCCGCGCCCCCTTCGTGATGGCCAAGTCGGCCACCGCCTTCGACCGCGACTTCACGGCCCACGATACCACCCTGGGCTGGCGCTTCGTCAACCCCAAGCTCTCGAAGCAGCACCACCCCTACGCTATGGGCGAAACGGCCGAGAACGTAGCCCGCCAGTACAATGTGAGCCGCGAAGACCAGGACCAGTTCGCCTTCGACTCGCAGCGCAAGTACCAGCGGGCCTTCGAGAAAGGCCGCTTCCGTCGCGAAATCGTGCCCGTGTTCATTCCCAAGCCCAAAGGCGCTTCCGCCCTCTTCGACCAGGACGAGCACCCGCGCCTGTCGAGCCTCGATAAGCTGGCCACGCTGCGCCCGGCCTTCCAGGTCGATGGCTCCGTAACGGCCGGCAACTCGGCCGGCATCAACGACGGGGCTGCCGCCCTGCTGGTGGTAAGCGAAGCGGCGCTCGAAAAGTACAACCTCACGCCCATGGCCCGGGTGGTGGCTTCGGCCGTGGTAGGCGTCGACCCAGCCTACATGGGTATCGGCCCGATTACGGCCACCCGCAAGGTGCTGGAACGCGCCGGCCTTACCATCGACGACATCGACCTGTTCGAGCTCAACGAAGCCTTCGCCTCCCAGGCCATTGCCTGCATGCGGGAGCTTAAACTCGATCCGGCCAAGGTGAACGTGAACGGGGGCTCCATTGCCATCGGCCACCCGCTGGGGGCCAGCGGGGCCCGCATTACGGCCACATTGCTCCACGAGATGCAGCGCCGCGAGGGCGTCCGCTACGGCCTCGCTACCATGTGCGTAGGCGTAGGCCAGGGCGCCGCCGTGATCTACGAGAAGGTGTGAGTAGAGTCTTGGGTTAAGAAAGAACGTCATTCTTCGTCCCTGGCTTGATGCGCCACATGCTCAGAATGACGTTCTTTCTTCACCCAAACCCCAACGAATGCCCGATCTGCTGCTGACCCCAACGCTGGAACTGCCGATACCCGGGGCGCGGCTGCGGCCCTGGAACTCCGCCGACGCGCCCGCCCTGGCCCATTACGCCAACGATGAGCGCGTCGCCCGCCACCTGCGCGACTCGTTCCCGCATCCTTACCTGGTGAGCGACGCGGAGTTTTTCCTGTGTCTGGTAGCCGATAGCACCCGCGACCTGTTTCTGGCTATTGAAGCTGACGGGGAGGCCGTAGGCAGTGTAGGCGTCCACTTCAAAACCGACGTGCGCCGCCGTTCGGCCGAAATCGGGTACTGGCTTACGCCCGCCTACTGGGGGCGTGGACTGGCTACGGCGGCCGTGCGAACCATTTCGGCCTATGTGCTAGCCGAGTTCGACGTCTGCCGACTCTATGCAGTGATATTTGCCACTAATCCCGCCTCGGCCCGGGTACTCGAAAAAGCCGGCTACGAGCTCGAAGCCCGCATGCGCCGGAGCATAGTGAAGGATGGCGAAACCCTGGATTCGCTGCTCTATGCGCTGGTGGTATAGCGTTTTTTTAAGCTGTTAGCTAGTAGCGCGAAGCTCCAGCTTCGCGTTTCGCTGCTGACTTTGCTACGATTCCGTTCAACGAAACGCGAAGCTGGAGCTTCGCGCTACTAGCTATCAGCTAACAGCTTAAAAAAAATATGCGCTACTTCCTGCACCTGTCCTACGATGGCACCGACTACCACGGCTGGCAGATTCAGCCGGGCGTGAGCACGGTGCAGCAGGAACTGGACCGCTGCCTGAGCCAGGTGCTGCGCCAGCCGGTGTACTGCCTGGGCAGCGGCCGTACCGATTCGGGGGTGCATGCCAGCCACCAGGTAGCCCACTTCGATGCCGAGCTGCCGGCGGGCCTCGATGTGCCCACGCTGCTCTACCGCCTCAACCGGGCCCTGCCGGTGGGCATCAGGTGCCAGGTGCTGCACCCCGTGCCGCCCGATGCCCACGCCCGCTACCACGCCAAAATCCGCACCTACGAGTACCACGTGCGCCTGCTGCCCGACCCCTTCGCCACCCGCTTCAGCCTCTACCTCGACCGCGCCCCCGACCTGGCCGCCATGAACGAGGCCGCCGCTCACCTGCTGGGTACCCACGATTTCACCAGCTTTTCCAAGGTGAAAGGCAGCGAGAAGCACTACGTCTGCACTTGTTTTGAGGCCGGCTGGCACGAGGAGCCGGGCGGGCTGGTGTTCCGCATCCGGGCCAACCGCTTCGTGCGGGGCATGGTGCGGCTGGTGGTGGGCACGCTGCTGAGCGTGGGCCGGGGCAAAATGAGCCCCGAGCAGTTCGGGGAAGTCTTCCGCAGCCTCAACCGCGTGCACGCCAGCGGTGCGGCCCTGGCCAACGGTCTGTTCCTGTGCCGCGTAGAGTACCCGGCCGAGCTGGTAGGTGGCCAGGAGTTGCCGGCGGGGTTGCCGTATTTCGCGGGGTAGGGGCGCGTTGCGCGCGCCCGTCGTTGCACGACTCGTACTGGTGTGGGAATGGGGCGTGCAACGGCGGGCGCGCGCAACGCGCCCCTACATCGTTCCAACTTCTCACAATCCGGCGGCCGGCTGGTTACCTTTGCAGTCCCTTAGAAAATCCGAAATGGAGCAAGCTACCCCCGCCACCAAAACCGGCAACGTATTCGACTGGCAGGTGCTGCGCCGGCTGTTCAGGTACGTGCGGCCCTACCGGCGCGTCTTTTACTTCCTGATCTTCCTCACCATCGCCACGGCGGCGCTGGGCACCTTGCGCCCCTTCCTGATTCAGCGCATGGTCGATATCACCATTGAGGAGGGCGACTGGGCGGGGCTGAACCGCATGTTCGGGCTGCTGCTGGTGCTGCTCGTGGGCCACGCCATCGTCAGCTACCTGCAAACCTACTTCGGGGGCTGGCTGGGCCAGTACATCGTGCGCGACATCCGCGTCGACCTCTACCGCCACATTCTGGACCTGCGCCTCAAGTTCTTCGACCGCACGCCCATCGGCCAGCTCGTGACCCGTAATATCTCCGACGTGGAAACGCTGTCCGATGTGTTCAGCGAGGGGCTGGCGGCCATGATTGGCGACATTCTGCAGCTCGTGTTCATCGTGGGCTTCATGTTCTACATCGACTGGCGGCTGACGCTCATCAGCCTGTCGGTGATTCCGCCCCTGCTCTTCAGCACCTACGTGTTCAAGGAGAAGATCAAGCAGTCGTTTCAGGAGGTGCGCACGGCCGTGTCCAGCCTCAACTCCTTCGTGCAGGAGCACCTGACGGGCATGAACGTGGTGCAGATCTTCAACAACGAGGAGCGCGAGTTTCGCAAGTTTGAGAAGATCAACCAGGAGCACACCCGCGCCAACATCCGCTCGGTGCTCTACTACAGCATCTACTTCCCGGTGGCCGAGGTGCTGGCCGCCGCCGGCGTGGGTCTGCTGGTGTGGTACGCCGCCCAGGGCCAGATTGAGGGCACGATTTCCAAGGGCGCCCTCATCGCCTTCATCATGTACAACGCCCTGTTCTTCCGGCCCATCCGCCAGATTGCCGACCGCTTCAACACCCTGCAACTGGGTCTGGTGAGCACCGAGCGCCTGCTCAAGCTGCTCGACAGCAAGGAGCTCATGGCCGACAATGGCACTTACATTCCCGAGCAGCTGCGCGGCGACGTGCAGTTCGAGCACGTCTGGTTTGCCTACAACGACGAGGACTGGGTGCTGCGCGACGTGAACTTCGACATCAAGGCCGGGCAGACCTACGCCTTCGTGGGGGCCACCGGGGCAGGCAAAACCAGCATCATCAACCTGCTCAGCCGCTTCTACGAAATCAATAAAGGCACCATCCGCATCGATGGCCACGACCTGCGCGAGTACGACCTCAAGGACCTGCGCCGCCACATCGGCGTCGTGCTCCAGGACGTGTTCCTGTTTGCCGGCACCATCCGCGACAACATCACGCTCGGCAAAACCGACATCACCGACGCGCAAATCTGGGAGGCCGCCGATTTGGTGGGCGCCCGCCGCTTTATCGAGCGCCTGCCCGGCGCCCTCGATTACGCCGTGATGGAGCGCGGGGCCACGCTCTCGGTGGGCCAGCGCCAGCTCATCAGCTTCGTGCGGGCCATGGTCTACCAGCCCCGCATCATCATTCTCGACGAGGCCACCTCGTCGGTCGATTCCGAGACGGAGGAGCTGATTCAGCAGGCCATCGAGAAGCTCATGCAGGGCCGCACCAGCCTCGTCATTGCCCACCGCCTGAGCACCATCCAGAAAGCCGACCAGATCATCGTGCTCGACAAGGGCGAAATCAAGGAATCGGGCACCCACGAGGAGCTGCTGCGCCACCAGGGCTTCTACGCCAACCTGTACCAGATGCAGTACGCTTGATTCTGAGTTGTTAGCTGAGAGCTATTAGCTTTTAGCTTTCGTTCTTCGGAATCACTTGTACCTCTGTTTGTTGAACATAAGCTAATAGCTATCAGCTGTCAGCTAACAGCTCAAAAACTCTATGAATCGAATTTTCCTTGCCCTGGCTTTACTGCTGATTGTTGGTTTCGCCGTGGCATACTGGCAGATGGGGGGCTTCAAGGCCGCTACCGTAACGGCCGAAACCACCAGCCGGCCCTACTTTGTGGCCGGCCGCTACTACGCCGGCCCGGCCAACGACGAAGCCTTTGGCGACCTGACCCGCCAGGCCTACACCCTGCGCAAAGCCGGCAAACTGCGCGGCGACTTCGGCAACATCTTCTATAACAGCCCCGAAAGCACCCGCGATTCGGCCCGTGTATTCGTGGGCGTACTCGTGGCCGATACCACCTCCCAGGCCCTGCCCGCCGGCTACTCCTACCGTACGTTCGCGGCCGGCCAGCGTGTGCTGCACGCCCGCATCCAGGCCAGCTACCTCGTAGCCCCCGATAAGCTCTACTCCGGCATTCAGGCAGCCGCCGAAGCGCAGAAACTCACGCTCCAGCACGTATACCTGGAGCACTTCCCCGACCATGGCGAGCCCGAGGTGTTTGCCGTGGTGAAGTAGCAGTTAGCTTTTTGTTGTTCTTAATGCCAGACGGCCCTTCCGAAACTTTCGGGAGGGCCGTCTGATTTCAGGAGTACATGGAGTTTAGTTGCGGCCCAGGTAGAGCGAGATGCCCAGGTTCAGGTCGTCGAGGCCTAAGCCGAAGTCCAGGTTGCTACTGGTGTTTTTTTGCGGGCTACTGCTGTTACCCACAGTATAATGAAAGGTTGACCGGTTGTAGGAGGCACCGCGGATAGCCAGTTCCAGCCCTATCCTGCTGGTAGGGAAAAAGACCAGCCCGGGCGATAGGTTAGCAGATAAACCTTCACTCCGGCCGGGCTTCGTGTAACCCGAGTTAGAATAGAATATGGTGGAGTAATATGTATTCTGGTAACTGGTCCCTAACTGCCCATACATAGCCACTTTCTCTCCCAAAAATTTATAGTAGCGCCCGAACAAACCACCACTAAGTGTTCGGTTCTTTTCCTCAAACCGTATGCTAACCAACCCCGATGAATCACGAAAACGGGCTTCGTGCTTCCTATTAATGAGTAGTCCGCCGGTAAACCCTACCGCCAAATTATCAGCCACAAAATACCCAACGCTCGGTGCAAAGCGGAACCTGTCCTCCACTAGCTTTTCTGGCTGGCTGGCATAGGATGAGTTAACGGACTCTGACTTTCTTGAGTAGCCGATAGAGCCCGTAAGCAGCTTGGTGCCGACTGAAATCTGGGCCTGGGCCGATAGAGTACCGGCACTCAGGAGCAGCGCACCAAAAAGGGACTTATTCATAGAGTGAGGAAGGATGAAAAGTTGGGCGAAAGTAAGCGTTTGCCAGCCGACAGACGACGCTTCAACGCCCTTTATAATCCAGTAGCATAGGTATATCACTAGCTGTTTTTGGAAAGCTGTAATCCCCAATTAGAGCAGCCTCCCTGAACGCCAAGCGGCCCGCCGAACAGAGTTCAGCGGGCCGCTTGAAAGAGAGAGTACAACGAAGTCGGGGTGGCAGGATTCGAACCTGCGGCCTCCTGCTCCCAAAGCAGGCGCGATACCGGGCTACGCTACACCCCGAAAAAAAGCCTCCGGGTGGGGTTCCCGGAGGCTTCAATCGAAAAAATTCCTCGGTCGGAGTGGCAGGATTCGAACCTACGACCTCCAGCACCCCATGCTGGCGCGATACCAGGCTACGCTACACCCCGATAGAATTATGATGCAAATGTACGGCAGCCAGCGGCTAATGTGCAAGCCGTGGGCTGGTTTTTTCCGGGTTCTGAAAATATTTTGCGGCGGCCCGCAGGCTATCAAATTGCTTTAGTGCCAGTTGGGCCGTTGAGAAAGCCTGGCCGCAGTGAAATAAAAACCGGCTTGGCCCGTTTCTTGTCAAGAATTTTTCGCTCATTTTAAAGCAGCAAAATCCGGTGACAGGGGAGTTTATCGTATCTTCCTTATCTGGTGTCGCTCCTCCTTCCATTTTCCAACACGCGTATGAAAACGTCTACTTTCCTGGTATTGCTGCTGGTACTGCTGAGTGTGAGTCCGGCGGTGCGGGCCCAAACAGCAGCAGCTGCCGCGCCGGCTGCCGCTCCAGCGGCGCCCGTAGCCCTGATTACTGATAAAACCACAGTAGCGCCCGCCTCTACTGCCACCATTAAGGTGCGGCTCGAAACCAACCCGGTTACCCGCCACCTCATTGTGCGCACCGATGCCAGCGGCCCTACCCGGGTCGAGCTCAACGGTGCCGATGGCCGCCCCGTCCTCACCCGCGACCTGCTGGCCGGCGACCTGGTAAGCCTCGATGTTAGCCGCCTGCCGATGGGCTCCTACCTCGTTAAGTGCACCTCGGGCGAGCGTAGCGGCACCAAGCGGGTGATACTGGGCCAGTAAAGCGGGCCGGCAACGACGCGGCGCTACTTCGCAACCCAGGCCAGGCAGCAGCCAGAAGTCTCTACCGAAAAGGAAACCCCGCAACATGTGCTGCGGGGTTTTATTTTGCCCAACTTGGCCGGCATCTTCCACCACTAATTGCCGGCCGGCCGCACCATGACCAACCTTTCGTACTGGGAGTACCAATCTTTTCTGGAGGAAGCCGACGTGGTAGTGGTAGGCGGCGGGCTGGTAGGGCTCACGGCAGCCATTTACCTGCGGCAGCAGCGGCCTCAGGCGCGGGTATTGGTACTCGAGCGCGACGTGCTGCCCAACGGGGCCAGCACCAAAAATGCCGGCTTCGCGTGCTTTGGCAGCATTTCGGAGCTGCACGCCCAGGAGCAGCGCGGGGGTACTGCTGCCCTGCTGGCCGTGGTGCAGGCGCGCTGGGAAGGCCTGCGCCGCCTGCGCGAGCTGCTCGGCGACGAGCCCCTGGGCTACCGGCCCGAAGGCGGCTACGAGCTGTTCGGGCCATCCGACGCAGCCCTGGCGGCCAGCAGCCGCGAACTGCTAGGCTACTACAACGAGCTGCTGGCCCCCGTGTGTGGGCCGGGCGGCGATATTCCGCGACGCCTCGGCCCGCATTGCCGAACTCGGGCTGGGCCAGACCGAGGTAATGCTCGAAAACACCGCCGAAGGTAGCCTCGACACCGGCCGCATGATGCTGGCGCTGCTGCGCCGGGCCTGGGCCGCGGGCGTGGTGGTGCTCCATGGCTGCCCGGTGCAGCGCCTCGAACCCATAGCCGGCGCGGTGCGGGTGCAGTTGGCTGGCGGGCCGGCCATAACGGCCGGGCAGGTGCTGGTGGCCACCAACGCCTTCGCCCGCGAGCTGGTGCCCACCCTCGAACTGGTACCCGGGCGGGGGCAGGTGCTGGTTACCGAGCCGCTGCCCGACCTGCACCTGCCCGGCACCTTCCACTACGACCAGGGCTACTATTACTTCCGGCAGGTAAACCAGCGCGTACTGTTGGGCGGCGGGCGCAACCTCGATTTCGAAGCCGAGCAAACCACTGCCCCCGGCCTGACGCCACTCGTGCAGGAGCGGCTCGAGGCGCTGCTGCACACCGTGATTCGGCCCGGCCGGCCGCGGCCCCGCATCGATTACCGCTGGAGCGGGGTAATGGCCTTTGGGCCGGCGCTGGAGCCGATTATCCGGCAGGTGGCGCCCGGCCTGTTCGTGGCCGTGCGCTGCAACGGCATGGGGGTGGCCCTGGGCGCGGGCAGCGGCTGGCAGGCGGCCCAACTGATGGCGGCCGGGTAACGGCACGGCCCTGCCAGGGGGCTTACTCCACCAGCGTCCCGATATAGTAGTTTTCGGTATCTGCTTCCAGGTTTTGCTGGCTCAGGCCGGGCAGGTTGATTGGCTGGAAGGTGGTCGTCAGGGCAACGGGCACGAAGCCGGCAGCGCCCCGCACGCGCAGGCGGGCGGGCAGCTCGAAGCCGGGTACGGCGGCAATCCAGCGGCCCAGGGGCGGGCCGTTGGCCGGAAAGCGCACCTCCAGCACCGGCAGGCCGGGGTGGCGCAGGTACTGGTCGAAAACGGGCGTCAGGTTCTGGCCGGTTTGCTGGTTGAAGTACGCCACCACCTGCTCGGTAGTGACGGTCTGGTGATAAAAGGTGCGGCTAAGGCCCCGCAGCAGCTCCCGCCACTTCGCGTCGTCGGGCACATAGGCCGTGCGGATGAGGTGAAGCAGGTTGGAGCCCTTGTCGTACATATCCGACGAGCCTTCTTCATTTACCTCGTAGGGCCCGATAATGGGGGCGTCGTTGCGGATGTTGCGGCGCTGGCCGTGGATGTAGGCGCGGGCAGCTTCCTTGCCGAACTGGCTTTCCACGAACAGGGCTTCGGAGTAAGTGGTGAAGGCCTCATGAATCCACATGTCGGCAATGTCCTTGCTGGTGATGTTGTTGCCAAACCACTCGTGGCCGCTTTCATGGATGATGATGAAGTCCCACTTCAGGCCCCAGCCGGTGCCGGAGCGGTCCTGGCCCCGGTAGCCGTTGCGGTACTCGTTGCCATAAGCCACGGCGCTCTGGTGCTCCATGCCCAGGTGGGGCGTTTCAACGAGCTTGTAGCCATCTTCATAGAAGGGGTAGGGGCCAAACCAGTATTCCATGCTTTTGAGCATGGGTTTCACGTTGGCGCCAAACTGCTGGCGGGCCTTGGCCAGATTCTCGGGCAGCACCCAGTAATCTAGGCTGAGGGGCCCCTTTTCGCCCGCATACGTGTCCTGGAAGTGGGTATAGTTGGCCACGTTCAGGGCCACATCGTAATTATTGATGGGGTTGGCCACAAACCAGTCGAAGCGGGTGGCCCCGCCCCGCAGCCGGGTGGTGCGGCGCAGGCGGCCGTTCGATACGTCGGTCAGGCCCTTGGGCACCGTGATGCTGATGAGCATGGAATCCACCTCGTCGGCCTGATGGTCTTTGCAGGGCCACCAGATGCTGGCCCCCACGCCCTGGCAGGCCGTGGCCACCCAGGGCTGGCCCGCGCCGTGCTCGGCAAACACGAAGCCCCCATCCCAGGGCGCGTTCTGGGCCACGGTGGGCTGCCCCCCATAATATACGGTGAAAGCTGCCCGCTGGCCCTGCGTAATGGGCTCGGGAAACGTGACGAATACGGCGTTGAACTCGCGGGTAAACGGCAGCGGCTTGCCCTGGTATTCCACCTTCTCCACGGCCAGGTTGGCAAACAGATCAAACTGGAGGCGGGTGAAGTCCTGGGTGGCCGTAAACCGGAATTCGTTGGAGCCCCGGATGGCCCGGCCGGCCACGTCGAGGCGCACATCGAGGTGGTAGTAATTGATGTCGTAGCAGGTCCGGAGCGGCGTGAGGTGGCCCCGCAACGAGTCGGGGCGGCTGAAAGTGGCGGCGGCCTGCAGCAGCTGAGCGGCCGCGGGCCGCCCCAGACCGAGCAGGGCGCTCAGCAGTAGTAAAATCGGAAAACGCACGGCAAAGAAGAGAAAGTGAGGTGGTAAAGAACGGGTTTCGGGGCCAAACGCTGCACTCCGGCCCCGCGAAAGCAGCGGCGAGGTGCTACCGGTTAATGAACTTTCGCGGGGCTGCCCTAGCTGACGTACCTTCGCGGCTGCTTTTCCGCGCTTCATGTCTGCTCTCACTACTCCCCCCGCACCCTCCCGGGCCGCTATTCTGCTGGCCTTCGCTTCGCTCTACATCATCTGGGGCTCCACTTACCTGGGCATCCGCTTCGCCATCGACTCCATGCCGCCGCTCCTGATGGCGGGCTCGCGCTACGCGCTGGCGGGGCTGCTGCTCTACGGGTTTATGCGCTGGCGGGGCGAGCCGGCCCCCACGCGCCAGGGCTGGGGTATGGCCTTCGTTATCGGGGTGTGCCTGCTGGGCTTCGGCAACGGCGGCGTCACGCTGGGTGAGCAGTACATCCCGACGGGCCTGGCGGCGCTGCTGGTGGCCACGGTGCCCATGTTTCTGGCCCTGCTGGGGTGGCTGAGCGGGGTTTCGCAGCGGCCGAAGCTGCTGGTGGGCATCGGGCTGGCCATTGGCCTGGGCGGGGTGTACCTGCTGGCCCGGGTGCCGGGAGCCAGCCACGTGGCCCTGCCCGGCCACGCCGGGCTGGGCACCGGCCTGGTGCTTACGGCCGCGCTGGTGTGGTCCATCGGCTCGCTCTATTCCAAAAACCACCAGCCCACCCCGTCGCCGTTTTTGTCGGGCGGCATGCAGATGTTGTGCGGCGGACTGGTAATGCTGCTCGTGGGCCTTGTGCGCGGAGAAGCCACCGGCTTTCATTTCAGCCAGGTTACCACCACGTCGTGGCTGGCCTACGTGTATCTGGTTACGTTCGGAAGCATTGTGGGCTTTACGGCCTACATCTGGCTGCTGCGGGTGGTAGAACCGGCGCTGGCCGGCACGTATGCTTTCGTAAATCCGGTTGTGGCCGTGTTGCTGGGCTGGGCCTTCCTGGGGGAAGTGCCGGGCCCCAAAATGCTCGGTGGCGCGGCCCTGATTGTGGTAGCCGTAGCCCTGGTGGTACTGGGCGGCCGGCGGAAACCGTCGAAAATCTGATGCTACAACCGGACCGCCTGGATTATTTCAACCAATAGCGCATATAATAAGTATTGCATTATAAGATGATGTAAAATGCTGTATACATGTTGGTTAATGTTTTCAGTAAGATAAAAAGAAGAACCGGCTGAAGGCGGTCGAATTATTAGCGAATAAGAGGCAACCTGCGTAAATTCGCTACGTAATGGGTAGTCCCACTCGTTCTTTCCTCTTGCCGTATGAAACACGCTACTAGCCGTCCCGACATCCGGACCGAAGGCGATATCAAAACGCTGGTCGATTCGCTTTGCCACAAGGCCACCCAGGATACGCTGCTCGGAGCCAGTTTCGCCGCTGCCGCCCGCATCCATTGGCCCCATTACCTTACCTCGCAATACCGCTACTGGAGCAGCATATTGCTCGGTGTAGGTACCGCCGAAGGCGAAGCCCTTCCTGCCCAGGTCGCCCTGCCCCGCAGCGGGGCCCACGTCGAGCACTGGCTCCAGTTGTTCTCTTCCACGGTAGAGGAGTACTTTGACGGCTCGAAGGCCGAAGAGGCCAAGCAGCTGGCCCGGCAGATGGCCACCCGGCTCAGAGCCACCCGCAACCGCGAACTGCCAGTCGACTAAAGCTGCCCCCGATTCTCTTCACTTGTTCTCCGACAAACGGCCGAATCCTGGTTCGCCGTTTTTCATCCTACCCACCACCTCATTTGGAACACCGTTGCAGCGGTTGCCCAGCAAACTCCAGGCACCCAAACGCCCCCGTAGCCTAAGGCTGCGGGGGCGTTTTCATTACCTACGCCGGGTGATGTTCTATTGGTCAGGCCGTGGCCATCCCGGAGGTTTTATGATGATGCGGGGGTTTGCGCGAAGCCAGGTCTCGCAAATAGCTCAGATCGAGGATACTGAAGCCGACTTTGGAAAGGAAGGGTACCACCACGAACAGGACTGTTTCAATGGTCTGGTTGAAAAGCTCCAGGCCCGAGGGGCCCAGCGCCCAAATGGTCGGATAAGCCACCCACAGGATGGTGAGAAAGCCCAGCAACTTGCCATAAATGTTGCCCAACTCGGCATCCGAGTTGGTGGCAATGCGCCGCACCGGCCCCCACAATAAGTATAGCACGGCTACAAAAGCCCCTACACCGCACAAAAACCAGGTAAGCCGGGCCGTGCTGCTTTCTGACAAGTCCGCCAGTAACCCGCACACAATCATTACCACATCGGCCGCTACCAACCCGAAGAGCAGCGTAATACTTCGCTCGTGCTTGGGCGTGTAGAACATAGCCGTAAAAGCCAGGGCCAGCAAAAGCAGCGGCGTACTCACGACCCAGTCGAGGTAGCGGGCATAGTGCGTTATCTGGCCGGCTACCTCGGTTTTGCCCTGGCCCATCGCCATGCCCGTGTAGGCCAGCGCCGACCAGATGGGAATCAGCATGGCAATGCTGTATTCGTACTGCGGGACGTTTTTGGGGTTGCGGCTCCAACTCCAGAACAGCAGTGCGCCGCCCACCATAAGCGCCACATAGAGCCAGTGCAGTAAGGTTTGGGTTTCCATAAGCAAGTAGTTAGAACGAGAGAAACAAGGGAGATATAGTTTACTTTCAGGTAGTGTTTTAAGTTGATTTTAATGCGCCCGACAGCATACGCAGAAATGCAAAAAGCCGGCCCCCAGGAGCTGGGAGCCGGCTTTTCAGACTGCAGAAAAAAACTACACGCCCAGTAGCAGGCGGCTCGGATCTTCGAGCAGTTCCTTCACGCGTACCAGGAACGATACCGACTCGCGGCCGTCGATGATGCGGTGGTCGTAGCTCAGGGCCAGGTACATCATGGGCCGGATCACCACTTGTCCGTTCTCAGCAATGGGCCGCTGAATGATGTTGTGCATGCCCAGAATAGCCGACTGCGGGGCGTTGATAATCGGCGTGCTCATCATGGAGCCGAAAATGCCGCCATTGGTAAGCGTAAACGTACCGCCGGTCATCTGCTCCAGCGTCAGCTTGCCGTCGCGGGCCAGCTTGGCCAGGCGCACCACTTCCTTCTCAATTCCCTCGAAGCTCAGCTCCTCGGCATTCCGGATAACGGGTACCACCAAACCGCGCGGCGACGATACGGCGATGCTGATGTCGCAGAAGTCGTTGTACACGATGTCGGTGCCATCAATCTGGGCATTCACAGCCGGCCACTCCTTCAGGGCCACGCAGACGGCCTTGGTGAAGAAGGACATAAAGCCCAGGCCCACGCCGTTTTTCTCCTTGAACTGATCCTTGAACTTGGTGCGCAGATCCATGATGGGCTGCATGTTCACCTCGTTGAAGGTGGTGAGCATGGCCGTTTCGTTTTTCACGGTTACGAGGCGGCGGGCAACGGTTTTGCGCAGGTTGCTCATCCGCTCCCGGCGCTGGTTGCGGTTGCCGGTAGGCTCGTTGCCCGCACCTGCCTGCTGGCTCTCTGCCACCGGAGCCGGGGCCGACTTGGCGGCTGGCGCCGCGGGCTTGGCCTGGGCATTCTGGGCATCTTCCTTCGTGATGCGGCCGTCGCGGCCGGTGCCGGCAACGTCGGCGGGGCTGATGCCCTTTTCGCCCAGGATTTTACCAGCCGCCGGCGATGGGGTGCCGGTAGCGTAGCTGCTGGCGTTGCTGCCAGCAGCCGCGTTGGCCGGAGCCGCTGCGGCTGCATTGCCCGGGGCGGCGGGGGCTGCCGGAGCCGCCTTGGCCGCGCCGCTGCCACCCTCAATACGGGCCACTACGTCGCCGATGCTGATGGTCTGGCCTTCTTTGGCCGCGTGGCGCAGCGTACCGGCTGCCTCGGCGGGCAGCTCAAACGTTGCCTTATCCGACTCCAGCTCGGCAATAATTTCGTCGCGCTCTACCGTGTCGCCGTCTTCCTTCAGCCACTTGGCCACGGTTACTTCCGTGATAGATTCGCCCACGGCCGGAATCTTCATCTCTACTGTGGCGCCACTGCTGGCGCTGCCGGCCGCGGCGGCCGACGAGCTGCCTTCCGGCTGGCCGCCGTAGCCGGCCTGGTCGCTGGCGGCGGGGTTTGCCTCGCCCTTGTCTATCGGGTCGGTGGCAGGCTTGGCCGCGCCGGCAGCAGCAGCAGCAGGAGCCGCTGCAGAAGCACCAGCGCCAGCGCCGTCGATTTCGGCAATGGTGGTACCGATATCGATGGTTTCGCCCTCGGCGACCTTGATTTTGAGGACCCCAGCCGATTCGGCAGGCAGTTCAAACGTGGCCTTATCCGACTCCAGCTCAGCAATTATTTCATCACGCTCCACCGTGTCGCCGTCGGCCTTGAGCCACTTGGCAATGGTTACTTCGGTGATGGATTCGCCAACGGCGGGGATTTTGATTTCCAGACCCATAGGTGGGGATTTTGAAGGGTTTACGAGGCAAAGCAGCGCTTTAGCCCTGCTTGATATACTTGTGGGAGGTTTAGCGGGAGGAAGCTACAGGAAAAGGCCCGGTGGCCTTAATCCTGCTGTTTGGCAATGGCGTTTACTTCCTCAATCAACTCACTGGCTACGGCTTCGCGGGGCTTGTCGAAGGCGCGGGCTACCACATCCTTCTGCTCCTTCACGTGCACCTTATTGTAGCCGGTGGCCGGCGAAGCGGAAGGCTTGCGCGATACCACGTCTTCCAACTCGCGGCGCATAAAGCGCAGCAGGTAGTTCCAGTAGCCCATGTTCTCGGGCTCTTCCTGCACCCAGTACACCTTGGCTTTGGGGTACTTGGCCAGCTCGGCGTTCAGCTGCTTCTGCGGGAAGGGGTGCAGCTGCTCGAGGCGCACAATGGCCACATCCTTGCGGGCCGACTGCTGCTGCTCTTCGAGCAAATCGAAGTACACTTTGCCCGAGCAAAGCAGCACCCGCTTCACCTTCTTGGCTTCGGCATAATTGTCGCCGAGCACTTCGCGGAAGTGGCCGTTGGTGAAATCTTCCACCGGCGACACGCACAGCGGGTTGCGCAGCATGGATTTGGGCGACATCACAACCAGCGGCTTGCGGAACTCCCAGGTCAGCTGCCGGCGCAGAGCGTGGAAGAAGTTGGCTGGCGTGGTCAGGTTGGCCACGATGATGTTGTTCTCGGCGGCCAGTTGCAGGAACCGCTCGGGGCGGGCATTGGAGTGCTCCGGGCCCTGGCCCTCGTAGCCGTGGGGCAGCAGCATCACGAGGCCGTTCATGCGCTGCCACTTGCTTTCCGAGCTCACAATGAACTGGTCAATCATGGTCTGGGCACCGTTGGCGAAGTCGCCGAACTGGGCCTCCCACACCACCAGGGCCGTGGGGTTGGCCATGGCGTACCCGAATTCGAAGCCCAGCACCGCGTACTCGCTTAGCAGCGAGTTGTAAATCGCCAGTTGCTCCTGGTTTTCGGTGATATGGTTGAGCGAGTTGTAGGGGGCCGACGTTTCGGCGTCGTGGAGTACGGCATGGCGATGCGAGAACGTACCGCGCTGCACGTCCTGGCCGCTTACGCGCACAATGCGGTTTTCGAGCAGCAGCGAGCCATAAGCCAGCAGTTCGCCGGCAGCCCAGTTGAGCACGCGCGTTTCGAAGAACATTTTGCGGCGTTCCTCCATCAGCTTCTCAATCTGCTTGAGCGGCCGGAAGCCTTCGGGCAGCGTGGTCAGGGCCTGGCCAACCTGCTGCACGACCTCCGCGCTGATGCCGGTTTCCGGCGACTGCTCGAAGTCGGCCGATGTACTGCGGCGCAGGCTGCGCCACTCGTTTTCGAGAGGCTGGTACTGGTAGGGCAGCTCCTGCTGCTTCACTAAGTCGAGGCGGGCCTGCAGGGTATCGCGGAACTCCTTGTCGAGCTCAGTGGCCAGCTCGGCATCCACGTCGCCACGCTCCACGAGCATGGCGTTGTACACCTCGCGCGGGTTCTGGTGCTTGCTGATGAGGTTGTAGAGCGTAGGCTGGGTGAACTTGGGCTCGTCGGACTCGTTGTGGCCGTGGCGGCGGTAGCACACCATGTCAATAAAGATATCGGCGTGGAACTGCTGGCGGTACTCGGTGGCCAGCTGCACGGCAAATACCACGGCTTCAGGGTCGTCGCCGTTCACGTGCAGCACCGGCGCATCAATAATCTTGGCCAGGTCGGTAGAGTAAATAGAAGAGCGGGCGTCCTCAAAATCGGTGGTAAAACCTACCTGGTTGTTGATGACGAAGTGAATGGTACCGCCCGTGCGGTAGCCCTCCAGCTGCGACATCTGGGTCAGCTCGTAGCCAATGCCCTGGCCGGCCACGGCCGCGTCGCCGTGGATGAGGATGGGCAGCACCTTGTTCAGGTCGCCGCCGTAGCCGTGGTCGAGCTTGGCCCGCACGAAGCCTTCCACTACCGGGTTCACGGCTTCGAGGTGGGAGGGGTTGGGTGCCAGCTTCAGGTTCACCGAACGGCCGTCTACCTCCACCTGGCTGCTGTAGCCCATGTGGTACTTCACGTCGCCGTCGCCCATGGTCAGGTCGGGTACGGCCGTGCCCTGGAACTCCGAGAAAATCTGCTCGTAGGTCTTGCCCATGATGTTGGCCAGCACATTCAGGCGTCCGCGGTGGGCCATGCCCAGCATCACTTCCTCCACGCCCAGCTCCGCCGCCTTGCGGATAATGGCGTCGAGGGCCGGAATGGTGGTTTCGCCGCCTTCGAGCGAGAACCGCTTCTGCCCCAGAAACTTGGTGTGCAGGAAGTTCTCGAACACCACGGCCTCATTGAGCTTGCTCAGAATCCGCTTCTTGTACTCTTTGCTGGGCTTGAAGCTGAGCGAGTCCTGCTCCACCTTCTCACGAAACCAGTCGAGCACCTTCGGGTCGCGGATATAGGTGTACTCGAAGCCGATGCTGCGAGTGTAAATCTTCTGAAGCGCCTCCACAATCTGGCCCAGGGTAGCATCGTCGTCGAGGCCCACAATTACCTCCCCATTGCGGAAAACGGTGTTGAGGTCGGCCTCACTCAGCCCGAACTCCTCGAGCTTGAGGCGGGCATGGCGGTCTTTCCGCTCGCGTACCGGGTTGGTTTTGGCCACGAGGTGGCCGCGGCTGCGGTAGGCATAAATCAGGTTGCGAACCTGGGTTTCCTTGTCGCCGGACACCTTATCAACCGACCGGATAGCGGGGGCATCGTTGGTGCTGGCCGACGTCGTGAGTACGCCCTCGCCATCGGCCTGCGGCAGGTCCCCGTCGGGGTACTGCTGCGAAAAGTCGAAGCCCTCGAAAAACTTGCGCCAGCCAAAATCAACCGACTCGGGGTCCTGCTGGTAGCTGCGGTAAAGCTGGTCGATATACTCGCCGTGGGCGTTGGCGATATAGGAATACTGGTCCATGTGGGAAGTTTAGTAGGTCAGGGGGGTAAAGGTAAACAGGTTGATTAGAAGGAAAAAACCTATATGCGCATCAACAAATAAGCATGATTATCAGGAGGGTAAATAACCGGGCCGCTGATTAGCTGATCTATTAGCTAAAGCTATTGAAATAAACAGAAAAGCCGCTTCCCTCCGAAGGGAAACGGCTTTCACTGCTTTAGGGATACGCTTTATTTTGGCAGGGCCATTTTAAAGATATGATAGGGCTGATCCTGCTGGCCCACGCCCTGGCTCCAGGAGGCTGTTTTATGGATGGCTGAGTTGGTTACGTAGAGCGTGCGGCCGTCGGCCGAGAAGGCGAACGTATCGGGCCACTCCAGGCGCGGGTCCTGCACCACCGTCTCGATTTTGCCCTCGGGCGTGCGGCGCTTGATGGAATGATCCTCGAAGGCACTCAGGTACAGGTTGTTCTGGGCATCGAGAATCATGCCGTCGGAGGCGGGAGCCTTGCCCAGGTCCTCAATCTGGCTGATAAGCTGGACTTCCGTGAGGGCGGGGTTGCGCAGGGCCTCGGTTTTGATGCGGTACAGCGCGTAGCTGGTCAGGGGCTTCCAGTACAGATACTGGCCGTCCTGGCTTAGGGCAATACCATCGGCGTTGAACTGGCCCTGCTTGCCGGTCGGGTCCACGAGCAGCTTGCCATCAGCCCGGATGTTGAGGGTCGTGTCGCCCATCATCGACTTGTGCCCGGCCAGCAGGCGGCGGGCCTTGCCGGTCTGCAAATCGACGACTACCAGGCTACCAATGCCCGATTCGGTGATGTAGGCGTAGTTGGCTTTAGGGTCGACGCGCACATCGTTGAGGTAGGACTTGCGCGGGGCCACGCTCTCGGGCATGGCAATGTTCTGCACCACCTTATTCGTGGCGGGGTCGATTTTCACCAGCTTCGGGCCGCCGGGTACGGTGCCCTTGATGCCGGGTGAGGCCGGATCGAGCACCCATAGCATCCCGGCCGGGTCGGCGTACACGCTCTGGGGACAGATCCAGTGTTTCTGGGGCTCATCGCGCACCGTCACGTCCCACTTGCACCATTCGGCGTCGGGGTAGGGCTTCACCGAGTTGTCGGGGCCGATTTCGGCAATGGGGGCAATCGGGTTGTTATCCCAGCGCGGGAAGTCGCCGAACATACGGCCATCGGGCAGCACGGCCACCCCCACAATCTGGGGCTCCCGGAACTGCGCAACAATCTGCAGGGGCGAGTCGGCCGGGGCCTGGGGCGCGGCCGTGCCCAGCGAATCGGCTGTGCTCGTGGGGTTTTCGGCCGTATCCGGGGCAGAGGAAGGGGAGGAGCAGGCCGCCGTCAGGCCGGTAGCCAGTACCAACCCGGCAAGGGCGCCGCGCCGCCAGGGGCGGGAAAAGAGAAAGGAGAACATCGGAGGGCGACGAAAGTGGGATAGGGAATTCCGGCCCCGCAAAAGGGTACGGCAGCCTGTGCATACGTTCGGTTGATGGTCAGGTTCCGGTCGGGCTTCGCTTGCATCGCTCCGCAACTCCGCTGGCACCTTGGCCCTATATAGCCGGCCACTATTGCCGGAAACGCGTTAGCGGGGCATACGGAAGGGTTTTGGGCCGTTAAATAAATACGCCGTATCTTTGGCCCCTTCAAAGAAAAAGGGATAAAGAAGTGCAATGAAAAGTAAACATTGTGCAATTTAAGCCTTCTTTTCTTCCAGTTTTGACTGCTTTCGGCCTTTGGGTCGCTATCATAAATAAGGAAACGCCGATTTTTTAAAAAAAAGTGTTTTCCTCCATAGCCGGGTCAGGCCGGCTGCCCACCCTCTCCGGGCCAAGCGAGAGTCCACTAACCCAAACGCCATGTCCATTGCGTTATTCCTGTTAACTTTCCTCTTCCCCCCCCGCACTGTTTCCTCGTCGGCGCTGGCTCTCCCCTCCACCGTCGCCACCCTGAGCCCCCGTCCGGTAGCCGTTGCGCTGCCGGTGTTGCCTGTTAAAAAGTCCCCCAAAACGGTGTCGTACCGCGTGACGGCCACCACCTACTGGCCCGAAGTGGGCCAGACCGATGACAACCCGATGGAAACCGCCGATGGCTCCATCATCCCCCGGCACCACTCCAGCAAAACCCGCTGGCTGGCCGTATCCCGCGACTTGCTCAGCAAGTGGGGCGGACCGTTTAAATACGGCGAAAAAGTCCGCGTTAGCGGCATGTCCGACGACCTTGATGGCGTCTACATCATCCACGATACCATGAACCGCCGCCACCACCACTGCGTGGATGTGCTGGTAAATGAGCGCGAGTGCAAAAGCGGCATGGAAGGCCGCTGGCCCGGCATTCAGCTCAAAAAGCTCGGCCCCGAGCCCGTATGGCAAGCCGGCTGATGGCAGCCAATGGCTGCTAGCGGGTAAATCCGATTGCCTGTCGGCAGGGCGTATCCTGTTCCGATTTCCCTTATTCTTCCGTCTGCTTTTCTTCCTCCGGATACCGCGTCAGGTATCGGGGCTGGCCTTTTGCGTCGTGGAGGTAGCTCAGCGGAAAAGTGGGGTCGGCCAGAATATCGGATAGCGGAATGTGCCAGCGCTTCCACATTTCCAGCAGCGACTGGGCGTAGGCACTGTTTTCCCAGGGGTTGAAGATTTCGCCCGTCACATCGTCGATAAGCGAGTCGAGTACTACCTGCTGGTCGCCGGGCTTTAGCGAGCGGGGGAAATAATCGGGCACCACATTGAGCAGATAGGCGGCGTAATATACGCGGGCCTTGAACTCGGCAGCCTGCACCGGGTGTAAGGGGCGGCGGGCCTGCTCGTACACCCGGCCCATTGCCCGGGCAATCAGGCCATTGTCGACCAGGCAGGCCACGAGCACGGTTTCATCAAGCTTGATGCTGAAAGCCAGCGTGCTCAGGTCATCGTCGTACTCGAAGGCCATATCGTCCTGGGCCGGGTCGGTTTCCAGAATGAACACCGAGCCCGGTACGAAGTCCTCGTACTCCATGGGTACGCGCAGGGCCTGCAGGGGCTGGAAAAAGGCCTGGAAGCGGCGCAGCATCTGGGCGTTTTCGGCCAGCGGATACTGCGGCACGGCCAGCGGGTCGAGCTCGTTGAGCAGCTCCGTGACCAAGATGCCGTAAAACATCTTACCCAACCACAGAAACAGCGTCTGCTCATCCAGCTCGCGAAACCCGCGCACGCCCTGCCGGCTGATAGCCTCCAGGTGCGCCTCCAGCGGCTCGACGTGCTGCGTACGACACCGGGCACAGCAGGCAATGCGCAGTTCGGGATACGTCACGATACGCATGTCGAGCAGCTTGATGGACCGCTCGCGGAGTTGGTAGCGGTCGAGAAGCCAGTCGGCGAATACCGGCACGGTATCCTCGGGGGGCGTAGTTGAGGTGCCGCACAGAAAACAAGCCCCCGGCCCAAAGCGCATGCCTTCGAAGGGGTCGTAGAGCGTCAGGTCGGGGGCAGGAAGTGTCAAGGGGTAGGCTTTCGTTGAGCGGAGTGCGTTAGCCGTGGGCTGTGCTGGTTAAGCCAGCGCAGCCCACGGCTAACAGACCACAAATAACGGGAAACGAACAGCGAAAACCCAGCGGCGTTAGCGCGAAAGCAGGGAGCCCAGCTTCATGAGCTGCTTGCCCAGCTGAGCCAGCGGGGCGGCGTAACCGCCCGACATTTCCTCCGCTATTTTGGTGGTTTCGTTGCCCAGCGAAGCCAGCGTTTCGGCCAGGTCGTGGGTTTGGGTGTCGGAAGCCGTTAGCTGTTCGCGCACCAGGCTCAGCTCCTGAATGACTTTGGCCAGGCCCGGGCGTTCCGAGGCTTTCAGGACTTCGGCCCAACGGTCGATTTCGGTCAGCGCCTGCTCCTGGTCGGGCGACTCGTTGTTGAGCAGCGTGAGCGTATCGGTGAGCAGGGCCGAATTCTGCTGGTCGGTAACGGTGAGCGGTACGGTGGGCGTCGGCTGGTGCTGGGGAGTGGGGGCAGTGGAATCCATAAGGTAGAAGTCAGGCGGGGGTATTTACAACGTAAGACTACCCGGCTATACTTGCCTGCGGTCGGAAAAGTTGGCGTATCCGGGCCGCGGCAACCTGCGTACGCTACCTTTGCGCCGGCCTGTATGGGTCGGAAAGTTGCGGCCGCGCCGCCTGTTCATGCTGCACCAGTACCAACCCGCCCCGTTTTCCTCCCCTATTCGTCAGCAGCAGTTTGAGGCTGTGGCCGCCGCGCTGACCGCCGAAGCCGGTGCTCCGCCCAGCCTGCTGCTGGGCCAGGTGCCGCTGCCGGCCGGCGAAGCCCCGCTCGATGCCCTGCTGCTGCGCCCCCGCAGCCTGACCATTGTGCAGCTGCTGCCTGCCGGGGGCGAGCTGGAGATGCCCGATCTGCGCACCGGGCCCTGGTACCTCGATGGGGCGCCGCTGGAGCTGCCCGCCCCCGAAGCCGACGGAGCCGACAACCCCTTTGCCCGCTTCGAGCGGCAGCGGGCCGCCCTGGCTGCCGCGCTGGCCCCTTATCTGCCAGCCGAGGTGGCCAACCTGCAATTCATTACCGGGCTGGTGCTTTTCAGTGCCCCCGTACAGTTCGGGGCCGGGGTAGAGGCCCGCATGGGGGCCGTACCGGCCGCCTCTACCTTCCACCTGCTGCCCGACCCCAGCCGGTTCACGCGCCGCCTGTCCCAGCTGGCTTCGCCCGAAATCGACCTCACTCCCGCCGACTTTGAGCAGGTAGCCGCGCTGCTGATGGGGGTGGAAGGGCTCGTGGGCCCCGCCCCCATCAGCAGCGCGGCTCGGCCCCGCCAACCCGGCTGCCGCAGCCCCGGAGGCCTCAGAAGCCGGCCCGGGCGGGGCGGGCGAGCAGCTGCGCCGGCGGGCCGGGCAGCTCTGGCGGTGGCTGGGGGCCGAAGATATGGCCGAACTGGACCGCACATCCACGGGCTACGAAATCGACCTCGACACCCACTACCAGGAAAAGCAGGCCCTGGAAAACCTGCGCCAGCAGCTTCAGCAGCAGATGCAGCAGCAACTGAGTGCCCTCGAAGCGCGCGAAACAGACCGCGAGCAGCGCATGGCCGAGTTGCAGCAGCAGCTCAGGGCGGCGCCCGTTGCACCCGAAGCGCCCGGCCTGGCTGCCCGCCTGAGCGCCGAGCAGCAGGAGAAACAAGCCCTCGAAGCCTCTATCAGCCGCCACCGCACCGACCTGGAGGCCCGTAACCAGGAGCTGGGCCAGAAAATCCGGCAACTCGAACAGCTTATTACGCAGCTGGCCACTGCCCCGGCCGGAGCGCCGGCCAGCGGTGCCACCGCCCCGCCCACCCCGGTGCCGCCCCCCGTACCACCCACCCCCGGGCCAACTGGCGTACCGCAGCCGGGCGCCGCTTTGCCACCTCCCGCTGCCCGGCCGGCCGCCTGGCCGAAGGGGCGGCCCAGCGCCTGGGCGCGGGCGCAGGTGGTTGGCCGGCGGCTGGCCGGGGAAGCCCAGGCTACCATTAACGGGCACCTGGCAGCCCTGCCACCGCGTAGCCGCTACGCGGTGCTGGCCGGCGGAGCTGCCCTGGTTGTGGGGCTGGCGCTGGGCGTAACCCGGTGCGGACCGGAAGAGCCGCTACCGTTCGAGCAGAACGGGCAGTATGGCCTGCTGCGGCCCAACGGCGACACGCTTGCCCCGGCCCGCTACACGCACATCGGCGAGTTTCGGGCCGGGCGGGCAGTGGTGGAGCAGGCGGGCGTGTTTGGGTTCGTGGCCGCCGACGGTACGGAGGTCGTTAAGCCCGCCTACGATGCCCTGTACCCCTACGCCGATGGCTACGCCCGGGCCCGGGCGGGCGGGCTCTACACCTTTCTGGATGAAGACGGCGAGGAGTTCGGCGCGTTTTATTATGCTGCCCGCGATTTTTCGGAGGGCCGCGCGGCCGTGCTTACGGCCCAGGGCTGGCACTACATCCAGGGGCCCGAGGAACCCACCGCCCCCGTGGTGTTTCAGGAAGCTTACTCCTTCGACCAGGGGCTGGCCCGCGTGAAAACGGGCGGCTACTTCACCTTTATCGGCCCAGACTACCTGGCCGATACCACCGCCGGCAGCGCGCCCTTCGGCCGCTACGCCAGCGCCACCGACTTCGATGACCAGGGGCGGGCGCGGGTTCGCCAGCAGGGGCGCACCTTCTTCATCGACCGGCAGGCGCAGGAAGTGAAGCAATAGCAGCTCGTTTGGTAGCCGGCTTTAGTCGTCGTCGTGCTTGCGTTTGTGTTTGCCCCGGCCTTTTCCTTTGCCCTTCCCCTTTTTGCCCGTCCAGAACTCGGTGCCGATGCGTAGCGGCCCGGCCTGCGTGGTGGCGCTGCCTGCGTCGTGCAGCAGGATGCGGCCGCGGTTGTCGGGTTCGGCGCGGGCTACCTCGCCAAGCATGGTGCAGCCCTGCCCATCGCGCAGCTCGGTGCGGCGGCCGTCGCGGGCCACCACCCATCCATCGCGGGTAACGCGGCGGCCGTTGGGCAGCTGCACATCGTGGGGCATGGGCCGGATTTCGCCGTTGCGCACCAGAAACATGGTGCCATCGCGCCGCTGGAAGCCATCATTGGCCTGGGCTGCGGCCAGATGAGTCAGCAAAAAGAGGGCGAACGAGAGTAGCGGAAAGCGCATGAATCGGGAAGAAGATGGCGAGTTGCCGTCGGGGCGGGCTCCCCATACGGTGCCGGCCGGCTGGGGTTGATATGGTGCCCAAGGTAAGCGCTACCCCTGGGTCGGTTCGGCAATTTCGCGCACTGCCCAGCCAACGGTGGCTACAAAGGACGGGTAATACCTTCATCTTTCTGCAAAGGGCCACGGCCGGTGCCGGCCGGGCGCAAAATTGGTGCTCTGCAAATGGGTTACCTTTTTTCGGTGTGCCTTATTAATGCTCAGCCAACCCGCCGTTGGTGAGCTTCTTCTCACTTTTCGACTTTCCTTGCGATGAAAACCCTGCTCAAAACCCTGTTCGTAGCTGCTGCCGTTTCTTTCGCCGCCACTTCCTGCACTCAGGAGGGCCAGCAGAACGCCGATGCCGCCGCTGCCAACACCGAAGCCGCCGCCGAAAACGCGGGTGATGCTGCCGCTGCCGAAGCCAACAACGCCGCCAACGCTACCGACGACGCCCTGGAAAACACCGGCCAGGCCATCGAAAACACGGCCAACAACGCCGCCGCCAACACCGAAGCCGCTGCCGACAAGGCTGCCGCCGAAACCAAAATGGCTGCCGACAAAGCCGCCAACAAAATGGATGCCGCCGCCGGCGACGCCAAAGCCGAAATGAATGCTGCTACCCGCAACAACTAACTGAATTTTGCTGGCCGGTTGACTGCTCATCAATCAACTGGCCAGCAAAATTTACTTTTAAGTCACAGAGAGGCCCGAGCTATTGCAGTAGCTCGGGCCTCTTTGCGTGGAAGCCAACGGGGCCAGCTACTCGTCAGGCCGGGGCGGGGGCCGGGTCGGGAGAGGTGGCCAGCTCCACCAGCACGGCATAGTAGGGGCGGCATTGCACCCGCGAGCGGAGCCAGCTGAAGAAGCTTAGCGCCTGCAAATCTTCCTGCTCCTGGGGCACGAAGGCCGGAATCTGGAGCATGCGCGCGGCGAAATCGGGGGTGCGGGCGGAGGCGGGGTCGTCGAACACCTCGCCCACCAGTTGCAGGTAGCAGAGCACGGCCGCATAGCCGCCCCCATCGGCCCCGAACCGCTCCTTTACCAGCCGCTCGATGGCTCGCAGCCGGTTGAAGGCCAGGTCGGGGTTGCCCAGCTCGAACTGAATCAGCATCTCGCCCATGTTGCGGTTGATGACCCACTCGACGCCCATTTCCTGCTCGCAGAAGTGGTCGGTGCGCCCAATGGCCTGGAGCACTTGGTTGGCCTTCTGAAACTGGCCCTCGGCAAAGTAGTGGAAGCCCAGCCCGAGCCGGGCCGTGAGCTCCTCGCGGGGCGCCAGGCCGAGCTGGAGCACCTGTTCGAGCAGCCCGATACCCTCGGCGTTGCGGCGCAGAAAGGCGTAGTTGGCGGCCAGCAGAAAGTTGTAGCGGGGCCACATGGCGGTCCGGTGCAGGCGCGGGCCGGCCTCCAGTACCTCCCGCAGCCGCTCCAGGTACGTCACCGACTCGGCGAAGCGGCGGGTGCGGTACAGGGCGTGGGCAATCATGAAGAGCAGCCCGCTCTGGGCCTCGCGGTGGGCCGGGGCAAAGCCGTGGCGCTTCTCCATGAGGTGGTAGCAGCGCATCACGAAGGGCGCGAAGGAGGAGTAGTCGCGGCGCACGAGCATGGCTGCCCGGGCAATCGACATGAGCCGGAACAGCAGCGTGGGGCGGCGGGCAAAGGCCTCCTGCAAATCGTATTCGCGCAGCACCTGGTCCAGAATCTCATCAAACGACTCGCCGGCCCGGCCCTGCACGCGGGCCTGGCGCAGGCGCTGGCGAATGAGGCTGTCGGCAATATTGGCCCGCTCCTCCTCATCGGCATCCTTCTTATTGCCGTTGCGGCGGCGCACAATGTCGGTCAGCTCGTCGGCGTGGGGGCTGTGGGCACGGGCAATCTGGAGGTTGTACACGGCATTGAGCAGCTCGTACTGCTCGTTGGTGCGGGCTAGCTTCTCGGCCTTGCGCAGCGTATTCCAGGCCAGGCGGCCCACCCCCGCCTCGAACAGGTAGTGGGCCAGCGTGAGCAGCCCCCGTACCGATGCCGCCGCCGTGGGGTCTTGCTGGTGCTGGCGCAGGAGCAGGAAATCCATGAGGTGGCGCAGCAGGCGCTTGCGCAACGCGTAGTAGGCCACGGCGTTGGGCTCGGCAGGGTAGAGCTGGGCCAGCAGCTCGTCGGTAGACCGTTCGCGGGCCTGCATCAGCAGGTCGTAGAGGCGCACGTCCATGCGGCCCTTCTGCTTGCGGCGCTGGCGCTGAATGAACTGCCGGAATTCCTTGCGGTCGTCGGGCGAGAAGGTGAGCAGAGTAGTTCTTAAATCATCCATAACTAGAAAAAGCAAAGGCCGGGAACCGATAATTGCTGTAAAGCCCGATTTATGACACGCAAGATATTTTAATTCAGGAGATTAACTCTTTAGTTGGTCGTTTATTTAAGTCTGAATATAACAGCTTGTCGTTGGCATTGGGGCCAGGGAAGAACTACATTTCCTAAAATTACCACTCTCTATCCCCCATCCCATGCTGCCTCGCTTACTCGCCTTCCTGTTTTTACTGCTGGCTCCGGCCGCTGCCCTGCGGGCCCAGGACCTGCTAACCCGGCAAACCGGGGAAGAAATCAACGTGAAAGTGGTGGAGATAACGCCCGTCAATATCACGTACCGCCGCACCGACAACCCCGACGGCCCGCTGATTACGGTGCGCAAGGCCGAAGTTTTCATGATCCGCTACGCCAACGGCACCAAGGAGGTGTTCGGCGTCGGGCCCGTGCCGGCGGCCCCGGGAACGGTCGTCCCGTCGTACGTGGGCTCCGCCGTGCCCGGCGACGAGCCGTTCACAGACCCGACCGTGGGCCTGAGCGGCCCGCGCATTGGCGTCACGGTGCTCACGGGCCGGGTGGCCGATAAAGCCAAGCGCGACTACGACGTGAATCCGTTTCTGACCCAGTTCGGCTGGCAGTTTGAAACCCGCATTTTCCGCCTCTCCTCGGGCCTGTCGGGGCTGTTCGAGTTCGTGCCGCTCATTGGGGGGCTGGAGCAGGGTAAGTTTATTCCGAGCCTGAACGCGCTGGTAGGTATCCGGGGGCCCAAGGGCTTCGAATTTGGTGTGGGGCCCAACGTCACGCCCGTCAGCGCCAATATTGCCCTGGCTATCGGCACGTCATTTAAGATAGAGGAAGTGAATTTCCCGGTTAACCTGGCCGTGGTGCCCGGCAACGGCGGGCTGCGATACAGCCTGCTGGTGGGCTTCAACTACCGCCGCCGGTAGCTGCCCTACTGCCGCTGTATGCCTGCTTTGCCCTGCTGCTACCGGGCGGGTTCTACCAATTTCTTACAGGAGATGATGATGCGTTTACTGACTACTGTTTCTGTATCCCTGGGCCTGCTGCTGCTGGTGGCCGGGCCAGGCTGGGCCCAGCAGGGCGTTCCGGCCGCCGATTCGGCCGCCCGCCCATCGGTTAGCCAGCCAGCCGGAGTGGCCCAGGCGGCTACCGATGTTATTGTGCGTACCAACGGCGACGAGCTGCCGGGCCGGGTGCTGGCTATCCTGCCCGGCTATATCCGCTACCTGCCCGCCGCCCCCAGTGCGGCGGGCATCGCGCCCGATACTCTCCAGCTGGCTACCGCAGAGGTGTTTCTGATTCGCTACGCCAACGGCACCAAGGAGGTATTCCGGCCGGCTGAAACAGCCGCTGCGGCCTCGCCGTTGCTGGGCCTGAGCACCGAACAGCGCTATGAGCGCGGGCGCCAGGACAGCCGCCAATACTATCAACCCGCTAAGGGCGTATTCTGGGGGACATTTGCCGGCACGGTGGCTACTGGCGGCTATGGTGGGCCCATCGTGGGTGGGGTGATGGCCCTTACCCCGCCGCGCCGCACAAACCTGCAGGCACCCGCGCCCACCTTGCTCGACGATCCGGCTTATTACCAGGGTTACCGTCGGCAGGCCCAGAACCGGAAGATAGGTAAGGCTGCGGCTGGGTTTGGCGTGGGGGTGGGCGCATTGGCGGCGCTTGGGGTCGTTATTTCGTTGCGCTTGTCAACCAGCTTGTAAGCTGCAAAAGCGGCCCCTCAACCTTCCAACTCAATGGTGCGTACAAGAGCTACTTTCCACCCTAATCTCTTGTATCATGGACGCTAACAACAACGGCATCGACGACAGCACCGAACTCCGCGCCCGCGGCAACTGGAACGAAATCAAAGGCCAGACCAAACAGAAGTGGGGCCAACTCACCGATAACGACCTCGACTACGAGGAAGGCAAGCAGGATGAGTGGTTCGGCAACTTGCAGGAGAAAACCGGCGAGACAATGGATGATATCAAAAGCTGGTTCAAGCGCACTTTCTAGTCGCCTTTCCGCCTAAAGTAAGCCAACCGCCCGCTGCCGTTTCGGCAGCGGGCGGTTGACGTATAGGGGGGGCTGAAAAATAGCTGTGATATGGTGGTATCTTTTAAAACAAATTAAGTCTATGATTATTTATAATTTTAGCCATGATAACGCTACTAGAAGAGCTTCGGACGCTGGGTAACAAGGCCCTGATGGCGCTGCCCAAAACAGTGATGCTGTGCTCCCGTGTGTATCCCCCTGGCATCGAGCATTCCATTCTGTTATGGGCCATGGAGCAACGCCAATTGGGCCATTGCATAGCCTCGGGCTTTCATTCGCAGCTGGAGCAGACCATTCTGCGGTTTCTGCGGCAGGATGTTCATCAACCTATCATTTATGCCCTGGGGCGGGGCATTCAGCCGGGAATGCGCTTCGAGTACGAGTCTGATCTGGATATGGGCCACTTGCTGTTCGTTTCGCCCTTCGAACCAGACGTGAAAACTGTAACCCAGGAAACGGCCGATATTCGTAACCTGCTGCTGGCCGATATGGCCGACACCTTCTTTATTCCCTACATGACGCCCGGCGGCAATCTGGCGCGGCTACTCGAGTCGCGCGTGGCTTGCGATAAGCCACTGTTTACGCTCGATGTGCCTTCCAATGCCGCCCGCTACAACCCGCAGGCGCACATTTACCAGCCCCTAAGTCTGCTGGGCGGGTCGCGAACCAACCTTTAGGCGGGTGGCAGGCGTAAAAGGAGGCGCCGGTAACCTGCAAGTGAGTTCCGGCAGCCACTATTCGCCCCTATTTCCATGTCCGTTTCCGATACGTTGCAGGGCGCCATGCCCACCAGTTCTTCCGCCGGCATTCGCGCGCTGGCCCGCTTCGGCTTTGCCGCCAAAGGCACCGTTTACGCCCTGATGGGCGCCCTGGCCCTGCTCGCCGCCACCGGCCAGCAGGAGGGCGAGACGGCCGATAAGAAACAAGCCGTCCAGAGCCTGCAAAGCCTGCCCGGCGGCCCGGTATTGCTGGGCCTGATTGCGTTTGGGCTGCTGGGCTATATCGCGTGGCGGTTGGTGCAGGCCTTCAGCGACACAGAAAATAAGGGCTCGGACGCCAAGGGCCTGGCCCGGCGGGTGGGCTATGCCGCCAGCGGCCTCCTGTATGCCAGCCTGGCCTGGTACGCCGGCCAACTGGCCTTCAGCGGCTCAGCCGACAGCAGCGACGGCCAGAAAACGCTCACGGCCAAGGTGCTCAGCTGGCCTGCGGGCGAATGGCTGGTGATATTGGCCGGCGTGGTTACTATCGGGATAGGCCTCTATCAGCTTTATCAGGCCTACTCGGGCAAATTCAGCAAAAACGTGCGGAGCAGCGATATTCCGGCCGGCCAGCAGGACACGGTGTATCGGTTGGGCCAGGTGGGCTATACCGCCCGCGGGGTGGTGCTGGGTATTGTGGGCTACTTTTTTATGCAGGCCGGCTGGCAGTCGCGGGCCGAGGCCACGGGCAGCACCGGCGAAGCCTTCGACCTGCTGGCCAGCATGGGGCCGGTGGTATTGGGCGTGGTGGCCCTGGGGTTGCTGGCCTATGGCCTCTATATGATGGTGCAGGCCAAATACCCGGTTCTGAAAATTTAATCGCCTTTTCCAGGCGCCTGCTCCGCGGCCACTATGCCTCTTCGCTCTGGAGCTGGCGCTCGTAGAGGGCGCGGTAAAGGCCCTGCTCGTCGCGCATGAGCACCTCGTGGGGGCCGTGCTGCACAATCCGGCCGTCGTCGAGCACCAGAATTTCGTCGGCCAGCTTCACCGAGCTCACGCGGTGGCTGATGATGAGGCTGGTGCGGTTGTGCATAATGCGCTGCAAGGCCCCAAGAATAGCGTTTTCGGTGTCGGTATCCACGGCCGACAGGGCATCGTCGAGAATCAGGATTTTGGGTTCCTTGACTAAGGCGCGGGCAATGCTCACACGCTGCTTCTGGCCGCCCGAGAGCGTAATGCCCCGCTCGCCGAGCTTGGTGTCGAAGCCCTGCGGAAAGTCGATGATGTTGTCGTAAACGTTGGCGTCGCGGGCGGCTTGCAGCATCCGCTCCTCGTCGGGAGCATCGAGGCCGAAGTTGATGTTGTTGCGGATGGAGTCGGAGAACAGAAAGACATCCTGGGGTACGTAGCCAATCTGGCTGCGCAGCGACGTAAGGGCAAGGTCGCGCACATCGACGCCATCGACGCTGATGCTGCCCTCGCTCACATCGAAAAGGCGCGAGAGCAGGGCTGCCACGGTGCTTTTGCCCGAGCCGGTGTTGCCGATAACGGCCAGCGTCTGGCCCGGCCGGATGCGGAACGATACGTCGCGCAGGGCCTGAATACCGGTATCGGGATACGTGAACGAAACGTGGTTGAACTCGATGTCGCCTTTGATGTCGAGCGCGACATGCTGTCGCGACACGATGTCGGTCTTCTGGTCCATGAACTCGTTGATGCGGGCCTGGGAGGCCTCGGCCCGCTGCACCAGTGAGGACGTCCAGCCCAGGGCCGTTACGGGCCAGGTGAGCAGGTTCACGTAAATCAGGAACTCGGCGATGCTGCCCGTCGTGATGGTGCCCCGGATAACCTCCTGGCCGCCAATCCAGACGGTGATAATCGTGCTCAGGCCAATGAGAAACAGAATCAGCGGGAAAAACAGCGAGTTGACGAAATTCAGACTCAGCGACTTTTCCTTGTACTCGTTGGAGGCCTCCGTAAACTGCCGGTGCGAATCCTGTTCGCGCACAAACGACTTGATGACCCGGATGCCCGAAAAGGCCTCCTGCACGAAGGTCGTCATGCCCGACAGGGAACGTTGAATTTCGTCGGACTTGCGCTGGATGATATTGTTGACGTAGAAAATGCTCACGCTCAGCACCGGCAGCGGCAGCAGCGTGTAAAGCGTCAGCTTCACGTTCACCATGAGCATGAGCGGCACGATGAGCACGAACAGCAGCACCAGCTGCATAAAGTACATGATGGCCGGCCCGATGTACATGCGTACCCGGCCCACATCCTCGGAAATGCGCGACATCAGGTCGCCGGTGCTGTGGCGGCGGTAGAAGCTCAGCGGCAGGCTCTGGTAGTGCTGGTAGATTTCGTTTTTCTGGTCGTTTTCCACCAGCCGGCTCATGACGATGAGCGTCTGGCGCATGAAAAACAGGAAAATGCCCCGCAACAGGGCCATGAGCAGAATCAGGGTGCCGTAGAGCAGCACGTTGCGCCCGAACAGCTCGTATACCTGGCTCTGGGCCTGGGTGCCGGCGTAGAGGTGGTAGAGGTCGATGCCCTCACCCACCAGATCGAAGGCGTAGCGCACAATCTGGGCCGGGAAAATAGCCAGCAGCGTACTCAAACCTACAAACAGCACCCCCCCAAGGAAGTGCCACTTGTAGCGGAACAGGTATTTATTGGTAGCGGAAAGGGCGGCCACGAGGGGAAGTTGAGAAGGGTTGGAGTCGGGAAGTTAGAAAGTTAAAAAGGGCAGAAAGGGTTTCAGCCGGAAAAGCGCCGGGCACTTTCCAACTTCCCAACTGCCTAACTTCCAAACTCCCGCAAATCGACGTACTTTTGCACCCGCGTTGCGGGGCCAGCCAGAGCCGAAACCGGGAAGCGGGGTTCCTTGAGCGAGGGAGAAACAGCCGAAGGCCGTTGTCAGTCGTTTAAGAGCCACGCGTTGGTTACGGGCCGTTGGCCGCCGCAAAGGTACACCAACCCACCCTACCTCCCACCCAATTCCCACCCCACCCCTTCACGTTATGGTTGAAACGCAAGTAGTAACCGACTCCTCCCTTTTCGGGCAGATTGCCGAGCACCAGCACGAGCAAGTAGTGTTCTGCCACGACCACGAAACGGGCCTGCGCGCCATTATCGGCATTCACAACACCGTACTCGGGCCGGCCCTGGGCGGCACCCGCATGTGGCACTACGCCTCCGACGCCGAGGCGCTCAACGACGTGCTGCGCCTGAGCCGGGGCATGACCTACAAGGCGGCCATTTCGGGCCTCAACCTGGGTGGGGGTAAAGCTGTCATTATTGGCGATGTGGGCATGAAGACCGAGGCGCTGCTGCGCAAATTCGGCCGCTTCGTGCAGAACCTCAACGGCAAGTACATCACGGCCGAGGACGTGAACATGACGACCCGCGACATGGAGTTCATCCGCATGGAAACCAAGCACGTAGTCGGGCCTGCCCGAGAGCATGGGCGGCAGCGGCGACCCCTCGCCAGTAACGGCCTACGGCACCTACGTGGGCATGAAAGCCGCCGCCAAGCGCGCCTTCGGCTCCGACTCGCTGGCCGGCAAGCGCATTGCCGTGCAGGGCATGGGCCACGTGGGTACCTACCTGCTGGAGTATCTGCAGAAGGAGGGTGCCCAGCTTATCGTGAGCGACTACTACGAAGACCGGGCCCTCGACGCGGCCAACCGCTTCGGTGCCCAAATGGTGGGCCTCAATGAAATCTACGACCAGGACGTGGACATCTACTCGCCCTGCGCCCTGGGCGCCACGCTCAACGACGACACCATTGCCCGCCTCAAGTGCCAGGTGGTAGCCGGCTGCGCTAACAACCAGCTCGCCAACGAAAACATCCACGGCCCCGAGCTCGTGCGCCGCGGCATCGTGTACGCCCCCGACTTCCTCATCAACGCCGGCGGCCTCATCAACGTGTACTCGGAGGTAGTGGGCGGCAACCGCGAGGCGGCCCTCACCCAGACCGAGAAAATCTACGACATCACCACCCAGGTGCTCAACAAAGCTGAGCAGGAGGGCAGCCACCCCCAGGCCGCCGCTACCCGCCAGGCCGAGGAGCGCATCGCCGCCATCGGCAAGGTAAAATCAACCTATTAATTGAGTTGTGCAGTTGCTGGTTGTCAGTTGTCAGGGAAGTTCTTGCCGAGAACCATCCGACAACTGACAACCAGCAACTGGCAACTGACAACTCTACCCACAATGCTCAACCGTCGCACGCTTCGTATCAAGGTCATGCAGGCCCTGTACGCCTATCATCAGGCCGTCGGGTCCGATTTTTCGTTGGCTCTTGACCGCGTGGCGGATGCCTTCGCGCCCGACCTGAACCTGCCCGTTCCGCAGGACCGCAAGCTGCTGCAGGGCCAGCGCAAGATGGCCGAGGTGATCCTGAAGGAGTGGCACAAAAGCGGCGAAGCGCCTGAGCCCACCGACGACGCGGAGGTGAACGACGCCGTGCAGGATGCCATGAAGTTCTACCGGGCGGCCGTAGCCAAGGATAAAACCTACTATGCCGGCCAGCTGCGTGAGCGGGGCCGAGGGCATTCACGACCAGTACCTGCACCTGCTCAACATTCCGGAAGCCTTGCTTCAGGTGATTGAGGAGGAGCGCGTGCGCGAGCTCGCGCCGCCTCACGGCCGCCAAGGAGCCGCTGCTCGATACTTCGCGGCTGCTGGAAAACCAGGCCATCGACAAGCTGATCGGCAACCTGCAGCTCCAGGCCCTCACCATCCGGCGCAACCAGAAGTGGCACGGCCAGCCCGAGCTGGATGCGCTGCGCGCTGCCTGGCGCACCGAGATGAAGCAGGACGCCGAGCTGCTGAGCTACCTGGCGGCCCCGGCCGGCAACTACCAGGAAGACCAGGAAATCCTCAAGCACCTCTACAAGGAGTACGTGTTCAAGGGCGACGGCCCTGCCCGAGTACATCGAGGAGGACGACCAGAACTGGGAGGAAAACCGCTCGGTGGTGAAAAACCTGGTGGTGAAGACGGTGAAGATGCTCGACGAAGCCGCCGATGAAGAACTGGTGCTCATGTCGCTGTCGGCCAACTGGACCGAGGACAAGGAGTTTGCCGAAAGCCTCTACCAGCAGACACTGGCCGACGATGACAAGTACGAGAAGCTCATTGCCGACTCGTCGCAGAACTGGGACGTGGAGCGCGTGGCCCTCACCGACAAGATTCTGCTGAAAATGGCCCTCTGCGAGATGCACCTGTTCCGGGCCATCCCGGTGAAGGTGACCATCAACGAGTACATCGAAATCAGCAAGCTCTACAGCACGCCCAAGAGCAAGCAGTTCGTCAACGGTATTCTCGACAAGCTGGCCCAGGACCTGACCGCCAGCGGCGACATCCGCAAGTCGGGCCGCGGCCTGCTGGATAACCAATAAGTGAAATAGTGAGGTGGTGAAATGGTGAGTTGACGTTTTAAGGATCCAACGGCGCAATCAGCGCAGCTAGGTCCCTCGAACATCAAACTCACCACCTCACCACCTCACCTTAAGGGTATCTTATCAGCTCGTTTCTGCGTAAGCTTGTATAGTCTCCTTTCTTAGTTCCTTACCATCCTGTACTCACTCTAATAACCAGCAATATGGGTAGCAAAACCACCACTGGTATTCTGTGCTTTACCGGCGGCGCCCTCACCGGGGTTGTTGTCGGCTTTTTGTTCGCCCCTGAAAAAGGCCGCGAAACCCGCAGCTGGCTCAGCTACCAGCTCGAAAAATACCGCGAAACCCTGGCCGAACTCACCGAAAACCTCGTCACAAGCCGTTCCGACCAAGGGCCCAGCTCGGCCAAGAGCGAAGGCCAGCGCGTGATTCAGGACGCCAAAAGCAAGGCCGAACAGCTGCTCGGCGACGTCGACCAGCTCATCGACCAGATTAATTCGCGCAAAACGCTGTAGGCTGAAGCGCCCAAAACGCCGATGTGCCGGAGTGCTGATCAAACCAATCAGCATTTCGGCACATCTTCATTTTCAGCAACCGCCGGGTATCGGTACCTTTGCCGGAACTTTGTGCCTGTTCGGCGCGGCGGTCGGCCGGCCTAATCGGTCAGGGCCGCTTTTTAGCCAATTAATCAACCACTAAACCCATCAGATGCAACTCATCACGCTCATTCCCGGCGACGGTATTGGTCCCGAAATCACGAAAGCAGTAACCGATATTTTTGCCGCCGCTGAGGTGCCGGTGCAGTGGGAGGAGCAGAACGCCGGCCAGACCACGTTCGACCAGTCGGGGGAGCTGATTCCGCAGGCCCTGCTGACGTCGCTGGAGAAAAACCGGGTGGCGCTCAAAGGCCCCATCACGACGCCCGTGGGCAAGGGCTTCCGTAGCATCAACGTTACGCTGCGCCAGCACTACAACCTCTACCAGAACGTGCGGCCGGCTAAAACCACCGAGGGCATTGCTTCGCGCTACGCCGATTCGGGCATTGATCTGGTGCTGTTCCGCGAGAACACCGAGGGCCTGTACGCCGGCCTCGAAATTTTCGACGAGCACAACGGCATTGCCGACTCCATTGCCCGCAACACCGTGGTAGGGGCCCGCAGAATCTGCCGCGCGGCCTTCGCCTATGCCGCCAAGAATGGCCGCAAAAAAGTGACGCTGGCCCACAAAGCCAACATTCTGAAGGTGGCGGGCAAAGTGATGCTCGACGCGGCTCAGGCTGCGGCCCGCGAGTTTCCCGAGATTCAGTACGAGGAGAAAATCATCGACAACATGTGCATGCAGTTGGTGACCAAGCCCGAGCAGTTCGACGTGATTGTGACCACCAACCTGTTCGGCGACATCCTCTCCGACCTGTGCGCCGGCCTCGTGGGCGGCCTGGGCGTGGTGGCGGGCGCCAACATCGGCGACGACATGGCCATTTTTGAGGCTGTGCACGGCTCGGCCCCCGATATTGCCGGCCAGGGCAAAGCCAACCCCACCGCCCTGCTCCGCTCGGCCCTGATGATGCTCCACCACATTGGCGAGCATGAGCAGGCCGATAAAATCGAGAAAGCCCTGAACCTGACCCTGCGCAACAAGGCCCAGTGCACCGGCGACCTCGGCGGCCAGGCCTCGACCAGCGAGTTCGCCCAAAACATCATCGCGAACTTCGGGAAGTAGATTTCAGTTGTCAGTGTTCAGTTGTCAGTTGCTAGTTGCCAGTATGACGGTTTCACACTGGCAACTAGCAATCTGACAACTGAACACTGACAACTCACCACTGCTTACCTTCGCTATTTGAATCACTTCACAAGATTTCCTTTCTGATTTTCAGCCACCTATGAAGAGCACTCTGTTTTCTGCCGTTTTGCTTTCCGGAGCCCTGCTGTTGGGCGCCTGCAACAACAACAAGGGGGAGGTAGGCACCGAAGGCATGAACGCCGCCGCTGTCGATGCCAACGCTACCGCCGCCCCGGTCGTCGACAACCCCAACGTGACCGGCGATATGGCCGCGCCGAACCCTAACGCCCCGGTGATGACCTTCGCCGTGGCCGACCACGATTTCGGCGACATCCAGCCGGGTGCCGTGGTGAAGCACACCTTCGAGTTTACCAACACCGGCAAGTCGCCGCTGCATCATCGAAAATGCTACCGCCAGCTGCGGTTGCACCACGCCCAACTGGACCAAGGAGCCCATTCAGCCCGGCGCCAAAGGCACGATTGACGTGCAGTTCGACTCGCACGGCAAAACCGGGATGCAGAACAAGGAGGTAGCCATACAGGCCAACACCCAGCCCAGCATCACCAAAGTGGTCATCAAGACCAACGTGCTGCCCGACGGCCAGAACGGCCCGGTGCGCCAGTAGCACCCTCTTTTTCAGTCAGGCAGCCGGGGCGAAGCTACTTCGCGCCGGCTGCCTGATTTTGGGCCGCCCAGGTCCACTCACTTTTCCTGATTGTAAGCTCATGTTCGCTTCCTTACTCTTGCAAGCTGCCGCCGCGGGTGGCCTCTACCAATACCTGCCTCTGGTTGCCATGGCGGGGGTAGTGTACTTCTTTATGATCCGGCCCCAGCAGAAGCGCTCGGCTGATGCCAAAAAATTCCGCGCCTCGCTGGCCAAGGGAGCTAGCGTGGTAACCATCGGCGGCCTGCATGGCAAAGTGGTGGACCTGAGCGACGAGTCGGTAACGGTAGAGGTGGATAAGGGCGTGCGCCTGCGCTTCGACCGCTCGGCCATTGCCCGCGAAATTGCCAGCAAAAACACAGTGGCTGCCGTTTAATAGCGGCGGCGGCTTGCTGAACCCTGTGCCGGGCCTGCCAGAGTGCGCCGGGCATAGTATCTTGTGATTTCCGGGGTATTCCGGCTTCGGGTAATTACCGGGGGCCGGAATACTCGTTTTCCGCGCTCTGCTTCTTTCCGTTTCTTAGCCTCGTTGCCGTGTCGTCCGTTCGCCCCAGTATGCGCGTGTTGCGCTGGTTTATGAGTCCGTTCTTCGGGCAGGAGCGGAGCTATTGGCGGGCCGTAACGGCGTGTTTTCTGGTGGCCAGCACGTTCTGGCTCCTGAACGCGCTCAACAAAACCTACACCACCCGCATCACCTACCCGCTGGCCTGCCGCTACGACGAAGCCCGGTTTGTGCCGGTGCAGCCCTTGCCCCAGGAGGTGGCCCTGAACGTAACCGGCCGGGGCTGGAAGCTGCTCCGCCGCCAGCTGGCTTTCGATGTAAAGCCCGCCGAGCTGCTGCTGCGCGGCCCCGCGACCCGCTACCTCACGGTGAATGCGTTGCGGCCCGCCCTGCAGCAGGCCATGGATGGGCTGCAATTCAATTACCTGTTGGCCGATACGCTCTGGGTTGACCTCGACCGGCTGGTAAGCCGCCGCCTGCCGCTGGCCCTGAGTCCGGCCACCGATGGTGCCGCGCTGCCCTACGAGGCCCGCTTCGAACCGGCCGAGGTGACGTTCAGGGGGCCCGCCAGCAAGGTCGAGAACTTGCCCGAACCTTACCCGGTGCACCTGCCTCAGGCCCCGGCCGGCTCCACCGACGGCGACATGCAGGTGCCCATCGGGGGGCCCGATCTGGTGCGCACCAACGTTCAGGACGTACGCGTACGCCTCGTGCGCCGCCCCGTTGTCACGCTGCCCGTTGATGTGGTGCCCGAGCTGCTCGACGCGCCGGCGGGGCGTCAGTTCCGGCTCGCGCCGGCCACCGTGCGGGTCCGCCTGCAATTCTTCCCCGAAGACACGGCCGGCTTCCGGCCCGAGCAGGTGCGGGTGCAGCTCCACTACGGCCAGTTCCTCAACCCCACCGATTCGATTATCCGGCCTTTCCTGTCCGAAAAGCCACCCCAGGTGCGCGGCTACCTGGTGTTAACCCGGGGCGTGCGGATACGCAGCAAGTGAGGTTTTCGATAGGTGAACGTCATTCAGAGCGCAGCGAAGAATCTCGCGTGCAATAGTAACCCTGGTATAAGGAATTACCTTGGCACGCGAGATTCTTCGCTGCGCTCTGAATGACGTTCACTCACCAAAAACCACTCAAATGCTTAAAATCGGAATTACGGGCGGAATCGGATCGGGCAAGAGCATCGTGGGGCGGCTGTTCCGGGTGTTGGGCGTTCCGCTCTACGACTCCGACAGCCGGGCCAAGGCGATGATGGCCCACGACCCGCAGTTACGGCAGGAGCTGACGGCTGCCTTCGGCCCCGAAACGTTCGATGCCGCCGGCAACCTCGACCGCGCCTACCTCGCCCGCGTGGCCTTCCCCGACCCTGCCCAGCTGGCCCGCCTCAACGCCCTGGTGCACCCCCACGTGGGCCGCGACTTTGCCGCCTGGGCCGCGGCCCGCGAAGCCGAGGGCCACGCCTACGTGCTGAAGGAAGCCGCGCTGCTTTACGAGTCGGGGGCTTACCGGCAGCTCGACCGCATCATCACGGTATTTGCCCCCCAGGCCCTGCGCCAGACCCGGGTGCTCCGCCGCGACCCCCACCGCACGGCCCAGGATGTGCTCACCATCATCGGCAAGCAGCTCAGCGAGGAAGAGAAGCTGGCCCGCGCCGACTACGTGGTGCGCAACGACGACAAGCACCTGCTCATCCCGCAGGTGGTTAGCCTGGATGCGGAGTTGAGGGGGGTGTTGGGGTAGAGGAGGATGCCGAGGTAAAGAGAACTGTCATTCAGAGCGCAGCGAAGAATCTCGCGTGCAATGGTAATCCTGATGTTAGGAGTTACCATTGACGCGAATTCTTCGCTGCGCTCTGAATGACGTTTCTTCTTACCTCATTTACCGCTTTAACTACCGAATAATCGGGCTACGTTCAAACTCCCTTTCGCGGTCGAACAGGTAGCGGTAGGTGACGTGGGTTTTGTAGATGCGCGCCCCGATGGAGCGGGTGACGGCCAGCATCCGAGGGTTGAAGTCACCAATCCAGTTCATCTCGATTTCCTGGTAGCCGGCGCGCATAAATTCGGCACGGGCGTGAACCATCAGGGCGCTTTCGATGCCCTTACCCTGCCACTCGGGCACGACGCCGAAGATGACGCCGAACAGCTTTTTATCGGAACGCTGCTGGTATTTGCGCTTCTCCCACAGAAAGCGCAGCTTGCTGAGCAGCCCAAAACGAGGGCTGACGTGCTTGAAAATCTGGTTCAGCTCGGGCAGGCTTACGAAGAAGGCAATGGGCTCATCGTTGTGGTAAGCAAACCAGAGCAGGCGCTCATCGAGCACCGGCTGCATCTGCTTTACCAGGTCGCGGGCCTTGTCGAGGCTCATGGGGCTGATGCCGCTGTGGTTGGCCCAGGCCAGGTTATAGACGTGGTGGAAATCGTGGGCCAGCTGCTCGGTATTGCGCTTACGAGCGTGCTCGAACCGGAAAGTGGGGTATTGCTGGGCGTACTTGTCGAAAGCCTTGGAGAAAGTCGGGTGCAGGGGCATAGCTACCTCGCGGTAGCAGGTGTACTGGCGGAAGTACATCTCGAAGCCATACTGCTCGAACAGCTGCTGATAGTAGGGCTGGTGGAAGAACATGCCGTAGTTGGGCTCGGTGAAGCCGTCGGTAAGCAGGCCCCAGAACCGGTCCCGCTCGCCGAAGTTGATGGGGCCATCCATGGCGGCCAGGCCCCGGGCAGCCAGCCACTGGTGGCAGGCCTCGAACAGCGTATTGGCCGCGGCCTGGTCGTTCTCGCACTCAAAAAAGCCCATGCCACCCACCGGCAGCGTCGGGTCGGACTGGGGTGCCTCGTGGTTGATGAAAGCCGCCACCCGCCCGATAACGGTGCCGGCCGTGTTGGTGAGCACCCAGCGGATAGCCTCGCCGTGAGCGAAATTCGGGTTTTTGGCTGGGTCGAATACCGCTTCAATCTCCGGATCGAGGGGCGAAATCCACTGGGGCTGGTTCCGGTAGAGGCGGGCCGGCAGGTCGAGAAACTGGCGAACCAGGGCGGGGGTAGAAACTTCGAGCAGCAGAGACATGGCAGGCGAATAAAGGCGACAAAACCGGGCCGCAAACCCGGGGGCGGCAAGTTACGGCAGTTTAGCCGGGTCAGGCTGCCGGGAGGGCGTGTAGAGCACCGACAGGATGGTTAGCCCGTCGGCCCGCACAGTGTGCAGCTCCCGGCTCCGGGCTAGTGGGGGCGGCCCGGCCCAGCAGCGGTACCCAAATAAGTAGTAGCGGCCGGGGCCGGGCGGCAGTAGATGAATGCGCCGCCGGTCGGCGGCGCTAAGCCAGACCAAGTTGTTGACGAAGGGCCGCTCCTGGGCCGCGGCCACGTAAATCGGGCCCGCTAGGTTGGCGGCGCACCAGATACTCCAGCCCCTGCCGGTAGGCCAGCCCCCAGTAGTCGCGCTCGAAGCCGTACGCAACCTGCCGGCTCGTCAGGAAGCTGAAATATACCTGCTGGTGGGGGTGCAGCCGGATCATGCGGCCGGCCGTTACGGCCATTTCCAGCCCGGCCAGCAGGCCCAGGCCCAGCAGCACCGGCCGTAAGCGGGGGCGTCGGCGGCCCCAGCCCCAGAGTTGCTGGGCCGCCGACACGGCCAGCAGCAGCAGAGCCGGATACGTGAAATACAAGTGCCGCCAGCCATCATAAATAATGGAGTGCAGCCCGATGACCAGCAGAAAAGGCAGTAGTAGCCACCCGCCCAGCAGCAGGTCGAGGCGGCCATCGAGGGTGCGCAGGCGCCCCAGCGGCCGACGCAGCAACCGGCCCGCGGCCAGCCCCAGGCCCAGCAATGCCCCCACCGAGTAGGCAACGGGTGTGGTAATCAGGACCCAAACGGGCGCGTAATGCCAGGGCAAGTGCTGGCCGGCTATCAGCCGGCCCCCGTAGAGCACGTTGCCCTGCCATTTGGCATAGTGGCTCAGGCTGCGGAAGGCCGTCAGGAAGTGGTCGAGCGGGGCCGCCCACAGGTAGGGCCAGCCCGCCACCGTGGCCCCGGCGGCGGCCAGCAGGTAAACGCCCGCCGTGCCACCGGCCCGCCGGTTCCCACCGGGCCGAGTGGGCCACATGGCTTCCAGCCCCAGCAGGGCCAGCGTAAACGGCACCAGCAGTACGCCCAGCAGCCGCAGGTCGATGGCAACGGCCGTGGCCAGGCCGTGCAGCAGTGCCCGCCCGAAGTTGGGCCGCTGCAGCAGCCGGCCCAGCGTGTACATACCCAGCGTGAAGGCTGCCAGAAAGCCCACGTCTTTGGTGTTGTAGAAACTCTCGGCAAACAGGCGGGGCGAAAGCACAAATAGCCCCACCGGCACCAGCGCCAGGTACGGGTTGCGCAGCCGCAGCCGGCCCAGCCCATAGAGGGCCCACAGGCCGCCCACGCTCAGTAGCAGCGTAATGCCGTGGCGAACCAAGTAGAAGTTTTGGTTGACTTCCTCGCCGGGCAAACCGAGCCCGAACCGGGCCACCAGGGCCATGGGCAGCTCGAACAACACGCCGTGGTCACTGTCTTTCTGCTGGGCCAGATTCTGGGGTTCGCGCCCGAGTGCCAGGTCGGCCAGGTAGCGTAGGCTCCGCAGCCCGTTGCGGTAATCCACCGGCTCATCCCACGATACGCCGTAATCGGGCACCAGCGTGGCTCCCGCTATCAGCAGCAGTCCGAAAAACAGCCCCACAAGCCAGGAGTGACGAAACCGGGCGCGCATCATTGGGAAAAAGGGGAAACGGGCGTGGGCGGCGCATCGGGTGGCGAGTCGGGCTGCCGCAGGTGCCGTACCCGCGGCAGTACGTCGGCGGCCGGGAGCTGGGCTGGGGGCAATACCTCAGTGGCAGAGGGCCGGGGCGGTGGCGCAACCGGCTCCGCTTGCCGGAACACCGACAGCACCTTGAGGCCACCTGCCCGGATGACGTACACTTCGGTGCCCAGCGAGTCGCCGTAGGATTGCGGGTGCCAGCGGTAATTAGTGAGGTAGTAGCGGGCAGCGGGCGTGTGCACGTACTGCAACCGGGCCCGGGCGGCGGGCGTAAGAATGAGCGAGTTGTTGTAAAGTGGGTAGTGCCAGAACGTGTTCACAGTGAGCGTGGGCGCGTCGTCGTGCGTCGTTATCCATTCCAGCCCCTGCCGGAAACTCAGGCCCCAGTAGTCGCGCTCAAACAAACGGGCGGCTACCGGGCCGGGCAGAAAGCTGAAGTACACGTTGCTGTGAGGGTGCATCTGCACCTGGCGCACCACCGTGTGGCCCGTTTCGAGCAGCGCCAGCCCCAGCGCCAGCTGGGCCAGCAGTCGGCCCCGGCCCGCTGGCTGCCTGCTCCAGCGCAGCAGGGCCCGCGCCCCGTAGGTGGCCCAGAGCAGCAAAGCCGGGTAAATGAAGTAGAGGTGGCGCCAGCTTTCGTACACCACGGCGTGGGTGCCGATGACCACCAGCACCGGCGCCAGCAGCCAGGTCGCTACCAGCACGGCCATGCGGCCGGCGGGACCAGCCAGCCCCGCCCGGCCGCCCCGCCGGAACGCCAGCGCGGCTGCGCTCAGCAACCCCAGTGCCGCCCCCAGCGAGTAGGGCAGCGGAATGGTAACCAGCATCCAGACCGGAATGTAGTGCCAGGGCAGCTGCTGCACCGTCAGGAATTGGCCCAGGTAGAAGTTGGTGAACGGCCAGGGGTAATGCACGGCATGGGAGCTGACAGCCAGCAGCTCGGGCAGCGAGTGCGCCCATAGGTAGGGCCAGCCCGCTACAATACCGACCAGGGCCGCGCCGGTGCTCAGCAGCCCCAGCTGCCCATAGGCCGGCCGGCTGCCCCCCGGCTTCTGAACGTCAAACCAGGCCGCCAGCCCCAGCCCCAAGGCCGTGAACAGCAGCAGTTGCAAGCCCTGCACCCGGATATCGGTGGCCAGGGCCACGGCCAGCCCGTGCACCAGCGCCCGGCCCGCGGTGGGGCGGGCCAGCAGCCGCAGCAGCGTGTGCATGGCCAGCGTGAACACGGCCATGTACACGATGTCCTTGCCGTTGTAGAAGGCCTCGGCAAAGAAGCGGGGCGAGGCCACCAGCAGCGCCGCCGCCAGCAGGCCCCAGCGCCAGTCGGCCAGCCAGCGCCGGCCCAGCTGGTAAAGCGCCCAAACGCCCACGGCAAATACGCCGAACACCAGCGTGTGGCGCACCAGAAAGTAAGAGCGCGAGTCGTGGTCGGTGAGGGCGTAGCTGACGACGACGGCAACCATTTCGAACAGCGGCCCGTGGTGGGCATCCGGAAAGTCGCGGATGTCGGGGGTGGCGGCGAAGGTGGGGTGGTGGCGCAGGGCCTCGCCTACGGGCAGCAGGCTGGCCAGGTATTTCAGGTTGACGAGGCCGTTGAGATGGTTGTTGGTTTCATCCCACGACACGCCGTAGTCGTTCACCAGCAACACCCCCGCCAGCAGCAGCAACCCGAAAAATACGAGTTCGGCGAGCTGCCGGCCCCGGGCTTCGGGCGCCGATGTCAACGGCGCCGCCACGGGCGCGGCCATAGAAGGGAATAGGCTAAACATGCGGCACGAAGAACGGCCAAAGCCGGCCTAAAACAAAAAAGGACTACCCATGCGGGCAGTCCTTTCATTGTGTGGGAGATACTGGGTTCGAACCAGTGACCCTCTGCTTGTAAGGCAGATGCTCTGAACCAGCTGAGCTAATCTCCCGGGGGGTGAGCGTACTATTAAACTAAAAGTGGGAGATACTGGGTTCGAACCAGTGACCCTCTGCTTGTAAGGCAGATGCTCTGAACCAGCTGAGCTAATCTCCCGATGGGCGTATCCCGTTTGGGATGGCAAATATGGCGGGTCGTTTTCGAAAACGCAACTCTTTATCCCATCTTTGAGGCAGGAAATTTTTGTGAACTGCCCGCCGAATGCGGGAAAGAGCTGTTAGTCAGAAATTTCAGCTACATCAGGGAGGAAGTGCCGGTGCGTAGATTAGGTAAACTTTTTTTGCTGACGCTGTTTTTTTTGGTCAGCGCCGCCGCGTTGGGGCTGTGGTTGGGGCAGGACCGGATCATCGGCCTGTTCGTGGCCGGCCTCAATGAGCACCTCGCCGTGCCGGTGCGCGCCAGCCGCCTCGAAGTGTCGGTGCTCGACCAGTTTCCCCGCCTTTCCATCACGCTGCACGACGTGGTCATGCAAGGTTCGCTGCCCGCCGACACCACCAAGCTGGTGCGGGCCCGCCGCCTGTTCTGTGCCTTCGACGCCCTCGATGTGCTGCGCGGCCGCTACCGCATCCGCCGCCTCACCCTCGCCGACGGCCAGCTGAACGTGCGCCGCGATGCGGCTGGGCAGCCCAACTACCTTATCCTAAAGTCTGACACCACCGCCACCGACGAGCCCTTCACGCTGGAACTGAAGGGTATTCGGCTGGAGCGCGTGCGGGCCACCTACGCCGATGCGGCCCGCCAGCAGTTTTTTGCCCTGCAAACCCCCGAGTTGCGGGCTGCCGTCAGCCTCGACGGTCCCCTCATCGACGTGGCCGCCACCGGCGCGGCCCACGTCGAAACCCTCCGCCTGGGTGCCGACGACTATTTCCGGGCCAAAGATGTGCAGCTGAACGCCCTGCTGCGCATCGACCGGGCCGCGCAGCTTGTTACTATCCGACCTTCCGAAATCAGGGTGGGACCGGCCGCTTATTCGGTGGCGGGTACGGTCGGGTATGCCGGGGCCCCGCAGCTCAACCTGACTGCCGCCGCCCGCCAGGCTAACCTGCGGGCGGTGCTGGCGCTGTTGCCGCCCCGCCTTACGCAGCGGGTGGCCGGCTACCGCAGTCGGGGGCAGGTGTATTTTGAGGGCACCGTGCGCGGGGAGTGGTCGGCGGCCCGCAACCCGGCCGTGGAGGTGCAGTTCGGGTGCCGGGAGGCCTCGTTTTTTCACCCCGAATACCGCCAGCAGGTGGAGCACGTGAGCCTGACCGGCCGCTTCAGCAACGGGGCGGCCCAGGCAGCGGCATCCTCGGTGCTGGAGCTGAAGGCGGTGCGCGGGCAGCTGGCCGGCCGGCCTTTCAGTGGCGATTTGCGGCTCGAAAACCTGACCCAACCCATCCTTAACCTGAATCTGCAGGCCGAGCTGGACGTGGCCCGGGCCCTGAAGTTCTTCCCGGTTGCGGCCATTCAATCGGCCGCCGGGACGGCCAGTTTGCGGCTGGCCCTGCACGGGCCGCTGGCCGCGCTGCGCCGCCAGCCCACCGCCCGGCAGGCCAGCGGCGACCTGACGTTGCGGGCCGTTACGCTCCGCCTGCGCGACCTGCGCCAGCCCTTCACCGGGCTCAGCGGCCAGCTCCGGCTAAGCGGGTCAGACGTAACCGTAGCTGCCATGCAGGGCCGCCTGGGCAACTCCGATTTCCGGGGCCGCGGCACGGTGCGCAACGCCACGGGCTGGGCCCTGGGGCCAAACCAGCTCCTACGCATCGAAGCCACCATCGCCTCCCAGCTGCTCGATTTCAACCAGCTCCTCTATGCTTACCAGCCAGTCGGCGGCGGGGCAGGTGGTACTTCCGGGGGCGGTGGCGGCCTGCACGTGCCCGCCCGGCTGGTGCTCGATGTGCAGACCCAGGCCCGGCAGGTGCGCTACCGCCGCCTGCGGGGCCGCGACCTGCGCGGCACGGTGCGACTGCAAAACCGGGTGTTCAGCTCGCCGGGCCTGGCCCTGACGGCGGCCGGGGGGCGGCTGAGCGTGCGCGGCACTGTGGATGCCCGCCAGCCCCAATTGCTGAAGGCCAGCACCGTGGCCAGCTGCCAGCAGGTGCCGCTGGATAGCTTGTTCTACGTGTTCGAGGACTTCGGCCAGCGGTTCATTACCAGCCGCCACCTGCGAGGCACGCTCACGGCTTCGGCCGAGTCGGACACGTATTTTGATGGCCAGCTGAGCCCGCTGCCCGACCGGCTCGAAGCCCAGATAAAAGCCACCGTGCGCCAGGGCGAACTGCTCAATTTTGAGCCCCTGCAGAAGCTGAGTCTGGTGGCCGACCGGGCCACGCTGCGCCATTTGCGCTTTGCCGAGCTGCACAACGATTTCTACATCCAGAGCCGTACGGTGTACATCCCGGAAATGGACATCCGCTCCAACGTGCGGGCTGCGGCCCTGATCCGCATCACCGGCACCCATACCTTCGACCAGCAGCTCGACTACCACGTGCGCATTCCGCTGCTGCCGGGCCTGCTGCCCCGAGCCGCCGCCCGCGCCGATGGCCCTACGCTGGGACTGGCCATCAAGGGCACCGAGAGCAACTTCACGGTGCGCTACGAAGCGGCCCGTCCTGGCCGCCCGGCCCCCAGCCCGCCGGTAGCAGGTCCGGCCACGGCTTCAAATCCTGAGCCGGCCCCCACCCCCGCACCCCGGCCCCGGCCGACCTGGGAGCTGAAAAAGCCAGTGAAGAAACCCGCCGAGCCCCAGCCAGGCGGTTATTTTGAATTCTGAGGAAGTACTGCTTTTACTGGGGTCAACCTCAACCAGCGGCGGTGCGTTAAGGGAGCATATTATTACCCACCTTCCTTTTCCTCCCCGAACATGAACGATTCGCAACTGCTCCAGAACTACTCCGACCAGGAAAAAGCGTCTTACCTGAGCGTGATTGCCAGCCTGGCTTCGGCCGACCGGGAGGCGTCGGCCCCCGAAATGGAGTTCCTCCAGCAGCTTTCCCAACAGGCGGGCCTCAGCGGCGGCGCCACCCAGCAGGTGCTCTCGGCTGCCAAAGACGCTAATAACCAGAGCGTAAAAGCCAACCTCGATGCGTTGCGTAACAGCGACCTGCGCTTCTCGCTCGTCACCGACCTCATCAGCTTCGCCCGTGCCGATGGTGCCTACTCCAATACCGAGGAGGAGATGGTAAACAAGATTTCCAGCTACCTCGGCATCAGCCAGCAGCAGCAGCACACGCTGGAGCAAGTGGTAGACCAGGCTGCCCACGTGCCCCACGATGCCAGCGACCCGGCCAAGCAAAGCTTCCTGGGCGGTATCGGCGACAAGCTCGAAAGCGCCGGCATTCCCAAGAATGCCCTCATGGCCGGCTTGCTCGGTATTGTGGCCCCTATGGTGATTTCGAAAGTGATGGGCGGCGGCAACCGCAACCAGGGCATGGGCGGCGGCGGCGGCGGCCTGATGGGCGGCAGCATGGGCGGCCTGCTCGGCGGCGCGGCCCAGAGCGGCATGGGCGGCCTGTTGGGCGGCCTGCTCGGCGGCGGTTTGCTGAGCGGCGTGATGGGCGGCGGCCAGCAGCAGCAGGGCCAGTATGGCAACTACCCCCAGCAGGGCACCCATACCGGCGGGGGCGGCCTCGGCTCGCTGATGTCCATTCTGGGCGGCCTCGGTGGCCAACCTAACTCCCAGCCCCGCAGCAACGGCGGCGGCGGCCTCGGTGGCCTGATGAGCGGCGGCATGGGCGGCCTGCTCGGCGGTCTGCTCGGCGGCGGACGATAATTTTCAAGCTGCAAGCCTCAGGCTACAAGCGGCAAGCTGACCGCCTCTACCGTGAGTAAGGCAAAGGACCTTAATTCATTCGAACGATAATCGTGAAAACGACTCGTTCTAATGAATTAAGGTCCTTTCTTTTCTAGGTGTTCAGGGTAACGGACCGTCAGCTTGCGGCTTGCAGCCTGAGGCTTGCAGCTTAAGAAGACGCTATCGACTGGCCGCCCGACTGCTGAAGGCTTTTGGGTAGGTCTGTGTCGCCGCCGCCGGTGCCGGAGAGGCGGGTCATGGTGGTATCCACGAAGCTGGCCCCGACTTCTTCCACGGCCGATACGATCCGGAAATTGATTTCCTCCATCACGTCGAGGTACTCGTCGTAGCTATCGGTGCGCACGTAATACTGCACCCGCACGTCCTTGGAGTTGGAGGTCAGGGAGGTGAATTTCACCTGCACGTCGGGGTCGATGAGGCGGTGGCCCACAATGGCCGCGCGGACTTCGTCGAGGATGCGGTGGAGCTGGTCGCTGGTCGTCATCTGGGTGAGCGACATCATGAAGAAAACCCGGCGGGCCGTGCGGCGCGAGAGATTGTCGAGGGGCTTATCGATCATGGATTTGTTGGGTACCGTGACGTAGCTTTTCTCCACGGTGCGAATCCGGGTGCTGCGGAAGCCGATTTTCTCCACTGAGCCCGTCAGGTCGCCCACGCTCACCAAATCGCCCACCACGAAGGGCTGGTCGAGGAAAATGGTGAACGAGGCCAGCAGGTTTTCCAGGCTTTCCTTGGCGGCAAACGCCACGGCCAGGCCGCCAATGCCCAGGCCCCCGACTACGGCCGTTACATCGACATCGAACACCTTGCCCAGAATAATGAGAAAGGCGACGATGGCCACGAATAGCTTGATCAGGTCGCGGGCGAAGGGTACAAGCTGGTTGGTGAGCCGCGAGGGGTCGCGCAGGGCCCGGTTCATGAACACGAGCACCGCCAGATCGATCATGCGCAGGAAAATCCAGGTCACGCCCGTGACAAAGGCAATCTGGTACGCCCGGAAGGCGAACACCGCGTACCAGGGCGTGTGGCGGCCCAGCTCGGCCGTGCGCACCGGAATATCCATGACGGTATAGGCAATGAACACCGTAATCAGGAAGATAACGATGGCAATGGGCTTGATGAGCAGCTCATGAAACTGCGCTTCGGTCACGTCCTTATCCACTTTCCGCTTGAAGAAGCTGAACAGCACCTTCGTCAGCAGGCGCGAGACCAGGTTTTTAAGCCCTAAGCCGGCCAGCAGAATACCAGCGGCAATCAGGTATTCCTGCACCTCCACACTAAGCAGGCGGTAATGAAGTATTTCCGTAAGTGACATAGGCAAGGGAAAGTAGGCAGTCAGAAAAGAGGAGTGCTTTTGTGGCAAGCTGTCAGTATTCAGGTTCCTGGCAACTGATAACTGCCCGCTGAGAACTCAAAAGGAGCAACAAACAAGCCGGCCGCCGGCTGCCCCAACGGGCAGCAAGCAGACGGCTTGTCAGGGTTCTAACGAGAAGAACCGCTTCGCGTTACGCCCGCCCCGGCCGCAAACACCGGGCCGGGTGGCTGGGGCGCCGGCGGTTATACCAGCTGGCGTAGGGCCATTTCGAACGATTTCTGGGCCAGGCCGGTGGCCGCTTCGCCCTGGGCCCGGGTGCGGGCCAGCGCCGCCCGAATCACATTCGAAGTATCCTCGAAGATGGCCTGGTCGGTGATTTCGGCGTTGGATTCCATCAGGTAGGCGAATACCCGGGCCATGCCGCAGTTGGCAATGAAGTCGGGAATAACGCTGACGCGGGCATCGGCAAACTCGCCGGTCGGGCCAAAGAAAATTTCGGGGTCCTGGAAGGGTACGTTGGCCCCGCAGGAAATAACTTCGAGCCCGCCGGCCACCAGCGCATCTACCTGCGCGCGGCTCACGAGCCGCGACGCCGCGGCCGGAATAAAGATTTCGGCCCCGCTGCTCCAGATGCGCTGGTTCACGTCGTCGAAGGAAAGCAGGTTGTCGGCGGCCAGCTCGTTGCCCTTGCGGGTCAGGAACAGGGTCCGGATTTCTTCGAGCGAGAAGCCTTCTTCGCTAATCAGGCCCCCGGCCCGGTCGATGATGCCCGTGACGCGGGCGCCCTGGCTGGCCAGGTAGTAAGCCGCTGCCGCGCCCACGTTGCCCCAGCCCTGGATGATGGCGCGCTTGCCGGCCACCGAGCGGCCGCCCCACAGCTCGTAGTAGTGGCGCACGGCCTCGGCCACGCCGTAGCCGGTAATCAGGTCGGCCACGGTGTATTTGCGGCGCAGATCGGGCGAATACGTAGCATCTTCGAGCACTTTCACCACGCCCTGGCGCAGCTGGCCCAGCTTCTGGATTTTCTGGGGCTCGGTGGCGTGGTAGTGGCCGTTCACGACGCCCTCCTGGGGGTGCCAGAGGCCGTAGTCTTCGGTAATCGGAATCACGTCGTGGATTTCGTCCACGTTCAGGTCGCCGCCGGTGCCGTAGTAGGCCTTCAGCAGCGGAATAACGGCCCGGTACCAGCGCTCCAGCACGCCGCGCTTGCGGGGGTCCTGGGGGTCGAAGTTGATGCCCGACTTGGCCCCGCCAATGGCCGGCCCCGACACCGTGAACTTCACCTCCATGGTTTTGGCCAGGCTCTCTACTTCGCGCTTGTCGAGGCCCTTGCGCATGCGGGTGCCGCCGCCGGCCGCCCCGCCCCGCAGCGAGTTAATCACCACCCAGCCCTCGGCCTCGGTTTCGGCGTCCTGCCACTCAAATACAATTTCGGGGCGCTTATTCTCAAACTTGGCCAGCAGCTCTTTCATGGGTGGGTAAAAGGGGGTGGGAGGTGAAATCTGGCCGTAAAGGTAGGCAGGCCCAACGGCAAGACCCGATTACGACCGGAAACTACCCGGCCCGGTTGGGTACTGGCCAGCTGGTGCCAGAGCGCGCCGGCCCTGGCCGCCCGGCCGCTTTTGCGGGCAAGGAGGCTGCCGCGGAACAGTAGCCGGAAAGCATGGCCACACGTGGGAGAGGGGGCTTCGGTGCCAGTTTTTTTGCCGGCCGGGAGCTTAAAAGGAACTTTGCAACCCCTGAATATCGTATTAGCCCTATTCCCGCCTATCGTCTTGTAATACCACCGTTGCCACGATAAAATGAAACCATTACTCGCCCGAGTCGAATCGAAGAAAGTTGATAAAGCCGCCGCCATGCTCAAAGTACTGGCTCACCCTAAGCGGCTGGCCATTGTAGACCTGCTGGGTAAGGAGGATAAGATGACCGTTACGGAAATCTACCGTACCCTCGACTTGCCCCAGGCCATTGCCTCTCAGCACCTCATCACGCTCAAAGACCGCGGCATTCTGTCGTCGCTCAAAGTAGGTACCAAAATCTACTACTCCCTTTCCATTCCCAAATTGCTCGACGTTATCGACTCGTTGGAAGACTGCTGCGAGGCTATTTAGCCCCGCGCCCTTTCCGGTGGTCATCGTCCCGGGCCCGCCCGACACCTTGTGTCGGGCGGGCTTTTTTTGGTAGGAGGCAGCTAAAAGCGCACCGTGTGCTTGTAGCGCGAAGCTCTAGCTTCGCGCATTGTAGAACGGAATCAGTTAATAGTCAGCAACGACGCGCGAAGCTGGAGCTTCGCGCTACAGCCGTTTGGCGTAAGTCCTACAAAAGAAAACCCCGGACGCCGGAGCATCAGGGGTTGAGCTTTACTGAAAACAGCAGCCAGCTACTTCGTTTAGCTGAAATCGGGCTGGCGTTCGAGGTCGAACAGGTCGGTGAGCGAGTCGATGAGCTGGTCGGCCTCACCGCGCTTGCAGGCGGCCTTAAGCTGGAGCACGGGCTGCTTCAGAATCTTCTGCATCAGCGAGCGGGTGATGCTGTCGAGGCGTTTGGCTTCCTCGGGGCTGAGCTTTTTCTGGTAGCGGTCGAGCTCTTCGAGGCGCATCTGCTCCAGGGCGTTTTTGAGCTTCTGGATAGTGGGCGACACCAGCATCTCCTTGGTCCAGTCCTGGAGGCCGATAATGCTCTCCTCGATGATGGCCCGCACCTGGGGCACGGCCGCCAGGCGGCGCTCCAGCGCGGCCGACGCCTTGCTCTGGATGGTGTCGATATTATACACCAGTACGCCGGGCACCTGCTCCACGTCGGGCGCGATGCTGCGCGGCACCGAGAGGTCGATGAAGAACTTGTAGCTGAGCACTTCCAGGTTGGCCACCAGGGCTTTGGTAAAGAACGGCTCGGCCCGGGCAATGCTGCTGATAACCACGTCGGCTTCCTTCAGGCCCTCGGCCAACTCCTCAAAATCGAGCATTTTGAGGCCGCACTCCGCGGCCAGCTCCTCGGCCTTGGCGCGGGTGCGGTTGCAGATGGTGACATCGGAGAATACCTTGCTGTCGCCGAAGTAGCGGCATACATCGGCCCCGATTTCACCCAGCCCGACCACCAGCACCCGGGGGTTGGCTACGTCGGCCGTCAGCTCCTCCACCAGCTCCAGGGTGGCGTAGGCCGTAGAAGCGGCCCCGTCGCGGAAAGCAGTTTCCTGCTGCACGCGCTTGTTGGTGAAAAACACCGTATGCAGCAGCCGGTGCAGAAACGGCCCGGCGGCATCCGCGTCGGCCGACCACTGGTAGGCCTGCTTTACCTGGTTGCTGATCTGCAGGTCGCCAACTACCTGGGCTTCCAGGCCCATGGCTACCTCGAAGAGGTGGCGCACGGCGTCGGTGTGCTCGTCGAGCACATCGAAGTAAGGAAAATACGTGCTGACGTCGGGCAGTTGCTTGAGCTTTCCCAGGGCCTCGATGATGGCCGGGCTCTGGTCGCGGGCGGCCGAGTAGTAAATCTCGGTGCGGTTGCAGGTGCTGAGCACCAGCAAATCGGATAAATCCAGCTCGTGATGGAGAGTTTGCAGGAACTGCCGGCAGGCCGCTTCATCCAGCGCAATCAGCTCGCGAATAGCGAGTGGGGCTTTCTTGAAGGACAGGCTAACGGCTTTGAATGTATAGGGCATAGCAGGTGCTAGTGCGGAAATCAGGGGGCAAAAATACAATACAAATTGCTAGGGTAAAAACAGTTAAAAAGGGCAGGTGGTTCGGCCGTAAATGCTATTGCAGGCTAAATCCCCGTTAAAAGCCTGTAAGGCCGTTTTCGGGCCCTCAGCACAACTGAAATTGTGGGTGCCGGCGTTGCGGCCGGCTTTTGGCGCGCCGTAGCACCGTATCTTGGGCGTCGGGGCGGCCGTATCCGGGGCTGCCTCTCTTATTTCGCTTCGCCGCCGTGCTTCCCACCATTCCCATCTACGACCAGAAGTCCCGCATCAAGCTCCTCATCGTGGCCGTGGCCCTGCTGATTGGGGCGGCTACCGTCATCTACACCAATATTCTGGTAGGGCAGCTCTCCGAGCGGGAGCAGCAGCAAATCGACCTCTACGCCAAAACCCAGCGCTACATCATCAACACGGAGGAAGAGTCGAACCTGTCGTTTCTCTACGACGAAATCATCGACGCCAACAAAACCATTCCCGTCATCATCACCGACGGCGACGATAACATCATCGACGCCCGCAACGTGAACGTGCCCAAGGGTGTGGCCGAGGCCGAGTCCATCCGGTTTCTGCGGAGCGAAATTGCCCAGATGAAGGCCCAGCACCCGCCCATCGTGATTGAAATCGGGGCCGGGCTGCGCAACTACCTGTATTATAAAGAGTCGGCGCTGCTGACCCAGCTGCGCTACTACCCGCTGGTGCAGCTGGCCATTATTGGCTGCCTGGGCGTTATTGCCTACTTCGCGTTCAGCTACTCGCGGCGGGCCGAGCAAAACCGCGTATGGGTGGGCCTGGCCAAGGAAACGGCTCACCAGTTGGGCACCCCGCTCAGCAGCCTGGTGGGCTGGCAGGAGTATTTGCGCGAGTCGGAGCGGTTCCGGGGCGAGCCCATTGTGGAGGAGCTGGGCAAGGACATCCGGCGGCTCGAAATTATCACCGAACGGTTTAGCAACATCGGCTCGGTGCCGGTGCTCCAGGATGAGAACATCCTGCGCGTGACGGAAAACGCCATCAGCTACCTGCAAAGCCGGGTGTCGAAAAAAGTGAGCTTCGAGGTGAAAACCGACCTGCCCACCGACACGCCCGCTCAGGTCAACATCCCGCTTTTCGACTGGGTGATTGAAAACATCTGCAAGAACGCGGTGGATGCCATGGACGGCCGCGGCAGCATTGTGCTGCACCTGCGCCGCCCCGTGCGCGGCAACAAGTCCCAGATTGCCATCGACATCACCGATACGGGCAAGGGTATCTCCAAAAGCAAGATGCAGAGCGTATTTCTGCCCGGCTACACCACCAAAAAGCGCGGCTGGGGCCTGGGCCTGGCCCTGGCCAAGCGCATCATCGAGAACTACCACAAGGGCCGCCTCTTCGTGAAATGGAGCGAGCCCGGCCGCGGCACCACGTTTAGGGTGATTCTGAACGGATGAGTTGTCGGTTGTCAGTTTTTAGTTGTCAGTAAGAGGACATCTTACTGACAACTAAAAACTGACAACCGACAACTCATTTCCCTCTATTCGTGATTTCCACGTAGCTGTTGCCTTTTACGGGCTGGCCGTGGTGGGTGCCTTCGACCTGGCACATGCCTTCCCAGTAGTGCATTTTTATGCCACCGAAAAGCTTGAGCGTCAGCTCCTGGTCGGGCATGACGGGGGTGATGGTGAGGTCGTAGCCCTGGCTGGGCACGCGCAGGCGCCACTTGTTGGGGTAGCGCAGCTTCGAGTGGGGGCTGACCCAGTAGTCGAGCACGTCGAGCTGGAAATCTTCGGCCGCCAGGTGCTGGTTGCTGAGGTCGGGGCCGTAGTGGGTGCCGCCCGACACGGTTTGGTCGGTTTTGCGGTCGAAGAGCTGGTAGGCCATGAGCTCGGCCCGGGGCTCGTCGAGTTGGATGGAAAACCAGTCCCAGCCGATGCCCTTGTTGGTAACCGAGTTGCCGTTCCATTGGCGGTCGTACCACAGCTCGCCTTCCACTTCGCGCAGTTTGCCATCAATTTCGAGGGTGCCGGTGGTGGCCAGGCGGGGGTAGCTGTAGTAGCCGGCCTTGGCCACCTCGCCGTAGCTCTCGTAGCCGGTGCCGCCGTGCAGGAGCACCGGTTTGGCGGGCGCGGTGGTCAGGTCGATGGCCTGGCCGGCGTGGGCGGCCATGCGGCCTTGCAGGTGGTAGCGGCCCTCCTGGCCGGTGAGGGTCCAGGTTTCGTCCTTTTTGCGGGCGCTCAGGTTCAGGGGCAGGGCCGAGGCCATCAGTTCGGGCAAGCGCGTTACCTTATAGTCGTAGCGGAACTGCCGGCTTTGCGGGTCGGTGAGGGCAAAGTTGACCATCTGCCAGTCTTTTTTGCCCGTGATATTGAAGTGGAAAAACACGTACTCCACCCCGAATACTTCGCCGGTAGCTTTGTCGCGCAGGTGGCCGGTGAAGTACCACCACTCCAGAGAATTGCGTTCGTGGGCAGCCTCCTCGCGGGGCAGTTCGGCCCGCTCCAGGAACACATCGATGCTTATTGGTGGGCTTCAGGGCGCAGCCCGAGGCCGCGAATAACAGGAAGGCGGTAGCCAGCAGCAGGTTTCTCATACTGCTGGCATAAGGGTTTCGGGGGGCGAAAGGTTTAGGCCATCTGGCTAGTCGATCAGCGGTTGGGTATCCGGCAGGAGCCGAATGATCGGCTGCTCAGCCAGACGGGTATTGAGGCGCAGGCGCTGTCCGGTAAAGCCGACAGCAAACATCATCACGCTCACCCTCCCTCGCCACGATATATAGCGTGCCGGTATTGGCAAACGGTAGCGGCCTTCGGGTCCGGTATCCACCGCTAGCCGGCTGCCGCGAATCCAGCATGTAACACCTGGCTGCGGCTGACCCAACTCATTTACAATCAAGCCTTTTGTAATGGCAGCCGCTGCTGTTTCGCTTGGCGCTCTGAATAGAGAATTGTTAGGCGACGGATAAATGGGTAGTGTAGCCGGTAGCGGGTCAGTTGCTTGACCGTGAGATGGTTGTGTTGTCAGTAGTAGCCCGGTTAGCAGATTACCCGTCAACAATAGGTTAAGAAGGTGGGCTTCAAGGCGCATAAGTACGACAGGTGAAATGATAATGTGAGAATCTACCCTACCGCCGAAACGGCCGCGTCAGCCGCTGCCACAGGCCGCGGGGCGTGTACCAGCGGGAGGGGCCTGTGTACACCACTTCCCCCAGCATAGTATGGTTCATCTTCATGCTTACTGACGTTAGCGTGGAATTCTGACCGATTGACTCGACAGCTGTTTCGAAGCCAATGCTCGAAAAAACCAACTGTGGGCTGCTTATGCTAATCGGCACTTCCAGCTCATACGTGCCGTCGGCTCGGGTGGAAGTGCCGTGGTGGGTGCCTTCCACCTGCACGGTTACGCCCGGCAGCCCCTGCCCGGTTTCGGCCTCGGTTACGCGGCCCTGCACCACGCGAACCGGTAGCGTAAATGGCGGCTGAGTGGCCACCAGGCCCATCGACAGTGTTTGCTCGGTGAGGGTTTGGGGGCGCGGGACCTGCGCAACGGCCGGCGCGGCAGCTCCCAGGCCCAGCAGCGCCAGCAGGGCCGCCAGCGTGCGGGGCCAACCAGCAACTGCTCCCGTCGCCAGGGGCCGGTGCAGCTGCGGGGCCGCGAACCGGCCGCAGGTGCTGCCCGCGGTTGGGCGCGAAAGCCAGGCCACCACCTGGGCATCGGTCATGCAACTGAAATCGACCACCGTTTTGGCGCAGGCGGCACAGTGGCGGCCCTGGGTGGCGGGCGTCATGGCGGCCCAGCTTTCGTGGCAGGGCTCGGGAATGGAGAGGGTGAGGGAACGGGCCATCGGGCAGCAGGTTTTGGTGAGGGTCTGCTGGGTTGATGCCGGCCGACGACCGATTCCACACGCGGCGCGGAAGTTTTTGCTGTTTCGTGCGCGGCTCGGGCTACAGCGGCGGCTTTTGGGGCGGCTCGTGGCCTACTATTTTGCCCATAATCTGCCCCCGGCCGGGCACCGACTTCAGCCGCACCGTGAGCGGCGCCGGGGCCGGGCTGATGGCGACGCTAAGGCTCTGGGGCACGAACACGAAGGGGCTGCCCGAAATGCGCAGACTCACGGCCCCGCGCTGCACCGGCGCCCACTGCTGCTGCATGGTGAACCGGAAGTTACCCTGCTCGTCGGCAACGGCCCCGTAGGGCGTATCGGCAATGAAGATTTCGGCCCCCGGCCACGGCCAGGCCGGTGGAATCGTCGAGGACCCGACCCCGGATAGTAACCTGGCCCTGGGGCGCGGCGGCTAGCTCGTCGGTCTGCTCGGTGGGGCCGGTGCCAGCGGTAGCGGCCCCGGACTGGGCGTTTGGCAGGAAGTGAGCAAGGGCTTGAGGCTAAGCAGGGCCAGCCCTGTGAGCAGCCACCGCCGCCAGCGCGGAGCGGCTGCCACCGCCGGAGCCGCGAACTGCCCGGCCCGGAAAAACCCGCAGACGCTGCCCGCGCCCGGCCGGGCCAGCCAGGCCCGCACTTCGCCTTCGGTCATGGCCGAAAAATCCACGACTTCGTGCTGGCAGCTGCCGCAGAAGCGCCCGGCCGCGGTGGGCGTCATGGCGGGCCAGGGCTGGGGGCAGGGTGCGGGAACGGAGAAGGCCGGCATGGTCAGAAGGGGAAAGTGGTTCAGGGTGAGCGAGTAAGTATAAGAAATTTGCTGGTTGCCAAGGCTCCCAGGGCTGAAGCCCTGGGCTACGGAGCGCTTATCGGTCCCCTGAATAGCCCAGGGCTTCAGCCCTGGGAGCAAGGATGCTTATGCAGCCGCCCGGCATTATTCTGTATCTTTTGCCCTCTAAACTTGTTCCTACTACTTTGTCAACCCCTCTACCGCCTTCCCGCCTGAGCGGGCTATTCCGCCGCAAAACCGTTACGGACCTGCTCGTTAACCCGCCCGCCGACTCGGATATGCTCGGCCCCAACCCCGGCGCCCACGGCCTGGAACGCCACCTCACTGTCCGCGACCTGACCTCGCTCGGCATTGCTGCCGTGATTGGGGCGGGCATCTTCAGCACCATCGGCAACGCGGCCCACGACGGCGGCCCGGCCGTGTCGATGCTGTTCGTGTTCACGGCCATTGCCTGCGCCTTCTCGGCTTTGTGCTACGCCCAGTTCGCGGCCACCATTCCGGTGAGCGGCTCGGCCTACACTTACGCCTACGCCTCGTTCGGCGAGCTGACGGCCTGGATTATCGGCTGGGCCCTGATTATGGAATACGCGGTGGGCAACATCGTGGTGGCCATTTCGTGGTCGGACTACTTCACCGGCCTCATGGACGGCGTCGGGCTGCATATTCCCGTCTGGCTTACAATGGGCATGCAGAGTGCCTACAACCAATACCACGAAGTGCTGGCCCTGATGCAGGCCGGCAAACCCCTGACGGAGGCCACGGCTTCCCAGCTGGCCGGCTACAACGCCTGGAACCTGGCGCCTGAGCTGCCCGGCGGTTTGCGCCTGGTCATCGACCTGCCCGCCGGCCTGATTACGCTGGCCATCACGGCGCTGGTGTACATCGGCATCAAGGAATCGAAGAATGCCTCTAACATCCTGGTAGGCCTTAAATTGATTGTGGTAGCCGTCGTGATTGTGGTGGGCGTGTTCTACATCGAGCCCGATAACTGGAGCCCGTTTGCGCCCAACGGCATTGGCGGGGTGCTCAAAGGCGTGTCGGCCGTGTTCTTCGCCTACATCGGTTTCGATGCCATTTCGACCACCGCCGAGGAGTGCAAAAACCCCCAGCGCGACCTGCCCCGGGCCATGATTTACGCCCTCATCATCTGCACCATTCTCTACGTTATCGTGACGATGGTACTCACCGGCATGGTAAACTACAAGGAGCTGGCCGTGGGCGACCCGCTGGCCTACGTGTTCAATAAAGTGGGCGTGAAGTGGCTGGGCGGCGTGGTGGCCGTGTCGGCCGTGTTTGCCATGGCCTCGGTGCTGCTCGTGTTCCAGATCGGCCAGCCCCGCATCTGGATGACCATGAGCCGCGACGGGCTGCTGCCCCCGGTGTTTGCCAAGGTGCACCCCAAGTTCCACACGCCTTCGTTCAGCACCATCGTCACGGGCTTTTTCGTGGGTGTGCCGGCCCTGCTGCTGAACATGGATCTGGTGATTGACCTGACCAGCATCGGCACGCTGTTCGCCTTTGCGCTGGTGTGCGGCGGCATTCTCGTCATCGACCCCTACGGCACCTCCGATGCCCGCTTCAAGGTGCCCTACATCAACGGCCAGATTCTCACGCCCCTGATTCTGACCATCTGTGGAGCGCTGGTTCTCCAGTACAACCAGGCTGGTATTCAGGAATTCACCCGCGCCCTGGGCAGCGGCTACGAGGAAGGCCGCCACTACATCCCGATGCTGGTGTTTTTCGCTTTCTGCCTGGGCCTTTCGTGGGTGTCGTTCCGCAAGCGCCTGAGCTTGCTGCCCACCCTGGGCTTGCTCACCAACCTGTATCTGATGACCCAGCTCGGCGTCAATAACTGGCTGCTGTTCTTCGGCTGGTTGGTAATCGGCCTGGCGCTGTACTTCAACTACGGCTACAAGCATTCCAAGCTGGCCCTGAAGAAGGCAGTGAGCTGATACTTTGCTGGCAGCCACCCGGCGCATCTTCGCCGGTATCACTCCTTTCCTGAAACCCCACCTATGTTCCCCGTATTTCCTTCTTCCATTCCTGTCCTGACGATGCTGGCCGGCCTCGGTCTGGCCGGTACCACTCTGTCGGCCCAGGCCCAGCCTTCGGCCCCTACTGAGATGAAGAGCCCTTTCACTAAAGACCCGATGCCGCTGCTCCAGCCCTGGAGCGGCCCCCACGGCGGGGTGCCGCCCTTCGATCAGGTGAAGGTGGCCGATTTCAAGCCAGCCCTGGAAGCCGGGATGGCCGAGAGTATGGCCGACATTGCCCTGATTGCCAACAACCCGGCCGCGCCGACCTTCGAGAACACCATTGCCGCCCTCGAACGCAGCGGCCGCACCCTCGACCGGGTCGAGACGGTGTACGGCATCTGGGGCACCTCGCTCAACGATGCTAAATTTGCCGCTGTGCAGGCCGAAATGGCCCCCAAAATGGCCGCCTTCAGCGACCAGATAACCCAGAACGCGGCTTTGTTTAAGCGTATCGAGGCGGTGTATAACTCGATGGCGGCCCAGAAGCTTACGCCCGAGCAGCAGCGCCTGACGGAGGTGCGCTACAAGGCCTTCGTGCGGGCCGGTGCCAAGCTCGATGCTCCGGCCAAGGCCCGCCTGTCGGCCATTAATCAGGAGCTGGCCGGGCTGTTCAACAAGTTCTCGCAGAACGTGCTGGCCGATGAGGCCGACCAAACTTTGGTGCTCAAAACCGAGCAGGACCTGAGCGGCCTGCCCACTTCGCTACGCGACGGGGCCAAAGCTGCCGCCGACACCCGCAAAGTGGACGCGGTGGGCGTCATCACCAACACCCGCTCCAGCATCGACCCCTTCCTGACTTACTCCGACCAGCGCCAGCTGCGCGAGAAGGCCTGGCGCATGTTCACCAACCGCGGCGACAACGGCGGGGCCCACGACAACAACGCCCTGATTACCCAGATTCTGCAGCTGCGGGCCGAGCGGGCCAAGCTGCTGGGCTACAAAACCCACGCCCACCTGCGCCTCGACAACACCATGGCCAAAACCCCCGAGGCCGCCATGGAGCTCATGGAGCAGGTCTGGAAGCCGGCCGTGGCCCGGGTACACGAGGAAGTGGCCGACATGCTGGCCCTGGCCAAGAAGGAAGGTGCTCCCGCCGACTTCAAAATTGAGCCCTGGGACTACGCCTACTATGCCGAGAAAGTGCGCAAGGAGCGCTACGACCTCGACCAGAACGAGGTGAAGCAGTACCTGCAGCTCGACAAAATGCGCGAGGGTATGTTCTGGGTGGCCGGCGAGCTGTTCAATTTCAGCTTTGTGCCCGTCACCGACGTGCCCGTGTTCCACCCCGATGTGCGGGTGTGGCAGGTGAACGACAAAACCACCGGCAAGCAGGTGGGCCTCTGGTACTTCGACCCCTATGCCCGCCCGGGCAAGAAGTCGGGGGCCTGGATGAACGCCTACCGCAAGCAGGAGCGCCTCGATGGCCAGGCCGTGACCACCATCGTCTCCAATAACTCCAACTTCGTGAAGGGTAAGCCCGGCGAGCCGGTGCTCATTTCCTGGACTGACGCCACGACCCTGTTCCACGAGTTCGGCCACGCCCTGCACGGGCTGTCGAGCAACGTAACCTACGGCGGCCTCTCGGGCACAAGCGTGGTGCGCGACTACGTGGAATTCCCCTCGCAGGTGCTGGAAAACTGGCTGGCCACGCCCGAGGTGCTCAACCGCTTCGCCCTGCACTACCAGACCGGCAAGCCTATCCCGCAGGTGCTCGTCGACCGCATCAATAAGGCCAGCACCTTCAACGAGGGCTTCGCCACCACCGAGTTTCTGGCCAGCGCCCTCATCGATATGAAGCTGCACCTGGCCGGCGACCAGAAAATCGACCCCGATAAGTTCGAGCGCGAAACCCTGGCCCAACTGGGCATGCCCTCCGAGCTGGTAATGCGCCACCGCACGCCCCAGTTCAACCACGTGTTTTCGTCGGATGGCTACTCGGCCGGCTACTACTCCTACCTCTGGTCGGTGGTGCTGGCGGCCGATGCGTTCAGCGCCTTCACCGAAGCCGGCGGCCCCTACGACCCCGCCGTGGCCGCCCGTCTGCGCCAAAACGTTTTCACGGTGGGCAACACCGTGGACCCGGCCACCGGCTACCGCGCCTTCCGCGGCCGCGACCCCAAAATTGATGCCCTGATGGCCCAGCGTGGTTTCCCGATGTCGGCCAGCGCGGCTAGCCGGCCATCGCCGGCTGCTTCTGCTGAGAAGCCTGCAAAACGACCAAGGTGAAAACCAAAGTCAAAGCCTCGGGCAAGCGCAAGTAATTCAGCCGCAAAGCGCATACAAAGAAGTCGGGCAGAAACTACCTTACGGGTGTAGTTTCTGCCCGACTTCTTTTTAATACTACCATGCTGCCAACCGGTGAAACCATTCTGCTCACGCTGCGCCTGGCCGGCTCGGTGCCCGCCCGCGCCGGCCGGGAACTGCACGCGCAACGCATAGCCGCCCAGGAGGCCGCCCGCACGGCTCCGGACCCGCCAGCGGCTGCGCGCCGGGCCGAAAAGCGGTTTTTCGCCGAATTCGACGCGCTATTGGACGCCCGTAGCGTGGGGCCCCAGTATCTGGAGCGCGAAAAGCTGGCCGAGCTGGTGGCCGGGGAGCTACTGATGCTGGAGGAGCAGGGGCTGCGGGTGCCGGGTTTCGTGCTGCTGCCCAACCACCTGCACGCTGTGCTGCACCTGCCGGCCGGCTCGGGCCTCTCGCTCTACAAAACCATTGAGCTGCTCATGCAGCGTACCGCCGCCCAGGCCCGCCGCCTGCTCCGCGGTCAGCTCCCACCTGAGGCCGACTTCTGGCACCCCGGCTCCCACGAACTGGTCGTGCACGACGAAGACGAGCTGGCACGTATTCTGGAGTACCTGCGGGCTCATCCGCGCCGCCTGGGCCTGCCCGAGCGGTTGCACGAGTGGCCTTACGTGAGTGAGAAAGAACGTCATTCAGAGCGCAGCGAAGAATCTCGCGTGCCAAGGTAATCCCTGCTATTAGTTTGCCTTCCCAGCGTCAGCACGCGAGATTCTTCGCTGCGCTCTGAATGACGTTCTTTCTCTCACTCACTCACTCATTTCGCCCGGTGAATAATGGCGACGCTGACCAGGATAATGGCCATGCCCAGCAGGTGCCAGAGGTTGAACTGCTCCCCGTCGAGCACTCCCCAGGCTAGGGCCACTACCGGGATGAGGTAGGTGTTGGAGGCGGCGAACAGGGCGGTGGAAGTCTGGATGAGCTTGTTGAAGAGCACCATGGCCACGGCCGTGCTCATGGTGGCCAACAGGGCGATGTAGCCGAAGGCCGTCCAGGCCCCGGGCACTACGGCCAGCTTGTGCAGGAAATCGGTGCCCACCAGCAGAAACGCCAGCGCCGGCCCGCCAATGAACAGCAGCAGCAACCCCGTAACGCCCAGGGCCGGAATGTCGCTCAGGTGGCGCTTAATTACGTTTACGCTCACGCCGTAGCCCAGCGTGGCTACCACAATGAACAGGCCGTACCAGGGGTTGCCCTCCCCGGCGGGGGTGGTGCCGGCCGCCGCACTGCCGCCCAGCAGCATCAGCACCAGCGTACCCACGAGGCCCAGCGCAATGCCCAGCACCCGCAGCCCGGTGAGCTTCTGCCCGAAAAAAGCCGCGCCCACCACCAGCGTAAACACGGCCGTAAGGGCGTTGAGCACGCCCGCCAGGCCCGAGGCCAGCCGGGTTTCGGCGTAGGCAAACAGGAAAGCCGGCAGCAGCGTGCCTACCACTCCGCTCAGCAACAGCCACTTAATTTTCTCCCGATTCACCCGCCCCAGGTGGCGCAGCGCAAACGGCAGCAGCAGCAGCGCGGCCACGCTCACCCGCGTCGCCCCCAGCTCCAGGGCCGAAAACACCAGCAGCCCCTTCTTCATCAGAATAAACGAGGTGCCCCAGATACCGGCCAGTACCAGCAGCAGCACCCAGGCCGTAGCCGTAGGGGCCGGTGGTGGCGGGGCCAGCGTGGCGGGTGGAGCAGTCGTGGCGGGGGTAGGGGTGGCGGGCATTAGGGGGGGAGGAAAGGGTAGGAAGCGAGTGGGCGGAAAACCAAGCAAGACGATGCAAAAATGCCTGTCATCCTGAGCGGAGCGAAGGACCTTATACCACCTTCACTAGCAGTGGTACAAGGTCCTTCGCTCCGCTCAGGATGACAGGCGTTTTGCTTAATTACCCCACCAGCATCGGCTCGGCGGCGGTTATTTCGTCCAGGATGGCGTGGATTTCCAGCGGGTCGTTGGTATCGACGAGGCGGCTGCGCCACTGCCGGGCGCCTTCGAGGCCGCGGAAGTACTGGGCGTAGTGGCGGCGCATTTCGAACACGCCGGCCCGGGGGCCTTTCCACTCCAGGCTCTTCTCGAAGTGCATGCGGCAGGCCTGCACACGCTCCTCTACGGTGGGTGGGGCCAGCAGCTCGCCGGTGGCCACATAGTGCTTCACCTCCCGGAAAATCCAGGGGTAGCCGATGGCGGCGCGGCCAATCATGATGCCGTCCACGCCGTAGCGGTTCTTGTACTCCACGGCTTTCTGGGCCGAGTCGATGTCGCCGTTGCCGAAGATGGGGATTTTGATGCGCGGGTTGTTCTTGATGGCCGCAATCAGCCGCCAGTCGGCCTCGCCCTTGTACATCTGCACCCGGGTGCGGCCATGCACGGTGAGGGCCTCAATGCCCACATCCTGAAGGCGCTCGGCTACTTCCTCCACGTTTTTGGTGTCCTCATCCCAGCCCAGGCGGGTTTTCACAGTCACGGGCAGGTGGGTGGCTTTCACGACGGCGGCGGTCATTTCCACCATTTTCGGGATGTCGCGCAGCAGGGCCGCGCCGGCGCCGCGGCAGGCCACCTGCTTTACGGGGCAGCCGTAGTTGATGTCGATCAGGTCGGGGCCGGCCTCGGTGCTGAGGCGGGCGCACTCGCCCATCGTGGCCACGTCGGAGCCGAAGAGCTGAATGCCGATGGGCCGCTCGTAGTCGAACACGTCGAGCTTCTGGCGGCTCTTGGCGGCGGCCCGAATCAGGCCCTCCGACGAGATGAACTCGGTGTACATCAGATCGGCGCCGCCCTGCTTGCACACGGCCCGGAACGGCGGGTCCGACACGTCCTCCATGGGCGCGAGCAGCAGCGGGAAATCGGGCAGGGCAATGTTGCGGATATGAACCACGGATTTTTAGCTGATAGCTAGCAGCTGTTGGCTGTTAGCTTTTGATGGATGACGAAAGAGAAAGACCAGAACGCGCCGGTTGGGGCTGATACTGGTATTTTGCGCAAATTTACGATTATTAGGGTCTTGACTGGCTGAGGGCTGGGGTATGGATGGCGCGCTGCCATGCTGGTGCTTTGGCTCCCCGGCCCTCGAAAATCCTGGCCCCTACGCTTTCCACCAACCCCGACCCCCGCATGAAAGGTTTCGTTTCGAGCCGGCTGCACCCGCTGGCTAACCTGGCGCTGCTGCTGGTGCTGCTGGTGGCTACCTTCAGCCTGAGCATGTTGCTGATTGCCATTGCCAGCAACCTGCTCTACGGAGTGGGCCTGATGGGACTGGGCAACGTGCAGCAGCAACCCAGCAACTACGCCAACGGCTGGCAGATTTCCATGCTCAGCCAGGGCCTGCTACTGCTCGGCGGCTTCGGGGGCGCGGCCGTGGCGCTGGCCAAGCTCACGGGCTACGAGCTGACTGAGTATTTCGCGCCCCGCCGCCCGGTGCCGGGCCAGTGGCTGCTGCTGGCGGCCGTGCTCATTGTGGCCAGCCTGCCGGCCATGTCGGTGCTTATTGCCTGGAACGCGCACCTGCACCTGCCCGAAGGCATGTCGCACCTGGAGGAGTTGGCCCGCCAGGCCGAAGACCAGGCCCAGGTTATCACCACCTACCTTACCCGGTTCTCGTCGCCGCTGCGCTTCGTGGTGGCCGTGCTCGTTATTGCGGTGGTGCCGGCCATCAGCGAGGAGCTGTTTTTCCGGGGCGTGATTCAGCGCAACCTGGTGCAGTGGACCAACTCCCGGCACGTGGGTATCTGGCTGGCGGCGGCCATTTTCAGCGCCATTCACTTCCAGTTTTTTGGCTTCTTCCCGCGCTTCGTGCTGGGGCTGCTGCTGGGCTACTTGTACGAGTGGAGCGGCAATATTCTGGTGCCCATGGCGGCCCACTTCGCCCAGAACGCCTTTCAGCTGGTGCTGCTTTATGCCCAGCAGCGCCAGTGGTCAGCCTCCGACTTCGACCCCGACTCGACGGAGGCCCTGCCCTGGTACTGGGTGCTGGCCTCGGTCGTCGTCTGCGCGGCGCTGCTCTGGTACCTGCACCGCGTCCTGCAGGCCCCCCGCGCCGACGCCCTGCCCACCCAGATGCACACGCTCGGCCGCCGCGGCATCGCCGCCCACCAGCCCGCCGATGCCCCGCCGCCTCCCGCCCGCACCCTCAGCCACGACGGCGTGGACACGACCCGGGAGTAGTTTTTTAGCTCTTAGCTGATGGCGCTTAGCTGTTAGCTTTGTTCTGGCCCGGCAATGAGTTCGGGTGTGGCTTATTCTCAATACCCGAAAGCTGCCAGCCCTCAGCTACCAGTCGTAAACCCGTCAGCTCAAAAAAACGCTCGTTTGTCTACCTCTTCCGCTTCTGCTCCGTCCGCTGCTCCCGCTCCTCCGGCCGGCAAACCGCCCATGTCCAACCTGAGTCAGCGCATTATTTTCGGGTTGCTGGGGGCTGCTTTGCTGTTGGGCAGCGTGTGGCTGAGCGCCTGGACGTTTGCCGTCTTTTTTGCGGTGGTGCAGGCCAAGATGCTGCTCGAATTCTACCGCATGATGCGCCAGGTCGGTTACAAGCCCGCCGCCATGCTGGGTGTCAGCATCAGTGTGCTGCTGTTTGCCAGCGTGGCTGCCCTCACCGATTTTCGGGTGCTGGCCAATGCTACCGCGCCTGAGGCCGTGGCCGACCTGCATTTCCTGCGCACCTCGGCCGTGGGCCTGATTGCGCTGCTGCCGGTGCTGCTGATTCTGCGCGAAATGTATTCCTGGCCCCGCCTCAACCAGCCCTTCGCCCCGTTTTCCAACGTGGGCGTGGCCCTGCTCGGGTTGCTCTACGTGAGTTTGCCCATGAGCCTGCTGAGCGTGGTGGCCTTCAGTGGCGGCAGCGGCTACGACTACCGCCGCATCGTGGCGCTGTTGCTGCTGGTCTGGTCTTCCGATATTGGGGCCTATGCAGCGGGCAAAACGCTGGGAAAGCACAAGCTGGCCCCCAAAATCTCGCCCGGCAAAACCTGGGAAGGGGCCGTGGGCGGCTTTCTGCTGACGCTGCTCGTGGGCTACTTGCTGGGCTACCTGCTGCCCGAACTGTCGCTGGCCTACCGCCTCGTGGTAGCCGGCACGGTGGCCGTGTTCGGCCCCCTGGGCGATTTGGCCGAGTCCATGCTCAAGCGCAGCGTGGGCGTCAAGGACTCGGGCCGCATCATGCCCGGCCACGGCGGCCTGCTGGATCGGTTTGATGCCTTTCTGTTCATTCTGCCCGTGCTGGCCGTGCTGCAGCTGGTGTTTGGTTGAACCCTCACCTGAGTAGTTGAGGCAGCCACGAGCACGGCCTGCCACTACGGCATTTGCGGCGTGGGCTGCCTGGTAACTTTTGCACCATAAAACATAGCAGTTGGCTGGCCCGCAACTCGCCGTAAACCACTTACCTTTGGCCCCCGAATTGTTACTGCGGCCTGCCGCCCCCCAGCGGGCCGCCTTATTTTCATTCCCCACCCACCCAACCCCCCACCCGTATGGCTGCCACCACGGTCTACAAGTACAAAGAACCGGCCCCGCGCGTCGACGCCGAAAATCCCCTCGAATCCATGATGTCGCGCTTCAACGTCGCGGCCGAAATTCTGGGCCTCGACGAGGAAACCTACGAGGTCCTCAAAGCCGCCGACAAGCAGGTTATCGTGCACATTCCCGTCACGATGGACAACGGCAAAGTGCGCGTGTTCGAAGGCTACCGGGTGATTCACAACACCATCCTGGGCCCGAGCAAGGGCGGCATCCGCTACGACAAGAACGTGCACCTCGACGAGGTAAAGGCCCTGGCCGCCTGGATGACGTGGAAGTGCGCCGTGGTTGATATTCCGTACGGTGGCGCCAAGGGCGGCATCATCTGCGAGCCCACCAGCATGAGCAGCGGCGAACTGGAGCGCCTCACCCGCGGCTACACGCTGGCCATGAAGGACGTGTTCGGCCCCGACCGCGACATTCCGGCCCCCGACATGGGCACCGGGCCGCGCGAAATGGCCTGGCTGATGGACGAGTTCTCGAAAACCGTGGGCGCTACCTCGCCTGCCGTGGTAACGGGCAAGCCCCTGGTAATGGGTGGCTCGCTGGGCCGCACCGAGGCCACCGGCCGCGGCGTAATGGTTTCGGCCATGGCCGCCCTCAAAAAGCTGGAGCTCGACCCTAAGGAGGTGTCGGCGGCGGTGCAGGGCTTTGGCAACGTGGGGGCCTGGGCCGCCAAGCTGCTGAGCGAGAAGGGCGTCAAAATCAAGAGCATCTCCGATGTGAGCGGCGCTTACTGGAACGAGAACGGCATCGACATCGAAGAGGCCATTGCCTACAAGAACGTGCACGCCGGCCGCCTCGACGGTTTCCAGGGTGCCACGCTCATGGACAACGCCTCCGACCTGCTCACCTCCGACGTGGACGTGCTCGTGCCCGCTGCCGTTGAAGATGTTATCACCGAGCACAACGCGCACCAGATCAAGGCTAAACTGATTGTGGAAGGCGCCAACGGCCCAACTTCGGCCTCCGCCGACCCCATCATCAACGAGAAGGGCATTATGGTGGTGCCCGACATTCTGGCCAACTCGGGCGGCGTGACCGTTTCCTACTTCGAGTGGGTGCAGAACCGCCAGGGCTTCAAGTGGAGCGAGAAAATGGTGACCGAGCGCGCCGACCGCATCATGAACGATGCCTTCGAGAAGGTGTACGCCACCAGCCAGAAGTACAACGTGCCCATGCGCATCGCCGCTTACGTGGTGGCCATCGATAAAGTGGCCCAGACCTACAAGTTCCGGGGAGGCTTCTAAATCACAGATGTTGCAGATGATGCCGATGTCGCGGAAGCAGACATCGGGCAGCCGGCTATTTTAGCCGACTGCTTCGGGGTACCCCGGTTGGGGCCGACATATATTCTGCGCCCTTATATTTGCTTTCCGATAGCCCGAGCCGTTGGTTCGGGCTATCTTCGTGTAATATTTGGCTGGTTCACTGCCCAGTGGCTCACCGCCTTTGGCTTGTTTGACGTAAGACCTCAAATCTGATGCTTCAGTGCCAGCCTAAAGCTTACTATCAGGAGTAGCCTGCATCTGCAACATCTGCAACATCTGCGATTCATGAAAATCCATAAGGAAGGACGACGAATACTATTTTTTACCCTGCTGGCGCTGCTGGCCGTGAACCTGCTGCTGTTTCGCTACAACGCCGATAACGGCGGCTTCAACAAGGTTTTTGCCGGTATTTCGGTTATCATGTTCCTGATTTTGCTGCAGTTTTTCCGCAGCCCGGCCCGGCGCCTGTTCACGCACGAAGACCTGATTATTGCCCCGGCCGACGGCAAGGTGGTGGTGATTGAGGACGTGCAGGAGCCCGAGTATTTCGACGACATGCGCAAGCAGATCAGCATTTTCATGTCGCCGATCAACGTGCACATCACCCGCAACCCGATTTCGGGTATCGTGCGCTACTTCAAGTACCACCCGGGCAACTACCTGGTGGCCTGGCACCCCAAAAGCAGCACTAAAAACGAGCGTACCACGGTGGTTGTGGAGTCGGAGGCCGGCCCGTTCGTGCTTTTCCGCCAGATTGCCGGGGCCATGGCCCGCCGCATTGTATGGTACGTGAACGAGGGCGACGAAGTAAACCAGGGCGAAGAGTTCGGCTTCATCAAGTTCGGCTCCCGGGTCGATATTTTCGTGCCCCTCGACACGGAAGTAAAGGTGCAGATTGGCGAGAAAGTAAAAGGCGGCCAAACTGTCATCGCCCAGCTCAAAACCCCACCTCCGAGCCTGTTTTAAGCTACTAGTTAATGGCTTTTAGCCTCGTTCTAGGAGGTTGCGGTTATTAGTCGGTAGGCAGCTTACAAAACGCCCGCGGCGGCTTCCGATTCGGAAGCCGCCGCGGGCGTTTTAGGGCGCAGGCAGAACTGACTCGCCGGTTAAGTCCAGCCAATGTCAGAATTCCGCTGGCAGCTGGTAGTGCAGCAGCGCCATGCCGTCGGGCCAGGTTTGGGTGCGCAGCAGGTGCAGGGGCTGGGCGTGGTCCTGATGGCGCCAGAGCGGAATGCCGGCTCCCAGCAGGCGGGGCACCACGAACAGCATCAGCTCATCGATGAGGCCGGCTGTGAGCAGTGGCGAGGCCAGGGTGCTGCCCCCAATAAGCCAGATGGTGCGGCCGGGCTGCTCGCGCAACTGGCGCACGAAGGCTGCCGGATCGTCGCTTATAAACTTCACCGACGCGTGGGGATCCTGGCGCGGGGGCTGGCGGCTGAATACGTAGTTAGTGAAACTGGGATAGGGCCACGGACCGGAATCAACCACTTGCTCATAGGTAGCCCGGCCCAGCAGCGTGGCGTCGGCGTCGGCCAGAAACTCGGCGTACCCGTAATCCTCGCCAGAGGGTGGGGTGGGCAGCCATTCCACCGAGCCGTCGGGCGAGGCGATGTAGCCGTCGAGGCTGGTGGCAATGTAGAGGATAACTTTACGCATGCGCAAGTGGGTTTTGGTTGTGGTAGTGAGGGTGGGCGCCAGGGCCCGGAGCAGAGCTGTAGCCAGCAGGCCACAGTAAGAGTTGATACGGTATCGGCAGCCAGGGGGCTGCGAAAAAGCCAACCAAGCTTAAATTACACTTTTCTACTTAGGCAGTGCCAGCTACCCGTGCCCGCCCGTATTCACCTAACTTTGGGCCCCGCTTGCCGGTTACTAGCGCCCGGCTAACCGGCCGCAACCCAATTTCTCCTCCGCCGCTTTTTTCCCTTTCGCATGGCCGAAGAACTGCTTCTCGATACCACCCTCAGCAAAGCTGAGCAATACCGCCAGCTGCTGCCCCAACTGGAAGCCCTGACCGCCGGCGAGCCCGACCTGATAGCTAACCTGGCCAATACTGCCGCCGCGCTGCGCCAGGCATTCGGGTTTTTCTGGGTGGGCTTTTACCTGGTGAAAGAGGATGAGCTCGTTCTCGGCCCGTTCCAGGGCCCGATTGCCTGCACCCGTATCCGGCGGGGTAAGGGCGTGTGCGGCACCAGCTGGGCCCAGGCCACCACCTTGCTGGTGCCCGATGTGGAGCAGTTCCCAGGCCACATTGCCTGTAGCGCCGACTCAAAATCGGAAATCGTAGTGCCCGTGCTCAAAAACGGGCAGGTCGTGGCCGTCCTCGATGTGGACAGCGACCAGCTCAACGACTTCGACGCCACCGACCAGCAGGCCTTGGAGCAACTGATGCAACTAGCCGCTAGTTGGTTCAGTGCGTGAGGGGTGGTGAGGTGGTGAAATAGTGAAATGGTGAGTTTTATGTTTTAGGGTCCTGACTGCGCAAATAGTGCAAGCAGGACCCTAAAACATAAAACTCACCATTTCACCACCTCACCATTTCACCTCACCTCAATCTTCGTGGCCGGCTACGGCTTTAACCGGGGCTGCTTCCAGCTGCTGGGCTTCCAGGGCCAGGCGGTGCTGCTCCTTTTCCGATGGCGTGCGGGGCAGGGTGCTAAGGTCGGGCTGGCCGGCATCAACCCAGGCCGTGTACCAGAAGGCCCCCACCAGCCGCGTAGCCAGCCGTAGCTGCCGCTCTACCTGCCCGTTTAGGCGCTGCGTGGTAAGCGCGGGCGAAGTCGCGGGAGTAGGTGCGGACGGTGGCGGTGCCGCGCTGCTCGAAACCGTATTTGCGGTCGTCGGCGAACTGCCCGCTTAGCGCCCGCTCGAAGGTTAGCACCGAATCGACGGCGGCGTAGGAGCGGGTTACGGCGGCCCAGATGGCATCGGTGGGGCTGCTCCAGGTAGGGCGCGGGGCCGGTGAAGAAGTCGTAGCCGCTGCTCAGCAGCTCGGGCAAACGACTTTCCCAGAGCGCATGGATGCCGCGCTGCCCGGTAAGCTGGCCGTTGTAGTTGTGGGTGGTGTGCAGCGGCACGCAGGCATCGGCAATGTAGTGGCCCAGGTCGGCCGAAAGGTGCAGGATCCGGTCGGTGTCGTGGGCCTGGAAGGCGGCCGTGAGCTGGTTCTTCATGCGCGCCACCTGCCAGGGCACAATGCCGTGGCGCAGCAGCGAGTCTTCGCTGTAGCGGGCCACGGCATCGGCGTAGGAGCGGGGCAGCTTATACACGGCCGAGTCGCCGTACACATCCACGTCGAGGAAGTGGCGGGGCGCTTCGCCGGGCACCACCATCCGGCGCGAGTCGGGCCGGGTGGCGTTGGTGGTCAGGTAGTCGATGTTGGCCTTGTAGAAACCCACCATGTCGGGCGGCAGCGTAAACACGGCCAGCCGGTTGATCAGGCGGTGCGCGAAAAAGCCCCAGGCCTCGGCGCGGGCGGGCAGCAGCAGGCCGAAAATAAGCAGGATAGCGTAGGATATCTTATTCATAGCCCGTAAGATACGTAACGAGCCAATGCCAGGCAATCACCTGGAAGTCAGTTAGCAGCCGGCACGGCTGATGGTGCCGCGCAAGATCTGCACACGAATAAGGCAAAAAGAGCACAGCCAGCAAAAACAGCGGCTCCGGCCGGGAGCCGCAGATCACTGCTCCCGGCCAGAGCCGCTGTTATCGGATATAATGAAGCTTACCGCCGGCCCTGGCCTACGAAGCGCATGCGGTAGTCGGCGTCTACGTCGCCCTTGCTGATGCGGGCGAGCTTGCCCTTGAGCAGCTGCTTTTTCAAGCCCGAAGCTAGTCGGTGAACAGGACACCCTCCAGGTGGTCGTACTCGTGCTGAATGACGCGGGCGGTCATGCCCGAGAAGGCTTCCTCGTGCACCTGGCGGTTTTCGTCTTCGTAGCGCAGCACGATAACCGGCGCGGCGCGATCACCCGCTCCCGGATGCCGGGAATGCTCAGGCAGCCTTCCTCAAAACCCCACTCCTCGCCGGTTTCGCTCACCAGCTGGGGGTTGATGAAGGCGTGCTTCACCGGGGCCGCCGTGGGCTCCTCAATAATGGGGTTGCCATCTTCGTCCTCATCGAGCATGGGCGCCGAATCGATGACGAACAGGCGGATGCTTTTGCCAATCTGGGGGGCGGCCAGGCCCACCCCGTGGGCGTGGTACATGGTTTCGAACATGTTGGCGATGATGAGTTCGAGCTCAGCGGCCGAATAGTCGGCGGGCAGGTGTTTGGCGAGGGTTTTAAGTACCGGGTCGCCGAAGGCAACAATGGGGTAAATCATCGGGATTCGAGGAATGATTGCAAAATGATGGTGGCCGCCACCTTATCGACGGTGGCTTTGTCGCGGCGGGCTTTTTTGCCCAGGCCGCCGGCCAGCATGGCGGCGTGCGCCATGCGCGAGGTGAACCGCTCGTCGATCTCATGCACCGGCACGTCGGGGAACTCGCGGCGCAGGCGGCGCAGCACACCCACTACGGCGCTGGTGACATCGGTGGGCTCGTTGCTGAGCGTGCGGGGCATGCCAACCACGAGGGCCGCCAGAGGCTCGCGCAGGTGGTAGGCCTTCAGGTAAGCCAGCAGGTCCTGGCTATGAATGGTGTCGAGGGGCGTGGCAATAAGCTGGAGCGGGTCGGTAACGGCCAGTCCCACGCGCTTATTCCCGTAGTCGATGGCAAGGATACGGCCCATCGCAAAAGAAAGAGATAAAGATGCCGGAGCGGCTATGGGCTACCCTGCCCGCGCTCCGCCCCAAAGATACGACGTACCTACGGAAAGGCCGGCCCCTCGCGCCAAAGCCAAGACCCTGCCATTGGCCGACAAAACGGGGTAGTTGAACGAATCAGGTCAATCTGTTTAAAATCATATAATGATCTTGCCATCGAATTAGTAGTCAGGCTATTTACACCCGGCCGATAACAGGAGCTGGTAAATTATTTTTGGGTTGGATTCATAAAAAATTGCATTGTTATTTGAAAATGAACATGCCAATATGCAACCAGCGTGTTTCTTGGAAAAGTTTTAATAGATTTGGAGACCAAGCATCCCTCTGAACTTCTTTCTATCGATTGAAATACTACTCCCTCAGCGCCTTATGATATCCGGCTCCTCTGATTCGCCGCCCGATCAACTGCCGACGCCCCCGCGGAATACCCGTTGGAGTGTGCGGCAGCCTTGGCTGCTGGGGTTGGTGCTGGCCTGTGGCATGCTGGTAGGCGCTAATCCGTTCCGGCCCTCCGACCAGAACCCCGACGCTCACAGCCCGTGGCTACCTGAAGTTCAAAGAAATCCTGAGCTACGTCGACCGCGACTACGTGGACTCGGTGAATGCCGAGGAGCTGTCGGACTACGCCATTGCCCAGATGCTGGAGAACCTCGACCCGCACTCAGTCTTCATTCCGGCCAAGCAGCAGCGGCAGGCATCGTCGTTTCTGCAAAGCGACTACGACGGTATCGGGGTCGAGTTCAACATGTTCCGCGACACCGTAACGGTGGTGGCTCCCGCTCAGTGGCGGCCCGGCCGAGCAGGCCGGCCTGCAGCCCGGCGACCAGATTCTGAGCGTAGATGGCAAGCCGTTTCGGGCGTGCACTACACCACCCAGGACCTGTTTGGCAAGCTGCGCGGCCCCCGGGGCAGCAGGGTGCAGCTGAAGGTGCTGCCGCCGGGGCCTGCCCCGCCCCATCATGGTGCCCGTCACGCGCAACCGCATTCCCAATATCGTCAGTCGAGGTGGCCTACATGGTGGATAACCAGACCGGCTACATTAAAATCAGCCGCTTCGCCAGCGGCACCTACGACGAGTTCAAGGCCGCGCTCGGCGACCTGCGCCGCCAGGGCCTCACCCGCCTCGTGCTGGATCTGCGCGGCAACCCCGGCGGCTACCTCGACCGGGCCACCCGCATGGCCGACGAGTTCATCGGGGGCATCGCGCAAGATCGTGTACACCGAGGGCAAAGGCGACCAGTACGACTACCCAGACTTATTCGCCGAGTGGCCGGCGAGTTTGAGGAAGGCACGCTGGTGGTGCTCGTGGACGAAGGCAGCGCCTCGGCCGCCGAAGTGGTGGCCGGTGCCCTGCAGGACCACGACCGGGCCCTGCTGGTGGGCCGCCGCACCTTCGGCAAGGGCCTGGTGCAGCAGCCCATTGCCCTGAGCGACGGCTGCGAGCTGCGCCTCACCATTGCCCGCTACTACACGCCCTCGGGCCGCTCCATCCAGAAACCCTACGGCGCACGGCTATGGCCGAGTACAGCAACGAGCTGCAGAACCGGCGGCCGCAACGGCGAGTACTTCCACGCCGACAGCATCCACTTCGCCGATTCGCTGCGCTTCCGCACGACCACGGCCGCATCGTGTACGGCGGCGGCGGCATCATGCCCGATATGTTTGTGCCCCGCGATACGTCGGCCCAGTCGGGCTACTACCTGCGCCTGCAAAGCCTGAACCTGGTGCGCGAATTCGCCCTCAGCTTCTTCCAGGACCACAAAGCCGAGCTCGAAGGCCTGCGCTTCGAGCAGTTCAAGCCAGGCGTTCCGCATCAGCGATACGCAACTGCAGCAGCCTGGCCAGCCGGGCTGCCCAGGACGGGTTGCCGGCCGATGCGGCCGGCCTGCGCCGCTGCGCCCCGCTGCTGCGCACCCAGCTCAAGGCCCTGATTGCCCGCAGCGCCTATGGCAAGGAAGCCTACTTCCGGGTGCTGCGCCAGGACGATGCCGAAATGCAGCAGGCCCTAAGCGCCATTCGCGAGCCGAACACGGCGTTGCTGGGGTTGCTGGGGCAGTAAGGAGGTAGGAATGGCAGGGGCAACCCGCTAATTTGCAGACGATAACAAAGGCCTGTTGTTAGCCATTGAGCATTCTAAACCGTAAGCTTTACTTCTTATCCTGGAAGCGGAAGGTGTGCGCTACGCCGGTTAGGGGCTGGCCGTCGGCTTCGGCGTAGGGGTAGATGAAGTAGTTGAGAGCCGCCGCCTGCTGGCGCGGGGCCAGCACCAGGTCGCGGCCCCGGCTGAATTCGAGGCGGTTTTCGTCGTGGGCCCCGAAGAAGTAGTTGCGGCGGGCAGGGTTCTTGGCAGCTTCGGAGGCATCGACGGGCACCCAGCCGGTTTCGGGCGTGAAGAACTCGGCCCAGCAGTGGTAGCCTTTTACCTCGGCCGCGCCCCGCTCGGGCGGCAGCGGGAAGCCGATGCTGAAGCGGGCCGGAATGCCCAGGGCCCGGCAGTAACCGATGAACACGGCGTGGAAATCGGTGCAGTTGCCGCGGCGGGCGTCGCAGGCGTAGTAGATGTCGCCCCGGCCCCAGCCCTGGCCCGTTTTGTCGTACGTAACGGTGCTGACGACGTGCTCGTAGATGGCGCGGGCCTTTTCGAGGTCGGTTTTTGCCCCGGCTTTGGTTACGACGTCGGTGGCCCAGAGGCGGATGTTGCCGTCGAGGGGCACCAGGTTATCGGGGGCCAGCCAGCGGCTCAGGTTGGGGTCGGCTTTTTCGTGGGCCGGGCGCTGGCCGGTGGCCAGGGTGGGCGTGAGGTGCTCCTGGCGGGTGGCTTCGAGGTTCAGCTTCACCTCAAATCCTTGGAGCGCCGCGCCCGTGGCCCGCAGGTGCAGGATGCGGTTGCCGTATTCGCCAGCCTGAATATCGTAGGGCACCGGGGCCGTTACCTGCAGGGCGCGCACCTGCTGCGACTTATCGTCGTGGGGTACGGGCAGCCACAGGTCCACGGCTTTGGTACCGGCCGGGGCGGCGGGCACGGTGGCCGTGTACTCGAACGTGAAGGTGCGGGTGCGCGGAGTTGGTGCCGAATCAGGCGTAAACAACATGAGGAAGGGAAGCAGAAACGACAGCATAACGCAAAGGTACCGCGTAATTAGTGGGGAGTTGATGAGGAATTGACGGGGAGTTGACGGGGAGGAATTGCCCGTAAAAAGGAATGTCATTCAGAGCATGTGGCGCATCAAGCCACATGCTCTGAATGACGTCCTTCTCTAAACAACCAGCAACCAGCAACCAACAACCAACAACCAAAAAACGACCCACGGAGAAACTTTGTACCTTCACCACCCGGCATTCCCGCTTATTTCCCACCCGAAATTCTCATCCTGATATGCCCTTTTATCAGCGTTTAGGTCAGATTCCGCGCAAGCGGCACACCCAGTTCCGGCAGCCCGACGGCTCGCTTTACCCCGAGCAGCTGGTGGGCACGCTGGGCTTCCACGGGGTGTCGTCGCTGCTCTACCACCGCCACCCGCCCACCGAGATTCAGCAAGGTGGGCACGGCCAAGCCCTTCGGCCCCAAGCTGCTCAAAGACCGGCCCCTGCAGCCCGGCCCACCTGCGCACGCTGGCCCAGACCAGCACCGGCGGCGACTACCTGGCCAGGCCCGCCAGACCCTGCTCGGCAACGCCGACGTGACGATGAGCATCTGCAACCCCACCGAGCGGCGGATGGACTACTACTACAAGAACGCGCTGGCCGACGAGGTGATTTTCGTGCACGAGGGCCGGGGCGAGCTGTGGAGCCAGCTGGGCAAGGTCGCCTTCGAGCCCGGCGACTACGTCGTCGTGCCGCGCACCATCATTCACCAGCTGCACTTCGAGGAAGGGCCGGTGCGCCTGCTCATTATCGAGTCGTTCAGCCCCGTGGAAACCGTGCCGGCGCTACCGCAACCACTTCGGGCAGCTGCTGGAGCACTCGCCCTACTGCGAGCGCGACATCCGCCCGCCCATCGGAGCTGATTGAGGGCGACACCCGCGAGTCGGGCGAGTACGTGGTGCGGGTGCAAGAAGGAAGGCCTGCTGCACCAGCTGACCTACGCCCACTCGCCCTTCGACGTGGTGGGCTGGGACGGCTACTTCTACCCCTACGCCTTCAGCATCCACGATTTCGAGCCCATTACCGGCCGCCTTCACCAGCCGCCGCCCGTGCACCAGACGTTCGAGGGCAACAACTTCGTTATCTGCTCGTTCGTGCCGCGCCTGTTCGACTACCACCCGCTCAGCATTCCGGCGCCCTACAACCACTCCAACGTCGATTCCGACGAGGTGCTGTACTACGTGGCGGGCAATTTCATGTCGCGGCAAGCGGCGTCGATCTGGCCTCCTTCACCTGGCACCCCAGCGGCATGCCGCACGGCCCGCACCCCGGCACCGTAGAAGCCAGCATCGGCAAAAAGGAAACCCACGAGCTGGCCGTGATGGTCGATACCTTCCGGCCCGCTCTACCTCACCGAAGCCGCCCTGGCCTACGAGGACGAAAAGTACCCCTATAGCTGGCAGCCCGAAGCCCACAACCCACCCAAAGCCGCCGATATGATGGACTAGCGGTGAATGAGTGACTCGGTGAATGAGTGAATAGGTTTTCCTTCCCTGTGGTACAACCCTGCCATCACAGCGCATGAACTCACTCATTCCCCAACTCACTTATTTACCGATCCAGCCGGGCACGATTTTCGTAGGTGCCAGACAAAATCCTAACTCCATGAAAAAACTCCTGTTTCTTGCCCCCTTATTTCTGGCGCTTATGGTGCTGGCCAGTTGTGAAAAGCTGGACAAACTGCTCACTTTCTACATCGAAGACACCCAGTCGGTGAAGGTTTCCGGTGCCTTTCCCATTGGCCAGGTCGTGCCGCTGACACCCGTGAGCGTGACGACCCGCTCGGAGGAGAAGTTCAAAAACGAGAACACCAACGCCAATCTGGTGAAGGATGTGAAACTCGACCGGCTGACGCTGACCATCAGCGACCCGAACTCCGAGAATTTTGACTTCCTGCAGAGCATTAGCATTTACATCAGCACCGATCAGAACGATAAAATTCTGCTGGCCTCGCAGGACAATGTGCCGATGGGCGTTAATACCATTCAACTGACTCCTACCACCCAGAAACTGGATAAATACGTGAAAGCCAGTAGCTATACGCTGTCTACGGAAGCCAAAATCCGCAAGCCCATCAGCCGCGACATCACCATCCGCACCGACTCGCGCTTCAAAGTAACCGCCGACCCGCTCTAGCCGCTCTGGCTGATACGGGCCCTACAGGCCCCGGGCTGCTAACTGCAAAAGCCCCTGCCGCCACATTGGCCGGCAGGGGCTTTTTGTTGTGGAACCAAAACCGCCGCACAATCAGGGCAGGGAGTTATAGTGCGAAACCAGGTCGATGACGTGGTTGGCATCATCAAAGTGCAGGTTGTGTTGCTGGGCATAGGCTTCCAGCTGCGGGGCCTGGCTGCCGAACATACGCAGCACCGCTTTGCGATTCAGGGCTACCGGGGTAGCGGGGGCCCCGGCGGTAGGGGGGCGCATCATCAGCCGCACTTCCTGCACTACGGAGGCCGGCTGAATTTCGACACCCAGTGCTGGGTTGGTGCGGGCGGCAATCGTGGCAAACCGGTGCCATACCAGCAGCTGCACTTTGCTGCCTGCCGGGTGCAGCTGCTGCATAAAGGTGCGCGCGCGGGTACTGCCAGACTGAAAATTGACTGCCGTAAACGTCTGAGCCGCTTTCGTTGGCGTAGCCTGAAGCACAAAGCCTTCCAGGCGTTCCAGCGGGATGAGCCGGGGCAGGCCCCCCGTCGTGATAGAATCGCGCACTTCAATCAGGTTGTACTTCAGGTTATAGCGCATGGCCGGTACCCGGGCCGAGCCGCCATTGGCGGCCAGCAACGTGCCGGCCTGCCAGTGCACCGATAAGTATGCTTCCGGGGGCGTCGTATCATAAAGGCTGGCTCCATTATCCTCCGTGCGCCCATTGGGCAGGTAGGTGTTGTAGCCGTTGTTGGTCGTTGTGGCGTTGCTCAGAAGATTGAGGTCGTAGCTGGTGAGTGCCCGTTGCGCCAGCGCCGTATGGGGGGGCAGGGCCACTCCCAGCATCAGGGCCCCGGCAAGGGTTAGGGTAAAAGCAGGTTGCATAGAGGGGATTGGAAATTTCAGAATACGGATTGCAGGAATATCGGAAAACTGAGAAAAGCAGGCTGGGAAGTGCTGCCCAGCCGCGGGGGTATCGGTTCTGTCGTTGGTAAATGCCTGATGCCTTGCAGAGTACAGGGGGCTCGTTGCGCCCACCAGCTTAGCGGTTGCGCCCGTACTGCTCGTGGCTGCTTACCCAGTCGGAGCTGCTGATGGCTGAACCCAGGCTCAGCTCGCCGGCCAGCACTACGCCGGCCACAATTTCGGCGAACTTGTTCACCGTGCCGCGGCCCACGCAGCCCAGCATGCGCAGGTACTCGTTCTGGGTGGCCAGGCCGGTGCCGCCGCCGTGGGTGGCCACAATCAGGCTCGGGATGGTGATGCTGATGTAGAGGTCGTCTTTCGGGCGTGACTTCCGAATACAGAATACCCCCGCCGACGACTCCGCTCACGTTGGCCACGTCCTGGCCGGTGGCGATGAACATGGCCGTGATGCCGTTGGCCGAGTGGGCGCCGTTGTTGTTGGCTCCCGACATGAACGCGCCCACGTTGCTCACCTGGCCGTGGTAGGCCAGCTGCTCGGGCGTCACGCGCATGCGCTGCTGCAGCACGTCGCGCTTGATGACGGCCTCGGCCACCACGCGCTTGCCGCGGGTGCGCATCACGTTGATCTGGGAGGCCTTTTTGTCGGTGGCGAAGTTGGATTCGAGGTAGAAGTGGCGGACTGGCGCGCCCTTGTAGTGTTCCAGAATCCAGGAGCAGGCCGCGAAGGTGGCGCGGCCCACCATGTTCTGGCCCGCCGCGTCGCCGGTGCTGTAGTTGAAGCGCAGGAAGGCAAACTTGTTGCTCAGGTAGGTATCGATGTACTGGAGCTTGGCGATGCTGGAGGTGCTTTCGGCCTCGGGCCGGATGCGGTCAATTTCTTCCTCCACCCACGGCCAAAGTCGCGGGCCCCGCGGGCATCGTCGAACACGAACACCGGGGCCCGCTGCATGGCGTCGCCGATGACGGTGCATTTCACGCCGCCGCACAGGTTAAGCAGCTGGATGCCGCGGTTGTAGCTGGCTACGAGCGTGCCTTCGGTGGTGGCCATCGGAATCAGGAAGTCGCCCTGGGCGTGCTCGCCGTTCACGTGCAGCGGCCCGGCCAGGCCCACCGGAATCTGGGCCACGCCCATGAAATGCTCGCAGTTGCCCTGCAGCTGCGTGGGCATCGAAGGAGTAGTGCTTGAGGTGGTGGAACTGCTGGCCCGTAAACTCCTCGGCAAAGTCGCTGGCGGGCCTGCAATGGCCGCGTCGGAATAGTCGTCCTGGTCGGCGCGCGGGATGCGGGGGCGGTTGTCGGGCTTAAGCGTAATGCTGTCCTCGACCTCCACGTTCAGCTCGCCGAAGGGCTCGGCCGCGAATTGCACCTGAATCGTGTGCAGCCCTTCGGCCAGCGAATCCGTCACGAGGTGAAAGGTGGCCGACTGGCCCACCGGCAGCGTAAAGCCCGCCTCGTCGGCGTTGAATGCCATGGCCGGCCGCACGTCGCCCTCGCCCAAGTCAATAGCAATTTCCTCCACGCCCAGCCGCTGGCCATCAATTTGCACGAAGTCGATGCGGGTGATGCGCACCGTATCGAGGCGGTTTTTGATACTGAAGGCCACACCCTCGGGCGTGTTATGCAGGCTGCCACGGGTATAGAGCAGCTTAAGCATCATGGGACTGGGCGTAAAGAGCATACGGGCGGGGCTAGGGGTTGGGATTCGGGAAGGTTAAAATAGAAATGTTTTCGGATAGAAGCTCGGCGGTGGGGTGGAAAGTCCCGATACCTACTGCATCCTAAACGTAACGGGCACAACCATTTCGTGGGCCCGGGCTTTTCCGCCGCAGACTGCCGGTGTCAGATGACCGCTCAGCAACTGCACTACCCGCAGGGCCTCGGCGTCGAAGAGTGGATGTAAACTGTTCAGGACCTTTGCCCGGTAGACTTGGCCATTAGGGTCTACTATAAAGGAAACGAATAACCGTCCATCAATACAGCATTCGGCCAGTTGGATCAGGCCAGTGGAGGTTTTGCTGAATAAACAGCACGAGATTGTCCTTGCGGTTACGCGCTCGGTAAGTCGGCAGTTTCTCACAAATTATCAGTGGCCCGCCATGGTTGATGGCTCGATAGGTTTCGGAAGTGATGATATCGGTAAGCCCATCCGCTGGCGGGGAGGCTGTTGTGGGGGTTGCTGGGCCATTGTGCAGGCCCGTTGTGTCAATAGGCGCCATTATCTGCGCTACTACGGGCGCACTGAGCAACATGAGTAGCAACGAGGCTGCCGAAATGAATGGCTTACTCATGTCATTTGCGCTTACGCGCCTGCTTGGCAACCTCGACTTCTCCGAAGGTGATAGGCAAGGTAAATGTTATTGCTACAGGCTGCTGGTTCTGGTAGCCGGGGGTAAACCAGCCGTCCATCAGCTTCACCACGCGCACGGCTTCCGCGTCCAGCGCCGGGTGTAGTTTCTGCAGCAGCTCAACGTCGCGGATGGCCCCGGTTTCGGTGATTTGGAACCGCACAAAAACCCGCCCGCTAATTGCTTTAGGGGCTTCCGCGGGCCAGCGTAGGTTAGCTGTGAGAAACTTCAACAGCCCTTCCTGTCCTGCTTTAAACATCGGCATCTGCTCCACGTAACCGTAGGGCCGACTGGCCCAATCGTCAGCTGTGGACTTTGGCGCCGACACTGTCTGCACCGCTTGCTGCACCTGCGCTACGGCCTCCCGCCGCCCAACCCCAACCCGCACACCAGCAGCAGCGCCACCAGAAACCGCCGCAGCTTCGGGCGCAGGGCCACGCGGGGCGGCAGCGGAGCCGGCTGCTCGGCGGCCAGCTGCGCGGGGTGGAACCGGCCGCAGACCCGGCCACCGGGGGGCGACTGGAGGGCGGCTTCCAGCTCCGCCTGGGTGGCATGGGTGAAGTCGAGCACCGTGCGGTTGCAGTGGGCGCAGTGGTGGCCCTGCTGGGTGGGCGTCATCTGCTGCCAGTCTTCGGCGCAGGCCCGCAGGCGGACGTTGAGGATCGGGAGCGGTAGCATAACGATATAGACTTGGCTGCCAGAAGATACGGGTTTTATTCGGCCAGCTTCCCGCCGGTGGCCCAGGGCTGAAGCCTTGGGCTAGTCAGGGGTAGGGCAGGGCTGTTGCGGCATCCCACGGCTTCAATCCGGCTTCGTATGCCTCGCGTGCTTACGCTCCGGCTAGGGTGAGGCGCCTTAGTTTTCGCTCAGCAGCTCGTCGCTCCAGAATTCGCGGCCCTTGTCGTCGAGGTAGCCGAAACGTCCGCCGGGGGCCTGCACCCGGGCCACGCCCCGGAAAAAGGGCTCGGCCTGCAAGTAGCTCAGATCGGTGAGGGTGGCGCCTTCGGGCGTGAGGTAGCCGAAGCGGTTGCCCTGGCGGACGATGGGGTAGAGCAGGTTGCCGCTCAGCTCAATGGCATCGAACTGCAGCGGCTGCACCAGCTTGCCTTTGCCGTTGATGACGCCCCAGCGGCTGCCCTGGCGCACGAATAGCAGGCCGTGGTAGTTGTCGCGGATTTCGTCGTAGATGGCCGGTACGCTGGCGGCGCCCACCGTGAAGCGAAACCCTACCTTCCCGTTCCGCCGCACCAGGTCGCCCTGTTCGAGTGGGTCTTCGTCGAAGTCGTCTTCGGCGTTGGGAGGCAGGCGCTGGCCACTGGGGCCGATATCGAAGGTTTCGGTGCCCAGGCGCACGGTGGCGCGGTTGCGGTGGAAGTTGCCGGCCTGGCGGAACTGCACGGGCGTCACGGGGTGGCCCTCGCCATCAATGTAGCCGTAGAGACTATCCTGGCGTACCCAGGCCAACTCGTCGGCAAAGGGGCCGGCCTCGTCGTAGCGGGCTGGCAGCACCAGGCGGCGGCGGTGGTCGGCGTAGCCCCACTGGTTGCCCTGGCGGAAGGGCACGAGGCGGGTTTCCGGAGTGCCCGACTGGGCGTAGGTATTCGGGCAGGGCGTTAGCAGCGCCAGTAGTAACAGCAGCAAAACGAATTTCATGCGCAAAGGAAGAGTGGGAGGCAGGGCCACTTCGGCTAAGATACGCAGCCTTGGCCAAACCAAACAGCAGCTAAGCGGTTGATTCACGCGCCCTTCATGGCAGCCCCCTTCTTTTGGCAACTGGCCCGGTCACCGGCCTCCGCCGGCCCGACCGGCTGCTTGCCTTATCTTTGCCCCGTTCCAATAGGCGGAGCCTGCATCCGCCTTCCCTTATGTCGTTACCATCCCCTTACCCCCGCTTCACGCTGGCCGATTCGCTGACGCCGGAGCAACTGACTTTTTTCCAGGAGCACGGTTTTCTACACTTCCGATCCTTTATCAACCCCGAAGCCGTAGCCAATCTGCTGCGGGCTTCCGAACAGGTACAGCAGCGCTGGCTCAGCGACGAGGTAAAGAAAGTAAATGGCGTGCCCATTAAGTACGGGCACGACGTCGATGGCACGCCCATCGTGCAGCGCTTTGCCTTCTCCTCGCACCACAGCCCTGTGCTGCACGAGTTTTTGCAGGACCCGCGCTTTACGGCCCTGTTTCCGCTGCTCGAGGCGCCCGGCGGCCGGGTGGGCGAAAACGAGAAGGATGGCCTTGTTATCAACCACTACGTGAACGTGACGGGCTCGGAGTTCTCGCAGATGGGCTGGCACACCGACTCGCTGCGCGACGTGTTCTACGGCAAAAAAATCGGCCCCATGCTCAACGTAGGCGTACATCTCGACGGTACGCCCGCGACTAACGGCGGCCTGCGCATAATTCCGGGCACCCACCGCCAAAGCCTGCGCGATATCCTGTTCCGCAAGAAGTACTACAAAGACGTAGGCCCCGACCCCCAGGAAATAGCCATCGAAACCCAGCCCGGCGACCTGACCGTGCACGACGGCCGCATGTGGCACCGCGTGGCCCAGTCGCCGCTGGTGGGCGAGGCCTCGCGCCGCCGCGTGATGTACGTGCCCATTCTGGCCGGCAAGTACGAGCCCAAGCACGACAACAGCCCCACGCCCTTCTACCTGCGCTTTCTGCACCTAGTGAAGTAGGGTATGAAGTGGTGAAATAGTAAGATGGTGAAATGGTGAGTTGATGTTCAACAGCCCTGATAGTACCATTTGAGCTCCCTGCGCCCTCGTTACCTACGCGCCGCCCGAACATCAACTCACCATTTCATCATCTCACCATTTCACCTTTGAAAACAGCCCTCGTTACCGGCGCTTCCCGCGGCATTGGCCGGGCGCTGGCTCTGGAGTTGGCCCGCTGCGGCTACGACCTCCTGCTCACCGCCCGCTCCGAAGGCCAGCTGGAGCAGGTGGCTGCCGAAGTGCGCCTGCTAGGCCGGGCGGCTCAGGTGCTGCCCCTCGATCTGGCTGCGCCCGAAGCCGCCGCCAAATTAGCCACCTGGGCGCTGGCCCAACCCGGCGAACTGACCGCGCTGGTAAACAATGCTGGCTACGGCCTCTGGGGGCGCTTCGAGGAGCTGCCGCTGGCCCAGCAGCAGAATATGCTGCAACTCAACATGCACCTGCCGGTGGCCCTCACCCACGCCCTGCTGCCCGCCCTACGTCAGCAAAAGGCGGCTTATGTGCTGAACGTATCGAGCACGGCCGCCTACCAGGCTGTGCCCACGCTCACGCTCTACGCGGCCAGCAAGGCCTTTGTGCTCAGTTTCAGCCGCGGCCTGCGCTACGAGCTGCGCGAAACGGGCGTTTCGGTTTGTTGCCTGAGCCCCGGGGCCACCACCACCGGTTTCGCCGACCGTGCCGGCATGAACGCCGACCTCCAGGCCACGGCCAACAAGGTGTCGATGACGCCCGAGCAGGTGGCCCAGGCGGGTATCCGGGCGCTGCTGGCCGGCGAGGCCGAAATCATTCCCGGTGGCCTGAACAAGCTATCCGCCGCCCTCACCAGCGTCGTGCCCAAAAGCCTCACCGAGCGCATCGCCGCCGGGATATACGAGAAGTATTTGTGAGGTAATGGGTCAGGGGGTCAGGGGGTAAACGGCACGTCATTCTTCGCTCCGCTCTGAATGACGTGCCGTTTACCCCCTGACCTCACCTCCCCACCACCCTCCCACTCCCCCACCAGGCCAACGCCACGAACAGAGGCGCAGCCAGCACGTCGTAGGTGTAGTGGGCGTGTTGCACCAGCACCAGCGCGGCCACGGCCACGGTGCCGGCCAGCAGCGCCCGGCGTCGCCAGCCGGGGGGCACGGCGAGGGCCAGCAGCAGTAGGGTAGCCGTGTGGCCCGAGAAAAACAGGTCTTTGGTGATGGGAGCGGGGGCGGCGTAGAGCAGCTGGTCTACCAGCGGGTCGCGCAGGAGCACCAGGCCCGTGGGCGGCTCCAGGGGCAGCAGCCAAAGCGTGGCGCAACGCAGCAGGTGCAGCAGCAGGTAGGCCGCCAGCGCCCGCAACAGCCGCGCCGGCCGGGGCAGCAGCGCCACCAGCCCCAGCCCGATGCCCAGGTAAATAACCGTGAAAATGGCCACCGATACGTCGTGGGCCGGCAAAATGGCCAGCAGCGGGTCGGGCAGGCGGTAGCCGGGGCGCGCCTGCACCCAGGCGAAATAGCGGGGTAGCTGGCTGGCCATCAGCAGCAGCAACGCCAGCACGGCCAACAGCTGCCGCCGGAAGGTGGGCTGCCGCCATGCGGCGGGCCAGGTAAGGTTGGGGAGGGGCATAAAAGAAGGAAGCTGGCGCAAAGAAGCAGCCGAAAAACCGGAAACGCGTCGTAGTTGCGAGGCTAGCGGGGCGCGGTGTATATTCGGGGCCGGGGCGAGGTTCTATCTTCCGCCGCTCAAGTCCCGGCCCCGATCCGTCATTCGCCTAGCGTTATTTCCTACTGCCATGCACCACCGCTTCGTTGCCGTTCTGGCCACCGCTACCTTGCTAACCGCTGCCCCCGCGGCCCGGGCCCAACAGCCCTCCGCCCTTTCGGCCCGCGTGGCCCAGCTCGCCGACCAGGAGCAGGCCCAGGTAGTGGCTTGGCGGCGCGACATTCATGAGCACCCCGAGCTGGGCAACCAGGAAACCCGCACCGCTGCCCTCGTGGCCGACCACCTGCGCAAGCTGGGCCTGGAGGTGCAAACCGGCGTGGGCCGCACCGGCGTGGTGGCCGTGCTTAAGGGCGGTAAACCCGGCCCCGTGGTGGCCCTGCGGGCCGATATGGACGCGCTGCCCGTGACCGAAACCACCGGCCTGCCCTTCGCCTCTAAAGTCCGCACCGACTACAACGGCCAGCAGGTGGGCGTGATGCACGCCTGCGGCCACGACACCCACGTAGCCATGCTGCTCGGGGCGGCCGATGTGCTCACGAAGATGAAAAAAGACCTGCCCGGCTCCGTGAAATTTATTTTCCAGCCCGCCGAAGAAGGCTCCTTGCCCGGGCAGGAAGGCGGGGCCCGGCTCATGGTGAAAGAGGGCGTGCTCGAAAACCCCAAAGTGGCGGCCGTGTTCGGCATCCACATCCAGGCCCAGACCGAAGTGGGCCAGCTCAGCTACCGGCCGGGGGGCGAAATGGCGTCGTCCGACGTGTTCAGCATCAAGGTGAAGGGCAAATCGGCCCACGGCGCTTACCCCTGGCTGGCCGTCGACCCAGTGGTGACGGCTGCCCAGATTATTATGGGTCTGCAGACCATCGTGAGCCGCCAGGCCCAGCTGACCGAGGACGCCGTGGTGCTGACCGTGGGTATGGTGCACGGCGGGGTGCGCAACAACATCATTCCGGAAGCAAGTGGAGCTGACCGGCACCATTCGCTGCCTCAATAAGGAGATGCAGCAGAAAGTGTGGGCCGGGGTGCGCCGCACGGCCCAGGGCATTGCCGAAAGCGCCGGCGCCACAGCCGAAGTCGATATCACCAACTACGCCCCCATCACCTTCAACGACCCCGATCTGACCCGCCGCATGGTGCCCAGCCTGGAGCGCGCTGCCGGTCCGGCCAACGTGCGCGTACAAAAGGCCGTGACCGGGGCCGAGGACTTCGCTTTCTACCAGGAAAAAGTGCCCGGCCTGTTCGTGTTTGTGGGCGGCCTGCCCAAGGGCCAGAACCCCGCCACCGCCGCCCCCCATCACACGGCCGGCTTCTTCGTGGACGAAAGCGGCCTGACGCTGGGCGTGCGCACCCTCGCCACCCTGGCCATCGACTACCTGACCGGAAAATGATTTTTTTTGAGCTATTAGCTGACAGCTGTTAGCTGTTAGCTTTGCGGCCGGTAAGCCGCCAACGCGCAGCCATCCGGCCTCAGGTAGCCCACTTGCCCGGCTGCCCCAACCATTCCCGCCCTCAGAACGACTCTGCGCTATCTGCGGAAGAATCTGTGTACATCTGTGATTTATGGATATTGCCCTTGTTACCTGCGAAAGCCTGGCCCAGTACGCCGCCCCCAACGTCGATGACGAAGACGCGCTGCTCACGCGCTACCTGCGCCAGCAGGGCCACACCGTGGAGCCCCGCATCTGGAGCAACCCCACCGTGGAATGGAGCCGCTACGACGCCGTGCTGCTCAAGTCGCCCTGGGACTATTTCGACCGGGTAGAAGAGTTTTACCACTGGCTCGACGAGCTGGAGCGGGCCGGCGTGCGGCTCCTGAATCCGGCCGCCGTGGTGCGCTGGAACGCCAACAAGCGCTATCTGCTCGATATGGAGCGGGCCGGCATCCGCATTGTGCCCACCCGCCTGCTGCCCCGGGGCGAGGCAGTGGACGCCGCCGCTTTGCTCGAAGAAATGGGCCAGGAGCAGGTAGTAGTGAAGCCAGCCGTGAGTGGCGGCGCCAAAAACACGTTCATTCTCACCCGCCAGGAAACCGCCGTGCGCCAGCCCCAGCTCACCGAGCTGGTCCAGCACGAAGACTTCCTGGCCCAGCCTTTCCAGTCGCGCATTCAGGAGGAAGGCGAGTGGTCGTTGCTTTACTTTGGGGGCGAATACAGCCACTGCGTGCTAAAAACGCCTAAATCGGGTGACTTCCGGGTGCAACACTACCTGGGCGGCGGCATTGCCCCCCGCGAGGCCCCGGCCCACCTGCGCGCCGCCGCCGACCGCATTGTGCGCGAATTCGCGCCCGGCTGCCTCTACGCCCGCGTCGATGGCCTCGACCAGGACGGCGAACTGCTGCTCATGGAGCTGGAGCTCATCGAGCCCTTCCTCTACCTTGCCTCCGACCCCCAGGCCCTGCCCCGCTACGAGCAGGCCCTGCGGCGAATGAGCGAGTGAGATAACGCGATGAATGAATACAGAAAGCCCGCCTGCGCTCAGCATGACGGGCTTTCTTCGCTTACCAGCTCACCGATTATTTCACGAAAACCCGTTCACCGTGAAGCCGCCATCGACGGCCAGCGTTTGGCCGGTGATGTAAGCGGCGGCGGGCAGGCACAGGAAGGCAGCAGCGGCGGCTACTTCCTCGGGCTCACCTACCCGGCCCATGGGCGTGCGGCCGATGACGCTGTTACGAAAGTCTTCGTTCTGGAGGACCGTTTCGGCCAGGGGCGTGCGGATGTACCAGGGGGCCACGCAGTTGACGCGGATGTTGAGGCTCGCCCATTCTACGGCCAGGTTGCGCGTGAGCTGCACCAGCGCCGCTTTCGTCATGCCATAAATGGCCCCGGTGCGCACGTGCGTAAGGCCCGCCACCGACGAGATATTGACGATGCTGCCACCCCCGGCGGCCACCAGCAACGGCTGTACGCCCCGGCTCAGCTCCCAGGCCGAATCGAGGTTGGTGGCCAGCAGGTACCGGTATTCTTCGTCGGAGTACTCCACGGTAGGCTTGCGGATGTTGGTGCCCACGTTGTTGATGAGCATGTGCACCTGGGGCCAGCGCCGGGCTATTTCGCTTAGTAGCTGGGTGCGGCCGGCGGGCGTGCTGACGTCGGCGGCCAGGGCGTGCGCGGGCAGGCCCTGCTGCTGCCACTCGGCTACCTGCTGCTCCAGGTCGGCGGCGGTGCGAGCCACGGCTACTACGGTAGCGCCCAGTTCGAGCAGCTCGACGGCAATGGCCGCGCCGATGCCTTTGGAGGCTCCGGTAACCACGGCCGTCTGGCCCGCGAGGCTCCAGCGCGAAGAAGAAGAGTTTGATGAAGATTGCATGAGTATTTCTTGAAATGGTTAAAAAATCAGGTGTATTACCGAACGCAGAAGCTGTTCTGACCGGCCAAGAAAAAGAATTTTTATTGCTATAAAGCTGAATTACAACGCATTGTGTATTGTCAGTAATTAACCTGAATTATTGCTCATTTTTCATAAAATGAATCTTATGTAAAGATTATTTCAATGAAAGTGCATTTATATTGAAATATGCCTAATTTAGCGGTGTGGAAAGACTGTCTGATCAGCGGTAGTTCCTTGCTCCGTTCAATTTTTCCCATCTCACAACCAACCACGCTCTATGGTCAACAAATACTCTGCGGCAACCCTGTTGCTGCTCGGTGGATTAACTTCTACAGCGCTTGCCCAGGATTACTCCCGCGTACAGAGCAAGAGCCTCAACGAAAACGGTACGCCTTTCCTGGTGCAATTCAAGACGGAAGGCAACGCCTACCAGCTCAGTAACGCCAAAGCTGTTCTGAGCGAGCAGTTGGGGCTGAGCTCCGATGATCAGCTGTTGCAAACGAAGACCGAGGCCGATGAGTTGGGCTTCGTGCACGAGAAATACCAGCAGTACTACAAGGGCATCAAGGTAGAGCACGGCACTTATTCGGTGCACGCCCGCCAGGGCACGGTGCAGAGCATCAGCGGCCAGTTCGAGCGGGTGCGGGGTCTGAACACGACGCCTTCGCTCGATGCTTCGGCCGCCCTGAATCGGGCCCTCGCATTCGTGGGTGCCAAAACCTACATGTGGCAGGATGCCCGCGAAGAAGCCGGCCTGCGGCAGCTCGAAAACAACCCCAACGCCACCTACAAGCCCCAGGGCGAGCTGGTGGTGATGCGTAACGCCCGCACCAACAACCCCCTGAAAGCCGGCAAGCCCACGTTGGCCTGGAAGTTCAACGTATACGCCCAGCAGCCCGTTAGCCGCGCCTTCGTTTACGTGGATGCCAACACCGGCGACATCGTCGGCCAGGATGCCATCATCAAGCACGTGGCGGCTACAGCTACGTTTGCTACGGCCTACAGCGGCACCCGTTCGCTGGCCAACGGCACCGCCACCGGCGGTTACAACCTGCGCGAAACCACCCGCGGCCTGGGCATCGAAACCTATAACTGCAAGAAGGGCAACAGCTACACCGCCGCCACCGACTTCATCGACGCCGACAATAACTGGACCGCCGCTGAGTACAACAACACCAACTTCGACAACGTAGCCGGCGACGCCCACTTCGGCGCCCAGGCCACCTACGACTACTGGAAGGTGGTGCACAACCGTAACTCCTACGACAACGCAGGCGCTAAAATCAAGAGCTACGTGCACTACGACGACACGCCCGGCGACGGCGTGGGCTACGAAAATGCCTACTGGAACGGCTCGGTGATGACCTACGGCGACGGCGCTACCACCTTCAAGCCCCTGGCGGCCCTCGACGTCTGCGGCCACGAAATCGGCCACGCCGTGTGCGAGAAAACCGCTAACCTGACCTACGCCAACGAATCGGGCGCTATGAACGAAGGCTTCTCCGATATCTGGGGAGCCTGCGTGGAAGCCCGCGCCGTCGCCCAGTTCGGCCTGACCGGCAAAAGCACTTTCCTCATTGGGGAAGAAGTGAAGAAAGCCGGCGGCGCTCTGCGCTCGATGAGCAACCCTAATCAGTACAACCAGCCCGATACCTACCAGGGTACCTACTGGAAGCCTACCACCACCACGCCCAACAACACCAACGACCAGGGTGGCGTGCACACCAACTCGGGCGTGCTCAACTTCTGGTTCTACCTGCTCAGCCAGGGCGGTTCGGGCACCAACGACATCGGCAGCGCCTACTCGGTAACGGGTGTGGGCATCGATGCCGCCGCTAAAATTGCCTACCGTACCGAAAGCGTGTACCTGACGGCTTCCTCTACCTACGCCAACGCCCGCACGGCTGCCATTTCGGCCGCCACCGACCTCTACGGCGCTGGTTCGGCCCAGGTAACGGCTACTACCAACGCCTGGTACGCCGTGGGCGTGGGCACTGCTGCCGGCTCGCCCCCACCAGTTGTTTCCTACTGCACCAGCAAGGGTACCAGCGTGGCCTATGAGTGGATTGACTACGTGAAGCTCGGCACCATCACCCGCACCTCGGGCGCCGATGGCGGCTACTACAACGGCACGGCCCTCAGCACTTCGGTAGCCGCCGGCTCGTCGCAGACCATCAGCTTCTCGGCCGGTTTCGCCTCGACGGCCTACACCGAGAACTGGAAAGTGTTCATCGACTACAACCAGAACGGCGTATTCACCGATGCCGGCGAAACGGTGGTATCGGGCTCCTCGGCCAGCACCACTACGCTCACGAGCACTTTCACGATTCCCACCACGGCTAAAAACGGTGCCACCCGGATGCGCGTTGTAATGAGCGATGCAACGACCACGACCAGCTGCGGCAGCTATAGCTACGGCGAAACTGAAGACTACACGATCAACATCACCGGCGGTGCCGCCTTCGCTCCGCAGGGCATCGCGGCCTCCGGTACCACGCTCAACGCTACCGTCCTGGAGAAAGCCGTAACGCTTTACCCGAACCCGGCGTCCGATGTGCTCAACATCGCGCTGGCCAGCAAGGCCCCGGTGGTGTCGGCCTCGGTGACGGATCTGCGCGGAGCCCGCGTGGCCAACGTGCGCTTCGAGAACGGCCAGCTCCACGTGGCTGGCTTGGCCAACGGCGTGTACATGCTCACGGTCAGCGACGGGCAGAAGACGTTCCACGAGCGGTTCGTCAAGCAATAGCCTGACCCGCACTTAGCACCCGAAAAGGGCCCGCCATTCGGCGGGCCCTTTTTTGCGTTCCGGCCCGCCCGGGGGGCGGGCCAGGCCGGATGCCGTGGATCGTGGAAACAAAATAATTTATTAAAATAGTATAAGTATAGTTTCTATTTGATTTTGTGCGTGTGTTGCCATTTTGATATTTTTTTCACCTTGTATGGTCATTGAAACCCGATTTGGTAAAAATTTTGGCAGATTATATTGGCAAAAATTAAAAAAAATATAATTTGACCCGGCAACCAGGTCTTGGCCCGGTGCAATACGCTCCTTCTATTCACCTTTTCTTCATCTCCACAACCAATCCACCATCCTATGAAAAACAAGTATTCAGTAGCAACCCTTTTGCTGCTCGGAGGCCTGGCCTCCACCACGGCTTTTGCCCAGGATTACTCGCGGGTGAAAAGCCAGGAACTGCGCGAAGACGGCACGCCGGCCCTAGTGCAGTTCAAGGCCGATGGCAATGCCTACCAGCTCAGCAACGCCCCGGCTGCCCTGCGCGAGCAGCTCGGCCTGAGCACCGACGACCAGCTCCTGCAGCTCAAAACCCAGGCCGACGACGCGGGCTTCGTGCACGAGAAGTATCAGCAGTATTACAAGGGCATCAAGGTAGAGCACGCCACCTACTCGGTGCACGCCCGCCAGGGCCGCGTAGAGAGCATGAGCGGCCAGTTTGAGCGGGTACGGGGTCTGAACACGACGCCTTCGCTCGACGCTTCGACCGCCCTGAACCGGGCGCTTTCGTTCGTGGGGGCCAAGAAGTACATGTGGCAGGATGCCGGCGAAGAGGCCTACCTGAAAGCCCAGGAAAACGACCCCTCCGCCACGTATGCCCCTAAGGGCGAGCTGGTAGTAGTGCGCGATATGCGCTCGGCCAACCCCCTGAAAGCCGGCAAGCCCACGCTGGCCTGGAAGTTCAACGTATACGCCCAGCAGCCCGTCAGCCGCGCCTTCATTTACGTGGATGCCCACTCCGGCGACGTGGTGTTCCAGGATGCCATCATCAAGCACGCGGCCGCTACCGGCTCGTTTGCCACCCGCTACAGCGGCACCCAGAGCAGCACCACCGACAGCTTCAACGGCTCCTACCGCCTGCGCGATGTTACCCGCGGCTCGGGCGTGCAGACGTTCGACATGAACCAGGGCACGAACTATAATTCGGCCGTAGACTTCACCGACGCCAACAACAGCTGGACCGAGTACAACAATACGGCCTTCGACAACGCCGCCCTCGATGCCCACTGGGGCGCGCAGGCGGTGTACGACTATTGGAAAAACGTGCACGGCCGCAACTCCTACAATGGCAGCGGGGCCGTCATCAAGAGCTACGTGCACTACGACCGCAGCTACGAAAACGCTTACTGGGACGGCTCGCGTATGACCTACGGCGACGGCGCCACCCGCTTCTCGCCCCTGACCTCGCTCGACGTGTGCGCCCACGAAATCGGTCACGCCGTATGTTCGAGCACCGCTAACCTGACCTACTCCTACGAATCGGGGGCCCTCAACGAAGGCTTTTCCGACATCTGGGGCGCGGCCGTGGAGTACTACAAGGCGCCCAACAAGCAAACCTGGCTTATTGGCGAAGACATTGACAAGCAGCGTCCGTCGCTGCGCTCGATGAGCAACCCCAACGCCGAAGGGCAGCCCGATACCTACCAGGGTACCTACTGGGCCACTGGCTCGGGCGACAACGGGGGCGTGCACACCAATTCGGGCGTGCTCAACCACTGGTTCTACATCCTGAGCGTGGGCAAGAGTGGCACCAACGACAAGGGAAATGCTTACTCGGTAGCTGCCATCGGCATCGATGCCGCCGCCAAAATTGCCTACCGCACCGAAGCTGTGTACCTGACGGCCAGCAGCAACTACGCTGCCGCCCGCACCTACAGCATCCAGTCGGCCAAGGATTTATACGGAGCCGGCTCGGCCCAGGAAATTGCCGTTACCAACGCCTGGTACGCCGTGGGCGTCGGAGCCGCAGCTTCCGGCGGCGGCACGCCTCCACCGCCCGCCCCGGCTACGTACTGCACCAGCAAGGGCAGCAACGTGAGCTACGAATGGCTTGATCTCGTGCAGTTGGGCTCCATCAACCGGGTTTCGGGCAAAGATGGCGGCTACTACAACGGCACGGCCACCAGCACGAATCTGGCCGCCGGCTCGGCCCAGACCATGTACCTCTCAGCTGGCTTCGCCTCCACGGCTTATACCGAAACCTACGACGTGTACATCGACTACAACCAGGACGGTGACTTCGAGGATGCTGGCGAGCGGATTATTTCGGGCTCCTCGTCGAGCAGTGCCACGCTGTCGGCCAGCTTCACGGTGCCCACTACGGCCCGTAGCGGCAGCACCCGCCTGCGCGTGGTGATGAGCGACAATGCCGCTACCACCAGCTGCGGCAGCTACAGCTACGGCGAAACCGAAGACTACACCGTCAATATTACGGGCGGTACGCTGGCCAACCAGGGCGTAGCAGCTACTTCCACCGGGGCCGCTCCGGCCGCGCTCAACGGCGACAACTCCGCCTTCAGCCAAGCCGTGACGCTTTACCCGAACCCGGCGTCCGATGTGCTCAACATCGCGCTGGCCAGCAAGGCCCCGGTGGTGTCGGCCTCGGTGACGGATCTGCGCGGAGCCCGCGTGGCCAACGTGCGCTTCGAGAACGGCCAGCTCCACGTGGCTGGCTTGGCCAACGGCGTGTACATGCTGACGGTCAGCGACGGGCAGAAGACGTTCCACGAGCGGTTCGTCAAGCAATAGCCTGACCCGCACTTAGCACCCGAAAAGGGCCCGCCATTCGGCGGGCCCTTTTTGCGTTTGGAGCGTAATAAAGCAGTCCTTTCAACGGGCCCAGGGTGCGTATTCCAGCTTGAGTTCGAGCTGGCCGTAATTGTCCTTGAGCGCAGACGCGGAACGGCCCGACTCGGCGCCAGCGCGTTTGAATGTGCTGATGTCATCGAGCTGATCGGTGGTAGTCAGCGAGTAAGACCCTTCGAGCGAGGCACTGAACTGGGAGGTGAGCCGCACCGTGACGCCAACACCCACCGGCAACACCAAGGCCAGGGCTGGGTAGTCGTTGCGCTCGGGGTCGAGGTAAGTAGGGGTGAAGTTGCCGCTGGGCCGGGTATTGCCCCGAAACGATTTGGGGCTGTAAAGCGCGAAGCCGGCGCCCACTTTCAGGTAAGGCTTGATGATGGCAGCCGGCGCGTGCGGGGTGGCGTAAGCCCCTTCGTCGTGGAAGGGCTCCCAGCGCACGAAGGTGATGCCCACGCCGTTCTTGCCTTCAAAAGCCAAGCCCCGCCCTGGCAGGTAGTCTTTAGCTCCCAGCTTGAGGTATGAGATTTCGCCGCCCACCTGCCAGTGCGGGTGTAGTTGGTAGAGTAGGCCCGCGCTCAGGCTGGGCCCCAGAAACTGGTCGCCCAGGCTACTGGTAAGGTCGCCGTTGTAGTACCCCACGCCCCCGCCCAGCGTGAAGCGAAACGGCCCCCGATAATAAGGCCGGGCCTGGCCATCGTAGTGGCGGCGGCGGCGTTCGGGGCCGGTTTGGGCCTGGCTCGAGGCGGCGGAGCCAACCAGAAGTAAGAGCAGGGCAGCGGTCAACAGGGGGCGTATCGTCACGGAGCGGAGTAGAACGGGAGCAAATAGAAGGTGCACCTCGGCATACGCGCCGCCGGGGTCGGGCGTTGTCGGGCTAGGTGGCCGCTACCTAACGTCGCTACCCCACTGCTAGTGTCCGGGCCATGCTTATTTAAACGTACCCTGCGGATCAGGTTGGTGGGCCAGCAAATCGGCTACCAGCGTGAAATCAACCGATGAGAGGCTGCTGTTCTGGCCCTTATGCACGGCTTCCCAGGCACGGGTGTACTCCTCCTGATAGTAGTAGGCCTGGGCCAGCTGCTGCCAGGCCCCGGCGTTGGCCGCATCCTGGGTGGTCGCCCGCTCCAGCAGCTCGGTGCCGGTCTTCAGGTCCTTCTTCTTCTTGGTCTGACCGTAGCGAATCAGGTAGCTCGCGCCCAGGTCGGCGAGCAAGGGCGAGTTGGTGGGTGCCAGGTTCACCCCCTGCTGTAGCAGGTCGATGGCTGCATCGGGGTTGGGGCCGCTGCTGGCGATGATACCCAGGCCGTGGTAAGCTTCGGGGTTGGCCGGATCGAGCACCCAGGCCAGGTTGAAGCGGTAGGCGGCCGTGTCGGGCTGGCTTTCGGCCAGGTACTCGTAGCCTTTGCGGCTGAAAAACTGGCTGGCCTCGGCCCGCGACGCGAAACTGCCGGCCAGGCTGGTCACCGTTTGGGCCCCGAGCGCCTGTTCGGCCTGGGCCGCCGTAAGGCCCCCGAACAGCGGCTGGCTGCGGCTGATAGTGGCCGCCGTAACTGCCACGGCCGGCTTTTTGGCTCCGCGCTGAGCCTTGGCCGGAGTCAGGCTCGCGCCAAACAGCGCCGCGGCAAAAAGGAGGGAGGGTTTCAGCAATTTCATAAGCGCGTAACGAACAGAAGCGGGAAATCAGGCGGTGGGGCCGCTTGCTCAAATATACGGCCTCGCTGGCAACCTGCTCCGGGCGGGGCCGTTGCAGGGGCAGCCCCGGCAATCCGCCCGCGGCCGGCCGGCGTATCTGCGGCGGCTTCTGTTCTTGTTTTTACCCATGCGCTTCCTGTTTCTGCGGTTGTTACCCGCCCTGTTCTGCACAGTTCTGCTGCTGGCCGTGGCCGCCGAGTACGCCGCGGCCCGCCCCAGCCGCCGCACCGCCGACGTGCCCTACGTGCCCGCCACCGACTCCGCCTTCAGTGCCGAGCGCCATCTGCTGGACGTGTACGCACCCAAAAAGCAATCTGCCCGGCCCTATCCGGTGGTCGTCTTCATCCACGGCGGCAACTGGAACAGCGGCAGCAAAAGCCTCTACTCATTCGTGGGGCGGCGCCTGGCCAAGCAGGGGGTAGTGGCCGTGGTCATCAACTACCGCTTGTCGCCGCAGGTGCGCGTGCCCCAAATGGCCGACGACTGCGCCCGGGCCGTGGTCTGGACCCAGCAACACATCGGCGAGTACGGCGGCGACCCGGCCCGGATTTTCCTGATGGGCCATTCGGCCGGGGGTGGGCTGGCGGCCCTGCTGGCCACCGACGACGCCCTGTTCCGGCGCTGGGGCCTGGCCCAGAACCCCGTGCGCGGCACCATCCTCGACGACGCGGCCGGCCTCGATATGTACGACTACCTGCGCAAGATGCAGTACCCCGACGACCGGCAGTACCTCACGGCCTTCGGCTCCGACCCGGCCACGTGGCGGCAGGTATCGGCCATGCACCACCTTACGGCCCAAACGCCACCGTTCCTGCTGTTCGTGGGTGGCAAAACCTACCCTTCCATCAGCAGCAGCAGCGCCCGGTTCCGCGACCAGCTAACCAAGCTGGGCCACGCGCCCTACTACCAGGTGCTACCCGGCAAAAAGCACATCCCGATGGTGCTCCAGCTGTATTGGCAGCACAACATTATCTACCAAAAGCTGCTGCCCTTTGTGGGAGCGGATGAGAGAGATAAGTAGATAGCCCGCTAACAGTTCCTCCTTCCCTATCGCTTAAAACAAGCTGGTCTGGGGGCTGGGGTTTTCGAATTCGAGCAGCCACTTCTTGCGCTCCAGCCCCCCGGCATAGCCCGTGAGCTGGCCACTGGCCCCGATTATGCGGTGGCAGGGCCAGATAATGGCCAACGGATTCTGGCCGTTGGCCGCGCCCACGGCCCGCACCGCGCCGGGGTTGCCGAGCTGCCGGGCCACATCGAGGTAAGAGGCCGTGCGGCCGTAGCCCACGGCCGGTAGCGCGGCCCACACCTGCCGCTGAAACAGCGTGCCGCCACCGACATTGGTCACCACTGAAAACGTGCGCAATTCGCCGCCGAAATAGGCCTGCAGCTGCTCGTGCGCCGCCCGGAGGCAGGCGGCTACCGGACCGGCCACTGGCTGCTCGCCCGGCAGCAGAAACCGCACGGCGTGCAGGCCGGCATCGGTGCCGCGCAGCTCCACGGTGCCCAGCACGGAGGGCAGATAAGCGCGGGCTTCAGTCATGGGTTAGGGGTTGAAAAATCAATGGCGAAAGGTAAGCAGCAAATAAGACGAAAACACGGCCGACCCGGTTTTAAGGCGTGGTTTGTTGGAGTATGCCGGGAGCAGTAAAAATCGATCCGGAGCCAAATGGCTGAAAAAAAGCAGTATATTAGTCTGAAGAAAAGCAGATAATAGGAATCTGCTTTTACTTTTTTGTGCGCTGGCTATTTGTTAGCCGCCCGCTCCGATTTTACCACCCAAAGCTTACCACACCGTGCGACGTTTATTCATCTGCTCTGCTCTGGGGCTGGGACTGCTTCACCAGCTTCCGGCAGCCGTAGCGCTGCCTCCCTCTGCCGTTGTATTGGCGGCTCCTATCGGCCGCCAGCCCGCGCAGGGTTGGGGAACGGGCCTGTCGGCAGCCTATTTCGGCAATGGTTCGCTGGCCGGCGCTCCGGTGCTCAAGCGCCAGGACGCAGTAATTGACTTTCGCTGGGGCAAGGGTGCCCCCGCCCCCGGCCTGCCCGCCGATAATTTCTCGGTCCGGTGGGAAGGGCTGATCCGGGCCTCGGCTACCGGCCGCTACCGGTTCGTGGCCACCACCACCGATGAGGTGCGCCTGTGGGTGAACGGCCGGATGCTGCTCGACACCTGGAACGGCAACAAAGCCGGAGGCCAGGACGAGGGCGGCATTTCGCTGGCCGCCGGCGAAAAGGCCACCATCAAGCTCGAATACAACCACGCCGCCGGCACTGCCGGACTGCGCTTGCAGTGGATAGCGCCCGGCCAGGGCCCTCAGGTGGTGCCTATGGAAAACCTTTATCCCCTGGGTTCGCCTACCACACCCGACCCCGAAGGCCCGCCGCCCGCCGCGCTGGCCGACGTGAAACCGGCAACGCCTGTGGTGGCCCCTGCGGCCCCTAAAGCTGCCCCGGCGCCCCGGCGGCGGCTAAAACCAGCGTTGCTAAGGCTACCCCGGTTTCTAAAGCCGCTCCGGTAGCTGCTGCGCCCGCCCCGACTCCAACCAAAAGCCCGGCCCGGCCAACCGAGGAGGTAGTGCCTTCGGGCGATTTATCGGGCCTCTACACCATTGTAGCGCGCTCGACGGGCAAGCCTCTGGCGGTCGACCAGGGCCGCCCGGCTACGCTAAGCGAGCAGCTGGCGATGGCCAATGCACCCGCTGCCCCTGCCCCGCAGTGGCGTCTAGAGCCCTCGGGTGGGGGCCTCTACCGCTTGGTAGTGCCCGGCAGCAATAAGGTGCTCGAAGTACTAGGCAGCTCTACCTCCAACGGTGCCGCCCTGAGCCTCTGGACCTACTACAGCGGCTACAACCAGCAGTGGAAAGTGGAGCCTACCGACGATGGCTACTTCAAGCTGATTTCTAAAAACGGCCGCAACAAGGCCGTTACCGATAAAGACACCCTCGACGGCGGCATTCAGCAGTGGCGCTATTCGGGCAAGGATAATCAGCAGTGGAAACTCGTGCCGGCAAAAGCAGCCGAAGAGCCCGTGCTGGCCGGCGCCAGTAAGGCCCGCAAAGTCGGCGACAACAGCATGAGCGTCTACCCTAATCCCTCCAACGGAGTGATGCAGATGGCCTATAGCCTCGAAGAGTCCAAGCCGCTGGGCTGGGTGCTCTACAACCAGAACGGGGTGGCCGTGCGCGTTTCCGACTACCGTAAGCAGCCCGCCGGGGCCCACCACCAAACGCTCAATTTCACTGGCCTGCCCGCCGGCGACTACTACCTGAGCCTGACCGTGGGCGCGGCCAATACCCGCCAGCTGGTTTCCATCCGCCGCCCCGCGGCCGATGTGCCGGAAGTAGGTGCCACAAGCCCTAAATAAGTAGCCGTTAGCTGTCAGCCACTAGCAGTCAGCTTCTCAACAAAGCCCCGTTTCAATGGCTGAAACGGGGCTTTGTTATGTGCTGTACCATCTGGAATGCAGGAGTTTTAGCCCTCAAAGGTGGCCAGCTCGGCCCAAAGCCGGGCAAATTCGCCAACGTAGCGGCTTACCAAGGCTGGGTCGGGGCTGATGAGCAGGTTTTCGAGGTTGTACTCGGCCGCCGAGCGGGTCCAGTTGTAGCTGCCGGTGAGCACCAGGTGGTTGTCGGCCAGGGCAAACTTGTGGTGCATGTGGTTGTCGGTGCGGTCGATGCGCACCGGGATACCGGCCGCCTCAATGGCCCGCACGTCGGAGCCTCGGTCCGTGAGTTTGTCGTTGTCGGTGAGCAGGCGCACCCGCACGCCCCGGCGGTGGGCCGCCAGCAACTCGTCGGTCAGGCGGTTGTCGGCCACCGTGAACACGCACACGTCCAGCGTCTGGTGGGCCTCCCGGATGAACTCCTGAATAGCGGCCACGCATTCATCCTGGGGGCTGAAATACACCCGGGCCTCCGCCGATTTACCGCTATTAGCGGGTGCAGCCGGCGTTGCGACTGGCGTGGGTGCCGGCTGGTCGGGAGCGGGTAACAGGGCGCTGGCCGCTTCGAGCCATTCCACTACGGCTTTGTCTTTGAAGGTGTTGAAATGGTTTTTGGCCAGCCCGAACAGCTGGCGGCGCAGGGCGTCGAGGTTGCCGTGGCGGCGCTGAAAATCGGTGAGTTGCTCGCGCAGTTCCGTGGCTTCGGCGGGCGAAAGGTTAACGTCGGCAAAGGCTTGGCGGAACTGGCCGAGCAGCTCGGATACGGGAGGGGTAGCGGAAGAGGACATACCGGAAGGTACGGCAAACCAGCCGGGGCGTTGGCCTACCCTATATCCACGAGTTCCATCCGAACCAGCTCCCGGGTAGTGAGGGCCTGGGCCTCGGCCAGTGCTTCGGCCGAAGGGCCGTGGAGCAGGCGGGTGAGGCCGGGCTGGGGGTGGGCAGGATCGGCATCCCAGAGGCCCGCGTGGTGCCAGGGCGTGAGATGGTCCCAGTCGGGCCGGTCGATGATGGGATAGAGGCAGACGCCCAGCAGCGGTACGCCAGCCCGCAGCGCCTTCACCGACTCCTCGGCCACCATGCGCAGCCAGTGCGGACGGTCTTCGCCGGGGTGGCTGGTTTCGGTGAGTACCACCGGACGGCCGTAGCGCTGGTAAGCATCTGCGAGCAGGGCGCTCAGGGGCCGGAAGCGCGGGTCGTGGTCGTCGTTGGCCCAGCGCAGCATCTGGTGGGGCTCCAACTGCCACTGGTTGTCGAAGTAGTAATTGAAGCCCAGCAAATCAAGGTATTCGGGGCGCCCGCCCAACTCGGGGCAGAGGCGACCGGCCAGCATGTCTACGCTCTGGAACTGGTTGCGGTCGAATTCCCGGGCCCGGCGCACTTCGGCCGGCCCGGCCCCGAGGCGCGGCACCACCCGAATCAGGGGCTCGGTGGTGAGAATCCGGATGCCGGGGTCGGCTTCGCGGAGCGCGGCCACGCCCTCAATGTAGGCCCGCATCAGGGCCCGCTTCACCTCCCAGCCCTGCCCCTGGGTGTAGGGCGTGGTGCCGCGCACGTCGCCCCCCAGCCAGCTGATAAAGCTAACCTCGTTGATGGGCGTGACGATGAGCACGTCGTCGGGTCGCTGCTGGCGGTAGAAGTCCACAAAGGCCCGGCACAGCGCGGCGAAGCGACGGGCAAATAGCGGATGCAGGGGCGTTAGGTCGTCGGGGTAGCCGAAATGGCACAGGTCCCAGACCTGCTGCACGCCGTGGCGGCGGCCCGCGTCGAGCAGCACCTGCACGGTACTCCAGTCGTACGCGTAGGGGCGGCGCTCCACCTGGCTCCAGCGGATACCCTCGCGCACAGTGTGCATTTCGTGCTGACGAATGGCGCGATAATCCTGGTCGAGTAACTCCAGATGACCAGTCAGGGGCAGAAAATCGACCCGGTGGCCGAAGGCGTTCAGCTGATCGGTACACTCAAACCCGGCCATCCAGAAAGAAGCGAAGGGCGATTCGGCGGTAACGTTAGCAAGCATAGAAAACAGGTCAGCAGGAAACAGAAGGGACGATAACGCGGCCGGTTTCCTGGCGCATTATCGTCCTCTATACCCGTAATGCGGGTCTGGGGTTAGGGTTGGGCTTGCTAGCGTCGAGCTTACAGCGGGGGCAGGTAGGTGGTGGGGGCCTCTTGGGTACGCTGCTTTTTGGTGAGGGATTTGGCCTCGATGAAGATGCGCTGGAACTCGGGGTACTTGGCCCGAATGGCCTCCTGGAGCCGGTCGATGGCCACTTCCACATCCTGGGCCGAGAGCTGGTCTTCGAACTCCACGTCGAGGGCCAGTACCACGTCGGTGGGGCCGAGGTACATTGTGAGCGGGGGCCGCAGGTTCTGCACGCCGGGCTGCTGGCGACCAATGGTTTGCAGGTCTTCGAGGATAACTTCGCTCACGCCCTCACCCACCAGCAGCGCCCGGGTGCGGCTCACCAGAAATACGGCTACCATCATCAGCAGCAGACCAATGGCAATGGAGGCGGCTCCGTCGAAGGTGGGGTTATTGAGTAGGTGACCGAAGTACACGCCTGCCAGGGCAATGACTACACCAACCAGGGCGGCCAGGTTTTCGAGCACCGAGGCAAACACGGCTGGGTCGCGGCTGGTGCTTAGAATGCCCCAGAAGCTGGTCTGGTTGGCTCCCTTAGCCTGGTAGAGGGCCCGGATAGCCAGCCAGCTCGCCCAGGTTTCGAAGGCCACGGCAATGCCCAGCACCACGTAGTTCCAGAACGGGTCGGTGAGCGGCTCGGGGTGCTCGATGTGCTTGATGCCCTCGTAGAACGACATGCCCCCGCCAATGGCGAAGATGAGCACGGCCACAATCAGGCCCCAGAAATACAGCTCCTTCGAGCGCCCGAAGGGGTGGCGGGCATTGGCCGGCTTCTGGCTCTGGTTGATGCCATAAAGTAGCAGAACGGCATTGCCGCTGTCCACGAACGAGTGAATGCCCTCGGAGAGCATGGCCGAGCTGCCGGTTAGGTACGCGGCCACGAATTTGCTCACGGCAATGCCAACGTTGGCCGCCAGGCCGCCATAAAGAGCTGATTTGGAAGAACCTCCGGCCATGAGTGGTGAGGGGAGAAAGGGGAAAACAGGGAGAAGAAAGTCGGGCGCGTGCCAGGTTTTGCCTGGCTGCTACAGCAGCGGGGTCAGGCGGGAATCCGGCTCGATCAGGATGCGGCGAAAAAGCGGGTGCTTGGCCCGGATGGTGGCTTGCAGCCGGTTGATGGCCTGTTCCACTTCCTGAGCCGTCAGGTGTTTTTTGAACGCAACATCTAGCGCCAACAACGCATCCTGGGGCCCAAGATACATGGTAAGCGGCGGAGCCACGGCCTGCACGGCCGCGTCCTGGCGGGTCAGCTCCGAAATATCGCGCAGCAGCCCGGCGTCGGCTCCTTCCCCAATCAGCAGGCCCTTGGCCTCGCTCAGCATGAACACGGCCATGCCCACCAGCAGGGCCCCGATGGCCATGGAAGCGGCCCCATCGAGGTAGAGGTTGTTGAGCAGGTGGCCGAAGTAGATGCCGGCCAGCGCGATAAGCAACCCGACGAGGGCCGCCATATCTTCGAGCAGAATGGCGAACACCGCCGGGTCTTTGCTCCGGCGCAGGGCCTGCCAGAAACTCATCTTACCCTGCGTTTTGCGGAACTCGCGGTAAGCCAGAAAACAGGCCACGCCCTCAAACACGATGGCCAGCGCCAGCACCCAGTAGTTCCAGGTAGGGTCGCTGAGCGGAGCCGGGTTGCGGATGTACTGGTAGCCTTTATAGAGCGACATCCCGCCGCCCACCGCGAAGATGAGCACCGCCACAATTACGGTCCAGAAGTATATTTCCTTGCTGTAGCCGAAGGGGTGGCGCGCGTCGGCGGGCCGGGCACTACGGTGCATGCCGTACAGAATCAGCATGCCGTTGCCACTATCAACCAGCGAGTGAATTCCTTCCGACATCATGGCGGCGCTACCCGTAAAGAAGGCCGCCACGAATTTGGAGACGGCAATGGCCAGGTTGGCGCCGATGGCCCCGTAAACGACCGTTTTAGAAGAAGAATTGCCAGCCATATCGTGCAGTAGGGTACGGCCGTGGTACGTGAGTGGTCCGATTGGGGTTGGCAAGGCACGGTGGTTCTGAACAAATGGCGCCGCTGTAACTTTAGCCACTTCGAAACCGGGTGGTAGCGGCGGGGCCCCTTCGCTCCGCCCACTGCTGCGGTGCTGCCGATACCTCTCCGTATGCCCCACCTCGACTCTCCTCCCGCTGCTCCCGCCGTTGCGGCCCCGCTTAGCCGCCGCCTCGGACTGGTGCAGGCCACGGCCCTCAACATGATTGACATGGTGGGCATCGGGCCCTTCGTGACGCTGCCGCTGGTCATGGGCTTCATGGGCCCGAATTTTTTGCTGGCCTGGATGGTGGGCGCGGCCCTGAGCCTGGCCGACGGTTTCATCTGGAGCGAGCTGGGCGCGGCCTACCCCGAAGCCGGCGGTTCCTACCGCTTCCTCAAGCTGGCCTACGGCGAGCACAAATGGGGCCGGCTGATGTCGTTTCTCTACGTCTGGCAGACGTTGGTGCAGGCCCCGTTGGTGGTGGCCTCGGGCGCTATCGGCTTCACCCAGTACTTCGGCTACCTCGTGCCCATGAGCGAGTGGTGGCAGCCCAAGCTGGTGGCCGGCTCGGTGGTGTTGCTGCTTATCGCGCTGCTCTACCGCCGCATCGAAGAGGTAGGCCGGCTGGGCGTGCTGCTCTGGGTGGGGGTGCTGGCCCTCATGGGCTGGCTGATTTTCGGCGGCCTCACCCACGCCACCATTGCCGTGAACTGGCTGCCCGAGGGCGGCATCAGCCAGCTGCCGGGCGCCCTGATTTCGGTGGCTATGGGCCAGGCCACCGTCAAAACCATCTACTCTTACCTGGGCTACTACAATATCTGCCACCTGGGCGGCGAAGTGAAGGAGCCGCACAAGCTTATTCCGCGCAGCATTTTCCTGAGCATTCTGGGCATCATGGCCCTTTACCTGCTTATGAACTGGAGCGTGGCCTCGGTTATTCCGTGGCAGGATGCCCAGCATTCCGAGTTCATCGTGAGCACCTTCGTCGAGAAGCTCTACGGGGCCACAGCCGCCAAAGTGGCCACGGCCCTGGTGCTGTGGGTGGCGTTTGCCTCCCTGTTTGCGGTGCTGCTGGGCTACTCGCGTATTCCCTACGCCGCGGCCGCCGACGGCGAGTTTCTGCCGATTTTCGCCAAAACTCACCCCACCAAAAACTTTCCCCACGTGTCGCTGCTGCTGCTCGGGGGCGTGGGCTTCGTGTTCAGCCTGCTGTTTCGGCTGGGCGAAGTCATCAGCGCCATCCTGGCCATGCGGATTCTGGTGCAGTTCGTGGGCCAGGCGGTGGGACTGGTGCTGCTGCGCCGCCGCAACGGCACGGCCAACCTGCCCTTCAAGATGCCGCTTTACCCGCTGCCGGTGGTGCTGGCCGTGGCCGTGTGGCTGTGGGTGCTCGTGAGCACGGGCCGGGTGTTCATTCTCTCGGGCCTGGCCGTGACGGCGGCCGGCGTCATTGCCTTCCTGCTCTGGAGCCGCCGGTTGCGGCGCTGGCCGTTTGGCGCGGCCGCTGCTCAGGACTAAGCGTAAGCCAGCGGGTTGGTGTTGCTCATCAGCCCAGCCATTTCTCGTAGCAGAAAAACCGCAGCCCTGGCCGGAAGGCCAACGTAATTTCCCCGGCGTAGCGGTAGCCCAGCTTCGGGAAGAGCCGCTGGGTGGCCAGGTTCTCGGAATTGGTATCGACCCGCAGCACGCGCAGGCCCTGCTGGCGGGCTAGGGTTTCGGCCTGGGCCAGCAGGGCCGCCGCCACGCCCCGGCCCCGGGCAGCCGGGGCCACGGCCAGCCGGTGCGTTACGAGGGCCGGCTCGGCCGCGTCCCAGTCGGCCTGGGCATACTCGGCATCCTGGTGGTTGTGGGTGAGGGCCGCGAAACCGGCCACTTGCCCGTCGAGTTCGGCCAGCCACAGGTGGCCCGTCGCCACATCCTGTTCCAGCACCTCCGCATTCGGGTAATCAGCCGACCATTGCCGGTTGCCGCCCGCCTGCATCAGGGGCACTACTTGCTGCAGAATGGCGAGCAGGGCAGGAATGTCGGCGGAAGTGGCAGGGCGCAGGAGCATGGGGGGAGGGGAATGCTCAGGATGACAGGGAATTATTTCAGACGCTACCGTCCGCTTACCCGCGGCGCAGCACTTCGGCGGCTTCCTTGGCGAAGTAAGTCAGGATGGCGTCGGCGCCGGCGCGCTTGATGCTGGTCAGGACTTCCATCATGGTTTTTTCGCCGTCAAGCCAGCCCTGCTGGGCGGCAGCTTTCACCATGGCGTACTCGCCCGATACGTTGTAGGCCGTCACGGGCAGCTGGGTGTGGTTGCGCACCTCCCGAATCACATCGAGGTAGCTCAGGGCGGGCTTGATCATCACCATATCGGCGCCTTCCTGTTCGTCGAGGGCCAGCTCGCGCAAGGCCTCGCGGCGGTTGGCGGGGTCCATCTGGTAGCTCTTTTTGTCGCCTTTCTTGGGGGCCGAGTCGAGGGCGTCGCGGAAGGGGCCGTAGAAGGCCGAGGCATACTTGGCCGTGTAGCTCATGATGCTCACGTGCGAAAACGCGTTCTGGTCGAGCACCTCCCGAATCCAGGCCACGCGCCCGTCCATCATGTCCGAGGGCCCGATGATGTCGGCGCCGGCCCGGGCCTGGGCCAGGGCCATCTGGCCGAGCACTTCCAGGGTGGCATCATTGAGAATCTCACCCGATTCGGCGTCTACCACGCCATCGTGGCCGTCGGAGCTGTAGGGGTCCATAGCCACGTCGGTCATCAGCACCACGTCAGGGAACTGGCGCTTGATGTCGGCCACCGTTTTGAGGTAGAGTCCCTCAGGGTTGGCCGACTCGCGGGCCAGCCGGTCCTTGAGGCCCTCGTTGATGCTCGGAAACGGCGCGAAGCTGCGGATGCCCAACTCCACGCACCGGCCCACTTCATCGATAATCCGGTCGGCCGAATACCGGAAAATCCCGGGCATCGATTTCACCTCCACGTGTTGGTTCTGGCCCTCAATGAGGAAAAGCGGGAAGATAAAATCGTGGGTGGTCAGGCGGGTTTCCTGCACCATATCACGAATAACCTGGGACTTGCGGTTGCGGCGTGGGCGGTGCGTAGGGAGCTGGGGCATGAGTTTCGGGATGTGATAGGACGAAATAGAACAACCGCGGCAAAGGTAAGGTTGCGGAGATGGGTAGATTCACATTTGCCCGTCAATCAGAAAGCTGCCGCAAAAGGCTACAAACAGGCCCACCACCGACCCAAGCAGGAAAATGCCGAATCCGGCCCAGCCTCCGACTACTACCCCCAGCACCAGCCCGCCTAGAAACAGCCCGGTTCCGATTGCCGGCAGAATGCTCCCCCAGTCCCACCCGATTCGCTTGGGGGCTGCGGGCCGTGGAGCCGGTCTAGCCACCTGGTTTCTCACCGGGGCCGGTAAAGGCCAGTGAGCAGGCTTGTACTGCTCAGGGGCAGCGGCTCGGACGGGTGCCGGAGCCGCAGAGTCCGGCGCGGGCAATGGCAAGGCGGGCTTGGCTTCAGGGGCTGCCCCCGCCTCGTTGGTCGATGCAACCACCCTAGGCGGGGCCGTAACGGCCGGTTGAGCTGTCGGCGTCCGGAAGGCCACCCGTTCGCTCCGGCAGCCGGCCAGCAGCGCCAGTCCCAGGCCCAATGTCAGCCGCAGTTTCATCGGCTTACATATTGAAGAACTCCTGGAAAATTTCCAGCCAGGCATGCTTTCCCCCAATGCCCAGCAGCGCGAAGTAGTAGCCCAGCAGTACTATCAGCGCCCCTACGCCCAGGCCCAGCCAGCCGCCCAGCGCGAGGCCCGTTACCACGCCCGCCACCACTAGCGCCGCGCCCAGCACGATATGCAGCGTGTCGCGCGAATCGGTGGCCCGAAACCGGGTGGCTGCTGCCCGGTGGCGCTGCATCCCCGCAAAAAGCAGCGGGCGCGGGTGGCGAGCCACCGGGGTTGGCGTAGCAGCAGGGCGGGGGTGGGTAGCAGTGGCGGCCACCGTACGCGGTGCCGGCCGCCGGGAGCGCGCCGTAGCGGCTGGCTCCGCGCGCAATGGCCGTAATGGCAAGGCAATGGCGCGGGCCGGCGCCGCTTCTACCGCGGCAATGGTGCCAACGGTGCCGGCCGGGCGGAAGGAAAAGGCAGCCTGCTCACTGCGGCAACTGATAACGGCTACTAGCCCGGCTATCCACCAGCGGCCCCGAAAGAATGCGTGCATGGCGGCAAGGTAGAAACAAAGCCCGCCCGCCCGCAACTCCTGCCCTTGTTTCGGAAAAGTCAGCTCAAAAAAAACGCCGCGCCGCCCCCGTAATCGGAAGCCGCAGCGGCGGTTGGTCTAAACAAGCAGGGGGAACCCCTTCGATGAGCTTACTAGCGGCTGAATACTGCTGCTTCATCGGCCGACAATACGGCCCGGGTCGCCTGGGGACCTTGCGAATCGTGGAGCATCACTACGGCCGAGTTGGAGGGTAGGTAGGTAACGGGCGAAACGGCCGAATTGGAGGTCAGGGCGAGCCGGCTGGTCTGGCAGCTGGCCATTGAAGTAACAACACCACAGAGCAACAGAAGACGAAAAGCGCGCATCGGAATAGGTTTTTTGAGGTGACGATACAAAAGTACGTCGGTGGTTCACCAGCGGATAGGCTTCCTCGACCAACCTGTGGTACTGCGCTGTGAGTTCCTTGAAATTATCGGCGACAGTAATAGATAACCGGCGAAAAGCACATTTCCCCCGCCGAACGGCCCGCCGGAAAGGCAAGCCGCTCGGCGGGGGAAATGTGGAAACTGGTCAGCCGGCAGCTACCGGTCGGTGGCTCTAGCCTTGCTTAGAAGGCCATAATTACTTCCTCAATTACGTCGCAGGCTTCGTGAATCTGTTCCTCGGTGATGACCAGCGGCGGGGCGAAGCGGATGATGTCGCCGTGAGTAGGCTTGGCCAGTACGCCGCGCTCCATCAAACTCACGCACACGTCCCAGGCCGTGCGGCCGTCGGTGCTGGGCTTGATGACGACGGCGTTGAGCAGGCCCTTGCCGCGCACGAGTTGCACCACTTCGGGGCGTTTGGCCTGCACCTGCCGCATCCGCTCGCGGAATACTTCGCCAAGGGCACGGGCGTTTTCAATGAGTTTTTCGTCGAGGAGCACATCGAGGGCGGCGCGCAGCACCACGGCGGCCATAGGGTTGCCGCCGAAGGTGGAGCCGTGCTGGCCGGGCTGGATGGTGAGCATGATTTCGTCGCGGGCCAGCACCGCCGACACCGGCAGTACACCCCCGCTCAAAGCCTTGCCCAGAATCAGAATATCGGCGTGCACACCTTCATAGCACACGGCCAGCAACTGGCCAGTGCGGCCTAGGCCCGTCTGGATTTCATCGGCGATGAAGAGCACGTTGTGCTCCCGGCAGATGGCGGCCGCCTTGTGCAGGTAGCCCTCGGAGGGCACCACCACGCCCGCCTCGCCCTGAATGGGCTCCACCATGAAGGCGCACACATGCGGGTCCTTTACGGCCTCGGCCAGCGCTTCCAGGTCGTCGTAGGGCACCACTTCGTAGCCGGGCACGTAGGGGCCGAAGCCGGTGGTCGAGTCGGGGTCGGTGCTGAAGGAAATAATGCCGGTGGTTCGGCCGTGGAAATTGCTTTCGGCCACCAGAATGCGGGCCTGGTTGGGGGCAATGCCTTTCTCCTGGTAGCCCCACTTGCGGGCCAGCTTGAGGGCCGTTTCCACGGCCTCGGCTCCGGAGTTCATCAGTAGGGCCTTGTCGTAGCGGAACAGCTCGCAGAGCTGCTTTTCGGCGCCCGCCAGTTGGTCGTTGTAAAAGGCGCGGCTCGTGAGCGTAAGCTTCTGGGCCTGCTCGGTAAGGGCCCCGATGATGCGGGGGTGGCAGTGGCCCTGGTTTACGGCCGAATAGGCCGACAGGAAATCGAAGTAATGCTTGCCTTCCACGTCCCAGAGGTGCACGCCTTCGCCCCGGCTCAGCACCACGGGCAGCGGGTGGTAGTTGTGGGCCCCGTACTGGTCTTCCAGCGCCATGATTTCCTGGCTGCGGGTGCGGGTGGTAGCGTTGGTGGTGGGCTGGGCGGTAGTGGACATAGGTAGGGCGGGGTTAAAATGTGATATACCCAAAGTTACGTAAAACCCGCCCGCCCGGCCAGCCTCAGGGTTGCAGCGAATCAATAAACCTGCCCACAAAATTGCCTTCCTCGCTTCCGTCGGGGGTTACGATGGTCCAGTCGAGGATGGCTTTTTCGGGAAAGCGGATGAGCTGCCCGGCCTGGTACTGCTGCACCAGGCGCAGCTCGTTGCTGATGCGCCCTTCGATGCCAGCGCCCGACCAGTCCTTGACCCGAATAAACACCTGTTCGTGGTTGCCGTTGGCGTCGAAAATGCGGGTCGTGAGATAGAAGGCCTGCCCGGCCGGTAAGCCCGCCAGAAACCGCTTTTTAGCTTGCGGCAGCGTTTTGCGGGCCTCTTTGACGGCGGGTGCAATCAGCCGGTCGAACTCGCGCAGCTCCCGGACCGCCTCGGTGCCAGCCAGCGCCAGCGGCTGGTCGGTGGGGGCTGCCGCCGAAACGGGAATATCGTTGCGCAGCGTCTGGGCCTGGGCAGCCAGGCTGGCGGCGCTTAGCAGCAGCGTGGCCGCCAGGGCCCGAAAGAAAGACGAAGTGGACATAAGGTGGGGCAGCTTAGGGCTCCAACTTACGCATTTGGCCGATTGTGGCCGCGCCGCAGAGGCAGCAAGCGGGTGGGAAACGGGCTATTCGCCGCGCCTGGCCAGCTGCTCTTCCAGATCCCAGAACCGGCCCAGGCGGTTGCCCGTCTCCCGGCCATCGGGGTAGAGTAGCAGCCAGTCCTGCACGGCGGCCTCCTCAAACTCGACGGGGGCAAGGGCGGCCGTGCGCCCGTTGGCCGTGCGCACAATGCGGCCCCGCAGGCTCGTGCCCTGCCAGGCATCAGTGGCTACTACCACCAACTCGGGCGTGGCCGCTTCGTTGAGTACCCGGGCCAGCACATACAGCCGGCCCGGCGCCTGCCCAAAGGCCCGCCTGGCCGTGCCCAGGCTGCGATGGGCCTCGCGCAGCAGCGGAGCCGGCAGCGGCTGATCGGCTGCCCGGCGCACCTGCCCTACCAGGCGCGCCAGTTCCGGGCTCTCGGTCGTTTGGGCCCGGGTGGCCAGCGGCAGCCAAACCAGCAGAAACACAAACCAGACATTCGGCATAGTAGCAGCAGCAGTTTACGCGGGTCGGGGCTCCGAACCGCCAATACGAAACTACAAGCTGCGGCGGGTTTTGGTTTTGGCGCGCCGGCTCGTGGGGCTTTCGCCTCATGGTTGTCCCCCCCCGGCCGCAAAACCAGATTAATCGAGCCGGGGCCAACCCTTACGGCGCCGCCTGGCTGGGGCAACATCTGGCTGCTGGCCGTATCTTTAGCCTATGCAAATCATTCATCATCCGGCGGCTCCTGCGGCAGTAGGGCCCTATGCCCAGGCCATCGAGGCCAACGGTTTCGTGTTCTGCTCGGGCCAAACGCCCATTGTACCGGCTTCGGGCCGGGTAGAGGCTCTCACCATCGAAGACCAGACCCGTCAGGTGCTCGACAACCTGCGCACGGTGCTGTCGGCCCGCGGCCTGGGCCTGGCCGACATCGTGAAAACCACCGTTTTTCTGAAAAATTTCGCCGACTTCTCCCGCATGAATGCCGTGTATGCCGAGCAGTTCGGAGAGCATCGCCCGGCTCGCAGCACCGTAGAGGTGTCGCGGCTGCCATTGGATGCGCTGGTTGAAATCGAGTGCGTCGCCGTGTTGCCCCCCGTCCAATGAGTGGCAACCGCCTGGCCGCTTTTCTGGCTAAGCCCCTGCAACCCGGCGACTACTACCTCACCCCGCAGGGCTACATGGTATTCACCGAGCAGTACCACCAGCGCCGGGGTTTTTGCTGCGGCAACGGCTGCCGGCACTGCCCCTGGCAAGCGGCGAAGGGCCAAAAACCGGGTCCGGAAGATGGTTTTAAGCGCTAACCCGCTATTTTTCAACCAACGGGTTTTGTTCCTGTCGGATTATTCCGATCTTTGCGGCCCTGTTTTTCCGAATTGAAACCACTAAGTTCCTGATATCATGGCCCGAGTTTGTGATCTGACCGGCAAGCGTACCCGCGTAGGCAACAACGTTTCGCACGCCAACAACAAAACCAAGCGCAAGTTCTACCCGAACCTGCAGAAGAAGCGCTTCTACATCCCTGAGCAGGACGCCTGGGTTACGTTGAAAGTAGCGACCAGCACTATCCGCACCATCAACAAGAACGGCATCATGGCCGTCCTCAAGAAGGCGAAGGAGCAGGGCTTCATCGTTTACTAGATTTCTCTTCTCCCAAGAGAAACCAGTTCGATTTTTCTTCGCGAAGCTTCCGCGCCGCGGCATCATCCTTTTGGGGTGAGCTGCGCCGCGGAAGCTTTGTGTTGTTACAGGTCGTGTCTTAGCGGGTCGAAATCCGTCGTACCTTGCCGCTGAGCAGGGGCGCAACGAAGCGGCTCCGGCTGCCGTCTTTGCCGCGCTATGTTTCAATTTCTGCGTTTTTCGCTGCGGCCGCTCGGGGCCGCCATGCTGCTAGCCTGCAGCCTGCCGGGTGCTGCCCAAACGGTGGCTAATGGCCCCGCCCGGCCCTCCGCCGATGCGCTAAGCCCGGCCTTTCATAAGCAGCGGCGCGAGCTGTTACGGCAGGCCCTGCCGCCCCGGTCGGTGGCCGTGCTGTTTGCCGCGCCCGTGCGCAACCGCGCCAACGACGTCAATTACGTCTACCACCAGAACCCCGATTTCTACTACCTCACCGGCTACGAGGAGCCCGAGGCGGTGCTCGTGCTCTTCAAGGAGCCCCAGACGCTAAGCGGCCAGTCCGGCGTCACGGAGGCCCTGTTCGTGCAGCCCCGCGACCCCGCCCGCGAGCAGTGGACCGGCCGCCGCCTGGGGGCCGAGGGAGCGAAGCAGCAGCTGCAACTGCAGTTTGCGGCCGAGAACACCGCCTTTGCCCGGGCCGGCATCCGGTGGGCCGATTTTGCCCAGCTGGCCTACCTGCCCCTGCCTACCGACGTGCGCGACGCCCCCCGCGACTCGGCCGACCTCTACGACCTGATAGCCACCTTCCGCCGGCAGGCTGCCCTGCCGGCACCGCCCACTCCGGCCCTGGCCCAGGCCCGGCAGGTGCTGCTGCAGTACGGGGCCACCAACGAAACCCGGGTACTGGGCTACCTGCGCAACGCTGCCCAGCAAAGCCCCGCCGTCGCCCAAGACGCTCAGGTGCAGCAGTACCTGGCCGCCACGACCTCCGCCCAACGGAAAGCCGCCGCAGGGCAGTCGGCTAACCGCTACGATGGCGGGCTGGCCCTGGATGCCGCCCTCGACCAGCTGCGGGGCGTAAAGACGCCCGAAGAAGTGGCTTTGCTGCGCCGGGCCGTCCGCATCAGCGCCGTGGGCCAGCAGGAGGTGATGAAGGCCGCTCACCCGGGCATGGGCGAACGGGAGATGCAGGGCCTGCACGAGTTTGTGTACCGCACAGTACGGCGCCGAGTTCGAGGGCTACCCCAGCATTGTGGGGGCCGGGGCCAACGGCTGCATCCTGCACTACGAAACCAACAACAAGCCCCAGGTCGGCAACGATTTAGTGCTCATGGACTGCGGAGCCGAGTACCGCGGCTACTCCGCCGACGTCACGCGCACTATCCCGCCGAGCGGCCGGTTTAGTCCGGCCCAGCGCCAGATTTACGAGCTGGTACTGGCCGCCCAGGAGGCCGGTTTTGCCGCCTGTAAGCCCGGGGCCGCTTTCCAGGCCCCCGGCCAGGCAGCCCAGAAGGTCATTGCTGACGGCCTACGTAAGCTCGGCATCATTGCCAAAGACGAAGACGTGCGCCGCTATTTCCCCCACGGTACCAGCCACCATTTGGGCCTCGATGTGCACGACCGGGGCGGCTACGACGCGCTGCTGGCCGGCAACGTCATCACCGTCGAGCCCGGTATCTATATTCCGGAGGGCAGCCCCTGCGACAAAAAGTGGTGGAACATCGGCGTCCGCATCGAGGATGATGTGCTCATCACCGACAAAGGCTACGAGAATCTTTCCCGGGAAGCCCCCCGTACGGTGGCCGAAATAGAGGCCCTGATGGCTCAGCCCAGTGCCCTGGAGGCGTTTAAGCTGCCGGAACTGAAATGAGCCGGCGAAGCGAAGAACGCTGGCCGGAGTGCCGCCGGTGCTCAGAATGGCGGATTTCGCTGTCGGCAGCGGCCCTTCTTCCTCGCCCCTAGGCATTAACAACTAATAACAATCTGCATTTCTGTTTGGCATTGCCGAATTCCCTTGTACCTTTGCAGTCCTTAATCCAAAAACCCCGTCGAGATGGCTAAGAAAGGCAACCGGGTGCAGGTAATCCTTGAATGCACTGAGCATAAGAACTCGGGGCAGCCGGGCACCTCGCGCTACATCACCACCAAGAACCGTAAGAACACGCCTGAGCGTATTGAGTTGAAGAAATTCAACAATGTGCTGCGTAAGATGACCGTTCACAAGGAAATTAAGTAACCTGCGTCATGGCTAAGAAAGTAGTAGCAACCCTGAAAACCGCTACCGGCAAAGACTGGGCGAAGGTAATTCGCGCCGTCCGTTCGGAGAAAACCGGTGCTTACACTTTCCGCGAGGAAATGGTACCCGTAGATAAAGTACAGGAGTACATTTCCAGCGGCGTTAAGTAATCCGGCGCCCATGTGGCTACCTGATTTGAAGTAAAGAAGTCCCGCCAGCGTGGGACTTTTTTGCGTTGTAGCGCGAAGCTCCCGCTTCGCGCATCGTTGAGCGGGCGCAGCTGGTTCGGCGATGCTTGGTTAATCGTGCCACGAAACGCGAAGCGGGAGCTTCGCGCTACATCCCAACCCCGCATGGGCCTCTTCGATTTTTTCAAGAAGGACAAGGAAAGCCAGCAGCAGCAGCAGGCCCTCGATGAGGGGTTGCAGAAGACGAAAACCAGCTTCTTCGACCAGCTCAGCAAGGCCGTGGCCGGCCGCAGTACCGTAGACGAGGCGGTGCTCGACGACCTCGAAACCATGCTCGTGCACGCCGATGTGGGCATCGATACCACCGTGAAGGTGATTGAGCGCATCGAGAAGCGCGTGGCCCGCGACAAGTACGTGAGCACGGCCGACCTCGACCGCATTCTGCGGGAGGAAATTGTGGCCCTGCTCGACGCTAACAGCGGCGCTACCGGCTCGCGGGCCATCCTCGACCGGCCCGACAGCCCCGGCTCGCCCTTCGTGATTATGGTGGTGGGCGTGAACGGGGTGGGCAAAACCACCACCATCGGCAAGCTGGCCCACCGCTTCCACAGCGCCGGCAAGAAGGTGGTGCTCGGGGCGGCCGACACCTTCCGGGCCGCTGCCGTCGATCAGCTCATCATCTGGGGCGAGCGGGTGGGCGTGCCCGTCATCTCGCACGGCATGAACACCGACCCGGCCGCCGTGGCCTTCGATGCGGTGCAGAAAGGGGTAGAGATGGGGGCCGACGTGGTGATTATTGACACGGCCGGCCGCCTGCACAACAAGGTGAACCTGATGAACGAGCTGAGCAAAATCAAGCGCGTGATGCAGAAGGTGATTCCTGACGCGCCCCACGAGGTGCTGCTCGTGCTCGATGGCAGCACCGGCCAGAACGCCTACCTGCAGGCCCAGGAGTTCACCAAGGCCACCGACGTATCGGCCCTGGCCATTACCAAGCTCGACGGCACGGCCAAGGGCGGGGTGGTCATCGGCATCTCGGCCCAGCTCCAGGTGCCGGTGCGCTACATCGGCGTGGGCGAGAAGATGACTGATTTGCAGCTCTTCGACCGGGCGACGTTTGTGAACTCGCTGTTCAAGAAGTAGATATATATTGTAAAAACGCCCGTCATCCTGCGCGCAGCGCAGGGCCTTATCACGTCAGCACGAATCGTTGTTTCGATGGTCGTTCTGGCGTAGTAAGGTCCTGCGCTGCGCGCAGGATGACGGGCGTTTTTGTTGCTGCCCGCCGGTACCGTTTCCGCACAAAGAAACCTTCCATCTAGGAAAAGGCGTTGCCGGGTGCGTACCTTTGCGGTCCGAATTTCGCCGCGGGCTAAAAGCGGGCAAGTTTCTCAGCTAGAAAGAATTGCCCGCCCGCCCGCCATCCCAACCCCGTATGAAAGTAAGAAGCCAGCAGGCCAATAAAGTCAACGTCATCACCCTCGGCTGCTCCAAGAACATTGTGGATTCCGAAGTGCTCATGGGCCAGCTCCGGGCCAACGAGTTTGAGGTTACCCACGAGGCCGAGCAGAGCGACGCCAACATCGTCATCATCAATACCTGCGGCTTTATCGACAATGCCAAGCAGGAAAGCATCGACACGATTCTGCGCTACGCCGACGAGAAGGTGGCCGGCCGCCTGGAGAAGCTCTACGTAACGGGCTGCCTTTCCCAGCGCTACAAAGACGACCTGGAGGCCGAAATTCCGCAGGTAGATGCCTACTTCGGCACCCTGGAGCTGCCCCAGCTGATGAAGACGCTGGAGGCCGACTACAAGCACGAGCTGGTGGGCGAGCGGCTCCTGACCACGCCTTCGCACTACGCCTACTTCAAGATTGCCGAGGGCTGCAACCGGCCCTGCTCGTTCTGCGCCATTCCGCTCATGCGCGGCAAGCACCAGGACCGGCCGATTGAGGATCTGGTGAAAGAAGCCAAGCGCCTGGCCTCGATGGGCACCAAAGAGCTCATCCTCATCGCTCAGGACCTGACTTACTACGGCCTGCAGCACTATGGCACCCGGAAGCTGGCCGACCTCGTGCGCCACCTCTCCGACGTGGAAGGCATCGACTGGATCCGGATGCAGTACGCCTACCCCTCGCAGTTCCCGCTCGACGTGCTCGACGTGATGAACGAGCGCGACAATGTGTGCAAGTACCTCGATATGCCCCTGCAGCATATTTCCGACAACATGCTCAAGAGCATGCGCCGGGGCATCAGCCAGCGCCGCACTCGCGAGCTGGTCGATACCATCCGCCAGCGCGTGCCCGACATTGCCCTGCGCACGACCCTGATTGCCGGCCACCCCGGCGAAACCCAGGCTGATTTCGAGGACCTCTACCGGTTCGTGGAAGACACCCGCTTCGACCGCCTGGGCATCTTCACGTACTCGCACGAGGACAACACGCACTCCTACACCATGCCCGACGATGTGCCGGCCGAGGTGAAGCAGGACCGCGCCGACCAGATCATGGAGCTGCAGCAGGGCATTTCGATGGAGCTCAACGAGCAGAAAATCGGCCAGACCTACAAGGTGCTCTTCGACCGCAAGGAAAGCGGCTACTTCGTAGGCCGCACCCAGTACGACTCGCCTGAGGTAGACAACGAGGTACTGGTGCCCGCCACCAAAGACACCTACGTGCGCCTCGGCGACTTCGCCCAGGTGGAAATCACGGAAGCCTCCGACTTCGATTTGTACGGCCGGCTGGTGTAGGTTTTTAGTTGTCAGTTGCTCGTTGTCAGTTGTCAGGCTGTTCTGTTGACGGGATAATTTGCAACGGCTTCTACCGAAGCTCCCGGTACCTCTGGTACCGGGAGCTTCGGTGTTTAATAGCCTTGCCAGCAACTGACAACTGGCAACCAACAACTGACAACTAAAAATACCCAGTTACTTTGTAGCGTCTGGCCGGTTGTAGCCGGATTACCCCTTCCGTCCATGACTGTAACTACGCTTCCCTACGCCGAAACCGGCGCGTTTTCTTCCTTGCTGGTTGATTATCTGGCCCGCAAAGAGGCCCTGCGGCCATTTTATCACCGTTTTCCGGCGATAGAAGCGTTTGCCGACCAGATAGCGGAAAAGCAGGCCGCCTACTCGCCCGAGGCCCGGCAGCGGCTGGTAGCGGCATTGCAGCAGCAGTACGCCGGCCTGCCCGAAGCCCCGGCGGCCGTGCAGGCGAACCTGGCACTGCTGGCCAAAGAAACCACGTTTACCGTGACGACCGGCCATCAGCTGAACCTGTTCACCGGCCCGCTGTACTTCATTTACAAGATTGTGTCGGCCATCAAGCTGGCCCGGCAGCTCAAGGAGCATTACCCGCAGTATGACTTCGTGCCGGTGTACTGGCTGGCCACCGAAGACCATGACTTCGCCGAAATCAACCATTTCAGCCTGTTCGGCAAAAACTACGAGTGGCAGGCACCCGTTACCGGCCAGCCCGTGGGCCGCATGACCCTCGACGGCCTGCAGGCGCAGGTGCTCGACCAGCTACCCGACGACGTGCCGGCCCTGTTCCGCGCAGCCTACGCCGAGTCGAAGACCTTGGCCGAAGCCACCCACCGGCTGGCCATGGGCTTGTTTGGCGAGCACGGGCTGGTGAGCCTCGATGCCGATGTGCCGGCGCTCAAGCAGGCGCTGGCGCCGGTGCTGGAGCGCGAGCTACGCGAGCAGGCCTCCTATAACGCCGTTCAGGCCGCCGATGCCCGCCTGGAAGCCGCCGGCTATAAGCCCCAGGTGTACGCCCGTCCCTTCAACCTGTTCTTCATCACGGGCGAAGGCCAGCGCGAGCGGCTGGAATACGACCAGCCCACCGACACCGTAACGCTGACTGTGGACGGTACTGCCCAGGCGCTGGGCCGGGCTGAGTTGCTGGCTTTGGCCGCCGCGCACCCCGAGCAGTTCAGCCCCAACGTGGTGCTGCGGCCGCTTTACCAGGAGCTGCTGCTGCCCAACCTCTGCTATATCGGGGGTGGGGCCGAGGTGGCCTACTGGTTCCAGCTGAAGGGCGTGTTCGAGCAGAACGGGGTGCCGTTCCCGATGGTGCTGCTGCGCAACTCGGCCCAGGTCATCAGCAAAACCAACGCCGGCAAGCTGCGCAAGCTGGGGCTGGAGAATACCGCTGTTTTCGAGCCGCTGCCGGAGCTGAAAAAGCAGCTGGCGGCCCACTTAGGGCAGGAAGAAGTGGACCTGCGCGAGCAGCAGCAGCAGCTGGCCGCCGCCTTCGAGCAGGTAGCCGCGCTGGCCCAGCGCCTCGACCCCACGCTGGTAAAGGCCGTGGCCGCCGAGCAGCAAAAAGCCAGCGGCATCCTGGGCAACCTGGAAAAGCGCCTCAGCAAAGCCGCCGAGGCCAAGCACGAAACTGCCTACCAGCAGCTCGATGGCCTGCTGGGCAAGCTGCTGCCCGGCGGAGGCCTGCAGGAGCGCTCCGACAACGTGCTCAACGTCCTCATCAACAACCCCGACTTCATCAACCAACTCCTCGACGCCTTTGACCCGCTGGCGCTGGAGTTTACGGTGCTGGAAGAGGAGTAAGGCAGATGCGTTTCGGGGGAAACTAAGGGTGTTTTTATATTAAAATAACCAGCCTAACCTATGACTAAAGCTGCCCTCCGCCGCGAAGCCCTGGCCCGCCGGCGGGCCCTGCCCGAGGCCGAAGTAGCCCGCCGCAGCGCCGCGCTCTGGGCCCAGCTGGTGCTGCAGCTTCCGGTGCGCGACTGGCAATGGCTGCACGTGTTTCTGCCGATTCCGCGCCAGCACGAGCCCGATACCTGGCTGCTTATCCGGCAGCTGTGGGCTACTTGCCCGGGCCTGCAGGTGGCCGTGCCCGTGGTGCAGCCCGATGGCCAGACCCTGCGCCACTTCCACCTGCGGCCCGAAACGCCGCTGGTAGAAAACCGCTGGGATATTGCCGAGCCCGTGGGCGCAACCGAGGTGCTGCCGCCGCAGCTCGATGCCGTGCTGGTGCCGCTGCTGGCTTTCGACGAGACCGGCCACCGCGTGGGCTACGGCAAGGGCTTCTACGACCGGTTTCTGGCCGAATGCCGCCCCGGTGCGCTACGCATCGGGGTGAGCCTGGAGCCGCCGGTGCCCCGCATTGCCGATGCCTGGGACGGCGACGTGCGCCTGCATGCCTGCCTCACGCCGGAGCAGGTGTGGCGGTTTGGGGGGTAAGCGACCTTGCAAACTTCTCCGCGCTGCGCTGCGGGTAAGCCGGATTTGAGCAATACTGCGTCCGGCCATATCGTTAGGAGGCTATGTTCCACTAACCCCAACACCCTCATGGCCAACCTTCAGACTGCTGCTCCCGCCGCGCGGGGCACCAAGCCCCGCGCCAAAAAGCACGCCTTCCACCTCGATATGACCCCGATGGTGGACCTGGCGTTTCTGCTGCTGACCTTCTTCATGCTGACAGCCACCTTCAGCAAGCCTACCGTGCTGCAGGTGGCCATGCCAGTGAAAGGGCCCGCCACGCCGGTCCACGAATCCAAGTCGCTCACCCTGCTGCTCGATAAAAACCAGCAGGTCCGCTACTTCTTCGGTTTGAACCCCGGCTCCGACGCGGCCCGGCTGCATACGACGTCTTTCGCCGCCGACGGCCTGCGGCAGGTGCTGCTGAAGTTTCGGCAGCAGCCCGATGGCGTAGTGCTCATCAAGCCCACCGACGAGGCTACGTACCAGAATATGGTGGATGCGCTGGATGAGATGAACATCACGGACCAGCAGAAATATGCGCTGGTAGACCTGAGCGAGGCCGATAAGGCGCTGCTGGCCTCCGGGCCACGCTAATGGCGCTAACGCCCATCGGCGGCCGTTTCGGCCTGGCTTGTGCGCGGTAAACCAAACGCCCTTCCGGCGGCCAGAGCACTGCTCTGGCTTCGGCCGGAAGGGCGTTTTCTAGGGTTTGAGGGGGTTACTTTTGCGCCGCGCCCAATGGCTCGGGTTGGGGAGAAGTGCCGCCGGCCACGCGCCGTTCGGCGGCCTTACTGCGTTTGGTGGCGGGCTGAAAGGCACGGCGCTGGGCGGCCAGTACCTGCGCAAGGGAAGCGAGACTGTGTTTCATGTTAGCGAAAAAGTAAAGAATAAAACGAGCAGCAATAGGGTAGGTAAAGAGCAGATAGGACGATTAGAAGCAGCAAGTTAGGAGAAAACCGGGAAAACGGGTGAGTTGCCCGCCGACTATTGCCGTAAGGTATCTACCTGGGTGATACGGGCCTGGCCCCAGGGAGCAATGCTGATGGTGACGCGCAGGTGGCGGCGGCGCTGCAGGCGGCGGCTCATGGTTTCGGGCACGTAGTAGCGCTCCAGCCCGTAGCGCAGGCGCAGACCCCGCCGCCACACATCCTGCACCGAGCCCCGGAGCACCGCCTGCTGGCCGGTAGTGGCGGGGGCTTCGGGGAAAATGCCCACGGCCCGGTAGTCGCCGCCGGGATCGGGGCTGAGCAGCACGTAGGCCGCCTGCTTGCGCCGGGGCATTTCCGCGCCGCGCCAGAGGCCGCCCGGCAGCTCGCTGATCTGGTAGCGCAGGCGCAGGTAATCGCCGTAGAGCAGGTCGCGCGGGTCTACGGGTTCGGTTTGCAGCGTAATGGTGCGGCCCAGCGCGGCGGTGGCGTAGCCGGCCACGGCCACGCCCAGCACGAACAGCACCTGGGCCGCCACCAGCCAGATCAGCCAGCGGCGGTGGTGGGCCGGCAGGGCCGGGCCGGTACTTGGGGCAGTACCCAACGGCGCGGCCGCAGCGGCAGTAACGGAATCGGGGGCGTCGGGACTCATCATGGCTTCGGGGCAGCGGCGGCGGCAGCCAGGGTTTGGGCGGCCCGGCGGCGCAGCCACCAGCTCAGGCCCAGCAACAGCAACCCGCCCAGCAGGAAGAACAACGATTTATCGAGGAAGCCCCACGTCAGCTTGAAGTAGGCCACGGCGGTCGTGAGCACGAACAGCACGGTGCCCAGCGTCACGCGGTCGGGATTCTGCTCCTGGTGGGCGCGCACCAGCACGCTGCCCGAGTAGGCATAGAGCACCACCAGCGTGGCCACGGCCAGCGGCAGCCCGCCCGTGAAATAGAAGCCCGGTAGCAGCAGCAGCCAGTCGGTGGCGCTGCCCAGGCGGCCCCGGCGCTGCTTGCCCACCAGCGACAACGCCAGCACGGCCGCCAGGGCCGCCAGGTAGGGCACCAGCGGGGCCCGCAGCTGCCCGGCATAAAAATCCGACTCGCCAAACAGGGCCAGCCCCAGCGTGAACAGGAAAGCGGCCGCCAGTGGTGGCCCTTGCAGGGCCCGGCCGGCGGGTCGGTCGGCCTGCCAGTCGCCGAGGGCGTACACGAGCATGGCCGGAATGAAGAACCAGGTGATTTTGACGTGCAGGTGATTGATCAGCAGCCCCGCCTGCCAGAGCAGCCCGCCGGCCAGCACTCCGCCCAGCAGGGCATCGGGCCGCCGCCACCAGTAGTAGCCCAGCCCCAGGGCCGTGCCGATGGCCGTGAGGTAGCTGAAGGCCCCGAGCTGCCCGGTGTTGTAGCCCTGCACGATGCCGCTGATAACGGCCGTGAGCAGAAACAGCAGGCGGCTGCGGTAGAGCCACGTGAGGCCCATGCCCGCCACGGCCCAGGCCAGCAGCCCGGTCAGGTCGTAGCCAATGAGCTGGTAGAGCTGGCTGGTAAGCACGATGCTGGCCCCGAACAGAATCAGCCCCAGCGCCACCAGGCCCATGCCGAGGTTTGCGTTGCCGCGCCGCCGGAAGTACTCGCCGCCCGCGTAGGCCGCGCAGAGCGAGCCCAGCAGCAAACCCAGGCGCACCAGCTCGGGGAGGCCCTGCCAGTTGGCGGCCACCACGCTCAGCGCGCTCAGCCCCACCAGCAGACTCCCCAGCAGCGGCAGCAGCCCAATGGCCGTAGCATCGGTGGGGTAGAGGGCCAGCAGCTGCGCCCGTTGCGCCTCGCTGATAACGCCCTGCCGCACCCACTCCGGCCCATCGGTTTCCAGTAGCTTTCGACTCATAAGGCGAATGTAAAAAGATTAGAACTTGCGCACCGGCCGCCCGGCAGGGCATCAGGGCATTATAACTGGAGCAGAAAATCCCACTGTACTTCTTTTCAAGAGTGTTTCGGAGTACGAGCGCCGGGAAGATTATTCAGTCCCGCTTCCAGGCCCGCGTCATTTCGCGCTTGCCGGGCGGGCCCGGAATCTTCTCTACCTGCCAGCCCGCCGCCAGCAGGCTGCGCTTGAACGAGCCCTTGGCGCAGTAGCTTACCAGGCAGCCCCCGGGCGCGGTGGCTTGGTAAAGCTGGGCAAATACGGCGTCGGTCCACATGTCGGGCTGCTTGTCGGGGGCGAAGGCATCGAAGTAAATGACCTGGTAGGTATTATCGGCGAGGTCGGTGGTTTGCAACTCGCCGGCCAGCTTGCGGAGCGTGAAATGGGGTGCCAGGACAACCGGCTGCTCCCAGGCGGCGGCATGCAATTGCTGCCGGTGGGCCGCCCGGTGGGGGTAGGCCGGGTCGGAGGCGGTGGCGAGCTGCTGCACCAGCTCCCAGGGCAGCGGGTGCTTTTCGAGGGTGTCGTAGTGAATAGGCTGCGGGGCCGCGAGGCTGCGTTCGAGCGTCAGCAGGGCATTGAGGCCGGTGCCGAAACCCACTTCCAGCACCCGAACCGGGCCGGTGGCGGCGGCCAGCGCCGGCTCCAGCCCAGCAGCCAGGTACACGTGCCGGGCTTCCTGCAGGGCGCCGTGGGTGCTGTGGTAATGCTCGTCGAGGGCCGGTACGTAAAGCGTACCCGAGCCGTCGGCGGTAGCGCGGAGTTGCACTTCGGGGTGCATAGAGCTGACTAGAGTTGGTTGATTGATGCTGCGGAGGGTAAAGGAACATCATTCCGGGCGAAGCGGCTTGATGCGCCACATGCGCTGAATGACGTTCTTTGCTCCTGGCTCCCGCTGACAGCCAGCAACTGATAACCGACAACTCACGATATGCCCCGCGTTAAAGTAGATCTGCCCGAAAAATTTCTGTTCGCCGTCGAGCTGCCCATCCGCATCACCGACCTCAACTACGGCGCCCACCTCGGCAACGACGCCCTGCTGAGCCTGCTCCACGAAGCCCGGGTGCAGTTTCTGGCCCACCTCGGCCAGCCCGAGTTCGACCCCGCCACCGGCCTGGGCCACATCATGGCCGATGTGGCCATGGAGTACAAGGGCGAAGGTTTCCACGGCGACGTGCTGCGCATCGAGCTGGCTGCTGCCGACCTCAATAAGTACGGTTTCGATTTGGTGTATGCCGTGCGTACCACCACCGGCCGCGAAATTGCCCGCGCCAAAACCGGCATGCTCTGCTTCGACTACAACACCCGCAAGCTGCGCCTGCTGCCCGAAGCCTACGCCGCCCGCCTGCGCGGCGAAACCGCGTGAAGCCCGCCCCCGGCTTCGGGCTGGTGCTGCTGACGCCCCCCGAACCCCACCCCCAGGAACTGCCGATGCTGACTAAGTTGCTGGCTGCCCCCACGCCGCCCGCCCGCCTGCACCTGCGCCGCCCCACCTGGACCCGCGCCGAAACGGCCGCCTGGCTCCGGGCCCTGCCCGCCACCGCCCTGCCCCGGGTGGTGCTGCACGCCCACCACGAGCTGGCCCGGGAGTTTCCCGTCGGCGGCCTGCACCTGACGGCCGCCGCCCGGGCCGCGGGCAGCCTGCCGGTGCGCCCCCCCGGCACCACGCTTTCCACGGCCCTGCACACGCTGGCGGAGGTGCGCGAGCTGGGCCTAGCATACGACTACGTTTTCCTAAGCCCCATCTTCGACAGCCTCAGCAAAGCCAACTACCCCCGCGCCTTCGAGCTGCCGGCCGTAACGGCCATGCTCCGCGCGATGCCCCAGGCCACGGTGCTGGCCCTGGGCGGCATCAGCCCTGCCACCCTGCCGCTAATCCGTCCCGCCGGTTTTGCCGGGGCCGCCGTGCTGGGCGCCGTCTGGCAGGCCCCCGACCCGGTAGCGGCGTGGGATGGGTTGGTGGCTGTTGGTTATTAGCGGATTAGAGCTGGAGGCTAGAAACTAGCTCCCCTCCTTGAAAGGAGGGGAGCTAGCTCTTCTAGCCTCCAGCTCTAATCCGCCAGCCGAAAGCGCCGCGTCCCAGTCTTTCCAGACGGGTTCGTAGCCCTGGCGGCGAATCATGGCGGCAATGTCGGCGGGGCTGCGCTCGTCGGATATTTCGAACTGCTCCAGGGATTCCGGGGCCACGGCGTAGCCGCCGGGGTTGGTTTTGGAGCCGGCGCTGAGGCTGGTGATGCCCAGGCGGATGATGTTGTCGCGGAAGGTGGGCGTTTCGCGGGTCGAAATCGAGAGCTCTACTTCCTCGTTGAGCAAACGGTAGGCGCAGATAAGCTGGACCAGTTCCCGGTCGCTCATCTCCACTTTGGGCTGCAAGAGGCCCTCGGCGGGACGCAGGCGCGGGAAGGAAAGGCTGTAGCGGGTTTGCCAGTAGGTGCGTTCGAGGTAGTCGAGGTGCAGGGCCGTGAAGAAGGCGTCGGTGCGCCAGTCCTCGAGACCGAACAGCACGCCCAGGCCCATTTTGTGGATGCCGGCCCGGCCCAGGCGGTCGGGTGTGTCGAGGCGGTAGTGGAAGTTCGATTTCTTGCCCTTGGGGTGGTGCTTTTTGTAGTCGGCCTGGTGGTAGGTTTCCTGGTACACCAGCACCGTGTGCAGGCCCGCCGGAATCAGCCGCTCGTAGTCGGGCTGGTCGAGGGGCTGCACTTCCATGGAGATGTGCGCAAAGTGGGGCCGCAGCGTCCGGATGGCCTGTTCGAGGTAGTCCACGCCCACAGTCTGGTTGGCCTCGCCGGTTACCAGCAGCACGTGCTCGTAGCCCCAGTCCTTGAGCACGGCTGCTTCCTGGAGCATTTCCACGCTGCTCAGGGTCCGGCGGCGGATCTGGTTGTCGAGGCTGAAGCCGCAGTAGGTGCAGATGTTCTGGCACTCGTTGCTCAGGTACAGCGGTACGTAGAGCTGCACCGTATTACCAAACCGCCGCCGCGTAAGCTCCTGACTGAGCCCGATAGCCATGCGCTCCAGATACGGCGCGGCGGCCGGCGAAATCAGGGCCTTAAAATCTTCCAGCGTCCGGCGCGGTGCGGCCAGGGCCCGCTCCACGTCGGCGGCGGTTTTGGCGTAGATGCCGGCTTTGGTATCGTCCCAGTCGTGGGCCTCGAAAATGGGGCGGAAGCTCATCGTCAGTTGTCAGTTGCTAGTTTTTAGTTGTCAGTTGCCAGGGTCCGGTTGCCAGTAAAGGCACGTCATCCTGAGCAGAGCGAAGGACCTTCTCCCGTTGGTACGGGTCGTTGGTATGGCTCGTGCTGACGGGAGAAGGTCCTTCGCTTCGCTCAGGATGACGTGCCTTTTTACTGACGACTCAACGCGGCATCAATCCAGAAATGCCGTCAGGGGGGAACTCGCTTCAGCGTGGGCTGCCGGCGCGGCCAGCCGCGCTTCGTAGGCCAGGCGGCCGGCTTCTACGGCCAGGCGGAAGGCGTGGGCCATCTGCACGGGCTGGCCGGCCACGGCAATGGCGGTGTTCACCAGCACGGCGTCGGCGCCCAGCTCCAGGGCGGCGGCAGCGTGGGAGGGCGCGCCGAGGCCGGCATCCACCACCACCGGTACCTGACTCTGGCCGATGATGATTTCCAGGAATTCCCGGGTCAGCAGGCCCTTGTTGGAGCCGATGGGCGAGCCGAGCGGCATCACGGCGGCCACGCCTACTTCCTCCAGCCGCTTGCACAGCACCGGGTCGGCGTGGATGTAGGGCAGCACCACGAAGCCCAGCTTCACCAGCTCCTCGGCGGCACGCAGCGTCTCGATGGGGTCGGGCAGCAGGTACTTGGGGTCGGGGTGAATTTCGAGCTTGAGCCAGTTGGTTTCCAGGGCCTCGCGGGCCAGCTGGGCCGCGAAAACGGCCTCCCGGGCCGTGCGCACGCCGGAGGTATTCGGGAGGAGGTGGAACTGCGGGTGGTCGAGGTGACGCAGCAGGTCGTCCTGGGCGTCGGCCACGTCCACGCGCTTGAGGGCCACCGTCACCAGCTCCGAGCCGGAAGCCAGCAGGGCCGCTTCCATCAGCTCGGATGAGCGAATTTGCCCGTGCCGGTAAACAGCCGCGAGCCGAACGTGCGCCCGGCAATGACGAGCGGTTTGGTTGTCAAATCAGGAGTCATAAAGCAGGAACTGGGTCAGCCAGAAGTTCAACAAACTGCGCCGCTGCCACCGTGGGGTCAGCCGCCGCGCCAATAGCCCCCGACACGGCCACGCCGTGCAGGCCCGCGGCCCGCAGCGCTGCCACATCGGCCAGTTTCACGCCCCCAATACCAATAACGGGCGTGGTAAAACCGGCGGCCCGGCACTGGGTCAGCAGCGTCGCGTAGCCCTCCAGGCCCAGAATCGGGCTCAGTTTTTCCTTGGTGCTGGTGAAGCGCAACGGCCCCAGCCCGATGTAATCGACCCCGGCTGCCACCAGTTGCTCGATGTGGGCAAACGTGTTGGCCGTGCCGCCGATAATACCATCAGGCCCCAGTAATGCCCGCGCCTCGGCGGGCGGCATATCCTGCTGGCCCAGGTGCACCCCATCGGCCCCGATTTCGAGGGCCAGCCCGGGGTTGTCGTTGAGGATGAAGGTGGCCCCGTACGCGCGGCACACGGCCTGGGTTTCCAGGGCCAGCTGCTTCCACTGCTCGTAGGGCGTGTTTTTCACGCGCAGCTGCACCCACCGCACGCCGCCGGCGCAGGCCCGCGCGGCTTGTGCAGGGGAGGGGGTGATGTAGTGAAGGCACCCCACCCCCCGGCCCCACTCTCGCTTGATACGCGACATCCTCCGGGAGGGGGGGAGGCTGGAGTCCTGTTCTAATTTCCTGCTTTGCGAATTGTTCATGAGGAAAGTATCCTAAAGAGTTTCTCGGTTAAATCGTCTGGATCCCCCTCTCCCGGAGGATGTTGCGTATCAGGCGAGAGTGGGGCCGGGGGGTGGGGTGCGTGATACCCCAGCAGTGTGTCGTTGCTGGCCAATACCCGCGTTGTGTAAGCCTTGCCCGAGCGGCAGGCGTCCACCAGCGACTCGCCCCGGGCCAGCCCCGCCACAATAGCCGCCGACAACACGCAGCCGCTGCCGTGCTTCTCGCCGTGGACCAGCCGCGGGGCCGAAAATTCGGCCACCAGCTGCCCATTCTGGTAGAGCACGTCCACCGCTTCGGGGCCATCGGTGTGGCCGCCTTTGAGCAGCACCGGGCAGAAGCGGCTCACGGCCGCCGCGGCTTCGGTAGCGGTAGCTGCCGCCGGCCACAGGCGGCGCATTTCGGGCTGGTTGGGCGTAATCAGGGCCAGTCCGGTGCAGATGTCGGCCACCAGCTCCGGGGCCGGACCGGCGTGAAAATCGTAGCCGGCGCTGGCCTTCAGCACCGGGTCCCAGACTATGCCCAGGGCCGGGCGTTGCGCCCGCAGCCAGCGCAGCAGCTTCGGCAGCTCGGCCAGGTTTTCCACCAGCCCGATTTTCGCCCACTCCACCGCAAAGCGTGTCAGCAGGGGCTGAGCTTGCGCCTGAATATCGGTCAGCGGCACCCAGCTCACGCGCTCAAACGCTACGTCGCTCTGCACCGTGAGGGCCGTGCACACGCCGAAGCCGTACACGCCGCGCTGCTCGAAGGTCTTGCCGTCGGCCAGCAGGCCGGCCCCGCCGCTGGGGTCGAAACCGGCGAGGCTGAGCACATAGGGGCGGGGTGGTTGGGACATGGGGTGGTTGCCTTTCCGGCTCTGTCATCCTGAGCGCAGCGAAGGACCTTATCACGTTAGATAGTAACTATCCAACGCGGGTCGTTCAGGTGTGGTAAGGTCCTTCGCTGCGCTCAGGATGACAGATGGGATTTAGTTACAAATAGATTTCACTCCCCTTTTCCACGAACTCCCTGGACTTTTCCCGCATGCCCTGGGTCAGGGCTTCGGCGGCGGTCAGGTCCTGCGGGGCGGCGAAGTCGCGCACTTCCTGGGTGATTTTCATCGAGCAGAAGTGGGGGCCGCACATGGAGCAGAAGTGGGCCACTTTGGCCCCCTCGGCGGGCAGGGTTTCGTCGTGGTACTCGCGGGCCGTGTCGGGGTCCAGGCTCAGGTTGAACTGGTCTTCCCAGCGGAACTCGAAGCGGGCCTTGCTCAGGGCGTTGTCGCGGTACTGGGCGCCCGGGTGGCCCTTGGCCAGGTCGGCGGCGTGGGCGGCTATTTTGTAGGTGATGACGCCGTCTTTCACATCCTTTTTGTTGGGCAGGCCCAGGTGCTCCTTGGGCGTCACGTAGCAGAGCATGGCCGTGCCGAACCAGCCAATCATGGCCGCCCCGATGGCCGAGGTGATGTGGTCGTAACCGGGCGCAATGTCCGTCGTCAGCGGGCCCAGGGTGTAGAACGGCGCCTCGTGGCACTCCTGCAGCTGCTTGTCCATGTTCTGCTTGATGAGGTGCATGGGCACGTGGCCGGGACCCTCAATCATCACCTGAATGTCGTGCTGCCAGGCAATCTTGGTCAGCTCGCCCAGGGTTTCGAGCTCCGCGAACTGGGCCGCGTCGTTGGCGTCGGCAATGGAGCCGGGGCGCAGCCCGTCGCCCAGCGAAAAGGCCACGTCGTAGGCCTTCATAATCTCGCAGATTTCCTCGAAATGGGTGTACAGAAAGCTCTCCTGGTGGTGGGCCAGGCACCATTTGGCCATAATCGAGCCGCCCCGCGACACAATGCCGGTCACGCGCTTGGCGGTGAGCGGCACGTAGGCCAGCCGCACGCCGGCGTGGATGGTGAAGTAGTCCACGCCCTGCTCGGCCTGCTCGATGAGCGTGTCGCGGAACAGCTCCCAGGTCAGGTCCTCGGCCTTGCCATTCACCTTTTCCAGGGCCTGGTAAATCGGTACCGTGCCCACCGGCACCGGGCAGTTGCGGATAATCCACTCCCGGGTCTCGTGGATGTTCTTGCCGGTGCTCAAGTCCATCAGCGTATCGCCGCCCCAGCGGCAGCTCCACACGGCCTTATCCACCTCTTCCTCAATAGAAGAAGTCACGGCCGAGTTGCCGATGTTGGTGTTGATTTTCACCAGAAAATTGCGCCCGATAATCATCGGCTCCGACTCCGGGTGGTTGATATTGGAGGGGATAATGGCCCGGCCGGCCGCTACCTCGTCGCGCACAAATTCCGGCGTGATGCGGCCCTGGGGCGTATTGGCCCCGAAGCTGTAGCCCGGGTGCTGCACCTTCAGCGCATCGTCGGCGGCCAGCTGGTCGAAGCGCTGGTTTTCGCGGATGGCGATGTACTCCATTTCGGGCGTGATGATGCCCTGGCGGGCGTAGTGCAGCTGGGTGACGTTGCGGCCCTGCTGGGCGCGCAGGGGTCGGCGGATGTGCTCGAAGCGTAGGTGGTCGAGCGTCTGGTCGGCGGCCCGCTGCCGGCCGTAGTCCGAGGAGGTGCCGGGCAGCTGCTCCACGTCGCCACGGCCCGTAATCCACTCTTCCCGCAGGCGCGGCAGGCCCTTTTTCAGGTCGATTTCGACGTTGGGGTCGGTGTAGGGGCCGCTGGTGTCGTACACCGTCACGGGCGGGTTCTGCTCGGTGGGGTTCACGAAATCGAACTTGCGCTCGGTGTCGCTGAGCATGATTTCGCGCATGGCCACCCGGATATCGGGGAACAGCTGGCCGGGCACGTAAATCTTGCGCGAGCCGGTCAGGGGCTGGCGCTCCACCAGCGTCTGCCGGGGGGCTTGGTCTTGCTTTTTCATAGCGGGGGGAGAGTAGTGTCATTCCGAGCATGTGGCGCATCAAGCCAGTGTGCGGAGCCGCAGCCGAGGAATCTCGCGTGCTGACGTTGATGAAGTAATCCTGTCATCAGTGTTACCAGCACAACGTCAGCACGCGAGATTCCTCGGCTCCGCTGCGCTCGGAATGACGTTCTAGGATGATGTTCTGGAACGACGTTCGGATTGCAGGGCTGTTACCCGCCCTGGGTGGCGCGGATGATGGTAAGCCGGTCGTACTCTTGGAGCTGGCAGGCGGGCCAGTCGGGGCGGGCTACAACCACATCGTTCACGGCTACGGCCAGGCCGCGCAGGGGCGTGAGGGCCAGCTGGTCGAGGGTGGCGGCCAGGGTGGGGGGCTGAGGGGCCTCCAGGGGTTCATTGTTGACAAACAGGGTCATGCAACAAGCAGGTTAGCAGGTTGATGGAAGTCGGAACAATAAACAATAGGGGCGCACGCCACGAACCCACCGGGGGCCGGTCTGCTTACTTTTCCCTTCGCCAGCATTACCTGGATCAGGTTCAAAGGGTATTTCTCAGTCCTGCGCGGCAGAACACCCCTAAAGTTTATGGGGCCAAGGTAGGCGGAAATCCGCAAACTCCAAGCCTGGCTCCGCCGGCCCGCCTACCAGCCCTCAGGGGCGTGGATTTGCCGCCGACCGGATGCGGAATCCCTGGGCCAGCGAGCTGCCCCGCCGCTCCAAACCCAGGGGCACCGCGAAAGTACAGGGCAACGCCGTTGCGCCGCAGGCCCCCTGCGCCTGGGCCACGTGGACCAGTTGCCCGTCGGGCAGCTGCTGAATAACAGTAGGGGGCAGAGGCGGCAGTACGGGCCAGACTACCGCCGAAACCGCGCCCGGGCCTGGGTGGCGCAGCCCGTACATCGGTTCGCGCAGCAGGTGCAGCGCCCCGGCCGCGCCTAATGCCAGCACCAGCCAGATAACCCGGCGGCTGGCCGGTAACGAAAACCAGGGCCCGCCCGCCATCAGCAGCAGAAACCCTATCCCAAAGCGGTAATCGGGGGCCAGTACCAGCCAGAACACGCTGCCCGCTACGGCCACCAGCCAGGCACTCAGCCAGCCAGCTCTGGCGGCAGTCCGAACAATAGCGGGCTGCCGCCAGAGTTGCCAGCCAACCGCCAGTGGGGCAAGGGCGGCCAGTAGCAGTACCAGCGCCACGGCCGGCTGGCTGAGTTGCTGCTGCCACCACGCGGGCAGCCACTGCTGCCAGGAGGCCGCTACCGGCCCGTACCAATCGGCAGGGGCCATTTGGCGGGCCATGTTGATGATGAGCCGCTGCTCGGTTTGCACCAGCGCCGCCGGCATTTTCCAGTCAACGGGCAGGCCCGGCAAGCCCACCAGCGGATACACCGGGTAGCCCGATAGCACCAGGTTGCGCCCCATCCAGGGCCCGAGCAGCAACCCGGCCAGCACCACTGGGCCAACCCACCGGCGTAGGCTCCCGCCGCCCTGCCGCCGCCCTGCTGCCCAGAGCGCGTGCACCGGCAGCAACAGCACCGGCAGGGCCGAGAGCTTGATGGTGACGGCGACGCAGCTCAGCAATATCAGCAGCAAAAGTACTGGCCGGCCGGCCGGTCCGCTTACCGGGCAGGGGCCGAAAAAGCGGCTGTAAAACAGCAGCAGCAAGCATAGCCACACCACCAGCACGCAGTCGGGGGCCGGGCTGGCCAGCCATCGTTGAAACAGGTAGAGAAAGATGAAAAACAGCGCCAGCCCGGCCAGTGCCCACCCGGTGCGGCTCCGGGCCGGGCCGGTCAGGCCCCGCACCAGGCCCCGCACGGCGGCCACCGCCAGCAGCGTGGCCAGGTAGGGCGGCAGCGGGTAATAACTGCCGGTGGGTGTGGGCAGGCGAAAGAGGGCAGTAACCAGAAACAAATGGCTGTTGAAAGCCAGCCGCCCGTGCAGGTTACCCAGGCCGGGCACCGCCGGGAAGTGGGTAATCCATTGCAGGGTTTGCAGGTAATACAGCTGAGCATCGGGGTTGCGGCTGCCGGCCTGGGTACGGAGTAGCAGGTTCAGCAGCAGCAGGCCCAGCAGCGCCGCGCCCACCCACCAGGCCGCGCTGGCCCGGGTTACGGTCGTTTTCCAGGAGTCTGCCGCTGCCGCCAGGGCCCGGCGCTGGCCCAGCAGCAGCCCCACCACGCCAACTCCCAGCGCCCCCTGCATCGCCGGGCCGATGGGCAGCACCAGCGAAAGCGGCCCCAGCAGCCCCAGCAGCAGCGCTACGCCACCCAGGCTCAGCAGCTCGAAGGGCAACGCCGGGGCCGTTGGGTAGCGGGCTGTCAGCCCCCGCCAGGCCGTCCAGCCGATGGTGGTGGTAGTGAGGGCCAGTAACAGCCAGCCGGCGAGAACGAGCAGCATGAACAAGGGATTTGCGGTGCCAAGGTACGGGCTTCACCCCAACCTGCTGTGGGCCACAGAAGTGGCTGGGTGGCGGCCGGGTGCGCGGGCCAGCCGGCAAAGTGCCGATCAATTCAGCCCCGGCGGCTACCGCCAAGGAACCCAACTGCCTCGCGCGTTGTATCTTTGCCCTATGATGATTGACTTGCCCGTAATTTCCAAGCGCGATATTCGCAAACTCAGCCCCGACGAGCTCAAAACCTTTATGGTAGAGCACGGCGAGAAGCCCTTCCGCGCCAAGCAGGTAAGCGAGTGGCTGTGGAAAAACACGGCGGGCACGTTCGAGGAAATGAACAACATCAGCCTCGCCACCCGCGAGCTGCTGGCTCGTTATTTCGTCATCAATGGCGTGCAGGTGCAGGACCAGCAGCTGAGCAACGACGGTACCATCAAATCGGCGTTTCGGCTCTACGACGGCAACATTGTGGAGGGCGTGCTCATCCCGCACGACACGCGCATGACGGCCTGCATCTCGTCGCAGGTGGGCTGCTCGCTCACGTGCAAGTTCTGCGCTACGGGCTACATGGACCGCAAGCGCAACCTCGACGCGGCCGAAATCTACGACCAGGTGGTGCGTATTCGGGAGCAGTGCGAGAGCGAGTACGGCACGCCGCTGACCAACATCGTGTACATGGGTATGGGCGAGCCCCTGCTCAACTACGCCAACGTGGTGAAGAGCATTGAGCGCATCACGGCCCCCGACGGCCTGAACATGGCCCCGCGCCGCATCACCATCAGCACGGCCGGCATTGCCAAAATGATTAAAAAACTGGCCGACGACGGTGTGAAGGCCAACCTGGCCCTGAGCCTGCACGCGCCCAACGACACCAAGCGCAACGAAATCATGCCCATCAACGAGGCCAACTCGCTGGCGGCCCTCGAAGAGGCGCTCAAGTACTACCATCAGTCCACCGGCCGCAAGGTCACTTACGAGTACATCGTGTTCGAGAGCTTCAACGACACGCTGCAGGATGCCGAGGAGCTGTTCCAGATCAGCAAGTGGCTGCCCTGCAAGGTGAACCTGATCGAGTACAACCCCATCGAAAACGCCGATTACAAGAACACCGGCGAGGCCAAGCTCATGGCCTTCCACAAGTACCTGGCCGACCGGGGCGTGCAAACCAACCTGCGCCGCAGCCGCGGTAAAGACATCGACGCCGCCTGCGGGCAGCTGGCCGTAAAGCAACCCCAGGAAACGGCCTAACGGCCGGCCACATAGCTGTTTGGGCTTATTGGCCCTGAAAAAACACCCCATCGTTGGCAGTCAGCCGAAGACGGGGCGTTTTTTTTGAGTAGAGGAGCCCGAACGAGCCCGGGAACCCGCTTACTTGCGCCAGCGGCCTTCGGCGTGCGGCCGGCCGGTGGCAATGGCGGCCTCATCTTCCTCGGGCGGAAGTTCACGGGTTTCGATGCGCACGGCGTGGGCCTTAGGCTGCACCCGCTGGCCGAAGGCATCGGCAAATTCCTGGGTGAACTCGGCCCCGAAGAACACGATGAGGGAGGAGTAGTTGATCCAGACCAGCAGCACAATGGCTGAGCCGGCCGCGCCGAAGGCCGAGCCGGGGCTGGCTTTGGAGATGTAAAAAGCAATCAGAAACTTACCCAGCACGAAGAGCAGGGCCGTGATGAAAGCACCTACGCCCACATCCTGCCAGCGAATAATAGCATCGGGCAGGAAGCGGTAAATCAGGGCGAACAGGAGCGTCGTGACGCCAATAGAGAGCAGAAAATCGACCAGCTTGATGGCGAATACCCCGATTTCGGGAAACCACTCTTGCAGCTGCCCCGTGAATACGCTCAGGATGGCGCTGATGACAAAGGAAATGAGCAGCAGCAGGGCCACGCTCAGGATAAGGCCGAACGAGAGGAACCGCTGCTTGAGAAACTGCCCAATGCCTACACCTGTGGTCTTCACTTTCAGGTTCCAGATGTCGTTGATGCTTTCCTGAAGCGTCACGAAAAAGGTGGTGGATGCAAAGATGAGCGTGCCTAAACCGATGACGGTGGAAATCGGCCCCTGCTGCTTGATAGTAAACTCGGCAATGCTGTTTTGCAGAAATTCGGCCGAGTCGGCCCCGATAAAGCCCCGCAGCTGCCCGTACACCTGCCCCGTTACGGCATCGGCCCCGTACACGGCGCTGGCCACCGTAATGACGATGAGCAGCAGGGGGGGCAGCGAGAAGATGGTGTAGTAAGATAGTGCCGCCGCGTGGCGGAAAGAGTTGTTGGCTAAAAAGGCGTTGGCCGATGATTTAATGATACCAACGACGTCAGAAAAACGATAGTGATGAGCCATGCAGGTAGTCCAAGAGAAAAGGTAACTGTTGGTCTTACGCGGTAGTTGGGCCGGACGTTTGATTGGAATAGACCAAATGCCCGTAGTTTGCGTAAGAATCCGGCCGGCTGGCCGGCAAAGTTGTAGTCGGGAAGTTGTACTTTTTACTAATGCTGATGCGCGTATCTCATGTTTCGCTGCTACTGGCCCTGGGCTCGCTCGTGGCCTGCCAGTCCAACCCCAGTAGCCCGACGACGGCCCGCCCCGGCTCGCCGCAGCCGGCGGCCGTGGCCCCCGGATCCTACCCCGCGGCCGCTGGTTTCGATGCCGCCGGCTCCGACGCCCGCGCTACGGCCCTGGCCGACCAGGTGATGGAGCAAATGGGCGGCTACCCAGCCTGGGAGCAGACCCGCCTGCTGGGTTGGGACTTTCTCGACGGCTCGTACCAGCTCTGGGACAAGCAGACCGGCGACTTCCGCTGGCAAAAGAAAGACTTGGTAGCCCTCTACAACCTGCCTACCAAACAGGGCCACGTGTACCGGGCCGGCCAGGATATTTCGGCCACGCCCGAGGGCGAGAAGCTGCTCAGCAATATGTACCCCATCTGGGTCAACAACTCCTGGTGGCTGCTGATGCCCTTCAAGCTCAAGGACTCCGGCGTCACGCTTACCTACCAGGGCCCGGGCAAGCTCATGGACGGCACACCCGCCGAGGTGCTGAACATGACCTTCAAGAACGTGGGCGTCACGCCCGACAACAAGTACGAAGTGCTCATCAACCCCCAAACCAAGCTGGTAGAAGAGTGGGCCTACTTCCCTAAAGCTACCGATGCCCAGCCCGCCTTCCGCCGCCACTGGACCGGCTACCAGAAGTACAACGGTATCATGCTGGCCACCGACCGCTCCGACGGGAAGGATGGCCGGGGCCTGGGCCACGTTTCGGCCAGCGCCACCGTGCCCGCTGGTATCATGCAAAACCCCCAGCCGGTTACGCCACTGTAAGCCAAGCCACAAACCGCAGCAGCCCCGGTCATTGAATGCGCCCCTGGCGGTTATTCAGTGGCCGGGGCTGCTGCGGTTTGCGACCTGGCTTATGCCTTGGCCAACTCCCAGCGTAGCGTCGTAATCGGGGCCGCTTGCAGGGCGGCAGCCAGCTCGTTGTCGTTCTCGAACCGCAGCTGGTGCAGCTCGGTGGCCTCTACGCTCACGGAAAACTGCGGCTGGCCAAAGGGCCAGGGGCGCACCGTGAGCGGGCCGTCGGGCTGGGGCCGGAGCACCTCATGGGTCTGGCCGCCGGGTCCCTGGTAGATTTCCAGGGCCCGGCCCATTTCCGGAACTTCGTGGCGGCAGAGGATCAGACTGAGCCGGTCGCACCAGTGCAGCAGGGCGTAGGCACGGTCAGCGTCGGCTTTTTTGATTTTGAGCTCCCGCCGCCACTGCTGCTGGCTGGCTTTCTGCTCATCCAGAAACGCATCGACTTCCGGCTGCTGGCCCCGCATACTTTCGTAGAGGGTGCTCAGGTGCATACTGGTGAGCAGGCTGCGCCAGCGGCCCTGGAAGCGGGCGGCTCGCAGCACCCCGGTGGCCTGTTCGAGCGAAAAAGGCTGCATCGTGAAATTAGCCGGGGCCCCGGCGGGCGTCAGGCCGTAATGGCCGGTCCAGTGGGGCTGCTCGTCGTCGTGCTGGGCGGCGGCGGCCAGCAGGCCCACCCACTGGTCGGGGGCGGCCAGCAGGTCGGCGGGCCACTGGTGCAGCAGCTGGGCCGCCAGCAGGGCGTGGGCCTGCTGGTAAATAATCTGCCAGCCGGTCGGAACGTAGTTGACAATCATGGGGTGGGGAAGGGGCGAAACCGTACTGCCTTCCAACGGCACGCCCTGGGCCCGGGTTATGAGCCCGGAACCAAAAAAAGCAGCTGCTCCGGTTGGAGCAGCTGCTTTTTTTGGTTCGCAAACCGTGCGCCGTTGAAACTACACGCTGGCTGGCTGCATTTGCTTCAGGTGCAGCAGCATGTCGTCGGTCATCTTGTCGAGCGTGAACTCGGGCTGCCAGTTCCAGTCGAGGCGGGCCTGGGTGTCGTCGATGCTGGCGGGCCAGGAGTCGGCAATCTGCTGGCGCGAATCGGGCTGGTAGCTGACCTGGAAATCGGGGTAGTGGCGCCGGATGCTGGCCGTGATTTCGCGGGGGCTGAAGCTCATGGCACCCAGGTTGTAGGAGTTGTGCACCTGCAGGCGCTCGGCGGGAGCGTGCATCAGGTCCAGCGTCGCCTTCAGGGCGTCGGGCATGTACATCATGGGCAGGTAGGTGTCCTCCTGCAGAAAGCACTCGTAGGCCTCGCCGGCCACGGCCTTGTGGTAGATGTCCACGGCGTAGTCGGTGGTGCCGCCGCCGGGCAGGCTCTTGTAGCCAATCAGGCCGGGGTAGCGCAGGCTGCGCACGTCGAGGCCGTGGCGGCGGAAGTACCACTCGCACCACTGCTCGCCGGCCAGCTTGCTGATGCCGTACACCGTGTTGGGGTTCATGGTGGTGAGCTGGGGCGTATTTTGGCGGGGCGTATCGGGCCCGAATACGGCAATGCTGCTGGGCCAGTACACGCGCTGCACACCCAAATCAACCGAGGCGTCGAGCACATTAAAGAGGCCGTCCATGTTCAGGCGCCAGCCAAACTTGGGCTGCTGCTCGGCCGTGGCCGAAAGCAGGGCCGCCAAATGGTACACCTGGGTGGGCTTATAGCGGCGCATCACGTCGGTCAGGCGGTTCTGGTCGAGTACGTCGAGCAGCTCGAAAGGGCCGGCCTGGGTGAGCTCGGCATCCTGAGGTACGCGCACATCGGCGGCTACTACGTTTGAGGCTCCATAGAGGCGGCGCAGCTCCTGGGTGAGTTCGAGGCCCAGCTGGCCACCTGCCCCGATAACGAGGATGGTTTCGCCGCTGGGGGAGGCGATTGTGCTCATAAGAAGAAGAAAAAAGGGGTGGGAAGTGGGGCAGATTGGGTTTAGGGGGCGGGCAAAGATAAGCGCTTTGGCCGCCCCCGCCCCCAACCGTTGCCTGCCAGCCCGAAGCCAGCCGCCGCAAGCTCAACGGTCCGAACAAATACTTGGAACTATCAGTTGAAAAAAAGTATTTTACCTATCTATGTCTTTCCCTGACCCCTTATCCCGGCTGGTATACCGCAGCCAGGCCGTCGAGCCATTTACGCCTAACACCCTCGATGCGCTGCTTCGCCGGGCCCGTCTGCACAATGCGGAGCACCGCATCAGCGGGCTGCTACTGTACAGTGAAGGACAGTTTTTACAAGTTATCGAAGGCCCTGAACCGGCCCTGAATCGTCTGTACGGGCTGATCCAGGCCGACCCCCGCCACTACGATGTGCTCACCCTCTCCCACGAGCCTGTGCAGACCCGTGCCTTTCCCGACTGGCGCATGGGCTACCTACCCGTCGAGGCCGCGACGCTGGAACAGGCCACCGGGTTTCTGCCCCTGGCCGCTACCCCGGGCTTTGCCGCCCACCCGTCGGCCGAATTATGGGAGCTGCTGCGCGACTTCGCCCAGGGCCAGCTGGTGGACGGCTGAGGCCGGTGGCGACCGGCGGCCCGGTGAACTATTCGCCGTTTAAGACTTACTTGGCGACCGGTTCATGATGGCACTCCTAAACGACGGCCAATGCGGCAAATAGTACGACTGGTGGCGCTGAAACTGCTGGTGCCGGGGCTGAGCCTCGGCGTGGCCAATGCCGCGCGGGCCCAGCCGGCGGCGGTTCCCGTCTGCCGCAACCTCGTAATGGAGGGCGGGGGCATCCGGGGCATTGCCTACGGTGGGGCGCTGGCCGAGCTGGAGCGCCAGGGTCTGCTGGCCAACTTGCGGCGGGTCGGGGGTACCTCGGCCGGGGCCATTCAGGCGGCGCTGCTGGCCGTGGGCTACGCCCCCGCCGACATTATCACCATTGTCAACGAACTGCCCATTCAGCGGCTCAACGATGGCCGGCTTATTTTTTTTGGGGGCAGCACCCGCCTGCTGAAACAGTACGGCTGGTACCGGGGCGACGCTTTTACGCGGCTGCTGGCCGAGCTGGTGGGCCGCCAGACCCAGCGCCCCGACCTCACGCTGGGCCAGCTGCACGAGTTGGCCCGGCAGCAGCCCACCCGCTACCGCGACCTGTATACCACCGGCACCAACCTCACCCGGCAGTGCGCCCAGGTGTTCAGCTACGAAACTCACCCCAACCTGCGCGTGGCCGATGCCGTGCGCATCAGCATGAGTATTCCGCTCTACTTCCGGGCCGTGCTGCTCGACGCCGCCACGGGCCAGGTGGTGCGCCAGCCGGCCAAGGGGCAGGCCGTAGAAGTGCTGGTCGATGGGGGTTTACTGGCCAACTACCCGCTCGATTTGTTCGACCACCCGCGCTACCTGACCGTGCCATTGGCCGATTCGGCCAGCGGGCCCTTCATCAATCCCGAAACGCTGGGCCTGCGCCTCGACCGGGCCGAGCAGATTGCCCTCGATGCCCAACCCGGCGGCCGGCAGCAGCTGGCCCCCTACGCCATCCAGGATCTGGGCTCCTACATCGGGGCCCTTTACACGGTGGCGCTCGAAAATCTCAACCCCACCCGGCCCACCGACTGGCCCCGCACCATCAGCATCAATACGCTCGGCTTTCAGCCCAAAGTCCGCCGCGTGCCCGAAGCCCAGAAGCAGCAGCTCCTGGACAGCGGCCGGGAGGGCGTGCGGGCCTTTTTGGCGCGGTGAAAAAGCATCCGTCATTCAGAGCATTCCGCGCATCAAGCGGCGACGAAGAATCTCGCGTGCTGACATTGCAATAGTAATTAACATCAGCACGCGAGATTCTTCGTCGCCGCTTGATGCGCGGAATGCTCTGAATGACGGACGTGTTACCTCCCCATTTCACCTTCCGTACCTTTGCGGTATTCCCGCCCACTCATTCACTTATTTACTCAGTCACCGATGTACACCACCCTTCAGCCCGATCTTCAGCAGCAGCTCCAGGAAATAAAGGACGCCGGCCTTTACAAGCAGGAGCGCGTGATTACCTCGCCTCAGGGCGCCGAAATCGAAACCCGCGAGGCCGGCGACGTGCTCAACTTCTGCGCCAACAACTACCTGGGCCTCTCGTCGCACCCGGCCGTGATTGAGGCCGCCAAACAGGCCATCGACTCGCACGGCTACGGCATGTCGTCGGTGCGCTTCATCTGCGGCACCCAGGATATTCACAAGGAGCTGGAAAAGAAGCTGGCCGAGTTTCTGGGCACCGAAGACACGATTCTGTACGCGGCGGCCTTCGACGCCAACGGCGGCGTGTTCGAGCCCCTGTTCAACGAGCAGGACGCCATCATCTCCGATTCGCTTAACCACGCCTCCATCATCGACGGCGTGCGTTTGTGCAAGGCCCAGCGCTACCGCTACGCCCACAACGACATGGCCGACCTGGAAAAGCAACTCCAGGATGCCCAGGCTAAGGGCAGCCGCCACCGCATCATCGTGACGGACGGCTCGTTCTCCATGGACGGCACCATCGCCCAGCTCGACAAAATCTGCGACCTGGCCGACAAGTATGAGGCGCTGGTGATGGTCGACGAGTGCCACAGCACCGGCTTCCTGGGTAAAACCGGCCGCGGCACTCACGAATACCGGAACGTCATGGGTCGGGTCGATATCATTACGGGCACACTGGGCAAGGCCCTGGGCGGGGCCATGGGCGGCTTCACGACGGGCCGCAAGGAGGTTATCGACATGTTGCGCCAGCGCAGCCGCCCTTACCTGTTCAGCAATACCCTCGCGCCCGCTATTGTGGGCGCCAGCCTGCGCGTATTGGAGCTCCTGACGGAAAGCACCCAGCTGCGCGACCAGCTGGAGGAAAACACCAAGTACTTCCGCGAGCAGATGACGGCCGCCGGCTTCGACATCAAGCCCGGCGAGCACCCCATCGTGCCGGTCATGCTCTACGACGCCAAGCTGAGCCAGGAATTCGCGGCCAAAATGCTGGAAAAAGGCATCTATGTGGTCGGGTTTCTACTTCCCGGTAGTGCCCAAGGGCCAGGCCCGCATCCGGGTACAGCTGAGCGCGGCTCACACCCGCCAGCAACTCGACCAGGCCATTGCTGCCTTCATCGAGGTGGGCCGGGAACTGGAGGTAATCAAGTAGTTGGCCATTGGCTAAAAGCTGCGTGAGTAGCACAGCCGACCGATTTAATACTGCAAAAGCCCGCCGGATACATTCCGGCGGGCTTTTGCGGCTTTATAGCGGCCCGAGGCCGGGATTTTCGGTCAGATTCCAGCTGATGGAAAAGGGAGTTCTTTCGCCCTGAAGTCCCGGTGAATCAGAACTTCTGCTCGTTTGTGGGTAGATTCCAACCTCGTCGCTCCTGCGCCATTAACTGCCCAAGCTATGCAACCACTCCGCACCACTCCTGGACTGACCATTGCCCACGACGCCGCCAACGGCTGGCTGCACTTAATCTGGCGCGGGATGCACAGCGAGGAGGAATTCCGGGTGTGTTGCCTGAACATTCTGGACCATGTCTGCCTGACCCAGGTCAGCCGGATTCTCAACGATGCCACCCACGACCACGATGGCTGGGGTGAGCTGACGCGCTGGATAGCTCAGGATTTTCTGCATACGCTGTCCGACGTCGGGGTCTTGGCTATTGCGTGGGTACTGCCCGAAAACCTGCAGGCCCGCTTGGATGTGCAGCGGGTTCTGGCCAAGGTAGAATGCCCACTGGTCGATACCTTCACCGACCCCGAAGCCGCTTACCATTGGCTGCAACGTCTGCCCCCGATTTCGCAACCAGAGGAGTGTTAGTGACTGGTAAGGCCGTGCCTGGCCACTGGCGGAGTCGGATACAGCCTTACTGGAACGGCCGTTGGCGCTAAGCTGCCACCTCGGTTGCGGCTGCTGCTGAGGAGGCGGCTGGGCGGGCTTCGGCGTCGAAGAGCAGCTCGTTGAGGCGGGTGCGCAGGTCGGCGGGGGCCAGGTTGCGAAACACCTCGCCGCCGCGCACCACCGAAATCTGGCCCGTTTCCTCGCTCACCACCAGCACCACGGCGTCGGTTACCTCCGTCAGGCCAATGGCAGCGCGGTGGCGCAGGCCCATGGAAGCAGGCACGTCGGGGTTTTCGCTCACCGGCAGAATGCAGCGGGCGGCCTTGATGCGGCCGTTGCTGATAATCACGGCGCCGTCGTGCAAAGGGCTGGTTTTGTTGAAGATGCTCATGAGCAGGCGCTTGCTCACGGCCGCGTCAATGAGGTCGCCCGAGTCGGCGAAAAACTTGAGGTCGGAGGCCAGGCTGAAGGCAATCAGGGCCCCGGTTTGCTTGCCGGCCAGGCTCTTGGCCGCCTCAATAAAGGGCGTCACGTTCATGCGGTCGGTTCCGGCTTCGCGCCGCCACGGAAACACCCGCAACCGGCTGCCGAAGGAAGTGGCCTTGCCCACGTTGAGCAGAAACCGCCTGATTTCCTGCTGAAACAGGATGATGCCGGCCAGCACGCCCACGCTCATAAACTGCCCCAGAATGCTGGTCAGCAGCTCCATGCCGGCCGCCTTCACCACCAGGTAAAACAGGTAGAGCGACATGAAGCCCAGGAAAACCTTGAGCGCCACGCTGCCGGTCAGCAGTTTATAGAGCTGGTAAAACAGGGCCGTGACCAGCAGCACGTCCACGACGTCGATCCAGCCAATGCGCAGGAAGCCGATGGAGAAGGAGCCAATCACGGAGAAATCGGAGAGTAAGTGTTCGATACGAGTTGAATAGTTTGTACGGCTTCGGCTACGTCGTGTACGCGCAGCAGCCGGGCTCCGCCGAGCACGGCGAGGGTATTGAGGGTGATGGTGCCGGCCAACGCCGCCTCGGGCTGTAGCCCCAGGGGCTTATAAACCATGCTTTTGCGCGAAAGCCCGGCCAGTAGCGGCAGGCCCAGCAGGTGCAGCTCGGGCAGCCGCCGCAGCAGCTCGTGGCTCTGGGCCGGCGTTTTGGCAAACCCAAAACCCGGGTCGAGGATAACATCGGTAACGCCGTGGCCGCGCAGCTCGGTTAGCTTGTCGCGGAAGTAGCGGGTGAGCTCCAGCACCAGGTCGTCGGCGTAGTCGGTGTGCCGGGTCATGGTCTGGGGCGTGCCCCGCAGGTGCATCAGTACGTAGGGGACGCCCAGGCGGCCAACGGTGGGCAGCATGTCCGCATCGAGCGTACCCCCGCTGATGTCGTTGAGAATGTCGGCCCCGGCGCCCACGGCCAGTTCGGCTACCTCGGCCCGGAAGGTGTCAACCGAGAGCAGGGCTTCGGGAAACGCGCGCCGCACGGCCTGCAGGGCGGGCAGCAACCGGCGCTTTTCCTCATCCATCGATATATCCTCGGCCCCGGGGCGCGAGGAATAGCCGCCCAGGTCGAGCACGGCGGCCCCGGCAGCGAGCATGGCCTCGGCCCGGCGCAGCAGTTCGGTTTCGGAGCCCACGCGGCTGCCGGCATAGAACGAGTCGGGCGTTAGGTTGAGGATGCCCATGACCCGCGGACGGCGCAAATCGAGCACCCGCCCGCCGGGGCAGCGCAGGGTTTGCGTCGGGGAAAAGCACGTATCTTGCATGGGTATTGGGGTTGATAGGGGAGAGGAAAAAAGGCTGTCATGCTGAGCGCAGCGGCGTCGAAGCATGACACTGTGCTGGTGAAACCCCATCAACCCAGACCCCCGAAAATAGCCGCAAAAACTTGGAGAATCAAACCCAGCACGAATACGACCGGGTAGTGGCCCGGTGCCGGACGCTGTTTCTGGCCAAAACGCACGACTACGGAACGGCCTGGCGCATTCTGCGCCTGCCCAGCATCACCGACCAGCTCTACATCAAGGCCCAGCGCATCCGGAGCATTCAGGAGAAGGGCACCCAGCTCGTGGCCGACGGGGTGGAGGAGGAGTTTGTGGCCATCGTCAACTACTGCGTTATTGCCCTTATGCAGTTGCGCCTGAGCCCCGATGCGCCCCTCGACCTGGAGCCCGCCGCCGTGGCCCGCGCCTACGACGGACAGGTGGAGGAAAACCGCCAGCTGCTGTTCGCCAAAAACCACGATTACGGCGAAGCCTGGCGGCAGATGCGCATCGAAAGCATCACCGATATCATCCTCATGAAGCTCCATCGCACCAAGCAAATCGAGGACCTCGGCGGCCTGACCCGGGTGTCGGAGGGCGTGGAGGCGAACTACCGCGACATGCTCAACTACGCGGTGTTCGTGTTGATCAAAATGGATTTCGGCGCTGAATCGCTGGCCTGAGTAAGGTGAGCGTGCCCCTTACGCAAACCCGAATCTAAGCCGCATCTTTGCCTAAGTAGTCTGACCCCAACGGCATTTAAGACCCCCAAGCCCTACCCATGAAACAATTCACCCGAATCTGCTGGCTCCTGCTGGGCGTGGTGTTCATCTTCTCGGGCCTCGTCAAGCTCAACGACCCGATTGGCACGGCCCTGAAACTGGAGGAATACTTCGAGGTTTTCTCGCGCGACTTCGGCTCGTTCTTCACCATTTTCCTGCCCCATACCCGCACGCTGAGCATCTTTTTGAGCTCCCTGGAAGTGGTGCTGGGTGTGGCCGTGCTGCTGCGCTGGATGCTGCGCGAGGTGCTGTGGGTGCTGCTCGGGCTGCTCGTGTTTTTCGGGTTTCTTACCTTCTACTCGGCCGCTTTCAACAAGGTAACCGACTGCGGCTGCTTCGGCGACTTCATCAAACTTACGCCCTGGACTTCGTTTGCCAAGGATATGGTGCTGCTGGGTTTGTGGGCGGTGGTGTTCCTCAACCAGCGCTACCTGCGCCGGGTGTTTGCCCGCGGCACAGTGGGCGTGATGTACATCACGTTTGCCTCGGCCGTGGCCATCGGCATCGGGGTGCGGGCGCTGGGGCACCTGCCCTACTTCGATTTCCTGCCCTACAAGGTCGGCAATGACATTGGCCAGCTGATGAAACCCCGCGAGCAGGCCCGCTACCAGTACGTGATGGAGCGCAACGGCGAAAGCAAAATCTTCGCCGAGTACCCCACCGACTCGACCTGGAAGTACAAGAGCATGGAAGTGCTCAACCCCGAAGCCAGCCGCCCCGTCATCACCGATTTCGCCATTTTCGATACCGAAGGCCAGGATCATACCCCGGAAGTGCTCAGCGGCAACAAGCTGCTGCTGATTGTGCAGAACGTAAATGCCACCGACCGCGACCGGTTCCGCGAAATCAACGAGCTGATGACGGCCACGGCCAAGTCGCGCAAGCAGATTCAGCCCCTGATTATCACCAGCAGCAGCCCCCAGGAGTTCGATGCCTTCCGCCACGATGTGAACCTGGCCGGCCCCTACTACTTCGCCGACGCCACCGTGCTCAAGTCCATGATCCGCTCGAACCCCGGCCTGGTGCTGCTCCAGAACGGCGTCGTGAAAAGTAAATTCCACTACCACGACATCCCCGCCCTCAACAAGCTGGAGGAAGTCCTGTAATTCGGTTGTCAGTTGGTAGTTGTCCGTTGTCAGGTCGTTCTGACAACTGACAACTGACAACTGACAACTGACAACTGACAACTGAAAAACAATGCTGCAATTCATTCTGAGCCGATTGTGGCAGGGGGCGCTGGTGCTGGTGGGGGTGGCCTGCACAGTGTTTTTTCTGTTTCAGGTGCTGCCCGGTGACCCGGTGGCCCTGCTGGCCGGCCAGCGCTCCGATGCCGCCACCCGCGCCGCCATTGCCGCCGATCTGGGCCTCGACCAGCCCCTGCCCGGCCAGTTGCTGGGCTACCTCAACGACGTGTCGCCGCTGGGCCTGCACCCGCGCGATTCGGCCGGCATGGCCCGCTACGGCGGCCAGACGCTCGTGCCGGTAGGCGGCGGGCGGGCGCTGGTGCTGAAAGCGCCTTACCTGCGCCGCTCGTTCCAGAGCAACAAGGAAGTGCTCAGCATTCTGCTCGACCACTTTACGGGTACGCTCTGGCTGGCGCTGGCGGCCATGCTGCTGGCCACGGTAGTGGGCATCGGGCTGGGCATCGTGGCGGCGCTGCGGGCCCACACCTGGCTCGACCGGACGCTGGTTTCAACTTCAATTCTGGGTATTTCGGTGCCCTCGTTCGTGGCCGGTATTCTGGTGGCCATCACGTTCGGCTTCTACTGGAGCCGCTATACCGGCCTCAACCTGACGGGCCAGCTCTACGAAACCGACCCGTTTACGGGCCGCCACCTGGTGCTCAAAAACCTGCTGCTGCCGGCCCTGGCCCTGGGTGTGCGGCCGCTGGCCATTATCGTGCAGCTCACCCGTTCGTCCATGCTCGACGTGCTCAGCCAGGACTACATCCGCACGGCCCGGGCCAAGGGCCTTTCGGGCTACCGCGTAGTGGTGGGCCACGCCCTCAAAAATGCCCTGAATCCGGTCGTAACGGCCGTGTCGGGCTGGCTGGCCTCGCTGATGGCCGGTGCGTTCTTCATCGAGTATATCTTCAACTGGAAGGGCCTGGGCACCGTCACGCTCCGGGCCGTCGAAAACCTCGATTTCCCGGTCGTGATGGGCGCCACCATTTTCATTGCCGCGCTGTTCGTGCTGGTCAATATCGTGGTCGATATTTTCTACGCCCTGCTCGACCCCCGGGTGAAGTTGGGGTAGTCGGTAAGGTGCCAGTGCGATTTGATTCAGTAAGTTGGTCAGGCAAGTCGAACTGAAAGTCAGAACGCAGTACGCGCTGTCTTTCCTGCCCGCAACCATATTTTTTACCTCCTCCGCCCTTCACCTTCCCTCCTATGAAGCTTTACCTGATCGGCATGCCTGGCGCGGGCAAATCGACGCTGGGCCGGGCGTTGGCCCTGGCGTATGAGGTGCCGTTCGTGGACCTGGACGAGGAAATCGTGCGCCGGGAGCAGCGCAGCATATCCGAGCTGTTTGCCCGCGAAGGGGAGGAGTACTTCCGCCAGTGCGAGGCCGACGTACTGCGCGATGTGGTGGCCCAGTATCCGGCGCTGGTGCTGGCTACCGGCGGCGGTACGCCCTGCTTTCATCATAACTTAAAGGTGCTGCTCGAAACCGGCCTCACGCTCTACCTCTCGGTGCCGGTACCGGAGCTGGTACGCCGCCTGCTCAAGTCGGCTGCCACCCGGCCTTTGCTGGCCGCTTTGCCCGACGCCCAAACCCTGGAAACGCGGCTGCATGAAACCTTAGCCGCACGCCAACAGTTCTACGACCGCGCTCCTCTCTGCTGTGCTGCTCCGGTCTGCTCGGCCGCCATGGTCCGGCAATTGGTGGCGCGCTACTCCACCACCGCCTGAGGAGGCGAACCTGCGATTTGCGCAGGGATATGTATTTTTGCGCTTTCATCAATCCCGTATTGGTATGAATACCACTTCTGATGCTCCGGAAGTCGCGGCCCCCCGGGTAACCCCGGTTAAGACCCCCGACGCCGTAAAGCCCAAGCATAAAGGCTCGGCCCGTCTGTTCGAAAATGCCACGTTAGAGCGGCTCACCCACACCCACATTGCCGGCCCGCTCACCATTTTCTTCTCGGTAGCGGCCGTGAGCCTGTATTATAGCCTGAGCCGGGGCCTGCTGAACGGGCTAGCGGCGTTCGGTTTGTTTCTGGGCGGTTGGCTGCTCTTCACGCTGGCCGAATACCTGATGCACCGCTACGTCTACCACCTCGACGCCAGCACGCCCGCCCGGGCCAAGTTCCAGTACACTATGCACGGGGTGCACCACGAATTCCCGAAAGACAAAACACGCCTGGCCATGCCGCCCATCCTGACGGTGTTCGTGGCGTCGTTGCTGTTCTTCATCTTCCGCTTCACGTTCGGCAATGCCGGGTTCGGGGTGCTGGCCGGCTTCGTGTTCGGCTACGCACTCTACCTGTTCGTGCATTATTCCATCCATGTGTATGCTCCACCCAAAAACTTCCTCAAGTTCTGGTGGCACCACCACGCCATGCACCACTACCGCCAGGAGGAAGTAGCCTTCGGCGTCAGCACCACCCTCTGGGACCATATCATCGGCACCATGCCCGACAAGAAGGGCAAATAAGCCGCTCTGTCTACCACCAACTGAAAGCCAAAAAGGGCCATTCCGCAAGGAGTGGCCCTTTTGCTTGAAGTTCGGAGTAAAATAACTACCCGCGCATTTTGCGCACAATGAACCAGAGCAGCAGTACGATGAGGAAGACACCAATCAGGGCCGTCCAGGCGCCGGCTTTGAAGATAGTGCCGATGGCGTCGCAGCTGCTGAGCGAGAAGGTAAGCAATACTAGCAGGACAGCAGTGAGGGGGAAACGGTACGTATTCATAAATGAAGGGGGCGAGTAAGCAGTTGCTGCCCGATTATTCGGGTATTGCCTGATGTACTGCGCCAGCAGGCAAAAGGTTGGCCGGTGCGGCCTACCAGTCGGAAAAGCCAGCAGGCTACTTGGTGCCCAATGCTCACGGTCGCGCCTGGGCTCGCTTGCTGGCACGGTAGCAACAGGGGAACTGATAAGCCAGAGCGCTTGACCAATCAGAAAGCGCTGTCTTTATCGAGGTATAAGTCCCATTCTGGGGCATCATATACAGGTATTGACCTTCTCGATTTATTAACTTTTATTTATATCATATAGCTTTTTTACACTAAAATAAAGGTTTCGCAGGTATTAAAATATAAATATAATGATATGATGTATATTTTTATGTAGTAATAAATATATAATATATAATTTTGCTGGGCTCGGTATTCTCTTTTTGGGAACATGGGGAAAACATGTGCGGCCTTTTTATCACTCATTCAGATACCCCCTTTGTATGAAGCAACTCTTTACCCGTTTATGTGCCACAGCTCTGGGCCTGCTAAGCCTCTCTGGTTTGGCCCAGGCTCAGTATGTGTTCAAAAGCACACCTGATGCAAACTCGAAAGGCTTAGCGCCTTACGAGCAAAACTTTGATAAGCTAAGCGGCTCGAACGCGCAGTTGGTAAACAACCAAACGCTGCCGGGGGTCTATGCCAACTTTACACTGAACAGCTACCCCGGTTTCGAGTTTTCCAGCAACTATGGTGGCCGAGTTTTGCCAGCTGATAACGGTTCAAAAGGATCAAGCGTCAATACCTTAGGTCAGCCCGATGGGGCTGGCTGGTATCATTTTGGTTCCAGTACGGTAAACCCCACCGACCGCGCCCTGGGCGGTATTGCTGCTACCACCACCGATAAGGGGGTCGGGTACGTCGGCATTCGCCTGCGCAACGGCTCTGGTACGCTGATTAAAAATCTGGACATCAGCTATGTCATGGAGCAGTGGTACAACTCGGGCAAGCTAGACAAGGCGGAAGTAAAAGTGGCCTTCCGCAAGCTTACAGCCAACGACAACAGCAGCCTGGTTACCGGCGATTGGAAGGACATTTCGGAACTGACCGTACAGGCGCCTTCCACTGCCGCCACCATCACTAATAGCGATGGTAATTCGCCTACCAATCGCCGGCTGAAGCGCGCCAAGCTGTTCGGCGGCAAAACCGACAAGTTTGGTGCTGGCCTAGCCAATGGTGAGGAAATCATCATTCGGTGGTCGTATATTTTTGATACCGACACCAACGGCAATGGCCTTAGTCTGGATGACGTGGTTATTACGCCGGAAACCAATATTTTCTATTCCAAGGAAACCGGCAACCTGAATACCTTGGCTACTTGGGGGGTTAATGCAGATGGAACCGGCACTGCGCCTGCCAGCTTTAGCCTTGAAAATACCACCTATTATGTACGTGGCACAAACCTGCTGCAGGATCGGATACAGAATAATGCAACCTTGAAAATTTCGGGTACCAACTCCCGTCTGGTAGTAGGAACGCCCGATAAGGAAGCGGCCCTGTACCTATCGGCCAACGATAACATCGAGGCCACTGTGAATGTGGAAAAAAAGTCCACGCTGCAAATTGAAGCGGCCAGTAGTTTCGTTACCCTCGGCTCTTTGGACAACGAAAGCTTGGTAGAATATATTTCCCCTAATGGTGGTGCTACGCAGCTAGTGAAAGCTGGCAGCTATGGCAAAATAAAATTCACCAGAGGGGGCGATAAAGTGCTGGCTGGTCCGATAATCGTGAGCAACGAAGCGGAGTTCGACGATAAGTTCTTTGTGCCACTGCGCCTGCGCGAGTTTGACTTCACGCTGTTGAAAGAAGCCAAGCTGAACATGCATAAGGAGAAATCGTTGTTCGTCACCGATGGCAAAGGCGGCCTGCGCCAGACAGTGGATAAGGGCCACGACGCGACGTTTCAGGTAGCTGCTACCGCCGACATCAATGACCAGACCAGGGTAGTGCTTACACAAGAGGCTGCCAATGCAGAAGACACGTATAAAGTGCGCGTAATCGATGGCGCTTATGCCGTGTATGATGCCAATGAAAATCCGACAACGCGAATTGAAAAGGGCGTTGTAAAAAAGACGTGGTTCATCAGTGAAGAGGTTATCGGTGGCTCGGATGTTACGGTGGAAACCTACTGGAACAAAAAGGACGAAGCCCCCGACTTCGTGCTCGAAAAAGCATACATAGACCATTATACCAAGAGCAAAAACTCCTGGGACCGTAAAAAGAATGAAAACGATGAAGACGTATTGCTGGAGCCTAAAGCCAAAAAGAAGAAAGGGCGTAAAGAATTTCTCGCCGTTTGGGGTAACCTCGATAACCCCCGTTCCCCTGCCCGTTCAACTGGTACGCTTTGAGGCCCAGCGCAAGGGTGCAGCCGTTGTTTGCGGCTGGGCCACAGCCTCGGAACTCAACAACGCCTCCTTCGAAGTAGAGCGTATGCTCAATGGCCAGACCAGCTTCCGGACTATTGGTCAGGTAGCTGGCTCCGGCACCACCACCCAGGGCCGCACGTACACCTTCTCCGATAAGCAGCCCTCGGCGGCAGCCGCCTACTACCGTCTGCGGCAGATAGACGTAGATGGCACCTTCAGCTTCTCGCCGGTCGTGATGGTGGCAGGCGTCGGTATCGATGCGCTGATGTCGCTGGCACCTAACCCCAGCACCGGTCGTTTCGAGTTGCATACCAACTTCGCCCAGCCCACGCGCCTACAGGGAAGCATTTTGAACGCCGTAGGTCGGAAAGTGCAGGTGCTGGATAAGCTCCTGCCGGCCGGCCCAATGGCTACCATGCTGGATCTAGGCAGTCAGCCTGCCGGTATCTATATCCTGCAGCTGCGCACCTCACAAGGCTTCACTACGCTTCGCATGGTAAAGCAATAGTTTGCGGCGTTTAGGGTATGAAAATGGCCGACCCTACCAGGGTCGGCCATTTTTGTATGCTCTAAGGCAAGCATAGTGGGTGAAAAAAAGAAGCCGCATATCAAAAGATATGCGGCTTCTTCGGTCGTGCGCTCCCTCCTGGGCTCGAACCAGGGACCCTCTGATTAACAGTCAGATGCTCTAACCGACTGAGCTAAGGAAGCGGTTATGGCGGCATTTTTTGCCGTTGCTGGTGCAATATTAAGGTAAAGTTCGGGAAGCACCAAACCGGGCTTTCAAAAAAAAGCAGGTTATTTTTCTAGTTCGTGATTGTCAGGGTATTGCCGGAGAGGGCCGTGGTGTATCGGCGCAACGGCAGGGTGGCCGGGCCGCCCTGGGGTTGGCCCTGGAAGCTGAACTGCGACTGGCAGCAGGGGTCGTAGAGGCGCACGAACGGCTCGATAAAGACCCGGGCGCAGGTGTCCTGGGGCTGGTAGGAGCAGTTACGGTCGAAAGCCAGGTAAGAACTGGCATTCTGGCGCACCACAATAATACCCCGCACTCCCGGCTTGCCTCGCAGGTACACGGCCCCGTTATCGAAGCGCAGGGCACTGTTCTGCTGGTCGGTCAGGAACAGGACCTCGCTCACGGCAGCCAGCGGAATCTGGGGCTGGGCGTTGCCACCCGAGTTGCAGGCCGTCAGCGTCAGGCTTAGGAATAATACAGCGCCAAGCCCGAAACATGAGGAAGAATGCGAAAAGATCATGCAGACAAGGAAAGACAAACCAGAAGCCCCCGTAACGCACGGGCCAGGTTAAATGGTGCGCCGGGCGTGGTTTACTTCACGCTGGTAGGGCTAACGGGGCTCGCGGAGTACTCATAGAAGCCCCGGCCCGACTTGCGACCGTGGTGGCCGGCATCTACTTTCTGCTGCTGCAAACGGCTGGGCCGGAACTTGGCATCGTAGTGAAAGGCCTCATACATGGCCGATGTGACCAGGTAGTTGCTGTCCACTCCAATGAGGTCCATGAGGCGGAAGGGGCCCATGCGGAAGCCGGCCGATTCGAGCAGCTCGTCGATAACTTCGAGGGGAGCTACCTGCTCCTCCGCTATCTTCAGCCCTTCCACGTAGTAGTGGCGGGCCACCCGGTTCACGATGAAGCCCGGCGCGTCGGCGGCCCGGACGGGGCGCTTGCCGAGTTGCTCGGCCAAGGCAAAAACCGCATCGGCCACGGCGGAGGAGGTGGCTACGCCGCTGATGATTTCGACCAGCTTCATGATGGGAGCCGGATTGAAAAAATGCAGGCCCACCACCCGCTCGGGGTGCGGAATGCCCGCCGCCAGCCGCGTAATGGGCAGCGACGACGTGTTGGAGGCGAAAATGGTAGTAGCCGGGTTGTGCTTGGCCAGGTTCTGAAACAGCTGCTGTTTCACGTCGAGCCGCTCCACCACGGCCTCCACAATCAGGTCGGCCTGCACGTTGTCGAGCTGGTCGGTTAGCGTGAGGCGAGCCAGCGCGGCCTCCCGGTCGGCAGCCGTTATTTTCTGCTTTTCTACCAGCTTGCCCAGCCCGGCCGCAATGGCCTGTTGGGCCTTGGGTAGCATGTCGGCGTTGATGTCGAACAGGATAGTGGGCAGCCCGTGCTGCACGCAGACCTGCGCAATGCCCAACCCCATCGTGCCCGCCCCCACGATGGCCACGTTCGCGATACTAATGGGCAGGTTGGGAGCAGCAGTGGCGGCGGGAGCAGTCATCAGACGGAAAAAAATAGGTGAAGCGGACCAGCAGCATGTGAACGTAACAGCGTCAGCCCGTCAAAAAAATCAGGTCAAACAGCCTAAATCAACGATTCAAATTGCCGGAGGAAGCGCAGGTCGTTTTCGGTGAACAGGCGCAGGTCTTTGATCTGGTATTTAAGCATCGTGATGCGCTCGATGCCCATGCCCCAGGCGTAACCCGAGTAGCGCTCGGGGTCGATGCCCGACTGCTCCAGCACGGCCGGGTCGACCATGCCGCTGCCCCCAATTTCGACCCAGCCGGTGCCCTTGCAGATGTTGCAGCCCTTGCCCTTGCAAATCAGGCAGGTGATGTCGATTTCGGCCGAGGGTTCGGTGAAGGGGAAGAAGGAGGGCCGGAAGCGCACCTGCACATCGGCCCCGAACAGCTCCTGCACGAAGTAATACACCGTCTGCTTGAGGTCGGCGAAGCTCACGTTTTCATCAATGAAGAGCGCCTCCACCTGATGAAACATCATGTGGGCCCGGGCCGAAATGGCCTCGTTGCGGTACACCCGGCCGGGCATAATGCTGCGGATGGGGGGCTGCTGGGCCTTCATGACGCGCACCTGCACCGGGCTGGTATGAGTCCGGAGCAGGTAGCTGGGGGCCGGCGCATCAGCTCCCTCTACCGGTGCGCTCTTCACGAAAAACGTGTCCTGCATGTCGCGGGCCGGGTGGTTTTCGGGGAAATTGAGGGCCGTGAAGTTGTGCCAGTCGTCCTCGATTTCGGGGCCTTCGGCTACATTGAAGCCGATGCGGGCCAGAATGCGCACGATTTCTTCGCGCACCAGACTCAGCGGGTGGCGCGTGCCCAGGGCCTGGGGCACGGTGGGCAGCGTGTAGTCGAAGGTGGGGTCGGCGGGGGCGTTGGCAGTGGCGGCTTCCAACTGCTGCTGGCGCTCCTCGAAGCGGGCCAGGGCCAGTTGCTTGAGTTGGTTGAGCTCCTGGCCCACGGCCCGGCGGTCCTGCGGGTCCACGGTTTTGAGCTGGTCGAACAGGTCGGCCAGCTGGCCTTTGCGGCCGGTGTAGGCAATGCGGAACTGGTCGAGCTGTTCCGCCGTGGCGAGGTCGTAGGCTTCAATCTCCGACCGTACCCGGGCAATGGTTTCCTGCATCATAAGGCAAAGGTAGGGCGAATGCCGATGGTGACCGAAAGAGCAACTAACAGGAAAAATCAGTTGTCTGAAAATCAGAAGGTTGTAAAAATTCCTCGGGTGCCAGGGAGCCACCCGGGGCAAAGTTGGTATGGTTGCTGCAAAGTCCGGAATCAGCAACGACCTTTTCAACTGCCGGACGTGGGGCGCCACCCGCCGGCCCGCCGCTGCTACTGGTCCGTTGCCGGGCCGCTCGTTTCCCTCTTTATACTTTTCCTCCGATGAAAAAGCTGCTTTTCGCCGCGGCCGTGGCTGCTGCCTTCCTGAGTGCGCCCCGGGCCCAGGCCCAAACCGTTAAAAATGCCAACACCAGCGTAGCGCCCGCTACCGATGGCTGGGACTGGTCGCAGGCACAGCCCGAGTGGGTAGCCCCCGCCACCACAGCGGCCGCCGAAACCGTCGCCGATGATGCCATGATGCATTCTTCCGGGGTGATGATAGCGCCGGGCATGAGCTCCTCGCCCTATCGCGGCGTGAGCACCGACTACAACGGCCGCCCCGTGGCCCGTGGCAAGTCGTACCGCCCCCGCTCGGTCCGCACCACTTCCACCGACCCCATGATGGCCTCCTCGGGCGTGATGCTGGCCCCGGGAATGAATACGGCCCCGCACCGGGGCGTGAGTACCGATTACAACGGCCGCCCGCTGGAAACGCCAGTTCCGACGGCCAGCCCGGCCATGCCAACTGCCACCGACGACTCCTGGGCTTCCGCCAACTGGTAGCCTGCGCCAGCAATGTAGCGGCTCGGATGCTGACCGGTTCGTGGCCGAACAATGGTTGCTATAGTGGCCGGTGCTTGAGGGAAGTAGCCAACGAAAGAACGACTATTTCTGCCCCGGCAGGGACCGTTGCCACTGGTTGGGGGCTCAAAATACCAGGGAGCCCAAGAAAAAGGGAACGATAAACTAACCCCTCCCGTTAGCTAAAGCACTGGGCCCGTGCTTAGTGCTTCGCCCGCGCAACCGGGTAGCACCTCGCTGCTGGCCAACAACCCGCCAAATTGTGCGGGGGGTATTTCCAGCCCGCTTTGGGCACCGTACCTTTGTTCTAACAATCTGTTTAGCATCTGTTTCATGACTCGTCAAATCCTCCCTCTGCTGCTCCTCGGGGGCCTTCTGGTAGCTGCTCCGGCCGTAGCCCAGAAGAAAAAATCTTCCGACGGCTGGGGTGGCTCCGGGGACGGCTGGGGAACCCCGGCCCCTAAAAAAGCCGCTCCGGCTGCCAAGGCTACCCCCAAAGCAGCGGCCATGGCTCCTGAGCCCGAGCCTGCACCAGCTGCCGCTCCGGCAGCCGGCAGCGAGTGGGGGGGCGCTTCGGCAACTGGTGGCGGAGCCGCCGCTTCAGTTGCGGAGTCCCAGCCTATTGGTGCCAGCATCGCGCCCGGCTTCACGGCCGCCCCTTCGCGCCGCGTAACTACCGACTACCGGGGCCGGCCGCTCGCACCATACGTGCGCCGCTCCGTCCGGACGGTGGATGCCGCGCCACCAGCGCCGGCGCCCATAGCCATTATGGCCCCCGAGCCCGAGCCGGAACCCGTAGCAGCTCCAGCAATGGCTACTAAAGCCGCCGCTACGCCCAAAACGGCGGCCGCATCGAGCGGTACTAAGAGCGGCGGTGCCACGGCTACCAAAGCGGCGTTGGCTCCGGCCAAGAAAGCAGCTCCGGCCAAGAAAAAAGCCGACGACGGTTGGGGCAGCGGCGGCAGCGGCTGGTAAAAGCTTGCGCCGTTGATACCCTAAATCAATAAAAAGCCCTTCCGATAATTTCGGAAGGGCTTTTTGCTGTGCGCTATTAAGGAGCCGCAGCTACGCGGGCTCTTCTACCAGCACCGGCTTGGCAATGGGCGTGGCGCGGTAGTAGAGGGTGCTGCAGTTTTCGGGGCGCAGTACCTCGCGGGCTGCCGCCTGCACCTGAGCGGGCGTCACGGCCTGAATTTGCGCGCTTTCCTGGTTGACCAGATCGGCGTCGCCGAGCAGTTTGCTGAAGGCCAGGTTCATAGCCCGGTTCAGGAGCTCAATTTCACCGAACACGATACTTACCTCGGCCTGGTTTTTTACTTTTTCCAGCTCCTCGGTAGGTACTTCGGTGGCCAGCAGTTCGGCTACTACGGCTTCTACGGCTAGGTCAGCCTGCTCCAGCGTAATGTCGGCATTGAGCTTGCCGCTGATAACGAGCAGGCCGGGCTCCAGCGAGCCCATCACGGAGGCCGAGAGGGAGTTGAACAGCTCCTGGTCCTTCACCAGGCGCTGGTAGAGCCGGCTCGATTTGCCCCGGCCCAGCACGTCGGACAGCAAATCGGCGGGGTAGTAGCCCTCCTGGCCCCGGCCGGGCATGTGGTACACTTTGTACAGGGCCGAGAGCGGCACGGCATCCTTTATTTCGAGGAAGCGGGCCTCCTCCTGCCGGGGCTCGGCGGGTAGCTGCCGCTCGTAGCGGGTGCCCCCCGGAATGGGCCCGAACCACTTCTCGGCCAGCCGCCGGGCCTCGGCCACGGTTACGTCGCCGGCGACTACCAGAATGGCGTTGGCGGGGGCGTAGTGCTTGGCAAAAAAGGCCCGCACCTGCTCCATGGTGGCGTCTTCGATGTGGCTGATTTCCTTGCCGATGGTGGCCCACTGGTAGGGGTGGTGCTGGTAGGCCAGGGGCCGCAGCTTCAGCCATACGTCGCCGTAGGGCTGGTTGAGGTAGTTCTGCTTGAACTCCTCGACCACCACCTTGCGCTGCACCTCCAGCCCGTTGTCGGAGAAAGCCAGGTTCAGCATCCGGTCCGATTCGAGCCAGAAGCCGGTTTCGAGGTTGGCGGCGGGCAGCGTGAGGTAGTAGTTGGTGATGTCGGGCGAGGTGAAGGCGTTGTTTTCGCCGCCCACCAGCTGCAGCGGCTCATCGTAGCTCGGGATATTCACCGAGCCCGAGAACATGAGGTGCTCGAACAGGTGGGCAAAGCCGGTCTGGTCGGGCGTTTCGTCGCGCGAGCCCACGTTGTAGAGCACATTGAGCACGGCCAGCGGCGTGGTATGGTCTTCGTGCACAATGCAGCGCAGGCCGTTATCGAGGGTGAATTCTTCGAACTGAATCATAGAGAGGAAAAAAAGCGACAAGCTTTCAGCGGCAAGCTACAAGCTTGTCGGCAGTGGGTGGGGCGTGTGGCGTAAACCAGACGAGCCAGACCCCAAGCTAACCAACTCGCTGAAACGGAAGTTTCGGCTGCCCAGCGGCCAGCACCTACAACGTGGCCCGCACGCCGACGGCCACGGTGCGGGCGGTAGGGTAAATGCTGGCATCAAGGCCGGCCTGCTGATTGTTGGAGCCGGCTGAGTTGACGTTGGGGTCGAAGCCCCGGTAGCGGCTCAGCGACCAGCAGGTTGTGCCCAGTCGCCCATAGGCTGATGCTGCGGGCATCCTGCTGCCATACGTTGTAGCTGAGGCTGAGGGCCGATAGGCGCACATGGTTGCCCGATTGCAGCGCGTAGTCCAGCAGATTGGCATCGTACAGGCCGGATACGCCGGCGGCGGGCACATCGGTGTTCGGGGTGGGCGGGCGTCCAGCGGTTGCGCACCCGGCCGGAGGCATTGGTGACGCAGGCCCGTTGGCGCATCGAAAACTGCAACGCCACGGTGTTCAGCACCGAGTAGCCAAACATGCCATCGGCCTGCAGCTGCAGCTCGAAGCGGCCCAGCGCGAGCTGCTGGGTGAAGCTGAGCAGCTGCCGGGGCAGGCCACTGCCCAGCGGCTGTAGGTCCTCAAAATCGTTCCGGCCGTTGCCGTTTAGGTCTTCGTAGCGCAGCTTGCCGGTGCGCGTCGAGGCCCTGGGTGCGGTAGCCGTAGAACGTGCTCAAGGGCTGTCCGTCGAGGGTGCGCTGGGTGAAGAAGTAATACGCGGTGGTGTTGCCGGTGTCGAAACGGTTGCGGTTGGCGGCGGCGGCCAGTTGGCTGGTGCCCCGGAACTGGCCAGCCTGCCAGCTGCCCTGCACCGTCAGCTCTAGGCCGGTGTTGCGCACGTAGTCGTCGGGCCCGGAGCGGGTATTGGCGTATATGGTGCTGGTGGTGCGCCGGGAGTAAGCCTGCGCCGTTAGCATGAGGCGGTTATGGAACAGGCCGGCCTCCACGCCCGCATCGAACTGGCGGGTGGTTTCGGGCAGGAATAGGGGCCGTGTCTGCCCGACACCACCCCCACCCGGCACCTGCACCAGAAAGAAATTGCGCCCGGAGTTGCCGGCTCCTGAGGTCTGGCCCCAGCCCACCCACGCATCCAGCTTGCCCGGCGCCGTCGTCCAGAAACTTTCTTTGGCTGCGTGCCAGCGCACCTGCGCCCCCGGCAGCCAGCTCCACCTGTCTCCTAGGGCAAAGGTGCTGGTGCCGTCGCGACGCAGGGTGCCCCGCACCTGGTAGCGTTCGGCAAACGTGTAACCTGCAAGGAGCTGATAGGAAATCAAGCTGCTGTTTTCCGCGCTTTTACTGAAACTCTGGTTGGTTCTCGGAGCCGTGCCGGGCGAGTAGGTGGACTGCTCGGCTGTCGTCTGGCGGGACTGCCCCAGGGCTTCGAGGCTGGCCGTTACCGCGTGCCGCTCAGCACCAAAGCTGCGGGCGTAACGCAGGGCCGGGTTCACAACTATCTGGCGGTAAGTGAAGGCAAGGTCCCCGTTCTGGCCAGCTTGGTTGGTAGCAAAAGCCGACCGGTACGAGCGGCTGTCCAAGGTGGCCCGCTCCAGATTGGCGCGCAGGTCCAGGCTAAGGCCGGTAACTACCGCGTAGCGGGCCCCGAGCTGCGCCAGCAGCCGCTGCTGCACCGGGGCCTGGTAGTCCTGCCGGGCCTGATCGGCCGGGTTCACATAGTAGCCGGGGTTTGGGTTGTCCGTCAGCAACTGGGTGGGTGGGGCAAATAATGCGTTCTGAACCGCGTAATAAGCCGGTATCCGTTGCGCCGTCTGGCTGAAGCTGCCGGTGGCGTCGAGGTGCAGGCGCTGGCCAATTTGCTGGTTGAGGGCGGTGCGAACCGCGTAGCGGCGCAAGCGCGAATTCAGCACCACGCCTTCCTGATTGAGGTAGTCGGCGGCGGCGTAGTAGCGGGTGGTGGCCGTGCCGCCCGAGAGGCCCAGGTGGTGCTCCTGCACGGCCGCTGTACGCAGCACCTCGTCCTGCCAGTCGGTGCCCCGGCCCAGGGCCTCGATTTGGTCCGGGGTGTATTCGGGAGAGCGGCCGGAGCGCTGGTTCACCTCGTTGCGGAGGGTGGCGTATTCCTGGGCATCGAATAGGTCGTAACGGCTACGGGTACGCTGCACGCCCCCGTAGCCTGCATAGCGCAGGCGCAGCTTGCCGGTCTGGCCCCGACGGGTGGTAATGCGAATGACGCCGTTGATGCCCTGGAAACCGTAGAGGGCGGTTTCGTAGCCGCCCTTCAGAATTTCCACCTGCGCAATATCCTCATTGGGAATGCTCAGCAGCGGATTATTGTCCAACTCCACGGTTTCGGCCGGCACGATGCCGCCGATGTTGTTGCTGTTTCCCGGCTGAAAGGTGTGCTGGAACACCGGCACCCCATCGACCACATACAGCGGCTGGGCGTTGCCCGAGAGGCTGGCCGCCCCCCGAATCCGCACCGCTACATTGGCCCCCGGTGCCCCCGAGTAGGGTGTGGCCTGCACCCCGGCCACCTGCCGGAGCTGCTCCTGCAGGGGCAGGAGGGGCACTAGTGGGATTGACGTACCGGTGACGGGAGTACCCGTCGTACAGCAGCTAAACTGCGTAAGCAAAACTCCCCGGCCTAATAGGAAGGCGGACCCAAGGGAGTCCGTTGCCGGCAGCTGCACTGCCACCGGGCGCGGGCTAAGGGTGTCGGGTTGCTGAGCCAGCGTAGGTATGGACAAGGGTAGCAGCAAACCGAGGGGTAGCAATCGGACCATATAGGATAAGTAGGAGGGAAGGCGAATACGGCCCCGAAGATAGATGCATGAGGCAGGCAGATTGCACAAACCAGCCCCAATTATTTCCCTTCTCACCCAAACCCGTACTTTTGGCCCTACCCACCCGCTATCTGCCTTCCCACTATGCATTTCGACCGCAAGGACTACTCCAACGACACGCTGCTCCACCTGTACCGCCACCTGCTCAAGCCCCGGCTGATTGAGGAAAAAATGCTGATTCTGCTCCGGCAAGGCAAGGTGAGCAAGTGGTTTTCGGGCATCGGGCAGGAGGCCATTTCGGTGGGCAGTACGCTGGCCCTGGAGCCCGACGAGTACATTCTGCCCCTGCACCGCAACCTGGGCGTGTTTACGGGCCGCGATGTGCCCCTGGGCCGGCTGTTTGCGCAGTGGCAGGGCAAGGCCAGCGGCTTTACCAAGGGCCGCGACCGGAGCTTCCATTTCGGCACCAACGAGCACCACATTGTGGGCATGATTTCGCACCTGGGGCCCCAGCTGGCCGTGGCCGGCGGTATTGCCCTGGCCGATGTGCTCGACGAGAAGCCCCGCGTCACGGTAACCTACAGCGGCGACGGCGGGGCCTCGGAGGGCGACTTCCACGAGGCGCTGAACGTGGCCGCCGTCTGGCAGCTGCCGGTTATCTTCATCATCGAAAACAACGGCTACGGCCTCAGTACGCCCTCCAACGAGCAGTTCCGCTTCCGCTACTTCGTCGATAAAGGCCCCGCCTACGGCATGGAAGCCGTGCAGGTCGATGGCAACAACGTGCTCGAAGTGTACGACACCGTGAAGCGCCTGGCCGAAGACCTGCGCCAGAAGCCCGGCCCGGTGCTGCTCGAAGCCCTCACGTTCCGGATGCGCGGCCACGAGGAGGCCAGCGGCACCAAGTACGTGCCCCAGGAGCTGTTTGCGGAGTGGGCCCAGAAAGACCCGGTAGAAACCTACGAGAAGTGGCTGCTGCAGGAAGGTATTCTCGACGAGGAGGCCCGCATGCGCTACCGCGAAACCATCAAGCGCGAAATCGAGGAAGGCCTGAAAGAAGCCGACGCCGAGCCCCTGCCGACCCCCGACCCCGCCCGCGAGCTGGCCGATATGTACGCTGCGGTTGGCGAGCTGTCAGTTGCTGGTTGTCAGTTGTCAGGTGATGAGCAGAACAGACCGATGACAACTGACAACCAACAACTGACAACTGAATCAACTACCGACAAACGCTACGTCGATGCTATTTCCGACGGGTTGCGCCAGAGCATGGAGCGGTTTCCGGAGCTGGTGCTCATGGGCCAGGATATTGCCGAGTACGGGGGCGTGTTCAAGATTACCGACGGCTTCGTGGCGCAGTTTGGCAAGGGCCGGGTGCGCAACACGCCACTCTGCGAATCGGCTATTGTGGGCGCGGGGCTGGGACTGAGCATCCGGGGCAAAAAGGCCATGGTGGAAATGCAGTTCGCCGATTTCGTGACCTGCGGCTTCAACCAGATCATCAACAATCTGGCAAAAAGCCACTACCGCTGGGGCCAGAACGCCGACGTGGTGATTCGCATGCCTACCGGGGCCGGCAGCGCCGCCGGACCCTTCCACAGTCAGAGCAACGAAGCCTGGTTTACCCACACGCCGGGCCTGAAGGTGGTGTACCCCAGCAACCCCCACGATGCCAAAGGCCTGCTGTGCGCCGCCATCGAAGACCCCAACCCGGTGCTGTTCTTCGAGCACAAGCTGCTCTACCGCAGCCTCTCGGCCCCGGTGCCCGATGCCTACTACACCACGCCCATCGGGCAGGCCGCGCTGGTACGCGAGGGCGAGGAGATGAGCATCGTGACCTACGGGGCCGGCGTGCATTGGGCCAGCGCCCTGGCCGACGAGCTGAACCTGAGCTGCGACATTCTCGACCTGCGCACCCTGCTGCCCTGGGACGAGGCCGCCGTGCGCCGCACCGTGGAAAAAACCGGCCGCCTCATCCTGCTCCACGAAGACACCCTAACGGGCGGTATGGGCGGCGAAATCGGGGCCTGGGTGGCCGAAAACTGCTTCCGCAGCCTCGATGCGCCCATCATGCGCGTGGCCTCCCTCGATACGGCCGTGCCCTTCGCCCCCTCGCTGGAACAGGATTTTCTGCCCCGCCAGCGCCTGCGCGAAGCCGTAGAAAAGATGCGCGGCTACTAAGCCAATTGTGATGTGCCTAGCGGCCACCACCACGGGTAATCATAGTATTTTGCAGGGTGAACAAGACGATGACACATAAGCCAACCACGCGGGCCGCCCGGCTCGGGCGACAACTGGGGTTGCTGGGGCTGGCGGCACTGCTGCTCGTGGCCCCGGCCTGCCACAGCTACCGCCTGCCCAACCCCCAGGGGCCGCCCCAGCCCAAAGTGAAGAAGGGCCGCACCCCCGGCAACGAATCGGCCGACGGCCGGCCCCTCGATGTGGAGCGGGAGGCCGTAAAAACCCAGAAAAACAGCTACGATAAAAACGGCCTGCTCAAGAAGCCCAAGTACAAGCGCCGCCGCCTCAAGCACAAAGACCGGAACCGCAAAATCCTGGGCATCACCCTTCCCTTCTGAAATTTCGTACACTTACGTAGAAGCAGCCCAACCGGCCAGCGTCCCGTTTACCTCATCTATAAAACTAGCCATCAGATGCGTTATCTGCTACTCGGAGCATTGCTGCTCGCCCTCGCGGCCCCCGAGGCCCGGGCCCAGCTGGAAGAAACCAGCCGCGGCAGCCAGCGGGCGGCCAACCGCAAAGCCCTGCAAGACGCCCGCCGCTTCGACGCCCGCTACAAAGAGTCGCATCTGGTGGTAAGCAAGCAGGAGCTAAAGCCCGAAGCCGGCGGCCGGCTGGCTGCTTCGCCCCCCCGCGACGGCCGGGCCGGCTACCGCTTCGGCCGCGACGGCGCCCCGCGCGTGAGCGAACCATCCCGCCTGCATTTGCGTCTGCGTAAAACGCCCAATGCTGCACCATTGCAGTAAGGCCCCATTTTCTTCCCGTGAATTTCTGTCTATGACCCCTTGGCAACCCCTCACCCAATCCGAACAGCTCACCGATATTGCGCGCGAATCATTCGAGCAGCCCGTCGTCATCTTCAAGCACAGCACTACCTGCTCCATCAGTGCCATGGCCAAGGGCAAGGTCGACCGGCAGTGGGACGATGCCGGCCTCGATAACGCGAAAATCTACTACCTCGACCTGCTGCGCTACCGCCCCATTTCCCAGGAAATTGCCCAGAAGTTCAGCGTCGCCCACGAGTCGCCGCAACTGCTGCTCATTCAGAACGGCGAGTGCAGCTACCACGCCTCGCACATGGGCATCAAGCTCAGCGAAGTAAAGCAGGCGTTGGGAAAATAGAGTGAGATGGAGAGATGGTGAAATGGTGAGTTGATGTTCGGGAGGCCTGCCGGCGCACATGGCGCAAACAGGCCCCCCGAACATCAACTCACCATTTCACCATCTCTACCATCTCACTACTCATAGATGAACTGAACCTGCTGCTTGATTTCGGGGTTCAGACTGAGGGCTACCGGGCAGGTATGAGCGGCTCTTTCGAGCAGCGCACGCGTCTTCTGCTCCAGCGCGGCCGGTAGCCGGAACGTCACGTCAATCTGGCCAATGCGCCGCGGATCGGCCAGCATGTGCTTGGTTACGTCCCAGGTCGCGCCCGTCAGGTCGAGGCCGTGGCGGTCGGCCACAATGCCCACGATGGTCATCATGCACGAGCCCAGGGCGCTGCAGACCAGGTCGGTTGGGGAAAACGCTTCGCCCCGGCCGTGGTTATCAATGGGGGCGTCGGTCATAATAGTGTTACCGGAGGCCGAATGGGTGGTTTCGGTACGCAATTGGCCGGCGTAACGGGCGGTGGCAGTGCTCATGGTTAGTTGATTTTAAAGCGTGGTATGCGGGTAAATTTACGTACTTTCGACAGGGTTGGCGGCCGTAAGCCGTTGGACCAGCGGTTTTCCAGCCAATCTTTTATGCGTTTTCAACCCGTGCGTACTTCGCTTGTTTGTGGCCCCGCGCTGGCGTTGGCACTGCTGCTCATCGGTGGCCAGGCTCAGGCCCAACAGAAAGCTGTTACCAGCAACGATGAACCCTCCTACCGTAAGGAGTTCACTTACGGCCTCAATTTTAATACCCGCGGTGGTCTGATTGGGGGCGTTTCTGTGCGCTCAACCCATTTGCTCAATCAGGATTGGGCCCGCTTCTGGAGCATCGAGGCGGTGGAAATCAAGCATCCGAAAGAGGATAAAATTCCTACCGGTTACGGGGGCACTATTATCAACGGCAAAAGCAATTACCTGTATTCGGTGCGGCCCACCGTAGGGCTCCAGCGCGTAATTTTCCGCAAGGCCCCCGATGCCGGCGTGCAGGTGAATGGGCTGTTTGGAGCCGGACCGTCTATTGGGCTGCTGATGCCCTACTTTATCAGCTACGATTACTCGGAGCGCACCAACGGTAACTCGCAGCCCACCGACGTCCGCAACGAGCAGTATGACCCATTGGTGCACCGCGACCAGCGGTTCATCTTGGATCGTGCCCCGTTGTTTTCCGGGGTCGGCAGCACCAAGTTTTTGGTCGGCGCGCATGCCCGGGCAGCCCTGAGTTTCGAATACGGCCGCTACCGCGACGCCGTAGCCGGCGTGGAGGTAGGCGCGCTGGCCGAGTTTTATACCACTACCCCAGCCATCATCCGGGTAGCGCAGGCGTCGGACGAGTCGCTCAACGACCGGTTTCTGCCCTCGGTGTACCTGACGGTTTACCTGGGTAGCCGGAACTGATTTCCAGCAACGCAATAAGAAGTACGGGAGGAAGGAGGTAATTCTTTCCTCCCGTAGCTTTTTAGCAAAACGCGGCGGCCGAAACCCCCGGCCGGGTGGAATTGTCTTAGGAGCGGGAATTTTCCCTGAGCCAATCCTCTTACCTTTGCAACATGGATGAACTGTTGCTGACCCTGCCCATTATTCAGCCCGAGGCCGGCTGCCCCAGCCAAGCCCCGCAAGCCCGACTGGCTGCGCGTGAAGCTGCCGGTAGGCCCGGCCTACGCCAACGTCCGCCGCCTTGTCGACGAACATAAGCTCCACACGATCTGCGAGAGCGGCAACTGCCCGAATATGGGCGAGTGCTGGGGCGCGGGTACGGCCACGTTCATGATTCTGGGCAACGTCTGCACCCGGTCGTGCTCGTTCTGCGCCGTGGCCACCGGCCGCCCCACCGAGTACGACCTTGACGAGCCCCGCCGGGTGGCCGAGGCCATTCACCTGATGGGCGTCAAGCACGCCGTGCTCACGTCGGTAAACCGCGACGAGCTGAAGGACCGTGGCGCGAGCGTGTGGTACGAAACGGTGGTGCAGACCAAGCAGCTGAGCCCCAGCACCACCATCGAAACCCTGATTCCGGACGTAAAGGCTAACTGGGATGCCCTCGACACCATGATTGCCGGCGGCCAGGAAGTGGTGTCGCACAACATGGAAACCGTGGGTAGCCTCTACCGCCTCGTGCGCCCCCAAGCCAAGTACGACCGGAGCCTGGAGCAGATCCGGCGCACCAAGGCAGCCGGCAAGCGCACCAAGTCGGGCATTATGCTGGGCCTGGGCGAAAAGCAGGACGAAATGTACCAGGCCATGGACGACCTCGTGGCCAACGGCCTCGACATTCTCACGCTGGGCCAGTACCTGCAGCCTACCAAGCGCCATATCGAAGTAGCCGAGTTTATTCACCCCGACCTGTTTGCGCACTACCGCGAGGAAGGGCTGCGCCGCGGCCTCAAGTACGTGGAAAGCGGCCCGCTGGTGCGCTCCAGCTACCACGCCGAGCGCCACGTTAACGTACCGATTTAAGCCCGTCTAACCCGAAGCGCCCAACTAGCAACAAAAAGACCCTTCCGACAGCAGCCGGAAGGGTCTTTGTATTAAGCGAAGCCAAAGGCTATTTTATCGTACGGCCTGCGAACGGGTCGGGCGGCCATCCTGGGGCGGGTAGTTCTCGAGAATGCTAGTGACGATGCGCTGCACTTCGGGCTCCGAAATAGTCTGGTTGTCAACCTGAGCCTGGCCCTGGCCGCGCCAAGCCAACTCCTTGCGGGTGGCGTCCACGAAGTCCAGAATCAGGGTGCCGGCCTTATACTCGGTCGTGTAGCCGCGGTTGTAGAGACTGCCGTAGCCGTAGCCATACCCGTAGTAGGGGTAACCGTAAGGACCATAGGGGTTGCCGGTGGAGCGCTGCTTATCCTCCACGCGGGCACTATAAGCCAGGTATACATCGGGGTTGGCGGAGGCCTCAACCAGCGTCATGCCCTTGAGGGCAAGTTGCTGTTCAACGGCCTTACGAATGCGCTTGTCGAGGAACGACTCGTAGCCCTGAGCCGGACCGCCCTCGGTGTCGTTGCGCTGTTGCGGATACCAAGCCCAGGTGCGGTAGGCGCGGAAATTAACGGAGTGGTCGAAGTCGGACGTGACGCCGACGCGGGCGGTGGTAGCGCAGCTGGTGACTCCCAGCAACAGGCTCAGGCCCAATACCGAGTAGGCCAGCGGGCGGAATAGAGAACGGGAAATGCGGTTCATAGTAGCAGGTAAAGTCAGGAATGAGATAACCGGAAAAGTATTGCTTACGCAAGTCGTCCGGGTGTGGCTTAGTAACAGTTTGGAGGGGTCGCACGTTCCCGGCGAAACGCAAGGTATTGCCCGGTAACTGGCGGGGTGAAAAACAAAGAAAAGTGCTTTCCGACTAAAAATATTTTTATCTTTTGCCAACTCAACCGTTCCTGCCTAATCCATGAAAAAAAAATTACTCTATTTCGGCGCGCTGGTTTTACTGGCTTCCTGCGGCACAGCGCGGGAAGATTCCCGCTCCAAGCGGCCCACTACGGGACCGGTAGCATATGATTCGGTAGTGGAGTGCATTCTCTACGACGGTATGACCAAGGACTCGCAGCAACTAGCCACTATTGCCGCCGGCCAGCAAGTACAGGTAATGGACACGGTAAGCGCCTATTTCGTGAAAGTGCGCGTCACGGCCGACGGTAAAACCCAGTCCGGCTTCATGTACCGCACCTGCTTCGGCAAGCGGTAGCTTTGTTAGCTGTTAGCTGTTAGCTGTACCAGGTTTTCCCAATAAATAAAGAGGCCCCGCAACAACCGTTGCGGGGCCTCTTTCATATACTTCTAAGCTCTAAGCTCTAAGCTCTAAGCTCTAAGCTCTAGTACGACGGTCCTTTGTCGGTAGCTACGAGCTGCTCTTCGGCGTCCACGTATTCCTCGATGGAAGTGCAGGAGCAGATGAGGTTCCGGTCGCCGTAGGCCGAGTCGATACGCGAAACGGCCGGCCAGAACTTGTAGGCCCGGGCGTACTCGGTGGGGTACACGGCCTGCTCGCGCGAGTAGGGGCGGGTCCAGTCGTGGACGAGCACGGTGGCGGCGGTGTGGGGGGCGTGCTTGAGCAGGTTGTCCTTGGCATCGGCCCGGCCGGCCTCCACCTCGGCAATTTCCTGCCGGATCGAAACCATGGCCTCCACGAAGCGGTCCAGCTCCTCGGTACTTTCCGATTCGGTCGGCTCCACCATCAGGGTGCCGGCTACCGGGAAGCTTACGGTGGGTGCATGGAAACCGTAGTCCATCAGGCGCTTGGCAATGTCCTCCACCTCGATGCCGGCCTTCTTGAACTGGCGGCAGTCGAGAATCATTTCGTGGGCGCAACGGCCGTTCGAGCCGGTGTAGAGCACGGGGTAGTGCTCTTCTAGGCGGGCCTTGAGGTAGTTGGCGTTCAGAATGGCGATGCGCGTGGCCTGGGTCAGCCCTTCGCCGCCCATCATGTTGATGTAAGCGTAGCTGATGGGCAGGATGCTGGCCGAGCCCCAGGGGGCCGAGGTAACGGCGCTGGCCGTGCGGCCATCAGCGTCGACGAGTACGTGGCCGGGCAGGTAGGGGGCCAGGTCGGCTACTACGCCAATGGGGCCTACGCCGGGTCCGCCGCCGCCGTGGGGGATGCAGAACGTTTTGTGCAGGTTCAGGTGGCACACATCGGCCCCGATGATGGCGGGCGAAGTCAGGCCTACCTGGGCGTTCATGTTGGCACCGTCCATGTACACCCGGCCGCCATGCTCGTGAATGGTGGCGCAGATGTCGATGATGGTTTCCTCGTACACGCCGTGGGTGCTGGGGTAAGTCACCATCAGGCAGCTCAGGCGGTCGGCGTACTGCGTGGCCTTGGCCTTGAGGTCGGCCACGTCGATGTTGCCTTCCTCGGTGCTTTTCACCACGACCACCGTCATGCCGGCCATAACGGCCGAGGCGGGGTTGGTGCCGTGGGCCGAGGCCGGAATCAGGGCCACGTTGCGGTGCTGGTCGCCGCGGGCATCGTGGTAGCCTTTAATGGCCAGCAGGCCGGCGTACTCGCCCTGGGCGCCCGAGTTGGGCTGCAGGCTCACGGCATCGAAGCCGGTTACCTCACACAGCCACTTTTCCAGGTCCTGGAAGATTTCGGTGTAACCCGCCGCCTGCTCGCGGGGCGCGAACGGGTGCAGCCCCCCGATTTCAGGCCAGGTCACCGGAATCATCTCGGCGGTGGCGTTGAGCTTCATGGTGCACGAGCCGAGCGAAATCATGGAGTGCGCCAGGCTCAGGTCCTTGTTTTCGAGCTGCTTCATGTAGCGCAGCATCTCGTGCTCGGAGTGGTGGGAGTTGAAGATGGGGTGGGTCAGGTACTCGCTCTTGCGAATGAGCACGTCGTCCCAGTTCACCGTTACCTCCTCGGGCAGGGCTACCTGGCGCACGTCGCGGCCAAGCACTTTGGCGAATACGGCCACAATGTCCTGCACGTCTTCAATTTCCGTGTTCTGGTTGAGGCTGATGCCCACGCGGGGCGAGCCGTGCTCCTCGAAATAGCGGAAGTTGATGCCCGCCGACTCGGCTTCCTGCCGGATGGCGGTTTGCAGCTCCCGGCTTTCGAGCTTGATGTCGAGCGTATCGAAGTAGAACTTGTTGCGCTGATCCAGGCCCAGGGCATGCAGCTCGGCGTCGAGGGTGCGGGTGAGGGCGTGGATGTTGCTGGCGAACTGGCGGATGCGCTGGGGGCCGTGATACACGGCGTACATGCCGGCCAGCACGCTCAGCAGTACCTGGGCGGTGCAGATGTTGCTGGTGGCCTTTTCGCGGCGGATGTGCTGCTCGCGGGTTTGCAGGGCCATGCGGTAGGCCTTGTTGCCGGCCGCGTCGATGCTCTGGCCGATAATGCGGCCGGGAATCACGCGCTTGAAGGCGTCTTTGGTGGCCAGGAAGCCGGCGTGGGGTCCGCCGTAACCCATGGGCACACCAAAGCGCTGGGAGTTGCCTACCACGGCATCGGCGCCCATCTCGCCGGGAGGCGTCAGCAGCGTCAGCGACAGCAGGTCGGCGGCCACGGTTACGAACAGGTTGCTTTCGTGGGCCTTCGCGATGAAATCGGTGTAGTCGTACACGGCGCCGTCGGCGGCCGGGTATTGCAGGATAGCGCCGAACAGCGACTCATCGGTGAGGTCGGCCGTGCGGTGGTCGCCGATGATGAGCTCAATGCCCAGGGGCGTGGCGCGGGTGCGCAGCACGTCGATGGTCTGGGGCAGCACCTGCTCCGAAACGAAGTACCGGGTAGCCGACTTCTTCTTGCTCAGCGAGTGGAACATGTGCAGCGTTTCGGCGGCGGCAGTGCCTTCGTCGAGCAGGCTGGCGTTGGCAATTTCAAGGCCCGTGAGCTCCATCACCATCGTCTGGTAATTGATCAGGGCCTCGAGGCGACCCTGGGCAATTTCGGCCTGGTAAGGCGTGTAGGCGGTGTACCAGCCCGGATTCTCGAGGATGTTGCGCTGAATGACGGCCGGCAGCTGGGTGGGGTGGTAGCCCAGGCCGATGTAGTTCTTGAACAGGCGGTTCTTTTCGGCAATACCCTTGAACTTGGCCAGAAAAGCCCGCTCGGTGAGGGCGGTAGGCAGGTTCAGGGGCTTTTTAAGGCGAATGGCAGCCGGTACGGTTTCGTCGATGAGCTGGTCGATCGACTCCACGCCGATAACGCGCAGCATGTGGGCAACACCGGCGGCGTCGGGACCATTGTGGCGGTCGACAAACACATCGGCGGGCTTGGTCTTCAGCAACATAAAAACAGGAATGAGGGTGGCAACGGAAAGGCCCGTAGGGGACCTCAACAAAGGTAGCGCGAAAAGGCTTCACCCTTAAACCGATAAGCGGGGAAATGTTTGGGGTGCTAGCAGATAGCAAGGCCGTGAAGAGCCGTTTTTTAGAGCCGGTTCGTATTATTCCGGTTAAGAGCTTCGGTCAGCTAAGTGCTAGGTAGCAGGCTAATGTCGCAACAGCTACAGTAGTGGCTCGGGAATAGCTTTAATGCGCACCAGCAAGGGCCGCAAGGCTGGCTGATCGGTTGCTTCATTGGCCACATCACCGCATCAGCCCTTATGGTAACCCAGGTGCCTGATGTTGGCAGGCTGGTAAAGACAGTGGTTAGCGGCTTGTTTATCAGGTAGTTTTATCGGTTAGCGGCCCCTGCAGCCGTTTCCGCGCTGTCGCCGGAACGGCCCGCGGCTTTGTTGCGCAGCAGTTACCAAGCAGCAACCCACCCAACCGGCCACAACTTGGCCGGGCTTGTTACCTTTAACGCTTACTTCCCATCCAGCTCTATTTCTATGCGCCCCATTACCATTGGCCTGCTCCGCGAAGGCAAAACCCCGCCCGATAAGCGCGTGCCGCTCACCCCCAAAAAGTGCATTGAGGCCCAGGACCAGTTTCCGGGCCTGACGATAGTGGCCCAGCAAAGCGAAATCCGGGCCTTTACCGACCAGGAGTACCGCGACCTGGATATTGAGGTCCGCCCCGACGTGGCCGACTGCGACGTGCTCATGGGCGTGAAGGAAGTGCCCATAGCCGAGCTGCTGCCCAACAAAACGTACTTCTTCTTTTCCCACACCATCAAAAAGCAGCCGGCCAACCGTGAGCTGCTGCGCCAGGTGCTGGCCCGCAACATCACGCTGGTCGATTACGAGCTGCTGACCGACGAGCAGGGCAGCCGCATTGTCGCCTTTGGGCGCTGGGCCGGCATTGTGGGCGCCTACAACGGGCTGCTCACCTACGGGCGCAAGCACGGCCTGTTCCGCCTCAAGCCGGCCTACGAGTGCGCCGATATGGAGGACATGCAGGAGGAATTCTTCAAAGTGAAAAAGCTGCCGGCCATCAAAATGGCCGTAACGGGCTCGGGCCGGGTGGCCCAGGGGGCCATGGAAGTGCTCGACCTGATGGGCATTCGGCGGGTGAGCGTTTACGACTACCTCTACCTCGATTTCAACGAGCCCGTGTATACCCAGCTGCGCTCCTCCGACTACAACCGCCGCCGCGACGGCCGGGTCTGGGACACGCCCGATTTCCACCGCCACCCCGAGCAGTACGAGTCGACGTTCGGCAAGTACCTGCCCGTCACCGACCTGCTCATTGCCTGCGCCTACTGGCACCCGGCGGCCCCGCGCCTGTTCAGCGAGGCCGACACCCGCCGCCCCGATTTCCGCATCAACACCATCGCCGACGTTACCTGCGACGTCGATGGCTCCATCCCGACCACCAAGCGCAGTACCACCATTCAGGAGCCGGCCTACGACTACAACCCTGCTACCGCTGCGCTGGAGTCTGCCTACTCGGCCCCCGATCACCTCACCGTAATGGCCGTCGATAACCTGCCCTGCGAGCTGCCCCGCAACGCCTCGCGCGACTTCGGCCGCCAGCTCATTGCCCACGTGCTGCCCCATCTGCTGGCCGATAACGGCCCCGACGACGTGATTCGGCGGGCCACCATCGCCACTGGCGGTCAGCTCACCGAGCCCTACCAGTACCTGGCCGATTACGTGGCCGACTAAGCCCTGACCCGGAGCCGGCCGGGGCCCGCGCCTTCGGTCGTCTGCAAATCAGGAGTACCTTTGCGCTTAGTTGATTTCCACCGAATTCACTCCGCTTACTTATGAATCAATACGACGTTACCGTCATCGGCTCGGGGCCGGGCGGCTATGTAGCCGCCATTCGCTGCGCTCAGCTGGGGCTCAAAACCGCCCTTATCGAGAAGTACGACACGCTGGGCGGCACCTGCCTCAATGTGGGCTGCATTCCGAGCAAGGCCCTGCTCGACTCTTCCGAGCACTACCACAATGCCCATAGCGTGTTCCAGGAGCACGGCATTGAGCTGAGCGATTTGCGGGTGAACATGCCCCAGATGAACGACCGCAAGAACGGGGTGGTAAAAGCCAACACCGACGGCATCGTGTACCTGATGAAGAAAAATAAAATCGACGTGCTCCACGGCCTGGGCTCGTTCGTCGATAAAACGCACATCAAAATCGTGCCCACCAACGGCGGCGAGGAGCAGCAGATCGAGACCAAGAACGTCATCATCGCCACCGGCTCCAAGCCCACCGTGCTGCCCTTCATCAGCCAGGACAAGGAGCGCATCATCACGAGCACCGAAGCGCTGAACATCCGCGAGGTGCCCAAGAGCTTCATCGTGATTGGCGGCGGCGTTATCGGCCTCGAAATGGCCTCCATCTATGCCCGCCTGGGCTCGGAGGTAACCGTGATTGAGTACACCGATTCGCTGGTGCCCACCATGGATGGCAGCATTGGCAAGGAGCTCAAGCGCGTGCTGGGCAAAACCGGCATCAAGTTCATGCTCGGCCACAAGGTAACCGGCGCCACCCGCGCCGGCGACGTGGTAACGGTAACTGCCACCAGCCCCAAGGGCGAGGAGGTGAAAGTGGAAGGCGACTACTGCCTGGTAGCGGTGGGCCGCTCGCCCTACACGGCGGGCGTGAACCTGGAAGCTGCCGGCATCGAGATGGAGGAGCGTGGCCGCATCAAGGTCGATGAGCACCTGCAAACCAACGTGCCCGGCATCTACGCCATCGGCGACGTGGTGCGCGGGGCCATGCTGGCCCACAAGGCTGAGGAAGAAGGGGTATTCGTGGCCGAAACCATCGCCGGCCAGAAACCCCACATCAACTACCTGCTCATTCCGGGCGTGGTGTACACCTGGCCCGAAGCGGCCGGCGTAGGCTACACCGAGGAGCAGCTCAAGGAGGACGGCCGGGCCTACAAAACCGGCAACTTCCCCTTCCGCGCCTCGGGCCGCGCCCGCGCCTCCGGCGACCTCGACGGCTTCGTGAAAGTGCTGGCCGACAAGACGACCGACGAAATCCTGGGCGTCCACATGATTGGTCCCCGCATCGCCGACCTGATTGCCGAAGCCGTGACGGCCATGGAGTTCCGCGCCTCGGCCGAAGATGTGGCCCGCATGAGCCACGCCCACCCCACCTACGCCGAAGCCATGAAGGAAGCGTGTCTCGCCGCCACCGAGAACCGGGCTATCCACATGTAATTCCGGTTACTGGCCAAATGCAAAAGCGGCTGCAACTCGTGAGAGCTGCAGCCGCTTTTGCATTTGGCCTTAAGTACTAAGCGTGCTTGCTACTGCTGCTTCTTCATTGAAATGTGCGGCATGTACCAGACGTAGAGCAGCTTTTCTACCTGCTGCGCGGAAATCGGCTGGCCGGCTTCGTCGTAGGCCTCCATGCCGGTGAGCTGCTTCTGCTTGGCGTAATCCTTAACCAGCTCATCCGGATTGACGACGGTGATATGCTGCCGGAAGCGAATCTGGCCGTTGGGATAGTAGGAGGTCACTACCTGGCGCAGGCTATCGGTCTGGGTACTGGTCCATTGCTCGAATAAGTAACGACCCGTGCTGTCCTGGTTTTCATCCAGGCGCTCGGCCCGGTAGCGAATATTGCCGTAGTCGTCGTGCACGATGGAATCGAGCACGGCCGCCCGCCAGCCCTTGGCCGCCGCCCCCTGGTACCGGTACTGCCAGGTGCCTAGCTCGGTGAACACAAACCGGCCCCGGCTATCCTGGCCCACTAGTAGGGGCCCCCGCACGGTGTCGCCTTTAGCGTTGGTGCCCACCCAGTTCTTTAGTAGCTGGCCCCGGGCTACAACCTCCGCTTTCTCCTGCTTACTCAGGCTGTGGTGGTACCAATAGTCGGCCGTGTTGTGGTAGGGGCTGAACACCGTGCAGCTCGTTAGCAGCAGGGCGCCGGGCACATGGCCCAGTAAGCGGGGAAAACGCATGATAACAGTAATAGAAGTAAGCTTAGAGCGCTACCTTGAAGGTGAGGGTTTTATCGGCGTAGGGTTGTAGCGCAGCCAGCTCGTGGGCCAGGCGCTGCTGCCAGGCCGTTACCCGGTTGTAGTCGGCGTAGGCCTCGGTGTCGTAGGCGTCCTGCATAATCTGGCAGTCGGAGAGGAGCTGTTTGAACAGGGCGGCGTGCTTCTGCTCCAGTTCGCGGCTGTTGGCTACCTGCTTCTGTAGCTGCTGCACGAAGCGGCGGGCGTGGAGTTCGGTAATGTCGAAATGCACCTGCTCGTGGGCCAGCACCGCCGAATCGGCTTTCGAAGGCTTGAAGTAGGAGTCGGGGCAGCTGAAATAGGTTTCGGCGATGAACCGGATTTTGCCCAGGCCCAGGCCGGTGTAGCGGTAGCGGATGCTGCTGCTGGTGGCCGCCTGAAACGGTCGGTTTTCCAGGCTACCCTTGAAATCAGCCAGTTTCAACGGCCGGCCGGGGAGCCAGACTACCTCCCGCTCGTAGGGCGTTAAGTCGGGCAGTCGCAGGGCTTTGGCTCGAATCTGGTGGCAGGAGCTGAGCCACATCGATGGCTGCCGGTGCTCGTAGATGCGGAGGGCATTGGCTCCCAGCGCCCGGGCTTTATCGGAGGCCAGGCCCACCACCGTTTCATAGTCGCAGACGAGCGTCAGGCCCGAATCGCGGATGATAATGTCGCCCAACTCCTCGGCCGGCCCCGAGAAAGGCTCGTCTTCAGCAATAACCAAAAAGCCCGTTGCCGGCGCAACGGTGGCCGGGGACTGGATCGAACCAGCCAGCGGGCTGGTGCTGACAATCATGCGGGGTGAGCAGGATACCAGGCTCAGGATCAGGCCGCAAAAACAGAATAAGCGTGTCATCAAAAGAAATAAGTAAGAAGGAATAAGGTGGTAGCAATAAGCCACAGGAATTCCTGTAAAAATAGTGCGCGCAACCTTGTCCGGCAATCAATGCTGGCTGGCTTATTTGTCTAATTACTATGTCCTGATAAGCAGTTGGTTGGCACTGAATGGGTACGTGAACTGAAGCATTTCAACTCCGGAATTATCTGGGGCCATCGTCAAGCCTGTTGATCAGCCACTACAGCAATAAGTAGCATAAGTAATTGCTGCTACCATTGCCGGCCGGCATTACAACAAGGGGCCAACCTGCTGCATGCTGCTCGGGCTAAGTAGGCCCTTGCCACCGACCGGAGGGCGCGAAACGGCAATAAATAAACAACCTTACAGGGCAAACCTGCGAATACCATACATCCTGAGAATCAGGCCAAAAATGGCCGCTTGACTGGTGTTTTTTAGGTTCGATAGCCCACTCCGCAATGGCCAAACACAAGAAAAAAAAGAAAAAACACGCCCGGCAGGAAGCTATTGCCGACGACTTGCTGTCCTCGACGGCGCTGTCCATCCGCAAGTTCCGGCAGGTGACCGACGAAATAGCCAAGCTCAGTACCGGCCAGAAGCTGGCGGGCGGACTGGCCCTGGTGGTGGCCGGTGTTATTTACCTGGAGCGCCACCGCATTGGCCAGGCCGTAGAGGCTGTTACGCCCGACCGCGCCTCGTGGCCCCGCCTGCTGACCAACACTGCCGCCACTGCGACCGAGGAGGTAGCGGACGAAGCATCTGCTGACGCTTCTGCCGCCCACAAAAACCGGAAGCCGGCCAAACCCGGTAAGGGCCGGCGGCCGGCCTCCCGAGCCTCCGACTTTGCCGTTGAGTAATGCCCCTGGTCCCGGCCCGCGACCCAGCGCAAGCGGGGGCCAGGGCTCACAGAATCATCTTTCTCATCCCGTTTCACTTCCTTTCCCTGCCTCATGAAAAAGACCTCAAAAGATAAGCCTAAAATGGCCAAAAAGATCAAGCCGGCTAAGAAGAAGACCGTGCTGAAGTCGCTTAAAAAGCTGGGCAAAAAGAGCGGCCTGGGTAAGCTGAGCACCACCCAGAAAGTAGTGGGCGGTGCCGCCCTGCTGGCCGCTGGCCTGGGCGTATTGGCCCAGCGCACCGGCTTCTTTGCCGCTCCTGATACGGATAGAACTGACGCTACCACTACCACCGACGCGGCCGAGGCAGAGCAGAACCTGAACTCGCTGGACGGCGGCAACGTGTAGCCCGTTTTCCAGAACCTAAAAAAGGCCGAGGGCGGCTGCTTTCCTAGAAAGCAGCCGCCCTCGGCCTTTTTTAAATTCCGGTGCGCCCGTTACAGCCGCCGCTTGGTCAGCGGCTCGGCACTTACGAGCAGGTCGGTGGCCAGAAAGCTTGTCGTTGTCGTTGCGGTACCATTTGCGCTCCTGCGGAATTCGGATGCCCTCCACGGCCAGCTCCCCGCGCAGCGTGATGTACTCGCCGTCGTTGGGCGTGCGGTTGTGGTCGAAGCGGTAGGCGCGCAGGGCGCTCGTCTGCGGGTCGAAATAAAACGTCCAGCTGTCGGTGCCCACGGCCGGGTCGTAGCGGACCTCGGCGGTGGCGTACTCCTGGCCGAGTAGGGTTTGGCGTTTGGTTTCGGGCGCTACCAGCGTGCCGGCGTCCTGAAGCTTCATGGGCAGGCCGTAGAGGTAAGTGTAGTAGTTGCGCATCAGCTGGCCCATGCCGGCCCCGAGGCGGTACTGCTTGCGCTCGGCCTCGCTCAGCTCGGCCCGCCCATCGAGCAGCAGCACTTCCTGCCCATTCACCACGGCCTTGATGATTTCGTGCCCGTCGCGGTGGCTGATGTAGCAGAAGTAGCCGGCCGGGTTATCGAGCTCCACCTCAAACGGGCTGGTCTGGCCCGCCGGGTTGGTGGTAGTGAAATGGAGGCGGGTTTGCAGCTTCGGCCACTGCCCCCGGGCATCGTGGTAGGCAATGGATTGCCGGATGAGTTCGGGGCCGGTCGGGGCCGGGCTTTGGGCAGCAGAACCGAAGAACAAAGCCGCGAGCAGGAACAGGTTGCGCATACGTGGAACGGGGAATAGAGTGGCAGCCGGCGCGAAGTGCAGACAGGTGGTGCACTGGGCGGGTTGGGCCGTAAACCAAAAAGCGGCTGAAGCATCGAATGCTTCAGCCGCTTAATCGTGTGCGGAGGGAATTAGCCCGCTATCTTCACGTTGAAGGCGCTCGGGCCTTTCTGGCCCATCTCTACCTCAAACGTTACTTTGTCGTTTTCCTTGATGGTGCTGCCGCCCAAATTGTTGGCGTGCACGAACACGCTCTGCTGGGTCACGGAATCCTTGATGAAGCCGTAGCCCTTGGAGTCGTTGAAGAACGTGACCGAGCCGGTGCGGATAGGATCTTCCTCCTCGATGTCCTCCTGACGAATGGCGCCGATGCGGATGCTTTCGAGTGGAATCTCCTTCTTTTTCTTGGTCGGATCCGGGGGAGTATCAACGATGTTACCGTTCTCGTCGACGTAGGCCAGCATTTCCTCCAGGCCTTGGCCCTTGCTGGAATTTGCGAGGCGCTCCTCCTTCTTCTCCGCCTTTTCCTGGCGCTTCTTCAGTCGTTTCTTCTCATTTTCCCTTTTACCGAAGGTTGCCTGTGATCTACCCATATAATGTTTTTGGTTTGTTTTAAGGCCCGCTTCAACGAAACAGGACTGCGAGTGTAAAGCTGCTTATCTGGTTGTAAACAGGCCAGAATCTAGCAAAGTTCCTATATACGACCCCTAAGAGCCGTCGAAACCACCCAGCGGCGGCTCGGCCGGCCAGAAGGACGGTGGGCCGGGGGCAGAAATGGTTTTCCGAACCGGTTGATAGCGGGTGCGCGGGCGGCGGCGAATAACGCGGCGCGGCGGGCCCCCGAAGTAGCGAAAGTGTGTAAAGTTACTCTTTAATTTCTGCAAAAGGAACCCCTCGCCACCAGAATTCAACTGGCGTCCATCGGTCCCGACTGAAGCGAAGGTTTGGCCCGGCAACGGCCTCACCAGCTGCTGCCAGCCCCACCCCCGCCCGAGTCGCCCCCACTGCTGCTCGACCAGTCGCCGCCCGAATCCGATGATGACCCCGACGACGAGCCATCCGAGTCGCTGGTGCTGATCTGGGCAATGGTGTAGCGCTCCAGGTTTTCGTGTCCGCAGAAGGCGCACTCGTGTACCTGCCAGCCCCAGCCCGAGTTGTAGGTCGTGGCTTGCTCCATCACCCGGTCGGGCCGGAACTCGGCGGTGTGGTGGTGGCACTGAGCGCAGAGCTGGGCCTTCGTGCCCGGGTTGAGGTAATCGAGGGTGAGCGTGTGCCGGCATTGAGGGCACTCCCACACGTCGTAATCCACGGACTCGATGCGCTCTTCCACTACCTGGCCGGGCTGGAGGCGGGCGTCGTCGGCCTGCTCATCGAGCTTGTGCATGGGCGCGGCGCAGGTAGGGCAGGCGTAGGGTGTTTCGCGGAGCTGGTGCAGGCGGCGGCGGTAACGGGGCCAGTACAGGGCCAGCCCCAGCGGAAACAGGTACCGCAAAAACCCCAGGCCGTGGTGAGCCTGGTGCAGAAACCCATACTGGGCGTGCCGGCTCGTCAACGCCGCATCGGCGGCCGCCTGCCGACTGACGCGCCAGAAGTAGCCGTGCACGTACAGGGCCAGCCAGCCGTAGCAGAAGCCCACCACCACCCACGGCGAATTAAGCCAGGGTGTAAGCAAGGCCAGCAACGCAACACCGATCATCCCCACGCCGCCCACCAGCAGCCACCAGCGGTAGGGTCCGGCGGCTTTTACGAGGCCCAGCACCACCGATAGCACCACGAACAGCAGTACGCTGAGAAACATGGTCAACGCCCCGGCGGTACTCCAGTGGCTGGTTGGTTTCGTAGTTGCGGCGGCTCTATTGGCCTGATCGTACTTGTCAAGAGCAACTTCTGCGTTTCCTGCCTCGGCCGCGCCGAACGATTGGGCGGGGGCCAGCGAGTCGGCGGGAGCGGTTTCGCTCAGGGAACCGGTGCGGATTTGGCGGATAGTCGCGGCCACGCCGGCCAGCACGGCCTCGTCGTAATGGTGGGCGCGCAGAGCAGGCACCATGTAGCGCTGCTGAATGCGGTAGCAAAGGATGTCGGGCAAATCGGCTTCCAGCCCGTAGCCGGTTTCAAACTCGATGCGGTGCTGGTCGAGCACGAGTAGGATCAGCAAGCCATTGTCCTTTTCCGCGTCCCCGATTTTCCAGCGGTGAAACAACGCCGTAGCCGCCGTTTTGGGCGCTTCGTTTCCGATGCTGGCGACCAGGGCCACATCAATATGAGCCAGGCCCCGCTGGTCGAGGGTGCGGAGCGTGTCGTTGAGGGCGCGCACGGTGGCCGCGCTCAGCAGGTGCCCGGGGTCGCTGACGTAAGTTTCGCCTAGGGTTTTGGGGTCAGGAATAGCCGTCAGGTAGGCCGCCGCGGCCGGGTCGGGGTCCGATGATTGGCAGGCCGGGAGCATCAGTAGCCCCAGGCATAGGGCCAGTAGCAGGGAAAAGTAGCGCATATGATAACATAAGCCTGGTGGCCCGGCTGCTAAACTAAGCGGATCTGCTGATTTAGGTGGCGCTGCCTGAACAGCTGGCGTAAATGCTGCGCCACAGGCTCGGAATGACGTTCTGCTTTCTCCTACGTTGGTTCCACCAGCCCCACGGCAGCGGCGTCGGGCGAGAGCAGGGCCGGTACTTCCCGTACCTCTCCGGCGGCCAGCGTGGCTAGCCCAATTTCCCCGATGCGGACCCGCACCAGGCGCAGCGTGGGGAAGCCCACGGCGGCCGTCATCTTGCGCACCTGCCGGTTTTTGCCCTCCGTTACCGTGATGCTCACCCAGCTGGTCGGGCCGTGGCGGTCGTCGCGAATTTTGCGGGTACGGGGCGGCAAATCGGGCGGGGCGGGCAGGCGGAAGGCGGCGCAGGGCAGCGTCCGGTAAATGCCCCCATCCACCCCAATATCGACGCCGGTTTGCAGCTGGGCCACGGCTTCGTCGGTTATCCGGCCATCAACCTGGGCGTAGTACTCCTTCTCCACGTCTTTGCGGCGCACCCGTTCGCTCACCCGACCGTCGGTAGTCAGTAGCAGCAGCCCTTCACTGTGTTCATCGAGGCGGCCTACGGCCATCGTGCCGGCCGGAAAGTCGTGAAGCTCACCTAAAAAGCGCTTTTTACGGGCTTCCCGGGCGTCCTCGCTGCGAAACTGGCTAAGGTATCCGAAAGGTTTGTGCAGCAGGAAATGACGGTGTTCGGGCATACGTTGCGCTATTTGGCTGTTGGGTGGGCGAAAGCTGTTAGCTAATAGTTATTAGCTGACAGCTTTTTCTCAAACGGAGGCTATCAGCTAACAGCTGTCACCTACACCCACCAGCCAGCAAAGCTACTTGCGGCGGTTGTGAATATCACTCGCCCCCGAGGCGTGGGACGTGAGCTGCTCGGCCGAAACGTAGGCGTCGGAGGAGCCGCTGGCCTGCACATCGGCCTGGCGGCTTTGCAGGCCGTAGGCGTTGTAGTCGCTGCTGCCGCTGAGGCGGATTTGCTGGCGGTCGGCGCGCCCCTTAAGGTCGATATCCGACGCGCCGCTGGCCGTAACAGTGAGCCGGCGGGTATTAAGGCCCAGCGTAACATCCGATGCGCCGCTGGCCTTGATGGTGAATTCGTCGGCCTCGAAGGTAGAAGTGCTTTTGACGTCGGAAGCACCGCTGGTTTCGATGCCGCGCAGGCGGGGGCAGGTCACGTACACGGTTACCTTCTTATTGTTGAACCAGCTCGAAGGCGCGTCTTTGTCGCGGTAAATAGTGAGCGTGCCGTTTTGCACGTCGGTTTTGATGTAGCGCTCCAACTCGCCTTCCGTCACCACTTTCACCGTCGTGGCCGGGCCCTGGGTTAGCACGACGTCGCAGGCTCCGCTGGCCTTGAGCTGGTCGAACGGCCCCACGTTGCGCAGTTGCTGGGCGTGGCCGACGCTGAGTGTGCCGCAGCTGAGCAGGGCCGCAGCGGCCCCGATCCGGAAGTACGAGAAGGTAGTCATCGGCGTAAGAGTTAGAAGGTGAATAGGAAAGGGAAAAAGGCGAGAGGCAAGACTACAAGCGTCCTTGCCGCCCGCCCTATGGTACCCAGATGCTGCAGCCGGCGCAACCGTTGCCCGGCCCCGTTTATTTGCAGCCGATAACCTGAACGGGACCGGGGCCGTATCAGGCCCCAGTATAGCGGCCAGCCTATATGCGGCCGCTGGTTTTTTCAATTTGCTTTTTTCCTATGAATAAGTCCCTCCTTCTTTTCTCCGCCGCCGCCAGCCTGGCCGTCGGAGCCTGCACCCAGGACAAGCAAGCCGCCGTGGATGCGGCCACCACGCCCTCGGCCGATACGGCCGTTGTAGTGAACGACGACATGAGCTACCGCGCCGACGCCGACCGCGTAATTACCCGCGTCGCCAACGACCTCGACCTCAACGACACAACGGTGGTATCCACCATCGGCCGTACCTATTACGACCGGGGCCGGCGCATCAGTGAGCTAAACCGCCGCTATGCCACCGATACGGTGGGCCGCTACGCCGCCCTGCGGGCCGTAAACGACGAAACCGATAATGCGGTAAAAACGGCCCTCAACGACGACGAGCGCTACAACACCTACACCTCCAACCGCGACACCTACTACGAGGGTACGCCCTACACTGCTACCGTAAAAGTGGCCGAGCCAGTAGTTGTGGCCGCCCCGGTCCGCCGCCGTGGCCCCCGGGTAGTAGAGTATGACAAGAAGCGCGACGGTGACGTCAAAATCACCTACTCGAACGGCAAAGTGGTGAAAATCGACAAAGACGGCGACACCAAAGTGGAGTACCCCAACGGTACCAAAGTAAAGCGCGACGCCGATGATGGCGAAGTGAAAGTGAAGCGCTAAGCGGCTGGAAACATTCTCCGACGGCCCGCCTCCTGTTTAGGGGGCGGGCTGTTGTGCATTTTACACGCTAGTGCACCACCCCAAACTCCCGTAGCTCGGCCTCAATGCGCTGATTCCAGCGGGCCTGGGCGGCGGTATCGGTGCCGCCGCGAAGTTTCGTGGTCGTACTGGTCCTGGAGGTGGTTCATCTCGCGGAAAGAAGCCAGGTACTGCCAGCCCAGGATGCTCTGGTAGTCGCGCACGGTGAGGCTATCGGGGGTGGCTTTGCGCCGAAACCGCTCGGCAACCAGCCGCACAATATCGAAGTGGCGCTGCTCGTGGTTGAGGTTATAGGCGGTGCGCTGACCCTCGGCTACCCACGACGAGCTGCGGACTACAAATATTTTCAGTTGCACATCCAACGCGAGCGTCCCGTTGAGCACCCGCGGGCGGGCCTGGTAGGCGAAGCCCGGAAACACGGCCGCCGCATACCGGCCCCGAGGGCGCACCGGCCCCGTAAAGTCAGTCCAGGCGAGGGAGCGGGCAGGGTCGTAGAACAGCGTGTCGGGCTCAGTCTGGCGGGTTTCGTAGCTGAACGTCGGGTGCACGGCGGTGGCCAGGCGCACATCGTGGGCAGCGGCCATGGTCAGCCACTGGTTGAAGTAGCGCAGCCCGCCCAGCAACGCCTGGCCGAGGGCCGGGGCTACCACGGCGCGGTCGGGGAGGGGGCGGCGGTAGCGGGCCCCGCCCCGATACTCGGTGAGCGTAATGGTCTGGCCCTCCGGATTCTGCCAGTCGAAAGCCAGGTGTACCCGGATGGTGCCGGTGGCCTGCGGGCTGCCCTCCGGCACGGCCGTTTCGCGTACTTCCAGGGCCAGCACCCGCACCGTAACGGCGTAGCGGGCTGCCGGCCGGGGCGGCAGTGTGCCGGCTACAAATTCGCGTACGGCGGTTTCGGTACCACCCTGCAGCTCCACCGGCCGGGCCACGGTACCTGCCCCGGCCGCAACGGGCAGTAGCCACGCCACCGCCGGGTGGGCCGCCCGCTCGTCGCGCACGGCCGCCACCCTGAACAGCACGGGCACAAAATCGGGTTTGGCGGGCCGCAGCACGAGCGGCGGCTCCGGGGCCGACAGTTGCCCAAGCAGCGTCAGCAGAAAGAAAAGAGAAGGGAGAAAAGCCGGCATCTAGCTTTGCAGACACCAGCTGGGTGGTAGCGGTTCCGACAGGGGCCTGAGCCGGGAACTGAAAAGAACAGTCATTCCGAAGAACGTCATTCCGAGCGGAGCGAGGAATCTCGCGTGCTGACGTTGTCACAGCAACTTCAACGTCAGCACGCGAGATTCCTCGCTCCGCTCGGAATGACGTTCTTTTGGCTTCTACGTCCCGTACCGTTTCTCACCTCTCACTCTCTCACCTCTCCAACTACCCCACGCTCAGGCGTTGGCGACGGTACTCGGTGGGGCTTTGGCCGGTGAACTTGCGGAAGGTTTTATTGAAGTGGGAGAGGTTGTTGAAGCCGCAGGCGTAGCAAACCTCCGTCACGGCCAGGTCATCGTCGAGCAGCAGGCGGCAGGCCTGGCCCACGCGGTATTCCTGCAGGAAGTCGGTGAGCGTGTGGCGGGTCATCTTCTTGAAGTAGCGGCAGAAGGCCGGTACCGACAGGTAGGCCACCTCGGCTACTTCCTGCACCGAAAGGCTGGCCCGCTGGTAGTGCTGCTCCACGAACTGATACACCCGGCTCAGGCGCTGCTGCTCCTTGCCGCTCAGGCCCTGGCCGCTGGCCCCGGCGTGCAGGGGCTGGCAGTCGGCGGCCGGTGCCTGGGCCAGCTCCTGCAGCACCTGCAGCAGCAGCAGCAGGCGCATGAAGGGCGGGGCCGCCAGCAGCTGCCGCAGCACCGGCCCCACCGCCCGGCGGGTGGTACCCCCAAACGAAAGGCCCTCGTGGGAGCGGGCCAGTAGCTGCCGGATGGCTACCAGCTCGGGCCGCTCCCAGAAATCGGTGCCCAGAAAGTCGCCCCGTAGCTGCACCACAATTTCTTCGAACGGCGTGCCCACCGGCTGCCCGTAGCTGAAGGTGAGGTGGGGCAAGTCGGGGCCGATGAGCACCAGCTCGCCGTCTTCGAAGCGGGAAATGTGCTGCCCGATGTGGCGCCGGCCGTGGCCCTGCGGAATGTACACCAGCTCGTACTCGGGGTGGTAATGCCAGAGCAGCTCGGCCTTGCTCACTTCGGTGTAGTGGAGCAGCGTAAACGAGCTGTCGACCGTTGGATGGATGGGTTCGAATTGTAATTTCACGGGGCAATGGTGCCTCAATGGCGGAGTGGGAGCGTGAAGTTAACACTTTTGGTCAATCAGGCATTAACAATGGCGAATAAAGCAGTAGTTATCTTTCTGATTGCTAGCGACCTTTGACTTAGTAAAGCGGCAAGCATGCAGCCAGGACCAGGCCGGGAAGAAGTAAGGAGCTGTCGAACAGAACTTTATTGCCGGATTCTCCGAATAAACCCGGATTATTCACCTCAACCTGCCTCTCGATGAAAATGGCCCCTGCTGCTTTCCTGACTTTGCTAACTGGTTTTTTGCTGGCCGCCCAACCGGGGCAGAGCAGCGTTGCCCAGGCCAATCCGCTGCCCGAATCGGTGGCGGTCCGTAGTGCCCGGCAGGCTGGGTATCTGGCCGAGTCGCTCGATTTGTCGCGGCGGCAGCGCAAGGCGGTAGCCCGGAGCACCCAGCGCTACTTCGGGCAGCTCGAACAGCTCGGCGAAACGGCGGAGCGCACCGGCTTAGTGGCTGCAACCACTCCGGAGCGCCTGTTGCCCAGCCCGGCTGCCCTGCAGGCAGCGGCCGATTATGAACAGGAGCTGGCCCGCATTTTTACGCCCGGCCAGTATAATGGCTACAGCTGGCTCACGCGCCAGCCCGGAACCAGCCGCTAGGCCGGCAGGCCGGAACAGACATCCAGCGGCTTTGGGTGGGAATTTTAGCCGCTGGCCGTTTCCTGACCGCTTTTGGTGGTCGGAAAACGCAAAAGAGGTTGAGGCTGTGGGAGCTTCAGCCTCTTTTTTTTGTTCGGCCCCGTATGAGACCATGCCTCTCCCGGCCTTTCTGCCTAAACTTGGGGCCCCACAAGCTGTACCTTATGCGCTTTTTCCTGCTCACCTGCCTGCTGCTCCTGACTTTCCCCGTCTGGGCGCAACAGCCTGCTGATACCACCCGAATCCGGCTTTCCAACGTCGATATCGCCCCCAATGCGGTGGATATTTCCGGTTGGCTGCTGCTGGATAAGGACATCCAGACCGAGCTGGAAGGGGCCGTTTACAACATCTACAACTTCAAGCACGACAAGGCCGAGCGGCAGTTCCGGAGCCTGCGCCGCCGCTACCCCACTCACCCCATGCCCTATTTTCTGCTGGGCCTGACGACGTGGTGGAAGATCATGCCCAGTAACATCACCAACGAGCAGTACGACAAGGTGTTTCTGGCCTACATGGACACGGCCATCACCAAGGGCGAGGCGCTTTACAAGGCCGACAACCGGAACTACGAGGCCAGCTTTTTCCTGTCGGCGGCCTATGGCTTTTCGGCCCGCCTGAACGCCGAGCGCCACAACTGGCGCAAAGCCACCGTCGACAGCAAGCGGGCCCTGAGCTACCTCAGCAAAAGCGAGGAAGCCAACGGCCTGAGCCCCGAGTTCCTGTTCGGTCAGGCCCTCATCAACTACTACGCCCCCTGGATTTCCGATAATTACCCGCTGCTGCGACCAGTGCTGCTGTTCTTCCCGAAGGGCAACAAGCAACTCGGCCTGCAACAGTTGCGCAATGTGGCGGCCAACGGCTTTTACACCGGCCCCGAGGCTAAGGTATTCCTGATGAAAATTCTGCAGAATCAGGAAAACAAGCCCACCGAATCGTTGCCGCTGGCCCAGCAGATGGCCACTACTTACCCCGATAACGGCTACTTCGAGCGGTTCTATGCCCTGATGAGCTACCAGGTAGGCGACCTGCGGGAGTGCGAGCGGGTGAGCCGCGACATTCTGGATAAGCTCAACCGGGGCCTGCCGGGCTACGAGGGCATTAGTGGCCGCTACGCCACCTTTTTTCTGGGCAGCCTGATGCAGAACCAGTACAAGGACCTCGACAAGGCCCGCGAGTATTACCAGCGGTGCGTGGTGTTCTCGGAAAGCACCGGCGATACCAAGCAGGGCTTCTACCTCTACTCGCTGCTCAACCTGGCCCGCATCGCCGATAAAAACAAGGATTCCGAAATGGCCAGCCGCTACTACAAGGAAGTGAAGCAGAAAGCCGAGCGCAAATCGGAAGCCTACAACGAAGCCCGGGCCTACCTGAAAAAGAATAAATGATAGCCTGCCCGCTTCGGAACAGGCCGGTTTTAGTTGGGTAGATTGGGCCCTTCGTCTATGAACCAGCCGGGTTCATCGGAGAATAGGGATAGAGGCGACTTACGGGGAAACGGATTGGTACCGCCGCCTCGTAAGTGAGGGAATTAGCCTAAGCGTGCCCGCCACGCTACCCTGTATGAAGCGAGTTGTTGCCCCTGACCTGATTGTTGCCTGCCATCGTCCGCTTAAACTGCTGCGGCCCTGGCACCAAGCTATAACTGACCCCCAGCGCCTGCCATTCCTGCTCGATAAAGTGCTGGAGAGCATCCATCGCCACGCCGCTCACCAGCTGCTGCTGAACCTGGAGGGCTTGCCCCCGCTCGATCCTGAACTCCAAAAGCTGTTGCAGGGCAGTTGGCTGCCGCGGCTGCGGCGTTCGGGCTTGCGGCGGCTGGCGCTGCTGCTGCCGGCCAACCCCTATAACCGGGGGGTTGTCGAAAGCTTCCTGTGGCTGTCGGCCAGCCAGCGCCTGCCCTATGAGGTGCAGTACTTCGCCGGCCTGGCAGAGGCCCTCGACTGGGTAACGGCGGCCGAAAGACTCACGACCGACGCCGATTGGCGGCGGTCGTGGCGGGAGCCGGCGCTACTGCGGGCCCACCGCCTGCGCTGGCGGCAGCTGCTGGTAGCCCCGCCGGCTGGGGAGCGTAGCCGAACAATTGGATAAGAATAAGGGTATGAAATAGAAGCGGTCCGGTTGCCGGGCCGCTTTGTTTGTTTTCACGCCTTATTTTCCTCCGCCATGGTTTCTGCCCCCACTACCACTGCTTCGCTTACCATTCCCGAGCTGTTTGCCCGCCAGCAAGCCCGGTCCGAGGCCCTGCGCCGGGAGGCAGTTAGTAGTCGGGCTGAACGCCTGCGCAAGCTCGATAAGTGGATCACGGCCAACCGCGACGCCATTTGCGAGGCCCTGTACACCGACTTCCGCAAGCCCGCCGCCGAAACCGACATCACGGAAGTGTGGTCGTCGCAGACCGAGCTACGCCACACGCTCAGCCACCTCGAAAAGTGGGCTGCCCCGCGCAAGGTGAGCACCCCGATGGCCCTGGTGGGCAGCCGCGGCTGGGTCCAGGCCGAGCCCAAAGGCGTCTGCCTGATTATCGCGCCCTGGAACTACCCGTTCTACCTGGCCGTCGACCCACTTATTTCGGCTTTGGCGGCCGGTAATGCGGTAATCATGAAGCCTTCGGAGATGACGCCTGCTGTGGCCGCGCTGCTTAACCGCATGTGCCGCGAGCTGTTCGACCCAGCCGAAGTAACGGTGGTGGAAGGCGACAAGGACGTGGCCACGGAGCTGCTGAAGCTGCCCTTCGCTCATATCTTCTTCACCGGCAGCCCCGAGGTGGGCAAAATCGTGATGCGGGCCGCCGCCGAGCACCTCACCAGCGTGACGCTGGAGCTGGGCGGCAAGAGCCCCGCCGTAATCGATGAAACGGCCAACCTGCGCGATGCGGCCGAGAAAATCATCTGGGGCAAGGGCGTGAATGCGGGCCAGACCTGCGTGGCCCCCGACTACGTGATGGTCCACGAAAACGTGCGCAACGAGCTGCTGACCGAGCTGCGCGAAGCTACCCGCCGCTTCTACTCGCCCGAAGGCCAGCCTGTCATCGAGTCCGATTCCTACGCCCGCATCGTCAACGACCACCACTACGAGCGCCTCGCCGGGTTGCTCGACGATGCCCGCGCCCAGGGCGCGACCGTGGCCCAGGGTGGCGCCACCGACGCCGGCCAGTGCTTCATCGAGCCTACCGTGCTGCTCGACCCGCCCACCGATAGCCGCATCATGCAGGAGGAAATCTTCGGCCCGTTGCTGCCCGTGCTTACCTTCCGCAACCTCATGGAAGCCGTGGACGAAGTGAATACCCGCCCCAAGCCCCTGGCCCTCTACGTGTTCACCCAGGACGACGAAAACCAGCGCTACCTGCTCCAGAACATCCCGGCCGGCGGGGCCTGCGTCAACGAAACCATCCTGCACCTGGCCCACCCCGACCTACCCTTCGGCGGCTTCGGCAACAGTGGCCTGGGCCGCTGCCACGGCCACGCGGGCTTTATGGCCTTCAGCAACGAAAAGTCGGTGCTCAAGCAGCACGTCGGCCTCACCTCCATCAAAGCCCTCTACCCGCCCTACACGCCCCGGGTAAAATCCATGATCAGCCTGCTGCTTAAGTGGCTGTAAGGCGAATGAGTGACCCGGTGAATGAGTGAAGTGGTGAAAGAACGTCATTCAGAGCGGAGCGAAGAATCTCGCGTGCAATGGTAACTCTACTATCAGAAGTTACTTTGGCCTGCGAGATTCTTCGCTTCGCTCTGAATGACGTTCTCTCACCACCTCGCCTTTTGTATGCAAGCCGAGTAGTTTCGGAAAAAATGACGAACTTTTAGGGCCCGCTTTCCGGCGGGCTTCGTCCGCTAATTTCCCGCCCGCCATGCAGTTCACCGAAGCCCAACGCGCCACCCTGCGCGCCCTCGCCGACACGTTCATTCCGGCCCTGACGCCCCCGGTGGGGGCGGCCGAGGAAGCGTACTGGGCCCAGGCCGGCTCGGCGGGCGTTGACCTCGGTAAGCTGGCTGCGGCCATTGCGGCCCAGCCCGAAAGCGCGCAGCAGGAATTTATGCAGCTCCTGAAGCTGCTCGATTCGCCGGCGCTGGGGCTGACCTGGTTCGGCGCGCTGCGGCCGTTCGTGCGCCTGAGTGCCGAGCAGCGCGAAAAGCTGCTGCAAAGCTGGGCCTCCTCGAATCTGCCCCAGCTGCGGAAAGGGTTCCATGCCCTACGCAAGCTGTGCGTGTTTCTGTACTACGGCGGCTCGGTACCTGAGGCGGCCGGGCTGGTGTGGGAGGCCATCGGCTACTGCGGCCCCCAGGTACCGGCCGAAACCGTGGCGCCCGCGCCCGCCGCCCGGCCCCTCACCACCCTGCAACCCACCCAGGATGTTACCTACGACTGCGACGTGCTCGTGATTGGCAGCGGGGCCGGGGGCGGGGTAATTGCCGGGGAGCTGGCTGCCGCCGGCCACGACGTGCTGGTGCTCGAAAAGGGGCCTTACTTCCACGGTGCCGACTTCTCGCAGCGCGAGGTAGACATGCTCGGGACCCTCTACGACGCCCGCGGTACGCTCGGTACCCAGGATGGGGGCGTGGCCCTGCTGGCCGGCTCCTGTCTGGGCGGGGGCACTACCGTCAACTGGGCCGGCGCCTTCCGTACGCCTGATTACGTGCTCCAGGAATGGGCCCGCGAGCACCAGGTCCCTCACTTCACGTCGATGGAGTTCAAGCAGAGCCTCGACGCGGTGAGCCGCCGGCTGGGCGTAAACATCGACTACGTCCGCCACAACGGCCAGAATCAGGCCCTGCTCGACGGCTCGCGGAAGCTGGGCCAGGAGGTGAAGCTGATTCCGCGCAACGAGCGCCACCCCACCGACTCCTCGGAAGCGCACTTCGAGGGCATGGGCTACAGCTGCTTCGGCGACCGGCACGACGTGAAGCAGGGCACCCTCAACACTTACCTGCAAACCGCCTTCGAGCACGGCGCCCGCCTGCTCTGCGATACTGAAGTGGCCCGCGTGACCGTGGAGCAGGGCCGGGCCACCGGGGCCGAGGCCACCCACACCACCGCCGACGGCCGGCGGGTGCGCGTAACGGTGCGGGCCCGGCGGGTGGTCGTGGCCGGCGGGGCCATCCAGACGCCGGCGCTGTTGCTGCGCAGCGGCCTGCGCCACCCGCACCTGGGGCAGCATTTGCACCTGCACCCTACGGTGGTGGTGTCGGGTATTTATCAGCAGCTGATGAATGCCTGGCACGGGCCGATGATGTCGGTGGTAAACGACGGCTTCACGATGCTCGACGGCACCAACTTCGGGGCCAAGCTCGAAACCCCGCCCGCCCACCCCGGCCTGATGAGCATGGTGATGCCCTGGGTTTCGGGCCGCCAGCACAAAGAGCTCATGCAGCAGGCAAGCCACATCGGCTCGTTCATCGTGCTTACCCGCGACCGGGACGGCGGCCGGGTGTCGGTGGATAAGCACGGCCAGGCCCTCATCGACTATTCGCTTAGCGACTTCGACCGCCACAACATGCTGCGCGGGGTGCGGGCGGCGGCCGATATTCAGGTGGCCGCCGGGGCCCGCACGGTGCTGCTGCCCCACGGCACACTGCCGCTGCTGCACGCCGAAAACGGCCGTTTGCTCAATCCCGAAATCCTCGATAACCTGCCCCACCTGAGCTGGAAAGCCAACCAGTTTGGCCTCTATAGCGCCCACCAGATGAGCACCTGCCGCATGGGCGGCGACGCAGCCACCCACCCGGCCAGCCCCACCGGCGAGCTATACGAAGTCAAAAACCTGTTCGTGGCCGACGGCTCGGCCTTCCCGGCCTGCAGCGGCGTGAACCCGATGCTCACCATCATGGCGCTGGCTCACTACACAGCCCAGCAACTCAAGGCCAGCATCCCGGCTACCGGGCAGGCAATGGCTGCGGTATGATAACAGCAATGAGCAGGTTTTAAGGCCGTAGGCTGATAGCCTTTCGGCCAGCCAAACAGGCTTTAGGCAGGAGCTGGACAACTGTTGCGCGCCGTTTCCGGCTGGGTTGGCTAGTTTTACGTAGCTACGTTTTCTGTTCCACGATTCCTCTGCTATGTCTTTGCTCCGTATTCCGCTGGCGCTGGTCCTGACGACCGGCTTGCTCGCCGCCTGCGCCCGCCGCGAACCGGCCACGTCGCCGGCTACTACTACCGCCACGCCCGTTAAGCCCGCCAAAGCCGCCCGGATCGAGGCCAAAGCGGCGGCCGCTGCCCCGCCCGCCGCCCGCGACCTGACCGACGTGCTGACCGAGGAGCTCAACCTCACGCCCGAGCAGCGCACCCGCGTCCGCGAAATCTTTACCAGCACCCTCAAGCAGGCCCAGGAAACCCAGCAGCGCCTGAAAGGCAACCGGACGGCCATGATGACCGAGCTGAAAGCCCTCAATGCTGCCTCCGACCGCGACTTGCAGCAGGCGCTTAGCCCCGAGCAGTATCAGCAGCTCAAGGCCAAGCAAAAGCAGGTGCAGGAGCAGATGCGGGCCCGTAAGGCCCAGTAGCGCCGGCTGGTTTTTGGGCCGCCGGATAGTGGTTAGCGCAGGTTCGGCTGCCATGCTTCCCGGTGCCCGAACCTGAGGCCACGGGCGTAATCGTTCATCTTTGCCGGCTCATTCATCTTTCTGCGCTCCATGCCTTCCGACCTTATTCAGACACCTGAAACCACCCACCGCATTCGGTTTCAGGACTGCGACATGCTGGGCCACCTCAACAATGCCCGCTACCTCGATTACTTCCTCAATGCCCGCGAGGAGCACGTGCTGCAACACTACGCCCTCAACATGGGCCAGCTGGCCCAGGAGTTGAGCTCGGGTTGGGTTATTACGAAGCACCAGCTGGCCTACCTGCGCCCCGCCCGCCACGCCGAAACCGTCCGCATCCGCACCCAGGTCATTCACTTCGATAACTCCAACCTGGTAGTCGAAATGCAGATGCTGCGCGAAGATGGCCTCCAGCTAAAGGCCTTGCTGTGGTCGGAAATGGCGTTTGTGCGCCTGCCTGGCGGCACCCGCACCGACCACTCCGATACGCTAATGGACCTGCTCGAAACCCTGGATATAGAGGCGGTGGAGTACGAGCCCGACGGGTTCGACGACCGGGTAAGCTCCCTGCGCAAACAGCTCAAAAAAGCTCGTAAAAGCGAAGATGAGTAGACCGGCTGGGGCTGGGGCATGAGGCCGGTAAAGGCGTAATGCCAAAATCCTGTTTAACCCCCGTTGATTTCTACCGTTAAAGAAGAACCGAAAGCGCCCCGGCGTTTTCGGTTTTTTTATTCATCATACCTAACCTGAATCTTATGAGCATCTTCGGAAGCGACGCCTTGAAAGGCAAGAAAATAGCCATTGTAGCCACCGACGGCTTCGAGCAATCGGAGCTCGAAGAACCCAAAAAATACCTTGAAGGCGAAGGCGCCGAAACCCATGTCATCTCCCTGAAAAGCGGCTCTATTAAAGGCTGGGACGAAAAAGACTGGGGCGATAAAGTAGATGTAGACAAAGTAATCGGCGACGTGAAAGTAGCCGACTACGATGCGCTGGTACTGCCCGGCGGCCAGATGAACCCCGACGTGCTGCGTACCAAGCCCGAAGTGGTAAGCTTCGTGGGCGAATTTGTACGATCGGGTAAGCCCGTAGCCGCCATCTGCCACGGCCCCTGGACCCTGATTGAGGCCGACACCGTGCGCGGCAAGAAGATGACCAGCTGGCCCAGCCTCAAAACCGATATCAAGAATGCCGGTGGTCACTGGGTCGATGAAACGGTAGTCGTTGATGGCAACCTCATCACCAGCCGCAACCCCCAGGACCTGCCCAACTTCAACGAGAAGATCAAGGAAGCCCTGACGGCCAAGTAAGCTGCCAGAACCAGGTCATTGGTCTGTCCACAGTCCGACGCTTTGTTAAACCAAGGAGCCCCTGACGTATGCACGTCAGGGGCTCTTGTGTAGTGTGGGCTAAGGTTTGATGCTTCGTGCTGCCAGCTACCACCGAACAACTACATCACGCAGGCCAACTCACTGCGCCGCTTCCAGCAACCGGGCCACGAATTGGTGGTAAGTGAAGTAAAGGCCCAGATCGAAGCAAAATAGAAATCCGCCCTGCAGCCACAGCGAGCGGGCGTAGCCCCGCAACCGCTCGGGGCGGGTAGCTGTGGCGGCGCGGCGGTACAGCCAGAAACCGATAAGTACATATAGCACATCGAGGGCCGCGTTAATCAGCAGGATGTTCTCGAAGCTGGCCTGGGCCGCCAGGCTTTCGGGCAGCGTAAGGTCAGCCACCTGATTCGGGTGCGCCCGCAGCATACCCCACACGGCCAATACCGCATTGACCAGGTTCCAGGCCACATTCATGAAGTGGAAATGGTGTACTGCCAGGCGGGTATCGGTCCGCGACACGTAATAGCCACTCACCACCAGATTAAGCAGGGCCCAGGCCCCGAGTAGGGCCATGCTGTGCTCGGCCAGCAGCTCACGGGCCTGATTGACGGCAGGGAGGGAAGCCAGTAGCATAACGACGAAAAAAGAAGCAAAAAGAGGAAGCCCCGCAGGGCCTCCTCTTTACTGATACAGCGGTGGTAAGCAGGTCTAGCGGGCGATGCCCAGCCCTACATACACCTGAAAAGCGCCGTTCTTGATATTGTCGATTCCCTGCGCCGCAGTAGTGCGGGGGTTCTTGATGATATCCTGGAAACCGGCTACGTAGCGGCCACCGATGCGGGCCGGGCCCAAGCGGGCTTCGAGGCCGGCGGCCAGGCCGTAGTCGAGGCTGTTGTAGTCGTAGCTGTCTTTGTCGCTGGCAATCTTGCGCTCCACCCCATTTTCGCGCACTTTGGTCAGCAGCGAAACCTGCGGGCCGACGTGCACGCTCACGTTGTCGAGAAAGTTGTACACCAGCAGCACTGGCACCTGCAGGTAGTCGAGGCGGGTGTTATAGGCCCCGTTTATCGTCTGGCCCTGGGAATTGGGCATGCCATTGTTGCCGGCAAAACCCTGGCGGCTATAAAGCAGCTCAGGCTGAATCGAGAACTTGTCGCTGAAGCCGTACTGGGTGTACACGCCGGCGTGGAACGTGTTGTAAACGCCTTCGTCGGCGTAGTTCTTCTTGTCGTCGCCGCGGAAATGGGAAGCTGTGAAACCGCCCTTGATGCCGAAGCCAGTGTTGCGCGAATCGTGGCCGCTGCTGCCGGAAGGGTAATCGGTGGAAGACCGGATGCCACCCGGACCCTCAGTCTGGGCCAGGGCTGGGGCGGCGCTCAGGGCGCAGCCGGCTAAAAGAAGGGCAAAGTGTTTCATAAGAAGAGGATTCAGCAGGAATAAAACGCCGACCCGGCGGTAAGGCCCGTGCGGCCTTGGTGGTCAGCTACAAGCCGCTATACTGTCTTGGGGCAGGAAAGTTACAGGGTATACGCCCTAAATGCCCAAATGTTGTACGCCTGCGCAACGGCTAATCAGCACCGAAAAACTATCTTTGTCTCTTTAACGGCCGCCGCCACATTGGTTTTACTTGGGGTGTTAGCTCAGTTGGTTCAGAGCACTACCTCGACAAGGTAGGGGTCATCGGTTCGAGCCCGATACGCCCCACCATAAAACCACCCGAATCCGAAGATAACCGCCCCAACCCGGCGGTTATTTTTGTGTTGGGCCCGGCCGGCGGTAGCTGGCCCGCGTAACTTACCGCGTATGCTCTCCATTGCCTGGGCCCCTTGCTTCGCCCACCCGCTACCCGCCGCCCACCGTTTCCCGATGCTCAAGTACGAGTTGCTGCCTGAGCAGCTGCTGCACGAGGGCACGGTGCCCGAAACGGCCTTTTTTCGCCCTGTACCGCCCCCCGAAGTCGATATTGCCCGGGTGCATGATGCCGGTTACCTGCGCCGCCTGCAGGCCGGGGAGCTGACCAGGGCCGAGGAGCGGGCCACCGGTTTTCCGTGGAGCCCCGCGCTAATAGAACGCGAAACCACCATTTTGGGCGGTACCATCGAATGCGCCCGGCGGGCGCTGGCCAGCCGGGGAGTGGCCCTCAACATTGCGGGCGGCACCCACCATTCATTCCGCGACCGGGGCGAGGGGTTTTGCCTGCTCAACGACCAGGCCGCCGCCGCCGCTTACCTGCTGGCCCACCCCGCGCTGGGCGTACGCCGGGTACTCATCATCGACCTCGATGTGCACCAGGGCAACGGGACGGCCAGTATTTTCGCTGCCGAGCCCCGGGTATTCACGCTCAGCGTGCACGGTGCCCGCAATTACCCCCACCGCAAGGAGCAATCCGACCTCGACCTGCCTTTACCCGACGGCACCGCTGACGACACCTACCTAGCCCTGCTCCGCGACACACTGCCCCGCCTCCTGGCCGAGTTTCAGCCCGACTTCGTGTTTTACCTGGCCGGCGTTGATGTGCTGGCTACCGACAAGCTGGGCCACCTGAGCCTGACCCGCGAGGGGTGTCGCCAGCGCGATGCCTACGTGCTCGGCCTCTGCCACCAGCACGGCCTGCCAGTAGTGGTGTGCATGGGCGGCGGCTACTCGCCTAATATCATCGACATCATCGAGGCCCACGCCAACACCTTCCGGGTAGCCGCCGATTTGTGGGGGTGATAGGTGATATGAGTGAATGAGTGACTCGGTGAATGAGCGAAAAAGCCCGTCATTCAGAGCATGTGGCGCATCAAGCCAGGGACGAAGAATCTCGCGTGCAATGGTAATTTCTGGCATTAGGTCACTACTACAACGTCAGCACGCGAGATTCTTCGTCCCTGGCTTGATGCGCCACATGCTCTGAATGACGTTCTACTTCACTCTTTCACCACCTCATCACCTCACTCACCTATCACCACCTGCCAACGGAAGGCCCAGCGCCAGCGTAGGGAGTAGCGCACGATACCGGCAGCGGCCAGCAGGCGCTCCAGCTCGGGGCGGGTGAAGGCGCGGGCTACTGAGAGGGGCGCGTCGTGCTGCACGAGGCGGGAGCCGCCCAGCAGCCGGGTAAGCCACCGGATGCTGTGGTAGGCCAGCGGGTGGCGGTGCAAATCGTTGATGACGACGGCCAAACCGGCCTGCTGATGCCACTGGGCCAGCATCGTGATAAGCTGCGCATCCGAAAAATGATGGCAGAACAGGCTGGCCGTGAGCACGTCGAAGGGCTGCTGCTGAAACTCGGCGGAGAAGATATCGGCCTGCTGGAAGCTGATTTCGGGATATGCGGTGGCTTTGGCGGCCGCGTAGTCGAGCATGAAGGCGTTGGCGTCGATGCCCACCAGTTCGACGGGCACGTGGCGGCGGCGGGCCCAGCGGGCAATCTGGCGCAGGGTGTCGCCGCCGCCGCTGCCCAAATCGGCCAGGCGCAGGGGGCGGCCAGGCGGGAAGTGGGGGCGCAGGCGGTCGAGGGCGTCGAGCACCGGGGCGTAGCCGCCGAGCCAGGTATTCACCGTTTCCAGCTCGTCGAGGTTCTGGCGCAACTCATCGGAAGCCAGCGTCAGGTCATCCATCAGTTCCTCCTGCCCCGAGCGGACGCGCAAATCAGCCATGCTTCGTAAGGGGAAATGGAGAAGAAAAACGTGTTGAGTGGCCGAAATTGCTACAGTACTTCGCTCAGCACATCCACTGTGTTCTTCACCTCGGCTGTACTAGCTACGCTCTTCTCCTCATTGGCCACGGCTACCGTGAGCAACATGGCTTCCAGCGTGAGGCCGGGGCCAAAGGCGAAGCTGAGCACCGGCGCCCCCGCGTCGGCGGCTGTGAGGTCGCGCAGCAGGTCGCGCAACACGAACAGCACCGTCGCCGACGACATATTACCGTACGCACGCAGCACCTGGTAGGCGTAGCGGTTGTCGTGGGTCGAGAGGCCCAGCGCCTGCTCAATGGACTCCAGGATTTTGCGCCCCCCCGGATGAATGGCGAAGGCCCGGATATCAGCCAGCTCCACCGGCAAATCGGCCAGCAGGCGCTGGGTGAGCTGCCCAATGCCCTGCTGAATCATGCGCGGCACGTAGGAGGAGAGCGTCATCTCAAAGCCGAAGTCGTTGATGTGCCAGGCCATATCGGCGTGGCCATCGGGCTCCAGGTCGCAATGGAAAGCCGTCAGGTTGAGGCTGGGCCGGTTGGCGGCCGGCTCGCCCTGCACCAGTACCGCCGCCGCCCCGTCGCCAAACAAGGCGTTGGAGATGAGGTGGTCGTCTTCGTGGCTTTTCTGAAAATGCAGCGTGCATAACTCGGCGCAAACCACCAGCACCCGCGCCCCGGGCGTGGCCCGGCAGAAAGCATCGGCCAGCTTGAGGCCGTTGATGGCCGCGTAGCAGCCCATAAAGTTCACGCAGGTCCGTTGCACGTGGCCCGGTAACCCGAGCGCGCCCACCAGCTCGATGTCGAGGCCCGGAGCGTACATGCCGGTGCAGCTAACCGTGATGAGGTGGGTAATCGAGTTGATTTGGACCTCGGGCAGTTGGGCCAGGCAGGCCTGCACGGCCTCCACCGACAGCGGCAGAGCAAACCGGCGGTACTCGGTCATGCGCCGGCCCACCGACGGGAAAGGCTCCAGGCCCGGGGTATTCGGGAAAAACTCAAATTCTCCGTTCACCCGGGCATAGTCGGGTAGCACAGAGTAGCGGTGGCCGATACCCGATACCCGGTACAGCGCGTGCAGTTTGCGCGCGCCCCGCTCGTCCAGCTCCAGGGCCTGGGCCATGAAGTCGGCAATTTGCGTTTGAGGGATACGGTGGGGCGGATTGGCGGTGCCGATGGCACACAAATAACTACTCATGAGGGGCAGTTTACGTAAAAAACCAGCCGGTTGGGGTACAGGTTTCGGGGCGATATTGCCCAGCGGCTGGTAGCGGAGGGGAAGCGGCAGTAGCTGAATAAGTTAGCAGGCTGCCGGTCGGGGGTAAGCGGAAACAAAAATCAACCCTAAAAATCAAAAAGTCTCGCCGTGGGTCCGGCGCATGAGGGCCCGCACGGCCCCGGGCCAGTAGCTCAGGCCGCCCACGGTCAGCTCGCTGAGCAGGGGCTGGCCGAATAGCCGCTGCACCGCCCGACCCACCCGCAACCGGCGGCCAAACTGCCCCTGCCAGTCGGCCGAGTAGGCAGCTTCCAGTTGGGGGCGGGTAAGCTGTCCGCGCAAAAACGCATCGGCGCGGGCGGCGGCCAGGCTGGCCCCATGAATGGCCATGGCCATGCCGTTGCCGCAGAGCGGCGTGATGAGGCCGGCCGCGTCGCCGGCCAGCAGCACATGCCGCTCGACGCAGGTTTTGGGCGCAAAGGAAATTTCGTTGATAACCTCGGGCTGCGGGTACAGCACTTCGGCCGTGGTAAGAATACGGTGCAGATGCGGGTTACGGGCCAGCACCGCGGCTTCCATGGCCGCAATAGTGCCGTGGGCCTTGAGGTTGCGCCGGGTAGTGAGGTAGCAAAAGCAGTACTTGTCGTCTTCGATGGCCGAAATACCCGCGTAGCCGTCGGCGAAGTTGTGGAGCGCAATCAGGTCGCGGGGCATGGCGGGGTAGCGCAGGTGGTATTTCACGCCCAGGTAGGGCGAGCGTTGGCTGAAAAAGGGCCGCTCCAGCTGCCGGTCGAGGGCGCTACGCTTGCCGTAAGTGCCCACCACCACCCGGGCCGGCAGGCGGCGACCATCGGAGAGCACCACCTGATGGGAATCGGTGGCCGCATCAAACTCCACATCCGTAACGGTGGCGTGCAGCACCTGCCCGCCCGCCTGCTGCAGCAGCTGGTAAAGAAACTCATCGAGCTGGTAGCGGCTGATGCCGAAACCACCCAGATCGAGGGGTACTTCGAGCACCCGGCCAGCCGGAGAGCTGACTTGCAGGCGGCTGATATGAGCGGGCGCCAATGTTTCCACCTGAGCCCCGAGCCGATGAAGGTAGGGTAGCACCTCGTTCGAGACGTATTCGCCGCAAACCCGGTGGAAGGGATACTGCCGGCGCTCAACCAGCGTAACGGCGTGGCCGCGCAGCCGCAGGTCGAGTGCCGCGCACAGTCCTCCCAGGCCGCCGCCAATGATGATAACGTCCAACTTATTTCGGAGGGTAAATTGTTGTGAATGAGCAGTAAATCGAGTCTTTCATCGAAGATGCGTTATATTTCATGGGTTTAATAAAATGGAGTGGTATTTTTGTCAACCCAATAGCCTGTACGGCCGTTTAGTATTAGTTGGCCCGGCAGTGAAGACCGGTCCGCTACCAATTGTACGATATGATGCCACACCTACGCGTTTTTTTCCTGATTTTATTGCTGGCCACGGGGCTTCCCAGTGGTTTGCACAGCGCTCAGGCGCAGCCCACCGTGGCCCCCCGCCCGGCGGCGGCCGACGAAAAGGCCCTGACCGTGTACCCCAACCCCAGTACAGGCATCGTGCATATTGCCATCAACGGCTTCGAGGGCCGCAAGCTGGAACTGCGGGTGCTCAACGTTATCGGTACGGTAATGTACCGCGAAACGCTGACCGAACTCAACGACCGTTACACCCGCACGCTCGACCTGAGCAAATTCACCAACGGCCTGTACTATGTCAAGCTCGAATCCGATACGTCGAGCGAGATGCGTAAACTCGTCATCCGCTAAGCAGCCTTCTTGTTTGGCTTCGGTCAACGGCGTTTAAAATTACCACTATAAAAAGGGCCCCTGCCATGGCAGGGGCCCTTTTTTCGTCGAAATAAATCCGTCAGCTTAGTCGTTCACCCGCACGGGTACGGGCTCAGGACGGAACATGGCTTTTACATTATTGATGGTATCGAAAGCCAGGAAGGCCGTAGCCAGGGCGATGCCCAGAAAAATCAGGAGTGTCATAAGAAAGAGGAGATGAAGAAAAAATACGGTGTCCGCTCGGGCCGCCGGTTATGTAGCGAAGCTGAACGAAACAACCGGGTATGCTAGAGTAACTACAAAGACCCCGCCTAAGTTGCAGTATAATTATGTGCTTTCCGTTGCTGCCTGGCCGCCGCTGTCGCCCGTCGGGGCCGGACTAATCGGGAAAAGCCTCGCGTAGCTGGCTGATTACCGCATCAATAGTGGTGCGTACCAGCTTCACGTCGGTGGCCAGTTGCGCCCAGTCGGGCACTGTATTGGGGGTGCGGGCGGTGTTCTCCATTTCCCGCAGTACGGTGCGCAGGCTTTGCACCTGGAGGCCATCGGTCGAACTCTTCAGGTGGTGGGCGGCGGCTCCGAGCGACTCCAGCTTCCGGGCCGCGAGATGCTGTTCCATTTCGGCCACCACGGGCGGAGTCGTGTGAATGAACAAGGCTACCAGCCGCCGCATGAACGTGTCGTCGTTGTCCGACATGCGCCGCAATTGCTCCAGGTCGTAGAGCGGCGCGGCCGGGTCCGGTGGGGTCTGGTTGGGCGCAATGGGCTCTGGTGCGGCAGTGGCCGCTGCCTGAGGCGAAGTCAACGATTCCGGATGGGAATCTGCTGGCAGGCTGTCGAGATCAAGCAGACCGGCCATCACCTCGAACAGGGCCGCTTCGCGGAACGGCTTCGATAAGTAATCATCGAGGCCGGCGGTGCGGTAGCGCTCGGCGTCGCCGGGCATGGCGTGGGCCGTGAGGGCTACCACGGGCGTGGCGGCCCGGACCGGGTCGGGGTGCTGGCGCAGTAGGCGGGTGGTGGCCACGCCATCCATGCCCGGCATCTGAATGTCCATCAACACCAACGAGTAGTGGTGCTCCCGGAACAGGGCCAGGGCTTCGGCTCCCGAGGAGGCCGTGTCGACCTTCAGGCCCCAGCCCTGCAGCATGGTGCGGACCAGCAATTGGTTGACGGCATTGTCCTCGGTGAGCAGTATGTGGTGGCCACTCAGGCGCTGGTAGTCAGGGAGCGGTACCTGAAGGGCGAGGTCGGGGGTAGGGGCGGCGGGCAGCTCCAGCACGAGGCGGAACGTGCTGCCGTGGCCCGGGCGGCTTTCGGCCGTCAGCTCGCCGCCCAGCAGTTCGGCCAAGCCTCGCGAAATACTCAGGCCCAGCCCCGACCCCCCGTACTCGCGGGCTGTGCTGGCCGAAGCCTGCGTAAAGGGCTCAAACAACTGCTGCAACTGGTCGGGAGAAATGCCGATACCGGTGTCGAGCACTGAAAACTGATAGCGGGCGGTATCGGCCGCTTTGTCCGCCAGATCGGCCACGCGCTGGTAGGTGAGCAGTACCTGGCCCTTGTTGGTAAACTTGATGGCGTTGCTGAGCAGGTTAAGGAGTATTTGCCGCAGCCGGAAGGGGTCGCCCATTACCCAGATGGGCTGGGAGGGGGCGTTGGCTGGTAGCTGCAGGCGCAGGCCGATGCCTTTGCCGGTGGCCTGGGGCAGCAGGGCCTGGCAGCTGGCCCGCAGCACTTCCGCCAAATCGAAGGGCACCTGCTCGAGGCGGACCCGTCCCGCACCGAGCTGGGCCATATCGAGGATGTCGTTGATAATAACCAGCAAATTCTGCGACGAGTACTCGATATGGTGCAGAAGCTCCTGCTGCTCCGGGTTGAGGGGCGTTTTGGCCAGCAGCTCCGTCAGGCCCATAATACCGTTCATGGGCGTCCGGATTTCGTGGCTCATGTTGGTGAGGAAGTTCTGGCGGGTCTGGGCGTTCTGCTCGGCGGCCTCCTTGGCCTGCTCCAGGGCTTGTTGGGTTTGCTTGAGCTCGGTAATGTCGTGGTCGACGCCCAGCACCTGCACTGTGCCATCGGCCCGCACGAAGGGCCGTTTAACGGTGCGAAACCAGCGCTGCTGCCGGCTGGCATCAATGGTGCTTTGCTCTATGTCAATCTCCCGGCCGGAGCGTAGTACTTCCTCATCCTGGATCTGGTCGAGAGACAAGTCCGGGAACTGGGCGAGCAGCTCGGCGGGCGAAACCTGCAGCAGCGCTTCGTTGCTCAGGTTGTAGAACTGGGCCGTGGCCTCGTTAACCAGCACGTAGCGCCCCTGGCGGTCTTTGAGGTAAATCAGGTTCGGAACCGTGTCAATAACCTGCCGGAACAGGCGATTTTGCTCGGCTAGCCGGCGGTTGGCCGAGCGACGCTGCTCGTCGGCTACTTTCCAGCGCGTAATGTCCTCGGCACTGCCCAGAATCTGGGTTACCTGCCCTTGAGCGTCGCGGGCAAATGGCGTGTTGCTTAACCGCAGCCACCGCACGGAGCCGTTGCGGTGGTAAAACATAGATTCGAGGTGCAGGATCTCGTCATCGGGCTGGCGGGCCACTTCCAGGAAATGCTCGCGCAGCTTGGTGACCTCGGCCGGCGGCAGCAGCTTCGGCAGCATTTGGTCGCCCCAGGCCTGCAACTCGCCGGCAGTATAACCCAGAATGCTTTCCACGAAGCGGTTGCAATACACGTTAACCTTCCGCACCATATCGTAGATATACACCAGGTTAGGGATGGTGTTGGTGATGCGCTCGACGAACAGCTGGCTCTGGCGCAGTTGCTGCTCCGTTTCGCGGCTCTCGGTGATATCGGTGGCCGAACCTACCATCTGCCAAGGCTGCCCGTTGGGGTAGCGGGTGAAACAAGTGCTCGTCATGCTAAGCCAGCGCCAAGTGCCGTCGCGGTGACGCAGCCGGTACTCCGAGCGCACTACCTCGCCATCGGGCAGCCCGAGGGCCATCGGCTGCTTGCCCATAACGTTGCGCAGGTCGTCAGGATGCAGCAGGCGCCGGCTCAGGCCTGCGCCCATGGCCACCACTTCCTCGGGCGTGTAGCCCAGCACCGACTCCACCTGGCGGTTGCAGTACTGCAGGCTATGGGTAAGGGCATCAAACAGGAACACGATGGTCGGCACCGTTTCGTTGATACGAGCCGTGAAAAGCTGGCTGCGTACCAGTTCGGCCTCAGCCCGCCGCCGCTCACTGATAGCCGTCAGGTACACATTGGCTTCCTGCTCGTCGGGAAGCGGAGCGATGGTACAGAGGTAAAATTCACCCCCCACTTCCAGCTCCAGTATGTGCGGTGTAGTACCGGTCAGCACCTGCGCAATGGCCTGGCAGAGTTGATTACAGGTGGTAGCTCCGTCGGGGTGAGCCAAAGCCGCCAGAATGGGGGCCGCCGCCGGGTTGGAGTAGAGCGGGTGACAATCGGGGCGAAAGCGGATGATGGGCTGGGGGCTCTGCTCGGCCAGGCGCGAGAGTTCCTGCACCCGGTGCTGGGCCAACTGCTGCTCCGTCACGTCCTCGTAACTCCAGATGTGCAGCATCGTGGTACCATCGTGCACTACAGGCAGGTAGTCCTGCTGGATAATCTGGCCGCTGCGTAACTTCACCAGCAGCCCGTTGCTGCGGGTCTGGGTGGTTACCAGCTGCTTGTTTTGGTGCCGTAAGCCATCGTAGTCGAGTACGCCGGCTCGGGCTTCGCGCAGCAGCTTCACCAGGGGCTGGCCAATGTAGTACGCCGGTGGATGTGCCAAACCCAGCACGTCGCAGAGACGGGGGTTGAGCAGCGTCACGATGTGGCGCTGGTCTTCCGCCAGAATGGCCGTCGTCATGGTCTGGAGCAGGGCCGCGGCCTGGTCGGTGGCCGCCTGCGAACGGGCCCGTAGCTCGGCCAGCTGCCGGCGGGCCTGGCGCAACTGCCGGTTCTGGTGCCGAAAACTGATTGAATCCATAGAAGTAAACTGAGCGAAGCCGGGCAGCGGGCCTGGCTGCCCGGCCCTGGAGCCGGGCTTACCGAATCTGCACCTCCTGATTCTGGATCATACGATAAATAGTAGACTTGCCGATTTGCAGTTTGGCCGCTACCTGCAAAATATTGCCCTCGTACCGGTCGAGGTAGCCCTGCACAATGCGCGTCATCTGTACCCGCAACGACTCGCCATCCGGCGAGCCGGCCAGGGCCGCATCGGGCCGCAGGTCGCGGGTTGGTAAGTCCTGGGGCTCAATCTGGCCGTTTTCGGCCAGCACCGCCGCCAGCTCCACCAGCGCTTTAAGCTCGCGCACGTTGCCCGGGAAGCTGTAATGCAAGAGCTTGCGGCGTGCACCCTCCGAGAGGGCGCAGGTGGCCATATTATTCTGCTGGCAGAAGTCGTGCAGAAAGGCATCGGCCAGTAGCAACACATCCTGGCCCCGTTCGCGTAGCGGCGGCAGCACAATGGGCAGGCCCAGCAGGCGGTAGTACAGGTCTTCCCGGAACCGACCCTCTTTCACTTCCAGCAGCAGGTCGCGGTGGGTGGCTACCATCAGGCGGGCATCGAAGGCAATAGGGGCCGTACCGCCCACCCGGCTTACTTCGCGCTCCTGCAATACCCGTAGCAGTTTAGACTGCAGACCCAGATCGAGTTCGGCCACCTCATCCAGAAACAGCGTGCCCTGGTGCGCCTCCTCGAACCGGCCGATGCGCCGGGCCACGGCCCCGGTAAAGGCCCCCTTCTCATGGCCGAATAGCTCACTTTCGAGCAGCTCGCGTGGAATGGCCGCCACATTCACGGCCACGAACGCGCCATTGCGCCGCTCCGAGCCGTAGTGAATAGCCTTGGCCACCAATTCCTTGCCGGTACCAGTTTCGCCGCTGATAGAGACGGTGATGTTGGTGCGAGCCGCTTTGTCGATGAGGGCAAAAAGCTGCTGAATCTGCGCGCTCTCGCCCAAAATGGCCCGCTGGGCGTCGTACTTGCGGCCGATCTGCTCGCGTAGCTGGGCGTTTTCGCGCCGCAGGGCCAGCTGCTTGCCAATGTTGCCCACCGTGTTCCAGAGCCGGCTGGACGTTTCCTCATCCTTCACCAGGTAGTCGTAGGCCCCCTGGCGCAGCATGCCAATGGCCGTCCGGATATCCTCCTGCCCGGAAATGGCAATAACGGCTACCTCGGGCAGGCGGGCTTTGATTTGCTGAAGGACCTGGTCGCCCTGGCCGTCGGGCAGCGAGTAGTCGAGGGTAATGATGTCGGGCTTGTCGCCCAAATTATCGAGGCAGGCCTGGGCCGTCGTGAACCGCCGGATGAGGTAGTCGGGGTTCTGGGCCAGCTTATACTCCAGTAACTCGCCGTACCAGACGTTGTCTTCAACGATAAAAATCGAGATGGATGAGGGGGAGGTCATGGAGAGGAGGGGGAAAGAGAAGAACAGCCGGATTTGTCTCTGGTCCCGAATCGGGAAAGGGGGGTATCAGGAATGTTCTATTCTCATAAAGGCTGTTTTCAGAACGGGAAGAGCGGACAGAACGGGCGATTATGCGAGTATAAGCGGGATTTTCGGTGATACCAAAATTTCCCGTTTTAAGAAGGGTAATCTCGAAATGAATCAATATGCAATTTCTTATTTAAGTGTAAATAATTGATATTCAGATGATAAAGAGTAAATGGCCAGCTTGGCGGAGTAGTTGATATTGATGGGGTAGCACACTAACCCATGTGAGCATCAACCTATTGCCCCCTTATTTATGCTAAGTCTCTACCCTGCTTCGACCACCCGTCTGCTTCGGGTACTTGTCTGTTTGCTGCTGAGTTGCGGCGCCCATTTAGGCTATGCCGCCAGCCCGCCCATCTACTCTGCCGGCAACGACAAAGGGGCGCAGGTAATCCGGACCTGTACGACTACAACTACGACCGTTGGCGTGCCGCCACTAACGACCACCGTAACCACCACCAACTGCTTCGGTGATGTAAGCAACCCAGAGCGTGCCTCCGATGGCAGCTTCACCTCGGCCGCTACGATCAACGTACCAGCCTCACCGGTAGGAGGCTCTATCCGGTTGCGGATGGACTTGGCTGATACGGCCCCAGGGAACTACCGGGCCGGGGTGGTGGTGCAGCGTCGGGGTGGTGCGCTCGACTTGTTCAATGTTAATCTGGCCGGGGTCCTGGTTATCCGGACGCTGAAGAAGGGCGCCACGGGGTCGGTGGTGCAGGAGGAAATTCCGGTGAGCCCCGAACTGGCCGCGCTCGTGCTGGGCTCGGGTGCCGAGCCGGTTCGGCTGGAGTTTGTAGCCACCAAGCCCTTCGACCAAGTGGAGATTCAGGCCGGGGCCTTCGTGGCGCTGGGGTACGACCTGGATGTTTTTTACGCCTACGCCATCGACGCCAACGTGGTGAATATGGCCAAGGGCTATTTGTCGCGCTTCGATGCTCCCTCCCCCAGCAACTACAGCACCGATACGAAAGACAACGGCATCACGGTATGCGTGAACAGCAATGTTAGCAACCCCCTGAACGCGGTGGATAACAGCCTTACCAACTACGCCACTATGGGGGCTTTGGTCGACCTGAGCTGCCCTACCACGTTGCAAACGCAGCTGGAAGGCACCGCCCCGGCCGGATATGATGCCGGTTTCGTGATTGGTAACGGCGGGTTGTTGGATGCCAGCATCCTGAAAGGCTTACGCCTCACCACGTACCTGAACGGGGTGGCCCAGGAAAGCAGCGGTGCTGGTGAGCTGTTGACGTTGAAGGTGCTGCCCGGTGGTCAGTATGCCGTAAACTTTCCTACTACCAAACCTTACGACCGGGTGGAAATTCGGCGGACCAGCCTGCTGGGTGCCCTCGACAACTTGCGCGTTTACCACGGCTTCGGGCTGGAGCCCCAGGTATTCCGCGACGTGGACCCATTGCTTTCCCAGTTTGCGAATCCGGCTGGCAAATACGAGGTAACCAAATCAAGCGCATTGTTGTGCGTGAACTGCTCCATAACCGACCCTCAGCTGGCCGCTGATAATGACTTGAAAAGCAATTACGCCACGGTAAAGACCACGCTATCTGTGGGCGGTACTGTGGGGCTGAAAATGCGCCTCGACGGTGCCGGACAGGCTGGCAACACGGCGGGCGTCGTGCTGGGAACAGCCACTCAGTTGCTTGATGCGAATGTGCTGTCCAATATCCGGGTGAGAACCTACACTGGTACGCCCACGAGCGGCGGTAACACCGATGGTTCGGTATTGGTAGAAAGTGCCACGGGCAGTTCGCTGCTGAGGCTGGAGCTTTTGGCCGATGGCCGGCAGGAAATTTCGTTTCTTACCACCCGCGACTTCGACTGGGTAGAGGTAGAGTTTGCCAACGGTGTATCGCTCCTGAACGATGCCCGCATCTATTACGGTTTCGCCGAAGACCGGCCCACCGGCTTCCCCACGAACATTGTGGCCCCTCCGGCGCCGTTGCCCGTACAGCTGACGGCCTTCAATGCCCGCGCCAATGAACTGGCCGTGGATGTAACCTGGAAAACGGCGGTTGAAATCAACAGTGACTACTTCGAGGTAGAGCGCTCGGTAGCCCCCAACCAAGGCTTTGTTACAGTAGGTCGGGTGCAGGCAGCCGGTAATACTTCGAGTGGCCGCCAGTACGCGCTGCGTGACAACGACGCCCGGCAACTGCCCGCCGGTGCCCTCTACTACCGGCTGCGCCAAGTCGACCTCGACGGCACCCAGGTGTACTCGCCTGTGGCCGTTGTAACGCGTAAGGCTGCTCCCGCTGCGCTGGTGCTCTATCCGAACCCCGCCAGCTCCTCCGAGCTGGTGCAGGTAATGTTGGGTACGCTGCCCGCCGCCGATTACCATGTGGCGATTTACAGCATCCAGGGTAGCCTGGTGAGCCAGCAGTCGGTAAGCGCTAGGAAAACGACCATTGCCGTGCAGGATCTTCGGGCCGGAATTTACCAGGTGATACTGCGCAATGCCCAGGGCCAGCAGGTAGCTACCCAGCGCCTGGCCCTGAGTGGCCGCTAAGCGTGCAGCTGCTTTAGCCACTGCCAACGCTATTTAGCGTTACCTATTTCTTGTCCGACGATTATTAGCTTATTCAGGAAGCCCCACTGTTGCAGGTCAGTGGGGCTTCTGGCGTTTTAGCGTTAGAGGTAATACTACCTGTTGGTAGCAGCTGATAGTAGCAGGAGAATAGATGATCAATTCAAGCCGAGGCTACGCATGATTACAGATGAATAGCTGAATTAGAAATATAGCACTCAATGGTTTGATTGATTACCGATGCATTAACTATATAGTTTATATGAATAGATATTTGCAACATAGGTGTCAATCGTGCAAAGCCGGAAGCTATAGGCCTTGTGCGTAATAAAATTCCGGGCTTCGATAAATGATAATATTGGCGTAACCTGCAGCCGTAGCGCATGTCGCACTTTTGCAGCCGCATTCGCCTCTTCGTTCCTCCCACACTCACCCTTACCACACCTTTTGCTCATGGCGCGTATCCTCTCCCGCTTGCTTGGCCTGGCGCTGCTCACCAGCCTGGCCACTTCCTGTTCCAAAGATGCCGTAGCCCCCGCGGCCGGCCCCAGCGCCGTCGTACAGAGCGCCGATGCTACGGCCTCGCGCGACAACAATATGGCCCTGGGCAACCCCAGTGGCGCCCAAGCCGACCCGTATTTTTACTGGAACTACCTCATCACCAAGCCCCAGTTCACCATGTCGTACCACCGCGACCGGGGTACGCCTAACTGGGTGAGCTGGCACCTGAGCGCTGCTTGGTTGGGCAGCACCCCCCGGCAAGACAACTTCGCCGCAGATAACTCGCTACCCAGCGGCTGGTACCGGGTAGGCAGTACCAGCTACTCGGGCTCGGGCTTCGACCGCGGCCACCAGTGCCCCAGCGCCGACCGCACCGGCTCGGTAGCCGACAACTCGGCCACCTTCCTGATGGATAACATGATTCCGCAGGCTCCTAATAACAACCAGCGTACCTGGGCGGGCCTCGAAAACTACTGCCGTACGCTCGTGAATGCTGGCAATGAGCTCTACATCATTTGTGGTAGCTACGGCAAGGGCGGCACCGGCTCGGCCGGCTACCAAACCACCATCGACCAAGGCCGCGTAACCGTCCCGGCCCGCTGCTGGAAAGTGGTGGTCGTGTTGCCCGTTGGCTCGGGCGATGCCAGCCGCGTCACGAGCAGCACCCGCGTTATCGCCATCGATACCCCCAACGACAACGCGCTCAATACGTCGTGGGGCACATACCGCACCACCGTTAACGCCATTGAGGCCGCTACCGGCTACGACCTGCTCTCGGCTGTTTCTACTTCCGTGCAGAGTGTAGTGGAGGCCCAAGTAGATAACGGCCCCACCAGCTGAGCAACTACCACCCGCTGCCGCTCGGCCTACGGATCGGGCCGGTTTACATGGGGTTGCAGACTGAGGTAGCCGGGCGCTGCTGGTAGTTAAGTTGCTGACTGTAGTACAAGTAGCCGTTGCCTTGCCGGCGTTAACTATGCCTTGACCATTGTTTTTTAACAGTTCGTCTAAATAAGCTATTCCTCCCGGCAAAACATCTTATATTTAGGATGAGTGAAGTGAGAAGGCATGTGATGGAGGACAACAAAAAGCCGCGCTGCAACGCGGCTTTTTGCATGGAAAAGGGAATGTTAACCGTTTCGTAATGCGGGCTTAATAGCCGGCTAATCTGCCGATTGGACATTTGTAAATAGCGTGTCGGGCCGACGAAATGGCCGGCGCTGCTTGCAAGCGTATGGACGTATCATCGGATTCGCGGGATTGGCCGGCGGGGAACTGGGGCCGGGCGCCATTAAACATGCTGCGGCCCATTGGGCAGCCGTGGGCCCGGCTGCGGGAACTGCGCGAGCTGGGTGCTGGCCACTGCCACCTGAACGGGCGTGAATTCATCGGCCAATTGCTGCGCGACCTGCGCATTACGGTCACCTACGAGGCGGCCGAGCTGCGCCAGGTGCCGGTGCGGGGCGCCTTTGTGGCCCTGGCTAATCAGAGTGAGGGGCTGCTCGAAGCGCTGGTGCTGCTTTACGTATTAAGTGAAGTCCGCCCCGAGTTTGTGGCCGTGGCCAACGACGTGCTGGCCCCGTTGCTACCCCGCTTGCCCCGGCAGCAGGCCCTGGCCCGTGGCCGCCAACCGGCAGCCGGCCCCAACGCACCCAAGGTGGCCCAACTGCTCAGCTACCTGCACAACGACGTGCCGCTGGGCCTGTTCGCGACCGGCAAAGTTGCCCCCCGCGCCCGCTTGTTCCGGGCTGCCCCCAACCCGGCCCGGAACGCTACCGCCAGCCAACTCCTGACGCAGGCCCGGGTGCCGGTGCTGCCAGTGTGGCTGAGCGTAAGCCACCGCCCGGCCTACAGCTTGCAGGGGCTGCTGCAACCGCTGCTACGTTTCGCCCACCTGCCGGCCGAGTTGCTCCGCCGCCAAAACCAGACGGTGCACCTGCGCATTGGGGCGCTGGTGAGCGCGGCGGCGCTGGTTCAGCTTCCAGCCTCTGAGCGCCTGCCAGACCTGCTGGCCCGGGCCGCGGGGCTGGCTACCGGTGCCGTGCAGCGCAAGCAAGTGCCCACCTGGTCGCCCGCGGCGCCAGCGCCAGCTGCCCCAGCTACCTTGCTCGAGACCGACTTGGCAGCTCTGCGACCCAGCCGGTGCCTGCTGCGCCACGGCTGCTGGGAGGTGTATCTGGCCAAACAAACCGAACTGCCACACGTGCTGCCCGAAATCGGGCGGCTGCGGGAGCTAGCGGCCCGGGCTGCGGGTGTTGGCACTGGCCAGGCCATCGACCTCGACGGCTACGACACCTACTACCGCCACCTGTTGCTCTACGACCGGGAGGCCGGCCAGCTGGTAGGGGCCTGCCGGATTGGTCGGGGGCGGAGCATTATGCGCGAAATGGGCAAGCGCGGCTTCTACCTGCACTCCTTGTACCGCCTGAAGAAGGAGTTGCGGCCACTGCTGCGCGAGTCGCTGGAGGTAGACCGGGCCTTTATCCGGGCTGAATACCAGTCGCAGCCCCTGCCGACGGCGCTGCTCTGGAAGGGCGTGGCCGAGTACCTGGCCCTGCACCCCGAATACCGCTACCTGATCGGGCCGGTAAGCCTCAGCAACCGGTTTCCGGACCTTCCCAAAACTGCACTGGCAAAGTGCCTGGCCGACCATATCTCTTCCCATGAGGCCTTGGCCCCGTTCGTGCTGCCTCGCAAGTCTTTCCGTTACCGTCCGCTGGCGTTTGCCGCCACCGCTACGCCCGGGTGCTCGGCAGAAGAATTACCCGAACTGCCCGATTTAGCGCACCTTGTGGCCGGCTGGCAGCTGCCCGGCGTGCCGGGGTTGCTACGTCCGTACCTGAAACAGCATACCCGTGTGCTGGGCTTCCACCTCGGCCCGCGTGGCAATACGCTTGAGGGCTTGCTGCTGCTCGATGCCCGCGAACTACCCGCCCGGGCTCACCAGTTGCTCAGCCGCTACGGGGCGGCTCGCAACTCCTGACCACCAGCTGGCCCGGTACCAGCTGGGCTAGTTTTCGCCCGCCAGGCCCACCGATTCCTCCTGCGGCTGGCTGTTCATGTAAGAGCGGAACGACATGGCAGCCTCGCTGGCCAGCGAGTTGGCCTGGGCCGTAACCCGTCGGTCGTTGTGGGTTTTGTCGTTGTTGCGGTCGGCCCGTAGTTCAGTCCGGTACTCATCGATGCCCACTGCCTGAGAAGGAATTTCGGGGTCGGGTATTACCTGAAACGAGTTGACGTGGTAGGTATAGCCATTGTCGGTGGCCTGGAAGCTGAAGGTAAACAGTACCGTCAGGGGCTGGTCCTTGCCCTTGGCGTCCACTGTTTTCACGATTCCCGTGCCGGTCAGGCGAATGGTAGCCGCGGCGGGTTGCGCGTTCAGGGCCGCTTTGGGCTGGTAAGTGAATTTGTTCTGGGCCCAATCGAGGGCCCGGGAATAGAGTCGGCTCCGGCCGGCGCCTTCCAGCGCTACTTGCTCGGTGTAACCAACAGGAGCTGGCTCCTCCGCCTGAGCGCGGGCCTCGCAAAGCAGTCCCGGTAAGGCTCCTAATAACAGACTCAGTAGTACTTTTTTCATGTGATTAGGAAGATAGAAGAGGACAAATAGACGTACTGGTGAGGGCAAAGGTAAGCGCGTTTGCGGGTGTTGGATAAAACGTTGTGTGTTATGAATATGTTAAGATAGCAAATGATCCGGGGGCGGTAAAAACGGTCCTTCTCATTGGATTAGGAAATGAGGGAAAAGACAAGATTTTTTTTCCGCAAGCCCTTAAATCATTTTCTTATATATAGCGGTTGCTTTCAATGGAATTGAATTATTGTAATATGTGGCAAGTGTAAAACAGGGCTGAAAACGTGCTGGCAATGCGATAGTTACCAAAGATAGGTTACACGTAGTTGAACTCGCTGGTTAAATGTGTTAAATAAAGAACCTTGACTAACAGCATGATACGGGTAGTGGTGAAAGAAGTGAAATGCTGTGCATAAAAACAGGTCGTAATAATTTGGTAACATAACGGTAACATAGCTGATGCTTTGGGTGAGCACAGGATTAGTACTTTTGTGTCGTGCTTCAGCTAAATCAATATTCCCTGATGAAGCGCGGGACCGAGCGAAACGCCGTCCTGCGAGATGACCGAAAGGTCATTTCCCCCGTTGACTCTTTCGTTTTTCTGGTATTTCCATTTTGCACCGCTCCGGTTTCCGAAGCGGTTTTTTTATGCCCGTCCCACACCCTTGGGTCCGGCATAAATCTTTCCCAGCCGAACATTTTTTAATTTCTTCAACCCATACCGGTACACCCCCATGAACGACAACGCCACCCTCGCTCAGCAGATGGTAGCCGCCGCTCCTGCTGCCTCCCGCAGCGTGAACCTGAGCACGGACTCCAAGCAGATGGCCGTAACCAACGTATGGGACGCCATGTTCCTTCCCTTCTTCCTCAACCGCGACAACGTCATCTAGCCTTCCTTTCCAGCAAACGCCCGGTCCCTGACCGGGTGTTTTGCTTTAAATCAATTGCCAGTGTCTAGTTGTCAGTTGTCAGTGTCCAGTTGCCAGGTTGTTCCACATTTTTACTGGCAACTGCAACTGAACACTGACAACTGGATACTGGCAACTGAAAAAGATAACCCGATGGCCACCCAACGGCGGCGCGGGGCGGGGTGGTACAAGGCTGCGGGGTGATAGAAATCAGGGGGGATTCTGACGCAAGTCGGTCCGCGAATTGGCCACCCCGTTTATCGGGTCCGTACCGGTTGGCTGCCAGCCGGCGGCGGAAATACAGAACTGCTTTTCCGGAAGGGAAGCCGCTGCGCACGCAGGAAGGCTTTTCTTGGCGGAAATTTTTACATTGAAAACCTATGCAACTCGGGACACTCACTTTGCAGAATCCGGTGTGTCTGGCCGCCGCGGCCTGGCAGCTGGAGGGCGCCGGCTACGAGCGGTTGGGGGCTATTTTCACCCGCACCGTCACCATGGAGCCCAAGCCCGGGCTTTACGAGGAAGGCATCTGGCAGGTGGATGAGCAAACCCTGCTCAACGCCACCCACATGCGCACCGAAAGCGCCGAGATTATGGTGCAGGAATACCTGCCCGGCCTGGGGCGTTTCGGCGTGCCGGTGTTCGTGAGCATCACGGCCCCGGGCATTCCGGGTTTCCGCAAAATTGCCCGCTTCCTGGCCCGCGAGGCCGGCCACCTGCTGGCGGGCGTGGAAGTCTACATAGCCCAGCCCGACACCGGCAAAGGCGAGGAACTCACGGCCCGCTTCGTGCGCGACGCCACCCAGGCCGTGCGCAACGAGCTGCCCCCCGCCGCGGCCGTGGTAGTGAAGCTGCCGCCCTGGCCCGAGCACATCCGGGGCCTCGCCTTGGGAGCCCAGGAAGGCGGCGCTACCGCGCTGGCCGCCACCAACGTGCTCAAAGCCCTGCACCTGCCCGACGATACCACCGCCGCCCCCGTGGCCGGTGGCCTCTCCGGCGAAGCCCTGCGCCCCGTAGCCTTGCGCTGCGTGTGGGAGCTGGCCCACGACGAGCGAATCACGCTGCCCATCTTCGGGACGGGTGGCATATTTACGGCCAGCCACGTCACGGAGTATCTGCGTTGCGGTGCCTCGGCCGTGCAGCTGGCCAGCGGCGAGTGGCTGGAGCCCGGCCTTTCGGCCCGTCTGGCCGCCGAGTGCGGGCATTTGGTGCCAGTGCAACACTAGCCGCAGCGCGCACGGAAGGACAGCGAAGCGCTAGCTTCGCGCGTCGTTGAGCACAACCATTCGATAGTCAGCAACGATGCGCGAAGCTGGAGCTTCGCGCTACATCTCACCCCACCCATGCAAAAACTTATTCAGCGCGTTCAGAAAGCTAATTCCCTGCTCTGCGTCGGCCTCGACCCGGTGGGCGATGATGCGCAGGTGGCCCGCCGGCTGGCCGAGGTCATCGACCAGACCCACGAATATGCCGCCGCCTTCAAGCCCAACCTGGCCTTTTTCCTGAGCCGGGAAAACGGGGTGCAGCTGCTGCGCGAAACGGTGCAGCGCATTCCGCGGGATATTCCGGTGATTCTGGACGGCAAGTTCGGCGACATTGCCAACACCGCCGACCACTACGCCCGCTTCGCCTACGACGTTATCGGGGCCGATGCCGTGACGGTGAACCCCTACATGGGCGACGACGCCGTGCGGCCCTTCGTGCGGGAAGACAAGCTGGTGTTCGTGCTGGCCAAAACCAGCAACAAGCCCCAGTATTCCCTTCAGAACGTGGCCCTGACCCGCGGCGGCTCCCTGGCCGATAACGTGGCCAAAGTAGCCTGCCAGCTCGATTCGGAAATCGGGGGCATCGGGCTGGTGGTGGGCGCTACCTACCCCGAAGCCCTGGCCCAGGTGCGGGCCGTCTGCGCCCACCAGTGGTTTCTGGTGCCCGGCGTAGGCGCCCAGGGCGGCGACCTGGCAGCCACCCTGCAACGCCGGCCTGCGCCCCGACGGGGCCGGCCTGCTCATCAATACCTCCCGCGCCATCTGGCAGGCCGAAGATGCCGGCGCCGCTGCCCGCGAGCTGGTGGCGCAAATAAATCAGCTGCGGCCGGTGACGGCGTAACGACCTCCGTAGCCCAGGGCTGAAGCCCTGGGCTACGGAGCGGTTTTCGCCTATGATAAGCTGTGTTTTTCCTTGTTGTCTTTCCGCTGACTAGCCCAGGGCTTCAACCCTGGGATATCCGCACGATATATTCCTTCCTGCCTTGACTTCCCCCGAAACCCCCTTCACCCCCGAAACCCTGGAGCAGCAGCTGCTGCAGGAAGATGCGCTGCTTGCGCGGGCACTTCCGGCTTTCCTCGGGCCTGCATTCCGATACTTACGTGCAGTGCGCCCGCTTCCTGCGCCGCCCCGACCTGGCCGCGCCGGCCGCGGCCGAGCTGGCCCGGCAACTGCGCGCCGCCAGCCTGGTGCCCGACGTGGTGGTAGGGCCCGGCCATGGGCGGCGTGGTGATGGGCTACGAGCTGGCCCGGCAGCTGGGCGTACCCGGCATTTTTACCGAGCGCGACGATACGGGGCAGATGACCCTGCGCCGGGGCTTCACCATCGAGCCGGGGCAGAAAATCGTGATTGCCGAAGATGTGGTAACCACCGGCAAGAGTACCAACGAAGTAGCGCGGCTGCTGGAAGGGCTGGGGGCAAAAGTTTTGGCCGTGGTGAGTTTAATTGACCGCACCGGTGGACAAGCTGACCTTTCTTTTCCGAACTTTGCCCTGCTGCCGGTAACGGCGGCCACCTACGCACCCGATAATTGCCCGCTTTGCCGGGCAGGTATTCCGGTGGTGAAACCCGGCAGTCGGCCGGAAAAAGCGTTTTCTTAAACCTACTTCAGCGCAATCGGCGTAGAAGCAAGGCATTTTCGGCGTACCTCCGCGTGGGGTGTGCTTCCTCATGACGATACCTTCCTCGTGCATGGGAAACCCGAAAAATAGATAACCTCGTCTCTTTTGGAATCGACCCAGAGAACCATTCAGCTTCTGCTTAAGCCCGGCCAGCACGACGGTGACGGCCAGCGCGTCGCCGAAGCGGCCCAGCGCCACCTCGGCCTGACGACCGGCCGCGTGCAAAGTACCGCCCTCTACACGGTGCGCTACCCGGTAACCGACGCGCAACTGCGCGACTTCGCCACCCACTGCCTCCAGGACCCGGTGCTGCACGATGTGGCCCTCGACGAGTTCCGCCACGCCCCCGGCTACAAAAGCTATATTCTGGTAGCCAAGCTGCCCGGCGTGACCGACGACGAAGGCATTTCGGCCCAGAACGCCCTCGGCGACTTCCTCAACGAGCCGCTCGATACCCATACCCAGCACATCTTCAGCAAGCGGCTTTACTTCCTCGAAGAAGCCCTGCCCGAAGCCGACCTGCGCCGCGTGGCCCAGGAGCTGCTGGGCAACAAGCAAATCAACCGCTTCGAAACCGGCCCCCTCACCGACATCCGCGACTACACGCCGCGGCCCGGTGGCGGGGCCGAACCGATTACGGACACGGTGCAGCTGGTGGGCCTTTCCGATGAGGCGCTGGTGAAGCTCTCCAAGGAAAACCTTTACGCCCTGAACCTGGAGGAAATGCGCGCCGTGCGCGACCATTACTCCAGCATGCAGGCGGAACGCCAGGCCGCCGGCCTGCCTCGGGACCCCACCGACTGCGAGCTGGAAATCATTGCCCAGACCTGGTCGGAGCACTGCAAGCACAAGGAGTTTTCGGCCCTGATCAAGTACCAGGATGCCGCCACGGGCGAGGCGTTCGAGGTGGATTCGTTGTTCAAGACCTACATCAAAGACGCCACCGCCGAAGTGGATCGGCAGCTGCGGGCCAACGGCAACGACTGGCTGATTAAGGTGTTTTCCGACAACGCCGGGGCCGTGCGCATCAACCCCGAGTCGCTGTTCGTCTGGAAGGTGGAAACTCACAACTCGCCCTCGGCCATCGACCCCTACGGCGGGGCCATTACCGGCATTCTGGGCAACAACCGCGACCCGCTGGCTACCGGCATTGGAGGCGCGCGGCTGCTGTTCAACACCAACGTGCTGTGCTTCGGCAACCCCGAGTTTTCGGGCACGCTGCTGAGCAACCAGCTGCACCCGCGCCGCATTTTTGAGGGCGTGCGCAAGGGCATCGAGGACGGCGGCAACAAGTCGGGCGTGCCCACCGTGAACGGCAGCATCGTGTTCGATGACCGCTACGCCGGCAAGCCGCTGGTGTACTGCGGCACCGGCGCCGTAATGCCCATGCAACTGGCCGGGCTGGATTCGTGGGAGAAAAACATCGAGCCCCAGGACCGCATCATCATGGCCGGTGGCCGGGTGGGCAAAGACGGCATCCACGGCGCTACGTTTTCGTCTATCGAACTAGACGAAACCTCGCCCGCCACGGCCGTGCAGATCGGCTCGCCCATCACCCAGAAGCTGGCCATGGACTTCCTGATTCTGGCCACCCGCCGCGGCCTGATCCGGTGCAGCACCGACAACGGCGCGGGCGGCCTCTCGTCGAGCATCGGCGAGCTGGCCACCATTTCGGGCGGGGCCGTGGTGGAGCTGGAACGCGTGCCGCTGAAATACCCCGGCCTGCGTCCCTGGGAAATCTTTGTGTCGGAGTCGCAGGAGCGGTTTACGCTGGCCGTAGAGCCGGCCAAAATGGACGAGCTGCTGACGTTGGGCCGGGAAATGGAAGTGGAGCTGACCGATATCGGCTACTTCACTTCGGATGGCAGCCTGGACGTGCGCTTTGCCGGCGAGTCGGTGGCCAACCTGAACATGCACTTCCTGCACGAGGGTGTGCCGCGCAAGGTGCTGGAAGCCGAGTGGACCAGACCGACGGCCCAGGAGCCCGTGCTGGCCGCTGACCTCAACTATACCGACGTGCTCACCCGCCTGCTCGGTAGCCTCAACATCTGCTCCCGCGAGTCGGTGATCCGGCAGTACGACCACGAGGTGAAGGGCCGCACCATCATCAAGCCCCTGATGGGCGCTACGGGGCAGGCCCCGCAGGATGCGGCCGTGGTGCGCTTCAACTTCGAGAGCTGGGAAGGCGTGGCCGTGAGCAACGGCATTCTGCCCCGCTTCGGCGATTTGGACGCCTACCACATGTCGGCCGGGGCCTTTGACGAGGCCGTGCGCCAGATTGTGGCCGTGGGCGGCAAGCTGCCCAACCTCAGCTACGGCGACGGCAACTTCTGGTCCGTCAACGACAACTTCTGCGTGCCCGACTCGGTGTACGACCCCGTGGGCAACCCTGATGGCAAGCAGAAGCTGGCCAAGCTGGTGCGCATGTGCCAGGCCCTGCGCGATGCCACGGCCGCCTACTGCATCCCGCTCACGAGCGGCAAGGACTCGATGAAGAACGACTTCAAGGCCGACGGCGTGAAGATTTCGGTGCCGCCGACGGTGCTGTACTCCATGACGGCCAAAATCGAGGACGTGCGCCGCACCATCACCTCCGACTTCAAGCAAGAGGGCGACGTGGTGTACCTGCTGGGCGAAACCTACGACGAGCTGGGTGGCTCGGAGTTCTACCAGCTTTTCGGCGAGCTGGGCGCCAACGTGCCCCAGGTACGCTTCGAGCAGGCCAAAGCCCTGTACATTCTCATGGGTGAGGCCAACGACCAGGGCCTGATTCAGAGCTGCCACGACCTGTCGGATGGCGGCTTGGCAGTGGCCCTGGCCGAGGCCACATTCGGCTACGGCTTCGGGGCCGAGGTAGAGCTGCCCCCCCAACCCCCTCTCCGGGGAGAGGGGGAGCTGGGCTCCGTGGTAAAGGAAGCTGCCGGTGCACGTGCAACTGTTTTCGGAGTCGCACTCCCGGTTTGTGGCCTCGGTGGCCCCCGAGGACGTTGCCGCTTTTGAGCAGCACTTCGGCGCCCGCGCCACCCGCCTGGGCCGCGTGACGCCGGACGGGCAGCTGACGGTACGCCACCAGGGCCAGCCCGTTGTGGCGGCCAGCTGCGCTGCGCTGCGCCACACCTGGACCAACGGGCCGGTGAACCGGATTATCGGCTTCGGCCAGCACGAAACCGCGCATGTATAATGGAAGACGATAAGCAACAGCCCAACCTGCCCGACCTGAACCTGCCCCCGCGCCCGCGCCCCGAGGACCCCGGCTACGAAGTGGTAGATGCCGATGGCAACATCATGCTGCCGGGCTTCAAGAGCGTAGATGGCGGCCACGAAAGCAATGAGCCGCTGAAAAGCAGCCCGGAACGGTCGGAAAACGAGCAAGCGGCCACCAGCAACTCCTCGGGGGCAGACCTGCGGGAACAGCCTGACAACCGGCAACCGGCAACTGGCCACGCAACGGTCCGGGCACTCATCCTGACCGGCTTCGGCATCAACTGCGAGGAGGAATTCGCGGCGGCCTACCGGCTGGCTGGTGCCGAGCCGACCATCGTCCACCTCAACCAGGTGCTGCACGGCCACGTCAGCATTCACGACTACGACATCCTCAACTTCCCCGGGGGCTTCAGCTTCGGCGACGACCTGGGTTCGGGCGTGGTGCTGGCCAACAAGCTGCGCTACCGTAAGAACGAGGAGGGCCGCACCCTGCTCGATGATATCCGGCAGTTCGTGGCCGACGGCAGGCACGTGCTGGGTATCTGCAACGGCTTCCAGGTGCTGGTGAAGCTGGGTTTGCTGCCCGACCTGCACGGCACCGCCACGCCCGAAGTAACCCTGACCCACAACGCCTCGGGCCGCTACGAAGACCGCTGGGTCCGGCTCAAAGTCAACCCGCAGTCGAACACGCCCTTCCTCAAGGGCATCGATATGCTGGAAGTGCCCGTGCGCCACGGCGAAGGCCGCCTCGTCATCGAAGGCGCCGACACGCTGGCCGCTATCGAAAACCGGGGCCTGAACTGCCTGACCTACACCGACTTCGATGGCTCGCCTACCGACGGTGTACCCCGCCAACCCCAACGGGGCCGACCTGAACTGCGCCGGCCTGACGGACACCACCGGCCGCGTATTCGGCCTGATGCCCCACCCGGAGGCGTTTTTGTCGCTCTACAACCATCCGGACTGGGCCCGGCGCAAGCGGGCCAATGCTTCCGTTTCGGAAGAAGGGGATGGGCTGTGGCTGTTCCGCAATATTGTGGAACACGTGGCCTCGTTGCCTCACCCCCCGACCCCCTCTCCGGGGGGAGAGGGGGAGCCTGACGAAACGCGGGCAAGTTCTACTTCACAGCAGGAAATTGGTAATCGGCCGCGGCTGACGGCTGATAAAAAGCTGTGGTACGAGCGGCTGAAGCCATTCAGCGGACAAATGCGCCGGGAACCTACCCCGGCCGAAGATGCCTTGTGGCAGGCCTTACGAAATCGACAGCTGGACGATGCCAAGTTTCGGCGCCAGCATGCCATTGGTCCCTTCGTTGTAGACTTCATTTGCACCCAGCATAACCTGATTGTGGAGGTGGACGGCGAGGTGCACGATGAAACCGGACAGGCTGAATACGACGCCGGCCGCACCTACGAGTTGGAGGGTGTCGGCTACCATGTTATTCGGTTCACTAATGGGCAGGTGCTGCATCAGCTACCCACCGTGCTGCAAAAAATCAGCGAAGCCCTCCTCCAACATTCTCTGAAAAACTAATGTCGCCTGGCACCCCCTCTCCCCCTGGAGAGGGGGCCGGGGGGTGAGGCAAATCACCCGCACGACTCCACGATATGCAAAGCATGAACACCCTCAACCACTTTGCTACGCCCCAGCTCGAGCTTCTGCACCGCGGCAAAGTCCGCGACTCGTACCGTGCCCCCTCGGGCGAGCGGCTCATCGTGGTCACCGACCGGCTTTCGGCGTTTGATTCGGTGCTGGAAACGCCCGTGGCCCACAAGGGCGCAGTGCTCAATGGGCTGGCCGCTTTCTGGTTCGATAAGACCCGGCACATCATTCCCAACCACGTCATCAGCCTGCCCGACCCCAACGTGACGCTGGCCAGGGAGGCCGAACCGATTCGGGTAGAGATGGTGGTGCGCCACTACCTCACCGGCTCTATGTGGCGCGGCTACCAGCAGGGCCAGCGCACCTTCTCGGGCGTAACGGTGCCCGACGGCCTGACCAAGCACCAGCAGTTTCCTGAGCCCATCGTAACGCCGACTACCAAGGAAGAGTCGGACCGCGAGATTACGCCCGAGAACCTCGTGGCGGAGGGCTGGGTGTCGGCCGATTTGTACGAGCAGATGCGGGTAAAGGCCCTGGAGTTGTTCAACTTCGCCTCCAAGTGGATGGCCGAGCGCGGCATCATTCTGGTTGATACCAAATATGAGTTCGGCCTGTTCGAGGGTGAGCTGATCCTGATTGACGAAATCCACACGCCCGACTCCTCCCGCTTCTGGAGCGCCGAGGATTACGCCCGCAACCCCGAAACGGCCGAGCAGATGGACAAGGAGTACGTGCGCCAGTGGCTGATTGCCCACAAGCAGGACGGCCAGTACCCCCGCGCCCTCACGCCCGAAGTTTCGGCCGAGGCCACCCGCCGCTACCTCGATATCTACGAGCGCATCACGGGCAGCCCCCTGCCTATCGGCAACGAAACCACTCCCGGCGGCGACGTACACGCCCGCCTCGTGGGCAACTTGGTGCGCGCTGGTATCATGCAAGAAGCCTGAAATCGTCGATAATTGTGCTATAGCTCGCAATGATGAAATATATTCAGCGTCTTTGGGCAGCGGTGCGAGGTAATCCCCGGCGACCTGCCCATGTGCCGATGAGTATATTCAAAGTCTTTGGGGGATTCATTGATAATCCGACCTATCAGGATGTACTTGATTTCATCGAGAACATCAAGTTTTCTGATGAAGAGCACAGAGCATTCTGGGTTGCTTTGGAAGATGAAAGTAACTTAGAGGTGCATCAAGATCTTGGAAGTGATACAGACTGATGCGGAGGGCAAGGAGAAGCGAGTTCAGGCCACAGGCTGGGATGAAGTGAAGAAGTTCTTTCGTCTCTTTTCAGAAGGTCAGCCCAATTTTATTCAATAGGTAATCATGAGCACCAGCCATAAAACCATAGTACTTCTCGGCGGCGGAGCCCGCGAGCACGCCCTGGCCTGGAAACTCACCCAGGACGGGGCCACCGTGCACGTGCTGCCCGGCAACGCCGGCATTCCCAACAGCCACCCCGGCATCAGCGCCCTCGACTTCCCCGCCATCAAAGGCTTCTGCGAAGAACAGGGCGCCAAGCTCATCGTGGTGGGCCCTGAAGCGCCGCTGGCGGCGGGCGTAGCGGACTTCTTTGCCGGTTCCGATATCCGCGTGTTCGGGCCGGGGCGGGCCGGGGCTACGCTGGAAAGCTCCAAGGTGTGGAGCAAGAACTTCATGCGCCGCCATGGGGTGGCTACGGCTATGTCGTGGCAGTTTCGCTCCGACAAGCTGGACGAGGCCCGCGCCAAGGCTGCGGAGCTCGGCGGGCAGGTGGTGGTGAAGTTCGATGGGCTGGCCGCCGGCAAGGGCGTGTACGTGTGCTCGTCGGTGGAGGAAGCGAATGCCGCCCTCGATGACCTGGAGGCCCATCACAGCGGCTGGTTCAGCTTCCTGCTCGAAGAAAAGCTCAGCGGCCCCGAAATCAGCATCATCGGCGTGACCGACGGCAACCGGGTGCGGCTGCTGGCTCCGTCGCAGGACCATAAGCAGCTGCTGGCCGGCGACCAGGGCCCCAACACCGGCGGCATGGGCGCCTACTGCCCCGTGCCTTCGCCGACGACAACATCCTAGCCGCCATCCGTACCCAGATTGTGGACCCCACGCTGGAAGGCATTCAGACCGAGCAGTTCGATTTCAAGGGCTTCCTCTACTTCGGCATCATGCTCACGCCCCAGGGCCCGAAGCTGCTCGAATACAACGTCCGCCTCGGCGACCCGGAGGCCGAAGTGCTGCTGCCGGCCCTGCAAAGCAGCTTGCTGGAGCTCATCGAGGCCACCCTCGACGGTACCCTGGCCCGCTGCAATGTGCGCCAGCGCCCCGGCCACTACGCCGGCGTGGTGCTGGCCTCGGGCGGCTACCCGGCCAGCGGCTTCCCCACTGGCTTCCCCATCACGGGCCTCGACCAGCTGCACCCTACTATTCTGGCCTTCCACGGCGCTACCCGCCGCAACGAAGCCGGCGAGCTGCTCACCAACGGCGGCCGGGTGCTGGTGCTGGTGGGCCACGGCCCGGAGCTGGAAGACGCCGTGCAGCACGTGTACCGCGAAGCAGAAAAGGTTAACTTTCAGGATGTTTACATCCGTTCCGACATCGGTCAGCGGCCGGAACCCACGCAGTATTTTCAGTGAACTGCGGTGAAAAAGGAAACGGCCCATACGGTTGCCTCACCCCCCGGCCTCCTCCCTTCTGGCAAGGGCAAGTCCGACGCGTCCGTCGGGGCTGCTGGTAAAGCGGAATCGGCGGGTTCTTCCACGCTGCAGGAGAAGGCGCTACGGGGACAGGTCAGCCATAAGGCCATCCGCCTCGCCATTCTGCTTTCCGGCCGGGGCTCCAACATGGTGGCCCTGGTGAAGGCAGTGCACCAGGGGGTGTTGCAGGAGCTGGCCGAAGTGGCCGTGGTGTTCAGCAACAACCCCGCGGCGCCCGGCCTCGAAACGGCCGCCGCCCTGGATTGCCCCACCGCCAGCCTCAGCAGCCAGGGCCGGAAACGGGCCGAGTTTGATGCCGAGGTGGTAGAAGTATTGAACCGATACCAGCCCGATTATGTGGTGTTGGCTGGTTACATGCGCATTCTGTCGCCCACGTTCATCCGGGCATTCCAGGGGCGTATTCTCAACATTCACCCCGCCGACACCCACCAGCACCAGGGCCTGCACGCCTACGAGTGGGCCTTCGACAACCACTTGCCCGAAACCAAAATCACGGTTCACCTCGTGGATGAGGGCCTCGATACCGGCCCCATTCTGGCCCAGCACCCGGTGGACCTGCGCGGGGCCGAAACGCTGGCCGAAGTAGAGCGCCGCGGCCTGGCCGTGGAGCATGAGGTATACGCGGCCACGTTGGCCGAGCTGATAAAAGGCGAGCTGCCCACCTTTACCATGGAGGCCGCGCCCACTGCTTCGGCAGCCCACCCAACGCAACTGCCGTCTGGTACCCCCTCGCCCGTTCCGGAGAGCGGGCCGGGGGAGGAGGCGAGCCACCAGAACACCACCCACCACCCAACCGCAGCGGCCCGGCAACGGGCAACTGGCAACTGACAACTCAAGATGTGCGGAATAGTAGGTTTTTACGGTCCCGATGACGTCGCCCACGACATCGTATTTGGCCTGACGGCGCTCCAGCACCGCGGCCAGGACGCGGCCGGTATCGCCACCTTCGACGATAACTTCCACCTCTGCAAGGGCAACGGCCTCATCTCCGACGTGTTTCGGCCCAAGCAGCTGCGCAAGCTCCGGGGCAACATCGGCATCGGCCACGCCCGCTACACCACCCAGGGCTCGGGCGATGCCGAGCTGGCCCAGCCGTTTACCACCAGCTACCCCTTCGGGCTGGCCATGGTGCACAACGGCAACGTCATCAACTTCCGCTCGGCCGCCAAGCGCCTGCACGAGAAGTACCACGTGCTGCCCAAAACCAGCAACGACCTGGAGCTCATCATGTACACCTTCGCCTCGGAGCTGCGCCTGAAAAACCTGGATGCGCTGTCGGTGGTCGATATTTTTGATGCCGTGGAAACCACCCAGGAGCTGGTGAAGGGTGCCTACGCCACCATCACCATCATTGCCGGGCACGGGCTGCTGGCTTTCAACGACCCGCTGGGCATCCGGCCGCTGGTGCTGGGCCGCCGCCAGACGCCCGAAGGACCCATTTTCGCCTTCGCCTCCGAAAGCACCTGCTTCGATTACCTGGGCTTCGAGTTCGTGGAAAACGTGGGCCCGGGCCAGGCCATCTTCATCGACCAGAATTTCCAGGTACACTACAAGAATCCGCAGCAGCTGCCCAAGGCCTTCTGCGTGTTCGAGCACATCTACTTCGCCCGCGAAGACTCCAACATTCATGGCCGGCTGGTGGCCCGCGAGCGGGTGCGGCTGGGCAAAATGCTGGCCCGCAAGGTCATCGAGTCGGGCATTCAGCCCGATATGGTGATTGACGTGCCCTCGTCGGGCTACTTCTCGGCCTCGGGGCTGGCCGAAGCCATTGGCGTGCCCTACCGCCGGGCGCTGGTCAAGAACAACCACATGGGCCGTTCCTTTATCGTGAGCAGCCAGGCCGGGCGCGAAGACATCGTCAAGAAAAAGCTCAACCCCATCCGCGAGTTTGTGGAAGGCAAGAAGATTGCCGTCGTCGACGACAGCATTGTGCGCGGCACCACGTCGCGGCGCATCGTGCGCATCCTGCGCGAGGCCGGGGCTACGGAGGTGTACTTCATCAGCAGCGCGCCGCCCATCATTGCGCCCTGCATCTACGGCATCGATATGGCCATGAGCACCGACCTGATTGCGGCCAACTACACGGAAGAGGAAATCTGCCGCCACATCGAGGCCGACAAGGTCATTTATCAGTCGATTGACGACCTGAAGGAGCTGTTTTCGGAGGAAAGAGGCCACGGCGGCAGCTGCTTTGCCTGTTTCACGGGCCAGTACCCCACCGGCGACGTAACCAAGTACCTGGGCCACATCCAGGAGGAGCGCCAGAGCCACCGGGGCGAAAAGTCGAAGAAGCCCGCTGCCGACGCCCTGCCTTCCGTCAGCGCCAAAGCCCCCGAGCCGACCGAGCATTAAGGGAGAAGTTAGAGTGGAGAGCTTAGAACTAAGAATCGTTCGAAACGCTGCTCTAACACCACATTTTCAGCCTCTAAGTTCTAAGCTCTAATTCCTAAGTTCTATTCATGCCTGACCACAAAGCTACCGCCGGTTACTCCATCGAAGAAGGCAACGCCGCCTCTAAAAATGCCTACCACTGGGCCCAGAAAACCTTCGCTACCCGCGCCGGTAAGCCCGGGCGAGCCGGCCCAGGATCTGGCGGGCGGCTTTTCCAACGAAATCCGCTTCGGCCAGGAGCGGCTGGGCATCGGCTCCGACGGCATCGGGACCAAGATTGAGGTGGCCGAGCGCCTGGACCGCTACGACACGCTGGGCTACGACCTGATTGCCATGGTGGCCGACGACCTCATTGTGGCCGGCTTCGTGCCCACCAACCTCTCCAACATCATCGACGTGAACACGCTCGACTACGCGGTGGTGGACGAGCTGATGCGCGGCCTCCACGACGCGGCCCAGTTCAGCCAGATTGCCGTGACCGGGCGGCGAAATTGCCGAGCTCGGTAACCGCATCGGCGGCTACCCCGGCGCCAAAATGAACTTCAACTGGTGCTCCACGGCCGTGGGCGTGCTGCACCCGAGCCTGGAGCGCCCCCTGAGCGGGGCCAACGTGCGCGCCGGCCAGGCCGTGGTGGCCCTGCACTCGCCCTCGTTCCGCTCCAACGGCTACTCCCTGGCCCGCCGCGCCCTCACCAAAGCCTTCGGCGAAAAGTGGCACGAGGCGCCTTACGGCGAATTAAAAATTAAAAGTGAAAAGTTAAAAATTGATGGTTCAGAGGCCAACAACCAACAACTAACAACTAACAACTCCAAAACCTGGGGTGAAGTGATGCTGGCCCCTTCGCTCATTTACTCGCCCGGCGTGGCGGCGGTGCTCGATGCGGGCCTGCCCCTGCACGCGGCGGCCCACATTACGGGCGGCGGCATTGCCGATAACTTCAAGCGGGTGCTCAAGAATGGGGTAGGAGCCGAGCTGGATAACCTGTTCGCCCCCCTGCCCGCCATGCAGCAGCTGGCCGAGCTGGCCGGCATCACGCCCCAGGAGGCCTACCTCTACTGGAACATGGGCAACGGCATGCTGCTGGTAACCGACGAAGACCAGGCCGAAGCGGTAGCCGAAAACCTGCGCGCCAGCGGCTATCAGGCCCAGGTAGCGGGCCGCATCACGGCCGAACCGGGCGTGAGGCTGCGCGTGAGCGCGGGCGAGCTGCGCTACGAGGCCAGCTAACCGAGCAGTAGTACCGCCCCAGGAAACCGCGCACCGACAATGCTACCCGTTCAGGGAGGGTTGTCGGTGCTTTTATTTAGGAGGATATGGACCGCTATTTTGGTGATGGGGCATTTCATCAACGGGCTGACAGGTGGAATGAGCTGGTCGCGACAATCCTGCCCACGGCAAATTATCTGGAAGTACAGCAGCTTTTTACCGCTCAGCTACCTGCACCACTTCGGTTGGCCGGGGTGGCTGTGCCCGAACGCTTGGCGCGAGTGTACCGGGCCACCCACCGCTTCGCCCTGACGCCGGCAGTAGCGGCCTTCTGCCAGCAGCTCCCCTACCACGGCTGGCAGAACAGCGCGTTCGAAGACCCGGCTTTCTTCCTGAACGACACCCTCCTGCTGGGCACCATCAGCCACGAGCATACGGTCGTGCTGCGGCTGAATGATGTGGAAAGGCAACAGCTGAATGCCACCGGATATGACTTCTGGTGCGAATGGCCTTTGGATACGCCGTAAGAGCAGATAAGACCTTTATGAGTAAAATATATAATGATTTTTATTTATTCTTACATATTTAATGGTTAAATTAGGAGATATAGTGGCCATGGAGTTGGGTGTGACGGGGGTAGCGCCCAGTGCATACAGTAGTAAAGACATACAAGGAAACGGGCAGGCGTAACTCCCGGCTGCTCCATTGGTAGGCGCCCGGGTTATGCTGCATGGGCAGGAGCTTAGGTGCTGTAAGGGGCCAGCGCAGGAAGGGCAATTAGCTCTTTCGGAGCCGCTGGTGTCGAGCTTTTCACCTGAGCACATGGGACCGAATCAGTCATTTTCTGCTTCTCCGCTGGGGCACACCGTTCCGCCGATTTCGGCCCGGGCGGCGGCCGCCAGCGCCCTGCTGGCCATGTCCCCCACCCAGGTCCGGCAGAAGCTGCTGCAGTTGCTGCTGCTGGTGGCGGGCGTGTTTTCGGCCGCTTTTGGGCTGAAGGGGTTTCTGCTGCCCAACGAATTTATCGACGGGGGCGTGACCGGCATTTCCATGCTCATCAGCCACCTGACCGGTATTTCGTTATCGGTCCTGATTCTGCTCATCAACATCCCGTTCATCGTGCTGGGCTACTACCAGCTGGGCCGGGAGTTTGCCCTCAAAACGCTGGTCGCCATTCTGGCGCTGTCGGGGGCTTTGTGGGTGCTCTCGTTTCCGGCCCTCACCGAAGACAAGCTGCTGATTGCCGTGTTCGGCGGGTTTTTCCTGGGGGCCGGCATTGGAATGGCCATGCGGGGCGGGGGCGTGCTCGACGGCACCGAGATTCTGGCCGTGTACATCAGCCGCCGCCTGCCCGGCTCCATCGGCGACGTCATTATGGTTATCAACATCATCATCTTCGGGGTAGCGGCCTGGCTGCTGTCGGTCGAAACGGCGCTGTACTCGATTCTGGTGTACCTGTCGGCCGCCAAAACGGTGGATTTCGTGCTGGTCGGCATCGAGGAGTACACCAGCCTGACCATCGTTTCCTTCCACAGCACCGAAATCCGGCAGCTCATCACCGACAAGCTGCACCGGGGCGCCACGGTGTACGAATGCACCCAGGGCTTCGGCTCGCACGGGCATCAGCGCCTGAAAGTGGAAGCCATCTTTACAGTAGTGACCCGGCTGGAAGTTATCGGCCTCACCCGGGCTATTCATGCCATCGATCCGCAGGCGTTTGTCGTGATGCAGAGCGTGAGTGATACCCGGGGGGGGCTGATCAAGAAACGGGCCCTGCACTGATTGCCGGACCGGGCCTAAAAGCCACAACACCATGAATCTGACCTCCTGGTACCGTTCGTTGGGAATAAGGCCGGGCGAGTTGAAAACCGTCTGGCGCTTCTCGCTGCACAGCTTATTGCTGAACGGCGGGACGATGCTCGTGTACGTTGCCGCGACGGTGCTGCTGCTCGAAAACGACCCGGTGCATACGCTGCCGCTGGCCTACGTGCTGGGGGCGCTGGCTATGTTGCTGGCGGGGCGCGTGTACGCTTATTGTGAGCAGCACTGGCTGCTGCAGCGGCTGGCGGTAAGGGCATTGCTGGCCGTGCTGGTGGGCACGCTGGTGCTGGCCGTCGTGGTGTTGATGGGGCCTTCGGTAACGGCGGCGGTGGCCGTTATGGTGGGCTACCGGCTGATTTACCTGCTCACCTATCTGGCGTTCTGGGGCACTTCTACCGCCGTGTTCAGCCTGCGGCAGAGCCGGCGCCTCTTCAGCATCATTAATGCCGGCGATTTGCCGGCGAAGGCGCTGGGGGCCATTGTAGCCGTGATGATGGAGGTGCAGGGCGAGGTTTTCGGCCTGCTGCTGGTTGCCTTCGGGCTGTATGGCCTGGCCTGGCACCTGCAACGCCGCACGTTCACCGGCCCGCCCCGCCGGCTTACGGCCCGCCTCGACCCGGCCGAGCCGGCACGTACCGCTGCCGGCATCGCCCTGATCCGGCACATGGGCCTGAGCATTCTGGCCTTGACGGTGGTGGCCGTGGGGGTGGAGTACCTGTTCTTGCGTCTGGTAAGCCGAAGCCTGCTGGAGCCCGCCAGATTGCTGCATTACCTGAGCGGGGTGCTGGCGCTCCTGTATGCTGGCGGCACCCTGCTGCGGCTGGGGCTGGCGCGCTATAGCCTGAGCAGCCTGGGCCTGCGCCGAACCTTTATTCTGCTGCCCCTGGTGGCACTGGCGGGCGTGGTGCTCGGGGGCGTGCTCCCTCTGGCTGGAATGAGGCAACTAATCTTCTTCAGCGGCTTGTTTATGGGGCTGGAAGTGCTGCGCCGCTCCCTGTTGGAGCCGGCCTTTCTGATGCTTTTCCAGTCGTTGCCGCTCTCCTTGCGCCTGCACGGGTACACGGCCACCAAAAGCGTGTACGAGCCGCTGGGCCTGATTTTGGGCGGTGGTCTGCTGCTGTTGGGCCTCTACAGCGGTGCCACCCATTGGCCCCAGTGGGCAATCCTGGGCTGGGTAGGCATTTTCCTGCTGCTGGCGCTGGTCGTGCTCCGGCGTACCTATCACCACTACCTCAACGAGCTGAAATCGGCGCTGGGCCTGCCCGTTACCGCCACCGTGCCGCCCGCCAAGCCGGAGGTAGCCTTGTCTACGTCTCTGCACGCGCTGCTGCATTTACAGCGCGCCGATTTACCCACCCTGGTTCGGCACGCCGACCGCCTGCTGCGCCACCCCCACTGCCAGGTGCGGCTGCGCACGTTGGCCGCAGTCGGCCTGAAAGCCGGGCCCGCCTTGCTGCAGCAGCTGGCGCTAACCGATGAAAACGCCAATGTCCGGGAACAGGCCAGCCGTTTGGCCAGCCGCTCGGCCGCCAACGCCGACCTGCTGCAACACGCGGATATGGCCGTGCGCAAGGGCGCCATCCGGGGCCGGCTGGAAGCCGCGCCGGCCGATGCCCAGGCCAAAGCCAGCCTGGCCGCCTTAGTGGCCGATGAGTGCTGCCAGCTTACGGCCCTGGCCCTGGTGCGCTTTCTGGAGCCCGCCGAACAGGTGGCCTGCATTCTGGCGGGGCTCAAAAGCACCGACCCGGCGGTAGTGAAGGCTGCTACCCTGGCCGCTTCGACCGTGGCCCCAACCGTGCTGGCCGCGCCGCTGCTGGAGCTGCTGCAGCAACGGGCGAACCGCAAAACGTCGGCCAACGCCCTGGCCCAGCTCGGTGATGCCGTATTGCCCTGGCTGCAGGAGGCGCTGAACAGTAGCACCGAGGAACGGTACCTGCGGGAAATGGCCCAGGTAATTGCCCGCCTGGGCACCGCGCCCGGGCGCCAACTGCTGCTGGAGCTGGCCCAGAGTGCCAACCTGTGCCATCGGGCCGCGGCGCTGCGCGCCCTCAACGGGTTGCCAATAGTAGCGGCCGAATCGCCCCTGTTCCTGCGGCTGGTGGAGGACGAAATGAGTTTGGCCCAGCACCTGGTACACAGCATGGCGGTGGCCAACGCGGAGCTGCGCGCGGCACTGCAGTACGAGGCCCGAAAATGTCAGCAGCGCCTACTCACCCTGTTGCTGCAACTCTACGACCGGGCGAAGCTGCTCACGGTGCAGCGCAGCCTGCTGCACGCCGACAGCGAATCGCGGCCCGCCGCCCTGAAGCTACTGGACAACCTGCTGCCGCGGCCCCTGTACCAGGGCTTGCAGGCCCTGCTGGATACCACGCGCATCAGCGAAAAAATACAGGCCTTCGACGACCTGCTGGGTCCCATCGCGCAGCCCGAACCCATCCAGACGATGATTATCCGGCGGGGTACGGCGGCCTTTTCCGCCTGGACGGTAGGGGTAGCCCTGCGGCAGTGGCACCCGACGCCCGAAAACGTCGGTCATCTGCAGCCGCATCTGCAAAGCCCGCACCCCCTGCTCCGGGAAAGTGCGGCAGAGGCGCTGCGGAAGCTACCCCTGCAGCGGCCCGCGGCCTACGATCAGCTTCTCGTCCTTTATCCCACACTCAATACGTTAGCTACCATGAGTGACCAGTCTACCGATTCCGTCGTGTCGTTTGTCGAGCGCGTCCGGATGCTGAAAAACACTGCCCTGTTTGGCCATACCCCCGAAAGCGTGCTGGGGGCTATTGTCCCGGTGATGCACGAGGTAAGTTTTCAGCAGGAGGAAAAAATCTTCGCCAAGGGCTCCCTGGGCACTTCGCTGTTTATTATTTACGAAGGCGAAGTGGGTATTTTCAATAACTGGCAGCTGCTGATCACCTTCGGCAAGGGAGAATTTTTCGGGGAGCTGGCCCTGCTCGATGCCGAGCCCCGTTCGGCCACCGCCGTCGCCCTCAAGCCCGTGCGGGCCTTCCGGATTGATCAGGAGGATTTTTACGAAGTGACGGAAGACTGCACCGAAGTATCGCGCAGCATCATGCGCGAACTGTGCCAGCGCATCCGCCGGCAGAACGAGAAAACGGCCCAACCCGAGCCAGCCTCCCACTCGACCTGATGGGACTACGGGTACAGATTACGAAAGCGCCAGCTACTGCCCGGGCGCGTTCCGGCTGGCCCTCATCGGGGCAGCCGCACAATCACCTCGGTGCCCACGCCCGGCTGGCTACTGAGGCTGAACGTGCCCCCGTGGCCCTGTACCACCACATCGTAGCTCAACGACAAGCCCAGGCCGGTGCCCTCGCCGGGTGGTTTGGTGGTAAAAAAGGGCTGGAGCGATTTGCGGCGGGTTACCTCGTCCATGCCCGGACCATTATCACAAATCCGAATCTGGATATGCTGCGCCAGCAGGCTGGTGTGCACTTCCAGCTTAAGCGCCGCGCCCGGCGGGCACTGGGCCAGGGCGTAAAAGGCATTGGCGTAAACGTTGAGCAGCACCCGGCCAATATCCTGGGGCACCACCCGCACGGCCGGCAGCTGGGGGCTGAAGTCGGTGAGCAGCGTGGCGGCGAAAGTCGGGTTCTTCGCCCGGAACAACTGGTAGGCCAGGGTCAGGTGCTCGGCTACCAGCGTGTTCAGGTCGGTGGTTTCGAAGATGCCGGCGCTGGCCCGCGAGTGCTGCAACATGCCCTTCACGATGCTATCGGCGCGGTGGCCGTGCTGGGTTATCTTCTGCAGGTTTTCCGTGAGCGTGGCCAGCAGCTCGGTGGCGTACGCTTTTTCGGCCTCCGGCAGCTGCTGCCAGGGGCCATCCATGAACTCCTCTACCAGCTCGGTGCTCACCTCCGAAAAGTTGTTGACGAAGTTGAGGGGGTTCTGAATCTCGTGGGCGATGCCGGCCGTGAGTTCGCCCAGTGAAGCCATTTTCTCGCGCTGAATCAGCTGGTTCTGGGCTGCTTTCAGATCGGCCAGGGCGCGGGTGAGGTCGGCCAGGGTCCGGGTCAGGTCGTCGCGCTGGCGGGCAATTTGGGCGTTTTTGGCATTGAGGCGGTGGTTGGTGCGCTGCTTGAGGTACACGTTGCGCCACAGCAGGCCCGCTACCAGCACCAGGCCCGCCAGCCCGGCCAGCAGCCCGTATAGCTGCAGGCGCTGGCGGGCACTTTCCTGGGCCTGCAACTGCCGGGTTTTGGTGAGCAGCGCAATCTGGGTCTGTTTCTGGTCAAGCTCATAGCCATAGCGCAGGGCGCTGGTTTTGCGCTGGGTGGCCTCGCCGGCCAGCGTGTCCTGGTAGGCCGTAAACAGGCGCTGCTGTTGGTAGGCGGCCGGGTAGTTGCCCCGGGCGGCGTAGGCTTCGGCCAGCAGCTCGGTGGCCGAGGCCAGGTGGCCATTGCTGCGGGTTTGCTGGCCGAGCTGCCGGGCGTGGGTGGCCAGCGCCAGGGCGCTATCGGGCTGGCCAAGGCCCAGAAAGGCCCGCGCCAGCAGCAGCTCCACCGAAGGCCGGTTGAAGTCGTCGTGGGTGCTATGTACCAGGGTGCGGGCCCGGCGGCCGTGCAGCAACGCGCGGGCCGGCTGGCCCTGCTGGGTGTACACCTCGGCCAGCCCGATTTCATTGGCCAGCTGATTTTGCATATCACCCATGCGCTGGCACACGGCCACTGCCCGCCGGAAATAGCGCAGGGCTTCGGGCCAGTTGCGTTGGGCCTGGTACAGGCTGCCCAGGCTGTTGAGGGCGGCGGCTTCCACCTGCTCGTCGCCGAGGCGGCGGCCGTCGCGCAGGGCCCGGCGCAGCATAGGTTCGGCGCTGGCGTAGTCGCCCAGCTTGCTGTAGGTGTCCCCAATAATGGCCCGCAACTGGGTTCGCACGGCTTTGTCGGAGGTTTGTTCGGCCAGCCGCAGCCCGCGCAGCCCCCAGCGCAGGGCGGCAGTAAGGTTGGCTTGCTGGGCATTAATAAGGCTCAGTTCCAGGCAGGCGCGGGCCTCCCGGGGCCGGTCGTGGCGGCGGGCGTAGAGCTGCTGGGCCAGCTGGGTATAGTAGCGGGCCGAGTCGTAGTTGGGCAGGCGGCGGTGCAGGATGCTCAGCCAGAGCAGGCTCCGGCCAATATCGGCCGAGTCGGCCAGCTGCTGCGAGAGGCGCAGGGCCTGGTGGCTCAGCCGGATGGCCTGGGGTGCGTCGGTGGCGGCCAGCTCCAGTACCAGCGCGTGCAGGCGCTGCACCCGCACCGTGTCGGGGCGCCGCTGGGTTTGCAGCAGGTGGCGTAGGCTGTCGGCGGCGCGGTTCTGGGCCCGCCCCACCGGCGCCGGACCCAGCATCAATGCCACTATCAGCAGCCAGACGAAGCGCCGGACCCAGCTTAGCAAAGCCGGAGCGCCTACCGATGCGCCGGGGCACGATAACGGGCGGCCCCGTCTCATTTGGGCGGATACACCGGGTTGTTGATAACGCCGATCTGGTTGCCCTCGGGGTCTAACACGACAAACCCGCGCACTTGCGTCACGGCCTCCACGGGGGCCTCACCGGTTGGGGAGGGTGCGTCGGAGGCGCGGCTGCTGTCGAGCTGCCGCAGTTTCTGGAAAAGCCCGCCCTCGAACTTATTAGCCCGGTTGGCGCTGAGCGACACAAATTTGGCCACTACATCTTCGGGTGTCGGCAGGGTCCAGTAAAATACCGCCTCGCGCAGCTGCAAAAACCGGGGGTCGGTTTCCAGGCGCACTTCCATGGCATCCACGTTGAACACGGCATAGGGGTAGGGCACCTCCGATTCGACCCGGGTGGGGGGCTTGCCGAAGAAATCGGTGTACCAGGCCACCGCGGCGGGCAGGCGGGCGGCACTGCTCACGGGGTACACGAGCGTTTTCTGGGCCGAGAAACGGAGCCGATGCCGCATCCTGCGCGTTCGTGAGGGCGGGCCAAAGCAGGAGCAGAAAAATCCAAAGACGTTTTTCATAAGGCGGAAACCGACAGGCACCGCTCCGGCGAAGCGGCCGTCCCGTAAGCCGGTCCAACCGCCCCGCCCCAAGCCGGCGCGGTGAATAGCGTATTGGAACAAGATAATAAAAAATATAATATATGCTAATTTTTATATCTTATAATCTTCCCGCACTTGATTGTTCTTCAACCCTGTCGCGGTGTGCAGGTGCATAAGCCCCAGTCCGGTAAGTAGGCTCCACTGGGCTGCAGCGCGAAGCTTCTGCTTCGCGTATCACGATCCGGAATCTACCAAAGTCAGCAATAAAATTCGAGAGCGGAAGCTGCGCTTTAGAGTGCCGCTTGCGCCGGGCATGCTTCATCAGGCTAGAGACCATCTATGGTTAACGGATGATAAGCTAAATGATTGTTAGAACAGGGATTTACCGTAATTCCAGGTCAAATTCGGGCGGAAATATGCAATGCTCTATTTCTTGGAGGATAGAAGCCAATAAGTATTAGGCACTGGCTACGACGCCACATGAGCTACTCCTGATCGTCCTTCAGTGAAAATGAACGAGAGCAGATAACGCGATAATGTGCATTTGCCGATACTTCATGAGCACGTGATATTGGCATCCTGGCCGCCGAAAAAATCAGCGAGGCTACGTAAACGAAGACTCTTACCAATACTTCCGCTGCTGGCTGATTGCCTAGGGTCGAAGACGGCTTTCGGGCCGCCCTGCGCCATCCCGATCCTTGGCCGATGTGGTGGAAACACGGTTTCCGGAATTTGAAATGCTGCTCTACGTGGCCACCGAAGCCTTCGAGCAGCGCACCGGTCAATCCGACGAAGACGACACTTCCCCACGTAGCATCGCCGCCGCCCGGGGCCTGAGCTACGACTCGGACATCCGTTACGAAGGGCAACCGTAACTGGACCGCCGACCAGCTGCCGGCGCGGTACCCAAAGCTATGGACCCGGTTCAGTGGCTAAGCATGGCCAGCCTGGGTTATGCCCTACGTCCGGCCCGTTTCTCCACAATCAGCTTCGTGCGGTAGTCATTCAACGATTCCTCCAGGCCCACGGGGTAGGTATGGGGGTTGAGGAAGCGGCGGACGCTGGGGTCGAGGCTCAGCACTTCGCGGTGGGCCCGGGCCCGGCTCTCTTCGAGCGTGGGCAGCGGCCCCACCAGGCGGCCCCGCCGGAACACCGGCTCCAGCAGCTCGCGGAACCCCGCATTAGGACGCACATTGCGGCGGCGGGTGGCATCAAGTGGGTCCACGATGGTCAGTTGCTCGGGCAGCGGTTCGGCCGTGTTGTAGAGCATGTCGGCGCGGGGCTGGCCCTGCTCGTTTTCGTAGCGCCGCACCTGCAAAATGCCCGGAATGCTGGTTTTGGCCAGCTGCTCGCTGAGCTTGATGGTGAAGTCCCAGCCCGAATCGTCGGGTTTGCGCAGGGCGGCCAGCTTGTACACGCCCCCCAGCGCCGGCTGGTTGTAGGCCGTCACGAGCTGGGTACCGATGCCCCAGGTGTCGATTTTGGCGCCCTGCAGCTTGAGGCTGGTAATGAGGTTTTCCTCCAGGTCGTTGCTGGCCACGATGCGCACCTGCGGGAAGCCGGCTTCGTTGAGCAGCTCCCGGGCCTCGCGGCTCAGGTAGGCCAAGTCGCCCGAATCGAGGCGGATGCCGCCCAGCTCGTGGCCCTGGGCCCGCATGGCGCGGGCCACCTTAATGGCGTGGCGCACGCCTTCAAGCGTATCGTAGGTATCAACCAGGAACACCGAATCGTCGGGGAAAGCCTGGGCATAGGCCGTAAAGGCCGCTTCTTCATCTTCGAACGCCATCACCCAGCTGTGGGCGTGGGTGCCCTTCACCGGAATGTTGAACCGCTGCCCGGCCAGCACGTTGCTCGTGGCATCAACCCCACCCAGGTAGGCGGCGCGGCTGGCCGAAAGGCCCCCATCGGGCCCCTGGGCCCGGCGCAGCCCGAATTCGAGCACCGTGTCGGAGCCGGCGGCTTCGCGGATGCGGGCGGCTTTGGTGGCAATCAGGGTCTGGAAGTTGACGAGCGTGAGCAGGGCCGTTTCGATGAGCTGGGCCTGGAGCAGCGGCCCGCGTACCCGGATAAGCGGTTCATTGGCAAAGGCCACCGTCCCCTCGGGCATGGCGTCCACGTCGCAGCTGAACGTCATGTCCTTCAGATAAGCCAGGAAATCGGGTGGGAACATGGCCCCGCCCTTCGTCCCGCGCAGGCTACCCAGGTACGTCAGGTCGTCGTCGGAAAACGTCAGGTTTTCCAGGTAGTCGGCCACGTAGGCCAGGCCGGCAGCCACGGCATAACCGCCCTGAAACGGGGGGCGGCGGAAGTAGAGATGAAATACGGCCTCGCGGTCCTGCAGGCCCTGCTGCCAGTAGCCATAGGCCATCGTAACCTGGTACAAGTCGGTGAGCAGGCTGAGCGAGGGCGCGTAGAGGCCCGAAAGGGGAGCAAGGTTCATGCAAACATCAGTTGAGACACCGTAGCTTACGCAGAAACTTTCACTTAGGCGGTGCTTTCTCATGACCCAGGCGGCAGAACAAGGCCCCCTCACAACGCGCGCGCGGCTGCTGGAACTGTGGCCGGCCTGGCAACGGCTGGCCCTGGGGTTGGCGCCGGCGGGCCTGGTATATGCCCTGGTGCCGGCCAGCTGGCCTCCGCTGCTGCACCTGCTGGCCGCCTGGGATGCCTTCGCCGGCTGCACGCTGCTGCTCACCTGGGCCATTATTCTGACGGCCGACGTGGCCCATATCCGGCGCGTGGCCACCCGCGAAGACCCCGGCCGGGTGGCTTCGTTTGCAATGGCAGTAGTAGTTGCCACAATCAGTGTGGCGGCGGTCGGTGTACTGCTGGCCCCGGGCCACGCGGCCAGCCAGCTGCGGCTGGCGCCCACCGTGGCGGTGGGCGCGGGTGGGGTACTTACGGCCTGGCTGCTGGTGCACACGCTGTTTACGTTGCGCTACGCCCACCGCTATTACAGCAGCGAAAACGGCCGCTCCGAAGGTGGGCTGGCCTTCCCGGGCGGCGAGCCGGAACCCGACTACCTCGATTTCGCCTACTTCGCCTTCGTCATTGGGATGGCTGCCCAGACTTCCGACGTGAACATTACCGACCGGGGCATCCGGCGGCTGGCCCTGTTGCACGGGCTGCTGGCGTTCGGTTTCAACGCGGCCGTGGTAGCATTGGCCGTCAGTGGGTTAGCGGGGGCTCTCTGAGGAGGCGGCGGACGCAACTCGCCGCCGCCGAACGGCGGGGTGCGGTAGCGGCCGACCGGTTCAGCTTCCTTTTCGGTGCAGGTGGCGGCAGTAGTGCTCGGCATCAAGCAATGAGGCCATAATGGGCGGACGGGTATCGGAGGGCAGACGGGCCAGCCGCTGGTGGGCCTGCCCATCGAGGTGGCAGAGCACCAGCGGGATGTGCCGGGGCCGCAGCCGCTGGTAGAATCGCAGCAGCACCCGCAGCGAAGCCAGCGGCAGTTGGGGCAGTTGGCTGCAATCAACCCAGATGCTGGGCCGGCCACTACGGCTGGCGCGGCGTAGGGCGTACGATAAGCGCGCCACGTCGGTCGGGTCGGGGTCGTCGGCCAGAATCAGCAGGTAGCTTTCGGGGAGAAGTTCCTGGTAGATTTTCATAGCGCTTGAGGCACGACAGCGGCCAAAGCCAAGGCAAAAGACGGCCCCGCTACCCACTGAGCTAGACGTTATAATACTGATTTTTATAAAATTGGTTATATTAATGAAAGGCGCATCTACTAGCCGTTGTGCTTATTGTGTATTATTGCGTAAGCCACCCGCGCACCTGCTACCCCCTGTTGAGCTTCGTTCCCATGATCAGAGTACTACTAGCCGACGACCACACCATCCTGCGCGACGGAATCCGGGCCCTGTTGTCGCGGGAGTCCGATCTGGCGGTGGTGGGCGAGGCTGGCAATGGCCAGATTCTGCTGGAGCTGCTGGCCACCACGCCCACCGACGTGGTACTCATGGACATCAATATGCCCGTGCTCGACGGTTTTGGGGTGATGCCGCTGCTCCGGGAACAGTTTCCGCAAGTGCGGGTGCTGGTGCTGTCCATGCTCGACCACGAAATCTACGTGTACCGCATGCTCGAAGCCGGGGCCCTGGGGTACGTGCTAAAAAACGCCGACAGCTCTGAAATCACCCACGCTATTCGCACGGTAGCTGCCGACCGGCCCTTTCTGTGTACCGAAATCGGCCTCAACCTGCTGCATCGGCTAGTCGAGCGCACGCCCAGCCCCCAGTTGCCCACGTTGCACCTGCCGGTTCCTGGCCAGCGGTTGGCCCCCCCGGCGGCCCAGCCCACGGGCGGAGCGGCCGAGCTGTCGGGCCGCGAGCTGGAGGTGCTTCAGCTCATTGGCCAGGGCTTCACCAACGCCGAAATAGCCGAGCAACTCTTCACCAGCAAGCGCACCATCGAAACCCACCGCCAGAACATCATCGAGAAAACCCAGACCAAAAACACGGCCGCGCTCATCCGCTACGCCATGAGCGAAGGCATCATCGACTGACCCGGGCTGACGCCGCGCTGGCCCCGTGGCATTACCAGAGCTTGGTGTCGTGGATGCCATCGGGCAGCGGGGGCAACTCCTGGAAGCCCAGCACGCACCAGCCTTCGGCCACGCCAAAAGAGCCGCCCAGCAAGCGGTAACTGATCCAGCGGGTAATCGTCCGGCCGGTGTACTGTTCACTCTCGGGTTCATATTCCCGCAGCAGCAGCAGGTCGCCGACCTGGAAGTTGCGGTCGTTTTCGCGCACGTCGAAGGGTTTAGCCCCGCTCTCGACGGCAGCAAAGCAGCTGGGCCAGACCTTCAACTCGTGAGTGGTTGGGACGGGCTGGGGAGAAACAACGGCGGAATTGGTATAGGAGAAAGTCATGGCAAAACAGATGTAAGGCCTCCGGTGGAGGCAGTTAAGGTCGCGACTCCACCTGATTCGGGAGTGCACCACAAAGAGAAGATACGCAAAAGCAGATACTAACCCGGTAAAGGGCTGAGCATCATTCGCTAACTGCGGCTGAGGGGGATGGTCCGGGCGCGTGTTGCGCTGCGGAACCGGGGCTGATCTGGGCCCGTAGAAAGTAGCCGGGCCGGCATTTGAGGCGCTGAACTTTAGTGATGATGGCCTCCCCACGCGCCGGCCCTGTCCACGAACCTTGCCAACATCTGCTGCCGGGCCCGATTCGGCCTCATCGTCAGGCTGTTTGGTGAGGATGCGGCCGTTGCAACGTCTTCAGCGCGGGCGCGGTAACCGAGGGCAGGGTGCCTATCTGGCCGGAATCGGCCCTGTGCCCCGGGCCTGAGTGGTGCAGCGCCCCAGACGATTCCGGCAACGGCTGCCAACTTAGGGTTTGTGTAGCAGAAGCGCTGATTCGTATAGCGCCCGGCCCCGGGTGCAGACTGACCTTTGGGCCGTTCAGTTGTTCTGCCCGGCCCCCCGACGTAATAGCTAATTTCGGCTACTTTGGTGCCGATGCCCCCTACTGCCCCCACAACTCAACCCTTCCACGTCGGCTACCGCGCCCTGACGGTGGCCGACCCGGAACTGGCCCTGACGTTTCCGCTGAACGTTTTCTACCCCACGGCCACCCCCGGCCAGCCCACGCCGGTGGGCCTGTACGAGGTTGAGGTGGCCCCGGCGGCCCCTATGGCGGCCGGGCCGTGGCCGGTGGTGCTCCTCTCGCACGGCACCGGCAGCTCGGGGCTGGTCCACCGCAACCTGGCCCTGTTTCTGGCCCGGCGGGGCTACGTGGTGGGTCTGCCCGAGCACCCGCACAACAACCGCGACGACAACGCCTGGGCCAATACCCGCCAGAATCTGGTGGCCCGGCCGCGCCATCTGCAGTTCGCGCTGGAAGCCCTGCTGGCCGATGCGGCGCTGGCCCCCGTCCTCCGGCCCGAAGCGGTGGCGCTCATCGGCCACTCCCTGGGGGCCTACACCGCCCTGGCCCTGGCCGGCGGGCAGCCCTGGAGCCGGCCCGCCGACAGCCCCGACGAGGTGGCCCACCCCATTCCGGTGCCGGCCGCCGATGCCCGGGTGCGCGCCCTGGTGCTGCTGGCCCCGGCCGTGCCGTGGTTTGCCCCGGCCGGGGCGCTGGCCGGCGTCCGGCAGCCCATCCTGCTGGTGGTGGGCGGGCAGGACGAGTTCCTGCCGCCGGCCCACGCCGACATCATCCGCCGCGGTGTACCTGACCCCGCCCAGGTGGAGTTTCGCCTCATCGAAAATGCGGGCCATTATTCCTTCCTGAGTCAGTTTCCGGCCGCCCGGGTGAGCCCGGCGTTTCCGCCGTCCCAGGACCCACCCGGCCTCGACCGCGCCCGTTTCCACGAGGAGCTGTACGCAGAGGTACTGGCGTTTCTGCGGCGGACGGTGGGGTAAACAGGGGCTGGGGCGCGGGCGGCAGTTAGCGGCGGCTTCCTGCAACTATTCGTTACTTTTGAGCACTGCCGCTTTCGGCAGGCTGCATTCCGATTTGGTGAAGTTTCTGCTCTTGCTCTGCGTGTGCTTGCTGGGCGTCTGGCCGGCGCGGGCGGCGGTAAGTCCGGCCGATAGTCTGCTCGCGGAGCTCCATACGGCCCTGGCCCACAAGCCGCAGTACGACGCCCGGCGCTGGAACCGGATTGCGGTGCTGACTTCCGCCTTCAACGCCACCCAAAACAACGACAACGCCCGTTTCGAGCTGGGCCTGCGCATTTACGACGAATACAAGGCCTTCCAATACGACTCGGCTTTCGTGTACAGCCAGAAAATCAGCCAACTGGCCCAGCGGCTTAATAGCCCTGAAAAGGTGGAAGTGGCCAAGCTCCGGCTGGGCTTTATCCTGCTGTCGTCGGGCCTGTTCAAGGAAACCTTCGAAACCCTGGCAAGCATCCGGCCGGCCCGGCTGAGCGACCCCGACAAGCTCGATTTCTACTTCCTGCAGGCCCGCGCCTACAGCGACCTGGGCGACTTCAACCAGGACCTCGTCTACCGCCCCGCCTACACCGCCAAGGCCCTGGCCTACGCCGATTCGGCCCTGCAATACGCCCGCCCCGGCTCCTACGAGCAGCTCTCGATGCAGCAGTTCCGGGCCCTGAAAACCCGCCACTTCGCCCGCGGCGCGGCCCTCTACCAGCAGATTCGCCGGCTGCCCGATTTGTCGCTGCACCAGCTGGCCGTGAGTGCCAGCACCGCCGCCTACGTCTACACCCTGCTCGGCCGGGAGGACCGGGCCTTCGAGCTGCTGCTGACGTCGGCCATTGCCGACGTGAAAACGGCCACCAAGGAAACGGTGGCCATGTTCCAGCTCTCCAACTACTGCTACCAGCGCGGCGACCTGGAGAATGCCTACACCTTCATCAAGGCCGCGCGGCAGGAGGCGGCCTTCTACAAGGCCCGGCAGCGGCAGATTGAAATCAGCCACGTGTCGTCGCTGATTGAGAGCCGCAAAATCAACATCATCGAGCGCCAGCGCAAGTCGCTGCGGGTGTACGCGCTGCTGGTGACGCTGCTGGCCGTGGCCGTTATCGGGTTTGCCGGGTTTGCGTTCCGGCAGGTGCGCAAGCTGCGCCGGGCCGGCCGCCTGATTTCGGCTACCAACGGCGAGCTGCGCGCCCGCAACACCGAGCTGCGCCAGCTCAATCTGGGCCTCAACGAAGCCAACAAGATCAAGGAGGAATACCTGGCCTACTACTTCCACAACAACTCCCGCTACATCGATAAGCTGGAGGCCCTCAAGAAGTCCCTCGATGCCCAGCTGGCCGCCAAGCAGTACCCGGCCGTGCAGAAGCTGGCCGACAACCTGAACACCAAGCGGGAGCGGCGAGAGCTGCTGCGGGGTTTCGACACGGTGTTCCTGCGCCTGTTCCCGCACTTCATCGAGCAGTTCAACGCCCTGTTCCGGCCCGAAGATGCCTTCCGGCTGCCCGACGACCAGCTCCTGAACACGGAGCTGCGCATCTTCGCCCTCATCCGCCTGGGCATCACCGACAGCGAGCAAATCAGCCGGATGCTGGGCTACTCCATCAACACGATTTACACCTACAAGACCCGGGTGAAGAGCCGGGCCCTGGTGCCGAACGAGGAGTTCGAGGCCCGCATCCAGGCCATTCCGGCCGTCTGATTCGGGCTGAAATCGGTGGCCCGGCCGCTGGTGCCGGCCATGGAAGCCGCCGGAGCTGCAGCGGTGGCAGCGAGTCAGCTGGAGGAGTGATGCGGGGTGATTTTGCTGGAAAACGAGCCGTTGGACGGCCATATTGGGGTTATATTTCGAGGTGGTTATTTTCGTTTTAAATAACTGTTGTTCAGATATTTGATTTGAATATAGATTGATATTTTCTTGATCGGGGCTTGATTGTTTTCAGGCGGAAATTGGTGGGGCTTCCTTTGCTTTACTCCGGGTCGCGAGTACCGCCGCCGGCCGGGGCGTACCCGCGCCGGCAGCAGCCACCCTCCGTTCTACCGCCTTCTGATTTCCCACCCCCGATGAAGTATTTCGTATTCGCCGTGCTGCTGCTGAGCGGCGGGACGGCCGCCGCCCAAAGTGCGGCCCCGCTTACTGCCCGCCTCGACAAGGTCAGCCTGACCTTTGCCCTGTCCCCGAACGGCCAGCCCACCTACGCCGTGCAGTACGGCGCCAAAACCGTCATCAAACCGTCCCGCCTGGGCCTGGCGCTGGCCGAGGGGCCGGGCTTCGAGGGGCCGCTGGAGCTGGTGGGCTCCGAAACCCAGGACGTGGACAACACCTGGCAGCCGGTCTGGGGCGAGGTGAAGAACATCCGCAACCACTACCAGCAGCTCACGGTGCACCTGCGCCAGCCCCAGGCCCCCGGCCGCCGCCTCGACGTGGTGTTCCGGGTGTTTGCCGACGGCGTGGGCTTCCGCTACGAGGTGCCCCGCCAGCCCGATCTGCAGTACTTCACGGTGCAGCAGGAAACCACGGAGTTCAACCTGCCCGCCGACCACAAGGCGTTCTGGATTCCGGGCGACTACGACTCCAACGAGTACACCTACACCACCTCCCGCCTGAGCGCGGTGAACACCACGCCCATCGAGGCCATCCAGCTGAAAGCGGCCCCCACGCGGGTGCAAACGCCGCTCATGCTCAAGTCGGACGACGGCCTGTACGTGAACATCCACGAGGCTGCGCTGGTGAATTACCCGGCGATGATGCTGAACGTGGACACCCGCACCTTCGGCCTGACCAGCCAGCTGGTGCCCGCCGCCACCGGGGCCGCGGCCTATTTGCAGGCCCCCGAGCACACGCCCTGGCGCACCATCGTGGTGAGCGACAACGCCCCCGCCGTGCTGGCCAGCAAGCTCATTCTCAACCTCAACGAGCCCAGCAAAATCGACGATACCAGCTGGATCAAGCCCCAGAAATTCGTGGGCGTGTGGTGGGAAATGCACGTGAACAAGGCCAGCTGGAACTACGCCGACACCAGCAACATCAAGCTCGCGGGCACCGACTGGACCAAGCTCCAACCCAACGGCCACCACGGCGCCAACACCGCCAACGTGAAGCGCTACATCGATTTCGCGGCCAAGCACGGCCTGGCCAGCGTGCTGGTGGAAGGCTGGAACGTGGGCTGGGAAGACTGGGCCAATAACTGGAAGGAGGAGGTGTTCGACTTCGTGACGCCCTACCCCGATTTCGACGTGGCCGAGCTGCAGCAGTACGCCGCCGCCAAGGGCGTGCAGCTGATGATGCACCACGAAACCTCGTCGTCGGTGACCAACTACGAGCGCCGCCAGGAGGCCGCCTACCGCTTCATGCGCGAGCACAACTACGCGGCCGTGAAAACCGGCTACGTGGGCCGCATCATTCCGCGCGGGGAGCACCACGACGGCCAGTGGATGGTGAACCACTACGTGCGCACGGCCCAGCAGACGGCCGCCAACCACATCATGGTGGACATGCACGAGGCCGTGCGGCCCACCGGCCTGCACCGCACCTACCCCAACTGGCTGGCCAACGAGGCCGCCCGGGGCAACGAGTTCAACGCCTGGAGCACCGGCAACCCGCCCGAGCACGAAACCATTCTGCCCTTCACCCGCCTCATGGGCGGCCCCATGGACTACACGCCCGGCATCTTCCAGATCAAGCTCGAACCCTGGAACCCCGCCCGTAACGCGGGCCGGCAGGTGCACACCACCCTGGCCAAGCAGCTGGCCCTCTACGTGACCATGTACTCGCCCCTGCAAATGGCCGCCGACCTGCCCGAAGCCTACGAGCAGCACCCCGACGCGTTCCGCTTCATCGAGGACGTGCCCGTGGACTGGGACGACACGCGCATCCTGCTGGCCGAGCCCGGCGACTACCTCACCATCGCCCGCCAGGCCAAGGGCCGCGACGAATGGTACGTGGGCAGCATCACCGACGAAAACGCCCGCCGCCAGGAGTTCAAGCTCGATTTCCTGACCCCCGGCCAGCGCTACGAAGCCACCATCTACGCCGACGGCAAGGGCGCCAGCTGGGACAAAAACCCGATGGCCTACCAGATTCAGAAGCTGAAAGTCACCAGCAAATCAACCCTGCAGCTGCAACTGGCCCCCGGCGGCGGCGCGGCCGTGAGCATTAAGCCCGTGCGGTAGGCGCCCGCCCAATTTCTCCCATTCATCTTCCCAACCCAATTCCCATGTCGTTACTGATAACTGCTTATAAAAACGCGCTGGTGCTGCTGACGGCCGCCAGCGTAATGGCCGGCTGCAAGTCCGAGAATGCGCCCGCGCCCGCGCCGCCCGTTACGCCGCCCGTTGGCACCGGCACACCCACGCCCGCCCAGTACGGCACGCCCTTCGCCGGCGTGCCCAACCGCGAGGACGCGGCCATTTACCAGGTGAACATGCGCGCCTTCAGCCAGGGCGGCAACTTCGCGGGCGTTACGGCCCGGATGGATTCCATCAAGGGGCTGGGCGTGAACGTGGTGTACCTGATGCCGATTTATCCGGTGGGCAAGGTGCGCAGCGTGAACTCGCCCTACGCCGTGCAGGATTACCGGGCCGTGAACCCCGAGTTCGGCACCCTCGCCGACCTGCGCACCCTCGTGGATGCCGCCCACAGCCGCGGCATGGCCGTTATGCTCGACTGGGTGGCCAACCACACCGCCTGGGACCACGCCTGGATTACGGACCACCCCGACTGGTACCTGCGCGACGCCGCCGGCACCATCCTGAGCCCGCCCAACACCAACTTCAACGACGTGGCCCAGCTCAACTTCAACAGCCTACCTATGCGCCAGGAGTTGATTTCGGCCATGAAATCGTGGGTCTACACGGCCAACGTGGACGGGTTCCGCTGCGACTATGCCGACGCGCCGCCCGTTGATTTCTGGAAGCAGGCCGTGGACACGCTTCGCGCCATTAAAACCCATAAGCTGCTGCTGCTCTCCGAAGCTACTCGGCCCGCTAACTTCAGCGCCGGCTTCGATTACAACTTCGGCTTCGAGTTCTACGGGGGCCTGCGCAGCGTGTACCGTAACGGCTCGGCGGCCACCGTCTTCACTAACCTCAACACCACCGAGTACGTCGGCGCTACCGGCACCCAGCAGGTGGTGCGCTATACCACCAACCACGACGTAAACGGCTCCGACGGCACGCCCATCAGCGTATTCGGCGGCGACGCGGCCGCTATGTCGGCTTTTGTGGTAGCCTCCTGTTTTAAGGGTGTGCCGATGGTGTACAACGGTCAGGAAGCGGGCATGACGACGGCTATTCCGTTCCCCTTCACGAGCGTGAAAGTCCGCTTCGATACCCGCCCCGAAATAACCAAAGAGTACAAGCGTCTGCTGCGGGCCCGCGCCGCCAATGCGGCCCTGCGTGCCGGTACGCCCACGGCCTACAGCTCCAACGACGTATGCGCCTTCACCAAAACAGCTGGCTCCAGCCAGGCGCTGGTGCTGGTGAACGTGCGCAACACCGCCGTGCAGTACACCGTGCCCGCCACCCTGGCCAACACCACCTGGACCGATGCCCTGCTGGGCGGCTCTGCCACGGTGGGCACCCAGGTAACGCTGCCAGCCTACGGCTACAAGGTGCTGACGAAGTAACCGCAGCTCAGCGGGCGGCGCTAACCGGCCCGCCCGTTGAGCTGCTTACGGCGGCGAAACCCGCCCGCGGGAACGACCAAATAGGGCAAAAAAGAAGCGTCCCGGCTGCCTGTTGGCAACCGGGACGCTTTAGGTAGCGGGGACTGGACTCGAACCAGTGACCTTTGGGTTATGAGCCCAACGAGCTACCAACTGCTCCACCCCGCACTGTTTGGTGATACAAATGTAGCAGGGTTTTTTTAGAATGCGACATACCGGGGCCGAAAGACCGAATGCTAGGGTCGTTCCGGTTGATTATCAGGGATAAAAATTTTGCGGCTAAACCATAAGAGGAAGTGTGAGTGCAAGATTTGGGGCTAGTCGCTACTAAAGTGGGCAGTAGCCGTACAGGTTATTCATTGTTTCTTCCTACTAACTATCCATCAAATCCTGATGAATACTTCTGCTTCTCGTTACCGCCACTTACTGGCTCCCGTGTTGCTGGCCGGTTTAGGCCTGGCTTCCTGCAATACCAACCAATCGACCGAAACGGCCGCTACTACCACCGACCCCGCCGCTACCACGATGCCCGCTGCCGGCTCGATGGCGGCCATAAAGCCCACCGGCCCCGCGCCGGAGTGGGCCCCCAACATCGCCCCCGAGATGCTGGCCGTTATCGAGAAGCTCGATAGCCTCAGCGGCCCGACCCCACCCCATAAGCTTACACCGGCTGAGGTGCGCAAGGCCCCCTCATTCAAGGAGGCCATGATGGCCGTGATGCAGAAATACAACATTGCGGACCCCTACGCCAGCGTGGATACCACGAGCAAAATGGTGTCGCCGGGTCTGAAGGTGCGGATTTACACGCCCCAGGGGGCAACGGGCCCATTGCCGGTTATCGTGTATTACCACGGTGGCGGCTGGGTTATTGCCAACCTAGATACCTACGATGCCTCGCAGCGGGCACTGGCAGCTAAAACCAACGCTATTGTGGTGGGTGTAGACTACCGCCAGGGGCCGGAGAACAGGTTTCCGGCTGCCCACGACGATTCGTTTGCCGCCTACCAGTGGGTGCTGAAAAACGCCGCTTCGTTCAACGGTGACCCCCAGCGGGTAGCCGTGGCTGGTGAAAGCGCCGGGGGTGGCTTGGCGGCCGCCGTGAGCATCATGGCCCGCGACAAAGGTGTGCAGGCACCTAAGCATCAGTTGCTGGTGTACCCGATTGCTGGCTACGACATGAATACGCCATCGTATCAGCAGCACACCAAGTCGAAGCCGCTTTACAAGGACTTCATGGGCTGGTTCTTTACCAACTACCTGCGTAGCCCCGCCGATGGCAAGAACCCAATGATTGACCTGGTGAACGCGCCCAACCTGAAAAACCTGCCGCCCGCTACCGTTATCGGGGCCGAAATCGACCCGCTGATGAGTGAGGGTAAAACCTACGCCGATAAGCTCCAGGCCGCCGGCGTGCCCGTTACCTACAAGCTCTACCCTAACGTAACGCACGAGTTCTTTGGCATGGGCGCCGTGGTTCCGCAAGCCGAAGAAGCCGAAAACCTAGCCGCCAATGAGTTGAAGAACGCGCTCAAATAAGGCCTTTAGTTTTTTAGCAGAAAGCCCTGTCATCCTGAGCGAAGCGAAGGACCTTACTACGTAGAAACGAGTCATTGTTATGGCCGTTTCTACGTAGTAAGGTCCTTCGCTTCGCTCAGGATGACAGGGCTTTTTTGTCGAGGCCCGAAGAGCCTAGAACCGGCTCGTGATACCGAAGTGAATTTTGCCCGAGCTCAGCCCGAAGTTTTGCTGCTTGCTGCGGCCCAATGCGTACACGAACTGGAACTGGCCGGCTCCGGTCCTGAAGCTCAGGCCCGCGCCCAGGCCGGTGGGCGTGTCGCGGGGGTAGGGGTCGTCGGGTAGGTCGCGGCGCAGGTAGGCCTGGTCGGCGAAGATGAACACGTAGGCGTCGGGGCCCGTGAACTGGCGGAATTCGGCGGTGCCCACGGCGTACTGGCTGGCGTAGAAGTTGAGCTCGTTGAAGCCCCGGAGGGTGGCCAGCCCGCCCAGCCGGAACAAATCGTTGAGAAAAAGCCGGTCGTTGAGCAGGGCCTCGCCCCGCAGGCGCGCGACCAGCACCCCGGCCCGCCCGAAGCGGAAATACCGCTCGGCCCGCCCGCCCAGGCTGATTTGCCGGCTGCGCAGGGCAAGGCCGTCGTAGAGCTCGGGCCGCAGGTCGCCGTTGCGGCTGATGCGCTTGGTGCCGATGGCGGCCTGCCCGCTCAGCAGCAGCCCGCGGCGCGGGAAATAGGGGTCGTCGAGGGTGTTCCAGGTGTAGTCGAGGCCGTAGGAATTGAACTGCGAGTCCACGTTTTCGGGCAGCGCGGTGGCGCGCTGTAGAGTGGAGTCCTGGTTGAGCAGGCGGGAGTTGCGCTGCTCGAAAAACACGGCCAACCGGCCCGCCCGGGCCGTGGGGTAAGCCACCTGCAGGCGCGGCCGGGTGGTCAGGAACAGGTCGCCCTGCTTGAGCAGATTGAACGAGGCGCTGACTTCGAGCGGGGTACCGAAAAAGGTGGGGTGCAGGTACTGGGCATCGAGCAGCTGAGAGGTAGCATCGAGCTTGCGCCACTGGATGCCCAGGCCCTTGCCGCCGCCCCCGATGTTGCGCAGGTTCAGGGTCACGTCGCCGGTAATCTGCACTTTCTTCTGGCCCAGGCTGGGGTTGGGGTTGGGCAGCACCCCTACAATGGCATCGAACTGGTTGGCCGTGCGGTCGTCGAGCAGGAAATACACCCGGGCCCGGCCCTGGGAAAAGCGCACCTCGGGCTCGGCCTTCACCTGCAAATAAGGGAGCTGGCGCAGGCGGCGGTCGGCGTCGCGCAGGCGCTGCTGGCTGAAGGGCTGGCCGGGTTCGAGCTGGAGGTATTTGGTGAGAAACCGGGCCTTGGTTTTGGTTTTGCCGACAATCTGGATGGAGTCGAACACAATGGCCGGGCCCCGGCGCAGCACCACCCGGCCCGCAATGTCGGTGCCGGTGAGCTGCAGCGAATCGAGGCCGATGGTGGCGAAGGGGTAGCCCTGGTTTTCGGCTTCGTGGAGCACGTTTTCCTGGAACCGGGCCCACTCGCGGGGGCGCAGGGGCTGCTGCTGGTAGAGCTGCTCGCGGAAACCGGCCCGGGTCAGGAGCGCGTCGCCGAGGTTGCCGTTGCGCAGGCGGGCCCAGCGGAACTGCTCGCCCACGTACAGGCGCACGTGCAGCGTGTCGCGGCGGCTCCAGCGCAGCTCGTCGGCCGAGGCCGTGAGGTAGGCATCGGCCTGCAGGGCCAGCACCAGCTCGCGCACCTCGCGCAGGGCGGCCAGCGAATCGGGCAGCTGGCGGCGGTAGCGGTAGGGGCGCAGCACGGCGGCATCGGCTTCCTCGGTTTCCAGCTGCAGCACCACCGGCCGTCCCGGCCGGCGCGGGGCGGACACGGCTTTCCGGGCCGAATCGGGCGGCACGGCCACGGCCGGCGCGGCCGATGGGGGTGGGGCTGCCGGGTTGAGGGGCGTAGTGCCCTGGGCCGCAGCCAACCCGGCCGCGCCCAGCACCAACCACCAGAAAGCGAGGAAGCGGACGTACATTTGTGCCTGTGCAACGCGAACCGCCGCGTTTAATTTCCCCGAAGATACTTTTTGGGATGCTCAGACGCCGAACAGCGGCAAGCCGAAGCCAGAACATAGCTCCCCTCCTTGGAAAGGAGGGGTTGGGGGTGGTTGATTTCATTGAACGACCTTTTTCCTCTAAAAGCTGTTCTGCCGGCATCAACCACCCCCAGCCCCTCCTCATCTGAGGAGGGGAGCTATGTTCTGGCATCCGTTTTAATTTCCCCTGCTTTGTCCGGCATCTACCTCCATATTCCCTTCTGCAAGCAGGCCTGCCACTACTGCGACTTCCATTTCAGTACCAGCATGGGCCTGAAAAGCCGGTTGGTAGAAGCGCTGGTGCGGGAGATGGACCTGCGGGCCACTTACCTGGAGCCGGGCGCGACTATCAACACCATTTACTTCGGGGGCGGCACACCTTCGCTGCTCACGGCCGCCGAGTTGGATACGCTGCTCGACGCCATTCAGCAGCGGTTTGCGGTGGCTGCCGAGCGTGGAAATCACCCTCGAAGCCAACCCCGACGACCTGACGCCCGCCAAGGTGCGCGAGCTGGCGGCTTCGCCCGTCAACCGGCTCAGCATCGGCCTCCAGAGCTTCCACGAGCCCCACCTGCGGCTCATGAACCGCGCCCACTCGGCCGAGGAGTCGGGGGCGGCGGTGCGGCTGGCCCAGGACGCGGGCTTCGAGAACATTTCGGTGGACCTGATTTACGGGGTGCCCGCGCCCGACCACGGCATCTGGGAGCAGGACATGGCCGCCGCCTTCGCCCTGGGCGTGCCGCACCTCTCGTGCTACGCCCTCACCATCGAGCCCGATACGGTGTTCGGCCGCCAGCTGCGCAAGGGTAAGTTCCTGGCCCCGCCCGATGAGTTTGTGGCCCGGCAGTTCGAGCTGTTGCTGGCCGAAATGACCCGCCACGGCTACGAGCAGTACGAAATCAGCAACTTCTGCCGGCCCGGCCGCGAGTCGCGCCACAACTCCGCCTACTGGGCAGGCGTGCCCTATCTGGGCTTGGGCCCGAGTGCCCACTCTTTCAATGGGCGCAGCCGCCTGGCCACCCTGGCCAACAACCCGCGTTACATCGCGGCCGTGCTCGATGAGGGCACCGTGCCCGCCACCGAGGAAATCCTGAGTTCGCTCGACCAGGCCAACGAGTACCTCATGACCAGCCTGCGCACCGCCGCCGGCTGCAACCTGACCCGCCTGCGCGACCAGCTGGGCGTGGATTTGCCAACGGTTCGCGCCCCCTATCTGGCCCAGCTGCAGGCCACTGGCCTGGCCACGCTCGAAGGCGGCTGGCTACGCCTGACCAACGCCGGCAAGCTGCTGGCCGACCATATTACGCTGGAACTATTTCAGGGGTAGCGGTGCCCCGGACTGCCGGCCACAACCCGTGTTGCAGAGCAGTAAATTGGGCTTTGTTGGCGGTGCCCCAACGGTTTGGGCTACGGCCGGCAGTCCGGGCCACGGTCACAACCCAATTTGACTGCAAGGCAGGTTTTTGCCTTCCGGCAGCGGTGCTTTTCGGGTTTTATTCTTTCTTTGGGAAAGGCTGCGGGCCGATTGGCCGGCCAAGCTGCGGCGAAAAAAACCGGTTCGTTCGCCAACTTATTGATTATGAAACGACTGATTGACGCGCTGGCCGACGACACGGATTTCTTCATCGAGCAGGTGCAGCTCACGGCCATCGTGTTCGACAATTCCGACGACGTCACTATTTGGGCCACCACGTATTTCGACAACGAGGCCCACTTCTTTCACCTGGGCCTGCCGTTTCAGCAACTCGATTTACTGCTGCGCCTGGCCGGCACTCGTTCGCAGGAGCTGCAGGAAGACATTGCCGATGCCCTGGCCACCGTGCAGCAATGGCCCTGCCTGCTCGAATACAGCACCGAAGCCGACCCGCCCGTGGCGCTGCCCAACGTGGCGCTTAAGCTCTCCTGCACCTACCCCGCCGACGATTTGTTCGGCCCCGACGAGGAGGAAGATGAGGACGCCGAGCCGCCCTTCGACATCAGCATCGATGCCGACGGCGAGGAGGCCGAAGAGTACCAGGCCGGGCAGGCCCACAATATCTTCTACCTCGAAGACGTGTTTCTGCGCGTTGTGTAGCCCATGGTTTACTTGATTCCGGGGCTGGGAGCCGATGGGCGGGTGTTCCAGCGGTTGCAGCCGCTGCTGAATGGCGAAACCGAACTGTTGCCCTGGCTGCCCCCCGAATCGGACGACGAAACCCTGCCCCACTACGCGGCCCGGATGGCGGCCCGTATTCCGCCAGCGGCCACAGGGCTGCTGGTGGGCGTGTCGTTTGGCGGGGTGGTGGGGTTGGAAATTAATCGGTTGCGGCCGGGGCTGCGCACGGTGCTGGTGAGCAGCGTGCCCGATGCCGACAGCCTGCCACCGCTGCTGCGGCTGGTGCGGGCCACGGGCGTATACCGGCTGTTTCCGCCCCAGTGGCTGAAGCTTTTCCCAAGGGCCGGGCAGTGGTATTTCGGGGTGAAGGGCGGGGCTGAGTACCGGCTGTTCAAACGCATTCTGCGCGACATGGAGCCGCGCTACACCCGTTGGGCCATTGCCCGCCTCTTGCACTGGGACAGCACCCAGGTGGGCCGCAGCATCCAGATTCTGGGCACCCGCGACCGGGTGTTTCCGCCCGGCCCCACCCCGGTGGAGTACCTGATCAAGGGCGGCGGCCACTTCATGGTCCTCAGCCACGCCCCGGAAATTGCCAGGATTCTGAATGAGTTGGCGGCGGAAGATGAGAAGGTGAAGAGATAAACTGGAACAAGAATAAAAGAGCGTCATGCAGAGCGCAGCGAAGCATCTCGCGTGCTGAGTGTTGCACCGGTAACTCGACCTCAGTACGCGAGATGCTTCGTTGCGCTCTGCATGACGTTCTTTGTTGAGTTATTCATCACCTCACCCACCTCCAACCCCATGCTCGCCACTTACCCCCACGACGGCCGCACGTTCAGCTTCAATCCCCACGAGCCGCTGGACATCTCCCTGCCCCTGGCCCCGGGCGATGATCAGGTGAACTGCTTCTGGGCTGAGCCGGTGCAGTTCGACGTAATTCGGGTGGGCGATTTTGTGGGTAGCGTGGCGGCCGGCGGCAGTACCAATTACCAGCGCGTGCACGTAACGCCCCATGGCAACGGTACGCACACCGAGTGCTACGGCCATATTTCGGCCGAGCCCGGGGCTACGCTCAACCGCTGCCTGCGCCGGTTTCTGTTCGTGGCCCGGCTGGTATCGGTGCAGCCCCGGCCCCAGCCCAACGGCGACGAGGTGGTGCTACTGGCCGATGTGCAACGGGAACTGGAAGGCGGCGCCGAAGCGGCGGTGCGCCCCGAGGCCCTGATTCTGCGCACGCTGCCTAACCACCGCGCCAAGCGCACCCGCCACTACTCCGGCACCAACCCTACCTACCTCGAACCGGCCCTGGCCGAATACCTGGCCCAGCACCACATCGAACACCTGCTCCTCGACCTGCCCAGCGTCGACCGCGAAGAGGACGGCGGCGAGCTGCTGGCCCACCATGCGTTCTGGCAGTACCCGCACGCCACCCGGCAGGCGGCCACCATCACCGAGCTCATCTTCGTGCCCGACGCCGTGGAAGACGGCCTCTACCTGCTCAACCTCCAAATCACCAGCCTGGAGCTGGACGCCAGCCCCAGCAAGCCGGTGCTATATGCGCTGGGTAGTGGGGGGCTGAGGAGCTGAGAAACTGGGATAAAACGTGTCATCCTGAGCGTAGCGAAAGCCCTTGAACCACCTTTATGGTTGGTGGTTCAAGGTCCTTCGCTACGCTCAGGATGACACGTTTTTTTATCTCACTACCTCTCCTAATTCAGCCACACCGTCAGCAGCAGCTCGAAGCGGTGGGGAGCGAAGGCGTTGTAGTAGGGGGCCTCGCCCTCGAAGCCGAGCACGTGCACCAAGGCAATGCCCTCGGTGCGCGAGTCTACTGTGCGGATGGGGTAGAAGCGGCCGGCTTCGGGCCAGTCGCCCACGTGGTTATAGGGGCGCTGATCGGCATCCACGCAACGGGCATAGTCGACAAAAGGGGCGTGGCGGGTGGCCTCGGCCAGGGTCAGGTTCGCAACTTCGTACTTGGGCATATGCTTTTTTGAGTTACAAGCGGTCAGCGGCAAGCTACAAGCTTATCGTTAGGCAACATGCTATTTGCCAGGCATCAGACTTGCAGCTTATAGCTGATGGCTTGCCGCTTAGAATTAAAGGCTGAATTTCAAGCTCACTTTCAGCCCAAAGGTACGGGCATCGGGCAGTGTGCGATAAGTGAGGCGATGTACAAAATCAACCCGTACAATTTTAAAAATGTTCTCGACCCCGTAGCCTACCTCGGCGTAGGGCGTGCGGCCCAACGACTGGAAGGCGGGCAGGGGCTGGCCGGTAACCGGGTCGTTGGTGGGAATGATGCGGCGGTTGGCCTCGCTCACGCCGCCCCAGAGCAGGTTGGTGGTGGCCACCAGCCGCCAGTTGAGCTGCTTGATGGCAGGCAGCGAGTTGAGCAGGAAGCCCCCGAACTGATGCTCCAGCTGCAGGCCCGCGTACCGGTCGCTCACGAACTCGAAATAGCGCATGAGGTTGTAGGCCCCGGCGTTGTAGAAAAACGACTGGTTGCCCAAATGGCTCTTGAGCACCGGATAAGGCACCGTGCTCGGGATGTAGCCCGCATCGATGCGGTAGGTGGTGCGGCCCAACTGGCCCAGGCGCAGGCTGTGGTCGATGAGCAGGTTGACCTTCTGGTAGCTGAAATCGGAGCCCAGCACCTTGTTCACGCCCAGCGTGTAGCGCACCGTGAACACGGGCCAGCGCTTGAGGCCCACGGCGGTGCGGCGGTTCTGGTTGTTGGCCACCAGCACCTCGTCGCGGGCGTAGCGCGACTCCAACACCACTTCCGAGAGCGTAAAGTCGGAGTTGGTGGGGTTGCCGGGCTCGGGCTCGCGGGTGTAGTAGAGGAAGGGGTAAAGCGGCCGGAACTGCTGGCGGCGCAGCATCACGCGCTGGGTGAAGCCCCGAAACAGGTCCGACTGCACGGCCACGCTGGTCAGGTCGCGCAGCAGCGGGCGGCTGTTGCTGATGTTGCCCAGCCGGGCCGCCGCCTCAAACAGCGGGTTTTCGAGGGCATAGTCGTTGTCGAGCAGCGCCACCTGATCGATGTCGTGGCGGTGCTCGAAGTTGGCCACCGTCCAGTGGCGGCGGTCGACGACGCGCTGCACCCGCAGGCCATACTTGAATCGGTTGTCCTGGGTGCCGTAGGCCAGGTAGGGCCGCAGCTGCCAGTCGCGGTTCCACTCGGTAGAAGTGCGGAAGCCCAACCGCAGGCGTACGCCCTCAATGTTGTTGTAGCCCACCGTGGCCAGAATCGGCCCCAGATCAACCTTGCCCAGCGGATAATAGCCGTTCACCACAATGTCGGCCAGCTCCAGCATCGAGCGCACGGCCGGCAGCTGGCGCACGGTATCGAGTACGGTCAGCGTCAGCTGCTCCTGCCGGCTCAGCGAGTCGGGCCGGTTGGCGGCGAAGTAGCCCGCGGGCACCTCGTAGGCATCGGCCGCTACTTCCAGGGGCTTGTCGTAGAAGGGCAGGGGTTTCACCTCGTTCACCACGAAATTGGAGTACACCGTGTTGATGCGGGCCAGCACGCCGGTACTGCCCTTGGTAGGCTTGATACCGATAACGAATCCGGTGCGCGTGGGCAGCCAGGGCCCGGCCGGCGTGGGCGTTAGCTCCTGGCGCACGGCAATCTGCTCGATGAAGTTGAGGTTGGCCTGGGTGCTGACCACCAGATCGAGCTGGCGCAGCGCGTAGGTATCGGCGGTAATCCAGATGGTGCCCTTGAAGGCCAGATCCTGGGGCCGGCGGGGCGCCACCTTTATTTTGTAGCAGTAGTCGTCGCCCACCATCAGCGAGTCCTGCAACGTGTACTCGTAGGAGAACTTCCAGCCCTCGGCAATGGGCGAAATGAAGTCCTTGCCCACGATGCGCAGCCAGTTGCGGTAGAAATCCCAGTCCTGAAACGAGGAGCCCATAATCTGCGACACCACCGAGCCCTCGCGGGGCACCGCGCCGTGCATCTGGGTTTTGCTTACTTCCTCGCGCTGGCGCAGCGGGTTGTTGTTCTGGTAGTAGTGCGACAGCACCTCGGAGGCGAAAATGGGCACCACCGGCTGGCCGTTGGCGTCGCGGTCGAGGCCCAGGCTGTCGGCCACGGCCGTAATCTGGCGCAGCACCTTGCGGCGGCTTACCTGGCTGGGCAGGTTGTTAAGCAACAGCTCGTTGCGGGCGTAACTATCGTATTCGTAGGCGTCGAGCTCGGTTTTCTGGTTGCGGCGACGGTGGTTCTGTACCTCCCGCAGAATGCGGTAGGCCGGATTTTCGTGGGGCCGCACCACCACCTCGCCCAACGACACCGACCCGGCCCCAAGCGTAAAGTTGAGCGTCTGCTGGGCCGCAGTGCTGCTAATGGCCTTTTTGACGGGCGAAAACCCGATGGCCGAGGCCGTGAGCGTGTCGGCCGGCTCGGTCAGGATGAGCTTGTAGCGCCCGTTCTCGTCGGCGGTAGCACCCTGGCTGGTGCCGCGCACGAACACCGAGGCAAAGGGCACGGGCTTACCGGCCGCCTCCGTGATGCGCCCGCTGAAGGTGATGCGTTGCGCCCACCCCGCCGGCCCCAGCAACAGTAGCAGCAGTAAAAACGGCGGAAAAATAAAGCGCATACAAGGGGAGGAGCGAGGCAAGCGACAGAAGTCGGGGAGGGCTGCCGGAAGATACCGCCGCCGGCCGGGAAAAACCAGTTCAGGCCAGTAAGTTCCGGCAACGTCCAACTATTTCGGGCATTCTTCCCGGGTCAGGGTTTCGTTGATGCTGATGGCGGCCGCGCTGCCCTCGGCGGCGGCCAGCAATGCCTGCTGGGTACCGGGCGTGTTGTCGCCGGCCGCGTACAGGCCCGCCACGGTCGTCTGCTGCTGTTTGCTCACCCAAATGGCCCCTTTGCTGGTCAGCCGGCAGCCCAGCTGCTCGGCCAAAGGGCTGCGCTGATGCTGATGGGCGTGAATGAACACGGCCTTGCGGGCCAGCTTTTCGCCCGACTCAAACACAATGTGGCGTAGCTCGCCGGCCGCGGTGCCCTCCAGGCGGGCCACCGGCTCCTCACGCACCGTAATGCCTTGGCGGCGCAGGCGGCGGCGGGCATGCTGGCTCAGGTAGGCCGGGTCTTCCACGCACATCACCACGTCGGTGCTCCAGCGGCTGACCAGCAGCGCCAGGCCGGTGGCCAGTTTGGCCGGGCCGTACACGGCCAGCGGTTGGTCGCGGTGTTCCCAGCCGTGGCAGTAGGGGCAGTGCAGCACCCCGCTGCCCCACAGCTCCCGCATCCCCGGCACGGGGGGCAGCTCATCCTCGACGCCGGTAGCCAGCAGCACCTTGCGGGCCGTGCGGGTGCTGCAGTGGCCGGTTTCGCCCTCCAGCGTCAGCTCGAAGTGCTTGCCGCAGCGAGTAAGGGCCACCACCCGGGCCGGCTTTATTTCCACCGACTGATAGGTGGCCAGCTCGGCGCGTCCCAATTCCAGCAGCTTTTGGGGGCGCACTCCATCGCGGGTCAGAAAAGCCTGTACGGCTGGCGAAGGGGCGTTGCGGGGCGGGCCGCCGTCGAGCACCAGCACCCGGCGCAGGCAGCGGCCCAGCACCAGGGCCGCGCTCAGCCCGGCACTGCCGGCCCCGATAATGGCCACATCAACATCGGTAGGAGTTTGGCCTGTAGGTCTGGGGCGGGGAGGCATAAGGTGGAGTGAAAAGGTGGAGGTAACGTATATAACGCTTCCACGGAACGGGTTGGCGAATCGAACCGGAAAACCTATACCGCGAAAGATGCCGGCTGGTTGGGTCGCCGCCGTCGGGCAGGTAGAGTGAAAACGCAAAAAGCCCCTTTCCAGTTGGAAAGGGGCTTTTTCATCAGGTCAATACCCGGTGGCTACTGCTTGACGAGGCGTTTGGTGAAAGCTTGGCCATTGCCCTGCACCTGCACCAGGTAGGTGCCGGCGGGCAGCTCGGTTATGTCGAGCAACTCATTGCTGCCCCCGGCCTGCGCGAAGCGGCGCTGCACCCGGCCCGTCAGGTCCACGATGCTGACCTGGTAGGTGCCCGCGCTCATCCCGGCCAGGTTCAGGCGGGTGGCACTGAAGCTGGTGGCCGGGTTGGGGTACACATCCAGGGTGGCCTGAGCGGCGGCACCGGCAAAGCGGACCATTTCCACGGTGCTGTAGGTGCTGGTGCCATCCGTGTCTACCTGGCGCAGGCGGTAGTAAGCCGCCCGGCCTTTGCTGGCAACCTGCGCGTCGGTGAGCGAGTAGCTGGTGGCCGCCGACGTGGTGCCCTTGCCCTTCACTTCGGCTACCGCTACGAAGCGGCTGCCATCGAAGCTGCGCTCCACGGCGAAGTGGTCGTTGTTGAGCTCCTGGGCCGTGGTCCAGCTCAGCTGGGCATCGGTGCCGGCGGCTTTGGCCACGAACGACACCAGCGTCACGGGCAGGGGGCGCGACTTGATGACGAGGTTGACCGTTTGGGTGGTGATGCCGCCGGTTGCGTCGGTGGTGCGCACCTGCACGGGGTAGGTGCCCTGGCGCAGCAGGGAGCGGTCGGTGACGATGAACTGGCCGGTAGTCGGGTTCAGGCTCACGCCGGCGGGCAGCGAGGACGCACCGCTTAGGGCTGAGGCCGAGTTAACGGCGCCATCGGCGTCCGAGACGGTGGCCAGCACGTCGTTGTTGTTGTAGACGCCGGCCGGGGCCGCGGCCAAGGCGTAGATGGCTTCTGTGTCGTCGAAAACGGTGATGGTTACCGCAGGCGACGAGGTGCCGCCGGCCGCATCGGTGGTGTTGACGTTGTAAGTGTAACTGCCGGCAAAAGGCATAGCGGAGCCAACCGTAATTTGCCCGCTGGTATTGTCAATCGTCATGCCTGAAGGCAGGGTGCTTCCGGAAGCCAGCGCCGCAGATTGGATAGCCGCATCGGGGTCAGTTACTGTGGCCAGGGATGCTCCATTAGCCAGGGCATCCCGGTTGAAGCGGTTGCTCGTGGAGTAGGTTGCGGCTCTATCTGCGCCCAGGATCGTAATGGTAACCGGAATATTCGTAGTGGTCCCAGTACTGGCAGCTCCCCCCGTACCCGTTGTGGTAACCGTGAAATTGTAAACACCGGCAGCTATTTCACCCGATCTAACCCCCAGGATGGTTGTAACGTTTCCTGAGAAAATGCCAGTCGTTAAGTTGAAAGACATATTGGCCGGAAGCGTTCCTGACGTAATCGATGCGGAATTTATAGTTCCATCAGGATCCGATACAGTAGCCAATGCTTGGCCATTGGTATAGGTGCTTCGCTGGTAAACGTTCGGCGAAGAGTAGACGGCTGGTCGGTCGCCTATGGTCAGTCTATAGGTGACAGTCGGGCTACTGGCTCCATAGCTGTCTGTCGCGAAGTATTGGACGTTGCGGGATAAGTTGGCTGGGTCATTAGCACCACGTTGAAATTCCAGCGTAGCGGCCTGGGCGGCTGTTAAGGTGATATCGGTGTTGTTCTTAAGGGCAACGCGTGTGCCATTGTCGGTGTAATATATCGTGCCGTAACCAGCTCCAAAGAGGCTTGTGCCAATAATGGAGTATGTAAGCGGGTCGTTGTCCGGATCAGTGCCGGTCATAGCGGGTAATGGGGTGAAAATATCCCTGTTGGGGGAAACCGAAACATCTCGCGCTTGGGCTGTAGGGCTCTGGTTGATGGTTGTCATGACGTTAGCAGCGGCCAGCGAGCCGTTGTTATCCTTGGGGTCGGAGTCGTCGGTGTCGATGGTGCTGCTGGCCTTGCCTGTTACTGCCGAGCTTGGCATGACGAACTGGATAGTAGAGGTGCTGGTGACCCCCGTATTCAGTGTTGCAATGGTAGGTAACGTGAGCAAACCTGTGGTAGCGTTGTATGATCCACCTCCCGCGTTGGTCACGTTGAGACCAGGGGTAAGCTGTATGACGGGCTTAACGCCCGCGGCGGCATAATCACCATTAGCGGTCGTCTTGATAACATAGCTAACCGAAGAACCAGTTGACTCATGGGTTGGGCCGCTGAGCGTAGTCGCCACATTGGCCTGGGTACACCAGGTCATCTGGGTAATACCAATATATTGCACCCCAGGGTCGGCGATATTGTAAGTGTTCCGGTAGGTGATGACAAAACTGGTAATGGGCTTGCTGAAGGTAACCGTCACGGTTCCGTTAGCCTCCCCATCTATATTCTGCTGGATGCCCGTAATCGTATTGCCGCTAACGGAAGTGTAAGCAGTATTGTTAGTAACAGTGGCGTCACTACTGCTGCTCATCTTCAATATATTGCCATCAGCCTGATAGGCATCAAGCGTTACTGCATCAATGAAGTTGCTTGTATTTCGGTCGACATCAAGCAGCGTCAGGGAAAAGTTATTGATGGGCCGGCTGAAGGTGTACGTAATCTGAGTGGTCGAATTGGTTTTGCTGGTGTAATCAGTAGACCAAAACAGATTGCCAACCTTCAGATTATTAGTCGTATTGGCCTGCACAGCCAAAGACGTTTCTGCGCCACCCGCGGGCTCCACATAAGTGCCAGCCGTTTCAATAGTCGTATTTCTGGGCGAAGCGCCAACTACTATGGCCGCGTGGTTTTTCCAGTCTTCGGTATTAGGCCGTTGGGCAAAATCGAGCGTAGTTGTTACGGCACAAGCCGCCGCTGGTCGGTTTACCGGACTCGTGGCCGATGGTGTGGGCTCAGTAGCCCTGGTGCCCAGCGGCATCGGATCTACTGTTTCCCGTAGTTCTGGGCCTTGGGCCCAGACACTCAAAGGCACTAAAGCCAAGAGCAAAGAGTGTAGAATTGTTTTCATAGAATGTTGGAAAAATTAAATCTCATTCTTAGGAATGAGATTTAGCCCTTGACTCATCGAGCTAAATTGCGGCAGTTGTGGTCAAATGTAGTCTTTTGCTAAAAATAAAAACCTGCATTTTTTTGTTAAGCGCTAACTAATAACAAGTTATGTATCTACTTATATTATCATAATGGGAATGCTTTTTTTGCAAAAGCGTAGGACTATGTCGATTTGGTAATTGGTTATTTGGGATAACTAAGTATAAATCAACCTGTCAAGGGTATTAATCAGCTTATCCCAAAAAAGGAAATATATTATGTATGATGGCTCAATATGAGAAATGTCACATTCATAAGGTTGTATTTTTTTGTCTCTCGCTCTATTTGACTAAGGCTCAGACTTCCTCTCCTAAGGCCACCCGTTCGGTTAACTATTATGTCGGCAGATGGGAGTTATCATTCCAACTGGGTGGTGTTGGAAGGAATGTTGATCTGCTTGGCCAGCGTATTAAGACGGCACAACGGTACACCTATTCTTGGGGCAGAGAATGATCTGCATAGCCGGCAAGTGTAGGCATCGAGCCACGACCCTGCACCTCATTCAGGGCTGGCAGTTTGCGGAAGCCCTCTCGACTACATGGCTCTGGGTGGTATGGAGAACCCCTGGATATGTTAGTGGTTCTCTTCCCGCCAGTAGCGCATAATATTCGTATCGTGCGAGCCAGCGCTAACCATGCTCAGACAAATCGTGTGGCGTGCATGTAAAGCCAGAAATGCCTCCACGAAGGGTAGCTCGCTTGCCGGCCCGAACCGGCAGAGTTCCGGTAACTGCATTGAGCCGGCTGACCTGGATAAACGCAAAAATCCCCCTGCCAAACGGCAGGGGGATTTTCCTTGGATCAATAACCGGGGGGAGTTACTGCTTCACCACGCGCTTGGTAAACGACTGGCCGTTGCCCTGCACCTGCACCAGATAGGTGCCGGCGGGCAGGCCGGTTACGTTCAGTGCCTGGGTGGCACCACCCTGCTGCGAGAACGTGCGCAGCACCCGGCCCGTCATGTCTACCAGCGTTACTTGGTAGGTGCCGGTAGAAGCACCGCTCAGATCGAGCTGGGCATCCTGGATGCTGGTAGCAGGGTTCGGGTACACACTTACCTGAGCGCGGGCGCTCAGCGGGAAGCGAACCGTCACCACCTCGCTTACGCTGGCCGTGCCATCCGTGTCGATCTGGCGCAGGCGGTAGTAAGCCAGGCCATTGGTAGCCTTAGCCGCCACTTGCGCGTCGGTGAGCTGGTAGCTGGTGGCAGTCGAGCTGGTGCCCTGGCCTTTCACCTCACCTACCGCCACGAAGCTAGTGCCGTCGAAGCTGCGCTCTACCACGAAGCGGTCGTTGTTGAGCTCCACTGCCGTTTTCCACGTCAGCTTCGCATCGTTACCGGCGGCCTGGGCCGCGAAGGCTACCAGCGTTACAGGTAGCGGACGGCTGCCGATGGTGATGGTTACGGGTTGGGTGTTAGTACCGCCGTTGGCATCAGTCGTCGTTACGCTGGTGGTGTAGGTGCCTGGGCGCAGCTTGGTGCGGTCGGCAACGGTGAACTGGCCGGTGGCCGGATCAAGGGCAATACCAAAGCCTGCCAAGCGGGTAACTTCAGCCGACGAGATGCTGGCGCTGCTCACACCGTTGCGAACAGTTAGCATCAACTAGCTGGCCAGTGTTCGTGTTGTAAATCAGGCCGGCGCTGTTGAAGCGAGCAGCGTTGATGTCCGTCACGTACGCCAGCACATCGTTGTTCTGGTAGCCAGGAGTGGTACCACCTTTAGCAGGCGTGAGGGCGTAAGCCGAGCTGTTGTCTTGGCCTACTGGAATGGTGTAGAGCGCTACGTTGTTCGACACCAAGTTATCATTGTCGGTAGCCGTGTAGTTGAAGA
>CAVQDF010000002.1:0-196436 GCA_963711295.1 uncultured Cytophagales bacterium
TGATCAAGTACGGTAGAGGATTCCTGAGTAGGGGGGGACCGGAGAAATCCCCTCTGAATCCAGCGGCACCATCCGCTAAGGCTACATACTCCTGAGAGACCGATAGTGAACTAGTACCGTGAGGGAAAGGTGAAAAGAACCGGGAATACCGGAGTGAAAAGAACCTGAAACCGTGTGCTTACAAGCAGTTAGAGGGCTTTAGTGGCCTGATAGCGTGCCTTTTGCATAATGAGCCTACGAGTTACTCCTCTCTGGCAAGGTTAAAAGTCTGAAGACTTGGAGCCGCAGCGAAAGCGAGTCTGAATAGGGCGCAGAGTCAGAGGGGGTAGACGCGAAACTTTGTGATCTACCCTTGAGCAGGTTGAAGGTTGGGTAACACCAACTGGAGGACCGAACCAGTTTCCGTTGAAAAGGATTTGGATGACTTGAGGGTAGGGGTGAAAGGCCAATCAAACTGAGAAATAGCTCGTACTCCCCGAAATGTATTTAGGTACAGCGTCGGCGTAGAGTTACATGGAGGTAGAGCTACCGATAGGACTAGGGGGTGTCATAGCCTACCGAATCCTGACGAACTCCGAATGCCATGTAATATAGCCGGCAGTGAGGCTTGGGGTGCTAAGGTCCCAGGCCGAGAGGGAAAGAACCCAGACCATCCGCTAAGGTCCCTAAATCCGGACTAAGTTGAACAAAGGAGGTCCACTTGCTTTGACAGCCAGGAGGTTGGCTTGGAAGCAGCCATTCCTTTAAAGAGTGCGTAACAGCTCACTGGTCGAGCGAGAGGGCATCGATAATACACGGGCATCAAGTCCGGTACCGAAGCGATGGATTTAGTCTTAAGTGACTAAGTGGTAGGGGAGCATTCTAGTCAGCGGTGAAGGTGTCTCGTCAGGGATGCTGGAGCGGCTAGAAAAGCAAATGTAGGCATGAGTAACGATAAAGGGGGTGCGAAACCCCCTCGCCGATAGACTAAGGTTTCCTGCTCAACGCTAATCGGAGCAGGGTTAGTCGGGACCTAAGGCTACGCCGAGAGGCTACGTCGATGGACAGCTGGTTGATATTCCAGCACTTAGTAAGTAGAGTGATGCAGTGACGCAGAAGTGAAAGTACCGCGAGCGGACGGAAGTGCTCGTTAAAGGGTGTAGGTATAGGTGGGGTAGTCAAGTACGCCCCGTTTGCTGAAACCTGATAGTACCTAGCGGCTTCGGCCAATGGGATAGTGTACCTAATCAGACTGCCAAGAAAACCTGCTAAGCGTTTACTGCTTGCTAACCCGTACCGCAAACCGACACAGGTAGTCAAGGAGAGTATCCTGAGGCGCTCGAGTGAATCACGGCCAAGGAACTCGGCAAAATGGTCCTGTAACTTCGGGAGAAGGGACGCTTCCTTGTAGCAATACAAGAAGCCGCAGTGAAAAGGCCCAGGCGACTGTTTAACAAAAACACATGGCTTTGCGAACGCGAAAGCGGAAGTATAAGGCCTGACACCTGCCCGGTGCCGGAAGGTTAAGAGGGGAACTTAGCGCAAGCGAAGGTTTGAATCGAAGCCCCGGTAAACGGCGGCCGTAACTATAACGGTCCTAAGGTAGCGAAATTCCTTGTCGGGTAAGTTCCGACCTGCACGAATGGTGTAACGATCTGGGCGCTGTCTCAGCCGTGAGCTCGGTGAAATTGTAGTCTCGGTGAAGATGCCGAGTACCCGCCACGGGACGGAAAGACCCCGTGCACCTTTACTATAGGTTGACATTGACGCTGGACAACACATGTGTAGCATAGGTGGGAGACGTTGAGCCAGCGCCGCTAGGTGTTGGGGAGTCGCCGTTGAAATACCACCCTTGTGTTGTTTGGCGCCTAATCTGGAAAACGGAGACAGTGTCTGCTGGGTAGTTTGACTGGGGTGGTCGCCTCCAAAAGAGTATCGGAGGCTTTCAAAGGTCCGCTCAATCCGCTTGGTAACCGGATGTAGAGCGCAATAGCAGAAGCGGGCTTGACTGTGAGGCCTACAAGCCGAGCAGGGTCGAAAGACGGATATAGTGATCCGGTGGTTCCGTATGGAAGGGCCATCGCTCAAAGGATAAAAGGTACGCCGGGGATAACAGGCTGATCTCCCCCAAGAGCTCATATCGACGGGGAGGTTTGGCACCTCGATGTCGGCTCGTCACGTCCTGGGGCTGGAGAAGGTCCCAAGGGTTCGGCTGTTCGCCGATTAAAGTGGCACGCGAGCTGGGTTCAGAACGTCGTGAGACAGTTCGGTCCCTATCTGTGGTGGGCGTAGGATATTTGACAGGACCTGACTTTAGTACGAGAGGACCGAGTTGGACCAGCCGCTCGTCTACCGGTTGTGACGCCAGTTGCAGTGCCGGGTAGCGACGCTGGGATGAGATAAGCGCTGAAAGCATCTAAGTGCGAAACTCACCTGAAGATGAGATATCCGATTGAAGAGCCGTTCGAGACGAGGACGTTGATAGGCCCTAGGTGTAGAGTCCGAAATGGCACAGCCGAGGGGTACTAAGGGCTCGATAGCTTCTGGTATAGAAGAAGCTCCCAGTGGGAGCGTGCTCACCGCTTACTTTTTCTTTAGCTCTGCCTCTATGTCGAATTTCACAGCTGGTTTGTGCGAACACGCAGACTAGTCTGAACAGATAATGGTGGCTTTAGCCCGGGTGTTCACCTCTTCCCATTCCGAACAGAGTCGTTAAGCCCCGGAGCGCCTATGGTACTGCCTTCATCGGTGGGAGAGTCGGTCGCCGCCAACCTTATCTACAAGTCGCCCCGCGGCGTCCCGAGCCCTCACCGGCCCAGGATGCGCGGGGCTTCTTGCGTTTAGAACCCCTCCCCCTCACCTTCCTGTCACCGCGGTCTTGTTCATTTGGCGGGCTTGGTCTGGTGGTAGTAGGCGCTGGCGGTAGTGCAGGGCCCTCGTCAGGGTGAGACTATGATATAGTTAAGCTGAACCAAACGATAAGAGCCGGAGGATATACCCTGTAAAGGTATTTTCTCCGGCTCTTATCGTTTGATTCCAGTACATGCAGCAGCGCGAGGAGCTATGCGGGTTTTTTGTGTTTATCTTCACGATTCCACTCTTTGTTCTGCATGGTATTTACGTATCCGTGGTTTTTGCTGGGCTTGCTGGCGGTTGCCATTCCCATTGCCATTCACCTGTTCGAGCTGCGAAAACCTCAGCGGCTATTGTTCTCCAATGTGGAGTTTATTCGCGAGGTGAAGTTGGTAACCGCCCGGCAACGTAAGCTCAAGCATCTGCTGGTGCTGGCGGCCCGCATCGGGCTGGTTGTTTTCCTGGTGTTGCTGTTTGCCCAACCCTTTATACCGGCCCCGGAGCAGGCCGCTACTGGGAGCGTCGTGCAGGTTGTGCTCGACCACTCACCAAGCATGCGCCAGTTGGGCGCTAATGACCAGTCGGTGCTGGAGCAGGCTGTTGAGCAGGCTGCTGATTTGCCTCTCGCATTTCCGGCTGCGGCCCGATTTAGTCTTTCGCCAGGTGGGCGGGAACCGGTGAGCGAATCGGCTTTTCGCAATGCAGTGGAGCAAGTTCAGGTAAGTGGGCAGGCTGGGGAATTGGGGCGGACGTTGGGGAAGCGGCAACAGCACCATGGGTTGGGGCAGGGGCCGCTGTTTGTCTTCTCTGACTTCCAGCGGGGAGAGCTCACGGCCCGCGACCTGCAGCAACTCGACTCGACGCAGCAGGTATTCCTGGTGCCGGCGGTGGCCAAGCCCGCCGCCAATGTGTATGTGGATAGCGTATGGCTCGATGACGGTTTCGTGCGCGCTGATGTAGACCTGACGTTGCATATCCGCCTGAAAAATGGGGGGCAATTACTCGCCGAGAACATCCAGACCAAAATGTTTATTGGCCCGCGCCAGGCCGCTATTTTCCAGGCGACGGTGCCTGCCCAGCAGGCGGTTACGACGCAGGTACGAGTGCGGCTGACAGGCCAGCAGGTTCAGCCGTGCCGGGTAGAGGTTGATGACTTCCCGGTTGACTTCGACAACGCGTATTATTTCACGCTGCAGCCCGCGGCACGCATCAAAGTGGTGGAAATAGCTGCCGCCGAGCAGCTGGGCCGCCTCTATGGCAACGAACCGTTGTTTGCTTACGAGCACTCCGGCGTACAAACCGCCAACTACCGTAAGCTGGCTGAAAGCAACTTGCTGTGTACTACGCGAAGCGCCGATCTTGCCAGCTGGTCTGCGCGAAAATGTGCGTCGGGCAGTGCAGCAGGGAGCCACCCTGGTGGTGGTGCCTTCCGCGTCAGTTGCCAGCCATGAGTCGTATGGGCAGTTGTTTCGGGAGTTGGGGTTGGGGCCGGCGCAGTGGCAGGCATCCCCATCGGCTGGCCCGGTGTTGCAGGAAGTGGCGATGCCCAGTGCGCGCAATCCGTTTTTTCAGGATGTATTTGCGGGGGTGAGTCCTCGGGCCGGAATGCCCAAGGCGGCTCCGGTGTTGCGCTGGTCCCGTACGGGCACCGAAGTTTTGCGAATGCGGGATGGCGAAAGCTACCTGGCTGGCTTTCCCAGCGGGGCAGGCATGGTGTACGTTTTCTCGGCGCCATTCAGTGCTCCGTATTCCGATTTCGCCCAGCACCCGCTGTTTGTGCCGGTGCTTTATAAGCTGGCCATGCAGAGCTACCAGCAGGAGCAGCAGCCCGCCTACCGCCTTAATCAGACTGCTGTAAGTCTGCGGTTGCCACAGGCGGCGGCGGTTGGGCCGGAAGCAGTATACCGGTTGGTGCAGGACAGCCTGGCTTTTATCCCGGTGCATCGGCGGCAGGGCAATGTGCTGCGGCTGGAAATTCCGCCAGGCTTGCGCCAGCCTGGTTTTTACGAATTGCAACAGGCCGGTAAGGCTGTTGCGACCCTGGCCTTCAACTTTGATAAGCGCGAATCGGACCTGCGCAGCTACTCGGCCGAAGATCTGCGCCAGCTTATTGGCCCCAACCGGCCAAACGTGCAGGTGTATGAAACCAGCGGGGGCCAGACGGCGGCGGCTCGGTACAAGGCTACCCGGGTAGGTGTTCCATTGTGGCGTTACTGCATTTGGGGGGCGCTGGCCTGCCTGTTGCTGGAGGCTTTGTTATTACGCTGGAACCGCCGGCCCACGCCTCAGCCCATTGTCGCAACGTAAAAAAAACGCGCTCGAATCAGGTTTCAGGGGCAGAATGAACAACGCCGGGCAGCTCAGCTGATTGAGTGAAAACGTAGTGCGCGCCGCTTCGTAGTGGCGGCAGTTGGGCCAATTGCAAGACCAACTAGTATCTTGCCGCTCCATTCGCTTTTTGCTTTGAAACCAACTACCGCTACTCCGAGCCCTGTTTTACGTACTGCCGTGCTGTTCGGGGCCATAACCGGGGCCCTGTGTTTTGTCTGGGTGCTATTCCTGTACATCAGCGACAATAACCCGTACGGTCCTAAGCGTACGTTGGCCGACTTCTTTCCGCCCATTGCCGCCATTGCCAGCCAGATAATATTGCGGCGCTATTACCAGCCCGAGGGGCCGGGCTCTGGAAATCGATTGGAACGGGGATGCTGACTACGCTGGTCGCGTCCCTGATAGCGGCGGCAACGCTGTATTTATTTTCGCGGTTAACGGGGCCCGGACTAATTGAACAGCATCTGGCTGAAGCCCGGCTGTTGCTGGGGAACACGAAGGCTTTATACCTGAAAGAGGCCAACGGCTTGCAGCAGTACGAGGCCACGCTCCGTAATCTGGCCCGGACACCGGTTGGATTTGCTCAGGATGAGTTCTTCAAGAAACTCTTTTTCGGGGTGCTCATAAGCCTGCCAGGCGGGGTGTTTTTGCGGAAATAATATACCTTCCGCTATCAATCCACCTTCACTAATCTGTTTTTGCTATGGAAAACACCACTACGCCCTCTGTTACGCCCGCTTCCGCTGCTATCCGCTACGGATTGCTGGTCGGTATCGTCACGGTTATCTATTCCCTAATTCTGATGGCGACGGGCCTGGAGCAAAAGCCTGTGCTGGGGTTCGTCACGTTCGGTATTATGATTGTGGGTATTGTGCTGGCGCACAAATACTTTAAGCAGAATAATGGGGGCTTCATGAGCTATGGCCAGGGTTTAGGCATAGCCACTATTATGGGAGCTGTTATCGGGACTTTGAGCAGCATATTTCGCTACATCTATGTTAATTTCGTAGACGCAGAATACACCCAGCGCACTCTTGAGGCAGCCCGTACTAAGCTGGAAACGGACGGCTTGAGCGATGAGCAGATCGAGCAAGCCATGGCAATCACGACCAAGATGATGCCGAACGGTCCCATCAGTATCGTGTGGGGAATTCTGGCTACGGCCTTCTTCGGCTTCCTGCTGGCCCTCATTATTGCCGCTTTCACTAAAAACAACCGCCCCGAGTTTGAGTAAGCGCCTTTCGCAGCACTACGCGGTGGAGTTGTCTATCGTCATTCCGCTGCTCAACGAAGCCGAGTCGTTGCCCGAGCTCACGCGTTGGATTCACCGCGTGTTGGCTCAGCACGGGCTCACCTACGAAGTTATTCTCATCGACGACGGCTCGACCGACGATTCCTGGAGCGTGATTGAGGAGTTGGCCGCCACCGATACCCACCTGCGTGGCATCCGCTTCAACCGCAATTATGGTAAGTCGGCGGCCCTAAACGTGGGTTTCAAGGAAACCACGGGCCGGGTGGTGTGCACCATGGACGCCGATTTGCAGGACTCGCCTGAGGAACTGCCCGAGCTCTACCGCATGGTGGCTCAGGATGGACTTGACTTGGTGAGCGGCTGGAAGAAGAAGCGCTTCGACCCGCTTAGCAAAACCCTGCCAACCAAGCTGTTCAATGGCGTCACGCGCTGGATTTCGGGCATTCCGCTGCACGATTTCAACTGTGGCCTGAAAGCCTACGACAGCCGGGTAGTGAAAAGCATTGAGGTATACGGCGAAATGCACCGCTACATCCCCGTTATTGCCAAGTGGGCCGGTTTCCGGCGCATCGGTGAGAAGGTGGTGCAGCACCAGGAGCGCAAGTACGGTACCACCAAATTCGGGCTGGAGCGGTTCGTGTACGGCTTCCTCGACCTGATGAGCATCACGTTCGTGAGCCGGTTCCGGCGGCGGCCGATGCACTTTTTCGGGGCCATGGGGTCGGTGTCGTTTCTGCTCGGCATGCTGATTACGTTGTGGCTGGTGAGTAGATAAAGTCTGGCACTCCTGGCAGAACCTACCTAGCCGCGACGTAACGGCCCAACCACTGTTTTTCCTGGCCCTGGTAGCTGTTATTTTGGGCGTACAGCTGTTTCTGGCCGGTTTCCTGGCTGAAATGATTCAGCTCAACGGCGACAACCGCAACGACTACCTGGTGAAGGAGCGACTTAACTTGAAGTAACAATGCGCGTCGTCATCATCGGGCCGGCGTACCCGCTGCGGGGCGGCTTGGCCACTTACAACGAACGGCTGGCCCGGGCCTTTCAGGAGGCGGGCGACGAGGTGCGGATCGTGACGTTTTCGTTGCAATACCCCGACTTCCTGTTTCCCGGCCAGACCCAGTTCAGCACCGAAGCCGGGCCTGCTGATCTGGACATTGAAGTCAGCCTAAACTCGGTAAACCCACTCTCGTGGTGGAAAGTGGGGCAGCGGCTGCGCCGCGAAAAGCCCGACCTGGTGATTTTCCGGTTCTGGCTGCCGTTTATGGGGCCGGCGCTGGGCACGGTGGCCCGCCTCGCCGCCCGCAACGGCCACACCCGCGTGGTGGCCATCACCGACAACGTGATTCCGCACGAAAAGCGCCCCGGCGACCGGCCGCTCACGCGCTACTTCCTCTCGGCCTGCCACGGCTTCGTGACCATGAGCCGCGCCGTGCTGGCCGATTTGCGCCGCCTGCACTTCAACCAGCCCGCTCTTTATCGCCCGCACCCGCTCTACGACAACTTCGGCCCCGCTCAAGCCCAAGGCCGAAGCGCTGGCCGCCCTGGGCCTCGACCCCGCGTTTGGCTACCTGTTGTTCTTCGGCTTTATCCGCGCCTACAAAGGGCTGGATATCCTGCTGGAAGCCTTTGCTGATGAGCGGCTGGCTGCGTTGCCCCTGAAGCTGATCATCGCAGGGGAATACTACGAGGATGCCGCGCCCTACGAAGTCCTCATCAAGCAGCATAACCTGGAAAGCCGCCTGGTTCGGGCCACCGATTTCATTCCTAACGAGAAGGTAGTGGACTACTTCTGCGCCGCCGATATGGTGGTGCAGCCCTACAAAAACGCCACCCAAAGCGGCGTTTCCCAGATTGCCTACCACTTCGGCCGCCCCATGCTGGTTACCGATGTGGGCGGGCTGGCCGAGTTGATTCCTGATGGTGAAGTCGGCTACGTAGTGCCGCCCACCGCCCAGGCCATTGCCGATGCGCTGGTGGATTTCTATGAGCAGCAGCGGGAAGCCGAGTTTACGGCTGGGGTGGAAGCAAAGAAGCGGGAGTTTTCGTGGGAGGTGATGGTAGCGGCGCTAAAGGAGGTGGCTTTGGGTTAGCTGTTAGCAATCCGCCCTCGTTTCAGAACAGCTAACAGCTAACAGCTAACAGCTAACAGCTAACCTACACCGGCACGCTCATCTTTACTGCCTCCAATACCTTCTCGGCTGGCAAATCCTCCATGCAACTGGTGCCGAGCTTGCAGGAGCCCCGGTAGAAGCAGACGCACTGTCTGTCGGGCTGCACGATCTGGCCGCGGCCGTAGAGGTCGAATTCGTAGGGGTTGAAGATGTTGTTCATCAGGATGGTGGGCTTGCGCAGGGCGATGCTGATGTGCATGGCCATCGTTACCTGCGTCACGATACCGTCCATCTGGTGCATCAGGTTGATGAACTGGGGCAGGGGGAAGGTGCCCAGGTAGGCCGCGCCGGTGGCGGCGTGCAGGCGCTGGTTGCGCTCATCCTCGGCCTCGCCGCCCAGCAGCACGGGGGCGTAGCCGGCCTGTTGGAGCTGGCCGATGAGGGTGACCCACTTCTCGTCGCTCCACAGGCGCGTCGTCCACCGGTCGCCGCAGCCGGTGTTGAGGCCGATGCGGGGGCGGCCGGTGGGTAGCTGGCTCCAGTCGTAGCCCTTGTCCTCGTGGGTGTCGAATACGTATTCTTCGCCCCGGAACTCGTAGCCGCAGAGCTCGAAAATTTCCTGCACGTAGGGCTTCTGGTTTTGCTGGCTGAGCTCGTCGAACACGCCGGTCAGGAACTTATGGTTGGCCAGCTCGCCGACCGGCCAGGCCACGCCGTGGCGGGGGTGCAGCGGGTAGCCGAACTTCTGGGTGGCCCGGATGCTGCCCAGCAGGGCGCAGGCTTCCTTGTCCTTGTCGAGGTTGAAGAGCAGGTCGAACTCGCGCTGCTGCAGGTGCAGCACGCTGGTCAGCTCCAGCTTCAGCACCTCATCAATCCAGCCGCCGCTCTGGGGCAGGATGGCGGGCGTGAGCGTGAGCCAGGTGATTTTGCAGTTCGGATACTCCTGACGCAGCCGCCGCAGCAGCGGCGTGGTGCGGATAACGTCGCCGATGGCCCCGAGCTTGATGATGAGTATGCGCTGCTGGATGGGCGCGTACACCGGGCAGCCGGCGCACTGGTAGCCGTGCTCTTTGTTGGGGCGGCAGGGAATATCGCCCCGGAAATGGCGGCAGTCGGGATGAACGGTGATGCCGTTGAGCATAGCTTTTTAAGATCTTAGAGACGTAAGGGCCGGAACAACGTTCCGGATTGCCAGATTACTGCGCATTGGATCCTTCCCGCCGCGTTTGCGGTGCAGAAGGCGACAGAAGAACTGCTTCCGCTCAGGTGCCCACGTAATTCTGGGGCGTAATGGCGCGCAGCTCCTGCTTCACGGCGTCGCTCACGTCGAGGCCGTCCACGAACTCGCGGATGGTGGCCTGGGAAATGGCTGCGCCGGTGCGGGTAAGGGCCTTGAGGGCATTGTAAGGGTCGGGGTAGTTTTCGCGGCGCAGGATGGTTTGCAGGGCCTCGGCCACCACGGCCCAGTTGGCTTCCAGGTCGCGGTCGAGGGCGGCTTCGTCGAGGGCCAGCTTGCCGAGGCCGCGCTGCAGGGCCGTCAGGGCGATGAGGGCGTGGCCCAGGGGCACTCCCAGGTTGCGCAGCACCGTCGAGTCGGTGAGGTCGCGCTGGAGGCGGAGATGGGCAGCTTGGCGGCAAGGTGCTCCAGCACGGCATTGGCCAGGCCCAGGTTGCCCTCGGCGTTTTCAAAGTCAATGGGGTTCACCTTGTGCGGCATGGCCGAAGAGCCCACTTCGCCGGCCTTCACGGTCTGGCGGAAGTAGCCCAGCGAAATATACTGCCACACGTCGCGGGCCAGGTCGATGAGGATGGTGTTGATGCGCTTGAGTCCGTCGCAGAGGGCGGCCAGGTGGTCGTAGTGCTCGATCTGGGTGGTGGGGTGGCTGCGCTTAAGGCCCAGGCGGCCTTCTACGAACTGCTGGCCGAAGGCGTGCCAGTCGGTGCCGGGGTAGGCGACATGGTGGGCGTTGAAGTTGCCGGTGGCCCCGCCGAACTTGGCTCCGAAGGGCACCTGGGCCAGCAGCTCGACCTGGGCATCGAGCCGGGCCACGAACACCGCTATTTCCTTGCCCAGGCGGGTGGGCGAGGCGGGCTGGCCATGGGTGCGGGCCAGCATGGGTACGGCGGCCCAGTCCTGGGCGCGGGCGGCCAGCTGGTTGCGCACGGCGGCGTAGGCGGGCAGCAGCGAGTGAATGAGCGCGTGCTGAAGGCTGAGCGGAATGGCCGTGTTGTTGATGTCCTGCGACGTAAGGCCGAAGTGAATGAACTCCAGGTACTGCCCCAGGCCCAGGGCCGTAAACTTGTCGCGCAGAAAATATTCCACGGCCTTCACGTCGTGGTTCGTTACCTGCTCGTGGGCCTTCACGGCGTTGGCATCGGCGGTGCTGAAGCCGGTATAGATGGTGCGTAGCGACTCGAAAACGGCTTTATCGACGCTCGCCAGCTGGGGCAGGGGCAGTTCTACCAGGGCAATAAAGTACTCCACTTCCACCAGCACGCGGTAGCGAATCAGGGCGAGCTCGGAGAAATACGCGGCCAGCGGAGCCGTTTGGCGGCGGTAGCGGCCATCGAGGGGCGAAACGGCGGTAAGGGGCGTGAGGTCGGCGTACATGGTAGGGGCGCGTTGCACGCGCCCGCCCGGCAACAGTGGCGGGCGGACGGCGATGGGAGAAACCAGCCGACGGAAACAGCGTCTGACTGACAAAAGAACCGGAATACCTAAGTGGGTAAGAGGGCGCCGGGGAAGGTAGCCTTCGGGCCGGCGGCGCCTCTGTACCGGCCCCAAAGGTAGCGCAAGCCAACGGGCAAGCCAATTCGGGGCGCGGGCCTTTTTCCTTACCTTTGTGGGCGAAGCGGCTCCGGCCCGGCGGCGGGTTTAGCCCGAATCTGGCTTCGCCCGGCCCCGGCTTCCTATCTCTCTCCCGATTTGTGCGCGTGACTTCAGCAACCAAGAAAAAAATCGGCCTCGGCCTGGGCATCGTTGTGGTGCTGCTAGCAGTTGGCCTTGGCGTGTTTCTGGCCAAGCGCCAGCAACTCCTCGAAATAGCGCTGGAGAAGGTAAAAGAGAAAGTGGAACGCAAGTTTCCCGTTACGCTCACCTTCGGTCCGGCTCAGTTTACCGACCTCAACACGGTGCAGCTCGACGGCATCAGCCTGGTGCCCACCGCCGCCGCCTCGCTCAGCGATACACTGCTGCGGGCCCAAACCGTGCGTGCCTCGCTGAGCGTGCGCAGCCTGTTTGCCGGCCGGCCGGTGTTCAGCAACCTCGAAATCGGTAGTGCCCGCCTGACGGCCCGCAAAGTGGACGACACGCACGACAACTACACGTTCCTGTACAAAAAAGACAAGAAAGCGGCTGCCGTACCCCGCGACACAACGAAGGGTACCAACTACGGCCTGCTGGCCAACCAGCTGCTCGAGGCGGCCTTCGATAACGTGCCCGGCGAAGCGGACTTCCGCGACTTCCTCATTTCTTACGACGGCCCCCGCCACCAGGCCCGCCTCGTAATGCCGCGCCTGGCCATCGAAAGCGGCGAAATTTCGGGCGAGATGACTGCCCTCATCGACTCGGTGCAGAACCGGGTGGGCATCATTGGCCACATCGATGCCAGCGACTACGAGATAGATGCCCAGGTGTTCGGCCTCGACAAGCGCCCGGTGGTACTGCCCTACGTGCAGCGCCGCTACGGGGCCCGGGTGCAGTTCGATACCATTCGGGTGGCCCTCACGGAAAAAGACCTGAGCCGCGACGAGCTGACGCTTAAGGGCACGGCTTCGGCGGTGAACTTCATCGTCAACCACCCCAAATTATCCGACCAGGATGTGCGGTTCCCACGCGGGGGCATCGATTTTGTGACCCGGCTGGGGCAGGCCTCCTTCTCGCTCGAGAAGGGCACGCGGGTGCTGCTCAACCGCATGGAGTTGTTTCCGCAGCTGAGCATACGCCGCCGGCCGGTGCCCGAGCGGGTGGTGGGCAAAAACATCAACGGCCTGACTAGCCGCAGCCAGCTGCTGGCCGGCCTGGTGATGAAGCTCGACGTGGAATCGGCCGAAACGCCGGCCAACGACTTTTTCGATGCCCTGCCCGAGGGGATGTTCGAAACCCTGGAGGGCACCCGGGCCGAAGGCTCGCTGCGCTACAAGCTGCACGCGGCCCTCGACATGAACCAGCTCGACAGCCTGGAGTTCGACTCGGGTTTGCGGGCCACCAAGTTCCGCATCACCCAGTTCGGGCGCGAAGACCTCAGCAAACTCAACCAGTCCTTCCGCTACACGGCCTACAACGACAAAGGCGACTCGGTGAAAACCTTCGCCGTTGGCCCCGAGAACCCCGAGTTCACGCCCTACAACCAGGTGGCCGACGAGCTCAAGTACGCCATCATGACGGCCGAAGACCCGCGTTTTATGACCCACCGGGGCTTTATGGAAAAGGCCTTCGTGAAGTCGGCCATCCAGAACATCAAGGAGCGGCGCTTCGCTCGGGGCGGCAGTACGCTCTCGATGCAGCTGGTGAAAAACGTGTTCCTGACCCGTAAGAAAACCATTGTGCGCAAGGCCGAGGAGGCGCTCATCGTCTGGATTATCGAGAATACCCGGCTGGCCAGCAAGCAGCGGATGCTGGAAGTGTACCTCAACATTATTGAGTGGGGCCCCAAAATTTACGGTGTGCATGAGGCGGCCCAGTTCTACTTCAACAAGCAGCCGGCCAACCTGAACCTGTCGGAAAGCCTGTACCTGGCCAGCATTATTCCGAGCCCGAAGCGCTACCGTGCGGGCTTCAACCAGTACGGCGAAATGCGCGGCTCGGCCCGCTACTTCCAGCGCCTGATTGCCCAGCTCATGGCCCGGCGCGGCTACATCAGCACGGAGGAGGCCCAGAGTGTGGGTGGCGTGAGCTTTAGCGGGAATGGTCTGCGGGCCATGGGCTTTATCCCTCGTCCGGTTGTTGATTCCACCCTGCTGTTTCTGCGCGCCGACTCCACCAAATTCAATGATCCTATAGATTTGCTCGACCTGCTTGGGGGCGGCGTACCAGCCAATCAGGAGGCCCCCCCAACAACCACGACCACGCCGCCTAAGCAGCCTTAAAGCCAAGGAGGGCCGCGTGGCGAGAACCATTCTTCAGGCGGTTCGAACCCCTCGGTCATTCCCCTAACACAAAGCCCCTGCCGTTCAAACGGCAGGGGCTTTGTGTTAGGGCTTGGTGCTGCGTGAGGCCTAGTACTGCGTTGGGTGCCGGGTTCTGTGGGGCTCCGGGCTCGTCAGTGCCCGGGCTTATGCCCTCACTCATTGACGGCTTCCTCCTCCGGCTTCGGAAACAGCAGCGACAGCACCACGGAAGCAACCAGAATGAGGCCGACTACGCCCAGGGAAATGGCCATCGAAACGTGAAGAAAGTCTTCGACCAGCAGCTTGCCGCCGATGAACACGAGGATGAGGGCCAGCCCGTAGTGCAGGTAGTGAAACAGGCGCATCAGGCCCTCGAGGGCGAAGTAAAGCGCCCGCAGCCCCAGCAGCGCAAACACGTTGCTGGTGTACACGATAAACGTATCGCGCGAAACGGCCAGGATAGCGGGAATGGAGTCGGCGGCAAATACCACGTCGGTGGTTTCCACCATAACGAGCACTACCAGCAGGGGCGTGGCAAAGAGCAGCCCGTCTTTGCGGACAAAGAACTTGCCTTCGTGCAGCTGGCGCGTGATGGGCAAGTGGCGGCTCAGAAACTTCACCACCGGGTTGCTGTCGGGGTCGATATCGGGCTCGGCGCCGGCGGTGGCCATTTTGATGCCCGTGTACACGAGAAAGGCCCCGAGGACGTACATGAGGAAGTGGAACTTGGCCAGCAACGCCGCCCCCACCAGAATGAATACGGCGCGCAGCACCAGCGCACCCAGAATTCCCCAGAATAAAATCTTGTGCTGATACTGGGCCGGGACCTTGAAGTAACTGAAGATGAGCAGGAACACAAACAGGTTGTCCACGCTCAACGACTTTTCGATGAGGTAGCCGGTAAGGAATTCTATGGCGGCGGCCTTGCCCAGCCACTGGTAGATCAGGTAGTTGAAGCTCAGCGACAGGGCCACCCAGAAGGCGCTCCAGCCCAGGGCCTCGCGCATACTGACCACGTGGTCGCGGCGGTTGAACACCAGCAAGTCGAGCAGCAGCAGGGCCAGTACAAACAGGTTGAAGCCGACCCAGAATAAGGGGGAGTTATCCATTACCGGCAAGATACGCGGTGGCCGCCAAACGGTGCCGGGACTTTCCGGTGCGGCTTAGCGCGGGTCGGGGCTGGTGGGGCCGGGGCCGGTAGCAGCCAGCAGGCCGCCGGGCGGGCGAGTGGAGTTAGCCACCGCATCGGGCAGTTCGAAGCGCTTGAACAGGCTGCTAAGCTTCATCTGCACCACCCCAAAAAAGGCCTCCTTGAAAATACCCTTGCTCATTTTGGAGGTGCCCCGGGTGCGGTCGGTGAAGATTATAGGCACTTCCTTGAGGCGGAAACCGTACTTATACGCCAGCCATTTCATCTCGATCTGGAAGGCATAGCCCACAAACCGGATTCGCTCGCGCGGAATAGCCCGCAGCACCCGGGCCGTGTAGCACTTGAAGCCGGCGGTGGCATCCATGATGGGCATGCGGGTGATGAAGCGCACGTAGGCCGAGGCAAAATATGACATCAGGACCCGGTTCATGGGCCAGTTCACGACGTTGACGCCCTGGATGTAGCGCGAGCCAATGGCCATGTCGTAGCCCTGATGGGCGCAGGCGTCGTAGAGGCGCATCAGGTCCTCGGGGTTGTGGGAGAAGTCGGCGTCCATCTCGAACACGTACTCGTAGTTGCGGTCGAGGGCCCAGCGGAAGCCGTGCAGGTAAGCCGTGCCCAAGCCCAGCTTGCCTTTGCGCTCCTCCAAAAACAGTCGGTCGCCGAACTCGGCCATTAGCTGCCGCACAATATCGGCCGTGCCGTCGGGCGAGCCATCATCAATGATGAGCACGTCGAAAGCTTGGGGCAGCGAGAAAACCTTGCGGATGATGAGCTCCACGTTTTCCCGCTCGTTGTAGGTCGGTATTAGGATAAGTCCGTCAGTCATTGCTGCAAAGGTAGAATTTTGAGCGAGTACCGAAACAACGGCTGGCCAAACCCCAAAACCGGAGCTCTAACAGCGAAAAGATGCGGAAAAATCCGTTCAGGTTGCCCGCGCCTGCCGCCCCGCGTACTTACCGGCCGGCCGCCAGGGTAGCCGCCAACTGCCGGGCGTGGCGCACGCAGTCGGGCACACCCACGCCGGCCCGCCAGTTGGCCGTAACGTGCAGGCCCTGGGCTTGCAACGAGTCGGCGGCGGCGTGGGCCGGCCCGATGCGGGCATCGAACTGCGGAATGGCCCGCTCCCAGTAGTAGCGGTGCTGCCAGGCGGGGGCGGCCCCGGCCCGCAGGCCGTAGAAGCGGCTGAGCTCGGCATGCACGGCCGCCAGCTGGTCGGTGGCGGGTTCCCGGGCCTGCTCCTCGTACTGGCTGCCGCCCACAAATGTGGTGAACAGTACCTGCCCGGCCGGGGCCCGGCCCGGGAAAATGGAGCTGGTCCAGATGCTGCCGGCGGCGTAGGGCTGCTCGGCTTTGGGGTGCAGGGCCCCAAAGCCGTCGAGCGGGTGGCCCACATCGGCGCGCGGGTAGGCGGTGTAGATGGCGGCCATGGGCGGGTAGTACACCGCAGCCAGCGCGGCGGCCTGCTCCGGAAACTGCTCGGCCAGCAGCGGAGCGGCGGCGTAGGTGGGCAGGGCCAGTACCACCTGCTGATAAAGGCGTGGGGCAGGGCCGGCGGTGGTATCGAGTTCCCAGCGGCCATCGGTGGCGTGGCGGTGCAGGCGCACGGCGGCCTGGCCGAAGTGGGCGCGCCGTAGCTTGGCCGCTAACGCGTTGGGCAGCGTTTGCAGCCCCCCGGCCAGCGACACAATGCGGCGGCGGCCGGCGGCGTTCTTCGTCTTCATCAGCCCGCGTAGCACCGAGCCATGCTGCTGCTCCAGGGCCGCCAACTGCGGGAAGGTTTTGTGTAATAGCAGCTTCGTGGGGTCGCCGGCATAGATGCCCGAAATAAACGGGTTGAGGGCGTATTCCACCACCTCGGGGCCGAAGCGCCGACCGAAAAACTCGCTCAGCGTTTCGTGCTCGTTTGTGGGCTCAGCCTTGCGGAATAGTTCGCGCACGATGTTCCAGCGGCCGGCCAGGCTGAAAAATTTGCCGGTCAGCAAACCGGGCGGGGAGGCGGGCAATTGCTGATAGGCGCCGCTGCGCAGTACGTAGCGGTTCTGGCTCACGGCCGCCGCATCTTCGAGCTGGCTGGTCAGGCCCAGCTCGTTCACCAGCGCGGCCAGCTCATCGGAAAGCTGCAAGGAGTTGGGGCCGATTTCAAGCAGATAGTCGCCATGCTGCTCCGAGCGAATCGTGCCGCCGGGCCGGGCCGAAGCCTCGAACAGGTCGTAGTCGAGCCCTGCCCGTTGCAGGCTCCAGGCCAGCGTCAGGCCCGAAATGCCGCCGCCGATGATTGCAATAGCCATAGTGTGTAATGTGGTGAATGTGGTTGGAATGTGCGGAATGTGGCCGCAAAGAACGGCATTCAGTGTATTCAGCGCTTTAAGCAGATGATGGACAATCCAGCGTGGTCTCATTGCAACAGTGCGTCAGCCTTATAACAACTTCACGCGCAACTCTCCATCATCGGCAGTGAATGATGTTCTTTGCGGCCACATTCCGCACATTAATAAACATCCCCCCCCAAAAAATGAACAAAGCCGTGTTTCTGGACCGCGACGGGGTGCTCAACCACGAAATGGGTACCTACGTGTGGGAGCCGGATCAATTTGTGGTAGCCGCAGGTGTGCCCGAAAGTTTGGCCCGCCTTAAGGCCGCCGGTTATCACCTTATCGTCATCACCAACCAGGCCGGCATTGCCAAAGGCCTGTATTCGGCGGCCGATGTGCGGGCCTGCCACGCCAAGCTGCAGGCGGCCGTAGGCGGCCTGCTCGACGCGCTCTACTTCGCCCCGGGCCATCCGAGCGTGTCGGAAACGCTGCGCCGCAAGCCCGATTCGCTGATGCTGGAGCAGGCGCTGGCCCGTTTCCGCCTCGATGCGGCCCGGTGCTGGCTGGTCGGCGACCGGCTCCGCGATATTGCTGCCGGCGATAAGGTCGGGGTGCGCGGCATTCTGGTAGGCCCCGACGAAGCCGACGGCTACCAGCCCCACGTAGCCGACCTGCAGGCGGCCACCGACCTGATTCTGGCCACCGACTGTTCGGCCGGCACGTAACGGCGCCGGCCGCCCGGCTTCGGGGGTAGCGAAACCGGGCGGCCGGAAAAATGATGCGGTGAGCTTATTGCCGGGCCGGGGCCGACGTTGCGGCGCTGGCCGTCAGAACGGCGGGCGGTGCCGTTACGGCCGTTGCCTGGCGCGGCGCGGGCTTGGTGGCCGTGTAAGTGGGGCATTGGCTGCGGCAGGAAACAGCTCCCATCGAAAGTAAAGCACCAAATAGCAGAAGCTTTTTCATGGGCAAAGAAGAGGTGTGGGGGTGAGCGAAAAGAACAAATCTATCAACCGGCAACCCGGTTGGCTGCCTAACGATTCATTATCCCAAAAATTATTCCACCTCCGTTGCCTATGCGCCGCAAGCTCAAAAAGGCCTCCCCACTGGTCGCGGAGAAGCCTTTCAAGCAGCGGCCGAAGCCGGAAAAATCTATTGCTGGGCGGTGGCCGGGGCGGCCTGGGCCATAATGGTCGACGACACGCGGTTGGCGTCTTTGGTGCTGCTGTAGGCCGGGCACTGGGCTTTCTTGTTGCACGAGCCCAGGCCACAGGCGGCCACGCAAGCGAGAAGTAGTAATTTTTTCATACGGGTAAAAGAAGGTAAGGGGCCGGGCCCGCGGTACATGGAGGGCGTAAAGGTAGCTTGTCCGGCAACGCCCTGCAACTCAATTGTTCCCCTTGAGTTGCAAGCAAACCTCCTTTAGCAGAAAAGCGGGCACCCCGGCCGGGGTGCCCGCTTTTCAGCACGGAAAAAGCAGTTGACTGATTTGGATATTTTTGAATTATTTCAATATTCGCTTATACCTCATACCCCAGAATGCGCAGCATCGACTCGCCGGTTTGTTCCTCGGCAAACACCCGGTCGGTGAGCGTGCCGTCGGCGTCGCGGTCGAGAATCACGATTTTGGGGGCCGGAATCAGGCAGTGCTTCACGCCACCGTAGCCCGAGAGGCTTTCCTGGTAGGCACCCGTGTGGAAGAAGCCCACGTAGAGCGGCTCCTTATCAACAGCAGGCTTGCGCTCGGGCAGGAACACCTGGTAGATGTGCTTCTCGGCGTTGTAGTAGTCCTGGGAGTCGCAGGTGAGGCCGCCGAGCTGGATTTTCTTGTAGCGCTTGTCCCAGCCGTTGAGGGCCAGCATGATGAAACGCTGGTTCAGGGCCCAGGTATCGGGCAGGTTCGTGATGAACGAGCCGTCAATCATGTACCACAGCTCCTTGTCGTTCTGGAGCTTCTCGTCGAGAATCGAGTAGATCGTGGCCCCCGACTCGCCCACCGTGAAGATGCCGAATTCGGTGAAAATATCGGGCTCGGGCACGCCTTCCTCGTCGCAGATGCGCTTGATGGTGCGCAGCACCTCTTCAATCATGTAGGGGTAATCGTACTCCTTCTGAATGGACGTCTGGATGGGCAGGCCGCCCCCGATGTCGATGGTGGTGAGGGTGGGGCAGACCTTGCGCAGCTCGCAGTACTGGTGCACAAACCGGCTTAGTTCCGACCAGTAGTAGCTCGTATCCTTGATGCCGGTGTTGATGAAGTAGTGCAGCATCGAGAGCTCGAAGCGCGGGTCGTTCTTGATTTTGCTTTCGTAGAGCGCTACCGAATCACTGTAGCGGATGCCCAGGCGAGAGGTGTAGAACTGGAAGCGCGGCTCCTCGTCGGAGGCCAGGCGCATGCCCACGCGGCACTTTTCGCGCACGTTGTCGTGGTAGTAATCTACCTCGTTGGGCGAGTCGAGGATGGGCATGCAGTTCACGAAGCCGTCGTTGATGAGGCGGGTGATTTCGTGCTTGTACTCCTCGGTTTTGAAGCCGTTGCAGATGATGAACGTGTCCTTGGTCACGCGGCCCTTGGCGTGCATGGCCCGGATGATGTTGGTATCAAACCACGACGAGGTTTCGATGTGCACGTCGTTTTTGAGGGCTTCCTCCACCACGAAGCTGAAGTGCGAGGCCTTGGTGCAGTAGGCGTAGGAGTACTTGCCCCGGTAGCCCGTCTGCTCGATGCCGCGGGCAAACCAGGCCTGGGCCCGCTGAATCTGGGAGCTGATTTTGGGCAGGTAAGCCAGGCGCAGCGGCGTACCGTGCTTTTTCACGAGGGCCATCAAATCAATGCCTTCGAAGCGCAGCTCATTGTTTTCAACCGTAAACTCGTCGGTCGGGAAGTCAAAGGTCTGCGAGATGAGGTCGTGGTAGGTATCCATGAAGGGAGGAGGGGGTCAGTTGTGGTTGGTTGTCAGTTGGTAGTTGCCGGTTGTCAGTATTGTTCTGGTTACTAACAACTGACAACTAGCAACTGACAACCAACTTTCCGAACTTGCATCCGCAAAGATACCCCGCTCGCGGGGTTTTGGTTGTGCTTTGTTCGTTGGTTGCGCCAGAGGGTCTGCGCGCGTCAAGCCTGAGGGGAGTTCCCACCCGCTCAATCGGCAAGCATTGAATAGGTAGAACTGAGAATCGAGAACTGAGAAGTGAGATGATGTATGCGTTGGGCTGTTAAACCCCGATTCTGTAGCATCTCAGCTCTAAGTTCTCAGCTCTAACTTCTCCTACTAACCACTCTAACCTCTTTTCTGCCAATGTAATATGCGACGTATTAAGCTTGTGGAAGTCCGCTCCGAACTCGGGGCCGGAACCCGGGGAGCCAGTATGGGCATCGACGCCCTGAAAGTAGCCTGCCTCAACAAGGGCTCCGATTATTTCCGCCGGTTCAACTCCGTGCAGGTGCCGGATCTGAACCACGTGCTCTTCGACCGGAATCATTTCCCGCACGCCCGCTACATCGATTCTATTTATACGGTGCAGAAGGCCATTGCCGGCACCGTGGAGCAAACCCTGCGCCTGGGCGAATTCCCGCTCGTGCTGGCTGGCGACCACAGCAACGCCTCGGCCACCATTGCCGGCATCAAGGCCGCCTATCCGCACAAAACGCTGGGCGTTGTCTGGGTCGATGCCCACGCCGATATTCACTCGCCCTATACCACGCCCTCGGGCAACGTGCACGGTATGCCGCTGGCCATCAGCCTCGGCGATGACAACCGCCAATGCCAGCGCAATCAGCCCGAGCCCGAAACCGAGTTTTTCTGGCAGCGCCTCCAGGACCTGGGCGAGCCCGGCCCCAAACTCGCCCCCGAGCACCTCGTGTACGTGGTGGTGCGCGACACGGAGGAGGAGGAAAATGCCATCATTGAGCGCCTGGGCATCAGAAATTACCAGCTTGCCGAAGTAAAGGAGAAAGGCACCCGCCAGGTGGCCCGCGAAATCTACGAGCGCCTCCGCTTCTGCGACATGGTGTACATCTCGTTCGACGTGGACTCGCTGGATTCGCGCTTCAGCAAGGGTACCGGCACGCCCGTCGAGGAGGGCCTCAACGTGGAGGAAGCCATCAGCCTGTGCCGCGCCCTGCTCGAAAACGACCGGGTGGTGTGCTTCGAGATGGTGGAAATCAACCCCACCCTCGACTCAGAAAACACGATGGCCCAGAACGCCTTCGACATTCTGGAAGCCGCCACCGATGCCATCGAGAACCGCCTGCGCATGGCGGAAGTCGTGAGCCGGTAGCGGTGAAATGGTGAAGTGGTGAGGTGGATGAAGTCATTCGATGCGTCAGCGAAGAATCTCGCGTGCAGTGGTAACTGCGCATAGTAGGATTACTTGCACGCGAGAATCTTCGCTGCGCTCTGAATGACGTTCACCCACCTCACCATTTCACCTTATCTTGCAGCAAACTGTTTCCTGATGTCCCAAAATCCGCTTCCCCGCGCCGCCGCGCTGCCCCAGTTGCCCAAAGCCCCTACCGGGATAGAGGGCCTCGATGAAATAACCGAGGGCGGCCTGCCCCTGGGGCGCCCCACGCTGGTGTGCGGCAGCGCGGGCTGCGGCAAAACGCTGCTCGGTATCGAGTTTCTGGTGCGTGGCATCCTCGACTACGACGAGCCAGGTGTGCTCATGACGTTCGAGGAAACGGCCGCCGAGCTGACGGCCAACGTCGCCTCGCTGGGCTTCGACCTGACCCAGTTGCAGGCCGATAAGAAGCTGCGCCTCGACCACGTGCACGTCGACCGCTCGGAAATCGCCGAAACCGGCGAATACGACCTCGAGGGGCTGTTTATCCGGCTGGGCTATGCCATCGATACCATCGGGGCCAAGCGGGTGGTGCTCGATACCATCGAGTCGCTGTTTTCGGGCTTTCCGAACGAGGCCGTGCTGCGCTCCGAAATCCGCCGGCTGTTCCGCTGGCTTAAAGACAAAGGCGTCACGACGCTTATCACGGCCGAGCGGGGCGATGGTACGCTCACGCGCCAGGGCCTGGAGGAATACGTATCGGACTGTGTGATTCTGCTCGACAACCGCATCATCGACCAGATTACCACCCGCCGCCTGCGCATCGTGAAGTACCGCGGCAGCACCCACGGCACCAACGAATACCCATATATCATCACCGAGGACGGTATTTCGGTGCTGCCCGTGACCTCGCTCAAGCTCGAACACACTGTTTCCGACGAAATCGTCTCGACCGGGGTGGCCGACCTCGACGCCATGTTCATGCGCGGCGGCATTTACCGGGGCAGCAGCGCCCTGATTACGGGCACGGCGGGCACGGCCAAAACCACGCTGGGGGCGGCATTCGCCCTCGAAGCCTGCCGCCGGGGCGAGCGGTGCCTGATTTTTGCCTTCGAAGAGTCGCCGGCCCAGCTGCTGCGCAACATGGCCTCCGTGGGCCTCGACCTGGCGCCCTTTGTGGAAAACGGGCAGCTGCGCATCGAGGCCAGCCGCCCCACCATCAGCGGCCTGGAGCGCCACTTGGTTACGGTGCATAAGCTCATCGGCCGGTTTAAGCCCCAAAGCGTGGTCATCGACCCCATCAGCAACCTGGTGTCGGTGGGCAGCGTTTCGGAAGTGAGCAGCATGCTCACGCGGCTGGTCGATTTCCTGAAAGTGGAAGGCATTACGGCCCTGTTTACGGCCCTGATCAGCGGCAGCCACGGCCAGCAGGAGATGACGGAGGAAGGCATTTCCTCGCTCGTAGATGTCTGGATTCATGTGCGCGACCTCGAGGGCGTGGGCGAGCGGAACCGGGGCATCAGCATCCTTAAAGCCCGGGGCATGGCCCACTCCAACCAGGTGCGCGAGTTCGTGGTCACGGCCCAGGGCATTCAGCTGCTCGACGTGCTGGTGGGTCCGGCCGGCATTATTACCGGGGCCAGCCGCCTTACCCAGCGCATTCAGGAGCAGGCCCAGGCCCTGGCCGACCAGCAGGAAACCGAACGCCGCGACCGGGAGCTGGAGCGCAAGCGCCGGGTGCTGGAAGCCACCATCGCCAACCTGCGCACCGAGTTCGAATCGGTGGAGGAGGAGCTGCGCCGGGTGACCTCGGAGGAGGAGGAGCGCCAGCAGTCCCTGCGGCAGGACCGCCGGCAGCTAGGCCAGAATTTTTCGACCCGCCCACCCGGTAGCTCCAACGGTTCGGGCGTTTAACCCGTACGCTGAAAGGCCGGGACTCCGTCGGGGTCGGGCCCAGTCCATCAATCAATACGAACATGACCCGCGAGGGCAGGCCCGGGGCGGTAACGCCGCCCCGAGGCTGCGCTGGCAGTAGGGTATTCAAGCAACCGAAGAATGGATGAGGAAATGTGGGAATTGCGCCTGTACGTGGCGGGCCAGACGGTGAAGTCGGTGACGGCACTGGCCAACCTGAAAAAGTACTGCGAACAGCACCTGAAAGGCCGCTACCGGCTCGAAGTAGTGGACCTGCTACTGAACCCACAACTGGCCGAAGGCGACCAGATTCTGGCCATTCCAACCCTGGTGCGCAAAGTGCCCTCGCCCATCCGCAAAATTATCGGCGACCTCTCGAACCAGGAGCGCGTGCTGGTGGGCCTCGACCTACGGGCCCTCGACACGTCGGCGTAAGCAGCGCTGTGCTCATGGAAGACTCGCTGCCCGCCGATACCACGCCCCCCGAATACGTACTGGAACTCTACATTACCGGCGCCACCCCCAACTCCACGCGGGCCGTTCGTAACCTCAAGGCCATTTGCGAGCAGCACCTAGCCGGGCGCTACGAACTGCTTATTGTCGATATCTACCAGCAGCCCGAGCTGGCCGAGCAGGCCCGCATAATTGCCGCCCCCACGCTGATCAAGAAAAGCCCCGGCCTGACCCGCTGGCTGGTCGGTGACCTCTCCGACCGCCCCCGGGTGCTGCGCTTACTAGGTCTGGAAGCGTAGTGCTCGGTTGCTGGGTGTCAGTTGACAGATAAAAAAGCGTCATGCTAAACGAAACAAGCCAGTTCGGCGGAAATGATATAAACTTACGCAAAGCGGCTGTCGCGCGAAGCTCCAGCTTCGCGCCTCGTTGCTGACGGCACCACTTTGCGTAAGTCCTATGATAAACTCAACGATAGAAATGTCCCTGCGGTAAGGATGCGTCGATGGTGCCCCGTTCCCGGCTCAGCATCGTCAACCATTCTGACAACTGACAACTGACACCCGACAACAAAGCCCTATGAAGCCAGCGCCTGCCCCATCATTATCCGCCGCCGCGCTGGCTCGTGAAAACGAGGAGCTGCGGGAGCAATTGCAGGAGGCGGAGGAGCTGCTGATGGCCATTCGGACCGGGACCGTGGATGCCTTGGCCGTGCAGGGAGCCGATGGGCCGCGTATTTTTACGCTCGAAGGCGCCGACCAGAGTTACCGCAACCTGATTGAGCAGATGAACGAGGGCGCGCTGCTGCTGGGCCACGATGCCACCGTGCTCTACTGCAACGCCTGCCTGGCGGGCCTGCTCGAAGCCCCGCTCGAAGGCATCATCGGGGCCTCATTCAATCAGTTTATACCCAATGAGTTTCGCGCTTACTGGGATGAGCTGGTGGGGGCCGGCTGGGAAGGCAAAAGCAAGGGGGAGATGCCGCTGCTCGACGAGTCGGGCCGGCTGCGGCCTTTTGCGCTGGCCCTGAACGTGCTGCAGTTCGGCGAAACCGGCGTGCTGGCCGTTATTGCCACCGACGTATCGGCCCGGCGCGAAATCAGCGCCATCCGGGCCCGGGTGGCCGCCCAGAACGCGCTGCTCGAACACCAGCAGGAGGAGCTACGGGCCCAGGTGCAGGCGGCGGCCGAAACCAGCCGCATTCTCGAAGGTATTCCGCACGTAGCCTGGGCCGCCGATGCGAAGGGCCGCCTCGTCTACCTCAACCGCCGCTGGTACGACTACACCGGCCAGGCCGTGGCCGGCTCCTTCAGCCAGCGGGCGCTGCTCACCTTTCTGCACCCCGCCGACCTGATGCCCACCATGCGCCTGTGGCAGCAGAGCCTGAACACGGGGCAGCCGCTGGAGGCCGAGTGCCGCATCCGTAACTGGCAGGGCACCTACCGCTGGATGCTGGCCCGCGCCCGCCCCTCGCGCACCGATTCGGGGGCCATCGGGCAGTGGATTGGCACCTACACCGATATCCACGAGCACAAGCTGGCCCTCGAACGCATCGACCAGGCCCAACACGAGCTGCGCGAAAACAACCAGCAGCTCACCCGCGTCAACGTCGACCTCGACAACTTCATCTATACCGCCTCCCACGACCTGCGCGCCCCCATCACCAACCTCGAAGGGCTGCTCGAAACCCTGACCCAGGAGTTGCCCCCCGACTGCCGCCCGGGCGAGGTAGGCCCCGTGCTGCTCATGATGAAGGATTCGGTGGACCGTTTCAAGCGCACCATCGACCACCTGACCGACATCTCGAAGCTGCAGAAGGAGCAGGCCCTGCCCCGCGAGGCCGTGGCGCTGGCCCCGCTCATCGAGGATGTATGCCTGGATTTGCAGCCCCTCATTCAGGGCGCGGGGGGCCAGCTGGAAGTAGATGTAGCGTCCTGCCCCACGGTGGCACTGGCTGAGAAAAACCTGCGCTCGGTGGTCTATAACCTGCTCAGCAACGCCTTCAAGTACCGCTCGCCCGACCGGCCCTGCCGGGTGCGCATCCGCTGCCGCCCGGTAGCCGATGGCTTTATCGCCCTGCAGGTGCGCGACAACGGCCTGGGCCTCGACCTGCGCGAAGACCGTAAGCTGTTTTCGATGTTCCAGCGCCTGCACGACCACGTAGAGGGCTCGGGCGTGGGGCTGTACATGGTGAAGAAAATGGTGGAAAACGCCGGGGGGCGCGTGGAAGTGAAAAGCCGCCTCGATAAGGGCTCGACGTTCACGGTGTATTTGCCGCGGTAGGCGCGCGCCGTTCACCCCACCCCCGGCCCCTCCCCTCCGGGAGAGGGGTGCGTTCAACGAATCCTCGAACTCGCGCCTGGCACCCCTCTCCCGGAGGGGAGGGGCCGGGGGTGGGGTGAAACGGCCGCGCTTTCACACTCACAAAAAATAGCGGGGCATCCGGCCGGGGTTTCTACCTTTGCAAGCCGGCGGGGCATCCGCCGATTGGGCGGGCCGAAGCCGTTGTGGTCGTTCGCCTGCGCTCCTTATTTCCTGCGCCGCCCGCCTTTTATGGGGCAGCGCCCCCTTCAGCCTCCGACTTCCGTGCAACAACTCGAACAGACCCTTAAAAACGCCCTCAGCGCGGCCATTCAGAACGTATTTGGGGCCGAGGTGCCCGCCGACCAGCTAAGCCTGCAAGCTACCCGCAAGGACTTTGCCGGCCAGTTTACGCTCATCACGTTCCCGTTCACCAAAACGCTGGGCAAGGGCCCCGAGCAAATCGGCCAAGCCCTGGGCGAGTACCTGGTGGCCAACGAGCCGGTGGTGTCCGGCTTCAACGTGGTAAAGGGCTTCCTGAACCTGGAAGTGGCCGACACCGAGTGGGTGCGGGTGTTCGAGGAGTTGCGCCAGCGGCCGGCCGGCGCCACCGTGGAAACCGGCGGCCCGCAAAACGTGGTCGTCGAGTACTCGTCGCCCAACACCAACAAGCCCCTGCACCTGGGCCACTTGCGCAACAACTTCCTGGGCTACTCGGTGGCCGAAATTCTGAAAGCTACCGGGGCCACGGTATCGAAAGTGAACCTGGTCAACGACCGGGGCATTCACATCTGCAAGTCGATGCTGGGCTACCAGCGGTTCGGCCACGCCGAAACGCCCGCGAGCGACGGCATCAAGGGCGACCACCTGGTGGGCAAGTACTACGTGCTGTTCGAAAAGCACTACCGCGAGCAGGTGGCCCAGCTTAAGGCCGAGGGCGTGGCCGATAAAGTGGCCGAGGCATCGGCCCCGCTGATGCTGGCGGCCCGCGAGATGCTGCAGCAGTGGGAGGCCGGCGACGAGGCCGTGGTCAGCCTCTGGAAACAGATGAACGGCTGGGTCTACGAGGGTCACAACGCCACCTACGCCGCCATCGGCGTCGATTTCGATAAGTTCTACTACGAGTCGGGTACTTATTTGCTGGGCAAGGAGCGGGTGCAGGAAGGCCTCGACCGCGGCTTGTTCTACCGCAAAGAAGACGGCTCGACCTGGGTGGATCTGGCCCAGGAGGGGCTCGACCAGAAAATCCTGCTCCGCTCGGACGGCACCAGCGTTTACCTGACCCAGGACCTGGGCACGGCCGAGCTCAAGTACGCCGACTTCCACTACGATTCGAGCATCTACGTGATTGCCGACGAGCAGAACTACCACATGCAGGTGTTGCAGGCCACGCTCCAGAAGCTCGAAAAGCCTTACGCCGACGCCATTCATCACCTGAGCTACGGCATGGTGGATTTGCCCACGGGCAAGATGAAAACCCGCGAAGGCACCGTGGTTGATGCCGACGAGCTGGTGCGCGAAGTGGTGGAAGCCGCCCGCGCCGCCACCCTCGAAAAAGGCAAAACCGAGGGCCTGAGCGACGACGAGCTAGAGGCGCTTTACCACATGCTGGGCCTGGGCGCGCTCAAGTACTACCTGCTGAAGGTGGACCCCAAGAAGCGCATGCTCTTCAATCCCGAAGAGTCGGTGAAGCTCGAAGGCGACACCGGCCCGTTCGTGCAGTACTCGCATGCCCGCATTGCCACCATCCTGCGCAAAGCCGCCGAAATGGGCATCGACTCTACCGCCGACCTGAGCGGCCTACGGGAGCTGCCCGCCGCTGCCCGCGAAATGGTGCAGGAGCTGGGCCGCTATTCGGCCGTGGTGCGCGAAGCCGCCCGTACCCTCTCGCCGGCCCTGGTGGCCCAGTACGCCTACGACCTGGCCCGCGCCTACAACCGCTTCTACACCGACGTGAAGATCTTCACCGAGCCCGACCAGACTGCCCGCGCCTTCTACGTGGCCCTCTCGGCCCAGACCGGCCAGGCCATCAAAACGAGCATGGGCCTGCTGGGTATTCCGGTGCCCGAGCGGATGTAGAGCAGGAAGTTTGGAGGTTAAGGAGTTGGAAAGGCGAAACCATTGCTAACTGCTAACATAAAAGGACGTCATGCTGAGCGCAGCGGAGCGAAGTCGAAGCATCTCTACCGCTTCGTTGTAGCCGACAAGGTTACCATTGCGGTAGAGATGCTTCGACTTCGCTCCGCTGCGCTCAGCATGACGTTATGCTTTCGGTAACGGCCTCCTGCGCAACCCCCACTTTATAACAATCACCTTCTACCTGCCCAATCTCTAAACTTCTCAACTTGCCATGAAAAGTGTCGCTGTGTATTGTGGTTCGAGTGCCGGAACCAACCCCGAGTTCAGCCAGCAGGCCACCGAAATGGGCCGCATACTGGCCGAGCGCAACCTGACGCTGGTGTACGGCGGCGGGCGGGTGGGCCTGATGGGCGTAGTGGCCGACAGCGTGCTGGCCCACGGCGGCCGGGCCATCGGCGTGATTCCGGATTTCCTGATGGGCAAGGAAGTGGAGCACCGGGGCCTGACGGAGCTGCATGTGGTAAAGAGCATGCACGAGCGCAAGCTGATGATGGCCGAGCTGGCGGAAGGGTTCGTGGCCATGCCCGGGGGCTTCGGCACGCTCGAAGAGCTGTTCGAGGTGCTTACCTGGGGCCAGCTGGGCCTGCACCAAAAGCCCATCGGCGTGCTCAACGTAGCCGGTTTCTACGACCACCTGCTCCGCGCCCTCGACCACATGGCCGACCAGCAGCTGCTGCGCCGCGAAAACCGCCAGCAGCTCCTGAGCCACCCCAACCCCGCCGACCTGCTCGACGCCCTGGCCGCGTATGTGCCCGTAGAGCTGGAAAAGTGGCTCCGGCCGGGTGGGGAATGAGTTGGTGAAAAAAGAACGTCATTCAGAGCGGAGCGAAGAATCTCGCGTGCCAAAGTAATTTCCTACGACAGGATTACTTTGGCACGCGAGATTCTTCGCTCCGCTCTGAATGACGTTCTTTTTCTACTCGTTCACCGAACTACTCATTCACTGCTGGTACGCGATAGACTACGGCGTTGCAGTTCATGCCGGCGCCTACGCTGGCGAAGACGATGACGTCGCCGGGGGCGATGGAGGCGTCGGCGAGCTGGCCGCGCGTAATCAGGTCGAGCAGGGTGGGCAGGGTGGCGACTGAGGAGTTGCCGAGCCAGGAAATGGTCATGGGCATGACGCCGGCCGGGGCCGGGGTGTCGCCGTAGAGCGCGTAGAGGCGCTTAAGGATGGCCTCGTCCATTTTGCCGTTGGCCTGATGAATGAGCAGCTTGCTCATGTCGGCAATGTCGAGGCCGGCTTTGTCGAGGCAGTCTTTGATGGCCTGGGGCACGGTTTTGAGCGCGTACTCGTAGAGCTTGCGCCCTTCCATTTGCAGAAACAGCTCGTCGCCGGCGTAGGCCGGGTTGCGCGAGGTGGCCATGCGCAGCAGGTGGGCCGCCTGCACGGTGTCGGAGCGGGAGCCGTGGCAGAGGATGCCGGCCGGCTCGTTGTCGTCGTCGCCGATTTCGCGGGCCTCGAACAGCACGGCCCCGGCTCCGTCGGAGTAAATCATGCTGTCGCGGTCGTGGGGGTCGCAGACCCGCGAAAGGGTTTCGGCCCCAATCACCAGCACCCGCTTGGCATCGCCCGAGCGCAGATAGTAATCGGCCTGAATAACGCCCTGCAGCCAGCCGGGGCAGCCGAAAGGCAGGTCGTAGGCAACCGTGTGGGGGTTCTGAATGCCGAGCTTGTGCTTGACGCGGGCCGCCAGACTGGGCACGAAATCGGAGCGCCGGTTGGTTTCGGTGATGTCGCCGAAGTTGTGGGCGACCAGCAGGTAGTCGAGCTGCTCGGGGTCGGTGCCGGGGCAGGAGTCGAATAGGGCCTGGGCCGCCTCAAAGGCCAGGTCGGAGGCCACCTGATCGGGGGTGGCGTAGCGCCGCTCGCGGATATCGGTGATCTGGGCGAAGCGCTCCACGATTTCGGCCCCCGGCTTATCGAGCCGCTGGCCTTCGCTATCAAAAAAATCCGCGTCGATGAATGCCTCGTTTTTAACGACCCGGGTTGGGAGGTAGGAACCTGTTCCGGCAATGATGGAATGGAAGGTCTTACGCATGAGCAGGTTAGCGGAAGTAGAAAAAAGCCTCAATCAACGAAAGTAATCCCTTTTTAGCTAAAGCGGAGTTTCGTTGTTCAAAATTCCGGCAATGGCCGGCCCACCGCGGCCCGGGGTGGGGGCGGGTTGGTTCGCCGGAAACCCGTTTCTTCGCGTCGGTATTCCGGCCGCTGGCGGTCCGGGCCGTTCGTTCCATCTTTTTCTGCTACCCGCATGACTGCTTCTGCTGCTTCCGTTCACGATTTCGTTGTCAAAAACATTCAGGGCGCCGAGGTGCCGCTGAGCCAGTACCGGGGCAAAAAGCTGCTCATCGTGAACACGGCGTCGGAGTGTGGCTACACGCCCCAGTACCAGGAGCTGGAGGAGCTGGCCCAAACTTATGCCGACCAGGTGGTAGTGCTGGGCTTTCCGGCCAACGACTTCGGGGCCCAGGAGCCCGGCTCCGACGCGACGATTGCCGCCTTCTGCGAGAAAAACTATGGGGTTACGTTCCCGTTGTTCAGCAAGATTTCGGTGGTGGGCCCCGATGCCGCGCCGCTCTACCGGTTTTTGGGCAACCAGGCGGAAAACGGCCGCACGGACGAGAAGCCGAACTGGAATTTCTGCAAGTACCTGGTCGATGAAGCCGGCCAGGTGGTGGGGTTCTATCCTGCCAAGGTAGCGCCGCTGAGCGACGAGCTGCTGGCGGCTATCCGGAAGTAGGCCGTTGCGCTTTTGTGAACAGTGGCAGCATGCTCGTCGCGAAACGGACTTTCGCGCTACACCTGTCTTCACACCCTGGTTTTCCCACGCATGATCCGGACCGTTATTTTTGACATGGACGGCGTTATCGTCGATACCGAGCCCGTCCACCGCTACGCGTATTTCCGGCACTTTGCCGAGCTGGGCATAAGCGTAACCGATGCCGAGTACGCCGCCTTCACCGGCCGCTCGACCCGCAACGTGTACCAGCACCTCAAGGACCGGCACGGCCTGACGGCACCCGCCGAGGAATTGGTGCTGGCCAAGCGCGAGTTCTTCAACCGGGCCTTCGACGAAAAGCCCGACCTCGACCTGCTCGAGGGGGTGCGCGACCTCATCGATGACCTGCACGCGCACGGGCTGGAGCTGATTCTGGCTTCGTCGGCCTCGCATTCCACCATCAGCCGGGTGATGCGGCGCTTTGCGCTCGGGCCGTATTTCAGCCATCTGGTCAGCGGGGAGGATTTCGCCCGCTCCAAGCCCGATCCGGCCATTTTTGAGCACGCCGCCTCCCTGGCCCACTCGGCCAGCAAACCGAGTGCGTGGTTATCGAGGATTCGGCCAACGGCGTGACGGCGGCCAAGGCGGCCGGGCTCTATTGCATCGGCTACCGCAGCGAGCATTCCGAAGGCCAGCAGCTGGACCATGCTGATATGGTAGTGGCCCACTTCCGGGAGCTGAGCGCGGCGCGCATTGCGGCTATCGAAGTGGATTAGGGTGTAGTTTTGCGGCCAAGAACAGGACGTTGCAAACCAGAACGTGGTCATGCTGAGCGCAGCGGAGCGTAGTCGAAGCATCTCTACTGCTTCGTTGCATGCGTCAGGATTACTATAACGGTAGAGATGCTTCGACTACGCTCCGCTGCGCTCAGCATGACAATGTTCTGGTAACGCTGTTCTAGGTTATCCTCTCTACACCACTTCTTCACCTCCCATGAATCCGCCCATCGTTCCTGCTCCTTTAAGCCCGGCTAAAGCCTGGGTTTCGGCGTTTCGGCCGCGCACGTTGCCGCTGGCGCTGGCCAGCATTATGGCCGGGGGCTTTCTGGCGGCCAGCCACGGGCAGTTCCGGCCCGCCGTGGTGGGGCTGGCGGCCCTCACCACCATCCTGCTGCAAATTCTGAGCAACCTGGCCAACGACTACGGCGACTCGCAGAACGGGGCCGACAGCGTGCACCGCGAGGGGCCGCAGCGGGCCGTGCAGAGCGGAGCCATTACGCCGGCCCAGATGAAGCGGGGCATGGGCCTGTTCGGGGCCCTCTCGCTTGGGAGCGGGCTGCTGCTGCTGTGGGTGGCGCTGGGCGCGGCCGGAGCCTGGGTGTTTCTGGCGTTTCTGCTGCTGGGCCTGTCGGCCATCTGGGCGGCCGTGAACTACACGGCGGGCAGCAAGCCCTACGGCTACGCCGGGCTGGGCGACTTGTCGGTGTTCACGTTTTTCGGGCTGGTGGGCGTCTGCGGCACGTACTTTTTGCAGGCGTACAGCCAGGTGCCGGTCTGGACCCAGGCGTTGCCCTGGCCGGTGCTGCTGCCGGCGGCGGCGCTGGGCTGCTTCGCTACGGCGGTGCTCAACGTGAACAACATCCGCGACATCCGCTCCGATAAGCTGGCCGGCAAAATCACGATTCCGGTGCGGCTGGGCCCCGTGCGGGCCCGCCGCTACCACTGGCTGCTGCTGGTGCTGGGCTTTTCGGCGGCCGTGCTCTACGTGGCCTTCACCTACCACTCGCCCTGGCAGTGGCTGTTCCTGCTAAGCGCCCCGCTGCTGCTGCGCAACGCCCGCGCCGTCTGGCAGCGCCAGGATTCCATGCAGCTCGACCCATTGCTCAAGCAAATGGCCCTCACCACGCTCGTGTTCACGCTGCTGTTCGGGCTGGGGCAGGTGCTGTAAAGGATTAGCTATGTGTTATAGACTAAACTAAAAGTTAGCTCCCCTCCTTGGAAAGGAGGGGCTGGGGGTGGTTGATGCTGCTCGAACTATTTCTAAAATTAGCTTTAGCTGACGTTCAACGATTGTCAACCACCCCCAGCCCCTCCTTTCCAAGGAGGGGAGCTAACTTTTAGTTTAGTCTATGCTATCCGACAAAGAAGCCACCCGTCTCAGCAAGCTCCTGAGCCTGGTGCTGCGCCACGACCCCGCCCACCTGGGCCTGACCCTCGACGACCAGGGCTGGGTATCCGTTGACGCGCTGCTGACCCAGGCCCGGGCCCACCAGGTGCCGCTGACTTGCGAAGGCCTCCTGCACCTCGTGGCCACCAACGGCAAGCAGCGCTTCCGCCTCTCCGACAACCAGCAACGCATCCGTGCCAGTCAGGGCCACTCGGTAGCGGTGGATTTGGGCTACGTGCCGGTAGGGCCACCGGCCGCCCTCTACCACGGCACGGCGGAGCGCAACCTGCACGTTGTTCTGGCGCAGGGGCTGCTGAAAATGGACCGCCGGCACGTACACCTGAGTGCCGACAGTGCCACGGCCCGGCAGGTGGGCAGCCGCCACGGCGCCCCTGTGGTGCTGGTGGTCGATACCGCCCGCATGCACGCCGACGGCCACCCGTTCTATCAGGCCGATAATGGCGTCTGGCTGACCGACGCCGTGCCACCGCAGTACCTGCGCCTGCTGTAGGGGCGGTAACGCCCGCGCTGTCTGGCAGCTCGACCCGCCGCTCAAGCAAATGGCCCTGACGACGCTCGTGTTTACGCTGGTGTTCAGGCTGGAGCAGGTGTTGAAGCTGTTTAGAAAGGCAAAGAGGTCTTCATGCTGAGCACTTCCTGAAAAGCTTTGCTGTAAGAGCCGGAAGCCAAGGGTGTTGGTGGAAGTGGCAGAAATCGATAACTTGGCCATATGCGCGGCCTCAACAAAGTCACCCTTATCGGCAACCTGGGCAAAGACCCCGAGGTGCAAGTGCTGGAAGGTAATGTGGCGGTGGCGCAAATTCTCGCTGGCCACGTCCGAAACCTACCGCGACAAAAGTGGCCAGCCCCACACCACCACCGACTGGCATAGCGTGGTGCTGTGGCGCGGGTTGGCCGAGCTGGCCCAGGCCTACCTGCGCAAGGGCAGCCTGGTGTACCTCGAAGGCAAGCTTAAAACCCGCCACTACGACGATGCGGCTGGCGTAGCGGCACTACGTGACGGAGGTAGTAGGCGACCAGCTGCTAATGCTGGACAAAAAACCTGGCGAACAATAGCCGCCAGCGGCTTCCCATGAAAGCGACTGTTTCCCTCCGCCTCCGGCCCTCGCGTACCGAATTTCTGGTGTTCTTTCCGTTCTCCAACGGGGTAGTGCGCACGAGCGTTGCTGGCGGCCGGCATCCGCTACGAGCCGGCTGCCAAAGGCTATGTGCTGCCCGCCGACCCCGAGCTGGTAGCTCGGGTGCAGGCCGCCTGCCAGCAAGTGGGCTTGGCCCTGCACGTGCCGCCTAACGCCGGCCCTGGCCGTGCCGCTGCCGCCACCCACGCCCGCACGAGGTGCTGCTGGCGCGCTACTGCCAGCATATTGCCCTCAAACGCTACAGCCCCAATACTCTGAAAAGCTACCGGACTTGCTTTCACGCTGTTTCTGGCCCACCTTGCCCCCCGCCTGCCCCTGGACTTAACCAAACAGGATGTGCTCGACTACCTGGCCGGGCGCGTGGCGGCGGGCATTTCCGAAGCGTACCAGAACACGCTCATCAACGCCATCAAATTCTATTACGAGCAGGTGGAGGGCCAGCCCCGCCAATACTACAGCATTCCTCGCCCTAAGCGCCCGCTGCAAAACCCCAAAGTGCTGGCTCAGCAGGAAGTGCGGGCCTTGCTGCAAGGCACCGAAAACCTCAAGCACCGCGCCATGCTCATGCTGGCCTACGGCCTGGGACTACGCCTGGGCGAAGTGCTGGCCTTAACGCCTGCCGACATCGACAGCAAGCGGATGGCGCTGTACGTGCGCGGCGGCAAAGGCAAAAAAGACCGAGACCTGCCCCTGCCCGAATCGTTGCTGCTGCTGCTGCGGGCCTATTACCGCGAATGCCGCCCCGTTATTTACCTGTTTGAGGGCCAGCACCCCGGCGAGCCTTACAGCGCCCGCAGCCTCCAGATGGTGGTAAAACAAGCCGCCAGCCGGGCGGGTATTTCCCGGCCTGTTTCGCTCCATATGCTACGGCACTCCTACGCCACGCACCTGATGGAGGCTGGTACCGATACGCGCATTATTCAGGATCTGCTGGGCCACAGCAGTATTAAAACCACCGAAATCTACACGCATGTTGCCCAACGCACCCGTCCACCCTCGCCCCTCGAAAGTTTGGGCTTATAACCGGCGAGTTGCGTTAAGCATGCCGTTTCAGCCGATATCCCGCAACTCACTTGCGTACTAAGGAAGGATTAACGCAACTTGCAACCGCTGCGGGTTGCGTTAACCCGAATGTTGGGCGAAATTCAAAGCGACATCCTTCATCCATAATGAAACATCACTTTGGAGACTTTATTAGACAGAACAGGCGACTATTGGACGACAATTCAAAATAGAGAGAGATTTGCATTTATTGCCGACTTTGAAATCCAAACAAGGAGGAAGTAAAAATATTGACAATCAGTAAAACCCAAGACAAAAACCATTGGGAACAAATATTTGACTGCCCAAACCTTGAAGAAATTACACTTCACGACCCAAGCAAAGAACAAGTTCAAGCTATTCGCAGATTGACAAACATAAAGCGTTTAAGAGTAACTTTTTTCAGGGCAACAGACATTGAATTTATTGGAGAACTACATAATTTGAAAGAACTAATTCTTGAATATGTTTCGGGATTTTAAGACTTGACACCATTACTCAAACTGACAAAATTAAAATCAATACATTTTGAAAATCTTCGCAGAGTTTCAAATTTTGACGGATTACGTGACTTGACAGTTTACGATATTTACATATTGACGGAACACTTGATTGGAATCAACCAATTGAAAATTTTGATTTCTAAAAGGACTTACCAATCTTGAAGTATTTTCATTAGGTTTCATTATTAACAAGACAGAGTTTCCTGCTATTTTTCCAATCTTCATTTGAAGAAACTCAAAAAGATGAAAATTGGACGATGCTACATTCAAGACAAACGAATACGCATTTTTAACATCAGCAATTCCAGATATTGAAGGTTGTAAATGGGATTTATGCTGGGACTATCACGAGAATTTTGAATTTTTAGGAAAAAGAGCAGGATTTGTAAAAAAGAATAACCCTAATGTGAGGTTACGTTGTGATGAATTTATTGCGACATTTGAAAAGATGAAAAAAGAATCAGAAACAATAATCAGAAGCTACTATGGCTAACAGCAGTTTGGCAAAATGGCGGGTCAGTGCTAAATTCAACGGCAGTTCTTCGATTGAACTTTTGTGCAAAACTGAACATTTGTGCTTCTAAATCCGCCACTTCGGACATTAACTCAGTATTTATGACTAATAAGACATCAAGATATAAACTCACTTACGGCTATTATTCAAATGGACTTTTAAAGAGTATTCGTGGTTATGTTCGGAATTTTTCAAGTACGAATTCTATGACTAAAAGCTTCGCCCAACATTCGGTTTGCTGCTATGCTGGCGGACGTAGTAACAATCGGCTGCAAATCTCTATCAACTTCAGTTCGGGCTCGACGTTCAATTTTCAGCTTTAGTTCATAACTTCAACTTCAGTTTTTCAAATCGGCTGCGGTTCCGGGCTGGACGAGCAATGAATTCCAGCACAGCAGCAAGCCGTGGACGTTGATATTTAAAAAGGCCGCTGCTGCTTCATATGAAGCAGCAGCGGCCTTTTTAATTCTATCCTAACCGTTTACTCCCCGCTGGTGCCAGCTGGCCCTTCGGCGGCCGGGGTTTCGCCTTCGGGGCGGGGGCCGCGGCCGGAGCGGTTGCGGCCGCCACGGCTGCGGCGGCGCTTTTCGCCCTCGGCACCTTCAGCGCCGGCGATGTGGGCGCCGGGCGCGTCGTCGGGCAGGGGGAGGCGGGGGGCGCGGCGCGGCGGACGGCCGTCGTCGCCGGCGGGGCGACCTTCGCCGGGGGGCGTGCCCTCACCTTCGGGGCGGGGCAGGCGGGGGGCACGGCGGGGGCGGTTGGGGTCGTGCTCACGCTTTTCGCGCGGTTCGCGGGCGGGGCGCTCGTAGGGCTGGGCCGGGGCCTGGCCGGCGTCGAGGGCGGCCAGGTTGGCCTGGGCCCGGGCGATGCGGGCCTGCTGGTCGGCGTCGGGCTTGTCGCCGCGCCGGTCGGGGCGGTTGCCGCCGCCGCCGTCGCGGCCGCCGCCACCCGAGCGGCCTGGGCCGCCGGAACGACTTCCACCACCGCCACCACTGCGGCCGCCGCTACGCTCGGGGCGGCCACCGATTTTGCCGCGCAGGCCGCTGAAGCGCTTGGGGTCGAACTCGGGCGCTTCGCCCAGGCCCAGGCCCTCGGTGATGGTCTGCTTCTCGACTTCGCGCTCGATAAGCTGCTCAATCTTTAGGACGCGGTCCTGGTCCTGGTCGGCGATGAAGGTGATGGCCGTGCCCTTGGTGGCGGCCCGGGCCGTGCGCCCGATGCGGTGAACGTAGTCCTCGGCCGCGCGCGGGATGTCGTAGTTCACCACGTGGCTCAGCGAGTCGATGTCGATGCCGCGGCTAAGCACGTCGGTGGCTACCAGAATCGGGAACTGCTTGTTCTTGAACTCGCGCATAATCTGCTCGCGCTCCTCCTGGGTACGGTCGGACGAAATGCCCTGGGCCACATAACCCAGCTTGTTGATAGCCCGCACGATGCCGCTCACGGCCGCCTTCTGGCTCGTGAAGAGCACCATGCTCTGCACGTCCTGGGTTTTGATGATGTGTTCGAGCAGGTAGATTTTCTGGCGGTCGAAGGCCATGTAGAACTGCTGGTCGATGCCGGCGGCGGGCTTGGATACGGCCAGCCGGATTTCCTCGGGCTCCTGGAGCAGCTGCCGCGAGAAGTCGCGGATTTTGGTGGGCATGGTGGCCGAGAACAGCAGCGTCTGGCGCTGCTTGGGCAGCTGGCGCACGATGTTGAGGATGTCATCGGAGAAGCCCATGTCCATCATCTTGTCGGCCTCGTCGAGCACCAGGTACTTGAGGTCCTCGAACTTCACGTAGCCCATCTGCATGTGGGCAATCAGGCGGCCGGGCGTGGCCACGATAATGTCGGCCCCGGAGGTGAGGGCGCGCTTCTGCTGCTCCCAGCCCTCGCTTTTGCCGCCCCCGTAGATGGCAATGGAGCTGGCTTCCACGAAGTAGCCGAAGCCCGTAATCTGCTCATCAATCTGGGTGGCCAGCTCGCGGGTGGGCACCAGCACGAGCGTGGAGGTGGTGCCGTGCTTGGCGTGCGAAATCTTGTCGAGCAGGGGCAGCAGGTAGGCGGCGGTTTTGCCGGTGCCGGTCTGGGCGCAGGCAATCAGGTCTTTGCCGTCGAGGATTTTCGGGATGGCCTGCTCCTGGATGGGGGTGGCCTGCTGGTAGTTCATGGCATCGATGCCGGCCAGCAAATCGTCGTGGAGGTTGAATTCGTGAAACGTCAAGGTTCAGCTTAACTAAGGGTGAAAAAAAGGCTGACCCGTCGTTTCCCGGTCAGCAAACCGCATTTGTACTCTGTTAACAAAGATAGGGGATTGATGGCGGAACCGGCCCCGGGGCGGGGCCGGTACTGGCCAGCAGGAATTTTCGTTACTTGCCTGCTGCCAGAAGCCGCTGGGTTTCGAGCACTAGTTAACGCGTATTTCCCATCATTTTCTTATACTTTTATGAAGAAGTTTCTATTGCCGCTGCTGCTCACCGTCAGTTGCCTGGCCCAGGCCCAGCAGCCGCTTTCCTACACCGTCAAAGGCAAGCTCGGCACTATCAGCGCGCCGGCCAAAGTCTACCTCGTGCGCGGCTCCACGGTGCTGGACTCCGCCGCGGTGAAGAACGGCGCCTTCGAGCTCAAAGGAACTACCGCGGAGCCTGTTTCGGCTGACCTGATTTTGCGCAGTAATGGCCGTCTGGGCAGTTTATCTGGTTCACTAGGTGGCCGAACCCGCCTGTTTCTGGAGCCCGGTACAGTCGTCGTCAGCAGCTCTGACTCGCTGGCCCACGCTACCCTGAAAGGTGGGCCGGTTACGGCCGATTATTTGCGGCTGCAGGAGTTGTTTAAACCCATCACTGCCAACATGCAGTCGTTCAGCGATGAGCTGCAGCAAATTCCGGAGGCGCAGCGCCAGGCCCCCGTCTTCCGGGAGCGGGTGCAGACCACATTTGAGGCCTTCAACAAGCAGCTAGCCACTGCCGCCTACGCCTTTGCCCGGACGAACCCTAAGTCCTGGGTTAGCCTGGATGCGCTAATGGGAATGCAGATGCTGGATTTACCGGCGTACGCCACCGTTGGCCCAGTCTACGAAGGGTTAAGCACCCAACTCCAAAACAGTGTGGCCGGCCGCCAGTACGGTGAGCTGGTGAAGGGCCTGAAGGCCGTGGCCGTGGGCGCCCAGGCCCCGGAGTTCGCCCAGCAAACCCCCGATGGTAAAACGGTTTCCCTGCGCGACTACCGGGGCAAGTACGTGCTGGTCGATTTCTGGGCCAGCTGGTGCGGCCCCTGCCGCCAGGAAAACCCGGCAGTTATTAAGGCCTACAACGAGTACAAGGGCCGCAACTTCGACGTGCTGAGCGTGTCGCTCGATGAAGAAAAGAACCGCGCCAAATGGGTGAAAGCCATTGCTGACGACCAGTTGCCCTGGACCCAGGTTTCGGACCTGAAAGGCTGGGAGAATGCGGCCGCCCGCCTCTACCATATCTCCGGCATCCCCCAAAACTACCTGATCGACCCTAACGGGAAAATTTTAGCGTCTAACCTGAAAGGCGAGGGCCTGCGGGCGGCGCTGGCGCAGTACGTGAAGTAGGCTGCGCCGCCTGATAAGGAGCGTTCGGCCAGCGGTAGTTTGTGGCGGACTGGCGTTGTTTTAGGGTATTTTCGCTCGGTGGGGCCATCCTTTCGGTCCTGCTGAGCGTTAGTGGTTTTAGCTGCTCCCGGTCGCTGGTCCGGGTGCCGGAAATCAAGCCTGTTCTTCCGCTATGAAATATACCTTTCCGCTTCTGTTGGGCTCGTTGCTGCTGGCTTCGGCCGCCACGGCCCAAACCGCAACGCCCGCCGATTCGGCCGTTGCACCCGTCAATCCGCTTACCGTCTATGGCTTTGTCGATGGCTACTACGGCTACGATTTCAAGCACGCGGCCACCAACGAGCGGCCCAACTTCATCTTCTCGCATAACCGCCAGAACGAGTTCACCATCAACCAGGGGCTGCTGGGGCTGCGCTACGACAACGACCAGGTGCGGGGCGAGCTGGGCCTGCACGCCGGCACCTACCCCTCGGCCAACTACGCGCCCGAAGACCCGATTATCCGCAACATCTACCAGGCCTACGCCGGCTTCCGGCCCTTCCGCAAGGCCTGGCTCGACGTGGGTATTTTCAGCTCCCACATCGGCATCGAGTCGGCCCTGAGCAAAAACAACTGGACGCTCACGCGTTCCTTGGCCGCCGAGGGTTCGCCCTACTACGAGGCCGGCGCCAAGTTCACCTACGAGGCCGCGCCTACGCTCACGCTCACGGCCCTGGTGCTCAACGGCTGGCAGAATATTCGCGAAACCAACCAGGCCAAGGCCCTGGGCACCCAAATCCAGTGGCAGGCCACCGACAAGCTGCTCCTCAACTCCAGCACGTTTTATGGCAACGAGCAGCCCTCGGGCCTGGTGCGCCTCCGCCGCTACTTCCACGACTTTTACGCCCGCTACGCTGCCACCGACCGCCTGAGCCTGGCGCTGGTATTCGATGTGGGCAAGCAGGAGCGCCCCGAGCCGGGGGCCAAGGCCGATACCTGGTACACCGGCACGGCCCTGGCCCGCTACCAGCTCGCCGAGCAGTGGCGCCTGGGGGGGCGGCTCGAATACTTTTCGGCCGACCACGGCGTGGCCATTCTCAACACCACACCCGCCCTCACCGACCCCGATTTCAAGGTCCGGGCCGGCTCGCTCAACCTCGACTACCTGCCCACCAGCAACGTGGCCGTGCGCGTCGAGGGCCGTCTGTTCAGCTCCGGCCACGATTTTCTCACCGACCGCGACGGCCGCCCCACCAAAAGCTACGGCAACCTGACCAGCAGCGTGGCGCTGTCGTTTTAAGCTAAGCCTTATTGCGCGGTAGGCCCAGGGCTAAAGCCCTGGGCTATTGAGTGAGGTGACAACGCGGGTTTGCGTGCGCAGTTGATCAGCAAAACCGGGAAGTAGCGGCAACGGAAAACGCTGTCTAGCCCAGGGCTTTAGCCCTGGGACCCGGGTAAGCCTCCGCCCGCCAGAATTTCCAGCTGCCAGCGCAGCTGCTCGGGCCGCACCGGGAAGGGCTGCCCATGGCGGATGGTCTGGTACACGGCCTCGAACAGGCCGGTGTAGTTGCCGGTGGGAGCGGGGAGGGTGGTGGTGATAAACTGCCCCGGCTCGGCGGTGGCCAGCGTGAGCGAGCCTACCGCTTCGGTGGGCTCGTGGCCATAGCCCGCGGCGGTGGGCTGCATGCCGGCCGTCAGCTGGGTTTCCTGCACGTCGGCGCGGCTTTTCTGGAACGAGCCGAGCGTGCCGTGCAGCACGTAGGCCGGTACCGGCGCGGCCGTGAGCAGGCTGCCCGTCACGAATACGTGCAGGCCGCCGGGGTAGTGCAGGTGGGCGTGGAAGTAGTCATCGACCCGCGAGCCGGGGCGGTGGCTGGCCCGAACAAGCTGGCTGAGGTGAGGCCGGCCAAACAGGCTCAGAGCCTGGTCGAGCACGTGGGGGCCAAGGTCGTAGCTGAGGCCGCTGCCGGCTACAGCAGGGTCCTCCTTGAACGTTTTTACGTTGAGGGATGCCTTGTAGCGGTCGAAGCGGAAATGCACTTCCGTGAGCCGGCCCAGCTGCCCGCTTTCCACCACCTGCCGCACCAGCTGAAAATCGGAGTCCCAGCGGCGGTTCTGGTAGGCCAGCACGTGCCGTTGCTGCCGGGCGGCCAGGGCCAGTAGCTCGTCGAGCTCAGCAACGGTAATGGCTACGGGCTTTTCGATGAGCACGTGCTTGCCGGCCCGCAGTGCCTGCCGGGCCAGGTCGACATGCGTATTGTTGGGCGTGTTGATGACGACCAGCTCCAGGGCCTCATCGGCCAGCAGCTCGGCCACGGTGTCGTAGCTGATGAGGTCGGGGTAAGCCGCGGCAGCCGTTTTGCGGGTTCGCTCCACCACAGCCCGCAGCGCAAAGCCGGGGTGGGCGCTCAGGAACGGCGCGTGAAATACGCGGCCCGACATGCCATAGGCCAACAGGCCGGTTTGAATAGGAGGCATAGCTTGGTTGTTAGTTGTCGTTAGTTGTCAGTTGTCAGTTGTCAGTAAAAGAACGTCATCGGAATGAATGAAGAGGCATGGTTCGCTAAAACGAATCGATAATAACGGTTTATTCTTGAGGCATAAGATCAGTCCTTCGTGCGGATAACGTTCTTTTACTGACAACTGACAACTGACAACTGACAACTGACAACCAAGCTATGCTCGACCGATTCTCGGCCCAGGCCGATTTGTACGCCCGCTACCGCATTCATTACCCGCCGGCGCTCTACGCGTGGCTGCTGCCGCGGGTAACGGGCCGGGGTCGTGCGTGGGACTGCGCTACCGGCAACGGGCAGGTGGCAGCGGTGCTGGCCCAATCATTTGCGGCAGGTGGAGGCCACCGACATCAGCGCCGCCCAGCTGGCCCACGCACCCGTGCTGCCCAACGTGCACTACCAGCTCAGTCCCGCCGAAACCACGCCTTTCGCGGCGGAGAGCTTCGATCTGATAACCGTGGGCCAGGCCGTGCACTGGTTCGAGCCCGAGGCGTTCAACCAGGAAGCCCGCCGCGTGCTGCGCCCCGGCGGCGTGCTGGCCGAGTGGGGCTACGACCTGGCCACCATCGGCCCCGATCTGGACGCGTTATTGCGCGAGTTCCACGACGATACGCTGGGCCCCTACTGGGATGCCCACCGCTGGCACATCACCGAGCGGTACGCCCGCCTGCCGTTCCCGTTCGCGCAAGTGGAAACTCTGGAGCTGGCCGACGAGCGCCAACTTTCGGCCGAATGGTTTCTCAACTACCTGCGCACCTGGAGCAGCGTGGTGAAGTACGAGCAGCAGCACGGCCACAACCCCGTCGAGGCGCTGGCTCCGGAGCTGACGCGGCGGTGGGGGCCAGGCACCCGCACGGTAACGTTCCCGGTGTTCGGGCGGCTGGGCGTGGTGGCGTAAAGGGCGGGGAAGTGATAAAAAGGGGTGAAAAGAGATGAAAAGTCAGAAAGGTAACAAGGCTGTCATGCTGAGCGAAGGCGCAGCCGCAGTCGAAGCATCTCTACCGCTTCGGTGCACGCGTCAGGATTTACTATTGCGGTAGAGATGCTTCGACTGCGGCTGCGCCTTCGCTCAGCATGACGTACCTTTTTCTCACTTCTCACTTCTCACTTCTCACTTCTCACTTCTCACCCCTCAACCTCACTCATGTCTTCCAAAGAACTTCCCCTTCACGGCCTGCGGGTGCTGGAGCTGGCCTCCGTGTTGGCCGGGCCGCAGGTGGGCCAGTTTCTGGCAGAACTCGGGGCCGAGGTACTCAAAATAGAGCCCCCGGCCGGCGACGTAACCCGCACCTGGCGCACGGCCGCCGAAGACCCCGCGGCGCCCGTTACAGCCTATTTCAGCAGTGCCAACTGGGGTAAAACCAGCCGCGTGGTCGACCTTACCACCGAAGCCGGCCGGGCAGCCCTGCACGAGCTGGCCGCCACCGCCGATATCGTACTGGCCTCCTACAAGCCCGGCGACGCCGAAAAGCTCGGGGCCGATTACGCCACGCTCGTCGCCCGCAACCCGCGCCTGCTCTACGGCTCCATCACGGGCTATGGCCCCGCCAGTTCCCGCGCCGGCTACGATGCCGTGCTCCAGGCCGAAACCGGCTTCATGCACCTCAACGCCGCCGGCCCCGGCCAGCCGCCGCAGAAAATGCCGGTGGCCCTGCTCGACATGCTAACCGCCCATCAACTGAAGGAAGCCCTGCTGCTGGCCCTCTACCAGCGCGAGCGAACCGGCCACGGGGCCCTGCTCGAAGTGTCGCTCCACGACAGCGCCCTGGCCTCGCTGGCCAACCAGGCCACCAGCTACCTCGTCACGGGCCAGGAGCCCCAGCCGCTGGGTTCGGGCCACCCCAGCATTGTGCCCTACGGCACCGTGTATACCGCCGCCGATGGCACCCGCCTGCTGCTGGCGGTGGGTTCCGACGGCCAGTTTCGCCAGCTCTGCGCCGTGCTCGGCCGGCCCGCCTGGGCCACCGACGCCCGGTATGCCACCAACCCGGCCCGCGTGGCGCACCGCCAGGAGCTGGAAGACCTGTTGCGGACCCGCCTGGCCGAGCTCAACGGCCCGGCGCTGCTGCGCGAGCTGGCCCAACGGGCCGTGCCGGCCGGGGCCGTGCGTTCGGTGGGAGAGGCCCTGGCCCAGCCGGCCGCCCAGCCCATGTTGCTGCCGCCCACGGCCGCGTTTCCTCATCCCGGCTTGCGCACGGTGGCTTTCCGCAGTACTACCTGGCCCGTGGCAGCTGGCTTGGCCAGTCCGCCTGCGCTGGGCAAGGTTGGTGGGGAAGCCGGAGAATGAGTGAGTGAGCACGAGATTCCGACGCAGAACGTCATTCAGAGCAGAACGTTATTCCGACGCAGGAGGAATCTCACGTGCTGACGTTGGCATAGCGCTGGCGTCAGCACGCGAGATTCCTCCTGCGTCGGAATGACGTTCTGCTAAGAGTCCCCGTATCCTCTCTACCTCTAACCTCTAACCTCTAACCTCTAACCTCTAACCTCTCCACAAAACTTCCGGCCCGCTACCTTGCGTAGATAAGGGTCAGACTTTTTCTTATCCTGCGCTTCCCCGAATCGCATCAGCCCCATTCTGCTTTATGGACGACGAAACGCCCCACACCACTGTTACCAGCCCTTCGCCTGATCCCGAACCCGCCGTGCGCTCAACGGTGATGAAGTCGATTGATGCCAACCAGGCGGGTACGCCCAACTCCGATGGCGATGCGCCTAATGCCCCCGGCGACCCGGCCGCGTCGCCTGCCGACCGCCTCGATCAGATTTTTGAGGGCCTCAAGCAGAAATCGTCGGCCAAGCAGTGCATCTATCGCCAGACGCTGGCCACGTTCGAGATGCTGCGGCTGGTGTCGCAGGAACTGGTAGTGGAGCTGAGCCGCCGGGTTTCGTCGGTCGATTCGTCGGTCGTGATTGAGTACCGGCCCATCAATGAGATGGAGTTTCATATCCGCTTCAGCGGCGACTTGCTGGTGTTCGTGCTGCACTCCAACATCGTCACGTTTCCCGACGACTATGGGCCTATGCCCACCAAGTACGTGGAAGCGGACTTCCGGCGGCGTTTTTTCGGCCACATCATGGCCTACAACTTCATGGCCGACAGCATCAAGTACCAGCGCCTCAGCGACCCCGGCTACCTGGTAGGCCGGCTGCTCATCAACATCGACCAGCACTACTTCCTCGAAGGTGTGCAGCAGCTTGAGCTGCCCGACAACGACATGTCGGATACGCCCGTCACCGACGAGGCCCTGCGCCTGTTCGTGGAAAGCGCCATGATTGCGGCCGTCAACAACGACCTGATTGCCCCGCCCATGTCGGACATTCAGAAAATCACCGTCAAGCAGAAACTGGAAAACCAGCAGGTCAGCCGGGGCCGTAAGGTGGGGTTCAGCTTCTCGCACCAGGAGGCAGCCGCATTAAGGGGCTGAGTGAATGGGCGAATGAGTGGATGAGTGAAATAGGAATGTCATTCAGAGCAGCGCGAAGAATCTTGCGTGCTGACGTTGGCCGTAGCGCTGGCGTCAGCACGCGAGATTCTTCGCGCTGCTCTGAATGACGTTTTATTTCGCCCGCTACCGCCGCGAGTAGCCTACTTTCTCGCGCACCTTGTTCAGTACTTCCGTGCCGTAGGCCTGGGCTTTGCGGGCGCCTTCGGCCAGCTGGCGGTCTAGTTCCGGTAGGTTCTGCATGTAGAAGGTGAACTGCTCGCGCTCCGGGGCAAAGCGGGTCCGGATGGCCTCGAACAGGGCCTGCTTGGCGTGGCCGTAGCCGTAGTTGCCGTTCAGGTAGTTCTGGCGCATCTCTTCGATCTGGGCAGGCTCGGCTACCAGCGAGAACAGCTTGAAGGTGGTGTCGGTGTCGGGGTTTTTGGGTGCTTCAAGCGGGGTGCTGTCGGAAACGATGCTCCGGATGGTTTTGAGCAGGGCCTTGTCATCCACGAAAATATCGATGGTATTGCCGTAGCTCTTGCTCATCTTCTGGCCATCGACGCCGGGCACGAGCATCACCTGCTCATCGACGCGGGGCTTGGGCAGCACGAAGGTTTCGCCGTAGCGGCTGTTGAAGGCCGAGGCAATGTCGCGCGTGATTTCGAGGTGCTGCACCTGGTCCTTGCCCACGGGCACCGAGTCGGCGTCGTAGAGTAGAATGTCGGCGGCCATGAGCACGGGGTAGGTGAACAGGCCCGCATTCACGTCGCTCAGCCGGTCGCTCTTGTCCTTGAAGCTGTGGGCGTTGGCCAGCATCGGGAAAGGCGTGAAGCACGAGAGGTACCAGGCCAGCTCCGTTACCTGGGGCACGTCGGACTGGCGGTAGAACAGGTTTTTGTCGGTATCGAAACCGCAGGCCAGCCAGGAGGCGGCCACGGCGTAGGTGTTCTGGCGCAGCAGCTCGGCGTCGCGCACGGTCGTGAGCGAGTGCAGGTCGGCAATGAACAGCAGCGACTGATTCTGGGGGCTTTTCGACAGCTCGATGGCTGGCAGGATGGCGCCGAGCAGGTTGCCCAAATGGGGGCGGCCGGTGCTCTGGATGCCGGTAAGGATGCGGGACATGGTTACTGAGGCCAAACCGGCCAACACAAACTTCAGGGTGCCTTCGTGCCTGCTACCGTCGGTGAGCGTGTAGGAACCGGGAGCAAACTTGAATTGGGCTTGGGCAGGCAGCAGCAATCCAGAAAGCAGTATCAATAAAGCACTGAGTAAGCCGATACTTGCTGCAGAGAGCTTTGTCATAAATTAAAAATTTGAGAATTATTGCCTGCTGACATTGGCTTCGGCCTGCTCTGGTTCGACTGTAACTGATGCTTAGGCTGCCAATGCGCCTGCCGGACTTGGTGGGAATGCGGGGTTTTAGTAGGGTTCGCGGGTGGGTGGCTGCGGTAGGGGACCAGTGAATGGCTGGCCGCTATTAAGGGCCCGCACGAAAGGAGCGAGATTCGCGAAGCTGATTTTGCGGTCGGCGAGCAGCTTCTGCAAATCGGGGCGGGTGGTAACGTATGGCGTGAGGGCTTCGCGAAATTACTTGCCGGATCCGCTGCCGGACAGAACCAGATTAAGATCATCGCCGTATTTTGCTGAAACAGATAAACGCTTACCCATGAACTTTCGCTACAACGTATATTACCACTGCGAGGACGTTGAAAGCAGGTAGTGGTATTCATAGAGCTTCACATCGCCACTATCAAGCCGCTCAGCGAAGCCCCGGGTAACATTGGCAACTCCCAAGCCCCGGTTGATTGAAAAGCTCCCAACGGGCGCGAATTTCCGCTTGCCTATTTGAAAATAAAGGACTTCTTCCAGGCTTATTTTTTCCTTCTTGTTGTCGTCGTCCCTGACGAGCAGCGTATTTTGGTCACGCAACTTCAGTTTCAGCCGGGTGGCGCAACTTTCCGGTTGTCTACAAGCACATAATAGCCGGGTTCAAATCCCCCAAATTGAGCAAAAAGTGCCTGCGGAAGCAGTAAAATGACTGATAATAGTAAAAAACGCATCTGCTAATCAAAAGAAAGATAAACGAACTTAGACACTCACATCAGCCTCGGCCTGTTCCTGCAATATCTCGGTTTCCTCCTTGCCCAGGTACCTATCGATAACGTAGTGGGCGAGGTAGAGCAGGGGCGTGAGCAGGATGGCCGCCGCAAATTTATACCAGTAATTGGTGTTGGCCACGCTCAGCACCTGCTCCAGCGTCCAGTTGCCGAACACGTAGAAGGCCACGAACAGCACCACCACCGAATCGACGAGTTGGGAAATGAGGGTGGAGCCGGTGGCCCGCAGCCAGATGTAGCGCCCGCCCGCCACGCGCCGAAACCACTGGAACACGCTGGCATCGAGCACCTGCCCGATAATGAAGGCCGTGACCGAGCCGATGATAATGCCCAGCCCCTGCCGGAAAATGCTCTGGTAGGCGAATTCGATATTGAACGGCCGCCCCTGGGCATCCTGGCTATTGACATCGAGCCAGAACTGGGCCGGGGGCAGCCGGGTAGTGGCCAGAATCACGAGGAAGGCGTACAGAATCAGCCCCACCGTCAGAAAACTCACTTTCAGTACGCCTGCCCGCCCAAAGTATTCGTTGATAATGTCGGTGGTGATGAACACCACGGGCCAGATAATGACGCCCGCCGTGAGGTTGCCGGGCAGCCCGAGCAGGGTTTCCACCGAGAAAATCTTCACCCCAATAATTTCGGCCAGCAGCGCATTGACGATGAATATGCCGCTGAGCACGAGGTATAGCTGCTGCTTTTTGTGGGCAAAGGTGTTGGCAGGCATGAGGAGGGGAGGGGGCGAAAGGAGAACTAGGAAAGCGAGAAAACACCTGTCATCCTGAGCGGAGCGAAGGACCGTATCACGCCTGACGTATCGTTGTTGCGTGGTAGGGTCCTTCGCTCCGCTCAGGATGACAGGTGTTTTTCCACCTCGTCATCTTTACTCCGCCACCGAAAATGTAAGGCCTTCCAGGGCCAGACTAGTCCAGGCGAACTGGCTTTGGGCCTCAGTCAGCAGCGGCTGTAGGTCGCGGTAGCGGCTGGAAAAGTGGCCGATGAGCAGTTGCTGCACCTCGGCCCGGCGGGCCAGCAAACCGGCCTGGCGGGCCGTGCTGTGGTGGGTAACGGCCGCCCGCTCGCGCATGTCGTCGAGAAACGTGGCCTCGTGGTAAAGCAGATCCACGCCGTGCACCAGTTGGGCCAACGATTCGGTGTAGAGCGTGTCGGAGCAGAAGGCGTAGCTGCGGGCCCGCTTGGGCTCGGCCGTGACGGCGGCGTTACGCACCAGCATCTGGCCAGTTTCGTCGAGCAGGTCTTCGCCCTGGGTGAGGGCCGTGAGCTGAGCGGGCACGAGGCCGTCGGGCAACTGGTCGGCCAGCAGGCGGCGGCGTTTGGGCTTTTCTCGGAATAAGTAGCCGCAGCATGGAATGCGGTGGCGCATGGGCAGCGAGTGCACCGTCAGGTTCTTATCCTCAAAAATCAGCTGGTGGGCCGTGGTATCGACGGCCGTGAACTCCAGGGCAAAGTTGAGCTGGGAGTGCGAGTGGCGCAGCTGGGTGGTCAGCACCTCATCGAGGCCGGCGGGGCCAAACAGGCGCAGCGGCTCGGTGCGGCCGGTCAGGTTCATGGTGCCCAGCAACCCGAAAAGCCCGAAAAAATGGTCGCCGTGCAGGTGGCTGATGAAAATGGTCTGGAGCCGTTGGGGCCGCAGCTTCTGATCGAGCAGGCGCCGCTGGGTGCCCTCGCCGCAGTCGATGAGGTAAGGCGTGCCGTTCACGGTCAGGACCTGGGCCGTGTGGTGGCGGTCGAGAAACGGGGTGGCCGAGGCGCTGCCCAGAATTTTCAGCTCAAACTCCAATTGTTAGCTGTTAGCTGTCAGCTGCTAGCTGCTAGCTTTTTTTAAGGGTGGAAAATGGGCAGTTGCCGGCTTTGCAAGCAACCGCAAAAAAGCTGTTGGCTGTTGGCCGTCAGCAAAAAAAGCTAACAGCTAACAGCCAACAGCTAACAGCCAACCAAAAGCTACTCTTTGCTGGTGAGGTCGCGCTCGATGGCGTGGAGGAAAATCCGGTCGATGCCTTCTTCTACAGTAGGCAGAATGTGGAGTACCGATTCGAGCTTGCTGATGGTGATGAGCTTCATCACGTGGTCCTGCAGGCCGGTCATCACCAGCAGGCCGCCCGTCGAGTTGCAGAGGCGATTGGCAATCAGGATAGAGCTCAGGCCCGACGAATCGGTGTACTTCACGTTGCTCAGGTCGAGGATTAGGTTGTTGATACCTTCGGCGTTAAGCTTCACGAATTCCGATTTCAGATCTGGCGCGACAGTAGTGTCGAGCTTCTTTTCGTCAATCGTGATTATCGTGTAGGTTTCTTTTTTATCGATGGAGTACTTCATACCGCAGGTCGGTTCGGTGTTTATGGGAGTTGCGAAGGTAACAAAAAAGAATTCGGGTATGAAACCCAAGTGAAGAACCCGAAAAGGCCCGCTAAGATAGGCTAAAGTCGATTTCGGTCGGCCAACCCGAAGGTCAGCGTACTCCAGGTGCTTTGCCAGTCAGCTCCAGTAATAGCCGGAGCGGTTTCCAGGCGCACGGCACTTACCAGGTACTCGCCGGGCGTGGGCAAATGTAACAGCACACGGCCGTTTTGGTTACTGTGGAGCTTGGTGAGTAGCACTGACCCCTGGTTCCCGTGCTGCCACAACCGCACCAGCTGCCCGGCCACTGGCCGGCCCGCCGCCAGCACCCGCACCGTTAAAGCGGCTCCCGGGCGCAGCCCGTAAGGGTTTTGCTCGGGCACCAGCTCCAGGGCTAAGCCCACCGGCCGGCCCCAGGCGCGGGCCGTATCGGTGGCCAAGTACGGCCCGGCCTGCACCAGCGTAGTGGCGCAGCGCCGGTAGGCTTCGCGGCCGGGCGCGGCCGTCTGGCCCCGTTGCTCGCGTTGGGCCAAAGCGTAGTCGAAGTCCTGTTCGCGCAGGTAAGCCGTAAACTGGTCGGCAGACAGTGTGGCCAGTACGTTGTCGGTTTGCAACGCCACCAGGTGGGTGCCGGGCTGGCGTAGCAGCACGGTGCTCTGAATGGTATCGGTGAGCGGGCCAGCGGCCAGCAAACCAGCGACTGGCTGGCCGGGGGCGTAGTGGCGGAAGTCGGTGAGGCGGCCGCGGCGGCCGGGCCAGGCAGTGCCCGCAAAGTTGTCGCCTATTAGCCGCCGCAGGTGCACGGCCGCACCGGGCACCACCCAGAACCGCGCCGGGGCCAGCCAGAACTCGCGGGCCAGCGCCGCCGAGGTGGCAGCCAGCAGCAGCAGTAGCGGCAGGGCACGTTTCATAAGGCGGCGGGTTTGGCGATGGGCCTTTGAGAGGTGGGTGGCCCGGTTCCGGCTGGCCGGCTGCGCCGGCCACAAGGCAAAGACTAGCCCCATTTACCGGCGAGAAGTCTTGCCGCTTGCAGCGCCAAGACTTCCGCCAGGTTCCCGCGTACCGGTGCGTGCTTATCAGCTCCGTTCCAGAGCCAGCTGGTAGGCGTGGTCGTAATGAACGCGCAGGTTTTTCCAGTCGAACATTTCGGCCGAGCTTTCCACGTTGTTGCGCTGCATGATTCGCTCGCGGCGGTTAAGCTGCACGAATTCCCAGAGCATGTCGGTGAGCTGTTCGGCGGCCTCATCGAAGCTTTTTTCCTGGCGCTCGACCACGAAAATGCCCTGGTCCTCGTGCTGGGGCACGTGCTGCATCACGTAGTCGCCGAAGCCTGAAAGGTCGCTCGTGATGGCGGGTACGCCGCGGGCCACGCATTCGAGCGGGGTGTAGCCCCAGGGCTCGTAGTAGCTCGGGAAAATGCCCAGGTGGCAGCCCCGCACGAACTGCCCGTACTCCATGCCAAACAGGGGCGAGGAGGGCGATACGAAATCGGGGTGGTAGACGATTTTCACCCGGTCGTGCTGGTTGTTGACCAGGTTCGAGCGGCGCAGGAAGTTGAGGATATCGTCGTCGGCATCATCGACGAGGTTGTGGGTGATGACGGGGGGCAGGGCCTTGGTTTTCCAGCTTTGCAACGTGCGGCGGTAGCGCAGGCGCCAGTAGTCGTCCACCATTGTGCTCAGGTCGGGCAGGCGGTGGTCGTCGGAGGCGGCGGCGGCAAAGAACAGCCGCTCGCCCACCTGCTGCTCAATGGCCTCGCAGGTTTCGCGCACTTCCTCCAGCACCGCCCGGCTCTGCAGCACCTGCGGGTTGATGCTGTGGAAGGGCCGCTTGGTAATGAAGAACATGACCACGTTGGTTTCCAGCCCGCTTTGCTGGAGGCGGTAGTTGAGGCGGGCCAGGGCTTCCAGCGTCAGATCGAAGCCCTTGTTGTGGTACTCGTAGCGCCCGCTCGTGAACAGGTACAGCGTTTTATCCAGCTCGAAGGAGTAGCTCTGGAAGAAGTGCGCCATCACGAACTCGTGAATCTTGGTCTTGTACTGCTGGTGCAGGTTCTGGAACTCGTGCAGGGCCACGAACCGCTCGATGTTGAGGCCGTTGGGCAGCACGGCATCCGGAATCCGGTCGAGCAGGTAAATGCACTCACGCACCGTCAGCTCGCTTACCGTGGTAAACACATGGGCCCCATGAGCGGCGGCGCGTTCCATGGTCACGGCCGGCTCGATGTTGAAGTGTTGGGCCTCCGCCTGCCACTCCACCTGCATGAGGTGGTCGTAGAAGTTGGGGTCGTTCATGGCCAGGTAGCGGCCGAGCAGCGTGGCGTGGGTTGTGAACACGAGGTGGGCCGGCACCTGCTCGCGGCGCAAAGCCGGAATGGCCACGCCGGTCATCCACTCGTGGAAGTGGGCTACTAAGCGCTGGGGCGGCACTACTTCGGCGGCCAGCAAACTCAGGAAGGTCTTGGTAAGCTCCCCGAACGCCACCACCTGATGCAGCAGATCATCGGCCGCGGGCACTGGAATATGGTGGTGCTCCCAGAGGTTGGACTTGAGCTCACCGAGCCGCGGATACAGCTGGAACGGATCGATGAGCACGACCCGGGGCCGGCCCGTGATGAGCCAGATACCCAGTTGCACGTCGTAGCCCTGGGCCCGCATGGCGCGCACGGCCCCGGCAAACGGATCGGTGCAGTTGGCCAGCTGCTCTTCGGTGTAGGGCTCGAACTCACTCTGGGCCTGTTGGGCGAAGTAGGGCCCCAATAGGCAGTACCGGTCGCCCCAGTCCTGCATGGTGGCGGGTACTTTGCTACGAATTACGGTGTAAATGCCGCCGACCTGGTTGCAGACTTCCCAGGCGACTTCCACGAGCAGGGCATCGGGGGCAACGGCAGGGGCGGGGGCAGCGGGTACGGAGTGAGGCATAAACGACGGAAATATCAGAAATGGAGCTACAAGCGGTCAGTTGCAAGCTACAAGCTTTCTGTTGAGTGGCAAACTGGAAGCTGCAAGTGAGCGGCAAGCTACCAGCTGTCAGCGGCAAGCTGACGTTCGAATATCAGCTTGCTGCTGGTAGCTGGTAGCTTGCCGCTCAACAATTACGCTTCCTGTGAGATAATCAGGACCGAATACGGGGCCAGGCCGAAGGTGCCGTGGAAGGGCTGGTCGTCGTAGACGCCGATTTCGGCCTGGCAGTCTACGCTTTCGTAGTTGCCGAACTCCTGGTCGTAGCCCTGCCAGTCGGAATTGAAGCGCACCCGCCAGCGGCCCTGGCGGGGCAGGCCCAGGCGGTAGTTTTCGTGAGCCCGGTCGGCGAAGTTGCACAGCACCACGGTGGTGTCGCCGGGGCCGCCCTCGTCGCGGCGGATGAAGGCCAGTACCTTGTCTTCCTCATTGATATGATGCACCTCCACGTGCTGGCCCAGCAGGCCACGGGTGTGGCCGGCGAAGTTGCGGCGCAGCGCAATCAGGTCGCGGTAGAGGCGCACGAGGCCGGCGTGCTCATCGCCCCGGGCCCAGTCGAGAGGCAGGTCGTCGGAGAAGGAGCCGTCGGCGAGCATGGGCTGGCCCTGGAAAATCATCGGGATGCCGGGCACCGTGAGCACCAGGGCCGCGCCCAGGGTCGAGCGTTTCTTCGGAAACCACGAGGCCGCTTCGCCGGGCATGATTTCCTCGGGTACCCGGGCCTTGCCGTTGGCCACTTCGTCGTGGCTTTCGGTGTACACTACCCGCTGAAAGGCCTCGTGGTTGTAGCGGTAACCCACGGCCTCGGCCACGGCCGCCATGCTGCGGTCGGCGTCGTCGGGCGTGGTCAGGGCGTCGCGGATGGGGTACACGAAGCGGGCGTCCCACTGCGTGGAAAAGCCCTGGCCGCCCTCTTCGGGGGAGCGGGTGATGTACTCGTCGCCCAGCAAATCCTCGGCAATCATGATTTTCCAGGGCATTTTAGCCCGCACCTCCTCATTAATCCACTTCATCAGGCTCCAGCCGTCGGGCAGGTCGTGGGCGGGGTCGGTGGTGCCGTTCACGTTGCGGATGTGGGCAATGGCGTCGCAGCGCAGCCCGTCCACGCGGTAGTCTTCGAGCCACATCAGGGCGTTGTCGCGGATGTAGCGGCGCACGGCTTCGCGGCCGTAGTCGGGGCGGTTGTGGCCCCAGGGCGTTTCGGCCCGCCAGTCGTTGTAGAAGTAAATGCCGCCGCCGTCGTTTTCCTGCCAGCCATCAAACCGCCACAGGTCCAGGTCGTCGGGCCCGAAGTGGTTGTACACCACATCCAGCACCACGGCCATGCCCCGGCGGTGGGCCTGCTTGATCAACTCCTTGAAACCCGTGGGCCCGCCGTAGTCGGTTTCGATGGCGAAGGGATGGGCGGGATTGTAGCCCCAGCTCAGGCTGCCCGGAAATTCGGTGGCGGGCATAATCTCGATGGCATTGATGCCCAGCTCGCGCAGGTAATCGAGCTTTTCAATCACGTCGTAGAACGTGCCGGGCTGCTCGGGGTCGGGCCGGTAGAAGGTGCCCACGTGCAGCTCGTACACCACCAGCTCGTTCCAGGCCGGCATCTGAAACTGGTCGTCTTCCCAATCGAAATTGGGGTCGAAAACGAGGGAGTTGCCGGCCGAGTTGGTGACTTCGCGGGCGTAGGGGTCGTTTTTGGTCAGCTCGCCGTGGGGCGTAGTGAGGTGAAACTTGTACTCGGCACCGGGCCCGAGGTCGGCGAAATCGGCGGCCCAGTAGCCCTCGGTTTCAGATTGGAGCGGGTGGGTGGTGGAGTTCCAGTCGTTGAACGGGCCGACCAAGGCCACGGCGGTGGCGGCCGGAGCCCAGACGCGGAAGGTAGTGCCGCCGGCGTGGGGGCGGGCTCCCATGCCGCCCTGCAGTGCGGGGGCAGCGGGAGTGGAAGTAGCAGTTGTTGACATTGAATAGAAGGCAGAGAGCAACGGCCGGACCCCGGCCACTCCATGCGTCTAATACTGCCCAGATGAAGCCAGGGTTATCAATGTCGATAACTGCCTGTGGATGAGTATACTGAATAGCAGCTGTGCGGGCAACAGGCAGAACCGCCGCCCCGGCCGGCGCCGGCCGCGTAGCTTTGCGCCGAACCTGCGCGGCCTGTTGGCGGTTATCGGGTTCCTTTCACGCCCTAACCCCGCTTGCCCGTGCCCCGCCCCAAACCAGTGGTGTTCGGCCTCTACGGCTGGACGCCCGACTACGGCTACCGCTACATCCACCCCGCCAACCGCCGCTCCTTCGAGTGGCTGGAACCGCTGGGCAAGGTGTTCGAAAAGATTGACGAAACGGACGACTGGATCATCCTGCGCTACGATGAGCAGCAGTTCTTCGTCAGCTCCGAGCTGTTCAAGGAGCTCTACCAGAAGCCGCCCTTCAGCTTCGGCGACACGGTGAAAACCGCCGCCCCGCCCGCCCACCAGGGCCTCATCTCCGATGTGTTTTTCGATGAGCGCGCCGACACGTACCAGTTTCAGCTGGTGGAGAAGAAGCGCAAAGTGCAGCGGGTATTCGAGGCCGATGAGTTGAGAGGGGAGTAGGGGCGCGTTGCACGCGCCCGCCGGTCCCGTCCGCGCCCGTGTCAGTGTAGGAATGATGCTGCACCAGTGGGCGGTTCCGGCGGACGCGTGCAACGCGCCCCTACACCCCCACCATAATCCCCGCCACAATGGCTGCCGCGCTTAGGGCCAGCAGCAGCAGGTAGAGGGGCAGCACGAAGCGCCACCACTCATCAAAGCGCACCCCGCAGGCGGCTACAATGGCCATGAGGGCGCCGTTGGTGGGCGTGATGAGCTCGCACAGGCCCGCCCCATACTGGTAGGCCAGCACCGTGACCTGGCGCGAGAGGCCGATGAGGTCGGAGAGGGGCACGAGCAGGGGCATCGTGAGCACGGCCTGGCCGCTGACCGAGGGCACTGGTAAGTGCAGGGCCGTATGCACGCCCATCATGCCCAGCGCCGCCACCCAGGCCGGCAGCCCCGCCAGCGGAGCCGAGAGGGCATTAACGATGGTATCGACGATCTGGCCCTGCTCCAGCACCACGAAAATGGCGCGGGCAAAGCCGATGAGCAACGCCGAGAAGGCAATGTCGCGGAAGCCGGCAATGAAGCCTTCGGCCGTGCCCGTGAGGCCCAGGCCGCCCACGAGGCCGGCTACTACGCCGAGTGCGAAAAACAGGGCGGCCATCTGCTCGAAGTCCCAGCCCAGCTTCAGCACTCCGTAGGCGAAAAAGGCGAAGGCGCCCAGCAGCAGCGCCAGCACCAGCCCGTGGTTGCGGCCGGCCACCAGCGTGCTGTTCGGGTCGGCCGCGCCGGCCGATTCGGGGGCCACGCGGTGGCGCTGGGCGTAGCGCATGGTGCCCCCGATCCAGATGAGCAGGGCCAGCAGCAGGAATACCAGCCGGAACCCGCCGCCCGAAAGCAGGGGCAGCTGGGCCAGTTTCTGGGCAATGCCCACCTGAAACGGGTTGAGCGGACTGAAGGCCGCGCCCACTGCCGCCGACCCGATGCTGACCGCCGCCGCCGTAACCGTGGGGTAGCCGATGCGGCGCATCAGAATCAGGAGCACCGGCACCAGGGGCACAATTTCCTCCTGCATATTTTCCAGCGCCCCCATCGTGGCAAAGAGCACCGAAATGATGGGAATAACCACCGCCTCGCGCCCCCGGAACTTCTCCAGCAACCAGTCGACGCCCCGGCGCAGGGCGCCCGTCAGGTCCACGACCGTGAAGGCGCCGCCGGCCAGGAACACGAGGAAAATCACGGCCGCCGCGTCAATCAGTCCCTTCGGGATATCGACAATGGCCTGCAGCGGGCCGACGGGCGTGGCGGGCACGCGGTGGTAGGAGCCGGCCACCACCACGTCGCGGCCGGTGGCCGCATCGGGATGGCGCTCGAACACGCCGGCCGGCAGCACGTAGCTCAGCAGGCAAGCCAGCAAAATAAACCCCACCAGTAGCACCAGTGGGTGCGGAAAGCGAATCGTCTTCATGGGGCGAAGGTAGGAAAGGAGCGAATGAGGTGAGGAGGTAATGGGGACTGGGGGAAAAGAAACGTCATTCAGAGCGCAGCGAAGAATCTCGCGTGCTGACGTTGTAGTGGTACCTTAATGTCAGGGTCTACTTTGGCACGCGAGATTCTTCGCTGCGCTCTGAATGACGTTCTTTTTCCCCAGTCCTCCAGTCCCCCGTATCTTTGCCTTATCCATGAAGTACGCCGATTTCAAAGAGCTGAATATGTATCGCCAGACCGAGCACCTGCACCAGCATGGGCGGTTGCTGGCCGAGCGGCGCGAAGACAGCTTCCGGTTGTGCCTGTTCGCGGTGGGCGACTTCTACGCCGAGGAGTGGCGCGAGTCGGGCAACGAGCACCTGCTCTTCATCCACCTGTTTCGGCACCCCGCCGGCCTGCGCGACTACCTCGACGGTATCCGACTGCCCCCGGGACTGTAGTTTTTATATTAGAAATGCAATATATTGAGCGGGTGAAAAACGCCCGTTTCCTTCCCGCTCTGCTGGCGCTGCTCAAATTTGCCTTGGGCTACCTGCTGGCCAGCCGCGCTTACGAGCTGCACCGCGACGAGTACCTCTACCTCGACTATGGCCGCCACCTGGCCTGGGGCTACCTCGAAGTACCGCCCCTCACGGCTCTGCAAAGCTGGGTTACGCTGGCGCTGGGTGGCAGCTGGTTCTGGGTGAAATTCTGGCCGCTGCTCTGGGGCAGCCTCACGGTGTACGTGGTGGCGCGGGCCGTGCAGCGGCTGGGCGGCGGGCCCTGGGCCGTGGCGCTGGCCGGCCTGAGCTACCTGTTGGGCGCGTATGCCCGGCTCAACTTCCTGTTTCAGCCCAACTCGTTCGAGGTGCTGGCTTTCACGGCCATGTGCTACTGGCTGATTTGCTACGTGCAGAAGCCCGCCCCGCGCTGGCTCTATGCCATTGGGGCCATGCTGGGGCTGTCGCTGCTGAACAAGTATTCGGCCCTGTTTTTTATCGCCGCGCTGGTGGTGGCGGTGGTGCTCACGCCCTTGCGGCGGGTGCTGCTGACGCGGGCCTTCTGGCTGGCGGCGGGGTTGGCGCTGCTGCTGTGGCTGCCCAACCTGAGCTGGCAAATCGGCCACGGCCTGCCGTTTCTGCACCACATGCAACTGCTCCACGACAGCCAGCTGGTAAACGTTACGGTGGCCGGCTTCTGGAAAAGCCAGCTGGTAATGAACCTGAGCGCCGTGTGGATTTGGGTGGCCGGGCTGTTGGCGCTGCTGCTGCGCCCAGCCTGGCGGCCTTACCGGGTGGTGGGCTTGGTGTACGTGGGCGCGTTGCTGCTGCTTACGCTGCTACACGGCAAAGATTATTATGCCTTGGCCTACTACCCCATTTTGCTGGCTGCCGGAGCCGCTTGGTGGGAGCAATGGCTGCAAACCCAGCCCCGGCTGGCCCAGATTATGCGGCCGGTATTGCTGCTGCTACCTATGCTGCTGGCCCTGCGGGTGCTACCGCTGCTATTCACCATCGAGCCCCCCACCGGAATGCTGGCCCTCGGCCAACGCTACCAGAAGCTGGGCGTACTGCGCTGGGAAGATGGCCGCGACCACGCCCTGCCCCAGGACTACGCCGACATGCTGGGCTGGCGCGAGCTGGCCACTAAAACCCGGGCCGCCTACGCGGCCCTGCCCCCCGACGCCCGGGGCCGCACCCTTATTCTGGCGGGCAACTACGGCCAGGCCGGGGCCATCAACTACTACAACCGCCGGCACCCGATGCCGCCGGCCAACAGCTTCAACGGCAGCTACCTGTTCTGGCAGCCCACCGCCCCGCCCGCCGGCTGGAAGTATATCCTGCTGATTGACGACGAGCCCAAACCCGGACTGGCCGCTCATTTCCGCACGTTCCGCCAGGTGGGGGAGATGCGCAACCCCTACGCCCGCGAGCAGGGCACCGTCATTTTGCTCGGCATTCATCCCGACGCTGCCATCCTCGCTTTCGCCCGGCAGCAACACCGCCGCGAGCTGGCCGCTTGGGGTCAGTTTTGAGCAGGCTGCCGGTACCGGCCACTAAAACGCCGAAAAATTTAACCGGTGTGCCCCTTCGCTGCAGCCCGGCCCGAGTATATTCTAACTTCTAACTTCTAACTTCTAACTTCTCAATTCCGCACCACGTCCACGATTTCCTCTTTTTCGAGCATGATGTTGAGGTCGTAGCGGGTGAGTTCGAGGGGGTCGGGGGCGAAGTTTTCGGGGCGGTTGAGTTCGGCTACCTGGGCCGGGCTGTCGGTTTCGTAGTTGTTGGCCAGCAGCTTCACGGCGTTGCCGGCCACGTCCTGCACTTTCCAGAGCGAATAGTGGCCGTTGTCGGTGCGTACGTGATAGAGGTCGCCCTTGTGGGGCAGGCTGATGAACGACTGATTGGCGCGGACTTCGTTGCCCTGGGCCACCAGGTTCCAACCCAGGCCCAGCAGCGCCAGCAATAGCCCCGCGAAGTGCCAGCCCGGCACCCGGCTCCGCTGCTTCAGCTCCCGAAACGACTGCCGGAGCGAGGGTTCCATCTCCTTGGGACGAACCACGAAGCGGCAGCACTGGCACTCCGTGGTGCCGGTTTTGCCGATGGGCAGCAGTGGCAGCCAGTACAGGTGCACGTAACGCCCAAATACGCTCGTGCGCAGGGCATCGGGGGTGGCGCAGGCCGGGCAATTGCCCGGCGCGGGCTCGGTGCGCAGGTGCGACGAATGATAGCCGTAGATAACCATGATGCCGAAAAATAGGACCCGGTGCCTGGATTGGCAGAAGGGCCGGACGAGGCAGGAACAGCCGGGAGATATTGAGTGGTTAATATTCGGGGTTTTTACCCAAAAAACCAACGGATTATGCTGGCTGATGCGCTTTAAAACGTCGGCCGGCACTGCTGATACTGCTCACCGCTAGGCTGCCCGCTCGCCTATTGGCCTTGGGGGACTTTAAAAGAAGCAGGGCATGATGCCGCTAAGCCGGGCTGGCGCGAGTTGGTCGGGTTAGGGCAGTTTTAGCGGGAGTTGTGCGAGTAATTGATTCGATGCAAAGTGTAAAAGTATTGTAGTCAGGCGTTTTGCCTTGATTTTAGACTATCAGGATAACGCAGCAGTAGCCTGTTTTACAGCTCGTCGCTGGGTGTTCGATGCTCCAGAAGCTGCCTTAGCAGCAACGTGACCCGAAATAGTGTGTCGCTGCTTTATTGTGCGCCAACTTCAATCGTTTCGGTGCCCGGGTTCCAGCGCCATTACGTGGCGTTTTCTTTCTGGACATTTTGAGTAAACTTTAGGACCTCATCCTTAACAAAAAAGGCCGTCATGAAAAAACTCCTACTTGGGCTACTGCTGCTCAGTGCGCCTGCTGCCATGGCGCAGGATGCCGCTACCTACCAAACGCCCCCCAAAGCCCTGGCCGACCTCGTGACGGTGGCGCCCACACCGGGCGTGAGCGTGGATTCGAAGGGCCAGTACCTGCTTATTCTGGAGCGGGCCGCCAACCCCACCATCGCCGAGCTCTCGCAGCCCGAGCTGCGGCTGGCGGGCGTGCGGCTTAACCCTGCCACCAACGGGCCCAGCCGGGCCCAGTACCTGACCGGCCTGAAGCTGAAAAAGCTGCCTTCCGGCGCCGAGCGGCCCATCACGGGCCTGCCCGCCGAGGCCCGGCTCAGCTACGTGCAATGGTCGCCCGACGAAACCAAGATTGCCTTTACCAACACCACCGACGGCCAGCTAGACCTCTACGTGGCCGACATCGCCACGGCCGTGGCCCGGCGCGTGGGCCGCGTGGCCCTGAACGCCGTGCTGGGCACACCCTTCGCCTGGCTCTCCGATGGGCAGGGCTTTATCGTGCGGGCCGTGCCGGCCGGACGCGGAGCGGCGCCGGCCGCCGGCCGCGTGCCTACTGGCCCCACAGTGCAGGAAAACCTGGGCCGCTCGGGCCAGGCCCCCACGTACCAGGACTTGCTTAAAAACCCGTCCGACGAAGCCCAGTTCAAGTATTACGCCACGGCCCAGGTCATGCGCGTGGGGCTCGATGGGGAGGCACGGGCCATTGGGCAGCCGGGCATCATTACGGGGGCGCAACCCTCGCCCGACGGCCGCTTTGTGCTGACGGAAACGGTACACGCGCCGTTTTCCTACCTCGTGCCGGTCTACCGCTTCCCGGTGCGCACCGAAGTATTCGCCCTCGATGGGGCCCTGGTGAAAACGCTGGCCGATACGCCCGCCCAGGAAAACGTGCCCTATAGCCCCGACGGCGCCCCCACCGGCCCGCGCAACTACGACTGGCGCCACGACGTGCCGGCCACGGTGTTCTACACCGAAGCCCAGGACGGCGGCGACCCCAAGCAGAAAGCCGACATCCGCGACAAGGTATTCGCGCTCGACGCGCCATTTGCCGGGGCGCCCAAGCAGATTTACGCGGCCCGGTACCGCTTCCGGGGCTTCGAGTGGGGCGACGAAACCGTAGCGCTGGCCACCGAAATGTGGTGGCAGTCGCGCAAGAGCCTCACCAAAATTGTGAACCCGCGCACCGGGCAGGCCACCGTTTTGTTCGACCGCTCGTTTGAGGACCGTTACACCGACCCCGGCCAGCCCGACACCCGCCGCAACCAGTACGGCCGTGAGGTACTCAATCTGCTGCCCAAGGGCGAGCTGCTGATGCTCAACGGCACGGGCGCTTCTACCACCGGCGACCGGCCTTTCGTGAGCGTGCTCAACCTGAACACCCGCAAAAGCAAGGAAATCTGGCGCTCCCAGGCTCCGCAGTTCGAGCGCCCCGTGGCCGTGCTCGACGCCAAAAACCGGGTGCTACTCACGACCCAGGAGCAGCCCGATGTAAACCCCAACTACTACGTGCGCAACCTGCTGCGGCGCATCGCCCCCCAGCGCGTCACCGATTTCCCCCACCCGTATCCGCAGCTCAAGGGCATCCAGAAAGAGCAGCTCCGCTACAAGCGGGCCGACGGCGTGGAGCTGACGGCCATGCTGTATCTGCCCGCCGGCTACAAAAAGGAGGATGGCCCGCTGCCCACTTTCCTGTGGGCCTATCCGGCCGAGTTCAAGAGCGCTGCCGCCGCCGGCCAGGTCAATGGCTCGCCCTACCAGTTCAACCGCATCAGCTACTGGGGCGCGGCCGCTTTCGTCACGATGGGCTACGCCATCCTCGATAATGCCAGCATCCCGATTGTGGGGGAGGGCGACAAGGAACCCAACGACACCTACGTCACCCAGCTCGTGTCGAGCGCCCGGGCCGCCATCGAGGAGGGCGTGCGCCGGGGCGTGGTCGATGCCAACCGCGTGGCGGTGGGTGGCCACTCCTACGGAGCCTTCATGACGGCCAACCTGCTCTCGCACAGCAACCTGTTCCGGGCCGGCATTGCCCGCAGCGGCGCCTATAACCGCACGCTCACGCCCTTCGGCTTCCAGAACGAGCAGCGCACCTACTGGCAGGCCCCGGAGGTGTACAATACCATGTCGCCCTTCCAGAATGCCGATAAGATGAAGACCCCGCTGCTGCTCGTGCACGGCGAGGCCGACAACAACACCGGCACCTTCCCGATGCAGTCGGAGCGTTATTACACGGCCCTCAAGAGCTTCGGGGCCAGCACCCGCTTGGTGCTGCTGCCCTACGAAAGCCACGGCTACACGGCCCAGGAGTCGCTGCTGCACATGCTCTGGGAGATGAACAGCTGGCTCGATAAGTTTGTGAAGAACGCCCCCGCCGCGGGCACCGAAAAGTCGGTCGGCCAGGCCGGCAGCGGCACGAAGTAACTGAGTTCTGCTTAACGCCAAACCGCCCCGCCCACGATTGTGGGCGGGGCGGTTTGGCGTTGGGGTGTCTTTACCGGTGCACTTACACCATTTGATGTAAGCTGGTGCCAGAAGATAGGCTCCCCTCCTCAGATGAGGAGGGGCTGGGGGTGGTTGATGCTAACAGAACGACGACTAACGTTAAAACTAGTTTCTAACTGCTGTTCAACGATTGTCAACCACCCCCAACCCCTCCTCATCTGAGGAGGGGAGCCTATCTTCTAACCCTAAGCCCTAGTACCCTTCTGCTACTGCTGCCCCCCAAACTGCTGGCCGAAATAGTCGCCGGGGTTCCAGCGAGGGCGCTCGGGGGCCTGGGCCACGAGGTAGCCGACCAGGAAGTTGAGCTGGGCGTAGGTGCGGCCGGCGGCGAAGTCGAAGGTGCCGTTGATGTCGTCCTGGGGCTTGTGGTAGGTGAGGGCCCGCCACTGCTGCACCTGCCCGCTAAGGTTGTTGCGGCCGTCGGGCGTGCGGTTGCCATATTTGATGTGCAGGGCCGGGATGCCCTGGGCCACGAAGCTGTACTGGTCGGAGCGGATGAAGCGGTTCTGCTCGGGCTCAGGGTCGTCCTCCACCGTCAGGTGCAGGTAGGCGGCGGCCTCGGCCACCGGTCCGGCCAGCGTGGAGTGCTGGGCCCCCAGCGGCACAATCGACAGCAGCGGGGCAATAATGGTAGGCATGTCGGTGTTCACGTCGGCCACCAACTGGGTAGCGGGCACGGTGGGCCGGGCCGCGAAGTAGGCCGAGCCCAGCAGGCCTAACTCCTCGCCGGTTTGCAGCACGAACAGGATGCTGCGGCGAGGCTTCTGCTTCAGGCGCGAATAGATGCCGGCAATTTCGAGCACCGTGGCCACGCCCGAGGCGTTGTCGTGGGCCCCGTTGTAGATGGAGTCGCCACGCACGGGTGCGCCCACGCCGAGGTGGTCGAGGTGGGCCGAATGCACCACGTACTCCTCGCGCAGCTTCGGGTCGGAGCCGATAATCTTGCCCACCACATTGTAGGAATCGAAATCCTGGTAAACCGACTGCCAGCGGGCGTCGAGCGTGCCGGGCAGGGCTACCGGCGCGGGTGTGCCCTGGCGCAGGCGCGCCATCACCTGGGCCGTATCGGTGGCGGCATTGCGCAGCAGGGCCTGCAGGCCGGCGGCCGAGAGGGTGCCCGTGAGGGCCACGCCGCCCGGCCCGCTCACGAAGCCCCGGGCGGCGGCCACCCGGCCATCGGCCCCGAGTACACTGGTAGTTGAAAGCGGCCGGGGTGCCCCGGTGGAGGCGGGGCGCAGGGTGGCGAAAAGCACGCCCACTGCCCCGTGGGCTGCGGCCGTGCGCACGAGCAGGGTCTGGTCCTGGCTGGCGGCGGCCACGGTGCTTGGGAACGTGCGCGGGGCTCCGCGCAGTACCACCACCACTTTGCCCCGGGCATCGAGGCCCTGGTAGTCGTCGTAGTTTTGCTGGGGGGCCGTGATGCCGTAGCCGGCGAATACGAGGCCGGCGGCGGGTAGTTGGGCGGCCGGCTGCTCGGGGTGGGGGTAGAGGCCCACCGCATCAAGCGGCAGCCCGGCCCGGCCCGTGGGGGGCTGGTAAATTACGGCCGCGCCCGCCTGTACCGTGGCCCGGCGCAGGCGCACGAGCTGGGTAAAACCGCCGTTTTCGCCGGCCGGCGCCACGCCTCGTTCTTTCAGCTGGGCCACTACATAGTCTACGGCCAGCTGGTAACCGGGCGTGCCGGGCTTGCGGCCCAGAAGCCGGTCGTCGGCCAGGTAGGCAATGTGGGCCCGGATGGCTTCGGGCTGCACCTGTTCCAGGGCCCGGCGCACGGGTTTGGGCACGTCGGGCGCGGTTGGGGCCGGGGCAGCCAGCGAAAGTAGCCCGAGAGCTGGCAGCAGCAGCAGAGAAAGGAATTTCATGGCTTCAGCAATAACACAGACTGGTTGGCTGCCGGGTAGGCCGCCCGGCCCGGCGGCCTTACACGGTTTTCTCCAGATCCTGAAGCAGCGTTTCGATGCGGACAGCGTGGGCGTCGAGGCGTTCGAGGCCCGCGCGCGACTCTTCGAGCTGACCGCGCTGGTACTGGCGCACCAAATCCTGGCCGGTTTGCAGCATCTGCTGTAACTCCCGTTCGAGGCGTTGGAACTCGAGGGTAGTGCCGTACTGGGGCTGAATAACGGCGTACAGCCACTGACCCAATGGGTTCTCGCGGATGGCAAACAGGCTGGCCTCGGGCTCGCGCACGCCGTAGAGCACGGAGCGCAGCCGCGACTTAAACAGCACCTGCTTGATGCGGGCCTGCTGAAAATCGAGGTTGGTGAGCTCCATCATCGGCGAGGCGAACTAAGGGTTCGCAACCCGCCGCGGTATAAGCATGGCCTACGCATCGGAGCCGGGGTTTTCGAGGGCCTGCCGGGCGCGTACCAGCTCGGTGACGTTGTAGGCAAAGTGCGAAATGCCCACAATCTGGCCCTTTTCGCGCATGGGCTGGTAGGTGACGTTGAAGAACTCCTCCAGGCTCTCGCCACTTACCGGGTCGGTGGACACAAACACCACTTCGGTGCCGTAGAAGGGCTCACCGGACTGGTACACATGGTCGAGCAGCGCAATGAAGCCCTGGCTGCCCGCCTCCGGAATCACCTCGGCCACGGTGCGGCCCAGCAGTTCGCGCTCGGGAAAATCTGCTGGTAGAGGGGGTTGACGAACTCATGGCGGTGTTCGGGGCCGCGCGACAATGGAGATGATGGCCGGGGCCTCCATGAACAGGTTATAGAGCGTTTCGCGCTGGCGCTGGGCCTCGGCTTGGGCCTGGTAAGCCAGGTCGGAGAGGGCGGCCTGCTGCTCGTTGGCTTCGAGCAGTTCCTCCACCAGCAGCTTCTGGTCGTGAATGTCGGTGCCGGCCCCTACCCACATCGTAAGCTGGCCGTGCGCGTCGTGGCGGGGCTGGCCGCGCATGAGTAGCCAGCGATACTGGCCATCGTGGCGGCGCAGGCGGTATTCTACCTGGAACGGCTGGCCAGTGGCTACGGCGTCTTCCCATATACGAACCACCCGCTCGCGGTCGTCGGGGTGAACGTCCTGCTGCCAGCCCTTGTCCAGGGTGTATTCCATCGAGCGGCCCGTAAACTCCAGCCAGCGCGGGTTGAAATAGTCGCGCACCCCGTCGGGCCGGGCCGTCCAAATTAGAATCGGCAACGACTCCAGGATGAAGCGCAGCCGCTTCTGAGTTTCGTTGAGCGCCTGTTGGGCGGCTTCTGCCCGCAGGCGGGCGTGGTGCTGCTCGGTTACGTTGCGGGTGCGCTGCAGGATGAAAGACAGCTGCCCTTGGGCATCAAGCACTGGGAAGTGGGTGGCCTCCCAGTACAGCTCCTCCAGGCCGCCGCCCTGGTCGGCCGTGCGCTCCAGATCGTAGCGGATCAGGGGCATGGTGTGCGGCTCCAGGTGCCGGCGCACGTGCTCGTGCGACTCGCGGATGATCTGGGCCGATGCCTCGTCGCGGGCCGGGTAGGCCTCGAAAAAAGGCTTGCCCACGGCCTCCGCGCGCGGCTTCAACGACACGGCTACGTGGGCGTCGGTGTTGTCGACAATAGTGGCGTCGGCATCGGGCCCGATGAGCAGGAAGTTGTCGGGCAGCGACCGGAACAGCTGGTGGTAATCAACCGGAAAAGCAGCGGAAGGCATGAGGCAGAGCGGGTAAGGCAGAACGGAAGAGGCGCAGGCTGGGCCTGTACAGGCAAAAGCTGGCGAATATACAGTGGTCCGGGCGCTTCGCCGCGCTTTCGGAGTGAATTCGGCAAAGACGCTGACCCGCTTTAGGCCCGCACCATGTGAATGTGCGGAATGTCGTCTTCAAGGTAGCCTTCGCCCACTTGCCGGAAGCCGAAGCTCTCGTAAAAAGCCTGCAGATACAGTTGGGCCCCAATCTGGATGGGCTGGGAGCCAAACAGCCGCTCGATGCCGCCGATGGCCTCGCGTAGCAGCTCCCGGCCCTGGCCGGTGCGCCGGTGCCGGGGGCTGCTCACCACGCGCCCGATGCTGGCCTCGGCATACGCTATGCCGGGCCCGAACAGGCGGGCGTAAGCGGCCAGTTCGCCGCTGCCGTCGGGCAGGTGGCCCAGCAGGTGCCAGGCCGTTTGGTCGAGCCCGTCGATGTCCTGAAACGGGCAGGTTTGCTCCACCACGAATACTTCGGAGCGCAGCTGCAGCAGCGCGTACAGCTCGGTGGTGGTCAGGTCGGCGAAGGGCTTGAGGGTCCAGGTCAGGGGCATGAAGTAAAGGTAGGGTGCCGGCCCCGGTGAGCCAAGCGGCGCCAACTAATCCGGCCAGGTGGCTCAAAACAGGAATCCGCTGTTTTTATTGGATATTGGTAATAATCCGGTGCGGTAGGGGCCAAAGGTCGCCCGGCCAGAACCGGGTAAGCATATCAAAGTTTGAAGTATGAGGCGTTGGGGCGGGTTGATGATGGTTTGCGTGCTGGGGCTGCTGGCCCTGCCCGAAGCCCGTGCCCAGCGCCCGCAGCCTGCGCGCTCGGGCGCCGACAGCCTGCAAGTGCTGCTTGCCCACGCCCGCACCGACAGCAGCCGGGTAAAGCTGCTCTACCTGCTCAGCGACCAGCTCTGGGCCTCCGATACCGAGGCCGCTGCCGTGTATGCCCGCCGCTCGTTGGCGCTGGCCCGGCGTACCGGCAACCGGCGGGGCGAGGGGGCGGCCCTTAACCGCCTGGGCGCCGCCCTGCGCGAAAGCAACCTGAGCCAGGCGCTCCAGCTGTTTCAGGAGTCGTTGCGCCTCGGCGAAAAGATAAATGACCTGGGCCTGCAGGCCCAGAACCTGCGCAGCATCGGCATCATCTACGTGTACCTGCGCGAGAAACAGCTGGGGCTATCCTACTATTTCCGGGCCCTGCGCCTCGACCGGCGCATCCACGACCGGCGGCGCGAGGTGGTCGAGCTCAGCAATATCGGGCTGGCCTACGACCTCTATGGTCAGGTAGATTCGGCCGCCTACTACCAGAACCAGGCCTATGCGCTGGCCCGGCAGCAGGGCTCGCCCACCAACTACATTCTCTACGGCCTGGGCAACGTGGCCCGCCAACGCGGGCAGGTGGCGCAGGCCCGCACCTATTACCGCCGCAGCCTGGCCGAATCGCGGCAACGGGGGCATTTGCGCAGCCTCAACTTCTCCTACCTGGGCCTGGCCGCCCTCCACCAGCAACTCGGCCAGTCCGATTCCGCCATTTACTACGCCCGGCTGGGCACGCAGGCGGCCCGGCAAAACGGCTTTCTGCGGGGCGTGCTCAACGGCAGCCTGATGTTGACGCGCGAGTTCGGGCAGCAGGGCCGGTACGATAGTGCCTTCCGGTACCAGACGCTGCTGGTGGCCATGAAAGACACCTTGTTTGGGCAGGAGAAAGTGATGCGTCTGCAAAACCTGACCTACCAGGAGCGGCTGCGGACTCAGCAGGCCGCCACGGCCCAGCGGGTGCTCAAAACCCGCTACCAAACCTACGGCTGGCTGGCCGGGGTGGGCGGGCTGTTGCTGGTGCTGGGGCTATTCGTGCGCCACGACCGGCAGCAGCAGCGCACCAACGCCGCCCTGCAGGCCTCCCTGGCCGAGCTCCGGGAAGCCCAGCTGATGCTGGTGCAACGCGAGAAAATGGCGTTTCTGGGCGAGATGACGGCCGGCGTGGCCCACGAGCTGCAAAACCCGCTGGGCTTCGTGAAGCAGTTTGCCACCGTGAGTGCCAACCTGATCGACGAAATCAGCGGGGCCCAACGGCTGGCCCGCGACGAGCACCTGGAGCACGATATTTTTGAGGGCCTGAAGGAAAATCTACGCGAAATCAGTCAGCACGGGCAGCGGGCGACGGCCATCATCAAGGGCATGCTCGAACACGCCCGCACCGGCCAGGCGCCCCGCGCCCCGACCGACCTCAACGAGCTGGCCCGCACCAACCTGCATCTGGCCTACGAAGCCGTGCGCCACCAGTTCCCGGAGTTCACGGCTACCCTCCAGCAGACTCTGGCCCCCGGCCTTCCCGAGCTGCCCGTGGTGGCTACCGACCTGGGCCGGGTGCTGCTCAACCTCTGCACCAACGCCCTCTACGCCGTACGCCAGCGCCAGCTCACGGTCCCCACCGGCTACGTGCCCATGGTAGAAATCGGGAGCCGGCCGCTCCCCGGGGGTGGGGCTGAGCTTTGGGTGCAGGACAACGGCACGGGTATTCCGGCGGCCGTGCGGGCCCGCATCTTCGAGCCCTTCTTCACCACCAAACCCACCGGCGAAGGCACCGGCCTGGGCCTCTCGCTCTCCCACGATATTGTGGTGAATGGCCACGGTGGTACGCTGCGGGTCGAGTCGGAGGAAGGGGCGGGCACCCGGTTCGTGCTGACGCTGCCGGCGTGATGGAGTTGTCAGTTGCCAGTTGTTGGAACTGTCATCTTGAGCGGAGCGAAGGATCCTTTCACGCCAGCACGAGTTATCAGCAGGGCTGTTCCTGCGTGAGAAGATCCTTCGCTCCGCTCAGGATGACCGTTCTGGACGCTGGCAACTGGCAACTGACAACTGACAACTGACAACTGATCCGACGCTTCATCTGCCTCATCCGACGCTTCGGTAACGGCAAGTTTCAGGGGCCCCGGTGGTGGCGCACTTTTGGGCATACTTCACCGCCCCGCCATGAAACGCCTGCTCTGCCTGCTGCTGCTACTGCTGCCTGTTCTAATCGCCCAAGCCCAAACAACCACCCTGCGCGGCACCGTGCGCGATGCCGCCGGCCAGTCCCTGCCAGGCGTAAACGTGTTTGTGCGCGGCACCTTCGACGGGGCCAGCACTGATTCGGTGGGGCAGTTCCGGTTTGAAACCGCCGCCGCCGGCAGCTTCGTGGTGCAGGCGAGTCTGCTGGGCTTTATCACCGCCGAACAGCCCCTGACGCTGCCTGCGCCGGCCGCGCCGCTCAGCTTCGTGCTCAAGACCACGCCCCACGCCCTGGGCTCGGTGGTGGTTACGGCCGGAGCCTTCGAGGCCAGCGACGAACACCGTAGCGCCGCCCTTAATACCCGCGACATCCAGACCACCGCCGGGGCGCTGGCCGACGTGGCCGCCGCTTTCAACACGTTGCCTGGCACGACGCGGGTGGGGGAGGACGGGATGCTGTTCGTGCGGGGCGGGGCAGCCTCGGAAACCAAAACCTACCTCGATGGGCTGCCCGTGCAGAACCCCTACAATGCCACGGTGGCGTCCGTACCGGCCCGGGGGCGGTTTTCGCCTTCGCTCTTCAAGGGTACCGTGTTCAGCACCGGCGGCTATTCGGCCCTGTACGGGCAGGCGCTGTCGGGCGTGTTGCTGCTGAACTCCACCGACCTGGCCCCCGAAACCCAGACCGGCATTTCGGCTACCTCGGTATTCCTGGGAGCCTCGCGCACCAAGCGCTGGGAGCGGACTTCGCTGGCCCTCACCACCGACTACACGAACCTAACGCCCTACGCCGCCGTGCTGCCCCAGAATGTGCGCTGGGACCAGGCTCCGCGAGGCCTGAGCTCATCGGTGGCCCTGCACCACCGCACTGGCGCGGCCGGGATGCTGAAAGTGTACGGTACCTGGAACGGCCAGCAGCTGCAAATCGGGCAGCCCAGCCCCGAACCGGCCGGGATGCAAACGGTGGGGCTACGCAGTGGCAACGCCTACCTCAACACCACCTTCCGCAGCCCGTTGCGCCGGGGCTGGAGCCTGCAAAGCGGTGTGGCCCTGAGCCGCGACGACCAGCGGGTGAGCCCCGATTCGGTGCGGTTGCGCACGCTGGAGCAGGCCGTAACGGGCCGGGTGGTGCTCATCAACGATTCGGCCGCGGCCCGCTTCAATGTCAAGCTTGGGGTTGAAGTGTTGGGGCAGCAGGTAAGCCAAATCGTGCAGCCCAACGCCGCCGAGGCCCTGGCCTACCGGCCGGGGTTCCGGGAAAAGCGGGCGGCCGGCTTCGTGGAGAGTGATTTTCAGCTCTCCGACCGGCTGGCGGGTCGGGTGGGCGGGCGCACCGAATACTCAGCTTTGCTGGGCTGCTGGAACGCCGCTCCCCGGCTGGCCCTGGCCTACCAGACGACGGCCAACAGTTCCGTTTCGGCCGCCTACGGCCGCTTCTACCAAACGCCCGACAACGCGCTGTTGCTAACGGCGGGGCCCCGCCTGAGCTTCGAGCAGGCCACCCACGCGGTGCTTACCTACCAGTACACCCACGCCGGCCGGTTGCTGCAGGTGGAAGCCTACCACAAAACCTACGCCCACCTCATCCGCTACAACGGTTTCCAGCCCCGCAACCCGCTGGCCTTCGACAACGGTGGCTCCGGCTACGCCCGCGGCGTGGACCTGCTCTGGCGCGACCGAAAAACCGTCAAAAACCTCGAATACTACCTCAGCTACGGCTTTCTGGACACCCGTCGCCAGTTCCGCGCCGACCCGGTTTCAGCCGTACCCACCTTCGCGGCCCGCCACAGCGTGTCGGTGGTGGCCAAGTACTGGGTGCCGGTATTGCACACCCAGTTCGGGGCTACGGCCAGCTACGGCAGCCCCCGCCGCTACCACGACCTCAACCAGCCCGATGCCGGCTACAACCAGGGCCGCCTGCCTGCCTACCAGGACCTGAGCCTGAATGCCAGCTACCTCACCCGGCTCTTCGGCCAGTTCACCATCGTACACCTGGCGGTAAACAACGTGCTGGCCTCTCCCAACGTGTTTGGCTACCGCTACGCCCAGCGCCCCGACGCGGCCACCGGCCTCTACAATCGCGTCGCCGTCACGCCTACCGCCCCGCGCATGGTGTTCCTGGGCGTATTTATCTCCATCAACAAGAAGAACCCCGCCAGCGTGAACGAGCGGCCGGAATGAGGTGAGGTGGTGAGGTGGTGAAATGGTGAGTTTGACGTGCTGGCGGACCAGATGGCGTGAAGAGGAGCGTATCAACACTCGCTCCCGCCCGCCTGCGAAATCCCGCCGTGCTACTTGCGCCGACAGGCATCTGGAACATCACAACTCACATACACCTCACCATTTCACCACCTCACCTCCTCCGACGCTTCATCCCGCTTATCCGACGCTTCAGTAACGGCAAGTTTCAGCGGCGGCGGGCAGGGGTGCACCTTTGAATCATCAACCACCACAAACTACTTTCCTCATGAAAACGACCCTGCTCACCCTCGCCCTGACCGCCGCCACCTTCACCGCGTAGCCCAGAAACCGGCTGCCCAGCTGGCTGCCCCGGCCACCGCTGCCGCCCCCACCGATTCGTACACCGCGCTCATGGCCGGAGCCATTGCGGAGCTGATGAACACCGGCGATGCGGCCGTGCTGCGGGCCAGCGCCGCCAAAATGGAGCGCGCCGCCGCCGTGAAGCCCCAGGACTGGCTGCCGCGCTACTACCAGGCCTATGCGTTGCTCATCAACGTGTTCCAGAGCAAGGAAGACGGCGACGCCAAGGACAAAACCCTCGACCAGGCCGAAGCTGCCCTGGCCCAGGCCCGCCAGCTGGGCGGCGACGAATCGGAGCTGCTGGTGTTGCAGGCCTACATCTATCAGGCCCGGCTGGGCATTTCGCCCATGCTGCGCTCCATGAAGTATTCGGGCATGGTGAACGAGGCCGTGGCTAAGGCCAAGGCGCTGAACCCCGCCAACCCCCGTGCCTACCTCGTGCAGGCCAACAACGTGTACTACACGCCCGCTATGTTCGGGGGCGGGGCCGAGGCAGCCAAGCCGCTCTATCAGGAAGCGCAGGCGCGTTATGCTGCCTTCAAACCGGCTTCCGAACTTGCTCCCAGCTGGGGCGAGTGGCAGCTCAGGGGCCGCCTGAAGTCTTACGAAACGGCCGCCGTAAAGTAGCGCGTTGCGGCGGCCCCGCATATTGCTTCCGCTTCAGAAAAGCTACCTTTCCTCTCTTCCGCATCGAAGCCCGGTTCGGGCCCATTCCACATGGCAGATTCCGATTCGTTTCCTACGCCCCCGACTGCATCAGCCTGCGTTACGTCGGCCGCTACGGGAGACGACGTAACCAACCTGGGGCGGTACTATCCGCACCGCAGGTTTCTGGCAGGACTGGGGCTGATGACGGTTGTGTCGTTCGGGCTGGCGCTGGCATTTTGCGGGGGCGGGTGCCGAATCTGGAGCGAGGACTTTCTGGTCACGTATGGCTACAACTTTTTCTATACCACCGGCCTCTGGCTGGCCAACGGCTACCCCGCCGAGTGGCTCAACCGCAGTGCCGACTGGACCCGCCAGCCCATCCGGCGGTTTCTGATTACGCTGGGGTTTTCGCTGGTGATGTCGCTGCTCGTGATTCTGGTGGTGGCAGGTAGCTTCCGGGTATTCTACCATCACCGTCCGCTCAGCACGCTTTCCTGGCAGACCTTCGTGCTGCCGCTGCTGATTACGGTAGTGGTGTCGTTGTTTCTGCACAGCCGGGCTTTTCTGATGGGCTGGCGCGAGGCGGCCATCAAAACGGAGCGTTTGCAGAAGGAAAACGCCCTGGCCCAGGCCGATTCGCTGCGCCGCCAGCTCGACCCGCACTTCCTGTTCAACTCGCTCAACGCCCTCACCTCGCTGGTGGAGGAGCACGACCCGGCGCGGGCCGTGGGCTTCATCCGCCAGCTCAGCCAGGTGTACCGCTACGTGCTCGACAGCCGGGAGCAGGAGGTGGTCACGCTGGCCGAGGAGCTGCGGTTCGTGGAAGCCTACGTGTTTTTGCAGCGTACCCGCCTCGGCGAAGGCGTGCAGGTAACGCTGGACCTGCCGCCCGCTGCCGCGCTGGAAACCCTGCTGGTGCCGCCCCTGGCCGTGCAGCTGCTCGTGGAAAATGCCCTCAAGCACAACGCCACCTCCCGCCATGATGCCCTGCGCATCAACGTGAGCCTGGACGTGCCGGCCCGCCGCCTCACGGTGCGCAACTCGCGCCGCCCGCGCCGGCTGGCCGAGGGCGAGTCCACGGGCCTGGGCCTGCGCAACCTCACCGCCCGCTACGCCTTCCTCACCACCCAGCCCCTCACCATCACCGAAACGGCAACCGAGTTCATCGTGACCCTGCCCGTGCTGGAAATGGCGTGAGCTTTGGTGGTTAGCTGCTTATACTTAAACGTCATGCTGAGCCTGTCGAAGCATCTCTACCGCTTCGTTAAACTGCCCAACGAAGCGGTAGAGATGCTTCGACAGGCTCAGCATGACGCCCCACTTTTACTGAGAAAATATGCTTCGTGCCCTGATTGTGGAAGATGAACCGCTGGCCGCCACGCGCCTGGCCGGGCTGCTGAAGAAACAGGCCCAGCCGGTGGAGGTCGTCGGCACAGCCGAATCGGTGGCGGAAGCGGAAGCAGCTGCTCCGCACTACCCAGCCTGCGCCCGACGTGCTGTTTCTGGACATTCACCTGGCCGACGGGTTGAGTTTCGAGCTGTTTGAGCGCCTCGATATCCGGGTGCCGGTCATCTTCACCACCGCCTACGATAAGTACGCCCTGCGCGCTTTCAAGGTCAACAGCGTGGATTACCTGCTCAAGCCCATTGACCCAACGGAGCTCACGGCGGCCCTGGAAAAGCTGCACCGCCAGCGGGCCACGGCCGCGCCCGCCTTCGATGCCGAACTGCTGGCGCGGGTGCTGCAACAGGCCCAGCCGGCCCGCGACTATAAGTCGCGGTTTGTGGTGCGCGTGGGCGAGCACCTCAAGGCTATTCCGGTCGAGCAGATTGCCTACTTCGCCAGCCTCGAAAAAGTCACGCTCCTGCACACCCGCGAGGGCCGCCGCTTCGTGGTCGATTACACTCTGGAGCAGCTCGAAGGCCTGCTCGACCCGCTGGAATTCTTCCGCCTCAACCGCGCCTACCTGGCCCACGCCGAGTCCATCCACGACATCATCCACTACACCAACTCCCGCCTGCAAACCATCCTCAAACCCGCCCCGCCCGACAACGACACCGTGCTCGTGAGCCGGGAAAAAGTCAGCGTCTTCAAGGCTTGGCTGGATCGGTGAAGCGGTGAATGAGTGAGTTGGTGAATGAGTGAAAAAGAACGTGTCATCCTAGTAGCGGCTCCAGCTCAGGATGACACGTTCTTTTTCACTCATTCACTAACTCACCCTTCCAGCCAACTTTTTACCAAGCCTGCCTTCTCCCGGCTCACCAGCACCTCTTCACTGGGGGCGGGCTGCAGATCCACCAGCAGCTTGCCGTTGAAGTGGGGATGCAGACGCTGCACGGCGGGTAGCTGGGCGATGAGCTGGCGGTTGAGGCGGAAAAACTGGGTGGGGTCGAGGAGGCTTTCGAGCTGCTCCAGGGTGTAGTCGACCACGAACCGGCGGCCGTCGTGGGTGGCCAGCGTAGTGGTTTCGTGGCGGCTCTGAAACCAGGCGGCCTGGGCGGCGGGCAGGGGCAGCAGCTGCTCGCCGTGGCGCACCAGAAACCGGGTTTTGTGCTGGCGGTCGGGGCGGGGCAGGGCGTCGATGAGTTGTTCGAGGCGGCGGGCCGGGTCGTTGGCCGTTGGGGCCGCGGCAGAACCGGCGGGCGCGGGCGTGCGCCACTCGCGCAGCTTGGTGAGGGCAGCGGTGAACTCGGCCAGCTTCACGGGCTTGAGCAGGTAATCGACGCTGTTGGTTTTGAAGGCACGGATGGCGTAGGCGTCGTAGGCCGTGGTGAAGATGACCGGGCTGCGCACCACTGTCTGCTCGAACAGCTCGAAGCTCAACCCGTCGGCCAGCTGGATATCGGACAGAATCAGGTCGGGGGCGGGGTTGTGGTCGAGCCAGTCCAGGGCTCCGGCCACGGTGTCGAGCACGGCCAGCACCCGGGCTTCGGGCGCGGCCTGGCGTAGCAGTCGTTGTAGCCGCTCGGCGGCCGGGTACTCGTCTTCGAGCAGCAGGACGGTCATTTTGGAGAAGTGAGATGGTGAGAGGTAAGAAAGAACGTCATTCTGAGCGAAGGCGGAGCCAGAGCCGAAGAATCTTTACCGCTTCGTTGGGTCACCAGCTCAATCATGCGGTAGAGATTCTTCGGCTCCGCCTTCGCTCAGAATGACGTTCCGTACCGTTTCTCACTTCTTCTCACTTCTCACTTCTCACTTCCCAGCAATGGCAGCTGCACCCGGAACCAGCCGTCGTCGGTGCTGACGGTGACGGGTTGGGGGGCGCGCAGTAGCTCGTAGCGGTGGCGCACGTTGCGTAGGCCGGTGCCGGTACCCGCTGGGGCAAGGCCGGAGGAGCGGGGTCGGAGCGTGTTCTCGACGGTGAAATAGCCGGTGGCTGCGTGGGCGCTGAGGTGGAGCTGCAGGGGCTGGTCGCGGGAGGCCACGTTGTGCTTGAGGGCGTTTTCCACGAGCAGCTGCACGCTCAGTGGGGCCACGCGGTGCTGGTGCAGAGCGGCCGGCACATCCATACTAACAAGCAGATTGTTGCGGAAGCGGGCCTTGTGCAGGGCCAGGTAAGTATCCACGAAGGCCAGCTCCTCGGCCAGCGGACACGGTGGGCTGCTCGCGGGCCAGCAGCACGTAGCGGTACACGTCGGCGAGCTGCTCCACGAAGTCCTGGGCCGCCTCGTTTTCGGGTTCGATGAGGGCCGACAGGGTGTTGAGCGAGTTGAACAGGAAGTGCGGGTCGAGCTGGCTTTGCAGGGCTTCGAGCTGGCTTTGCACCCCGGCGCTTTGCAGCTGCTCGGCCCGGCGCACGTTGGCTTCCCACTGCCGAAAGAAATTCCAGCTCTCATAAATCAGTTGCACGACAACAGTCGGCACCATGTTCAGGCCAAACTCGCGTAGGTAGTCGCTACCTGAAAAACGCATGTGCTGCGCCCGGGCCGATATTTCGAGCAGCAGCAGCGTAACCAGCGCAGTAGTGGCGCTGTTGATAACGGCCAGCCACCACAGCCGCCGCCGGGTTTGCCCGACCCCCGGAAACCGCCGGAACAGCGCAAACCAAAGCGCCCGGCCCGTGAGCCAGAACGCGGCGGTAAACACCACAGAAGCTCCCCAGTTCAGGAGAAACACCGGCACCGAGCGGATGGCCAGCAGGCCCCGGGGCAGCAGCGCCAGCAAGGCCAATACCGGGATGCCCACCAACAAAAACCGACGGTCGTTCATGCGGCTAAAAGTAGCGTTTTTGGTGGGCTGCCCACATCGTTAGCGGCCACGCGGCAGCCGGCGCACGAAGCCGTGGATGGCCGTGCTCATTGCCGGCAGGTCATCCACAAACGGGGTGTGGCGGCCGGGTAGCACAACGTTGGTTTGGTGCGGAAAGCGGAAGCTGCGGTAGTGGTCGGGGCCGGTTAGGTAGTCCTGCTGGCCGGTGAGCACCAGCACGGGCATCGTTAGGGCGGCCGTGGCGGGCGTGTAGTCGAGCAGGTAAGCGCCGGGTTGCTGGAACATGTTAGCGGCGAAATCGTGGTTCTGGGGCTGGCCCCGCAGCACCCGGCTCACTCGCGCCGCCGACGAGTCGGAGGCGTATTGTAACAGGTTGTAGAGGCGCTGCTGCTGGAGCAGGCCCGTGACCATAAAGTAGCGCTGGGGCAGGGGCGCGGCGGCATCCAGGGGTGGGCGGGTGGCGGCGGGCAGCAGGGTGTAGCCGTAGGCGGTGGTGGCCTCCATAGCCGCGGGCAGGTTGAGGATGCTGTTGACCAGAATCAGGGCCCGTACGCGGGTGGGGTACTTTTGGGCGTAGGCCGTGGCCAGAATGCCCCCGAAGGAATGGCTCATCAGCGTCCAGGATTCCAGGTGCAGCTCCTGGCGTAGTTCCTCCATATCCTGTACCTGGCGCTCCAGGGAGTAATTATGATTGGCGGCGCTACCCGAGCGGCCGCTGCCACGCTGATCGAGATACACCAACTGCAAGTCCTGCTCCAGGGCGCGCGCCGGCCAGCACTTCCACCGCCTGGCTGCCCGCGCCGGGGCCGCCGTGCACGAACAGGCAGGGCTGGCCCTGGCCCGCTACCCGCACGTAGAGGCGCACGCTGTCGGAAGTAGTGAAATTGTGCTGGCCGCCGGGCAGCTGGCCGGCGCGGGCCGCCAGGGAGGAGCTCAGCAGGAGCAGTAAAACCCGGAGGCCTCGTACCAGGCCGGCAGAGAAAGGGTAGCGGGAGGAGCTCATAATAACGGGGAGGAAGGGAGTGGAAAGCGGTTACTAACGACTCAAACTTCCGCAAAACCAGCTTCGCCCGCCAGCCTAAACCAGGTGAACCGTTCGGACGGCGCGGTGAACCGTCGGCAGCCCAGGGCGGCCCAAAAAGGTGGCCGGCTTAAGCGGCTGGCCACAGCGCTGCCCCGCCCAGGGCCAGCATAAACAAGCCGGCAACTAATCCGGCATAGAGCAGTGCGCTCAACCACGTTAGGAGGGCGGCGCGGCGGGGCTGCCAGCGGCTGAACCACCAACCCAGCAAGGGCAGCGCCTGCAAGGAGTGCAGGCCCAGGAAGTGGGCAACCCGCAGGTCGCCGGCCCGGGTGCTCCAGCCCAGGCCCGGCAGGCCCGCCCCACCATCGGGGGCGCCCACCGTGTGCTGGCCCAGCCGAATCATGACGCCGCCCAGCACCGAGCCTACCAGAAACAGCAGCACCCCCAGCCGCACGCCCCACACGTAGCCAGCCGGGCCCCGGGGCCGGTGCCGCCACACGAGGTACACGGCCCACGCCGTAAGCAGCGTGTTCAGCAGAATGAAAAAGCCCATCAATCCAAAAATCAACCCATTAAGAGCATTGGTTTGGTTGTAGTGCGAACTGGTGCCCCGGGCGGCCTGAACGAAAATGCACCCGATTTCGACCACCATGCTCACCGCCACTCCCCAGCTAAGCCCCCGCACTGCCCGCTGGGCCGGACTGGCAAATCGGCCAGCAGCCAGCCCAGCGCCCAGACGTAGGCCGTAATGGAAACCGTGAATTTGAGCGGCTTGAGCCAGACCGGCGCGCCCGTTACCAGGCGGGCATCCAGGGGCAGCAGTACCAGCGCTACCAGCAGCAGGACCACGTGCCCCCAGCCCGTCAGGCTCAGGACCGGGTTGCGGCGGTGCAGCTCGCGCAGCCAGCCAGCCACGGCGCCGGAGCGCAACGCGGCTACCGGAGTGTTCAGGGAAAAGGAAACGGCTGATGACGACATGGCGGCACTGGATTAGGAGGTGAAGCAGCGGGGGCGCGATTTCGGGGTGGGCCTTACGCCGGACTGGCAGGCGGCACCGGCGCGTTGCGTTGTCCTGCCAGCCGGCGAACCACCGCGTAGAGCAGCAGGCCCGTAGGCCCCAGCAGAAACGTGAGTAGCAGACAGGGCACCAGCAGCCCGTGCGTTACTCCACGCCGCCGCGCATCGCGGCTCTCCCAAATGCCCAGGCACAAATCGAAACACAGGTAATGCACCCAGCCGGCCAGCAGGGCCCACGGGTTGCGGAAGATGGCGGCTACCGCCGATAGGGAGCCGAAGCCGCCTTCCGAGGCGTGAGCCCCGAGGTAGTGTCCACCGATGAGCAGCACGTAAGCGGTGGCCAGCACCAGCGGCAATGCCCCACTAAGCACTATCCGGTGGGTGCCGCGCCAGCGTGGGGCCAGCGCCAGCAGTGCCCAGCCCAGCATCGCCACCGAGTTGGCCACCGTAAACAGACTGTCGGGAGAAAAGAACATATACCGTCGAGTTTGGTTGACAAGCAGCAATTTGCCGCTAAAAGTCTTTTCAACCTGCTCAATTCCGGTCGAGCCGCCAAATCCGGCGGCTGAACCGGCCGAACTGCCGGGGTGGGGCGTCAACCAACCACTTGCGGCCTCGCTCGTATCTGTTACCTGTGAAAGTTTTTCGTACTGCTCTGCTAGTGCCAGTGGTGGCCGTTGGCTGGCTGGCCAGCTCGCCAGCCGCTGCCACGCCAGTGCCTGTGCTTGCGTCCTTCGATACGTCGTTTGTGCGCCATGCGCACCGCCGACCCGTATTTCAGCTCGATCAGCGCTTCTCCATTCTCAACGGCAAAGTAGTAGGCACCAACGGTTTCAAAGGCGGCATCGAATGGCGCGGACGCTGGCGGGCGGGCTTGGGGTTTTACCGGCTGTCGGGCGGCGTGCCCACCCGCACCACCCAGCCGCCCGGTACCCCGCCCGGCACCCGCGACGAGGTGCGGTTCCGCTACGTGGTAGGCTACGGCGAGTACGTGTTCATCGGAACCCCGCGCTGGGAGCTGAGCACGCCCCTGCAGCTGGGCATCGGGGGCTACTACACCAAATACTATTTTCCCGATGGGGGCGTAGGCCGCAGTTCCTCCCGGGCGCTGTACCTGGTCGAGCCTTCGGTGGCCGCTCACTACCGGATTTTTCGCTGGGTGGGGCTGGGGGCCGGCACCGGCTATCGGCAGGTATTCGCCTCCGGCGACCAGCCCGAAGACCAGATCAGCGGCTACATCTTCTTTGCCCGCGTCAAGCTCTTTCTAGGCGACTTATACAAAGTAGTGCGCGGCCGGCAGCGGCTGCTTTCGCAGGATGGGTTGAAGAAGTAGCAGCGAGTAGTCATAAGGGGCTTGAATGTTGAAGGAACGTCATTCAGAGCGAAGCGAAGAATCTCGCGTGCAGTAGTAACCCCTGATGTTGGGAATTACTTTGGCACGCGAGATTCTTCGCTTCGCTCTGAATGACGTTCCTTTTCTAAGTCCCTTCAAGTCCCTGAATCCCTAATTGCTGTTCGGCAGCAGGTTGTACTGGCGGCCGTAGTCGAGCATCTGCTGGGTGAAGTCGGAGGGGTGCTCCAGCTTGACGTCCGTGATTTTGCCGTCCGTCAGCACCGGCACCAGGCGGGGCTGGATGAAGCCGGCGTAGGGCGCAATGCCCAGCTTCTGGTAGCGGGCCAGCACTTCCTTGTGCAGCACGGGGTCCACTTTTACGCCGTAGGTTTCAATCAGGGCCTTGCCGGCGGCGTAGTCGCCCTCGCTCGTGATGCGCTGCATCTCGCGCAGCAGCTGCCCGAACAGGCCCCGCAGCTTGTCGTAGTCGCGGATGTGGAAGTAGGTTTTGCCCTCGCGGGTCACGCGCTCCACCACGTTATCCTTTTTGCCCTGCTCGAACACCCACTTGGCCACCATCTGGCGGTTGCGCATGTGGGCTTCCTCCACCGATTCGCCCAGGGGCAGGCGCACGAGCTGGGTCATCAGGCCGTTGCGGATGTAGCTGTCGTACTCGGCCTTCGCCACATCGGGCGAGGGGGCCACGCCCAGTTGCGGCCAGCTTGGCGTCGGGCAGGTAGTACAGGGCCACGAGGTCGGCGCGGGCTTCTTCGAGGGCCGAGGCGTAGCTTTTCAGGGTTTCCTTGGGCGTGCCCACGCCCTTGTTGATCTGGCCCGAAGCGTGCCCGATTACCTCGTGCATGTCGGTGTGGAGCTTGCCGGCCAGGCCCGAGTAGCGGGCCGAGCGCTGGCGCTCGGCCGCGTCGAAGGCAAATTCGTCGAGCATCCCGCCCGCGTCGGCGGCCCCGTAGGCGTCCACGATGTTGCCCAGGTTCACCGATTTCGAGCCGTGCTCCTTGCGAATCCAGGTGGCATTGGGCAGGTTGATGCCGATGGGCGTGCTCGGGGCCGCGTCGCCGCTTTCCACCACCACCGTAATCACCTTGGCCGTAATGCCGACCACGTTTTTCTTGCGGTGCTCGGGCTTGATGGGCGAGTTGTCCTCGAACCACTGGGCCTCGTCGCCGATGGCCTTGATGCGCTTGGTCGCCTCCAGGTCCTTGAACGACACCACCGACTCGTAGCTGGCCCGGTACCCCAGCGGGTCGCCGTACACCTCAATAAAGCCGTTCACCACGTCGGTGCGCGACTTGGTGTCGTGCACCCAGGCAATGTTGTAGTCGTCCCACTTCTTCAGGTCGCCGGTCTGGTAATAGGCCACCAGCTGATCGAGTGCTTCCTTCTGCTCGGGCGTATCGGCCACGGCGCTGGCCTTTTGGAGCCAGAAAACCACCTTGCTCAGGGCCTCGCCGTACATGCCGCCCACGCGCCACACGCGCTCCGTCACCCGGTTCTGGCGGTCTTTCACCAGCTTCGAGTTCAGGCCGTAGGAAATGGGTGTTTGGTCCTTGGAGTCGATTTTCTTCTTGTAAAATGACTCTACTTCCGACTGCGAAACGCCCTCGTAGAAGTTGGTGGCCGAGGTTTTCACTAAGTCCTGCCCGGCTTCCTGGTTTACCCGCTTCGGGGCCACGTTCGGGTCGAAGATGATGGGCGTCATCGTGGCCAGAAACTTGGTCACCGACTCGCCCTTTTCCAGGGGCAGTAGCTTCGAGTCGGTGGCGAAAATCAGCTCCTTGAAGTAGGCCGGCGTGCACTCGGGCACGAACTTGCGCGTGCTGTAGTGGTGGTGGATGCCGTTGCTGAACCACACCCGCTTGGCATAGGTCACGAGCTTCTCGGCCTGGTCGATTTCGTCGGTGTTGGTAGTGGCGGTGCGGCGGGCCTCGTTGGCGGCCCACACGGCCTCCAGGGTGCGGCGCACCCGCAGGTTGTGCTTGTAATTCTGGTCGTAGATGATGTCGCGCCCGCTCAGGGCAGCCTCGTACAAATAGTACAACAGCTCCTTCTGGCGCGGCTCCAGCTCCTCGAAGCCCGGCACCTGATAGCGCAGCATCCGGATGTCGGCAAACTGCTCCATCACCACCTTAAAAGTCGGGTCGTTGTTGGCCGTGACCGGGGCGGAGGCAGTCATGGTGCCCATCTGGTTCACGGCCGCCGCCGTGGCCGTACTCACGGCAGCCGTGGGTGGGGTGGTAGTGGAAGAAGTGCTGGCGCAGCCGCTGCCGAGTTGCGCGAGCAACACCAGCACCGCCGCCGAAAAACGGGTCGAAGTCATGGACAAAAGTCGAAAAGGCTATTTGTACAAAACAACGGATAATTTAGGGAAGCAGCGAGTGGGGAGCGGTGAAGGAGTGAGTGGGTGAAGTAATAAGGGCCCGTCATGCGGAGCGAAGTCGAAGCATCTCTACCGCCGTAGTAACTCAGTCGGCCGGCTCCCCCTCTCCTTTTTTGGAGAGGGGACCGGGGGGTGAGGCGAACCGCCCGAACGAAGCGGTAGAGATGCTTCGACTTCGCTCCGCATGACGCTCTCTATACTGTTCACCCAGCTCACCCTTGCACCACTTCCCCACTCCGTAACGTCGCGCCCCGGTCGAGCTTGCCGGAGGCGGTGGTCTGGAATTCGGGTACGAATATGAACTCGCGCGGCACCTCATACTGGCTGAGGCGTTGCTCCAACAACGTGCGTAGCTGCTGCAACTGCGCGGCCGGCAGGGGCTCGCCTTCCAGCAGCGCCGTTACGCGCTGGCCCAGGCGCTCATCGGGGAGGCCGGCCACGAAGGCGCGGCGGTTCAGTTCCAATTCGACCAGGGCCACTTCCAGCACCTGTTCCACCTTCTCGGCCGGCACTTTCACGCCCCCGCTGTTAATCACGAAATCGACCCGGCCCAGCCACTCGAACGTTCGGCCGTCGGGCGCCAGGCTGACGTGGTCGTTGGTGGTGACGAGCTCCTCGTTGGTAACGTCGGCGCGCACCGTGAGGCAGCCGCGCGCATCCTGGCCCACCACAATGCCGGGCAGCACCCGGTAAGCCGGGCCAGCCTCGGGGCCGTTGAGGCGGCGCAGCGCAATGTGGGAGGCCGTTTCGGTCATGCCGTAGGTGAGGTACACGGGCACCGTCAGGGCTTCGATTTGCTGGGCCAGGCGGTGCTCTACCGGGGCCCCGCCCACCAGAATGGCCCGCAGCTGGTTGAGGCGCGCCGCGTGGCCGGCGGCGAGCATGGCCCTCATCTGCAAGGGTACGAAGGCGGCAAAGGTGAAATCGGCGGCCGGGGGCACCAGGGCCAGCGGGTCGGCCTGGGGCTCCACGATGGTCAGGTGCATGCGGCGCTCCAGCCCGCGCACGAGCATCATCAGGCCGCCCACGTACTCGCAGTTCAGGCACACGAGCAGCCGCTCGCCCGGCCCCAGGTCGAAGTAGTCGCCGGTGCGGCGGGCCGAGGCTTCGAGTTGGCCCCGGCGGAACTCCACCAGCTGGGGCGGCCCCGTGGAGCCGGACGTAGGCAGCATGAACTCCTGGGCCCCGTTCAGCCACTGGCGCACGAAATCGAGCACCCGGGCCTCATAGCCGTTGAGGTCGGCGGGCGTGGTGGCGGGGTACTGTTGAATGTCGGCGTAGCGGAATTCGCGGCCGTTGAGCAGCAGCGAATCGGGCAGTAAGTTGGCGGCGGAATTCATAGTCGAAAAAGAAGTGAATACGCTTTAGGTTAGTGTTAGAAAGCTAGAAGTTAGCTCCCCTCCTCAGATGAGGAGGTTGGGGTGGTTGATGATGGGAGAACAGTTGCTAGAGCTGAGAGGAGCTAGTTTTAACTCTTAGCTCAGCAGCCAGCGCTGGTAGGCCGGGGCCGAAGGAGCCGTTAGCCAGCCCAGCAGCGGGATTAGCCCCGCGTAGGCCACCAGCGCCGGCACACTGCCCGCCACGCCGTAGGCCAGCAGCAGCGGCAGCCCGGAAAGCAGCAGCATACTGTCGTGCAGCAGTACCCGACCCTGGTAGATACGCAGATTTTCTGTGGCCAGCCGCCGCAGGTTGGGCACCATGCGCCGGGCCAACACGAGCAGCCCCAACCCCACCAGCAGGGCCAACCCGGCCAGCAGCCCCATTATTGGCCCCGAATATAGTGCTGCCCTGCGGGCCGGCCGCAGCGTTGTCAGGGCCTGGGTAGCCGCCAGCACCAGCCCGGCCATCAGCAGGGTTTGCACGAGGTAGTGCAGCCAGTGCCGCCGGATGCGGCCAATGGCGCGATGGAAATCGGGGTTGTTCATGGGCCAGTGGAGCAGGGCAGGAGCGCTTTTTTTAGTTAACCGCTTTAACCACCAATAGTCATTTGTAAGCCATATAAAATCGCGTTTACTTGATATTCAGCAGCTTAATTCGTATCTTATGTTGTTCACTAACCCCACCGCGCCATGTCTGCTCCTACCGTTAGTCCGTTCGTGCTGGCCCGCTCCTTCGTGTTCCGCCGCTACCTCACCGTCCGCCACCACCTCCAGGGCCTGCGCCTGACGGCCGAGGCCATCCGGGCGGCCCGCCAGCGCCGCAAGCAGGAGCGCCACGACAAACGCATGCGCGACTTTTACGGCTGGTGCGAAGCCTGCCGTGGCCTGGGATCCATCTTTTAAAAGCTTCTGGAGCGTGCTTACCGGCGCGCCTTGCCCCAACGCCAGTGCGGCGGCCCGAACTATTCGGGCCGCCGCACTGGCGTTGGGTAGATAGTAGTCAACTACCGCGTTGCTTTTTCGCGTTTGAGCCGGGCGAGCATGGTTTTCATTTGCGCAATTTCGCGCTCCTGCGCCTCGATGATATCGTCGGCCAACTGGCGCACTTCGGGGTCTTTGATGTCGGCCCGCTTGCTGACCATGATGGCAATGGAATGGTGCGGAATCATGGCCTTCATCCAAAGCGTGTCGTCCACGAACGTCTGCGACCGGACCATCAGCAGAGAGGCAATGAACAGCGAAATACTCCCCGTGATAATCAGCCCGTTGCGGGTCTTATTGGGGTACATCTTCAGCATGAATAGCAACATGACCACCGCCATACTCGCAATCATGAGCACGGTCATGTAAAAGCGGGTGAGGCTGAAGTACACGTGGTCGAACTCGTACGTGTTCAGATACATCACGACGTACATGATGACGAACGACACGCCGAGCATGAGGAAAAAGCGGCGGTAAGATCCTTGTTGCATAAAAGAGGGGAGAGGTTAGCGGGAAGAAACGATAAACGCTCTACGCTCAGAATAGCAACCAAGCCGAAATTGCCCCCAATTTTGCCAAAAATTTGCCCGAATTATGTATATCGTTGCCTGGGTGTATCCAGCGTCTACCGGATTTTGGCGGGCTCGGGCAGCAGCCGGAAATACGTGGCCACGAAGCGGTTGTCGACCAGTTCGCCCTGCACTTCGGCCCGACGGATTTTCTGGCAGAAACCATCCTTGGCGTGGGCGTCGCCGTGGGAGTCGATGTTGGTGCCGTCGAGGAAATAGGCGTGCCCATTTAAGCGGATGGCCAGGTCGCAGCTCTTGCCCGGCAGGCCCAGCTGGCACTGCCCGCAGGAAGCCTCCACCACCTGCAAGGGCTTGTTTTTGTCGGGCGCGGCGGCCGCTTTAGGCGCCGATTGGGCCAGCGTAGTAGTAGCGGGCGCAGCGGCCAGCAGGCCCAGAAGCAGAAGGATTTTCATGGCGAAAAACATAAGCGGGAGCCGGAATATAGCCAAAAAGCCCGTCGGGCCGGGTATACCGGCGGCCGACGGGCTTTAAAAGGCTAATTGTAGAGGTTATGGAAACTTAGGGTACTTATCGAAGTCGGGCTGACGCTTCTCCACGAAGGCATTGCGGCCCTCCTTGGCTTCCTCGCTCAGGTAATAGAGCAGCGTGGCATTGCCGGCCAGCTCCTGAATTCCGGCCTGCCCATCAAGCTCGGCGTTGAAGCTCGACTTGAGCATCCGCAGGGCCAGCGGGCTGCGCTGCAGAATTTTGTGGCACCAGGCCACGGTAGCTTCCTCCAGCTCGGCCAGCGGCACCACTTTGTTTACCAGGCCCATATCGAGGGCTTCCTGGGCGTCGTACTGGTCGCAGAGGAACCAGATTTCGCGGGCCTTCTTCTGCCCCACAATGCGGGCCAGGTACGAGGCGCCGAAGCCGCCATCGAAGGAGCCAACTTTCGGGCCGGTCTGGCCGAAGCGGGCGTTATCGGCGGCAATGGTCAGGTCGCAGACCACGTGCAGCACGTGGCCGCCCCCGATGGCCCAGCCGGCCACCATAGCAATAACGGGCTTGGGCAGCGAGCGGATAAGCTTCTGCAGATCGAGCACGTTGAGGCGGGGCACGGCATCGTCGCCGACGTAGCCGCCGTGGCCGCGCACGCTCTGGTCGCCGCCCGAACAGAAGGCCTTGCCGCCCTCGCCCGTGAAAATGACCACACCGATGTCGGTCCGGTCGCGGCAGATGTACATGGCCTCAATCATCTCCTGCACCGTGAGGGGGGTGAAGGCGTTGTGCACCTCGGGCCGGTTGATGCTGATTTTGGCGATGCCGCCAGACTGCGTGAAGAGAATTTCTTTGAACTCCTTGATGGGGGTCCAAGTCGTTTTTTCAGACATAGGAGGGTGTCATTCTGAGCGGAGCGAAAAATCTTGCCACGTCCGCGCCACAGGGTGATTGATAAGCTGGCGAAAGCAGCCGTGGTAAGATGCTTCCTTCGTCAGCACGACAGTTTTTAAGAAAAAGCGGTTTTAACCGCGCTGCGGTACTGCTCAAAAAAGGCGGCGTTGGTTTTCGAATCGGTGAAGATTTCGAGAATGGCTGCGCCGCCTTCCGTCGCAAAGAAAACCGGCAACGCGGCTTCAAGTTCAGCAAAGGTAGAAACCGGCAGGTAGCGCAGCCCAAAGTCGCGGGCCGTGTTCTCGGCCGTCAGGCTCTGGCGGGTCTCGAAGAACTCCTCCAGTTCGGGCTGCTGGCGCGGCCCATCAATGAGCCGGAAGATGCCGCCGCCGTGGTTGTTGAACAGCACCACCCGCAGGTTGGGCGTGGGGTAGTTGTGCCAAAACGCGTTGCGGTCGTAGAAAAAGGCCACGTCGCCGGTCAGCAGCACCACCGGCCGCCCGGGCTGGGCCAGCGCCGCGCCCACGGCCGTGCTGGTGCAGCCATCGATGCCGCTGGTGCCGCGGTTGGCGAATACTTCGATCTGCCGGCCCCGCGGAATGCCGAGAATGTTGGCGTAGCGCACGGCCATGCTGTTGGCCAGGTGCAGGGCGGTGTTGGCCGCAAGGGCCGCAAGGACGTGATGAAAGGCCGAAAACTCGTTGAAATCGGCTGGTTGCCCGAAAAAGCGGCGCAGCATATCGTTGGCTGCCTGGTCGGCATCGTGCCAGACTTGGCCTAGTCCGGCCGGCGGCAGCTCGGAGCTGGCCAAGGCTTTAAGGAACGTCGTGGGGGCTAGCCGAATGATTTCGGTCGTGCGCCGGAACGTGTCTGCCACCGGCCCGCTGGCCTGCACATGCCAATGCTGGCGCGGCGCGGCTTCGCGCAGAAACAGTTTCAACGACTTGGAAATCAACGACTGGCCGAAGGTAATCAGTAGGTCGGGTCGTAAGGCCGCCTTGGCTTCAGCCGACAAGCCCGCCAAAAATACGTCGTGTCGGTGGAGGGCAAAATCAACGGCTTCAGGCATAGCCGATGCTTCCTCGGCCAACTGGGCAGCCGGTAAACCAGCCTCGCCGCTCACGTTGGCAATGATATCGGCCACTACCGGAATGCCGTGGTCGTGGGCCAGGGTGCGCAAGGCGGCTTCCAGGTCGGCATCCAGCGGATGCTGTCCGGCCACAACCACTATGCGTCCGGCGGCTTTCAGGTTCTGCAAGGCCCCGGGCAAGGGAGTAGCAGCCGGGAAAGCATATGCGCTGTCCCGAATAACCTTCACCTCCTGCTCGTACTCAATTTCCTCTTTCGGATAAAACGGCTCCCGCAGCGGAATATTCACCTGCACCGGCCCGGCGGGCGCGGCCTGGGCGAGGTTGATGGCCTCGTTGATGAGGCGCTCGGCGTGCCACTTGGCGTCGGGGTGGGTGGTGTCCGAAGGGAAATCGAAGGCGCCCTTGGCGTGGGCTCCGTAGAGGTTGCGCTGACGGATGGTCTGGCCGTCGAGCTGGTCTATCCATTCCGGGGGGCGGTCGGCGGTGAGGATGAGCAGCGGAATCTGCTGGAAAAACGCCTCGGCTACGGCGGGCGCGTAGTTGAGGCCGGCCGTGCCCGAAGTGCACACCAGCACCACCGGCCGCCGCGTAGCCTGCGCAATACCCAGCCCAATAAAGGCGGCGGCCCGCTCGTCGGGCACCACCCGCACCTTGCCCCGGTAGGCCGGATGCCGGGCAAACGCCAGCGTCAGGGGTGCCGAGCGCGACCCGGGCGACAGAATAACGTCGGTAATACCGTGGCGGGCGCAGATTTCGGGGATATTATGAACGGCTTGGAGAGCGGACATGGATGCGGGTTGAGGGAGGATATGGGGTGCGAAACGGTGTCATGCGGAGCGCAGTCGAAGCATCTCTACCGCAGTGCTAACCCTGACGTTGAGTTTACTTGCTGCGGTAGAGATGCTTCGACTGCGCTCCGCATGACATCGTGCTGATACGCAGTCAACCCAGAACTGCTCCCACGGTTCGGAGTTTCAGCTCCGTTTCCTGCCATTCGCGGGCGGGGTCGGAGTCGGCGGTGAGGCCGGTGCCGGCGTAGAGCACGGCCTGGCCGGGGCGGAGCTGGAAGCAGCGCAGGTTGACGTAGAGGTGGGCCGCACCGGGCTCGGGCAGGTTCACGGGCCCCAGGAAACCGGCATAGTAGGCCCGGTCGTAGCCCTCGTGCTGCTTTATAAAATCCAGGGCCGCCTGCCGGGGCATGCCGCTGACGGCCGAAGTGGGGTGCAGCAGCCGCAGCATGTCGGTGCCCAGGGTGGTGGAGGGCACATTGCGCAAATCCACGGCGAAATCGGTGCGCAGGTGCAGCACGTCGCCGGCCGCCACGGTGCGGGGGCCCGTTTCCTGGTACTCGCGCAGGCGCAGCTGCTTGAAACAGTTGACGATGTAGCGGGCCACCAGGGCCTGCTCCTCAATTTCCTTTTGCCGCCAGATGGCCTCGCTCGGGGCGTGGCCCGGCAGCAGGGGCTGGGTGCCGGCCAGGGCCATCGTCCGGAACACCTGGTCTTCGCCCACTTCGGCCAGCACCTCGGGCGTGGCCCCAAGCCAGGTGCCCGCCCCCGGCGCACTCACCAGCGACACAAAAGCATTGGGGTAGCGGGCCTGCAACTCCTCGAAAGCCGCCAGCGCATCAAACCCGGCCGGCAGTGCCCGCTGCACGGCCCGGCTCGATACCACCTTCTGCACCGTGCCGGCCCGGATGGCGGCCACCCCGGCCGCTACCAGGGCCTCATACTCGGGTTGGGAAGCCGGTTTGGGAGCGTGGCGGGGCCGCACGTGCCAGGCCAGCGGGGCGGGTTGGGCCAGGGTCGCAAACCGTTGCCGCAGCTCGGGCAGCCGGGCCGCGGCGGCGGCGCTTACCAGTACTTCTTCGGGCCGGGCCAGGTCGAAAAAAACATCGGCCGGCAGAAACAGGGGCGGGTTGTGGTCGGAATCCTGGAACGGAAAGAAGGCGAAGCCGGCCGGGGCGGTGGCCTCCAGCGCCGGGGGCAGGCCCACGTAAGCCGCCTCCACCCGCAGGCTCAGACAGAGCCGCGCCTGGGTCGCGCCGGGCAGCCGCCACAGGGCCACCGGCCGGCCGCTGCTCAGGGCCAGGGCCACCAATTGCCGCAGCCGCTGGGGCGGCGTCAGATCAGGATTCCAGGCAACGGGTTGGAGCATGTGGGTGGGGATTGGGGCTTGGATGACGCTCTGGTGGAGTCAGGTGCTAAATGAGAACGTCATGCTGAGCGAAGTCGAAGCATCTCTACCGCAATGGTAACCCTGACGTTTGGTTGGTGTGGCAACGAAGCGGTAGAGATGCTTCGACTCCGCTCAGCATGACGGGCTTTTTGCCCCCTGGCTGCCGTACCGTTTCTCACTTCTACAAATCAATAACCGCCATGGTAATCCGGCTGATGCAGACCAGGGCGCCGGTTGCTTCGTGGGTGATGCGGATTTCCCAGACCTGGGTGCGGCGGCCCACGTGCAGGGCTGTAGCCCGACCGATAACGTACCCGTCGCGGACGCCCTTGATATGGTTGGCGTTGATTTCGAGGCCCACGCAGGCCTGTTTGGTGGGGTCAGAGAGGCGGGTGTGAGCCCCGATGCTGCCCAGCGTTTCGGCCAGGGCCACCGAGGCGCCGCCGTGCAGCAGGCCCATGGGCTGGTGGGTGCGGCCATCAACGGGCATGCGGCCTTCGAGGTACTCGGGCGTGAGAGCCGTGAGTTCGATGCCCAGCGCATCGGCCAGGGTAGGGCGGGTGCTTACCCACTGCTTAAGTTGGTCGAGCGTCATAGGGGAAGAGAGAAGAGGGGCGCAGTGTAAACCGGCCAGCGGCCAAATGTTGCCGTGGCCCCGGGCAAACGAAAGAAACTTCTGCCCAAAAGTGCCGGAAAACTTGCAGCTTGGGGGCCGCAGCGCGTAGCTTTAAATCGAACCGCAAAACTAGGGGGAAAGTGAGCGTCAAAAAAATATACCTGATTCGCCACGGGCAAACCGACTTCAACGTGCGCGGCATCGTGCAGGGCAGCGGGGTCGACTCGTCGCTCAACGAGGCCGGCCGGCGGCAGGCGGCCCGCTTTTTCGCGGCCTACCGCCACGTGCCCTTCGCCAAGGTATATACCTCCCTGCTGCGCCGCACCCACGAGTCGGTGGCCGGGTTTCTGGAGCTGGGCCTGCCCCACGAGCAGCACGGCGGCCTCAACGAAATCAGTTGGGGTACCCGCGAGGGCACCCGCATCACGCCCGAGGAAGACGAGGAGTACCACGGCGTACTCCAGGACTGGCAGGCCGGCCGTACGGCTTCGTGCCTGACGGGCGGCGAAAGCCCCGAGCAGGTGGCGGCCCGCCAGCGCCCGTTTATTGAGCTGCTGCTAAGCCGGCCCGAAGAGGAAACGGTGCTCGTGTGCATGCACGGGCGGGCCATGCGGGTGCTGCTCTGCCAGCTGCTGGGCTACCCGCTCAGCCAAATGGAACACTTCGAGCACCGCAACCTGGGCCTCTACGAGCTCGATTATACCGGCTCGCTGTTTACGGTGCGCAATTTTCTGGATACCCGGCATTTGCACGATGCCGGATGAAGGCTGCCGGAACGTGGCTGGCCGCGGCCGGGTGCGTGCTGGCTATCAGGTGCGCGCCGGAAACTGAACAGTCGGCTAAACTCAGTATCCAGCCGCCGGCCACGGCCGCAACTGCTGCCGACACCGTCTCGGCGAAGTTCAGCTGCTACTTTCCGGAAAGCTGCTACCGGCTGGCAGCGCCCGTTCCCGCCCCGCCCACTATGCGGCACCGGGAGCTGGCGGGTAGGGTGTTCGTGGACTTTATCGTTGACTCACTGCTTCAGAAGCGCGCTTTCAGGATAGCCTGCGCCCGCCTGAGCTGGAAGAAAACGGGCCGCCAGTACGCGGCAGATTGCCAGCACCTGACCACGACCCAGCAACGGGCGCTGTTGCTGCTGGTGACGCCCCTGATGCAGCCATTGCGCTTCGCCTCGTACCGCCCCGACCGGCGTGGCTGCGGCCAGGAGCGCTGGACCATGCCGGTAACCTTCCGGTAGCGGCGGAGTATGGTTAGCAGACTGCCGCTAAGGGCGCTGAGGCCCCGAAATCCCGGGCAGGCGAAAATTCGCTGTTTTAAAGCGTTTTGGCGAAGACAGGGTTTGGTTTGCACCCCCGGATTTTCGGGCTAATTTTGGCCCTACTAAACTCAACGACGACGACGCAGATGGCCGAACTCATAAAAATGCCCAAGATGAGCGACACGATGACCGAAGGGGTTATCGCGGCGTGGCTCAAAAAAGTAGGCGACAAAGTAAAGTCAGGCGACGTGCTGGCCGAAGTGGAAACCGATAAGGCCACCATGGAGCTCGAAAACTACGAGGACGGCACCCTGCTCTACATCGGTCCTAAAGAGGGCGAAGCCGTGGTCGTGAATGGCCTGCTGGCCATCGTGGGCAAAGAAGGAGAAGACATTGCAGCTTTGCTCCAGGAAGCCGAAGCGGCCACCGCCCAACTCGCCGCCGGCGAGGAGGAAACCCCCGTAGCCGAAGCACCTGCCCCTGCCCAAGCCGCTTCCGAAGCACCTAAAGCGGAAGCGCCCAAAGCTGCAGAGGCCCCGGCCGCCCCCAAAGCTGACGCCCCGAAGCCCGCCGCTCCGGCTGGCAACGGCAAAAAGGCAACCGTCATCCGGATGCCTAAAATGAGCGACACCATGACCGAGGGCACCATTGCCGCCTGGCTGAAAAAGGTCGGTGACAAGGTGAAATCGGGCGATATTCTGGCCGAAGTGGAAACCGACAAGGCGACCATGGAGCTGGATAATTACGAAGATGGCACCCTGCTCTACATCGGCCCCAAAGAAGGGGAGGCCGTGCCCGTAGACGGCGTATTGGCTATTATCGGCGAAGAAGGTGCCGACGTACAGGCCCTGCTCAGCGGTGGCCAGTCGGGCGGTGATGCTGCTACTGCCGCCGCTCCGGCCGCCGCCGAAGCAGCTGCTCCCGCGTCGGCTTCTACCTCGGCTCCTGCTCCGGCCGCTGCCGAAGCTGCCCCCACCGCAACCGGTGGTCGCATCTTCGCTTCGCCGCTGGCCAAAAGCATTGCTAAGGATAAAGGCATCGACCTGAACACCGTGAAGGGCTCCGGCGAGAACGGCCGCATCGTGTCGCGCGACCTCGAAGACGTAGCCGCTTCGGCCGCGCCTGCCCAGGCCACCGCGCCGGCTGCTGCCCCGGCTGCTCAGCCCGCCGCCGCTGCGGCTCCGGCTGCTGCCAAGCCGGCTCCGGCCGCCGCACCAGCTGCCCAGCCGGCCGCCCAGCCAGCCGACGGCACCTACACCGATACGCCGGTGTCGCAGATGCGCAAGGTTATCGCCCGCCGCCTCTCCGAAAGCCTGTTTACGGCCCCGCATTTCTATCTGACGATGGAAATTCTGATGGATCGGGCCATGGAAGTGCGCACCCAGCTCAACGTCCTCTCGCCCGTCAAGCTCAGCTTCAACGACCTGGTCATCAAGGCCGCCGCTGTGGCCCTCAAGCAGCATCCGGCCGTGAACTCTTCGTGGCTGGGCGACCGAATCCGCCAGAACCACGTCGTGAACATCGGGGTGGCCGTGGCCGTGGATGAGGGCCTGCTGGTGCCGGTCGTGCGCAACGCCGACGGCAAAGGCATGTCGCAGATTGCCACCGAAGTGAAGGAACTGGCCGGCAAGGCCAAGAGCAAGAAGCTCCAGCCCGCCGAGTGGGAGGGCAGCACCTTCACCATCAGCAACCTGGGCATGTTCGGCATCGACGAGTTCACCGCCATCATCAACCCGCCCGATGCCTGCATCCTGGCCGTGGGCGGCATCAAGCAGACGGCCGTGGTGAAAAACGGCGAGCTGGCCATCGGCAACATCATGAAAGTGACGCTGAGCTGCGACCACCGTGTAGTAGACGGTGCCACCGGCGCGGCCTTCCTGCAGACGCTGAAATCATTGCTCGAAGACCCGTTGCGGATGCTCATCTAAGAGCTATCGTAGATTTGCTCGATTACAGAAAGCCAGTTCCGCCCGGGAACTGGCTTTTTTGTTGGCTTCCGATGAACTGCTGCGGGGCGGAGTGGGCTACGGTGGGCTGCTGTTCCGGCCGCCTGCTGTGGCTAGGGGTAGGGCTGGAGCCACCGTATGGGGCCTGTTTGCCGCGGCTAGGTGCATGGGTAACTTGGTATAGCAACTCATAAATTTCATAGTGAAATAGACCGGTACAAATACGGTAATATGCCGTATGGTGAAACCAGTCGTTGCGTCGGCGGGCCCAATGATGAAGCAGTTAATCGAGTATGGCTATGAAAAAGAATCTACTGGCAATTACGCTGTGCGTGGCCAGCGCCACGGCCTACGGGCAGGGCCAGACCCTCAACGGCCAGGTGCTCGACGCCACCGGCAAACCCGTAATCGGGGCCACGGTGGTGGAAAAGGGCACCAACAACGGCACCGCCACCGACAACGACGGCCGCTTCGTGCTCAAGGCCCGCTCGGCGGCACCGCGCCTGCAAATCAGTTCCATCGGCTACGGGGCCCAGGAGGTGGCCGGCAGCGGGGAGGTGAGCGTGCGCCTGGCCGACGCCACCAACAGCCTCGGCGACGTGCAGGTGGTGGGTTCGCGCAGCCAGAACCGCTCCATCACCGACTCGCCCTCGCCGGTTGACATCATTGATTTGCGCGAAGTGACCACCAAAACCGGCCAGCTCGACGTCAACCAGCTGCTGCAGTTCGTGGCGCCCTCCTTCAACTCCAACCGCCAGACCGGCTCCGATGGGGCCGACCACGTGGACCCGGCCTCCCTGCGCGGCCTCGGCCCCGACCAGACCCTGGTGCTCGTGAACGGCAAGCGCCAGCATCAGTCGGCGCTGGTGAATTTGTTCGGCTCGCGTGGGCGCGGCAACACCGGCACCGACCTGAACGTGATTCCGGCCGCCAGCATCGAGCGGATTGAGATTCTGCGCGACGGGGCGGCGGCCCAGTACGGCTCCGATGCCATTGCGGGCGTTATCAACATCGTGCTCAAAACGTCGGTGAAGGAGCTCACGGCCAACGTCAACTACGGGGCCTACGACGCCAAGTACCGCCGCGACGACCAGCAGTTCGATGGCGGCAACTTCAACGCCAACGTCAACTACGGCCTCGGGCTGGGCGAGAAGGGCAGCTTCATCAACACCACCCTCGACTTCAACCAGCGTCAGCACACCCAGCGGGCGGCCGTGCCGGCCCCCGATGGCCTGGCCCGCCGCGAGTACGGCGACCCGAAGGTGTCGAACCTCTCGGCCTACCTGAACTCCAAGTTTGCCCTCACCGACCAGACCCACATCTACGCGTTCGGGGGTGCCAACAAGCGCCAGGGCGACGCCTACGCCTGGACCCGTTTCGCCGACGACGACCGGAACGTGCCCGCCATTTACCCCAACGGCTTCGACCCCATCATCAGCAGCGACATCGTAGATGCCTCGGCCGTGGTGGGCCTGCGCACGAAGCTGGGCGGCTGGGACCTGGACCTGAGCAACAACTTTGGCTCCAACCGCTTCGAGTACGGGGTTCGCAACTCGCTGAACTCCTCTTTGGGGGCGGCTTCGCCGACCTCGTTTAACGCCGGGGGCTTCCAGCTCCAGCAGAACGTGGTGAGCCTGGGCCTGACGCGCAACTACGGCAACGTACTCAGCGGCCTGAACGTGGCCGCCGGGGCCGAATTCCGCCGGGAGTGGTACTCGCTCTTCGCGGGCGAGGAAGCCTCTTACCGCAACTACGACCCGGCCGGCACGCCCGACTCCCTGCGCAAGGCCAGCGGCTCCCAGGGCTTTCCGGGCTTCCAGCCCACCGACGCCATCAAGGCCGACCGCGACAATGTGGGCCTGTACGTGGATGCCGAGCTGAGCGTAACCCAGCGCTGGCTGCTGGCCGCCGCCCTGCGCTACGAGCACTACACCGACTTCGGCAGCACGCTCAACTACAAGGTTTCGACCCGCTACAACCTGACCGAATTCCTGACCCTGCGCGGCACCTACAGCACCGGCTTCCGGGCGCCCTCGCTGGCCCAGATCAACTTCAACTCCACCTTCACCAACTTCATTCAGGGGCAGCCGGTGGAAGTGCTGCTGGCCCGCAACAACAGTCCCGTTACCCAGAAGCTGGGCATTCCGGCCCTGCGCCAGGAAACCTCCAACAGCGCCAACGTGGGCCTGACCAGCCGCATCGGCTCGGCCCTGAGCCTGACCGTGGACGGCTACTACATCAAGGTACAGGACCGGGTGGTGCTCACCAGCCAGTTCGGCAACGACGACCCGGTTATCGGGCCCGACCTGGTGGCCCTGAACGTAGGCCAGGCCCAGTTCTTTGCCAACGCCGCCGACACCCGCTCCCTGGGCCTCGACGTGGTGCTCAACCACACCGCCACCCTGGGCGCCGGCCGCCTGAACTCCACGCTGGCCGCCAACTTCAACCAGCTCAAAATCGACCGGGTGCAGACCTCCGGCCGCCTCACGGGCCGGGAAGACGACTTCTTCGGCCCCCGCGAGCAGGCCTTCGTGAAGGCGTCGGCGCCGCCGTCCAAAATCAACCTCACGTTTGATTACCAGCTGGGCCGCTTCGGCACGCTGCTGCGCTTCGTGCGCTTTGCCGGCGTAGACCTGATTGACTGGGACGGCAACCCAATGAACTACGACGCCCGCATCACGACCGACCTGACGCTGAGCTACGCCCTCACCAACCACCTGCAGGTAATCGTGGGAAGCACCAACCTGTTCAACCGCTACCCCACGCTGTTCAACCCCCAACTCACGGAAACCGGCGGCGCCTGGGACCCCGTGCAGATGGGTGCCAACGGCCGCTTCTACTTCGCCAAGCTGCAGGCTAAGTTCTAACCTGCTGCCAATACGTTGTAGAGACGCATATTTGCGTCTCGTCGTTGAACAACCGAAACCGGGCAGCTCTCAAGGGCTACCGAGCATGGTGTATCGTCGTTGAACAACCGAAATCGTGCAGTATTAACCCAACGTCAGCAACAACGAGACGCAAGGTATTGCGTCTCTACAGCTCAATACCAAACTACCGGGCGAACCGGGGCCAGGCCCTGATTCGTCCGGTAGTTGGCCTTTGGGGGTGGGGGTGGGCGCTCGGTTCCGGGAATGTGTGCTACCTTCCGCCCCGCCCGCAGCGGCGGGTTTTCCACCCTCTTTCAACTTTATGCAGAATTACGTACTGACGCTGGCGGCGGCGGTGCTGCTGGCCCCTACGGTGGCCGCGGCCCAGGCGCGGCCGGCCCTCACCGCCCAGGACTATGCCCGGGCCGAACGTTTCCTGGGGTACAACACTCAGCCCTTGGTCGATGGCAGCGCCGGACCGCCCACCTGGCTGGCCAACGACCGGTTCTGGTACCGTGTGCTCACGGCCCGGGGCAGCGAGTTTGTGCTCGTAGACCCGGCCCGCAAAACCCGCACCGCCGCCTTCGACCAGGCCCGGCTGGCGGCCGCCCTGTCGCAGGCCAGCGGCCAGCCCTACGAGGCCAGCCGCCTGCCCTTCCGCAGCTTCACGTTCTCGCCCGATGCCAAAACCCTGACCCTCACGGCCGCGGCCAAAACCTGGCGTTACGACGTGGCCACCGGCCAGCTGACGCCCGCCCCGGCCAAGGACAAGCAGGTCGATGAGGCCAACGAAATAGTGTCGCCCGACGGGAAGCTGGCCGCGTTCATCAGGGATAATAACCTGTGGATGCGCGACACCAAAACCGGCCAGCTCACCCAGCTCACCACCGACGGCGCCCCCGACTACGGCTACGCCACCGACAACGCCGGCTGGACCCACAGCGACAAACCGGTGCTGCGCTGGTCGCCCGACTCGCGCAAGATTGCCACCTTCCGCCAGGACCAGCGCCGGGTGGGCAACATGTACCTGACGACCACCAACGTGGGCCGGCCGAAGCTGGAAACCTGGAAATACCCCCTGCCCGGCGACCCGGACATCATCACGATTGAGCGCGTGATTGTGGAGGTAAACCCGGCCAAAGTGGTGCGCCTGCAAGTAGCCACCCGACCCCCACCGCGGCTCTCTCTCCGACGATATTTCCAGCAGCGGCACCTTCGACGACGTGGACTGGAGCCCCGACGCGAGCCAGCTGGCCTTCGTCTCGACCTCGCGCGACCACAAGGAGGAAAAAATGCGCATTGCCGATGCCGCTACCGGGGCCGTGCGCGAGGTGTTCACCGAAACCGTGGCCACCCAGTACGAGTCGGGCCAGGGTGCTATCAACTGGCGCTACCTGCCCAAAAGCCGGGAAATCATCTGGTACTCGGAGCGCGACAACTGGGGCCACCTCTACCTCTACGACGCCACCACCGGTAAGGTCAAAAACCAGATAACCAAGGGCGAGTTCGTGGTGACCCAGCTGCTGAAAGTGGACGAGCAGGCGCGGCAGCTGTACTTTCTGGCCGATGGCCGGGAGCCCGGCAACCCCTACTTCAGCCACCTCTACCGCATCGGGCTCGATGGCAAGCACCTCAAGCTGCTCACTCCCGAGCCCGGCAACCACCAGGTGAGTTTTTCGCCCTCGGGCAACTACTTCGTGGATACCTACTCCCAGCCCGACCAGCCGGGCGTAACGGTGCTGCGCTCGGCCGAGGGCAAGCTGCTCAGGACCCTGGAGAAAACCGATATTTCCCGCCTCACCGCCACCGGCTGGAAGCCGCCCACGCCCATTACGGTGAAAGCCGCCGATGCCCAGACCGACCTCTACGGGCTCCTGTTTACGCCTACCACTTTGGAGCCCGGGCGCAAGTACCCCATCATCAACTACATCTACCCCGGGCCCCAGGGCGGGGGCGTGGGCAGCTGGTCGTTCAGCGCGGCCCGCTCCGACCACCAGGCCCTGGCCGAGCTGGGCTTCGTGGTAGTGGTCATCGAGGGCAGCTGCAACCCCCTGCGCTCCAAGAGCTACCACGACGCCTGCTACGGCAACATGGCCGAAAATACCCTCTCCGACCAGATGGCCGGCATGCGCCAGCTGGCCCAGCGCTACCCCTACATCGACCTGGAGCGGGCCGGCATCTGGGGGCACTCGGGCGGGGGCTACGCCACGGCGGCGGCCATGTTCCGCTACCCCGAGTTCTTCAAGGTGGGCATCTCCGAATCGGGCAACCACGAAAACCGCAACTACGAAGACGACTGGGCCGAGCGCTACCTGGGTCTGCTCAAAACCAACCCCGACGGCACCACCAACTACGACAACCAGGCCAACGCCCTCTTCGCCAAAAACCTCCAGGGCAAGCTGCTGCTGGCCCACGGCCTGATGGACGACAACGTGCCGCCCTACAACACCTGGCTGGTGGTGGAAGCCCTCACCAAGGCCAACAAGAGCTACGATTTGGTGGTGTTTCCGAACGCGGCCCACGGCTACGGCATGTATTCCTATTACATGATGCGCCGCCGCTGGGACTACTTCGTGGAGCACCTGGCCGGCCTCCAGCCCCCCCACGACTACCAGCTCACGCCCACTGCCGACCCGCGCAACGGCGCCCGGTAAGCAGGCCGGTGCCGGGGTGAAGAACGACGAGCCTGCCCGGCAAGGCCTTGCCGGGCAGGCTCGTCGTTCCGGCCGGATTCCCGTAGCTTTGCGCCCTGCGCCGCAACCGGCGCTTTCTTTATTCCGATTCTGCCATGAAAATCCGTTCTACTACCGTCCTGGGAATTCGCCACAACGGCCAGGTGGCCCTCGGGGCCGACGGCCAGGCCACCATGGACAAGCACGTTGCTAAAAGCAACGTCCGCAAAGTGCGCAAGCTCCACGACGGCAAGGTGGTCACCGGCTTTGCCGGCTCCACCGCCGATGCCTTTATGCTGCTCGATAAATTTGAGGAGAAGCTCGGCAACTACAGCGGCCAGCTGCGCCGCGCTGCCATCGAACTGGCCAAGGAGTGGCGCAAAGACCAGTACCTGCGCAAGCTCGAAGCCATGATGGTGGTCTGCGACAAGGACGAGCTGCTCATCATCGCCGGTACCGGCGACGTGCTGGAGCCCGACAACGACGTGGCCGCCATCGGCTCCGGCTCGATGTACGCCCAGTCGGCCGCCCTGGCCCTGAAAAAGCACGCCCCCCACCTAACGGCCCGCCAGATGGTAGAGGAGGCCCTGCACATCGCCGCCGACATCTGCATCTACACCAACCACAACCTCATGATTGAGGAGCCGGTGTAATTGTTGAGCTATTAGCTGACAGCTATTAGCTGTTAGCTTCCGTAGAGTGTAGCAAAACGAGATTTATTCACCCCAAGAGCTATCAGCTAACAGCTAATAGCTAACAGCTTAAAAAATGAACGTAACCAACTTCCTCAAGCACCACTACCGCCACTTCAACGCCGCCGCGCTCATCGATGCGGCCGAGGGCTACAACAAGCACCTGGCCGAGGGTGGTAAGATGATGATTACCCTGGCCGGGGCCATGAGCACCGCCGAAATGGGTATTCAGCTGGCCGAACTGATCCGCCAGGATAAAGTGCAGATCATCAGCTGCACCGGCGCCAACCTCGAGGAAGATATCTTCAACCTCGTGGCCCACGATTTCTACGAGCGGGTGCCCAACTACCGCGACCTGACGCCCGCCGACGAGCAGGCCTTGCTGGAGCGCCACATGAACCGCGTAACCGACACCTGCATTCCCGAAGAGGAGGCCATGCGCCGCCTCGAGCACTCGGTGCTCAAGTTCTGGGAGAAGGCCGATAAGGCCGGCGAGCAGTACTTCCCCCACGAGTTCTTCTACCAGATTCTGAAGTCGGGCGAGCTGGAGCAGTACTACCAGATTGACCCCAAGGACTCCTGGATGCTGGCCGCCGCCGAGAAAAACCTGCCCATCATCTGCCCCGGCTGGGAAGACTCCACGCTGGGCAACATCTTCGCCGGCCACGTGATTTCGGGCGACATCAAGAACGTGCACACCGTGCGCACCGGCATCGAGTACATGATTTACCTGGCCGACTGGTACACCAAGCAGGCCACCGAGGAAAGCAAAGTGGGCTTCTTCCAGATTGGCGGCGGCATTGCCGGCGACTTCCCCATCTGCGTGGTGCCCATGCTGCACCAGGACCTGGGCCGCACCTCGGTGCCGCTGTGGGGCTACTTCTGCCAGATTTCGGACTCGACGACCAGCTACGGCAGCTACTCCGGCGCCGTGCCGAACGAGAAAATCACCTGGGGCAAGCTGGGCCAGGACACGCCCAAGTTCATCATCGAGTCGGACGCTACGATTGTAGCGCCGCTGGTGTTTGCCATGGTGCTGGGGCAATAATTGCCGCTTAGCATAAACAGCAAAACGCCGCTGCTGCAGCCTTGGGTTGCAGCAGCGGCGTTTTGCTGTTTATACCAAGGTTGGGGAGAAAAGCTGCTGATTTTTTAAATCAAGCTATGCTTCACCGCAGCTCGATTTTATCTATTTCCAGCCTGAAATTCTCTGCTTTTTTATTGCCTATCAAGAACCGGATTTCCTGAATCTTACTGGCATTGAAGTTGGGCAGATTCAGCTTGTTTCCCCGGTAGGTGGGTTCCATTTCGCCAAGCGGAATTTCGATGGTTTGCCATGCTCCGCTGGTTTTGAACGTATAGATATACGATGCCTTTTCGTTCAGCTTGGCCTTTAACCTGAATTGATATTCTTTGCCATCACCTTTCAAGCGGATGAGGGCTTTATCGCAGCCACTTATGTCTTTGGGGGCAAAATGATATTGCATAGAAGCAAATCCGCCGTTATTTTCCAGCGAAACATATCCGGTGAAAACAGCATTTCCCTCGTCGCTTCGCGAAATTTTGCTGGAGGATTTTCCTCCCATAACCACGTCATTCTCTACTTCCCACGCCGACCAGTCGGAGGAGGAGCTAAAATCAAAAAGGAGTAAGCTGCTCATGATTATTGGTGTTAGAAATGAAGCTGTCATCGTCGGTGTTTTTATAGTAGGGGTAACATCCGTTCTTTCTGTACTTCTAAGTAACTTCTACGGCGTCAGGTAGTTTTTTATTGATTTCGGATTTACCGCTGGCTGATATTATAGCGGTTTCGTGAACGGTATGCCCAGTTGTAGAGACGCATAATATGCGTCTCCTTGTCCGCGCCGTTGTTACGTCGTCGTTCAACGCTGAGACGCAACTATGCGTCTCTACATCAGCCGGGTTGCACTGTTTATGGAACCGTTATAAAGGCAATAGGCCAGTAAAAAGTCGGGCGGATAGCTGCAAATGCTATCCGCCCGACTGTTTACTGGCCTATTGTTTATTGAATAAGGCTAGGTTACGCCATTTCCGCCACCTTAGCCTTCTTCGACACACCCACGGCCTCAAAGGCCTGGCTCAGATCCAGCATCAAATCCTGCGGATCTTCCACGCCGATGCTCAGGCGAATCATTTGGGGGGTGATGCCCATTTCCTTCTGGTCTTCGACCGTGATGTCGGAGTGGGTCATGGTGGCGGGGTGCTCGGCCAGGCTCTCGGTGCCGCCCAGGCTCACGGCCAGCTTGATGAGGCGCAGCGCGTTGAGGAAGCGGAAGGCTTCGGCCTCGCCGCCCTTGATATCGAACGAAATCATGGAGCCCGGCGAGAGGCAGTGGCGGTTGTAAATGTCCTGCTGGGCGGGGTTGCCTTCGAGGTGGGTGAGGTAGTGGGTGCGCTCGACCAGCGGGTGCTCGCGCAGCCAGTCGGCAATTACCTGGGCCGACTGAGCGGCGCGCTCCATGCGCAGCTTGAGCGTTTCGAGGCTGCGCATGAGCATCCAGCCGGTGTTGGGGTCGCACATGGTACCCATGAACGTGCGCATGCCCTTAATTTCCTTCATCAGGGCGTGGCTGCTGAGCGCGGCGCCGGCAATCAGGTCGGAGTGGCCACCCAGGAACTTGGTGGCCGAGTACAGCACCACATCGGCGCCGTGCTTGAGCGGGTGCTGGAACACGGGGCCCAGGAAGGTGTTGTCGACCACGAAGCGCACGGGCTTGTCGGGCGTGGCGTACTGGCGGGCCAGGGCGGCGCAGGCTTCCAGGTCGATGAGGTGGTTGGTGGGGTTGGCGGGCGTTTCCACGTAAATCATGGCCAGGCGGCCGGGGGCAATAGCGGCGGCCTGGGCCTGCATTTCCTCTACGCTGGCAGAGGGCCGGAAGCCCACGGCCTCAATGCCGAACTTGCGCAGCACGTTTTTCAGGAAGAAATCGGAGCCGCCGTACACGGGCTCGGAGTGCAGCACCACGTCGCCGGGCTGCAGCAGGGCCAGCAGCGTAGTGCTGATGGCGGCCATGCCCGAGGCGAAGGAGGCGGCTTCCTCGGCCCCGTCCCAGAGGGTGAGGCGGTGCTCCAGGATTTCGAGGCTGGGGTTGTTGAGGCGGGAATAGATGAGGCCCATTTCCTCGTCGGGGTCGGCCTGCCGCAGCCCATAGGCCAGCTCGAAGAAGGATTTACCCTCCTCGGCGTTCTTGAACACGAAGGTCGACGTCTGGAAGATGGGAGGCTTAATGGCCCCTTCGCTCCAGGCGGGGGTGTAGCCATAGCTCATCATCAGGCTCTCCGGGTTCAGGCGCTGGCCGTTGATGCAGGCGTGGTCGGCGGGGTTGGTCATGGGGGTGGGGTTTGGGGGTGGGAAGGAAGTTTGGGTAGCGTGAAGATACCGTTTCTGCCAACCTTCCCTATTGCGGGCCGGGCATTCCTCCGGGCAAACCGTACCTTAGGGCCTCACCGTTCTGCCCGTCCGCGCTATGTCCCTCGATACCCTGACCTTCCTCCAGCACACGACCGAGGCCGAAAAAACAACCGTTTACACCCACGGTGAAGACGCGGATGGTGAAGACGTACTGCACGCCTGCCAGGCCCTGCTCATTGCGCGCACCGAGTATCAGAAGCTCTTTATTACCATCGAACCCCGTCGCCGTTACCTCACCCATACCCAGGTTCCCGGCGAGGTAGACGTAGAAATCGACTTCCTCCAGGACTACGAAGCAGTAGAAGCCCTCCTGGAAGACGCCGGCCTCGACGGCATCTACGACGGCGACCAGGGTATCCTCTACCACAACCTGCTCTTCCTGCTGATGAACCCGTAGATGAGTTGTCAGTTGTCAGTTGTCAGTTGCCGGTTGTCAGTTGTCAGTTGCTGGTTGTCAGTTGTCAGTTGCAGGAGAGAGTAGTAGCTGGGCAAAAGGCCCGTCATGCTGAGCATGTGGCGCATCAAGCCAGGGTGCGGAGCCGTAGTCGAAGCATCTCTACCGCTTCGTTGCCAAACTAACCCAAGCGTCAGGATTACCATTGCAGTAGAGATGCTTCGACTGCGGCTGCGCACCCTGGCTTGATGCGCCACATGCTCAGCATGACCGTTCTTTTTCCTGCATACAACTGACAACTGATAACCAGCAACTGACAACTCACTTCCTGGTATAATCAGCTCGCAGGCCCTCGTAAATCCAGTTGGCCAGGGCCTGGCGGTTGTCGGCGAGCAGGAAACGCTGCTGGTCGCGGGCATTCTGGATGTTGCCCAGCTCCATGAACACGGCCGGGGCGTGGCTGTTGCGCACCACGTACAGGCTGCTGCGCGGCGACACATTGCCGGAATAAGACCGGTTAGGCTGGGCCCGCCGGTAGCGCGCCGTGAATACCCGGTGGATATTTTTGGCCAGGCGCAGGCCAGCCGCGCTTCTGGCGTGGTGGTAGAAGAACACATCGATATTCTCGCCCTTGCTACGGCTGTCTACGTGCAGGGCCAGCAGGCGCTGATAAGCTCCTTTGTGGCGGGCATAAAGCTTATTGGCCTGCACCACGCGCTGTTGCAGCCGGCCGAGCTGGCTGAGCGGAATGCGCTGGTGCGGAAACGTGACCTCGTCATGGTCGATTTTGAGGATGCTCGCGTCGCGGATGCCGTCGTTGGGGTCCTGCACCAGCAGATAAACCGTGGCCCCATGCTCCATCAGTACCCGGGCCAGGCGTAGCGTTACGTCGTAGGCATACTCGTCTTCGGCCAGGCGGTGAGGCCCGTACCTGCCCAAGGCGCCCGGGTCGGGGCCGCCGTGCCCGGCCGAAAGGTAAAACACCGCCCCGCGCATTGTGCGGTCGAGAATGCGCACCCGGCTGTACTGCGAGCCAAATATCGGGGCTTTCAGTACAGATGGACTACCGCCCGAGGAACGGGTCGTGGCCGTGGCGCGGGCTGCCGCGCCCGTGGGCAGGCGGTAGCGGCGGCCCACAATGAGGCCGTTGTTGGTGGTCAGGTTGGCTTTGTTGAGGGCTACAAACTGCCGGAAGTGCTGGCCTGAGGTAAGGCCGTAGCGGCGAAGCAACGCGTGGGCTCCGTCGCCGGGCCGGGCTACCACCGTGGCGGGTGCCCGCTGGCTGAATACGGGGCCGGAAAACAGAAAAAATAGCAGCAGGAAAACGGATAAACGCAAAAGCAGAAAGCTGAACGGGCCGGGAATAAGGTGGCACTACGAGCCACAAAAACCGGGCAGGGAATCAACAGGCTCCTCTGCCTGACAGGTTGCCCGGTTGCCCACCAGCATGCCTGAGCCACTATGTGAGCTAGCGTAAAAGTAGCCAAACCAGACTGGGTACGCGCAAAAAAAGGCCCCGCAACGGTTGTTGTGGGGCCTTTTCCAGAGGGTTGTAAGACCTAATATACCTGCACCTTGAAGTGCACACCGCCGTTTTCGCCCCATTTCTCATCAATGGGATAAGAGCCGCTTTTTACTTTGATGGCGTGGGCCCCGAGGGCGTTGGTTTCGGGCTGTGCCACGAAAAATTCCTCTCCGTCCCGGATCGTGATTTTCTTTACTGCCGGGTCGTAGGGCGTAAGGAACTGCACGTCGAGCTGCTTGCCGCTAAGCCAGAGGCGTACCCGCGGCACGCGGGGGTTGGCGGCCACGCCGGACTGGCTCAGCGTGTTGCCGCCATCGGTGGCTGGTTGCTCCACCTCCTCGGTCGCTGCCACGGCGCAGGCGCCGTATCCCCACAGGCACTGCTCGTATTTGGCATAGCCGCGCATGTACGAGTCAACGGATGGGGCTACTTGCAGGTTGGCCTGGGCGGTGCCGGGTACGGGAGCTATTTCGGTGGCGGCGGGCTGCTCGCAGCTGGCCAATAGCAGCAGGGGCAGGGCCAGGGGGAAAAGCTGTTTCATCGAGGGCGAAAGGGGTTGGGTGGGAAGGAAAAGCATAAGACGCAGGCAAGATATACATTCGCGCCGGAGTGCATCTGCGGGCCATAAAAAAAGACCGCCTCGTGAGGCGGTCTTTTTCAAGATGGATAAGTTGTTTTGCAAGAGCGGATTACATGCGAAACAGCGGCCGGGCCGGATTCCAGATGCCCCACGGAATCATCACCACCACAATCAGCAGGGCGACCAAAAACCAGGTGAAGGCTTTTTTGTGCTTAAGCACCGGGCTGTTGGCTTTCTTGGAAAGTGTGCGGCCTACCTGGGCGGCAATAACGGCCAGCAGCATGCCCACCAGGTGCTCCATGGCGAAGAAGCGGCCCGTGGGGTCTTTCATCACGGCTTTGCCCACGGTTTCGAAGGCTTTGGCCCCTACCGGGCTCACGAAGTATAGAACGATGCCCAGCAGCAGTTGCAGGTGCATCGAGCCCACGAAGGAGGCACCCATGGCGTTGTCGGCTCCCACGAAGGAGCGGCGGCTTTGCCAGCCCGTGAAGGCCCGAAAAATAGCAATCAAACCAAACACCAGCACGAGCCAGCGCGTCCAGGAGTGCAAAAGCAGCAGCGTAGGGTACATAAGCAGCTAAAAAGGTGAGTACGGGGTAAAGGTCGGATACAGCCGCCAGTAATGCACGGTCGGAGACCGGATTTTACCGGCCCCGGCTATTATTCGTCGCCGAACAGCGACGGCGCCACTTCGAGCTTGTGGCCCTCGAAGCCGAAAATCTTCTCGGGCACGAACTGTTCGTCTTCCTCGCGCAGAATGGCCAGGTTTGTAATGGCTAGCTTCAGATCGAAGGTTTGGCAGTTGAGGTACTGCATCACGGGCCCCAATAGCTCGGGCGTGGTGTCGTGCAAAGCCAGCGAGATATGGGGCAGCCAGCAGTCGGGGCCGCTGAACTTATCGGTGCGCAGGCACAGCGGAGCCGTGGCTTGGTGAATGCGGTAGTGGAGCTGGTTGAGGGCATCGGAGCGCAGCACCGGAATATAGATGACTGGATTGGGGCCCGGAAAAATGCCCAGCCCGGTGGTGTGGGCCATAAAGGGCTTGGTGCGGCGGGCTACCTCGTGCAGCACCTGCCGCAGGGCCGAGCGTTTGCGCACGCCCGCCAGCTGGTAGGTAATGTGCGGGTCGGGCGTGGCCTGCACATCATCGAGGCCGAACTCGGTTTCCAGGCTCTGAATAAGCCGGTTGATGCGGTCGGCGTTTTGGGTGTTGAGCAGGCTGGTGATGGCAAGCATGGGTAAAGTAGTAGAAGCCACAGATAATTGATTGGAAATCCGGGGAATGATACGCAGAACCAGTGGTTTTCGATGGCCGGGCGCGGCCCTTACGGCGCGGGGCGTAAAAAAAGCGCCCGTCGGGACAACCCGACCGGCCAGCCGGTGGTAGATAGCCGGAGCAAAAGTCGTAAACGAAGCGGAACCCGCGGTTACCCGGGGCGCGCGCGTTGCGATAAGCCCCCACTTCAATAAGCCTTCCCCACTTGCTTTCCCCCGCTACCTTGTCTGCCAGCCGGCCACCTGCCACTGCCACTTCTGGCCGCCCCTGGGGCCGGTGGGTGCTGGGTGGGCTCATCGGGCTGGCATTGGCGGTTTGGCTGGGGCTAACCTTCGGGCTCGACCCCTGGTTGAAACGCACCCTTCAAGATAAGGTGCGTACCGCCAGCCACGGCCGTTACCGCCTGCGGGTGGGTAGCCTGCGCACCAACCTGCGGCTCCGCGAGGTCGATATCCGGGCCGCCCACCTCACCACCAGCGCCGCTCATCCCATCGATTCGCTACCTCCGGCTACCGTAGCGCTGGGCCGCCTGTACCTGCGTGGGGTGGGGCTCTGGGACTTGTTGAGGGGCCGGGAGGTGCCCCTCGATAGCCTGCGCCTCGATTCGGTGGCCGTGGCCCTCGGCCGGCTGCCGGCCGGGCTGGGCAGCGGCGGGCCGGTGCACGCGCAGCTACCGGGCGGCGGCCTGCGCATTGGCTACCTCACGGTGCGCCACCTGCACGGCCGCTACGGCGAGGCAGCCCAGCCCCAGGGCCGCCTCGCCCACGCCGACCTGACGGTGCGCGACCTGCGGCTGAGCGCCGCCGGTGCCGCCGATTCGGCCCGCATCGGGTACGCGGCTTCGGTGGCGGGGCGGGTGCGGGGGCTGCGGGCGCGGGTGCCGGGCCACACGCTGGCGCTGGCGGCGGGACGCTTTTCCAGCCGGGCCCGCCAGCTGGTACTCGATTCGCTGGCGGTACATCCTAATCAGCCCATTGGGCCCCGGCGCAGCGCCGCCCTGCGCCTAAGTCTGGCGCTGCCCCGGCTGGTGCTCACCGGCCTCGATGCCGCCGCCCTTTCCCGTCGCCGCTTCCGGGCCGATTCGCTGGGGCTGCACCGGCCCCGGCTGGCCCTCACGTTGCCGGCCACCGCGCCGCCACCGTTTCATGCCCTGCTGGCACCCTACCTGCGCGAGTGCCGGCTGGCCGCCCTGGCCAGCAGCGGCGGGCAGCTGCTGGTAGCGGGGATAAGTGAAGCGCCAACCGTCCGGGCCGTAGCCGTGGCCGCCACTGATCTGCGAATTCTACCCTACCCTGGTGGCCCGGCTGGCCGAATCTATTATGCCCAGGCCTGGCAGCTGCGCACTGGTTTGGCCACCGCAACCCTCCAGGCGCCTTATTACCATGCGCAATGGAGCAGTTTGCACGCCGATACGCGCCGGGGGCACTTGGCCGTGCGCCAGGTGCTGGTGCTGCCCACCCTATCGGTGGTAGGCCTGTCGCGCGCCAAAGGCCACCAGGCGGCCCACGTTACGGTACGCGTCCCTACGCTGTCCTTTGCCGGCCTCGATTTCAAAGCAGCCGCTAACCGCTACGAGTTACGGGCTGCCGCTCTTACCATCACCAAGGCCCGCGTGAGTACCCGCAGCGACGGCCGGTTCGCCCAAAACCCCAGCATATCGCACGTCACGCCCGAGGAGCTGGCCCGGGTGCCGTTCCGGGTAGCCATCGACCGGTTGCGCATCGGGCAGGGTACCATTACGGCCCAGTACCGTGCCCCCCGTAATGCGCAGCCCGGCTTGATTCAGATTACTGACTTCGGGGGCACGCTGCGCAACGTCAGCAACGACCCGGCCCGGATGAGCGCGGCCCATCCGCTTATGGGTACGGCCAGCGGCCTGCTCCAGGGCCGGTGCCGGGCCCGCGTGCAGCTGCGGGCCAACGTGCTCGACCCGGCGGGCCGGCATACGGTCAGCGGCACGTTCTATAAGGCCCCGCTTTCCATCCTCAACCCCATGACCGTGCCTACCCGCGGCATCCGGTTCCGGAGTGGGCTCATTGAGCGAATTGATTTTCGGATGCAGCTCGACCAGCAGGCGGCCCGCGGCACCATGCGTGCCCGCTACACTAACCTGAAATTGCAGCGCCTCAACCGCCAAAACAAACCCGGCCTGCTGCACCGCCTCGAAACCACGGCCATCAACGGCCTCGTCATCCGCGACGACAACCCCCGAAAGCCCGGGCAGAAGCTGAAAACCGGTAATATGCACTCAGCCCGGGAGCGCCGCTACTCCGTGCTCACGCTCTGGCGGCAGGGCCTCGTAAGCGGCCTGCTCAACAGCGCCGGGGTGCCTGCGCCCCTGGCCAAAAAGCTGAGCGAGGGCGACTAGAGGAGGGCGAATTTGGTGCTCTATATATCGGCGGCCAGAGCCTTAGGAAGGTAGCAGCCGCTGACGTTGCAGCCAATCGTGAGCCGTGGCCAGGTCGTCGAAGGTTACTACAACTGGCTTGTCGAGGTACTGCACGAGGGCATCCGAAGGGCTGCGACCCGGATAGTTGGGGGCGTATACCCACGCCGCATAGCGGAGGCCGAGCGCATACAGCTGCTGCAGCCAGCGCAACCCCCACTCGGTGAGTTGGGCATTCGGATTTACCACGCCCGAATTATCGTTCAGGATTTTGCTGGTGGGGTACTGTTCAAAAACGGTCAGAATTTGCCGGCAGCACGCGCGCGCCGACTCCTGGTCGTGGCTGCCCAGCCAGCTTACGTACAGCCAGTCGTTGGCCGCATCGTGGCTGATAAGCAGGTCCGGCGTTTCCAGAATCAGCCGCAGAGACATAAGCAGGGAGAAATAAGATAAGTCGTAATGAACCCGGGCAAATCAATGACGATACAACGCCAGCACCCAGCATAACCGCAATGCAGGTGGCAACATAGTACGCGAACGGCACACCCCTCGTTTCGGCCGCTGTCCGCCACTCGAACGCCCCGGCTGATTAATTTAGTGTAGCTACATGCATTACGTAATTTGGCAGGGGTTTTAGCCAGGTACTGAATCGGGAGAAAATTTCGATCCTCCGGGATTCCGGCCTATCTTGAAGCCTCAACTACTGCCCTTATGAACCGTCGAATCTTCCTGCGCAACAGTTCGCTTACCGGTCTGAGCCTGTCCGTGCTTTCCCTCTCCGCCTGCTCGTCGCCAGCCGAAAAAGCCCCGGCCGCCGAATCTGCCGCCGCCGCCCCACCCGCCGCCGAAGCCGCCGACTTCGAGCTGCTGGAAAATACGCTGGCCGAGCTGCAGGAGAAAATGCAGCGCGGTACGCTCACCTCCCGGGGCATCACGGAACTCTACCTCAACCGCATCAAGGCCCTCGACCAGGCCGGCCCCCGTCTCAATGCCGTGCTGCTCACCAACCCCGAAGCCCTCGACCTGGCCCACGCCCTCGACCAGGAGCGCAAGTCGGGCAAAACCCGGGGGCCGTTGCACGGCATCCCCATTCTGCTCAAGGACAACATCGACACCGCCGACCAGCAGCCGACCACTGCCGGCTCGCTGGCCCTGGCCGGCCACCGCGCCAAACAGGATGCCTTTATTGTAGAGAAGCTGCGCGCCGCCGGAGCCGTGGTGCTGGGCAAAACCAACCTGAGCGAGTGGGCCAACTTCCGCTCCACGCGCAGCACCAGCGGCTGGAGCAGCGTGGGCGGCCAGACCAAGAACCCTTACATCCTCGACCGCACCCCCAGCGGCTCCTCGGCCGGCTCGGGGGCGGCCGCCTCGGCCAACTTCTGCGCTGCCGCCATCGGCACCGAAACCGACGGCTCCATTGTGTCGCCGGCCTCGTGCAGCGGGTTGGTGGGCGTCAAGCCTACGGTGGGCCTCTGGAGCCGCGCCGGTATCATCCCTATCTCGGCCACCCAGGACACGGCCGGCCCCATGACCCGCTCGGTCCACGATGCGGCCCTGCTGCTGGCGGCCCTGGCCGGCCCCGACCCCCGCGACCCGGCCACCAAGGCCGGTGAGGGCAAAGCCGCGGATGACTACACCACTTTCCTGAAGGCCGACGCGCTGAAGGGCAAGCGCCTGGGCGTGGAAAAGGGCCACCTGAAAGGTGCTTCGGAGGCCGTGCCACTGCTGCTGGCCGCCCTGGAAGTGCTCAAGGCCCAGGGCGCAACCATCGTGGAAGTGGAAGTCGAGAAGCTCACCGACCCGCTGGGCCAGGCCGAGTACGACGTGCTGCTCTACGAGTTTAAGGACGGCGTAAACCAGTACCTGGCCGGCACCGACGCGCAAGTCAAGACTTTGGCCGACGTCATCCAGTTCAACACCCAGAACAAGGCCAAGGCCATGCCCTTCTTCCAGCAGGAAATTCTGGAGGCCTCCGAAAAGCTCGGCGACCTGAAAACCCCGGCCTACCTGAAAGCCCTGAAAAAGTCGCACGAAGGAGCCCGCGCGGCCCTCGATGGGGTGCTGAGCAAGAACCGCCTCGACGGCATCGTGGCCATCACCAACGCCCCCGCCCGCTGCATCGACCTGATCAACGGCGACTCGGGTGGCGGCCCGGGCTTCTCGTCGCCGGCCGCCATGGCGGGCTACCCCCACGTAACGGTGCCCATGGGCCAGGCCTACGGGCTGCCGGTGGGCCTCTCGTTTGTGGGCACGGCCTGGCAGGAAGGCCCGCTGCTGGCCCTGGCCTACGCCTACGAGCAGGCCTCGAAAAAGCGTGCTGCCCCGCAGTTCAAGGGGCCGTTCGTGGGGTAGGGGAGCGGGCTACTGGTAGCGGCGGGCGAGTCGGGCCGAGGCCCTGGAAGGGTGCCGACGGAACAATTCAGGGGTGGGGTAGTATAAGCATGTAGCTACATACATATTCACCCTTGAACGCTTCATCATGACTAAGCCCAGAACGCAAGTACCCACGCTCGATGTGAACCTGGTAGGTGGCGGCAGCTTCAGCCTGGCCGACGCCCAGCCCGAGTATATGACTATGCTGGTCTTTTATCGGGGCCATCACTGCCCGGTCTGCAGAAAGAATATTCAGCAGCTGCAAACCAAGCTCGCCGACTTTGAGGCCCTCGGCATCAAGGCCGTGGCCATTTCGACCAACACCCAGGAGCTGGCCGAGAAAACCAAGCAGGATTGGAACATTGCCGACGTAACGCTGGGCTACGGCCTCTCCATTGAAAAGGCCCGCGAGTGGGGCCTGTACATCTCCAAAGGTATCAGCGACTCGGAACCGGCCGAATTCAGTGAGCCCGGCCTGTTTCTGGTGAAGCCCGACGGCACGCTCTACGCCTCCTCCATCCAGACCATGCCCTTCACCCGCCCCGATTTTGAGGACCTGTTGGGCGGCCTCAAGTTTGTCAAAGACAAGAACTACCCGGCCCGCGGCGAGGCGTAGTTTCGGTTGTCGTTTCAGCATTCCAACGGCCCGGCAGTTTCGTACTGCCGGGCCGTTGTGCGTTGGGGCCGCGGGCGTTAGCGTAAGAAACGGCCCGCGGCTTCACAAAAAAAGGCCGGCTCATCGGAGCCGGCCTTTTTTGCGCCCGGATACCGGGTGACAGTGAGGTAAGGGAGCTTAGTGGGTGAGCACCAGGCGGCCGCTTTCCGTGGTTTTGTTGGCCCGCAGCTTGAAGAGGTAGGTGCCGGCGGGTAGCTGGCTTCCTTCAATAGCCTGCTCGTGGTAGCCGGCGCTCTGGGCACCTTTTACCAGCGTCTGCACCTTGCGGCCCATCAGGTCGTAAAGCTCCAGGCTAACGGGGCCCTCCTGCGCAACGTAGTAGTTGAGCGTGGCCCGATCGGAGAAGGGGTTCGGAGCAGCGAAGGCGGCAAATGCTTTGGCCGGAGCCGTTTCGGGGGCAGCCACCAGCGCCGAAGAGCCGGCTGGTACGTCTTTCGGTGCCGACGTCCACTGGTCGTGGGTGCGGGTAACGATGACGGCGAAGTCGGCGCGCTTTACTGCCTGGGCAGGCTTGAAAGTGGCGTGGAGTACCGGCTTAAGGTCGTAAGGACCCTGCGTCACGGAGTAGAAGGCGTTGATGATGTTCATGTCCAGGGCTACCTGTACGTAACCTGCCAGGCCGGCCGGAATCTGATCAGCATCTTCAATAACGAGGCGCTTGCCGTCTACTTCAACCGTTACCTGGCCGGAGCTCTGCGTGGCTTTGTTCTGCAGGCCCAGGCTCTGAACGAGCGAGTACGCCAGGCTGGCGCGGTCTACCGCTTGGTTGGGGCCGAATTTGCCGGCACCTACGGGCAGCATCACGCCGTTTTGCTCATAGTTACGGTCGCGCAGCGCGGCGCCCTGGTTCGTAACCGACTGGGCCAGCAGCTGCTCGTCGGCGCTAACATCCGTGAAGGTTGCCTGGCCGTTGAGTGGCAGCGCCTGGCGGATTGCCTGGCCCATCATCAGGTAGTCGGCCAGCTGAATGCGGCTCAGGTTCTGGTCGGGCTTGAAGCCGTTGTTCTGCCCGTCCATCAGGCGCTTGCCGATGGCCATTTCGATGGAGGCTTTGGCTGGGTGGCTGGCTACGTCGTTCAGGCCCGAAGTGCCCTGCGACTGGTTCAGGGAGATGGTGCCGGCAACCGTTTCGGGAATTGCCGCGCCCTGCAGGCCTTCCAGCCGTATCGTCCAGGTACCCGACTCGGGGCCGGCTACGGCCACGGCACGGCCGGGGCTGAGGGCGAAGAGCACCGAAATGCCCGAGGCATACCGCTTGCCCGAGGGCGAGAGCAGCACCAGGTTAACCGGGTTGCCGGTTTCGCCCAGCAGGCCCGACACTTTGCAGCTCACTTCCAGGGAGCTCGTACCCGTAGGCACGCTGAACGTGCGGGTGTTGGTGGCCGTGGTAGCAGGGTTGAAGTTGATGGTGTACGGCGAGTTGCTTACGGCCGTGTTCACGGTGCTGAAGAACGCCCGCCGGGCATTCACCGTGGGGCCGTAGCCCGCCAGCCGGTAAGCCCGGTCGATGGCGGCGTAGGCGTTGGCCATGCCCTGGCCCACTTCCCACGACTCGCGGTTGGGCAGGTTGGTGGCGGTTTCCTCCAGAATGGTTTTTACCTGCGCCGGGGTCATGTTGGGGTTGGCGTCGAGCATGAGGGCCACAATGCCGGCGATGTGCGGGGCCGCCATCGACGTACCGGTGAGGGTGGTGTAGAAGGGCAGCTGAGCCGGTGGAATGGTTTCGGCATCCTTCTGGGTGCTGAGCACGCCCACGGGCGAAACAGTGCGGGTCGATACGATGTCGGTGCCGGGAGCCGTAATGGTCGGCTCGTCGCGCCAGGGCAGGGTCTGGCCACCAATGGTTACGTTACCGCTCACGCCCTTACGGCCGCGGGAAGAGGAGGGAGCCAGCACCCCGGCCTTGTCGGAGTTGGCTACGCAGATAACCCAGGGCGCTTTCTTATAGCTACCCGTAATGGTGCCCGAGCCAGCACCCGAGTTACCGGCCGAAAACACCACGACCATGTTCCGGTCTACGCACTTTTTGGTAGCGATGGCAATCGGGTTGGTTGGGTCTACGTCGGTGGCAATGTCGCTGGTGGTACCAAACGAGTTGGTAATCACCCGGATGTTGTACTGGAACTGGTGCGTGAGGGCGTAGTCGAAGGCACCCACTACATCCAGAATGAACAGGCCGGCGCCCGTGCCGTAGCCGATCAGATCAGCTCCCGGCGCTACCCCGGCAAATTTGCCATTGGAAGCCGCGCCCGTGGCCCCCACAATACCGGCCACGTGCGTGCCGTGGCCGCCCGTCTGGTCGGTATTCGGAACGTCTTCTACATATGTAATAGGCAGCATGTCGTTCTGGGCCTGCAGGTTGGTGGTGCCCAGTACGTTCTGCTTCAGGTTCTGGCCCAGCTTCAGGTCGGGGTGGGTGCCATCGATGCCGCTGTCGTTTACCAATACGCCAATGCCCCGGCCCGAAACGGGCAGGCCACCATTGCGCTGGGTGAAAACAGGCTCGAGGCGGGCGCGCTGCACGCCGGTAAGCGCCGTAGCGCCATCGTTGTCCTGCTGCAACGAGCGGTTCAGGTACACCGATACCACGCTGGGGTTGGCGCTCAACGCATTCACCTGGGCCGTAGTGGCCATAATGCCCGCTACCGGCAGCGCATGCATGGTCCGGCCGTTGAGAATACCCAGGCTTTTCAGCAGTTGCAGGTTGGCCGCCGAAGGGGCACCATCACCCTGGAACGTGACCACTACCTGGTGCAGCATAGTGGGGTTGGCGAGGGCCGACTGTAAATGAGAGTCGACTACAGCCTGCGAGTAGGCGGCTATGGTACTGCCCATGAAGAGCAGAAAGCCGAGTAATGGTTTTCTCATGTAGAAAGGTGTGGAAAAGGTAGGAAGAATGAAGATTTGATGAACCTACGATTTTCGGCCCGCTAATGGATTCGCTAAAAGGAGGTTTTTTTATCGATTTTTAAAGAATTGGATAATATTTTTACTCAATCATCAATAAATACATCGAATTGGTAGGTATGTCGACTATTATGGCAGATCCGGGGAGTTGCACTCCTCAGCCCGATATAGCGCTGCCTTGTGCCTGGAGGGTGAGGCAACTGTTGCGGAAATAGCCGGCCGTTTAGGCCGGCAAATGCGGCTGGCTGGCTAATCCGGGGCGGCTGGCCAGCCGGCTGGTACTATGCTGCCGGCCTTGGCTATGCGGGCAAGCCTCATAAACCCGTACCTTTGCGGCTTCATAGCTTGCACCCGTAACACGTAGGATGATTTCCATTTCCGACCTCGACTTCCATTTCGGCTCCCGCGCCCTGTACGACAAGGCCAGCCTCCACATCAAGCCCAAGGACAAAATCGGGCTGATTGGCCTCAACGGCAACGGCAAGTCCACGCTGCTGCGCATTCTGGTGGGCGAGTACAAGCCCGACGGCGGCTCCATCTCGATGAGCAAGGAGGTGAGCCTGGGCTTTCTGAACCAGGATCTGCTTAGCTACGACACGCACGAGCCCATCCTGCACGTGGCCATGCAGGCCTTCGAGGAGGCCCTCGACGTGCAGAAGAAGATTGACGAAATCCTGCTCGAGTTCGAAACCAACTACTCCGACGAGCTGGTAGAAAAGCTGGCCGACTTGCAGGAGCGCTTCGAAGCGCTGGGCGGCTACACCATGCAGGCCCGCACCGAGGAAATCCTCGAAGGCCTGGGCTTCACCACCGAGGAGCTGCAGCGCCCGCTGAAGACGTTTTCGGGCGGCTGGCGCATGCGCGTGATGCTGGCCAAAATCCTGCTCCAGCAGCCCTCGCTGCTGCTGCTCGACGAACCCACCAACCACCTGGACCTGCCCTCCATCAAGTGGATTGAGAACTACCTGGCCGACTACGAGGGCGCGGTGATCATCGTGAGCCACGACCGCGAGTTCCTCGACCGCACCACCAACACCACGGTGGAGGTAACCGGCGGCAAGCTGGTGCCCTACGCCGGCAACTACAGCTACTACCTCGAAGAAAAGGAGGAGCGCAACGCCATCCAGAAGGGCGCCTTCGAAAACCAGCAGGCCCAGATCCGGCAGGCCGAGCGGTTTATTGAGCGCTTCAAGGCCAAGGCCAGCAAGGCCAAGCAGGCCCAGAGCCGCGTGAAGGCCCTCGACAAGCTGGAGCGCATCGAGGACGTGGCCGCCGGACGCGGCCAAAGTCAACATGAAGTTCAACTTCAAGGTGCGAGCCCGGCCGCCACATCCTGCGCATGGAGCACGTGAGCAAGAAGTACGGCGAGAAGCTCATCTTCCGCGACACCAACGTGCACATCGAGCGGGGCGACAAAATCGCCCTCATCGGCGCCAACGGCAAGGGCAAATCCACGCTCATGCGCCTGGTGGCGGGCACCGAAGCGCCCACCAACGGCAAGCACCAGCTGGGCCACAACGTGATCATGTCGTTCTACGCCCAGCACCAGCTGGAAAGCCTGACGCATCGACAACGAGATTCTGCAGGAGATGAGCGAGGCCGGCTCGAAGCGCAACGAAATGGAGCTGCGCTCGGTGCTGGGCTCGTTCCTGTTCACGGGCGAGGAGGTGTTCAAGAAAATCAAGGTGCTGAGCGGGCGGCGAGAAAAGCCGCGTGGCCCTGGCCAAAACCCTGATTTCGGAAGCCAACTTCCTGCTGCTCGACGAACCGACCAACCACCTCGACATGCAGTCGGTCAACATCCTGATTCAGGCCCTGGAGCAGTACGAGGGCACGTTCATCGTCATCAGCCACGACCGCTTCTTCGTGGAGAACGTGGCCACCAAAATCTGGTACATCGAGGACTACCAGCTCAAGGAGTACCCCGGCACCTACGCCGAGTACGAGCAGTGGCAGGAAGACCGCGAGAAGGCCGCCAAGAAGGCCGGCCTGCCCAGCCCCTCGGCCAACAAGCCCCTGCCCAAGGAGGAGCCCAAAGCCGACGCTCACGCCCGCCAAAACGCCGTCGCCCGACCAGAAAAAGGCCCTCAAGGAGCTGGCCGAAGTAGAAGACGAAAATCGACGAGCTGGAAAAGGAGCTGGCCGACTACGAAAAGCAGCTCGCCGACCCCAAAATCTACGACAACGCCGCCCAGCTCAAGGACGCCACGCTGAAATTCGAGCAGGTGAAAAAGGAGCTGGCCCAGCTCAACGACCGGTGGGAAATGCTGGCCGAAGTATAGCCGCGACGCCGCTTAAAATCGAAAGCCTCTCCCGAAGCATAGTGCTTCGGGAGAGGCTTTTTTGTGGTGGTGCTTAATTGGCTGCATCGACGCAGGCGGGGCGTTCGATGCTGATCAAGCTCCACTCGCGGAAATGTAATTCTGGGTGCTGTTTAAATTAAAACAACATTATATTTTTGTCTAGACAATATCAATATTGATGAAAATATTAGTATTAAAACAAGTGTAGTTAATATAAATTTTCGATCATATTTTTCTCTTTTAATTGTTTTGTACAACAATAAATAATGTATTGCTACGAATATAATGGGTAGAGTGAATATTCCAATATCTATATCTCTTCCAATTCTTCCTAAATCATTTGCATTTCTATAATTCATAATTCCCGAAAGAATTTCAAGATAAAAAGCAGTAAACAAAAAAGGAAATAGCATTTTGTTTCTATTCCTTCTTATAAATAAATAAAATACAATTGCTTGAAATAATGTCATTAAAGGCCCTAAAGCACTTGTAACTGTATAATGCCAAGGTTTGGTGTAAGCTCCATTGATTGGATATGCTGTATTTAAAGTCATCCTCATTTCATAACCAAGTAACTCTCCTGTTATCCAGTGCGTTAGTTCATGAATCAGAAAGGAAAAAGATACAGCAATAAGTGAATAAAATACGAGTTTATATATTGGCATTATTTTATTGAAAATTATCGAAAATTGATAGTAAATAGCGCCCAAAATTAGGGTTAGCGAAAGTGAGAGTTTCGCTAACCCGCTCTCTATTAGTAACAAAACTTCGTGTGTCATACCGATTTAGGTATGATACACGAAAATCCGGCTTCTTACATACCAACTTACCGGACGAAGAGGATTGCCGGATGAGTCGGGCGCTTAGCTTGTCAGTAGCAGCGAAGCTACTATATCCCAGCGAGTCCTCAAGTATACAGCGTTTCACCAGAAACTCCCGCTTCCGGTGGCATTTCGGGCTCCCAAGCCCGATCAAGCAAAGTAGGAAGGAGCGGTAGTAGGCCCGAATCTTTCTAGATAAGAATGATTCTTATCTAGAAAGTGTTGCTTACCTTTGCAGAAGGCAAAAACAACCGCTGCAGCAGCTTCGCAAGTTGCGGCAGCGGTTGGCCGCAACCGGCCGCAACGCTGGCCTGTCTACCAAATTCTACTCATCAATCTGACTTTTATGGCTCACGAGCAAGAAGGGCGCGCGCCCGAAAACAACACCACCGAGTACTTCATGAACGATACCTCCGTGGCGAAATGCCCCTTTGCCGGGGGCTCGACCACGCAGGCCGCCGGCGGCGGTACCCGCAACCGCGACTGGTGGCCCAACCAGCTCCGGCTCAATATTCTGCGCCAGCATTCGAGCCTCTCCAACCCGATGGGCGAGGACTTCAACTACGCTGAGGAGTTCAAGAAGCTCGATTTGCAGGCCGTTAAAAACGACCTGTTCGAGCTGATGACCACTTCCCAGGACTGGTGGCCCGCCGACTACGGCCACTACGGCCCGTTCTTTATCCGCATGGCCTGGCACAGCGCCGGCACCTACCGCATCGCCGATGGCCGCGGCGGCGCCGGCTCGGGCATGCAGCGCTTCGCCCCGCTCAACAGCTGGCCCGACAACGCCAACCTCGACAAGGCCCGGCTGCTGCTCTGGCCCATCAAGCAGAAGTATGGTCACCAGATTTCCTGGGCCGACCTCATGATTCTGGCCGGTAACTGCGCCCTCGAATCGATGGGCCTCCAGCCCTTCGGCTTTGCTGGCGGCCGCGCCGACGTGTGGGAGCCGATGGATGAAATCTACTGGGGTTCGGAGCGCGAGTGGCTCGGTGGCGACAAGCGCTACAGCGGCGACCGGCAGCTCGAAAACCCGCTGGCCGCCGTGCAGATGGGCCTCATTTACGTGAACCCCGAGGGCCCCAACGGCAACCCCGACCCGCTGGGCTCGGCCCGCGACATCCGCGAAACGTTCGGCCGCATGGCCATGAACGACGAGGAAACCGTAGCCCTGATTGCCGGTGGCCACACCTTCGGTAAAACCCACGGTGCCGCCGACCCCGCCAAGTACATCGAGCACGAGCCCGCCGCCGCTGGCATTGCCGAGCAGGGCAAAGGCTGGAAGAACTCTTTTGGCAAGGGCCATGCGGAAGACACCATCACCAGCGGCCTCGAAGGCGCCTGGACTTCCACGCCCGCCCAGTGGAGCAACGACTACTTCAAGTACTTGTTTGAGTACGAGTGGGAGCTGACCAAGAGCCCGGCTGGTGCCCACCAATGGAAGCCGAAGGGCAATGCTGGCGAAGGATTGATTCCGGACGCTCACGACCCGGCCAAGCGGCACGCGCCGTTCATGCTCACCTCGGACATCGCCCTGCGCGAAGACCCGATTTACGAGAAAATCTCGCGCCGCTTCCACGAGAACCCCGAGGAGTTTGCCGACGCTTTCAGCCGCGCCTGGTTCAAGCTCACCCACCGCGACATGGGTCCGATCGAGCGTTACCTCGGCCCCGAGGTGCCCGCCGAGCAGCTGCTCTGGCAGGACCCGGTGCCCGCGGCCGACTACGAGCAGATTGATGAAGCTGACGTAGCGAAGCTGAAAGGTATGCTGCTGGCCTCGGCCGTCTCGATTTCGCAGCTCGTGCGCACGGCCTGGGCTTCGGCCTCCACGTTCCGCGGCTCCGACAAGCGCGGCGGTGCCAACGGCGCCCGTCTGCGCCTGGCTCCCCAGAAGTACTGGGAGGTAAACAACAACGCCGAGCTGAGCACCGTGCTCGACACGCTGGAAAGCATTCAGAAGGAGTTCAACGAAGGCCAGACCGGCAATAAGCGCGTGTCGCTGGCCGACCTGATTGTGCTCGGCGGCAACGCCGGCATCGAGGAGGCAGCCCGCAAAGCCGGCCACCAGGGTGTGCAGGTGCCCTTCCATCCCGGCCGCACCGATGCCACGCCCGAGCAGACCGACGTGCAGGCCTTCGCTCCGCTGGAGCCCCACGCCGACGGTTTCCGCAACTACCTCAAGCTGGGCCACGAGGCCTCGCCCGAAGCCATGCTCATCGACCGGGCCCAGCTGCTGACGCTGACTGCCCCCGAAATGACGGTGCTATTCGGCGGTCTGCGCGCCCTCGACACCAACTTCGACTCCTCGCAAAACGGTGTGTTCACCGACCGCCCCGGCCAGCTCACGAACGACTACTTCGTGAACCTGCTCGACATGGGTACCACCTGGAAAGCCACGAGCAAGGAAGACCAGCTCTTCGAAGGCCGCGACCGGAAAACCAACGCCGTAAAGTGGACCGGCACCCGCGTCGACCTGATCTTCGGTTCGAACTCGGAGCTGCGCGCCATTGCCGAAGTCTACGGTACCAGCCACGCCGAACCCAAGTTCGTGCGCGACTTCGTAGCCACCTGGGCCAAGGTGATGGACCTGGACCGGTTCGATCTGCACCGGTAGGTTGTAAGTCAGGTCGGCCGCTAGTAGGCCTACCAAAAGCAAAAAGCCCCGCTCGAAGCTCTGTGCTTCGGGCGGGGCTTTTTGTGGTTGTAGCGCGAAGCTCCAGCTTCGCGCATCGTAGAACGGAATCGTTGGCCGTCAGCAACGATGCGCGAAGCTGGAGCTTCGCGCTACAGTCGTTCTAGAGCTCACACCAGTATATGTAGGGCCAACTTTGCCAGTCGTTGGTGAGGCCTGCCTTCACTGGATTCTCTAATACGTAATGAATGATGCGTTCCATTTCGGCAGTATCGCGGATGGTGTGGTCGTAGCTTTCGCGCTGCCAGAACTGGCCTTGGCGGTTGAGCAGGATATTGGCTTGGCGGGCTGTGTAGCTTTTGATGCTTTGAAGGGTTCGGGCCAGGGGAGGCGCTTCGTCGGGCAGGGTTACAACCAAGTGGACGTGATTGGCCATCAGGCAGTAGCAAACCAGCAGATAAGCCCTACCGTTGTAGTGGTGCAGGGCCTGTTGCACGAGGGCGGCTACGGGGGGCTGTCGCAGCCAGGTTGGACCGCTGTCGGCCCGGTCAAGCAGCGTGTCGTAGCGGCCGAAGTATCGTTTCTGGAGCGCGTATGTCTGCTCGGCATCTTCGGCCTTTTCCCGCAGGTGCTCCCATTCTGCCTTTAGTTTCTCTATCACCACGCGGGGCAGCGAGTTTGCCAACCGGAACGTAATAAACAGCGTTTCGCCCGGTGGCAACCGGTGCGGCAGGTTCCGCCGATAATGTATTAAGTCGGTAGGCAGCATGGCATGTAGCGCGAAGCCCCGGCTTCGTGTATCGGTAGATAAGAATATGAATAATGGTAGCTCGAAGCTCCAGCTTCGCGTACCGTTGCTGACGGCAGACTGTGGGAAATATAGTCCGAATTTGGCAGTTGCCCTACCTATTTACATAGCCATGATAAGCCAACATTACCGCTCGTTCTGCGATACGCGAAGCTGGAGCTTCGCGCTACAGCCCGTTCCTCTTCAACCGTTCTAAAACCTGTAAAGCGGAAGCTTCGCACTACATTCGCAACCATGCGCAACCTCCCTCTCCTGAGCGGCCTGCTGCTGGCCGCTGCCTGCGTGCCGCTGGGTACGCCCATCACCGACCCCAACGCCGCCCGCCGGCCCGCCACGCCCGGGCAGACCGGCACCGAGTACTACGCCGACAAAAAGCTCCGCTACGAGGATTACATCTACGACCCCAACGTGCGGACGGTGCTCTGCTATGTGCCCACGGGCCAGCTCGGCCAGGTGTTCAACCCGCCGGTAGTGCCGCTGGGCCAGGGCCAGGCGCCGGTGCTCGAGTTCGATGTGCTGGGTGGGCAGGGGCAGCGGCTCACGGCCAAGCTCATCCACTGCGACCTGAACTGGCAGCCCTCGATCCTGACGGATATGCAGTTTCTGAGCGAAATCAACGAGCAGCTGATTACCAACTACCGGCCGTCGGTGAGTACCAAGGTGCCCTACCAGCACTACCAGGTGCAGATGCCGCGGGTGAAGCTCTCGGGCAACTACCTGTGGGTGGTGCAGGGGGCGGGTGGCACGCCGCTGCTCAGTCGCCGGGTGCTGGTGTTCGAGGAAGGGGCCGTGCAGATTGCCATGAAACAGGGCATTCCGGTTGCCGGCCAGGAGCGCTACATTTTGCAGCAGGTTGATTTCGGGATTCGCTACAACATGGCCCTCGTGAATCCGGCCGTGGAGGTAAAGGTGGTGCTGCGCCAGAACTTCCGCTGGGACAACGCCCACTACAACCTGCGGCCCACCTTCGTGCGCGACGCCGAGCAGCAGCTCGACTACCAGTACTTCAACTTCGAAAATGCCTTCCCCGGCCTGAGCGAGTTCCGGTTCGTGGATCTGCGTACGTTCCGCTCGGCGGGCATTGGGGTGGCCAAAATCGATGCCGAGGTCCACGCCCCGGGCCGCGCTGCTCCAGCCCGAAACCTCCCGCGCCGGCCAGCGCTACACCCAGTACGACGACATCAATGGCCAGCGCCTGATCGAAAGCCGCGAGTATGCCGGCGACCCGGGCACCAACCCCGACTACCTCGACGTCACGTTTCAGCTCCGCGCCGAAGCCCCCGCGCCCGGCCCGGTCTATGTTATCGGGGCCATGTCGGACTGGCAGCTGCGCGATGAGTTCAAGCTCACTTACGACGCCGCCAACCAGGTGTACCGGGGCCACGCGCTGCTCAAGCAGGGCTACTACAACTACTACTACGCCACCCAAACCCCCACCGGGGCCAACAGCCTGCCCTGGGAGGGCAGCCACCAGGAAACCGAAAACCAGTATGACCTGCTGGTGTACTACCGCCCGCCCGGCACCCGCACCGACCTGCTCATCGGCTACCAGCGCCTCGACATGAACAGCCGCCGGCCGTAAGTGGGTGTGGGGGGGAGGCCCCCCCCGGGAAGGGCGACTACGAAAAAACGTAACGGCCGAACAGTAGCGGGCAACCGTACGTCATTCAGAGCGTAGCGAAGAATCTCGCGTGCGGTCGTTGCAGAACTAACCCTGCTCTTAAGGGTTCCCATTGGAACGACCGCACGCGAGATTCTTCGCTACGCTCTGAATGACGTACTCTTACTAAGTCCCCGGGCCCTTCCCAACCCGGACTCCCTGCTTCATGTCGCTTTACAATCTGATTCTGGTCGTGCTGGGCGTGGCCATTCTGGGCGTTGCCTGGCTGCCGTCGCTGCTCAAAAAGTACGCGCTTTCCTACCCGATTCTGTTCGTGGGCCTGGGCATGCTCATCTTCAGCCTGCCGCTGGGCCTGCCCGACCCCGATCCGGTGGAGTTTTCCACCTTCGCCATTCACCTCACCGAAATCTGCGTGACGGTGGCCCTGACCGGTACCGGCCTTAAAATCGACCACCGGTTTACGCTCAAGGCCTGGCGGATTCCGTTGGTACTGGTGCTGGGCCTGATGCTGGTGACCATCGGCAGCTTCGTGGGCGTGGCCTGGGGGTTGTTTGGGATGATGCCCGCCGCGGCCGTGCTGCTAGCCGCCACCCTCGCACCCACCGACCCCGTGCTGGCCGGCGACGTGCAGGTGGGCGACCCCGGCGAGGGCCGCGAGGACAGCGTGCGCTTTGCCCTCACCGGCGAGGCCGGCCTCAACGATGGGCTGGCCTTCCCCTTCGTGTACCTGGCCCTGGCGCTGCTGCCCATTGCGCAGGAAAGCCTGGGCGAGCGGCTCTGGCACTGGGCCTGGATGGATGTGGGCTACCGCACGGCCATGGGCGTGCTGGGCGGCTGGCTGGCGGGCCGGGGGCTTTCCTACCTGATTTTCGATCTGCCCCACCGCATCCGCATCAAGCCCAGCGCCTACGGGTTCGTGGCCCTGGCCGTCACGCTTACGGCCTATGGCCTAACCGAATTGGTGCATGGTTACGGCTTTCTGGCCGTGTTTGTGGCCGCCACCACGCTGCGCCGCCACGAGCGCAGCCACGAGTACCAGAGCGAGATGCACGACTTCACCGACCAGCTGGAGCGCCTGCTGATTGTGGTGATTCTGATTCTGTTTGGCGGGGCCATTGCCTGGGGGTTGCTGGAGCACCTGACCTGGACCGGCGTAGCGCTGGGGCTGATTCTGGTACTGGTGCTGCGGCCGGTGGGCGGTATGCTCACGCTGCTGGGCAGCAAGCTGGCGTGGCAGGAGCGGCTGGTGATTTCGTTTTTCGGTATCCGGGGCATCGGCTCGTTTTTCTACCTGGCTTTCGCCCTCGATACCCGCCACTTCCCCGACAGCCGCGGACTGTGGGCCACCACCGGCTTCACGGTGCTCCTGTCCATCATTCTGCACGGCGTGCTGGCCACGCCCGTCATGAACTGGCTCGACCGACAACAGGGCCGGCCCACGGCCGAGGAAGAAAGCGAACGGGCCCAGCAAGCCGAAGATCAGCAGGCCGAAGATCAGCAGGCCAAAGCATCGGCGGGCCAGTCGGCCTAATGGGGCGGAGTGGGTTGCCGGGCGTGAGGCTTGGCGCTCAGTAATGCGTGAAGCCGGCCTTAGCGCCGCGAAACGGAAATTATGCCTACGGCGGAGGTCAACGCTGCAGGCTGATTTGCGTTGGAAGGAGTATTCTCTCACCTGATGCTACTCGCTCCCATGACTCAACGTTTTCTCCCCGCGCTGCTGAGCGCCTCGCTGCTGCTGGCCGGCTGCGCCACCAATCCCGTTACAGGCAAGAAAGAAGTGATGCTCGTTTCGGAAGGGCAGGAGCTGGCCATGGGCGAGGAGTCGGACCCGGCCGTGATTGCGCAGTTCGGCTTGTACCCGGAAAGAAAATGCAGAACTACATCAACGACGAAGGGCAGACCAGATGGGGGCCATCTCGCACCGCCCCGACCTGAACTACCAGTTCCGGGTCGTCGATTCGCCGGTCATCAACGCCTTTGCCGTGCCGGGCGGCTACGTGTACTTTCACGCGCGGCATCATGGCCCATTTCAACAACGAGGCGCAGTTTGCCGGGCGTGCTGGGCCACGAAATCGGCCACGTCACGGCCCGGCACTCGGCCAAGCAGCAAACCAACGCCATTCTGGGCCAGGTGGGCCTGATGGGGGCCATGATTGCCTCGCCCCGCCTGGCCCAGTTCGGCGAGCAGGCCATGCAGGGCCTGCAGCTGCTGTTCCTCAAGTTCGGGCGCGACGATGAAAGCCAGGCCGACGAGCTGGGGGTGGAGTACTCATCCAAAATCGGCTACGACGCCAGCCGAGATGGCCGATTTCTTCCAGACCCTGGCGCGCGAGCAGCAGCAGGCCGGCGGGCAGGCCATTCCCGATTTCCTGAGCACCCACCCCAACCCCGCCGACCGCTACAGCACCGTGAACCAGCTGGCGGCCCAGTGGAAACAGAAACCCGGCACCCCCCAGAAGCTCGGCCGTAAACCGCGACCAGTACCTGCGCCTGATCGACGGCATCGTGTACGGCGAAGACCCCAAGCCAGGGCTTCGTGGAAAACAACGCCTTCTACCACCCCGAGCTGAAGTTCCAGCTTCCCGATTCCGCCGGGCTGGAAGCCCAGAACTCGCCCCAGCAGTTCCAGATGGCCGACCCCGCCGGCAAGGCCCTGCTGATGCTGATGCCGGCGCCCGGCAACTCCCCTCGAGGAGGCCGCCCAGGCCGTGGCCAAGCAGCTCAGCCTGCAGGCTAGCCGAATCGCGCCGCAGCTACCATCAACGGCTTCCCGGCCCTGGCCTTCGTGGCCGACCAGGTGCAGCAAGACCCCCAAACCGGCCAGCAGGTGGCCGGCGTGCGGGTGCTGGGCTACCTCATTCAGGACGGCAAAACGATTTACGCGCTGCTCGGGGCGTGGCCGCCCCGGCCGATTTTGCCGCCTACGTTCCCGCAGTTTACCCGCACGATGGAGGGCTTTCAGCGCCTCACCGACCGCCGACAAGCTCAACCGCCAGCCCGAGCACGTCCACATCCGCACTGCCAAAGCCGGCGCAGCACCCTGGCCCAGACCCTGGCCGCCAACGGCGTACCCGAAAAACGCCTCGAGGAACTGGCCATTCTCAACGGCATGCAGCTCAGCGACAAGCTCGGCCGCGGCATGCTGTTTAAAGTGGTAGGGAAGTAGAAGTGGCGGGGTATTTGGTTTTGAGTACCCGAACGTCGGGCGGCGCCCGGTGCCGCCCGATGTTTTTTACCTGGCTTGCTTACCGTTCAGCCCAGCACCGTAACCTTTCTACGGTTGGGGTGCGTTGAGGCCTGTTTCCCCTCCTTGTTTCTGCTATCCATGAAAACTCCCTTCTTCCTCGCTGCGCCGTGCGGCCCTGGTGCTGCTGCTGCCGCTGGCCGGCTCCACCGCCTTCCGCACGCCGCCGCCGGCCAAGGAGCCCGACCCGCAGGTGATTGCGCAGTTCGGCCTGCTCAACAACGCAGCGCCTCCAGAAATTCATCGACCAGAAAGGCCAGCAGATGGCGGCCGTATCGGACCGGGCCGATTGCGGCTACCAGTTCACCATCGTCGATTCGCCGGTAATCAATGCCTTTGCCACGCCCGATGGCAACGTGTACTTCACCCGCGGCATCATGGCCCACTTCAACGACGAGGCCCAGTTTGCGGGCGTGCTCGGCCACGAGTTGGGCCACATCACGGCCCGCCACGGCCAGAAGCAGCAGACGCCGCTCCACCCTGGCCGCCGGCGGCCTGCTGCTGGGCTCCATTCTGCTCGAAGCGCGTAGCCTCGGTGGCCCAGCCCTTATCGCAGGGCGTGGGGCTGGTGTTGCTCAAGTACGGCCGCGACGACGAGCGCGAGGCCGACGAGCTGGGCGTGAAGTATTCGACCAAAATCGGCTACGACGCCAGCCACATGGCCGATTTCTTCCTGACCCTCCAGCGCAGCGAGCAGGCCAGCGGCGCGGGCGGCATCCCCACCTTCCTGAGCACCCACCCCAACTCGGCCGACCGCTACAGCACCGTGAAGCAGCTGGCCGCCAAGGCCCGGCAGCAGCAGGGCGGCCGCGCCCTCACCGTGAACCGCAACCGGCTACCTGCGCCTGATCGAAGGCCTGCCCTACGGCGAAGACCCGCGCCAGGGCTTCGTGGAAAGCGGCGTGTTCTACCACCCCGAGCTGAAATTCCAGTTTCCGGTGCCCTCGGGCTGGAAGCCCCAGAACTCGCCCCAGCAGTTCCAGATGGCCGAGCCCAACGGCAAAGCCGTCCAGATTCTGACCCTGGCGCCCGGCAACTCGCTCGACGAAGCCGCCCAGGCCCTGGCCAAGGAGTTGAGCCTGCAACTCGCCCCAGGCCCAGCCGCACCACCATCAACGGCTTTCCCGCCCTGGTGATTCAGGGCGACCAGGTGGGCCAGGACCAGCAGGGCCGCCAGGGCATCCAGGCCAGCACGCTCTCCTACATCATCCAGGACGGCAAAACGCTCTACGCCCTCATCGGCCTCTGCGGCCCCGGCACGCTCGCCACCTACGGCCCCACTTTCCAGCGCACAGCCCAGGGCTTCCGCCGCCTCACCGATGCCAGCAAGCTCAACCGCCAGTCCGAGAAAATCCGCATCCGCACCGCCAAAGCCGGCCAGACGCTGGCCCGGCCCTGGCCGCCAACGGCGTGTCCTCCAAGCGCTACGAGGAGCTGGCCATCCTCAACGGCATGAAAACCACCGACAAACTCAGCGCCGGCACGCTGTTTAAGGTGGTGGGGAAGTAGGAGGTTAGTTCGTCAAATCACTCTAATGAAAGTTAGACTTCAAGTTTTTTGATGGTCCTAAGTCTTTTCTTATGAATTGCTGATATGATCTATTGCTGCGAAGCTGTTGAAAGAACCCAGACATCGTCCCCTGATCGGATCCTTCAGGAATGAAATCAAATTCCAGGTAAGCAGTTGGCTATTGCTACCATTGCATTTCTTCAAAGTGATAGCAGCACACAGGTGAGGTCTAGTATCTGGAGCGGAAGTCAATCACATCGATATTTGTGCACGTATAAGCCGTTTTCCCATGATACTAGCTAGACTGCCAGATGAAATGTGCCATCAGCAGCCATCTGATACAATTCTACATTGCGTCATGTCAGACTAAGAGTTTGCTGATGCACTTGAAGTATAGCTGGTCCATCCCTTAACGGTCCATTCACATCCAACAAAAACAGATTGGTCATCCTGCAGAACTCAAGCTCATACTTGCTAGATTGCGATGATGTAATGCATTGCTCATTGTGTTGATCAAATTCTATGCTAGCAACATCGTGGTAAAAGCACGCGTGACAGTTCTTTCGCGATACGACGTTATTTAGAGTGCTGGATCAATGTGCTCGATTGAGTAATTGACGGCTCATATTCATTCTCGACGATAAACAAAAAGCGCCCCGTCCGAATTGTTCGGGCGGGGCGCTTAAGGTACGGCGGGGGCGGCAGAAACTGCGGCGTTAGGCTTTCTTCAGGAACTCGGTTTTGAGCACCATCGTGCTGCCGCCGGCCCGGCCTTCAATTTCGGCGGGGCTGTTGGTGAGGCGGATGTTCTTGACCACCGTGCCGCGCTTGAGCGTGAGCGAGGAACCCTTCACTTTCAGGTCCTTGATGAGCGTCACCGAGTCGCCTTCCGCGAGCAGGTTGCCGTTGCTGTCTTTTACGTCCATGAGGTTGGGGAGGGAAGAGATAAAAAGAACGTCATGCTGAGCGCAGCGGAGCGGAGTCGAAGCATCTCTACCGCAGTAGTGACCCTGACGTTAAATCAGCATAGCATCACAACCAAGCGGTAGAGATGCTTCGACTCCGCTCCGCTGCGCTCAGCATGACGGGCTTTTTTGCGCTACTCCGTGATCAGACGTTGAAGCGGAAGTGCATGATGTCGCCGTCCTGCACCACGTATTCTTTGCCTTCCACGGCCATTTTGCCGGCTTCCTTGATTTTGACTTCGGTCTTGTACTCCTGGTAGTCGGGCAGCTTAATGACCTCGGCGCGGATGAAGCCCTTCTCGAAGTCGGAGTGGATGACGCCGGCGGCGGCGGGGGCTTTGTCGCCGCGGTGGATGGTCCAGGCGCGTACTTCCTGCACGCCGGCCGTGAAGTAGGTAATCAGGTTCAGCAGCTCGTAGCTGGCGCGGATAGGCTTGTTCAGGCCCGACTCGGTGAGGCCGTACTCGCCCAGGAACATCTCCTTTTCCTCGGGGTCTTCCATCTCGGCAATCTGCGACTTCGATGGCGGCCGACACCAGCACCACTTGGGCGCCTTCGGCCTTCACGTGCTCGCGCAGGGCGGCCACGTGGTGCGTTGCCGTTGCTGGCAATGCTGGCCTCGTCCACGTTGGCCACGTAAATCACGGGCTTGATGGTGAGCAGCTGCAGGTCGGCCACGGCTTCGAGCTCGTCGGGCGTGGCCTGGAGGGCGCGGGCGTTCTGGCCGCCTTCGAGGGCCTCCTTGAAGCGCTGCAGCACTACTACTTCCTTCTTGGCCACGGCGTCGCCGGCTCTTGGCGCTGCGCTCCGACTTGGCCAGCTTCTTATCGATGCTTTCCAGGTCTTTGAGCTGCAGCTCGGTGTCGATAACGTCCTTGTCGAACACGGGGTCGACGCCGCCGGCTACGTGCACGATGTTGGCGTCGTCGAAGCAGCGCACCACGTGGATGATGGCATCGACCTCGCGGATGTTGGCCAGGAATTTATTGCCCAGGCCTTCGCCCTTGCTGGCGCCTTTCACGAGGCCGGCAATGTCGACAAACTCGATGATGGTGGGCAGCACGCGCTTGGGGTTCACCAGGGCTTCCAGAATCTGCAGCCGCTCGTCGGGCACGGTAATCACGCCCACGTTGGGCTCGATGGTGCAGAACGGGTAGTTGGCCGATTCGGCCTTGGCGTTGGAAAGGGCGTTGAAAAGAGTGGATTTACCGACGTTCGGCAAGCCGACGATACCGCAGCGGAGGCCCATTAAGAGGAGATGGTGAGTTGGAGAGATAAGGAATCAGGCTATCGGCCCAATTCAGGGGGCAAAGGTACGGGGCTTTTTTGGGGAAAGCATGGTGCCGCCGGGATGCCAGGGCGTAGTGCCTGCGCCAGGTTGCGCCGCCGAAGGCCTGCGCCGGGCGGCGCTATGCTGCACACAATGTAAGCCCAGCCCACCCGGCCCAAACGCAACACGGCGCGCCGACTATAAAAGCCGGGCGCGCCGTGAGGCAGGCAGTTGCCAGAAAAATCATCAGTGTAAAGCTTGTTTCGCTAGGCAGGGGGGCAGTTAGTAGGTAGAATCGGAGGCGGTGGCGGGCGGGATGTTGTAGCCACCGTCGCGCTGGTCGCGGTCGTCGTAGGCGGGGCGGGGGCGGTCGAGCTCGGCTACTTCGTCGGGGGTCAGCAGCTCTTCGCGCACATACTCCACGGCGTCCTGCAGGGCATCCACGAACTTGAGGAAGTCTTCCTTATAGAGGAAAATCTTGTGCTTTTCATAGGAGAACGAGTCGTCGCCGTGCAGGCGGCGTTTGCTCTCGGTGATGGTGAGGTAGTAATCCTGGCCGCGGGTGGCTTTCACGTCGAAGAAGTACGTGCGCTTACCGGCTTTAATGCGTTGGGAATAAATTTCTTCCTGGTCGTGACGGTCTTCCACTGGCCTAGTTGCTAAAATTTAGTTATTCCAAGATGATTGAAGTTGGATGCAAAATACGCAGTTAGGGTAACATTGGAAAGTTTTGGGTAGCTATTTTTCCTATTCCGGGATAATAACCCATAAATAGCAGGGTGAAATGGATTTTAAAGAGCTCGGAAGGCTAAATATAGGTGAATTAGATATGGCATAAAAATAAGATTATATAGTTTGACTGGTACGTAGTGGAACTGGGTGTTAGCTGGCCGGGGCTACCAGCGCGAAAGCACTTTGGGCAGCCCGTCCGCCCGATTCCGTTGTATCTTGCCGTAGTTCCGCCCGCCGCACTTCCTCTATGGCCCAACCCCTCGATCTTGCCGCTGTCCGCTCCTTCGACAACCTGGAGTTTCTGGCCCGCCAGCTGGTGGAGGGGTTTATCACGGGCCTGCACCAGTCGCCCTACCACGGCTTCTCGGTCGAGTTTTCGGAGCACCGCCTCTACAACCCCGGCGAAAGCACCCGCCACCTCGACTGGAAGGTGTTTGCCCGCACCGACAAGCTGTTTGTGAAGCGCTACGAGGAGGAAACCAACCTGCGCTGCCACCTGCTGCTCGACGTGAGCCCGAGCATGTACTACCCCGCCCCGGGCCACGACAAGCTGCGGTTTTCAGCGTGCTCTGCGCGGCCGCCCTCACCACGCTGCTCAAAAGCAGCGCGACGCGGTGGGCCTCGTCACGTTTGCCAATGCAGTGGAGCTGCAAACGCCGGTGCGCTCCACCAGCACCCACCGCCACACGCTGCTGCTTACGCTGCAACAACTGCTGGAGCGCCCCGCTCCGGCCGCGGGCCGGCGGGCACCAACGTGGCGGGCGTCATCCACACCATTGCCCAGCAAATCCCGAAACGCTCGCTGGTCGTCCTGTTTTCCGACATGCTGGGCCGGGCCCCCGAGGAGCAGGCCGAAACCCTGGCCGCCCTCCAGCACCTGCGCCACCAGCACCACGAGGTGCTGCTGTTCCACGTGATGGACCGCGCCACCGAAGCCAATTTCGACTTCGCCGACCGCCCTTACCTGTTCGAGGACGTCGAAACCGGCCAGACACTCAAGCTCCAGCCCAACCAGGTCCGCGAGCAGTACCAGGCCGCCATGCGCCGCTACGAGCAGGACCTGGCCCTGCGCTGCGGCCAGTACAAAATCGACTTCGTGCCGGTCGATATCCGCGAGCCGTTCGACAAGGTGCTCTACGCCTACCTGATCAAGCGCGGCAAGGTGCGGGGATAGGGTGAATCCTTTATCTGCTGTCATGCTCAGGATGACGGACAACATCTAAACCCTCACCACCTATGTCCCTTTGGTTTTGCCGCGTGTGCGGCCTGGATTACGACGAGTCGCCGTGGGGCGCCGATGGGCGCACGCCCGACCATACATTGTGTGCCTGCTGCGGGGCCGAATTCGGCTACCATGATGCCTCGCCCGAGGCGGCCCGGCAGCGGCGGGCCCAGTGGCTGGGCGCGGGCGCGGAGTGGTTTTACCCCAATATCCGGCCCGCCGACTGGAACCTGGCCCAACAGCTGGCCCAGATTCCGGTTGACTACCAATAGGCCGCTTACTTTCGCGATATGTACCTCTTCGATACCCTGTTCTTCGCCCTGCCCCTTTGCCTGCTGTCGGCGGCGATGACCGTATACATTGCCCACATGTACGGGCGGCGGTTCTGGCCCTGGCTGCTGTTCGGGTTCTTCGTGCCGATAGTTTCAACGTTCATCGCCATTGCCCTCGGCATCCGCGATGCCCGCCGGAAGGGGGAATGAGTGATTCGGTGAATGAGCGAATGAGCGAATGAGTGACTCGGTGAATGAGTGGAGGACGCAAGGATACGGACATCCTAAACTTACCAAGGCACCGATTCACTCATTCACCAAGTCACTCATTCACTCATCGACTGCCAGAGGTATTTGCTGGCCAGGGTGCGGTAAGGCCGCCAGGGCTCGGCCAGCTCTACCATGCGGCGCAGCAGCGGGCGGCCGGTTTCTTCCAAGCCATAATGGCGGCGCATGGCGTTCTGAATGCCCAGGTCGCCTTCCGGAAATACGTCGGGCATGTCCAGCGCGAACATGCACAACATCTGGGCTGTCCAGCGGCCCACGCCTTTTATTTGGGTGAGGTGTTGGGTAAGTTCCTCCTCGTTGAGTTGGCTCAGGTGGGTGTGGTCGAGCTGGTCGCGGAGGGAGAAATCGGCAATGGCGCGCAGGTACCCCGCCTTCTGGCGCGAAAGGCCGGCCGTGCGCAGTTCCTCATCCGAGAAGGCCAGCAGCGCCACCGGCTCGGGGTAGCCCTCGGGACCAAACAAGCCTTGAAATTTGCGCCAGATAGCCGCGGCCGCCTTCGTGGAAATCTGCTGGCTCACGATGGCGCGCAGCAGCCCCAGGTACAGGTCTTCGTGGGCGGCGGGCGCAATGGGACGGCCGGCGGCCAGCAAGCGGGCCAGCACGGGGTCGGCGGCCCGCAGGTGGCGCAGGGCGGCTTCGGAAGAAGAGGAACCGGGGGCAGACATGGGCGGAAAGGAAAAGAGCGGCGCTAGGCCAGGGGAATATCGAGGCGGGAAGTGGGCACCGGAAACTCGGCCAGCACCTCCCCGGTGGCGGCAAGGCGTACGCCCGTCAGGCACTGGCCCAGGTAAGCCCCGGTGTCCACGTAAAGCGCGTTGGCAGTGGGGTCGAGCAGTATGGAGCCGGCAGTGGGGGTGTGGCCTACAACTTGCCGCCGGCCTTGGTTGAGCAAGGGGCCCCGCCGCCAGAGTACGCCGTCGGGGTTTTCGGGGGCCAGGGGCGTGAGCGTATTGGCAAACCCGGCATGACTGATGAGCAGATGCTCACTTTCCCAGGACAAAGGGCGTTGTTGCAGCCAGACCAGATGCTGCTGCAACAACATCCGGCGGCCCTGGTACTGCTGCACGGTCGCGTTGCCGCCCCAGGTTAGCCAGCGCGGGTTCGGGCCCTGGGGCCCAAAGTGCCGGAGCATTTCCTGTTCGTGGTTGCCCCGCAGAAATACCGTGCGGCCGGGGTGGGCGGCCTCCAGCTCGCGGGCCAGCTCCACGCACTCGGGGGCAAAGCGGCCCCGGTCCACCAAATCACCTACCTGCACCAGCAACTCGGTTGCCGGCTGCCAGTGGCTCACTACCTCCCGCAACGTGTGGTAGCAGCCGTGCACATCCCCGATAACGAATAGGTCCATGTGTTTTTGGCTATTGGCTAAAAGGAACGTCATTCAGAGCATTCCGCGCATCAAGCGGCGACGAAGATTCTCGCGTGCTGACGTTGCGATAGTAATTCAACGTCAGCACGCGAGATTCTTTGTTGCGCTCTGAATGACGGTTTTTCAGCTAACAAGCATTAATGCATGCCCGGTTCGGCCTCGGTGCTGAGGCCCAGTTTTTTCACCAGTGGCCCGATGGTGAGGCCCTGGACGATGATGCTGAACACCACCACCACGTAGGTGGCGCCCACAATCAGGTCGCGGGGCATAGAATCGGGCAACGACAGCGCCAGGGCTACCGAAATACCACCCCGCAGACCGCCCCACACCAGCACGCGCAGGGTGGGGGCGTTGAAATCGGAATAGCGCTTAAGCAGGCTCAGGGGCAGGGCCACCGAAATAAGGCGGGCCAGCAGGGTCAGGAAAATGGCCACAACTCCCACCAGCAACACCGTGTTGCTGATATCGAGCACCAGCATTTCCAGGCCGATAAGCACGAAGAGCACGGCGTTCAGAATTTCGTCGAGCATCTCCCAGAACTTGTCCACGTACTCGCGGGTGAGGTCCGACATGCCTTTCTCCCGGCCCTTGTCGCCCACAATCAGACCCGCTACCACGATGGCCAGCGGCCCCGAAGTATGCCACTGCGAGGCCAGGGCCGTACCGCCCATCACCAGCGCCAACGTAATGAGCACCTCCACCTTGTAGTTGTCGATGGTACGCAGGGCCCAGTAAGTTACGTAGCCCAACACGACACCCAGCACGATGCCGCCCACGGCTTCCTGCAGAAACAGCTCAGCAATGAGGGCGGGCGTAGCCTTTTCGGTGCCATAAATGGCAATTTCGTAGAGGCTGGCGAAGATGACAACCGCAATGCCATCATTAAACAGCGACTCGCCAACAATCTTGATTTCCAGATTTTTACTGATTTTCGCCTGCTTCAGAATCCCAAGCACGGCAATGGGGTCGGTGGGCGAAATCAGGGCCCCAAACAGCAGGCAGTAGATAAAGTGGGTTTCGATGCCGAACAGGGGCAGCACGTAGTAGGTGCTCACGGCCACGAGCAACGTGGAGAGCAGCGTACCAACCACGGCCATAGTTGCTACCGATCCGCGCTCCTTGCCCAGGGTGCGCACATCGACGTGCAGGGCCCCGGCAAAGAGCAGGAAGCTCAGCATCACTTCCATCAGCACGTCGTGGAAGTTGATGCCGCGTACCAGCTTGCTGGCCGTGAGCAGCCATGGCACTCCCAGGCGGCCCAGCGCAATGGCAATGAGCGACGATACCAGGGCCAGAATCATGAGGCCGATGGTGGAGGGCAGGCGCAAAAAGCGGTGATTGATGTAGCCAAAAGCTGCTGCTATGACCAACAGCAGCGTCAGGGTATTATATAATTCCATGAAAGAGCACTAGGGAGTGTTTTGGTAAAAGACGCGAATTCGGGGCACAAAGACCAGCCGTACGTCAGACTCCTCCCTGGTCGAGGGCGACCAGCGCCTTTTCTACCCGCGCCAGCATGTCGTCGTCCACATCGAGGTGGGTAACGAACCGGATGAGCTGGGGGCCAAACGACGAGGCCCTGATGCCGTGCTGCTCCAGATGGGCCAGAAATTGCTCGGCGGGTTGGCTGTCGCGGAGGCGGAAAATGACCAGATTGGTGTCGGCGGGCAGCACTTCGGCCACGTAGGGGCGGGCGGCCAGTAGGTCGGCCAGCTGCCGGGCCCGGCGGTGGTCGTCGGCAAGGCGCTCCACGTTATGCTCGAGGGCGTAAAGTCCGGCGGCGGCCAGGTAGCCGGCCTGGCGCATGCCCCCGCCCATCACCTTCCGGATGCGCTTGGTCTGCTGAATAAAGGCGTGGCTGCCCAGCAGCACCGAGCCCACCGGCGCGCCCAAACCTTTACTCAAACACACCGAAATGGTATCGAACAAGCGGCCGTACTCGCGGCCGTCCTGGCCGGTGGCCACCAGGGCATTGAAAATGCGGGCCCCGTCGAGGTGCAGGGGCAGGCGGTGGCGGCGGGCCACCTCGGCCAGAGCCTCCAGCTCGGCCCATGCGTAGCAGCTGCCGCCGCCGCGGTTGTGGGTATTCTCGAGCGAAATAAGGCGGGTGATGGGGTAATGCACATTCTCGGGCCGGATGGCGGCTTCCACCTGCGGGGCCGTCAGGCGGCCCCGGTCGCCGGCCAGCAGCGCCACCGACGCGCCCGAATGGAAGGCAATACCGCCTACTTCCCACAAATAAATATGCGAAGTCTGCTCGCAGATTACCTCGCTCATGGGCACGGTATGGGCCTTGATGGCAATCTGGTTGGTCATGGTGCCGGAGGGGCAGAACAGGCCGGCTTCGAGGCCGAAGCGAGCGGCCGTTTCGGCCTCCAGGGCCCGCACGGTGGGGTCTTCCTCATACACGTCGTCGCCGACTTGGGCGTGGAACATGGCCTCCAGCATGGCTGGAGTGGGGCGCGTAACGGTATCGGAGCGCAGGTCGATGGGGGGCGTATTCATGGCTGCAAGAAGCGGTAAAATTGGCAAAGGTTTTCGGGTGTCAAATTTAGTCCTTACTTTTGCCCCTCATTTACAGAAAGATTTTAACCGACCCGGAAAATGAGCGTTACCCGTCTGAAGCGGAAGCACCGCAAGAACATTGCTCGCGCCAACAACAAGCAGCGCATCATCAAGCAGCTCCTGCTGACCCCCGTACTGAAGAACGTGGACCTCGACGAGCTGAAGGCCAGCTTCCAGAACGGAAGCGGCCGCCCCGACATTGCTCCTAAAACGGAGGCTATTGCCGCTGCCGTTCACGAGTCGGAGGCCGCTACGGAGGCTGCCGCTAATTCGGGCCTCAGCCAGCTGGAGTCGGCCGAGTAGGTTTAGGGCGCACCGGCCTAATAGTGGGAGCCTTCATAGCGCCCCAGCCAGGCCGGTGATGCTATCAGCCAGCTTTGACCGGAGTCAGTGCGAATAATAACAAAAAAGCCTTTCCTACCCGGAAAGGCTTTTTTTGCTGGCTTTATTTGGGTCCGGGGCAGTGGCTACTCCACCAGCAACCGTTGCGTGGCCCGGCCCGTACCGGCCTCTACGCCTAGCAGGTACAGGCCCGGGGCCAGGCCAGTCAGGTTCAGCTCGTAGCTCAGGCCAGCGGCGGGTAGGGCCACGGTAGCGGCGCGGACCGACCGGCCCAAAGCGTCGCGTAGCGTGAGCGTAGCGCGCACCGCACCAAGCAAAGGTGGCAGCAGGAGCCTAACCGTGTTGTGGGCCGGATTGGGGGCCAGGCTGAAGTGAAACGGGGGCGCTGGCGTGGTAGTGGCCAGCGCAACGCTTCCCAGCGCCGCCAGAAAGCCCACCGAGCTTCCCCCCGTGGCGGCCACCGTGAAGCGGCCGAACCGGGCAGGCGGGTTCGTAGTGCCCACCACGTAGAGGCCGGTGGGCGTCAGGGCCAGCGCCTCGGCGGTATCGTTGCCGGAGCCCCCGGCCTGCTGTGCCCAGGCCACGGCACTGGTGCTGCCCTGGTCGGTGAGCATTGCCACAAACACCTCCTCAGTGCCGACGGCTCCCGTGTTGGTCAGGGTCTGGCTGCCCACGCCGAGCGTAGGGCCGGCGAAGCTGCCGGCGACGCCCACGCTGGTGCCCTGCACGGTCAGGCCGCGCAGGGAATTGCGGCCCGGGCCGGTCAGCTGCCGCTCCCAAACGCGGGCGGCGCTATTGCCCTGGTCCGTCAGCTTCAGCACATACAGATCATCGGGGCGGCTGCCATTCACAACAACCGATGACGTCGCATTCCCCGCCACGTACATGCTGTTGCCATTGGCCGCTACCGCGGTGGCGGCATCGCCCAGGTTTTGCACCCAGGCAAAGCTGGCTGCGGTGCCGGTATCGAGCAGGCGGGTCAAAAAGCCATCGGTGGGGGCGCTGTTGTCGGAGTCGCTCAGATTAGTAAGGCCAAGGTTACCAAAAGCGGCATTCTTGCTTGAAAAACTGCCCGCCGCATACACGCTGCTGCCATTTACCGCCAAGCTGTACACTTCCTCGCGGCCGTTGCCGCTGATGGGGCGCACCCACTCGAAATCGGTACTTCCCCCCGCATCCGTGAGCCGGCCCACGAAGCCATCGGACAGGGGGGAGGAGCCATTATTGAGAATCTTGCCGCCGAAAGCTGTCACATCGCTCTCAAAAAAGCCACCCACATATATACCCGATTCGCTTAGTGCCAGCGCATTGGCCCGCTCATTGCCGGGCCCCCAGATGGGCTGAGCCCAGTTGAAATCGGCACTGCTACCCTGGTCGGTGAGCTTGGTGATAAATGCGTCCGAAGTGGCGGCGGTCAGGTTGGTGTTGGTCAGGATACTGGTGCCGAACGCCACCGTAAAGCTATAAAAGGCCCCGGCTACGTACACGCTGTTGCCACGGACTGCCACGGCCATAGCCTCTTCGCGGGCGTCGCTGCCCATGCTTCGGGCCCACTCGAAGCGCCCCTTAACCGGACTCCACTTGGCTACGAAGGCATCGGTAAGGCCCGCGCTTACCAGCGTAGTAGCGCCAAAGCTGACCGTACCCGTAAACGAACCCGCCACAAACACATTGCCGGCCGCGTCGGTGGCGACGGCGGCGGCGTGCGAGCTGCCGTTTGCTTGGATGAAGGTCTGGGGCATTTGCCACTCGGTGGGGCCCTGCGCGTGGGCGGCCGAACCGGCCAGCAGCGCCAGTAACAGGGGTAGCCGTTTAAGGCCGGCACTGAGATTAGGTAGAGAACGACGCATAGTGTAGAAAGTGAGGGGTGGAATAAGAAGGCGCTGACAGCCGCAATCCAGTAAGGTGTGGTGTTACAGCGGCTTTGCTAATATAATTTATTTTATCAATAATATAGCTTTTTATAGCTGCTGGTGTTCTGCAGTTGAAAGCAGTTGCCCGTTTCGCTCACTCGCTGCCACGCGGCCCCAGCTCTACGGCCTGCAGCTGCTGCACCTTGCCGTGTTCGATTTCAAACCGCAGCAGCGTGCGTACCTTATGGAAACCGTGGCGGCCGGCCGCGCCGGGGTTGAGGTGAAGCAGGTGGCGGGGCTTATCGGGTATCACTTTCAGGATGTGGGAGTGGCCGCTGATAAACAAGCCGGGCCGGTGCTCCTCGACGAGGGCGCGGCCGGCGGGGCTATAGTGGCCGGGGTAGCCCCCGATGTGGGTCATGAGTACGCGCAGGCCTTCCAGCTCGAAGGCTTGTACCAGCGGCTGGGTTAGGCGCACGTCGCGGCCATCGATGTTGCCGTACACGCCCCGCAGCGGCGCCAGCTCCTCCAGCTGCTCCACCACGGCCGCCGTGCCGAAGTCGCCGGCGTGCCAGATTTCGTCGCAGCCCCGCAAATGGTACAGTATCCGCTCATCGAGGTGGCCGTGGGTGTCGGAGAGCAAACCGATTTTTTTCATGGGGCGAAGGTAAAGAGTGAATGAGTGACTCGGTGAATGAGTGAATGAGGTTCTGTCACTCATTCACTCATTCCGAGTCACTCATTCACCTCACCTGCGGGAACACAACCGGCTACATCCCGTATCTTGCCCGGCACCCCCGGGCGTTTTCGTTTCCGGGGAAATATGCTGTGCTTTGCAGCAACCCGTCTCAGTTCTCTTTCTGCCCTCCAGCTTACCCCGCGATGAACGTTTTCATCAACGATATTCCGCTGATTATCAAGAAAAACAGCGAAAAAATTTACAAGCACAAGTACGACCTGATTCTGAATCCGGAAGACGAGTTTACGTCGAAGGATTTGGTGGGTGACGTGCTGGTGCGCGACGTGACGGACAGTTTCGTAGACCGGCTGCTCCGGCTGATGGAGGTTAAGAAATTAAAAAAACTGACCTCCCTTACGCTGCTGGCCCGTAAAAAGAAGCGCCTCATTCTCCACCTCAAAGACCAATTTCGCATTGTAAAGGCCGCCGGTGGCCTGGTGGAAAAGGATGGGATGGTGCTGATGATTTTCCGCCTCGGTAAGTGGGATTTGCCCAAGGGAAAGCTCAAGAAGGAGGAAGACCCCGCCCTGGGCGCGTTGCGCGAAGTGGAGGAGGAATGCAATGTGCAGATTGAGTTGGGCGAAATGCTGCCCAGCACCTGGCACTCCTACGCCTACAACGGCAACAAAATTCTAAAGAAAACAAACTGGTACACCATGCGCTGCCTCAACGACTCGCTGATGAAGCCCCAGGCCGAGGAGTACATCGAGGAAGTCCGCTGGATGACGCCTCAGGAGGCCCTCAGCGTCCTCGATGAGTCGTATGCCAGCATCGCGCTGGTGATGCGCCACTACCTAAGCAAAACGGCCGGCCAGGTTTCCCCCGCCGAACAAGATCCAACTACGTAATCTTTCACTCTCAGCTTTCCATTCCATGCGTGTTTCCCACTACCTTGCCCTGGGTCTTTTATGGAGTATGGCCGCGTGCAGCGGCTCGCAGATGGCTTCGGAGCGCAGTGGCCCCAACACCGGGAGCCAGGCTGCGGGCCGCACGGCCGCCGTTGATGTGCCCGCGCTGATGGGCCGCAATATCGACCAGATACGCCGCACGTTGGGAGCCCCCAAGGAAACCAAGGAGCAGGCCATCGGGCTCGAACCCACCGCCGAGCAGATGCGCATGACCAAGGGCCAGGACTGGATCAATACCTTCGAGCGCAACGGCACGACGATGATTGTGACCTTCAACGCCAGCAACCGCAAAGTGCGCGACCTCGTGCTGGTAGGCAGCGACGAGGACGAGCTGTTGCGCGAGGCCAACCTGAGCCTGACCGCCCCCGAGTACATGGTGCTGCCCGTCATGAACCCCAGCAATGCCTCCGAAATCATCGGCATGCGCGTAGTAGCGCGTCGGCAGTAGCAGGAACAAAGTCAGCCACCAGGCAGCAAAAGGCCGCGCCGCTCAACAGCCCTTGCAAGGGCTAAGTTGAGCGGCGCGGCACTTTTGCTGCCTGGTGGCGAACCTTACTCGGGTTGCGGCAGCGCGAAGGGGACGAAATCGTCGACGTTGCCGCCGAAGCGGTGGATTTCGCGGATGATGGTGCTGCTGATGGCCGCCAGGGCGGGGGAGGTGATGAGGAACACGGTTTCGAGGGCCGGATTGACGTGGCGGTTGGCCTGGGCAATGGTGTTTTCGTACTCGAAGTCGGTGGTGTTGCGCAGGCCGCGCAGCAGGAACCGGGCGCCTACTTCACGGGCAAAATCGGCCGTCAGGCCCTTATAAGACCGCACCGATACCCGGGGCTCGTCGCGAAAGACGACTTCGATCATGCCCTGCATGACCTCCACCGGCAGGTAGCGCTGCTTGCTGCTGTTGTTGCCGATGGCAATAATAACCTCGTCGAACAACTCCGTGCCCCGGCGCACCACATCGAGGTGGCCGTTGGTGAAAGGATCGAAGGAGCCGGGAAACAGGGCAATGCGCATGGGCGGCGAAATGGTGAGGTGGTGAACTGGTGAGGTGGTGAGTTTGATGTTCGGGGGCGCTTACTGCGTGAGCGGCGCGAATCGACCTAGGGACCAACCGCGCATATCGTGCAATCAGGCCTCCCGAACATCAACTCACTAGCTCACTAGTTCACCACCTCACCTATTCGCACAAATGCAGGGCGAAGAGCTCGAAGTAGCGGTACTCGAACAGGTCGTTGAGGCGGTAGCTGTAGCCCAAATCGAAGGGGCGGTTGCCGAAGCGCAAATTGCGGATGTACTTACGTAGCACGTTGAACAGTTCCGAATCGTGGGTCAGGTCGCCCCAGACCATAACCGGGTCCTGGTCGGGGTTGAGCTGGAGCTCCTGCATGACCAGGATAACGTAGTAAATCAGGTCTTCGGGCGTGCTGTAGGGAAACACGTTGCAGAGCTGAAGCTGCTTGCCCCGCATCACGAGTATCGTTAGCTGGTGGGGGCCAATGCTCAGGTACACCCGGGCCGGACCGTTGTGCTCGCTCTGCTGGAGCACGCCCTGGAGCAGGGCACTGGTGTGGTGCACGAGGCGGCCGGCCGGGTAGGCATGCGCGAACCAGGCGCTCAGCGAGCGGTCGGCCGCGAACAAACTCACGATGTCGGGGCCGCCGTGGGTGTAGGCATGCACCGATTCGTAGCGGGTATCGAGGGCGTGGTGCAGGGCCAGGTAGGCGGTTTCGTCGCCGGGCCGGAACAGGGGGGCGGGCAGCAGCGTGAAGGCGCGGTTGTGCACGGCCAGCCGCACCCGGTTCCAGCCGGTGCGGCCCAGCAAATCGTGGTCGGTGGCCAGCGCGGCCAGCTGCTGGGCCAGGGTGGTGTCGGCCTCCGGCGCGGCGTACTCTTCGAGGGCCACAAACTTATTGCGCTTCACGTCGGCCACGCCCAGGCGCAGGCCGGCGGGACCGGCCGTGAGGTAGAGGTTATAAGCCGCCAGCTGCTGCGGGTCCAGGGTTTCGTCGCGCAGGCGGTGCAGGGCCGCCGGGGCCAGGGAAGCAGCAGTAACAGTAGGCAGCATGGGCAGCGGGGAAGGCAGAGAATCGGGAAAGAGAAACGGCCCGGTCGGCGGCACTCGGCCCCGTTCCGGGTAGCTAAAGGTACAAAAGGCCTTCTTTACTGAAACCGCGTCTGCGGGATAAACACGTCGTCGGGGCTGATGAGGTCGCGCAGCACCGGGTGCACCTGGGCGGGCGGCAGCTGGCCCAGCCGGCGCGGGGTCACGAATTCGAGGCGGGTCAGCAGCTGGGCATCGGGAGCATGCTCGGGGTCGAGGCCGAGGCGGGGCGTAGCGTTGGCATCGAGGGGTAGCACCTCAAAAAACAGCTCCAGCGCCTGCAAGCCGGGGCCCTGATACTCGTGCAGGTGCAGAAAGCGACCCACGCGCACGGCCAGGCCGGTTTCTTCCTCGAACTCGCGCCGCAGGCACTGTTGCAGGGTTTCGCCGAAGTGCCAGCCCCCGCCCGGCGGCGACCAGAACAGCTGCTCGTCGGGCAGCAGGCCCCGGTGGGCAGTGAGCAGCATCGCACCCTCGTGCACGAGCAGGCCGCACACCCGCACCCGGGCTACGCCGGCGTAGGCCTGCAGTAAATCGTGGGGGTGGGCAGAGAAAGAAGAATCCATGGGAAGGCAGAAAAAACGAGCAGGCCGCCCGGCAAAGCTAGCAACCCGCGCCCATAACGCCCCCAAGGCGCTTCTATTGCCGGGTGCCGCGCGCGGGGAGCCGCCAGAAATACCCAACTTTGTGCCCTATGATGCCCGAAACGACCTCCGAAGCAACGCCAGAAACGCCCCAGGCCCTCGAAGCCCGCATTCGCCGCAAGCTGGTCCGCCAGCACTTCATGCACCACATCGGGGCCAACCTCACCCGCATCGAGCCCGGCCGCATCGAAGCCGAGCTGGTGATGGAGCAGCAGCACCAGCAGCACACCGGCTTCGCCCACGGCGGCTTGGTGGCTACTATGGCCGATTTAGTGGCTGGTTTTGCGGCCGTCACCCTCGTGCCCGAAGGCACGGGCGTGGTGACGGTGGAGCTGAAAACGCAGCTACCTGCACCCCGGCGTGGGCCAGCGCCTGCGGGCCGTGGGTTGGGTGCTCAAAGCCGGCCGCCGCCTGCACTTCTGCGAGTCGGAAGTATGGTGCGACGACAAGCTGATTGCCAAAGCCACGGCCACGATGGCCGTGATTGAGCCCCATGTCCTGAGCTGTACTAGCGGAGCAGCAAAAGCGGTTCAAGCTGCAGGGCCATTTCTGGAGCTGTGACAGTAACCTCGAACTAGATGCCGTGCCGCTGTCGTAGCCGCCGTAGCACTATGGCGTATCTTTGCATGGTATGCTGAGTGTTAGAACCCCTTCCGTCAGAGATTATTTCCCCTTCGAGCCCACCGAGGACCAGGCCACGCTGTTTCGGCAGCTCGACGGGTTTCTGGGCGATGCCCTGCCGGGGCGCAAGGCGTTTGTGCTGCGCGGCTACGCGGGTACGGGCAAAACCACCGTGGTGAGTGCCCTGGTGCAGTGGCTGCACCAAATGGGCCGCAAGTACGTGCTGATGGCCCCCACCGGCCGCGCCGCCAAGGTAATGGGCACCTACTCGGGCGTGGCCGCCAGCACCATCCACAAGAAAATCTACCGCCAGACCAGCGGCTCGCCCTCCGAGGGCCTTACGTTTCAGCGCCAGCCCAACCGCGCCGAGGACACGCTCTTCATCGTGGACGAGGCCTCCATGATTTCCGACGAGAAAGCCTTCGGCGAAAATGGCCTGCTCGACGACTTGATGGGCTTCGTGTTCGAGAAGCCCACCAACCGGCTGCTGCTCATCGGCGACACGGCCCAGCTGCCGCCGGTGGGCCAGCTGCTCAGCCCCGCCCTCGACCCCGAGCTGCTGCGCGACCGCTTCCGGGCCGAGGTCGGCTCGCGTGGAGCTGCGCCAGGTGATGCGCCAGGCCGAGCAGTCGGGCATTCTGATGAACGCCACGGAGCTGCGCGAGGAGCTGCGCGAGGAAGAGCCCACACATCCAGCTTCATCACCAAGGGCTACCCCGACATCTTCAAGATGGGCGGCGACAAGCTGGAAGACGGCCTGCGCTGGGCCTACACGCAACTTCGGCCACGAGAACACCACCATCATCTGCCGCTCCAACAAGAACGCCAACCAGTACAACCAGCTCATCCGGCGCACGCTGTTCGATGCCGAGGAGGAGATTGAGGCGCGGCGACTACCTGATGGTGGTGCGCAACAACTACTACTGGCTGCCCAAGGACTCCGAAATTGGCTTTCTGGCCAACGGCGACTTCGTGCAAATCACCAAAATCATGCGGCGCACGAGGAGTGTCGGCTTCCGCTTCGCCGATGCCCAGCGTGCGCCTCGTCGATTACCCCGACGAGCCCGAACTGGAAGTGAAGCTGCTGCTCGATACTCTGCACACCGAAAGCCCCGCCCTGCCCGCCGACCGCAATAATGCCCTCTACCAGGCCGTGGGCTAGGATTACGCCCACCTCACAACCAAGGCGGAGCGCACGCGGCCATGCGCAAAGACCCGTACCTGAACGCCCTGCAGGTGAAATTTGCCTACGCCCTCACCTGCCACAAGGCCCAGGGCGGGCAGTGGCAGGCCGTGTTCGTCGACCATGGCTTCCTGAAGGACGATGATGGTCGACTCGGCGAGTTTGCCCGCTGGCTCTACACGGCCGTCACGCGGGCCTCCGAGCGGCTGTTTTTGCTTAACTTCAACCAAAAGCTGCTCGGCGACCCGGCCGAGGACTGAGCCCGGCCGGTACAAGGCCAGCGAACCAGAACGGCCGGGCCCTTTGTTGGCTTTTCAGACAACTGAACCGGCGAGGCTGAAACTCTGGCCCGAAACTTGGCTGGCTCGGGCCTTGTTGATTTTTGTGTATTTTCCCCTGTCATTTACCCCTTTTACCATGAAAAAAGTCCTTTTTCTGGCTCTGTCGCTCTCGGTGATGGGGCTGAGCACCCAGGCGCAATCGGTGAAGCCCGCCAACGCCCAGGCCAAAGTGAATGGCCCGCAGATTCAGTTTGAAGAGCAGAAGTACGACTTCGGCGCCATCCGTACCGGCGACGTGGTCGACCACACCTTCAAGTTCAAGAATGTGGGCACCCAGCCGCTGGTTATTTCCAACATCGGCGTAACCTGCGGCTGCACCACGCCCGACTGGACCCGCGAGCCCATCATGCCCGGTAAGAGCGGCACCGTAACGGCCAAGTTCAACTCGGCCGGCAAGTACGGCATGCAGAACAAGGTGCTCACCATCGAGTCGAACTCAGTGGGTGGCAACGCCATGGTGGCCATCGTAGGCGATGTAAAGGAGGCAGGAGCGGCTATGCAGGAGGCTCCCGCTAACGCCGCTAAGGCCGCAGTAAACGAGTCGGCCCCCGATGGCAAGCAGAAGCTCAAAATGGACGACCGGAAAATCAAAGCCAAGAAGAAGTCGTAATTTCTTCCACTGGCTGTCAACTAAAAAAGCGCCTCCCCGAAACGGGAGGCGCTTTTTTTGAAGGGTGCATTGCACGTCTTTGCCTACAGCTGCCGGGCGGCCAGCGCCAGCATAATCCAGCCGGCAATGAAGAGCACGCCACCGATGGGCGTTACGGCCCCGAGCTTGGTGATGCCCGTCAGGCAGAGCACGTAGAGCGAGCCGCTGAACACTAGAATGCCGCCCAGCCACAGCCAGGCGACGGTACCCAGGCTACGAAGCTCGGGCCGCGCCAGCAGCAGCAGCCCAATGCCGAGCAGAGCCAGCGTATGGAAAAACTGGTAGCGCACGGCCGTTTCAAACGTGTCGAAGCGGCCGGCAGCTTCCAGGCTCTTGCGCAGCCCGTGGGCGCGCAAAGGCCCCGATGCCCACGCTCAGCGCGCCGAGCAAAGCAGCCAGTTGGATGATGATTTTAGCGGTCATGTGTGTGGTGGTCTTGGTGGTTACAAACGGAGCGTCAGGCTGAGCCTGTGGCGCGCAACCCTTATCGGGCTCCAAAAATAGCGCTGCCCACTCGAATCAACGTGCTGCCTTCGCGCAAGGCCAGCGGGTAGTCGGCGCTCATGCCCATCGATACTTCCCGGAACGCGTCGTTATCGGCGAAATACAGGCTTTTGAGCTTGTCGAAGTAGCCGCGCAACTGGCGGAACTCGCGGCGCAGCTGGTTCTCGTCGGAGGTGTTGGTGGCCACGCCCATTACGCCGGTCAGGCGCACATGGCGCAGGGCGCGGTACTCGGCGGAGGTCAGGATTTCTTCGGCTTCGGGCAGCGAGAGGCCGGTTTTGGTGTCCTCGTCGGCAATGTGAAATTGCAGCAGGCCCTCGATAACCCGGTCGTGCTTGGCGGCCTGCTTCTCGATTTCGAGCAGCAGCTTCAGGCTGTCGATGCTCTGGATGGTGTGCACGAAGGGGGCAATGTACTTGACCTTGTTGGTTTGCAGGTGGCCGATGAGGTGCCACTCCACGTCGGCGGGCAGTTCGGGCTGCTTGGCGGCCATTTCCTGCGCCCGGTTCTCGCCAAAAATGCGGGCTCCGGCCTCGTACGCCTCGCGCAGCACTTCCACGGGATGCGTTTTGGTTACGGTGACCAGCCGGGCATCGGTGCCGGTCAGGGTTTGCTCGATGCGGTGCAGGTTATCGGCAATAGCCATTCAGGGTTTTTGATGAGTTAGTAAGGCCGGTATCAGCAATAAACAGCCAGCCGGGCAGATGTTCCAGCTTACCGGCCAGCTGAACTACCGCCCCAACTGCCAGGCCCGGCACCAGAACCACGCTAACGAATCAGCGTCATCAGCGAAAAAATCAGCGTAAATCGTGATTTAGTCTTCCAGCGGCGTTGGTGAGGAACGTGTTTTTCAGGGCCAGCCACAGCAGCCACAGGCCCAGGCACCAGTCAGAGGTAGGTGCGGTAGTAGTCCTGGGTGTTGCGGTAGCGGGTTTGCTTGATTTCCGACTTTTCGTAGCGGTTGATTTGCTGGAACACCTGGCGCAGGCCGGCGTTGTCGGTGGCGCGGAAGAAGCGGCCTTCGCCGGCCTGGGCAATCTGGCGCATGGTGGTTTCGTCGAGGCGGGTTTCCACGTAGCGGGGCTGGCCGCTATTGTCGGTGCCGTAGGGCACGAAGCCATCCTGGCCCAGCCCGATGGTGTAGAGGCGGAGCCCGTAGGCGTGGGCCAGCTGGGCGGCCAGCAGCGGGTCGAGGCTGCCGGCCGTGTTCTCGCCATCCGAAAGCAGAATGCACACTTTGGTAGCGGGCCGTGGAGTCGCGCAGGCGGTTGGTGGCCACGCCCAGGGCCGTGCCAATGGCCGTGCCGTCGTTCGGAATCATGCCCAGGCGCAGGCCCGCTGAGGTTTTCGCGCAGCAGGTCGTAGTCGGTGGTGAGGGGGGCCAGCGAGTAGGCGTCGCCGGCAAAGGCCACCAGCCCCAGCCGGTCGCCACGCGCGGCCGTTGAGAAAATCGAGGGCCACGCGCTTGGCGGCTTCGAGGCGGTTGGGCCGCAGGTCCTGCAGCTCCATGGAGCCCGACACGTCGAGGGCCAGCACAATGTCGATGCCCTGGCCGGTTTGCACCACCCGCTCGTCGGTGCGCTGGGGGCGGGCCAGGGCCACCAGGCCGAAGCTCAGGCTCAGGGCCAGCACCACGTCGGGCAGGAAGCGCAGCCCCGCGCTCCAGTCGCGCGGCAGGCGGCCCGGCACGAAGGCCACGCCCAGCTTCGAGCGCCGCCGCCGGGCCAGCAGCCCAGCGCAGCACAAACAGCAGCGGCACCAGCGGCACCAGCAGCAACAGGCGCGGCTGCTGCCAGCTAGTAGCTGGCCAGCGTGGAGTACCGCACACTGTCGAGCAACGCAGTCAGCAGGTCGGCCAAGGAGTGAATCGGTGAATGAGTGAGTGAATGAGTGACTCGGTGAAGCAGGGGGGCAAAGAAACGTCATTTGCCGCATTCGGCACCTTTGCTGCCTTGGCCATTGCCGCACCTGGCCCCCACGGTTACCCGGCAACGGCGGCCGGCACTCACTCATTCACCGTTCAGGCCAGCCGGCTGCCGTTGGGCAGGGGGCCGGCCAGGGCAGCCAGCACGATGTGGCCGGCGGCGTCGGGGGCTCCGGTAACCAGCACTTCGGAGCGGAAGGGGCCGATTTGCTTGGGCGGGAAGTTGACCACGCACAGTACCTGCCGGCCCAGCAGGTCGGCGGGTTGATAATGGTGGGTGATTTGGGCGCTGGATTTTTTCAGGCCGATTTCCGGACCCAGGTCGATGAGGAGCTGGTAGGCCGGCTTGCGCGCCGCCGCAAACTCGCGGGCCTCCACCACCGTGCCCACCCGGATATCAACCCGTTCAAAATCTTCCCAGGTTATCATAAAATGAAATAGTGAGATGGTGAAATGGTGAGTTTGACGTTTGGGCGGCGAAACATGGCTTGGCGGCATTGATGGCGCAATCAGTGCCCCTAGCACCAAGCGAACATCAAACTCATCATTTCACCACCTCACTATTTCACCTTATTCGGCAAAGGCAGCCAGTGCCTGGAGGCGCTGCTGGATTTTCTGGTCCCACTCCTGCTGCTTGGCTGCATTGAGGCCGTGGTTGGTTTCGCCGTCGTAGCGGGCTTCCTCGCGCTGCCAGGCCAGGAAAGCCACTTTCGTGAGGTTGTTGAAAGCCGGTTGCAGATGCTCGCAGTCGAATTTGATAAGTGTGAGCTTCTGGCGCAGCAGGCGGGTATGTACCTCAGTCAGGTCGAAATGCAGCTGCTCGTGGCGCAGCAGGGCCGGGGTGGCGCGCCCGGCGTTACGCACCCACGACTCGGAGGGTGCGAAGGTGGCCTGCACCTTGCCCGAAAAGTGGTAGTCGATACAACCAATGTTGGCATCGATGCTCGACGAGGTAAGCGCCTCCAGGCGGTCGGTGTTGGGGCGGGCCTTGAAGTCGTCCCAGGTGAGGACGCGGGCGGCACTCCAGGTAATTTTGGGGGCCGGGGGCGTTACCTGAGCGGACACGGGCGCGGCGGGTACGAGCAGGCTCAGAAGCCAGAAAGGGGCAGTAAACAGCATTCAGCCAATCAATGAGAAAACGAGTGGAGCCGGCAACAGTCCGACTCGAGGCCTAAACTACGCGAAAACCGGGCCAGTCGGTTCCCGGCCTAGCGCGTAGCCAGCGCGGGGGCAGGGGCAGCCGGAGTTTCCAGCGGCCAGCGGTGGAAGCGCAGCAGCAGCACGCCGGCCACCAGCGTGAGGCCCGTCAGCAGCCCCAGCCATACGCCCACTGCACCCCAGTGCAGCCAGAACGCCAGCACGTAGCCCACGGGCAGCGCCACGGCCCAATAGGCCAGCAGCGCCACGATAGACGGCACCTTTACATCCTCGAACCCGCGCAACGCGCCCAGCCCCACCACCTGCAGGCCATCGGAAATCTGGAAGGCGGCGGCTATCAGCAACAGCGTGGCCGCCTGGGCTACTACGGCCGGGTCGTGGTTGTAGTAGAAGGGCAGACGGTGGCGCATCAGCACCAGCACTATTCCCGTCAGGCTCATGAAGACGAGGGTGAGCAGGTAGGCCATCATCCCGGCCTTGCGGGCGCCGGCCGCATCGTGGGCTCCGTAGTACTTGCCCACCCGAATGGTGGCGGCTGCCCCAATGCCGCTGGCGGCCATGTACGTCACCGAGGCCACGTTGATGGCAATCTGGTGGGCGGCCAGTTGGGTGGTGCCCAGCCAGCCAATCATGATGGCCGAGAAGCTGAACGCGCCCATCTCAAAGGTCATTTGCACGCCAATGGGGGCACCCAGGTTGAGCAGGCGGCGCAGACCGGCCGCGTCGGGCCGCAGCTGGTGGGCGGCGGCTTCGCGGTAGGGGCGCAGGCGGCGGGCCCGTAGCACGTAGGCGGCCATGAGGCCGGCCATCAGTACCCGGGCTACCAGCGTGGCCCAGGCCGCGCCCATCATGCCCATATTCGGCAGCCCGAACTTGCCGAATACCAGCCCGTAGCAAAGCACGGCATTGAGCACGTTGGCCTGCACCGAAAGTAGCATGGCCTGTCGGGTGAGGCCCAGGCCCTCAGCAAACTGCTTGAAGCCCTGGAAAATCATCAGCGGAAAAAACGACAGGAACAGCACCTGCACCCAGGGTGCGGCCAAAGCCACTACTGGCTCGGGCTGCCCCAGGTACGGCAGCGCCAGCGGTACGAGCAAACCCAGCGCCGCCAGCAACAGGCCGGCTACCGCGCTCAGGCCCACCCCGTTCACGAGCAGGCGGCCGTTGGCGGCCACGTCGTTGCGGCCGTCGGCGGCAGCCACCAGGGGCGTAATGCCCATCGTGAGGCCCAGGCCCAGCACCATCACCACCGTACTCACGCTCACGCTCAGCGACACGGCCGCCAGCGGAATTTTGCCCGTCTGGCCCACCACCATGCTGTCAACCACGTTCACCAGCACGTGCCCCAGCTGACTTAGCATGACCGGGTAAGCCAGGTTAAGCGTGGGTTTAAGGTGGGCGCGAAACGTGAGAGGGTACATGGCAGCAGGCAAATCGGAGCCACAAAGGTACGCGTTGCTGAGGTCAATGAGTGAGCGAAAAGAACGTCACTCACTCACCATATCACCGCAGCACCTGAGCCATCCGCTCACAGGCCAGGGCCAGGTCGGCTTCGGGCAGGGCATAGGAGAGGCGGGTGAAGCCGGGGGCGTCGCAGCCGGCGCCGTCTACGCCGAGCACGCCGGCCCGGGCCAGGCGGGCCATGAGCTCGGCTGAGGCTTCGGCGGGTGGCAGGTGGGGGCGCAGGTGCGCCCGCAGGTCGGGGAAGGCGTAGTAGGTGGCCGTGGGGTGGGAGCGGGACACGCCGGGCAAAGCAGCCAGAAAATCGAGCAGGTAGGCGCGGGTGGGTTGCAACTGGGCCAGCAAGGCGGCGGCTACGGCGGGCGCGGCAGTTGTTACGGCCAGGGCCGCCGCCTGGGTGGGAGCCGGCACGGCGCAGCCGGTGGCGTGCTGCCAGTCGGCGCAGGCCTGGGCCACGGCGGCCGGAGCCACCAGGTAGCCAATGCCCCAGCCAATGAGGGCCAGCGACTTGCTGAACCCGTTCACGACCAGGTGCTGGCCGTGGGGGTCGGGGAAATCGAGCAGCGAAGGGGTAGGCTCGCTGGTGAAGTTGATGAGGTTGTAAATCTCGTCGCTGAGCACGAACAGGTCGGGGAAATCGTGGGTCACGGCGAGCCAGCCGGCCAGCTCGGCCCGGCTGTAGAGGCGGCCAGTGGGGTTGCCGGGGTTGGAAAACAGCAGCACCCGGGTCCGGGGACCAATGGCCGCCCGCAGCTGAGCGGGGTGTAGAGTGTAGTCGTCGGCGGAGTCGAGGGGCAGCGGGCGGAGGATGCCGCCGGCCCGCGCTACCAGCTCCGCGAAGCCGAACCAGTTGGGCGTGGGCATCAGCACCTCGTCGCCGGGGCGTAGTACCGTTTGCAGGAGAGCAAACAGGGCGGCCTTGGCCCCGGGTGTAATTACCACGTTTTCGGGGCCGCGGGCTGGGCCGGCCAAGGCAGCCCGCAAGGCCTCGGAACCAGCGGCGGGCAGCACTTCGAGCGTCGGGGTGCGCAGGCTACGAGCCGCCGCTTCGGCCGCCACGGCTGGCACGGCAAAGTTGCCATAACCAGAAGCAAGGGAAATATCCATTGATGAACTATGAGGCTTACTGGATGCCAAATTTTATGGGTAGAAACGAACTAGCTATTCCAGGCTGATTGCCCATAGGTCCTGGCGTGGCGCTTCTACCACAGGCCGCAACCACTCCGCCTGTTGCTTACCTCTTGGCCAATAAGGCGTCGGCGAAGAAGTTCTGTTCGTCGGTGAAATAATCGGCCACTTGCAGGCCGGCCTGCTGCGGCTACCTCTTCGATGCCGGGGCGGGTGAACTTGTAGGAGTTTTCGGTATGAATCATTTCCCAGGCCGCGAAATCAACGGCCCAGTCCAGCTCGGCGAAACGCACAGTTCTGGGCGCGGGTACTGACCAGGAACGAGCGCACGGCCCCGGTCAGCGGGTCGTAGTCGGTGTAGTGCTGCCAGGAAGCGAGGTCGAAATCGGCGCCCAGCTCCCGGTTGAGGCGGTGAAGCAGGTTGAGGTTGAAGGCGGCCGTGACGCCCTGACTGTCGTCGTAGGCGGCCCGGATCTGGCGCGGGTCCTTCTGCAGGTCAAAGCCAATGAGCAGCCGGTCGTCGGGGGTGAGGGGCTGGGCCAGGTTGAGCAGAAACCGGTGGCGCTCGCTCGGGCAGGAAGTTGCCGATGTTGGAGCCCAGAAACAGCACGGCTTTGCGGCCCGGGCGCGCGGCCATCAGGCGCAGCGCATCGCCGTAATCGGCCACCACGGGCTCTACGCGCAGGGTGGGCAGCTCGGCGCGCAGGCTGGCCGAAAGCCCTTCGAGGGCCGCCGCCGAAATATCGACGGGCACGTAGGTGAACTGAGCGCCGGCATCAAGCAGCTCGCGCAGCAGAATCTTGGTTTTCAGCCCGTCGCCGGCCCCCAGCTCCAGCAGCGAAAACGACTCTTCCGGGTCCTGGGGCCGCAGCGCCCGACTGATGGCGGCCCGATGCTGTTCGAGCAGTGCAAACTCGGTGCGGGTGGGGTAGTACTCGGGCAGCGCCATAATCTGCTGAAACAGCCGGCTGCCCTCGTCGTCGTAGAAATACATCGACGACAACGCCTTAAACGGCCGGCTCAGCCCCTCGCGCACGTGCTGGCGCAGAAACGAGTTGGGGTCGGGGCTTTCGGCGGTGGGGGCAGCGGGGGCGGAGGCAGGAGAGCTCAGGGGCATAAAGGGCAATGAAGTAGCAAAGAAAGGCAACAACCCCAGCGGGGCCGTAAAGTTGGTTTGGCCTCAGGCCCGGCAAAAGCCCAGTGCCGTTAGCAGCTTGCCGCGGGCCTCCTTGGGCTGCTGCCAGCTGCTAAGCACCAAAATTACCGGGCCAGCCGAATGCCCGTGAACTGCCAGCGCTTGTCGGCGTGGAAGAAGTTGCGGTAGGTGAGGCGGATGTGGCTTTCGGGCGTGGCGCAGGAGCCGCCGCGCAGCACCAGCTGGTTCACCATAAACTTGCCGTTGTACTCGCCCAGCGCCCCGGCCGCGCGTGGTAGCCGGGGTAGGGGTGGTAGGCCGAGTAGGTCCACTCCCAGCGTCGCCGAGCAGCTGGTGGCACTGGGTGGGGTCGGCATCGGCGGGCAGGGGCTGGGGGTCGAACCGGCTGCTTTCCAGCCAGGTGCCGGCGGCCGGGTCGTGGCGCAAACTGCCGGGCGGCAATTTCCCACTCGGCTTCGGTGGGCAGGCGGGCGCCGGCCCAGTGGGCATAGGCATCGGCCTCGTAAAAGCTGACGTGCGTAACCGGGGCGGCCAGGTTCACGGGCTGCAGGCCGTGGTGCGTGAAGCGGTGCCACTGGCCCTCGCTGCTGCACCCAGTACAGCGGGGCCTCCCAGCCCTGCTGCCTGGGCCAGGTCCCAGCCCTCGCCCAGCCAGTAGCGGAAATCGCGGTAGCCGCCGGCCTCCATAAATTCCAGGTACTCGGCGTTGGTCACCAGCCGGTTTTGCAGCTCGAAACGGCGCCACGCAGCACGTCGTGCGCCGGGCAGCTCGTTATCAAAGCAGAACCCCTCTCCTGCAAAGCCCAGCCGGTGCATGCCGCCCGGCACCGGCAGCCAGGAGGCCGGCTGGCGAATTGCTGGTTGCAATTGCTGTCTAACTTTCTGACTTCATTCACTTAGAATAAGCCGGGGCCAGGGGGCTGGTGCTGAGAATGTACTTGATGTCGGTGGCCAGCAGCTCCTGGTGCTGCTGCTCGTGCTGCAGGCCCAGCTCCAGCAACTCGCAGAACAGCGGGGGCAGGGTATCGGCCGCCTGAGCCAGCAGCTGCTGCATGGCCGCATCCACGTGCGGCGCGGTAGGCCAGCACGTCGGCCAGGGGCGGGCGCGAGAGGGTGCCCCGGTCGGCCCGGTTCACGCGCGAGCCCAGGGAGTTGTAGTAGGAGTTGAACAGAAAGGCGTAGTCGGGGTGAAATACGCTGGTAGCCGGGCTGGTATTCCTGCAGCAGCAATCGTTTCCCAAAACCAGGTGGTGTGGGCCAGGTGCCACTTGGGCGGGCTCACATCGAGCATGGGCTGCACCACCGTGTCTTCGGGCAGCAGCGGGCGGCACAGGGCTACCGACTGCTCGCGCACGGCAGCAAATCGGGCAGTTGGCGTGGGCGCAACGAAAGAGGCGGGAGCAGGCAGCGAAACGGAAGCAACGGTCATTATAGCGGGAGGGTGAGAAGCCGAAAGGTACCAATGTAACGGCAAAACGGGCCCGTGGTTTTCGGGCCGGTGCGGGTGATCGGACTTCTACGGGTTTACCGAAGCTCCTCCGTAATTATACGGAGGAGCTCCTCCGTAGAAGTTGGTATTTTATAGGCATTAGGTATCATGAAGCTAGTTTTAGATGGCTGTAAGGTAGTTATTGATCGTAACGCAAACACGTCCGGTCCGGACTCTGACTATTCATTACTGCCCGGCCGGACTTCGCTCTCGCAACTATTCATCTACCCATCCTTTCCACCACTAGTATGAATCTCCAAGTCCAACCAGCGCGGCACTGCCGCCCCCGAAAAAACGGTTACCAAGCGTCCGCGCGGCTTTGCCGCCATGGACCCCGCCACCCAGCGCCGCATTGCCAGCGAGGGTGGCCGGGCCTCGCACCTGAGCGGGCGTGGCCACCGCTTCACCTCCGAAGAAGCCCGGGCCGCCGGCCGCAAGGGCGGCCAAGCCAGCCGGAGCAGCGCTACCAAAGACGCTGCTGCCGAATAGCACCCATTAGATGAGTGGGCTACGCCGGCCTCAGCCGGCCCCAGCTCCTGAACTACGCCGCCTCCAGGCCGGGTTACCGGTCGGAAGGCGGCGTTTGCGTTGGCGCTTGGGGCCGTATATTGCCTCACCCGCTCCGTCGTCTGTCCTGCTCCTGCTTTCTATGCTCCAACTGCGCTACTCCTGCCGCGCGCTGCGCTTCAACTTCCCGGCCCGCACTTCCCGCGGGGCCCTCACCGAGCACCTGGCCCACTACCTGCTGCTGTACAACCCCGACGAGCCCGGCCGCGCCGGCTGGGGCGAAGCCGCTCCACTTGCCGGCCTCAGCCCCGACCACCGGCCCGATTTTGCGGCCACCGTCGAGGGGTTCGTGCGCGAGTTCAACCGCCGCCAGCTCCGCGAGCTGCTGCCCGAGGAAGCCGCTGCCTTGGTTGGAACCGAGTGGCCGGCGCTGCGCTTCGCCCTCGAAACGGCCGCCCTCGACTACCAGCACGGCGCCCGCCGTCAACTCTACGACAACGCGTTCAGCCGGGGCGAAGCGGGCGTGCCCATCAACGGGCTGGTCTGGATGGGCGACGCCGCCTTTATGCGCGAGCAGATCGAGCAGAAGCTCGCCGCCGGCTACAACTGCCTGAAGCTCAAGATCGGGAGCCTCGATTTTGCCACCGAGCTGCGCATGCTGGCCGAAATCCGGGCCGAGGCCGGGCCCGAGCGCCTCACGCTGCGGGTAGATGCCAACGGGGCCTTCGCGCCGGCCGAAGCCCTGGGCAAGCTCGAACAGCTGGCCCGCTTCGAGCTGCATTCCATCGAGCAGCCCATTGCGGCCGGGCAGTGGGCGGCCCTGGCCGAGGTGTGCCGCCACTCGCCCGTGCCCGTGGCCCTCGATGAGGAACTGATTGGCCTGACCGACCCGGCCCGCCAGCGGGAGCTGCTCGAACAGGTGCAGCCGGCCTACCTCGTGCTCAAGCCCACGCTGCTGGGCGGCCTACGCCGCCACGCGCCGAGTGGGCTGCGCTGGCCGACCGCCACGGGCTGGGCTGGTGGCTTACCTCGGCGCTGGAATCGAACGTGGGCCTGAATGCCATCGGCCAGCTGGCCGGCTCCTGCGCCCGGCCGGGCTTTGCCCAGGGCCTGGGCACGGGCCAGCTCTACCACAACAACTTGGCGGCCCCGCTCAGCATCGATGCCGGCCAGCTGCACTACGACCCCGCCGGCACCTGGGAAAACCCGGCCCCGGAAGCCGGCTAACTGTGTGGCAGTGCGGATTTTCAGTATATTACCTGGGAAGTTTCTCCCGGTATATGTTGATCCGAATTCGGGCATTGGCACACGTATTGGCTTGGTTTGAGGGTAGCGGGGCCGGCCGGCGGTGGGCCACGTGGCTGCTGGCCGGGTGGTTGCTGGTTGGGGTGCTGGAAACCGCCGCCGCCCAGGTGCAGGTGCCGCCCCCGGTGTTCCGGCTGCTGCGGCCCAATGCCAAGCGGGCACGGGTGCCATTTCTGCTGCAGCGCAACCTGATTGTGCTCGAAACCTTGCTTAATGGCCGGGGCCCCTATAACTTCCTGCTCGATACCGGCTTGGCCGTTTCGCTTATCACCGACCCGGCAGTGGGTAGCGAACTGCAGCTGCCCATTGCGGGCCGGTTTCTGGTGTCGGGGGCCGGGGAAGAAAGCGCCGTCGAAGCCTTTCAGGTGGAAGGGGTGGGCGTAGAGCTGCTGGGTGGGGTAGTGGCTTCGCAGGCGCCGTTTCTGATGCTTTCCGACGATGTGCTCAACCTCTCGGGCTACGTGGGTATGCCCATTCATGGCCTGCTCGGGGCCGACGTATTTCGCAGCCTGATAGTGCGCGTCGATGTGGAGCAGCAGCAGCTGACGTTTCAGCCGCCCGCCGCCTACCGGGCACCGCGTGGGCGCCGCTGGGCCCGCCTGCCCCTCAGCTTGGAGGGCCGTAAGGCCTACCTCACACTGCCCGTTCAGATCACTGCCGGCGCGCCGGCCCTGCCCCTGAAGCTGGTGCTCGACACCGGGGCCGGCCACGCGCTGTCTATCGAAACCAGCTCCGATGCGCGGCTGGAATTGCCGGCCCAGCGCCTGCGCACCCAGCTGGGGCGGGGGCTCAACGGCAACATCAACGGCTACCTGGGGCGGGTAGCGGCCCTGCAGCTGGGCCAGTACCGGATACCCACCCCGCTCACGTCCTTCCCCGACTCGGCCGATGTGGCTGCGCGGGCCGAGGTCTTCCGCAACGGCAACCTGGGCTTCGAAATGCTCAAACGCTTCACCACCATCATCGACTACCCCCACAACCAGTTGCTGCTGCGGCCCAACAGCCTGTTCTCCGACCCCTTCGAGCACGATATGTGCGGCTTCGACCTGCTGGCCTTCGGCTTTGGCTACCGGCGCTACCGCCTGCTGCGGGTAGAGCCCAACGGCCCTGCCGACCAGGCCGGCCTCAAGCCCGACGACGAGCTGGTGTCGATTAACCTGATTCCGGCCGAGGTATTCACCCTCAATCAGATAAACCGGATGCTGCACTCCGGCGATGGCCGCCAGCTGCTGCTGGTGGTGCGCCGCGCCGATGGGGAGCTGTACACGGCCACGGTGCGCCTCAAGCGCCAGATTTAAGGGCCGGGCGCGTTCAGACAGCCATTTCCCGGGCGGATGATGATCAAAAGGCAACCAAAATCAGTACATTAGAAGCCCGACCGTACGTAGCTGCCCGCTCTTTATGACCCATCCCACCCCCACGCTATCCGGGCTCCCGCCGGCCATTGCAGCTAACCAGCACATCTACTCCGATTATTTCGACGAGCAGTTCGTGGAAACCCTCGACCGCAACATTCTGCAGCTGCTCGACCGGGTGTGGTTCCGCTCCGAGCTGGTGGGCTTCGACGATTATCCGCAGCGCAACAACCCCGACCGGCCCCTGATTTTCGCCTCCAACCACTCGGGCATGGCCTTCCCCTGGGATGCCATCGTGGCCCTTGTCGCACCTGTGGCGCCGCCTGCCCAGATTTGCGCGACCTGCCCCGCCCGCTCTCGGCCCCGCTGCTCTCGCAATCGGCCCTGATGAACCCGTATCTGGTGGAGAACTTCTGGAAGAAATGCGGCTGCGTGGATGCCACGACGCTGAATTTCGAAACCATGATGTACTACCAAGGACCACAACCTGATGCTGTACCCCGAGGGGGTGCCCGGCATCGGCAAGGGGTTCAACCGCAAGTACCAGCTCCAGCGCCTGGCCACCAGCATGGTGCGCCTGGGCCTGCAGCACGGCACCGACATCATGCCCGTTTTACACCATCAACGCCGAGTACCTCAACCCCTACGCCTACAGCTTGGGCCTGGATGAACCGGCTGACCAAGAAAATCGGCATTCCCTTTTTGCCGCTGGGGCCGGTGCTGCTGCTGGTGCTGGTGCAGCCCTGGGCTTTTCTACCTGGCGTTTCCGGCCAAGCTCACCTTCGTGATGGGCACCCGCATGCAGCCCTACGACCTGACCAACAAAAACCCCGATGAGCTGACCCGTGACGACTACCTGCGACCTATCGGAGCAAAGCTGCGCACCCACATGCAGGGCGAGATGGATGCCGCCGTGGCTAGCCTACGGCCAGCAGCCCTACCGCTGGGGCGAGCTGTGGCAGCGCATGAAGGAAAACTGGCGCTACTTCCCGTTTTTCCTGCCCTTTGCCTGGCCGGCGCTGTTTCACCGAGTTCGAGCGCCAGTACGTGAAAGATGGCCGCCGCGACTTCGACATGCAGCTGCGACGCGCCCGGCGCCTGCTGCGAATGCTGTGGCGCAACCCCATAACCCTGGCGTTTTTCATTCCGTTGCTCGGCTGGATTCCCATTGCCATCCGCGGCTACCGAAACCACCGAATTAAGAATTGAGTATTGCTGTTAAGTCCTGAGTACCTGCCTTAATCCCACCCACCCCGAATTAAGCGAGCAGAATGGAGCGCCCGCCGCCTAAAGAGGGCGTAGTCGCTGTATTCCGGCTGCTTGGTTCGCGATTTAAAACAGCATGCCTTCTTCCCAGCACCTGCTGTTCAAGCAGTTTTTAGTGGGCGCTGCCGGCCCGCTGGCCCGGCAGAGCCCAGTGTGCCCACCATGCGGCTGGCCATTGAGATGATGGCGTTTGGTCAGTTCATGCCCTGGGATGTTTTCCTGGAGGAAGCCTGAAGTGGAAAGCGGATGGAGGCCGAATGGCTGCGGCCGCGCCGGCGCCCCCGCACACCGGGTGCTGCTGTACCTGCACGGCGGGGGCTACGTGCTGGGCTCGCTCAACACCCACCGCGGCCTGGTGGGCAGCCTGGCCCAGCGCTGCGGGCTGACGTGCTGGCCATCAACTACCGCAAAGCGCCCGACCATCCGTTTCCGGCCGCCCTCGAAGACGCCCTGCTGGCCTACTACTGGCTGCTGGCCCGCGGCCACAGCCCGCCGATATCATGGTGGCCGGCGACTCGGCCGGGGGCGGGCTGGTGCTGGCGCTGCTGCTCACGCTACGCGAAGCCGGCGAGCCCCTGCCCGCCGCCGCCGTCGGCCTCTCGCCCTGGACCGACCTGCGCCTGCCCGCGGGCACGCTGCGCCGCATTTGCCAGCGAAGAAAGCCTGCTGCTCGAAGCCCTGGAAATGCGGAGCTGGGGCCCGCTCTACGCCGCCGATACGCCCCTGACGCCATCCGCTTATTTCGCCCGGCCGGGCCGAGTTGCACGGCCTGCCCCCGCTGCTGATTCAGGTGTCCGACGCCGAAGTGCTGAGCGACGATGTGCGCCAATTCGCCGACCGGGCCCGGGCCGCCGGCATGCCCGTCACGCTGCAGGTTTTCGAAGGGCTGGTGCATTGGTGGCACCTGTTCTGGCGCTTCGTGCCCGAGGCCGCCACCGCCCTCGACCGGGTGGCCGACTTCACCCGGCAGGTCTGGCAAACCGAGGCGGCTGGGTCCCGCCGGCCGCCAGGCAGCCTGAGCTTGATCAACAACCCAGGCAAAAGGCGCTGCTGTATGAAGTGATTGGCTGCTTATGGTGGTGGTTATGGCTGATAATGAGGTGCTATGGAAGGAATAAAATGTACGTAAGCTTAACTATATAGCGTTGTTTTTCGTAGGTTTGTGAAAAGTAGTAGGCTTGCATACTAGTTTCTGCGTAACCGGCTTCGAATTCGTGGTTTTCTCCCTTACATCCATTCCTTCAACCCCTTACCCATCATGGAAGATTTGTTCAAGAAGTTCGTAAACGCCGGCGTTGGTTTCGTTTCCCTGACCAACGAACGGGTGCAGAAGACCATCGATTAGCTGGTGAAGGAGAGCAAGCTACTCGGAGAAGGAAGGGGCCAAAATCATGGACGACCTCAAGAAAAACACCGATGCCAAGCGCAAGGAGCTGGAAAAACAGGCTCCAGGGCCTGGCTGCCCGGATGCTGAAAACAGTGGGCGTTGCCCCGAATTCGGAGTTGGAGGAGCTCAAGCGCAGCAAGGCCAACAAATCGGCAGGCAGCGCATCGTCGTCGTCGGCGTCGGACAGCAAGAAGGCGTCGACTTCGAAAACGGCTGCTAAGGCCAAAGGAGCCGCTGCCAGCGCTACCAGCAAGGCCGCCAGCACCGTGAAAAAAGCCGCCGACAAAACCAGCGCCGCCGCTGGCAAAACCCAGAAGTCGGCCGCCGGCTCGGCCGGAGCTGCCAAGAAAGCCGAGAGCAAAGCCGATGCGTCGTGCCGACAACAAATAACCGTTCGCCCATAACGGCCCGACCATTATTAAAACCCCGTTTGCATTTCGCAGGCGGGGTTTTGTGCTTGTGAGCTGCCGTGCGTGCGCTACTGGCCGATAAGCCGTAATTTGCCCGGTACTCCCGCTACGCTTTCCGTGTATGTTCAAAAACACGATTTCCAATCTTTCCCGCATCCGGCAGGTGGCCGAAGTGCTGCTGCGCTACGGCTTTGAGGACGTGGTGACCAGCACGCCCCTGCGCCGCCTGGTGAGCCAGAGCCGCGGCGCTCTGAGCTGGCAGCGGGCCGAGCAGGCAGGTGTTCGAAACCACCCGCTGGGAGCGGATTCGCCTGATTATCGAGGAGCTGGGCCCCACCTTCATCAAGCTGGCCCAGGCCCTGAGCAACCGCGCCGACCTGCTGCCCCAGGCCCTGATCGACGAGTTTGAGAAGCTGCAGAGCAACGTGCCGCCCTTCGCCGTGGCGCAGGTGCGCCAGATTATCGAGCGAGGAGCTGGGCCGGCCCATTGCGGAGGTATTCAGCGAGTTTGACGACGTGACGCTGGGCTCGGCCAGCATTGGGCAGGTGCACCGGGCGCGGCTGCTCACGGGCGAGGAAGTGGTGGTGAAGGTGCAGCGCCCCGGCGTGCAGGAAAAGGTGCGCACCGACCTGGCCTGCTGCACGAGCTGGTGCGCCTCACGGCCGGCTTCCTGCGCAAGCAGGGCCTGAGCCAACCCCCAGGACATCGTGGACGCCTTCGAGCGCAGCATGAGCAAGGAGCTGGACTACACCTCCGAGGCCCGCAGCATGGAGCAGTTTCGCAAGCTCGTACGCCGACTACGACACGTTCTATATCCCGAAGCCCTACCGCGAGCTGAGCACCAACCGCATCCTGGTGATTGAGTTCGTGAGCGGCTGCAAAATCACCGACAAGGCGCAGCTGCTGGAGTGGGGCCTGAGCCCGGCGAAGGTGGCCGAAAAGGGCATGGACATGTACCTGACCCAGATTTTCGAGTTCGGCATTCTTCCACGCCGACCCGCACCCCGGCAACGTGCTGGTGCGCCCCGACGGCACGCTGGTGCTCATCGACTTTGGCATGGTGGGCCGCCTCACCAAGCAGCAGAAGTACGCCTTCGCGGGCGTGTTCATCGGCATGGCCCGGCAGGATGCCGCGCAGCATGGCCCTCAACTTCCGCCGCCTGGCCCTGACGGCCGAAATCCCGGATATGCGCGGCCTTCGAGGCCGACCTGAGCCCAGCTGATTGAGGACTTTGCCACCCTCGACGTGAAGGAGATGAGCATGGCGACCTGGCCGACGCGCTCCAGGACATCATTTACCACTACAAACTGCAGGTGCCGGGCGCGGTGTTCCTGATTCTGCGGGCGCTGGTGATTCTGGAGGGCATCGGCAAGGTGCTGCACCCCAGCTTCAACACCTTCGAGTTTGTGCGGCCCTACGGCGCCCGCATCATAACGCGAGCAGTACTCGCGCGAAAACATGCTGAGCGAGGCCCAATACACCGGCACCCAGCTGCTGGCCCTGCTCCAGACCCTGCCCACCGACGTGCGCCAGATCGTGCGCAAAATCTCGCGCGGCGACCTGCGGGTGCAGGTGGAGCTGAGCGGCTACCAGCCGCTGCTGCGCAAGGCCGACCAGCTGGTGAGCCGCACCATTCTGGCGCTGCCGTCACGGTGGCCGCTATTCTGTTCGCGGGCCTGAGTTTGCTGGGGCACTACTCGCCGGCCATGCCCTACTACCGCGGCCTGCCGGTCATCACCTGGTACAGCCTGGCCGTAGCGGCGCTGCTGCTGCTGATTTTGCTGCTGCTGGGCACGCGCCGCCCTCGGAGGCTGGAGTGAGGACACAGGGGCCCGCCGGACCCGCGGCCGACCGGTTTTTTGGTCTGAAACCCAACCCCCGACCGCCTTTGGCCCGTATGCTTTAGCAAGGGTCGGCCGTTGGCGGCTTCCGCTGCGGCCCGCGCCCCGTTTCTTTATCTCTCAGCCTAACCCACCGATCTGATGTCCGACAACCAGAAGAAAACCGACCAAAACGACGACAAAGTATATTCGACCAAAACCGGCAGCACGGCTACCGACCTGACCGGGGCCACGAAGGTCATGACCACTGCCCCCGACGGCGAAACCGACGCCAGCGCGCCTATCAGCGACCAGGTAGATGAAAAAGCCATCCGTAAGGATGCGCTCAGGACGACCAGAACAAGAAGTAGTACCCGGCCTTTCAGCCCGATAAGCAAACGCCCCCGCACAGACTCGTGCGGGGGCGTTTGCGTTACGGTAGCAGCGGCACTCGCGAACAGACGTTTCGCGGGGCTGGTAGTTTATCCAAGTGCATATCCTCGATGATGCGCTGGATTTTCTCGTCGGCCAGGCGGGTGGCCAAGTCGAAATCCACGGCGGATTCCAGGGGCTGCTTGACGCTGAAGTAGAACTTGATTTTGGGCTCCGTGCCGCTGGGGCGGGCAGAAATCTTGCTGCCGTCTTCGAGCAGGAACTGGAGCACGTTGGAGCTTTCGAGGCCGGTTTCGGTTTCGAGGCCGGTGCGCAGGTCCTTGATTTTGCCGGTTTTGTAGTCGCGCATTTCCACCACGGGCTGGCCGGCGAGGGTAGCGGGAGGGGTGGTGCGCAGCTGGCGCATCATGTCCTGGATTTCCTCGGCCCCGCGCTGGCCCTTTTTAGTGATGGAAATCAGGTGCTCCTTATAGAAACCGTACTTGAGGTACATGGCCACCATTTCCTCGTAAAGCGAATGGCCCTGGTCTTTGGCGACGGCGGCCATTTCGGCCAGCAGCACGCAGGCCGAAACCGCGTCCTTGTCGCGCACGAAGTCGCCAATCATGTAGCCGTAGCTTTCCTCGCCGCCCCCGATGTAGGTTTCCTGGCCTTCCTTCTCGCGGATGATGCCGGCAATGTACTTGAAGCCGGTCAGCGTCTGATAAGCCTGTACGCCTTGGGCGCGGGCGATGTCGCCGAGCACTTCGCTCGTCACGATGGTGTAGACGATGAAGTCCTGGGCGGTCATTTTGCCGGCCTGCTTGCGGGCCGAGAGCAGGTAGTGGGTCAGCAGCGCGGCCGTCTGGTTGCCATTGACCAGCACCCACTCGCCGGCCGTGTTTTTCAGGGCAATGCCCACGCGGTCGGCATCGGGGTCGGTGGCCAGCACGATGTCGGCGTCGAGGGCCTTGGCCTGGTCGAGGGCCATCTGCATGGCTACTTTTTCCTCGGGGTTAGGCGACTGCACGGTGGGGAAATTACCGTCGGGCGTGGCCTGGGCCTCCACAATGTGCAGGTTATCGAAGCCGAGCTGCGAAAGGGCAGCCGGCACGAGCGTAATGCCGGTGCCGTGCAGGGGCGTGTACACGATTTTGAGGTCGTGCTGGCGCTGAATGGCGGCCGGGTTGATGCTGAGTGCCTTCACCTGGGCCAGGTAAGCCGCGTCGAGGTCGGCCCCGATCAGATGAACCCGGCTCGGGTCGGCCTCGAACTTCACCTCCCGCACCGAAGCCAATGGCTTCCACCTCGCGGATGATGTTCTGGTCGTGGGGCGCTACCACCTGGGCGCCGTCGTTCCAGTACACCTTGAAGCCGTTGTACTCCTTGGGGTTGTGCGAAGCCGTGACCACGCAGCCGCTCTGGCAGCCCAGCTCCCGGATGGCAAACGAAAGCTCGGGCGTGGGCCGCAGGGCTTCAAACAGAAACACCGTGATGCCGTTGGCCGAGAAAATATCGGCCGCAATGCGGGCAAACTCGGGGCTGTTGTTGCGCGAATCGTGCGCCACCGCCACCCGGATTTCCTGGCCCGGAAACGACTGCAGCAGGTAGTTGCACAACCCCTGGGTGGCCATGCCCAGCGTGTAGCGGTTCATGCGGTTCGAACCCGCGCCCATCACGCCCCGCAGTCCGCCGGTGCCAAATTCGAGGTTGCGGTAAAAGGCATCGGATAGCTGCTCGTGCTGGCTGTCGTCGGCCAGCTGCTGCCGGATTTCGGCTTGCGTGGCGGCGTCGTAGTCGGCGGTGAGCCAGCCGTTGATTTTGGTTTGCAGGTCGGGGGAAAGCGGCATTGGATAGAAGTGAGATAGGAGAAGTGAGAGGTGAGATGCAGGAACCAGGCATAAGAACGTCATTCTGAGCGTAGCGGAGCGGAGTCGAAGAATCTCGCGTGCCAAAGTAATCCTACTATCAGGTTTACCACTGCACGCGAGATTCTTCGACTCCGCTCCGCTACGCTCAGAATGACGTGCTCATACCTCGCTTCTACAATCTACAGGTTGCCGCGCAGGCCCTGCTCGCGCTCAATGGCCTCGAACAGGGCCTTAAAGTTGCCTTTGCCGAAGCTCTTGGCGCCTTTGCGCTGGATGATTTCGTAGAACACGGTCGGCCGGTCTTCGACGGGCTTGGTGAAAATCTGGAGCAGGTAGCCTTCCTCGTCGCGGTCGACGAGCAGGTTCAGGTCGCGGATGCTGTCGAGGTCCTCATCGATCTGGCCGACGCGCTCCAGCAGGTCGTCGTAGTAAGTGGCGGGCACGTTGAGGAACTCCACGCCGCGGCGGCGCAGCTCCGTAACGGTGGTGCGGATGTCGTTGGTGAGCAGGGCCATGTGCTGCACGCCGGGGCCGTGGTAGAAGTCGAGGTACTCCTCAATCTGGCTTTTCTTTTTGCCTTCGGCGGGCTCGTTGATGGGGAATTTCACGAAGCCGTTGCCGTTGCTGACCACCTTGCTCATCAGGGCCGAATACTCGGTCGAGATGTCGTCGTCGTCGAAGGTAATGAGCAGCTTGAAGCCCAGCACGTCCTCGTAGAACTTCACCCACTGGTTCATCTCGCCCCAGCCCACGTTGCCCACGCAATGGTCCACGTACTGCAGGCCCACCGGGTTGCCTTGCGGAACGCCGCTGGTGCGGGCCACGAAGCCCGGCAGGAAGGGGCCGGAGTAGTTGCTGCGCTCCACAAAGGTGTGGATGGTTTCGCCGTAGGTATAGATGCCGGCCAGCGTCACGGAGCCGTTTTCGTCCTCGATGGTGTAGGGCTCGAAGGCCACTTTGGCGCCGCGCTTGGTGGTTTCCTCGAACGATTTGCGGGCATCGTCCACCCACAGGGCCATCACCTTTACGCCGTCGCCGTGCTGGGCCACGTGGCGGGTGATGTCGGAGTCGGGCAGGAGGGAGGTCGTGAGTACCAACCGGATTTTATTCTGCTGGAGCACGTAGGAAGCCCGGTCGCGGACGCCGGTTTCGGGGCCGGCGTAGGCCACCAGCTCGAAGCCGAAGGCCGCCTGGTAAAAGTAGGCCGACTGCTTGGCGTTGCCCACGTAGAATTCGAGATAGTCGGTGCCGTTGAGGGGCAGAAAATCGTGGGCAGGATGGGCCTGAACGGCCGGGGAGGTCATGGTTTGCATATGGATGGAGAATTAGGTGGGAAGGGTAAAAATACTGGTTTTTGGTTTTAGAAGGTTGCCGGCCGGCCCGGCCGGGCTAGTGGGCAAGCCGGTGGCATAGGGTCGCAATACGGCAAGATGGCTAAAAAACACTGGCCAAAAACCAAAAAGCTGGTCCCAAAAACCCACAACTAAAAACCACCTACTACCTTTGTGGTTCCACCTATTGCTGCTAGCCTTATGAATTCGGAAGAGCTGAACCGCGCCCTCGTGGCCCTCATCGAGAAGAAAGCCGAACTGCACAAGCTCACCTACGATGATGCCCGCTACGACGACGTGGAGGAAGAACTCCACGACCTCGAAGACGATTTCAACGACGAATACGGCACGTTCCTGGAAACGGCCCTCGAAAAAGTCCACGACGAGCTCAGCTCCGACACCGACGTGCTGCTGCCCACCGCCTACCTGCCCGCTACTACCAGCGGCAAGCCCGGCCCCAAGGAAGGCGTCTGGATCGATTCGGAGAAGTATTCGGGCAAGGAAGCCCGCCTGACGCTGGCGCCCAACCCCGTCCGCCTCATTCTCACGGTAGGCAAAACCGTGCAAGAGGACGTGTGGAAAGCGTAGAAAGGAATTAAAATTCGAGAATCAGAAGTTGAAAATGGGAGCTGGCGGCTATGGTTGCCGGCTCCCATTTTTTGTAGCGTTAGAGTGCTGCTTCATGCGTTGTTGCTGACGTAGGCTTGTAGCGCGAAGCGCCAGCTTCGCGTGTCGTTGCTGACTTCCGACCGATTATGTTCAACGATACGCGAAGCTGGCGCTTCGCGCTACGGCCGCACTCGCACTCCACAATTCTTAATCCCCCTATTCCGTCATGCTCTACCGAATCAGCCAGCCCGAAGATTGGCAACGCGCCCGCGAAAGCGGGTTTTTCGTCAGCGCCGATCTGGCGGCCGAAGGGTTTATTCATGCCTCCGAGCTGGGGCAGGTGCTCGAAACGGCCCGGCTTTATTACGCCAACAGCCCCGGGGCGCTGCTGCTGGAAATCGACGAAGCGGCGCTGACGGCGGCCGGGGTGCGGGTAGAGCGGGAGTGGGCGGCGGGGCGGCAGGCCTACTTCCCGCACCTGTTTGGGCCAGTGCCGCTCGGGGCCGTGCGCCGGAACTGGCCGCTGCCCGTAGCCGCCGATGGTAGCGCCGCGCTGCCGCCGGAGCTGGAAGAGTAAAATCGGTCTTATTGTTGCAGAGAGCCGCTATATAGCGCCACCCTGATTATTGGGGCGGCGTTTGGTTTGCCCTTTCGCCACATGCTTATTTTTATCGATGCCCATATTCTCTCCACTTCTTAGGAAGGTGCTGCCCGCCGTTGCGGGCCTGCTGCTTGCAGCCTGCGGGCCCACCCGAACGCTAAGCGTGTTGCCGGCTGGCTGGGGCGGCGGCCGGGCCGTCAGCCTCATCAGCCATCCCGACAGCGTGTACGTGCGCTTTCAGTTTGTGCGGGCCGAGGGTGAGGAGCTGGTGTTTCAGGCCGAGTTCAGCAATGCCGCCGACCACCCGGTAGCCGTGAATCCGGCTGGGTTCTACTACCTGCCCCTGCCCGATAGCGCATCGGCGCCCGCGGCCCCGAGGGCAGCAACACCTGCCTTTGCTCCCGGCCGCCGCCCCGCCCGCGACCCCGAAACCTACCTGGCCACCCTGGTTGCTCGCCGCGACCAGCAGGCGGCCAAAGCGGAAAAAGTGAGTTTCTTCGAAATCCTGACGCTGGCCGTTAACGTGACCGAGGATATAGCCAGCATCAAAAAAAAGGAAACAGTTGCCCAGGAAACCGAACGCGAAATCCGCCACCAAAACGACGATATCTATTTCGATAACCAGCGGGCCGACCACGCCGACGAGGCCCTGGCCCTGCACGCGGCCGTAACCGAACAAGCCAGCGCGCTGCTGCGCCCGGCCACCCTGCAAACCGGCGACCAGGTAGTAGGCCTTGTGTACTTCCCCCGCCTCGATGCGGCCCCCCGCCTGCGGTTCGTGCTGTGCTTCGATGAACGACCGGTGCAGTTCGACTTCACCCAGGAGCTAAGGAAGATCAGGCGGCGGTAAAGCCCGCCTGGCCCTCAACCAAAAATAAAAGCGCCCTTCCCGGCTCCGGGAAGGGCGCTTGGGCCAGATGGAAAACGCCGGTGCTACTTAATGGCAACGGGCACAACCATATTTTCCCAGCGTAACGTCAGGCCGGTGGGCGTTACGTCGTACATGAGCTGCTCGGCGGGGGTAATGGCTTTGCGGGGCGTTACGGTTACGCGCAGAGCGTCCTGCTTGTCATCGTACTTGTAAGCGCCCCATTGTTTGGCCGTTTTGTTGAAGATTATCGTCCACTGCTTTTCGGTGGGGATGGTGAACAGACTGTAGGTGCCAGCCGCCAGGGGCTTGCCCTCCACCTTAACGGGCTTATCGAAGGTGATGGTGGTGGCATCGTTGGCCCCCGAGCGCCAGACTTGGCCATAGGGCACGAGCTGGCCCCAGATGGGGCGGCCCTTTACGGCGGGGCTGCTGTAAACCACTGTTACGGCAGCGTTGCCGATTTTGCCGGTAGCCGTGGCTGGTGGGCTGGCCGGGGCGGTTTTGTCCTGGGCAAACGCCTGGGTGGTGGCCAGGAAGCTGAGAACCAGCAGTAGCAGGCGGAAAGCGGAGGTGTTTTTCATGATAGGTGAAGCGAAGGTGAACAATGGAAAACAAGTACCGCGGCCAACAAATTGTTTGCCGGCCATGTAATCGTGCCTCCAACTACGAAAGCCCGCCATGCTACGGTTTCGCGCAGCACAACGGGCTTTCAGAGTAGGCTGACTTTCGGGTGCTAAACCAGCTCGGCCAGTTCCAGCCAGCGCAGCTCTTTCTCCTCCAGCTCCTGGGTGAGGGTGCCGAGGCGGGCACCCCAGGCGGCAAACTCGTCGGCGCTGCCGCTGCCGCCGTTAAGCTTGGCCGTGATGTCCTGCTTCTCGGCTTCGAGAGCCGCCATGTCCTTTTCGAGCTGCTCGTACTCCTTCTTCTCGGCGTAGGAAGCCCGCCGCTTCGGGGCCGCAGCGGCGGCAGGCGCGGGGGCCGCTGCCGGGGCCGGCTTGGCGGCTTCGACTTTAGCGGCAGCGCGGGCTGTTTTGGCGGCTTTTTCCTCTTCTACCAGCGCCGCTTCGGTTTCGCGCTCGGCCAGGTACTCGCGGTAGTCGGTGTAGTTGCCGGGGAAGTTGAGCACGGCCCCGCCCGGTTCGAGCACGAACAGGTGCTCGGCCAGCTGGTCGAGGAAGTACCGGTCGTGGCTGACGATGAGCAGGCAGCCACCGAAGTGGAGCAGGAAATCTTCCAGGATGTTGAGCGTGCCCAGGTCGAGGTCGTTGGTGGGCTCGTCGAGAATCAGGAAGTTGGGGTTCTTGATGAGCACCCGCAGCAGCTGCAACCGGCGCTTTTCGCCCCCGCTCAGCTTGTTGACCAGCGTGTACTGCTGGGCCGGCGGGAACAGGAACAAACTCAGGAACTGGCTGGCCGTGAGCACGTCGCCGTTGGCCAGCTCCACCACCTCGGCCACTTCCTTCACAATGTCGATGACGCGCTGGGTGGGGTCGAATTCGAGCTCCGTCTGGGTGTAGTAGCCGAACACGGTGGTCTGGCCCACCTCAATGGTGCCCGAGTCGGGCGCGAGCTTGCCCGTAAGCATGTTGAGCAGCGTGGATTTGCCCGCCCCGTTGGGGCCCACCAGGCCGATGCGGTCCTTCTTCTTGAAGACGTAGCTGAAATCGTCGAGCACCACGTTGTCGCCGAAGGCTTTGTTGAGGTGGCTGGCTTCGATGATTTTGCCGCCCTGGCGGGTGGTTTTCACGCTCAGCTCCACGTTCTGCTTGGTCAGGTTGGTGCTGGCCTTCTCCTTCGTGATGTAGAAGGCGTCGATGCGGGCTTTCTGCTTGGTGCCGCGGGCCTGGGGCATGCGCCGCATCCAATCGAGCTCCTTTTTGAAGAGCTGGCGGGCCTTCTCTACTTCCGTGGCCTGGCGCATCTCGCGGTCGGCCTTCTTCTCCACGAAATAGGCGTAGTTGCCCTGGTAGCGGTACATCTGGCCCTTATCCAGCTCCACGATTTCGTTGGCCACGCTGTCGAGGAAGTACCGGTCGTGGGTAACCATGAGCAGCGTGAGGCTGGGCGAGGAAAGCCGGTTTTCGAGCCACTCGATGGTGGCCAGGTCGAGGTGGTTGGTCGGTTCGTCGAGTAGCAGCACGTCGGGCTCCTCAATCAGGACCCGGGCCAGGGCCACGCGCTTGCGCTGCCCGCCCGAAAGCTGGCTCACGTTGCGGGTGAGCAGCTCGCCCAGAATGCCCAACCGGCTCAGAATCTGCTGCACCTGGGCTTCGTAGTCCCAGGCGTTCAGGGCATCCATGCGCTCGAGCACCCGCTGCAGGTCGTCAGACTCATGGTTGGGGTCGTTGACGACGTGCTCGTATTCCTTGATGGCCTTGAGCGTGTCGTTCTGGCTGGCGAAGATGGTTTCTTCCACCGTCAGGCTTTCATCGAACACCGGCTGCTGGCCCAGGTAGGTTACGCGGATGCCTTTGCGCACGCTCACCGAACCGGTGTCGGGGGCTTCGAGGCCCGCCAGAATGCGCATGAGGGTGGTTTTGCCGGTGCCGTTGATGCCCACGAAGGCTACGCGCTGGCCCTGGAGCAGCCCGAAGTTCAGGTCTTTAAACAGCCACCGGTCAGTATAATTCTTCGAAAGATTTTCGGCAGAGAGGAGATTCATGCCGCAAAGGTACGGCGTTGGGGCGGTGAAATGGTGTGATGAAGAGAAGGGGATAAAAAGAACGTCATGCTGAGCGCAGGCGCAGCCGCAGTCGAAGCATCTCTACCGCTTCGTTGCGGTCGATTATGTTACCATTGCGGTAGAGATGCTTCGACTGCGGCTGCGCCTGCGCTCAGCATGACGTTCTTTTCTTCTCCGCTAAATCACCCGCACCCGGTCGCGGTGGGTGTCGTCGCGCAGGATTTCGAGGCCCTTGTAGGCCAGGGGGCGGCCGGTGTTGTGGGTCAGGCCGTCGCCTTCGTAGCGGTGGGCCACGTCGAGCACCAACTGCGTGTATTTCCGCTCGCCCAGCTCGATGGCAACGGGGCGGCCGAGGCTGGAGTCGAAGGTGGCCAGGGCCTGGTCAATTTCTTCCAGAATTTTGCTCATAGCACAGAAAAGCGGGTAGGCGGGGGAAATATAGTAAGATACCCGCATTAGTAGCCGGTCCGCTCTTTTCGCCGGCCCCGGCCACCCACCCAAAAACGGCCCCGACCACTCCGTTGGCAGGAGCGGCCGGGGCCGTTGGGCGGGGCAGAAAAGGCCCCGGGTAAGCAGCCTGCGCGCAGCGCGCAGCAAGTGCTTATTACTTCTTAAGCATCTTCAGCAGGGCTTCGGCAGCCGGCTCCGAAGAGGCCGGGTTCTGGCCCGTGATGAGGTTGCCGGCCTGGGTTACGTAAGGAGCCCAGTCGGCGCCCTTCGAGTAGTCGCCGCCGTTTTCCTTCAGCATGTCTTCCACCAGGAAAGGCACCACGTTGGTCAGCTGCACGGCCTCCTCTTCGGAGTTCGTGAACCCGGCCACCGATTTGCCTTTCACCAGGGGCTCACCGTTGGCAGCCTTCGTGTGGCGCAGCACGGCCGGCGCGTGGCACACGGCGGCTACGGGCTTGCCGGCAGCGTACATAGTTTCAATCAGCTCGATGGACTTCTTGTCCTCGGCCAAATCCCACAGCGGACCGTGGCCACCGGGGTAGAATACGGCGTCGTAGTCAGCACCCGAAACCGAGTCAAGCTTCACGGTCGAAGCCAGAACCTGCTGGGCTTCGTCGTCGGATTTGAAGCGCTTGGTCGCGTCGGTCTGGGCACTTGGGTCGTCGCTCTTGGGGTCGAGGGGCGGCTGGCCGCCTTTGGGCGAGGCCACGGTCAGGGTAGCGCCGGCGTCTTTAAACACGTAATAGGGAGCAGCGAATTCTTCGAGCCAGAAACCGGTTTTTTCGCCGGTATTGCCTAGTTGATCGTGCGAGGTGAGCACCATTAGAATTTTCATGGTCAGGTCGTTTTTAGCGTAAGAAAGAATAAAAAAGGAAGTTGGCTGCCTAAAGCGTGGCGGCCAGGGCGTAGCGCGAAACGGTGCGCTCGGCTAGCACGGGCACAATCTGAGCCACCACAATTTGCTGGAAGTGGTCGGAGTCGATGTGGGCCTGCAGGGCCTTGTCATCGGCGTACTGCTCATACATGAACAGGTGGGTGGCATCGGCGGGGTCAACGTGCACGGTGTACACGAGGTTGCCGGGCTCCAGGCGGCGCACGGTGGCGGCGGCCTGCTGCATGAGCTCCAGCACTTTTGCCTCGTGGCCGGGCTGCACGCGCCATTCGGCGGCTACGCAGATGATGGTTGAAGGGGAATTAGCCATGATAAAGTGGGGCGTAAGGCCTAGAGGGCCATGGTCAGAATCTTTTCAACGTCGGCAATCTGCAGCTCCTGCCGCTCGCCCAGGTTTTTCACGCCGCGCTCAGTAAAGCGCTGCACAATGGTCTGGATGGTATCGGCGCCCACTTCGTAATCGGCGAGGCGGGTTTTGATGCCCAGCTGCTCGAAGAACTTCACCGTGGCCTGCACGGTCGCTTCGGCCCGCTCCTCGTCGGTGCCAGCCGTAATGTTCCAGACGCGCTGGCCGTACTGCACCAGCTTCTCGAGCTTGCCGGCCTGGCGGTAGCGCAGCATGGCGGGCAGCACCACGGCCAGGGTACGGGCGTGGTCGATGCCGTGCAGGGCGGTCAGCTCGTGGGCCACGTAGTGGGTGCTCCAGTCGGTAACCACGCCGGCCGCCAGCGTGCCGTTGAGGGCGTTGGTGGCGCTCCACATGAAGTTGGCCATGGCGTCGTAATCGGTCGGATTCTCGAGCACCTTCGGGCCTTCCTCAATCAACGTCAGCAGCACGGCCTCGGCCAGGCGGTCCTGGAGCGGGGTGTTCATGGGGTAAGTCAGGTACTGCTCCAGCACGTGGGTGAAGGCATCGGCAATGCCGTTGGCAATCTGGCGCGGGGGCAGGGTAAAGCAGGTTTCGGGGTCGAGGACCGAGAATTTGGGGAACGTGAGCGGCGAACTGAAGGCCAGCTTTTCCTGGGTCGAAACCCGGGTAATCACGGCGCCCGAGTTCATTTCGGAACCCGTGGCGGGCAACGTAAGCACGGCCCCGAACGGCACGGCACTGGCGACTTTGGCCTTGTTGGCCAGAATGTCCCAGGGCTCGGCACCCTCGAAGGGCATAGCGGCGGCAATGAACTTGGTGCCATCGAGCACCGAACCGCCACCTACGGCCAGCAGGAACGTCGCCTGCTCGGCCCGGCCCAGCTCCACGGCCCGCATCAGGGTTTCGTAGTGGGGGTTGGCCTCGATGCCGCCGAATTCCACGGTTTCGAAGTCGGCCAGCGCCGCCTTCACCTGGTCATACACGCCGTTTTGCTTGATGCTGCCACCTCCGTAGGTGATGAGCACTTTCGCGCCGGCCGGCACCTGGGCCGTTAGGGCCGCAATCTGGCCTTTGCCAAACAAAATGCGGACGGGATTATAAAACTGGAAGTTTTTCATGGGGTCAGGAAAGAAGATGCGCCGTTGCGCGGGCCGGCGGCGTATGCCCGTGGCAGCCCCGCAGGGCCGCCGGAAAATTGGCAGGTGTTGGGGCGGGGAGGCGTTAGGCCACCTTCACCACGGCCTTGCCGGTGTTGTCGCCTTTGAACAGGCCCAGGAAGGCCGCCGGAATCTGGTCGAAGCCTTCCGTTACGGTTTCTTCAAATTGCAGTTTGCCCTGGCCGTACCACTCGCCGAGCTGCTTTACGCCCTCGGGCCACTGGCTCAGGTAGTCGCTCACAATGAAGCCCTGAAGCTTGGTGCTGGTTTTGAGCAGCTTGCCTTCCGGGCGCGGGCCCATCGGCACTTCGGTGGCGTTGTACATCGAAATCTGGCCACAGATGGCAATGCGGGCGTGCTTGTTGAGCAGGTCGTACACGGCGTCCGTGATGGGGCCACCCACGTTGTCGAAGTAACAGTCGACGCCGTTGGGGGCAGCGGCCGCCAGCGCGGCGGGCAGGTCGGCCGTTTTGTAGTTGATGGCCTCATCGAAGCCCAGCTCCTTCAGATACGCCACTTTTTCGTCGGAGCCGGCCGTGCCCACCACGCGGGCTCCCTTGATTTTGGCCAGCTGGCCTACCACCGTGCCCACCGCGCCGGCCGCGCCGGACACAACTACCGTTTCGCCCTCCTTGGGCTCACAGATGTCGAGCAGGCCGAAGTAGGCCGTCAGGCCGGGCATGCCCAGCAAACCGAGGTAGTAGCTGATGGGGGCCTGGTCGGCAGGTACGCGGTTGAGCTCGGCAGCCGGAGCCACGCTGTATTCCTGCCAGGGCAGGTTGCCTACCACGATGCTGCCCACCGGCAACTGCTCGGCCTGGCTTTCCACCACCTCGGCTACCACGCCGCCCGCAATGGGCTCACCCACCTCGAAGGGGGCGACGTACGATTTGGCGCTGCTCATGCGGCCCCGCATATAAGGGTCGACGCTGACGTAGCGGGTTTTGAGCAGCACTTCGCCGCTCTTGAGGGCGGGCAGCTCCCGGGTTTCAAACTGGAATTGGGCGGCAGTCGGCTCGCCCTGGGGGCGGCTGGCTAGCAGAATGGTGTTGGTTTTCATGGTGCTGAGCAGAAGAGTAGAACAAACACCCGCGCCCGGAGGGGCAGGTGGCCGCCGAAGCGGCGGAAAAAAAGAAGAGGGTCGACCGGCCGCCGAAACCACCCGGAGGCAGTAGCAGCTGGTCAACCCTCTTCTAAAAAAAGCCCGCTAATTAGGCGGTCGTGGTCGTGGTCAGGTTAACCTCGATGTTGTTACGGGTAGCGCGGGAATAAGGGCAAATACCATGGGCGGCTTCTACGAGCTGCTCGGCCTGGGCCTGGGAGAAACCGGGCAAGTTCACGTGCAAATCAGCCGAAATGCCGTAACCACCGTCCTCGGCCTGGCCGAAACCGATCAGGGCTTCCACCGTCACGTCCTGGAGCTTTACGCCGGCCTGGCGGGCCGCCACGCCGAGGGCTCCTTCGAAGCAGGCCGCGTAACCGGCCGCGAACAACTGCTCGGGGTTGGTAGCGCCGGCTTTGCCGGGGCCGCCCATTTCCTTGGGCGTGCTCAGCGTCAGGTTCAGTACTTCGTTGCTGCTCGTGATGGCACCATCGCGGCCACCTTTGGCTTTGGCCTGGGCCGTGAACACTTTGTTGGTGAGTTTCATACTAGCGAAAAGAAAAGAGGAGGGGAGAGTAAAAAACGACTCATCGGAGCCGGGTAAGTAGTTGGTTGAGTTGGTCGCGCAGGGCTTCAAACTCGGCTTCCGGCATTTCGAGCCGCGCAAACAGCTGCTCCGGAATCCGGCAGGCCGGCTGCTGCAGGGCTGCCCCGGCCGGTAATAACTCGATGATAACCGAGCGTTCGTCGCGCGGGTCGCGGCGGCGACTAAGCCACTGCTTCTGCTCCATGCGCTTGAGCAGGGGCGTCAGCGTGCCCGAATCAAGGAGCAGGTTTTCGCCCAGTTCCTTTACCGTTAGCTGCTGGTGCTCCCAGAGTAGCAGCAGCACCAGGTACTGCGGATACGTGAGGCCCAACTCCTGCAACAAGGGCTGGTAGGCCTTGGTCAGGAGCCGCGACACTGCATAAAGCGGGAAACACAGCTGGTTTTCCAGCTTGAGCATTGGGTGCTGATCGGCGGCGGAAGTGGCGAGTGAGTCAGACATTGTTATCAGTTAAACGGAAATGAGTGGCGCAATGTTTAATTGTGGGCAATTAAATAGTTAAATGCTGAATTCATTGCTGCTTAACTTGCTTATCAGCTACGGGTTAGGGAATAAAAAAAGGTTGCCGCACTGTAAGCGCGACAACCTTTTGAAGCCATAACCGATAGTTTAAGCCTGCTGATAGCCCTGGATTCCACCAATCAGGTTGCGGACCTGGGTGAAGCCCTGCTGCTGCAAAAATGCCTTGGCGGAGGCCGAACGGCTGCCGCCCTTGCAATGCACGACCAACTCGGTCGTGCGTAGGTCGTCGAGGTCGTCGAGCTTGTTGGGCAGCTCCCCGAGCGGGATATTACGGCTGCCCTCAATACGGCCTTCCTCGTTTTCCCAGGTTTCGCGCACATCGATGATGACGGGGGCAGTTCCCTGGGCCAGGCGGTCTTTCAGTTCGGTAGCAGTTATGTCAGTCATAGGAAAGGAGGGATGGAACGGGACGAAAAGGAAGGAGAAGAACAGGTGTCCGGAATACAAGAATAATAAAAACCCCGGCAACAATGCTGCTGCGCCACCACGCTACCGGCCGCCCAGGGCCAGCCGCTGGGTCAGGCTCCGCCCATCGGGCAGCACGAGGCGCACGAAGTAGAGCCCGGCCGGTAGCGCGGGCAGGTGCAGTTGGGGCTGGCCGGCTTCGGCGGTGGGCTGAGTCCAGACCACCCGGCCCAGGGCGTCGAGCACGGTAGCCTGGCGGTAGGGGCCGGGCACCTGCACCCGGCCGTCGGGGCTGGGGTTGGGGTAGAGGCGGTAGCGAGCGGCAATGTCGGCTGAGGCGGCAGTGGCCGTGACGATGCTGCCCAGCACCGGCCGCAGCATCAGGGCCCCGGCCGGACTGTAGTTGGTGGCCGGGTTGAAGGGCTGCCAGGCACCCTGGGCGTAAAAGAGCAGGGCCCCGGCCGGGGAGGCGTTGTTCAGGTCGAGCCCGAACTCCACGAACTGCGGGGTAGGAGCCTGCCCGTAGCCGGCATAAAACCGCCCATTTACGGGCACGGCCTGATCGAAGCTTACCTCCACGAAAGCCTGGCCAGCGGGCAGGCTGGCGGGCACCGTGAAGCTTTTGGTGGCCTTGGGCTGGGCGGCGGGCTTACCAGTGCCATCGTCATCCCAGATATTGACGGTAATCAGGCGGCCGGCGGCCGTGCTCAGTACCGGATAGAGCCGGATGGCCCGTACCTGGTCGGGCCGGTTGAGCTCGAAGCGCAGGGCATAGTAGCTGGGCGGGCCCGTGGAAGCCGGGGCCAGGCTCAGCGAGGCCTCAGCCGTGCCGTCGTCGTAGGCATAGTAGTCGCTCAGCTCGGTCAGGCGGCTGATGGTATCGTTGGGCAGGGTAAGCGGGTTGGTTTCGTTGGTGATGAGCACCAGGCGCTGGCGCAGCTGCTTGGCGGCGGGCGTGGCGGGCACGGAGGCCAGCGCGGGGTTGCCCACTACCGGGTACTGGCGGGCGCGGGCATCGAGCGAAGCGCCGCCGCTCAGAAAGCGGGTGCTCGGGCCGGCGGGCAGCACATCCAGAAAGCCCGCCCAGGTGATAGGGGTGGGGGCGGGGCCGGCGTCGAGGTTGTTGGCCGTGGTAACGGTGCGGGTGGCCAGCTCCTGGGCCGGGTTTACGTTGAACTGGCTTACCGGCATGGCGGTGTAGCGCCGAGCGCGCTGGGCAGGGCCCGGCTGGTGGCAATGTCGCGGAAAGTGGAGTCGGTGGCGGAGCGGTTACGGTCGAGGCGCACGTAATCCACGCTCCAGGCGTCGCGGGCGTTGTAGAGGTAGCCGCTCACGCGGATGCGAAACTGGAAGTCGGCGTGCAGAAAAGCCGCCTGGTTTACCGGCAGGGCCTTGAAGCGGAAGTTGGTGGTGTCGGCCGGACTTGGCAGCTGCCACACCTGCTGCCACAACCCGTTCCGGTCGCGAAACTCAACGTAGAGGGCAATGGGGCGGGTGCCGCTGGCCTCGGGCCGGCCGCGCACCGTGCCGGCCTGCCAGAAAAAGCTCAGAAACACGTTGTCGGCCGCCGTCAGCCCACTCAAATCAATGGGCTGGGAGGTGAGGGAATCGGCATCGCCGACCCGCGAAATAGGACCCCGGGGCTGGCCGAACTCGTCGAGGCCGTCGAGGGTGGCCACGTTGCGCGTAATGGGCCGGCGCGGGAAGCGGTTGTTAACCAGCGCCCCCCCGCGGGGCAGCCAGCGCTGCACGGCCGGCCGGCCTTCCGCCTGACGCGAGAAATCATCAAAAAACGGCAGCGCCAACGCCGTTGTCCGGTTCGGGGCCGGGGCAGTTTCGGCCGCGTGGGCCGGCTCCGAACCCAGGGGCCGCACCACCTGCGCCTGGCTCAGGAAGGAAGTAAGGAGCAGAAACGGCAGCAGGTAACGTAAGCAACGGGTCATGGGCAGGGGTAAAGGGTAATCGAAGCGGTTGTTTAGGGCCGGAAAAGCATCCACGCGTTGGCCGCGACACGCCCGCCGGTAACGCGAAGTGGCTTTACCGGCCGTTGCGGGCGGCCGCGTCGGGCGGGGGGCGTGTCGTGATACGCGAAGCAGAAGCTTCCTGCTACAACACGCGCAAAAATGGCGCAAGGTTCGCTGGTGTACAACGAACCTGCGCCATTTCAGTGTTAAGCAGCCGCAACGCCATGCCGGCAGGTGCGCCAAACGGCGCCGTTGCCAACAGCTGAATTAATCCACTGCCTTGAGCGGGGCCGAGCCGGCCACCCACAGGTCCACGAGCTGGCCCATGCGGATGGTGGTGCCGGGGCTGGGTACGGGCCGCTGCCTGAGCACGGTGCCGTCGGCCTCGCCGTTGGAAGCCGATTCGTAAAAGATTTCGCCCACCTGCAGGCCCTGGCCCACGAGTAGGGTGGTGGCTTCATCGGCGGGCATGTTCACGAGGTTGGGCACCGGAAACTCCTGGTTGCCCAGCCCGTCGCCCACCTCCAGGTCTACGCGGGTACCCTTGGTGATGGGGGCGCCGGCCGCAATTTCCCGGCCGTTCACCGACTGCTTCAGCACGGCGTCTTTCTGGATATTGGGCACGAACTTAAGCTGGCCGACCACCAGATCGTAGCTTTTGAGAATCATCTGGGCGTTTTTCACCGAGCCGTCCGTCAGCTTGGGCATCTTGATGACGGGCGGGTTTTTCATCGACACCGTCACGTAAATCTTCCGGCCTTCCTTCACCTGCTCGCCGGCCTGCGGCTCCTGCTGAAGCACCGTGCCGGGCTTGATGCTGGCGTTATAAGTGCTGTCATCGACCAGGTAATCGAGGTTGCGCTCATCGAGGTAGTCTTCCAGATCGGCCTGGTTCATGCCCGTGACTTTAGGCACCACAATGGTTTCGCCGTGGTTGGTGGTGATGGGCAGATACACGTAGAAAAACCCAAACACTACTGCCGCCGCCAGCACCACAATCAGGATCAGGTGCTTAAGCAAATCGGCCGGCGTATCGGAACGAAAAAAGGACATTCTTTGGGAGAAGCTAGAAGTGGGAAGCCGGGAGCCGGAAGCGAGGTAAAGTTAGAAGCTAAGGACTAGAAACTAGTTCCCCTCCTTGGAAAGGAGGGGTTAGGGGTGGTTGATTCGCTGAACAGATACTAAAAATTAGTTTTTTCTAATTCTAGTTGCTGTTCTTATATCATCAACCACCCCTAGCCCCTCCTTTCCAAGGAGGGGAACTAGTTTCTAGCTGCTTACGGTCGAGGTCTGCTGCGCCGTGCGCTGCTTGCCGAACTCCAGAATCCGGTCGATGAAGTCGTAGGGCGTGTAGCCGGCCAGGGCCGTCTGGTGGAAAATGCAGGTGGCGGGCGTCATGCCGGGCAGCGAGTTTACCTCGATGATGAGCACTTCCACGGCTCCGTTCTGGCGCACCCGCACGAAGGCATCGATGCGGGCGTAGCCCTGAATGCCGAGGATTTCGGCCACCCGGCGCAGTTCCTGCTTTACTTCCTCCGAAATGCGCTGGCGCTCGTGGGGCGCGGGGGCGTAGCGGGCCGGGGTGATATTCTGGCCTTCGCCGGCCAGAAACTTCTCCTCCAGGCTCAGCACCTCGCCCGTGGCCAGCGCCTCCGAGGCCTCGAATACCTCAATCTGGAGCTCCCCGCTTTCGTTCCAGTGCGTGAGCAGGCCGCCGGTTACTTCCAGGAAGTGGGCGGCGCCGTCGCGGTCAATGAGCGTTTCCACCAAAAAGGCCTCCTTGCGCGGAAACTCCTCTTTGAAGCCTAACTGAAGCGTCGTGGCGTCGGCGGGCAGCAGGTCTTCCTGGTCGCGGAACATGAGGCGGGTGAAGGCTTCGAGCTCCGTGCGGTTCTTGATTTTCTTTACCGCCGAAGAGCAGCCGTCGTCGGCGGGCTTGGCGATGAAGGGATAAGGGAACTGTGTTTCGAGGCCGCGGAAGAAGCTTTCGGCATCGGCCTCCCACTCGCTGCGGGCGGCCATGCGGTGCTCGGCCACCCGCAGGCCGGCCTCGCGCAGGCGGCGGTTGGTGTCGAATTTATTGATGGTGACCTGGCTGCTGGCCACGCCCGAGCCGTTGTAGGGCAGGCCCAGCGCTTCAAGGCGCTGCTGCAGGGCCCCGTCTTCGCCGGGGCGGCCGTGCAGGGCAATAAATACCTCATCGACCATGCCTGCCAACTCCTCGAACGACACCCGGCGCGGCTGGGCCGTGGGCTGGCCGGCGTAGGTGCTCGTGATACCCTGCGCCTCGCGGCGGATGCGCTCCAGCACCGGGTGAGGGGTGTGTCCGGCCTCGGCCTGCTCAATTTTCTCGCGGATGTCGTCGGCGTTGTCCTTGAGCATGACGTTGATGGGCAGCACGTAGAGGCGGAACTCCTGGCTGTTGCCGGTCAGAAAAACCGGCACCGGCTCGTACTTGATGCTCGAACTGAGCTTCTCGTAGATATTGCGCCCGCTCTCCACCGAAATGTGCCGCTCCGACGAGTAGCCGCCCATGATAACGGCTACTTTGGTGCGCGCCTGCTCCTGGGCCGCCCGCGCCGCCACGGCCGCATCGAGCCGCGCGAGCAGGGCCGCCAGCTTCACCGGCCGCAGCCCGCCGCGCCGCCGTGCCGCGAGTGAGGTGCGGATCAGGTAGGTCAGGAACTGGCTGGGGTTGAGGCCGATTTCGGCCGCCTGGTGAAAGAAGAACGACGCCGGCAGCATGCCGGAGGTGGTGTTCGGGTCGTTGAGAAAAATGGTGCCATCGGCCTGGATGAAGCCGTCGAGACGGGCGTACACCTGGAAGCCGAAGGTGTGGTACATCGTCTCGCAGGCTTCGCGGATGCGCTGGATGTCGGCCTCGGGCAAATCGATGGGCGTGATTTTGCGGGCCAGACCGGGCAGGTACTTCGAGCGGTAGTCGAACATCTCCTCGCCCTTCACAATTTCGGTGGGCGGCAGGGCCAGGGGCTGGCCGTTCTCGTTTTCCACCACAATGCAGGAAAACTCGCGGCCCTGCACGAAGCTCTCCACCAGCACCTGGGTTTCGCCCTCCACGCTGGTCAGCCGCACGCTTTTCTGCGCTGGCCAGCCGCGTATTCAGCGCGTTCAGCAGCTCCTCGGGCTGGTAAATGATAGTTGTTGGTTGTTGGTTGTCAGTTGTCAGGCTGGCACTAGAACTTTCACTCGCAACTGACAACTGAGAACCAACAACTGGCAACTCCAATACTACCGGCAGGCCGATGCCCTCGCGGATATCGACGAGCTGCTGGAGCCAGGTTATTTTCTGCGTTTCGTTCAGGCCCTGCCACTCGGCCTGCGTTACGGTTTTGCGGAACAGGCTGCGCTCGATGGCGGTGCTGAACTGGGCCGCGTCGGCTTCGCGCAGAATGCTGATGCCAATGCTGCTGCCCTGGCGCGGGGCCTTGAATACCAGCGGCAAGCCCAGCTCGCGCACCAGGTAATCGAGAGTGGCCTGCGGGTCGGCGGCGTCCCACTCCTCGGCCGTAATCAGGCGGAAATCGGGGGTGGGCTGGCCCAGGGCCTTGAGCAGCTTCTTCTGGGCAATTTTATCGATGCCGAAGGCCGAGGGCAGAATCCCGGAGCCCGAGTACGGAATCCCGTACCACTCCAGCAACCCCTGGATGGCCCCGTCTTCGCCGCCCGGCCCGTGCAGGGCCAGAAACGCGAAGTCGATGAGCGAGGCCAGCTCCCGGGGCTCGATGCGCCGGCCCACTTCGGCAATGATGGCGTCCTGCGCTTCGCCGCTCAGCTCGCCCAGGCTCTCGAAGTAGAGCTGCACCGGCACATCGGTGCGCGGCAGCGCCGATACCGGCGGGTAAAAATCCCGGATGGTGCCCTTGTAAATAAACTCCCAGTTGAGCAGAATGAAGTTGCCGCGACTGTCAACAAACACCGGTACGGCCTCGAAGAGGGCCTTATCGAGGTTGTCGTATACCGTGCGGCCACCCGCAAAACTGATTTCCCGCTCACGCGACGGGCCGCCGAAGAAGATGCCTATTTTCATACGGGAGCAAAGGTAAGGGTTTGTCAGGGTGATGGAGGTAATCAGGGTGAGGAGATGATAGGGTGAAGCGGTGACGAGGAACGTGAGGCGAGTGGGAAAGGCTGCCATCCTGCGCGGAGTGAAGGATGACAGGATTAGCACCATCCCTCCAAAGCCTTACCTTCGCCCCAACTCAACCCAATTCCTACCTTATGCAGACCCTCGACCAGTACAACTTTGCCGGCAAGCGCGCCGTGGTACGCGTTGATTTCAACGTGCCGCTCGATAAAAGCTTCGCCATCACCGATGATACCCGCATCCAGGCTGCTACGCCTACTATCAAGAAAATTTTAAAAGACGGGGGCTCGGTGGTGCTGCTCTCGCACCTGGGCCGGCCCAAGGGCGGCCCGGAGGATAAGTACTCCCTGCGCCACATCGTGAGCCGCCTGAGCCAGGAGTACGGCCAGCCGGTGCAGTTCGCCGACGACGCGCTGCAGGCCGAAGAGCAGGCCTCCAACCTGCAGCCCGGCCAGGTACTGCTGGTAGAAAACGTGCGCTTTTATGCCGAGGAAGAAAAAGGCGACGCCGAATTTGCGGCCAAGCTGGCCAAACTCGGCGACGTGTACGTGAACGATGCCTTCGGCACGGCCCACCGCGCCCACGCCTCCACGGCCGTTATGGCCGATAGCTTCGCGCCTGCCGACCGGGTGGGGGGCTACCTGCTCCAGGGCGAGCTCGACAACGCCAAAAAAGTGCTCGAGCAGGCCGAGCGGCCCTTCACGGCCATCATGGGCGGAGCCAAGATTTCCGATAAAATCCTCATCATCGAGAAGCTGCTCGACAAAGTGGATAACCTGCTCATCGGGGGCGGCATGGCCTACACCTTCGCCAAGGCCCAGGGCGGCAGCATCGGCAGCTCGCTGCTCGAGGAAGACAAGATGCCGCTGGCGCTGGAGCTCATCGAGAAGGCTAAAGCCAAGGGCGTGAACCTGCTGCTGCCCACCGATAGCCTCATTGCCGACAAGTTCGCCAACGACGCCAACACCAAAGTGGCTGCCAACGACCAGATTCCCGACGGCTGGCTGGGCCTCGACCTCGGCCCCGAGTCCATCAAGGCCTTCACCGAGGTGGTGCGCAATTCCAAAACCATCCTCTGGAACGGCCCGATGGGCGTGTTCGAGCTGCCCACCTTCGCCAAGGGCACTACGGCCGTGGCCCAGGCCATTGCCGACACTACCCGCGAATCGGGTGCCTTCAGCCTCATCGGCGGCGGCGACTCGGCCGCGGCCGTCAACCAGCTTGGCTTCGCCGACCAGGTGAGCTACATCAGCACCGGCGGCGGCGCCCTGCTCGAGTACATGGAAGGCAAGGAGCTGCCCGGCGTAGCCGCGCTGGAGGGGTAGTAGGAAACAAGAAGAACAAACGAACGAACGTCATGCTGAGCGAAGCCGAAGCATCTCTACCATAATGGTAACTCCTGACAGCAGGAATACTATTGCGGTAGAGATGCCTCGGCTTCGCTCAGCATGACGTTCGTTCGTTTTTTACCTCTTCTTGTTCTCCGCCTGCCACTAGTGTCTAATTCAAATAAGGTGTTTCCAGGTCCATACCCATAAGGTTGAGGGGTTCCAGGGACGGGCGGCCGGTGAGGCGGGTGCTGAGCACCCGCAGCTCGGGCTCGGTCAGCACCTTGAGGTTGTGCAGCCAGTGCAGGCGGTGGAGCTGGAGCTCGATGGGCCCCAGCGGGTTGATTTGGGCATACTCCTCGCGCAGGTAGGCATGGGCCCGCAGGCGCAGGGCATGGGTGAAGGTTTCGAGGGCGGCCTGCTGGCCGGGCCGGTCGGGCAAGCTCAGGCGGATACGGTTGGTGGCCAGCGTAACGGTGCGGCCAAAGTAGCGCCGGGCCAGCCATAGCCCGCCCAGGCTCAGCATCAGGAGCACCACCGCCACAATATGTCGGCCGTCCCGGACTCATGTAGCTTGAATTAGAAAACCAGCTGATAACAATGAACCGGAATAGAGCGCCAGCCGCAGCCAAGAAGGCAGCAGCTCCACCGGGCACGAGCGATACTCCAGCTCCACGGGCAGCAGCTCCTCGTACGGAATTTCGGACTCCAGCCACGCCGTGCCGTTGCGGCGGCGCTGGCTGACATACAGGCCGTGCTGGCGCAGCAGCAGCAGCGAGGAACCCCGGAAAAGATGCGTTGAAATTGAGATGTGATCATTGAGCGGATAATTGTCATGTGGGTTGAATTAGAGGAAGTGCATGGAATGTGAATAATGCGGTCCGGAAAGGGGAGGCCGGAGCAATGCAAAAGGGCTACGACTACCCACATGTATCCCTTCGGCCCACACTTGCCACATGATAAACTCATTGGATAATGATGGGCGAAGGAGCAAAGCAGAGGGCAAAAATAAGCAGCATCAGCCAGCCCAGCACCTTGCGGCCCGGCGAGAGGGGCCGCTCGTCGGGGGCGGGCGGGTGAAAAATGCCAGTGGCGCGGGCCAGCAGCAGCCCGAACAGCAGCCAGCCGGGGTTGCCTTCCAGGCCGGCAAAAGTCGAGCTCAGAGCTACCTGCCCCAGCCATACGGCCGCCATTAGCAGCAGTGCCCGCCGGGGCGTGGGCACGGCCCGGCGCAGCACCGCCCACAGGTACAAGGCGTAGGGCAACGCGCCGTAAAGCCAGGTATCGGTGTCCGAGTGCAGCGAAAACAAGCCCAGCCCGGCGTAGAAGATGAAGGCCACAAACAGCACCACCGATACGCGCGCCGCCCGCTGCGGCCCCAGCAACCCGTACACGATGTGGCCGCCGTCGAGCTGCCCAATCGGCAGCAGGTTGAGGGCTGTGAAAAACAGCGAGAACACGCCCGCTACCAGCACCGGATAGTGTAACAGTTCGTAGGGGTGAGGCAGCCGGGCGGGGTCGGCCAGCAGGGCCGCCAGCCCCTGAAACAGCAGCGGCTGCCCTAGCGTGATGACGCTGCCAGCAGGCATATTCTGGTAGGCATAACGGGCATAATCGGCCCCATAGGCCCGAAACTCGGGATGAATCTGGTAGAGGTATTCCAGCGGCGGCAGGTGGGTGAAACCGTACGCCAGCACGCCCACGGCCACCACGAAACCCGCCAGCGGCCCGGCCAGCCCCACATCAAAAAACTCCCGCCGCGAGTAAATCTGGTCTTTTATCCGAATGACGGCCCCGAAGGTGCCAAAGCCCAGCGGCAGCGGAATAAAGTAGGGCAGCGTGGCCCGAATGCGGTTATAGCGGGCCGTGAAATAGTGCCCAAACTCGTGCACCGTGAGCACGGCCAGAAACGGCCCCGCATACCAGAGCCCCGGCTTGAGGGCCGCCCAGGCCTGGGCCAGCGGCGGTTTCAGCAGCTCGAAGGGCAGCATATTCTGCAAAAACTGATTGTTCACCAGCGTGACGCCGGCCAGCGTGGTCGTGAGCAGCGTCAGCAGAAACAGGCCCAGGTGCAGGGCGTAGCGCACCGGCCGGGGCCAGGGCGGCCGCTCGTAGCGCCGGAATGCCAGCTGAGCATCAGCTTCGGCCTCGGCGGCAGTGAACGTGGGTGGCCCGGCCGCGTCGGGCAAGGGCAGCGGCAGGGGGGAGGTCTGGTCAGGCGGTGAAGGCACGAATGGCGGCGGGCAGGGCGTCCTGCAAGGTAAGGGGCGGAGTCAGGAACAAGGTGTGCAGCCCCAGCCGGCGGGCCGTTTCAATGTGCTGGGGGCTGTCCTCGATAAACAACGTTTCTTCGGCCTTCCAGTTCATCTGCTGCAGCGCGTGCCGGAAAATTTCCTCCCCTGGCTTGCGCAAACCCACTTCCTGCGAGTAAAATACCCGGTCGAGGCAGTCGGCAATGCCGCGCTCCAGGCCGTACTGCTGCTGCAGGCGGCGGTTGATTTCGGTGATGTGCAGGTGGTTGGTATTGGAGAGCAGCGCCGTCTGGTGGCCCTGGCGGCGCAGCTCGGCAATCAGGGCCAGCCGCTCGGCCGGCACATCGAGCAGCATGGCGTTCCAGGCCGCGTCGAGCTGCTCGTCGGTGGCCGTCAGCTGGTAGTGCTCCCGCAACCCGGCCCGGAACTGGTCGGGCGTGAGCTGGCCGGTTTCCAGTTCATCGAAGAGCCCGGCCTGGGCCGCCTGCGTAAACTCGATACCGTTCCCGTAGCGCCGCATGGCTTCCAGGGTGAGGTTGTAGTCGATGTTGATGATGACGCCGCCGAAATCGAACAGCAGATGGGGAAGTTTTTGGGTCATAGCATATGTCCGGGGCAACGCCGGTTCTCCATCAGCGAAGTATACGGAGGGCTGAGAGCAACTCCCGGACCGATAAAAAATTGCAAATTCAGCCGTAAAAGTCGAAGTTTGCAGGGCTGAATCCAACCGCCCCGGCAGTTGATTTGGTAAAGGGCCTATAGCTCAATTGGTTAGAGCAACTGACTCATAATCAGTAGGTCACTGGTTCGATTCCAGTTGGGCCCACCAAACCGGATTTAATACCTTTTGCGGTGTTGGATCCGGTTTTTTGTTGGTGCTTATCGATTGAAAGAGAGGCGATTGTGTCAAAAATGACGTTGGTTCTACCGGTTCGATAAAGCCCGATTTCGGGTGCGAAGGCAAGGCCGTTTGGATGGATCATGTTCTGGAGTTTTTGACGGGTAGATAAATTAGCTTTCTCCCAAATAATGTGCAAGTTAGCTGCCATTTCAACCGCGCAATCGGTGTAATTTTCGAGGTTCGATAAGTTCGTTCCTAGACCTGCATAGCGGGCCTGCAATGGTTGCAATTCCTCTACTGCGGTTTTGCTGCTGAACTTCTCGTAAGTAGCACGGTCGAGCTCCTCATTGGCGTAGCGCTCCTGCATCCTCTCCAGCTTTTTCTGGAGCTGCAGGAGCTCATGCTCTACAGCTTTCCGTTCTTGAACCCCCTCCTGATTCAGCTCCTGAAATACGCTGGTAGCTATAGTCTTCATGGGAGCTATCAGGTGCTGGCCTATGGAATACTGGCCCAGCAAGGTTTGATAGGCGTGGTGCAGTTTACGAGCACCAATATTGAGCTTGCAGCCTCTGGTGTTACACTTATAATACCATAACGCTTTCTTCTTGACCTCATACCCAGTTAGCGGCCTATTACACCGATGGCACCGTACATGGTGTTTCAGCGGTACGGCTGGTACCTCCTTGGCGTGGGTATGCCCATGCTCATGCGCTTTCTGTAGATCATTGAGTTGTGCAAACTGCGCCTCGGTGATCAGGGCGTCATGTTTCCCTTGCACTACTTCGCCATCTAACAGGCTAGAGCTGATCAAGCCGCAGTAAAAAGGGTTGCGTAGTATCTGTGTGAGTAGCTTCTCTGTGATTTTGACACCCTGCTTCCTGAGCCAAGCTACTATTTGAGTATTGCTCCGCTGGAAGTTGATCTTTGATAAAATAGCTTTGCGCAACAGCTCGCCTTGCCGATTAATTGTGATGTGCTGGATATTGCCCCGCTTAATATTCGTATAACCCAGCGGCAGTTTGAAGGTCCAGTATCCATCGCGCAGCCTCTCTGTCATTCCCAGCACGGCGCGGTCTCTACGCATGTTGTTGTCATAGTTGCTGACTACGAAACCAAATTCTTGCATAAAGCGCCCAGTGGTTGTGCTTGTGTCAGCTTGTTGAGTGACCGTTTCCACCGCTACACCTGCTGTGCGCAGTTTAGCTGTCAGAGAAATGGCGTCGCCGCCTGACCGGGAGAAGCGGTCCGGGCTTAGGACGATAATATGGCTGATACCATTAGGCTTGTGCCCTACGAAAGTTAACAATCGGGTAAATTCCTTCCGGCCATCTGTCTTGGCGCTTTCGTATGTGCCACCGAAATGCTGAACCACGATGTAACCGCGGGAAGCGGCATACTGCCGGCACATCTTTTCCTGCAGCTCAAGGCTCTGGTTTGTGTCAGCTTGTTCCTTAGTGGAAACGCGGGTGTAGATTACGGCCAGGTTGGTGGCGCCTACAGCAACTTGCCTGGAACGTTTTCCAAGCGGATGGAATATTGGCTGGTTAGTCATTGACGTAGGACGTTTCAGGATTGTAGTGTAGAGAGTAGATTACGTAGGCGTATAGGGTGAGCTGCTCAATATATTCCTGAGCCTCCTCATCGGTGAAATGATGGCAGCCGGGATAGGAACGCAATTGTTCAGGGGTGAGGATGGGTGCTGGGCAAGGGGAAGGAGATGTCGTGTTTTCCACGGTGTTGACCGGTAAAATGAGAACATAAGGTGCCTCGATACTCACGATGTAATTGTGAGTAAAGGCAGTTAAGTCCCAATTGAAGGAGCATGCCCTAGCCCGCCATGCTCCGAAAAAAAATGAATGTAAGCGTGTTTGATGCCGTTAGCAGGCATCCGATTTAAGTAGACGCAATGGTGGGGGAGGGCGTGCTAGTGGTGACGGGTAAGAATTTGTGTAGGGATGCATAGGGGTGTGGCCATATTGATATTAAATTAGATTCTGCATTTGCCCTCTGGCGACTGGCTATTCGGCTTTTTCGAAGCTGCTTAGGTTACGCAAACATAAATACTTTTGTTAACAAGTAAACAAATATTTTATTTTATATTTGTCCCATGGAGAAACTTAACGAGAAAGTGCGCGCTATTCGCCAATTGAAGGGGTTGACTCAAGAGCAAGTGGGTCAGCATCTTGGGACTACAAAAGCGAACTATAATCGCATCGAGAAAGGGCACGTCGAGGTAAGCCCGGCGAAGCTGGTCAAGCTGGCAGAGTTATTCAAGATGAAACCCGAAGAAGTGGAAGGTTTCCGTTCAGATAAAGACAAGGCAGTAGATGAAGCGGAGCAACTCAAGCGCCATATTGCTGCCCTGCAACGCTACATCGACCAAACCGATGATTTGTTGACGGAGTCCCAAACCTTCTTTCGCTACTTCTATAAATTGCTTCAGCAACTATTTCCCGGTGATGGGGGGAACGCAGTTTCGCTAGCTGAAATCAATCAGGCGTGGGCAAAAATGGTTAGCTATTCCGGCGCGAATACCCCTGAAGCCGAAGCACATTATGACGCTCACCGCCAAGAATCCCCGTTAGCCATCGCAAAACAGCGCGATTTGGATGCTGCTGTGATACTTATGTTGCAGCTGTTTTCTTTCCACGCTAAAGGAAAAATACCATTGTAGGCATAGGGTAGATTATGTAGGTGAAAACAATATGATTAAAAGATGTTCATAAGAAACTGATAATTAATGACTTGTAAAGTCATTTAATCAAAATAAGTTATGGCATCACCGGCCAAAGTACCGGCTAGTGCTCCGGTCAAAGCACCGGTCAACAGCCGGAGAAGTGACCGGTGGAGCAAATAGGGTATCCTTGAAAAATTCCATAATCAGCTAAAAGGCCCTTGGGAGCAAATTGATCGGTACTGCATCCGGTCAATTTGCTCCCAAGGGCCTTTTAGCTGATTATTAAGGGGTGTTTACAGTTAGGGTTGACCTTTGCGCATCGGTCAACATACTGTGGTCTTCATTCATGCGCAAAGGTCAACCCTAACTGTAAACACCCCCTAAGACGAGATAGGGTGAGTGAGTCTTAACTCCGGCGCACGAAGCGGAGGGCTGAAAAAGCCGAGGAAAAACCGAAAACAGGGTTGATTCTCTTCTGAAAAATGCCCGATTAATGCAATATCTGGCTAGGCCATAATTTTACACCCAAGCGTTACCGGTAACGTTGCCGGTAACGCTTTTTACTTTATTTGCGAACTTGCCTGGTCTGCGTCGAGGGAGTAAAGTGCTTGATTAATGGGTGTTTAAGGATTTACATTTGAAAAAGAGCAGCGCTGTTGATTACCCAGCAAGGCCTTTGCTTATCAACTGCATACAGCCATCAACATGCGGCGCTTTACGATTTCATTCCTGGCAGTCCTGCTAAGTGCTATAAGCCTGTCCGGTGCTCAGGCTGCCACTATAAAAGTAGCCGACCAGGCGGCCTTTCAGGCGGCCGTGCCCAAGCTGCAGCCTGGCGACACGCTGGTACTGGCCGCCGGCACCTGGCACGATGCGCCGCTCGTGCTGCAGGGTCGCGGCACGGCCCAGCGGCCCATTGTGCTGCGGGCCGAGCGGCCGGGCGCCGTGCAGCTGACCGGCCAGTCGAGCCTGCGGCTGAGCGGGGAGTACCTGGTGGTGTCGGGGTTGGATTTCCGGGAGGGCTACGCACCCAAGGGGGGCGTAATTGAGTTTCGCGACGGTGCCAAGGGATTGGCCAACCACTGCCGGGTAACCGAGTGCGTGATTGCCGACTACAACCGCCCCGCCAGCGACAAGGACGACAAGTGGGTTCATTTCTACGGGCAGCAAAACCGCTTCGACCACAACTACGTGGCCGGCAAAACGACCGGGGGCGTGACGCTGGTGGTGGAGCTGCCCACGCCGGAAAGCCGCGATAACCACCACCGCATCGACCACAACTACTTCGGGCCCCGGCCGCCGCTGGGCCCCAACGGCGGCGAAACTATCCGCATCGGGCTGGCCGAAACCTCGCTCACCAACTCGGGCACGGTGGTGGAGGAAAACTACTTCTACCACTGCAACGGCGAGGCGGAGATTATCTCCATCAAGTCGGGCGACAACGTGGTGCGCCGCAACGTGTTTGAGGAGTGCGCGGGCGCGGTGGTGCTGCGCCACGGCAACAACAACCGCATCGAGGGCAACTACTTCCTGGGCCACAACGGCCCCAGACCGGCGGGGTGCGCGTAATTAACGCCGGCCACCGGATAAGCGGCAACTACTTCGCCGATTTGGACGGCACCGAGGTGCGCGGGGCGCTGGTGTTTATGAATGGCGTGCCCAACTCGCCCCTCAACCGCTACGCCCAGGTGCGCGACGTGCTCATCGAAAACAACACGTTCGTGAACTGCCGGAACGTGGAACTGGGGGTGGGCAAAAACGCCGAACTCACGCTGCCCCCCACGGGCGTAACGCTAACCGGCAACGTGTTCTACGGCCCGAAACTACCGCAGCCCTTCCACGCCCACGATGATATCAGCGGCCTCACGTTCCGGGGCAACCTGTTGCAGGCCAGCGGCCCCGGGCCCGGGCTGGCGGGCGTGGAGCGGGCCGTATTGCGCACGGCCACCTCGGCCGATGGGCTGCTGGTGCCGTCGATTCCGGGCGCGCCCCGGCCGAACTGCGTCGGCCGCTAACGGCGGCCGACGCCGGTCCCGGCTGGTTCCGGCCCGCCACCTCGCCCGCAGCCGTGCCCGCCACCTCCCTGCCAAGCGGCCCGCCAGGAGCGGGGCCGGGCAGTAGTAACCAGGTAACCTCAGGCCAATAGGTCCTTTTCGGCGCGGGGTGCCGGGCTGGTGTCTGGGCCTTTTATGGCCGCCGGCGCGGCCGTGCTGTTTCGTCTCTCCAATTCCCACCATTTTCTTATTGTATGACCCTGATTCGTACCCTTCTGCCCTGGAGCCTGCTCAAAACCGGCCGGGCTGATTATGCGGGCCGGCTTGTGCTGCTGCTGCTGCTGCTGCTGCTGAGCAGCGCCGGCGTGGCGCAGGCACAGAAAACCAAAGCCATGACCGTGTCGGGCACGGTGTGGATGCCACCGGCGAAATCCTGATTGGCGTGACGGTGCTGGCGGGCACCACCCTGGGCACCACCACCAACCCCGAAGGCATTTACACGCTGAGGTGCCCGACGCCCAGGGCACCCTGGTGTTTTCCTACGTGGGCTACCTGCCCGTAGAGCGCGCCATCAAAGGCCACACGCTGCTCAATGCCACCCTCAAAGCCAACCCCCAGAGCCTGGAGGAAGTGGTGGTGGTGGGCTACGGCGAGGTAAAGCGCGGCGACCTGACCGGCTCGGTGGGCTCGGTAAACATGGAAGACCTGAACAAGGCGCCCGTGAAATCCTTCGACGACGCCCTGGCCGGGCGCGTGGCCGGGGTGCAGGTGAGCTCGCCCGACGGGCAGCCCGGCGCGTCGCCCAACATCGTGATTCGCGGCGGCAACTCCATCACGCAGGACAACTCGCCGCTGTACGTGGTCGATGGCTTCCCGATTGAGAACTACAACAACAACGCCATCAACCCGTCGGATATCGAGTCGATTCAGATTCTGAAGGACGCCTCGTCCACGGCCATCTACGGCTCGCGGGGGGCCAACGGCGTGGTGCTCATCACCACCAAGCGCGGCTCCGACGCGGCGCCTACCATCACCTACGACACCTATTATGGCGTGCAGCAGAGCCTTTCGCGGGCCAAGCTGATGAAGCCGTATGAGTTTGTGAAGCTGCAGTTTGAGTTCGACTCGGTGCAGGCCAGCACGCTGTATTTCAGCAACGGCCGCAACCTGGAGAGCTACCGCAACGAGGCCGGCATCGACTGGCAGGACAGAGATTCTGCGCCTGGCGCCCATGTACAGCCACAGCCTGGCGGTGCGCGGCGGCAGCAAGGGCACCCGCTACTCGCTCTCGGGCTCGGCCCTGAACCAGGACGGCACCATCCTCAACTCGGGTTTCCGCGCTACCAGGGCCGCATCACCCTCGACCAGGACGTGCGCCAGAACCTGCGCGTGGGCATGAACGCCAACTTCAGCAACATTTTCTCCTACGGCACGCCGTCAGCGGGTCGTCCAACTCCGACTTTGCCCTGCTCACCAGCCTCTATGGCTACCGGCCCATCATCGGCAACGGCAACCTGAGCGCGCTGCTCGACAATGCCGAGGACGGCGACGTGTCGTCGAGCACCAACTACCAGTGGAACCCGCTGTTCACGGTGCAGAACGAGCTGCGCAACAACACCACCAACCAGCTCACGGCCAACGCCTACGCCGAGTACGCCTTCGGCCGCTCGCTGAAGCTGCGCGTGACCGGCGGCGTGGACCGCCGCTCACTGCGCTACGACGTGTTCAACAATTCCCAGACGCGCTCCGGCAGCCTGACCAGCACGCAGGGCCAGAACGGCGTGAACGGCTCGGTGACCTACACCGACCGCAACAACTACGTGAACGAGAACACCCTGACGTTCAACAAGACCTTCAAAAAAGACCACCGCGTGAACGCCCTGGCAGGCTTCACGCTGCAGGGTGCGCAGTACTCGCAGTCGGGCAACGGGGCCATTCTGATTCCGAACGAGCAGCTGGGCATCAGCGGCCTGGATGAGGGCATTCCCTACACCGTAACGGCCGTGAAGTCGTCGAACACGCTGGCCTCGGCCCTGAGCCGGGTAAACTACACCTACAAAGACCGGTACCTGTTCACCCTTTCGGCCCGGGCCGACGGCTCGTCGAAATTCGCGCCCGGCAACAAGTGGAGCTACTTCCCCTCGGCCGCCGTGGCCTGGCACCTGAGCAACGAAGCCTTTATGAAAGGCATCAAGCCGATTTCGGACGCCAAGCTGCGGGCCAGCTACGGCCTCATCGGCAACAACCGCGTCGATGATTTCGCCTACCTGCCCTCGCTGGGCCTGCCCGTGGCCGAGTCGTACTCGCCGGGCGGCATCTTCATCCGGGCCGTGGTGCCCACTCACCCTGGGCAACGGCAGCCTGAAGTGGGAAACCACTCAGGAAGCCGACCTGGGCCTCGACCTGGGCTTCCTGGAGCAGCGCGTGACCCTCTCGGTGGACGCCTACCGCAAGAAAACCACCGACCTGCTGCTCGCCGCCCAGCTGCCCGCCACCAGCGGCTACAACAGCGTTTTCCAGAACATTGGCGCGGTGCAGAACCAGGGCCTGGAGCTGACGCTGGACACGGTGAACGTGTCGAACAAGTCGTTCACCTGGTCGAGCAGCTTCAACATGGCGTTCAACCGCACCAAAGTATTGGAGCTGACGCGCAACCAGGAGTACATCCAGTCCACGGTGCGCTGGTCGTCGTCGTCGGGCTACGGCAACGTGCCGGCCTACCTGGCCCAGCTAGGCGGCCCGGTGGCGCAGTTCTACGGCTTCCAGTGGGTGGGCAACTACCAGTACAGCGACTTTGACGTGTCGTCGTCGGGCTCCTACACCCTCAAGGCCAGCGTGCCCAACAACGGCAACGCCCGCACCAGCATCAAGCCCGGCGACATCAAGTATGCCGACCTGAACGGCGACGGCGTGGTGGACAACAACGACCGCACCGTTATCGGCAACCCCAACCCCAAGTTCATCGGCGGCTTCGGCAACAACTTCGCCTTCAAGGGCTTCGACCTGAACGTGTTTTTGCAGTTCTCCTACGGCGGCGACCTGCTGAACGCCAACAAGATTCTGTTTGAGGGTGGGGCGCTGAAAAACGGCCTCAACCAGTTCGAATCTTACCAGAACCGCTGGACCCCCGAAAACCAGACCAACGACCTGTACCGTACCGGCGGCCAGGGCCCGCGCGTGTACTCCACCCGCCTCATCGAAGACGGCTCTTACCTGCGCCTCAAGACCGTGAACCTGGGCTACACCCTGCCGGCTACCCTCACCAAGTACGCCCACCTGAAGACCCTGCGCGTGTACGCCTCGGCCCAAAACCTGCTCACCTGGACCAAGTATTCGGGCAACGACCCGGAAGTATCCATCTACAGCTCGCCCTGATGCCGGGCTTCGATTCTCGGCCTACCCCCGCGCCCGCACCATCACGCTGGGCCTGAATTTGTCGCTGTAATTCCCACCCCGCGCTGCTTCCCATGAAAAAGAAACTACTGCTGCCCACATTCGGCCTCGCGCTGGGCCTGCT
>CAVQDF010000003.1:0-1896821 GCA_963711295.1 uncultured Cytophagales bacterium
AAAAAACCGCTTTACGGCATCGTAAAGCGGTTTTTTTGTGGGCCATAAGTCCGCCCGCATTCACTGCACCAGCAGCAGCGCCGAGCTGGCCGGCACCACCGTAGTGCCCGACCGGACGCGCAGCTTGCCTAAACCGCGTTCATCCAACTGCTGGCCCCGTAGCACCACCCGGTACTTACCGGTCGGCAGGGGCACAATGGCCGGGGCACCCGTGCCGTTGAAGAGCACCGTAATGGTGTCCCAGTTGTCGCCGCCGGCGTGGTCTTTCAGCTGGTAGCCGATGGTGCCGGCCGGCAGGTTGGGCAGAAACGCGCAGGTGGCTGGCAATCAGCTCCTGGGTGGGCAGGCGGAAGGCCGGGTGGGCCCGGCGCAGGGCCAGCAGCCGGCGGTAGAAGCCGAACACCTCCTGGTAGCGGGCTTTGCGGGCCCAGTCGAGCTGGTTGACGCTGTCGGGCAGGTTGTAGGAGTTGTGCGAGCCGCCTCTTGGTGCGCAGAAACTCGTCGCCGACGGGCAGAAACGGCACGCCCTGCGAGGTGAACACGATGGTGTTGCTCAGCAGGTCCATCTTATCAGCTCGGCTTCGGTGGCGCGCGGGGTTGGCGCGGCGCAGCTTGTCCCAGAGCACCCGGTCGTCGTGGCAGGCCACGTAGTTGATGGCCTGCGCGGGCGCGGTGGCCCAGGGCGCGTTCGAGTAGTTGACCTTGGCGTAGTCGAGCTGCGGGTGCGGGTGGCGGCCACGATGCCGAACTTCACGCTCTCCTCCAGCCCCGGCTGGCCGCTGGCGAAGCCGGGCTCGGTCTGGTGGGCGTAGTGGCCCTTCACGCCGTCGCGCAGCTCGTCGCCGAACGCGGCCATGCGGTCGAGCTGGCCATATTGGCTTTCAGGGCCCGCTGCGCGTTCGGGCAGGGGCGAGGGGCCGGCCGTCCAGCCTTCGCCGTACAGGAAAATGCTGTGGTCCTGCTGGTCGCAGGGCCGTGCGCACGCGCGCGCATGGTTTCCAGGTCGAGCACGCCCATCAGGTCGAACCGGAAGCCATCGGCGTGGTACTCGCGGGCCCAGTACGCCACCGATTCCACGATGAGCTTGCGCACCATGGGCCGCTCCGAGGCCACCTCGTTGCCGCAGGCCGTGGCGTTGGACAGGCTGCCGTCGGGGTTGTGGCGGTAGTAGTAGCCGGGCACCAGCTGCTCGAAGTTGCTGCGGCTGGCATCGGCGGTGTGGTTGTACACCACGTCGAGCACCACGCGCAGGCCGCGCCGTGCAGGGCCTGCACCAGCTGCTTGAACTCGCGGATGCGGCGCCGCCGGGTCGGCGGCGTTGGTGGCGTAGCGTGCCTTCGGGCACGGTGTAGTGCAGCGGGTCGTAGCCCCAGTTGTAGCGGTTGGCGCTGGGCAGGCTTTCGTCGATGGAGGCGAAGTCGTTGGTGGGCAGCAGGTGCACGTGGGTAAGGCCCAGCTCCACGCAGGTGGTCGAGGCCGGTGCCGTACGCCGCCCGGGCCCGGTCGTGCCGGTTTCGGCCAGGCCCAGGTACTTGCCCTTGTGCCGAATGCCCGACTGCGGGTCGCATGCGACAGGTCGCGCACGTGCACTTCGCCAACCATGATGTCGGTGGGCTGAGGCAAGGGGCGGGCGCAGGTCGGCGCTCCAGCCGGGGGGCACGGCAGTGGCGGGGTCGAGCACAGGCGCCGCGCTGGCCGTTGAGGCCCACGGCGTGCACGTAGGGGTCGGCCACTTCGGCCCGGCGCTGGCCGCCGATGGTGGCCTGCACGGTGTAAAAGCCGGTGGTGCCGGCGGGCAGCGTCAGGGTCCAGGTGCCCTGCGCGGCCCGGTGCAGCGGATAGCTGGCCACAACCGGCCCGCCGCTACCGGCCGCGTACCGGCGCAGGCGCAGCGAATCGGCGGTGGGGGCCCACACGCGCAGGGTACCGGCCCGGGTTGCGGGGTCGAAGGTCAGCCCCAGGTCAGCCTTCCGGTAAACAGGGTAGGCGGTAGTGTCGGTAAACGCGGCGGGGTGGGTCTGGGCGCGGGCAGGCAGGCTACCGCACAGCACCAGCAGCAACAGCGGAAGGCGAAAGAGCATGGAAGTGGCAGGCAAGGTATTGGTCGGTGAGCGGCGCCGACGAGGTGAAAGGCTGTTAGCCGGGCCACGGCAACGGCCTTCAAAACTAACTCAGGCCGGGTTTACAGACTAAAACTTAGGCACAATGCTGTTCCCCACAACCACAACGGGGAGGAGGCGGGACTTGACCCGCTCCCTCCCCGTTGTGGTTGACCCCATGTAGCTGACTTATTCTACGATAGTAAACAGCGGCAGCGGCTGGAGCTTGGCGTACGCCCCGCCCAACTGTTGCAGCTCCTGGGCATGAACCACCAAGTAATTGTTGAAGCGGGTCGCGGCCTGATCGTAGTGCACCCGGTAGGCCACTAGCTCGGCATCGGCCGTCTGAATTCGTTCGGTCAGCTCCCGCACGATGGGGGTAGGTTCCTGGTCGGCGGGCAGGGCCAACCCGTACACGGCCCGCAACAGCGAATCCTGCGCGGCATCGTAGGCATCAATGCGGGCCGACTCGGCCATGGTTTGCTGGTTGTAGCGGCGCTTGGCCAGCCGGTCGTTGGCGTATTGCAGCTGGGCCAGCTGTTTGCGGTCGGTGCCGGCCTGGGTGGTCAGTTCGCGCAGCAGCTGGCGGGTATCACGAAGCTTGGCGTCATCAGAAGCCAGCATTTCGGTCCAGTTGGCCGTTACGGTGTCGCGCAGAATATTGAGCTGGACCTTCACTGCTTCCGCCGAAGCCGGGTCGATGGGTTTGGGGGTACGGTTGCAGCTGGCCGAAACAAGGGCCGCCAGCAGCAGCAACAGCGAGGTAAAGCGCTTCATAAAAGGCAGACGGGAAAAGAGGTATAGCAGCCCAACGAAAATAACCCGAAAATCAATCTGTCGGGCACTTAAAAAGCTACCGCAGACGGCAAAAAACAATCAGCCGGTTAGCGCAGGGCGTTGGCCGGCCCCTGGCTAAATTAAATGGGCTTGAACTGTTCGAAGAGCTGGCGGCAGTCGTGGCAGTAATGCACGGCCCGGCAGAGGGTGGCCCCGAAGGGCGTGCGCAACTCCGTGTTGGTGGCGTGGCAGCGCGGGCATTCGGCATACTCCAGAATATCGAGGTCGAGGATGCCCCCGTTGAGCTTGGGCGGGGTAGCCAGCCCGTGGCGGCGCAGGCCCTCGCGGCCCCGCTCGGTTACCATATCCGAAGTCCAGGGGTCGCGCAGACTGATTTCGGTGGTCACGCGCGGGATGCCGTGGGCCTTAAGCGTCGTTTCCACGTCGCGGCGCATGTAGTCCATGGCCGGGCAGCCGGCAAACGTGGGCGTCAGGCGCACATGCACGCCCCCGTCGTCCTCCACCCGCACCTCCCGGATCACGCCCAGGTCCACGAGCGAAATCGTCGGAATCTCGGGGTCGGTTACGGCCTGGAGCCAGTCGAGAATTTGGGCTTCGGTGGTGGGCATGGGTGTGGGGGATTAGGTAGGGTATTCAAAAACTTCAACTCACCGGTCTGGCAGCCAGCAGTTCCCGAAGCAGAAGTAGGCTACGGTCACATTGCATTTCATAAGAGAGCTTGCTTAACCAGATGACAACTATCGGAACCAGAAAGATTGCTGCCCCTGAAAGAGAACCACCTTGCGAGTAAACGGCCAGCCCTGCTAGAATAAAAAATAGGCTAATAATCATCAGTACTGTTTGGGACAATAAATCTGAAGTTGAGTTATTGAAAGACACATCAATCTGAGTTAATCCCGAATCCAGAACCGATACTTTGCCCTCTATAAACAGTGGGTTTTTTCCGGTGCGCTGTATAGAAAAGCTATCTGCATATACTTCGCCTTTAAATTCCTGCAGGCTAAAAAGGTCATACCACTTTGCCTTCTTGGTTGCTTCTGACAACAACCGAAGTACCTCTTTGGGCGAATGTTTGCTCACCATTTTCGCCGCTCGGGAATGACTACCCATATCCCAGCTTTACCAGTCGGCCGTAGGGTCTAACCGGAAAACCTCGGCCATTTCATCCAGCAGCGGCTGCAGGTGCTCGGTGTGCTCGCCGTGGCGGCCGCCGGATACGGGCGTGAGAGTGCGCAGATCGGGCAGGGTGAGGGCGGTTTGGGCCAGCACTTTGCTGATGCTGGCTTCCCAGCGGCGCTGCAGCTCGGCTTCGCCGATAAACAGGCCGCTGCTGATGATTTCGGGCTCGGCGTCGGTGGTTTCGAAGATGCCCAGCGCGTAGGGCAGCGTGAATTCCAGGGCCGCCTGCATGCGCGTGATGGCCTCCTCGGTGGCCGTGCCCAGGCGCTTTACCCAGGTATTGGCGTGCAGCACATGGTACTTCAGTTCGCCTTTGATCTTGCGGGCCACCTGGGCCAGCGGCTCGTAGGAGCTGTCGGCCAGCGCCTCGAAGCGCAGCAGCTCGGCGTGGTCGAAGAGGAAGTGGCGGATCAGGCTGAAATCGTACTCGCCGATGGGCAGCTCCATGAGCTGGCAGCAGTGAAACTGGGGCGTGTTGCGGGTGAAAGCCACTGTGTCGGGCTCGGCTTCGCCCAGCTCGTGCAGCAGCGATATACAGCTGCAGCGAGTGGCCCAGCTTGTCCTGGGCCATGCTCGAAAAGGCAATGTCTTCCTCCAGAATCGGGCCCAGGCCATTCCATTCCGAGTTGCGGTGGCCCAGGATCAGCTGGTCGTCGGCGAGGCGGTAAAGTAAGTCGAGCTTCGGGTCCATGATGTTGGTATGCTGATTATCCTTCCTGCTTGAACCGGTCGATGCGGTCCTGCACTTTGTAGGCAATGGCTTCGCGGTACTTCTTATCGGGCGTGGTCGTCCACATGTCGCGGTCGGCTTCATCGGAGCGCAGCAGGTCGGCGCTGCGGACTACCCACACGTTCACGACCGGGCGCTGGTCGCCGAAACGGCTTTGGCGGCCTGCAATGCCGCTTCGGGCGAGGCGGCCTGCACCTGCCCCACGTGGGCGTGGGCCTTGCCGCGCTTCTTGAGGTGGAAGATGTCGTAGGCTTCTCCCAGCGCAGCGGCACCGACGCGGTGTCCAGCGCGATCGGCGGGCAGCAGCGGCAGCGGTCGTACACCGACTGCTGGTCGTCGCCGTACTCGGTTACCCGTGATGGCCGCGGTGGGCACCACCCACATGCCCGTGCACGGAAAGCGCCGGCTGAACTGCTCCTTACCGAACAGGAAAGCCACATCGGCCTCGGGCGCATGCACCGGCCCCACGTACACGTAAGGCCGAGTCTTCCTTCGCTGATGGAATACTTCGTAGGTCGGGAACTGGTCCAGCGCGGCCTTGTCGGGCGGGGGCGGGGCCGACTCGGGCAGCCCCAGCCGGCTCACCCGCGGGTCGAAAGATGAAAGCAAAGGGAAGGGAAATTAGAGAGTGTGTAGGAGTGGAAACAGCACGTCATGCTGAGCGAGCGAGTCGAAGCATCTCTACCGCAGTAGTAATCCTTTCGAATACAACGAAGCGGTAGAGATGCTTCGACTTCGCTCCGCTCAGCATGACGTTCAGCTACGCCAGCGGGCGGACGTACTGGGCCTGGGGCTGTTGCAGGGCGCGGCGCACCCAGGCGCCGTTTTCTTCGGCGGCGCGGCGCACGGCAATGCGCTCGGCGTTGCAGGGGCCGTCGCCGTTAATCACGCGCTTGAAGTCTTCCCAGTCGGGCTCGGTGAACTCCCACTGGCCGGTTTCCTCGTTTTTGCGCAGGTTGGCGTCGGGCAGGGTCAGGCCGATTTCCCAGATTTTGGGCACGTACATGTCCAGGAACTGCTGGCGGCAGTCGTCGTTGGTGGCCATTTTCACCTTCCAGCGCATCAGGATTTCGGTGTGCACGCTCATCTTGTCCGACGGGCCGAAGAAGGTCATGATAGCGGGCCACCAGCGGTTGAGGGCCTCCTGCATCATCTTCCGCTGAATGGGCGTGCCGGTGGCCATGTGCACCACGGCATCGTGGCCGTACTTGAGGTGGAAGGCTTCCTCGGCGCAAATCCGGTCGAGGGCGCGGCAGTAGGGGCCGTAGCTGCCCTTGGCGTTGGCCATCTGGTTGACGATGGCGCCGGCGTCAATCAGCCAGGAAATTACGTTCGAGTCGGCCCAGGTGGGGGTGGGGTAGTTGAAGACGTTGGAGTACTTGCTCTTGCCGTTCACCAGGTCCGACGAGCATCTGCTCGCGGGTTTTGCCCAGCGTTTCGGCGGCCGAGTACAGCAGCTGGGCGTGGCCCACCTCGTCCTGCACCTTGGCCATCTGGGCCATTTTGCGGCGGAAGCCGGGGGCGCGGGTAATCCAGGTGCCCTCGGGCAGCGAGCCGATGATTTCGGAGTGCGCGTGCTGCTCGATCATGCGCGTGAGCTGCTTGCGGTAGAGCTGGGGCATCCAGTCGGTGGGCTCGATTTTCTCGCCCCGGGCAATGCGGGCCTCAAACTCGGCCAGCAGAATCGGGTCTTCGTTTTCGAGGCCGGTAGTCGCCTTGGTCGGGATATCGTGGGTGGAAGCGGAACCGTACATGGTGGTGGGATTTAGAGGTGAGAATTTAGAGCTTAGAGCTCAGAACTGAGATGTTAGAACGTCGAATTTGAGTGCAAGGGCATAAGATGCTTTCCCTTGATTCTAAGTTCTAACATCTCAACTCTAAGCTCTACAAACGCACTTCCAGCCCGAACAGCAGCTGGTTGGCGAGGCGGTGGGCAATGTCGGTGGGGGCCAGCGGGCCGCCGGGGCGGTACCAGGAAGGCAGCCAGTTGAGGGAGGCCAGCAGGGTGAGGGCGGCAAAAGCAGGATCGGGCGCGTAGAGTTCGCCGCTGTCCGCACCCTCGCCGATGAGCTGGCGAAAACCAGCCTCGTACCGCTCGCGCAGGGCCAGAAACTCGCTTCGGGCCGGTTCCGAGAGGTGGCGCCACTCGTGCAGAAACACGGCCGAGGCCGCCACATCGGTCGTGAGCACCCGTACGTGGCTTTCCACGGCCCGGCGCAGGCGGCTGCCTACGGGCAGCGCCTCGTCGGCGGCGGCTTCCTCGAAACCGGCAAAAAAATCTTCCGCCAGCCGAAAGCAGATGCGGTGCAGAATCTCCTCCTTGCTGCGGATGTGCGAATAAATGCTGCCCGCTTCCATGCCCAGAGCCGAGGCCAGTTCCCGCATGCTGGTGGCGGCAAAGCCCCGGGTGCGGAACAGCGCCGTAGCCGTCTGGTCGATCTGGTCTTTGCGCGAAAGCAGGGCGGTTTCCATAGGGTGGGAGCAGGGCGGAAAGAAAGTGTTCAAATATACCTTTCCTAACGTTCGTTAGCAAGAAAAAGTTTGTTGGCCCCGGTCGCCCTATCAGCCACGTAGTCAGGGGCAACAGCAACCGGGCGGCCCAGCCCAATGCCGTGCCGGTTGCCGGTGCAGTCGGCATATGTGCTCTGTTATTATACAGGGCGGCTGTAGCGCGAAGCTCCGGCTTCGCGCCTCGTTGCTGACTGCTAACGAATTCCGTTCAACGATACGCGAAGCTGGAGCTTCGCGCTACAGGTGCATTAGCGTAAGCAGGCGGCTTCGGCGGCCCAATTATGCTGCCACGCGGCCCCTGGCTGCCCGAATGGCACACTTACCCCCGGCCGCCGTACCTTTGCCGCAGGTTTCGCCCCGGGCAGCCGCGCGCCGCCCGAATCAGCGAAAGCCCGATTAATCAGCGAAAATCAACGATTTATGACCCCTCTTGATCAGGTAGGCGAGTTCGGCCTTATCCATAGAATTCAGCAAACCGTGCAGCTCACCCAGCCCAGCACCATCCTGGGCATCGGCGACGACGCGGCCATTCTGGCCCCGGCCGCCGGGCAGGAACTGGTCATCAGCACCGATTTGCTGGTGGAAGGCGTGCACTTCGACCTCACCTTCTGCCCCCTCAAGCACCTGGGCTACAAGGCCGTGGCCGTGAACGTGTCGGATATTGCCGCCATGAACGCCCTGCCCACCCAGATTGTGGTGGCCGTGAGCATTCCGGCCCGCTTCACGGTGGAAGCCGTGGAGGAGCTGTTCGAGGGCATCAAGCTGGCCTGCGAGGCCTACAACGTGGATCTGGTGGGCGGCGACACCACCGGCAGCCGCGCCGGCCTCACCATCAGCATCACGGCCCTGGGCCAGGTGGAAGCCGGCAAGGCCGTGCGCCGCAGCGGGGCCGGCCCCAACGACCTGCTCTGCGTGACCGGCGACCTGGGCGGGGCCTACCTGGGCCTGCAGGTGCTGGAGCGCGAAAAGCAGGTCTGGCTGGCCGACCCCGAATCGCAGCCCGAGCTCGACAAATACCCCTACGTGCTCCAGCGCCAGCTCCGCCCCGAGGCCCGCATGGACGTCATCCACGAGCTGCGCGACCTGGGCGTGACGCCCACCAGCATGATTGACGTGTCGGACGGGCTGGCCTCCGAGGTGCTGCACCTCTGCCAGGCCAGCGGCACCGGCGCCCGCATCTTCACCGAGAACCTGCCCATCGCCAACCCCACGCTGGAAGTGGCCGAGGAGTTCAACCTCGACCCCATCATGTGCATGCTCAACGGCGGCGAAGACTACGAGCTGCTGTTCACCGTCCCGCTCGCCGACCACGCCAAGCTCAAAAACCACCCCGACATCACCATCATCGGCCACATGGTGGACAAGAGCGAAGGCGCCAACCTCATCACCAAAGCCGGCCAGCCCGTGCCGTTGAAGGCGCAGGGCTTTAGCCATTTTTAGATCACGGATGTTGCAGATAAAAAGGATGCCGCAGATCCGTTCAACTAATCGAACGGATCTGCGGCATCCTTTTTATCTGCAACATCTGTGATTTAGTCTTCCGGGTAGGGGATATACACGAAGTTCGTGAACTCCTCGTCGAGCACGAAGAGGCAGCAGTACTCGTTGGGCTCGCGGTAGGTTTGCTGGAAGGCCTCGATGCCTTCCTCGCTGATGATGCCCTGCTGCACGAACAGCTCCAGGTAGCTGGCGAAAACGTGCCACTCCAGGTTCATCTCGTCGGCATTCACGAGCAGGCCGCCCAGCGGCACTTCCTGGCGGGCAAACACGAAAATGGGGTACTTGGAAATGTCGCGCTTGCGGATTTGGGACGAGGCTTCGCTGAGCGTATCGGAAACGGTGGCGAAATCCTTGGTGATGGTGCCGAGGTATTTGCCGTTCAGTTCGGGGTCGTTGGTGTAGTCCATGAGTTGGTATTGAGATTGACTGTCATTCTGAGCAAGCGAAGGACCTTATCACGATTGGCCGATGCCATTGGATGACAATGAATTGACAGCTTGTTAGTTTCGATAAATCCCACTGCAGGGTTATCAAGTTGCTAATTAAGGCTGTCTTTATTAGCTCGCGTCCAGCCATTTCAATTCTTTCTCGCAGTGTCAATAGCATGCTTTGACTGTCTCGATGTTCTTCAAAGTAGAGCTAGATTGTAACAGAAGTATTTGCCACGCGAAGGTTTGGCTGTAGCTCAACGATTAGCGTAGTGCTGAGCCATGTCGGTTAGCAAGGTTGATTGGTGATGCCGATGTACAGCACCATTCTGGCTGGATTAGTGGTGATATACACGTAGTACGGACTATAATGCATAGCAGCAAGAATCAATAGTTGAGCAATACCGCTAATGTCGGCTGATAAGAGTCCTTCGCTGCGCTCAGGATGACAGTGACGTTAGCTTACCGCAACTCCAGCGCACCACATTCTCCACGTGGTGGGTGTGCGGGAACATATCCACCGGCTGCACGCGCGTCACTTTATACGCCTCGTCCAGCAGCTCCAGGTCGCGGGCCTGGGTGGCGGGGTTGCAGCTGACGTAGACGATGCGGGGGGCGCGCATTTCGAGCAGGCGGGCCACCACGTCGGGGTGCATGCCGGCGCGGGGCGGGTCGGTGATGATGACGTCGGGGCGGCCGTGCTGTGGCGATGAACTCGGCGTTGAGCACGTCCTTCATGTCGCCGGCGTAGAACTCGGTGTTGGTGATGCCGTTGATTTCGGAGTTGACGTGGGCGTCCTGCCACGGCCTGACTCCACGTACTCGACGCCCACCACGTGGCGGGCCTGGCGGGCCACGAAGTTGGCGATGGTGCCGGCGCCGGTGTAGAGGTCGTACACCAGCTCCTCGCCGGTGAGCTCGGCGAAGTCGCGGGCGATTTTGTAGAGCTTGTGGGCGCCCGTCGGAGTTGGTCTGGTAGAACGACTTCGGGCCGACGCGGAAGCGCAGGCCTTCCATTTCCTCCTGGATGTAGGGCTTGCCCTTGTAGCAGACCACCTCCAGGTCGTGGAAGGTTTCGTTGCCCTTGTTGTTGAGCACGTAGTTGAGGGAGGTGATTTGCGGGAACTTGGCGTGCCAGGAAATCGAGCAGCGGCACCATGCGCGTCGTGGGCGTAGTAGCACTGCAGAATCACCATCAGTTCGCCGGTGCTCTTGGCCGTGCGGATGATGAGGTTGCGCAGGAAGCCGCTCCTGGCGCACGAGGTTGTTGAAGGCCAGGTCGTGCTCGCAGGGCGTAGTCGCGCACGAACAGCCGGATTTCGTTGCTGGGCTCGGGCTGGAGCCAGCAGTGCTTCACGTCGATAATCTTATCGAAGCGGCCGGGGGTGTGGAAGCCCAGCACGCGCGGTCGTAAGTCGTGGCCGTCTGGCAATCTGCTCGTTGGTGAGCCAGCCGTTGTCGGCTGAAGGTGAATTCGAGCTTGTTGCGGTAGTAGGTGCGCTGCGGGCGAGGGCAGGATGGGCGGAATCTCGGGCAGCGCCACCTTGCCGATGCGCTGCAAGCTGGTCGGCCACCTGCTGCTGCTTGAAGTGCAGCTGGGTATCGTAGCCCAGGTGCTGCCACTTGCAGCCCCCGCAGGTGCCGAAGTGCTGGCAGAACGGCGTCACGCGCAGCTCCGAATACTTGTGGAACTTGGTGGGCACGGCCTCCAGGAAGTTCTTCTTGGCCTTGGTCACGCGCAGGTCCACCACGTCGCCGGGGGCTACCTGGGTCACGAAGATGACCAGATTCTCGACGGCGCACCAGGCACTTGCCCTCGGCCACCATGTCGGTAATTTCGACTTCGCGGAGCAGCTCCGCCGGGATGTTCTTCACTGATTTTCTCACGCTGCAAAGATAATCACGGATTAGCACGAATTTTGCGGATGATTCACGCTGATTTCGTAGCCAGCGCCACGGATTGGCTTAGTAATTGCATGGCGGACGATTTTGCATACCGGGGTTGGCGGTGTCGAGTCGTAGGTTTGTAGCCGGGCGCAAGGATCAGCGTAATTTTGCCCGTGAGCTGGCCATGCAACGGGATACAAAATCCTGAAATCCGCTAAAATCGTGTAATCCGTGATCATGAGAGATAAAGTAGTGCTGATAACGGGGGGTACCTCGGGCATCGGCCGGGCTACGGCCCTGGCGTTTGGGCGGGCCGGGTGCCAAGGTGGCCTTCACCGGCCGCAACGAGGACCGCCTGGCCGAAACCGCCGCCGAGCTGGCGGCCGCTGGGCGTGGCGCACCTCGCCATTCGGGCCGATGTGGGCGAGGAGGCCGACTCGCAGCGGGCCGTGGCGGAAACGGTGGCCGCGTTTGGCGGCCTCGACGTCCTGATCAACAACGCCGGTATCAGTATGCGGGCCTTGTTTCGGGATGCCGATCTGGACGTGATTCGCCAGCTGATGCAGACCAACTTCTTCGGCACCGTGTTCACCACCAAGTTCGCGCTGCCGCTACATCTACGGCGGCCAAAGGCTCCATTGTGGGCATCAGCAGCATTGCCGGCTACCGGGGCCTGCCGGGCCGCACGGGCTACTCGGCCTCCAAATTTGCCATGAACGGCTTTCTGGAGGCGCTGCGCACCGAGCTGCTGCCCCAGGGCGTGCACGTGCTGCTGGCCTGCCCCGGCTTCACGGCCTCCAACATCCGCAACGTGGCCCTGGCCGCCGACGGCGCGGCCCAGGGCGAGTCGCCCCGCGACGAGCAGCAGATGATGAGCAGCGAAGAAGTGGCCGACGCATCTGCTGAGCGCCGTGCGCCAGCGCCGCCGCGACCTGGTGCTCACCGGCCAGGGCAAGCTCACCGTCTGGCTCAACCGCCTGCTTCCCGGCCTGGCCGATAAGCTCGTGCTCAAACACTTCCGCAAGGAAGAGCCGGATTTCAAGCTTTAATTCGGTTGTCTGGTTGTCAGTTGCTGGTTGATAGTTGTTGGCAAAGGGAACGTCATGCTGAGCGGAGGCGCAGCCGCAGTCGAAGCATCTCTACCGCAGTGGTAATCCTATCGACTGGTTGGCACTGCAACGAAGCAGTAGAGATGCTTCGACTGCGGCTGCGCCTTCGCTCAGCATGACATTCCTTTTACTGACAACTGACAACTGACAACTGACAACCAGCAACCAACTACTCCACCAGCAGCAGATCGGGGCGGCGGAGGTAGGCGTCGCGGCCCTGCCACTGCACGCGGTACCAGATGTCCTGCCGGCCCAGCACCTCAAACCGGTCGCCGGCGGCGGCAGTGGTTAGCCAGGTGGAGCCGGCACCCGGGCCCGGCCATGAGCGGCACCCGGGGCCGGGCTACCACCCCCACCCGGGTCGGGGCCAGCAGATTCAGAAACAGCCCGATGCCCAGTAAGTAGCCGGCGTATACGCTCCACCAGGCGCGGTCGGCCGTGCGGCGGCGAATCAGCAGGGCCGTGCCCCCCACAATAGCCAGGATGAGGAAGGCCTGCAACAAACGGTAGTAATAGCGCTGGAGCGTAATGAGCAGGTTTTGCCGCCACGTATCGGGGTAGCCGGTGAGGCGGTGCTCCTGGGCCAGCGCCACCATTTTGCGCCAGGTGGCGTAGCGGGGCCGGCTGGCCTGGGCTAGGCTCAGGTAATAAAGGGCCGCCGGGTAGTGGCCCAGCGTTTCCTGGATATACGCCATGCGCAGCAACTGCCGGTCCGATTGCAGGCCACCCTGGTCGCGGGCGCGGCGGTACCAGGGGTACGCTTCGGCTACTTGCCCTACCTGGAACAGCGAATCGGCCTTTTGAAGCGCCGAACTAACTTTTTGGGCCTGAACAGGTTGGCTGAACGCCGCTAGGAACAGGAAAAAAAGGAGGGCTTTTTTAAGCAAAACAGTTGCACGGTTAAATCCCGAACTCTACTTTTGTGCCACAATCAGCGCAAAACGTTCGTTGCTTTTGCAAAGAAACTGATTCTGTAGCTCAGCTGGTAGAGCAATACACTTTTAATGTATGGGTCCTGGGTTCGAATCCCAGCGGGATCACCAAAAACCCTCACTACGCTTCGTAGTGAGGGTTTTTTCGTTTTAGGCTTATACGGCGCGCGTAAGCAACGGGCCACTTGCCGGGGCGGTGGCCTTACGTCCACGCTGTCCCACCGGTCCTGCTGGCAGCTTATGCGGCAAAAAACGCCCAGCCTGCCATAGCCGACAGCTTGTGGTAGCCGGCCTGTTCTTGTACAGCTGGAGAAGATGGCCCACGGGCGCGGCAGTGGGCCAGTGCTTCTCCCGCCCAGAATGCAAGCAAATGGGGAGGGGGGCACCACGAAGCTCCGGCTTCGTGCTACGGGCTTGCAGCCTCCTTTGCGTAAGAGCAACCTTAAACCTCTTCCGTTTCGCTTTGGTCGGCATAGCGCCGTTCGGCAAAAGTGCGGAGCAGGTCGAAGGCCAGGTCGGTTTCGGTGTCGTCTTCGGAGAAGAGGTTGCCATAAATAACCCGGTCGGCCAGTTGCAGGGCCAGGCGCACGTCGGCATCGTGCTGGTAGCGGGCTACTATCTCGCGGGTGGTCAGGCTGGTGATGTTGTAGTCTTCGAGCGTGGAGAGGTAATTCTTCCAGAGCGTAATGGCCCGCTCCATGTTGGTGAGCGAGCGGGAAAGCGTGAACCGCTCGACGTGCCGGGCGTACTGGGCCAGAAAATAGGCGTGGTTTTTCCGGCGGCGGTAGCGGCGGTAACGCAGGCGCAGGCGGCGCCGGAAACCCAGTACCAGCCCGCCCACCGTAAGCAGCAGCGCGGCTAGGGCAGCCAGCCAGTAGGGGTAATTGAAGCGGGCCGGTACGGGCCGCAATTGTAGGTTCTGGCGCAGCACCGGCGGCTCAGGGCCCTGGGCTGCGGCGGCCGGGGCCGTACGCACAAGCCGTACCTGGGCCGTGGTAGTAGGTAGCAACAACGTGTCGCGGCCGCGCAGTACCGTTACGGGCAGGCTCAGCATCTGCACCGAATCGAGCTGGAATGTGCGCAATTGGTACACGGCCCGGTCCAAGCTGCGGCCCTGCCGGGTCCGGGTGGGGTAATAGCGGCGACTTACGTACTCGAAGGGCGCGAAATTGGCCGCCGAATCGGGGAAAATAAGCTCCAGGTCAGGAGCATGTCGTGAGCTGAGCTCAAACTCCACGATTTCGCCCACCCGCACTGTGGGTTGCCGGAAATGGCCCTGGGGTGGCATAGTGGCGGCCGTTTGCGCCAGCAGAGGCAGGGCAGCGGGTAGGCCTGCTGCCAGCAGTGCCAGGCAGCGGAAGGCGTGTTTAGCCCAAGTGGTTACCCCACCCCCTGTCCCCTCCCCTCCGGGAGAGGGGTGCCAGGCGCGAGTTTGAGGAGTCGTTGAACGCACCCCCCTCCCGGAGGGGAGGGGACGGGGGTGGGGTGAACGGCTGGGGTGCGTTCACCCCCCGCCAGCTTTTCTGTTCCAGCTCCTTATCCACGGCCGCCGCGCTGGTTGCGCCGCCGAAACAGGTTCACCAGCTGGGGAACGAAGTCGGTGGCGGTGCTGATGGACAAGTATTCGGTGCGGTGGCGGCGGCAAATCTGGCCGATCTGCTCGCGGTTCTGCTCGTAGGTAGCGCGGTAGCTGGCCCGGAATGCGGCCGACGACGTGTTGACCCACACCGTGCGGTCCGACTCTTGGTCGTGGAGCGGAATGATGCCCAGGGGCGGAAACTCCTGCTCCCGCTGGTCGAGCAGTTGCAGCACCACCAGGTCGTGCTTGCGGGCCAGCATGGTCAGCTCGCGCTCGTAGTCGGCGTCGATGAAATCGGAAATCAGCAGCACCAGCGTACGCCGCCGTAGCAGCCCCAGTGCCTGCTTGATGCCGGCGGCCACTCCCGTCTGGCGGCTGCGGGGCGTGAGCTCGAAGAGGCGCTTGATGAGGGAGTAGGCGTGGTGGTTGCCCTTGCCGGGGGGCAAATAGAGCTCTTTCTGATCGGAAAAAGCCAGCATGCCGAGCTGGGCACTCTGGCGGGCGGCGGCCAGGGCCAGCACCCCGCAAATTTCGCGGCCCACATCGAGCTTGCGGTTGCCGGCCGCCCCCACCTGCTGCGAGGCGCTTACGTCGAGCAGCAGCAGCACCTGCTGCTCGCGCTCCTCCTTGTAGGTTTTCACGAACGTGCCGTGGCCCTTGCTCGATACGGCCCAGTCGATGGCCCGCACCTCGTCGCCGTACTGGTAGAGGCGCACATCGTCGAATTCCAGCCCCGTGCCCTTGAATACGGAGTGAAAGTCGCCCTGCAATTGGGCATCTATAGCCTTGAGAATGCGGATTTCCATCTGCCGCAGGCGGCGCACAAGTTGCTGGAAAGGAGAATCGGCCGGCTTCATGGCGTCTAAACTACGGCATCGGGCTAACTTTGCAGCCGTGAAACAAAATTCCCGCCGCCTGCTTCCCGGCCTGAGGGCCCTGCTGCCGGGCCTGCTGCTGGCCCTAAGCGCCTGCCAGAAGGCCGACGACGTGCCCGCGCCCCCGCAGCTCGTCCCGGCCAACCAGATGGTGCGCCTGCTGGTGGACCTGCACACGCTGGAAGCCCGCACCGACGGGGCCGGCCTGCCCCCCGACTCGACCCGGGCCCTGTTCCGGCAGGAGCAGAAAAAGATCTACTGGCGTTACGAAGTCACCGATTCGACGTTTCAGCAGAGCTACCGCTACTACGCCATCCACGACCAGGACCTGGATGCCATCTACGCCACCGTTATCGACAGCCTGGCCCTGCGCGAGGCCCGCCGCCAACAACCCGGCGACGTGCCCGCGCCCGGGCCGCCCCGGTAACTTGCGCGCCGCTGCCTGGGCCGTTGCCGCTGTTAATCCCAGGGGGTAGCGGAGTCGAATCGGGACAACCTGTTTTCTTTTGCTGATGTCGTACCCTTCCGCCAATCCTGCCGGCTTTCCGTCGGCTACTCCTTTCGGCCAGACCGCCACGGGCGAAACGGCCCAGCTTTACACGCTGGCCAACGCCCAGGGCCTGCTGGTACGCATCAGCGACTATGGCGGTACCATCACCGAGCTGCTGGCCCCCGACCGGCAGGGCGAGCCGGGCAACGTGGTACTGGGCTTTGCCAGCCTGGCCGGGTACCAGAGCCCGGCCTTCCGGGCCGCCGGGCCGTACTTTCGGGGCCCTGATCGGGCGCTACGCCAACCGCATCGGCGGCGGGCAGTTCCGGCTCGGCGGCCGGCGCTACGAGCTGGCCCGCAACGACCACGGCAATGCCCTGCACGGCGGCCTGCGGGGCTTCGATAAGGTGCTGTGGCAGGCCGAGCCCGGCGTTTCGGCCGCCGGCCCGACGCTGACGCTGCGCTACCGGAGCCCGGACGGGGAGGAGGGCTACCCTGGTAACCTCGACGTGCAGGTGGTGTACACACTCACGGCCGACAACGCCCTGCGTATCGAGTATACCGCTACCACCGACCAGCCCACACCCCTGAACCTCACCAACCATTCCTACTTCAACCTGAGCGCGGGCCGCACCCCCGATGTGTTGGGCCACGAGCTGCAACTGGCCGCCGATGCCTACACTGTGGTGGGGCCCGACCAGCTACCCACCGGCGAGCTGCGCCCGGTGGCCGGTACGCCCTTCGATTTTCGGGAGCCCCACGCCATCGGGGCCCGCCTCGGGCAGGTGCCCGGCGGCTACGACCACAACTGGGTGCTGCGGGGAACCGGGCTGCGGACGGTGGCCAGCGTGTACGAGCCCCAGTCGGGCCGCACTTTGCAGGTGCGCACCACCCAGCCCGGCGTGCAGTTCTACTCCGGCAACTTCCTCGATGGCTCGCTGACCAGCCCCACCGGCCAGCCCTACGGCCCCCACGCCGGGCTCTGCCTCGAAACCCAGCACTTCCCCGACTCGCCCAACCAGCCCGCCTTCCCCAGCACCATCCTCGAACCGGGCCAGCGCTTCACGTCCACCACCGAATACCGCTTCGGCGTGCGGTTGTAGGAGAGAGGGAGTTGTGCAGGGGGGAAGGAGGGCGGGTTCTGGCACCATCCGCCATCCGCTTCGGGCCAGTGAATCCGGCCCGAAACGCTGCGCATGCTTTCGGGCCGAATTCGCGACTTTTTCCCGGCCTATCTTTGTTGATTCCCTGCTGACCCCCAAATCAGCGTAATCAGCGAAAAAAATCAGCGTAAATCTGTGATTGTTTGCATTGCCGAAAAGCCCAGCGTAGCCCGTGAAATTGCCCAGGTACTGGGGGCCGACCGCCGCATGGACGGCTACTACGAGGGCAACGGCTACCAGGTCACCTGGACGTTCGGGCACTTCTGCCAGCTGCGCGAGCCCGAGGACTACCGCCCCGAGTGGAAGCGCTGGAGCATCCACGATTTGCCCATGCTGCCCGAGCAGTTCGGCATCAAGCTCATGCTGCGCGACGACGGGGTGGTGCGCCAGTTCGGCGTGATCAAGCGCCTGCTGGCCGCCGCCGACGAGGTGGTGAACTGCGGCGACGCGGGCCAGGAAGGGGAGGTGATTCAGCGCTGGGTGCTGATGGAGGCCAAGTACCGCAAGCCCACCAAGCGCCTCTGGATTTCCTCGCTCACCGAGGAAGCCATCCGCCAGGGCTTCCAGAACCTGCGCGAGGGCTCGGAGTTCGACTCGCTTTACCAGGCCGGCAAGAGCCGGGCCGTGGGCGACTGGCTGCTGGGCCTGAACGCCACCCGCCTGTTCACGCTTAAGTATGCCCCCGGCCAGCGCCAGGTGCTCAGCATCGGGCGGGTGCAGACGCCCACGCTGGCGCTGCTGGTCGACCGTTTCCACGAAATCCAGAACTTCCGGCCCGAGCCCTACTGGGTGCTGCGGGCCGAGTACCGCAGCACCATGTTCAGCCACGTGGCGGTGGTGAAACCGGGCAAGGACGACGACGAGCCCGACGAAAAGGCCCGCCTCAAGGCCCGCGGCTACTTCGTGACCCAGGAGGAGGCCGACGCTGCCCTGGCGCAGGTAACCGGCCAGCCCCTGACGGTGCGAGACGTCATCATCAAAAAGGCCCTGGAGAGCCCGCCGGCGCTGTTCGACCTGACTTCCTTGCAGGTGCAGTGCAACAACCAGCTGGGTCTTTCGGCCGAGGATACGCTCAAGACGGTGCAGGGCCTCTACGAGAAGAAAGTGGTGAGCTACCCCCGCGTAGACACCACGTTTCTGCCCGACGACCAGTACCCCAAAATTGCCGGCATTCTGCGCGGCCTGGGTGGGTACGCGGCCCTCACGGCCCCGCTGCTGGCGGCCCCCAAAATCCGCAAGAGCGCCAAGGTCTTCAACAACAACAAAGTCACCGACCACCACGCCATCATCCCGACCGGGGCCAGCGCAAACGGCCTCGGCGGCAACGAGCAGCGGGTGTACGATATCATCGTGCGCCGCTTCCTGGCCGCGTTCTACCCCGACTGCGAAGTATCGAACACGACCGTCACGGCCGACGTGGCGGGCCTCACGTTCCGGGTCCGGGGCCGGCAGATTCTGAGTCCCGGCTGGCGCGAAGTTTACGGCGACCCGGAAAAGCAGACTGGTCGCCAACGAGACGGCGCAGCAGTAGCAGCAGCGACGACGACGACGTGGTGGGCACCGTGCTGCCGGCCTTCGTGAAGGACGAAAACGGGCCGCACAAACCCCGCCTCGACGCCAAGCAAACCCAGCCCCCGCGCGACTACACCGAGGCCATGCTGCTGCGCGGCATGGAAACGGCCGGCCGCAACGTCGACGACGACGAGCTGCGCCAGGCCATGAAGGAAAACGGCATCGGCCGCCCCTCCACCCGCGCCGCCATCATTGAAACCCTGTTCAAGCGCGGCTACATCATCCGCGACCGGAAGAAAATCGTGCCCACGCCCACCGGCATCGAGCTCATCGGCCTCATCCGCAACCCCACGCTCAAATCGGCGGAGCTCACGGGCCAGTGGGAGAAGAAGCTGCGCCAGATTGAGGGCGGCGAGCTGGACCAGGAGCAGTTTCTGGGCGAGCTCAAGCAGCTGGTGCGCGAAATGGTGCAGGAAGTGAAGCAGGACGGCTCGGGTAGGGCCATCAGCACGGTGGCCGGCACCTCACCCCCCAGCCCCCTCTCCTCGGGGAGAGGGGGAGCCACGGCGGGCAAGGCCGCGCCCGCTCGCCCAACAACCAACAACCAACAACCAACAACCACCCAGGGCCTGGGCCCCTGCCCGGCTTGCGGCTCCGGGCACGTGCTGCGGGGCAAGGCGGCGTTTGGCTGCTCGCGCTGGAAGGAAGGCTGCCAGTTCCGGCTGCCCACCGAGTTCGAGGGCAAGAAGCTGACCGACAAACAGGCCGGCGACCTGCTCAAAAAAGGCCGCACCCAGGTGATGAAGGGCTTCCTGGACGACGACGGCAACAAGTTCGACGCGGCCGTGCTGCTCACGCCCGCCCGCACCCTGGAGCTGGTGCGCGCCGCCGAAAGCAAGCCCACCACCGCCCAGGACCCCGGCCAGATACCCTGCCCCGTGTGCCGGCTGGGCCAGATGCTGCGCGGCAGCAGCGCCTGGGGCTGCTCCCGCTTCCGCGAGGACTGCCAGTTCCGCGTGCCCTTCACCTGGGGCGGCAAAACCCTCACCGACACCCAGATGAACCAGCTCCTGCGCAAGGGCAAAACCGGCGTCATCCGCGGCTTCATTTCCAGCAAAACCGGCAACCGCTATGAGGCCGTGCTGCAAATCGGGGCCGAAGGCCGAATTGAGCCGGTGTTTGACAATAAGGGGTAAATGCAGTGATGCGCAATGCAAAAAGGGCCGTTTTAAGCGGAAAAAGCTGCCGACCTATTTTAGGATAAGACAGTGCCGAAGTACTGGCGGTACGGATTGATATAAATCAAAACCATTTTCAGCTTCGCCCGAAAAGGAGTAGAAAAGGGAGCGTGTTCTGCTCATTAGCTTCCTAATGCAGCGAAATGGCCCGGCCCTGTAACGCCTTCTCTGCTGCTGGCAAAATTTCGCAGTTGTCCCAGATGCCCGTCAGGAGCGTGTGCGCATAGGAATCGGGGAGCCCATTAGCCCGCATCAATTCATTAGCCTTACCGTTGTCGTAGGTAAAGGCGTGAAAGGTGTAGCTAAACAGGCCATTGGTATCATCGAGCAGCAGATACCATACCCGCGGGGTGCCATCGTTGGCGGGCATCCCAATCACGCCCGCGTTGAGCCAGCATTGCCCGGCCCGCTCATCGGCAAAGGGTAATCCGGCGTGGCCGGCCAGGATCACCTCGGCCCCGGTAGCGGCAAAGCTCCTTTCTTTCACCGGCCAGGGGGTAGAAGAGAACACAAAATCGGCGATGCCGGTGGCCGCCCCGTGCAGCACGGCTACCGCCTTGCCCGCATACCGGAAAGACAGCTGGAGCGGCAGTGTACTCAGCCAGCCGACCGCGCTAGTCGATAGGCTCCGCACCGCGTAGGGAAACCAGGCCCGGGAGAGCAAATCACAGCGGCTGCCCTCGGCGAAGTTGCAGCCGCAGTCGTCTTCGCCCCGGATGATATTCTGTTCTACATTGCCCTGAATAGCGTGCACCCCCCAGTCTTGCACAAACTGCACCGCTGCTTCGGGTTGGGCGCAATAGCCCACAATATCGCCGGTGCAGATGATGTTACCAGCTGGAATCTGCAGCTGATCGGCAATGCCTTTGAGCGCCTCCAAAGCCTGGAGGTTCGAGTAGGGACCCCCGAAAACGAGCAGCCGGCCGCTGCGCGTGCCGAGGTCTTGGGGGAGTGGGTTATCCAGCATAGGGCTTTTTTTGAAGGAGTGTGCAGAGCCCGAATACCCCGAAACAGAAACCCGACGTAATCAGGTTAACGCTGAGCAGCGCCCCGTATTTGCCGTCGCCCAGCTGCAGGAAATCGGGCAGGGGAAACAGCGTCAGCAAACCACCCAGCACCAGCCCGCCGATGACCGACAGGTGAAAGGCCAGGCGCGGTACGGGCGCATTCCAGAACAAAAACACCGGTGCCAGCCCCAGCACCAGCGTTCCGCTGATGGTGGTAGCCGACAGAATGGCGGGGTTAAAAAAGACCGGGACCGTGCCCAGTACCGTTAAACCCACCATGGCCCACCGCCCCCGTGACACGCTGGGCTCGGCCGCTTTGCTCAGGTCGATACTGATGAGCTTGGAGAAGGAGGCCATGGCCGAATCGAGGGTCGACGAGGCGGAGGTCACCATGATCAGGTTCATGAGCAGCAGCATGGGCACCCCAAAGTACCGCGCCACGGCCACCGGGGCTTCACCGGTCAGGGCGTTGAGCTTGGCGAAGATGCCCACGAAGCTGAAAAAAATGATGCAGCCTGCCCCGATAACCCCCGCCCAGAGATACGACTTGAGCGTGGTGCGCGTATCGGTGATAAACCCCCGGTCGGTGAGCACCGGGTCGTGAAAGGGGTAGCTGAAACACTGCACCACCGCCACCAGCAGCAAATCGACACCCTGCCCCAAGGTCCATTCCCCGCTGCTCAGCAAGGGCTTCAGGCTACCCCCGTACTGCGGCAGGATAAACCCCAGAATAACCGTGAGCAACACCACAAAGAGCGCCATCTGAATCACGTCGGTCATAATCGAGCTGCTCATGCCGCCCTTGAGCGTGTAGGCCAGCGTGAGCAGGGTGAACACCACAATGGCGACGTAGTAATCAGTTGTGCCTTGTTCGCCAAAATAAGAGCCGATAACGATGGTGTTGGACCAGATTTCGTTGTAGAGCCGAATGATAATCAGGAAGGTAAAGACGACCACCGCCCCCGCGCCATATTTCGATTCCAGAAAATGGTGGATGCTGCGGTAGCCCCCTTTGTTGCGCATGGACACGATGACAAAACCGGCCACCAGAAACGAGAGGTAATACCCCGCGTAAGCCACGCCTCCCACCAGCCCGAAGCTCTGGCCCAGGTTGGCGGCATTGGTAATCGACTTGGCAAACAGCCAGGAGATAACCAGGCTACTCGTCAGAAAAATAGTATTGGGGGTACGCTCTTTGCGGGCTCCCCGGAAAAATTCGGCCGCCGTCCGGGCCAGCGGCGACACGAAAAACAACGTCAGGCTGGAGGCCAGCACCAACGCCCATTGCAACTGGGGTGTACTCATAGAAGGTGTCTAGCGGGAAGCCCACCAAACGGAAAAGTTGATGCTGTTATTCTGGGTTTTGTCGGCCGCTTTTCTGTATTGCACTGCGTTCAGCGCACTCTCCGTGCCGGGGTAGGGCATCCGCACGGGAATCAGCCCGTTGTTGAGGCTGGCCGAAATCGTTTTCAGGCGGGGAAAACCCGTCCGGCGGTACTCCGTCCAGCCTTCGTAGCCGTTGTTGATGTTACTTAACCATTTCTGCGTCAGAATCTGCTCGATGGGGTCCTGGCCGTTCTGGCCGTAGCCCACCTTGCTGCTGGTAAGGTAGCTGGCGGGCAGCGCCGTTGCCCAGTACTCAAACGACTGGGTAATACCCTGTTCATACAAGGCCTTCGCCGAGCCGGATACCAGCTTCCGCTCGGCGGCTTCGGCCAGCCAGAAACTGGTTTCGGCCGCCGTCATGTAGTTGGCATATAAGCGGTCCGAATTTTCCCGGAAGATGGTTCCCGTCAGTGAATAATCGGCCAGCGAGATAGAGAGTTTTGAGGCATCCGGTCCGTTCAACAGGCCTTTGTAGGTACCCGGCTTGGCCGCCGTTGGGCGAAAGTACGTCGCTATCCGGGGGTCGTTCAGCCCGGTTAGCAGTTCCTCGCTGGTTTTGGACATGATAAACAGGTTGAAATCACCGACCCGGGCGGTTGCCATGCGGAAATTATTGGGCTGCGTCAGCGAGAATCGGTACACGGCATTGTCCGCATTCGTCTTGATGAAATTGCCTTCTGTCACGACTTTTTGCAGGGCAACTCGCACGTCTACCTTGCCTGATATGCGCATCAGGCTCTTTATTTTCAACGAGTTGGCAAATTTTATCCATTTGCTGCGGTTGCCACTGTACAGCACGTCACCGTCGAGTGCCGTAGTCCCCTTATAGTTGTTGATGGAGGCAATACCCTTGTCGAGGTTGTCGAGGATGCCGCCGGGCGCCATGTAAATGGATTCCTGGCTGTCGTAGGCCGGCGTAACTACCCCCGCTTTGCCCTGCAGCGCTTCGCTGTAGGGCACGTCGCCGTACAGGTCCGTCAGCTCGGCGGCGATGTAGGCTTTCATAATCAGGGCCGGGCCTTCGTACACCCCAAAAGCCGCATTAGCGCGCGATTTCTGCAGCAGAATCTCGTTGTCGCGCAGGTTGCTGTACATAAACGGCCAGGGATTTCCGCCGTACTGCGGTTCGCTCAGGCTGTGCCGGTCGAACAGGTTGAAATCGATGGCCGTGAAGTACTGCCCCAGCAGGTTGCCCGCCACGAAGGCTTCGTACGCCATCTGTTCGCCGTAGTCGAAGGTGATTTTGCGCAGCAGCAGCGACGGTTGCACGTCGACTGGCGCGTTGGGATTGGTGTTGATGTCCTCGAAGCCGTCCTTGCAGCTGGGCAGAAAGCCGACTAGTAAGGTCAGCAGCAGGATGCTATAGATTTTCCGTTTCATGTGCTGGTGGTGGGGAGGGCCTAAAAGTTCGCGCTTAGTTTCAAGCCCACGTTGCGGGTGGTGGGGTAGGTCATGTCCTCGACGCCCGTCTGAAGTTGATTTTGCTGGAACGAGGTCTGCTCGGGGTCGAAGTGCGGGATGTGCGAGAGGGCCAGCAGGTTCCGCCCTACCAAGGCAACGGTCAGCCGCTGCGTATGCAGTTTTTGGGTCACCCACGCCGTTTGGGGCACCGAGAAGCCGATGGTCACTTCCCGCAGCTTTACATACGAGGCATCGTAGGTGCTATTTTCCTCATTGTTGCGGTCATAATACATCCGGTAGTAGGTTTCGGCCGGAATGGCGCGGGTATTGGGCTGGTAGTTCGGGTTGTCGGGCGTGCCGGTGTTCACCACGCCTTTGGCCACAATGCCCCCCTCAGGACGGTCCTCCGTTTCAATCAGCTGACCCGCCACACCGGCCAGGGCCAGCGTCCGCGACACCAGAATGCCGCCCTGCCGCCAGTCGAGCAGAAAGCCCGCATTCCAATTGCCGACGCTAAACTGGTTCGACAGCCCCACCAGGAAGTCGGGGTTGTAGTTGCCCAGCTTCTTAAGGGTGTTATCGGCAATGTACTGCCCGTTGCTGCCCACCAGCAAGTCGCCCTGCGCGGTACGCTGGTAGCCCGTTCCCCACATAGAGCCCACCCGGTCGCCCTGCCGCACCTGGTACCAGATCGTCTGGTTCACGTTGTCGTAAATGCGGTTGTAGCCCAGCGTCAGGGTGCCGACTTCATCGGGCAATGAGACAACGGTAGTCCGGTTCAGGCTGAAATTCAGGTTCGCATTCCACCGGAAGCGGTCCGTCTGGATGGGCGTGGCGTTCACCACTGCCTCGATACCCCGCGACCGTACCTCCCCCCCGTTGATGACCCGTTCGCTGTAGCCCGTCGAAAGGGCAATGGGCAGCGACAGAATCTGATTGCTGGTGCGGGCATCGTAATAGGTCAGGTCGAAACCCAGCCGGTCGTGGAGGAAGCGCACATCAGCCCCTACTTCCAGCGAGGTGATGGACTCCGGTTTCAGGTTGGTGTTGGCAATGGTGCTCTGGTCGCTGAAAGCAGGCTGCGAAAAAACCGGGTTCCGGGCGGTGAATACCCCCGCGGTCTGATAGGGGCTGGTGTCGTTGCCGACATTGGCGACGCTGGCCCGCACTTTGGCAAAGGACACGACTGTGGGCAACGTGAACTGGTTCGACAGCACCCAGCTGGCCGCTACCGACGGGTAGAAGAAGGCCGTATTGGCCGTAGACGTTGGCGTAGCCAGGGCGCTCGACCAGTCGTTGCGGCCCGTGATGTCGACAAACAGCACGTCTTTGTAGCCAAGTTTAGCCAGCGCATACAGGCTGTTGATGCGCTTGCGGCCACTCTGCTGGTAGACCTGCACCGGCGAGGCAGCGTTGTTGAGCTTGAACACGCCCGGCTGCGCCAGCGTCAGGGCCTGAAACTGGTCGAACGAGGTCTGTTGGTCCAGGCGGTTGCCCCCCGCCGATACGTCGAGCGACAGTGGACCCAGACTGCGGGTGTAATTGAGCAGGAAGTCGGTGTTGATTTCCCGGAAAAAAACGGCATTCTCGGCGTAAGCGCCGTTCTTGAAGCGGTTGCTGCTGAAGGCCCGTCGAAACTGGCGCTTCTCATTGGAGTAGTCCATGCCGCTGCGCACCAGCAGCGTCAGGCTGTTGGCCAGTTCGGCCGTTACGGCCAGATTGCCGATAAGCCGGTCGCGGTTAAACGAATTCCGGTTTTCGTAGAGCGTAAAATACGGGTTGTCGAAGTAGGTATAGTTGTAGGAAAACTGCTGAATTCCCTCCAGCCCCGGCTGCCAGTACTGCTTCATGGCGTTGACATCGGTTTGGCGGCCCAGCCAGGCACTCAGGGCGTAGTTGGTGTTTTCCGAACCGTACTTGGTGGCGGGGCGGTTGTCGCTGCCGCTGTTGATGTAGTTGAGCGAGGAGCTGATTTTCAGCCGCCGGGTCGGGTCGAACTGCAGCCGGGCGGCCAGGGTTTTGCGCTTTAGGTCCACCCCCGGAATAATCGACTGGCTGTTGAGGTCGGTGTAGGAGAGCCGGTAGCTACCTTTCTCGTAGTCGCCCGAAACCGCCAGGTTGTTGATGGCCGTGTGCCCCGTCTGGTAAAAATCGCGCAGGTTGTTGGGGTGCGACACAAACGGCGTCGGGGTGATGGGCAGGCCGCTGTAGAGCTTCGTATCGGCGCCGCGCACCACCCGGCCGTCGGGCAGGGTAACGGGGCTGTCGTACTGCGGCGTCAGCACGCCCGCATCCAGCTTCGGGCCGTAGCTGTACGAAATATTGTCGTTGACACCCCCGCCCAGACCGTCGCCGTACTTGAACGCCCCGCTGTTGCCCTGCCCGTAGCTGTTCTGAAAGCGGGGCAGCTGAAACGGACGCTCGGCGTAGAAGGTGCTGTTGAAGCTCACACCAATGCCTTTGCCCGCCCCCGAACCGTCTTTGGTTGTAATCAGGATAACCCCATTGGCGGCTCGAGTGCCGTAGAGCGCCGCCGCTCCCGGTCCCTTCAGAACCGTCACCGACGCCACGTCGTCGGGGTTGATTTCGCTGGCCCCGTTGCCGAAATCAATTTCCTGAAACCCGTTGGCATCGTCGTCGACCCGGTTGACCACCGTGGCGTTGTTGATCAAAATACCGTCGACTACAAACAGGGGATTGTTGTTGGTAAAGGACGATTCGCCCCGGATGGTAATGCGCGACGACGACCCTACCCCCGTTGAGCCACCCGTGACCATTACGCCCGCTACCTTACCCGCCAGGTTGTCGAGAAAATTGGCGGCTTTCACCTCGCTGACCTGTCGGCCCTCTACCTTCTGCACCGCGTAGCCCAGGCTCTGGGCGTTGCGCTCCAGTCCGAGGGCCGTCACGACGACCTCATTGAGGGAAACGCCCGCAACCAGTTTAGCCGTCAGGCTGGTTTGACCCGTGTACGGGACTTCCTGCGATTCGTAGCCCAGGTACGAAAAAACCAGGATGTCGTTTGGCTGGAGATTGGTCAGCGTGAACGTTCCCGCAGCATTCGTGAGCGTACCCGCCTGCGTGCGCTTTACCTGCACGCTGGCACCCGCTATCGGTTGTGAGGAAGCATTGTCTACAACCTGCCCGGTGAGTTGCTGAGCAAAGGCAGACACGGACAGCAAGGAGAGGAAGGGAATGGGTAATAATGCTCGCATTGAGGGGAGGTGTTCGAGGGATAAAATTTTAGCAAGCTACGATATATGAGGGGGAAGTGGATGCACTGGAATGGGTGCAAAGGGGATAAGGTGGTTTAGCTACGCCGGACACAATTGCGACGTGTTTTTGAGTTGGGTTTCAAAATGGTTGGGGGCGAGCTAGGCGAGGGCGGAATGCCGGCGTTCGGCGGTGTAATAGGCGATGTGATGGCTTATTTCAAGCTGGCTTCTATCAGAACCGGGAAGCTGCCGCCGTCGAGCAATCAGGCTTTGAAGCAGCTCCAAAACGATTCGGCGTGGGCGTTGTCGTAGCAGTTGCCGCGCCGGCTCATGCTTTGCAGTGTACCATGTTGCCCAATCAGGGCCTTGAATCGGGTGGCCGTGTACTGGCTGCCCTGGTCGGAGTGTACGGCCAGTCCGCTCGGGGGCCGGCGCACAGCCAAAGCGCGGTGCCGCGCCGCGCTAACCAAGTCTTCGGGCATCGTGTCGGCAGATTCTAGCCCACCACTTTGCGCAAGCAGCAGATGCGCCAGCAGCCCTGCGCCTACACTTCAGTCTGCAGCCGGCGGGTGCCATGTCCGGTCCTGGGAATAAGTTGACAGCTTTTTCCAGGACCGGACAGGTACTGAGCGTGGTGCTGAGCGCGCTGGCTGGTACGGAAGCTGGGCGGGTAGGGCAGGGGCTGAACAAAGGAGCGGCCCCGCGGCTTTTATAAACCGACCGGTTCATGCTGGTCGGAACCGCGTACCTTATCGGCCCGGAGCTGCGGCTTCGGGCGTTTCCTTTCGCCATCCAACCCCTCCTTCCCTCATGGCCAAAATCGTTTCTCCCCAGGTTGAATTCGCCTCCCTGCTGCAACAGACTAAAACCGCCGCCCCCGAAATCTTCGCCCCCGATGGCACTGGCTTCCTCAACCTGCTGGAAGGCCGCTGGCAGGAGCCGGGCAAGCCCCGGCAGTTCATCTCGCCCATCGATGGCAGTTCGCTCGGCAGCCTGCCCATGCTCGACCACGATACGGCCCTGCGCGCCGTGCAGGCCGCCAAAAAAGAAGCCGCCGCCTGGGCCGCCGTCGACCTCGATGAGCGCAAGCGCCGGGTGCAGGACTGCCTCGACCAGCTGCGCCCGCAGGTGGAGCTGGTGGGCAAGTTGCTGATGTGGGAAATCGGCAAAACCTACAAGCTCGGCTTCACTGATATCGACCGCGCCATTGACGGCGTGCAGTGGTACGTGGACAACATCGAAGCCATGCTCGGCCAGCGCAAGCCCCTGGGTTTGGTCAGCAATATTGCCTCCTGGAACTACCCCATGTCGGTGCTGCTGCACGCGGTGCTGGTGCAGGCGCTGTGCGGCAACGCCGTGATTGCCAAAACCCCCACCGACGGCGGCTTCATTTCCCTGAGCCTGACCTTCGCCATTGCCCGCCGCTGCGGCCTGCCCGTGACGCTGGTCAGCGGCTCGGGCGGGGAGCTCAGCGACGTGCTGGTGAAGAACGACGCCGTCGACTGCCTCTCCTTCGTGGGCGGGCGCTACAACGGCCGCAACATCGCCGACGCGCTGGCCCAGCAAGACAAGCGCTACATGCTGGAAATGGAAGGCGTCAACACCTACGGCATCTGGGATTACAGCGACTGGGACGGCTTTGCCGAGCAGCTCAGGAAGGGCTACGACTACGGCAAGCAGCGCTGCACGGCCTACGTGCGCTTCGTGGTGGAGCGCCGCCTGTTCCCGCAGTTCGTGGAAACCTACTGGAACACGATCAAGGACCTGAAAGTGGGCAACCCCACGCTCGTGGATTCGGCCGATGATAAGCTGCCCGACCTGGCCTTCGGGCCCGTCATCAACCGCGCCCAGGCCGAAGACCTCGACCGCCTCTACCAGGACGCGCTCAAAACCGGGGCCACGCCCATCTACGAGGGCCGGCTCGATGAGAGCCTGTTTCTGCCCGGCCAGGACATGAGCGCCTACCGCGCCCCCCGGGCGCTGGTGAACCTGCCCCGCCAGAGCGAGCTCTACTTCAAGGAGCCCTTCGGCCCCATCGACAGCATCGTGCTCGTGGACCGGGTGGAGGAGCTGGTGGGCGAAATGAACATCAGCAACGGCGCCCTGGTAGCCGCCGTGGCCTCCGACGACGCCAAGCTGGCCGCGCGCACGGCCAAGGAAGTGCGCGCCTTCAAAGTGGGCCTCAACAAGCTGCGTTCCCGCGGCGACCGGGAGGAAGTGTTCGGCGGCCTGGGCGAGTCGTGGAAGGGCGCCTTCGTGGGCGGGGCCCTGCTGGTGGAAGCCGTCACGGAAGGCGAGAAAGCCATTCTGGGCAACTTCGAAGATGCCACCCTGCTGCCGGAGAACATCTAGGAGGAAACCAGAAAAATCAGCAGTTGCAAAAAGCCCCGCCCGAAGCATACAGCTTCGGGCGGGGCTTTTTGGTGATCATCAAGCAAGAAGATATGACCTTGGTGCAACTACGTATTAAAACGACATGTCATTTATCGTTGTATTTCTCATATATGCTAATCAGAACAGTAGATATTATGCAAATTAAAACAAAAACAGCCGACCAAATTTTCATGAATGAGAACGTACGTGATTAAGGTAATGTCTAAAATTATTTGAAAAGTTGAGATGGTAAACAGCAATTGAATAAATGATCGACATCGATATTAATGGTGATTTACTGATTATTGAACCATCCATAGATATTATAGAAAATATAGCTCCAACTGCTGCAATAGAAAATAGAATACTCATAAGTATAATTGCCCACTTCATTCCTTTAAATACGAAGAACATGAGAGCTATTGTAAGGGAAAATCTAATGCACTGCTGAATTGTTTTTTTAGCGTCAACATTGTCCACTACAATATTATATGTTACAATTATCCATAAGGATATGAGGATCACGCTGGCAAACACTCTTATGGTCGTATTTCTGCCTTTTAATGCTTGTTGATTCATATTAGCGTTATTTTAAGATAAAGGTGCTTAAAGGTCAATGGTTTATGAGTCTTTTGTATCCAAAATCTGTACATCAAATGTTTTACTTACTCCGCTAATATAGCTAGATAAGTAAAGACCACAAATCAGAAGTCAAGACGTTTCAACCTTGCTCGTTCACCGACCCGCGCAGCCAAGGCTTCACTTTCCTTCCAGTTTTATGCGCCCGCTTCTGCCGCTACTCCTGTTGCTGGGGCTGTTGCTGGCCCGGCCAGCGGCCGCTCAGAAGCCGTACAACGTCCTCGACTGGAAGGCGCCGGCCGCGCTCAGGCCGTAACAATGGTCTGTGGCGATACCGGGCAGATGGGCAGGGGCTACTTAAAGGGCCGCCGCCCGGCCTGCTGACAGGCGGAGGGCGGCGGCCCGGATACGGCAGTAAGAATTGGAAGGGTAATGGGGAGCGGTAAGGCCCGGCACCAAACGATAGGGGGATGAATAACGCCGGTAAGGAAGTTCAGCCATTGTTCATCTGCCAACCAAAACACGGCCTGTTCAGACTTTACAAAAGCCGCCGGAAGGGGTTTTTTCGTGCTTCTCAGGCCCGGCATGCCCGAAATTCAAAGACTTCTGGCAGCGGCCGTGGCCGGAATTATTTGCTGGCTTTTGCTGGGCGTTGCCGCTGCTCGGCTGGCTGAGGCGTGGCTTGGGGGCAGTCTGCCGCTTGGGCCGGCGTGGTTTGCGGGGCGGGACCGGGCTGGTTAGGCGGCTGGTTTGGGCAGGGCCGTGCACTGGCGCCGGCCTGCCGCATGGGGGCCTGTCCGCCGTAGTGCACGATGTTCTCAATCATGCCCTTGAAAATGATGAAGTGAAACGGCACCAGCGAGTACCAGTACAGGCGGCCGGCCAGGCCGTGGGGGCGGAAGGCGGCCAGCTGTTCCAGCGTGTGGGAGCCGTCGGCGTTGGGCAGGATGCGGAACTGGAGCCAGGCCTCGCCGGGGAGCTTCATTTCGGCATAGAGCAGCAGGCGGCGGCCGGCGCGGTCGGCCACGAGCACGCGCCAGAAGTCGAGCGGGTCGCCGGCGCGCAGGTCGGTGGGCGAGCGGCGGCCCCGGCGCAGGCCCACGCCCCCGGCCAGCTTGTCGAGCAGCCCCCGGATGCGCCAGAGCCAGTCGACCTTGTACCAGCCCCGCTCGCCCCCAATGCTCCACACGTTTTGCAGCACCTGCTCGGGCGGGCGGGTGAAGCGCAGCGTCTGGCGGTCCTGGAGCAGGCCGTGCTGGGGTATCCGGATGTGGTCCATGTAGTTGCGGGGCATCACGCCGCTGCTCAGCGCATCGCTCCAGCTGCTGACCACCTCGTTCTGCTCGATGCGCTGGAAAGCCAGCCGCACGGCCGCGGAGTAGCCCATGCACTCGTGGGCCACGATGGCCGCAATGCTGCGGGCCGGGTCGACCACGGTATCGTTGCGCAGGCTTTCCACTAAGCTCTGGGCCAGTGAAAACGTGGTGCTCGTGACCAGGTACAGCCACCACGACGACAGCCGGGGCGTGAGCACGGGCACCGTGATGATGTAGCGGCGCAGCCCCGGGCCTCGGCCAGCCCGAGCAGCATCTGGCGGTAGGTCAGCACATCGGGCCCGCCGATGTCGAAGGAGCGACCCTGGGCGGCGGGGTTATCGAGGACCTGCATCAGGTAGAACATCACGTCGCGGATGCCGATGGGCTGGCAGCGCGAGTTAAGCCAGCGGGGCGTTATCATCACGGGCAGCTTCTCGACCAGGTCGCGGATAATCTCGAACGAGGCCGACCCCGACCCGATGATGATACTGGCCCGCAGCACCGTTAGCCGGGCCGTCTGGGCCTTGCCCAGCACCTTTTCCACCGATTTGCGGGAGCGAAGATGCACGCTCAGGGCCCGGTCGTTGGCGATGCCGGAGAGGTAGATGACCTGCCGGCAGCCGAGTGCCGTTGAGGTAGCCCACGAAGTTGCGGGCCGATGCCTGCTCCAGCCGGAAGAAGTCGGTGTCGTGCCCGCTCATGGAGTGCACTAGGTAATAGGCCACGTCAATATCGAGGGGCAGCCCAGCCAGCGACTCGGGTTTGAGCAGGTCGGCCTCGGCTACCGTAATGCCGGCGCGCAGGCGTTCGGGAAACTCGAAGCGGCGGGCGTCGCGCACAAGGCAGATGACGTGGTGGCCCGCCTCGACGAGCAGCGGCAGCAGGCGCTGGCCGATATAGCCGGTGGCCCCGGTGAGCAGAATATGCATAGTCGTTTGGCTTTTAGCTGATAGCGGTTGGCTGGTAGCTGAGGTGCTGGCAGCCAAAGGCCAGTAGCTACGTGCCGGGGCCTCCCTAATTCAACTGCAGAAGCGGGGCGGAGGTTATAGGCGCGGGCGTAAGGATTAGGGAGGTTGGAGGAACCCAGCACGTCATGCCAGAGCATGTGGCGCATCAAGCCAGGGACGAAGCATCTCGCGTGCTGATGTTGGAGTACCGGGATTACTACTGCAACGTCAGCACGCGAGATGCTTCGTCCCTGGCTTGATGCGCCACATGCTCTGCATGACGTTCCTTTCTCTAACCACTAACCAATACCTCTAAACTCTAACTTCTACTTATGCTTCGGGCGGCGCTTGCGCCTGGAGGCGGCTTTATCGCGCTCGACTTTGCGAATGGACCGCAGCAACAGGCGCTCCTCGTGGCGGGCCAGCAACTGGCGGCGGACAAAGTGGGCCAGCTCGGCCAGGGAAACGAGGCGGGTGGTGCGCAGGAAGTTCAGGATGTCGCGGCGGCGCAGGGCGCTTACGCCAGGCAGGCCCTGGGCCAGCAGAAACTGCTTGATTTCGGATACCCGCAACAGCCCGGCCACGGCGGGCCGCTCCACAGTGGCGTTGTAGGCGGCCGGCCGCAGCTCGCGCAGCCCTTCGGCCGAAGCCACCAGCACGCCTACCCACTCGGGCAGCTGGGGCAGCAGCTTGGCCAGGTGCTTCTCCGTGACCACGAACGTGACAAAATCGTAGGCCCGGCCGTAGCAGGGCAGCTGCCGGGGCACCCGCTGCAGGGTATCGGCGTCGCCCTTCAGCTCGTAGCCGTGCATAAACTGCTCCGTGATGTGCACCACATCGGCGCGGGTAGTACCGGTGGGCAACTCATCAATCCAGACGCCGCCCAGCAGCCGGGGGTACAGAAAGGGGCGGATATGGGCGTCGTTCATGGTGGAGTATGGGGCAAAGTGCCGCTTCGCTCTGGCAAAGGTAGGGGTTGGGAGCAGGTGGCAGAGGGAGAAGTCAGGAGAAAAATAGCCCGTCATTCAGAGCGCAGCGAAGAATCTCGCGTGCCAAAGTAATTCCTGCCGTAAGGGTCACCACTACAACGTCAGCACGCGAGATTCTTCGACTACGGCTGCGCCTTCGCTCAGAATGACGTTCTTTTCTGTTGCCAGCCCCATTCACTCTCTACCTTTGCGGTGGCGAAGCGCCGCTTCGAACTCCATTCCAACCCCAACCATTGCCCTATGCCGTTTCCCATGACTTCCCGCCGCTGGCTCTGGCTGTTTCTGTTGGTGCTGGGCGGGGCCTTTGCGTGGCAACTGGGCAGTTGGGGGCCGTTGGAAAGCAGTGAGGCCCGCTACGCGGAAATCGGGCGGGAAATGCTGGTAGGCCGCGACTGGCTGCACCCGCGCCTGCTCGGGATTCAGCACTTCCACAAGCCGCCCCTCACGTACTGGCTCACGGCGGCCGGGCTGGGGTTGTTTGGGGTGAACATGGTGGGTGTGCGCCTGCTGCCGGTGCTGGCCGTGCTGGGGCAGGTGGTGCTCATGTACGGGCTGGGCCTGCTGCTGTTCAAGCACGACCGCGCCCGGGCCCTGGCAGCGGCCGTCATCTACGGCACGCTGCCGGTGGTGCTCATTTCGGCCCTCAACGTCACGACCGACGGCTACCTGGCCACCCTGGAGCTGGCCGCCACTTATGGCATCCTGCGCTACTACGCGGACGGCGGGCGGCGCTGGCTCTACCTGTTCTGGGTGGGGCTGGGGCTGGCGTTTCTCACCAAGGGGCCGGTGGGCTTCGTGCTGCCGCTGATGGCCGTTATCAGCACCTACTTCCGGGCCGAAGGGGCCCCGGCGCGGCGGCCTTTCACGGTGCATCATGCCCTGGGCTTTGGGCTGTTTCTGCTGGTGGGACTGAGCTGGTATTTGTACCTGGTAGCCGAGAATCCGGCCTTTATCCGGTATTTTCTGGTCGAGCATACCGTGGAGCGGTTCGCCAATGCGGCCACGTTCAACCGGGCCAAACCGTGGTGGTTTTATGTGGTGCTGGCGCCGGCTACCAGCCTGCCCTGGTCGGTGGCGCTCCTTGTACGGGCCGTGCGCACGCCCTGGGCATCGGTGCCCCGGCAATGGCGCAACGTGCTCATCTTTTGGGTGCTGCTGCCGCTGCTGTTCTTCTCGCTCTCCAAGTCGAAGCTGCTGCTCTACGTGCTGCCTATTTTCCCCGGCGTGGCCCTGCTAACGGTGTACTACCTGGGCCGCTGCACCGAGGCGCTGCTGCTGAAGTGGTACGTGGGCATCGTGGCGTTTTTCGGGCTGCTGCTGGGGCTGCTGTGCCTGGTGCCGGTGTTCACGGCCGTGCTCGATCTGGGCTTCGAAGTGCACCCGCTTACCACCATCTGGCCCGCCCTGGGGGTGATCACGCTGGTGCTCACGCTCACGCTCTGGAACCAGGTCCGCCTCGCGCCCCGGCTGCTGGTGGCCGCCACGCTGTTCACGGCTTTCCTGCTGGTTTCGGCCAAGCCCATCATGCGCCAGAACGAGCTGGCCTTCAACGGCAGCCGCCCCCTGGCCGATTTCCTGCGGCAGCACCAGCTTGCTACCCGCCAGGTTGTTGTTTACGATGAGCTCCTGCCGTCGCTGGCTTTCGAGCTGGGCCAGCTCCCGGTTTTTCTCCACGACGGCAACACCAGCCTCCAGCGCGAAACCCAGTTCGAGCCCGGCACCAGCTGGCACCGCTACCTGCTCTACCTCGACCAGCCCGAAGCCCAGGCCCCCCTGCGCCAACTGCTGGCCCGGCACCCGGTACTGCTCGTGAAAGGCGAGCTGAAACCCGAGCGTCAATGGCTTGCGTCCGGTTTTCAACACCACGAAACCGTGGGTAAGTGGGTGGTTTATTGGTGAATGCGCATCGACATGAGTCTGAATGACGTTCCTTTTCATCCCTCATTCCCTCATTCACCTCAGTCCCTCAGTCCCTCACCCACCATACACCGCCGCCGCCTTCTCACGCAAATTATACCCCGAGGCCATCACCTCCCCATAAGCCCCGGCCGAGCGGATAGCCACCAGGTCGTGGCGCTGGGTTTCGGGCAGCAGGCGGGCGCGGCCGAACGTGTCGGTTGATTCGCAGATGGGGCCAACCACATCGTAGGCCTGCTCGGGCAACTGGCTGCTCAGGTTCTGGATGTGGTGGTGGCTGCCGTAGAGGGCCGGGCGCATGAGCTCGGTCATGCCCGCATCCAGAATGGCGAAGCGGGTGTGCTGGCTTTCCTTTACGTAGAGCACCCGGCTGAGCAGCGTGCCGCACTGGGCCACCACCGAACGGCCCAGCTCTACGTGCACCTGCTGGCTGGGCCGCCGCCGCAGGTGCTGCTCGAACATGCCGAAGTAGGCGGCAAAATCGGGAATCGGGTGCTCGTCGGGCTGCTCGTAGTTGATGCCCAGGCCGCCGCCCACGTTGAGGTGGGGCAGGTGGTGGCCCCGGTCTTCGAGCCAGGTTTGCAGGTCGTTGAGCTTGCGGCTGAGGGCGGCAAACACGCTCATTTCCGTAATCTGGGAGCCGATGTGGGCGTGCAGGCCAATCAGCTCCACGTTGGGCAGCTGGTCGAGCTGGTCGATGACGCCGGCCAGGTCGGGCAGGCTGATGCCGAACTTGTTGGCGTCGAGGCCCGTCGTGATGTGGGGGTGGGTGTAGGCGTCCACGTTCGGGTTCACGCGCAGGGCCACCCGCGCCTTGCGGCCCTGGGCCCCGGCCAGCTCATCGAGCACCCGCAGCTCGGGCACCGATTCGGCGTTGAAGCAGAAAATATCGGCCGCCAGGGCCAGGTTTATCTCGGCATCCGACTTGCCCACGCCGGCAAATACCACGTGGTCGGCCCCGAAACCAGCTTCCAGCGCCCGCTGCACCTCGCCGCCGCTCACGCAGTCGGCCCCCAGCCCGGCCCGCCGGATGCGCTCGAGCACGGGCAGGTTGAAGTTGGCCTTGAGGGCGTAATGCACCTGGAAATTGCCCGGCCGGGCGGCCGCCGTCAGGGCCGCCAGCGTCTGGTCGAGCAGGGCGAGGTCGTAGTAGTAAAACGGAGTCGGCTGGGTGTGAAATTCGGCCGGAAGTTGAAAAGGCATGGGTTGGGGAAGCTGGGAGATGAAAAGCTAGTGCTAGAAAACTAGCTCCCCTCCTTGGAAAGGAGGGGCTGGGGGTGGTTGACAATCGTTGGAACGACGGCTAGAGCTAGTTTCTAATGGCTGTTCAACGAATCAACCACCCCCAGCCCCTCCTTTCCAAGGAGGGGAGCTAGTTTTCTAGCTCTAATACGATTTCCAGCATCTGCTACCGCTGAAACAAACCGGCGTTCAACGCCTGCAACGCGCGCACTTTATCGTCGGTGCTGACCAGGATGCTGATGTTGTTGGGCGAGCCGCCGTAGCTGATCATGCGCACCGGAATGTCCTTGAGGGCCGTGAACGCCCGGTTGGCGCTGCCGTGGGCATCCTGGAGCAGGTTGCCGACGAGGCAGATGATGCTCTGGTTTTCGTCGACTTCCACGGTGCAGAAGCGGCGCAGCTCCTCCAGAATCTGGGGCAGGCGGCCGGCGTCGTCGATGGTCAGCGACACGGCCACTTCCGAGGTCGTAATCATGTCGATGGACGTGCGGTAGCGCTCGAAAATCTCGAACAAACTGCGCAGAAAACCGTGGGCCAGCAGCATCCGGCTCGACTTCACGTTGATGGCCGTGATGCCGTCTTTGGCGGCCACGGCCTTGATGGCTTCGGCCCCGGTTTTGGCCGAAATAAGCGTGCCGGGCGCCTCGGGCTGCATGGTGTTGAGCAGGCGCACCGGAATGCCGTGCTGGCGGGCCGGCAGCACGGAACTGGGGTGCAGAATCTTCGCCCCGAAATAGGCCAGCTCGGCCGCCTCATCAAACGACAGCTCCCGGATGGGGTAGGTGCCCTGCACCATGCGCGGGTCGTTGTTGTGCAGGCCGTCGATGTCGGTCCAGATCTGGATTTCCTCGGCCCGCACGGCCGCCCCGATCAGCGAGGCCGAGTAGTCGGAGCCGCCGCGCTTGAGGTTGTCGATGCTGCCCTGGGCGCTGCGGCAGATGTAGCCCTGGGTGATGAAGAGCGGGGCGCTGGCGTACGGGGCCAGCGTGGCGGCCAGCAGCTCCTGAATCGCGGGCGCGTCGGGCTCCTCGTCGGCATCGATGCGCATAAAGTCGAGGGCCGACAGCAGTACGGCGGGGCGGCCCAGCACTTCGGTCACGTAGCGGTGCACCAGCAGGGTGCTCAGCAGCTCACCCTGGGCCAGCACCACCCGCTCGCCATCGGCCGAAAGGGGGGCGGCCGTCAGGTCGAGCAGGGTCTGGAAGTGCTGGTCGAGGGTGGGCAGCAGGGCGTCGGCTTTGTCGCCGAGCAGCTCGCGGGCCACTTCGTGGTAGCGCTGCTGCAGAAACGTGATGCGGGCTTCGGCCGCGGCCGCGTCGCCGCTGTAGAGCAGGCGGGCAATTTCGACCAGCGAATTGGTGGTGCCGCTCATGGCCGAAAGCACCACAATGCGCCGCCCCAAAGCCGGCGCATCAATCAGTTCCGCTACTTCGCGCATCCGCTGCGCCGACCCGACGGACGTGCCGCCAAACTTCAAAATCTTCATAAACCAGGAAAGCAGAAAACGGGTGTCGGAAAAAGCAGCGCCGGGCTGCGGGCCACGTAAAAAAGCAAGACAAAAAGAAGCGCCGACCCTGGGCAGGACCGGCGCTTGAATGTTCAGAGGGGTACGATGAACTAGTGCGACGGTCGGGTCGGGGTAGGTTTCTTCGATTTCTTGACCATCACGGAGCTGCCGCCGACGCGCTTGCCGGTTGCGCACACGCCCAGTACGCAAGCCGTGGGGCTGGCGAAACAGGCAGAAGCAATGGCAAACAGATGCGACATGAGGCAGTGAAAAAACCGGGGCGCAGCGGGTAGTTCGGCCCCGTTGCGGCCGCAAGTTCGCTCCGGATCGGCAATAATCCAGTTGGCGCCCGAAAAAAAGTTGCGGCGGCCCGGCGCCTGGCGGGGCATTACCGGCCGCGGGAAACAGGCCTAGCGGCCCAGTTGCTTGGCAACCCAGGCCGGAAGCTGGTTCTGCTGGCGCAGCCGCAGGAGCTCTTCCATCTGCTTGTTTTTGGGGTAGCCGCCGTTTTGGTAGGCCGAAAGCAGGGTGCTGACTCCTGCCACGTTGAGCATCACCGGATCCTCGACCTCGGGATGCTGAAGTTGGTAACGGGCCCAGCCACCCATGAACAGTACCAGCTGGTCGGGGTCCTGCCTGACGAGGTCGGCCACGTACTTTCGCAGCTCCACCTGCATGTTGGGCGAGCCGCTCACCCACTGAAACACGAACTTGTTGGCCGCCTGCCGCTGGGTTGTCTGCTGGCCGGCGGGCGTTTGCTCCAGCCAGTTCACGGCCTCCACTACCTGGGGCTCAAAACGAATGTAGTCTTCTGGCAGCTTGAACGCATAATCGGGTGCCTGATAGCCTCCTGATTGGGCCTGCACGGCGGGGCCGCCGAGCAACAGCGCCAGTAGGAATAAAAGGATGGTTGGTTTCATGGGATACATAGTGGAGTAATGAGGACAGAACAACCGGGCCGCACAGGGCCACCCCGCTTCTGAGGTATACGAAAAACGGAGGGGTGGTTGGGTTTTGGCGGACGATGTATCGGGCCGGTGGTGACGCCTGTTGGCGTCTGGTTGTCCGCATCGTTGGAACGAGGTCGTTCAACGTGGAGAAAAGCGCCGCTACAGCGTGCTTACACGGTTCCAGCGGCCGAAGCGCTGGGCGTTACTCCGCCTACAGCAGCACTTCCAGGGTGAGTGCGGGCAACGCCAACAGCCGCCGGCTGCTGATGTGCATGGCGTTGTCGGAGTAGGTGCTTCGGAACCCGTTGGCTACGAACAGTTGCAGGCCGGCGCGCAGGTGCTCATGAAACCGCACGTTGGCCCCGAAGCTGCCGCTTACGTTCAGGTCGCGGACGGTGCCGCTTTGCCCGTACTGCTTCCAGTGGTAGCTGGTGTAGATGCCGCCCAGGCCCACTACCGGCTCCAGCCACGGCAAACGGGTGGGTAGGTAATAGGTAAGCTGGCCGATGCCGGCGGTGCCGTATTCGCCGGGTACCGTGCTGTCGGAGTTGAGTACTCCCGCCAGTTTCAGGCCCAGCGGCCGGCTCAGCCGCACCTCGCCCAGCACACCTATCGTCTGGTACGAGCCCAGCACGCCCAACGCCACCTTGTAGGGGGCAGGCGTTGCCGGCGTCTGAGCCTGGGCATAAGAAAAGCTAAAGGTGGCAGTCAGCAGAAGTAATAGATGTTTCATAGGCATACGGATACACGGGTAACAGAAGGGCCACAAGATAGCGGAATTGCCCGGCCGAACGGCAAGCTGCTACCGGTTGCTTTACCAGCTTAGGTGCCACGTAATACTGCATTCTGTCGGCCCCAGCGGGGCGGCCCGTCGGTAGCCATCGAGGTTGGCCGAACGTAAAAGCCCCAGCGGGGCGACACAATCCGTTAATCGATTGATGTCGCCCCGCTGGGGCTTCAGATGGTAGAACGACGATAGTGCAACCGATATGCCATCCCGCCGGAACTCAACAGAAGGTATTGTTGAAGCAGGCGCTTTTCGTACCGTGCCGCGGCAGCGAATTAGCGCACCGGCTTGGGCATGACGGGCAGGCTCTCGTGGCCCTCGGCATCCACGCTCACCACGCCGAACAGGAAGTTATCCTTGCTGAAGGGCAGGTCGGCGGTGGTGTCGGTCACGAAAAACTTCTGCTCCCACTCGGGGGCGCTGGTGGGGCGCATGAGCACGTAGTAACCGGCTGGTTTCTCGCCGGCGGCGGGGGCTTCCCACTTGAGCTGGGTGCGGTTGGTGAGCTCGGCCGTGAGCACGCCCACGTTCTGGGGGGCGGCGGGGGCCAGGGCCAGATTGGCCAGGGTGGCCAGGTTCACGCCAGTGTTCTGCCGCAGATAGGCGAAATCCATGAACTTGGCCAGGTCGCCGTATTCCTCGCCTTTCTCGGTGCGCAAATCCTGGTGCTGGTGGCGGAAATCCTCGTTCATCTCCGAGAAGCGCACTGCCGTGAAGCCCTGCTGGTTGAAGGGCGTGTGGTCGCCGCCGCGCAGGAACCGGTCGGGGCGGTACTCGAGCACGACCTCGTGGCCGGGCACGTACTGCTTGGTGGCCTCACGGGCGTAGCGGGCCAGCTGGCGGCTGGGCGAGTCGTTTTCGGACGATAGTACGCGGCGGACTTTGGCCTCCTCGGGCGTTTCGGTAGCCGGCACGCCCTCGCTGAACACCCGTAGCTGAGTGGTATTCTTGATTTCGGGGTCGTGGCCGGTGGAGTTGCCCATGATGTCGTTGTTGAGCATGGCCACCAGGTTCCAGCCCTCCTTTTTGGCTCGCTTGGCCAGGTGGGTTGAGCCGTAGAGGCCCTGCTCCTCACCCTGCACCGCCACAAATATGATGGTGGCCGGGAACTGCTGCTGGCTCATTACGCGGGCCAGCTCCATCACGGCCACCGTGCCCGAGCCGTCGTCGTTGGCCCCCGGCGCGTCGGCCGTGGCGTTCATCACGTCCGACACCCGCGAGTCGATGTGGCCGCTCACGATGAAGATGCGCTTGTCGGTGGGGTCGGTGCCGGGCAGCGTGGCCATCACGTTGGCCATCACCACGGGCTGGTTGATGCGGCGGCCGTCGGGCTTAACAGTGAACGTGTCCTGCTCGACTTTAAGCCGTCCGCCGCTGGCCTTGCTGTACTTTTTAAATTCCGACTCAACCCAGTTGCGGGCCGCCCCGATGCCGCGCTTCTTGCTCTTAGTATCGCTCAGGGTGTGGCGGGTGCCGAAGCTCACGAGCTTCTCCACGTCCTCCTTCAGGTTCTTTTCCGACACCTGCTGCACCATTTTCAGAATGAGCGGATCGGGCGTAGTGGTGGGCTTGGTTTGGGCGAAAACGGGCGTTGTGCAGCCAAGGCCAAGTAGCAGAAGCAGGGAGCGGGTCATAGAGAAGGGTTGGTTGGAAAGGTATAGACGCAATTTCGGTCCGGGCGTTGCGGCCGTAGCGCGAAGCTCCAGCTTCGCGTATCGTTGCTGACGGCCGCGCAGACAAAATCGTTCAACGACACGCGAAGCTGGAGCTTCGCGCTACGGCCGCGCAGACAACACGTGCAACGGCACCCGCAGGCTACAGCTGCGTTACTAGCACGCTGGCGGCATTGCCGCCGAAGCCCGCCGCATTCACCAGCACCCGCCGCATCGGGCCGGGGGCGGGGCCGTTTACGTCGGTAGCGAAGGGGGGCGTGGGCCAGTGCTGGGTTTCGAGTATGTGCAGAGCGAAATCCAGGCTCAGGGCCGCCGAAGCGCCCAGCGTGTGGCCCAGCAGCCACTTGTTGGAAAGCAGCAGGGGCTGATGTTCGCCAAACACGGCCCGGAGCGCCGCCCGCTCGGCCGCGTCGCCGGCGGGGGTGCCGGGGCTGTGCAGCACCACCGCGTCGATGGTCTCGGGGAGGGCGTGGGCCTGGGTCAGGGCCTGGCGCATGGCCTGCTGGAAGTGCCGGCCCTCGGGCGAGAGTCCGGTTTTGCTGCCGATGGCCTCAAAGCCAAACCCAACGCCTTCGAGCAGCAAGGCGGCAGCGGGCGCGGCCTGCAACGCAGTCCGGCTGCCCCGTTCCAGGGCAAACACGGCCGCGCCCTCGCCCAGCACAAACGTGCTGGGCCGGCCCGCGCCGGGCCGGCAGGGCCAGTCGGCGGCCGCAAAAGGCGAGTAGATGCCGATGGCCCGCATCTGGGCCAGGGTGAAATCGGTGAGCGGGGCCTCGGTGCCGCCGGCCAGAAACCGGTCGGCCATGCCGGCCCGCAGCCAGGCCATGGCGTTGCCCAGGGCCTGAAACGCGCTGCTGCAGGTGCTCGAGTGGCTCAGGGCCGCCGCGCCTTCCTGCCCCGCATCGAAGGCCACCCAGCTGGCCACGTTGCCCAGCGTGGTAAGCGGGGAGGCGGCCGCCGGTACGCTGCCTTCGGCCAGAAACCCGGCGTGAAACTCCTCCAGCCGCCCCGTCGCGCCCCGGCTGCTGCCAATGCTCACGGCTAATTGGTGGGTAGTTGTTAGTTGTTGGTTGTCGGTTGTCAGGGGCGGGGTGATGTCATTCTCGTTGCTGATGTTTGCCAATTCCTGACAACTGACAACCGGCAACTGACAACAACCCAACCAACCAGCGTCGGCCGTGGCGGCCCGGGCGGCCAGCAGGGCCAGCAGCACGGTGCGGTCGAGCTGGCGGTAGGCGGGGTGGGCGTGGCGCAGGGCCGTGAGGGCAGCTTCGGCGGCGGCGGGCAGGGCGGCTACGGGCGGGCCGGTGGGGTGGGCTGACGAAGGGCGAAACCGGGTAGTCGGCCGCCAGTTCCAGGCCCAGCGCCGACACCCGGCCCCGGCCCCGGATGACGACCACCGAGTCGTCGGGCGTGGTGGGGTTAGTCATGCAGAATGTGGGGCAGGTCGGCCGTGGGCGTGAAATCGAGGACCAGCTCGCGCATCCGGCGCAGCACCGCGTAGAGCAGGTCCAGCTCGGCGTTGGTGGTGCAGTAGGGCGGCAGCAGGTACACCACGTTGCCGAGGGGGCGCAGCACCACGTGGTGGTCGAGGGCCAGCTGGTAGAAGGCGTCGCGCAGGCGGCTGAAGTAGCTGGTGCCCTCGCCCGGGTCGTACTCCACGGCCAGGATGGTGCCCCGGTGCCGCACCGCCCGAATGCCCGGCTGGCCCTCCATTTCCTGGCGGAAGGCGGCGTGGGCGGCCTCGATGCGCTGGCGCTGGGCCGTGCATGCCTCGGCGCGGGTCAGCTCCAGGCTGGCCAGCGCGGCGGCGCAGGCCACGGGGTTGGCCGTGTAGGAGTGGCCGTGGAAGAGGGCCCGCATCTTGTCGTCGCTCAGGAAAGCCTCGTAAATCGGGGCGGCGCAGGTGGTCAGGCCCATGGCCAGAGTGCCGCCGGTGAGGCCCTTCGAGAAGCACATGATGTCGGGCTGCTCGCTCAGCAGCTCGCTGGCAAACAGCGGCCCGGTGCGGCCGAAACCGGTCATCACCTCATCGGCAATGCAGAGCACGCCGCGCCTGGTGGCAGCGGCGCAGCAGCTCGCTCAGGATGTCGGGCTCGTACATCACCATGCCGGCCGTGCCCAGCACCAGGGGCTCGAAGATGAAGCCGGCCACGTCGGGGCGCAGCAGCAGGGCATCGAGCTGGGCCAGGGTCTCGGCCTCGCGGCCCGGCACCGGCACCTCCAGGAACTCCACGTCGAAGAGCAGGGGCCAGAAGGGCTCCGTGAAAACCCCGCGGCGCACTCACGGCCATGGCCCCGAAGGTGTCGCCGTGGTAGGAGTTCTGGAAGCAGATGAAGGTGCGGCGCTCGGGCTGACCGAGGTTGTGGAAGTACTGGAGCACCATTTTCAGGGCCACTTCCACGGCCGTCGAGCCGTTGTCGGAGTAGAAGGCGCGGGCCTGGTTGGCGGGCAGCAGGGCCAGCAGCTGCTCGGCCAGCTCCACGGCGGCGGGGTGGGTGAAACCGGCGAACAGCACGTGTTCCAGGGTGCGGAGCTGCTCGCTCACGCGGTCGGCAATGTGGGGGTGGCTATGCCCGTGCAGGTTCACCCACCAGGACGAAATGGCGTCGAGGTAGCGGGTGCCGTCCTCGGCCATCAGCCAGCTGCCCTCGCCCCGGGTAATGGCAATGGGCAGCGGGGCGGTCTGCATCTGGGTGTAGGGGTGCCACAGTACGGCGTGGTCGCGTTCAGAAAGGGAAGTAGGTTGAGGCATTGCGGGTGGGGCCGGAGGTACCGGCCGCTGCAAAGCTACAACCGCCCGCGGTGGCGGTGGTTTGGGGTAGTGGTGGCGGTTTGATGCAGAGCGGAGCGGTGCCGCTCGTTGTTTAACCTGTCATCCTGAGCGCAGCGAAGGACCTTATCATGCTCGAACGACTTGTGCTGAGGTGATAAGGTCCTTCGCTGCGCTCAGGATGACATAAGTTCCAGGGAACATCAACTTCTACCGCCCAAACCAAGCCCGGAACTCCGCCGCGTACCGGCTCACCACGGCCGGCGTTACTTCCGGCTCGAAGCGCACCCGGGGCATGATGGGCACGCCGGTGTGGGCGGCAATGAAGTCCTCGGTGGCGGGCGTGGGCTCTCCGTTGAAAATGAGGCCCCGCACCGGAATCTGCCGCTGCCGCAGAGCCTCCAGCGTGAGCAGGGTGTGGTTGATGCTGCCCAGGTAATTGCGCGACACCACCACCACGGCCAGGCCCAGGTGCTGCACCAGATCGGCGATGAGCAGGCCGGGGGCCAGGGGCACCAGCAGGCCGCCCGCGCCCTCTACCAGCAGGTGGTTGTCGGTGGCGGGCAGCTCGAAATCGTCCAGGCGGAGCGTAAGGCCCTCGGCGGCGGCGGCGGCGTGGGGCGAGGCCGGCAGCAGCAGCCGGTGCCGCTCGGGCCAGAAGCGGCTGACGGGGTTCTGCACCAGCCCGCGCACGGTGGCCGCATCGGTGGTGGGAGTGAGGCCCGCCTGCACGGGCTTCCAGTAATCGGCCTGCAGAGCCTCCGTAAGAATGGCCGAGACGAAGGTCTTGCCCACGTCGGTGCCGATGCCGGTGATGAAGAGTTTTTCCAAAGAATAGGAGCTTAGCGTTCTGTCTAAGTATTTTATGTATTTTCTTCTATTGTCAAGTTGTCCGCAGGAGTAGCGATATTTTGTGATGCCTTTAAGATTGACTCTTTATTTTCAATTTCTTGTTGTAGTTTGTTGATATAATAAACCAAATAAATGGCAATTATATTAATGCCAATAGTAGCCATTTCTTTGTCACTGTTAATATTGAATTGAAACTCACATAGGGAAAAATTAAAGTTGAACTTAAAGTCGTTAGTATAGTCAATGCCAATTGAAAATAGTAGTCCTGCAACAAACTTGAAAGCAAATCCTAGGACAGCAAAATTTATTGTTTGCAGAGCTTGATTAAATACAGAAAGTTTAAGGCCTGTTTTTGTTTCCCCTTTTAACAATTGTTGTCCACAATAAATAGAGAATGTGTAAAGCCCAGCGGCAAGGATGAAAATAAGAATTGCTAATCCGGTAACTATTGCTGTTTGTGCAATTAACCAAATTGTCAGTCCTATGCCAATTACACCGCCTGCAATTTGGTAATAAGCAAGCCCCTTAATTCTGGATTTTATGTCGTTGCTCAAAATGTTGTCTATGTTGTTTTCATTTGATGGTCTTATTACCTGGACATACTTCACGCCATTACCCATGACACCTGTGTGTACAGAGATGCATCCATCTACGAGTTGCGTTAACCGACCCTTTGTGCGCAAGTCACCTGCGTTAACCATGACAGCAGTGGGATGCTTTACGCAACTCCTGACTCTGGTAGCAAGATAGAGAACTGGTTGCTGCTTCTGAATCTATGTTCTGAAAGTGTTCATTCTTTGGCCGCATTTCCTCGCTTCTGCCGGGCAGTCCATCGGTTTCACCTCCCGCCCCAGCACCGCCGCCAGCCCGTCAATTTCCGCCTCCGTGTTGTAGGAATGCACAATCAGCCGCAGCCGCTCGGTGCCGGCCGGTACCGTTGGCGACACGATAGCGCGCACGTCGAAGCCAGCCTGCTGAGCGGCGGCGGCTACGGCGCGCACCCGGGTTGGGCCGGCATCAGCAGTAAAGAAAACGGGGTGGATGATGTGGCTGGTAGCCGGCACGCGCAGGCCGGGCACGGCGTTGAGCGTGGCTACCAGCTGCTCCGACAGCGCCAGCAGGTGCGCCCGCTCCGCGTGGAGGCTGGGCAGGAGCTCGTAGGCCGCCGCGAGGCCGGCAATAGTGGCCGGGGGCAGGGCCGTGGTGTAGATGAAGGGGCGGCTGAAGCTCAACAGGTAGTCGCGCAGCACGGCCGGGCCGGCTACGGCCGCGCCCTGGCTGCCCAGGGCTTTGCCAAACGTGAGGATAGTGGCAAACACGGCGTCCTGGAGTCCAAGCGCCGCCACGAGCCCTTCACCCCGGGGCCCGTACACGCCGTTGGAGTGGGCCTCATCGACCACCAGATGTAGCCCCCGCGGCCCGCAGAAAGCGGCCAGCTCGGCCAGCGGGGCCATGTCGCCATCCATGGAATACAGGGCTTCCACGGCCACGAACACCGCGCCGGTAGCCCGGCTCAGCTTGCGCTCCAGGTCGGCCAAATCGTTGTGGCGGAAGCTCCAGGCGGTGGCGAAGCTGGCCCGGATGCCTTCCTTGACGGAGGCGTGGCTGGCCTCGTCGTAGAGAATCGTGTCGCCGCGCCGGGGCACGGCGCTGAAGAAGCCCAGGTTGGCGGTGTAGCCGGAGTTGAAGAGCAAGGCCGCTTCGGTGCCGTGGAAGTGGGCCAGGTGGGTTTCCAGGGCCTCGGCGGCGGTGGAGTTGCCGGTAAGCAGGCGCGAGCCGGTGCTGCCTGCGGGCAGCTGAGCAGCCTGCTGCAACGCCGCCCGCACCTGCGGGTGCCGGCTCAGGCCCAGGTAGTCGTTGGAGCTGAAATCCACGAGGCCGGGCGCGGGCGGGGCGGGCAGGCGGCGGCGGGTGCCGGCCGCCTCGCGGCGGGCCAGCTCGGCGTGCAGGCGCTGGTGGAGGGGAGTGGACATCGTATTAAGTAAAACCTGTCATCCTAAGCGCAGCAAAGGACCTTGCACCACTACGAATCAGTTGGTACAAGGTCCTTCGCACTGCTCAGAACGACAGATAAACGGGAACTTACCCTTCAAACTGCTTGGCCGAGAGCCACACGCTGCCGTCCTGGCCGAAGGTGCGGGCGCTGATGACCAGCCACTCCGAATCCACCTCCACCCGGTCGCCGACGGCGGGCAGCACGCCGTGGCGCTGCATGACCAGGCTCAGGGCTGCCCCGATCTTATCTTCCAGCTCCGAAATCAGCTCGTGGGCCTCGCGGGCCTCGTGCCGGGCCCGGATGGTTTCGGCGTAGGTATGGTCGAGGTTGAGGTCGAAGGCAATTTCCATAGGGGAGGATAGGCGAGAGAATGAAGGTTGATTAGCTGTCATCCTGAGCGGAGCGAAGGACCTTATCACGTCTGCACAGTTCGTTTAAACGTGATAAGGTCCTTCGCTCCGCTCAGGATGACAGGGGAAATGCTGAATTGTTGTTACGCTTCAACCGGGGCTTTGCCGCGGCCCATGAGTACGGCACCTTCGGGCACGTCCTTGAACGACTTGCGGGGCGTGAGGCCGAGCAAAGCAAACATCTGCTGGTCGGCGTCGAAGTCGGGGTTGGGGGTGGTCAGCAGCTTCTCGCCCGAGAAGATGGAGTTGGCGCCGGCCAAAAAGCACAGGGCCTGCTCCGTGACGGGCATTTCCTGGCGGCCGGCCGAGAGGCGCACCATCGTGTGGGGCATCAGGATGCGGGCGGTGGCAATCATGCGCAGCATTTCCCACACGCTCACGCGGGGCTGCTCGGCCAGGGGCGTGCCTTCCACGGGTACCAGCGCATTCACGGGCACGCTCTCGGGGTGCGCGGGCAGGGTAGCCAGGGTGTGGAGCATGGCAATGCGGTCCTCGTCGGTTTCGCCGAGGCCAATGATGCCGCCCGAGCACACCGAAATACCGGCCTTGCGCACGTGCTCCAGCGTGTTCAGCCGGTCGTCGTAGGTGCGGGTCGTGATGATGTCGTCGTAGTGCTCGCGGCTGGTGTCGAGGTTATGGTTGTAGGCGTAGAGGCCGGCTTCCTTCAGGCGCTCGGCCTGGTACTCGTTCAGCATGCCCAGGGTGCAGCACACTTCCAGGCCCAGGCCGTTCACCTGCTCCACCATGCCCAGCACGCGGTCGAAGTCGCGGTTGTCGCGGATTTCGCGCCAGGCGGCGCCCATGCAGAAGCGGGTGCTGCCGGCGTCGCGGGCGCGCTGGGCCGAGGCCAGCACTTCGGCGTCGGGCAGCAGCTTGTGGGCCTGCACGCCCGTGTGGTAGCGGGCGGCCTGAGGGCAGTAGGCGCAGTCTTCGGGGCAGCCGCCGGTTTTTACGCTCAGCAGGGTGCAGACCTGCACCTCACCGGTGGCCTGGGTTTCGGCGTGGATGGCGGCGGCTTTGGTCACCAGCTCCAGCACGGGCTGGTGGTAGATGGCAGATACTTCGGCGAGGGTCCAGTCGGTACGGAGATTCATGGGCGGGAAAGAAGAAGCTTCGGTAGGTAGAGGATGTTCGGCCAACGGGGCAAAACAAGGCGGCCCGCCGGGGCCAAAGCCGCCAGCGAGCCGCAAGATACAGGAGAAGCCGATTTATCCCGCGGCCCGCATTCCGATAACCGGCCAAACGGACCAACTCTGCCGGGACAGCCTGACCGTCATTCCGAGCTTGCCGAGGAATCTCGCGTGCTGACGTTGGAAAAGCATCCTGACGTCAGCACGCAAGATTCCTCGGCCCCTTGCTTGATGCGCAACATGCTCGGAATGACGTTCTCTTTTGTTCGGAAGAACGTTTTCTAATTGTAAACCGAAGCCGAAGCTTCCGGGGCCATTGCTTTGCCTTTGGCGTCGCGGGTGTTTTTCTGGACTGCAATGGCGGCGAACAGGCTCAGCAGAAACGACATGGCGTAAAATCCCTTTTCGCTGAGCGTGAGCGTGGCGTTCCAGAGTCCCACCGTGAGCAACGCAATGGCCAGCACGGTGGAAAACCAGCTCAGCCCATAGTAGATGTTCGTAACCGGAATACCGTCGAGCTGGTCGCGCACCGATTTCTGGAGCGAAATGGCCGAAAACAGACCGTACATAAGAATGGTGAAGTAGTAGCCTTTCTCATTGAGTAGCATCTGGGCATTCCAGAGGCCGACAATGAAGGCAGCCATTCCGGCGAGCAGGGCAAACCAGGAGGCGGCAATAAAGGCGTTGGAGGGCTTGGCAGGGTTCATGGCAGGGCGTGTATTGGTTGAGGAAGTGAAGTCGGCGGCTACCCGCCCGACAGCCCAAACATACCCGGCCCGATTGACCTTTTTAGCCCAAATGAGGCACTTTTCAGACTTTATAAGAGTAGTTATTGCGGCAAATGCGGAACTTGTTAGGAACAGTAAAAACAAGGCTGAGAAACACTACATGCACGTTGATGCGAGCCTGGAGCAACTGAAGTAGTGCTTTTAATCAGACTTTTGAAAATTAAACGTGCCTGGTGCTTATTACGCACAAACGCCATACATCCCGATTCCGAAACAGCTGCGGGGTGGCAGCGGCCTGGAAACCGGGATGTATGGCGTTGGTAGCTGACCGTTCGGCCTAGCGCTTGCCGGGGCGGCTGGCGCCGCGGCTGCCCCGGGTGCTGGTTTTGCCCTTGGCGGGGCGCCGCTGCCGGCCCCTTTGGCGGGGCGCTTGCCGGGTACCTTCGGGCCGCTGCCCGGGCCGGCCGACTTGCCGGGCCGGGTGCCGGCCACGCCGCTGGGCCGACCCGAACCGGCGCTCCGGCCGGCCGTGGACAGCTTCTTGGGCTTCGCGCCGGGGCGGGTGGTTTCCTTGTCGAGCCAGGCCCCGGCGGGGCGGGCCGACGATTTGGCTTTGCGCGGAGTTTCGTCGTCGGGGCTGCCGCCGAAGGCGGGGTCGGAGGGGAGGCGGGTAATGGCGGGCCGGCTGGTGGCCGGGCGGGCCGTTTTGTGCCCCGGCCGGTCGCCCCACTGGTCGGCCGTGGAAACGACTTTGCGGCGGCGTGGTACCGAGCCGTCGTCGGTGCCGCTCGAGTGCTCAATCATTTCAAACAGCACCTTCAGCTCCTTATCGCGCAGCTCCCGCCACTCGCCGGGGCCCAGGCCCTTGACGTTGATGTTCATCACCCGGATGCGTTCGAGCTGCACTACTTCGTAGCCGAAATGCTCGCACATGCGCCGGATCTGGCGGTTCATGCCCTGGATGAGGGTGATGCGGAAGATATAGGGCGTCTCCTTGCTGACCTTGCACTTCTGGGTCATCACGCCCAGAATCGGCACCCCGCCCTGCATGGCCTCAATGAAGTCGTCTTTGATGGGCTTGTCGACCATCACGATGTACTCCTTCTCGTGCTGGTTGCCGGCGCGCAGGATTTTGTTGACGATGTCGCCGTTGCTGGTGAGCAGAATCAGGCCCTGCGACTCCTTGTCGAGGCGGCCGATGGGGAAGATGCGCACCGAGTGCTTGATGCTGCGGATGATGTTGTCGCGCACCGACGTATCGGTGGTCGTGACGATGCCCGGGGGCTTGTTGTAGGCAATGTACACGGCCTCTTCCTCGGGCCGGGGCTCAATGCGTACGCCGTTCACCACCACGCGGTCCTTGCTGGTCACCTGGTCGCCGACGCTGGCACGCTTGCCGTTGACCAGCACGTTACCCTGCTCGATGTGGCGGTCGGCTTCGCGGCGCGAGCACACGCCGCTTTCGCTGATGTATTTATTGAGACGGGTCGACATGGGCACTGGGGGCTGAGGCAAACGGGTAAAAAAAGAGGCTGCCAACCCGAGAGGGGTCAGCAGCCTGCAAAGATACGGTATAACCAGTGGGCAGCCGTGCGCCCGGCCTCAGGTTCAGGCAAAAAACGCGAACAGGGCCGTTTCCAACTCGGCGGGCAGCGCGGGCGGCGTGATGGTGCGCAGCGTGAGCGGCTGGCCTTCGTCGGTGGGCGAGAACGTGCCGTTGGTAGTATTGAATTGCAGCCGGCCCTGGCGGAATTCGCGCAGGTGCTCCCCGTCCTCGGTGCTCATGTCCTCAAAGTCGAGTTGGCTGAGCTGGCGGCTGGCGTTATCGAAATACAGCCAGAAGTAGAGGTGGCCGGGGTTCTTGCTCTGGATATCGAGGCGCTTTATCTCGAAGATGGTGGCCGAATCGGCCTCAAACAGAAACAGGGAGCGGTAGGGGAAACTCATGAGAAGGGGAAAAGGGCGCTTACAGGGCGTAGATGAGCAGGGCCAGCAGCGGCACAAAAATCAGCAGGCAGATTATTAAAGCGCGCCAGATGCTTTTGGTCGGATAATCGCGCGGAGTTGGAATGAAGCGGTCGGCGTAGCCATTGAGGCCGTAACCGGCCGCCAGCCCCACGCCCACGGTGTAGGCGCCAGTGTTGGGCGAGTAGGGCAGCAGCGCCAGCAGCACAATCATGGCGACCACACTGGCCACGCTGCCCCAGAGGGCCTTGCGAGCCGCATCGGGCTGACCCACCGCCCGTAAGTTGTGCGCCGTAAACACCCCGCCGGCAATGGCCGTGAACAGCAGCGAGAACAAACGCACACTCCGTTGAGAATAAAGCGGCGGATTGGTAGTGGGAACGGCGGGGGCGGGCATGAGTTAGGTAAGAGGGAAAAAGGTAAGTCACCGCAGCAGTCCGGCATAGCAGGCGGCTGGTGTGGGTGGTTTGAACCTACAATTTTACCTCTTTTTCGCCCTTGTCCACGCCTTGCATCCACGTCATCAGGCCGTGCATGTAGGTTTGCTGGTCGTCGTAGAAGCTCATGTGGCTGCCGTTGGGGCAGATAAGGGCGGTGCCGTGCTGCACTTTTTCGGCCACCATGCGCATGTGCTCGGGGTCCATGGTGTCGTATTTGCCCCCGATGCTGAGCACGGGCACGGTCAGCTTGGGCAGGTCGGGCACGCGGTTCCAGTTGAGCAGCTTGCCGGCCACGCCGAACTCGCTGGGGCCCTGCATGGTCACGTAGAGCGACTGGTTCATTTTGGCGAACGAGCGGTTCACCGGCTCGGGCCACTGGTCCAGGGGGCGGCGCAGGATGTGCTGGGTGTAGAAGTTGGGCAGCAGCAGCTCCATGTAGCGCGGGTTCTGAAAGTCCTTGCGCGCCTCAATGGCCCGGATTTCCTGCAGCACTTCGGGCTTGAACTGGGGCGCCAGCACGTCGTTGGCGTACTTGCCGTAGTCGGGAATGCTCATCATCATGTTGCTGATGACGAGGCCCTTGAGGTGCTGCTGGTACTTGAGGGCGTACTCGGCGGCCAGGATGCCGCCCCAGCTGTGGCCGAGCAGGTAGAAGTTGCTGCTGTCGAGCTGCAGCGCCTGGCGCACCTGCTCTACTTCCTCCACGTAGCGCGGCAGGCTCCACATGGCCGTGTCCTGGGGGTTGTCGGAGTTGCCGCAGCCGAGCTGGTCGTAGTAAATGAACTCGATGCCTTCCCGGGGCAGGAAGCTCTCCATGCACTCGAAATACTCGTGCGTGGCGCCCGGCCCACCATTGAGCAGCAGCAGCTTGATGCGCGGGTTGCTGCCGAACCGCTTGGTCCAGACGTTGAACGTGCCCTTGGCCGTGGTAATGGGCACCATCTTTACCCCGCCATCGGCCAGCGCGGTGGTATCAGGAGCCGGGAAGTAGGTGGCAAGAGCGGGAGTACCCGCCGTTTCCGACGAGGTGGGAGCAGTGGAGCAGGCCGCGGCCGTAAGGGCCAGCAGGGCTCCGGCGAGGAGGGTTTTCAGCATGAAAGCAAGGTAGGCAGCATTTGTCGGTTGTCAGTTGCTGGTTGTCAGTTGTCAGGAGGAACGTCATGCAGAGCGGAGCGAAGCATCTCGCGTGCTGATGTTGGGTGACGACTGCAACGATTGCACGCGAGATGCTTCGCTCCGCTCTGCATGACGTTCCTTTGACTGACAACCAGCAACTGACAACTGACAACTGACAACCGCCAACTACTCCTCCGCCAGCCACTGCATGGCGCGGTACTCGCCGGGCCCGATGAACAGGCGCAGTATGTCGTCGGTGAGTTGGAGGCCGTTGGCGCTGTTGGTGAAGAACAGCAGGCTTTCGCGGCGCGCGGGCAGCAGCAGAAAGAAGCCCTGGAAGTCGTCGTTGTCGCCCCAGTGCCAGAGGGCGGGGCCGGCGCTGGTGGCAGCCAGGCCCACGCCGGTCGCCCAGGCCACGAACGGGTCGGTGGGGGTAACGGGCTTGGCGCAGCGGTTGGCTTCGCTGGCGGCGGTGGTCAGCAGGCGGGCTGTAGCTGGTTGCAGGCCCCGGCCGGTACGCAGGGCCTGCACGAAGCGGTGGTAGTCGGCGGCAGTAGTGAGCAGCGAATAAGCTGCGAAGGGCTGCGCGAAGTGGCGCACCTGGGTTGGCTGGCCGGCTTTATCGTGCCCGCAGGCGGCATTAGCGGCAAAGCGGGGCTGCCACTGGAAACTGCTACGGCGCATCTTCAGGGGGCCAAACACTTCCCGCTGGGCCAGTTCTTCCACCGATTCGCCGGTGAGCTGTTCTACGGTGCGTTGCAGCCACACGAACCCCTCGCCCGAGTAATTCCAGCAGCTGTCGGGGGCAAAACGAAAGGCCAGGGGCGAGGTTGCCCAGGTTGGGCCCAGCGGGTTGTCGGCCCAGTTGGGCAGGCCGGTGGTGTGGGTGAGCACCATGCGGGCCGTTACGCGGCCGGCGCGGGCGGGGTCGGTCAGGCGCGGGTAGGGGGCGTAGCTCAGCAGGGGCCGGTCGAGGTCGAGGCGGCCCTGGTCGTGAAGGCGCAGGGCAAGGTAGGCCAGCATTACTTTACCCAGGGACGCGGCCTGAAACACGGTTTCGGCATCTACCGCACTGGCCGCGCCCTGTTGGCGCAGGCCCAGGTTGTAGGCCGTGGTGTGGCGGCCTTTGGTATGAATGAGCTGGAACCCGGCTACGTTCTTCTGCCGGAGCAGGGTTTGCAGCTCCGCCGCCCGTTGGGCCAGGGCCGGTTGGGTCAGCAGCAGCGGCAACAGGAATAGCAGCAGTTTCATAAGGGATGCGGGTAACGGTCAGGAACGGGTATAGTAGCTGATGCGGCGGCGGCCATATTCGTTGCCCTGGCAGTAACTAAAAGCGGGCCGCCCCCTGATTGGAAGCGGCCCGCTATCTAAACCGGAATCAGCCAGGAATAAGCGTAAAAACCAGCGAATTGCAGATTTTGCAGCCGGGGGCAAAGCTGCGCTGCGCCCTACAGTTGTCCGTGAAATTCGAAAAAATCCGCGCTAATCTGTGATCAGCCCAGCGTATGGTATACAGCCTGCACGTCGTCGTCGTCCTCGAACTTCTCAATCAGGTTCATCACTTCCTCCAGCTCGTCGCCTTCGAGGTGCACGGTGGTATTGGGGATGCGCTGCAGCTGGGCCGATACCACGTTCAGCTCCTTTTCTTCCAACGCTTTTTGCATGTGGCCAAAGTCGGTGAAGGCGGTTTCCACCACGATGAAATCCGTGATGTTGCCCTGCTCGTCCTCGTCCTGATCGGCGTACACGTCCTCGGCACCGGCGTCAATCAGCTCCAGCTCCAGCTCTTCCAAATCCAGCCCTTCGGCGGCCAGCTTGAACACACCCTTGCGGGTAAAGGTGTAGTCGGAGGAGCCGGCCGTGCCCAGCGCCCCGTTGCCGCGGTTGAAGTACATGCGCACGTTGGCCACGGTGCGGGTGGGGTTGTCGGTGGCGGTTTCGATAACCACCGCTACGCCGTGGGGCGCGTACCCCTCGTACACGACCTCCTGGTAGTCCTTTTCCTCGCGCGAGGAGGCTCGCTTGATAGCAGCCTCTACCCGGTCTTTAGGCATGTTCACGCCCTTGCCGTTCTGGATGGCCGTGCGCAGGCGCGAGTTGGTGTCGGGGTTGGGGCCGGCCTCTTTCACGGCCATCACGATTTCGCGGCCAATCCGGGTAAAGTCTTTCGACATCCGGTCCCAGCGCTTCATTTTGCGGCCTTTCCGGAATTCAAACGCGCGTCCCATCTATTGGTGAATGAGTGAGTAAGTGAATGAGTGAGTTGTTTCGGCCCGTAGGCGAAACATGGCGCAAGTTAGCAGAAAGCCCGGCGGGGCGCAATTTTGGCGAATGAGTGAATGAGTGACTCGGTGAATGAGTGAAGTATAAGAATATCATTTAGAGCAGAGCGAAGAATCTCGCGTGCTGACGTTGTAATCGTAAGTACGCTTCATCAGCATTAGCACTGCACGCAAGATTTTTCGTTGCCGCTTGACGCGCGGAATGGTCTGAATGACGTTCCTTTTCACTCATTCACTCGAGTCACTCATTCGCCGCAGGCCAATGCCGCGGGCCAGCAGCCAGTCGAGGGCACGGGCGGGTAGCAGGCGGGGCACGATGTAGGCCCGGAACACGTCGGCGGCAATGGTGTAGCGGATTTTTGGGCGGGGCGTTTCCATGATCTGCACCAGCCGGCCGGCCACGTACTCGGGCGTCAGGCCCTGGGTGCGGGTCTTATTCACGAAGCGCAGAAACCGTTGGGCCGGAGCGTGATAGGGCGTCTGGGCGTAGGGCGTCAGGTCGATGCCCTTGTCCCAGATGGGCGTTTGCGTGACGCCGAGGCCGATAAGCACCACCGGCACCCCGAACAGCCGCAACTCGCGCCGCAAGGTGGCCGTGAGGCCCTCCAGCGCGTGCTTGGTGCCCACGTAAGCGCCCAGAAACGGGGCCGCCACCTGCCCGCTCACCGAGCCCATATTCAGCACCCGACCCGGCTGCCCCGTAAAGCCCGGCCGCGCCCCTAGCAGTGGCAGAAACGCCTGCGTCACCTGGAGCAGACCCAGCACGTTTACCTCAAAATGCTGCCGGACTACCGCAATGGGCTGATATTGCAACGGCCCGCCGAAGGCCACGCCGGCGTTGTTGAGCAGGCCCGTCAGCGGCTCGGGCCCCAGGGCATGGGCTACCTGGGCGGCGGCTACGGCAATGGCGTCGGCATCCGTCACGTCGAAGAGCAGGGGCGTGAACTGCGGGCCCAACTCCGTTTGGAGGCGCGTCGCGTCGGCCTCGCGGCGGACGCTGCCGAACACCCGGTAGCCCCGGGCCAGAAAAGCCCGCGCCGCCGCCAGCCCCACCCCACTTGATACCCCCGTAATTACTATGGATTTAGGAGTAGCAGGGGCCATCGGCGGGAACTGGTCAGGAGGAAATGAAACAGCGCGGCCACCGGGTAGCGCGTCGGCACGTTGCCCTACAGCCGCCGCAAGATATAGATGCTCTGATTGCCGGCCGGGTAACCCGCCAGCGTAATCGTGAGCGAATCCTTTGTCAGCCGGAAAGTGCCCTCATCGGTACGAGAACGGCCGTTTTTGTCGGGATACGTGAAGCTGATGCGGCCGGGCGTAAACGTGAATCGCCCATCCTGATCGAAGCGCATGGTGCCCCCGTTGGCCACCAGCGTCAGGCGTTTTTGGTAGGTGCCGTTGGCACGCAGCGTAAGCGTGCCGCCCACGCCCTGGGCCGGCAGCGGGTCGGGGCCGCTTTCCTGGTCGAGGATGGCGTAGGAGCGGTAGGTGTAGGTACCGAAAAAGGTGGCGGGCCGGGCCGCTTGCTGAGCGCGGGCGGGTCGCGCCTCAACCAGCAGTCCTACGCTCAGCAGCAGGTAAAGACGGAAATGCATGCCGAAAGATAAGCCGCCACGCCCGGAGCCCGGTTGGAGCAGCTTAAACGGAGCGGCTCATCAGCCAGGCGTGGGCCGCCCGCTGCTCATCGAAATCAAAGGTTCGGACCTCCACCCCCTGAATATGAGGTAGAGTGGAGGCAATGGCCTGGCGGGAGGGCCAGTCCATGGATTGAATCCAGGCAATGGCCCTCACGCCACGATCCGCGAGCTGGGGCGCAAAGTCGCGGCCGATCCATTCGGCCGCCTCCCACCACTCGCCATATGCCTCACTGCTGTCGTTAATCATATAGGAGCATGGGGCGACGGGCAGGTGAGCAAGCATCAGCTGGCAATATTCCCTGACTGATTCCGCATCGTGGTGGCCCAGCCACCGCACCCGTAGCAGTGCTTCTGCAACTGTGTAGCTAACGACCAGGGGAGCCGTCTCAAACAGGATTTTTTCGGAAACATACATAGGGAGATAAAATAAGTAAAAACAGGTTATTCTTCAACCCTTTAGTTTTCAGCAAGGTTGCACTAGTGTATCAATTGTCTGAATATCAATTAGGTAATTTCGACTTTTGCAAATAGCTAAGCCGCCCTGCGGAACCCGCATTAGCGGGTTTCGCGATACGCTGGCGGGTAGCCTCTTTTCTGCGCGGACGCATCCGCCCCGCCGTCGAGTTGCCTGAAACCAGCACGTATTTGGTGGACTGCCGCCGGATTTTAGCGCCGTAGCAGAAGTCGGTAAGTTTGAGGGTAAACCTTCCCTGACGCCATTCGGGCCGGGGCACCAACACAAAACTTACACTAAGGCTTATCTTACGGGAGTTATTGTTTTGCTGCCCAACTTTCCGCCGACTGCCATGGGCTCCACATCGCCTACTGCTATGAAAACCCATTTGCTCTTTCTGTTGCTGCTGAGCGCTGGTGCCGCACTAGCCCAGAAAACACCCGCCAACAATCCGGCCGCTAAAAGCCCGACCGTCTCCGCTGGTCCGGCCCCCACATTCACGCTTAGCTGCGCCACTGAGCTGCCAGCGAGTCCGCTCCAGAAGATCTACTGCGAAACGCGGCAATTGAAGCTGCCGGCCCCGCCCACCGGTACGGCCCTGACCGTGGACGCGCGCGCCGATGGCGGCATTACGGTGCGGGCCTGGGCCGGACCCGATGTGCGCGTACGAGCCCGGGTAACGGGCCGGGCCGCCACGGCCGAAACGGCCCGCGCCCTGGCCGCCGCCGTGCGCGTAGGCACCGCCAACCATACGCTGCGGGCCGAGCTGGCCAACGGTTCCATCGACGGCTGGGCCGTGAGCTACGAAGTGCTGGTGCCTGCCGCCACCGACTTGGTGCTAAAAGCCACTGCCGGGGCTTTGGTCCTGGAAAAGGTACATGGCGTCCTCCGCTTTGAAAACACCACCGGCAACGTGCGCCTGAGTGGCGTAAGCGGCGACGTACGCGGCCGCACGACCAACGGCGAGCTGGATCTGACCCTAACCGGCGACACCTGGACGGGGCCAGCCCTCGATGTAAGTACAGTAAACGGGAATGTAACCTGGCAGCTGCCGCCCACTTATGCTGCCACGCTACTGGCCCGCACCACCCGCGGCCGGGTTAGTGCCGAGCTCAACACCAAGCGCCTGAGCGTGCTACCTCATACCCTGGCCGCCACCCTGGGCAAGGGCGGAGTCCAGTTGAAGGTGAGTACCGTAAACGGCAATGTACGCGTCATGCAGGAGCACCCGCCCCAACTTCCCGCCGACTCACTCGATGTGAAGGACTAGGGTGGGGGCCAGGAAATCGGATTACTCCGTTTCGCCGGCCACTACCTGGGCGTGGTTGAGCACGGCCACCAGCGTAACGCCCCCCAGAATGTTGCCCAGCAGGGCTGGTACTACGAAGCCACCCAGCACCGCTCCCCAGCTGGCCTGCCCCACAGCTGCCACGCTGAATACCTCAATCGAGCCGGCAATGATGTGGCTGAAATGGGCAATGCCCACCAGGTAAGTCATCAGAATAATAACCCACACCCGGGCCGACTCGGCGAAGGGCAGCAGCCACACCATCAGGGCAATAACCCAGCCCGCAAAAATGCCGCGGAGCAGAGTGGTGCCAAAACCGTACTGCATGGCGTGCTCGCCCAGCTTCACAAATTCAGCCTTCACCGAATCGTCGAAAGCCGAGCTGTGCATGGCTACCATGGCCAGAATGAAGGCGCCAATGAGGTTGGCGCTCAGCACCACGCCCCACAGCCGGAACACATTGAGCAGCGTTTCCAGGTCTTTTTTGGCTAGCAGGGGCAGAATGGGAGTCAGCGTGTTTTCCGTGAAAAGCTGCTGGCGCGCCAGAATCACGATCAGGAAGCCCATGCTGTAGCCGAAGGTAGCCACCAACGGCCGCCAGGGCGCGTCGGGCAGGTAGTGGTTGAGCAGGCCCTCGGCAATCATCGAGAAGCCCATAGAGAGGCCCGCTGCCAGGCCCGACCAGAACAACGCGGCCGTGGGGCGCTTGAGCTCCATTTCGCCCTCCTGCAGGGTGGTGCGGTAAAGTACTTTGCCGCTCGGGGCCTTCCGCTCGTTGGCTTCGCGCTGCTCGGCCCGCTCCTGCTGAATTTCCTGCTGCTTGGTTTTTTCGTCGGTTATTTCCTGCATAGAGGGACTTAAACGCAGTCACCCCATAAAAGGCGAAGGGCAACGGAAAAGAAAAACGGCCGCCGGAAGCAAAAATCCCGCAAGCCGCTGAATACAAAAGCGTAAACAGCGGCCTGCGGGAAATGATTTGTTGTTCGGGGCGGTTAGCCAGCCATTGTTGGTCGCTTAGCGCGCTACTTCTTCGGTGCGGAAGCGTTTGGGCTCGCCAGCCTGCGGGCGCGGGTACTTGTTCTGCTTTTTTTGTTGATACTTCTTTACCAACACGGCTGCCCCTACCAGAGCCCCCAGGCTGGCTGCGGCCACTGCAAACTTAGTCCGAATAGGGTCGGCGGGGGCGGGGGGCAGGTAAGCTACGCCCTTGGTATCGAGGCGGGCGGGCTCACGGGTGTAGCGGCCGTGGGCGGGCACCCGAAACTCATCGGCCAGCCGGCGCAGGCCCTCGGTAGCGGCAGGGCCGCTCATGGCCGGGCCGTGGCCGCAACCGATATGCTCGGGTCGTAAATCGGCCAGCATGCGGATTGATTCTCCCACCTGCTGCCAATTGTAGTTGAAGGGGGCGCCGGCAATGCTGATGCCCGGCAGCTGGAGCAGCACCGATGGCACCGATTCGTGGTCGCAGGTGGCGAAGGCATCAGCCCCGAGCAGGGTGCGGTCCTTTTCGCGGAACAGCGCTATCTGGCCCGGCGCGTGGCCCGGCACGTGGTACCAGTGCCAATCGGGCAGGAAGGGCGGGTCAAGGTCGTTGGCCGGCAGGTGCTGCACATGGTCGGAGAGCTGGAACGACTGGGGAGGAAAAAACCGCGACACGAAGGCCAGCGAGCCGCCCCCGGCTACGGTTGGGTCGGCGGGCGGGTACACGGCCCGGGCCGTGAGGAAAGGCATTTCCAACTCGTGGGCCAGCACCGGAACCTTCCAGTGCTCGGCCAGGGCCTGGGCCGAGCCGGCGTGGTCCATGTGGCCGTGGGTGAGGATAATGGCTTCGGGGTGGGTGCCGGGATAGAAAATTTTGTCGGCCGCCGCGACAATCGCCTGCTCCGAGCCGGGCAGGCCGGTATCTACCAGTACCCACTCGCCGGGCGTGCCGGTTTCAATAAAATAGACATTCACAAAACGCTGAATGGAAAGCTGATGAACGCCGGGCGCTACTTGTTTCATGGGTAGGGAATAAAGTAAAACGATACCTGCTAGTACGCACCCCCGCCTAATTTGATTTGGTGAACCTGCCATAAGCGTGGCCCCGCACTAGGTGCGAAAGCCACTAAACGCTACTTTAGTAGCTTCTTTTCTTCACTACTCAAACTCAGTAGTACTCCTTTCCCCTTTACTTTATGGTTGCCAACCCCGAAAAAGCCGACCTCTTTACGCAAACCGCCCGCCGCCTGCAGGCCCAAAATCTGCGCATCGACCGCCAGGATGATACCCGGCCCTGGGGCGGCTTTTTCGTGCTTGATGAAGCACAAGCCCAAGCCTTTGCCGATCAGTACTTCGATGGCCTCTCCGTCGAAGATTTACGGATTTCGGGCCAGTTAAGCCCCAAAATTCTGCTCGTGGCACCCCACCAGCGACTCTCGTGGCAGTACCACCATCGCCGGGCCGAAATCTGGCGTGTCGTGAGCGGCACGGTGGGCGTCGTGGTGAGCGACACCGATGAGGAAGGCCCATTGAAAACCTACGGCCCGGGCGAGCGAATCACGCTCCGCCAGGGCGAGCGGCACCGCCTCATCGGCCTCGACGGCTGGGGCACTGTCGCCGAAATCTGGCAGCACACCGACGCCCAAAATCCATCCAACGAAGACGACATCGTGCGCGTACAGGACGACTTTAATCGCAAATAACCGCTGGTTAGATCTGATTGCACGGATCTTGCAGATGGGCCTGAAAAGTAAAACAGCCACCTCTTGCGGGGTGGCTGTTTTACTTGTAAAAAAAGTCGGGGCAAATCTCCTAGGAGGTTTGTCTCGTCCGACTGCCCATCTGCATTAGCGCCATCCGGTTATTGGTGCTAGCTGTAATTTATTTCGTGCTGAGAGCCAGCTTCAGCTTTGTCAGCAGCTTCTCTACGCCGGCCTGCTCGCCGCCCTCGCCGAGGTGGACACGCAGGGTGCGGCGGTTGTAATCCTGGAGGGCCTGCAGGTCGCCGGCGGCCTGGGCGTTCTGGAAGGTGCCGAAGGTGTAGGGGCGGCCGGGCAGGGGCAGGTCGTGGGGGTGGTCGGTGGTGATTTGCAGGAACAGACCCGTATCGGGACCACCTTTATGGAACTGGCCCGTGGAGTGCAGAAAGCGTGGGCCGTAGCCGGCCGCCGTGGCCAGGTGCAGGCGTTGCTGCACAAGCTGGCGCAGCGCATCGAGCTCGGCGTTGAGGGCCGGGGTTTCCATCAGGTAGGCCTGCACGCAGAGGTAGTCGCCGGGCCGGGCCTGCCCGAAAAAGGCTTGCAGCACGGCTTCGGCGCTGTTGCCGGCTACGTTGGCGTAGTAATCGAGGCCGCCTTCGCTGGTGGTGGGGGCGCTGGTCTGGGGCAGTTGGCCCTGCTGTTCCACCACTTCCATGAGGCGGTTGGTGGCGGTTTTGGCGGCCTGCACGTTGGGCTGGTCGAAGGGGTTGATGCCAAGCACGGCGCTGGCGACGGCCGTGGCCACTTCCCAGCGGAAAAACTCGGCGCCCAGATCCAGCGGGTCGTGCAGCAGAATTGTGATGACGGGGTGGCCGGCGGCTTGCAGAGCGGCTACCTGCCGGCGGTTTTCCTCGTCGGGCAGGCTCTCGTAGCCCACGTACACAAACACGCGGTCGGTGCCGTACACTGCGGGGCTGCCCAGCGGGTCGCCGGCTACGGGCAAAATGCCGGTGTTCTGCTTGCCGGTGCTTTCGGCCACCAACTGCTCCAGCCACAGGCCGAAATCGGAGAGGTCGGCGGGCACGACCAGCGTGAGCTTGTCGCGGCCCTGCTGGGCGAGTACGCCCAGGGCGGCGCCCAGCTCCAGGCCGGGGTTGTGCTCCACGGGGCCTTCCGAACCGCAGGCCCGCATCATGAGCTGGGCGCGCTGAAGCAACGTTTTGATGTCGATGCCGAACAGCGCAGCGGGCACCAGCCCGAAGTAGGAGAGGGCCGAAAACCGGCCGCCTACCTCGGCAAAGTTGAGGAAGATGCGACGGTATTTCTGCTCCGTAGCCTGGGTCACGAACTGGGAGCCAGGGTCGGTGATGGCCACGAAGTTCTCGCCGGCCTTATCCCCCTTGAGCTCCTGCAAGCGGGCGTAGAAATAGTCGCCGAAGGCCAGCGGCTCGGCCGTAGTACCCGATTTACTGGCAATCACGAACAGGGTTTCAGCCAGTGGCACGGCCTGCTCAATCTCGCGCACCGAGCCGGGGTTGGTGGTGTCGAGCACCGACATGGGCAGGCCCTGGGCGAGGTGCTCGAACGCCTGGCGCAGCACAATAGGCGTCATGGAGCTGCCGCCCATGCCCATCACCACTACGTGGCGGAAGCCGGCGGCCTTCACCTCTTTTACAAACTGCTCTATTTCGGGCACGGCGGGCAGCATCGTATCTACTACCCGTAGCCAGCCCATGAAGCTGCGGATGCTCTGCTGGCCTTCGGCATCGGAAACCCATAAATCGGCCTGCTTCTGCCAGAAGCCAGTGGTGAAGTGCTGGCCCTGGAATTTCTCAAGCTGGGCGTTTACCGACGCTTGATAGGTGCCCAGTTCCAGGGTCATGGTGGGGAGAGCAGGAGTAGAATCCATAGAAAAGAAGTAGCGGAATGAAAGATGGGGAACCGGCCGGGCGCGAAGTGGCAACCCGGTGGGGCGGGCAAAGGTAGAGAAGTCGGTTTATACGACGCGGGATGTGCCCGGCGTGCCGGCTAACGCGGCGGCGGACCACTCCTGCTCCAGGGCGGCTTGCACGGCTGGGTCATGGAAGCTCAGCAGCCAGTCCAGGGCCATCATGGTATCGGAGAAAAACTGAATTTCGTAGCGAATGAAGTGCCGGCCGGCGCGGTGCAGGGTTTCAATGACCATTTGGTTGTAGAGGCCGTCGGCCGGCAGCACGATGGCTACGTGCCGGAGCGACGGCACCGACACCCGGCGCAGCCAGTGCGCGGCTACCCAGAACTGCTTGTCAAGGCTCAGATCGGGTAGGCCATGCAAATCAAGCATGCTTTCTGTCACCGTCTGCTGATCCAGGAGCTGAGCAACCGAGTTCATGCTACGCTGAAACGAGGCGAGGCTGGCCGGCGCGCGGCAGAACTGAGAACGCAGCAGCGAGACGGCTGGCTCGTATTGGGCCCGGATATAGTGGAAATTAAGAATCATGTATGCTGGCCCGAAATAAGCCTGCCTTGAGTGGGATAAGGAAAGGCGCTCAAACTAGCCTTAAAATTCTAAACAATCCCGATATCCTTTCTGTCCAAAGCCAATATAACTTGTTGGCGTTTGATGCTGAGTGAGTTGTCCGTCTGGCCGACAGGTAATTATGGGTGGGCAACCAGGGCCAGCTGCCAGGCTTGCTCCACCGTTTGTTGTACAGCGGGCTGGTGATGAAGCAGCCAATCGAGGGCCTCGGCTGTTTCGCCGAAGAACTGCACCTCGTAATGCACGAAGTGGCGGCAAGCACGCAGTAGGCTTTCCACTACCATCTGGTTGTAAAGGCTCCCGGCGGGCAGCACCACGGCCACCTGTTCCACGGTCGGCACCGACACGCGTGGCAGCCAGTTGGCCGCCATCCAGAACTGCTCATCGAGACCCAGGCTGGGCAGGCCATGCATGTCGAGCAGGATGGCGGAAACGGTGTTCTGCTCCACTAATTGGGCTACGGCGAGCATGCTCGTTTCGAAGCGGGCGAGAGCCGGCACCAGCCTATTCCACTGAAAGCGAAGCAGCGACAGTTCTGGTACGTACTGGACCCTGATGTCGTGAAAGGAAAGAATCATGCATCGGCCTGGGGCCAAATAATCCGCCAGGGGCCGAAGATACGGCGGCGGTATCCATATAGATTTCTAACTGCGCGGAGAAGTGCAAAAAATAAAGTCAGCTGGGCAGTTCAGTCTTAAAGGCGGATATTTGTGGCGCATGACGACTGCCCGCCTCCTCTCCCCAGCGCCCGTAACGGCTCCCACTCCGCCCGGCCTGAACCTGCTGCGCCTCAAGCTCCGGCTGATGGCGGCCGCCTCCACCGACTGGGCTTTTGGGTCGGCCTGGCGGCTGTTTACCACGCCCCGCCGCCTGCCCGAAATGCACTGGGAAGCCCCGGCCCTGGCGGAAGCCCGGCAGTTTTTTGTGCCGATGCCGGCCGGCAACGTGGCGGCCTACGAGTGGAATGCGGCTGGTACCCGCACGGTTCTGCTGGTGCACGGCTGGGAGCACCGGGCCAGCTTCTGGGGCGTGCTGGCCCGGGAGCTGGCCACCGCCGGGTTTCGGGTGGTGGCGCTCGATGGGCCGGCCCACGGGGCATCCTACGGCCGGCGCGTAACGCTGCCCGCCTACGCCCGGGCCGTGCAGGCCGTGGCCGATGCGCTGGGCGACGTGTACGGGGTGGTTGCGCACTCGCTGGGCGGGGCAGCCACGGTGGGCGTGCCGGTGCGATTCAACGAGGCAGCCGGCGGTGGGCGGCTGCCGCGGCTGGTGCTGCTGGCCGTGCCGGGCAGTACAGTGGCTGTGGCCCGCCGCTTCGCCGATATGCTACAGCTGCCGCCCGCCGTGGAGGCCCGCATGAACCGCTATATCCGGGAGCAACACGGCCGCGACGCCGAAAGCTTCAGCCTCACCCGCGCCGGCCAGGGCTTCCCGGCCGACAAAGCCCTGCTGCTCCATGACGACCAGGACGCCAGCATTCCGTTTGAGGAGGCCCGGGAAATTGCCGCCAGCTGGCCCAGCCTCGACTTTCGGGCGACCTCCGGCCTGGGCCACAACCAGATCATGCGCGACCCGGCCGTATTGGCGCAGGTGGTGGCGTTTCTGGCCGAATAACCGGCCGCCAACCAGCCGCGTACATTCCTGCTTAGCCCGGAGCGGGCCGGGCCGGTAGCCCCCGGAATTCCCGGCTGATTCAGATTCTCCACAGAATTCCCGGCTACCTTTCGGCCCGTTGCCGCGCCGGCCCTGCCGCCTGGCAACGGGCCGCCCGACCCTCCCAATTCACTCCCCTCAACTGTTCTTATCCCTTGATTAAGCCGCTTATCGTTCGTCTGGCCTTGGTGCTTGCTCTGGGCAGCACCTCGCTTTCCTCCGCCCTAGCCCAGGTGGTCGTGCCCGCGCAAGTCGTGCCCGCCGATACCACCATCAAAAAATACGAAACCCCGGACGCCGCCTCAAAAAACGTCTGGTACAAGGGTAAATTATTTCGGGCCGTCGCCATTCCGGCCGCGCTCATCACCTACGGAGCCATTACGGCGCAGGGCGACGCGGGCATCAACCACGACGCCCGCACGTTCGTGCGGAAGCAGTTCCGGCCCGTAAGCACGGGGTTCGACAACTCGTTGATTATTGCGCCTTACTTCGAGCTGGCCGCCGTGGCCCTGGCCGGCGTCGAGTCGCGCGACGACCGCATCAACACGCTGCTTGTTATTGCCAAGGGTGAGGCCATTATGCTGGCCAGCACCTACGCCATCAAGTACCTGGCCAACGAAACCCGTCCTAACAAGTCCGATAACCTGTCGTTCCCGTCGGGGCACACGGCGCAGGCGTTCCTGGCCGCCAGCATCGTGCACACCGAATTCCGCGACAAAAGCCAGTGGTACGGGGTGGGGGCCTACACGATTGCCACCAGCGTAGCCGCCCTGCGCATGATCAACGACCGGCACTGGCAGAGCGACGTGGTAGCCGGCGCGGGTTTCGGCATTCTGTCGGCTCACCTGGCTTATCTGACGCACCGCAACCGCTGGGGCCGCCAGCCCCGGCTGCTGCGCGAAACCAGCTTTTCGCCCACCTACCTGCCCGGCGGCGGCCTGGGTATGGGCCTCGTGTGGCGGCCCGCCCGGTAGCGCCTGCCAGACGCTGCCAGACGGGGCTTCGGCTGCTTCTTTACCTTGATGTATGCAACAGCAGCTAAATGCTATGTACCGATCTGCGAAGCAGCTGCTCACCACCCTCTACGCCGATTTTCGAAAGGCCCTGCGCGGGCATGGGCATCTGGTGGCCATGCTGCTGCTGGGCATTGGGCTGCCGTGGCTGATTTTTGTGAATGTGGCCGAAGATATCTGGGAAAGCGGCGGCTTCATCGGCGACCAGCCGATTCTGGAGTGGCTACACGCCCGGCAAAGCCCCGGCCTCGACCAACTCGCCCTGGCCCTGACGACGGCTGGCGGCCCCACCGTAATGGCGGTGGCGGGCGTGGGCATCGGGCTACTGTTGCTGTGGGGGCGAGAAAAGCGCACCGCGGCGGTATTTTTCGGCCTCTCGGTAGCGGGTGCGGTGGTGCTGAACTTGGTGGCCAAGCTGCTATTTGGTCGGGCCCGGCCGGCGCTCTGGGAGTCCATTGCGCCGGCCAAGTTCTACAGCTTTCCGAGCGGGCACGCCATGGGCTCGGCGGCGCTGGCGGCAGCCCTGGCGTTCCTGATGTGGCGCACGCCCTGGCGCTGGCCGGTGGTGGTGCTGGGTACGCTGTTCGCGCTGGGCGTAGGCATCTCGCGCAACTACCTGGGTGTGCACTACCCTTCCGACGTGCTGGCCGGCTGGTTCTGCTCGGTGGGCTGGGTGGCCTCCCTGCACGTCTTTTTCTCCCCCGATCTGGCCCAGCTGCGCACCTGGTGGCGGGCTAGTGTGGCTTACTGGCGAGCCCGATAAGCTTAATTAAAGCAGGACTTGCTCCTCTAGTCGTTTCATAGCCCCGGAGGGGCGCCATGTGTATAGCAACCAGGCATGGAAGTCCTATTAAGGTGAAATACGACGTTCATATCTTACTCACCATTTCACCACCTCACCAACTCACCTCATGTGGTGGATCTACGCCCTACTTTCGGCCTTTTTTGCTGCTCTGACGGCCGTGCTGGCCAAAATCGGTATCAAGGGGGTTGACTCCAACCTGGCCACGGCCGTGCGAACGGCGGTGGTGCTGGTGCTGGCCTGGAGCATCGTGTACTTCCGGGGCGGGCTGGAAGGAATTCATGCGCTGACACGTACCAACTGGCTGTTTCTGGTTTTGTCGGGCATTGCCACGGGGCTGTCGTGGGTGTTCTACTTCCGGGCCCTGCAGCTGGGGAAAGTGTCGCAGGTGGCGCCGGTCGACAAGCTCAGCGTGGCGCTGGCTATCGGGCTGTCGGTGCTGTTTCTGGGCGAAAAGCTGACCCTGCACACGGGCATCGGTGCCGGCCTGATCATCATCGGTACCCTGGTTCTGATCTGGGGGTAACAGTGAAGTGAGTGACTCGGTGAATGAGTAAGTACGAACAGCCTTCACTCATTCACCACTTCGCCGCGGATGAACCGGGCAACTAGTTCGGACTGGGTAATGGGCAGCATATGGCCGCCCTCAATGAGTTGCAGGGTAGCGCCGGGAATGTTTTCGGTCAGGGCCCGGCCGTTGAATTCGGCGTCGAGGACAGCATCCTGGCGGCCGTAGAGCACCCGAACGGGCAGGCGCAGCTCGGGGAAGCGGGCGGTGAGGGTGGGCAGGTAGCTGGGCAAGGATTCCAGATCAGCAATGGTGGCCAGGAACTGGGCGGGCTGGAGGCTGAGCATGCCGCCGGCCCGGGTGGCGTAGTCGCGGGGTGGAGTTTCGGGGCGGAACAGGGCCTGCATGACCTGGGGGCTGCGGCGGATGGAAAGCGGCGTGGCGACCGTCCAGGCCACCAGCTGGCGCTGCCAGCGCGAGGGAATCAGTAGCCGCTGAAACATGGGCGGCACCGTTTCGGGCAGGGCGGCGAGGGGGGCAATCAGGGCCAGGCCGGCCACCCGCTCGGGGTGGTGCAGGGCCAGGGCCAGCGCCACGGCCCCGCCCAACGAATGGCCCACCACCAGCGGCCGGCCCAGCTCCAGCTTGTCAATCAACTCGGCCAAGGCATCGGCCTGACTAACCAAATCGGGGCTGGCTAGCGGCGCCGAATACCCCGAGCCCGGCCGGTCAACGACCACCACCCGGAAATCGGCGGCCAGCCGCTCCACCACGTCGTAGGTGAACTGGCCCATCTGCCCGCCCAGTCCGTGCACCAGCAGCAGCACCGGCCCCGTGCCCTGCTCGCGCACGTGCAGCCGCCCGTGGGGCAGATCAACGAAGAAGCCGCTGGGCGGCAGGGCGGCCCGCACTTTCCGGGCGGTGCGGTGAGTGAAGAATACCAGGCCGGCCACGGTAGCGCCACTCAAGGCCAGCAGGGAGTAAGCGGTGGTTTTGAGGATGTGCATGAAAAGTTAGTTGCTGGTTGGTAGTTGTCGGTTGTCAGGATAAAGAACGGTGTCATGCTGAGCGCAGCGGAGCGAAGTCGAAGCATCTCTACCGCTTCTTTGGGCTACTAACCCAGGCGTCAGGATTACCATTGCAGTAGAGATGCTTCGACTTCGCTCCGCTGCGCTCAGCATGACACTGCTTTTTGGTCTTACACCTGTTTCTCAGATTCTAGCCGGCCGCCGCCGAGGCCAGTTCCGGCTCCTTGGCCTGCTCCGTACCCGGCATCCGGCCGGCGGGGCCGAGTTGCAGGACGCCGTCGTTGATGCGGGTGTAGCGGATGTTGAGCAGGTCCTTGAGGTAGTTCTGGTGCACAAACCAGGGGCGGCGCGAGCCCTGCCGGGGCAGCTCGCCGGTGGCCCGCTGCACGTAGCCCGACGTGAAATCGAGCAGGGGCTGGGGGTGCAGGTCGTCGCCGCCATGGGGGACGGCAATGGCGAGGTGGCGGCGGTCCATGTAGCGCAGCAGGCGGCAGAAGTAGTTGGCCGTGAGGTCTACTTTCAGCGTCCAGGAGGCGTTGGTGTAGCCGAACGCCATGACCATATTGGGCACGTCGCTGAGCATCATGCCCCGGTAGCTGATGGTGTCGGCCGGGCGGCGCGGCTGGCCGTCGATGGTGAGCGTGATGCCGCCCAGGATTTTGATTTTCAGGCCCGTGGCCAGCACCACCAAGTCGGCGGGCAGCTCGCGGCCCGATTTGAGGCGCAGGCCGGTGGGCGTGAACGAGTCGATTTCATCCGTCACTACCGCCGCCTGGCCTTTGCGCAAGGCTCGGAACAGGTCGCCGTCGGGTACCAGGCACACGCGCTGGTCCCAGGGATTGTAGCGCGGGGTGAAGTGGGTATTCACGTCGTAATCGGGGCCGAGCTGGCGGGCGGCCAGACCCACGAGTTGCCGCTTGGCCTGGGCCGGGCGGCGGCGGGCCAGCGTGTAGAGTCCGATTTGCACCAGCACGTTTTTCCAGCGCGTGAGCCGGTGGGCCAGGCCATCGGGCAGGTAGCGGTGCAGCCAGTTGGCAATCTTATCTTTTGAAGGCTGCGAGACGATGAAGGAGGGCGAGCGTTGCAGCATCGTGACGTGGGCGGCCGATTTTGGCCATGGCCGGCACCAGCGTCACGGCCGTGGCCCCGCTGCCCAGCACCACCACCTGCTGGTTGTCGTAGTTCAGCCCTTCGGGCCAGAACTGGGGCTGCACGATGCGTCCTTGGAAGTCGGCCTCGCCGGCGAAGGTGGGCCGGTGGGCTTCCTCGTAGTTGTAGTAGCCGCTGCAGCAGTACAGAAACCGGGCGCGCAGCGTCAGGGGTGGCCCGCCGTCGGTCTGCTCGGCCTGCACCGTCCAGCACGCCTGCTGGCTGCTCCAGGCGGCGCTGACGACCTTGTGGCCGAAGCGGATGTGCTCGGTAATGCCGCCTTCCCGGGCCGTTTCGCGGATGTAGTCGAGGATGGCGGGGCCGTCGGCAATGGCTTTGGGGTTGGTCCAGGGCTTGAAGGAGTAGCCCAGCGTGTGCATATCGGAATCGGAGCGTACGCCCGGGTAGCGGAACAGGTCCCAGGTGCCCCCGATGGCCGCGCGGGCCTCCAGAATCAGGTAGGATTTGCCCGGGCAGCGCTGCTGCAGCACGTGCGCCGCCCCGATGCCCGAGAGGCCGGCCCCGACAATGAGCACATCAAGCGGTCGTTTTCAGTTTGCATAGGGCGAGGGGGGAATAGTCAGATTCCAACGGACGTAAGGGGCAGATGGTTTATTACGTCGTTTCCCGCAGAGGAGCGCGGAGGAAAAACGCAGAGGCACGCAGAGAACGACCTCCGCGAACCTCTGCGCTTCCCTCTGCGCACCTCTGCGGGAAATCACGCCTGAGCCGCATTCCGGTAGGCCAGCCGCAGCAAACTCGGCAGCACCAGCAGCAGCAGGGGCAGCGCCAGCAGCAGGCCCCCAATAACGGCAATGGCCAGGGGCTGGTGCAGCTGGGCCCCGGCCCCGATGCCCAAAGCCAGCGGCAGCAGCGCGGCAATGGCGGCCAGGGCCGTCATCAGCTTGGGGCGCAGGCGGGCGGCAATGGCGTAGCCGATAGCCTGCTCGACGGGGGCGTCCTGGCGGGCCTCGTTGAACTGCTGGAAGGTGAAAATGGCGTTTTCGCCGATGATGCCGACCACCATAATCAGGCCGGTGTAGGAGCCTACGTTCAGGGGCGTGCCGGTGAAATACAGGGCCAGCGCCCCGCCGGCCGGCCCCAGCACGGCCACCAGCAGAATCAGGCCGGCCGCCTTCAGATCCTGGAACAGAAACAGCCCCACCGCAAATACCAAGAGGCAGGCCGTAAGCAGAATCGTGAGCAGCTCCTGAAACGACTGCTGCTGCTCGGCGTAGGAGCCGCCGTACTGGATGAAGTAGCCGGGTGGCAGGGGCAGGTCGCGCTCCAGCTTCTGGCGGATTTCGCGCATGGCCGTGCCCAGGTCGCGGCCGTTGAGGCGGGCCGTGACGGCGGTCATGGCCTGCAGGTTCTCGCGCTCCAGCTCCGCGTCGCCGGCCGTTACGCGCACGGTGGCCAGCTCATCGAGGCGGCGGCGCTGGCCGTTGGGCAGGAAAATGGGCTGCTGCCGCACCTGGTCGAGGCTGGCGGTCTGAGCGCCGGGGTAGCGCAGGCGGATGTTGAGCAGCTGCTCGCCTTCGAGCACGTTGCCGGCCACCACGCCTTCGAGCTGGGTCTGAAGCTGGGTCTGGAAATCGAGGCCCGTAAGGCCGAACTGGGCCAGGCGGCGCGGATCGGGCCGCACGTCCACGGCCGGGCCCATGCGCACGATGCCGTCGAATACGTCGGCCGTGCCGCGGGTGCCCTCCACGATGCCGGCCACTTGCCCGGCCAATTTGTAGCGGGTGCCGGTGTCGGGCCCGAAAACCTTGATTTCAATGGGCTGCACGGTGCTCATCAGGTCGCCCAGCATGTCGCCAATCACCTGCCCGAAGTCGATGGTGAGGGCCGGCTGGGTGGCTTCAATGCGCTGGCGGATGTCGTCGATGACCTCCTCGGTGGTGCGGGTACGGTCGGTTTTGAGGCGAATGAGGTAGTCGCCCCGGTTGGGCTCGGTGATGAAAAAGCCCATCTGGGTGCCCGTGCGCCGCGAGTAGCTGGCCACCTCGGGCACCTGCACAATCAGCTGCTTCGGCCTGGCGCAGCATCTGGTCGGTTTGCTCCACGCTGGTGCCGGGCGGCGAGTTGTAGTCGAGCACAATGGCGCCCTCATCCATCTCCGGCAGAAACCCCGTAGCCAGCCGCGGAATCACGAACCAGAGCACTCCCATCAACAGCCAGCACGCCAATGACCGAGTAAGCCGGGTGGCGGATGACGGAACGAACCCAGGGAATTTCGTGGTGGGCCGGGACCTCACGGGTTGCCTCACCCCCTAGCCCCCTCTCCGGGGGGAGAGGGGGGACTAGTTCTAGCTTTTCTTCTAGCTCTAATTTTTCAGCCAACAAGCCAGAGGAAGATGGTGAATCTGCACTAGAATTAGAAGCTAGTTCCCCCTCTCTACCGGAGAGGGGGCTAGGGGGTGAGGCTTTCGTTGAGGCTTTAGAAAGCAGCAGATACAGCACCGGCAGCCCCAGCCAGGCCACGAAAAACGAGCAAATCAGGGCCACGACCATGGTGGTGGCCAGCACTTTGAAGTAGGCCCCGGCCACGCCGCCGAGCAGGGCGAAGGGCAGGAAAATCACGATGGTGCTCAGCGAGGAGCCCACCAGGGCCGGCAGCAGGTGCGCCACCGAGCGGTTCACGACCTGGCCGGGCGTGTAGTCGGGGTGGTCCTCGCCCACGCGGTGGAGCTGCTCCACCATCACCACGGCGTCGTCAATCATGAGGCCGATGGCGGCGGCCAGCGCCCCCAGGGTCATGATGTTGAAGGAGTAATTCAGCCCGAAGTAGAGCACGGCCAGCGTGAGGGCCAGGGCCAGCGGAATGGTGAGCAGAATGGTGAGCGAGGCCCGCCAGGAGCGCAGAAACAGGGCCGTCACCACCAGGGCCAGCGCCAGCCCGATCCAGAGCGAATCCTGCACCGAGCGCACCACCTCGGCCACGAAATCGGCCTGGTCGTAGTACGGTTTCAGGCTGATGCCCTTGGGCAGATCCGGCCTGCAAAGCGGCCACCTTGGCCATCACGCCCTCGCTCACCGCCACCACGTTGGCATCGGGCTGGCGCAGCACCGCAATCAGCACCGCGCTGTGGCCGTTGGCGTTGACGCGGGTGTACTCTACCTGCTCGCCCAGCTGCACGGTGGCCACGTCGGCGAGGCGCACGATGCGGCGGCCGTCGTTGCGCAGTACCACGTTTTCGAGGTCCTGCCTGCTGCCGATGGTGGCGTCGGTGACGGTGAGGTAGAGGCGGCGGTAATCGGCCAGGTAGCCGTTGCTTTGCACGAAGTTGGTCTGGCCGAGCATGGTGCTCACGTCGGTGGGCGTGAGGCCCAGGGCGGCCAGGGCATCGGCCTGGAGCTCCACCTGAAACTCCTTGGTGCGCCCGCCCTGCACCTGCACCGCCGACACCCCATCGACCTGCGACAGAAACGGCTTGATGGTGTACAGGGCCAGCCGCCGCAGCTCCAGCGCCGAGCGCCCGGGGGCCTCCAGCGTATAGCCCATCACCGGCAGAATCGCCGGATTCATGCGCTCCACCGTGATTTGGGTGCCCGCCGGCAGGTCGGCGCGAATCTGGTTGAGCCGGCTCTCAATGGTCTGCTGGCTGCGCACCACGTCCACGCCCCAGTCCAGGAAGGCCGAAATTTCGCAGGAGCCCCGGCTGGTGGTCGAGCGCAGCAGCTTGAGGCCAGGCACCTGCTTCATGGCGTCTTCCAGGGGCTTGGTCACCGTCACCATCATGCGGTCCACGGGCTGCAGGCCATTGTCGGCAATCACCTTCACCTTCGGAAACGTGACCTCCGGAAACAGGGCCACATTGATGCGCCGGTACGCCAGCGTACCCAGGGCCAGCACCAGGGCCAGCACCACCGCAATCGGAGCCTTGTAGGTTTGGAACATGGGGTTGAGGGGCTGGGGGAATGGGCGCCTCACCCCCGGCCCCCTCTCCTTGCGGGAGAGAGGGGGAGCCGACAGGCTGTCATGCTGCGGAGCGGTTCGTTGGATTTTATCTGTATGTAAAAGCTGATTGACTGCATAGCCGACAGCCGAAAGATGTATTCGACTCGGCTCCCCTCTCTCTGAAGGAGAGGGGGCCGGGGGGTGCAGGTCACTCGTCACTGCGCTCCACCTTCACCGCCGCCGTGTCATCCAGGCCATAATTGCCGGTGAGCAGGATGCGGTCCTGGGCCGAGAAGCGGGGGCTTTTGATTTCGATGCGGCTGCCTGTTGCTCGAGGCCGGGCTGGACGGGGACTTTCACGGCGGTGCTGTCGTTGAGCAGGCGCATAATCCAGAAGCTGGTCTGGGTTTCGTCGGTGAGCACGGCCGAGCGGGGCAGGGTGGTGGCCTGGTAGGGCGCGGTTTTGTCGAGCTCCACCGTCACGGTCACGTTTTCGGGCAGCTGGGGCGCGGGGCCGACGGTGCGCACGGTGTAGCGCTGGACCTGGGCGGCGAGGTCGGCGGCGGGCAGCAACTCGGCCACCCGGCCCGGCAGCACCCGCCCGTCGGGCAGCGTGATGCGGCAGCGCTGGCCGGTGCGCACGTAGCGCAGCTGGGTCACGGGCACATCGAGCACGAAGCCGAAGCGCGTCTGGTCGTACACCAGGGCCAGCTGCTCGCCGTCCTGCACGTAGTCGCCGGCCAGCTTATCCACCGTGGCCAGCACCCCGCCCCGGGGGCTCGGGATGCGGATGATGCCGCTGAAACGCAGCTTCGGGTCGCCGGTGATTTGGTCGAGATGGAGGGTGCGGGCTTCCTTGGTCTGGAGCGTGAACACCGTCTGGCCCGCCCGCACCACCTGGCCGGGCACCGGCACGGGCGCCAGCAAATAGCCCGTAGTAGTGGCCCGCAGCACATCCTTGGCCGGGTACGCCGACACGGCCCGCAGCTCCAGCACGTCGGTCACGGTATCGGTCTGCACCCGGCCCACCGTCACCACGGCCCGCGGCGTCACGGCCGCCTCCTCAGCGCCCTCCTCGGCCGGTGCAGGTGGGTTGCAGGCGGCGAGTAAGGCCAGTAGGGGTAAGGATATAAAAAGGAGGTGCTTGGTCATTGGGAAGATTAAGAAGAACGTCATCCTGAGCGGAGCGAAGGATCCTCTCACGCCAGCGAGTTATTCATAAAGTTGTCGTTTCAACGTGAGAGGATCCTTCGCTCCGCTCAGGATGACGTTCCTTTATGACAACTGACAACTGACAACTGACAACTGACAACTGACAACATCACTCACTCAAATAATCCAGCTGATACAGGATCCGCAGCCGGTCGGTTTCGGCTTGGGTGAGGCTGAACTGGAAGTTGCGGGTGCTGGTGATGAGCTGGAGGTAGTCGAGGATGCTGATGTCGCCGGTGGCGAGCTGCTGGCGGCCGGCATCCACGAGGGCGTTGGCGATGCGCAGCTGCTCGCGCAGGCTGGCCAGCAGCTGGGCCGTGGCTCCGAGCTGGCTCTGGAGCTGGTCGTACTGCTGGCGGCGCTGGGCCGTGAGGAAGGAGCGGTAGCCGCGGCGGGTCTGCTCGGCCACTTCCAGCCGCGAATACCCGAGCTGGCGCTGGTGGCCGTCGAAAATCGGCACCGAAAACTGCAGGCCCCCGCTGATGCCGAAGCGCCGCTGAATCGAAATCAGCGAGGCCGACTGCAACCCGATATCGGCCACGGCCTGGAGGCGGGGGCGGTAACCCAGGTCGATGGCCTGGCGCTGGAGGCGCAGGTTGAGGCTGTCGAGGGTGTACTGGCGCTGGGTGATGGAGGTGAGGCCGGCCAGGGTGTGGTGGGTGGGCGGCGCGGGCGCGGCCAGGGCGCGCAGCGTGGTGTCGGTGAGGCCGCAGAGGTAGCGCAGGGTGCCCAGCTCGCGGCGGTAGGTGAGGCGGTTTTGCAGCACCGTCACTTCCTGGCTGCGCACCGAGAGGTAGTAGGAGAGGTACTGGGTCTGCTTGTAGAGGCCGCCGTTCACGAGCCGGCGCAGCAGCACGTCCTGGCGCTGGAGCTGGACCAGGATTTCGCGGCTGAAGGCCAGCAGCTGCTCGGCGGCGTAGGCCGTCAGGAACTGGTCCGTGACGGTGCGGCGCAAATCCAGGGCCGAGAGGCGGCCGTTGTTGCGCAGCGTCAGGCCCTGGTTTTCGAGGAGGCGGTAGTCGTTGCGCAGCACGTTGCCGTTGAGCAGGGGCTGGGCCACCGTGGCCACGGTGCCGTAGTTGCCGCCGTTGCTCACGGCCTCATCGTAGCCGAAATTCCGGCTGTAGGGCGCGGCCACGGCCACGGCGTTGCCGGCCACGTAAGGCCGGTTCTGGGCGGCGCGGCGCAGGCTGTCGATCCGGTTCTGCAGCACCTGCCCGCGCAAATCGCGCAGCAGCGGGCTGTTCTGGCGGGCCGCCGTCAGAAACTCCTCCAGCGTGTTGGGCGCGGCCGGGTCGGGGCCCACGGTCTGGGCCGCGCCCGCCCGGGCCAGCAGCAGCAGCAGCACGGGCAGCAGCCGGTACAGGAGCGGCCAGCGGCTAACCAGACAGAAAACGGACGAAACGAAACGCAAGGGCGGGGCAGGTTGGAGACCGTAAAACTGGTAGATGATTCTGAAGTAAATCTGAGCCACTTACCCGGCCGCCTGGCGGCCGGGTAAGTGGCTGGGTTGTACGGCCCGCCGGCGCAAACCGCCGGACCTGACCCATCTTCAGCTCTTGCACAGATTTGCTTCAGAACCGGGCCCTAGGTTCGGGCTGTTTTTCCCTTTGTCGTTCTCCCCATGAAGAAGCTGCCCGAAATCACCCTGCTGTTCTGGATTATGAAAATCTGCGCCACCACCCTCGGCGAAACGGCCGGCGACCTGCTGGCCCAGACCCTGAACGTGGGCTACGCCATCAGCTCCCTGATTCTCATCGGCATCTTCTTCGTGACGCTGCTGGGCCAGCTGGCGGCCAAGCGCTACATTCCGGCCCTCTACTGGGCCGTGATTCTGGCCACCAGCACGGCCGGCACCACCATGTCGGACTACATGGACCGCACCCTGGGCCTGGGCTACGCCACCGGCGCGCTCATCCTCATCACCATTCTGGCCCTGATTCTGGGGCTGTGGTGGCTGAGCGAAAAGTCCCTGTCGGTGACCGACGTGCAGTCGCGCCGGGCCGAGCTGTTCTACTGGACGGCCATCCTGTTCTCCAACACCCTCGGCACCGCCCTCGGCGACTACCTGGCCGACGACTCGGGCCTGGGCTTCGCGGGCGGGGCCCTGCTGATTGGCTCTTTGCTGGCCCTGGTGGTGCTGGCGCACTATTTCACCCGCATCTCGTCGGTGCTGCTGTTCTGGATTGCCTTCGTGCTCACCCGCCCGTTCGGGGCCACCGTGGGCGATTTGCTCACCAAGGACCCCAGCAAAAACGGCCTCGGCTTTGGCACCATCGGCTCCTCGCTCATTCTGTTCGCCGTGCTGGTCGGCCTCGTGATTTACACCACCATCCAGCTCCGCCGCCCCCGCTTGGAAGCCGTGTAAGTAGGTATGGAAAGCCCTGGAGCTTGCTGAACGATGTAGAGACGCCTATTTGCGTCTCGTCGTTGAACGGCCGGCGTTGGTGCTATTTGATGAGTCCATTTCATGACCCGACACGAATAAGCGTCTCGTCGTTGAGCGGTCTGCGCGGGCATCACCTGGCGGGTTCGTTCAACGACGAGACGCAAATAGGCGTCTCTACATCGTTCCGAGACATCCCGGAAAACCTTGCCACCCAACTTCCCCAGAATTCCTTCAGATTTGCGCTGTTCCTTCGGAGCCGGTCCGCACGGTGCGCACCGGCTGCTGCCTGCCCTATGAAACTGCTTCTGGTTGAAGACGAACCCGCCCTGCGCGCTACCCTCATGGACTACCTGCGCCAGAGCGGCTACGTGTGCGAAGTGGCCGGCAGCTACGAGCAGGCCCTGGAAAAGGTGAAGCTCTACGAGTACGACTGCGTGGTGCTCGACCTGACCCTGCCCGACGGCAACGGCCTCGACATCCTGCGCAGCCTCAAGGCCGACGGCTCCCGGGCCGGCGTGCTCATCATCTCGGCCCGCGCCGCCCTCGACGACCGCCTCGCCGGCCTCGACCTGGGCGCCGACGACTACCTGACCAAGCCCTTCCACCTGGCCGAGCTGAACTCCCGGCTCCGGGCCATCATCCGGCGGCGGCAGTTCCAAGGCAGCCACCACATTGCCTTCCGCGACCTGCTGGTGTGGCCCGAGCAGGCCGAGGTGTTCGTGCGCGAGCAGCCCCTCACGCTCACCCGCAAAGAGTACGATCTGCTGCTTTTCCTGCTGGCCAACCCCAACCGCGTACTCACCAAGGAAGCCATTGCCGAGCACCTCTGCGGCGACGCCGTGGACTCGGCCGACTCCTTCGATTTCATCTACACCCACCTCAAAAACCTGCGCAAAAAGCTCCAGGACAAAGGCGCCGACAACTACATCCGCACCATGTACGGCGTGGGCTACAAGTTGAGCTTGGACTAATGAGCTGTTAGCTGAGAGCCGTTAGCTGTTAGCTTTCTGTTCTGTAAGCCAGTCGAACCGTAAGACGTCCGCCACTGCGCCCACGGCAAAATTTCCGCGCCCGCTGCGGGCCAAAACCGCCCGGGCAATATGCTGCCCGAACGAAAGCTAACAGCTAATAGCTCTCAGCTAACAGCTAGTAATATGAAGCTCCTCGCTAAAACCAACCGCTACTACCTGCTGCTGACCACTGTGCTGTTTGCGCTGGCGGGCGTGGCGCTGTATTATGGCCTGTACGCGGCTCTGCGCAGCGAGGTGGAGGAGCAGCTCGGCAACGCCCGCCTACGGCTGGAGCGCCGGGCTGCCGCCGGGGAAGCGCTGCCCGCCACGCCCTTCGATTACCAGCTGAGCGTGAGCACCGGGCCGCGCCCGCTTGGCTACCGCGACACGCTGCTGCTCGATGCGCAGGAGCAGGAAATGGTGCCTTTCCGCCAGTTCACGTTCCCATTGCAGGTGCAGGGCCAGCCCCGTTGGGTGACGCTGCGCAAATCGTTGGTGGAAACCGACGATGTGCTGGGCGTGGTGCTCACGGTGCTCCTGACGGTGCTGGGGCTGCTGCTGCTGGGCGTGGTGCTGCTCAACCGCTGGCTGGCCCACCGCCTCTGGGCCCCGTTCCGCGACACGCTGGAGAAGCTGCGCCACTACGGCGTGCAGGAAAACCGGGTGCTGGAATTCGCGCCCGTGAGCACCGACGAATTTGCCGAGCTTAACGACGTGCTTACCCGCCTGAGCCAGCGCCTGGTAGCCGACTACGAAGCCGTGCGCGAGTTTACGGCCAACGCCGCCCACGAAACCCAGACCCCGCTGGCCATCATGCAAGCCCAGCTGGAGCAGATGCTGCAACTGCCGGAGCTGGCAAACCCCGCCCTGGCCACCCTGGCCACCGACCTCTACCAGGCCACCCTGCGTCTCTCGCGCCTGCACCAGGCCCTCACGCTGCTGAGCAAAATCGAGAACCGGCAGTTCGCCGAAACCGCCCCGCTCCACCTGGCCCGCCTGTTGCGCGAGAAGGCCCAACAGCTCCAGCCTCTGCTGGAAGCCCGCGACCTGACCCTCACCCTAAACCTCGCAGCCGAGCCCGCCGCCCTGCATCTGCACCCCGGCCTGGCCGATTCGCTGGTGCACAACCTGCTTCAGAACGCCATCAAGCACAACGTGCGCGGCGGTTCAGTGGCGGTGCACCTCACGCCCCGGGCCCTGGAAGTCAGCAACACCGGCCCGGCCATCAGCGGCGACCCGGCCCGGTTCTTCGAGCGGTTTCAGAAGCACGAAGCCGCCTCCGCCTCGCCCGGCCTGGGCCTGTCCATTGTGCAGCAAATCGGGCGCTACTACGGTTTCACGGTCAGCTACACTTTCGACCCGTCCACCGCGCGCCACACGCTGCGGGTGGGCTTTTGAGTTGTCGGTTGTTGGTGGTTAGTTGTCAGGAAAATAGAACGTCATGCTGAGCGAAGCCGAAGCATCTCTACCGCAATAATGATTTCCCTGCCTTCCAGTTAGCACCCAACGAAGCGGTAGAGATGCTTCGGCTTCGCTCAGCATGACGTACCTTTCTGACAACTGACAACTGACAACTGACAACCAATTACTGACAACCAGATTACAAACAGATTCGGGTCCTACGTTTGGGGGAATTCATTCTTAATCCCCACTCCTATGAAACGTGTGATTGTATTGCTGGGCGCGGCCCTGTTGCTGGCCGGTTCGGCTTCGGCCCAGAAGCTGAAAGTGGCACAGGTACCTGCTGCGGTGGTAGCCGGCTTCAACCGGCAATTTCCCCAGGCCCGGGAGGTTAAATGGGAAAAGGAAGGCGAGCAGTACGAAGCCGGTTTCGAGCAGGGCAAACAAGAACTGTCGGCGCTGCTGGACGCTAGCGGAAAGCTGGTCGAAACCGAGACGGAAATCAACGTAGATCAGCTGCCCGCCGCCGTGCGGGCCACACTGGCCCGCCAGTACAAAGGCATCAAAATCAAGGAAGCAGCCAAAATTGTGGCCGCCGACACGGGCGCGGTTACGTACGAAGCCGAAATTGCGCAGAGCGGTAAAACGGTGGATGTACTCTTCGATGCCGAAGGCCGGGAAGTAAAGAAATAACGGGGGCGTGCGGGTAGGGGCGAAGCTTTACGCGTCGCCCCTACACCGTTTCGTGGCCCTCGGTGGCCAGCTCCCGCAGCATCTCCCGCAGTCCCTCGGGCTCCTGCACGAGGCGGAAGATATGGGCCAGATACTCGGCCTCGGCTTTAAGGTGGCGCTTGAACTGGCGGATTTCCTGCTCGCGCTTCTTGCCGGAGCTGCCGCTGAAGCCGTTCTCGCCGTATTTCAGCTCGTTGAGCTGCTGCTTGAGCTCGGTTTGCTGCTGGGTGAGGGCTCGGGTGTAGCGGCTGAGCAGGGTGTCGTCGGTGGCGGAAGGCGGGGCGGTTTCGGCCAGCAGCTGGAGCAGCGTGTAGAGGTCGTTGGTTTCGTAGGCCTCCGTGATGCGCTGCATAAGCTGGGTACGGTGCTGCTGGCCGGGGGCGTCCTGCACCAGATCGGGGTGGTGGGCGCGGGCGAGCTGGCGGTAGAGTGGTTTTGGTGTTCGAGAGCAGGGCCTGCTCCTGATTCCGTACTTCCTGGGCCGCGGCCTCTTCGGCCTTCTGCTGCTTGGTTTTGCGTCGGGCCCGGGCCGCTTCTGCTGCCTGCTCGTGCGGGGCCAGGCTGGGGTCGGAAGCCGGGGCGGCGGCGGCGGTTTCCTGTGGCACGTCGTCGTCCTCGATCTACCCGGCGGCGGGGGGCGTACTTGCGCAGGATGGCCGCCGCATCTTCCCCGAACCGGTCCTGGAGGGCACGGGCGTTACCCACGATGAGAGCCGTAATCTGCTGCTCCTCCAAGCGGCTGAAGTAGCCCAGCAGCAGGGCTTCTTCCAGGGGCGCAAACAGCGCCTCGCGGGCCTGCACCACCGTGGCCGCCGCCGGCCCGACCTGCTGCCAGTAGCGCCGCCGGGCCTCGGCCTGCTCCGCCTTCAGCTCCCGCAGGCGCTGCCGCAGCCCCTCCACCTGCGCCACCGCCTCCCGAAACGCCCGCTGGGCCGGCGTGCCGGGTGCCTCCGCCGGCATGGGCGTAGGCAAGGAGTTAGCAGCCGGCAGGTCAGTAAGCGGGTTGTGGAGGTGCATGGGGTGGGACTGTTGGATTGCTGGATGGGTTGGGGCTGCAAAGATACTGTCATCCTGAGCGGAGCGAAGGACCTTATCTTGCTTGCCCGGTTCGTGATGACCGTCGTTCCGGCGTGATAAGGTCCTTCGCTCCGCTCAGGATGACAGTTCTTTTTAACCATTCAACAATCCATCCATCCACCCATTTACCCCGCCCACAACTCAAACGCCACCCGAAAGGTGTTGCAGTGGGCGTCCACGATGTCGGCGAGGCGTTCGGAGTAGCCGCCGCCCATGCTCACGGCCACGGGCAGCTGGTGCTGGTGGCAGAGGGCGAGCACGTACTCGTCGCGCTGGCGGCAGCCGGTTTGGGTGAGGGCGAGCTTGCCCAGTTTGTCGGTGGCCAGCACGTCCACGCCCGCCAGGTAGAACACGAAATCGGGCTGCACCTCGCGCAACAGGCGGGGCAGTGTTTCGCGCAGGATGCGCAGGTACTCCGCATCGCCGGTGCCCAGGGCGAGGGCCACATCCAGGTCCGACTGCTCCTTGCGTAGCGGGTAGTTGGCCCCGGCGTGCATCGAGAAGGTGAACACCCGCGGCTCGTCGCGAAAAATGCTGGCCGTGCCGTCGCCCTGGTGCACGTCCACATCCACCACCAGTATCTGCCGCGCCAAACCATGGTGGAGCAGGTGAGCGGCGGCAATGGCCACGTCGTTGAGCACGCAGAACCCCTCGCCCCGCTCGGCGAACGCGTGGTGGGTGCCGCCGGCCAGGTTCAGCCCCACGCCGTCGCGCAACGCCCGCTTGGCCGATTGCAGGGTGCCGGCCGAGCTGCTCAGGGAGCGGCGCGTCAGCTCCGGGCTTTGCGGCAGGCCCAGGCGGCGCACCTCGGCCGGGCTCAGCTGCTGGTCGCGCACCTTGTGCCAATACGCAACCGAATGCACCCGCAGGATATCCTCTTCGGGGCAGAAGCCGGGGTCGTAAAAGTCTTCGGGGGCGGCCACGCCCTGCCAGAGCAGCTGCTCCCGAATCAGGCCATACTTGGCAATGGGGAAGCGGTGGCCGGCGGGCAGCGGCAGCGTGTAGCGGTCGGAGGTGGCAAGGCAGGGCATAGGCAGCAACACAACGCGAGGCCCGCCCCCGGGGTTTAAAGCCGTTTGGTCAGCTGTGCACGCGGGGCGCTGCACCAATGCGTAGTTGCATCGCGCTGTTCCGGCGCAGCGGCAATTACTCTACGGAAGATATTTTTAAATTAACCCGTGGGGGTTATTGAATAATTAATTTGAGAAAACAATTGATAAATAATTTTACTGATGCTTGTGTTTGATAAAATAACTGCGCTATCTTTGTCCCGTGCAAAAGCAACAACTGCTTTGCATCCAAACTGCCTCTCTGCTATGCGCCGCCATTTTAATGAATATCAGCCAATGCTCAGCTCGCTGGATCGGAAGATCCAGCCGGGGTTCGGCGCGCCAGCTCGCAGATGAGGCTCTAATCCAGCCATCCGCTATTGCAAACGCCCGAATCCAGCCAGATTCGGGCGTTTTGTTTTTCCTCCATTCGCTAGTTAACCCATTCCATTATGCTCTTCCAATGCTTGCTCTCCGGCCAACGGCCCCCAGTTGCCCACCCGGCGTCGGCCCGAATCAGGCCACCGGAATCTACCGCTGACCGTAAATAAACCAGCATAAATTTCCGCATCCTGCGTCAGGCCAGCTTCCTCAGAATCTGCTCTGGGTAACGCAGCCACTTCTTGCTTTTCTGGTTGGTTTCATTCGTTAAAAAAATTAACGAAGCGGGATAGTATTGCCTGATAAATAACGCAAAATTAGTTTTAATAATAAACTAAAAATTCGTTTGATCGGGCTGAATAACCGTGCTATTTTTTTTAAAAACAGACCTGTATCCAGCCCGCATAAATACGACTGCCGACGATTTGCTTCGCTCCAGTTCCGGCCCCGCTTCTGCCACCATCATGCTTCACCCTGCTTCCCCAGCCCCGCCGCCCCGGCCCGCCGCTGCGGCTGCCGACGTCCGGGCCTTCATCGACTGCCTGCTGGCACTGGCGGCCGCTTCACCCCGCCGCTGAGCGTCCGGCCGTAGCTCGTCGGCGGCCGCTTACTCCACGCTTCACACTATACCTATCCTATCCGATACTTATCCTGACCTATCCGACGTGCCCAAAACTGCGGCCCCGGGAGTGGCTTTTGACACCAGAAAAGCGGCGTCACTCCCGGGTTAAGCACTAATTGTTTTCTCTTCCTGCCGGTAAGTCCGCTTGGCCTGATGCAGGCCCGGATCAAACCGCAAATCACCAAAAATCAACCATCATGGCCTCACAATTACGCGGCAACGACCTTCGCCAACTGGGTTTCCCGGAAGGCCGGGCCATCGGGCTCGCGCTGGCTCAACTGCAGCGCAAGCACCTCAAACGTCTCTCCCAAACCGATCAGCTGGTACTGCTCCGGGCTTTGCTCGATGCGCCCGCCAACTTCCTCACCCACCTCGACTGGAGCCACACGGCCGCCGCTTTGCTGCCCGCCCCGAGCCGCCACATAGCCCTGGCCGAGCGCAAGGACTACGCCATCTTCGGAGCCGAGCACATCGAGCAGGGCGCCATTCACCAAATGGAAACCGCCATGAAACTGCCCGTCACGGTGGCCGGGGCCCTCATGCCCGATGCCCACCACGGCTACGGCCTGCCCATCGGCGGGGTGCTGGCCACCGATAACGCCGTCATTCCCTACGCCGTGGGCGTGGACATCGGCTGCCGCATGGCCCTGTCGGTATTCGACGCTGCCGCCTAAACACCTGGAGCAGCGGGTGCAGGAACTGCGCAAGCTGCTGCTCGACAACACCCGGTTCGGCGGGCGCGACGTATTCCGCGCGGGGCCAGCACCTCGACCACGCGGTGCTGAGCCGGAGCGAGTTCCAGGACATTCCCTTCCTGCGCAACAAGCTCGATACGGCGGCGGCCCAGATCGGCACCTCCGGCTGGCGGCAACCATTTCGTGGAGTTGGGCATGGTCGATATCACCGACGCCGACCAACGAAATGGGCGTGCCCGTGGGCCAGTACCTGGGCCTGCTCTCGCACTCCGGCTCCCGGGGCCTGGGCGCGGGCATCGCCAACCACTACACCAAGCTGGCCAAGGATGTCTGCCAACTGCCCGGTGAAGCCCAGCACCTGGCCTGGCTCGGCCTCGACACCGAAGCCGGCCAGGAGTACTGGGCCGCCATGAACCTGGCCGGCGACTACGCCTCGGCCTGCCACCACCAGATTCATCACCGGCTGGCCAAAGCCCTCGGCGAAAAGCCCCTGGCCAAAGTGGAAAACCACCACAACTTCGCCTGGAAGGAGCGGCTGGCCGACGGCCGGGAGGTCAGTCGTGCACCGCAAGGGCGCTACGCCGGCCGGGGCGGGCGTGCTGGGCATCATTCCCGGCTCGATGACGGCCCCCGGCTTCATTGTGCGGGGCAGGGGCGAGGCCGCGCTCACTCAGCTCCGCCGTCGCACGGCGCGGGCCGGCTCATGTCGCGTACCCGCGCCAAAGCCGAGTTGGGCGAAGCCGAGCTGCGCCGCTACCTGCGCCAGCACGGCGTGGAGCTGATCGGCGGCGGCCTCGACGAAGCCCCGCAGGCCTACAAGGACATCCGGCAGGTGATGGCAGAGCCAGCCCGAGCTGGTGGACGTGCTGGGCTCGCTTCACCCCGAACATCGTGCGCATGGAAGGGGCGGTGTAGCCCGGCTGAAGCAAAAACAGCGGCGGCCCTAACCGAGGCCGCCGCTGTTTTTTTAAGTAGCAAGTTTCTGCAGGCCCTGGCAAAATGCTGTCTGCAAGAGCTGAATCCGCAAAAGCACAACGCCCGCCCACCGGATTTCCAGTGGGCGGGCGTTGTGCTTTTGAAAAGCCGCGGGGCTAATCAGGACCGCTTGGTTTGCCGACGCTGGCGTAGCTTTTTGAGGCCGTAAGCTGCTCCGGCAGCCAGCAGCAGCGAAGCACCCCCATCAATGGGTACTGCTGTGGGCTGGTTCGGGTCGGGCGTGGGGCCGCCTGAACCGGGACCCTGGGCGGCGGCAGGAGAAGCAAAAGCCAGCAGGAAACCGAAAACGGCGGCTCCCAGAAAATAGCGAAGAGTAGGAGAGAATTGAGTCATTGATGTGAAAAGCTGTAGTGTCGGAGATACCTATTAATTCGGGTAGCCGGTCAAGGGCGGCCGACCACCCGAATCATAGGCTTATTCAACTATGAGACGCTTGTTAACAGTCCCTTCAGCAGTCTGGAGGCGCACCGTGTACACGCCCGGAGCTACGCCCGAGAGCGACAATTCCGCTGCTGCCACCGAGCTGGTAGCGTTCAGCGTGCGGCTGAGCACCTGCTGGCCGATGGTGTTAATCAGCGACACCTGCACTGGCTGCTTCCGCAGCTGGGCGGGCAGCACGATGGATACCTGACTACGGGCCGGGTTCGGGAATACGCTTACCTGGCCTACCAGCGTGGCCGGCGCGTTGGCCAGCACGGCCTGCGGAGTTACCAGCACCGAGAAGCGGCCCGTAAGCGAAGCGGCTGTAGTCACTGTGAAGGCATAGCCGTTGGACTGGCTCAGGTCGGTGAGGGTGCCGGTGAGGGCATCCTGCAGGTAAGCCCGCATGCCGACGGGCAGGCGCAGTAGCTCCGTAGCCCGCAGGGTGTAGGAGCCGGCGGGGGCCTGCAAGCGCAGTGGTACGGTCACGCCGGCCGATGTAAGGGCGGGCAGCGCGTTCACGGCCAGCATGGTGCCGGAGCCGGTGGTGCTGGCCAGCGCCAGGGGCGAACCACCCAGCAGCTTGTAGGCATCCAGGGCCGGGTCGAAGCCAGCGGTAGCGTCGTTGTCGAAGTAGAGAACCGCTTCGTCGGCGTTGCCAGCAGCGTTCTGCAGATCGAGACGCACGAGCGGAGCCGTGGCTACACTACGTTGGAATACGGGGTTGGTATAGGCCGTAATCCGGGCCGCGTTATTGAATGTCAGCGACGCGCCGTTGGTGGTAGCCCGGACGAAAAAGCCCTGCGAAGCCGCAATTTCCCGGGTGCCGCCGTTGGTGCCCGTTCCGTTCACGGTGTAAGTGGAGTAGGTGCCGGCGTACTGGCCCGTCGAGCGGTACACGTACACGGTTGCGTCCACGTTGTCCCGGACCACGAAATTCCAGTCGATGGCCGAAGGGTAGGGGTTGCCCCGCAGGTGGAAGCCGGATTCGGTCTGGCTGCCGCGGCTCAGGCTACCCGTGGTGTAGGTGCCACTATTGAGCGGGCCCACGAAGTCCACGGTTTGCGAAGCCGGAATGTTGACTGTGTAGCCCCGGGTGATTTCGAGCGGGTCACTGAGCGAGTTCGGCGAAAAGAACCCCTTGTCGAAATCCTGGGGAGCCGGATTGCCACTGGTATTCACGCGGCTTTCGTTGTAGCCAAATACCGTTGGGAAAGGCGTTACGGCCCCGGGGTTGGCGGCCGTATTGTAGGCCGGGTTCACCGTGGGTGCGAAGCCTGGGGTAGCCAGGTCGGCTACCGTGCTGCCGCTCACCGGAGCAGAGTAGTGGCGGTAACCAACGCCACCGTTCCGGGTGGGGTCGATGTAACGCTGTACTGTGACCGAGCCGCTCGTGGTGCCGGTACCGTTGTTTACTACTTCAGCCGAACCGTTGGCGTTGGAAAGCAGGGTCAGGTTGCTGTTGGTCGTTAGCGTACCGAGGTTCAGGGTCAGGACCCGCTGCACGCTGGCAGGGGCGTTCAGCGTAACCCCGGCCGGGCCGGCGGTCAGGTTCTGGAACTGCGTAGCCGTGCCACTGATGGTTTGCAAGGCGGGGCCAGCGAAGCGAACTTCCCCGTTGCCAGCGCCCAGTACCGTGCCTCCGTTGTTAAAGAAGTCACCGTTGAGCGTGAGCAGGCTCATGTTAGCCGTCGTCAGGGTGGCGGCGCTGCCCAGGGTCAGGCTCTTCACCTGGCGCGGGTCACTCACCACCGGGTCGTTGGCGGTATCCGGAATCAGCACGTCGTCGGTGGCGGTGGGTACCTGCATCGGTAGCCAGTTACCGGCTTTGGTCCAGTCGGTGTCAATAGCCCCGGTCCAGGTAATGGTGCCGATGGCAATAACGGGTGGCGGCGTCAGGAATACGGCCACACCCGAGAGGTTGCTGCCCTGGCCAATGCGGCCAATCAGCGAAGCAACGGCGGAATTCAGATCGATGCTGTAAAGGTTATCAGCCGTTTCGCCCACGGGAGCCGCCGATAGGAAAGCCGAGTTAACCGGCGCGTTGAGGTCGGTCAGGTCAGAATAAATATCCAGATCAACTCCCTGGGCATTGTTTACCGAGAGGCCCGTAACACCCACATCCACGAAAGTGCCAGCGTTGGCGTTGGTGGAGCGTAAGAACACATTGCGGGCCTGATCGAAGCCGTAGAGCGTGGTGCCGGTGTTGGCGTTGTTGTCGTTGTTGGTATAAGCCACGCCCGAAATTTCGGGGACCCTGGCCGGGTTGCTTACCGGGCCATCCGTCACGAAGGTAGCCGTCGGCCGGATTCATCCGCAGGTTGAGCTGCGTGGTGGCCGATACAATGCGAATGCGGTCGGCGGCGGGGTTGAAATCGAAGCCGATGACGTTAGCATTCGTGCCCAAGCCCATCGACTGCAAAGCGCCAATGGCCGATAACGCACCGGTGGTCAGGCTGAGAGTATACAACTGGCCCTGCTGGTTGGTGGCGTCGTAACCTAGCACATACAGCATCCCGTTAGCGGGCCGGAAGTCGGTGCCTGCCACTACCTGGTTAGCGCCAAGCCCCGTCACGTTCACCGCCGAACGAATATTGGTGGGGTTGCCGGTATCAAACGAAATCAGGTTGCCCCCGGCTACCCCATAGGCCAGTTGCCCGGTGAGGGCTGGCTGGGTAAGCGGGGCAATAAAGGCGGCCACGTCGCGCACCGCAATGCCCAGCCCGATAGCCCCTACCAGCGTAGGCGTGCCATTAGCTAGGTTGAGGGTGTAGAGGTTGTTGAAATTCTGCCCGTTGGGGTTGGCCGTCAGGAAGGCGGTATTGGTAAGGCCGGCTTTATCGAAGTAGATATCCAGATCCACCAGCGCGTTGCTGGTGCTCAGGTTCAGGCCCGTATTACCTACGGTATTGAGCGTGCCGGCATTCGGTGGGTTCTGGGTTACCAGGTTGCTCAACGCCTCATCAATGTCGTAGAGCGTGGTGCTGGTGGTACCGGCGTAGCTGTTGGTGTAAGCCGCCGTGCCCACGCGCGGGGTAGCGCCAGCGTTGGCGTCGGTGCCGGCGTAAGTCAGGGTGCCGTCGGTGGCGGCGAGGGCCCCGTTGTTGGGGTTGAGGCGGAAGTCGGCGCGGTTGGTGCTCACCACCCGCAGGCGGTCCACGGTGGGGTTGAAATCGAAGCCGATGTTATCGGTGCTGCCGCCCAGCTCCAGCCGGATAGCCGGGCCTGCGGCCGTGGCCACGGCCGTATTGCGGTCAATAAAGTACACCTGGGTATTGGCCCCGGTGGTCGTGGCATCGTAGCCCAGGCCAATAAGCTGGCCGTTGTTGGGGCGGAAATCGGTGCCGACCAGCGTCTGGCCCCCCGTGATGCCCGTGATGGGCATGGCCGAGTTGATAAAGTTTGGGGTACCCGAGTAGAAGCTCAGCAGGTTGCTGGTCGAACTCACCGCGTACAGCAATTGCCCGCTCGGCGGCCGGGGCCGTGCGGTCGATGCTGATGGCAATGTCGGTGATGCCCACGCCCGTTCCCGTCTGGTTGCCTACCGGGGTAAGCGCGCCAGTGGCCAGATTGACCTGGTACAAGATGGCGCTGAATCCGGCCCCAACCGGCGTATTAATAATCAGAAAAGCCTGATTGGCGTTCGGTCCGGTAGTTGTAATATCGAGGTCGGTACTGACGCCGGCCCCGTTGGTGGGCGCGGAAAGCGTCCCTACCGTGTTAAGCGTGCCATCGTTTGGCGGGTCCTGCCGAAGCAGCAGGGAACGTTGCTCATCAATAGTGTAAAGCGTCGTGCTGGTTGTGCCGATATAGGAGTTGGTATAAGCCCCTGAGCCCACGAATGGGTCTTGCCCGAAGTTGGCATCGCCGGCCGCGAATTTCAAGTTGCCATCGGTGGCGGCAACAGCTCCGTTGTTAGGATTGAGGCGGTAATTGGCATCATTGGTCCCCTCTACCCGAATACGGTCTACGGTGGGGTTAAAGTCGAATACGATACGCTCCCCTGCGCCCCCCAACTCCAGTCGCACGGCCGCACTACCTACGGGCGTGGCGGTAGCAGTTGAAGTACTGGTCGTCTGGCTGAGCACGTACAACCGGGCATTGTTACCGGTCGTGGTGGGGTCGTAACCCAGGGCAAATAATTCCCCGGTGGCGGGCCGGAAATCGAGCCCCACCAGTACCTGGCCCGCCGTAACACCCACTATAGACTGGCGGGTCGGCGTCATGGTGGGAGAGGTTACGCTTAAAGACGTTAATTCGGTGCCCGAGAGGCCGAAAATAGTCTGGGCCTGGGCCGTGTCCACGGCTCCCAGCAGGAGCGCACCGGTGGCCAGCACCCCGCAGGTACGCCGCCAAAAACCGGATGTGAAGTGGGAGGGTAGTGCTGTGTTCATACTGAGAATGGGATTGGGTAAACGAATAAATGGACCGAAATTGGACGAAGTCCACAAAAGTGGACAAGGTCAACTACGGGGTAAATCATAGATTAGATTGAAATAATCATTAAAAAATCCACTAAAAAAAGAAATAATGGCGCAACAGCGCAGAATAGCGCCTTTTGCCATCAATTGATTGAACTTAAGCTAATTGCCAGAAGGAGATTCGGCTGGGTCTTTCGCCGCGCTGGAACGCTGCAGCAGCGCCAGCCCATAGAGCAGCAACAGGCCCAGCGGCGAGCTGAGCAAATCCATTAATCGGTGTCCCTGCACTGTGGCAAATTTCCAGCCTGCCCGCTGCCCGAGCAGTAGTAGCACCAGGCTCAGGGTAAAGATCAATGCGTAGCCCAGCGCAATGGCGCGAAGGTGGCGGCCCCGTAGCAGCACGTGCAGCAATACCAGGCTTACCATTATGTAGATCAAGCGGTACGTGAGGCCCACGAGCACACCGTGGGTGCTCAGGCCCGAGGGCTGCACTAGTCGTTGGGCCTGAGCACCCAAGCCGCCCAGCACGGCCTGCCAGCCGCGGGTCAGGGCGGTAAACACCGATTCGTCAAACTGTCCCAAGGCAAATAAGGTTAGCCCAAGTGCCAGCGCCGCGAGCAGCCGCCCGGGGCCCAGCCGGCTGGTGGCAACGGTAGCTGGCGCGGACCGGTTTTCCACCCCCGCCCTAACCATGCGCTACGGCAGCAAGGGTGTGCTGAGGCCGCACCCATTGGTGCCACAGCACCAGAATGGCCCCGTAGGCCACGAACGTGAACGTGTAGTGGTGGTTGAATTCGACGGTATGGTACCAATAGGTGTGGTTAATGGCCAGCGCCGCAATGCGCACCACGTTTAGTCCATAAATGGTGGCCAGGCCCAGCGGAATAAACCACAACCGCCGCCGCCCGCTGCCAGGGTAGGCTAGCACGAAGCCCGCGAATAGCACGTAGAGCACCAGCCCATTGCAAGGATTGCCCACGTACACGGCCGCCTTCCCGAACATGGTCACGGTGGTGGGCCCGGCCGGGTCGGTGCCGGCGGCTACGCCTACCAGGCGCAACAGCCCCGCCGCCACTACCGCCAGGTTGCGCGAGAGGGCATCGTCGAGGTGGCCGGCGGGCTCCAAACCGTGCTCGTATCCCAGCACCCACAGGGCGTAGAAGCCGAGGGCTAGCAGCAGAAACCGCACCTGCGGCCGGGCTGCCAGCCACTGCCGGCCCGAATCAAGTAGAGAAGAAACCATGAGACTACGCAAAAGATGGAAAAACAAGCTGGGCCGATGCAATAGAATCGGTACGAATGATCAAGGTACGGAAAAGGTCATTTCCGAGCCCGGCACTACCGTATGCTTGTAGCGAAAAGCCTTGGCTTTGTATATTGCTGCTGACTGCTGCACTGCGTGTTGTCGTGGTGCAGCCACACGCGAAGCGGAGGATGTAAGCGGTGTAGGTGGCACGTAAAGCCGTTATTGTGCAGTGCTATAAGGCCCGAATTCGGCGACCTAAAGAACGTCTGGCCGACGGTTGGGGGCGGGCAATGTCGCGGATTCAAGTTAAGGCCGACCTGCGCCAGCATCAGGTGGAGCTGCTCGGCGGCGGCCTCGACGAAGCGCCCCAGGCCTATAAGGACATCCGGCAGGTGATGCAGAGCCAGACCGAACTGGTGGACGTGCTGGGCTGCTTCACCCCGCGCATTGTGTGCATGGAAGGCAGCTTATAGGTAGCCCGTCGGACGATAAAAAGCCCTGCTACCCGGTTCCAAAACAAGGTGGCAGGGCTCTCTAATGAAAATAAACCCAGTTAAGGACGAAGGCGACGGTGGCGGAAAGCATCTACCTCCAACTGCCTGTCGTCGTCGTGGAAGGCATCAGCCGGTTCAGTCGGCTCGGTGCTCACAGGAGGAAGTAAATCAGCTAAAATCAGCAGCGCCAAAGTAGTGGCTGCCAGGTTGGGAGAAGCGGTGTACTTTTCCATAGGTAGTCAATGTTAGGCATCACAAGAAATAAATGGGACAACCTCCGGCCGGTGTGTGGGCAAAAGGCAATAAAGAGAGTAGAACAGGGGACACCGGCTGGCTTAAGCAAATCAAAAGCGTTAGCCGACTGAGTCGATATTATTTACGCAGAAGACAATAAATAGGATTGGTGATAGTATTTTTTCATGTAAAAAGAAAATTCACAATTTCGCTCGACAACTCAAGTTGTGGGAATGGGTACAACTCTAAAATGGGCTATTTAGCGTCATAGAGAGGTGTTTATCGAGAAATAGTCAAAGTCGTATTACTTTAACAGTAGGATTAAATTTATTTAAATAATCAAAATAAAGAGTCGAAAAACATAATTAATAGTAGCTCTTATCTGCCTCTTCGGGTACTACTGCTTTTACTGAGTCGCCGACGCGAATGAGGCCACCCTGCACGATGCGGGCCGTGAGGCCGCCGTGGCCGCGCATGGCGTTGTAGCCGCCGGCCCCGAGTTCTTCCTCCATGCGCGAGCAGGGGTGGCACTCGCCGGTGATTTCGATAATAACCTCCTCCCCGATGCGTACCTGCCGGTTTTTCAGCGCCAGCAGGTTTAGGCCGCTTACCACGAGGTTGCGGCGTAGCCGGGCCGGATCTATCGGCTCCCCGGCCTGGCCCAAAAAGCCGCCTACCGCCCCCAGGTGCTCATGCTGAATAAGGGTTAGCTGGCGCTTGCCGCCGGGCCGGGGGCGGGCATGGTCGCCGCGCAGGTGGCGGTCGGCTTCCGCTTCGGCCTCGGCCACCACCTGCATGGGTTCGCGGCGGGCGGGGCGCAGGCCAATCCATTCTACCCGGCCCTGTTGGGGGATGGTGCTCAGGAGCTGGGCAATCGTAGATTTATTGTCGCCGAAGAAAGGAAAAGGCATAGCGGGAATGGGGCTGAGGTAGAACGTGGGGTAGCTGGAGCGTTGGAAACTGCTTAGAGGCTGCTGGCGGTTCGCTAGGTGCTTGCCTCCACTCAAAATTATTCCTGCGTGATGAGACGGGCCACCAGAAACGCTGCGCCGGCAGCCAGCGCCCCAACGCCCGCCATTTTGAGGGCCCCCATCACCGGGGGCTGGCCGGTCATGCGGCTTTTCAGGTAGCCAAAAACCAGCAGGCAGACCAGCGTTATCACGGCCGACCACAGCAGGCCCTCGGCGGGGGTGTTCGTAACAAAGTAGGCGCTGAGCGGAATCAGGCCCCCCACGGCGTAGGCCGCGCTGATGGTGAAGGCACTTTTGGGGGCTTGGCGGGGGTCGGGCTTTTCGAGGCCTAGCTCGTATTTCATCATGAAGCGTACCCATTGATCCGGGTCGGAGGTAAGCTCTCGCACGGCTTCGTGGCGGGTGCTTTCCGAGAGGCCCATCTCGGTCAGCAACTCATCTACTTCGGCCCGCTCCACGTGGGGCACGTCCTGCACCTCCTGATACTCGCGCTTGAGTTCGGCATCGTAGTGTTCCACTTCGGTGCGGCCAGCCAGGTAGCCGCCCAGGCCCATGGCAATGGAGCCGGCCACAATTTCGGCCAACCCGGCCGTAATCACGAGGCCCGACGACTGCACAGCTCCGCTCAGGCCAGCGGCGAGGGCGAAGGGTACGGTCAGGCCGTCGGAGAGGCCGATGACGATATCCTGGAGCATAGCCGAGCTGGTGAGATGGTGTTCGGGATGCGGGTGGGCGTGGTTCATAGGGTGAAGGGGAGAAATGGTTGGGCAAGGCAAAGTGAGCTAACCTACGCACCTTTCCTACGTATGGTAGTGCTACCGGGCAGCTTTCCACCGCCTTTTCTTTTCTGTTTATTTCCCCCTCTGTTATCATGGCTAAATCCCCCGCCAAATCCCCCGCCAAATCCGACTCCAAGGACTCCGTTAAAAATTCGGCCAACGGCCAATCACCCAGCGTACAGCCGGTGATGAACCAACAGTTCAACGCCCCTAAGCCGCTCCAGAAATATGGCACCGTATCGCAGCGCCTGCCCATCGGCCTCGACGAAAAAACCCGTCAGCAGAGCGTAAACCAGCTCAACCAGCTGCTGGCCGATACCATGACCCTGCGCGACCTCTACAAAAAGCACCACTGGCAGGTAGTAGGTCCCACTTTCTACCAACTTCACTTACTCTACGATAAGCATTACGAGGAGCAGAGTGCGCTGGTCGATACTATTGCCGAGCGTATTCAGATTCTGGGTGGCGTAGCCATTGCCATGGCCCCCGATGTGGCCGAGCTCACCACCATCCCGCGTCCGCCCCGCGACCGGGAGGAGGCGCCGGTACAGGTTTCGCGCTTGCTCGAAGCCCACCAGATTATCCTCAAAAACTGCCACGAGTACGCAGAAGCCGCCGATGAAGCCGGCGACGACGGCACCAACGACGTGGTAGTAAGCGACGTGATGCGCACCAACGAGCTGCAGGTATGGTTCGTGTCGGAGCACGTGGTAGATACCCCCCTGGCCCGGGCCGAATAGATTTAAGCCGGCTCCACGAAAAAGGCTTCTTCCTGTTACGGGAAGAAGCCTTTTTTTATTGCTTCCAATGATTGAAGCTGCCCGGCTGCCGGTTGATTCTGCGTTTCCGCTGGTGGTTTTCCTCGGCTTCTTCCACCGAATGGGTGCGGCCCAGGTTGTGGTCTTGCTTGGCCTTGGCCGCCAGCAGGCAGAAGTAGTTGTGGAGCATAGCAATTTCTTCTTCCGTGAAATCCTGGGCGTTGATGAGGCGGTTGCTGGCTCCCTGATGGGCCGCCAGCAGTTCGTTGAGCTTCAGGTGCAGCACGAGCGAATCCTTGTTCTGAGCCCGCTGAATCAGGAAGACCATCAGAAACGTGACGATAGTAGTGCCCGTGTTGATGACCAATTGCCAGGTTGCGGAGTAGTGAAATACCGGACCAGTTAAGCCCCACGCCACCACGATGCCTATCGCCAGGCAAAAAGCCGCTGTCGAGCCCGACCAGGTAGAGACCTTACCGGCAATGCGGGCAAACAGGCTGGAAGACTTCGGGACCAGGGGTAAATGGGTAGGAGCCGTCATGGGGATACAGTAGGCAAGGGTGGGAGTAGGGCCGTTTAAGGGGGCATATGGCAAATTGCGCGTGCTCAAATGAACGGGCAGTGAAATTTTTGAGGCTGACAATGAGCACGAAACCGCCGTTTGACTTATAATATCGCCTAAAAACAACTGATATACTTGCACCCTGACTTTCGACCCCCTACTTTTGTCATCGATTCGCCGCCTCAGTGAATCCGAAAGCACTGGCTTTCGATTGAAAAAGAAGTGCTAGCCGTCATCTGCGCACGTGGTGAAACTGGTAGACACGCCATCTTGAGGGGGTGGTGCCTTCGGGTGTGGGAGTTCGAATCTCCCCGCGCGCACTTCAATAAAAAACCCGCTCTGGCTTTGGCCGGAGCGGGTTTTTTGTGTTGGTGAAATAGTGAGGCGGTAGGGTGGCGAAATAGTGAGGTGGTGAAATGGTGAGTTTGATGTTCAATCGGCCTAAGCTGCGCCACTTGCGCAAACAGGGCTCCAGAACATCAAACTCACCATTTCACCACCTCACTATTTCACCTTCTACTCCCACTCAATCGTTGCGGGGGGCTTGGAACTGATGTCGTAGACGACGCGGTTGATGCCACGCACCTGGTTGATGATGCGGTTGCTGACCGTGGCCAGGAAGTCGTAGGGCAGGTGCGACCAGTCGGCCGTCATGCCGTCGACGCTCGTGACGGCGCGTAGGGCTACTACCTGCTCGTAGGTGCGCTCGTCGCCCATTACGCCCACGCTCTGGATGGGCAGCAGCATCACGCCGGCCTGCCACACCTCGTCGTAGAGGCCATGCTCTTTGAGGCCGTTGATAAAGATGGCATCGGCCCGCTGGAGCAGGTCTACTTTGTGAGGTGTGATGTCGCCCAGGATGCGGATGCCCAGGCCGGGGCCGGGGAAGGGGTGGCGGTGCAGAATGTTGGTGGGCAGCCCGAGCGCCGCGCCTACTTCGCGCACCTCATCCTTGAACAAAGCCCGCAGCGGCTCCACAATCTTCAGGTTCATCTTCTCTGGCAGCCCGCCCACGTTGTGGTGGCTCTTGATGGTCACGGCCGGCCCGTTCACCGATACCGACTCAATGACGTCGGGGTAAATCGTGCCCTGGGCCAGCCAGCGGGCCCCGTCTACGCGCTGGGCCTCGCGGTCGAACACCTCGATGAAGGTGCGCCCGATGGCTTTACGCTTTTGCTCCGGGTCGGTGAGCCCTTCGAGCGCCTGATAGAACTCGGCGCTGGCGTCTACGCCGCGCACGTTCAGGCCCAGGTCGCGGTAGGAGTGGAGTACTTCTTCGAACTCGTTCAGGCGCAGCAGCCCGTTATTCACGAAGATGCCGTGCAGCCGCGACCCGATGGCGCGGTGCAGCAGCAGCGCCGCTACCGACGAATCGACGCCACCCGAGAGGCCCAGAATTACCTGGTCCTGCTCGCCGATGGTGGTTTGCAGCGTGGCTACCATGCCATCCACGAAGTGCTCGGGCGTCCAGTCCTGAGCGCAGCCGCACACATCCACCGCGAAGTTGCGCATGAGCTGCTTGCCGTCGGTGGAGTGCGTGACTTCGGGGTGAAACTGGATGCCGTAGGTCTGCTGGCCCTCAATTTCGTAGGCCGCCACCTGCACGTCGGGCGTACCGGCAATGGCCAGGAAACCCGCTGGTAGCTCCTTAATGGTATCGCCGTGCGACATCCAGACCTGGGAGCCGGGCTCCAGGCCCTGCAGCAGCGGGTGGTGCTGGTTGATATGGGTGAGGCGGGCACGGCCGTACTCGCGGATGGTGGCCGGCAGCACCTCGCCGCCCTGCTGGTGGGCCAGCAGCTGGGCCCCGTAGCAGACGCCCAGTACCGGCACCTTGCCTAAGTAACGGCTCAGGTCGGGGTTGGGCGAACCAGCATCGCGCACCGAGCACGGGGAGCCCGAAAGCACCACGCCCCGGATATCCTCCGTGAGGTCCGGGGCGTGCGTGAAGGGGTGAATTTCGCAGTAGATATTCAGCTCCCGAATGCGCCGGGCAATGAGCTGCGTGTACTGCGAACCGAAGTCGAGAATCAGAATTTGTTCAGGCATAGGCAAAATTAGCGCACAGAGTTCAGACCTGCCGCACACAGCCTGTTTTTTCTCGCACCAATATGCTGGCACCAGCTGATCGCCTGCACTTGTGATGCCGGGCACAGGTCTGGTCACAAACCAATGGCAAAAGGAAGGACTCGGCGTGTATCAGAGCCCCGGCAGGCACACTGAAGGATGATTATGCTGCTATAGTTCAATCAAATCAGGCGACAAATACCAGTCACGAATAGAGACGACTTTTCCTTTTTTTAGGATTTTTGCTACGGCACCTTTGCGGTGCCTTCTATAGGTTATTGTTCCTGAACTCTTGCTTCGCCCCGATGCACTCTTCGCTCCCCCTGCTCGCCCTATCGCTGTTAGGCGCCCTGCCGCTACCCACTTCCAGCAACCCGGCCACCGCGCCGACGGTGGCTAATCGGAAGTATTAAAAAAAGAAGCGTCTGATTCACTTGCTGATACCGCTTGTAGAAAGAAAAAATGCCGGTACTTGTACGGAATCCGCTGAATTGCTGCTTACCTTTGTTCCCGGCGAGTCAGAACGACCAGCTCCTGCTGAATTCCCCCAGGACCGGAAGGTAGCAAGGGTAGGTGGTTGAGCGGTGCGATTTTGGCTCGCTTTTTTTTGCACTAAGGGCAAGCACGAGTTTTAGCGGATTGCACGGGTTTTATAGCCGGACCAATCTTATCGTAGCTGGCCTAATGATATAATTTTGATGAAACAGAAAAGGCGGCCTATTTGGGCCGCCTTTTTGTTTTTGCGTACTTTGCGGGGCCGGCCATTGCCGGCGCCGGACGCGTAGCGGGCCAGTGGACAATCGTCCACAAAATCCGTGGAATCCGTTGAAATTCGTGCTAATCCGTGAACCTGTGAAGTTTTTCATTGATACTGCCAACCTGAAGGAGATTCAGGAAGCCGTTGAGCTCGGCGTGCTCGATGGTGTGACCACCAACCCTTCGCTGATGGCAAAAGAGGGCATCAAAGGCACCGATGCCGTGATGGCCCACTACAAGCAAATCTGCGAAATGGTGGACGGCGACGTATCGGCCGAGGTTATTGCCACCGACTACGAGAACATCATCCGCGAGGGCGAGGCGTTGGCCGAACTGCACCCCAACATTGTGGTGAAAGTGCCCATGATCCGCGACGGCGTGAAGGCCATCCGCTACTTCTCCGACAAAGGCATCAAGACCAACTGCACGCTGATTTTCTCGGCCGGGCAGGCCCTGCTGGCCGCCAAGGCCGGAGCTACCTACGTGTCGCCTTTCGTCGGTCGTTTAGATGATATCGGGCACGATGGCTTGCAACTGGTGCAGCAGATCGTGGACATTTTCAGCAACTACGGCTACCCTACCCAGGTACTGGCGGCCTCGGTACGCCACGTACCTCACCTGCTGCAGTGCGCCGAGCTGGGTGCCGATGTGGTAACCTGCCCGCTCAACGTGATTACCGGCTTGCTCAACCACCCCCTCACCGACAAAGGCCTGGCTACCTTCCTGGCCGACCATAAAAAGGTGAACGGTTAAAAGGAGTGAAAAATTAAAAGTGAAAAATTAAAAATGTCGTGTAAGTGAAGTTGCTGAGCAGCAATACCTGAACAGTGATTTTTAGTTTTTCACTTTTAATTTTCAATTCAAAGAATGTACATCATTAAAGTAAAGGGCAAGGCTAAAATCCCCGACTACATTCAGTTGCGGGATGAGGAGTTTGTGCTCATTGCCTACTTCCGGGCCGACCGCCCGCTGAAGGATTTGCACCGCTACGGCCTTGCCGGTAAGGAAACCGAGCTGGCTGGCGTTATTAGCGGCCTCGAATTCGGTAAGCTCCAGAAACTGGAGGTTTAGAGGGGCAGGGCATTCTGCCAGGTATTGGCGGCCCAGGTTCCTTCGCCTTTCACAACCCAAGTCCGTAACCCCATGACCGTAATTGAGCTGCACGACGCCTACATTATGCAGGACGTGAACACGGTGCTGCAAAAGGTGACGTTCGCGCTGGAAAAGGGCGAATTCGCTTATCTGGTGGGCCGCACGGGTTCGGGCAAAAGCTCGCTGCTCAAAACCCTGTACGCCGATTTGCCCCTGCCGGCCGGTACGGGTTCGGTGGTGGGTTTTGCGCTGCCCCGCAGTGGCAGCAGCAGCAAGGTGCCCTTCCTGCGGCGCAAGCTGGGCATCATCTTCCAGGATTTTCAACTGCTTTTCGACCGCTCGGTGGCCGACAACCTGCTGTTTGTGCTCAATGCCACCGGCTGGAAGGGCAAAGCCCGCAAGCAGCAGCGCATTTCTGAGGTGCTTATGCGCGTGGGCCTGGCCAGCGTGGCCGGTAAAATGCCCCACCAGCTGTCGGGCGGCGAGCAACAGCGCGTGGTTATTGCCCGCGCCCTGCTCAACGAGCCGCTGCTGCTACTGGCCGACGAGCCCACCGGCAACCTCGACCCCGATGTAGCCGATAGCATCATGCAGCTGTTCGTGGAAATTAACAACGCCGGTACGGCCGTGCTCATGGCCACCCACAACTACCAGATCATTCAGCAGTATCCGCGCCGGGTGCTTAAGTGCGAGCAGGGCCATCTGATCGACTCGGCTGTGAGCCCGTTTGAGTTAAGCTAAAGTCGGGAGAAAATTTACGACCCCTGGCAACCAATCTGCGCGGGCCGGGCTCCTGGTAGGTAGTGCCGCACCAGCCCCCGCCGCCGAGCCGTTCCTGCCTCCCACCCGTTAGCTGCTTTCCCGATCTATGTCAGGGCTTTCCGTGCTGATTCCGGTGTTCAACTACGACGTGCGCCCGCTGGTGTACGCGTTGCGGGCGCAGGCCACCGATTGGCGCGGTCCGGTGGAAATTCAGTGCCTAGATGACGGCTCGGACGAGGCTTTTCGGGCGCTTAACCGCGAACTGGCCCAGTTGCCTGGGGTGGTGTACCGCGAACTTGACTGTAACGTGGGCCGGTCGGCCATCCGTAACCAGCTGGCCGCCGCCGCCCGCTATGCCTGGCTGTTGCTACTCGATAATGACAGCCGCCTGCCTGACCAACAGTTTCTGGCCCGTTACCGGGCCGACTGCCACCGCGCGCCGGTGCTGGCGGGCGGTACCAGCTACGAAACGCAGCCGCCGCCCGAAGCGGCTCTGCGGCTGCGCTGGCTCTACGGCTGCCACCGCGAGGCCCGCCCGGCCGCCGTGCGCCAGCGCTGCCCCCATGGCCAGCTCACACTCAACAACCTGCTCATCCGGACCAGCATATTCCGCGACCTAGGGCTCGATGAAAGCCTGACTCGCTACGGCCACGAGGATACCAAATTCGGCTGGTTGCTGGGCCAGGCCGAGGTGCAGGTGCTCCACTTAGACAACCCAGTGCTGCACGACGGGCTGGAGGAGGCCCCCGTCTTCCTGCAAAAAACCCACGACGCCGTGCGTAACCTCGTGCAGCTTTACCACGCCGAGGGCCTCGGGGCCGATACCCGCCTGCTCCAGGCGGGACTGCGCCTCCAGCGCTGGGGCCTGAGCGAGGCCGTGCGCACGGCCTTTAAGCTGCGCCACGAACAGGTGCGCCGTAACCTGCTCTCGGGCCGCCCCAGCCTACGCCAGTTCGATGCCCTGAAACTGTACTGGCTGCTGAGTGAGTTGCGCTGAGAGACAACGCAAAAGCGCCGACCCTTCCGAAGAAGAGCCGGCGCCTTTATAGCTTTTGTAATTAGGCTGGAAAGCTAGGGGTTAGTCGTTGTCGGTGTTCTTCACTTCCGACTTGACTTCCTTGTAGGCACCTTTTACGGCTCCGCCTACTTTCTTACCTACTTTGGCGGCACCCTGGCCAACGTCTTTACCAACTTCTTTAACATCGGAAGCGGTATTGCTGACCGCGTTGCCCACGGCCGAGCGCTCATCCTGGGTGTCATCGGCGACGTCCTCGGCTTTGCCGGTTACGGCATCGACGGCTTGGCCACCGCGAATACCGGTTTTGTCGTACGATTTGAAGGCGGCATACTTGAGCTTCTCCTTCTGGATTTCAGCCAAGTCGTTGACGGGAATATCACCCTTGATCTTATCGTAAGCTTCATCAAGAGCGCGCCACTCGGCGTTGATGTTGCGCCAGTCGTTGATATCGTAATTCTCCTGGTTCTGCTTTACCTCGCTAACGAACGACTCGTAAACCTGGCGGGCGTTGGCGGCGGTTACGCGGCTAGCCGGTGAGGTGGGCTTATAGTACTTGCCCATCGTCATCGAGCCGGCCGACGCGCTGCCGGAGCGGTTGTTCCAGGCCATCTCGCGCTTGTCGTAGGCCGTGGTATAACGGTTGCGCAACTGCTCGATTTCCTGTCGACGGCTGTCGTCGTATTGGTCAGCGTACTTATCCACCGAGGCTACTTTAGCGTCGAAGTCGGATTTGAGCTGAGCCGTTTCGCGGTTGTAGTCAGCTTCCGTTTCATCGGCTACGGCATCGGCGCGGGCTTCCGTGTCCGATACGAACGTCTGGAAGTCGTTGTACGCCTGGTCGCTTTCCGAAGACATTTCGTTTTGCTGGGCGTTGGTACAACTGGTGGTGAAAGCGGCACCGCTCAGCAGCAAGGCAGCTGAGAGGGCGTTTATAGTGAGGGTTTTGCGTAGCATGGCAAGCGAATTTTAAGTTTGGAAAGGGAGAACGACTGGGAGAGAGCCAAGGCCGAAGCCTTCTGGGGTTAACGCAAGCAGCGCGCCGCTGGTTACGATGGGGCTGGCATTAACCGGCCGGCCTCCGCCCCAAGCCGGTTACCTTTGCCGCCCCGCCTGCTTTATTGTCCTTGCCGTGTTGTTCCCCCGCCTGCCCGCCGCGCCATCCGCGCCCATCTACCTGCTCGACCTGCCGGCCCAGCATGCCCCCCTCCGGGCCGCCCTGGATGCCGCCGCTGCCGCCTGCCTGCACGAGGCGGCCTTTATTCAGGGGCCGGCCGTGGGGCAGTTCGTCCACGAACTGGGTCAGTACCTGGGTGGTCCTCATGTGGTACCCTGCGCCAACGGCACCGACGCGCTGCAATTGGCCCTGATGAGCCTGAACCTGCCGGCCGGTGCCGAAATCATCGTGCCGGCCTTCACCTACGTGGCCACCCTGGAGGCCGCCGCCGTGCTGGGTCTGCGCCCGGTGCCCGCCGACGTACTGCCCGGCACCTTCAACCTCGACCCCCAGGCCGTGGCGGCGGCCCTCACGCCCCGTACCGGGGCCATCGTGGCCGTGCATTTGTTTGGGCAATGTGCCGATTTGCAGGCCCTGCGCCAGCTGGCCGACCAGTACGGCGTGGCCCTGATTGAGGACAATGCCCAGGCCATTGGAGCCACGTTCCAGGCTGCTGATGGGGCGAGACTGGGTAGCCGGTACGGTAGGCGAGGTGGGCACTACGTCCTTTTTTCCGAGTAAAAACCTGGGGGGCTTCGGCGACGGGGGCGCCTTGTTTACCACTGATGAAAACCGGGCCGCCTACCTGCGCCAGCTCGCCAACCACGGCCAGAGCCGCAAGTACCACCATCAGCACATCGGCCTCAACTCCCGCCTCGACACCCTGCAGGCGGCGCTGCTGCGCGTAAAGCTGCCCCACCTGCCGGCCTGGACGGCTGCCCGCCAGCACGTGGCCGCCCGCTACGACGAGCTGCTTGGCGACGTGCCCGGCCTGCGCATTCCGGCCCGCGACCCGCGCAGCAGCCACGTATTTCATCAGTACACCATTACGCTGGCCGAGCCCGGTCGCCGCGATGCGCTCCAGTCTTTTTTAGCCGCCCACGGCGTGCCGAGCGCCGTGTACTACCCCTTGCCCAACCACCTGCAACCCGCTTACGCCTACCTGGGCTACCAGGCGGGCCAGTTCCCGGTGGCCGAACAGCTGGGGCGCACGGTGCTCTCGCTGCCCATTCATCCGACGCTGACCCTGGAGCAGGTGGCGTACGTAGCGGCCGTGGTACGGGCAGGGCTGGCCTAGGGGCCGGGGTGGGGGTATTGCGGTTTGGCACCGTTTTTTCTTTTCTCCGTAGAAGCACTGTTTTTCTGTTCTCCTGATTTTTCTCCCCTCTCGTATGCGCCGTTCTTTGCTAACGCTCGTGCTGCCCCTGGCCGGGGTGGCTGCCCTGACCACCGCCGCCATCACCAAGCCCGCCCAGGGTTTTAATATTTTCTCCGTCCAGCAGGATATCGAGTTGGGTGCCCAGGTGGCCCGGCAGACTGATTCGCTCTACCGGGCCAAGGGCCAGCTGCTGAGCCGCAGCGGCAACGCCCGCGCCTACCAGCTGCTTGATGGCGTGGTGAAGCGCGTGCTCGATAACGGCCAGCTCAAGTACCGCACCCAGTTCCCCTGGGACGTGCAGATCATCAAGGACGATAAGACGCAAAATGCCTTTGCCACGCCCGGCGGCCACATTTATGTATTCTCGGGTCTGATCAAGTACCTCGACAACGAGAACCAGCTGGCCGGGGTGCTGGGCCACGAAATTGCCCACGCCGACCGCCGCCACAGCACCCAGACCATGCAGAAGCAGTATGGTACCAGCATGCTACTGGGGCTGCTGCTGGGCAACCGCGCCAACAGCCAGCTCGTGCAGATTGCCGCCGGCCTGGGCCAGCTCAAGTTCAGCCGCGCCTACGAAGTCGAGGCCGATAAGTACTCCACCATCTACCTCAACGGCACCCACTATTATGCCTGCGACGGAGCCGCCGGCTTCTTTATCAAGGCTGAAAAAGAAGGTGGGGCCGGCACGCCGGAATTCATGAGCACCCACCCCAACCCCGGTTCCCGCATCCAGAATATCCAGCGCAGTGCCCAGCAGCTGGGTTGCACCGGCAAAACCGTCAGCAACAACAATTTCAATGAATTGAAGCGGATTCTATAACGCGCACCAGGCAGCATAGCCCGCCAGCGGGGGCGGCCAGACTTTCTGGCCGCCCCCGCTCTTTTTACCGGGCTTGCTGGCGGGCGAAGTCGGCAATCAGTTGGGCGATTTCGGGGCCTTTTTCTTCGGGGAAGAAGTGCTTGGAAGGCAGCTTATGCACCATGGGCAGGTGCGCGGCCTGCTTCACCAAGTTGCCGTAGTGCTCGAAATCCAGGGCCGGATCCTCGGCGCCCCAAATGGCCTGCACCGGGTAAGGCGGGTGGTCGACGGCCTTTTTGAGCAGGTCCTGGAGCTGCTGCGAGTGGTCGAAGCTGCGCATGATTTTAAGGAAGGCCTTACCGCCGTCGTCGCGCTTGAGCAGATCGACGTAGGCATACACTTCCTCCTTGGGCAGCTCGTCGATATGGCTGACCCCCATGGCCTTGAACAGCAAATACCAGGTGGGGTGCTGAATGGTCAGCAGCTCGGCTTCGCCCAGCACCGGCACCTCAAACGGGCGCATGGGCAACGGTTTCTGGAAGTTAACCGTGTCGTAGAACATGTTCAGGATGGTGAGCGAGCGGATGCGTTCGGGATGCTCGGCCGCCAGGGCCAGCCCAATAGCGCCACCGATATCGTGTACTACCAGGTGGTAGCGCTCCAGGCCCAGCGCCTCGGTGGCCTGGTGCAGAAAGCGGGCAAACCCCCGGAACGTGTAGTCGAAATCCTCGGGCCGGTCCGACAGCCCCAGGCCCGGCATGTCTACCGAGATGCCGCGCAGGCCCTGGCCTTCGAGGCTGCGCAGCAGTTTGCGGAACAGGTACGACGACGTGGGCACGCCGTGAATGCAGAAAACGGGCTCGCCCTGGCCATAATCGAGGGCGAAAGTGCGGACGCCGGCCACGTCGAAATAACGGCCTGAGGCCTCGTGGGCCTCGATAACCTGTGCTACAGTGCGGTTGCTCATATCGAAAAGGATTAGGTAGTAGCGAACTGAAAAGGAAGTTGCCCCGGCCACTGGCCGCGGCCCCACGGCGTGCCCCTTAGTACGCGGGTATAGCCAAAGAGATAAGCGGAATAGCAAAAAGAAGGGGCCGGAACGGCCGGTTCCGGGGGCAGGTTTTCGCCTCCGCCGAGCCATTGCCGGGTGTGGCCAGGGCCAGGTTGGGGAGTCGGCGAACGGGCGGGCCGGCGGAGACGCTTTAACCTAAACCCGTACTTTCGCCGGCGTCTTACCTTTCCTGAATTCTCCCGCTTATGGCTACCCCGCTCGTAACCCCGCTTGCTCCCGATGCCAACCCGGAAGTGGCGCAGCTGGCTACTTTCTTCAACGAAACGCTGGGTTTCTGCCCCAACAGCGTGCTCACGATGCAGCATCGCCCCGCCATTGCCACGGCCTTTATCGAGCTCAACAAGGCCGTGATGGCCAACCAGGGCCGCGTGACCAGCGCCCTCAAGCGCCTGATCGGCTACATCAGCAGCCACGCCGCTGGCTGCCAGTACTGCCAGGCCCATACCATTCTGGCCGCCGAACGCTACGGGGCCGAGCAGCAGCAGCTCGACCACATCTGGGAATACGCCACGCACCCGGCTTTTTCGGATGCTGAGCGGGCCGCCCTGGCATTCGCCGTGGCCGCCTCGGCCGTGCCCAACGCCGTGAACGAATCCATCAGCCACACGCTGCGCCAGCACTGGACGGAAGGCGAAATCGTGGAAATTTTGGGTGTAGTGAGCCTGTTTGGCTACCTCAACCGCTGGAACGACTCGATGGGCACCCACCTGGAAGAAGGGGCCGTGGCCGCCGGCCGGCAGCACCTCGCCGGCCGGGGCTGGAACCCCGGCAAGCACGCCTGAGCCGTTTGCCCGCCCGCTTCAGAGCGGCAGGCGGTAGCCCGCTGATGCGCTTCGGGAGCCCGGTTTAGTCGGCGTCGGGGGCGGCACCGGGAGCCAGCAGCACCCGGTTGAGTTCGGCCTTGTGCTGGCGCCAAGCGGGCATAAACTGGTCCATCAGGCCCCAGAACCGGGCGTTGTGGAGGCGCTCATGCAGGTGGGTCAGCTCGTGGACCAGCACGTATTCGAGGCAGGGGAGGGGGCGCTTGATGAGCTCCAGGTTCAGCCAGATGCGGCGGGCCCCGATGTTGCAGGTTCCCCAGCGGGTGCGCATCTGCTTCACGCCCCAGGCCACCGCCGCACGGCCTACCACGGGCTCCCACTGGGCGAAAAGTGCTGGCAACAACTGTTTCAGCCGCTGCCGGTACCAGGCCCTGAGCACGGCTTCCCGCTGGGCCGCGGTGCTGCCCTCGGGCACGCACAGGCGCAGCTGGCCGTGCTCAGGCAGCAAAATCACGCTGGCCCGCCCCGCCGCCGGGCTCACCAGCAGTTCGTACGCCTGGCCCATATATGGCACCGTTTCGCCCGACTCGTAGCGCAGCTGCGGGGCCGGCTCGCGGGTAGCGAAGCGCTGCTGATGCTTCTCAATCCAGCCCCGGCGGGCCTGCACAAACTCCTCAATTGCTGCCAAGGGTGTTTGCAGCGGCACCGATACCCGGATGCGGCCCCCGGCGTACACCGTCAGGCGCAGGCTGCGCATGCGCTTGCGCACAAGGTCCACTGAGAAACCGGCAATGTCTGTTGTCATTGGCTGTAAGCTTTAGGCTGCAAGCTACAAGCGGCAGGTTTTAAACCGGCCAACTGGCTTCCCCCGGCCGGAATCGAAATCCGTTGGGCCCCGGCGCAGCAGCTAAACAGGGGCAGCGCCTCGTCGGCCAGGGTTGGGGAAGGCTCGCACCTTGTCGCCCGCAACAAAGCGTGTAGCTTGCAGCCTGAAACTTGTAGCTCCCTAAATGGCTGATTCGCTGCCGGCGGTTCGTTTTGTTATCTGCGGGGTGGGCCACATCGGCCGCCGCCACGCCGCGCTGGTGGCCGCCAACGCCGAGGCCCAACTGGTGGCGCTGGTCGATATCCGGCCCGAGCTGGCCCCGGCGCTGGCCGCCGACTTCCCCGGCGTCCCGTTCTTTCCTTCCCTCGACGACTACCTGGCCCACGGCCCCGCCGCCGACGTGCTGACGGTGGCCACGCCCAACGGCCTGCACGCCCGCCAGGCCATCCGGGGGCTGCGGGCGGGTTTGCACGTAGTAGTCGAAAAGCCCCTGGCCCTGCGCAAGTCCGACGCCGAGGACATTGTACACACGGCCCTGCAAACCGGCCGCTTCGTGTTCGGGGTGATGCAAAACCGCTATTCGCCGCCCGCCGCCTGGCTCAAGCAGGTGGTCGAGGAAGGCCGGCTGGGCCAGGTGTTTCTGGTGCAGCTCAACTGCTTCTGGAACCGCGACGAGCGGTACTACACGCCTGGCAGCTGGCACGGCACCCGCGCCGCCGACGGGGGCACGCTCTTCACCCAGTTCAGCCACTTCGTAGATCTGCTCTACTGGGTGTTCGGCGACATCACCAACATCTCGGCCCGCTTCCGCGACTTCACCCACGCCCACCTCACCGAGTTCGAGGACTCGGGCCTAGTGACGTTCGACTTCGTGCGCGGCGGCAGCGGCACACTGCAATACAGCACCGCCGTCTGGGACCGGAACCTGGAAAGCTCCCTGACGGTGGTGGCCGAGCACGGCAGCCTGCGCCTGGGCGGCCAGTACATGGATAAAGTGGAGTACTGCCACCTGCGCGACTACACCATGCCCGAACTTGCGCCCACCAACCCGGCCAACCAGTACGGCCCCTACCAGGGCTCGGCCGCCAACCACGTCCACGTCATCGATAACGTAGTCGAAACCATCCGGCAGCGCGGCGTAGCCACGACTAATGCGCTGGAAGGCCTGAAGGTGGTGGAGATGATTGAGCGTATTTATGCGCTGAAGTAGATGAGGAAGAAGTTATTGGTGAAAGTATATTGTGGTGGGTTGATTGTAAGAGAACTATCCCGATCTGACTGGAGGCTGTTGGGAAGCTATTTGCTGTTTGTTCTGGGTGGCTTTGTGCTCAACTTCTCAAGCTACGTGCTGGGTCACAGCGACACGGCATTTCCGAGCGTAGGAGTTTGGTATTACTATGCAGTGGCATATCTGGTGGCACAGGTTACAGTTTCCTCCGATGGTGTGGGGCGTTTGCGTAACATTCCGGTTTCTGCGGGTTGGCTTTTAATAACGCTTGTATTGGGTTTGCTGAATCCAATTGCGGCTGTTTTTCCGCTGTTGGCTTTTGGTCTTTATCACATCGTCCGGCTGCTGTTTTGGCGGAGATATTTGCGGGAGTTCATTCCTTGTACTATGTCCAAATACGGAGTTGATCGATCTTTATCGCCGGCCCATATTATGGAGGAAGACGTGCGGTATATGAGGTGGCTTTTTTACGGGGGCATGGTGTCATTCGTGCTATATGGCTTCATATTGATTTTTTCTCCATATTGAATTTATGGTGACCAGCGCCCCCCACGACCAGCAAGCCCTGACCGACCTGCGCGCTTGGCAGCGGCGGATGCAGCAGAAGCCCACGCTGCTCAACCGCTTCACGCGGCTGGTGCAGGCTCGCCTCAACGCGCTGCTGCCCGAAAAGCTGCACCGCGCCCTCACCACGGCCATCCAGAAGATGGTGCAGGGCGTGTTGTTCGGCTCCACGCATACCACGCAACGGCCGATAACCGAAGGCACGCTGGCCGAGCGCGAGGCCCGGGTCCGGAAACGCATTCGGGCCTACCGCAACACGGCGGCCGTGGAGGGCGGGGCTACCGGGGCCGGGGGCTTTCTGCTGGGCCTGGCCGATTTTCCGCTGCTGCTCGGCATCAAGCTCAAGCTGCTTTTCGACATTGCCGCCCTCTACGGCCACGATGTGCGCCAGCTTCCCGAGCGGCTCTACCTGCTGCACATCTTCCAGCTGGCCTTCAGCAGCCAGCACACCCGCCGCGAAACCTACCGCCAACTGGCCGACTGGCCCGCTACCGGGGCCACTGCCACCGCCGAAACCTTCGACTGGCGCCAGTTTCAGCAGGAGTACCGCGACTACATCGACCTGGCCAAAATGGCCCAGCTGTTGCCCGTGGTGGGCGCGGCAGTAGGCGCAGTGGCCAATTACCGCCTGCTGGAGCAGCTTGGCGAAACGGCCATCATGTGCTACCGCCTCCGCTGGTTTTCCTCCCCGCCGCCGCTGCTCCCTGCCTGAGCCTTGCCAGTCGACATTCAGGCAGTAAGCTGACGTTTGAACGCACAAAAAAGAGGCCTACCACTAGGTAGGCCTCTTTTTTGTGAACCGCAGCCCTTAGCCTTTAGCCTGACGCTTGGCCTGGCGTTTCGCCATTTGGTCGGCCTGCATCTGGGTGTACTTGGCGTACTGGTCGGCGCTCAAAATTTGCTTGAGCTGAGCGTTGTACTGGGCTTTTTCGGCTTTCATGGCCGCGTGGTGCTGCTTTTTATCGGCTTTGGCAACGGCAGAACCGGCCTGGGCCTTGTGGGCCTGCATGGCCTGGGCGCGGCTCAGGTAGAGTTGGCGCACCTGCTGGGTCTGGGCAGCGGAGAGGCTGAGCTGCTTGGTCAGGTGCTGGGCCGAGCGGTCGGCGCGTTGCTCGGGGGTGAGCTTGGCGTGGTCGGCTTTACGCTCACCTTTGTAGTGCTGGCCGTGGGCAGTTTTAGCGGGCGCCGTTTGAGCCGAAGCGGCGGCGGCAGAGAACGAAAAGGCGGCGAGAATGAAAAGGAACTTTTTCATGGTGATTTATGGGAAAGTTTATGTTCGAAGGAGAAAAGCCCATTTACCGTCCGGCTGACGTTTGGGCCTCTGGGAAGGGTATTTGCAACTCCGGTGCCAGTTTTGCCCGCCAGCTCCCTAATCAGCCGGCTTTAAAAATTTAAATTTTTACATTAAACCCTGTGTCAGTAAAAACGTCATCGTGGTTAAATATCTTGATCAACAGATGGTTAAATTATAGTGTCGTGGCTTTTAGCAGCTATTAGACCCGGGCTGCGGTAACTGAAAAGGGGCCGGCTGGGCAGGTCAGCAGTTGCCGGGGCAGCAATCCGGATTTACCTTTGCCCCATCAATTCTTTCTTCCCCGAAGGATTGTTTTTATAAAGAGGCGCTGAGAGACAGGCTCGATGAAGCGTCGGCAACCATCCGCAACCGCGGGCACGGTGCCAAGTCCTGACCATATAAAAACAAGTTACCGTGGACGCCTCCAACAACGCCCTGCTGTTTTCTGCCACCATCACTGTTGCGCCCGCCGTATTTCGGTCCCGGGCCGGCATGTGTTGCTGTTGGGGCTGTTGTTGCCGGGCCTAAGTACCGGTTGCAGGCGCTCATGCCTGCCTAGCCGCTGAGTAAGCGCGGGCTTAGAGTCCGCCGCTGCGCCGGTTTTCCTTTCTTCCTCTGTTACCAAGTCATCCGCGGGCCCGCATCGGTCGTCGGGGTGGGCCGTTGGGCCTGTCCGGGGCCGGGGGCACCGGCTGAGGCCGTTGGCGGTTGCGCCACCAGAGCGGCCAGTTAACTGCGGGCCGGAGAAGGCAGAACAGGTGATGCTCAGTGGATTATTTCTTCTTTGCCACCTCTTTTTTTCCTGGTTATGTCTGCTGCCACCAAACCTATTGGCATCTATTTCGAGCACCCCGAATGGTTTAAGCCCCTCTTTGCCGAACTCGACCGGCGCGGGCTGCCCTACGAGAAAATCGACGCCGCCCACCACCTCTTCAACCCCGCCGAAAAGGAGAGTCCCTACAGTCTGGTGGTGAACCGGATGAGCTCCTCGGCCTACCTGCGGGGCCACGGGCAGGGTATTTTCCATACGGCCGGCTACGCCACCCATCTAGAGCGCATCGGTACGCGCATTATCAACGGCTCGGCGGCTACGGCCATCGAAACCAACAAGGCCCGGCAACTGTCCCTGTTTGAGTCGCTGGGGCTGGGCTACCCGGCTTCGCGGGTGATAAACCACCCCAGCCGGGCCGTGGAGGCCGCCCGCGAACTGCGCTTTCCGGTAGTAGTGAAAGTGAACATTGGGGGCAGCGGGGCGGGCATCATTCGCTTCGATACGCTGGCGGGCCTGCAGGCCGCCGTGGAGGCCAATCAGCTGGATCTGGGCCTCGACCAGACGGCGCTGGTGCAGGAGTACGTAACGCCCCGCGGGGGCCACATTCACCGGGTCGAGACGCTCAACGGCAAGTTTCTCTACGCCATGAAGGTGTACACCACCGGCGAGAGCTTCAACCTGTGCCCGGCCGAAATCTGCCAAGTGCCGGAAGAGCCGTCGGCCGAGTTTTGCCTGACTGAGGCCCCCAAAAAGGGCATTCAGGTGGAGGCTTTTACGCCCCCGGCCGAGGTCATCGAAGCCGTGGAACGCATTGTGGCCGCCGCCAGCATCGACGTGGGCGGCGTGGAGTACCTGATCGACGAGCGCACCGGGCAGGTGCTGTTCTACGACATCAACGCCCTGTCCAACTTCGTGGCCGACGCCGTGAACGTGGTCGGTTTCGACCCCTACGCCCGCTTCGTGGACTACCTCGAAACCCAGCTGCCCGCCACCCCCGGCAAGTTGGCGGCGGCCCCGGCGGCGGCCGAAGTGGCAGGCTGATCAAAATTTTTCCGGTAACCCGGAGCCCAAGGCTCCTCAACCACCCTGGACCTATGAAATTTGGCTATTGGATGCCCGTTTTCGGGGGCTGGCTGCGCAACGTGGCCGACGAGCAGATGCCCACCGACTGGACCTACGTGAAGCAGCTGGCCCGCCGCAGCGAGGCGCTGGGCTACGACCTGACCCTTATTGCCGAGCTCTACCTCAACGACATCAAGGGGCCCGAGGCGCCCGCGCTGGAGGCCTGGAGCACGGCCGCCGCCCTGGCCGCCGTAACCGAGCAGCTCGAAATTATGGTGGCCGTGCGGCCCACGTTTCATCAGCCGGCGCTGCTGGCCAAGCAGGCTGCCAACATCGACCTGATTGCCCCCGGCCGCCTTTCGCTGAACGTGGTGTCGAGCTGGTGGCGCGACGAGGCCACCAAGTACGGCCTGCACTTCGAGCAGCACGACGACCGCTACGCCCGCACCCGCGAGTGGCTCGATGTGGTGAAAAACGTCTGGGAGCACGACCACTTCAGCTACGAAGGCAAGTACTACCAGCTCACCGACAACGTGCTGCAGCCCAAGCCCGCCAAGGCTCCGTTCCTGTACGCCGGTGGCGAGTCGGAGGCGGCCAAAGACCTGATTTCGACCCAGTGCGACGGCTACGTAATGCACGGCGACTCGCCCGCCCAAATCGGGGCCCGCATTGCCGACATGCGCCGCCGCCGCGAGCAAAAAGGGCTGCCGCCGATGAAGTTTGGGGTGGCCGGCTACACCATCGTGCGCGAAACCGAGCAGGCCGTGAGCCGGGAGCTGGCCCGCATCACCGACGTGAAGGCCACGGCCGCCGGCTTCGGCAACTACCAGCAGTGGCTGGCCGGCACCCAGCTCGAACAGCAGGTGTCGCTGCAGGACTACTCGGTTTCCAACCGGGGCCTGCGCACGGGCCTCACCGGCACGCCCGCCCAGCTCCAGGACCGCATCGGCGAGTTCGAGCGCGTGGGCGTCGATTTCTTCCTGCTCCAGGCCAGCCCCCAGCTGGAGGAAATGGAGCGCTTTTCCGAATCGGTTATCCGGGTGCTGGCCTGATAACTTAACCTCCCGGGCCGCTGGTGGTCCGGTTTACTATTGCCCGAATGCGCGCCGCGGCAAGCGGCGCGCATTTCCTCTTGTTTTATGCTCAAAAAATCATTGGACCTGCTGCGGCAGGAAGCGGCCGAAACGGGCAGCAACACCCTCAAACGTAGCCTCAACGGCTTCAACCTCATTACCATCGGCGTCGGCGTCATTATCGGGGCCGGGCTGTTCTCACTTACCGGCATTGCGGCCGCCAACAACGCCGGTCCGGCCATCACGCTCTCGTTTGTGGTAGCGGCCGTGGGCTGCGCCTTCTCGGCCCTGTGCTACGCCGAGTTCGCCTCCCTGGTGCCCGTTTCGGGCTCGGCCTACACCTACGCCTACGCCACCATGGGCGAGCTGTTCGCCTGGATTATCGGCTGGGACTTGATCCTGGAATACTCGGTGGGCGCGGCCACGGTGGCCATCAGCTGGTCGCAGTATCTGCTCAAGTTCCTGGGCAAGTACGGCCTGCACCTGCCGCCCCAGCTGGTGATGTCGCCCTTCGAGACGGCCACGCTGGCCGGCGGCGGGGGCGAGGTGCACGGGCTAGTAAACGTGCCGGCTATGCTCATCGTGCTGGCCATTACGCTCATCATCATCCGGGGCACGGCCGGCTCGGCCTGGTTCAATGCGCTGGTCGTTACGCTGAAAGTGGCCGTGGTGCTGGTGTTCATTGCCCTGGGCTGGCAGTACATCGACCCCGCCAACTACCACCCCTATATTCCGGCCAATACCGGCACGTTCGGCGAGTTCGGCTGGAGCGGAGTGCTGCGCGGGGCCGGCGTGGTGTTCTTCGTGTTCATTGGCTTCGACATCGTGGCCACGATGGCCCAGGAAACCAAGAACCCGCAGCGCAACCTGCCCATCGGCATCCTCGGCTCACTGGCCGTCTGCACCGTGCTGTTCGTGCTGTTTGGCTACGTGATGACGGGTTTGGCCAATTACACTGAGTTCAAAAACAGCGCTGCCCCGGTGGCCATTGCCATCGAAAAAACGCCCTACGCCTGGCTGTCGGGGGCCGTTATTATCGCCATCATCATTGGCTATACGTCCGTGATTCTGGTGGATTTGCTGGGCCAGAGCCGGGTGTTTTTCAGCATGGCCAAGGATGGGCTGCTGCCCCCGGTGTTCGCCCGCATCCATGCGCGCTTCCGCACGCCCATGCAGTCGAACCTGCTGCTGGGCCTGTTTATTGCCCTGTTCGCGGGCTTCGTGCCCATCTCGGTGGTAGGCGAAATGACGAGCATCGGCACGCTGCTGGCCTTCGTGATGGTGTGTGCGGGCGTGCTCATCATGCGCAAGCGCGAACCCAACGCGCCCCGGGCTTTCCGCACGCCCTGGGTGCCGCTGGTGCCCATTCTGGGCATCCTCACCTGCCTGGTGATGATGGTGTCGCTGCCCTGGGAAACCTGGCTGCGGCTGGCCGTGTGGCTGGCCATCGGGCTGGCTATTTACTACGGCTACGGCCGCAAGCACAGCAAGCTGGGCCAGCAGGCCCGCGCCGAAGGCGCAACGGCAGGTGGCGTAATACCTGGTTCTTTACCAATACTCCTGCAAATGAAAGGGGCCGTAGGGTTGTAGCGCGAAGCTCCAGCTTCGCGTATCGTGGAACGACAACGCCAGACGCTGCCGTCAGCAATGATACGCGAAACTCGCCCCTTCAACACACCAACTGCCGGCCCCCAAAGAGCCGGCAGTTGCTGTGTTTAAAGGGGCACCAAACGCAGTTACCGGCCCACCCGTTTACGCAGGGTGGCCAGCAGCGCGCCGGCTTCCGGGGCGGTGCCGGTGGCCAGCACCAGGCCGCCGTACACGGCCGTGAGCACCGTAGAGCGCACCAGCATCGTGAGCAGGGGCGAGCCCACGGCCGGCACCAGGTACCCGGCCGCGCCCGCCGCCGCCGTAATGCCCAGAATCAGCGGAATGCGCCAGGTAAAGGGCTGCATCTGGAAGCTGCGCCACACAAACCAGGTGCGGGCCAGGTTGATGCTGACCTGCGCCACTACTGCCGCCACGGCCGCGCCCACCATGCCCAGCCGCGGAATCAGCAGTAGGTTGAGCCCCACGATGAGCAGGGCCAGCGACACGTTGAATACCAAATCGAAACGGTAGCGGGCCGAGGTAATCAGGATGAGGCCGTTTAGCCCCGTGATACCATCGAACAGCCGGCTGCCCAGCAGCAGCAGCACCACCAGCGTGCCCTGGGCAAACTCGGGCCGCATGAGGGAGTAGATGAACGGTAGGTTAAGGCCGATGCCCAGGGCCAGAAAGCAGCCGATAAGCGCGTTGAGGCGGGTGGTGCGACGGTAGAAATCGGCCATGCCCGCCAGGTTCTGCTCCTTCCAGTAATCGGCCAGCAGCGGGAAGGCGATTTTATTGATCGAGCGGGCCGGAATGGCCAGTGCCGTACTGATGTTGAAGGCAATGCCATAGATGCCGGCCGCCGCCAGGTTCACCTGCGAGCCCACCATGAGGGTATCAATATACATGATAATAGAACCGGCCAGTGAGCCCAGCAGCGTGAACGCGCCCATGCTAAACAGCTCGCGCACCGGCCGCACCGCCAGCACTGCCCGCCGGGGCCGCCAATGCAGCTCCCCAATGCGCAGCAGATAGCCCGTGAGCAGCAGCACCAGCAGCCCATTCACGCCGATATACCAGAGCACGTAGCCGTGAAACGAGAGCCACCCCTGGGCAAACAGCACGGCCCCGCCCACAATGAGCAGCCGCAGCAGAATGTCCTGCAAAAACGATGAGAAAGCCGTGTGGTAAAGCGCTTTCAGGTAGGCATCGAGCAGGGAATAGAGCAGCGTGAAGAGCGCGAAAACCGCCCCCCAGACGTAATACGTGTCCAGCAGGGCCGCGTCGGGGGCCTCGTAGAACCCCAGCACCAGGGGCCGGCCGGCCAGGTACAGCACCGTCATCACGGCGAAGCCCAGCAGCGGAATGCCCAGCAGGAAGGGCAGAAAGCCGTGGTGGCCGTTTTCGCGGTTGCGGAAGTAGGGGAAAAACCGAATCCCGACGCTGGCAAACCCAAACGCCGCCACCTGGGCAAACAGCGTCGCCAGCGAGGCCAGCGTGCCCGTCAGGCCCAGTTGCCCGGGCGCGAAAAACCGGGGCAGCACCAGCGTGGTGCTCACGAAGCCCAGCGCCAGCCCCAGGTAAGAAATAACGGTGTTGCGCAGCCCCTGCCGCTGAACGATACCCAAACGGTGAATGAGTGAATGAGTGAATGAGTGAGTTGACGTTCGGGGCAGAAAAGAACGTCATGCTGAGCGAAGCCGAAGCATCTCTACCGCAACACGAATCTGTTCGTCAACTGACGGAAGGTACTTCGCGCGCTCAGGATACAGTCGTAGCTCTGTCTGTGCCCAGATATCCCGGCAGGTGCCAAACGCCACGTTGCGGCTGCGAAGGTACTCCATGAGGACGCGGAACTGCGCGGGGCCGTTGCGCTGGTTGGCGGGGTCGAAGTTCTCGTTGTGCCAGAGCACCGTGGCCACGCCCCCGAACCGCTCGATTTCCCGGAACATGGGCAGTAGGGCCGGCAGGATTTCCTCGGGGGCCAGTTGCAGGTAGCGGGGGTGGTGGAGGGTGGTGTCCATCACGTTGAGCGGGATTTCGAGGAAGTCGTGGGCCTGGCCAGTGCGGAAATCGAAGGGCCGAAACGGCAGGCAGTACGAGTTCCGAAAGCCGTAGTGCTCGGCAAAGCCCAGGGTGGAATCGTAGGCGAATAACAGAGTCATCTACCAGCGCCGGGGTGATGCGTGGCTCCCAGCTCAGGTAGTGAAAGCGGAGGCCCTGACTGGTCGGGCCAAGGCGGCACATCTGCTCCGCGTCGTAGTGCAGCTTGTCGCGGGTTAGTTGACGTGCCAAGCTGCCGTGAAGTGCTACTTCGCTCCCGGTTGTTGATAAGACACTTACCGAACTACTGGATTTGGCTGGTAATCGATAATCAGCATTGGGCGTGCCATTAGGCGCTTTGCGGTGCTCGGGCAGGAAGAAGAACGTGCTTTTCGCGCCGTATTCGGCCACGGTTTGCTGCACCAGTTCCAGGTTGTCCCAGGCGTCTTTCTGGGTGAAGTGCTGCCACAGTTGCCGGCCGAAACTGAGCAGATTGCCGCGCCGCAGGGCGGCTTTGGCGGGCTGCTTTCCAGGCGCTGTAGAGGTTGTCGATGTCGTGGGTGATGCAGGCGGCCCAGGTGGCCCCGCCGGCCCAGCGGCGCGGGTGCAGCAGCTGGCCGGTTACGTGCTCGACGGCCGTTTTCAGGATATCGAAGTAGTAGTTGACTACCGGCACGGCCACGAACCCGTAGCGGGCCTGCACGCTGGCCGAGTACGGAAAGCGCCCGTGCTGGTCGCGCTCCTCCGAAAAGAACTCCTGCCAGCCGCTGAGCAGGTAAAAAGCGGCCGAAATCACATCAGCGTTGATGCGCGCCCGGCTTTCCGGCAGCAGTTCCAGCAGCGGTAATTCCGGACTCTCATCAAAGAAAAACGGCAGCCGCTGCCCACCCCACTCGCGCCAGTTGGGTTCGGCAGGGTAGGGCGCGGTGCCAGCAAAGAAGTCGATGGTCAGTTGCCGCTACCTCAATTTGCGGCTGGGTGCCGGCGTAGCCAATAGTGACGGTTGGCACCCCGTCATACGCTTCCCGAAAGTGCCGCAGCACATACGCCAGCCGCAGTTCGGCGGTAATAGGTCTCAACAACGGGCAGCGGCGGGGCAGGCATCCTGCAAAGTAAACCAGAACAACTCAGCGAACCTCTGCGCATACCTCTGCGCGCCTCTGCGGGAAATTACGCCAGCGCCGCCGGGGCTGTTTCCGCCAGCCACTCCTGCAGCAGCCGAACCGCCCGCTGCTGGCTGTGGCCTTCGTCGGGGGTGCCCAGGGTGGCGTTGTAGTAGGCGGCCCGCTGGTACAGGTCGAGGGGTTTGGCCTGCTGGTAGCGCCGCAGCCAGGCGCCCAGCTCCGGCAGCGTATCGGCCCGCTCTACCAGGCCGTGGGCCACGTAGCCGTAGTAGTCGTCGGCAATGCCGTGGGCGCCGAAGCGGAAGTACACGCTGGCCAGGTTGAGCAGGGTGGCTTCGAGGTGGGTGCTGGTATCGGCGGCAATCAGCGCATCGTGCTCACTCAGAAACTCGAATACGTTTTGCCGGCGGGCATCGGAAAAGCGCAGCGCCGGGTGGCGGGCGGCCAGAAACGAGAAGTCGCGGGCGTCGCCGGGGTGGGGGCGGAAGGTGAAGGTGAGGTCGGGAAATTCGCGGCAGCAGGTAGTCGAGGGTGGCGGTAATGGCGGCCGTGTCGTCGAGGGTGTTGCAGGCCAGGGCCACCCGGCGCACGGCGGGCGCGCGGTTGCGGCCGGCCAGGAAGGCATCGGCTTTGGGCATGCCCACCAGGGCCAGTGCGGCCCGCTACGGGGCCGCACTGCCGGTACTTGTCCAGGGCATCCTGGCCTTCGAGCAGACTCAAATCGAAGCCCAGGGGCGGGAAGCTGGTGCTGACGGTGGCGTGCTGCACGTAGGCCGTGGGCACGCCCTCGGCCTGGCAGGCCAGCAGCAGGGCCCGGGCGTCGTCGTTGTGGTCGTTGGCGAAAACCACGGCCCGGGGCCGGTAGTGGCGCAGGGCCCGCCGGTACACCTCGTAGTAGCCGATGGCGTTGAAAATCAAATCGAAAAACCGCCCGGCCCGCGGCCCTTCCGTGCGCCGCAGGGCCCGGTACACGCCCGGTAGCTGGCCGTAGTACAGCAGCTTGCGCCGCAGCGAGAGGCGGTTGACGGATCCATTGTAGCGCCCGATCTGCTTGCTTTGGCCGGCTACCAGCACGGCATCGGGCAGGGCCTCGCGCAGAAAGTGCAGGGAGTCGTAGTTGTTCTGGCTCACCACGTACAGCCACACCTTGCCGCGCAGCTGCTCGGGGTTGCGCACCTGCTGGAACACGTTGCCCACCAGCCGCAGCCCCGCGTAGCCCAGCACCTTCAGCAGCCGTTTCCAGGGGCTGGCCGGCGAAATGGGCTCCAGGGTGTGAGGCGGCAGCGAGGAAAACAGGTCGGTGAAGCGCAGCTGGAGAATGTCGCGCAGGCGGGCCACCTCACCCCCCCGGCCCCCCTCTCCGCCGGAGAGGGGGGAGCCTGACGATTGGGGATTGGGCGCGGGATGAGGCATTTGATGAATATGATAAGAGAACGTCATTCAGAGCGCAGCGAAGAATCTCGCGTGCTGACATTGCAATGGTACTCAACGTCAGCACGCGAGATTCTTCGCTGCGCTCTGAATGACGTTATTCCGCTACATATCTCACAATGCCTCCCAGGTAAGCGGGGTGCCGGCCGCGAGGTTCTGGCGGCTGGGTTTGCCCAGAATCTGGTCGAAGTAGCGGGGGGGCAGGCCGTCGCCGGGGCGCACGACGCGCAGGTTTTCCTTGGTGAAAATTTCGCCGGCCTGCACGTTTTGGGCCACGTACAAGGAGCGTTTGTAGAGGCGGCTCTTTTCTTCGGCTCGCTGCACACCGTACTGCACCTGGCCCAGGGCCTGCCAGGCCCGCTCGGTTTCGGTGACTAATTGGGCCACTTCGGCGGGCTCCAGCGAGAAGGCCGAGTCCACGCCGCCGTCGGCCCGGCGCAGGGTAACGTGCTTTTCGATGACGCAGGCACCCAGGGCCACGGCGGCCACCGAGGCACCCACGCCCATGGTATGGTCGGAGAGGCCCACCAGCGTATCGGGGAAGAGCTGCTGGAAGTGGGGCAGGGTGCGCAGGTTGGTGTTCTGGGGCGTGGCGGGGTAGGTGCTGGTGCACTTGAGCAGCACCAGCTCGCGGCAGCCGGCTTCGCGCAGCACCTCCACGGCTTCGGCCACTTCGGCCAGGGTGCTGGCCCCGGTGCTCATAATCACGGGCTTGCCGGTAGCGGCTACTTTGCGCAGCAGGGGCCAATCGGTGTTCTCGAAGGAGGCAATCTTGTAGGCCGGCACGTCGAGGGTTTCCAGAAAATCGACGGCCGTTTCATCAAACGGCGAGCTGAAGGCCAGCATGCCGTGCTCGCGGGCGCGGTCGAACAGTGGCTTATGCCACTCCCAGGGGGTGTGGGCCTGCTGGTAAAGCTCGTGCAGCTCGCGGCCGTACCAGAGCGAGTTGGGGTCGTCGATGCGGTAGGCCCCGGGCAGGGTCATGGTATCGGCGGTGTAGGTCTGGAGCTTGATGGCGTGGGCCCCGGCGGCGGCCACGGCATCCACAATGGCCAGGCCCCGGTCGAGGTCCTGGTTGTGGTTGCCGCTGAGCTCGGCAATGATGAACGGGGGCTGGTCGGGGCCTACGAGGCGGGAGCCGAAGGAAATCGTCATGGGGCAAAAATACGGATAGCTGGGTTGGGGCACGAAGTTCTGTTTCGCGACCATTAGCGTGTTGCCGCCGCTGATTCAGGGCTAGGGCTAGAGAACTAGCTCCCCTCCTTGGAAAGGAGGGGCTGGGGGTGGTTGATGAGCGTTGAACATCAGCTAGAAACTAATTCTAGTTGTCCTTCAGGCGTATTCAACCACCCCCAACCCCTCCTTTCCAAGGAGGGGAGCTAGTTCTCTAGCGCTAACTCTCACTAGGAGTTCAAGTACCCGCTCCCAGCCAGGCAAACGTCAGCGAATCGACCGCCCCAGCCGGGGCTTCCAGCTGAAAACCGGCCCGCTCGAAGGCGTGCACCGAGGCAGCGTTGGCCGGCTGCACGTGGCCCAGCACCCGGCGCACCTGCGGGAATTGGGCCAGCAGCTGCCGGGTGCCGGCCAGCAGCAGCAGCGGCGCCAGCCCCCGGCCCCGGAACTCGGCATCGAGCAAATAGCTGAGCGTGGCCGTGTCGGCTTCCACCGCGAACCGGATGAGGCCGGCCGAGTGGCCCGTGGCCGCGTCGCGGGCCAGCAGCAGCAGGGCGTTTTCGTCGGTTAGCCGGGCGGCCAGCCACCGCTCGTGGTCGGCCTCGGCTACGGGCTCGGGGTTGAAGGAGAAATGGCGCACGGCCGGCTCGTTGGTCCAGGCCAGCAGCTGGGCCGAATCGGCGGCCGTTACGGGGCGCAGGGCGAAGGGCGGCGGGGGCAGCAGCAGGGCCCGCAGCTCCTGGCGCAGGCGCCGCGGGGCCTGCCCATCGAACACCCGGCGCTGGGCCGCCTGCATCTCCGCAGCCAGCCGGCCGGCTTCGGAGGAGGTGAGGATGTTGGCCGCGGCCGTGAAGGGACGCGCCAGGCCGGCGGCGCGCAGGTAGTGGTCGAGGTCGTGCTGGTTGGCGGCGGTGGGCAGCAGCAGCAGCAGGCCGCCACCGGCCGCGCAGTACTCGTAGCTCACGGTGCTGGCCGAGCACACGGCGGCCCCGCACCGGCGCATGAGGGCCGCCAGCTCGGGGGCCGCGAGGTGGCGGTGCAGCGTGAGGCGGGGCTGGCCGGCGGCCCAGGCGTGCAGCGTTTCCCAGCCCTGGTAGGCGCTGCCCACCACCGCGTGCACCTGGCAGATGCCCGGCAGGGCCAGCAATTCGGCGGCCACGCGGCGGGTCTGGTGGGTGGGGTCGGCCCCGCCCAGGCAGACGAATACCGTAGCCGGGTCGGGGGCCGGTGCGCCGGCTTCGGCTGCCGGCCCGGACTGGAAAGCGGCCCGCAGGGGCGCGTAGGCCGGACCGCTGAGCAGGCGGGCACCCGGCTGGCGCAACTCGTAATCGGCCGGCGTGAGGCCGCCGGCAGGGTTGAGCACGAGGTCGGCGGCCAGGGGGTAGGCGTGCAAATCGTCGAGGTACACCAGGCGGTGCACGGCCCCGCGCACGGTGTTCTGGTAGTCGTAGCGGAAATCGTAGCCGTCGAGCACCAGCACGTCGGTGGGGCGCAGCACCTGGGCGGCGAGGTCGGCGGCTTCCTCGGGTAGCGGGCGCACGGGCAGGGCCTGCACGCGCAGGCCGGCGGCCGTGAGCTGCTGGGTAAGGGCCGCATCGGGCTCCCGAATCAGAAACACCTGCTCCGGAAAATCGGGCCGCAGCATTTCGGCCAGCGCCAGCAGCCGCATCACGTGGCCCAGGCCAATGCGGGCGTTTCCATCGGCACGGAAGAGGAGGCGCATGGGGTTTATGTTTAAATTCTAGCGTGCTTGGTCTTCAATATTCAAAAATATTCCGGCAAAATTGGATACAATCGAATATGCAAGTCATTACGCTTTCACTCAATCTGCCTCCATTAGTGTTATAAAAGATTTCGTAGTTCCAGTAATTGAAATAGAACCTACAATCCATTTTGCTAATATATAAATCAAATTTTAAATGGTAGATAATTAAATGGCCAATAAAATAAATGCAGTTCATATATCAGGTATCGTGAACACTGCAACTGGCTGCTTAGAGTGCAAGTTGTGATCTAAGCGTCGAACGACTTACTTAACATACGGCTGCGAATAGGAATGCTATGCTTCTCTCAACTGGATCATACCATTCATGAAACGATAGGAGTTGAAAAGATGAAGCCGAATACAATGAACAGTACATAAATTCAATAAGATTCAACTATTGATTATAGTCATGGCTTCCGTTACTATTAAGACAATGATTACAAGTAAGACTTGACCAATATTACTAGTAACGCAATGTAATATTGGGTAAGTTCTGCTCATTATGTTGAAATAAATCATGTCAATAATTTATTAGCAATGATTAAATATTGTCTACAGCTTCTTCTGCTCAATATGCGCATTAATAGCCACCAGCTCCGGGTGCTCATCAAGTAACGCAATCAGCTCCTCGGCCCCCAACGTATCGGCCTGATGCTCCTCTAGCAGCCGGCGAATCAGCTCGAAATCCTCGGCCGTGTCCACGGTCAGGCGGTAGGCGCTGCGGTCGGTGGGGCGGGTGAGGTGCTGGAACTGCACCCGGCCCGAGCGGTTCTGGTGGATGTAGGGCGTGACGTGCTCCCGGTCGGAAGCAGTGGTAGCGTGGTGGAAGGCTTCCTCCAGCAGCTCCCGCGAAAACACCTCGAAATCGAAGCCCCGCGGGTAGGTGCGCTCCAGCACGTTGGAGAGGTACAGGCGCGGGTTGTCGGCCGCCAGATACTGCTGCACGGCCCGCGCAATCAGCTCCCCATCGAGCAGCGGGCAGTCGGAGGTGACGCGCACGATAACGTCGAGCTCGTGGGCGGCGGCGCACTGCTGGTAGCGGGCCAGCACATCGTCCTCGGGGCCGCGCGAAACGGGCAGGCCGTGGGTTGCGCCGAAGTCGGCCAGCGGGTCGTCGGTGGCGTTGGTGGTGATGGCCAGGTAAACCGGCAGTTCGCTGGCCCGCAACCGCGCTACGTGGTAATCGAGCAGGGGACGGCCGCCAATCGGCTTCAGCACTTTGCCCGGCAGACGGGTGCTGGTCATGCGGGCCTGCGAGATGATGCCGACCTTTTTCACGACAGTTCCGGCTGCGAGACGAACTCCCGGATGCAGGCAATTACGTACTGCTGCTCCTCATCGGTGAGGCTCGGGAACAGCGGGATGCTCAGGCAGTGGGCGTAGTAGGCTTCGGCCAGCGGGAAGTCGCCTTCCAGCCAGCCCAGGCCCTGGTAGTAGGGCATGCGGTGCACCGGGATGTAGTGCACCTGCGCGAAAATCTGCTTCTCGCGCAACGCATCATACAGCCCGCGCCGGTCGGCTACCTGAATCACATACAAGTGGTAGGCGTGGCCCGGGGCCCCGGCCAGCGGGCGCACGGCGGGCAGGTCGGCGAAGGCCGCATCGTAGCGGGCGGCCAGCTCGCGGCGGCGGGCCAGGCCTGCTTCGGCGCGCTCCAGCTGGCTGATGCCCAGGGCGCAGAGCATGTCGGGCATGCGGTAATTGTAGCCGAGCTCCTGCATCTCCATGTACCAGCCGCCTTCGTCGGGGCGGCTGAGCTGGGCGGGGTCTTTGGTGATGCCGTGGGTGCGCAGGCGCAGCAGGTGCTCGTACAGGTCGCGGCGGTTGGTGGTAATCATGCCGCCCTCGCCGGTGGCGATGTGCTTGACGGGGTGGAAGCTGAAGATGGCCAGATCGGCAAACTGCCCGTTGCCGCAGTGCTGGGCCTGGCCCTGGCTGTCGATGAACGAGCCGCCGGGGGCGTGGCAGCTGTCTTCGAGCAGCCACAGACCAAACTCGTCGCAGAGCTGGCGGGCCTGCTCCAGGTTCACGGGCAGGCCCGCGAAATCCACCGGAATCAGGCCGTGGAAATGGCCTTTGGGGTGGCTTTCGAGCAGGCGGCGCACGGCCTGAAGGTCGATGAGCGCGGTTTCGGGGTCGATGTCGGCGAAGTGCACCTCGCCGCCGCAGTAGCGCACGCAGTTGGCCGAGGCGGCAAACGTGATGGGCGTGGTGATGACGCGCTGTCCGGGCTGCACGCCCAGCGCCAGCGCGCACAGGTGCAGGGCCGCCGTGCCGTTGCTCACGGCCACGGCGTATTCGGCCCCTACGTAAGCCGCGAATTTCTCCTCAAACTCGGCCACCAGCGGCCCCTGGGTCAGGTAGTCGGAACGCATGGCCGTAAGCACCGCCTGCTCGTCGGCTTCGGTGATGTGCTGGCGGCCGTAGGCGATGGGGCGGGTGGGCTGGAAAACGGAGGTGTTCATAGGAAACCAAAAGTACGGCGGTGGGGGAGTTGTTTAGAGCCTAACAACGGGTTTTCTCGCCGAGGTCCGCGGAGGGACTGCGCAGAGGCTAAAAGGAGGTCCTCCCTTTACCTCCGCGCAGCCCTCTGCGGACCTCGGCTAGAAAACGCTATAACCCTACCTTACACCGTAAACCCAGCGTCCACGTGCTGGCGGATTTCCTCGCGGATCTGCTCGGCCGAGAGCCAATCGGTGTTATTGCTCGAGTCGTAGTGGAAGCCGGCCTCCACGCGGCGGCCGTCGAAGTGGCGCGATGAATTCCTCCACATCCCAGCGCGGGGTAAAGGGTAGGATCACGTAGTATTTGTCGAGCTCGACGGTGCTCAGGGCGTCGGTTTCGGTTATCATTTCCTCGTGCAGCTTCTCGCCAGGACGGATGCCCACGATTTCCTGCCGGCAGTTGGGCCCGATGGCCTCGGCCACTTCCGTGATTTTGTAGCTCGGGATTTTGGGCACGAAAATCTCGCCGCCCCAGCTGTGCTCCAGCGCATACAGCACCAGGTCCACGCCCTCATCGAGCGAGATGTGAAAGCGCGTCATGTCGGGGTGGGTGATGGGCAGCACGCCCGACTCGCGGCGCTGCATGAAAAACGGTACCACCGAGCCCCGCGAGCCGATAACGTTGCCGTAGCGAACCACCGAAAAGCGCAGGTCGCGCGAGCCTTTCATGTTGTTGGCGGCCACAAACAGCTTGTCGGAGCAGAGCTTGGTGGCGCCGTAGAGGTTGATGGGTGCCGCGGCCTTATCGGTGCTCAGGGCCACTACATCGGTCATGCCGCAGTCGAGGGCGGCGTTAATCACGTTTTCGGCCCCGAAAATGTTGGTTTTGATGCACTCCATCGGGTTGTACTCGGCGGCGGGCACCTGCTTGAGGGCGGCGGCGTGCACAATGATATCAATGCCCTCGCAGGCCCGCTTGAGCCGGTCGGCGTCGCGCACATCGCCAATAAAGTAGCGGATGGCTGGGTACTCGGAGTGCGGAAACTGCTGCGACATCTCGTACTGCTTAAGCTCGTCGCGCGAGTACACCACCAGGCGCTTTACCTGGGGGTAGAGCTTGAATACCGTTTCGACGAACTGCTTGCCGAACGAGCCGGTGCCGCCGGTTACCAGAATGGATTTATGGTTGAGGTCGAGGGCCATGTGGGGGATGATGAGCGAAGAAAGTGCCGGAACGCGAAACGGCCGGGATGGGGGAGGGCAAAAGTAGGCATTCCAGAATCAGTTGCCAGCTACTAGCTGGCAACTGTTGGTTGCCAGGAATAACTATCATGGGTAGCATCTCACGTACTTTTGTCGAACGATTTCATTATCGCCGGCCGTTTGCGGATAGAAATCTGGCCGGCACGACGCTCTTTATTGGCACTGATACCCCCTTCATGGCTCCGACAACTGGCAACTATCAACTCGCTCCTGATACTCCTATCAAGCTCGTCATCTGGGACCTCGATGATACCTTCTGGCAGGGAACCCTCTCGGAAGGCCCCATTACCCCGCTGGAAGCCAATCTGGAGTTGGTGCGCGACACGGCGGCCCGTGGCCTCGTGCATACCATTGTCAGTAAAAACGATTTTGCCCCGGCCGAGGCGCGGCTGCGGGAGCTGGGTATCTGGGAGTTGTTCGTGTTCGCGCGCATCAGCTGGCAGCCCAAAGGCCCGGTTATTCGGGAGCTGCTCGAGCCAGATGCAGCTGCGGGCGCCCAACGCCCTGTTTCTCGACGATAACCCCGCTCAACCGGGCCGAGGCGCAGTTCTACAACCCCGAGCTGCAGGTGGCCGACCCCACCGACCTGCCCCGGCTCGCGCCCGCTGCTGCGGGCGGCCGGCAAGCCCGACCCCACGTTTGCCCGCCTCGAACAGTACCGGCTCCTGGAGCGCCAGCAGCAGGCTCGCACGCAATACGACGATAACCTGGCCTTCCTGCGCGATGCCCAGGTGCGCATCGAGTTCCGCGAGGGCCCGGCGGCCGTGGCCCCCGACCTCGACCGGATCGAAGAGCTGATCAACCGCTCCAACCAGCTCAATTTCACCAAGCACCGCGTCACGAAGTCCGAGCTGGCAGCCAGCCTGCACGACGAGTCGCGCGCGCTGGGGCACCGTGCGGGTCCAGGACCGGTTCGGCGACTATGGCCTGGTGGGCATCTACTGCCTGAACCCGGCCGAAAACCGGCTGGAGCAGTTCGTGTTTTCCTGCCGCATCCTGCACCTGGGCGTCGAGCAGTTCACTTACGCGCAACTGGGTTTTCCGACCCTGGAAGTGCAGGGCGACGTGGCCACGACGCTGAATCAGACGGAGAAGCCCGATCTGGATTGCCCTGCAAACGGCTTCTGCCACGCCGACCCCGAAAACGGCTCGCGGCGTCCGCCAACCAGCTTCGGGTGTTGCTGAAGGGCGGCTGCGACCTGGGCCAGCTCACGCCCTTTCTGCAGGCCTTCGACCTGCGCGTAGCCGAGGAGTTCAACTTCAACAACGAGCACCAGATTCCGGTCCACCTCGAGCACACCGCTGCTGCTGCGGGCCACCCGCGAGTGGCCCGCCGCCGAGCAGCAGCGCCTGGCTGCCGCGGCTGCCCTTTCTGGGCCACGATGCCTTTGCCACCCAGCTCTGGGAGCCTGCCGCCTACGACGTGCTGGTGTACAGCCCCCTGATGGATTACACCCAGAACCTCTACCGGGAGCGGGCCACCGGCCGCCGCGTGCCCTTCGGGGCCTACCAGGACCTATCACGGCTGAGCCGCCCGCCGCCCAGGCGGCCCGGTACGCCCAGCGCCGTTTTCAGGGCCTGGACGAGGATTTTCTGCGCCGTTTCGCGCAGGATTTCGCGCACGAGGGCCAGATTTCGCCCGCCGAATTTCAGCAGAACCTGCGCTGGCTCCGCGCCCAGGTGCCGGCCGCCGGTGCCCATCTTCTTTCTCAACGGAGCCGAAATAGAGGTGCCCGGCTCGGGCGAAACCGGAGCCCGGCAGCGCCACGAAACCATGAACCAGGCGCTGGCCGAGTTCGTGGCCAGCGCCGAAAACTGCTTCCTGATTGATGTGCGCGACTTCGTGCAAACGCCCGCCGATGTCAGCAACAACCTGCGCCACTACCACCGCCAGCACTACCGCACCCTGGCCCAGCGCCTGGCCCAGGCCATCGGGCAGTGGCAGGGGCAGCGCCTGGCCCATTCGTCCTGGACGGATTTGAAGGCCCGCGCCTGGGGGCTGGTGCCGGCCAAGCTGCGCGGGTTGTTGGGGAGTTGAAGGGTAAGAACGTCAGCTGAGCGCAGGCGAGCCTAGTCGAAGAATCTCGTGTGCAACGGTAATCCATTCAGAGCTGCTCAGCAACGGCTGCGCCTGCAGCTCAGATGACGTTCTTCGTCTCGCCACTTCACTGCTCAACCAGCCTCGCCAGCCGCTCCGTCAGGGCGCGGCGGGAGTAGCGGGCGGGGCGGGGGCCGGGCAGGTCGAGGTTGGGGTTGATGCGCCAACGGGCTACCAGGCCCTCGAAGGCGTCGAGCAGGTCGGCGGTGGCATCGGGGGGCAGGGTGCGGCCGGCGCCGGTTTCGCGCAGCAGCAGGTCGGCATCGGAGCCCACCGGGCCCACGCAGAGGATGGGCTTGTTGGCGGCCAGGTACTCGAACACCTTGCCCGGCAGAATGCCCCGGTTGTTGGCCACATCGGGCAGGGCCAGCAGCAGGGCCGTGCTGCGCAGCAGGTAGCCCACCGATTCAGCATGGGGCACGAAGGGCACAAACTCGGTGCGCTCCGTCAGCCCGGCCGCTTCCACCTGCTGGCGGATGCCGTCCGAAACTTTGCCCACGAAGCGCAGGCGCAGCGGCACATCGGGGTGGCGGCGGGCACATTCGGCCGCGGCAACCAGAAACTGGTCGATGCGGTAGGTTTCGGAAATGGTGCCGGTGTGCGTAACCACCAGCGCATCCTGGGGCGGCTGGCTGGGCTCCCGGAAATCGGCTTCGTCGTAGCCGTTGGGCAGCACCTCAATGTTAGCGGGGTCGATTTTTGGTGATTTACCCGCAAAAATTTGCTTGGTGTGGGGGCTGGTGACCAGCACCACGTCGGCCTGTTCCAGCACCTGCCGCTCGTAGCGGGCATCGAGCCAGCGGGCCGGGGGCGTGTGGTGGAGGTCCTGGTAATAGTAGATATCGGTCCAGGGGTCGCGCAAATCGGCCAGCCAGCGCAGGCCGTAGCGTTTTTTGAGCTCCAAGCCGATAAGCTGCGTGGAGTGCGGGGGCGAGGAAGTGAGCACGGCATCGAACTGCTCGCCGGCTGCCAGCAGCTTGGCCACGGCTTCGAGCACGTAGCGGTTCCAGCCCCGCCGCGCATCAGGAATAAACAGGTTGCCGCGCACGAACTTGAACAGCTGCTGCACCCTGCTCGTCTTGCTTTCGCCCACAAAGCCCCCGTAGGGCACCTGCTGGCGGCCCGTCAGCCGCTTGTAGCTGTCAAACGGCTCGAAGGTGCCGGTGCGGATAACGCGCACCCCCGCCGGCACATCGGCAGCCAGCGACTCATCGAGCACCGGATAAGCCGCCTGGGCGGGGTCGACGGTAATGACGGTGGGCTCGATGCCGAACTCGGGCAGGTGCTTCACGAATTTGAGGCTGCGCTGCACGCCCGCCCCACCCGAAGGCGGCCAGTAATAGGTGATAACCAGCAGACGAAGCGGACGAGTAACTGACAAAGGCGCGGGGGTGAGGCGTAGCAAGAGCCCGCGAAGGTACATGTTGGCGGCCTTTCCGTCTTTTCTGGTTACTTTTGGAGGCTGAATCCGGTTTTCCCACCTGTTTCAGCCTCGCCGCGGTAGGTGGCAGAAAGCACGCGCAGAATGGGTGAATTACGGCTTAAACTGCGGAGAGCATCCTACCCCAACCCGCACGCCCTGCATCAGCGAAATCAAGTAACTCAGCGCAAATCAGCGATTCATGTTCGATAATCTCTCCACCAAGCTCGACAAAGCCTTTAAAACCCTCAAAGGCCAGGGCAGCATCACCGAAATCAACGTCGCCGCCACGGTGAAGGAAATCCGCCGCGCCCTCGTGGATGCCGACGTGAACTACAAGGTGGCCAAGGAAGTCACCGACAAAATCAAGGACGAGGCCATGGGCCGCGACGTGCTCGTGGCCGTGTCGCCGGGTCAGCTGATGACCAAAATCGTCTACGATGAGCTCACCCAGCTCATGGGCGGCGAAAAGCAGGACATCCAGGTGAAGGGCGACCCGGCCGTGATTCTGCTCTCGGGCCTGCAGGGCTCGGGTAAAACCACCTTCGCCGGCAAGCTGGCCGCCCACCTCAAAAAGCAGGGCCGCCAGGTGCTGCTCGTGGCCTGCGACGTATACCGCCCCGCCGCCATCGACCAGCTGAAAGTGCTGGCCGAGCAGGTGGGCGTAGATGTGTACTCGGAGCCGGATAACAAGAACCCGGTGGACATTTCGCGCAACGCCATCGAGTTTGCCCGCAAAAACAACAAGAAGGTCGTCATCATCGACACCGCCGGCCGCTTGGCCGTGGACGAGCAGATGATGGCCGAAATCGAGCAGGTGAAGCGGGCCATTAACCCGGGTGAAACCCTGTTCGTGGTCGACTCGATGACGGGCCAGGACGCCGTGAACACGGCCAAAACCTTCAACGACCGCCTCAACTTCGACGGCGTGGTGCTTACCAAGCTCGACGGCGACTCGCGCGGCGGCGCGGCCCTCAGCATCCGGGCCGTAGTTGAAAAGCCCATCAAGTTCATCTCGACGGGCGAGAAGATGGAAGCCCTCGACCTGTTCTACCCCGACCGCATGGCCCAGCGCATCCTGGGCATGGGCGACGTGATTTCGCTGGTGGAGCGGGCCCAGCAGCAGTTCAATGAGGAGGAAGCCAAGCGCATCAACCAGAAGATTCGCAAAAACCAGTTCAACTTCGACGACTTCCTCTCCCAGCTGGAGCAAATCAAGAAGATGGGCAACCTCAAAGATCTGGTGGGCATGATTCCGGGCATGGGCAAGGCCATGAAGGACATCGAAGTCGATGATGACGCCTTCAAGCCGATTGAGGCCATTATTAAGAGCATGACGCCTAAGGAGCGGGCCCAGCCCGAACTGCTCAATGGCTCGCGTCGTCGCCGCCTGGCTATGGGCTCGGGCACCGATATCCAGCAGGTAAATGCCCTGATGAAGCAGTTCGAGGATATGCGCAAGGTGATGCGTACCATGAACAAGATGAGCAGTACCAAGGGCGGCATGGCCCAGATGGCCAAGATGATGGGCATGAAAGGCCCGCTTCGCTAGCCCACAGATTAGCCCGGAATCAGCACGACCAATCAAAAAAGCCACCTCAATTGAGGTGGCTTTTTTGATTGGTCGTGCTATAGCTTGTTTTCAAAAGCGCCGAGAGACTACTCGAGACTGGCAAGTGTAGCAGGTTGATGTCAAAGTCGTTGAAATCAAGCTCCTATTTGTCAACTGCGTAGCTGTTGGGTAGCCGACAAACAGGCGCTCCAAGCAGAAATAGGGTAGGTCGTCAAGCGGTGCCGGCCCGCTCCGGCATGGCTACGGGGCCGCATTTGGAAACGGGAGTTAGGGTTGTGGCAAGTTTCAGGCGGCGACCGTCAGGCCCGGAGGTTGGGCCAGTTCCAGCGTGCGGGGAAGCTGCTCGGGGCGCGACAGGAAGGTGCCAGCCGAAATCAGGGCCAGCACAGCCTGCATGGGCCAGCCTTCGGCCAGCGCCCGGGCCGTGTTAAGGCTGCGAAATACCGTCAGGCCCTGGCAGTGGGGGCAGCGCAACACGTCGGGTAATACGCTGGTGGTAGGCAGGTTGAATTCGCGGTGGCATTCGAGGCAGAGCCAATGGTGATGAATAGGCAGTGGAGCAGACATGAAAGCAGGTAATAGAGGCTAAAAAGGGAAGTTGTATCGGCTAAAACAGGCATAAGCAGCCGGTCGCAACTCGTCCGTACTACACGGCTAATTTTTCGGAAACCGATAAATAGGTCACGGCATAACGCAAGTCCTGGCAAAAATATTCAATTCAATAGTAAAATATGCCAATCAGCTGCTAAGGCCGCAATAAGGGAGTCGGCTTTATGGAGTAGGACTTTAACCGATCCTGCTGTTGTTCAATATGTTCGGAATTATACAGCTATCTGGGAGGCTGGGTGTAGTTTGTTGGAGCAGTTGGCAGTTTCCATCACCGACAGGTGCTTGGCGAGCACAGTCGGCAAAGAGCCGCTAAATGGGAAACGGCGAGTCCGCGCGGCCGTATAGCCTAGCAACTGGAATTTGCCAGGGGTTACCTCATCATTAACAGCACTTGTTATGGATAATTTCATTCGTTTGATTGCCTCGCCCGGGGGCCGGGCGGCGCGCGTTGCCATCGGCACCGGCCTGATTGGTACCGGCCTGGCCTTGGGTCGGAAAGGCTGGGCTTTGTCGGTACTGGGCCTGGTGCCCCTCTCCATGGGTGCTTTCGACTGGTGCCTGCTGGCGCCGCTTAATGGGCTGCCCTTCGACGGACCCAGCGTGCGCGCCATCCTGGGGCCCGAGCCAACTAGCTCAGACCAATAGGCTGCGCCCGGTACCGCCGGCAAGCCCGCCAGGCGGTAGCCCGCCCAACCAACTGCCCACCTCAGGCTCGAACAGAGAGCCAGGGTGGGCAGTCGGCGTTTTCGGTTTAGTGTGCAGGAAGTAAAGCAAGTCTGCCTGCGGCTTTGCTGCGGCAGCTTAGGCCACCACGAACGTATCGTGCGGCTGCACTACCAGCGGGTGGTGCTGGGTCAGGTAGGCGCGCATGGCGGCTACGGCGTGGTGTCCGGTTTGGTGGCGGTTGCGCCCGAACTTCGGCGGTACGCCCTGCGAGGTAATGAAGGCAGCCGAATAGGTGCGGTCCGGATCCAGGGCCTGGCCCTGCACGAATACGGCCTGCAGGCGGCTGCCTTTGGGGTTTTCGGCCTTGAAATACGCTTTCAGGCCCAGCGTCCGCTTTACGTAGCCGCCCATCTGGTGCAGCGGGTTCTGGCTGTAGGTTCCTTCGAGGTTCTTTTCCAGCATCTCGTGCAACTCGGCGCCCGTGAGTTCCACCGTCTGAATCTCGGGGTCCATCGGCACCAGGTCGTAAAGGTCGTTGAGTTGTACCGGGCCGGGTGCGATGGGGGCGCCGTAGCGCCAGCCGTTGGAGAAATACAGGTCGGCCGGCACCAGGGCCTGCAGGCTGGCCAGCAGGAAATCATCGGCCGGGCACTCGACCGACGTGAGCCGGTGCAGGCCGGTTTCCGTGGTGCCAACTACTTCGTCCAGCTCGGCAAAAGGTGCCAGGGCCGCGTCGATGCGGGTTTGCAGCGCGGCATCGGGCACAATGCTTTCGCCGATTTCGTGCAGCTCATGGGTATGCGACACCACGCGGCCGTTTTCCACCGTGAGGGTGAGCCGGCCCAGAAACGAGCCGTGGGAGCCGGACTGAATCACCAATGCTCCACCCGCCTCGAAAGGTTTGTACAGGCGGTTGTGGGTGTGGCTGCTCAGGCACACATCAATGCCGGGGCACCCTTCGAGCAGGGCCACATCCTGCGGAAAGCCGCAGTGCGAAAGCAGGATAATGACGTCGGCGCGCTCCTCGGTGCGTAGGCGCTGCACGTGGCCCGGCAACTCGGCCACCCCGTTGGTGAAGCGCAGGCCGGTGCTGAAATGGGCCGGCATTGTCTTGTCGACAATAGGACAGGCCAGCCCGATGATGCCCACGCGCAGCCCCGCCGTTTCCAGCAGCAGCGTGGGCGCGTAGGCCAGCTCCCCACCGTCTTGGTAGTATACATTGGCCGCCAGCAGCGGGTAGTTGAGCTGGCCCACCAACTCCTGGAGTCGGGCCGGGCCGTAGGCAAACTCCCAGTGCGCCGTCATGGCTGCAATGCCCAATTCGTTGAGGACCTCGGGCAGAATGCCGCCCTCGGTGGCTACCACCGGACGGGTGCCGTGGAAGGTGTCGCCGCCGTCAAAAAGCAGGTGGTTGGGGTGCTGCGCCCGCAGCTCGCGCAGGAGCGTGGCAATTCGGGCATAGCCGCCGCAGCGGCGATATTCAAATCCTGTCGGGCCGAAAAAAGCTTCCTGATGCAGGTTCAGGTAGCCGTGCACATCATTGAGTTGGAATAGGGTGAGCGTAGTAGCCATAGCGTAGGGAGGGAAGGGAAAGGGTTAGAGCAGGAGTAGGGGCCGTATTTGTTCAGATACGTAGCGTTAACCCTCGTTCAAAGGTTGCTTTCGGCCCTGAGGAGCCGGGTTGCGCCGGACTTAGCGGACTGATTCGTAGGGGTAAAGTCCGGTGTTGGTTGTTTTGATATAAATAACTTGCATAAAGCGTTTTATGAATTTTTTCTCAACTCAAGCCACTTTAAGTCCACCCCGATTTTCTTCATTGATTCCTGCCTGTCGGCAGAAGCCCCCGCTACTTTCAGGCTGTATAAACAACCAGTATGAAACTAGCACACAACAAAGTAGTCATCATCACGGGTGGGGCCAGTGGCATTGGCCGGGTATCGGCGTTGCGCTTCGCCGCTGAGGGCGCGAAAGTGGTTATCTGGGATATTGACAAGGCCAAAGCCGAAGCCACGCTCCGCGAGATTGAAGCGGCCGGCGGCCACGCGGTGATGGCCATCGTGGACACCACCCAGCCCGAGCAGGTGGCCGCCGCCGCTCAGGCCGCGCACGAGCAGTTCGGCCGCATCGATGTGCTAATAAACAACGCCGGCATCACCCGCGACGCCACGCTGCGCAAGATGACGCTGGCCCAGTGGCAGCAGGTGCTCGACGTGAACCTGACCGGCGTGTTCGTCTGCACCCAGGCCGTGGCCCCGTACATGGAGGCCCAGCAGAGCGGGCGCATCATCAATACGTCGTCGGTGGTGGGGCTGTATGGCAACTTCGGGCAGGCCAACTACGCGGCCACCAAGGCCGGCCTCATCGGCCTGACCAAAACCCTGGCCCGGGAGCTGGGCAAGTACAACATCACGGTGAATGCGGTGGCCCCCGGCTTCATCGCCACCGACATGATTGAAACCATCCCCGAAAAGGTCATCGAGATGCTGAAAAGCCGCACCCCGCTGCGCCGCCTGGGCACGCCCGAGGACATTGCCAGCGCCTACCTGTTCCTGGCCTCCAACGAAGCCGGCTTCATCTCGGGCACGGTGCTGAGCGTGGACGGAGCCGTAACGATTTAAGCTATGCAGACTGCTACCGGCCGCCGCGCGCTCATCACTGCCACCGGCTCCTACGCCCCGGCGCGGGAGCTGCCCAACAGCTACTTCAACGACCTGCTGGGCGAGGACGTGGATACCTGGCTGCGCCAAAACGTGAATATTCACGCCCGCCGCTGGTGCGCCGCCGACGAGTCGGTGGCCGACCTCTGCGAGCACGCGGCCCGGCAGGCCTTGGAGCGCGCCGGCGTGCGGCCCGACGAACTGGACCTGCTCATCGTGGCCACCGACACGCCCGAATACGTGTCGCCCTCCACGGCCGCCGTGCTGCAACACCGGCTGGGGGCCACGAGAGCAGGTACCTTCGACCTCAACGCGGCCTGCGCCGGCTTCGTGACGGCGCTGGACGTGGCCGCCAAATACATCGTGTCGGACCCGCGCTACAACCGGGTGCTCGTCATCGGCGGCTACGCCATGAGCAAGTACCTGGATATGAGCGACAAGAAAACCGTGACGCTCTTCGCCGACGGGGCTGGGGCCGTGCTCCTTACTTCGGCCGAAAACACCGACCGGGGCTTCCTCACCAGCCGCCTGCACACCGAAGGCCAGTACACCGGCTGGATGGGCATCTACGCCGGCGCCACCCACCAGCCCCTGACGGCCGACGTGCTGGCCCGCAACGACCACAAGCTGAAGTTTATCCACCGCTTCCCCAAGGAAATCAACCCCGATATCTGGACGCGCCTGGCGAAGGAAATGGCCGCCGACATCGACGTGTGCCCCTGCGAAGTGGACCACTACGTGATGACCCAGCTCAACATCCACGCCATCCACGAAACGCTGGACCGGCTGGGCGTGCCCCGCGAGCGGGCCCCGCTCATCATGCAGCAGTTCGGCTACACCGGCTCGGCCGCCATCCCCATGGCCCTGGACAAGGCCATGACGGCGGGCGACATCAAGGAAAATGACCTGATATTTCTGATTGGCTCCGGCGGCGGCCTGGCCTTCGCCGGCGCGGCGTTCCGGATGTGATGTTTTTGATTGAACGTGATAGTGAGAACGTCATGCTGAGCGAAGCGGAGCGGAGTCGAAGCATCTCTACCGCTTCGTTGCTTCGATTGAATTACTACTGCGGTAGAGATGCTTCGACTGCGCCTCCGGCTGCGCTCAGCATGACGTTCTAAAAGCTTATTACATCGCCTAATCCTTCCCACCCATGAACAGCAACGCTACTCCCCAATTGGTAACCGCCACGGCTGTGCTGCTGGCCTGCTACGCGGCGGTTATCCTCTTCTTCGTGGTGCGCGGGGCGCTGAAAATCAAGAGCATGTCGGACTATGCGGTGGGCTCGGTGCGGTTTTCGCCGGTGGCCGTGGGCCTGTCGCTGGCGGCTTCCATGACCAGCGCGGCCACGTTCATCATCAACCCCGGCTTCGTGGCCATCAATGGGCTGAGCGCCATGCTCTCGTTCGGGGTGGTGATGCCGCTGGCCTCGATGGTGTCGCTGGTGGTGTTTACCAAGGGCTTCCGCAAGCACGGGCAGACGGTGAAGGCCCACACGCTGGCCCAGTGGATAGGCTCGCGGTTTCAGAGCGTGGGGCTGACGCGGTACTTCGGGTGGCTCTCACTGCTGCTCATCACCTTCATCGTGCTTATTTGCGTGGGGCTTACGCAGGTGCTCAGCAACGCCCTGAACGCGCCGCCGCTGCCGGTGCTGGTGGGCGTGGTGGTGTTCATTTTCGGCTACATGATGTTTGGCGGGGCCAATTCGATGGTGTACACCAACACCATTCAGGCCTCACTGAAACTGCTGGTAGCCATTGTGCTGCTCACTTCGGGCTACGAGCATTTCAGCCAGGGCGTGCACGGCTTTATTGCCAAACTGGCCGCCATCGACCCGGCCCTGACCCAGGCCACCAACCCCGGCAGCTACCTGTTCCGCGACTACTTCGAAATCATCGTCTGCCAAATCGTTATCGGCGTGGCCATCGTCTGCCAGCCCCACCTTATCACCAAGTCGCTGCTGCTCGACAGCGAGAAGGACGTGAACCGCTACCTGCTCACGGCGGTGGCGGTGCTCACGGTGTTTTTCTCGGTGGTGTTCGTGGGGCTGTATGCGCGGCTGTCGTTCCCAAACCTGCTGCTGAACGGGCAGGAGCTGCGCATGGACAAGATTATGTCGGCCTACGTGGTGCGCGAGTTTCCCGTTTACCTCGGCCTGCTGGTTATTCTGGGGCTGATTTCGGCCGGCATTTCCACGCTCGAAAGCCTGATTCAGTCGCTTTCCAGCACCATCACGGCCGACATTATCAAGCCCCTGCTGCCGGCCACGGCCTTCGCGGGTACCGGCGGTTTCGGCCGCGAAATTCTGCTGAACCGGGTCGTGATTGCGGCCCTGGGCGGCGTGGCCATCTGGCTGTCCTACGACCAGCTCATCAACGCCAAGCTAAGCGTGGCCATCTTCGCCCAGACGGGCGTGTACGCCTACTTCGCGGCGGCTTTCGTGCCGGTGAGCTTCGGGATTTTCCTGCGCGATGCCCCGCGCTCGGCCGTGACTGTGGCCTCCGTGACGGCGCTGCTGGTGCATTTCGTGGTGTATTTCGGGCGGCTGACGCCCTACATGCAGGCCCCGGTGCGCAACCCCGGCGTGTCGGCCGCGCTGGGCATTCTGGCCTCGGTGGCGGTGGGCGGGGCGTGGTATCTGGCGCGGCGGCGGGCGGGGGTTCCGGCGGCGGCTTCAAGGGCGAGGTCGCTTGGAAGCGGAAGTGGCTTAGCTCGCCCTCCGCGGGTCAACCTCACCCCCCAGCCCCCTCTCCTTGGGGAGAGGGGGAGCCACGTCAGTACTCTGCATTAGATCTTGACTTTTTAAGAAAGGCTACTTTCCAAATTCTCAACGCTCTCAATCTTTCCCCCAACGTCAGGCTCCCCTCTCCCCAAGGAGAGGGGGCCGGGGGGTCGAGGTGTCAACCATAAACCCCCACCGCACGATGTACACCAAAGACTGGGTCGCCAAGTGGGCCCTCTACTCTCCGCACCAAACGGCCCTGAAGGAGCTTGATACCGGCCGCGCCTACACCTACGCCGAGCTCAACCAGGCCGCCAACTACCTCGCCACCGAACTCACCCTAACGCACGGCCTGCAAAAGGGCGACCGGGTGATGGTGCTGGCCGAGCACTGCCTGGAGTACGTGGCCCTGTTCGTGGCGGCCCAGAAAACGGGCCTCGTGCTGGTGCCCATCAACTACCGGCTGGCCTGCGGTGAAATCGACTACCTGGTGCGCAACTGCGAGCCCGCGCTGCTGATCTACGAGGAGCAGTTTCAGGACAACGCCCTGGCGCTGCCCGGCCTGGCCGCGGTGCCGCGGGTGTGGCCCCTGCAGGCGCTGGCCGACCTCTGCCAGCGCGGCCTGGCCACCCCCCAGCCCGCCTGGGCCGGCCCCGAGCCGGAGGAGGACGACCCCGTGTTTATCCTCTACACCTCCGGCACCACGGGCTTCCCCAAGGGCGCGCTCTACACCCACCGCATGCTGCTCTGGAACAGCCTCAACACCAGCCTGAGCCTCGAAATCACGCCCACCGACGTCACCATCAACTGCATGCCGCCCTTCCATACCGGCGGCTGGAACGTGCTGCTCACGCCGTTTCTGCACCGCGGGGCCACGGTGGGGCTGATGAAGAAATTCCAGCCCGAGCGCCTGCTCGCCCTGCTCGACCAGGAGCGGGCCGACATCTTCATGGGCGTGCCCACCATGCTCAAGATGATGATGGAAAGCCCCGCCTTCGCCACCGCCGACCTGGGCAGCCTGCGCTACTTCATCGTGGGCGGCGAGGCGCTGCCGCTGGAAGTTATCCGGGCCTGGGACCGGAAGGGCATCAAAATCCGCCAGGGCTTCGGCCTCACCGAAGTCGGCCCCAACCTGTTTTCGCTGCACCAGGACGATGCCGTGCGCAAAATCGGCTCCATCGGGCGGGCCAATTTCTACGTCGAAACCCGCCTGCTCGACGAGCAGGGCCACGAAGTGGGCCCCAACGAAGTGGGCGAGCTGTGCCTGCGCGGCCCCATGACCACGCCCGGCTACTGGCGCGACCCCGAAGCCACCGCCAAAGCCCTGCCCGACGGCTGGTTCCGCACCGGCGACCTGCTCCGGCGCGACGAGGAGGGCTATTTCTTCGTGATGGACCGCATCAAAAACATGTACATCTCGGGCGGCGAAAACGTGTACCCGGCCGAGATTGAGCGCTTCCTGCTCACCTTCCCCGGCGTGTCGGAAGTGGCGGTAATCGGCGTGCCCGATGCCCGCTGGGGCGAAGTCGGCAAGGCCTTCATCGTAACCCGCGGCCTCGATATTTCCTGCGAGGCCCTGCGGGCCTACTGCGCCGGCAACCTGGCCCGCTTCAAGGTGCCCAAGTACCTGGAGCTGGTGGCGGAATTGCCCAAGAACGATACCGGGAAAATCAACAAAAAGGCCTTGCAGGCGGCGGGGTGAGTGGTACAAGCCCGGCCCCGCGAAACCTCACCCCCGACCCCTCTCCAAAAGAGAGGGGAGCCTAACGATTATCGCCTGGAGCATAACCGGTGCCCCCTCTCTTTTGGAGAGGGGGTCAGGGGGTGAGGTTGACGCCCGAACGAAGCGGTAGAGATGCTTCGACTCCGCTCCGCTGCGCTCAGCATGACCGTTCAATTGTATGCCCATGAAACCCCCAACCCACCCGGTATGAGCCGCCTCCTGCCCGCCCTATTCCTTCTTCTTCTCACCGCAAGCTTCCCGGCGATGTCTCTCCCAACGCAAACCGAGCCCATCCGCCAGGTTATTGGCCCCTACGGCTTCCCCGAGCACCGCGTGGCGCTGGCCGATTCGCTGGAAATCGCCTACGTCGATGCCGGCAAGGGCCCTAGCACCCTCATTTTCATCCACGGCCTGAGCAGCTACGTGCGGGCCTGGGAGCGCACCCTGCCCGAGCTCAGCCGCGGCAGCCGCTGCCTGGCCCTCGACCTGCCGGGCTACGGCAAATCGTCGAAGGGCCACTACCCCGGCACCATGGACTTCTACGCCGAGGTCATCCACCTGTTCATCCAGCGCCTGCACCTGCGCAACGTGACGCTGGTGGGCCACAGCATGGGCGGCCAGATAGCGGTGACCCTGGCCCTGAAATACCCCGCCGATGCCCAAAAGCTGGTCCTCACCTCGCCGGCCGGCTTCGAAACCTTCACCGCGCCCGAGCGGGAGCAGCTGCGGGCCTTCTACACGGTGGAGTCTATCCGGCAAACGCCCGAGGCCCAGGTGCGCGCCAACCACAAGTACAACTTCTTCCGCATGCCCCCGGCCGTGGACCTCTGGATAACCGAGCGCCTGCGCATGATGCAGTGCGACGACTTCGGCCTCTACGCCCTCACCGTAGTCAAGAGCATGGCCGGCATGCTCGACGGCCCCATTTTCGAGCGCCTGCCGCAGGTGCAGCAGCCCACGCTGGTGGTGTTCGGGGCCGAGGATTTCCTGATTCCCAACCGGGCGCTGCACCCGCAGCTCAGCACGGCCCAGGTGGCGGCGGCCGGCGTGGCCCGCCTGCCCCACGCCCAACAAGTGCTGCTGCCCGAAGCCGGCCACTTCGCCCATTACGAGCAGGCGGCCGAGTTTAATAAGCTGGTGGCGGCGTTTGTGCGGTAGAAGCAAGTCATGCAGAGCGCATACTCACTTAGCTCATTCTAGGCAATCAGGTCTCGCTACTTTCAGAAATTATTTAACTGTAGAAGTCGAGCGATTCTTCCACGTAAATACTGAACGGCAATAAGCTTATGATTACCAGCATACTGCCTACAATACTTAGTTGAGTTTCAAAAGACCAATCGTGGAAAAACAAGCGCATAAGAGCCAAGCGTCATTGACAAGCTTTGCTTTTTAGTAATGCGTCCAAGAGCTCTACTGTTGTGAGTCCGGACAAAAGCACTGGAATTAGCCTAGCTTTCCTGCCTGCGCCAAACGATGATAGTTGATAGTAAACAGCCAAGTAACACGGCTGAAGCCAAACTATAAAGTGGACCTACTATAATTCTCGTAATCATCTTCCATGATAAGTGATGGAAACTTGTTCTGAATACCTTCAAACTCCACTCTTCTGGATAAACTTGTATAATGGGCACCCATCGAATAGTTTGCAGTTGTTGTATTCCTAGAATTAAGCAAGGAATTGCCAGAAAATGAACAACAGAGTTGCCATTGATACGGCTTCATGTGTTGCAGTATTTCAGGTAGTAGACTCTGCAAATGAATCAACATAATGCTCACATCATCAACCAGCGTACGTTTTACTCAAGGTAAATTGCAAGTGAGTAACCAATACGCTCTAAACAGCCTCACCCCAACCCCAAAAAAGCGCGCTGACCCCGCGCTTTTTTTATGCCCGGGCCCCAGCATCGGTCAAGCTGAATATTTGCGCTAGCTTAGGCCCTCCGCCCACCCACGCCGCCGTTCTGTGAAAAGGAAACTAGAGAAGTTCGCCGAGTTTGCCGCCGATGTGCTGCCCCACGAAGTGGCCTGGCTGCAGCAGGTGCAGCAGTTTCAGGATGCCGACAACCGCGAGATTCTCGAAACGCTGGCCTACAACTGCCACCACCCGCGCACGCCGGTGGCCTTCCGGCCCGGCATCGACAAGCGCAAGTACTCCAACCTGATGCAGTGGGTGCAGCAGCGCCTGGCCAGCATCGACGTGGACAAGCACCTGGTGCATATCAACGCCCTCGACCAGCAGATTATGACCGATTCCATCGGTCCGGCCGAGGAAAAGGCGCTGCTCCAGGCCATTGTGCGCTACGACAAGCCGGCCTTCTACTTCGTGAAATTCTACGAGCTCACGCTCAGCTACCAGCAGTTTCTGCTGGTGCGCATGCGCTTTAAGGAGCACCAGCTGGTGGCCAGGTTCGTGGAGCAGCAGCGGGCGGCCTACGAGCAGAGCAAGGCCACGTTTGCCCAGCTGCACCAGGCCACGCTCGACATCACGAGCCAGTACACGCGCAACGCCACCGAGAGCCGGCAGTGGGAGCCCTGGCTGCTGGCCACGTTCTACGACGACACGCTCGACGGCCTGAACCGCTATTTCGCGGTGGTGCGGCTCACGTTTCTCTACTTCAACTACTCGGAGTTCGACAAGCTGAAGGCCGTGTACGAGGCCCTCGATGGCATGCTGCGCCAGGGCATGTTCTACTCGCGCCGCATCCTGTTCAACTACTACGCCAACAGCGTGCTGCTGCACTCCAAGTTCGATGTGCTGCAGCAGGCCGAGGAGTTCGGCTACCTCAGCATCAAGCAGAAGAACACCGACCACCTGCACTACCTCAACAACTACAGCGCGATTCTGCTGCGGCAGGGCAAAATCCACGAGGCGCTGGCGCTCATGAAGCAGTCGTTTCCGTCGGTGCGGCACACCAACAACGTGCGCAACAAAATCGGCTTCATGGCCTTCTACGTCAAGTGCCTGAACCTGAACGGCCAGCCCGCCGACGGCGAAAAGCTGGCCGACAGCTTCCTGCGCGACAACGCCAAGGAGATTCTGGCCCACCGCTGGCACATTTTCTTCGTGGCCTATTTCCAGGCCCTGGTGCTGCAGGAGAAGTACGACAAGCTGCTGCACACCTGCCACCGCCACCACCTGCTGGCCAAGGAGGCCGACTACCGCACCCGCCCCAACTACGTGCCCACCCTGGAGTGGTACTACCACCTGAGCCGCTACGTGGAAAACGAAATCGACGACGAGCAGCTGGTAGACCTGATTGGCGGTTCACGGGCCAGCCGCACTTCGGCAATCCGCACAAGCGCCGCTTGCTCGAAGACCAATTAAACGAGGTAAAATCCTGCATTCCGCACCTGTGCGGCCGTATAAAGTCCAGGCTGTTGCAGGTGGAGTAAAGTAATTGAGTAGTCAATAATATATAAATTATTGATATAGTCGGGGGCGGTTAAGTCCACCGCGCTTATTTGAGCTGTGGGAGGGCGTTGGGGCAAGTCGGTCAGTAGCTTAGGCTCACTGCTTACCCTCCGACTCCCCATCTCCCCACCCTTTCAACCCCACTGCATATGGCCACTCGATTTTTACTTTTATTACTGCTGCTTGCGCAGGCATTGGGGGCCGCGGCCCAGGGCGGCGGCGTACGCGGCCGGGTGGTCGATTCGGCCACCAAAGAGGCGTTGCCGGGCGTGAGCGTGCTCATTTCGGGCACTACCACCGGCACGTCGAGCGGCAACGGCGGCGAGTTTTCCATCACCGGCCTGCAGCCGGGTACCTACAAAGTGGTGCTGTCTTCCATTGGCTACGAAGCCACGGCCACCCGCACCGTCGACGTGGGTACGGCCGTGGTGGATCTGGGTACCGTTAGCCTGGCCCAGGCCAGCGTAATGGCCGGCGAAGTGGTGGTGTCGGCCTCGCGCCGCCCCGAGAAGCTGACCGAGGCCCCGGCCACCATCGACCTGATTACGGCCCGGCAGATTGCCGAGCTGCCCTCCTTTAATGTGGGCGAGCTGCTGGCCCGCCAGAAGGGCGTCGACTACATCCGGACCGGCGTGCTGGGCACGGGCATCAACGTGCGCGGCTTCAACAGCGCCTTCAACCCCAAAAACCTGCAAATGAACGATGCGCGGCTGTCTACGCTCATCGCCACCGGCCTGCCGCTGGGCCCGCTTACCAGCGTGGTGAAGGAAGATATTGAGCGCATCGAAGTAGTGCTCGGGCCCTCGGCCGCGCTGTATGGCCCCAATGCCCACAACGGGCTGGTGAACACCATCAGCAAGGACCCGCGCCGCTCGGCCGGTACCACGGTGGCGCTGGGCGTGGGCAACCAGAGCGTGTTTTCGGGCCGCTTCCGCCATGCGCAGGTCTCAACTCCAAGCTGGCCTTCAAGGTGACGGGCGAGTACACCCGGGGCGAGGATTTTGCCTACACCGATACCGTGTACTACACCAACACGGCCTTTAAAACGGCGGCCACGCCTACTTCGCCGGCCAGCCCGGGCATCTTCCACGCCGAAAAGGAAATCGACCTCGACCGCACCTTCAAGAGCCTGCACGGCGAGGCGGCGCTCTACTACAGCCTCACCGACAAGGCCGATATCATCCTCTCGTACGGTGGCAACCAGTCGAGCTTCCTGGCCCAGACCAACGCCGGCCGCAACCAGATCAAGGACTGGAGCGTGCAGTATCTGCACGCCCGCTACGTGTCGCCGCGCTGGTTTGCGCAGGTGTACAACACCTGGAGCAAAACCGACGATACCTACGCCATCAACCAGCGCACCCAGAACTACCTGAGCTTCAAGGATGCCGGTTTCAGCGAGGAGGAAGCCCGCCGCCGCTTCTTACACCGAGCAGTGGTTTGGCAAAACGCCCACCGCCGGCGTGGCCCTGCCGCGGGGGGCGGTGTTCAAGGATGCCTCGCGCCGCCTCAACGGCGAAGTGCAGTACAACAACACGTTCGGCATTTTCAACTTGGTGGTGGGCACGCAGTACCAGCGCGACATGGCCTTCAGCAAGAACACCTACCTGCTCGACCGCGACGGCGACATCGTCATCAACCAGATCGGCCTTTACACCCAGGGCGAGCTGACGCTGCCCGGCCACTTCAAGCTCATTGCCGCCGCCCGCGCCGACCAGCACGACCGGTACGGCTTCAACTTCATTCCGAAGGCCGGGCTGGTGTGGTCGCTCAACGACCAGAACCTGCGCCTGACCTACGGCCAGGGCATTGCCGCGCCCACCATCCTCAACCTCGACGGCTACCTGTTCGGGGGCCTGCTGGTGGGCAACGGCGAAGGCTACACCCTGAGCGACGGCACCGTGATTGACAAGCTGCAGGTCGAGACCATCAAGAGCGTGGAAGTGGGCTACAAAGGCAAGGTCACGCCCAAGTTTCTCGTCGATGCCAATGCTTACTATAACCGCTCGCAGCACTTCCTGAGCCCGGCCATCAACATTGCCACGCTGGGCCGCAAAGTGGTGAAGCGCGGCGACACGCCGATGTCGGAGGTGGTACCCGGCACGCCCGAGGCCGGTGCGGCGGTGCTGCTCACCTACGTCAATTTCGGCCAGGTAGACACCTACGGGGCCGATCTGGGCCTGAGCTACTACCTCACGCCCACGCTGAGCCTGGCCCTGAACTACTCCTGGTTCGGCTTCAACCTCGACTACTCCGACCTGAAAAACGACGGCAACAAGGACGGCAAAGTGCAGAAGGAAGTCGATCTGCCCATCAACACGCCCTCGCACAAAGGCAGCCTGGCCCTGAACTACAGCGGCAAGAAGTTCTTCGGCTCCGTGTTCACCCGCTACGTGCAGGCCTACGATTTCTACTCCGGCATCAACGTGGCCGCTTCGGCCAACCCCACGCTCGGCGTGCGCGAAAACGCCCGCTACGGCCGCACCTGGAACTACGGCCCCCTGGGCGGCTTCACCACCGTCGACGTAAGCGCCGGCTACCACCTCAACTCCTACCTCACGGCCTCGGCCCAGGTCGTGAACCTGTTCGACACCAAAATGCGCGAGTTCGTGGCCTCGCCCTTTATCGGCCGCCTGTATTCGGTCGAGCTGAAGGTGATGCTGCCAGCCTTGGGCAAGAAGTAGGCAGGAGTGGGGGTTTCTGAGGACTTCCGCCCTTGGCTGATTTGTCGCCCTAGCGGGGCGGCATGTTTATAGCGGTTTCGTGCACGGTGCCCCCGTTTGTAGAGACCCATCTTTGCGTCTCGGCATTGAACGACCCAGTTGAACGACGACGTAACAACGGCGCGAACGACGAGACGCAAAGATGCGTCTCTACAACAACCGGGTTGTACCGTTAATCGAAACCGCTATTCCCCCTAGGGCGACAAATCAACCAAGAGCGGAAGTCTTGCTAAAATGACCAGCGGGAGCTCCTGCTACGCGCCGCGTAGTCAGGAGCTCCCGCTGTTCGTTTTAGCAGGAAGATGGTGCCTGTACGCGCTAAAGCCGTTTACGCCAGCCGAAGCGAACGAACAGTGGTCGGGCGCTCGGGGGCGGGGGCAGGCCGGGGGCAGTTGCGGGCCGGTGACGCGGCAGTTTCCGTTTCCAGGGGTGGGCAGTACATGCGCCGCTGAATAACCAGCGCCGACAGCACCGTGAGTCCGCCAATGGCCGCCAGCGCTGCCGGCAGCCCGAAAGCATCGGCCAGCAGGCCGGTGAGCAGCGCCCCGATGGCGTAGCCCGCATCGCGCCAGAGGCGGAAGATGCCCACGCTGCGCGCCCGTTGCGGGGCCGGCGTATACTCGGCCACGGCGGCCAGAAAGGTGGGGTACACCAGCGCCGTACCCGCGCCGAGCAGTGCCGCCAGCAGCAGAAACACCGGGTAGGTATTGGCAAACAGCATGGCCAGCAGCACCGCGCCCTGCAGCAGCATCCCCCAGAACAGCAGGTCCTTCTTGCAGAGCCGGTCGGAAAGCGGGCCCGTCAGGAGCTGGCCCAGGCCCCACACGGCCGGGTACACGGCGGCCACGGTGCCAATCTGCGTCAGGGTGAAGCCTTTGGTGGCCAGCAGCAGCGGCAGCAGGCCCCACACCATGCCGTCGTTGAGGTTATTGACCAGCCCGGCCTGCGTGACGGAACCCAGGTTGGGGTGGCGCCAGGTTACGTCCCAGAACGAGAGGCGGGGGCCCGCCGGGCCGGCCGGGGCCTGCGCTGCTTCCAGGGCCACGTGGGCGCGGGTGTCGCGCACCAGCAGGCTGCCCAGCAGGCCCAGCACCGCCAGCGCAATGCCCAGGTAAAACGGGTAGGGCCGCAGGCCGTATTCGGTGGCCAGCCAGCCCGAGGCAAAGGCCGTAGCCGCCACGGCCAGGTAACCGGCCGACTCGTTCAGGCCCATGGCCAGCCCGCGCTGCTTCGGGCCCACCAAATCCATTTTCATCACCACCGTGCTCGACCAGGCCAAACCCTGGTTGAGGCCCAGCAGCACGTTGGCAAAAATCACCCAGCCCCAACTGGGTGCCCAAAGCAGCAGCAGCGGCACGGGCAGCCCGAAGCCCCAGCCGATGAGCAGCAGGTTTTTGCGCCCCACTTTGTTGGCCCAGGCCCCCGCGTAGTAGTTGGCCCCGGCCTTGGTGAGGCCGAACACCACGATAAACGCCAGAATAGCCGTGCGCGCCACCAAATGAAACTCCTGCTCGGCCAGCCGCGGCAGAATCGTGCGCTCCAGCCCCACCATGCCCCCCACGAAGGCATTGACAACGACCAGCAGGGTGAACTGCCGCCAGTTTTCGCGCAGGCCAAGCTGAGGTTTCATAGGCTGGGAGTAGGAGGGTGGAACGGGAGAATGGGGAAGAGGGAAAAGAAAAAAAGAACGTCATGCTGAGCGGAGTCGAAGTATCTCTACCGTTTCGTTGGGCCGATTGAACGGCGGCCAATAGAATTACTACTGCGGTAGAGATGCTTCGACTCCGCTCAGCATGACGTTCTTTTTTCCTGGTAGCAGGACCTGCTTACGGATGCACCAGCACCCAGCCTTCGGTCTGGCGGATAATCAGCTCGCCGTTGCCGGTGGGCACCACGGAAATGTAGGGCAGCATGTCGTCCTTGGTCAGCTTGTAGGCCTTCATCGAGTTTTCGCACTGGGCCAGAATGACGCCCGCCTGCTGCAGGGCCAGTACATCGGCTTCGTAGGGCTGGTCTTTTTTGAACACCACCGTGCCCCCGCTGAACACCACCAGCTCCAGTTCCAGCTTACCTTTCAGCCGCGGGTCCTTGAGCGCGTTCTGCATGTTGTGCAGGGTCTGGTTGATGAGTTTGGGGTCGTTGCTATCGAGCTGATACACGGCCCGGTAATGCTTTTTAGTAGCCGGCGCCCCCTGAAAAACGGCCGCCTTCGCTGCCACGGCTGCGTTGGGCGGCGTAAGGATGGGGGCGGGAGTTGCAGGGGGCGTTGGAGGGGTAGCAGCGGGCGTCGTCTGGGCCTGGGCGGTGCCAAGGGTGGCCAGCAGGGCGGCGGCAGCGAACAGGCGCGAAAGGGAGTTCATCGGCAGGCGGGGAAAGGCGTTAAAAATCATAGTTCAGAATCAGGTTCAGCTGGTGCATATCCACCTTGTTTACTACGTAGCGGGCCTCGCCGTAAGTGTCGGCCAGGGAGGCCTTGTAAAGATAGAGCAGCTGGCCCCGCAGCCCTTGCGCCCAACCGCGAAACGGGTAGCTGAGCGAGGTGTTGAGTTGGCTGTACGACGGCATGCCGTACTTGTTGAGGCGGAAGTTCTTCACGTCGGGCAGGTAGTAGTGGCCGTAGCCGACCTCCGCCTTCAGGCCTGGTACGGCCGGCACGGCATAGCTGGCCAGCAGCGCGGCCGCGTCGAGGCCGCCGAACCCCTCCGTCCGCTCGCGGGGCAGAAAGGTATAGAACGGCTCGCGGCCCCACTCGCGCGGAAACAGAAAGCGTCCCGTGCGGGTGATGCGGGTGTAGTTGGCGCTCAGGCTCCAGGGGCCGCGCTGCGCGCCCAGGCGGGCACTCAGGGCGTGGGCCTGGCGGCCGGGGGCGCTGTAAGCCAGGCGCGGGTCGGCGTTGCCGCCGGTGCCTACCGTGCGCTGGTAGTGGTACTGCGCGCCCAGCGTGAGCTGGCCCGCGCCCACGGCCCGCCCGGTGGTCAGCTCCGTGAACAAGCTGTTGAATAGGTTGTCGGCGTAGTAGTTCCAGGCCTGCACGCGGGTGCGGGTGCCCAGCTGCCGGCTAACGCCCAGCACGCCCAGGCCGCGGCTGTGCTGGTTGCCGGCGTAGGCGGCGCGCCGGCCGGTTTCGTCCACGCCGGTCGGGTAGAGGCCGAGGGAGCCCGCCACGGAGGCCCACTCCGAGGTGGAGCGAACGGCAATGTGCGTGAGCCAGCCCGCCGTGAGCGTGGTACGCGGCAGCTCGTTTACCTCCAGCCACAGGCCCTGCTCGTAGTTGGGGCTCAGGCGGCCATCCTGGGGGTTGAGCAGGGGCGTAACCAGCAGCTGCCGGCCAAAGGTAGCCACCGACTTCCGCCAGCGGTAGCGCACAAACAGCTCCTCGGGCCGGCCCGTGAGCTGGCGGCGGGCGGGGTCGTTTACGTCGAACAGGCCCACTTCGTAGCGGCTCACGGCCCCGGTGGCCGTGTCGGGCGTGGCCAGGTTATTGGAGGCCAGGTTCACCCAGAAAAAGCCACCGGCGCCCACCGAAAACCCGTGCAGCGGGGCCGTCTCGAACCGCGCCCCCGCGCCCAGGCCGTTGGCGTAGTAGTCGGGCAGGCTGCCTTGGTTGCGGGTGGCCATGAAGTAGTTGCGCACCCGGCCGTGCCACTGCCCCCGCCCGAAAGCCTCGGCCAGCGTGCGGGCCGGCAACGAATCAGCCTTGGCCGGAGCGGGGTAGGGGGGCAGTGCAGACCGGCCGGTGGTGGGCAGCGTGGGGGCAGGCTCGGCCTGCTGGGCCTGCGCGGCGCAAGGGGCCAGCAGCAGGGCAGCCACGCCGAAACGCAGGAGAAGATTCATTAGCAGTAATTAGTTGGATTTGGCAGGGTAAGCGGCCTCAATGGGCTGCCACGGGCCATACTTGTGCTGCTTCTCGGAGAATTTATCAGCGTAGGGCCCGAAAGGATGGTCTACCGGCTTCTTGCTGATGTCGGGCCAGTCGTGGGTGGAAGCCAGGTGCGGACGCGGTTGCGAGTTCACGAAGGCCGCCACGTCCCAGGCCTGTTTGTCGGTGAGCTGGGGGTGGTCGAAGGTGGCGCCGTAGGGCATGGCCGCCTTCACGTATTTGGCAAAGTTGCTGACCCGGAACAGGCCCGCGCCGTCGTTGTAGCTATGTGGGCCCCACAGCGGCGGATACTGGTAGCCGCGGCCGTCGGCCAGGGGCTGGCCCTGGCCCTCGGGGCCGTGGCAGCTCTGGCACTTGCCGGCAAACACGGCCTTGCCAATAACAGGGTCGGCGGCGCGGTCGAGATAGGCCAGTTTCATGAAGCCCGTGCCGTACACCTTTTTCCCCTTCGGAATATCCTGGCCCAGCCACTTGATGTAGGCCACCATGGCGCGCATCTCGCGGCTGCTGTCGGCCAGGGGCTGGCCGTTGAGGCTGCGCACCATGCAGTCGTTCACGCGCTTCTCGATGCCCTCGACCTGACCCGAGCGGGCCCGTAGCTTGGGGTAAGTAGCCGCCACGGCCAGGTAGTTGTTGGCGAAGCCCTGGGTGCCGGCCTGCAGGTGGCAGTTCTGGCAGTTCATGCCGTTGGTCAGGTGCGCTACCGAGCCCGCCGGCCCCAGGTACTGCGCCGTATTGGCAATCAGCTCGCGGCCGTAGCGAATCCGGCGGCCGGCGGCCGTGCGCGGAATCAGGGCCGTGTCGGGGGCCGGGGTAGCCGGGCGGTGGTAGCTGCCGGGCAGGCGGCGGACCGTCGGTGGCTTCGTTGGCCACTACTGCGGGGGCAGGCGCGCTAACCGGCCCGTAGAGCTGGGTAACCACCACCACCAAAACCAGCACCACGGCCGCCGTCAGCAGCATCAGCAGGCGTACCAGATGGGGCAGTTGCTGCACCCGTTGTTCGGTGGGTTTCATGGTGGAGAAGGGTTTGGAGAGTCTTTGCCGGAGCTATTAGCTGATAGCTGCTAGCCATTAGCTTCGTTCAACGGGAAAAGCTAACAGCTATCAGCTAATAGCTCTTTACCATTAGTAAGGCAGCTTCTCGCGCAGGGCGCTGTAGGTCCAGGTGCCGGCCAGGGCCGCCAGAATCATGACGGCGGCTGCGCCTACGCCGCTGCCGAGCTGGGCGAATAGCGGGCCGGGGCAGGCGCCGGTAATGGCCCAGCCCAGCCCGAAAATGAAGCCGCCAATCCAGATGCCGTGGTTGAACTTCTTGTCGGCGAGCTTGATTTCCTCGCCGCTGATGCTTTTCAGGCGGTTGCGCTTGATGAGTTGAATCGAAATCATGCCCACCACAATGGCCGAGCCGATGACGCCGTACATGTGAAAGGCCTGAAAACGGAACATCTCCTGAATCCGGAACCAGCTGATGACTTCACTTTTGGTCAGGATGATGCCGAACAACGTGCCCAGCACCAGGTATTTGAAATATTTCATGAGGAGAAAATGAGGTCGGAAGGGAAGTTAAACCGAAGGGTATGAAGGGGCGGGGCGCTGGGCCAGCAGGCGCACCACGCTGGCCGGGCCGGCATGGAAACTGCCTTCGTGCAGCACCAGTCGCCGCTCCTCGTTTTCGAGCAGCGTCAGGCCGGCGAAGTCGGTGGCCAGCTGGGCCGGCTCGTAGAGCAGCTCGGCCTGGCGGGGGCCGCCCGAGGCGAGGCCGAGCTGCCGGGGCGTAAAGGCCTCCAGCAGTATATAGCCACCGGGAGCCAGGCTGGCGGCTGCCGCCGCGTGCACCGCCTGCCGGTCGGCGGCGGGCAGGTGGGCGTAAATCAGCCCAATGGCATCGTAGTAGCCGGGTTTTTGCCAGGCCAGGTCGGTCAGGTCGGCTACCTGGTAGTTGAGGCGCACGCCCTGGCTGGCCGCCAGGCGCTGGGTTTTGGCCCGGCCTTCGTCGCTGAAATCTACGGCCGTTACCTGCCAGCCCTTACGGGCGGCGTACACGGCGTTGCGGCCCTCGCCCTCGGCCAGCAGCAGCAGGCGGCCGGGGGGCAGCGCGTCGAGCTGCCGGCGGAAGTAGACGTTGGGCTCGGTGCCGTAGGCGTAGGCCTCGGCCTCGTAGCGGGCATCCCAGAAATCAGCGGCGTGCGTCATGGTTGGCAGTTAAAAGAGCATGGGGTAAACCACCCAGGTCATCAGCAGGCCGCCGGCGAAGAAGCCGATAACGGCCACCAGCGACACCCACTGCAGGTTCGAGAGGCCCGAAATGGCGTGGCCCGAGGTACAGCCGCCAGCGTAGCGCGTGCCGAAGCCCACCAGAAAGCCCCCAAAGACCAGGAAAAACCAACCCTTCCAGTTGGCCAGGTTATCGAGCGAAAACAGCTCGCGAGGGAGCAGGCCCGAAAAATCGGTCAGGTTCAGTTCGGTTTTGAGGTCGTTGATGGTTTCGGGCGAAATACCCACCACATCGGGGTGGCCCATTACCTGGTAGCCGATAAAGCCGCCCAGCGCCACGCCCAACACAAATACCAGGTTCCAGATTTCGGCCCGCCAGTTATAGGTCAGGAAGGGAATGCCGGCCGGCACGCAGGCCGCGCACACGTGGCGCAGCGAGGAGCTGATGCCCAGGGCCTTGTTGCCGATAAGCAGCAGGGCCGGCACCGTCAGGCCGATGAGGGGGCCGGCTACGTACCAGGGCCAGGGCTGTTTCAGAAGTTCAAGCATGGTATTCAGAGAAGAAAAAGGAGCAGCGCCCGGCCCGGTTTAGCGCCGGACGCCTGAAGGAGTAAATGGCAAACGACTACCGCGTAGTCAGCGGCTCGGGCCAGTCGAGCACCCCGCCGAGCAGGTTGCTCACGTCGGCGAAACCGCTCTTTGCGAGCAGGCCGGCCGCGCTGGCCGAGCGGGCCCCGCTGCGGCAGTACACGTAGGTAGGCGCGTTTTTGTCGAGGCTGGCGATGCGCTGGGCAAAGTCGGGCGCGGTGACTTCGATGTTTACGGCCGAGGGCAAATGGCCCTGGGCAAACTCCTCGGGGCGGCGCACGTCGAGCAGCACCGCGCCGGGCTGGCGCAGGCCCTCGGCAAACTTGGCGGGGGTGAGGTTTTGGAAAGCAGAATCAGCAGATTTATTGAAACCAAACATGGGAGTGGATTTTGAGGGGGATAAGTGAGGGATGAAATGAGAACGTCATGCTGACCGTCATGCTGAGCTTAGTCGAAGCATCTCTACCGCAGTAGTAACTGACTCTGATTAGACGGCAACGAAGCGGTAGAGATGCTTCGACTGCGGCTGCGCCTGAGCTCAGCATGACGGGCTAATGACTCGTTAATGCGCCGCCTTCGCCGACTGAAAGTCTTTCACGGCCTCGCTCAGGTCGAGCACCGTGGTGTTGGGCAGGGCCGGGGCCACAATGCTGCTGCCGGCTGCCGAGCGGTAGCCGCCGGCGCAATGCACCACCACGGGCTTGCCGGCCGGAATTTCGCCCACCCGCTCGCGCAGCTCGGGCAGGGGCAGGTTGATGGCCCCGGCAAACAGCGGCTCTGCTTTCACCTCCGAGGCATTGCGAATGTCCACAATGGTGTAGTTCTCGGGGTGCTGGCGGAAAGCCTCCACGTCGATTTCGGGCATGGTTTCCTTGGTAGAAGGCGTACCCACCAGCGCGCCTTTAATCAGCGGCTCGTAGCCGATTTTGGCCGTTTTCTGAATCAGGTCCGTCAGCGTGGCCTCGTCGGCCGCCAGCAGGTAGAACGACTCCTCCGGCCCTACAATCGAACCCAACCAGGTTTCGAACTTGCCGCCCTGCTGAATATTGATGGCGCCGGCCGCGTGGCCCTTCTTGAACTCGGCTTCGGGCCGGGTGTCCACCACTACTACGCCGGCTTCCAGCTTGGCGTCGGCGGCCAGGCGGGGTACTTTGGCGATGCTCGGGGCGAAGTCGGGCGCACCGGCCTTGTTCAGGTCCACGTCGTAGCCGAAGTACTTGGGAATGAACGGCTGGTCGGCCAGCAGCTCCTTCACGAAGTCTTCCTCCGACTGCGGACGCAGGGCGTAGTTGCCGGCCTTTTCGGCCCCGATGGTGCTGCTGTTGGCCGAGTTGGTGGCCTTGCTGCAGAGCGAGCCCGCGCCGTGGGCGGGGTACACCAGCACGTCGTCGGCCAGGGGCATGAGCTTCTCGCGGGTGCTGTGGTACATCTGCTTGGCCAGCTCCTCGCGCTTGGCGGTCATGTTGCCGGCCTTTTCGCGCAGGTCGGGCCGGCCCACATCGCCGATGAGCAGCGTGTCGCCCGTGAACACGGCCACGTCCTTGCCCTCGCGGCTGAGCACCGTGCTCACCGAATCGGGCGAGTGGCCGGGCGTGTTCAGGGCCCGGAACGTGAGCTTGCCCACCGTGAACGAGTCGCCCTCGTCGAACGCCTCGTGGTCGTATTCGGCCCCCAGCAGCTTGCTGACGCGGATAACGGCGCCGGTTTGCTGCGCAATTTCCAGGTGCGACGACACGAAGTCGGCGTGGGGGTGGGTTTCGAGCACGGCCACAATTTTGGCGTCGTGCTGCTGGGCGAAATCGTAGTAGGGCTGCGGGTCGCGGGCGGGGTCGACCAGCACAATTTCGCGGGCGCACTCGCTCAGAATGGCGTAGGAGTAGTGGGCCAGGCCCTTGTCTTCGAACTGTTCAATTTTCATAACTAAAAACGGTTGGGAAGTGGGGAGGAAGAATGAAAAAAGCTAGTAGCTGACAGCTAGCAGCTTAGTGAAACACCAGTTCGCGCAGCAGAATAAACGTGCCCATGGCCAGCGTGAACCAGCCGAAAGCCGGCTTCAGCTTGGCCCCGGGAATGAAGCGGGCCAGGTAGGTGCCCAGCACGATGCCGCCGAGGGCAAACGACAAAAAGCCCAGGATAAACGACCACGCGATGGGCGTGCCCGCGCTCAGGTCGCCGCTGAAGCCGATGAGCGAGTTGAGGGCAATAATGGCCAGGGAAGTGCCCACGGCCAGCTTCATGGGCAGGCGCGCGCCCAGCACCAGGGCCGGAATGATGAGAAAGCCGCCGCCCGCGCCCACGAAGCCCGTGAGCAAACCCACCACCAGGCCAATGCCCAGAATGAGCGGGTAGTTGAAGGTGCGACTTTCTGGTGCAGCTCCTCATCGAGCACTTCTTCGGCCTGCTTGCTGCGAATCATGGAAACGGCCGCGCCGACCATGAGCACGGCAAAAGCCACCAGCACCAGCAAATCTTTGGTGAACACCAGGCTGCCGACCGTGAACAGCTCGTGGGGGATGGCTGGCATAAGCACCTTGCGCACCAGAAACACCGAGGCCAGCGAGGGGACCAGGAAAACCACGGCCGTTTTCAACGACACCAGTCCCTTGCGGAAATAGCCCCAGGCCCCGACCACCGACGTGCTACCCACCACGAACAGCGAGTAGGCCGTGCTCAGCACCGGGCTCACGCCCATCAGGTAAACCAGCACGGGGACAGTGAGAATGGAGCCGCCGCCGCCCATGATGCCGAGCGAGAGGCCAATAAAGATGGCGGCGAAGTAGCCGATGTAGTGGAGCATGAGGGGAGTACGTATGAAATTATGAAGGGTTGTTCATGTATTGCGGCAAAAAAAAGCACCACTCCCTTACAGGAAGGTGCAGCCGGCCAGGCACTGGATTACATCCACTACTTCCCGCATTTTCAGCGAGTAGAAAATATTTTTGCCCTCGCGGGTGCTGCTCAGAATCCCCTTGAGCTTCATGCCCGAGAGGTGGTGCGAAAGCAGGCTCTGCTCCACGTTAAGCTTGTCGCTGATTTCCGTAACCGACAGGCTCTCCTGAGCCGCCAGCAGCTGCACGATGGCAATGCGGGTGGGGTGGGCCGTGGTTTTAAGAATAAAGGCCACTTTTTCCATCTTCTCGATGGAGAGGCCCATATCAACAGCAAGGGTGGAGGTAGCAGGTATCATTTCAGGAGCAAATATATGAACAACTTATCATACATACAGTCGTAAGTCCCCATAAGTTCACGGCATTCGATAATTTCTTCTGCTTGGTGTGAGTTAGAGCTAGCGCTAAAAAACTAGCCTTTAACTCAAACCAAGCGTTTCAAACTCCTATGAAAACGTATCCGCATCCTTCCAAAAAAGCCCGTGTGGATTTGTCCGCTGCTTTGGTTCTGAGCGCGGGCCTGCTGCTGTCAGCCTGCAACTCAGCTCCCCAACAACAGAAAAAGGCCACTGCCAACGCTGCCGGGGCCGTCAGCGGCACCTTCACCATCCTGCATACCAACGACATCCACGGCCGGCACCGGCCCTTTAGTGTGGCGCCCGGCAACGCCACGTCGCAGACCGGCGACCCGGGCCGGCCGGCCAGCTCGTTTGAGCACGCGGGCCAGGTGGGCGGCTTCGCCCACCTGGCCACCGCCGTGGCGCGGGTGCGGCAGCAGCGCGGGGCGGCCAACGTGCTGCTGCTCGACGGCGGCGACACGTTCGGCGACGACCTGCTGGCCAACCAGACCAAAGGTGCCGCCAACATTCGCCTGCTGAACGCGCTGGGCTACCAGTTCATGGCCCTGGGCAACCACGACTACGACTACGGCAGCGCCCGCACCCGCGAGCTGCAGCAGCTGGCCCGTTTCCCGATGCGCGGGGCCAACGTAACCGATAAAACCACCGGCCAGCCCTTCCTCGGCGACCCCACCCAGGTGTTTACCGTGGGCGGGGTGCGGGTAGGCATCCTGGCCCTGACCTACCACAACACGGGCCTCACCGGCAACCCCAAAAACACCGCCGACCTTACCTTCGGTAGTGGCCTGGAGGCTACCCGCCGCTACCTGCCGGCCCTGCGCGCCCGCGCCGATGTGGTGGTGGTGCTCTCGCACCAGGGCACGAAGGTGGACGAGCGGCTGGCCCGCGAGGTGCCGGGCATCGACCTGATTGTGGGCGCCCACTCGCACGACCAGATTACGCCGCCCCGGCAGGTGGCCGGGGTGTGGGTGGTGCAGGCCCTCTCCGATGCGGCCGTGCTCGGCCAGCTCACCGTGCAGGTGCAGAACGGCCGCCTGAGTAAAGTGGAAGGCATCGCGCCCACGCTCTGGACCAACCAGTACCCCGCCGACCCGGCCGTGGCCGCGCTCGTCGATTCGCTGCGCGCCCCTTATAAAGCGCAACTCGAAGAGGTAATTGCCACCGCCACCGGCCGCATTGGCCGGCAGTACAAGTCGGCCAGCCCCTTCGACCAGCTGGCCGGCGAGCTGCTACGCGAAGCCACGGGGGCCGAAGTCGCCTTTCTGCCCGGCGTGGGCTACGGCATCTCGCTCGAAGCCGGCCCCATCACCCGCGAAGCCCTCTACACGCTGCTGCCGCATCCCTCCAAACTGGTGACGATGACCCTGACCGGCGCGCAGCTGCTGGCCCTGCTGGAGCAGAGCGCCACCAACCTCAACCCCGGCGACGACCTCAAGCGGGTAGGGGGCCTCATCCAAAGCAGCGGCCTGGCCTGGACCGCCGACCTGGGCCGCCCCGCTGGGCAGCGAGTAAGCGGCGTGGAAGTAAACGGCCAGCCCCTGGCCGCCACCCGCGCCTACCGCGTGGTAACCCACAACGGCATGCTCAGCGGCATTCACCGCTACACCACGTTTGCCCAGGGCCAGCAAATTATAAAGCTGGATAAGGGCGTGACGGACGTGGTGGAAGCCGGCCTGCGCCGCCGTGGCAAAGTGGCCCCGCCCGAGCTGGCACGGGTGCAGATACTGGCTGCCAAGTAGCGGGACGGCCTACTTATTCCGAGCCCGGCCGGACAGGTTCCGGCCGGGCAGGGATGAACTTTGTTTGACAGGCCTGCGGTTGGGAACGGCAAGGAGGCTGTTTTGAAAAGCCATCAAATTGCCTTGGCCAGCCATAATTTTGTGGGCAAAAGACCTGCAACCAAACCCCTTTTCAGGCACCTTTATGCCCGTCTGCTGGTCGCCGCCTAAAAAAAATGGCGCAACTTTGCCCCGTTCGTTCTGCTCTATGCCGCGTTTTCTGTCCCATCTGCTGTTGCTGCTTTATGCGGGTATTTTCCTGCATTGCCAGCCCCTGCCCGGGCCAGCCAGCGGCGTAGAAGGTTCGTCGTACCTGCAGCAGGAGCAGTCCGGCGCCGGCCTCTGTAAAAAGAAGCTGCAAACGGTGCAGGCCGACCCTACGGCCGTAAAAGAGCTGGTGGCCAAGCATCACCCGCTGCCGCTCGATGCCGGGGTGGCCACCGAATACGCAGCGCTGTATTTCGGCCTGCTTTTCCCGGCCGACCAGCCTACCATCACCCCCGCCCGCGGCCCCGATGCCGGCCCCGCGCAGGTTTTTGCCAACCACCCCAACAAGGCTCCGCCCGTCCGTTTTTCTTAGGAAATGCGAGGAGGAGCCGGGTGCCATACCCGGCTAGCTGCGTCCATCTGATGGGCGCGGCCGCCGGTTTTTTTGTGCCCGGCCGGCCCGGTCGCGCGCACTAGCCGCGCCGCCTGCTCCTTCGGCTTGATGCCGGAAAGCGACCCCGCATTTTCCTGAGAAACCCCAGTAAATCTGCCTCCAACTGGCCGAACGGCACCACTGCGTGCATTCCCGGCCCGGATTTCTGTCACGACTTCTTCGGACTCTATGCTTTTCTCCTGCCTTGCCGCCCGTTGGCGGCAACTCCCGGCTGCGCGGCAGCTAACCGGCGCGCTGCTGCTGGCCACAGCCAGCCAAGCCCAGCAGGCTGCCGTGCCGTCCGCCGTCCAGGCCGTATCCATTGCGAAGCCCAAACTGGCCGGTGCTTAACAAATGAAACTTTGTTCATATTAACTTTGTCACCTCTTTAAATCCACCATACCATGAATCGTAAAACACTCATTTCCTGGCTGCCGCTGGCCTTGTTCGCCCTTGTTATGTTCTCGCCCCTGCGGCCCATCGTGTTTGGTGGTTTGCAGCGCGGCCTGCTGGCCACCGGCCTTTGGAAAGCCGATGCACCCGTGGTGCCCGCTGCCGCAACGCCGGTGGCGCTTACCGGCAGCTGCCGCCTACCCCCACAACCTGCCGCTTACCACCCTCGACGGCAAGGCCGTGAACCTGAGCGACCTGAAAGGCAAGGTGGTGTTCGTGAACCTGTGGGCCAGCTGGTGCCCGCCCTGCGTGGCCGAGATGCCGGGCATTTATGCCCTTTACCAGAAGGTCGACCACTCGAAAGTGGCCTTCGTGATGCTCTCGCTCGATGATGACGCGGCCAAGGCCCGCAAGTTTGTGAAGGCCCGGGGCTACGATTTCCCCGTGTACCTGCGCACCGGCGAGCTACCCGCCCCGTTCAACTCCAACGCTATTCCCTCCACCGTCATCCTCGGCCCCGACGGGCAGGTAGCGGCCCGCCACGACGGCATGGCCGAGTACGACACGCCTGAATTTCTGGCCGCGCTGAACAACCTGGCCAAATCGGCTCGGTAACGCGGCTTGGTATTTCTGAAGTGGTGTAGCATGTGCCCGGCCTCCAAGGTCGGGCATTTTTGTGGGCTGTCGGACCACTAGCGTGGCCGACGGCCGGGCAGCAGCATCGGAACCTGCCGGCGGTAGCGGGCGTAGGCCGCCCCGAAGTGAGCCAGTAGTTTCTGCTCTTCCAGCCGCGCCCCCACTAATACATAGAGGACCGAGCAGCCCGCGAAAATGAGCCGGGGCAGGGTAGGGGCCACCAGCACGTAGCCGGCCAGCACCAGCAGTAGTCCGCTGTAAAGCGGGTGGCGCATCCGTGCATTGAGCCCATGAGTGCTTAGCTCGGTGCTAACCGGTACGCCGCCCTGTCGTAGGTAGCCCCAGCCGCCAAACTCGGCCAAGTTATAGCCGCGTAGGGCGGCGAGCCCGAGTAGTGCTCCGCCCAGCAGCAGCAGGTACCCGGCCAGCAGCAGCAGGCGGTGGTTTGCCCATAGCGGCGGGGCCGGCAGCTGCAGCTGGTAGCGCATCAGCAGCACAAATAATCCCAGGGCCACGGCATTGTAGGCCAGGCGGTAGAAACGGGCCAGCCGGGGCCAGCGGGCGGCCACCCGGGCCTTTAGCCACACGGTGGCCAGCACGCTGTGCAGCGCGTAGTAGCTCAGCCAGCCGAAGAGGAGTAGATACATCGCACCCGCAACTTACCGCCAATTCCGGTCATGCCATCCGAATGAGTGGTGGAGCGTAAATAGGGCCATTTCCCTCCCCGGAAACTCATCCGGATGGCAGAGCAAACCAAATGGAAAACCGCATTGGTCTGGTTGAGCCGGACAGCGTTGGGGCGTGGGTTGAAAATTGGTTGCAAAACGGTTGGGGCCTTGGTAGGTCAAGGGGAGCTGCCGCTCGGGTTAACCGCTGCTGCTGTACCCTTTTTGATGTGCTGCGTATAGGCCACCACGAAGCTATCTGGGAAGCCGCAGGAATCTATCAGCATAATTAACGTGCAAGCGTACTTAAAATAACCTAACTCAGCGGTCGTGAGCGGTTCCAGGAGCTGGCCTGTGTTTTTTTGAGTACCAACAGACAAAATTCCACTAGGCTCCTGTTTACCTTTGGTCTGCTGATCAATCACCTTCCGCTCATGCCTGCCTCTGCCTCCCGCCTCTACTTCAACAACCCCGTAGGACGGATTATGGAACATCCTGATGGGTATGCTCACGTTATTTACGAGCCCGGTCCCCGCCGGCTGGACTACCTCCAGGCCTTCCTTACCCATGTGGGCCAACTGCTGCGCCTGCGGGGCTGGCACAAGATTTTCGGCGACCAGCGCCTGATGACCCCCTACACGCCTGAGGAAAGCCAGTGGATTGTCGACTACTGGCTCACAGCCGAGCAGCGCGGCAGCACGACCATCTACGGCGCCGTGCTACTGCCCCAGGATGCTTTTGCCCGCCTCTCCGTGAGCCAGGTCATGACCGAGGCCCAGGCTGCTGCCCTCACTTACCGCCAGTTCGACTCGGAAGCAGCGGCGCATGAATGGCTACGGCAAGTGCCGTAAGTGCCTGGCTGCCCATCGGCTGGAAGAAGCGAGTGAAAAGCGTCCGTAAAGACGCATGTCAAGCCAGTTCTGCCTATCCGGCCCCGGCTCCAACTCTCCTTCCGTCGGGGCCGTATACCCGCCACAACTTCCCCTACCATGGCCCAGCGCATCCTCCACGAAACACCTAACCTTACCATCTCCTTCAACTACATCGACGACTGGCTCTACCTCGATTGGCATGGCAACCTCGATGATGAAAAGGCTATGGCCGGGGCCCTCAAGCTGCTCGAACTGCTACCCCAGGAGCGCTGCGCTAAAGTGCTCAACGACAACACCCACGTCACGGGCCTGTGGGCCGACGCGGCCAAGTGGGGCAGCGACGTATTTTTTCCGCAGCTTTATGCGGCGGGCTGCCGCTACTTCTCATGGGTGCATTCGCCCGAACGCTACAGCCAGCTTTCGGCCGAGCTAGCCGTGCAGCAAACATCCGCCGGCATTACCTTTATGGCGTTCAACGACCTGTCTACGGCGGCCGCATGGCTTCGTAGCATGTAAACGCCCGCCGTCCGCATCATTTTTTTTGCGCTATGATTCCTCCTCTTCCCGCCCCCGGTACATTCTATTCTATGTGGCAGCTGCCGGAGCATTACATGCTGGTGGCACTGGATTTTACCATTCTGGACGCCAGCAACCGGTACCTGACCGCTACGCTGCTGGAGCGCGACGCCATTGTGGGTCGCGACGTATTCGAGGTTTTTCCGCGCGAAGAGCAGAGCGAGTGGCAGGTGTTGTTCGATTCTCTTGAGTACGTGCGCCAGCATGCCACGGCCCACACCATGCCCCGCATCCGCTACGACCTGCAGCGGCCTGCCGAGCAGGGCGGCGGCCTGGAAGAGCGGTATTGGCAGACAACGAACTACCCTCAGCTCGACGATCAGGGCCGGCTGCAGTACATTCTGCTTAAAACCGAAGACGTAACCGAGCAGTACCGCGCCGAGCAGCGGGCCATCATTATGCAGCGTGAGCTCCGCGAAAGCCAGGAACGCTCCCGCTTTATTCTTGAGTCGCTGCCCGTTATGGTCTGGACTACCCGGCCCGATGGTGGGGCCGACTACTTCAATCAGCGCTGGCTCACCTTTACCGGGAAGCCGCTGGCGACCGAAGCAGAATGGGGCTGGCTCGACGGGGTGCACCCCGAAGACCGCGACGGCGCGGCCAAAGCTTGGCGTGGAGCCTACAAGTCGGGCCAGCCCTACCAGACCGAATACCGCCTACGGTGCGCCGACGGCGACTACCGCTGGGTGCTGGCCCGCGGGGTTCCGCGCCACAGCGCCGAAGGAATGATTACCATGTGGGTGGGCTGCAGCGTCGATATCCACGACCAGAAGCTCATGGTGCAGGAGCTGTTGCAGGCCAGTGAGGAGCAGGCCGCGCTTTCCGATCAGGCCTACGAGGCCTATCAGCTGGCCCAATCGCAGCGCGAAACGTTCTACGCCCTGTTTCAGCAGGCACCGGCCCTCATCGCCATTGCCCGGGGGCCACAGCACGTGTTCGAGTTTGCCAACCCGCCCTACTACGAGCTGTTCGCCACCGACGACATCCTTGGCCGCACCGTGCTTGAGGTAGTGCCCGAAGCCGGCGAACAAGGCTTTATCGCGCTTCTCGATCAGGTTTACGAGACCGGCGAACCCTTCTTCGGCAAACAGATGCTGCTGCAGCTTCATCGCCGCGCCACAGGCCAGATTGAAGAGCGCTATTTTGACTTCACCTACCAGGCCTTCCGCGAAAACGGAGAGATTGTGGGTATTCTCAGCTTTGCTTTTGACGTGACGGAGCTGGTGCAGGCCCGCCATAAACTCGAAACCCTTCTCACTCCGCCTTCTGCTGCTTTATAAGCAAGCATGTTCCTTCTTCTTTGCCCTCTTCCTCCCTCATGGACCTGACCACCCTCGACCTTCAGCAAGCCCGCATTAAACAGATTCTGTTTAAGTCGCAGCTGCGTTCGGTGCTCTACGGGGTGCGCGAGGCCGATGAGGCTATGTTCTCATTGCAGGACAATGCCTTGGGCCGATGGCTGAGCGCCGAAGTAAAGCCCCGCTACCCTGGCCGGCCCGAAGTGCGCGAAGCCGAACGCCTGCTGCTGCAGCTGCTTAGTGTCGGCCGCGAGTTGGCGGCCCAGTACCGCCAGGGGCAGATTGATGAAGCCCGCCAGGGTCTTACCCGTATCGAGCGGGTGGGGGAAGAGCTGGTTGCCGTGCTGCAGCAACTCAGCTCCTCCACACCCAAGCTGGCGGCTTAAGGCCTGTAGAGGGCGGACGATGTGCCTAAGCCTTGCTGGCCAGTTGCTGCTGCAGCTCGGCTACTTGCCGGGCATTTTCCTGGGCCGCTTGCCGCGCGGCCAGCCGTAGCTCAATCTCATCCATGGCAATGGCGGCCATGTCCTGTAAAATCAGTTTTTGGCTTTCGTTGAGGTAGCGCTGCTTCCGGTCGATGAGGCAGAAGGTGCCCAGCTTGTAGCCGTCGTGGGTTTGCAGTGGCGCTGCGGCATAGAACCGCAGCCCAAAATCGCCCGCAACCAGCGGGTTGGTCAGGGTACGCGGGTCGTTGCGGGCGTCCTCCACAATGTACACCTCCTCAGAGAGCATAGCTGAGTCGCACAATCCCCCGCCCCGATCAATTTGCGGCGCATCCAGGCCGTGGCGCGACTTAAACCAGATGCGGTCTTCATCAACCAGGCTGATGATGGCAATGGGCATGTTGAATACCTTGGCGGCCAGCCCCGCCAAGCGGTTCATGCTACCATCTTCCGGCGTATCCAGAATCTCGTAGCGCTTGAGTACCTGTAGCCGTGTAGCTTCTTGGGTGGTTTCTGGCTGAGTTGACATAGCAAAAGGCGGAAAGGAGCGGAAAACGGTGCAATATAAATTGCTGGTTAAGATAGTGTTTATAGCTTAGCAATGGATTTTGCCCGAACCGGTGGCGGGGAATAAACACAATCAAAAGAGCCGGGGTGGCGGCCCAAAGATAGTTGGTCGCTGCCAGCATAAAAGGTCATAGCCTTACTTTTAGGAGAGTGTTGCAACATGTGGGGCAGGCAGGGCCATGATGCTGCCTAAAATAGGGCAGCAAGGTGCTTACGCTCGTTGTGTACCCTGAACATTCAGCAAACGCCGCTTGGCGGACCAATCTAAAAACTGTTCTCAGTTAGCGGGTTGTGATGTAGAGCTGAATGCCAACCGCACGTTAGAGGCTGCGCTGTGGTTGGCCCCGGGGTTGCTCACCGCTTATTTGACAAGCCATAATTGACGGATTCCGCATTCCTGGCAACGGCAAACGGATTCGACCAATGTACACGGGGATATCAGTACGCTCCTGGCAGGCCGCATTGCCCAGGGCTCAGGCCAACAGACAGCACATCAGGGTTGGCAGGCGCTGAGCCAGCGTTACGGCTAAGCTGCGTAACCGGAGCTCAGCCGGGAGCCAGAAACTCCGTGATTTCGTTCACAGTGGCCCGGGCCGACCGCCCCACGCCAATGAGCGTAGCGGACGCAAAGCCTGTCCAGCTACCGTAGCCCACCAGCCACAGCCCCGGCAGGGCGGTGGCCCGCGCGCCGGTAGTAGCCACCCGCCCATCGGGCTGTACAACATCCAGGTCCGCCAGAAACGAGAGGGCAGGCCGAAAACCGGTGCACCAAATAACCGCATCCACGGCCTGCTCGCGCCCGTCGGCCCACACCACCCCCGTGCGGGTGAACCGCTTAAAAGGCCGCACGCTGTTCAGCACGCCGCGGCCGCGGGCTTCCTTTACAGAGTCCACCATCACAACGTCGCCCAGAGTCGGCGGAGGCATTGGTGCCTCGCTGGCCAGCGCGTGGTAGCGCTGGGTGGCTTGCGAAAACAGCACCCGGCCATCCACATCGTCGGGTAGGAAGCGGGGTTCTTTTTCCGTTACCCAGGTCGTCTGCGCTACCCGGGAAACTTCGGCCAGCACCTGCGCCCCGGAGTTGGCACCACCCACTACCAGCACGCGTTGCCCGGCGAAGGGTGCTGGCTGCTGGTAGTGGGCCGAGTGCAACTGCACCCCGTCAAAATCTGCCTGGCCGGGATACGCTGGCACAAAGGGGTTGCTCCAGCTGCCCGTCGCGCACACCACCGCCCGGGCCTGCCACGATCCGGTATCGGTCTGCACCACGAAGCCGCCCTGCGACCGGCGCACGGTGGCTACGCGTACGGGGCGCCGCACCGGTAGGGCGTACCGCTGCTCGTAGCGCGTGAGGTAGTCGATAACCGCATCGCGGGCGGGAAAGCCGTTATCCGTTGGCCGCGGCATGAGCCAGCCCGGCAGGGAACTGGCGTCGGCCGGCGAAAACAGCCGCAGCGAGTCCCAGCCGTGGAGCCAGGCCCCGCCCGGGGCGGGCTGGTCATCCAGCAGCTCGAAGGCCAGGCCCGCCCGCCGCAGGTAGTAGCCCACGGCCAGCCCGCTCTGGCCGGCCCCGATAATGAGCACGTCGGTGGTGAAATCGGTGAGCACAGAAGAGGAGCCGGGGGGTATAGGCATGAGGTGGTTGAAAACCGGGCCCCCGCCTAAAGTGAGGGGCGCGAGCCTGCATTTTTTGGCGAGGGCCCGGTGGCTACTACTGGGCAGCGGCAGCCAGCCGGTACAAGCCGGGCACATCAGCCCTGAGGAAAGTTACAATGAAAGCAAGGTGCACTAGGCGACCATCCCCAGCAGCAGGAACAGCAGAAAGCCCACGAAAAACGACAGCGTGAGCAGTGGGGTCTCGGCTTCTTCGTGCGCTTCGGTAAGCAGCTCCTCGGTTACCAGAAACAACAGGGCCGCCAGCCCAAACGAAAGCACGATTTCGAGCAGATTGCCGCTGGCTCCGCGCAGCATAGTAGTGCCAATGCCGGCCCCCACCAGGAGCATGAGCGAGGTGCCGGCTACTATGGCCACGGCCTTGGCTTTGCCGTGGCCATCCTGCCGCAACTCCACGGCCGTAGCCAGACCCAACGACAACAGCTCAATCGTAAGGGCAATGGCCAGCAGTGTGCCTTCCTTAGCTCCCGCGGCAAAGCCAATACCCAGCAGCAGGCCGTCAATCAATATATCAATACCTACCGCTACCAGCAGGCCCCAGGGCAGGGTGGCGGCAGCTGATACTACGGCCGCACCGTCGGCGCCATGGATGGAGGTGGCCCCATCATCTGGCTGCTCGCTGTCGGCCGGTTTTTCCAGGCGCTGGGTGAGGTAGCGCAGCCCGAGCATTGTGGCCACGCCCAGCCCGAAGCCGAGTGCCACTTCGTAGGGCGCGTGATGCTGCACGATATCGGGCAGTAGCTCTACGGCAACCACCGAAAAGATAACGCCGGCCGCAAAGTGCAGAATGGCGCTGCGCAGCTTGGGGCCGGGCGCACGCCATACGGCCAGGGCCGCGCCGGCAATCATGACCAGGGCGGGCAGAAGCGAAAAGACCAGCAGCGTAGTCCAGGAGGGGGGCGCAGGGGGGGCAATAACGAGCAGCATAATTATTTTGCCTTGCTTACGGTTTCGTAATGTCTATTCGCATAGATACGCACCGTGTCCGGAATGGTCGTCTTCATGCCGCTAACCTGCCGCAGGGCGCAGTTAGTCTCGTTCAAACGGGTTGGCCGGCACCACCAGCAGCACCTTTTCGCGCTCCACGGCCACCTGGCCCGGCTTTGCGCCGCGGGGTTTGCGCACGTACTTTTTTGGGGTGTACGTAACCGGGCAGAGGGAATCGTTCTGGCGGCGCGAGTACCAGGCCGCCAGCTGGGCGGCCCGCTCCAGTACCGGCGCGGGCACCGGCTGGCCCGGCCGCTGCCGAATGATGACGTGCGAACCAGTAACGTCCTTGGCGTGGAGCCAGAGGTCGTCTTTGTGGGCGTAGCGCTGGGTGAGCAGGTCGTTGTTGACGGCGTTGCGGCCTACCAGAATCGTGAAGCCACTGTCTTCGAACACCTTGAAGGGCAGCTCGGCGGCGGCGGCCCGGGCAACCGTGGCCGCATCGAGGCCCTGTTGCTTGCGCCACTGGCGCAAGGGCCGCAGCTCGTCGGGGGGCAGGGCGGCCAGCTCGTCGAGCAGCTCCAGGGCCCGGAAGGCGTCGGCTTCGCGCCGCTCGGCCCGGGCGGCTAGCTCCTGGGTTTCGCGCTGCTGGTTTTTGGCCTTGCGGTAGAGGTTCTGGGCCGTGCGCTGGGGCGTTTCGGTGGGCTTGAGCTTGATGACGCGCCGCTGGCCGGGCTGGTAGAAGTCCTCGACCTCCACCTGGGTGGCGCCGGCCGGAATCTGGGTCAGGTGGGCCATAATCAGGTCGGCGGTCTGGCGGTAGCCGGCCGTGTTTTCGAGCGTGTGCAGGCGCTGGCGCACATGCTGGGCAGCGGCTTCGGCCTCCGCTGCGCGTTTCTCCAGCGCCTGCCGCAGCTGGCGAAACTCCGTTTCGTAGGCCTGGCGGTTGAGCAGCCGGGGTACGAAGCGCCGCAACGCCCCAATGGGGTCGGTGGCGGGCAGCTCGGTTTCGATGTCGCCCACGGGCAGCAGGCTCAGGCGGGTGCGGTGGGCGAGGCGAACGATGAAAAAAGCCACCGGATTCTCCAGCTCGCCCACTACCTGTTGCACCAGGGCTTGCTTGGTCGAAAGCGGGGCCGGGTCGTAGCCGAGCGTGCGCAGGTAGGCCCGGCCCAGGTCGCCGAGGCCAGGGTAGGCGCTGGCCGGATTGGGGTCGGCGGGAGTCGCTGCCGGTGTTGTGGCCGCTACTGCCGTTGCCGCGTCGCTCGGAGCGGGGCGCAGGTCGGCATCGGCCAGGTAGCGGGGGTGGAACAGCTCGGCCGGGCCGGCGGGGTCGGCGGGGTGGAAGATGGCGTTGGGGCGGGTGCTATAGAGCTTGAGTACCAGCCGGGCCCCACTCCGGAAGCCCAGCTCCAGCACCCGGTCCTGGGGCCAGGCGGTTACGGCAGTTACCTCCTGGCCCAGCAGGCCGGGCAGCAAATCCAGCGAGTTCTGGCGGGCCCGCTGAAACGATTCGGGCAAAGCCAGCAGCGTGCCGGCCGCGGCCAGCGTCATTTTCAGCCAGAACTCGGCCCCGCCGTTGCTCAGGCCCACGGCCAGTTCGTCCTTCTCCTGCGAAAAGCAGGCGACCACCCGGTAGCCCGCCAGCTGCCGGGTAAGAGCGGGGGCCAGTTGGCGCAGGAAATAGTAGTTACTGGGCATGGGGCAGTGGTAGGCAGAAGGAAAACGGAGCGGTTAAGCGAAGCCTAACTGTCCACCCTGCAAATAACGTCCGAATCGGCTAACTGCGTGGTGGGACATGCAACCTTAGTGGCCGAATAGGGGCTCTTGGCTATATCCGGGTCCGGACCCAGGATCTGAGCCAACTTACTTCTACCATATCGCCATGAAGCATTATCTACTCGCGGCTCTTTTGCTGGCAGGCCTCGGCGGCTGCTCCTCCGAGGAAACCGGTCCCCAAACCGTAACAGCCGCCTTTAGCCAGGATTTCAGCCTGCGCTACCGTCAGTCGGCTAACCTGCCCACCACCGTGTCGCCGGAGCTGACCGTGGCAGTATCGGAGCTGGCCTACAGCATCTGCCCGAAAAACGTCAACTGCGTCGCGCCCGATTACGCAGACCCCACGCTGACTATTACCGCCGCCAACGGACAACAGCAGCAGCTGAAACTGCCCGTGGAAGGCATCCGGCCCTACAGCCCGGCCTGGATTGACACAGCCAGCGTACGGGCCAACGGCCGCCGCTACGTGGTTTATTACCGGAGTTGGGCGGCAGACAGAAGCAAAGACACCCCCGGAAGGGCCGACATCACCATCAACCTGCGAGTAGAAAAGCCCTAAAGGCGAGTTGGAGCAGGCAGGTTTAAATCTGCTCCAGGTTGGTGCGGGTCCGTTCGCTTTGCACGGCGCCGGTGTTCACGGTGGTGCTGGGGCTCAATCATCATAATCCAGGTTTCATCCTGGCTGTGGGGGCGGTGGTCGACGCCGCGGGGCACCACCAGCAGCTCGCCGGGGTTGATTTCGGCCGTCGTGCCATCGCGGAAATCAATCAGCAGCTGGCCCCTTACCACGATAAAAAGCTCGTCTTCCTGCGCGTGGTTGTGCCAGATAAATTCGCCCTGCACCCGCGCAATTTTGATGTGCTGGTCGTTGAGTTCCCCGATAATACGCGGATTCCACTGGTCGGTAAACTGGGCGAACTTGTCTTCAAGCCGGATAACATTCATGTTTTAGGGACTTAGAGGCTCGGGAACTGGGTGTTTTTAATAATTCGCACCCAAACATGGGGTAGGGCCGTTGTTGTCAGCTAACAGCTAACAGCTAACAGCTAACAGCTAACCCGCAGGCCATCGTAGGCCAGGCGGATGAAAGCGGGCAGTTGGGCTTCCACGTCGCGGTGGCGGCCGAGCTGGTGGCTGATGTGGGTGAGGTAGGCGCGAGCGGGGGCGAGGTCTTCCAGAATATCGACCGCCTCCTGAAAGTTGAAGTGCGAAATGTGCTTTTCGTGGCGTAGCGCGTTGAGCACGATAACCTCCGAGCCACGCATCTGCTCCAGGGCCTCGGGGCCGAGGTGGTTGGCATCGGTCAGGTACGTGAAGTTGCCCACCCGGTAGCCGAGCACCGGCAGCTTGTAATGCATGGCCCGAATGGGTTCGAACGGGATGCCTGCCACCTCAAAAACGGCGGTTTCGCTCACAATCGGGTGCAGCTCCACCTGCGGGATACCCGGGTATTTGCGTTCGGCAAAAATATAGGCGTACTCGCGCTGCAACTGCTCCAGCACCCGGGGTTCGGCGTGCAGGGGCATGTCCTGCTGCTGGCGGAAGTTGTAGGCCCGTATATCGTCGAGGCCGCCGGTGTGGTCCTTGTGCTCGTGGGTAAACACGAGGGCATCGAGGTGGTCGATTCGCTCGCGCAGGGCCTGCTGCCGGAAGTCGGGGCCCGAGTCAATCACGATACTTTTCCCGTCTACCTGCAGATGCACCGACACGCGCAGTCGCTTATCGCGATAATCAACAGAGCGGCACACGGCGCAGGTGCAGCCAATCATGGGCACCCCCTGCGACGTGCCCGTACCCAGGAAAGTAACTTGCATAGTGAGAGGTGAGATTACGAGAAGGGAGAAGTGAGACTATGATCCGGCGATGCGAACGTCAGAACATAGTCTCACTTCTCACCTCTCATAATCTCACCTCTTCCTTACCCTATGTACTGCTTTACTACCCGTACCAGGGCATCGAAATCGAGTGGTTTGGGCAGGTAATCGGTTACACCGGCTTCGCGGAACTGCTCCATCGAGTAGTTGTTGGCGTTGCCGGTGATGGCGATAACCGGGATTTTGGCAATGTTCGGATCGGAGTGGCGGCGGATTTCGCGGGTGCACTCCATCCCGTCTTTTACCGGAATATTGATATCCATCAATACGCAGTCGATAGGCTGACTTTCAATCTGCTTGATGACTTCGCCACCGTTTTTGGCCGATACAATGCGGTACTTCTGGAGCTCCAGAATTTTCTTGGTCAGGTTCAGGATAACGGAACTGTCTTCGGCAATCAGAATGGTTTTGGGAGTAGCGTCGGCCATGGGAAGGAGGAGAAGTAAGGTGAAGTAGGGGTTAGTGGGGCCACGTTGCGGGAAGGCTGGCCAGTGATAAAGGGTTCAGGGCGCCTGCGTTATGTCGGCATAAACGGCCCTGAATTGTGCAAAGAAACCAAGTAAAAATTGAAAATCACGCGCCGTATTGTGCGTACGGTCATTTTTAAGTTCATGTTCCAACGCCTGCGCGCTTTCAGCCACCTCCCGGATGCCCAGCGTGAAGCTAGTGCCCTTCAACTGGTGCAAATGTGGTAAAATCTGGGCGTACTGGCCCTCCTTTACCAATTCGGCCGCTTCACTCAGCACCTGGTCGGCCTCCTGTTCGAAGTCGGCGTAGAGCTGGGCCGCGAACTCGCCGCCGCCCAGTTGGCGTAGTTGTTCCAGAATGGCCAGATCGATAATGACGGCCGATGGAGTGGCTGCCGCCTCGGCCGGGGCGGCGGGGGGGAGGTTAGGCGAAATGGTTTCGGAAACCGGAGTAGCCACGGCCGGTTCGGTGGCCGGGAGGCTTTCCGGTTCGGGCCCGCCAATGGTCCAGCGGCGCATTACCGCGTACAGGTCCTGGCTCTTAACGGGCTTGGAAATATAGTCGTCCATACCTTCCTGTACGAACCGTTCGGCGTCCTCCTTCATCGAGTAAGCCGTCATGGCCACTATCGGCGGGCAGGCATTGCTCAGGCGGCGACGAATTTCGCGCATGGCCGTCACGCCGTCCATTTCTGGCATCTGAATGTCCATGAAAATCAGGTCGTAACGCGCATCAGGGGCAATGGCCCGGCTAATGGCTTCGAAGCCATCGGAGGCCACCACCACGTCGCAGCCCAGCTTATCGAGCAGGCGCGAGGCCACTTGCTGGTTGATGGGGTTATCATCGACGAGCAGCACGCGCGGCGTCGATTCGAAGCGCACCACTTCCTGGGGCCGCTCGCGGGCCGTGAGGCGCTCCTGCACAATCTGCTCCTCGTTGTGGGCCACCTGGCAGCGGATGGTGAACCAGAACGTGGAGCCCTCGCCCACGTTGGAGTATACCCCGATTTCGCCCCCCAGCATGTCGGCCAGCTGCTTGCTGATGGCCAGGCCGAGGCCGGTGCCGCCGAACGCTTTGGTCGGCGTTGTATCGAGCTGGGTGAAGTTGGTAAAGAGCAGTTTTTCGTCGTCGTGCGAAATGCCGATGCCCGAATCCTGCACGGCAAATCGTATCACATGCTCGTTCTCATCGGCCACCGACGATGACACCACGATGTTTACCGTGCCCTGGGCCGTAAACTTAATGGCGTTAGATGTGAGGTTGCTCAATATCTGGAGCAGACGCGTTTCGTCGGTAATAATGAAGCGGGGCGTGTGAGGCGTGATGTGGTAGGTGAACCGGAGGCGCTTCTGGTTGGCCCGGTTCGAGAAGAGCGAGTAGATTTTATCGAGGGTATAGTGCAGGTCGATGCCCACCTCGTTGAGCTGGAGCTTGCCAGCCTGAATCTTGGACAAATCCAGAATGTCGTTGAGGATGGCCAGCAGCGCGTCCGACGATTTGCGCAGCGTATCCACGTACTCCTCCTGCTCCTCGCTCGCTACCGTCTGGTGCAGCAAATCGATCATGCCAATGATGCCGTTCATGGGCGTGCGCAGCTCGTGGCTCATATTGGCCAGGAACAAGGTTTTAGCCTCCAGGGCCAGCTCGGCGGCTTCCTTGGCCCGGCGCAGGTCGGACTGCATCTGCTTGAGGCCGGTAATGTCGCGGCCAATGCCTTCGGTGCCGTTGGCGCTGCTGTCGTCGGCAATGCTACCTGCGAGCCGGCGCGCATTCACGAGCACGCTCACGGCATGGCCCTGCTTGTGGCGCATGGCCAGCTCGAAGTTGCGGGCCTCGCCATGCTCCTGCACCTGGCGCAGCAGGGTATCGCGCTCCTGGGGGTTGATATAATAGTCGCCGATGAAGTGGCCGAGCACTTCCTCGGGCTGATAGCCCAGCATGTCGTACACCGAGGGGCTGAGCAGCGTAATCAGGCCCTGATGGTCGGTGCGGTAGTACACGTCCTGGAACGACTCGAAGATGGCCCGGAACTTCTCCTCCTGAGCTGCCAACTCGAGCTGGGAGCGTTTTTTCTCGGTGATGTCGTGGGCAATACCCGAAATCTCCTCGAACGAGCCATCGTCGAGGTAGATGGGGTTGAGGTAGATTTCGCGCCACGTGTCCTGGCCCCGGGCATCGCGCAGGCGCACCTCGAAGCGTTGCGGATGGCCCTGGAAAGCCCGGCGGTAGTTCTCGATAAAGGAGCGGCGGGCGTCCTCCTCCATCATGGCTACGTCGGCCTGCCACAGGTTCACGTTTAGGGCCGGGTACACGCCGTTGCGGCGCAGGAAATAGGCGGCGTAGTTGCGGTTGAAGGAAGCCAGGCGCGAGTGCATATCCACCGACCACATCAGGTGGGAACCGCTCTCAAAAATGGCGTTCAGGCGGGCGTTCTGCTTCTGAATCTGCACCTCGTTGCGCTTGCGCTCAATAGCCAGGGCCACCTGGTTGGAGATGAAGTGCAGAATTTCGATGTCGGAGGGCGCATAGGCGTTGGCCTTCTGGTAGTCCTGTACCGCAATCACGCCGATAATCCGCTCCCCAATGCTCAGCGGCGAGCACAGCATTACCTCCGGCATCAGGCCGTAAGCCGTAATGGCGCCACTCTCAATGAGCTGCTGCAAGTCGTCGCGCAGCAAATACTGGGGCCGTCCCGTGCGGATAATGTACTCCGACACGCCCGATGAAAAGGGACGGGCCATCATGCTCTGGTCGCCTTGGGCATTCTGGTCGACGAAGTAGGCGAACTGGAGCTGGGTGCGGGCCTCGTCGCAGAGGGCGATGTAGAAGTTATTGGTTTCGATAATCTTGCTCAGCTCCCGATGAATAGCCCCGTAGAGCGAGTGCAGGTCTTTGGAGCTGATGGCCAGGTTGGCGATGCTGTAGTACACCTTCTGCAACCGCTCGGCCTTGATGCGGTCGGTGATGTCGTGCAGGATGGCGCGGGTGCTCACCGGCTCGTTGTCCTGCCAGGAGCAGGAAATCGAACCAATCAGGTGAATGGGTTTACCCGATTTGGTGAGGAAAACGGTTTCGAGCTTGTTGACCTTCTCGCCCTTATACAGGTTGCGCAGCTGGTAGAGCAGCTTGGCCTTGTAGTAAGGATGCACCACGTTGGAGAGCGTGAGCTGGGGCAATTCCTCATCGTCGTAGCCCAGCTTCTCCTTCCACGACTTATTGACGAACAGAAAGCGGTTGTCGATGCTCAGGTTCTGAATCAGGTCGTGGGCGTTGTCAAGGAAGTCCTGAAGGCGGTTGCGGTTGTCGGTTAGCGCCCGCACGGCCACCTGCTTGTCGGTGATGTCGCGGCCCACGAACAGGATGCCGTTCACTTCCCCGCTGGCGTTGCGCTCGAACTCGGAGTGCCAGAAAAAGGTGCGTCCCTGCCCAAAAATCGTCAGCAAAGAGCGCTCGAAAAAATCCTGCAATGCTTCCTGCTCCAGGGCCAAGCGGAAGGCGAACCGGCGGGGTTCCTGTTCCTCGGCCGGCGCGAAGGTGCTGAAGTACTCCTGCCCGATGAGGGCCTCGGGCTGGTGCCCGGTTACCTCGCAGAAATAGGCGTTTACATCCCGAATAATGCCTTCGCGGTCGAGCAGCAGGTAGCACATGCCAGCCCGGCTGAGCACGTCGCGGAACTGACCCCGTGAGAAATTATTGAACAGCGCGTCGGCCACTTTGGTGTCGGGCTGGTCTGGGTTGGTGGACTTGGCTGGCGGCTCGAACGCGGCAATGTCGCGCAGCGTGAGCAGCACCAGCGGCTCGTTGGGTGAGCCGAGGCGGCTGAGCGTTACCCAAGCTTCGAGCTTCCGGCCATTGGTCTGATGCCCACTCCAGCGCAACAGCTGGGGCTCGCCCGAGCGGGCGCAGGCCAGCATATGCTCGCGCAGCTGCAGTTCGGAGCAGCAGCTGGTTGGGGGCCGCCGGCTCGGGCGCCAGGGCAAAAGCCATCAGGCCGGTGCCCAGCAGCATGGGCCGGGTCGTGTCGAGGAATTGCACGATGCGCCGGTTGCAGTCGAGCAGAATGCCGGTGGCATCGTAGAGCAGCATCCCGTCGAACGACTCTTCGAACAGGGCCCGGTAAGTTTCCGGCGAGAGGCTGGAGCCGGAGGAAGGAGAAGGGGCCGATTTGCTCGGGGAAGACGACATGGATGGGTAAGCAGGAACGGGAAACGGGCTTCCAACAGGCAGCGCACCGAATGAAGTTCTTAAATTGGCAACAATTAATGAATTTTCCATCTTCCCCACTCCGGGAAGTAGTCCGCGCCCGTGCCCGCACGTCTGGTTTTCACCGTCACCACCGACCTCAACTACGACCAGCGCATGCAGCGCATCTGCGGCTCGTTGGCCGGGGCCGGCTACGAGGTGCTGCTGGTGGGCCGCGAGTGGCCCGCGTCGCGCCCCCTCACGGCCCAGCCCTACCGCCAGCACCGGCTGCGGTGCTACTTCGCTAAAGGCAAGCTGTTTTACCTCGAATTCAACCTGCGGCTGCTGCTGTTTCTGCTGGCCCGGCGGGCTACGGCCTGGTGCGCCATCGACCTCGATACGGCCCTGCCAGTGTGGCTGCGGGCCCGTTTGGGCGGGCAGCCGTTCATCTACGATGCCCACGAGCTGTTCACGGAAGTGCCCGAAGTGGTAGCCCGCCCCCGGGTGCAGCGGCTGTGGCGGCGCATCGAGAATTTTATTGTGCCCCGCGCCACGCTGGCCTACACCGTGGGTCCGGCCCTGGCCCGGTTGTTCGAGCAGCGCCACGGCCGGCCCTTCGCGGTGGTGCGCAATATCAGCCGGCTTACCGCCGAAGAGTTACCCCCGGCCCCGGCCGAGTCGCCGGCCGATGGATTCATCCTCTACCAGGGCGCGTTGAATGCGGGCCGGGGCCTGGAAGAATTGCTGGCGGCCATGCCAATGGTCAACGGCCGGCTGGTGCTCTGCGGAGAAGGCGACCTGTCGGAGACCCTGCGCAGTCAGGCCGCGGCGCTGGGGCTGCTGGCCTCGGGGCAGGTGGAATTCCGGGGTTTCGTGCTGCCCCAGCAGCTGCGCGAGCTCACGCGCCACGCCACGGTGGGCGTGAACCTGCTGCGGAACCTGGGCCTGAGCTACTACTACTCGCTGGCCAACAAGTTCTTCGACTACCTGCACGCCGGCGTCCCGCAAATCGTAACCGATTTCCCCGAGTACCGCGCCCTCAACGCCGAGTACGACGTGGCCGACCTCGTGCCCGACCTGGAGCCCGCTACCCTGGCCGCCGCCCTCAACCGCCTGCTGCCCGGCGGCGACGCCGCCCGCTACCATCAGCTGGCCGCCAACGCCCGCCGCGCCCGCCCGTTGCTTAGCTGGCAACACGAGGAGCAGGAGCTGCTGCGGCTGTACAAGGAATTATAAATTACCCAAGTTGCGGAGTGGTAGCTAGAGCTAAAAAGCTAGCTCCCCTCCTTGAAAAGGAGGGGCTGGGGGTGGTTGATGCCAATAGCACGGTTATTAGAACTAGCTATAGTCATCGTTTCGGTAGCGTCAACCACCCCCAGCCCCTCCTTTCCAAGGAGGGGAGCTAGCTTCTAATTCTAGTCCGCAACTTGGGTTAAATTTGCTTTTCTGCCCCTTTCGCTTTCGATGAACCTGCTCCCTGACCTGACTACTGCTTCCGAACCCACGCTGCTGGTGGTTACCGGCCCCACGGCGGTGGGTAAAACGGCCCTGTGCGTGCAGCTGGCCCAGCAGCTGGGCACCGAAATAGTGTCGGCCGACTCGCGGCAGTTTTTCCGGGAGCTGACCATCGGTACGGCTAAGCCCACGGCGGCGGAAATGGACGGGGTGCCTCACCACTTCATCGACTCCCACAGCATTGCCGACGACTACAACGCCGGCCGTTTCGAGCAAGACGCCCTGGCAGTGCTGGCCGACTTGTTCCAGCGCCACCGGGTCGTGATTCTGACGGGCGGCTCGGGGCTGTATTTGCAGGCCGTGACGGAGGGGCTGGATGAGCTGCCGGTGGTGCCGCCCGAAGTGCGGGCCGGGCTGCGGACCGAGCTGGAAGCCCACGGCCTGGCGCCGCTGGTAGCCGAGCTGGCCCGCCTCGACCCGGTAGCCCACGGCCGCATCGACCAGCAAAATCCCCAGCGGGTGCTGCGGGCCCTGGAAATCTGCCGGGCCACGGGGCAGCCGTTCAGCTCCTTTCAGGCCGGCAAAGCGGCCCCCCGGCCTTTCCGTGTCGTCAAAATTGCCCTGACCCGGGAGCGGGAAGAACTTTACCAGCGCATTGATGAGCGCATGGACCAGATGCTGGCCGCGGGGCTGGAAGCCGAAGCCCGGGCCCTCTACCCGCACCGCCACCACAACGCCCTCCAGACGGTGGGCTACCAGGAGCTGTTCGGTTACTTCGAGGGCCACTACGACTTCGCCGAGGCTGTGCGCCTGCTCAAGCGCAACTCCCGCCGCTACGCCAAGCGCCAGCTCACCTGGCTCCGCCGCGACCCGCAGTACCAGTGGTTTCACCCGGAGCAGGTGCACTTATAATAAGGTGCGCTCGTGCAGGGTGCCTACCGCCAGCTGAGGCTGTTCACGTGCTGGCCGATTTTGCGGCCTTCGCGCAGGCCTACCTCATTGTCCTGGCGGGAGTGGATGCCGCCCAAAAAGCGGGAGAGGGCCGATTCTTCGGCCGTTTCCCAGAACGAGTGGAAGGTGCGGGCCTTGAAGTCGGTGGCCCGGGCCACGTCGCGCCCCCGACCCACGTGGGAGTCGTCGGTGAACGTGACGTTGCCGTAGAGGCTTTCCAGCACCATGGCCGTGGCGGCCGACTGCGTGGCGTGGCCCGAGGAGTAGCCCGGAAACGGCGGCGCGGGCCAGAAAGGCACCCAGTTTGGGTCGATAACCCGGCGCACGAAGGTGTAGGGCCGCTCGTTGTTGAAGGTGAACTTGCACTTCCAGCACATGACAAAGGCATCGGCCACGGCAATGCCGGTGCGGGCGAAGGTTTCGGCCGCCTTGCCCAGGTCGGCCCCGGTGGTGCTCACCATGATGCGGGCCAGGTTGTAGGAGTGGCCGGGGGGCGTGAACGTGTCGCTCGGGTCATCGGCCCACCAGATGGCTATTTCCTTTTCTTGCTGGGTCAGGCTGATGTTCTTGGCGTACACCTCCAGGTACTGGGCGTAGTACTGCGAGGTGGGGGAGGAGGAATACGGCAGCGGCTGGGGCATGGCCATGGCCGCGTCGGAGGCCAGGAACGTGCGGTTATTGCCCCAGTACGGCTGCAGCGGAATCTTCAGGCCGTTCTCGGTGGGCTGCCAGTCGCCCAGGGCGGTGGAGGGCGTAAACGAAGCGGGGAAGTTACGCAGGTAGCCCTCGTGGCCCCCGTCGGTCTTCGACCACTCAAAAATAGCTTGGGCCACCTCACGGCCATAAGTCGCCGACCGGTCGGCAGCGGCCTGGTCGGGGCCGGCGTACTCGCGGGCCAGGGCATTTTCCAACGAATCGATGCGGGCCAGATTGGCGGCGGGTGCGTTGGCGAACAGGTTTTTGAGGATGTAGGCCTGCCCTGCGTTGGCGCTCAGGGGCCAGCGGTATACCTGGCCGGAGGCGGGTCGGGGCAGGGTGCTGAGTTGCTGAAGCTGCCCGGCCAGCGAGCGGTGTTCGGGCATGCCCGCCACCACCGACTCATACATTGTCAGGCCGGCATAGCCCACGGCGCGGGCCGTGACGGGGGGCGTAAAGCCGGGGCTGACGCGCACGAGTTGCAGAGTAAGCTTGCTCCACTTGGTGGCCACGGCCGCGTCGTAGGAGCTGGCCGCCGCCGATTCGGGCGCTACTTCCGGGTCGCGCTGGCAGCTTTGGAGCACCAGCAGCGCCAGCGCTACGGCGAAACCGGCGAGCTGCCGGCCAGAAAGGGGAAAACGTGTCAGCATGCTGCAGGGTACTATAGCGGGAATATTTATAAATATATCTTATTTTGAATAATATAGCTACATAATTTGCGGTTAAACTACCGTCCCGGCTGACCTACCTGGCTGTGCCTGACCAACCTGCCTGCTTAGCAGGCACCGCGCAAATCCAGTGGCTTGCGTAGGCAATAGCAACACCTTGTCTGTTAGATCAGCTACTTCAGGTATCCAGCATAAAAAAAGGATTTCCTAAGGGCTTGTTACTCCCCACCAAAAAAAACTGCCAAAGCGCAGGGCTTTGGCAGGTAGGATAAGGGCTTTTGGTGGACTAGAACACCGTCTCAATCAGTTGAACTGCAGTTAGGCGTTCAGGATTTCCACCATCCGCATAAAGCTCTGGTTGATGAGCTTTTTCTTGTTGAATGGTGTCGGCGAAAGGGGTGTACACCAGCTTGCGGTCGACGATGCCGGCCATCACGTTGCGCATGCCGTTCATGAGGCCCTCCACGGCGGCAATGCCGATTTGGGAGCCCAGCAGGCGGTCGGCGGCCGTGGGCGAGCCGCCGCGCTGAATGTGGCCAATGATCGTGACGCGGGTATCGAGCTGCGGAATGGCTTCTTTCACCTGCCGGGCCACCATGTGTGGCGTTGCCCTCCTCGTCGCCCTCGGCCACAATGACGATGAAACGAGGTTTTGGAGCGGTTGCCAGCCCGTTACGCAGGGTATCGATGACGACTTCGGTGCTCATCTGCGTTTCGGGAATCATCACGATTTCGGCCCCGCCCCCGATGGCGCACGGAATGGCAATGTAGCCCGAGTCGCGGCCCATCACTTCCACAAAAAAGCAGCGGTCGTGCGAGTCGGCCGTGTCGCGGATTTTGTCGATGGCCTCCAGGGCCGTGTTCACGGCCGTGTCGTAGCCAATGGTGTAGTCGGTGCCGTAGAGGTCGTTGTCGATGGTGCCGGGCGCGCCCACCGTCGGAATGCCGAACTCCTCCTCAAAAATCGTGGCCCCGGTGAACGTACCGTTGCCGCCAATGGCCACCAGGCCATCAATGCCGTTGTTGACCAGCTGGTCGAAGGCCTGCTGGCGGCCCTCCTTGGTCATGAACTTCTGGCTGCGGGCCGATTTGAGGATGGTGCCGCCCTTCTGGACGGTGTTGGAAACGGAGGCCGAGTCGAGCTTGCACAAACTCGCCCTTGATCATGCCGCTGTAGCCGCGCATAATGCCGTATACCTCAATGCCGTGGTAGATAGCGGTGCGCACCACGGCCCGAATGCGGCGTTCATGCCCGGCGCGTCGCCCCCACTGGTGAAAACTGCAATTCTCTTCATCATAATTAAGCTCTGAGCAGTAGGCAACAAAAACCGGCCGAACCGGAACCGGGCAAAGGTGGCGAAATAAGCGTCGAAAGTACCGCCTTCTACTCCAGAAAAGATGAAATACCCGCCTTCCCCCGGCCGTTTTACGGGCGTTTGCGTATCCGGCCTGTTGCGTCTTGGTGCCGAAACTAGTAACTTAACTTCTATTCTGGCACGCCTACCCCTTACCTGCGCCCGATTTCGTCGGCCATCACCACCCTTCCCACCTGCCTAATCACTCGCTTCTATGTTTGGTTTTTTCGAAAACGAGCAGACCAGAAAAATCAAAAGCCACATCATGAATCTGGCCGCGCTGGCCAAGGCCGACGGCCACATCGATGAGCGGGAAATGAATTTCATCTGGCCGTGGGACGAAAAACGGCATGCGCTCGGCCGATGTGCAGCTCCATTGTCGGGCAACGCCAGCACGCATCGACATGTGCTGCCCGACAACGACTCGGAGCGGTTCGACCAGATTTTCGACCTCGTGGACATGATGCTGGCCGACGGCATCGTGGACGACACCGAAATGGACTTCTGCATGATAATGGCCGAGAAGCTGGGCTTCCGCAAGGCCATCGTGGGCGTGCTGGTCCGCAGAATCTCCCAGGGCGTGAAAGACGGCCTGCCCCGCGACCAGATCAAGGACGAAGCGCTGGCGCTGACTTCAACGAACTGCCCGCCCAATTACGTAATTAAGCAATTAGCAGATTAAGAATGGCCATTGAACGGTTCCTGACGGGCATGTTCAATGGCCATTCTTAATTGCTAATTGCTTACGATGTACTCAATGGCCCGCAGCAGCGCCGCGCAGGCCTCGTCAATCTCGGCTTCGCTGATGGTGAGCGGCGGGGCCAGGCGCAGGGAGTTGTCGCAGAACAGGAACCAGTCGGTGAGAGATGCCTTCGTGCGCCAGGGCGTGGTCGATGATGGGCTTGAGCACGTCGAACGAGTCGAACTCCACGGCCATGAGCAGGCCGCAGCCGCGCACTGCCCGGATGGCCGGGTGCACCAGCTGCGCGCCGGAACCGCGCCGCTTTGGCGGCCACGCCGGCCAGCCAGCTTTTCGTCCTGAATCACCTGCAGCGTGGCCAGGGCGGCCGCGCAGCTCACCGGGTGCCCGCCAAACGTGGTGCAGTGCCCCAGAATGGGGTTGGTTTTGAAGCCCGCCATAATTTCCTGGTGCGCGAATAAACGCCCCGATGGGCATGCCGCCGCCCATGCCCTTGGCGCACACCAGAATATCGGGCTCGATGCCGAACTGCTCGAAGGCCCAGAAGGTGCCCGTGCGCCCGAAGCCGCACTGAATTTCGTCGAGAATGAGCAGGGCGCCCACTTCGGTGCAGCGCTGCGCGCAGGGCCGGCAGGTAGCCGGGCGCGGGCACGCGCACGCCGGCCTCGCCCTGCACGGTTTCGATGACGACGGCGGCCGTGCGCTCGGTGATGAGGGCCAGGTCGGCGAAATCGTTGTGGCGGATGTGGCGCACGTCGGGCAGCAGCGGCCGGAAGCTGTTCTTGAAGCCCTCGGAGCCGGTGATGGACAGGGCGCCGTGGGTGGAGCCGTGGTAGGCGTTGAGGCAGGAAATGCAGCTCGGTGCGGCCGGTGTGGCGCTTGGCCAGCTTGAGGGCCCCCTCGATGGCCTCGGTGCCGGAGTTGGTGAAGTACACCGAGTCGAGGTGGGCGGGCAGGGTGTGGTGCAGGGCCTCGGCCAGCTGGGCGGGCACGGCCTGCACCAGCTCGCCGTACACCATCAGGTGCAGGTACTTGTCGAGCTGGGCCTGGATGGCCGGCCAGCACGCGCGGGTGGCGGTGGCCCACGTTGCTCACGCCGATGCCCGAAATCAGGTCGAGGTAGCGGCGGCCGTCGGGGCCGTACATGTACACGCCTTCGGCCCGCTCAATTTCCAGCAGCAGCGGAAAATCGGAGGTCTGGGCCTGGTGGCGCAGGAAAAGTTGGCGGGGGGTAAGCATCACGGATTTGGCGGATTTAGCGGCATGTCAGGCTCGGGCAGCATGTCGGCACGCGGCCGCAAAGGACGGCAGCGAACAGCCGTGTCGGTTAACCATACAAAAGAAAAGGCTCGCTGCGGCAGCCGTAGCCTGTGTAGACCAGTACTAGAGCTGAAGCAAGGTCCGCTGCGGCTCAGTCGTCGCTTTAGGTTAGTCGTCGAGGCCACGGGGCCGCCGCCGGCGCGGCCGGCCACGCGCTTGATCACTTCCTTGGTGAAGTCGCCGCTCGGCCAGAAACAGCTGTGCCACCTGGCGCAGCGGAAATCACGCGCTGAAACTTATCGAAGTACTCTTTTTCAAGGTTAAGCTCCTGCTGGCGCAGGGTAAACGACTGGTTGAGGTTGTCGCGCATCTGCTGGTCGGTCATGCCATCGGCAGGTCGCGGCGCAGCCGGCGCAGGCGCAGGTTTAAGCTCGCGGCGCTTGTCCGAAAACTCGTTGTAGAGCGGCCAGAACTTCTGGGCCTGCTCCTGGGTGAGGGAAATGCGGTTGGTGATGAAGGCAATGTTGGCGTTTTCGAGCTGGCCCAGGCGCTGGCCTGACGTTGCGGGCCGCCGCCACGCTGGGCCTGCGCGCCGGCCAGGGGCCAGGCCAGCAGCAGCACCAGCAGCCTAAGCGAGCGGAGAAGGTAATTCATGGATGAGAAATCAAATGCAGACAAAGGATAAAGATGAGGCGGCTAGAGTAGCTGTTGTATAGTAGGTGGTTACAGGTCATCGGAAGGCTGCTGCGTCGAGCGCATCGTCAGCTCGTCGTCCGAGGCTTGCAGAAAGCCTCCGGCGAGGGCCGGGTTGGCGGCGGTGAGCACGGCCAGGTCGGTGAGTTTCGATGCGGGCGACCGCTCGTGAGCAGGTAGCCCACCAGCTCGGTGCGCGGCACGGCATCGAGCGGAGCCGGTAGCCGTGGCCGGCACCAGCGGCGCTGGGGCCGCTCAGGTAGAAACGAAGCCGCAAAGCCCCCCAGCACCGGCACCGAGGCCAGGCCGGTGCGCAGCGGCCGGCGACAGAGCCGCCAGCCAGCCCCAGGCCGGCGGCAGTTGTGGGCGTCGGCCGGGGCAGCCGGGCCATCACGCGGCGTGGGCAGCTGATCGAAGTAGTCGGCTGGCGGCTGCGGCTCAGCGGCGGGCGGGGCCGCCGGGGGTGCTCATCGAGCTGAAAGGCAGTTTTCATGGTAGTTGGATGAGCAGCCGGGGGCGGCAGGTTTAATTCGCGTTAAAAAGTAGCAGATTCTTCGGTGTGGCGGGTCACGTATTCTTCCACTTTCTTCACGGCGTGGTGGTAGCTGGCTTTCAGGGCGCCCACGCTGGTGCCGGTTACTTCGGCCATCTGCTCGTAGGGCATCTCGTCGTAGTAGCGCAGGTTGAACACCAGGCGCTGCTTGTCGGGCAGGCGCAGAATGGCTTTTTGCAGCTTCAGCTCGATTTCGTCGCCGGCCAGGGCGGGGTCGGCTTCGATTTTGGCGGCCAGCTCGGCGCCCACGTCGGTGAGGGGCAGCAGAAACTTGCGGCGCTTGCTGCTCAGGAAGTTCAGGCACTCGTTGGTGGCGATGCGGTAAATCCAGGTGAAAAGCTGAGGCGTCCTGGCGGAAGTTTTCCAGGTGCTTCCACACTTTCATAAACACGTCCTGGGTGAGGTCGTCGGCGTCGTCGTGGTCGACCACCATCTTGCGCACGTGCCAGTACACCTTGCTCTGGTACTTGCGCACGAGCTGGTTGAAGGCCAGATTGCGGCTGGCGGGGTCCTGGAACTTGAGGAGGATTTCGTGGTCTTCCAAAGGGCACAGGGCGGGTAAGGGAGCGGGGCGTTGGCGGGTTGGAGGCGGGTGCGGGTGGTAAGTTTAAGAGGCGGGTACTTTTTTTATATCAACCGGCCAGAATTCTTTTTTCGTCTCGCCCAAACTTCCATATTGCAACCTGCTAAGAATAGTCAGCTTTTAATTTCTGTTGTTGTGGCTTCCAAAACCTATTATCTCGATGCCAACCGAACGCAAGACCTGAAAGTAAGCTGGGGAATGTTGTGGCGCAATTTCACGGTGGCCTACCAGGGCCAGGAGGTTGGCCGGCTGAGTTCGAGCAACGAGTTAAAGGAAGGCGTGCTGTTTACGCTGCCCGATGGCCGGGAACTCTCGGCGCGGCTACGCTCGTCGATGGGCCAGCAGCAGCTGGAGCTGTTGCTGGAAGGGCGGCCGCTAGCGGGCAGCGCCACCGACCCGCAAGAGCAATTCCGGCAGGGCCGCTACATGCTCTGGCTGGTGGCCACCCTCAACATTGGCCTGGGCCTGATAGCTGAGCTCGGACAGGTCGACTCGCTACAGGAACTCGGTATGGGATACGGTACGGTTGGGTTTGGTGCCTTGTTTATCGGGCTGGAGTGGTGGGCCCGCACTAAAAAAACGCCGTTGGCTTTCTACCTGGCCATTGGGTTGCTGGTGCTCGATGTTATGATTACCCTGGCAATGGCACCCAAATCGGCGGGTGGCGGCGGGTGGTTTCTGCGCTTCATCATCTGCATGGTACTCTACCGGGGCGCGGTGGCTGCAAAAAGCTTAGCAAGTACCCAAGCCGCCACGTTGGATCTGGCTGAGTAGAAGCCCCGGTAGCGCCGGGTTTGCTCGCTTTACCGCTTGGTCGTGTAAGAGAAGCCTATCGTGATGTTGGTGTTGTCGGGCGATTTGCCCTCACTGAACTGGCTTTCGTGGGAGTAATTGTAGGAGAGGCTCAGGGCCAGGTCGTTGGTGAGCTTAAGGGCGGCCGTGGAAACGTTGCTGAAGCGGTAGTTGCTGATGTCGCCGAGCGAGGGCTGGTAGAGGGTGGTGGAGTTGAAGGTGAGAATGCGGAAGGAGTACACCACTTTCAGCCGGGCCGAGTTGCGGGCCGTGACTTTGGTGGTGCCGTCGAGGAAGTTGGTTTGCTCGCGGATGATGAGGTTGCTCACCGATACTTCCCGGCCCAGCGTATCGGAATAAAAGGCCCAGCCCGGTCCGGCCCCAAGCTGCACCCGGCGCGTGATGCCGCGTAGGTTGCTGCGCTCGAAGCCACCCAGCGCGTAGGCCCGAAACCGGCCTTTGTAATAGTAGGGGGTAGCATTAATCAACAGTTCCCGCTCGCGCAGCAGCCCATCCTGCTTACCGTAGGCGAAGTTGACATTCAGCGGCAGGCCCAGGTGCTTGCCCCGGGTAAACGTGATGGCCTGGGTGGTAGCCAGCAGCGCCCGATTCACGCCGCCCCGGCTGTAGGCCCCTGTTAGCTGGCCCGAGTACACAATGAGGGTGGTGTCGGCCTGCTGCTGATTCTGGGCGCGGGTAGTAAAGGGGAGAAGCAGGCCGAAAAGGCAAATAAGTAGGTAAAGTCTGGGCATAGGCAATTCGAGGGCGCGGCCCATAGCCAGCGCAGGCCAGCGCTGGCCTGCGCTGGTAGTGAAACAAAGGAGGTGAGCCCGGCAAAGGTAAGGCCCTTAAATCGGCCGTTCGCCGGGCGCTACTGGCCGGCTACTTAAATAAGACGGCCCCTACGACCGCAATAGCCCACTTTTGCCTATCATTACTGCACTAAATGTTGAGCTGACCACCCGTTGGGAGGCTGTTCGCCAATCTTCCTTCGTATGGCTTTGCGTTCCGGGTTACAAATTCTGATCATATGGTTGGGGCTGCTTACACCGGCCCTGGGGCAGGTAATTCCGCCCCCCATGAAGCAGGCCCCGCAGGCCCCCAAAGCGGGCGTGGTGCTGCCCGGCGGCCCGGCCAACCCCCAGGACTCGGTTCGTTCCCAGGGCCTGGTGACTGACACCGAAACGCTGCGCCGCATCGATTCCATGCGGCGGGCCAACTCCGGCCGCCTCGAACAGATTCAGACCGAGCTGCTCACGCTCAAGAACAGCTCGGCCGACAAGCGCCGCGAGCGGGACCTGATTACCGAGCTCCGGGCCCTGCGCCAGGTCGACTCGCTGCGCCAGGCCCGTTCCCGCCAGTACATCGACTCGCTTAAGCAATACGCCAAAGGCTTTCCGGTGGCCCCGTACGGCGACACGCTGTTCTACGTGTACACCAAGCTGGGGCCCTTTACGCCCCAGGAGCGGGCCCAACTCACCGAAAGCAAGATTGAGCGCCTGGAGAAAGGGGTGTTCTTCAGCCCCGACTCGCTGCTGATTTACCCTTCGGAGCAGACCACCGACATTATGTACGGCCAGCAGGTGCTGCAAAGCATCAGCCAGAACGATGCGCTCTGGCAGAACGTGTCGCGCGACTCGCTGGCCCGCGCCCACCGCACCCGCATTATTGCGGCCATAGTAGCCTATAAGGAAGCCAACAGCCTCAGGAGCATTGCCAAGGAAATTGGCCTGACGCTGCTGGTGCTGGTGGTGCTTTACTTCACGGTGAAGTACGTTATTAAGCTTTTCCGCTGGGTCCGGCTGAAGCTGACGGCCAAGGGGGGCACCTGGTTTCAGGGTATCAAGTTCGGCAACTACGAGTTCTTCAACGAGCAGCGCCAGCTGAGCACCGTGCTGCTGCTGGTAACGGTGGTGCAGTGGGTGGTGGTGCTGCTGACCATTTACCTGGTGCTGCCTATTGTGTTCAGCATCTTCCCCGGCACCCAGGGCATTGCCGACACGCTGCTGGGCTACGTGTTCAACCCGCTTAGAAAAATCGGGCTGGCCTTCTGGAACTACCTGCCCAACCTGTTCACCATCATCGTGATTGTGGTGGTGTTCCGCTACGTGCTCAAGGCTATTTATTCCATCAAGGAGGAAATCCGGGAAGGCAACCTAACCATCAACGGCTTCTACACCGACTGGGCCAACCCCACCTACCAGATTGTGCGGGTGCTGGTATTTGCCTTCGCCCTGGTCGTGATTTTCCCCTACCTGCCGGGTTCCGATTCGCCGGTGTTTCAGGGTGTATCGGTGTTTCTGGGCTTCCTGTTCACGTTCGGTTCGGCCGGTTCGCTTTCCAACATCGTGGCCGGCCTGGTGCTCACCTACATGCGGGCCTACAAAATCGGCGACCGGGTGAAAATCGGCGACGTGACGGGCGACATTGTGGAGAAAACCCTGCTCGTGACCCGCGTCCGGACCGTGAAGAACGAGGAAATCACGATTCCCAATTCCTCGGTGATGAGCTCCTACACCACCAACTTCACCACCGCCGCGCCTACCCTGGGCCTGATTCTGCACACCACCGTTACCATCGGTTACGACGTGCATTGGCAGCAGGTGCACCAGCTGCTGATAGAGGCCGCCCTGGCCAGCGACATGGTGCTGGCCGAGCCCAAGCCCTTCGTGCTCCAGACCAGCCTCGACGACTACTACGTGTCGTACCAGCTCAACGCCTACACCCACGAGGCCAGCCGCCAGGCTGCCATCTACTCGCGCATTCACCAGAACATTCAGGACAAGTTCAACGAGGCCGGGGTCGAGATTATGTCGCCCCACTTCCGGGCCGTGCGCGACGGGAGCCCCGTCAACCTGCCGCCTCAGTATCTGCCCAAGGATTATGAGGCGCCCAAGTTCCGGGTCGAGAATTCGGCGGAGGAAAAGGAGTAAGCCAATCTGTCCGGGGCCGGCTTTGGCCCCGGCTGGCCCCGCTTGGCAACGACCGTTGTTTGATTTCTCTAAAAAATCATCCGATGCTCACCGGAAAAGCCTGACCTTTGCGGCTGGTCCGGCGCAGTTGCCCGGTCCCGGGGTGAGCCGCGGAAGTTGGCCGGATGGACGTTTCGCCCACGATATGAGCTAGATGCGCCCGGCCGGCACCCAGTAAACAGGCATGATGGAATTGGTGAATAGGGTCAGGAGGTATATCAAACACCACTACGATGCCATTGACAACCATCACCTCAAGCGCGACCTGCTCAACGCGCTGCCCTTCTGGGTAGGCGCCCTGATAACGGGCCTGGTGGCGGTGCTGTACGCCAAGCTTTTTGCCTGGGCCGAGGCGGGAACCCGCTTCGTGTACCACTACTCGCCCGAGTCGAAGTGGGCATTTTTGCTGCTCACGCCGCTGTGCTTTCTGGTGGGCTGGTGGCTGGTGAACCGCTACGCGCCGTTTGCGCGGGGCAGCGGCATCCCGCAGGTTAGCGCCGCCATCGACCTCTCCAACCCCCGCCACAACTACAAGGTCGCGCGGCTGCTGAGCGTGCGGGTGATTATCGTCAAAATCGTGTCGAGTCTGTTCGTGATTCTGGGCGGGGGCGTGATTGGCCGCGAGGGCCCGACCATCCAGATTTCGGCGGCCATCTTCAAGCAGATCAACCGGCTGCTGCCCGCCTGGTACCCCAAAATATCCAAGCGAAACATGATTATTACGGGGGCGGCGGCCGGTTTGGCCTCGGCCTTCAACACGCCGCTGGGCGGTATCGTGTTTGCCATTGAGGAATTGACCAAAACCCACCTCAACTTTTTCAAATCGGCGCTGCTCACCGGCGTCATCATTGCCGGCCTCACGGCCCTGAACCTGCTCGGGCCCTACCTGTATCTGGGTTACCCGCGCCTCGACAACATCCCGATCTGGATAATTTTCGTGGTGATGCTGGTGGCCCTGATCACGGGTTTTGCGGCCAGCGGCATGGGCGAGGCCATCCTGTTCATCCTGCGCCGCAAGCAGCAGCTCACCTCGGCCGTCGAGAAGATGGTGTACCCGCTGCTCTGCGGGCTGGCCATTGCCCTGCTGGCCGTGCTGGTGGATGAGCGCATGTTCGGCTCGGGCAAGGAAATCATGTTCGAGGCCCTGTTCACCGACCACAAGCACGTGGAGTGGTATGTGCCGCTACTGCGCATCATCGGCCCGATTCTGTCGTTTTCGACGGGCGTGGCGGGCGGAATTTTTGCGCCCGCGCTCAGCGCCGGGGCCAGCATCGGGGCCGTGGTGGCGGGCTGGATGTACCTCACCGACACGGCCACCAACCTGCTGGTGCTCTGCGGCATGGTCGGCTTCCTGACCGGCGTCACGCGCAGCCCCTTCACCTCCTCGATTCTGGTGATTGAGATGACCAACAGCCACAACATCATCTTCTACCTGATGCTCACGGCCCTGCTGGCCAATTTGGTGTCCAACCTCGTCAACCGCCACTCGTTCTACGACCAGCTCAAGGGCCAGTACATCCAGGAAATTCACCGCGATGAGGTGCAGCGCTTGGCAGCCCGGCAGACGCCGCCGGAGCCAATCGAGCCAGCCGAGCAGGAGCAGCCCGGCCCGAAGCAGCCGTAACGCTTACGCATCAGCCCCCACCCGTATGCCCGCCCTACTCCTCGAAACCGCCCGCCTGCGCATCCGCCCCCTGCGCCCCGCCGACCTGGCCGACTTCTACGCCTACCGCTCGAACCCCGAAGTAACCCGCTACCAGGGCTTCGACGTGTTCAGCCGCGAGCAGGCCGCCGCGTTTATCGCCCAGCAGCTGCCGCTGGAATTCGGCCAGCCCGGGCAGTGGGTGCAGTACGGCCTCGAACACCAGCGCACCGGCCGCCTCCTCGGCGACTGCGCCATCTGCCTCCAGCAGGCCGATAGCCGGATGGCGGAAATCGGTATCACCATCGCGCCCGCCGCCCAGCGCCAGGGCTACGCCCGCGAAGTGCTGCGGGCCCTGCTCGATTTTCTGTTTCAGCTCCCCGATTTCCACCGGGTAGTCGAGACCGTGGACGCAGACAACGCCGCCTCCATTGCCCTGCTCGAAAGCCTGGGCTTCCGCCTCGAAGGCGAGTTCCGCGACAACATCTTCTTCAAGGGCCAGTGGGGCAGCGAGCGGCAATACGCCATGCTGCGCCGGGAGTGGGAGGGGTTGCACTCGAAACCAAGCCCCGACCGCTGAATGCGACCGGGGAGGGCGTCTGGTTGATCTAAAGCACCAAATTCCAGAAGTAGCCTACTCGCCCTGTAGCCCCACACAACTACCTCGCCTTGCCCATGATTCACTTGACCTGTGAGGGTGAGCTATTGCGTAAAGCATTCCACCGTATGTTTGCTTTACGCAAGTGACTTGCGTACTAAGGAGCGGTTAACGCAACTTGCAACGGTGCATGGTTCGCGTAAACCCGAATGCAGTAATGCATAATTAAAAAAGGTAAATATGTCTACGAAAAATAAAGCACCCAATATAATTGATAATCTGATTGACGCAATAGTAGAGTCAGTCTTCAAAGGAAAGAATGCCGAACTGTTTCTGAGTGAAGCTAGAAAATTTACGGCTACTAGATTTTTTCATCCGACACATAATTGACTTACAGAATTTTATCGGCCTATTCAAGTCCCATTATCTGCCCGCTGCACATAAGTCAACATTTGAGGCTAAAAAGCAGGTAGCAAACTCAAAATATAAAGCTTTCTTTAACTTGACTGGTGAGGACTTGAAGGAGAATATATATGAAACGGTACGTCTAATGGCTATGTGGGACTGTATCATAAGTTGGAAAGCTTCGTGGAAGGGTTGGGCAATCAAAGCTCTGTTATCAAGGAAACATACCTTGAAGACGATGAGGACTACAGATTCGATGATATCTTCAAATTCTTGCATTCTGAATTTGACCTGCTGCGCACTGACTTAAAGAAAGATATCAAGAATCCCAAAATTAATCGTATCCGACTTATCTGTAATAAGGTCAAGCACGATGATGGTATAATTAGTGGCCCTGACGATAAGTTAGTTTTAGCTAACCCCATCTTTCTCTTAGATAAAGGCCGCCGCCAGGGTTGCCTGCTGAAGTCCTTTTTGCTGATGCAGAATACATAAAGGGTTTTATGAAAGATATATTCATTCTGGTTAATCTCGTTTACCGTAAATTATCTGTTCAGTAAAAGAATTATATGCTGAAATCTGGAAGAAGGCATTAAGCATTTAGCTAACCTGAAAATAATATATCAAGTAATTGTACAGATTTAGGCTTCGCATTTAAATATCGTTACTTGTAAATCCTAAATCAATGTTCGTTAGAAACAGCAAAAAGCGCCCGCAACATAGAGTTGCGGGCGCTTTTTTGCTGCTTTAAAAATTAGCCGGAAGTTTACTTCGCCTTGCGGGCCATTACTTTCTCCACGGCGGCCACGATGGCGGCTTCGTTGAGGCCGTATTTCTCCATGAGCTGGTCGGGGGTGCCGCTTTCGCCGAAGGAGTCGTTGCACGGCCACCATTTCCAGGGGCAGGGGCTCCTCGCGGGCCAGCAGCTGGGCGATGCTGTCGCCGAGGCCGCCGTTCATCTGGTGCTCCTCGGCCGTTACCACGCAGCGCGTCTTGCGCGCCGATTCCAGAATGGCATCTGGGCATCGAGGGGCTTGATGGTGTGGATGTTGATGATTTCGGCGTTGATGCCCTTCTCGGCCAGCAGCTTGCCGGCCAGGATGGCCTTCCACACCAGGTGGCCGGTGGCGAAGATGCTCACGTCGGCGCCTTCGTTCAGCAGCACGGCCTTGCCGATTTCAAACTGCTGGTCGGCGGGGGTGAAGTTGGGCACCACGGGGCGGCCGAAGCGCAGGTACACGGGGCCCTCGTAGTCGGCAATGGCGATGGTGGCGGCTTTGGTCTGGTTGTAGTCGCAGGGGTTGATGACGGTCATGTGGGGCAGCATCTTCATCATGCCCAGGTCTTCCAGAATCTGGTGGGTGGCGCCGTCTTCGCCCAGCGTGAGGCCGGCGTGGGAGGCGCAGATTTTCACGTTCTTGCCCGAGTAGGCAATGCTCTGGCGAATCTGGTCGTAGACGCGGCCGGTGCTGAAGTTGGCGAAGGTGCCGGTGAAGGGAATTTTGCCGCCAATGGTCATGCCGGCGGCCACGCCCATCATGTTGGCCTCGGCAATGCCCACCTGGAAAAACCGCTCGGGGAAGTCCTTCTTGAAGGCATCCATTTTGAGCGAGCCGGTGAGGTCGGCGCAGAGGGCCACCACGTTGGGGTTGGTTTTGCCCAGCTCGTGCAGGCCGGCGCCAAAGCCGCTGCGGGTGTCTTTCGATTCGGTGTAGGGAAAGTCTTTCATGGGGATTTAGGAGGATGTTGAACGTCAAACTCCCCTCCTTACCAAGGAGGGGACGTTGCGCGCAGCTGCAACTGGGGTGGTTGTGGGCGTTGAACGACTTGCGTCAGCGCTCACTAAAATTACTTTCAATCGCTGCAGAACACTATCCAGCGCCGACCAAATCAGCTTGTTCTCAAAACGTAGAACCCGAATGCCACGGCATTCAAATACTCGTCCGAGCAGCATCGTGCAAATTGCCCGAAGCCGTGAAATGGCCTGCGCCGTCCAGCTCAACCGCAGCTTTTCTGCGGGCAATAAAAATCAGGATGAATTCGCCGATGCTGTGCTGACGGCGGAATTTGCGGCTGGCAGCTGGCGCTTTTCAGGCGTTCCATAGACGGCTTCGGCGGGGTGAGGTTGTTGCGGAGGGTGCGGCGGTCTTCTTTTTTTGAGGCAGGTTGTTGAGGTGGTCATGGCTTAGCTGTTCTTCGATCGTTCAACGCCTACAACCACCCCAATTTTGCTTCGCGAAATGTCCCCTCCTTGGTAAGGAGGGGAGTTTGTCGTTCTACTCATTTTCCAAAAATGGCCACCGAGTGGTCTGGCCGCTGCGGATGGTGAAGTTGCGCACGTCGGTGAACTGGCTGCCGGTGGCCGTTTTTGGTGCGGAACACCAGGCGGTAGGCGCCCGGCTGCATGGGCAGGTTGACTTTGCTGCTGCCGCCTTCGGGCAGGTTGTAAATCCAGGTTTGGGACTCGTCGTCGTTGAGCTGGTAGATGCTGCCGTAGCCTTTCAGGTCGGAGGTGATGTTGAGGGTGCCGGGGGCGGCGTAGGTCACGGCCGTTTCCTGGCCCTGCTTGATGGTGATGCGCCGCACGATGCGCGGCAGGGTCAGCAGCTCCACTTCGTAGTTGCCGGCCAGCAGCTTCTGGCGCGCGCCGAAGGGCAGGGCCATGACCGTGGCGCCCGCCCTGGGCGCGCACCACGGCCTGCATCGTGCCGTAGGGGTTGGGCGTGAGGCGGCGGGTTTTGCAGCCAGCAGGGTGCCCTGGGGCGTTTTGTAGGTGAGCACGTTGGCCTTGCCGGGCTTGATGGGCAGGTTGGCCTGGCGCACGGGCGGCACGGTGTTTATCACCAGGTCGTAGCTCTGCAGGGCGTCGATGTCGAGCACGTCGGCCTTGCCCTGGGCGTCGCGGTAGTGCACGTAGTTGTACTCCGGCTGCTCGGTCACGTTGTTCACGAAGGTCATGTTCACGTTGCTTTCCACGGGCCGGCCGTCGGCATCGGTCAGGTTCACGGCCACGGTGGTTTTGCTCAGCGTCTTGGCAATGACGTCGTTCATCACCGTGCGGAAGGTGCTGACATCGGCCGCGTTGTAGTACTGGCCCAGGCATTCGAGCTGCCGGCCAAAATCCCGCTCGGCCCCGATGCCGATGACGAAGGGCTTGAGGAAACACGTGCTTGCGCTGCAAGGCCAGCGAAGCCGCGCAGGGGTCGCGCGTTGCACGATTCGAGGCCGTCGGTAATCAGCAGCAGCACGTTGCGGGAGGCTTTATCGGTCGGGAAAGTCGTTGGCCGACTGCAGCAGCGAGTACGTGATGGGCGTGTTGCCCTGGGCCTTGAGCTGGTCATAGCTTGTCCTTGATGGCCTCGGCGTTGCGGGGCGCAAAGGGCACTTCCAGGCGCGAGTCCTCGCAGTTTTTGTCGGCGTTGGGGTACTGGTGGCCGTACACGCGCAGGCCCAGCTCCAGGTTGGGGTAGGCGTTGAGCGAGTCGACCATTTTGCTGAGCATGCGCTTGGCCACGTTCCAGCGGGGCTGGCCTTCCCAGGGCGCCATCATCGAGCCCGAGGCATCGAGCAGGAACAGAATGCGGGTGACTTTGGGCTTGTCGGCGGGGCGGCGTTCTGGGCGCACGCCGTGCCGGCAGCCAGCGCAAGGCCAGCAGAGCAGGAGCAGGAAAGGGCGGAAGCGTCGGCCATCGGGACCTCACCCCCCGGCCCCCTCTCCTGGGGAGAGGGGGAGCCAAGCGGCTTTCAGTTGAGCTATTAGCGTTCAGCAGCTAGCTGTTAGCTGATGGTCGTACTCATGCCTGGTAGAGCGGGCCAGGGACGGGTCAGCGTAGTCAGCGAGAATCAGCGGAAATCGTGCATCAGTGCTTAGTAGTCGGCGGCTGTTTCTACCTCCAGCTGCTGCAGGGCGGTGGCCAGCTGCTCGTCGTTGGGCGCCACGCCGTGCCACTTGTGCAGCCCATCATGAAGTCGACGCCGAAGCCCATCTGGGTGTCCATGAGGAACATCACGGGCTTGCCCTTGCCGGTAGCGGCTATGCGGCCTCTTCGAGGGTGGGGAGCAGGGTTTCGAAGTGGTTGCCGTCGGCTTCGAGCACGTGCCAGCCGAAGGCCTCGAACTTGGCGCGCAGGTCGCCGAGGCCGCCGATTTCGTCGGTCGAGCCGTCAATCTGCTGGCCGTTGCGGTCGACGATGGCAATCAGGTTGTCGATTTTGTGGTGGGCGGCGTAGAGGGCCGCTTCCCAGATCTGGCCTTCTTCCAGCTCGCCGTCGCCCATGAGCACGAACACGCGTGCGGTCGTCGCCGTTGAGCTTTTTGGCCTGGGCCGCGCCGCAGGCCACGCTCAGGCCCTGGCCCAGCGAGCCGGAGGCCACGCGAATGCCGGGCAGGCCCTCGTGGGTGGTGGGGTGGCCCTGCAGGCGCGAGTTGAGCTTGCGGAACGTAGCCAGCTCGCTCACCGGGAAGTAGCCCGAGCGGGCCAGCACCGAGTAGAATACCGGCGAAATGTGGCCGTTGGAGAGGAAGAACAGGTCCTGGCCCATGCCGTCCATGTCGAACGGCTCGGGCGTGTGCTTCATCACCTTGAAGTAGAGCGCGACCAGCAAATCGGTGCAGCCCAGCGAGCCGCCGGGGTGGCCCGAGTTCACGGCGTGCACCATGCGCACGATGTCGCGGCGCACCTGGGTGGCAATCTGCTGCAATTCGGCTACCGATTTGGTGGCTTCGGGAGTGTGAGTTTCGGAGGCGGTTGGCTGGGCCATGCGGTAGGTTAGGAGTTTGGTAGGATGACAAAGGTAGTTTTTGTGCGCTTGGGGCTTTTAGCTGCTGGCTGACTTAGCGCATTTCCGCGGGTAGGCCCGCAGGTAGAGACGCAACATTCTGCGTCTCGTCGGTGAACAGCGCTTAACGACAAGGCTACTGTAAGCGAGCCATCAGCCAAGTAGAAGCAGGGCGCGCAAAAAAGGAGTAAAAAAAAGCCCCGCCGGAGGGCGGGGCTTCTCAAGCCCTTACAGCAGCTGGGCCGCGTGGTTCTTGGTGTCGACTTTGGTAATGACTTTCTCGATTTTTCCCGTTTCGTCGATCAGGAAGGTGTAGCGCATGGTGCCCATGTACTTGCGGCCGTACATGGATTTCTCCTGCCACACGCCGTAGTCCTGCACCAGTTGCTTGTCCTCATCCACGAGCAGCGGGAAGGGCAGCTCATGCTGGGCAATAAATTTCTGGTGCGATTTGGCCGAGTCGATGCTCACGCCCAGCACCTGAATGCCCGCCGCCAGCAGCTGCTGGTAGTTGTCGCGCAGGTCGCAGGCCTGGGCCGTGCAGCCGCTGGTGCTGTCTTTGGGGTAGAAGTAGAGGGCCACTTTGCGGCCCTTATAATCGGAAAGGCGGTGAAGGGTGCCGTTCTGGTCGGGCGCTTCGAAGGCCGGAGCCTGCTCGCCTGCTTGAGGTACTGCCATGCCGCAAAGATAAGGCGAAACGGTGAATGAGTGACTCCGTGAATGAGTAAACGGCGTGGTCGGGCAAGGAAAGAAAGGAAGACAAACGGGCACAATACCCCTTTGGCAGCCGCAAACGACCGATGGTAAGCTAAGGCTTGCTGGCCATCGGTTGCGGCGTGAAAATCAGCTCATCTACCGGGAAACCCAGCTCCCGACCTTTCGCAACGAGCTGGCTGCGCAGGGATGGTTCCAGGTGGGGGGTACGACTCAGAATCCAGAGGTTTTCGCGTTTGGGCTCGCCCACCAGCGCGTAGTGATAATCGGCTTCGTCGAGCGCCAGAATCCAGTAGTCGCCCTCGAAGGGCCAGAAAAACTGCACTTTGAGCTTGGCATTGCTGGCGTCGGTGGCGCGGGCGGTGGCCGTGGCCGTGGTAACCGGGCCGCCGATGCTGCCCTGGTGGCAGGTGTTGCGCACGCCTATTTTCCCATCGGGCCGCACCTTGTACTCGGCCGTTACGTGTTGGCAGCCTTTCTCGAAGCGGGTCGGTAGCCGGGCTACCTCATACCAAAGGCCGGCATAGCGGTCCAGGTCGACGTGGGCTACGGTGGGCAGGGGCGGATGGGCTTTGCGGCGCGAGTAGGCGTAAGCCGCCACGCCGGTCGTTACCACGGCAGCGGCGGCAGCCAGCAATACCGGCTGGCGGCGTTTGAGCAGGTTCTTAGGCATCGGAGCAGGCTAGGAGAAGTAAATGAACCCGGTTGTACGCGGCCCGGCGGGGTATGGGTTCTTGGCGGGCAGTGCCAACTACCAGCTACCTACAGCACCACTGAAATAATTTTTTCGTTGCCGGCCTGGTCGGTGAGGCGCAGGGTGGCGGGGCCGCGCAGGGGCGGGCCCAGCTTGTCGTTGCGCTCGGTGAACAGGGTGGCGTTTTTGTGCTCGTAGCGCAGCAGACGGAATTGGCCGTTCACTTCCAGCTCGTAGCTGGCCAGGCCCGAGAGGTCGTCGCCGACTTTAAATACCACGCCGCCCGGTCCTTTGCTCAGCAGCCGGCCCGAGGGGGGCGTGGTGTCGGTGAGCAGCCGGAACTGGCCGAAGGTTTTGATGTTGGCCGTGATGGTGCTGCTGTCGGGGCTCCAGCGGCCGCCCACGTAGCCCTTGCCGCCGTTGGCCGTCACGCTATAAATGGCGGTGCGGCGCACATCGGTGGGGCGGGTTTCGGGGCGTCAGCGTAAGGGCCAGCGACTCGTAGAGCGGCGTGCGGGGCAAATGCACCGTCCAGAGGCCCTGCTTGTAGCTGGTTTGCAGGTACAGCGTGTCGAAGAGCGTTTTCGGGCCGAAGCCCAGGTTCATGTTGGCGGTGGCAAAGCCGAACTCCCGGCCCGCCGGAATCAGGGCTTCGCGGCTCGAACTGTTGGCTGAGGCGGCCGAAGCGGATGGAGTCGGGCAGGCCGGCGCGCAGGTCGTAGAGGTACACGTTTTCGGCTTTGGTCGGTGTAGCTGGGGCGCAGCTCGAGGCGGCGGCTGCCGCGCACCAGCGTCAGGTTGCCGCCCACGGCCGCCGTGTCGGGGTCCTGGGCCGTTACCACGAGCAGGTTGCGGCTGACGTCGTAGCGCAGGGCGGGCTTTTTCACGGCCGCCGAGCGGGTTTTGAAGTAAGCCGGCTCCTCGCCGCTTCAGCACGAAGCGCAGCGGCGTCATGTTGCCGTAGGAGTCGCTCAGCGCGAACTTCCACGGTGTACACCTTGCCGGCTTCCACCCGCAGGCGGCCCTTGGCGGGGCCGGTGGTGTACATGCTCAGGTCGTTGCCGTCGTCCACGAACAGCTTTTGAGGTGCCGGCCCTGCGTGGCCTGCCACTCGTAATCGACGTGGCTGGTTGATCTGGCGCGAGCCCTCGGGAAAGGGCACGTCGTCGATCACGTGCTCGTAGAGCGGCTGCCCGTTCACGAGCACCTGGGCCCGCTGAATGCCGTTCTTGTTCCAGACCTTATCGAACCGGTCGAAGCCCTGCACCAGCAGCCCCACCGTACCGTAGGCGGCAATGGTATCGGGCCAGGCGTAGCCGCCGTCGGCCAGCGGCGGCACTTGGGCACGAATACGCGCTTGCCGAACCGGCCTTCCACCCGCGCCTCAATGCCCAGCGGCTCCACCGCGAAGGCCTGCAGCGTGGGGGCCACATGGTCCTGAATCTCCGGAAAGCCGCCCCACTGCAAGGGGTTGAGCTGGTGGCCCTCGGCGGTCGCGCACTTCCCAGTGCACGTGCGGGCCCGCCGAGCCGCCCGTGTTGCCCGACAGGGCCACCACCTCGCCCCGCCTCACCGGAAACTGGCCGGGCTCGAAAATGCAGCTCCAGCTCGTAGCTCTGCTTCTGGTACTGGCGCTGGCGCAGCGTATCGGCACACGGCGCCCTTAAAGTGGTTGAGGTGGCCGTACACCGTCGTCAGGCCGTTGGGGTGGGTGATGTAGAGCACGTTGCCGTAGCCGAAGCTGCACTGCTTGAGCCGCGAAACGTAGCCATCGGCCGAGGCATACACCGGCAAATCCACCCGGCCGTCGGTCTTGATGTCGAGGCCGCCGTGGAAGTGGTTGGGCCGCAGCTCGCCCATGCTGCCGGCCAGAAAGTTCTCCTGGCCGGGCTTGATGGGGAAACAGGAAGTAGCCTTTGGGCACGGCCGGTACCACGGCCTTGGAGGCCGCCGTGGGCGGCGTTTCGCCCGGGGCGGCCACGGGGGTCTGCTCTATGCTGGGGTCGGTTTGCTGGCTCTGGCAGGCAAAATGCGGCCAGCCCAGCAGTAGCAGAAACGACCATTTTTGAGCTGTTAGCCGGAAGCTGTTAGCTGTTAGCTTTTTCACGAATTAAACTTACCTGACGACGGAAATACGGCTGCAGAACGAAAGCCGGCAGCCAACTGCTATAAGCCGAGGGCTTATTTAACGGCCAGGTCCAGCATTTTCTCCTCGCCGATGAAGCCCGTGAGCTGGTCGCCGATGCGTACCGGGCCCACGCCGCTGGGCGTGCCGGTGAAAATCAGGTCGCCCATTTTCAGGGTGATGAATCGGGAGACGTAGCTGATGATTTTATTGAAATCGTGGAGCATCAGGCCCGAGTTGCCCTGCTGGCGCACTTCGCCGTTCACGGCCAGCGAGAAGTCGATGTTGCCCAGGTCGGCGAAGTCGGCCACGGGCTTGAACTCCTGGGAAATCGGGGCCGAGCCATCGAAGCCCTTGGCCAGCTCCCAGGGCAGGCCCTGGTTCTTCAGCTGGCTTTGCAGGTCGCGGGCCGTGAAGTCGATACCCAGGCCAATGGCGTCGAAGTAGGTGGGGGCAAATTTCTCCTCGATGTGGCTTGCCGTTTTTGCACACCCGCAGCACCAGCTCTATCTCGTGGTGGATGTCGTGCGAGAAATCGGGCATAAAAAACGGCTGGTTGCGCTGGAGCAGGGCCGTTTCGGGCTTGAGCAAAAATGACGGGCGCGCTGGGCGTTTCGTTCTGGAGTTCGGCAATATGGTCCGCGTAGTTGCGGCCGATGCAGAGGATTTTCATAGTCAGGGGCTGGTTTGGTGGAGTCCGGGAAGTAGCGGGGTGAGGGAGGCGCCGGGTGCTCAACAATACCGCTCCGTCATCCAACCTGCCCGCCCCGCTACTTCCCGGGCTCCTCAAAAGTAGCGGTAATTCGTGGGCCGGGAATACGAAAATGACGGACTTTCTGGTTGCTGCCAGTCCAAAGCAAACATTTTGGCTGGTGGCTGACGTATAGCATCCTAACGTGGCGGGCCCATGCCTGGGCTAGCGCATTCTGCCGCCACATTGGTTTCTTACCTATTCTTTCCCTTTTTTTACGCCATGCTCAAGAATTTCGCTCTGGCCAGCTGCCTGTTCGTGGCCGCCGCCTGCTCCACCGTTCCCATTACCGGTCGCCGCCAGCTCAGCCTGGTTTCGGAGCCCGAAATGATTCAGATGGCCAGCCAGGAATATCAGAAAGTGCTGGCTACCAGCCAGGTCGTGAGCAGCGGCGCGCAGGCTGCCATGGTCAAGCGCGTGGGCCAGCGTATTCAGCAGGCCGTTGAGCGGTACTTCGCCCAGCAGGGGCAGTCGGCCCAGCTCGAGGGCTACCAGTGGGAGTTCAACCTGATTCAGGACGATAAGCAGCAGAACGCCTGGGCCATGCCCGGCGGTAAAACGGCCGTTTATACCGGCATCCTGCCCATCACCCAGGACGAAAATGGCCTGGCCGTGGTCATGGCCCACGAAATTGCCCACGCCGTAGCCCGCCACGGCTCCGAGCGCATGAGCCAGCAGATGGCCACCCAGGGCCTGGGCGGCGTGGTATCGGCCGCGGTGGGCCAGAACCCCTCGGCCACCCAGAACGTGTTCTTGCAGGCTGTGGGTGCCGGGGCCTCGCTGGGCCTGCTCAAGTACGGCCGCAACCAGGAGTCGGAGGCCGACCACCTGGGGCTGATTTTTATGGCCATGGCCGGCTACAATCCCGACGGAGCCGTGGATTTCTGGCAGCGCATGGATTCGCGCGAAAACCAGGCGGCACCACCCGAATTTCTTTCCACTCACCCCTCCAATGGCACGCGCATCGCCGATATTCAAAGGGAGTTGCCCGAAGCCCGCAAATACTATAAAGCTCGCTAAGAGCTGCTAACCCTGACTAATGACTCGTTTTTCACGATTTTTACTGATTCCGCTGGTAGGTGGGGTACTGGTATTGGGTGGGCTGAGCGCCTGCGAAACCACCAAGCGCGGCTTCCCCGAAATGAGTTCTCCCAACAACGACCCCGAGGCCCTAAGCCGGCGGCAGTTGGAGGCAACCAGCAAGCAGGTGGCCATCGTGGTCGACGAGAAAGTACGGTACCTGATACCCAAGAATGAGCTGGCCGCCGCCTTTACCCGCCAGTTTGGCGACGGTACGTCCATCAACAAAACCATTATCCGCAAAGTCCAGGAAACGCCCAAGGACAAGGCTATTTACTACCTCGTCGGCCTGGGTCTGCGCGACGGCATGTTTCGGTCGATGGCATTGCCGCTCAAGTCGTCAACCGATAAAAGCCTGTATCTGAGCTCCAACGCGCCCCGCTACATCATCACCAGCGTGGGCTGCACGTTCTGCTTTTTCAACTTTGAGCGCAACGAAATTGTGGGCTCTTCGTGCGAGGAAAACTCGGGTGGCAGCCGCTGCGACCTAACGGTGGAAAACAACAACAGCTTTTTCAACCGCCCCTGACATGCTCAGCCGCAAATGGCTCCTGCGCCTTTCGCTTACGGCCCTGGCCCTGCTCGTCACGACCGATAAGCGCCGGCCCAGGCCCAGGCCGCCGGTACCCCCGGAGCCGGCCACGCCCCCGGAGAAAGAGCTGCCGGAAATCAACTAACCAAAAAGGCCCGCCAATCGGCGGGCCTTTTTAGGTAGAAATGGTTGGCCCGGCGCGTGGCCGGCGGGCGCGTGCAACGCGCCCCTACTGCACGACCGTCTCGGCCAGCGCCGCCAGATCGAGCCCGTCGAAGGTGCCCGACGACATCATCAGCAGGTTGGCGTGCTGCCAGTTCTGCTCGTGCAGGAAGGCGGCCAGCTCCCGGCTATCGGTGAACACGCGTAGGTCGGGGCGCTGGAAAGCGGCCTGCACGGCCTCGGCGGGCAAAGCCGGCAGGCGCTTGTGGGCCAGCACGGCGGGGTTGAAATACACCACTGCCACGTCGGGCGCGTCGAAGGTGTGGGCGTACTGGGGCAGGAAATCGGGGTTGAGGGAGCTGAAGGTGTGCAGCTCCAGGCAGGCCACCAGCCGGCGCTCGGGAAACTGCTTTTTGAAGGCCGTGGCCGTGGCTTTGAGCTTGCTCGGGGCGTGGGCAAAATCCTTGTACACCACCGAGTCGGTGCCCTCGCGCACCAGCTCCAGCCGCCGGGCCGCGCCCTTGAAGCTGGCCAGGGCCTCGTAAAACTCCTTGCCCTTGATGCCGAGCTGCTTGCACACTTCCTTGGCGGCCGAAATATTGCGCAGGTTGTGCTCGCCGAACACTTTCACCGGCACTTCCTCTTCCTTCTTGTTGAGTAAGAAGGTCTGGCCCTGGCGAACCACGTGCTCGTGGGGGCCATAGCCGATGTATTTCACGTCGGGGGAGGAAGGCACCGTCACCAGCTGGGTCTGCTCGTCGTCGCGGTCGTAGATGAGCACGCCGGCCTTGGGCGTCATGTCGGCAAAAATGCGGAACTGCTCGCGGTAGATTTCCTCGGTTGGAAACACGTTGATATGGTCCCAGCTGATGCCCGAAATAACCCCGATGTGGTGGTGGTAGAGGTGAAACTTAGGCCGCCGGTCAATCGGCGAAGCCAGGTATTCGTCGCCCTCGATGATGATGATGGGCGCCTCGTCGCTGAGTTGCACCATCAGGTCAAAGCCTTCGAGCTGGGCGCCCACGGCGTAATCGAACTGCCGGCCGTGGTAGCGTAGCACGTGCAGAATCAGCGACGTGATGCTGGTTTTGCCGTGCGAACCCCCAATTACTATGCGCTGCTTGTCGCGCGAGGCTTCATAAATAAACTCCGGAAACGAATACACCCGCAGCCCCAGCTCCTGGGCCCGGAGCAACTCGGGGTTGTCGGGGCGGGCGTGCATGCCCACGATAACGGCGTCGAGGTCGGCCGTAATTTTCTCCGGAAACCACCCTTCGGCGGCGGGCAGCAGGCCGGCGGCGGCCAGCCGGCCCTTGGCGGGCTCAAAAATTTCGTCGTCGGAACCCGTCACGTGGGCCCCACGCCGGTGCAGGGCCAGCGCCAGGTTGTGCATAATGCTGCCCCCGGTAGCAATCAGGTGCAGGCGGTGGAGGGAGGAAGGTGTCGGGGCCATTTGGAACAGGAAAGTAAGGGCGGCAAAGGTAGTAATTTGGGGTCGTGGGCACTTGGCGGCCGGCAGATAGGGCTGAATAGTATGCGGTGCATTGCACGGAACCCGGCCGGCCAGCGTTGGGCTGCCATGATTTGGTGGCCCTGCGCGCAATGCCTGGCGGCGCCCGGAATGCCATTCTACCCTGCTCCCGTTAAAAACCTTTCCCGCCGGTCCGGGATTGTAAGGCCCAGCCGTTAGCTTTGTACCCCTTTGGCCCAATACCAGGCCAGCGGCCGGCATGAAGTCGGACCATAGTCCGACGGAAAACCAACCCAACCTGCTTACCTTGTAGTGTACCTCTCTTGATGAATGACCAGATGGATGACCGCCTGAAGCAAGCTGGCTCGCGCGCCAAAGCCGCCTGGAACAGCCGGCCCACCCACCTGCCCATGGGCGGGCCGGCCGGTAAGCTGCCACCCCAGGCCCTGGAGCTGGAGGCGGCCGTACTGGGGGCGCTGATGCTCGAAAAGGATGCCCTGACCACCGTTATCGACATTCTGAAGCCCCAGAGCTTCTACAAAGACGGCCACCAGCGCATCTTCAAGGCCATCCTCAACCTGTTCGATAAGTCGGAGCCGATCGACATTCTCACCGTCACGCACGAGCTGCGCGAGATGGGCGAGCTGGAGGCGGCTGGCGGCACTCACTACGTGGCCCAGCTCACGTTCAAGGTAAACTCGGCGGCCAACATCGAGTACCACTCCCGCATCATCACCGAGAATGCCATCAAGCGGGAGCTCATCAACATTGCCAGCACCATCCAGCGCGACGCCTTCGAGGATACCACCGACGTGTTTAACCTGCTAGACAGCACTGAGCAGGCCCTGTTCGAGGTGTCGGAGTCGAACATCCGCAAGAACTTCGACGACATGCGCAGCCTGATGGGCAAGGCCATCAAGGAGCTCGAAGAGAAGAAGGACCAGAAGGACGGCCTCACCGGCGTACCCTCGCGGCTTCTCGGCCCTGGATAGAGTTACCAGCGGCTGGCAAAACTCTGACTTGGTGATTATTGCGGCTCGGCCGGGCATGGGTAAATGTCTGGGCAAGGGCACCAAGGTGCTCATGTTCGACGGCACCCTGCGCAACGTGGAGGACGTGCGCGAAGGCGAGCTGCTGATGGGCGACGACTCGACCCCGCGCCGGGTGCTGAACATTGCCCGGGGCCGCGAGAATATGTACTGGGTACGCCAGAACAAGGGCGAGGCCTACCGCGTCAACGAAAGCCACATCCTCTCGCTCAAGCGCAGCCGTACCGAGGGGCCCCACCGCCACGGCGACGTGCTCAACATCGAGGTGCGCGACTGGCTGCAGAAAAGCCCCAAATTCCGCTCGAACTACAAGGGCTATAAAGTGCCCGTGGAGTTTGCCGCCCAGGAAGTGTCAGTTGCTCCTTACTTTTTGGGGGTGTGGTTAGGCGATGGAAGCTCCGACAACTGCCGCATCACGGGTCAGGACCCGGAAATTATCGACTACCTGCACGAGTACGCCGCCGCCCTGGATATGCAGGTGACGGTGGGCGTGGTGGAAGGCCGCTGCAACAGTTACGGCATTACCCGCGGCCGGCAGGGCGGGAGCGTCGCCCAGTACTCGGTGCAGGACGAGCTACGCCAGCTCGGCGTGCTCGGCAACAAGCACATTCCGCAGGCCTACCTGAGCAACAGCACCGAAAACCGCCTGCAACTGCTGGCCGGCCTCATCGACTCCGACGGCCACCTCGACCCGGTGTCCAACGGCTACGAAATCACTCAGAAAAACCAGCGCCTGGCCCGCCAGATCAAGTTTCTGGCCGATTCGCTGGGCTTCCGCACTTCGCTGAAAAAGAAGCGGGCCACCATCAGCGCCATTGGCTACGAGAGTGAGGTGTACCGGGTCCGCATCTACGGCGACATCAACCGGGTGCCGGTGCGTGTAACCCGCAAAAAGGCCCAGCCCTGGGCCTCGGTGGTCGATTGGCGCCTGACCGGCATCTCGGTGGAATTCGACGGCGAAGACGACTACTACGGCTTCAGCATCGACGGCAACCGGCTGTTTCTGCTCCAGGATATGACCGTGACCCACAACACGGCCTTCGTGGTGTCGGCCATGCGCAACGCGGCCGTCGAGTTCAAGAAGCCGGTAGCCATCTTCTCGCTCGAAATGTCGTCGCTGCAGCTGGTGAATCGTCTGATTTCGGCCGAGGCAGAGCTGGATTCGGAAAAGATCAAGAAGGGCAACCTGGCCGACCACGAGTGGGCCCAGCTCAACCACAAAATTTCCAACTTGTCGTCGGCCCCTATTTACATCGACGATACGCCCGGCCTCAGCATCCGGGAGCTGCGCACAAAGTGCCGCCGCCTGAAAGCGCACCACGATATTTCGATGATTATCATCGACTACCTGCAGCTGATGACGGGTAACACCGACGGCAAAGGCGGGGGCAACCGCGAACAGGAAATTGCCTCCATTTCGCGGGCGCTCAAGGGCATTGCCAAGGAACTGAACGTGCCCGTGCTGGCCCTGTCGCAGCTTTCGCGCTCCGTGGAAACCCGCGGCGGCGACAAGAAGCCCCAGCTCAGTGACCTGCGCGAATCGGGTTCGATTGAGCAGGACGCCGACATGGTTATCTTCCTCTACCGCCCCGAGTACTACAAGATTACGGAAGACGAAATGGGCAACCCCACCCAGGGTACGGGCGAGGTTATCATTGCCAAGCACCGAAACGGCTCCTTGGAAACCGTGCAGCTCAAATTCATCGGCAAGTTCACCAAGTTCGCCGACCTCGATGGTGATGGTGGTTTCGGCGATGCGGGCTTCAACCCCAGCGCGTTCCCTTCCAGCACCTTCGACGACGACCCCACGGGCTTCGCGCCCAACACCATCCGCCTGGGGTCGCGCATCAACAACGATTCGCCTGCACCCGCACCCCAGCCCTTCCCGCGCAGCAACTTCGACGACGGTCCGCCGCCGTTTTAAGCCGCTACTGATTTATGCGCCGGCGGTGGTATAATTTGGCGGTTTTTAACATCTTGCGGGTATGATAAACCTGCTACGCGATGACCTGAAGTTCCAGCTTAACGGCCGAATCTGGATTGAAACCGCCGACGAGGAGCGCTTCATTGGCATTGGTCGGCTGGAGTTGCTGACGCAGATTCAGAACCTGGGCTCCATTACGAAGGCGGCCAAGGAAATGGGCATGTCGTACAAGCGGGCCTGGGATTTGGTGACTTCGCTTAACGCCCTGGCCGGCCGGCCGCTGGTGCTTACCCAGGCCGGGGGCAAGCGCGGTGGCGGGGCCGAGGTAACGGCCGAAGGCAAACAGCTGATTCAGCGGTTTTTCACGCTTCAGGCCCGCTTCGAGGAGTTTCTGCGTGCCGAAACCACACGCCTGGGTTTATAGGCCAATGGTGGGGCGCTGCTATGTGGGCGAATGCCGACACGGTATTTAAGGGCTGTCTGCTGGCGTTTTTCTTTCCTTCTCTTTGCTGATTCTCTATGAAAATTCCTCTACTTCTTGCCGTCGCCGGTTTGTTGCTGGCCTCACCGGTGCAGGCCCAGTGGGCCGTGCAGCCGTTCACCTTCAGCCAGCCCGACAACGTGCCGCTGTACGTTGATGCCGTGGACGTCAATGCGGCCTGGGCCTTGTCCAGCGGCCTGTTCAGCCAAAACGGCAACTCGGCCACCGAAGTAGCGCGCACCTTCGACGGGGGCAAAAACTGGACGGTGCTGTCCATCCCGGGCATCGACCCGCAAACCGAAACCATCCAGAGCCTGTCGGCCGTGAGTGCTACCACGGCCTGGGTCGTGACGCTACACGCCACTGATGCTTGCCGGGTGCTTAAAACCACGAATGCCGGGGCTACCTGGACGGTGCAAAGCACGGCCGACATGTTCAACCAGCAAGCCAGCTACCCCAATACCATTCACTTCTTCAACGCCAACGACGGCGTGGTGATGGGGGACCCCGACGGCCGCGCCGGGGGCGGCATGGAGATTTACTACACCACTAACGGCGGCACTACTTGGACCCGCCCGGTCGGCGTGCCAATTGGTACTGCCGACGAGCTGGGCACGTTTTCCCCGCCTGCTGCGGCCGGCAACTCCATCTGGTTTCCCAACGATGAGGGTGACATTTTCCACTCGACCGATAAGGGCGTAACCTGGACCGTGACCCGGGGGGTGGCCGCCGACCTGATTGAAAACATTGCTTTCCGCGATGAGCAGAATGGCTTGGCCACCATCAGCGACATTGACGGCACCCGGCACCGGCTCTTCCGGACCACCGACGGCGGCACCACCTGGGCGCCGCTGGCCTACACTGGGCCGCTACGAGGCTGGGGCCTGACCAGCGTGCCGGGCAACCGCAACTACGTATCCGTGGGCCTCGACTTCGGCAACGGCGACGCCGGCTCGAGCTACAGCCAGGACAACGGCCAGACCTGGATCAGCCTCGAAAACAACCTCAACCACCTGTTCGTGGATGCCGCCGGCCCCACTGCCGTCTGGAGCGGTGCCATCGAGGGCCGCACGTTTCGGGGCCTGGGCGCTTATAAGCTTACCACGCCGGTACTGGGCAGCCGCAGCTCCACGCTGGTGCTGGGCGCCAGTCTGAGCCCTAACCCCAGCAGCACGGGCCAGTTCCGGATGCAGTGGCCCGCTGTTGCTCATACCGGCCCGGCCACACTCACGGTGTTCGATGCATTGGGCCGGCAGGTACTGCGCCAGTCGCTGAACGCTTCGCAGGGTACCGAAGCCACGCTCGATTTAAGTGCTCAGCGAGCGGGTATTTATCAGGTGAAGCTTGAATCGGGTAGCGGCGTGAGCCAGCTGCGGGCGCAGGTGCTGTAAGCTCGGCCTCAGCGCCCCCCAGAAGCCCGGTTCTCGTACGCGAAAGCCGGGCTTTTTGCTGCCTGGACCGCCCGGGTCGAATCGGCCCCGGCGCTGGTAAAAACCGGATTTTTTCGGTATCTTTGCTTACTTACGCACTACGCGCTGAACCCTACCGCAACATGAGCGAAATCACTGAAAAAGTAGTCCCCGCCGAGTATTCCGCCAACAGCATTCAGGTACTCGAAGGGCTGGAAGCCGTGCGCAAACGCCCGTCGATGTACATCGGCGACACCGGCATCAAAGGCCTGCACCATCTGGTGTGGGAAGTGGTCGATAACTCCATCGACGAAGCCCTGGCCGGTCACTGCGACACGATCCACGTCACTATCAACGAAAACAATTCCATTACCGTCCGCGACAACGGCCGCGGCATCCCCGTCGATTTCCACGAGAAGGAAGGCCGCTCGGCCCTCGAAGTGGTGATGACGGTGCTGCACGCCGGCGGTAAGTTCGACAAGGACTCCTACAAAGTATCGGGCGGCCTGCACGGGGTGGGCGTGAGCTGCGTGAATGCACTCAGCCAGGACCTGAAGGTAACCGTGCGCCGCAACGGCAAGAAATACGAGCAGGAGTACAAAATTGGCGTGCCCCAGTACCCGGTGCGCGAAATCGGTACTACCGAAGACCATGGCACCCAGGTGGAGTTCCTGCCCGACGACAGCATTTTCACCGAGCACGTTTACAAGTACGCCACCATCGCCGGCCGCCTGCGCGAGCTGTCGTTCCTCAACAGCGGTATTCGCCTTACGCTCACTGACCGCCGGGAGCCCGGCGAAAACGGGGCGGAGTTCCGGGGCGAGGAGTTCTTCTCCACGGGCGGCCTGGCCGAGTTCGTGCAGTACCTCGACGGCTCGGAGCGCCACGCGCTCATGCCCACGCCTATTCACGTTATCAGCGAGAAGGGCAGCACGCCGGTAGAGGTGGCGTTGCAGTACAACGACTCCTACCAGGAGAATATCTTCTCTTACGTTAACAACATCAACACCCACGAGGGCGGCACGCACGTAGCGGGCTTCCGCTCGGCCCTCACGCGCACGCTCAAGGCCTACGCCGACAAGTCGGGCAAGCTGGAGAAGGCCAAGGTGGAGATTTCGGGCGAGGACTTCCGCGAGGGCCTCACGGCCGTTATTTCGGTGAAGGTGCAGGAGCCCCAGTTCGAGGGCCAGACCAAAACCAAACTCGGCAACAACGAGGTAAACGGTGCGGTAAACACCGTGGTGGGCGAAATCCTGAGCCAGTACCTGGAGGAAAATCCCAAGGAAGCCGGCATCATCGTCGAGAAAGTGATTCTGGCCGCCAAGGCCCGGATTGCCGCCAAGAAGGCCCGCGAAATGGTGCAGCGCAAATCGGTGCTCGGCTCTACGTCGCTGCCCGGCAAGCTGGCCGACTGCTCCGAATCGGACCCCGAAATCTGCGAGATTTACCTTGTGGAAGGAGACTCGGCCGGAGGCACTGCCAAGCAGGGCCGCAACCGCGCTTTCCAGGCCATTCTGCCGCTGCGGGGTAAAATCCTCAACGTGGAGAAGGCCCAGGAGCACCGCATTCTCGAAAACGAAGAAATCCGGAACATGATTACGGCCCTCGGCGTGAGCTTTGGCGTGGCTGCTGACCCGGAGAACGGGATTGAGGCCGACGCCAAGGCGCTCAACATCAAAAAGCTGCGCTACCACAAGGTCATCATCATGACCGACGCCGACATCGACGGCTCGCACATCCGGACCCTAATCCTGACCTTCTTCTTCCGCTACATGCGCGAGCTGGTTGATCGGGGCTATATCTACATCGCTCTACCTCCGCTTTACTTGGTAAAGAAGGGCAAGGAGGAGCGCTACTGCTGGACCGAGGAAGAGCGCATCGCCGCTCAGGAAGAACTGGGCCGCGGCAAACCCGAAAGCGTGAACGTGCAGCGCTACAAAGGTCTGGGCGAAATGAACGCCGAGCAGCTCTGGAGCACCACCATGCAGCCCTCAACCCGCTCGCTCAAGCAGGTAACCGTCGAATCGGCCGCCGAGGCCGACCACCTGTTCTCGATGCTGATGGGCGACGAGGTAGCTCCCCGCCGCGAGTTCATCGAGAAGAACGCCAAGTACGCCAAGCTGGACGTGTAACTATTGTTGGCTGCTGGCTGTCAGCTGCTGGCTTAATATCATGGAGCAAGAAAAGGCCCGCTATTTGGCGGGCCTTTTTGCATTTCTGTAGCCACCAGCCAGAGCTTGTTGCAGCCATGTAGCGTAGGCAGTGAGTCTCAAGAGAGGCGGGAGCAAGCCGCCAAACCGTGTCGGTTTTAGAAAAGCCAGTAGAATTTATTTGGCTGGCTTTGTTTTGCGAGGCGATTTTGGGTCTGTTGAAGGGGCTGTAGCGCGAAGCTCCAGCTTCGCGCATCGTAGAACGAAATCGTCCGGCCGTCAGCAACGACGCGCGAAGCTAGAGCTTCGCGCTACAGTCCTGGTGGCTTCAGCGCATCATTTCCTCTACCGAAAGTACGTAACGGCGGGGTTTTGCTGTATTTTGCCGTTCTAAGCTGCATCCTCTATGAAAATCTTCAAATCTGCTGACCTGATTCGTAAAAGCAAGTACATCAGCCGCGACCTGAGCTGGCTGCGCTTCAACTACCGGGTGCTCGACCAGGCCCGCGACGCCAGCCGCTCGCTGTTCGATCGGCTCAAGTTTATGGCCATTACCAGCAGCAACCTCGACGAGTTTTTCATGATTCGGGTGGGCTCGCTCTATAACTATATCGATTACGGCAAGGAGCGGGTCGATTACTCGGGGCTGCGCGAAATGCCCTTCCGGCGCAAGCTGCTCGACTTTGCCCACCGGTTCATCAACGACCAGTCGATGACCTATTTGAACGATTTGAAGCCGCAGTTTGAGAAGAACGGCTTCAACGTGCTGGCCTTGTCGGAGCTGACGGAAATAGAGCTGAAAAAGGCCGACGGCTACTTCAAGAACACGGTATTTCCGCTGCTCACGCCGATGGTCTACGACTCCTACCACGGCTTCCCGATGATGATGAACCAGATGCTCATCTTCGGGGTCGTCACGCGCACGGGCTCGGGCGACATTGAGATGGAGAAAGGGCAGGAGCGGCTCACGTTCGTGCAGATTCCGCAGAATTTGTCGCGCTTTTTCGAGCTCACCCGCCGCGACAAGGTGCTGTTCGTGCCCATCGAGGAAATCGTGCGGGCCAACCTGCCCAAGCTGTTCCGCAACGTCGAGATTCTGTCGGCCGACCTGTTCCGGATTACCCGCAACGGCGACTTCACGCTGGAAGAATCCGACGACATCGATGCCAACTTCATCAAGGAAATCCAGCTGGGCCTGAAAACCCGCAAGAAGGGCCGCGTGGTGCGCCTCGAAGTAGAGCCCAACGCCTCGAACTTCCTGATGCAGGTGCTGCGCGAGCGGTGGAATATCGACAACGGCAACGTGTTCGTTATCAATTCCCTGCTCGATATGAAGGGGCTGTTTCAGATTCTGAAGCACCCGAACTTCCGGGGTAAGGGGTTCAAGCAGCCGGCCTCGGTACCGCCCCTGAGCTTGCCCGATACGGTGGAGGAAAACCTGTTCGACTACCTCAAGCACCAGGACGTGCTGCTGCACCACCCCTACAACAGCATCGACCCGGTGGTGCGCCTGCTCGAACAGGCTGCCGAAGACCCCCACGTGCTGGGCATCAAACAAACCATTTACCGCCTCGCCGACGACTCGCGGGTGACGGCCGCGCTGCTCAAGGCGGCCGAAAACGGCAAGCACGTATCGGTGCTGTTCGAGGTGAAGGCGCGCTTTGATGAGGAGCGCAACATCCGGGAGGGGGCGCGGCTCGAAAAGGCCGGCTGCTTCGTGATTTATGGGGTCAGCAAGTTCAAGACCCACACCAAGATGCTCATGATTATCCGCCGCGAAGGCGAGAAAGTGACGCGCTACGTGCACCTGGGCACCGGCAACTACAACGAGCAGACCTCGCGCGTGTACACCGACGTGAGCCTGCTCACGACCGACGAAGTGTACGGGCACGACGTGTCGGAATTCTTCAACGTGATAACCGGCCACAGCCAGCCCGACGAGTACGAGTACCTGATTACGGCCCCCAAAGACATGCGCCAGCAGTTGGTGTGCCTGATTCGGGAGGAAGTGAAGAACGCCAAGAAAGGCCTTGCCCAGCGGCATCGTGATGAAGATGAACTCGCTGGAAGACAAGGAGATGATTGACGAGTTCTACAAGGCCAGCAAAGCCGGCGTGCCCATCCGCTTCATTGTGCGGGGCATTTGCTGCCTGCGGCCAGGGCGGGCCGGCCTGAGCGACAACATTGAGGTGCGCAGCATTGTAGGCGACTACCTGGAGCACGCCCGGATCTTCTATTTCCACCAGGCCGGCAAGCCGAAACTATACGCCGGCTCGGCCGATATGATGGTGCGCTCCTTCGAGCGGCGGCTGGAGGCGTTGTTTCTCATCGCCAACCCCCAACTCAAGCGCGAGGCCATCAATATCCTCTACTACAACCTCCAGGACAACCAGAACACCTACGTGATGCGCGAAGACGGGGCCTACGTGCGCCGTACGCCCGTCGAGGGCGAGGCTATTTCCGACCTGCACAAGGAGTTTTACAGCCGCAACCTGGTGGTGATGCCCGAAGAAGCCCTCTACGATGACTGGCTGTCGGTGGCCAACATCCGGGCTTCTTCCAAGGATGCCAATGGCCAGCCCAAAGAAGCAGTAGTCGTTATCACGCCGGAAATGCTGCCCCCAGTGCCCGGCGAAGTAGAAGTAGAGCTGGAGCACCCGCAACGCGAGATTCCGATGAGTGCCGGTAGCGGCTACGACGCGCAGGAAGAGGCCGATTTGGCTTGAGGCGAGGCAGTGACTGAATAAATCCGCCTGTCATCCTGAGCGGAGCGAAGGACCTTATCACGTTGAAACGGCACTATTAATAGCCCGGTTCAACGTAATAAGGTCCTTCGCTCCGCTCAGGATGACAGGCGGATTCATTTTCTCATGCACCGCTACTCCACCTCCCGCTGGCGGCTTTGCACAGTGGTAGTGGGGCCGCCGGGGCGGTGGTCGTTGGTGGCGCGGAACTCGTCGAAATGCTCCTCGAACAGGGTTTGGAGCATGCCGTCTTTGAGGCCGATGTCGGGTACAATCATCTGCTGGATGCCCGCCCACTCCATGGCCGACACGTAGATATGGCCGGCGGGCACGATAACGTCGGCGCGGTCGGGGTTGAGCAGGGCCACGTTTACGCGTTCGTCCATGCTCATGCTGGTGATGCGTTCGAGCAACGCGGCAATGCGCTTGCGGGTCACGGGCTTGTCGAGGGCAGCCGACTGGGCCATGCTGTAGAGCTTGTTGATGTTGCCGCCCGTGCCGATGGCCCGCGAAACGTGGTAGCGCCGGGCGTTTTCGGTTACCCAGTCTTCCATACGCTGCCAGGTGGCGCGCATGGCCTCGGTGCTCAGGCCGGCTTCTTCCTGCTGCATGCGCCGGATGCTGCCCACCTCAAACGACTGCGAGGCCACTTTGCGGCGGTTGTGGTAGATATTGAACTCGGTGCTGCCCCCGCCCACATCGATGTGCAGGTAGTGCTTCTTGTCTTCGAGCAGGTGCTCGATTACCCGGTTGATATAGAGTGCCTCGGCCTGACCATCGATGATGCGGATGCTCATACCCAGCTCCTGCATAATGCGCTCGGCCACGGCGGGCCCATTTTCGGCCGTGCGCATGGCCGAAGTAGCACACACCAAGTAGTGGTTGGGGGCCACATCGTGCACCTCCATCAGCAGACGTAGTGCGTGCATGAACTTGAGAAACTTCGCCTCTTTTTTAGCTGAAATCCGGCCGGTGGCAAACACATCCTCGCCCAGCCGCAAGGGGTAGCGCACGTACTCCACCCGCTTGAGCCGGTACCGGTCGCCGTGATGCAGCACTGCCGAAATCTGGCAGCGCACAGCGTTGGATCCAATATCGATAGCGGCTAGTTTGAGGAGCGGAAAATCCATGCAGGGCGGAAAGAGGAGGGGTTTGAGCGCAAATATAGGCTTTTGAAGGGGGCAGGGCCGTTAGTAGGGGACGATTAGCGGTTAGAAATAGAACGTCATGCTGAGCGGAGCCGAAGCATCTCTACCGCTTCGTTGGTATGCTGTTGCAACGAAGCGGTAGAGATGCTTCGGCTCCGCTCAGCATGACGTTCTATTCCTAGCCACTACTTCCTGCCTTATTGATCAATCCGGAAGCCAAGGCCGAACTGCAGCAGGTTGTTTTCCACCGACTTCTGGTAAGAAACCGAGAAAGCCAGCTGCTCGGATACCGGGGCGATGTAGAAGCCCGCGCCGTAACCCTGGTGCCATCCCCCGGGCGAACTGCCCTGAAAGTATACCCGGCCCCGGTCGTAGAAGCCGAACACGCCGTAGGAAAAGGGCACGAAGGAGGTCTGTACGCGGCCCAGGGCCAGGCGCAGTTCCGTGTTGAAGTATAGGTTGGCGTCGCCGCTGAAGCGGTTGCGGTAGAAGCCGCGCAGCCCCTCACGCAGGCCCAGGTTGGCAAACTTGTAGAACGGAATATCGTCGTCGTTGCCGTAGTTCTTAGCCCCGCCACCCTTCAGCACCAGCGTTACCGGTACGAGCAGGCGGGCCGTGCCGTAGTACGTAGCCGAACCCTGGGTGAGGCCGAAGTTGCCTTTGTTGCCGCTGAGCTGGTGGTAGGAATCGTGCTGGGCCAGCAGGCGAACCCCGCGCCGGGCAAAGCTGGGCCGGTCGCGCAAGTCAAGGTCAAGTTTCGCATTGAGACCGATCAGGCGTTGGAAGTCGGTGTTGGGACGGATATCACCGGGCGCGGGGTTCTGCGCCACGGTGCCCAGGTAGCTGTCGGCCGAAAAGTCGTTGTTGTAGTATTCGTAGGTCGGGCCCACGCGCAGGATACTCCGCTGGAAAAACGTGCGCTCCAGGAACGCATTAAGCTGGATGCCCTTATAACGGGCGCGGTAGAACTGGTTGTCGTACAAGCCCTGGTCGAGGTTGGTGTTGTTGCCCAGGCCGAAGAAGTTGTAGAACGGGAAGTAACTGCCGTAGCTGAACGAGGCGCCCGCATCGACCTTGCCGATGGCGTAGCGGTGGCGGGTGCTGGCCGTAAACTGGCGCTGGCCGCCGGTGCTGCCTTCAAGCAGGAAATCGTAGCGGTTCTTGTAGCCCGGCTTGCGGAAGCCCTGACGCAGAAACGACACGCCCGCGCTGGCCGTGAACCCGTCGTTGCGGTTGTAGCCCAGCCCAATGGTGGGCCTATAGGAGTTGAATTCGAACTGCTCCCGGTCGTAGGCATTCATGCCCGGCCGGTCGGACGTGCGGTTGTCGGCCTCGGCGCCCAGCTGCAGGTCGGTGCCGGGCACGTCGTAAACTTTGGTGAGCGTACGCAGGCCGCGCACTTGCGAGTCGTCGGTAATCCGGTCCTTATCGGCCCCGCCAATTACGCGCACCAGAATGCTCTTGTTGGCGTTGCCCGTAACGGTGAACACGTCCTTGCCATCGAGGCCGTAGAGGCTGATTTCGTCGGTTTCGTCGGGCCGGAAAGTGCGGTCGAAGATGGCCGGCCCGGCGGGGCCGTCGCCTTCCTTGGCTTTATCAAACATCTGCACGCGTACCGTGCCGTCGGCCAGCCGGTTCACCTGGAATACCTCGGCCTTGTTGGAGCCTACCACATCCACGCGCCGGGCCAGCAGCAGGTAGTAGCGGTCGAGGGCCCGGGGCAACTCCTGAATCCGGGCCTTGAGCTTGCGGTTCAGGTCGTCGGCCGACAGTTCTTTCAGCTCGGGCGGCAGCGTGGCGGTGGCCTCATCGATGGCGGCCGGGGTAAGCTGGGCCTGCAGGTAGCGGGCAATATCCTGCCACTGCTCCCGGTTCAGGCTTTGCAGCAGGAACCTGTCCAGGTGGCGGGCGGGCCAGTTCAGGCTCTTCATATCGCCGAACTCGGCCTGAAAATCCTCGATGCTGGGCAAGGCCCACTCGCGGTTGGCCGCGTAGGTAAGCGCGCCATTCCAGAGCGTAAACGCCTGGTCCCGGTCGCGCGGAATAGGCTTGTAGAGGGTCTTTTTACCGTCCTCGTAGGCGGCCCATTTCCAGTTGTCCTCGTGCTTGCCGAAGTCGGCTACCAGCATGTCAAAGGCTCGGGCACGGCCCAGGGCCACGGCATCGATGCGGTTGTCGTTGTCTTTGTAAAGCTGCCTGAAAAAGCTGAACGAGCGGCGGATGTTGTCGGCCCCCGCGAAGCCCGGCAGGTTGGGCTTGGGGTCCTGGGGGCGGTCTTCGAGCGTGCCCAGCAGGCCGGCGTAATCGGCGCGGTAGGGGCCGAGCTGCTGGTTGTCGGGCAGCACGAACAGCCGGGGCCGGGCATGGATGATGTCGGTTTTGTCGAGCAGCGAGCTGATAACCAGTGCCGAGTAGGGGTGGGCTGTGGGCGTAATATCGCGCAGCACATCGGCGGCGAAGGAGGTACGCAGCTCAGGGGGCAGAATTTTGGTTACGTCCTTGTCAACCGACCGAAAAACGTACTCCGACGAGTCGGCGGCAATGAGCTTGAGCGAGGTCGTCTGGCGCCCGCCGCCCCGCCCGAAGGGCCGCAGGCCACCCAGCTCGGTAGCGAGGTTGAGCGTGGGTACCTGCACGGGTTGGGTCCAGGAGGTGCGGTACACCGGCCCGAGCCAAAACCGCGACGAGCGGGTGCCCCCATATTGGGCCCCGCCCGGCAACCGCTGCACGGCCACGAAGGGCGCGTCGGGCTTCACTTCGGCCACGCCCTGGGGTGCTGAGGGGCACTCGGGAATAAAGCTGTTCACCGGCACATTAGGCAGGCGCGGCTCCTGGCAGGCACTCTGGTAGAGGGTGCCTTCGTAGGCCGTCTGCACAGCGGCATCGGCTCCGGCAAACGTGAAAAACGTGGTTTTTACGGTGCCATCGGCGTAATAGTCCAGCTCCGAAAAGCCCTGCTTCGACTCATTGAACTGCGACAGCCGGTTGTTGGCTACATAGCGTGACTCGGCAAACGAGCCCGCTACCAAGTGGTAGCTGCCCTGCTGGGGCGTCAGCTGCAGGCTGTAGTCGTGGGCGGCGGCATACACTGCGCCGGGGTGGTCGCGCAGGGTATTGAGCATTTCGCGCTGGAACTGCTGGTAGCGCGGGTTGGCCAGGTCGCGGGGCGTGCCCACGTTCTGGCGGTAGGCCGCATCGAGTGGCCCCTGCCACCGGCGGCCACAGGTAGCGCCCCGCCGGCAGGTGCCCGCCGTATTCGCCGTTGCTGACCACGGGCTGGTGGCCCACCAGCAGCACATTGCGGCCCTTGGTGTCGTCGAGCACGTCCTGGAGCTGCTCGCGGAATTCCTCCTGGGTCAGGGTCGAGCAGTCGGTGTCGGGGGCCTCGGGCTTGTCGTAGGGGTGGGTAAACCAGGGCGAGTTGAGCGCCACCAGCCGCACGAGCGGGGCAATATCAACGATGTAGGGCCCGGGGCAGCCTTTTTCGGGAATGAAGGTGTGCTTGCCGTTGTGCTCTTCGATGTACTTTTCGAGCCGCCGCACCCGCTTGAGGCCATCGGGGCCGGAGTTGGCCCAGTCCCGGTCGCCGGGCACGAAGTAAAGCTTGCCGTTGGGCAGCCCCTGCACCAGCGCAATAAGGGCATCAATCCGCTCGGTCTGGCCGGCGCGGCTGGAGTCCTTTTTACCGCCCAGGCCCTCATTGCTCACCACGTCGCCCAAATGCACGACGGTAAACGGACCGGTTTGCTGCTCCAGGGTGCGGCGCAGGGCCTGAAGGTGGCGGGCCGGCAGGTCGGTGCCGGCCGTATTGCCCAGCAGGAAAACCTTGTGGGCCGGAGCCGGAGTTGTTTGGGCGAAAACCGATAGGGAGGCCGTCAGGCCGAGCCCCGTCAGCAGCGTGCGGGCGTAGCTAAATACCATAGAAGAAAGGTGTAGGGTTTTCTTCTACGGCTGGGCCCGAATTCCGATTTAATCCGGCTTTAATTTTTGTCTATTTACAGATTCAATTGCCAAAAACCGCCGTACCGGCCGCCCATTGCCGCCGCTGCTGCCGGCATCCTGCTTATGTAGTTTTACCTGCTTACCCCGGTGCCCACAACTCCCGTAGCTCCTGCGCCACGCGGGGCACGCCAATGGTGGCGGGCTCGGTAACAAAGTGCAGGCGGGCGCGGGCCGATACCGGCGGCCGGCCGGGGTCGATGATGTAGATGGGCGCGGTGCGGGGCACATATTCGACCAGGCCAGCCGCCGGGTACACTTGCAGCGAGGTGCCTACCACCAGCAGCGCATCGGCGGTAGATACCTCGGCCATGGCCCGCTCCATCATCGGCACGGCCTCGCCAAACCATACAATGTTGGGCCGTAGCTGGTGGCCCCGCTCGCAGAGTTCCCCCACCTTGATGTGGTCCGAGCTCATGGGGTACACCAGCTCCTCGTAGCGGCTGCTACGGCTTTCCAGCAGCTTGCCGTGCAGGTGCAACACGGTCGTAGAGCCCGCTCGCTCGTGCAAATCGTCGACATTCTGGGTGATGACGACAACTTCGAACTGGTCTTCCAGCGCGGCCAGGGCCAAGTGGCCGGCGTTGGGCTGGGCGGCCCGGGCAGCGGCCCGGCGCTGGTTGTAGAAATCGAGCACCAGAGCCGGGTTGTTAGCCCAGCCTTCGGGCGTGGCCACGTCCTCAATCCGGTGGCCCTCCCAGAGGCCATCCGAGCCCCGAAACGTGGCCAGTCCGCTCTCCGCCGAAATACCGGCTCCGGTCAGTGCAACAATTTTCTTCATCGTGTTTGTGGCTGGGGAATCAGGAATAGTCAACAAGCGAATATAGCAAGGCGGCGGCCGCAGTTGCCGGGCCCGCCGGACAGCGGCAACTGCGCTACTGCTCGAACCGGCCCAGCTCAGTGCTCCGAAACGTCCATTCCGGCGTGCCGACCTGCGTCTGCGTGGGGTCGAGGTAAAACCAGGCGCCCAGGCCGGGCTCGCCCCAACTGTTCTGTAGCACGTGCATTTGCTGGGCGGGCATGTAGCTCTGGGCCAGTAGGGCCAGCCGGCGGCCGGTACCGGGTTGGGTGGCCATATCGAGTACCAGCACGGCATGGCCCGGCGAGCCGCCCCGGATAAGCACGTCGCCGGGCTGCACCTGGGCCAGGGGCGTAGGATGCAGCTCCCGGCTCAGCGAGAGGGTGCCGGCATACGTGAAAATCTGGTCGAGGTAGCGGCGGAAACTGGCGTGGGTGGGGGCTTCGGCGGGGCGGGCAGCAGGCAGTACCGCATCACCCACCACCCGGAACCCCGTACCCGAATACCAGTTTTTGAAACCAATATCGTCGCCGCTGGTGAGGTGAAAGTGGACCTGGTCGGGGTTTTGGCTGAACAGGTACTCGGCCCGGAGGCGGATAACGGCATCGGCGCACTGCTGCAGGTCGCGGGTGCCCACATCGAGGTCGATGACAGCGGCGTGCACATCCTGGCGGTCCTTGAGCTGGCCGTTGTAGAGCTTCACGGGCGAGCCGGGCGGCAGCAGCGGCAGTCCCCGCAGCCACTGCCCAAACGAGCCGGCCGCTACTGCCACCCGCTGGTAGCCGGCGGGCGGGGCAAACCGGGCCGCCACCGTCTGCCCCAGCCGGTAGCGGCCGGCCGGCAGCCAGCGGTAATGGTCGGCCGTTGGCAGGGGCTCCGGCACTGCGGTCGAATCTTTCGCCGGGGGCGTAGCGGCTACAGATTCAGTGCTCGGCCCGGAGCAGTTCAGCAGCAGCGGCAGGAGCAGGAGGGAAGCTTTCAGCATGAAGCGGGGTTGTTGGGTGAGCAATATAACGACCGGAACGACTCCGTATTTCGCGCTAGCGCCAACGCAAAGAAGCTCCGACCTTGCTGGTCGGAGCTTCTTTGCGTTGGCGCTAGATGGAGTATTTCAACCAGGCTACTTGTCCTTGCCTGAAACCTTCTTTGCTGTGGTGCCGGTAGCCGGCTTTTTAGTCGCCGCTTTTTTGGCGGGTGCTTTCTTCTTGGCCGCTGGCTTCTTGGCGGCTGCTTTCTTGGCCGGCGTATCGGTTTTGTCCTCGGCGGCCGGGGCCGTTTTCTTGGCGAAGCGGCCACCCCGGGCCGGCTTGTCGGGCGTGGCTTCGGCCAGTTCCAAGCAGCGGGCCAGCGTCAGGTCGGCAGGCTCCTCGCCCTTCGGAATCTTCACGTTTTTCTTGCCCGCCACGATGTAGGGGCCAAAACGACCATTGAGCACCTGGATATCAGGGTTTTCGTCGAACGACTTGATCAGCCGCTCGGCGTCGGCCTTGCGCTTGGCTTCAATCAGCTCCACGGCCTCTTCGCCCGTGATGGTGTGCGGGTCCTGGTCCTTGCGCAGCGAATAAAACTTGCTGTCGTGGCGGATATAGGGGCCAAAACGACCGAGGGCGGCCGTCATGCTTTTGTCCTCGAATTCGCCTACTACCCGCGGCAGCTTGAACAGGTCGAGGGCTTCTTCAATGGTCAGGCTCTCAATGAACTGGCCTTTGCGCAGGCTGGCATACACCGGCTTCTCATCTTCGGGGGCACCTTCGAGCGGCTCAATCTGCACGTAGGGGCCGTAGCGGCCCAAGCGGGCGGTCAGCTTCTGGCCCGTTTCGGGGTGCAGGCCAATCTCGCGGGTGCTGCCCAGCGTACTCCGCTCGATTTCCTCGCCCAGCTCCACCGTTTTGTGGAAGGGGGTGTAGAAGCCGGTCAGCATGTCGGTCCAGTTGTCGAGGCCGTCGGCTATGCGGTCAAACTCATCTTCTACTTTGGCCGTGAACTGAAAATCCACGATGGCCGGGAAGTGCTCGACCAAAAAGTCGGTCACGACCATGGCCACGTCGGTGGGGAAGAGCTTGGCCTTATCGGCACCGTAGGTTTCGGTCTTGACTTCCGTTTTCACCTGCGGGCCGTCCAGCGTCAGCACATGGAACTTGCGCTCCTTGCCTTCGCGGGTGTCTTTTTCCACGTAGCCACGCTTCTGAATGGTGCTGATGGTGGGGGCATAGGTCGAAGGCCGGCCAATGCCCATTTCCTCCAGCTTCTTCACCAGCGAGGCCTCCGTAAACCGGGCCGGGGGGGCGGCAAACCGCTCGGTAGCCCGCAGCAGTTGCAACGGTAGCACCTGGCCCACGCTCAGGGGCGGCAGCCCGCGCGAAAACGACGATTCAGTGTTGTCGTCCTCTTCGTCGTCGTCATCCTTGCTCTCGGTGTACGCCTTCAGAAAGCCCTCAAACGTGATAACCTCGCCGCTGGCCGTGAGCGTAACGCCGGGCTGGGTGCTGATGCCGATGGTGGCCACCGTGCGCTCAATAACGGCATCCGCCATCTGCGAGGCCAGGGCCCGCTTCCGGATCAGGTCGTAGAGGCGCTGCTCCTGCGAGTCGGACCCGGCCTTGAGCAGCGTGAAGTCGGTGGGCCGGATGGCTTCGTGGGCCTCCTGGGCCGAAGCCGACTTGGTTTTAAAGTGGCGGGTATGGGCGTACTCGGCGCCGTAAGCGTCGGTAATGGCCGTTTTGGCGGCGGCAATGGCGTCTTCCGACAGGTTGAGCGAGTCGGTACGCATGTAGCTGATGCGGCCGGCTTCGTAGAGCTTCTGCGCTACGCTCATGGTCTGGGCCACCGAGAAACCGAGCTTGCGCGAGGCCTCCTGCTGGAGCGTAGAAGTGGTAAAAGGCGGCGCGGGGGTGCGCTTGCCGGGCTTTTGCTCCAGGTTTTCAATGGCATAATCGGCCCCTACGCACCGGGCTAAAAAGGCCTCAGCCTCTTCGCGGGTCTTGAACCGGGTGGGCAGCTCGGCTTCCAGCACGGCCCCCCGGCCGGCATCGAAGCGGGCCACCACCCGGTAAGCCGACGTTACGGTGAAACCGCTGATGTCCCGCTCCCGATCTACGACCAGGCGCACAGCCACGCTCTGCACCCGGCCCGCCGAAAGCCCCGCCTTTACTTTTTTCCAAAGTACCGGGCTCAGCTCAAAGCCCACCAGGCGGTCGAGTACGCGGCGGGCCTGCTGGGCATTTACCAAATTGAGGTCGATTTCCCGGGGGCTGTCGATGGCCTTGAGGATGGCCGACTTCGTGATTTCACGGAATACGATGCGCCGCGTCTTGTCGCTGTTCAGGTTCAGCGTTTCGGCCAGGTGCCAGCTGATGGCTTCCCCCTCGCGGTCATCGTCACTGGCCAGCCACACCATTTCGGCTTCTTTAGCGAGTTTCTTTAACTGGCTGATTATCTCGCGCTTGTCGGCGGAAACCACGTAGGTTGGCTTGAAGCCGTTGGCAATGTCAATGGCGTTGTTATCCTTGGGTAAGTCGCGGACATGACCGAACGACGACCGGACCACGAAGTCCTTGCCAAGGTATCCTTCGATGGTTTTGGCTTTGGCTGGTGACTCGACGATGACTAAATTTTTGACCATAGGGCGGGGGGGACGCGGAGCTTGTTTGAATAGGAAACGGGTGGGGCCGCGCAAAAGTTGAATTTTGCCGCAAAGATGATGCAATAATCCGGCACCGGCATAGTCGGGGCCGAATATCACCGTTAAAGGCTACCTATTATATAAGGAGTTGTGCGGTTGCCGGCCCCCGGTAGCCCGGGGTATCGGGTTGCAGGTCAGCTTATAAGGCCGTGGCTCGCCGGTTGGTTCACGGCTGCTTCCGCCGCCCGGGCAAACAGGCCCTGGGCCGACCGGTGGTTTTTCGTGCAGGTTTTGGGGGCCGATAGCGGCTAAGCGGTCAGTTCTGCTACCTTTGTTTGTGAGAAACCCCCACCCCCGGCGGTTTCATTTGCGCACTACCCGCCTCTCGTAGGTCTTGCTACTCTCCTTCCCTATGGCTTCAGCAAAGACGCCCAAATCTGCCTCCCCGGCCGCCCCAACGACTGCCCCAGCTGCCAACGGCGACATTGCGACGGGTGCGGCCAGCGCCTCCCGCCTCAACCGTTCCAGCGGCAACCATACGCGCAAGAGCGGCACGGAAAGCAGCAGCCGCACTTCTACGGCGGAAACCGATTACATCAACGACCAGCTCAACCGGGTGCTTTACGCCCTCGATGCCTTCAAGAAGGGCGACGTGAGCGTACGCCTGACCAAGCAGAACGACGACATCTTCGCTGAAATCGCCGAGGCCTACAACTCGATGGTGGAAATGATTGGCGGCGTGGGCGGGGAGGTGTCGCGCATTTCTAAAGTGGCCGGGGTAGAGGGAAACCTGAAGGCCCGCGCCTCGGGTGATAATGCCGCCGGCTTCTGGCGCGACATGATCAACAACATCAACGGCCTCGTCGACAGCATTGCCGTGCCGGTGCTCGAAGTGGGCAAAGTGCTCAAGAACATCAGCCGGGGCAACCTCGACGAAACGTTCCAGATTCCGGTGTCGGGCGACTTTAAGGTGATGGCTGAAACCATCAACAAGACCATCGACAACCTCAACCTGTTTGCCGGCGAAGTAACCCGCGTGGCCCAGGAAGTGGGCACCGAGGGCAAGCTTGGCGGCCAGGCGTCGGTTCCGAACGTGGCCGGTATCTGGAAAGACCTGACCGACAACGTAAACAACATGGCCTGCAACCTGACAAGTCAGGTGCGCGACATTGCCAACGTGGCTACCGCCGTGGCCCGGGGCGACTTGAGCCAGAAGATAACGGTTGATGTAAAGGGCGAGCTGCTGGACCTCAAGCAGAACCTCAACCAGATGGTGGACTCGCTCAATCTGTTTGCCGGCGAAGTAACCCGCGTGGCCCAGGAAGTGGGCACCGAGGGCAAGCTCGGCGGCCAGGCCAGCGTGCCGAACGTAGCCGGGGTCTGGAAAGACCTGACCGACAACGTAAACAACATGGCCTCGAACCTGACGAGTCAGGTGCGCGACATCGCCAACGTGGCCACCGCCGTGGCCCGGGGCGACTTGAGCCAGAAGATGACCGTGAACGTGAAGGGCGAGCTGCTGGACCTCAAGCAGAACCTCAACCAGATGGTGGACTCGCTCAACCTGTTTGCCGGCGAGGTAACCCGCGTGGCCCTCGAAGTAGGTACCGAGGGCAAGCTCGGCGGTCAGGCCAGCGTGCCGAACGTGGCCGGTATCTGGAAGGACCTGACCGACAACGTAAACAACATGGCCAGCAACCTGACAAGTCAGGTGCGCGACATTGCCAACGTAGCTACCGCCGTAGCCCGGGGCGACTTGAGCCAGAAGATGACCGTGAACGTGAAGGGCGAAATCCTGGAGCTCAAGGACATCCTCAACCAGATGGTGGACTCGCTCAACATTTTCGGCGACGAAGTAACCCGCGTGGCCCGCGAAGTGGGCACCGAAGGCAAGCTCGGCGGCCAGGCCAGCGTACCCAACGTGGGCGGCACCTGGAAGGAGCTGACCGACAACGTGAACACGATGGCCTCGAACCTGACGAGTCAGGTGCGCGACATCGCCAACGTGGCCACGGCCGTGGCCAAAGGCGACCTGACCCAGAAGATGACCGTGGACGTGAAGGGCGAAATCCTGGAGCTCAAGGACATCCTCAACCAGATGGTGGACTCGCTCAACATCTTCGCCGGCGAGGTAACCCGCGTGGCCCGCGAGGTGGGCACCGAGGGTATTCTGGGCGGCCAGGCCAACGTGCCGAGCGTCTCGGGTACCTGGAAAGACCTGACCGACAACGTGAACACGATGGCCTGCAACCTGACAAGTCAGGTGCGCGACATTGCCAACGTGGCCACGGCCGTAGCCCGGGGCGATTTGAGCCAGAAAGTGTCGGTGGATGTGAAGGGCGAGCTGTTCCAGCTCAAGGAGAACCTCAACCAGATGGTGGACTCGCTCAACACCTTCGGCGACGAAGTAACCCGGGTGGCCCGCGAAGTAGGCACGGAAGGCCGCCTGGGCGGCCAGGCCGTGGTACCCAACGTGCGCGGCACCTGGAAAGACCTGACTGACAACGTGAACTTTATGGCCTCCTCGCTCACGAGCCAGGTGCGCGACATTGCCAACGTAACCTCGGCCGTAGCCCGGGGCGATTTGAGCCAGAAAGTATCGGTGGATGTGAAGGGCGAGCTGCTCGACCTCAAGGACAACATCAACCAGATGGTGGACTCGCTCAACGTGTTTGCCGGCGAAGTAACCCGGGTGGCCCAGGAAGTGGGCACCGAGGGCAAGCTCGGCGGCCAGGCCAACGTGCCCAACGTGAGCGGGGTCTGGAAAGACCTGACCGATAACGTGAACACGATGGCCGCCAACCTCACCACCCAGGTGCGGGGCATTGTGAAAGTAGTAACGGCCGTATCGCAGGGCGACCTGACCCAGAAGCTGATGCTCGAAGCCAAGGGCGAAGTAGCCGAGCTGGCCGAAACCATCAACCGGATGGTGGACGACCTCAACCGCCTGGCCGTGGAAGTAAGCCGGGTGGCCAAAGTGGCCGGCGTCGATGGCAAGCTCACCGAGCGCGCCACCGTAACCGACGTATCGGGCTCGTGGAAGGAACTGGTGGACACGCTCAACGCCCTGATCGAATCCATTGCCTCGCCGGTACTCGAAGTGAGCCGCGTGGTACGGGCCATTTCGGAAGGCGACTTGCAGCAGCAGGTGGAAATCGAAACCACCGGCGACATCCGCGCCATGGCCGACGCCCTGAACCTGGCCGTCGATAACCTCAACGAGCTGCTGGGCGAAATCAACGAGTCGTCGCAGATTGTGGGCGAGTCGTCGGAGGAGATGGTTGTGAAAGGCCAGGAAATGAGCCGGGTTACCGTTGACGTAGCCCTGGCCATGCAGCAGATGGCCGAGGGGGCACAGAACCAGGCCCTCAAGACCGACCAGGCCTTCAAGCTGATTGAGGAAATCATGCAGGCCACCAAGGAAACCGCCGGCAAAGCCGATGTGGGTATCAAGGCGGCCATTCTGGGCGAGCAGACGTCCCAGCTCGGCCTCAAAACCGTGGCCGAAGTGGTGAAAAACATGGAGGAAATCAGCTCGGCCGCGGCCCAGACCTCCAAAACCATCGAAGTACTGAGCACCCGTTCGGGGGAAATCAGCAAGTCGCTGGGCGTGATTACCGACATTGCCTCCCAGACCAACCTGCTGGCCCTGAACGCCGCCATTGAGGCCGCCCGGGCCGGGGAAGCCGGCCGGGGTTTCGCCGTGGTAGCCGAGGAAATCCGCAAGCTGGCCGAAGGCTCCCGCAAGTCGGCCAGCGAAATTGCCACGCTGGTAGAAGACGTGCGCAAGGACACGACCTCGGCCGCTACCGCCATCAGCACCATGGAAGGCCGGGTACTGAAGGGCAAAAACGCCACCTTCGAGGCCAGCTCGGCCTTTAAGAACATTGCCACCTCCTCGGGCGAAACCCTGCGCACCAGCCGCGACATTCTGACGGCCACCGAGATTCAGAAAACGAGTATCGGCGACGTGGTGAAGTACGTGGAGGAAGTGGTGGCCATTGCCGAGCAGACGGCTTCGGGCACCCAGCAGGTGGCCAGCACGGCCAAGCAGCTCTCCACCAGCATGCAGGAGCTGACGACCAGCAGCCAGAACCTGACCAACATTGCCGACGACCTGCAACTGGGCCTCTCCGCCTTCCAGCTCATGGAAGAAATCGAGCCCGAACCCGAGCCCGAGCCCGAACCCATTCGCCGCCGGATGCGCCGCCCGGCCCCGGCTCCGGCCCCCGCACCAGCCCCGGTGGCTCCCACGCCGCCCGTCCGCCGCGCCCGTCCGGTAGCCGCCGCACCGGCGCCCGCGCCGGCACCCACGCCGGTTCGGCCCCCGGCCCGCCGTCAGGCTGCCGCCAAGCCCGCCGTTCAGCCCGCGCCCGAACCAGCGCCTGAACAGCCCAAGGCACGTCGTCAGAAAATAGCCCGCAAGGCCCCCGCCGCGCCGGAGCCGCCAAAAGCTAAATCGGGCAAGGGCAAGGCGAAAAGCTAAACCGCCAGCCAGTACCGGCCCGGCCAGTGGCCGGCCTCCTGATTTTCCACTTCTCATTACCCATTGATGGCTGACGCCGACAAGACTGCCAAACCCGACCCCATTATTCAACTCATCGTTTTTCGGTTGGGGGAGGAGGAGTATGGCATCCGTATTGAGCAGGTGAAGGAAGTGACCATCACGCCCGACATCGCGCGGATGCCCAAAACACCGCCTTTCGTGAAAGGCATTGCCAACCTGCGGGGCGACATTATTGCCGTCATCGACTTAGAGGAGCGGTTCCAGTTGCGGAGCCCCGACCAGCCCATGCCCGCGGTTACCTACACCATGGCGCTCGAAGCCAAGGATTACACCATTGGCATTATGGTTCGCGAGGTGCCCCAGCCGCTGTCCATAGCCCAGTCGGTTATCGAGCAGACCCCTGAGTTTATTCAGGACGCCAACATCCACGACAAGTACATCGAGGGTATTGCCAAAATCGGGCCTCGCATTATCGTGGTCCTCGACATGCTCAAGCTGCTCACGCCTTCCGAAATTATGCAGCTGCAGCCCGCGCAAGCATCTTCGCCGGAGCCGGGCCGTACAACGGGCTGAGCCGGCCTCCGACCCGGCGCTTTTCTCCCTCATTCTGACTTTTTCCTTTCCCATGAAAAACCGCATCCTCATCGTCGACGACTCATTTTACATGCGTACGATGCTCAAGAACATGCTTACCGATGCCGGCTACGAGGTGGTAGGTGAAGCTGCCAATGGCCAGCAGGCCCTCGAAATGGCCGCCGCAACCAAGCCCGACCTGATTACGCTCGACGTTATTTTGCCCGACAACACGGGCCTCGATGTGCTTCGCGGTATCCGCCAGGAGCAGCCCGACGTGAAGGTGGTAATGTGCTCGGCCGTGGGCCAGGAAGTAATCGTGAACGAGGCGCTGGAGAGTGGTGCTTCTGCCTATATCGTGAAGCCTTTCTCAGAAGAGAAGGTGCTCGAAATCGTAGGCAGCGCCCTGCAGTAAGCTTCGCCCACTTCCAGCCGGTCCTGCCGGCCTTTTCGTCCGACGATGCCCGTCGGACGAATTTTTCCGCGCTTCCCTTTATCCGTGTCATTTCCTGCCTCTGTTTTTTCCGTGTTGCTTAGTGGCCTGCCATTGGCCCTGCAAACCGTGCTCGGGCGTTTGCCGCGCCTGGGTGTGGCCTTGGAAGTAGTGGGGGTTGCTGAGCCGCTGGAATTACCCGCTCTGGCGCAGCGGCTGCGGCCCAATGTGGTGGTGGTAAGTGAAATGCAACTGCTGAGCCTCGGCCAACTGCAACGCCAGTACCCGGTGCCGGTGCTACTTTACTGCTCCGCTCCGCCGCGGCCGGCTTTACTGCGCGAAGCAGCCCGTTTGGGCGTGTACGACTACCTGCTGCCGGCCCCCACGGCCGGCCCCAAACTGCTCGAATGGAGCCACCAGGCCGGACGTAAGCTCCTGGCAGCCCGTTTTCCCGCTTCGCTTACTCCGCCGCTGAGTACCCTGGCGGTGCCTCCGCGGCAGCCAGCGGCTCCGCTGCCCCCGCGCGGCGTGGTCGTAATTGGCGGCTCTACGGGTGGCGGTCCGGCCGTGGAGGAAATTCTGCGGGGCCTGCCGGCCAATTTCCCGTGGGCCGTGCTGGTGGCCGTGCATTTGCCTGTGCACTTCACCAACGTGCTCGTCGATCGGCTGGCCCGGGTTAGCCGGCTGCCGGTAGCGGCGGCGACCAGCGGCAGCCCCCTCCGGGCCGGTCAGGTACTGGTAGCGCCCGGCGGCCATCATTTGGTGGTGCGGGCGGTTCCTGGGCCCTGGCTGGGCTGGCAAACCAATTTCGTGGCTGAAAATGCCCCCGACGTACCCTCGGTTGATGTGCTGATGCGCTCGGTGGCGGCAGTGGTAGGCAACCAGGTAGTGGGGCTGGTACTGACTGGTTTGGGGCACGACGGTACGGCTGGAGCCCGCGCTATCCGCCAGCAGGGTGGGGTGATATTGGCCCAAAACGCGGCCACGTCCACTGTATTCAGTATGCCGAAATCGGTTATTGATGCTGGCCTGGCCAGCGCCGTACTGCCGCTTTCCGAGATGGCAGCCTATCTGGTGCGCTACACCATGCAGCCGGCAGCTCCGGCCGGCCGACGGCGGTTTTCTTCCTCTTCCTCAACCAGCCTGGCCCAATGAGCGGACGCGAGCAGGAATACAGGGAGATGTTCATGGCCGAGGCGCTCGAATACTACGACGCCATGAGCCGCCACATCAGTGAGCTGGAGCGCGAGCCTACCAACGAGCCCGCGCTGCGCGAGCTGTTCCGGCTCATGCACAACCTCAAGTCCAATGCCCGGGCCATGGGCTACACCAGCATTGGGGAGGTGGCCCACCAAATGGAAACCATCTTCGGCCTGATTCGGGACGAAAACCGGGCTTTCAGCGGTAGTCTGGTGCCGGTGCTGTTCGGGGGCATCGACAGTATTGGCGAAATGATCCGGGCCGTGGGGGAGAACGAACCGCTGCCCGACGTGGAACGCCTGCTCGATAACCTCGACCGGCTGGCCAGGGGCGAGGAGCCCAACCTCGAAGGGGAAGAAGAGGACGACGAGGAGGACGTAAGCCGCAAGCTTGAACTCTCCGACCTGGTTTACCTCCAGGTGCGTAAGCTCGACCACCTGATGAACCTGGTAGGGGAGCTCATCATCGACCGGGACCGGATTCAGACCCTGAGCCGCGAAATCAACCACCCGGCCCTGACGACGGCCGCCGCCCACTTCGCCCGCATCGCCGACGAGCTGCAGTACAGCGTCATGGACGCCCGGTTGGTGGGCGTGGGCTCTTTGTTCAGCAAGTTTCCGCGGGTGGTGCGCGACGTGGCCACGGCCGAGGGCAAAGACGTGGAGCTGACGCTGGTGGGCGAGGACATCCAGATCGACCGTAACATACTCCAGATTATCACCGATGCCTTGTTGCACCTAGTGCGCAACGCTATCGGCCACGGCCTCGAAACAGCCGCCGAGCGGCAGGCCGCCGGCAAACCGGGCCAGGGTCACCTCACGCTCTCGGCCCAGGCCGAGCGCGACGATGTGCTGGTACAGGTGCGCGACGACGGTCGGGGCATCAATGTGGAAAGCGTGCGCCGTAAGGCCGTGGAGCGTGGGTTGGTCAGCAAGGCCGCCGCGGTTCATCTGTCCGATGAGGCCGTGCGCTCTTTCCTCTTCGAGCCCGGCTTCTCCATGGCCCAGCAGGTCACCGAAATATCGGGCCGGGGCGTGGGGCTCGACGTGGTGAAGCTGGCCATCGACTCGCTTGGCGGGCAGTTGCGGGTTGATTCGGTCATGGGCGAGGGCACTACGTTCACGCTGGTGCTGCCTACCTCCATCGCCGTAAAAGGCGCCTTGCTCTTTGAACTGGAAAACCGCAACTACGCGTTGCCGCTCATGCACACCGACTCGGTGGTATCGTTGCTGCCCGACAGCTTTAACGTGGTGGGCGGGCTGCTGCTCACCCGCCTGCAGAACGAAAACGTGCCGGTAGTGGACCTGCGGCGGCTGCTGCACAACGGCGATGGCCCGCTGCCGCCGGCCAGCAAAGCCGACCTTCAGGGTCGGCAGGATATCATCATCGTCAACTACAACAACCGGCGTTTGGGCCTCATCGTCGACCGTTTTCTGCGCCAGCAGGACATCGTAGTGAAGCCCATGAGCAAGCCGCTGGATACCATCGATTTGTTTGGCGGCGTGACGCTGCTCGGCAGTGGGCAGGTATGCCTGGTACTCGATGTGCCGGCCCTGACCCGCCTGTTTTTAGCCAAACGACCGTAACTCTCGTATTGCAGACCCCCGGCCTTTGGCTTCGGCTACCGGCCTTTTGAACCGACTTCTATGGAATTGCACATGACGGAACTGGAACGCGACATCATCCGCGAAATCCTGAACATCGGCCTGGCCCGCGCCGCCGACTCGTTTGCGGTGGTGGCCCAGGAGAAGGTGCTGCTCGAAGTGCCCAACCTCGATATTGTATCGGGCCAGAGCGTGCTCGAAAAAGTGAGCGACCTGCAGAAGGGGCACGTGGTTATCCAGTCCGATATCCGGGGCGACTTCAACGGCACGACGCTCATGTTCTTTTCCGGCCAGCACGTGCAGCGCCTCTCGCGCGTGTGCCTGCGCATGACAACGTCCGACTCCATCGACATCGATGAGATGCAGGAGTCGCTGCTGCTTGAAATCAGCAACATCATCACCGGAGCTCTCGTCACGCAGCTGGCCAACATCCTCAAGGCCCGCATCTATGGGGCGCCGCCCGTGCACCCGCGCGACGATATGGCCGACGCGCTCCGCAGCCTGCTACTCGACCGGCCGATGGTGCAGCCGCTCATCTTTTCGGTTATCACCCAGTTCTCCGACAAGGAAAACTCAGTAGAGCTGCCATTGATGATTTTCTTCGACCGCGATACGTTCGAGAAAATCATCAACATCATCCGCACCTACGATTTCATGGGCGGCCAGCAGCTGGGTTCGTAAAATCGCTCCGCCTCTTTGCTTCGAAAATAAGCTCCCGGCTGCGGCCCCCGCGTCCGGGGCAGCGCCACCTCCGCAGGGCGCTGCCCCGGACGCGGGGGCCGCATTCATTCTTTCTGACCGCTAAACGTTTTTCTTATGGCTGATTCTGCTTCTCTCGATCAAAAACTAGCCAGTTTCGATCCTAATGCCCTCGGCGACGCCGCCGGTGGGCTGTTCGGCTTGCCCTTTACACCCGAGGAGGCGCAGGTAGTGGTGGTGCCCGTGCCTTGGGAGGTTACTGTTTCGTACCGCGCCGGTACGGCTCAGGGGCCCGAAGCCATACGCGAAGCCTCTTTGCAGGTTGACCTCTACGACGCCGACTTGCCCCAGGTCTGGCGCCTTGGTCTGGCCATGGAAGAACCCGATGCTGCCATTGCCGATGAAAGCCAGGCGCTGCGGCCTTTAGCGGAGGGCTACATTGGCTGGCTGGAAGATGGCCAGCCCGAAAGCGGGCGCGACGAGCACGGCAGCGCGCCGGCCCGCATCAACGAGCGGGGGCGGGCGCTGCTGGAGTGGCTCAAGGCCAAAACCGGCGCCCTGCTCGATGCCGGTAAAGGTGTGGTTGTGCTCGGTGGCGACCACAGCACGCCGCTCGGCTACCTGCACGCGCTGGCCGAGCGCCACGAGGAATTCGGTATTCTGCAGATCGATGCGCACTGCGACCTGCGCCCCGCCTACGAGGGGTTCGAGTTCTCGCACGCCTCCATTATGTACAATGCCCTGCAATTGCCCCAGGTAAAGAAGCTGGTGCAGGTGGGCATCCGCGACTACTGCCAGCAGGAGGCCGACTATATCGACCAGAGCAACGGCCGGGTAGCGCTGTTTGCCGACCGCTTTCTGCAGGCCGGGATGCTGAGCGGGAAATCGTGGAAAAAGCAGTGCCAGAAAATCATTGCCCAGCTGCCACCGAAGGTGTACCTGAGCTTCGATATCGATGGGCTCGACCCCAAGCTTTGCCCCGGCACCGGCACGCCCGTGCCCGGCGGTCTGGAATTCGAGCAGGCTTTGTACCTGCTGCGGCAGGTGGTGCGTTCGGGCCGCACCATCATCGGCTGCGACCTCAACGAGGTGGCTCCCGGCGACACCGACTGGAACGCCATTGTGGGGGCCCGCCTGCTCTACCACATGGCCAACTGGATGGCCGTATCCCAGGGCCGCCTGCAGGCCCGGGAAATGGAAAAGTAAGGCGTTGGCGCAGGCCTTGTTAGGCGCCTGCCAGCACCGGAAAACCAATCGGCAACAACTGAAAAGGCGGAGGTGCGTACAGTATTCAACTCCCTGAATGCTGTACATCTCTCACCTAAAACCGCTTTTGCCTTATGGGCTTCATTCTCAAATTCATTCTTTCGGCCATCATCACGTATATGCTGGCCAATTTTCTGCCCGGTGCCCAGATTGATGGCTTCGGTTCTTCCATGATTCTGGTTATCGTGCTGGCTATCCTCAATGCGGTAGTCAAGCCAATTCTGCAAATCATTGGACTGCCGATTACCATTCTCACCCTGGGGCTGTTTCTGTTCGTCATCAACGCCCTGATCGTGATGCTGGCCAGCTACCTAATGTCGAGCTTTGAAGTCGATGGCTTCATATCGGCGCTGATATTCAGTATCGCCCTCTCGCTCGCTACCGCGTTGGTTGATTTAATAGTAGACTAACCGGGTTGCCGGTTCACAACAAAAAAACGCCCCGTTGGCCTCCGGCCAGCGGGGCGTTTTTGGTAACCTACGGCCGCAACGCTACTGGCCAACGGCGGTGCTGGTGCGCCGCAAGTGCCAGAAGCCCCGGCCGGCCAACCCCAGCAACAAGGGCCACAGGTAAGCCAGAGCGATAAGCAGCTGGCCGATGATGCGCCAGCCGAACCATTAACCCTGCCCGGAGGCGGGGAGCTACAGCAGCTTTCGGCGGGACCAGGTCGGTGGGGGGGCGGAGCTGGAAGCAAGTGAGTTGGAGCGTGGCCAGGGCCGCTTGTTCCGTCAGGAGCTGGCGCTTGGCGGCGGCTCTTTGGCGGTAAGATGAAAAAGCTGCGCAGCTTTTGCCAGTTCATACGCCGGCTCTGCCAAACGTAGCCCGACCCTGGCGCATTTTTTGGCTCATTAGTCGGCCGGCCGGGGGCAAACAGTTCAGCTTTTCCGCCGGCTGGCCCGCCGCTGCCACCACACCCGCAGGGCCGCGACGGTAGCGGCCAGCAGCAGCAACAGGGGCCAAGCCGCCACGAGGCCCAGCACGAGGTTGGTGAGCAGCTGCCAGCCGCTGTAGAACGATTCGAGCAGGCGGCTACCGAACGAGAGCACCGGCGCATCGGGGCGGGGCTGGCTCAGGGGCTGGTAATAGGTAAGCCGGATAGTAGAATAGCCTACTTCGTCGTTGAGGGTGCGCAGGCGGCTTTCGGTGGCTTCAATCTCCTCCCTGATTTCGCCCATCTTCTCCTCAATTTCGAGCATGTCGGTTACCTTGCGGGCCTGGCCGAGCAGGGCCAGGTAGCGCTGCTCCAGGGCCCGTTTAGAAGCCAGCCGGGCCGAAACATCGGCGTGCCGGGCCGTCACGTCCTCCGTCGAAAGCCGTTTGGATTCGACAGTACCCAGACGGCCCAGGCCGGCGAGCAGGGCTGCGAACCGGGCCGGCGCAATCCGGATTTTCATCTCGTGCCGCCACTCCGTGTCTTCCCGTACTTCGGAAACTTCCTCTACGTACGCCCCAAAGCTGCGCGTGAGACTGTCCATGTGCCGGTTAGCCCGTGGCAGATCGGCCACTTTAACCCGCACATTGGCGTGGTAGATGAGCTTACGACTGGCCGCCGGGGCCGTAGGGACGGGAATGTCGTTTGGCGAGGAGGAAACGGGCGGCGCGTAGGCAGCGCTGGGCGCTTCCATTAGTTCCGATATGGCCAGCATTTTGTCCTGGGCAGCCTCTTTGCGTTGTTCGCAGGATGCCAGCCCGGCAACCATTATTAACAGGAGCAGACGCGGGATACGCATAGCCAGAAAGGATAAAAAGTGACCCCATCGCCCCGCGTCGCCCGCACAATTTATCAACGGCGCGACTATGACTCTTGGTATGCACTAGGCCCCGAAACAGCACCGCCCGGCTTCTGCGGGCAGAAACCGGGCGGCGGTTGTGGCAAAGCAAGGGCGCTTACAGCCGCCGAATCTGGGCCCCGAGGGCAACGAGGCGCTGATCGATATGCTGGTAGCCACGGTCGATCTGCTCCACGTTCTCAATCACGCTGCGACCCTCGGCCGAGAGGGCCGCGATGAGCAGCGCTACGCCCGCCCTGATATCGGGCGAAGTCATGGTAATGCCGTGCAGACGCTTTTGGTGGTTGAGGCCGATGACGGTGGCCCGGTGCGGGTCGCAGAGAATAACCTGGGCACCCATGTCGATGAGCTTATCGACGAAGAACAGCCGCGACTCAAACATCTTCTGGTGAATGAGTACCGTGCCCTTGGCCTGAGTGGCCACCACCAGCACAATGCTGAGCAGATCGGGCGTGAAGCCGGGCCAGGTGTGGTCGGAAATCGTCAGAATCGAGCCGTCGAGGTAAGTGTCGATTTCGTAGTGCTGCTGGGCCGGGATGTGGATGTCGTCGCCCCGGAATTCGAGCTTGATGCCCAGCTTGCGGAACGTATCAGGGATGAGGCCCAGCTCGGCAATCTGGCAGTCTTTGATCGTGATTTCGGAGCCTGTCATGGCCGCCAAGCCAATAAAGGAGCCGATTTCAATCATGTCGGGCAGCATCCGGTGCTCGGTGCCACCGAGCTGCTCCACACCCTCAATTGTGAGCAGGTTGGAACCGATGCCGCTGATGGTAGCGCCCATGCGGACCAGCATCTTGCAAAGCTGCTGCAAATACGGCTCGCAGGCAGCGTTATAAATAGTGGTCGTGCCCTTGGCCAGCACGGCGGCCATCACGATGTTGGCCGTGCCCGTTACCGAGGCCTCGTCGAGCATCATGTAGGCGCCCGGTCAGGCCGTTTTCAGCTTTGATGCGGTAGAAATCGAGACCTTCGAGCGTGAGCTTGCCGCCCAGCTTTTCGAGGCCCAGAAAATGCGTATCCATCGGCCGGCGGCCGATTTTATCACCGCCCGGCTTAGGCAGCTGGCAGCGCCCGAAGCGAGCCAGCATAGGACCCAGAATCATCACCGACCCGCGCAAGGCCCCGGCCTGGGCCACGAACTCAGGCGTGTCGAGGTAGTCGAGGTTCACGTTATCGGCCTGGAAGCGGTAGCTACCGGGAGCCAGCTTGCCCACCTTCACGCCCATATCGCGCAGCAGCTCCATGAGCTTGTTGACGTCGCGGATATCGGGGATGTTGGTAATCGTGACGGGCTCAGACGTGAGCAGCACGGCGCACAAAATCTGGAGCGCTTCGTTTTTTGCCCCCTGGGGCACTATTTCACCGTGCAGCGGTTTGCCGCCAATTACTTCAAAAGAGGCCATTTCTTTGAGCTGTTAGCTGACAGCAGTTAGCTGTTAGCTCTATGTTCTATGTAAAAAGTGCGGTTGCAAACCAGCACGAAGCCATTAGCCAACCGCAGTTAGCTAGTAGCTTGAAACAAAACCTACTGCGGAGGCTGTTGCGGCTCCTGGCGGTTTTTGCGGCCTCCACGGCGCTGCTTGTCGCGGCGGTTGCCGCCACCACTGCCGCCCCGGCGGTTGCCGCCGCCGCTGTGTTCGCGTTCCTGGCGGGGCTGGGGCACAATGAAGGGCGCCGGCCGGCCGGTAGCCGTGGTAAATTCGAACAGGTTCTCGTTGTTCACCCGGTCGGGGTCGAGGTCGAGTTGGCCATTGGAGAGCTCCCGCAGGTGCTTGATGATGGTGATGTCCTTGGCGTTTTCCTTGTTGTGGGAGCGGTAAAGGAACTTCATGGTTCGGCCGATAATGATGGCCGCCTGCTCACGCTCGGTTGCGTCTTCCAGCGTGAGGGCCTGGGCCACCAGCTGCTCCACTACCTGCCCATAGGCCCGGAATTTGGGGCCTTTGGCAGGGTAGGCCAGGCGCTGGGGTGGGGCTAGGTTCACCTGGGCCACCAGGGCAAACGGCGCGTCAACGTCGAGTTCGCCGTCGGCCATTTCAAACACGTGGTTCCAGACCTTGGCCTGGCTGTCGGGCTGGTCGCGCAACGCGGGCTGAAGGCGGAAGATGAGCTGCACGATCTGCTGGGCCCGGCGGGTGCGCTCGGCGCGGTCCTCGATGCCAGCCAGCTGCTGGACGAGCTCAAACGTGCTCTGGCCGTATTCGCGCTGGAGTAGCTCGTGTTTATGAAGAGAAGGAAGGGTCATGAAGATGGTATTCGGAGGGTCAAATATACGCCAAACCTTGCCCTTTCGGCTGTGTGCTTTGCACTTAAGCCGGCCGGGCAAGGTTTGGCAGAGGCAGCCTGGGCGGCAGTTGCCGCGCTACGTCTGCCTAAAGTAACGCAAAGGAGCAGAACAAGGCCGGATTCGGCTTAATGTACCCGCAGCTTGGCGAAGCTCAGCAGCAGGGTTTTCTCGCCCACTTCCTCGAACTGAATCACGGCCTTGGTAGAGCCCTGCACGGTTTCGAGCTTGCTGACGGTGCCAAAGCCAAACTTGGGATGCTCCACGCGCTGGCCGGTTTGCAGGTTGCTCGTGTCGGAAGCCGCGAAGTCGGCCGGAGCCACGTACTTGGTGGCAACGGTCTTGCGGGCCGGGGGCGGAATCAGGTTCGAGCGGCGCTCAAACACGTGCCCGAAGGGCGACTCGCCCGGGCCGGCGCGGTCGGGCCCGGGGCCCGAGGAGAACTTGAAGTCGACGTATTTGGGGTCGATTTCATCCAGAAAACGGCTTTTCTCGCAGCTGCGCAAATTGCCCCACTGGTAGCGGGAGGTGGCATAGCTGAGCGTGAGCTTCTTCTCGGCCCGCGTAATGGCCACATAAAACAGACGACGTTCCTCTTCCAGGTCGGCCCGGGAGGTAATCATCATCTGGCTCGGAAACAGGTTTTCCTCCAGGCCCACGATGTAAACGTTGCGGAACTCCAGGCCCTTGGCCGAGTGAATGGTCATCATGGTCACCTGCTCGCCCTCGGCCTGGGCGTCCTTGAGGTCCGAGTCCGTCACCAGGGCAATGTCCTGCAGAAACGAGCCGAGGGTTTTGTCCTCGCGCTCGGGGTCTTCCACGAAGGCCTTGATGCCGTTGAGCAGTTCCTGGATGTTCTCGTAGCGGCTCAGGCCCTCGATGCTCTTGTCGGCGTAGAGCTCCTCGATCATGCCCGAGTTCTTGGCAATGAACTTGGCCGCCTCAAACGCATCCTCTTTGGCTGCCACGGCGGTGTAAGCCTTTATTTTCTCCGAGAAATCGACAATCGGGTTGGCCGTGCGCGTGGGCAGGAACTGGTCGGCGTTGCTGACGACCTCCCAGATGGTGTGGTTGGCTTCCTCGGCCGCGTTGATGAGCTTGGCCAGCGTGGTGTCGCCGATGCCGCGCTTGGGGTAGTTGATAACCCGGCGCAGGGCCTGCTCGTCGTTGGGGTTCACCGTCAGGCGCAGGTAGGCCACCAAATCTTTGATTTCCTTGCGCTGGTAGAAGCTCAGGCCGCCCACGATTTTGTACCGGATGCCGAGCTTGCGCAGGGCTTCCTCCATGGCCCGGCTCTGGGCATTAGTGCGGTAAAGAATGGCGAAATTGTCGTAGGACAGATGCTGGTTCATCTTGTCCTCGTAGATGCTCTGGGCCACGAGTTTGCCCTCCTCGTTATCGGAAGAGGCCTTGAAGACCTCAATCAGCGGGCCTTCCTCGTTATCGGAAAACACATCCTTGCGCAGCTGGGCCTGGTTGTTTTTGATAACCGAGTTGGCCGCCTTCACAATGTTCTGGGTCGAGCGGTAGTTCTGCTCCAGCTTGAACACCTGCAGTTCGGGGTAGTCCTTCTCGAAGTTGAGGATGTTCTGAATATCGGCGCCCCGGAAGGCGTAAATGCTCTGGGCATCGTCGCCCACCACGCAGATGTTACGCTCTTTGGCCGCCAGCTTGCGGGCAATCAGGTACTGCGAGTAGTTGGTGTCCTGGTACTCGTCCACCATCACGTACCGGAACATGTTCTGGTACTTGTTGAGCACGTCGGGGTGGTCCTTGAACAGCACGTTGGTCTGGTACAGGAGGTCGTCGAAGTCCATGGCCCCGGCCTTGAAGCAGCGGTTGGCGTACTGCTGGTAAATCACGCCCAGCTTAGGCCGCATAGCCGCCTCATCGTCCTGCTTGATAACCGGGTCGTTGAGGTACTGCTGCACCGAGATGAGCTTGTTCTTGGCCCCCGAAATTCGGCTCAGCACCATGTTGGGCTTATACATCTTGTCATCCAGCTCCAGCTCTTTCAGAATCTGGCCAATCAGGGTTTTGGAGTCCTGGGTGTCGTAGATAGTGAACGAGCGGGGGTAGCCGATTTTATCGGCCTCCGAGCGCAGGATGCGGGCGAAAATGCTGTGGAAGGTGCCCATCCAGAGGTTCTTGGCCTCGGGACCGACGACCTTCTCGATGCGGGCGCGCATTTCCTTGGCGGCCTTGTTGGTGAAGGTGAGGGCCAGAATGTTGAACGGGTTAACGTTCTGCTCCAGCAGATTGGCGATGCGGTAAGTGAGCACCCGGGTTTTGCCCGAGCCGGCACCCGCGATAATCATGCAGGGGCCTTCGATCTGCATCACGGCGGCGGCCTGCGAGGGGTTCAGTAGCGAATGATAATCCAGTCCCATAATCGGTAGTCAGCAGCGGAAAACTAAGCCGGTTGGCTTCTTAGCAAAGGTAAGGCTTTCGGACGGGGGAAGGAAGCAGAAACGCTAGTTTGCGGGTGGTGCTACCCGCCGAGTGGGAGCCGGCGGTGCCGGCAGCCCCCGTTGGGCGAAGGTGGCGAAGCGGATGCTGTCAGCTGCAGGGCGTAGCGTCAGGGCCGAGTCATGGGTTACTATCCAGACATACAATTTAAACAAGGGCGTGGGTAAAGCGCCGTCGGCGCCCAAGAAACGCTTTTCTCCGCTGGAGGTATACAGAATGAACTGGACCAGGGCGGCATCGGGATTCTGGGGGTAGGTGCCGTGCAGAGAGTCCAGCGGGAGCAGATTGAGTTGGCGCACCGCTTCCCGCCAGAATCGCGCGGGTACCTTCCCCCGATAATAGCCTTGTCGCCGGGCCTGTTCGCCTCCGTAATAAGTGCAGGCCAGCGAGCTGTCCATATCAAGTGCAAACGCGGGGCAAGGTCCGAAGCAACTGCCGCCGGCCACGGTCAAGCGGTACAGCCCGTGCCGATTGTAAGTCGGGGATAGGGGCGCTTGGCAAGTTGAACACACGGCGGCAACTGTAACAAGAAGGGGCAGCAGCATACATTTCATCAGCCTGAAACTATACTTTTCCTTCTGCATCTCATGCCAGGAAGATAAAAGGGGGCGAAGCCGGGGCCTGCAGCAGTAGGAGGGGGCTGGCCGAACAGCCGGGCTGGTTGATGGCGGAAATGAAGGTATCTTTGCAGTCATTATTTCCGGCAGCAGGCGCGGTGTGGTTGATTGTGAACAACACCGCCGCTGCTGCCACAACCCCGCGCCGGCTGCGGGAACTGCTCATGATCCAGATCCAAAATACCCTCATTTCCGACGACGTTCGGGACAATTTCTTCGTCTGTAACCTAGAGGCCTGCAAGGGTGCGTGTTGCGTAGAGGGCGACCTGGGCGCGCCCCTGGAGCCCGAGGAGCTGGACATTCTCAACCAGGAGTACGAGAGCATCAAGCCCTTCCTGACCGATGCCGGCCGCGCCGCCATCGAGGAGCAGGGCCGCTACATCAAGGACTGGGAGGGCGACTTCAGCACCACCACCATCAACGACCGCGAATGTGCTTACGCCCTCTACGATGAGCGCGGCATCCTGAAGTGCGGCATCGAGCAGGCCTACCTGGCTGGGGCCACTAGCTTCAAAAAGCCCATTAGCTGCCACCTGTACCCCATCCGCATCACCAAATACGACGGCTTCGAGGCCCTCAACTACGACCGGTGGAGCATCTGCTCGCCCGCCTGCTCCTTCGGGGCCAACCTGGGCGTGCGCATCTACCAGTTCCTGAAGGAACCCCTGATCCGCAAGTATGGCGAGGGCTGGTACGAAGAATTGGTGACGGAGATTGAGACGAACAGCCCACCACTGACTTAATATTCGTCTTTCTGTCGTTGACTCAGAGAATCCAGCCACAGATAGTTAGTTCGGATCAGGTGGATCGGATTTTCCAGCGAATAAGGGGAACGCGGATCCATAATCCAGTAAAGTAAGCTGTCTGTGTTATCGTGGGCAAACAGGAAGGTGTCCCGTTGCGCACCAATTCCAAATACCACGGTCATAGCTCCATCCTTTACAAACGTGCTGCGTCCCGCTACCGGGCGGGCGGGCTGCTGTAAATCGTCAAAAAAGGCGGCCGGCATCACCCGCCGCCGACCATCGACCCACAGCGTGCGGTCCGTCGTCGCAGCGTATTGGGCATGGCGCCGGAAACCCGTAACCAGATAACTCTTAGCAATATTGTCGCCGATAATAATGGTGCCGATGCCGACCCCCAACATGGTCAGGAGCACCCAAAAAGCCCGGGAATGAAACAGGTTTCTGTTACTTTCTGGGGCTAGTTTATTGGCTACTACAAGTACCCAAACGCCAATAAAACCGACGATACCCAATAGGATCAGCGGAGTGCGGATATGGTAGAAAAATGCAATTAGGTCCATAAAAATAACCTACCCGAGCTTGCGGGTGAAGATAACCATTGCCATGGTACCGTAATCCGGCAGGCGCAACAAGGGGGGGCCTTCCTCTTCCGGCCCGGTTTTCACATCTTCGTAAATAGCCGCTACGGCCAACTCACTCCTGAGCGCAGTCAATAACACTGTCTGTTCCGGCTCCCGTACCGAAGTCAGCAGCCAGGTACCACCTTCGGTACGGGTGTAGCATTCCACCAACTGCCGCCGTTGCGACACCAGCACGTAGTGCTGAAGGGAAGGCAACTGCTGATACTGCTGGAATTTCCAGCCCTGGTCGCGGGCCTCGGTGGAAGCGGACAAGACTTCTATAATCAGCACGGGCTCATAAACTGTGCGCGGGTCGTTGTCAGTAGGCACACAGCTAACTACCACATCTGGGTAGTTGTAGTGTTGGTTTTTATCCACGGCCATCCGCACGTTTTCAGCAAAAACCGAACAGCCCCGCCCTCGGAGTGCCCCGCGCAGGGCCAGCACGCAGTTCTGAATTAACAGGTTATGCCGCTTAGTGCCACCAGCCCGATTTTCGGGGGCATCCAGGGGAAAGATTTCGCCGTGGTAGTACTCATATCGTACATCGGCTGCTTCTTCCAGCGCAAAATACTCTTGCACAGTATAGCGGCGGGTGTATTCGGGAGGCGTGGGCATGGCGTGGGGCCGGCGGGTTATCGGAATAGGTCCGTTGCGCATTAGCCGCGAAGTTGCCCCAAGATACCCAAACATTGAGCGCTGTGCCTTACTATAACGGCAAATTGGGCGTCTGAATGGGCATGGCGGTAAAACCCACAGAAAAAGAGGCCGGCCAATTGGCCGGCCTCTTTTCAAATGTACACGTGCGTTAGCAACTTACTGCCAAGTATCGGTGCGAGTTTGAGTGGTGCCGGTGGGCGTGAAGGCGCGGTTGGCCCCGGCTTCATAGAGCACGTTGCCGGCGGCATCCTTGCGGATGTATTTGTACTGCACGGCCGTGCCGCTGGTCAGGTTCACGGTGCCGCTCCACTTGGGGAAAGCCGCGCCGCTGAGCTTGATGGCGCTTGCCGTATTCCAGCTGCCGAGCTGGGCGGTGCTACCCACTACGTACACATCCTGGCCACTCACGGTGTTGCTGTAGGTTACGTTGAAGGTCACGGCCGTAGTGCCCGAGGTAGGAGGGGGCGTGGTGGTGCCGCCGGTGGGTACCCACACGGCGTAGCCGCGGGCTGGTACCGAGAACGTGGCGAAGCCGCTGGCATCGGTAGTGATGGTGCCGCTGACGTTGCCGGTCTGGTCGGTGAGGGTAGCATTTTTAAAGGGTGTCGTAATGCCCTTGCTGCGGCTGGAGCCGCCGTCGTTCAGCAGCACCAGCAGGCCTTTGTGGCTGGCGTCGCCGGCGCGCGAGTAGGCATATACGTCGGCGTCGTTGACGCTGGTGTACTCGGTGGCCGCCCCGTAGGCATTGGCCTGCCGGATCTGGGTGAGCTTCTTGATCTGGGCGCCCAGGCCGTACTCGTAGTAGTCCTTATAGAACACGCAGGGGTAGCCTTTTTCTCGGGTCAGGATGTAGGCATAGGCCAGCATCTTTAGGTTGGAAACCGGCGAAAACAGCGCCCCGCCCGTCTGGTCGGTATCGTGGTTATCCACGAAGGAAACCGACAGCGCGCCGTTGGCCTCGGTGAAGCCGGCGAACTGCAGCCCGCGCATATCCCAACTGCCGTTGCCATTGCTCATGTCAGCGAAGGTGTAGTGCAGGGGTACGTCGAAGAGGCTGGTGCGGCCGCCGGTAGCGGCGGCGTAGTTGTTCATGTCCGACAGGTTCCGAAACCAGGCCTCGCTCACGGCGAAGCGGCCGTTGGTCTTCACGTTATCGAGCCAGCGGTTCAGGTAGGTCGTCTGGATGTGCTTGGTGGCATCTAGGCGGTAGCCGTCGAGGTTGAGCTTAGTGGTAATCCAGTTGCCCCAGTTGATGGTTTCGTTGGCGTTGTTGATATCGTTGTAGCGGATTTCCGAGCCCAGCAGGTTGTCGTAGGCGTCGCCGTTGGCGTAGGGCTGGAAATCGTAGGCTGCCCACTGGTACCACCCGTTGTTGGGGGCCTGCTGGGTAGCCGTAAAGTTATTCCAGTGCCACTGGTAGTTACTATAAGTGTTGTTGCGGCCGGGGTAGGTGAAGCTCGTGTACACGTTGTACTGGTTGTTGGCCAACTCTTGGTTGTCGGCCGAGGTCAGATGGTTCATCACCATGTCCTCATACACCTGAATTCCCTGGCCGTGCAACGCCCCAATAGCAGACTGCAACTGCGCGATGGTGCCGTAGCGGGTAGCCACGGTGCCTTTCTGGTTGAACTCGCCCAAATCGTAACGGTCGTACACACCGTAACCCACATCATTCTTGCCGCTGCCTTTGTAAGCTGGTGGCAGCCACATGGCCGTAATACCGGCCGCTTTCAGCTCGGTAGCTTTGGCGCCCAGGTTCTGCCACCAGGTGCCGGCCGGAGTGCTCATGGGCACGTCCCAGTAAAAGCCCTGCATCATCACGCCGTTGGCCACGGTGGCATTTTGGGGGCTGGTAGCCGTATCCTGAGGCGCGGGATAGGCCGGCGTGGCCGTTTCTTTGGAGCAGCCGGCCAATAGGGTGCCGGCCGCCAGCAGCCCGGCAAGGGCCACTGTCGATTTACTTAGCATAGTAGTGGGTGTTTTGGTTGGAAGAGTAGAACACCGCAAGTATAAGCAAGGTGAATAGGAATTATGCAATAGTATTCGGGCACTCTGAAATAAATAGTAAGTGCTTACTTACCTATAATTATCTTATTTTGACCTGTTAACGATGCTTCATTAACAGGTTTGAGTGAAATTCGGCTGACTCCTAAGATAGGTAATGTTCTATTTGCTGCGTATGGTGCCAAGTTGATTTCTGGCACAAGCAAAAGGGCTGCCTCATAGAGGCAGCCCTTTTGCTTGTGCCAGAAATCAACTTGCTTACAGGTCCGAGAAGTCGAACGACTGTCTCCAGGAACGTGGTCGTGAAGTCGCCCGCCTTGAACTCCTCGTTGTCCATCAGCGCGAGGTGGAAGGGGATGGTCGTTTTCACGCCTTCCACCACGAACTCGCTCAGGGCGCGCTTCATTTTCACGATGCACTCCTCCCGGGTCTGGGCCACGGTGATGAGCTTGGCAATCATCGAGTCGTAGTTGGGCGGGATGGTGTAGCCCGCGTACACGTGCGTATCGACGCGCACGCCGTGGCCGCCGGGGATGTGCAGGGTCGTGATTTTGCCGGGCGAGGGGCGGAAGTTGTTGCGCGGGTCCTCGGCGTTGATGCGGCACTCCATGGCGTGCATCTTGGGGTAGTAGTTGTTGCCCGAAATCGGGATGCCCGCCGCCACCTTGATCTGCTCCTTGATGAGGTCGTAGTTGATGATTTCCTCCGTCACCGGGTGCTCCACCTGAATGCGGGTGTTCATCTCCATGAAGTAGAAATCCCGGTTTTTATCCACCAGAAACTCAATCGTGCCCACGCCCTCGTAGCCGATGGCCGCGGCGCCGGCAATGGCCGCCTCGCCCATTTTCTCGCGCAGCTCGTCGGTCATGAACGGCGAAGGGCGCTTCCTCCACCAGCTTCTGGTGGCGGCGCTGAATGCAGCAGTCGCGCTCCGAAAGGTGGCAGACGTGGCCGAACTGGTCGCCCACAATCTGGACCTCAATGTGGCGGGGCTCCACCACGAACTTCTCCAGGTACATGCCGTCGTTGCCGAACGCGGCCTTCGATTCGGTGCGGGCATCGTCCCAGGCTTTCTGGAACTCGTCGTCGGAGTGAATGATGCGCATGCCGCGCCCGCCGCCACCGGCCGTGGCCTTGATGATGACGGGGTACTTGATTTTGTCGGCAATGCTTCTTGCCCTGCTCCACCGATTCGAGCAGGCCCACCGAGCCGGGAACTACCGGCACGCCGGCCTTAATCATGGTGGCTTTGGCCGTGGCCTTGTCGCCCATCTGGTTAATCATCTCGGGCGAGGCCCCGATGAACTTGATGCCGTTTTCCTGCGCAGATGCGCGAGAATTCCGCGTTTTCGCACAGGAAGCCATAGCCGGGATGAATGGCGTCGGCATTGGTGATTTCGGCCGCCGCAATCAGCGTCGGCATGCTCAGGTAGGACTGGGCCGAGGCGGGCGGCCCGATGCACACGGCTTCGTCGGCAAAGCTTCACGTGCAGGCTTTCCTTGTCGGCAGTCGAGTACACGGCCACCGTTTTGATGCCCATTTCCTTGCAGGTGCGGATGATGCGCAGGGCAATTTCGCCCCGGTTGGCGATGAGTATTTTCTTGAACACAGCTCTGAAGTAGATGTGAGAACTGATGAGCTTAGATCCTAGACCCGAGGCAGTACGAAACCGCCCCATCCGTCTAAGCTCTAAGCTCTGACCTCTAAGTTCTGAAATTATACCGCCTCAATCAGGAACAGCGGCTGGTCGTATTCCACGGGCGTGGCGTTGTCGACCAGCGCCTTCACGATGCGGCCGACTGCTCGGCTTCAATCTCGTTGAAGAGCTTCATGGCCTCAATAATGCAGATAACCTGGCCTTTCTCCACCATGTCGCCTACCTGCACGAAGGCGGGCGATTCGGGGCCGCTGCTGCGGTAGAACGTGCCAATCATGGGCGCCTTCAGGACGGCTGTAGCTGGCGGCCGGCGTTTCGGCGGCGGGGGCCGGAGCCGGCGCGGGGCTGGCGGGGGCCGGTGCGGCCGGGGCAGGGGCCGGCTGCTGCTGCTGCTGTTGCGCGGAGCGGCCGACATCGTTACCTGGTGCTTGTAGTTGGGCATCGCGCTGCACCGAGATCTTAAACTCGTCGGTTTCGATGTTGACTTTGTTCAGGCCCGATTTGGCGATGAAGTCGATGCAGTTCTTGTAGTTCTTTAGCTTTCATGGCAGCGTCCTTTTTGGGCTTTGTTGGAACAAGGCGTTGTTACAGCACGGCTGGCTTATTTAACGCGCTCGACGTAGCTGTAGTCGCTGGTTTTGATGCGGATCTTGGTGTCCACATCAACGAACAGCGGCACCTGGATGCGGGCGCCGGTTTCGACGGTGGCGGGCTTAAGCGTATTGGTGGCGGTGTCGCCGCGCAGGCCGGGCTCGGTGTAGGTCACCACCAGGTCTACGGTGGTGGGCAGCTCGGCCGTGAGGGGCTGCTCGGTTTCGGCGTGGAAGAGGATGGTCACTTCCTGGCCTTCCTTCATCATATCGGCGAAGGGCACCATGGCTTCGTGCAGCACCACCTGCTCGAAACGTGGCGTTGTCCATGAAGTTGTAGCCGTAATCGTCCTTGTACAGGAACTGGTGGGGGCGCTGCTCCACGCGGGCCGTTTCCACTTTCACGCCGGCATTGAAGGTGTTATCGATGGTGCGGCCGGTTTTGATGTTGCGCATTTTGGTGCGCACAAAAGCGGGGCCTTTGCCGGGCTTCACGTGCTGAAATTCGGTGATGACGTGCAGCTCGTTGTTGTAGTTGAGAACGAGCCCGTTGCGGAAGTCTGCGGTGGTGGCCATGGGTTGAAGTTAGAAATTAAAGGTTGGAAATTAAAAATGAGAGAAGCATCAACTCGGCCTGATGACTGCTGGCAGTCCGGCGGTAACAGGCTAGAGCTGTCAGTTCTCGACTCTTAACTGCGCGTAGCGCCATCGTAGGCCCACTTGAGGTAAATGAGCCCCCAGGTGAAGCCGCCGCCAAAGGCGGCAAGGATCAGGTTGTCGCCCTTGCGCAGCTGCTGCTCGTAGTCGGACAGGCACAGCGGGATGGTGCCGTTGGTGGTGTTGCCGTAGCGGTGGATGTTGAGCATCACCTTTTCCGGGCCCACGCCCATGCGGTTGGCCGTGGCGTCGATGATGCGCTTGTTGGCCTGGTGGGGCACCAGCCAGGCCACGTCGTCGTTGGTGAGGCGGTTGCGCTCCATTACCTGGGCGGCTACGTCGGCCATGTTTTTCACGGCAAATTTGAATACCGTGGCGCCTTCCTGGTACACGTAGTGCTCGCGGTTGGCTCACGGTTTCGGCGAGGGCGGGCGGCGCTAGCCACCGGCTTTCTGGTGCAGGTATGCTCGCCGCTGCCATCGGAGCGCAGCACCTGGTCGAGCATGCCGAAGCCCTCGGTGTTGGGTTCGAGCAGCACCGCCCCGGCGCCGTCGCCGAAAATGATGCAGTTGGCGCGGTCGGTATAGTCAACGATGCCGACATTTTATCGGCCCCTACCACCACTACCTTTTTGTAGGTGCCGGCTGGAATGAACTGCGCGCCGGTTGCCAGCGCAAACATAAAGCCCGAGCAGGCGGCCTGCATGTCGAAGCTAAAGGCCTTGGTGGCCCCAACGCCCGCCGAAATAATGTTGGCCGTGGCCGGGAACACCAGATCGGGCGTGGTAGTGGCGCAGATAAGCAGGTCGATGTCGTCGGCGGCTGGTGCCGGTTTTGGCCAGCAGGTTCTCGCACCGCCTTGATGCCCATGACCGAGGTGCCCTGGTTTTCGCCCTTCAGAATGTGCCGCTCCCGAATACCCGTGCGGCTCAGAATCCACTCGTCGGTGGTGTCCACCAGTTTTTCCAGCTCTGGCATTGGTCAGCACGTAGTCGGGCACGTAAGCACCCACTCCGGTAATGGCAGCGGTAATCTTCATATGGGCAAAAGTAGGCGAGCAGTGAAGGGACGAAACTGGCGGTACGCAACGAAAGTCCGGCACCCCAGAAAAATCCGGCCGAAGCCGGACCTTACCGCCGCATTCAGGACTTGAAGGTAGCTTTAATCTGGTCGACAATGCCGGACTCGGCCATCTGATAGCCTTGCAGCAGCATATTGCAGATGGCCAGGGGCGTGCTCACGCCGTGGCCGATAATGGCGTTGTCGTTGATGCCCAGGATGGGCGAGCCGCCGACGGCCTCGTAGTTGAACTTGTCGAAGAACGGGTCGTGCATGCTGCTTTTCGGCCATGATGTCGTAGATGGACTCGGCCATTTTCAGCAACACGTTGCCCGTAAAGCCGTCGCAGACCACCACATCGGCTTTGTCGTTGAACAGGTCGCGGCCTTCGATATTGCCCATAAAGTGCACGTGCGGGTTTACTTTCAGCAGCTGGTGGGCGGCCTGGGTGATGGCCGTGCCTTTGCCTTCTTCCTCGCCCAGGTTCATCAGGCCTACTTTGGGCTCGGCAATGCCCAGCACGTAGCTGGGCATAAAGGGAGCCCAGTTCGCCGAACTGCTCCAGCATTTCGGGCTTGCATTCGGCATTGGCCCCTACATCCAGCAGAATGCCGAATGCCCCCGTTGAGCTTGGGCACAAAGTTGGCAATGGCCGGGCGCATCACGCCGGGCACGGCTTTCACCTGAACATGGCTCCGACGAGCATGGCGCCCGTGTTGCCGGCCGAGCAGAAGGCATCCACCTCGCCGGATGCAGCATCCGGTAGCCCACGGCAATGCTGGAGTCCTGCTTCTGCTGGAAGGCTTTGGCCGGGTGCTCGCCCATGTCGATGACCTGGGAGGCGGGCACCAAACTCAGGCTGCTCGGCGGCGGCCGCCGTGCTGCTGCGAGCAGGGGGCGCACGGCGTCTTCCTGCCCGATGAGCACGATCTGAGCCTTGCCGGCCAGCTGTTCGGCGGCCAGCACGGCACCCTCGACGGCGGCCTGGGGGGCGAAATCGCCGCCCATTGCGTCCAGGGCTATCTTCATGAAAGGAAAGTCAAGAGGATCAGAGTTATTTTGGCTGTCAGCTAAAAGCTGTTAGCCGTTAGCTTCCGTTTCGACAAAAGCGAACAGCTAGACAGCTATCCGCCATCAGCTAAAAAGGCAGGCTATTCGTCGTCGCTGTCGAGCGGCGGCGGCAGCAGCTACCGGAGCGTAGTCCTTGATGGCTACTTTACCGTTTGGTACAGGTCGCCGTCGACTACGTAGGCCTTGTGGCGCAGGTGCAGCTCGCCGGTGTTGGCGCAGAGGGTAACGGCCTTGGGGGTGAGCTTGTAGTGGCTGCGACGCTTGTTGCGGGTGGCGGATGAGGTCCGGCGTTTAGGATGTGCCATGCTGAAAAAAAAGTAAAAAAGAAAAGTTGAAGAGTAACTGGCAGCTCGCCCGGGGGGCGGTTAATTCAGGTTGCGTAACGCGTTCCAGCGCGGGTCGGCATCGTCCTCATCCTCGTCGTCGGGCGCTCTCGCCGCGGGTCGTGAAGATGAGCTTGGTTTTGGCGTCGGGGTTGTCGTCGGGCTCGTTCTGGAAGCGCGGGTGCAGCTTCTTCATCGGCAGGGCCAGCCCACGTAGTCGAACAGGTGCTGGGCCAGCGGCAGCGTCTGGGTATCGGGCGTGATTTGCAGCACGTTGTCGTCGAGCTCCTTCACTTCGTCGCCAAAGCGCACGAGCAGCTGCTCCTGGGTGTCGATTTGCTGATCGTAGTCGTCGAGGCTCCGGTCGCAGACCTGGCGCACGGTGCCTTTGATGTCGAAATCAACCGTAATCAGGCGCTCGGTTTTGGTCAGCGTCACGTCGGCGTGCACCTGGCCATCGGGAATGAGCTCCTGGTCGAATTGCTCGAAGAAGGCCCGGTCGAGGTCAAACGCAAAGTGGTGCGTTTTGTCGGCCAGCCGGGCCAGGTTGAGGTTATAGGGCGAATCCTTCTTCACGGGAGGTGGTTGCAAGGGGGCAAAAGTATACACTTTTGCCCGGTATGTAAAAGCCGGGCCAGCGGCGGGTGGTCAGGCGTTCTTTAATATAAAGTCCGACGGAATACCCAGTCGCTCATAGAGGCGTTTGGCCAGGTCCAGCGTCACGCGGCGCTTGCCGCTCAGAATCTGGGAGAGGCGGCTGGCCGGCACTTCCAGCAGTTCGGCCAGCTCCTTTTGCTTGAGGCGCATCTGCTGACGCTTGAGCTCAATCATTTCGGCCAGCGAAGTAGGCAGGTTCGGAATCGGCAGCAGCCCCAGCTTGCCTTCGTAGATGTCGAGAGCCGTAATCAGCTCCCGAAACTCCGTTTCCAAAGCCGCGTTGCCCTCCACGCCGGCCGCCGCCAGCGCATCGAGGCGGCGCAGGGCAGTACGGTAGTCGGCGGGGGTCTGGAGCATTTTCTGCGCTTTTAGCTGCTGGTTGATGGCTGCCGGCGATGGGCAAGCAAAACGCCGAAACCATGGTGGTTCCGGCGTTTCTGCTGCAAAGGTAAAAACCAATTTCGAAACCGCAAACAATATTTCGTTTTTGGAAAGAAAGTTTCGGTTTAGCGAGGGTGTGGGCGCTGGCCGTTCCGCACGAAGCGAAGAACGACAGCCTCTCGCTTGCCCTCGCTCAGAACTACTCCCTGCGGCCGCCGCGGGGGGCAGGCCCAGGAATGAGGGGCTTGATGGCGGCCTCGGACTGGCGGTAGCGTACCAGCTCGCAAGCCAGGTACAGGGCTTCACGGAAAGACGTTTCGTCGGCTTTAAACTGGCCGGCAATGCCGTAGGCGGTGCCGTGGTCGGGGGAGGTGCGCACCACCGACAGGCCGGCCGTGTAGTTCACGCCCCGCTCGAAGGCCAGGGTTTTGAACGGAATCAGGCCCTGGTCGTGGTAGAGGGAAAGCGTGGCGTCGAACTGCTTGTACTGGCCGGTGCCGAAGTAGCCATCGGCCGGGTAGGGGCCGTAGGCAAGGTGGCCCTGCTGCTGGAACTGCTGGAGCACGGGCGTTACAATGGTCGGCTTCCTCGGTGCCGAGCAGGCCGTTTTCGCCGGCGTGGGGGTTAAGGCCCAGCACGGCCACCCGGGGCTTTTCGATGCCGAAATCGTTCTTGAGCGAATGCAGCAGAATGCGCAGCTTGGCCGTGAGCAGCTCCTTGGTGAGGCGTGTGGCCACGTCTTTGAGCGGGATGTGGCCCGTGACGGTGGCTACCCGCAGCTCGTCGGCCACCAGCAGCATCAGGCTTTCCTTGGCTTCGAAGAAGGTGGTCAGGAACTCGGTGTGGCCGGGAAAGCGGAAGTCGTCGGCCTGGGTGTTCTCCTTGCTGATGGGCGCCGTGACGAGGGCGTCGAGCAGGCCAGCCTTGAGGTCGCGGGCAGCGGCGAGCAGACTCTGGCGGGCCGCCGCCCCGCTGGCCGCACTGGGCTGGCCGGGCGTAAGCTGCACGTCGTCGTCGCCTTCCCAGCAGCTCACGGCGTTGATGCTTGCCGGGGGCAATGTCGGCCGCCTCGCGCACCTGCCGGAACGTGAGGGGCTCGTGTTGGGCGTCGGTGGGGAAATCGTCGAAAAGCACGGTGGCCGTGCCGTACACCACGGGGGTGCAGAACTTGAGCAGGCGCGGGTCGAGGAAGGTTTTATAGATGACCTCGGGCCCGATACCGGCCAGGTCACCGACGGAAATACCAATTCGTGGGAGCATTTTTGGGAGATGATAAAAAGTAAGGTCAGCGGCCAATATAGCAACTGAGCCGGGGTGCATATCCACCAACGACTTCGCCGTTGGGTATTCACACGTCGCAGGTGCCACCGGAAGGGGCTTCCATAACAGCAACGACGCGATGCTTACAACACTGTTTCTAAATCGGCCAGCCTGAGTAGGGTGCCGTGGGCCGTGGGCATGGTTTGGGCCCCCGCATATACTACGTAGGCCCGTTCGGTGGGCACACCGCTCAGGTTGCGCCAGTAGTCGAGCTGCCGGAAGTAGTCGGTGCCCATCGTGAGGCCGGCCTTAACTTCCAGCGCCACCAGGCCGGCCGGGGTTTCGAGCAGGAAATCGACCTCGCGGCCGGTTTTGTCCTGCCAGAAATACACCGGTGCCGGTTGCCCCTGAGCGTCGTAATGCTTGAGAATTTCGGTCAGGACCAGATTTTCAAACAGGCCACCCCGCAAATAGTGCGTGGCCAGCTGCGCGCTTTCGCGGATGCCGAGCAGCGCGCAGGCCAGGCCCGTATCGTAGAAATACAGCTTCGGCGACTTAATGAGGCGCTTGCTGAAGTTCTGGTGGTGGGGGGGAGCAGGTATACCACGTAGCTGGCTTCCAGCACCGAGAGCCAGGCTTTCGCGGTGTTTACGGCTACGCCGCAGTCGGAGGCCAGGGAGCTCAGGTTGAGGGCCGAACCGATGCGGCCGGCGCACAGGCGCACGAACCGCGTGAAGGTGCTCAGGTCGCTGATGTTGAGGATGGAACGCACGTCGCGCTCCAGGTAAGTCTGGATGTAGCTGGGGTAGAAATCGGCCGGGGAAAGCTGGGGCTGGCTCAGGCGCGGGTAACCGCCGTGCCATATAATAGCGTCGATGCCCGCCGGCAACTGGCTGGCGGCCCGCAGTTCGGCACAGCTTAGTGGCAGCAGCCGGAGCACCGCGGTGCGCCCGGCCAGGCTCTGCCCAATAGCGTCGAGCAACAGAAAATTCTGGGAGCCCGTCAGCACGTAGGGCGCGGCGGGTGGGGGCTGCTGGTCGACTACGCCCTGCAGGTACGAGAACAGCTCCGGCACCCGCTGTACCTCATCGAATATGGCTCCTTGGGCGTGCGCGGCCAGAAACCGGCGCGGGTCCTGCCGGGCCAGTTGCCGCATATCAGGGTCTTCCAACGACACGTACGGCAGGGCCGGAAAAGCCGCCCGCACCAGCGTCGACTTGCCCGACTGCCGCGGCCCGGTAAGCGTAATCACCGGAAGTGCCTGCGCCAGCTGTAGCAGCTTGGGCATAATAAAGCGAGGAATCATGCAGCAAACTAACTAAAAAAGCAGTGTTGGACAAATTTGCAATACGATTGCAAATTTGTCCGACACTGCTTTTCCAACTGTCACACCAGTTAAATCCGGTTCTTCAGGAACTCGTACAGTCAGGCGCACGCCCGTGCCGGTGCCGCCTTTGCCGCGGTAGCAGTCGGGGGCGGTGAGGAAGGCGGGGCCGGCAATGTCGAGGTGAACCCAGGGGTAGCCCTCGGCGAAGCGCTCCAGGAACTTGCCGGCCGAAATGTGGCCGGCTTCGGCCTTGCCCAGGTTGGTGAGGTCGGCAATGTCGGCTCTTGATGTGGTCGGCGTACTCATCCCAGAGCGGAAACTCCACCAGCCGCTCGTGCGGCGGTGTTGCCGGCCTTTTTGAGGTCGGCCATCACCTGCTCGTCGGCGGTGCCCATGTACAGCGATGGCTTCGGTGCCGAGGGCGCGCGGCGGCCGAGCCGGTGAGGGTGGCTAGGTCGATTACCAGCTCGGGGTCGTACTTTTTGGCGAAAGCTCAGGGCGTCGGCCAGGATGCAGGCGGCCTTCGGCGTCGGTGTTGTTTACTTCCACGGTGAGGCCGCAGTGCATCGTGATCACGTCGCCGGGGGCGTAGGCGAGGCCGCCGGGGCGGTTGTCGGTGGCGGGCACCAGGCCGATGACGTGCAGCGGCACCTTGTTTTTGGCCAGGGCGTAGCAGCGTGCCGGCCACGGCCGCGCCGCCGGCCATGTCGCACTTCATCATGTCCATGCTGTTGGGCGTGGGCTTGAGGCTGAGGCCGCCGGTGTCGAACACCACGCCTTTGCCCACCAGCACGATAGGGCTTGGCGTTGTTGGCGCCTTCGGGCTTGTACTCGAGAATGCTGAAGGTGGGCGGCTCGGGGCGAGCCCAGGTTGACGGCCAGCAGGCCGCCCATGCGCAGGGCTTCAATTTTGGCCAGGTCGAGGATGTCGGTGGTGTAGCCGGCTTCGTCGCCGGCCTCGGCCATGCGCTCGGCAAACTGGGTGGCGTTGAGCTTGTTGAGCGGCGCGTTCACCAGGTCGCGGGCCAGGAACACGCCCTGCAGCAGGCCGTCGAGCTCGGGGATTCTCGGCCGACAGTGGCGGCGTTGCCGACCAGCGTGATGCTGGTCAGGGTGGGGGCCGTGCGCGACTTCTCGTCGGTTTTGTAGCCCTCAAACTGGTAGGCGGTCAGGGCCAGGCCTTCGGCCAGGGCCAGCGGCGGCGCCGGCGGTTGCGCTGAGGTTCAGATGAAGAGCTCCGCCACTTTATCGGTTTTCAGGCGGGCGTGCAGCGTGTGGCCGGCGCGGCGCAGCGCCTCGGCAGCCTGGGCGGCGGTGGGCTTGTCGGCCAGCACCACAAAGTAATGGTGGTGGCTGAAGTGGTTGAGGTGCACGAACTTCTGTCGTCGGCCAGGGCGGCGGCCACGTACTGGCGGGCGGCTTCGGGCAGGTCGGCGGCGGCGGCTTCGGGCAGCGTCGGTGGTGCCAGCGGGCAGAATGAAGACCTGCGTGGAATGGGCCGGCGCGGCGGCGGCGTGGGCGAGGGATAGGGACATGGGAGGACGAGTAGAATGAGGGGCCGTAGATTTGAGGCCGCAAGGTACTGTTGAGGCTGGCAAGCGTATCTTTGACCGTGAAGGTAGTTGTTTGGACCTTTAGGGCCATACATCGCGGACGGAGTGCAGCGAAGCGAGCCGACGCATGCTGCCGCTTGTGCAGTGCCACCGTAGATCAGCAGCACGCTGTTCAACTCCGCTCCGTCTTCGGTTGCAGCACTGCTGCCTGATACGGCTTCAGCCCGTACCCAAGTCGCCTCGACCTGGTTTTCTGATTTCCTCACTGCTCAACTTACTCTCCCCGATGAATACTGTTCGTCCCAAAAAGCACCTGGGCCAGCACTTTCTGGCCGACCCCAACATTGCCCGCAACATCGTGGGGGCCCTGCAGCTGCCCGATGGCGTGAAGCACGTGCTCGAAATCGGGCCGGGCATGGGCGTGCTCACGCAGTACCTGCTGCAGAACCCGGCGTACCAGACCAGCGTGGTCGAAATTGACCCGAGTCGGTGGCCTACCTGAAAGTGCACTACCCGGCGCTGGCCGACCGCATCTACGCCACCGATTTCCTGAAGCAGACCTGGCCACGATGTTCTCCGGGACCAGCCGCTGGCCATCATCGGCAACTTTCCCTACAACATCAGCAGCCAGATTTTCTTTGCCGTGCTGAACAACCGCCAGCAGGTGCGCGAGAGTGGTGGGCATGATTCAGAAGGAAGTGGCCCAGCGCCTGGCCGAGCCGCCCGGCTCGAAAACCTACGGCATCCTGAGCGTGCTGCTGCAGGCGTATTATAAGATCGAGTACCTGTTCACGGTGCCCCCGCACGTGTTCAACCCGCCGCCCAAGGTGGAGTCGGCCGTGGTGCGCCTCACCCGCAACGACACTGAGCAGCTGGACTGCGACGAAAAGCTGTTTTTCCGGGTGGTGAAGCAGGCGTTCCAAACGCGCCGCAAGACGCTGCGCAACGCCCTGAAGCCCTTCGGCATGCCCGCCGAGGCCACCACCGACCCCATTTTCGACAAGCGCGCCGAGCAGCTGGGCGTGGCCGAATTTCGTGGGCCTGACGCAGCGCGTGGCGGAGCATCAGGCGAGTCGTAGGCCGGCGCTGCCGGATTTGGAGAGCAGCGACGTAGCGCAATAGTCTGTTTTTGGATACCTGGGATGCAGCTCTTCAGGTATTACCGACGAGCTGCTTCCACTCCTGTTGCTGCTGTTGAGGATGGCTGTTTCACGTGGCAGGTGCAATATTGAAACAGCAGGCATCTGGTCGATGGTACGGCTCATGTATCTGGTACGAGGTAGCGCTACGGTTCTGACGCGTAGCGTATCTGCACTTCTGGACGACGAACAATACGGCACTGGCATGACCTGCGTTGATAAACTATCCTGGTGGAAGCGGGTTGGCAGTAACCGTGCTTTATCATGCGTGCGATTCGATACCAGATCCGCAATCTCTATCAGATGCACATCAGAAGCGACATCGGACCTGAAAGTAGCGCGACGCATATTCCGAGCCATTCACTGGCTCCAATTCGCCGCGGAGCTGAATAGGATATGCGGCATGCGCTGCCCAGTTCGATGATAACCTGACTCAATAAGCCCATGAGCACTCTGCCTAGTAATCGACGAAATGCACCCATCGCTGCCCGATGCTGGAACAGCATTGGCGTGACGATGGACTACCGGCCCGACCTCACCGCCGCCGAAGTGCCCGCCGCGCTGGCCGCCCAGCCCTACGAGGGCCTGGTGGTGCGCAGCAAGCTGCGCGTAACGGCCGAGCTGCTGGCCCACGGCCCGCACCTGCGCTACGTGGCCCGCGCCGGCGCCGGCATCGATAATATTGACGAGGCCGCGATGGCGGCCGCCGGGCGTGACGCTGCTCAACGCGCCCGAGGGCAACCGCGACGCGGTGGGCGAGTTTGCCGTGGGGCTGCTGCTGGCGCTGCTGCGCAACATTGCCCGCGCCGACCACGAGGTGCGCCAGGGCCAGTGGCGGCGCGAGGCCAACCGGGGCGAGGAAATCGGCGGCAAAACCATCGGGCTGCTGGGCTACGGGCACATGGGCCGGGCGTTTGCGCGGCGGCTGAGCGGCTTCGGCTGCACGGTGCTGGCCCACGACAGCGACCCGGCCGTGACGCCCGACGGCCACGCCACGCTGGTGCCGCCTGGCCGAACTGCAGGCCCGCGCCGACGTGCTCAGCCTGCACATTCCGTACTCGGCGGCCAACCATCATTTCGTGAACGAAGCGCTTGCTGGCCGGGCTTTGCGAAGCGCCATCTGGCTGCTGAATACGGCCCGGGGCGAAGTGCTCGACCACGCCGCGCTGGTGCGCGGCCTGCGGCCGGCCACGGTGCGCGGCGCGGCGCTCGACGTGCTCGAAAACGAGAAGCTGGCACACCCTGAGCGCCGGCGCAGCAGGCCACGTTCGACTTTCTGCGCACGGCGCCCAACGTGGTGCTCACGCCCCACATCGGCGGCTGGACGCACCAGAGCTACGCGCGCATCAACGAGGTGCTGGCTGCAAGAAAATTTCGGGCTATTTCTGGGCGGCGGCGAGAACGAGGCCAGAACTGTGCGGGAGCTAATCCGGTTTTGCGTATCTTTGCCAGAACCTAAGAAGGGAGAACGGTTGGCAGTGCCAGCCGTTCTCCTTGCTTTTTAGCCAAACCGTCAAGCATCTACTCCCATGGCCACCACCATCAATTATTACACCCCCGAGGGCCTGCAAAAACTGAAGGACGACCTCCAGGACCTCAAAGTCCGGGGCCGGGCCAAGGCCGCCGAAGACCTGCGCGAAGCCCGCGACAAAGGCGACCTGAGCGAGAACGCCGAGTACGACGCCGCCAAGGATGCCCAGGGCCTGCTGGAGCTGAAAATCTCCAAGCTGGAAGAAGTGGTGGGCAACGCCCGCCTCATCGACGAAACCAACATGGACTTCAGCAAGGTGCTCATCATGAGCAAGGTGAAGCTGAAGAACCTGAAGAATAACATGGTGCTCGACTACACCCTGGTGGCCGAGGAAGAAGCCAACCTGGCCGCCGGCAAAATCTCGGTGAAGTCGCCCATCGGCAAAGGCCTGCTGGGCAAATCGGCCGGCGACACGGCCGAAATCACCGTGCCCGCCGGCAAGCTGCAGTTCGAGATGCTGGAGATTTCAGCCGCTAGCTTTTGTTAGCAGTTGAGCGATTAGCAGTTAGTTAGGTGCAGACGCCGCAAAGGTGCTGACCTCTTCTGTTTTGCGCGAGTTCGTAGCTTACGGCTCAGCATGACCGCTCGGTGCATTGAGTCACCGTAGCTACCTGACAACTCACATCTCAGCTAACTCGACAACTAACACCGCATGCCTTCGATTTTCTCCCGCATCGTTTCCGGCGAGCTGCCGGCTTATAAAGTGGCCGAGGACGGCCGCCACCTGGCTTTTCTCGACATCACGCCGCTGGTGGAAGGCCACACGCTGGTGATTCCGAAGAAGGAAGTCGATTACATCTTCGATTTGCCGGCCGATGAGCTGGCGGCGCTGCACGTGTTTGCGCAGCGCGTGGCCAAGGCGCGTGCAGGCGGCCGTGCCCTGCAAGCGCATCGGCGTGGCCGTGATTGGGCTGGAAGTGCCGCACGCCCACATTCACCTCATTCCGATGAACAAGGTGGCGGACATGAACTTCGCCAACCCCAAAATCAAGGTCGCCGAGCCGCGCATGCAAGGAGCTGGCCGCCGCCATTGGGGCCCAGGTGCCCGCCGTGGTGGCCGGCACGCCCGAACTGCCCGACGACCCCCGCGACACCAAGGGTGGCCGCGAAACCGTGGAAGCCTCCGAGCCCGAAATACAGGCCGCGAAATCGGACGATACTGCTGCCGCTGCTGACGATCCGGCTTTGGCGCCCATCCGCGACATGATCAAGGGGCTGCAGTTCATCAGCGAATCGGAGGCGGCGCTGGAGCCGGTGAGCTTCGCAGCCCCGACCGGCGGCCTCACCGACGCCGCCCTCTGCCAACTGGCCGGCGTTCCGGCCGGTACGGCCGTCGAGAAGCAGGAGCTAACGGCCTTCCTGCGCAACCACACCGCCGACCACGGCGTGCTCAACGACCCGGCCCTGGCCAACCGCTACAAAGGGCTGCAGATGTACCTCAAGCAGGAACTGAGCGGCACCCAGGTTTACCGGTTCGGCACTGGCCCCCAGGTACCAGTGCTGGTATTGGGCGAAGGGGAGGGCGGCAAGCTGCTGGGCTTTAAAACGGTGCTTACGGAAACTTAAGCCCCGGCCTTGCGCCCGCTGCTGCTATGCCGGCCCAGCTGGTGGCAGCGGGGGTGGGGTCAGGACCTCTTCAATGGATTCGTTCGGCTCCGCCTGGGGGCGGCGACGGATGCGGTTTTCGCGCTCGAATACCGTTATCAGTACAATAAAATAGGAGAGCAGCAATGGCCCCATCACGAGGCCCAGAATACCGAAGATTTCCACGCCCAGTACTACCCCGGCCAGGGTGATGAGCGGGTGAATGTCGCCCATGCGGCGGGCCAGCATGATGCGCAACAAGTTGTCGATGTTGATGATGACGATGACGCCCACCAGCAGAATGCCCACGCCCTGGCCCACGTGGCCCTGGGTGAGTTTCAGGATGGCCGCCGGCCCCCAGACCAACGGTGTGCCCAGCACCGGAATAAAAGCGGTGAAGAAGGAGAGCGTCCCCCAGAACCAGGCGTCGGTGACCCCGAAAATCTGGAGCGTGAGGGCCGTGAGCAGCGCCTGCACCAGGGCAATGAGGGCCTGGCCGAGCACATTGGCGTTCACCGTGTTGCGCAGCGAGTCGCCCAGCTCGCGCAGGGTGCTGCTACGGAAGGGTAGGTAGCGGTGCAGGCCCCGCAGGAAGGTTTCCTCCTGAATAAACATGAAGTAGAGCGTGAACAGCATCAGGCCGATGATGACTGTGAAATGCAGCAGCCCGCTGGCCAGCGACGGAATGCGGGTGCTGAGCCAGCTCACGGACTGTTGCATGAGGGCGCGTACGTTGGTTTCGGTTGTGAACTGGTAGCCGGTTTTCTGCTCGATGGTGTGCAGCACCGTCATGATCTGGCTCGTGTCCTGGGCGTAGAGGCGGATGCGGCTGATGAGCATGAACACGAGGGCCGTGAAGGGCATAATAATCACGACGAAGGCGAACAGCAGCAGCGCACCAGTTACTACCTGTCGGTTCCAGCCGCGGCGGTGTACCAGGGCCGTAAACCAGGGCCGTAACACCACATACAGTACTCCCGCGCCCAGAAAGGCCGTGATGTAGGAGCCCAGGCCCAGCAGAATCAGCCCCGTCAGGATCACCAGACACAGAATCAGCAGCACATACTGCTGGCGGGGCGTGTAGATGTTTTCGGAAGGCATAGCGGGGAAGAAGATGGGCCAGGTAAAGATCACTAGAACTGTCATTCTTCGTCGCCGCTTGATGCGCGGAAAAAATGACAGTTCTTTTATCTTCCTCACTCACTCACTCCTTCACCCGATTACCCAACACGGCCACGGCCAGGCCCATACCGGCCACCAAAGCGAAGGATACGCGCAGGCTGCTGATGCCGGCGACGAAACCAATCAGTGGCGGCCCGAGCAGAAACCCGGCAAATCCTACCGTCGTGACGGCGGCCAGGGCCACGCCGGCGGGCATGGTAGTGGAGCGGCCGGCCGCCCCGTACACCAGCGGCACCACTGCCGACACGCCCAGGCCCACCAGCATGAAGCCCACCGTGGCCGTTATCAGCGTCGGCCACGCCACGGCCAGGGTCAGGCCGGCGGCTTCGAGCAGGCCGCTGAGCACCAGCGTCCGGCGGCGGCCAAACCGGTCGGTAAACCAGTCGGCCACGAAGCGGCCGGTGGCCATCAGAGCCATGAAAGCAGCGAAGCCCAGGCCCACCCAGGCCGGCGGGGCCCGCACGATCTGCCGGAAATACACCCCGCTCCAGTCGAACATGGTGCCCTCGCAGAGCAGGGAGCAGAACGCCAGCACCCCGAGTAGCAGCAGCGACTTATCGGGCAGCACGAACAGGGGCGTATCGGCGGGGCGGGGGGCGTCGTGGGGTAGCAGGTGGGCGCGGGTGAGCAGCAGGCCCAGCAGCACGGCCCCGCTCACGAGCAGGAAATGAAACAGCGGCGGCACTGCCTGGGCAATCAGGAGCGTACCTAAGCCCGCTCCCAAAAAGCCCGCCACGCTCCAGACACCGTGGAAAGTGGCCAAAATAGAGCGTCCGTACAGTTCTTCCACGCCCACAGCCTGGGTATTGATGCTGATATTGGCCAGATTACCGGCCACGCCGAACAAAGCCAGCGCCGCCAGCAGTTGGGGCACGCTGTCTGCGAGCCCGAGCAAGGGTAGGCCCAGCGCATACAGCAGCAGCCCCAGCTGGGCCACGAGCCGGCTCCCGAACCGCGCCACCAGCCAGCCCGCCAGCGGCAGCGCCGCCAACGAGCCCACCGGCACAGCCAGCAGCACTCCGCCCAGCGCCGCCTCCGAGAGCCCCAGTTGGTGCTGCACCGTCGGGATGCGGGCCGCCCAGGTCGAAAAGCATAGTCCCTGCAACAGAAACGAAGCCGCCACCGCTTGGCGGTAGCGGCGGGCTTCGGGCGAAGGGGAGGAGAGCATGGAAGGAGGCATAACGGGGAAGCGCGGGGTACAAAGAACGTCATGCAGCCCGCAACGGGGCGCAAAGGACGTCAGGCAGTACGAAAAAGAACGGCGCACGGCGCGAGAAACGCCCGTCAAGCGGCGCATGCGCCGTTCTTTTACCAATCCAACCCACCTTCAACCATCGACAACCAGCAACCACCCCCCTACCGTATCGCCCCCGCGTCTACGGTGGCTTCCAGCTTTTCCTGCACCGGTATGGGCAGCGCCGAAAGCAGGTCGAGGCCGGTGGCGGCTTCGAGGGCATCGATGCTGACGCGGTAGCGGCTCCAGTCGGGGCTTACCTGCTGGTCGTTGGGCGTGTCGATGGCGATGACGCGGGCCTGGCCGGCGGCTATGCGTTGCAGGTCGTTTTCGCCTTCGGGCAGCAGCAGCAGCACTTTCCAGATGCGCGCCGGCACCGTTACGCGGCCCTGGTCGATGGTGGTGGTGAAGCCGTTGGAGCCAGTGCCCCCCTGGCCGTAGCTGCCCATGATGACGTAGACTTCCTGCCCCCGCTGCACCTGGGCGCGGGTCCAGTCTTCGAGGCCCGCCCAGGTTCGCTGGTTGTTGTTGGGCGACTGCGGAATCATGTTGGTCATCAGAAAGGTGGCCGAGTTGTCGTCGAGGTCGTAGCTGCGGTCGGCCGAGGGGCAGTTGTGGCCCCGGTTGAAACCCGAGCCGCTGTAGCTGCGCGGCGACACGGCGTAGAACTGCCGGGGCAGGGCCGGATCGGGCCGGAAATCGTCCTGGCGCGGGGCCGAGCCGAGCCAGGCGGCGTTCAGGTGCCAGCTCACCCAGGTGGGCGTGCCCCGGCGGGCATTGTAACCCAGCGCGTACTGGGGCCGCGTGAGCAGGTAGTTGTTGGGCGTACTGAGCGAAGCCGTCGCCCCGCTCGGGTTGCCCAGGGCCAGGTTAGCGTCACGGGCACCCGATGGCTGGGGTGCCTGATTACCCTGATTGGCAGGCGTCGGCTGCGGGCGGTCGTCCTTCGTTTGGGCGGGGAAGGTGGCCGGCCCGCCGGCTACGGCTGTGCCGTCGGCCGTTTCCAGCACCACATCATCCAGGTTGAGCCGGCTGCTGCCACTGTCGGTTTTACGGATTTCCAGGCGCAGCGCGGCGGCACTGCCGCCCTCGAAGGTAGTTGCTACCAGCCGCGGCCCCTCGGTGCGCACGGCCGCCCCAATGCGGCGGTAGCTGCGCCCCCCGTCCTGGCTGCCCCACAGCTCCCAGGTACTGGGCGCATCCTGGCCATAAGCGGCGCTGCTGATCCGGATGCGGCGCACCCCAGCGGGGGCATCGAAGTTCATGGTCAGGCGGCCGCCCTGGCGCAGGCGGGCGGCGTGGGCGCCATTTTTATGGTCCTGATCCGATGAGCCGATAAGCGCCTCGCTCAGGCGCCACGAGCCTGAGCCCAGCGCCTCGTCGGCGGGGGCGTAGCTGCCCTTTTCGGCGGCCTCGAAGGTTTCGATGAAGGCGGCCCGGGCCTGGGCTGGGGCTGCCTGTACCGGAATAGCCGGCGGCCCGGTGGGAGCGGGGGGGCGGGTTGTTTCGGGCGCGTTTTGCGAACAGGCCGTAAGCAGCAGCGGGAGCAGGGCGGTAACCAGACGAATCATGGGCCCAATATACCCGGCTGCGGCCGAATAGCGGCTTGGTAAACCAAGCTGCTCGGCGGCCCGGCGGGGCTCTTGAGCGAGTACCCCACAACCCAACGGCCCCCATCTGCGCTATACCAAGTACGTTCTTTAAGCCTCCTCCCATGAACCAGTCGCTCCTGAAATCCGATTTGCTGGCCATCAGCCACCGCTCCGACCTGGCACTGCTCACGGTCCGCTGGCTCGATGACGCTGCTCCTGCCGAGTTGCGCCGTCACTACGACAGCGCATTGGCCACGGCCCGGGAAGCGGGCGTGGCGCACCTGCTGCTCGATGTGCGCCGCCGTTCCGCCCCCGGCCCGGCCGCGGCTACCTGGGTTGCGCACGACTGGCTGCCCCGGATGGTAGCGGCCCTGGCGCCCCGGCGGGTGTGCCTGGCCTATCTTATCTCGCCTCTACGGGCCGAGCTGCTGGCAACCGAGCCCCGCATCAGTGCGCTGGCCGCCGATTATCCAGCCGGTATCGAGCCGGGCTTCTGCCTCGAAACCTTTGTTGACGAAGGTGAGGCCGTGCGCTGGCTGCAGGCTCAGTAGCCCGTAGAACTTCTCCGGTGGTCCATACTCCGGCTACTGGGCCGGCTGCGTCGGGTGCTGCCGCTATTTCTTCATCCCTCACTGTGCGCTATGTCCGGCCGGCAATCTTTCCTGTTGAAACTCCTGTTAGCGGTCAGCCTGCTGGCATTGGTGGGCACCCTGCTCTCGCTGCTGGCTGCCGATATCTGGTGGCTGCAAATTCTTGATTTTCTACGCTTTCAGTTCGTGATTGCGCATTTGCTGATACTGCTGGCCCTGGCGTTCCTGCTGGGCTGGGGGCGGCGGCAACGACAAGCCACGCGGCGCTGGGTGCTGGGTACGGCGCTGCTGGGGCTGGTGGTGCAGCTCTATTTCCTGCTACCCTACGCCCCGCTGGCCCCGCGCCCAGCCCCCGACGCCACCGCGGCCGAGGCGGCCGACCCCTCGGCCCGCCTGCGCCTCTACGAAGTCAATGTGTACCAGAAAAACCGCCGCGCCGACTTGGTGCTGGCCCAGGTGCGGGAGCAGCGCCCCGATGTAGTGCTGGCCCTCGAAACCAACCAGTGGTGGGCCGAAGCCCTGCGCCCGTTACGCCAGCAGTACCCATATTATCTGGAGTTGCCGCGCGCCAATACCTATGGCATGGTCCTCTACTCGCGCCTGCCGCTGCTTGCCCCCGAAGTCCGCAACCTGCAGCAGCCCAACGTGCCTTCCATCCTGACGGGGCTGCGCCTGCCCAACGGTCGGGCGGTGCGTTTGTTCGGCGTGCATCCGACGCCCCCCATCCCCGACAACCACCCAACCAGCGTGGGCATGCAGGATGTGGCCCTGGTGAAAGTGGGCCAGCTCGTGCAGCAGGAAACGGCCCCGGCCCTGGTGCTGGGCGACTTCAACGACGTGTCGTGGTCGTTCACGACGCGCATGTTCGAGGCGGCCGGCCAGCTGCACAACGTGCGCCTGGGCCGGGGCATGTTTAACACCTTCAACGCCAAAATGCTGCCCCTGCGCTACCCCCTCGACCACCTGTTCGTGACTGAGGAGTTTCGGGTGATAAAACTCGAACGCCTGCCCGACGTGGGCTCCGACCACTTCCCGCTGCTGGCCGAGCTGGTGCTGAGCGAGTAGCGCAGGCCAAAAAGGCGCGGCGGCCGGCGAACTATGCACAACTGGCGGGTTTTTTGCGCGGGGCGCGGGGTATGTAAACCGCACCTCTAGCCCCCATTTCTTATGCGCTACCCCTTGCTGCTGGCCGGCTTGCTGCTGCTGGCCGGCCCCGCCCTCGCCCAGACGGCCGGGCCCCGCACCCCGCCCGCCGAACTCCGGACCCAGCCCACCAAAGACGACGATACCATCGTGCTTACGCTGCCCGACGAGGGGCGCGCCCTCTGGCAACGGGCCGGCCAGCTGCTGGCCCGGCGCGGCTACCCCATCCGCTACGCCAGCCCCGAACTGCTCACGCTCACCACCGAAGCCATTGTTCCGAGGGGAACGGAGAAGATGGGCGTGGTGCTGGCCGTGCAGGACCACGAGCTGCGGTTGCAGGCCTATGTACCCAACGGCACCACCACGTTCCCCGTCATCTGGTTTTTTATGGTCGACCAGAGCAATGGCAATGGGCGCGAGGGTCGCAGGTGGCAGGAGCTGGAAGAGGTGGCCCGCCTGCTGGGCGGCACCCGCCAGTATACCCGCTCAACAAACGACTAACCGCCGCGCCCGACCCCACCCCGGGGCCGGGCGCAACACATGATGCCTCGTATTCCGATGAAAAAACTCCTGCTACCCCTGCTGCTATTGGTGCTGGCTGGCCCCGCGGCCCTCGCCCAACACTTTACCCCGCATCCGGAGCCCGATAAAAACGACGATACTATTGTGCTTACGCTGCCCGATGAGGGCCACGTGGCCTGGCAGCGGGCCGCCGGGGTACTGGCCATCCGCGGCTATACCTTTCGCTACTCTGATGCCGACCTGCTCGCCCTCAGCACCGACCCTATTACTATAGAGGGTGCCCGCACGATGTTTATATTCGTGCAGGTGCAGGGCCACCAACTGCTGCTGCGCGGGCGCTGGTTGGGAAGCAATGACCAACTTGGCGATGCCTACGCTACGAGCCGCGGCGGGGTGCTGGGCGGTACCAGCAACGACTGGACCGAGCTGGAAGCCATTGCCCGCCAGCTGGGCGGCACGGCCACCTACTATAATTCGGCGGCGCGGTAGGCCGCACGGCGTTCTTCGGGCTCCTCAGTAACTGGTTCTGCCTGCCGTCGCGCATAGCGTCGCGCCTACTATTCGAACTCCGTTTCCCGAAGAACTCCGCGCATCAAGCGGCAAAGAAGTAGCCAAGGCTCCGGGTTACTTCTGCTTGATTTTGAGCTTGGTAATGGGGGCGTTGGCTTGCTGCATCTGGGCGGCCAGGGGGCGGCTGCTCATGGCCATGATGGTCTGCTCGTCGGAGAGAGAGGCATAGGAGAGGGCCACCTGGGCCCCCTGCCACTTGCAGCTGAAGCCTTCGAGGTGTCCGGGGCCGTAGAGGGCCTCCAGCGCGGGGCGTACCTTCTGCGTTTCGGCGTTGCCTTTCACGATGATGGTGACGGCCGCAAACTGCCCCCGGAAAAACTTGTAGTGAATGCGCGCCGCCGTGAAGCTGCCCACCTGCAGCTGCTCGTCGAGGCGCTCGTATACCTTCTCGTCGCCTTTATCGCGCAGCAGCTGCAGGTGCAGGGCCTCGGTAAGCGGAGCCCCGAAGGGCAGGCCGCGGAAGCCATTGGCTACGTCGAGGCGGGCAGGGGACTGGGAGCAGGCCGGCTGGGCCAGCAGCAACACCGGCAGCGCGGCAAGCAGGTTTTTCATAAGCAGAGACGAAGGGCAACTGGCGCCCGGCGGCCAGTGCAAACGCTGCGCCAGAGCCGGTAGCAGCGTTGTGAAAAAGCCCACACAGAAAGAGTGGGCTGGAAGATAAGCGGAGCGATGAGGGTTTGCTAACGGGTAGGAACGCCACAGATGCCCGCGCAACGCCGCTGGCTATACTCTCGTCCTTGGCCCGTACCTTACCCGCCTAACTCCCTTCTATGACCCATCGCTACCTGCTCCCCGCCGCCGCTTTGCTGGCCGGCTCCCTTGCTTTCGCGGCCTGCGATTCGGGTAATAAACCCCTTTCCGGTACGCCCGAAACGCTGGATGCCGACTTCGACGCTTACAAAGCCCGCTTCATCGATTCGCTCTGGTACTACAACCCCGAGTGGGCCAGCAGCGCCGGCTTCCACCGCTACGATTCGCTGCTGGTAGTACCCACCGCCGGCCGCCGCCAGACCGAAGCCGCCGCCCGCGCCCGCCGGGCCAAGGAAATGCAGACCTACCCGCTGGAAAAGCTCTCGGTTAACAACCAGACCGATTACCGGCTGATGCAGAATTACCTGGCGTCGGCCCGCTTCTACGCCGATTCGCTCCGCGACTGGCAGTGGAATCCGGCCAACTACAACGTGGGCGGCTCGGTGGCCGAAATTCTTAACGGCCGCTACTGGCCCCTCGACCGGCGGCTGCGGGCCATCAGTTCCAAGCTTATTCAGGTAGCCGACTACTACGAGGCAGCCAAGCAGAACATCAAGCAGCCCACCCGTGAGCATACCAACCTGGCCGTTCGCCAGACCCAGGGCGGGCTGGCCGTATTTGGCCCCGCCCTGCTCGATTCGGTGGCTAAGTCGGGCCTGAGCGAAGCCGAAAAGCAGGACCTGAAAAACCGCATCAGCAACACCCGCCTCACCATGGAAGGTTACCTGCGGTTTCTGCAAACCGAGGTGTTGCCAGCCGGTAATTTCCGCTCCTTCCGCATCGGGCCGGCGCTGTTTGCCCGCAAGTTTGCCCTCGATATCCAAAGCACGTACTCGGCCGATGAGGTGTACCGCAAGGCCCTGGCCCATAAGCAGGAGCTGCTGGCCGATATGAAAGCCCGGGCAATGCGCCTCTACCCCAAGTATGTGCAGTACGAAACCGTGCCCACCGACACGCTCCGCATCGCGGCCGACGTGGTGGCGGCCCTTTCGCGGGAGCACGCTACGCCCCAGCGGTTTGTGGAGGCCGTGCGCGAGCAGATGCCCGAGCTGGTGCGCTGGGTGAACGAGCACGACCTGCTGACCCAGGACCCCACCAAGCCCCTGGTGGTGCGCGAAACCCCACTCTATATGCGCGGCAGCGGCGCCGGCGCCAGCGTATCGGCCCCCGGCCCCTACGACAAGGGCGCCGACACCTACTACAACGTGGAGCCCCTCGATGGGCAGCCAGCCGCTCAGGCCGAAAGCTACCTGCGCGAGTACAACAACTACACGCTTCAGATTCTTAACATTCACGAAGCCATTCCGGGCCACTACACCCAGCTCGTGTACGCCAACCGCAGCCCTTCGCTCATCAAATCCATTCTGGGCAACGGGGCCATGATCGAGGGCTGGGCCGTGTACGCCGAGCGCATGATGCTCGAAAGCGGCTACGGTGGCAACACCGACGAGTTCTGGCTGATGTGGGACAAGTGGAACATGCGCGTGACGCTCAACGCCATCCTCGACCACGAGGTGCAGGCCGGCAACATTACCGAAGCCGAAGCCGTGGCCATGCTGCGCCGCGACGGATTCCAGGAAGAGTCGGAGGCCCGCAACAAGTGGCTGCGCGCCACCCTAAGCCAGGTGCAGCTGAGCTCCTACTTTACGGGCTACACCGAAATTTACGACCTGCGCCAGGAGCTCAAGCAGCAGCAGGGGGCCAAGTTCAACCTGAAGGCCTTCCACGAGCAGTTCCTGAGCTACGGTAGCGCCCCGGTAAAATACATCCGCCAGATGATGCTGGCTCGGGGAGTGAGTGAGTGAGTGAGTGAGTGAGTGAGTGAACGCCACGCGGCGTAACGTGAAGCCTCTCGTGTATCGGCGTTATCAGTTCCCTGATGACTGCACGCGAGATGCTTCACGTTACGCCGCGTGGCGTTTTGTTTTCACGCCCTCATTCACCCGTTCCCATACCTTTGCGTCATTCCCTTTAATGACCGTTTGCACTGCCCGCCGGTTGGTGGGGGTGGTGTTTTGCTTTTCCGTTGATGTTCTTTTTGCTTTCCAAGCTGCTCGATTTCCTGTTGTCGCCGGCTACGTGGGTGGTAGGGTTGCTGCTGCTGGGTTTACTGCGCCGGAGCCGCCGGCTGCAATGGGCGGCGCTTGGGCTGCTGGCGCTGCTCACCAACCCGTTTCTGGTGAATGAGGCCCTGCTGGCCTGGGAGCGGCCACCCGTAACACTGGCCCAGCTCGGTACCGGCTACGACGCGGGCATCCTGCTTACGGGCATCACCGAAGTGCGTAAGTCGCCCCACGACCGGGTGTACGTGCCCCAGCAGGCCGACCGGCTCCTGCACACGCTCTGGCTCTACCGGGCCGGCCGCATCCGCCGCATCATTGTTTCGGGTGGCTCGGGAGCCGCCTTCGATTCGGTGGCCCGTTCCGAAGCCGACGACCTGCGGATTCTGCTGCAACTGGCCGGCGTGCCGCGCCGCCACATCCTACTCGAAACCCGCAGCCGCAATACCCGCGAAAACGCCCTGTTTACGAAGGCGCTGCTGGCCCGCCACCCCGATATCAGGCGCACGGTGCTCATCACCTCGGCTTTCCACCTGCGCCGGGCCGAGGCCTGTTTCGCCAAAGTAGGGCTGCACCCCCGGCCATTTCCGGCGGGGTATTTCGCCATCAACCGCCGCTATACTCCTGCCTCCCTGCTGCTGCCCTCCGAGGAGCCGCTGCGCCTGTGGGGTATTCTGCTCCACGAAATGGCCGGCTACGCGGTGTATAAGGTGCTGGGGTACCTGTGAGATGGTGAGAAGGGGAAATAGTGGGGTGGTGAGTGCAAAGGCCCGTCATGCTGAGCGCAGCGCAGCGGAGTCGAAGCATCTCTACCGCTTCGTTGAATTGCCAACCAACCGATAGGGTAAGCAAGCACTGCGCTCAGCATGACGGACCTTTGCACTCACCACTTCATCCGCCTCACCACCTCACTTTCACGCTACCCAGATTGACTTCTGGTTGACGAATTCGCGGATGCCCAGGTGCGACAGCTCGCGGCCGTAACCCGATTTTTTGATGCCACCAAAGGGCATCTCCGGGGCCGATTTTACGAGGCTGTTCACGAACACGGCGCCGGCCTCCACGCGGCGGGCCAGCTGCTCGCCGCGCTTGGCGTCGCGGGTCCAGACCGAGCCACCGAGGCCGAAGCGCGAGTCGTTGGCCAGGCGAATGGCGTCGTCGGCGTCGCGGGCTTCGAGCACAATGGCCACGGGGCCGAAGAACTCTTCTTCGTAGGCCCGCTGGCCGGGCTGCACCTGGCTCAGGATGATGGGTGCAAACCGGGCCGAACCCGGCTCGGGCTGGCCACCGGCCAGCTCCACCTTGGCGCCCTGTTTTACGGAGTCTTCCACCTGCTCCGTCAGCTCGTCGGCCAGGTCGGCGCGGGCCAGGGGGCCGTAGTCGGTGGCCTCTTCGAGCGGGTCGCCGGCCTTGAGTGCCTGCAGGTGCGTTTTGAGTTTGGCAATGAACTCCTGCATGATGGGCTGCTCCACGATAAAGCGCTTGGCCGCAATGCAGCTCTGGCCCGAGTTAATCATGCGGGCCTTCGCGGCGGTTTCGGCGGCCAGCGCCAGGTCGGCGTCGGCCAGCACAATAAAGGCGTCGGAGCCGCCCAGCTCCAGCACCGTTTTCTTGATCTGCCGGCCGGCGGCGGCCGCTACGGCAGCTCCGGCCGGCTCCGAGCCCGTGAGCGTGACGGCGACTATGCGGTCATCAGCAATCAGCTTTTCCACCAGATCGGACCCGATGAGCAGGGTGCGGAAGGTGGCCGGCGGGAAGCCCGGCATCGTGGAAAATTTTCTCCAGGGCCAGCGCGCACTGCGGCACGTTGGAGGCGTGCTTGAGCAGGCCCACGTTGCCGGCCATCAGGGCCGGGGCGGCAAAGCGCACCACCTGCCAGAAGGGAAAGTTCCAGGGCATTACGGCCAGCACCAGCACCCAGCGGCTCGTAGGCAATGAAGCTGCGCTGGGCCTCCGTTTCGATGAACTCGTCGGCCAGAAATTCCTCGGCCCGGTCGGCGTAAAAGTCGCAGCACAGGGCGCACTTCTGGGCTTCGGCGCGGCCGTCGGCCAGGGGCTTGCCCATTTCGATGGCCATGAGGCGGGCCAGCTCGTCGGCCCGCTCGCGCAGTAAATCGGCGGCGCGGTGCATCAGCCGGGCGCGGTGTTCAAACGAGGTAGTGCGCCACTCGGCAAAGGCGGTATGGGCTTCGCCCAGCAGCTGCTCGGTCTGGGGCCAGCTGAAGGCCTCGAACTGCTGCTCGACGCGGCCGGTATAGGGGTTACGGGATTCGATGGGCATAAAAACGGGTAAAACAAGGAAATGACAGGGGAGAAGCAAGCAACAAATAGGGCCGGACCGATGTTACTCGGCGAGCTCAACAGCAGGCCGGATCGGGTAACTTTGGGTTGCGGCGGGGCGTAAGCATGGCTTACGCTGCCCCGCGACGTAGTACCTTTCCGGTAGCCGCCCGCTGAACTAACCGTTTATCGTGTACTTTCGCTTCATTCGCGGGGCTGCCTGTGCTACGCCGTCCCATCTCTCTTAGTTGCTGCCCGTGTCTGCTTCCACCCCCGATCCAGTTGCCCTCGAAAGTGAAGTCCTGCTCGTGCAACGTCTGCGCGACCGGGACGAAGGGGCCATGACCATCTTCTACGATAAGTATTCGGCCGCCCTCTACGGCGTTATTCTGCGCGTCGTGAAGACGGAGGAAATTGCCGAAGACGTTTTGCAGGAAGCCATGGTTAAAATATGGCATTCCTTTCCATCCTATGACGCCAGTAAAGGCCGCTTATTTACGTGGGTGATGAATGTGTGCCGAAATCTGGCCATCGACAAAATCCGCTCTCGGCAGTACCGCGTAGGTAATCGTACGCAGCCCATAGAAGATAGTGCCGTGCTGCGGTTGGCCGCCGAACCTTCGTTCCGGCCAGAGCACATTGGTTTGCAGGACATGACCAAGCAGCTGAATCCGGATCAGCGCCAAATCGTGGACCTGCTTTATTTCGGCGGATTTACGCAAAGCGAAGTGGCTGAAGAACTCAACCTGCCCCTCGGAACGGTGAAAACCCGCGCCCGGGCGGCTATCAAAGTACTCTCTAAACTGATTCGATAATGGTGGAATTACAGCACTACATCGAGTCTGGCATCCTCGAAGAGTACGCCTTGGGCGTACTCAATACTGCCGAACGCGCCGACGTTGAGCGCATGGCCCAGGAGCATCCGGTTATCAAGCAGGAGCTGATGGCCATTGTCGAAGGCCTTGATGCCTACGCCGCAGCCCACGCCGTAACGCCGCCCGAAGGTATGCGGGAGCGGGTGTTGCAGGCTTGGGAGAATTCGATCCGGGAAACCGGGTCGGCCAGCGCCGAGCCCTTAACCGGCCCGGTGGCGGCCACACCTATTGCCCCTCCGCGCATGGTGGCCTCCTCATCGGCTCCCGAGCAGGTGGCGGCCCAGGATGCGCACGAGGCCGTGGTACGGCAACTGCCGGCCGCCGCATCTTCCGGGCGTACCCGCTGGCTGGTGGCCGCTTCGGTGGCCCTGCTCATTCTTAGCGGCCTGGGCAATTACCTGCTCTACAACCGGCTGCAGGAAACCCAGAGCAGCCTCGAAGTGGCGCAGGCCGAGCAGTCGCGCTATGCCGCTACGCAGCAGGCCGCCCTCAACGACCGCGACCAGCAGCTGCGCATTCTGCGCAACCAGGCGTTCGAGGCCGTAGAGCTGAAGGGCACGCCCAAAGCCCCCGAGGCCCTGGCTCGCGTGTACTACAACCGCGACACCAAGGCCGTGTACGTTGATGTGCGCAACCTGCCGGCGCTGCCCGAAGGCAAGCAGTACCAGCTCTGGGCACTCGACAACGGCCAGCCCATTGATGCGGGCATGGTTACCGCTGCCACGGCTACCGGCGACAGCATTCAGCAGATGAAGAATATTGCCAGTGCGCAGGCCTTCGCCATGACGGTAGAAGACATTGGGGGCGTCGCTTCGCCAACTATGAGCACGCTCACTGTCATCGGCAATATTTAGTAGGCTGGTAGAAAAGGAGAATTAAGAGTGAAAATCGAGTTCCTTTGTTGCGTGTCCGGTAAGCGGATAACATGGCAAAAGAGCTTGATTTTCACTTCTCCGTTTCTGCTTAACCCCTACTGCTGTGCATGGCACCATTTTCACGCTCCTCAAACGCTACGTTCAGACGCAGTACGACCACAGCACCTGGGTAAACCTGCTGGAGGCCTCGGGGCTTTCGGCCACCGATTTCAACCACAAGGATGTGTACCCCGACGAGCACATGTACCGCCTGGTAGGGCAAGCCGCCACCATGACGGGCCTCTCGGCCGATGAACTGCACGAGAAGTTCGGGGAGTACCTCGTGCCCGACCTCATGTACATGTATCAGAAGCTGGTGAACCCCGAATGGACTACGCTGGACATGATTGAGCACACGGAGGCCACGATGCATAAGCAGGTTCGGGCCGAGCACAGCGGCAATATGCCCCCGGTGCTCAACGTCACCCGCCTCTCGCCCGATGAGCTGTTCATCGACTATGTGTCGGCCCGGCGGATGGGGGCGTTGGCGGTAGGCATTGTGCGGGGGCTGGCCAGGCACTACAACGAAACCGACCAGATCGAAGTCGAGCCCACGACCAGCGAAAACGGGGAACACGTCCGGATTCGGGTGCGGCGGATGCGGCGGTAGGGCCCTTAGGCCCGATGGCGTATCTTACGATGTCGTCTGACTTTTTACTTTTTACTTTCTTCCTGCATGGATACGTATTACAACCCCGCTGACCTGGCCAAATTTGGTAACATCACCCAGTGGCAGCCCGAAATGGGTACGAAGTTTTTTGCCTACTACGCCGAAGTATTTAAGGACGGCGCGCTCACGGAACGCGAAAAATCCCTGATTGCCCTGGCCGTCGCCCATGCTGTGCAGTGCCCGTACTGCATCGATGCCTACACCTCCGACTCGCTTCAGAAGGGAGCCGATGAAGCCCAGATGATGGAAGCCGTGCACGTTGCCGCCGCCATTAAGGGAGGCGCTGCCCTCGTGCACGGGGTGCAGATGATGAACAAGGCCAAGGAAATGAGCATGTAAAGGAATGTAAGGCTGCAGAAGCGTGTTGGGCAAGGGCGGCTGAAACGGTCCTTGCCCACACCCCCCGCGCGCTATTGCCTTACCCTGATTATCACATTTGTCACGTTTTTTACGCATTTACTACCTTGATAAAGTCACTCCAGGCCCGCCACGCTCCGCTCGCTGACACCGGCTACCAGCTTACTGTACTGACCGAGGCGGAGGCAGCAGGCGCACGGCTGCCGGCATTCGGACAGAAGCTGCGCGAAACCGGTTTGCTGCCGCTACGCCCCACGGCGCTGAAAATCATGCAGATCAACGTGGGCCGCATGTGCAACCAGGTGTGCAAGCATTGCCACGTGGATGCCGGCCCCGACCGCACCGAAATCATGACCCGCGCCACCATGCAGCTCTGCCTCGATGCGCTGGCCCAGACCGATATTGAAGTGGTGGACCTGACGGGCGGCGCGCCCGAAATGAACCCCGATTTCCGGTGGCTGGTAGAGCAGATTTCGGCCCTGGGCCGCACGGCTATCGTGCGCTGCAACCTCACCATCATCGTGGCCAACAAGAAGTACTACGATCTGCCCGAGTTCTTTGCCCGGCACAACGTGCAGGTGGTATCGTCGCTGCCACACTTTTCGGCCGGCCGCACCGATGCCCAGCGGGGCGAGGGCGTGTTCGAAAAGTCGATTAAGGCCCTGAAGATGCTCAATGCCGTAGGCTACGGCATTGAGGGTTCGGGGCTGACGCTGGATTTGGTCTACAACCCGTCGGGAGCCTTTATGCCCGGCTCGCAGGTAAGTCTGGAGCGCGAGTTCAAGCAGCGGCTGGGGCGCGAGTATGGCATCGAGTTCAATGGCCTGCTCACGATTACCAACCTGCCGGTGAGCCGTTTCCTGGACTACCTGCTCGAGAGCGGCAACTACGAGAAGTACATGCAGCAGCTCGTGGATGCCTACAACCCCGTGGCGGCGGCCAACGTCATGTGCCGCAGTACGTTAAGCGTTGGCTGGGACGGCCAGCTGTACGACTGCGACTTCAACCAGCAGCTCGATTTGCTGGTGGGCAGCGGCGCGCCCCAGCACATCCGCGACTTCGACGAGGCCCGCCTCCAGGACCGCAACATCATTATCAACCAGCACTGCTATGGTTGCACCGCCGGGGCCGGCTCGAGCTGCGGCGGCGCTACCACCTAGCAGCTAACACGCACGGCCCATGAAACGCTTGTTGTTTTCCCCGTTTAGCGGCGGCCGCTTGGTGCTGGTGGCAGGGCTGCTGTGCCTGCTCGGCACCACCAGCGCCTGCAGCCAGAATTCTCCCACCAAGCCCGACCACTCGATGACGGCCTACGACCGGATGCTGGGCCTGCTTTACAAAGGCACCGTTCCTACTATTCAGCCCGCTGCGTTAGCTACTCTGTTGCACGAGGAGCCAGTGAAAGGCCGCGGCAACGTGCTGCTGCTCGATACCCGCACGCCGGACGAGTACCGGGTCAGCCACCTGCGCGGCGCCCGGTTCGTGGACTACGATAAGTTTCGCGACTTCGACCTGACGGGCGTGGCCCGCAACCGGCCGGTGGTGGTGTACTGCACCGTGGGGGCCCGCAGCGAGCAGGTGGGTACGTGGCTGCGCGAACAGGGCTTCCGCGATGTGCGCAACCTCTACGGCGGCATTTTCCAGTGGATGAACGAGGGCCAGCCCGTCGTGAATGCTCAGGGCCCTACCACCAACGTGCACCCGTACTCGCTGCTCTGGCGGCCATGGCTGAAAACCGGCAACCCGGTATACAAGTAAATGAGTGACTCGGTGAATGAGGGAGCTGTTGCTGGTGGGCGTGCCGCTTTGGTGGCCATGACGTTTCTTTGTGCCCTCATTCACCCATTCATTCACTGAGTCGCGCAGTCGCGCAGTCGCTCATTCACTCATTCACCGCTGGATTCGCTTATCATCTTTGCCCGCCACCCCGAGCTGGGGCGCGTAAAAACCCGGCTGGCGGCCGGTATTGGGGCCGAGGCCGCACTGGCCGTGTACCAGACACTGCTGGCCCACACCCGCGCCGTAGTGGCCCCGCTGGCGGTGCAGAAAACCGTGTGGCTGGTGGGCGAAAACGGCGGGCCCGATGCGGTCCGCGACTGGGCCGGTTTCGAGCAGCAGCCCCAGCCGGCCGGCGACCTGGGCGAAAAAATGCAGGCTGCCTTCAGCCACGATTTCGCCCGCCCCGCCGCGGCGGCCGTCATCATCGGCACCGACTGCCCGGGCCTGACGACTGAGCACCTGCGGGAGGCCTTTGCGGCTCTGCAGACTCACGATCTGGTACTGGGGCCGGCCGTTGATGGGGGGTATTACCTGCTGGGTATGCGGCACCTGCATCCGTCGCTGTTCGCTAACAAAACCTGGAGCACGGATACGGTACGGGCCGAAACCCTGGCCGACGCCGCCCGCCTGGGCTTGCGGGTGCACTTGCTGCCGGCGCTGCAGGACGTAGACACAATCGACGATCTGCGGGCCTGGCAGCAGCTGCCGGCTTCAGCCCTTGGCCCCGTTTTGCCCGTAGTATAGCTTTTCGGGTTTATCGTTCTGCTTTTCTATGTTTCGTGTTGCTCCGCTGCTGGCGGCGCTGGCCCTGTCGGCCGGCCTTATTTCCTGTTCCACTCCGTCTGATGAGCAGACGGGTGTCGCCCAAACTGCGGCACCCGCCGACAGCCCCTTGCTGCGCCGCGATGGCGTGTTCGAGCAGGACTGGGCCATGAACAGGCTCTGGGAAGATGGGCAGGCCGAAGTGGCGCTGTACCGGGCCGAGCGCGTGATCTACGGCGAGCCCCGCGTGTTCGAGTACACGCTCATCACGGTCAAGGAGGAATTCAACCAGCAGTTCAACGTCAAGACCGACGATTACCAGCGCCAGGACCTGTTTCCGGTGATGAAGGTGAACCAGTTCTGCAGCATTCCCACCGACACGTATCCGTACCACTTCCTGACCTCACTATTCTTTCGGCGCGACCAGCCGGTGCAGCTCCACAAGCTCACTACCTCATCGCAGGAGTGGTGCGGCAACACGTTTAAGGCCATCAGCAACGACGACGGCCTGCAGTACGAGCAAACCTATAATTCGTACTGGGATGGTGAGGGCGCAGGCCACCGCAAGCTCCAGCTCAATGCCCTGTTCGAGGATGCATTGCCCTACACGCTGCGGGCATTACGCTTCGAGCGGAAGCCCGAATTTGCGGCCCGCATCTACGAGTTGCAGCAGACCAGCCGGGCCTCCGCGCCCACGCTCTACGAAGCCCAGATAAAGGTGGAAGATGCCCTGACCACCGATACGCCCGAACCCGCCTGGCGGGTGCGGGTGGTGCTCACTGACCAGAAAACCAACACGTACTGGTTCGCCAAAACCTACCCCAACACGCTGCTGCGCCAAACCACCTGGGATGGCCGCAACCTCTGGCTCAAGCAGGTCCGCCGCTACGCCTACTGGCCTGGGAAGTAGCAGGTAGTAGTTGACCCAAAAGGCTGTCATTCTGGGCGAAGGCGCAGCCGTAGTCGAAGAATCTCGCGTGCAATGGTAACTCTTAACGTAAGGATTACTTTGGCACGCGAGATTCTTCGCTTCGCTCTGAATGACGGTCTTTTGGGTCAACTACTGCTCCTAGCGCTTCGGCTGACATCCATAGCCAGCACCACCAGCACCACGGCGTATTCCAGCGCTACCAGCCACAGGTTTTCGGTGTAGGCGGAGGTGCGGTAGGCGGCGTAGGAAAGCACGATCATACCTGACCAGACCAGCGCGTAGCGGGCCCGCGTGAAAGTGCTCAGGAGCACCAGCGGGGCCAGGTACCAGGGGTGCACGGTAGTGGCGAGCAGGAAGTAGAGCGTAAGCAGCAGCAGCAGTGCCCGGGGTAGGGTGGCCCAGATGGGCTGCCGCTCGGTGGCCGCTAGTAGCAGTCCGCCCAGGGCCGTGAGCAGGGCCAGCGCCGGCCCGATGCGGGCAATTTGGTTGTAGCCCGTGAGCCACTCGCCGCCCGCCCGCGCCAGGTAGTAGAAGCTGGCGTTGAACTCGAAGTTGCGGAAGTACAGATTGAGGCTGCGCCCGATGTTCTCTACCAGCTCCAGGCTCAGAAACGGCCCGAACAGCGCGACCAGCCCCACCGCCAGGCCCAGCCCAAACCAAACCAGCTTCGGCAGGCCCAGGCGGCGCAGCAGCAGCGGCAGCACCAGCAGCGGCAGCAGCTTAGTGGCCACGCCCAGGGCCAGCGCCCCGCCCGCTGCCGCGGCCCGGCCGCCGGGTCAGCAGCCAAAGCATCAGTAGTACAAAGCCGCCCACCAGCCCCTCGAAGTGCAGGTTGCCGGTGAGCTCCACGAGTACCAGTGGGTTGAGCAGGTACCGCAGCGCCCGCTCGGGCGGCAGCCGGAAGCGGCCAGCAGCGCCAGCAGCAGCCACGTCGTAGCTGACTTCGCCTAGCGAGCAATAACCCGCCGCAACGCCACTGCGAAACCCCGTTCCGAGTCGGGAAACAGCCACGCCGCCAGCCCAAACAGGGCCTGGCAGACGGGCGGGTATACAGAGTAGTAGTGCGGCGAATTAAGGCGGGGGTAGATGGTTGTTAGTTGTTGGTTGTGGGTGGTTGGCCGGGGTGAAGTGGGTTGGTCGGCAGCCGGCACAGCTCGTCGGGGCGGTAGCGGAAGGGGTTGAGGCCCTCCGTGAGTAGCAGGCCGTCCCAGCGGAAGCGGTGGTAATCGTCGGAGAAGGTGGGCAGGGCGGGCAGCCACAGCAGGCGCAGCAGCAACGCCGCCAGCAGCCCCTGGCGCAGCGGCAACCCGGTGCTCAGCAGCCAGAAGTACAGTCCGAATGCCAGCCCCAGCAGCCCCGCCAGCTGCCCGAACGCCGGCCGGGGCGTGGCGTAGGCCAGCGCCCGTAGGCGGCGGCGCTCAGCAGCAGGGCGACGAGGTGGGCGGGTTTCATGCGGGGGCCTAGTAGCGCGTTATGCAGAACAGAACGAAGCGGTATGGGGCGCGGCTGATTTTCTGAGCCTTTCCCAATGCTACTGCGCGTGCTGAGCGAATAGTAGAATACCAGTCCGTAACCGGTGGCCAGCAGCAGGTGGAAGGGCAGCAGGCCGAAGTCGCCGAAGTACAGGCCGGCTGCCGATGCCGAACAGCGAAGTACGCGGCCAGCAGGCCTTCGAGCCAGGTCAGGCCACCAAGCCGCCGCTGGTGCGGTAGCGCCGGGCCTTCCAGCCGCCCGCCCCCGCCACAATGCCCAGCCTTGGGCGTGCGCATAAAGGCGTGCGCTGCCCCAGCCAGCCCAGCAGCACGGCCCGGGCATTGTGCAGCGCCAGGCCCATCGAAACCGACAGAAACAGCAGGAAGCGCCGGGTAAATCGCGCCGGGGCCGGCCTGTCGCTCGGCCGCCAGCCGCCAGGCCGTGTAGTAGTAGTAACATGAGCGGCGTGAAGGCCAGCAGAAAAACCGACGCCAGCTGAAACACCGGCCGCAGCTCTCGGTCCAGCGCCCGCACAAACACCAGCGGCACGCTCAGCAGGGCCATCAGCAGGATGACCACGATACACGCTGCTGTTGAGCAGATGAAAGGTGGCGTGCAGCTTGGTGCCCAGCGGCTGGCCCGAGCGCCACACGTCGCCCAGGTGCTTGCGGGCGGTTTCGGCCGCGCCCTTGGTCCAGCGGAACTGCTGCGACTTGAGGGCGTCCATCGCGGCGGGCAGCTCGGCGGGGGCCACTATCCCGGGGCAGGTAGCGGAAGCGCCAGCCGCGCAGCTGGGCCCGGTAGCTCAGGTCGAGGTCTTCGGTGAGGGTGTCGGTGTGCCAGCCGCCGGCATCGTCGATGCAGGCGCGCCGCCAGATGCCGCCCGTGCCGTTGAAGTTGATGAAGTGGCCGCCCCGCTGCGGCCCACCTGCTCGACGAGAAAGTGGGCGTTCAGCCCAAAGGCCTGCAGGCGCGGTGAGCAGCGACTCGTCTTCGTTGAGGTGGCCCCAGCGGGTTTGCACCACGCCAATCCGGTCGGTATCGGGGGCGTGCCAGGAAATGCGGCACGGTGCGGCGCAGAAAGTCAGGCTCGGGCACGAAGTCGGCGTCGAAAATGGCAATCGAACTCGCCCTCGGTACGGGTGAGGCCGTAGGCGCAGGGCGCCGGCTTTGTAGCCGTCGCGGTCGGGCCGCCGCACGTGGCTGATGTGCAGGCCCTGGGCCGCGTGGTGCGCCACGCGGGCCGCCGCCAGGGCCACGGTGTCATCGGTCGAGTCGTCGAGCACCTGGATGTGCAGGCGGTCGGCGGGGTAGTCGAGGGCGGCGCAGGCGTCGATGAGGCGCTCCACCACGTTCTGCTCGTTGTAGAGCGGCAGCTGCACCGTCACGCGGGGCCAGGTGGTGGGGGCCGGCAGTGCGGGCGCGGGCGGAGTGGCGTAGGCGCGCCGCGCCAGCCGCGTGAGCTGCCACTGGCGTGAGGCTAAAGCCCAGCAGCAACAGCAGGCACAGGCCGTAAATGGCCATCAACAGAACTTGCAAAACGAGCATCGAGGGGGTATTGGGGACTTGAGGTCTTGGTTGTTTGGGTGAAGTTCGGGAAAGCGGGTGAAGTAGGCGGGTGGAGAAAACGGGTCATGTTGAGCGAAGGCGCAGCCGGAGTGAAGCATCTCTCCCGCAGTAGTAATCCTAACAGCTGGCTGATGCTGCAACGAAGCGGTAGAGATGCTTCGGCTTCGCTCAGCATGACGTTCAATTTCTCCCGTTCGTCAATCTGCCTCACAAATACCTAAAAATCGTCCAGAGAATTTTGTAGCCCGCGCCCAAGGTGCCTCGCACCGTGCCCGATACCTTGCTGGTGCCGATGCGGCGGCGGTAGCGCACGGGCACTTCCACGGTGCGCAGCCTGAGCTGGGCGGCTTTCACCTGCATCTCCACGGTCCAGCCGTAGGTTTTGTCGCGCATGCCGATACGTTGCAGCGCCCGCGCCGGATGGCCCGAAACGGCCCGAGGTCGGTGAACGGGCCGCCGTAGCGCAGCGCAGCAGCGCGTGGCCAGCCAGTTGCCGTAAACGTTGCTGCGGCAGCAGCGAGCCATTTTCCCGCTCGCCCAGCGCCCGCGAGCCAATCACCAGGTCGGCCTCGCCGCGCAGGAGTGGGCTGCAGCCAGGGCCGTCATGTCGGCGGGGAAGTCGGAATGGTCGCCGTCGAGAAATACGACGATGTCGGGCCTGCTCGGCTTCGGGGCGGGCCGAAGGCAGTGGGCCATGCCGGCCAGGCAGGCGTAGCCGTAGCCGGGGCGGGGCTCGCGCAGCACGGTGGCCCCGGCGGCCCGGGCCGTTGCGCCGGTGTTGTCGCTCGAGTTGTTATCGACCACGATGACCTCCTGCACCAGCCCGGCCGGAATTTCGGCCAGCACCAGGGCAATGGACTGCTGCCTCGTTGTAGGCGGGAATGATAACGTCGATGAGCATGCGGGCGGAGCGGGCGGAGATGGGAGCGGGGCGGGGAACCCATCGAAAGAAAGTGCAAAGATGCACAGTTGAGTTGGCTTCGGACCTGCTACCAGCCAGTTGGCCCGGCTTTTCGGATGGCCCGGCTGGTTTTGGCTACTTTTGCCGCGGCCGCTCTTGGCCAGTGCCGCGCGGCCCGCCGCGCCCATCCGCGGCTCCGCGCCGTTTTGCTATGCTCCAGGTAGGCCAGCCGGCCCCCGATTTCACCCTGAATACCACCTCCGGCGACGCCTTTCGGCTGAGCCGACCTGCGCGGCCAGCGCAACGTGGTGCTCTATTTCTACCCCAAAGACGACACGCCCGGCTGCACGGCCGAAGCCTGCTCGTTCCGCGACCAGTACCAGGATTTCCAGGACCTCGGGGCCGAAGTCGTTGGCATCAGCTCCGATAGCGAGAAGCCTCGCACCAGAAATTCACCCAGAAGCACCGCCTGCCCTTCGAGCTGCTGGCCGATGCCGGCGGCCAGGTGCGCAAGCTCTACGAGGTGCCCCGCGCTCTGCTGGGCCTGCTGCCCGGCCGCGTCACGTTCGTGATTGACAAGCAGGGCGTCATCCAGTACATCTTCAACTCAATGAGCGGCGCCACCGACCACGTGAGCAACACCAAGGAGGTGCTGGCGAAGCTGGCTGGAAGCTAATAGTTGAATAAAAAAACGTCATGCTGAGCGAGCGGTAACGAAGCATCTCTACTGCTTCGTTACCGCACTAACTCCGGCGCCAGGATTACCGTGGCGGTAGAGATGCTTCGACTCCGCTCAGCATGACGTTCTATTACTCACCCATTCACTCACTCACCGCATGTCGGGCTTATTTCAGGAAATATTTGAGCGGGCGCGGCAGGAGAAGCGGCTGCTGGGCGTGCGCACCAGTCAGGGTGACCCAACCCGGTTTGCGGTGGGCTACGTGCTGAGCTTCTCCGACGAGGTGGTGGTGCTGCGCATCATCAACCGCGACGGCATGCCCACGGCCATCCAGTCGTTCAATATGGCCGACGTGTTTCAGGTCGATTACGACGACCAGTACATTCGCCACGTCGAGTTCAAGGCCGACAACCTCGACAAGGTGTACGCCGGCCTCAAGTCGCCCGCGTTTCTGGAGCAGGAGTACCTGACCGTGCCGCTGCTGCTGGCCCGGGCCCACGAGCAGAACCAGCTCGTGAACGTGTACACCCAGATCGGGATGGACTACTCGGGCTACGTGCGCCGCCTCACGGCCGAGCAGGTGCTCATGGAGTGCTACACCGAGTACGGGGCCGCCGACGGGCTGGTGGTGTTTCGCATCGAAGACGTGCGCAACTTCATCTGGAGCAACGAGGATACCCGGGTGCTGGAGCTGCGCCTGAGCCGGCAGCGGGGTGGGAGCGAGGGGTAGGGGCGTAGAAGCTGTTAACCAGTCGGTTCTTCCGCCTAGTTTTGCCCGTTAACGCCAGAAATACATGCGGGAGGCAGCAGGCAGGATGAGGGGCACGAACTACGTACCCCTCATCCCGCCCGCTGCCTCCCGCACTTGCGCGGTTTCCAAGTGGTTACCGCTGCCCGAACACGTAGCCAGCGTAGAGCTGAAAGCTAGAGTTGAAGGGATTTACTTGCCCACCTTGCACGCTGGAAAACAAGGCATTCAGTCCCCGGTTGTAGCGCACGCCCAAGGTGTATCCCTGCGCAGCCTGAAACCCAACGCCTGCCACCGCACCCAGCGAAAAATTCTCGTAGCTGGCCATTTGGGCCCCACCGGTGTAGTTGCCCGAATGGCTCAGCAGATATCCTACCTGGGGTCCGGCTTCCAGCACCAAGGGGCCGGCCTTGATACGGGCCAGAATGGGAAGGTCGAGGTAGCTGAGGCGGGAGGTGCCGGCGCTGTTAGGGTCGGTTATCTTGGCCCCTTTTTGTACGAACAGCAGCTCAGGCTGAAGTGAAAAGAAACCGTCATCGGTGAATGGCAGATTGTAGCTGACGCCGGCCATAAACCCGGCCAGTTGGTCGGTGTCGGTTTCATTGCTCGAGAATTTATTGCCTACATAGCGCGAAAGGGTAGCGCCCGCCTTCAGGCCCAACCGCGACTGAGCGTGGCTGGCAGTGGTAGCCGCCAGCGGGAGGAGCGCGAGCAACAACATCTTTTTCGTGACTTTCATAGCTGGAAACAGTAAGGGGTGAAATAGGAGGGAGAACAAGTGCGGTACCAGCCCCGGCTGGCGCGATGGGTGGCCTCAGAGTAGTGTGTCGTGGACGCTGGTAAACAGACCCAGGCCGCCGATAATGTTGTTGGCAACGACGACGGGCTGCCCGAACACGTTGTCGCGGTACGACTGCTTATCGAGTGAGCGCACGTAATCATAGTATGACCTCGGCACTTGTGCCACCTGCAAAAAGACGGGTTGGTTGGACGGCGTATCGAGGTTGAGCTGCACCCGCAGGGCCTGGCCGTTGAAGAGCTTGTCGCTGAAAAACGAGCGGACTTCCATCGAAAATTCCTCCTTGACGGGGCCCACAAAATCAATACTGACCGCCCGGCGGTAAGTCGTTCCCGGAGCCAACCGATTGGGTTCGTTGGTGAAGGCGCGCAGGTAGTAATAGTTGTCCTGGTCGGCGGGGTCGGCGAGCACGAACGACACGTCCAGGGTCGGGAGCGTCTGGCCCAAGCGCGGCGGCGCACTTTTCGCCTGGGTGTCGCTGAGGGCCGGGGCCCCGAGCACGCGGGTGGTGGCCGTAACCGCCGGAAAGAGCGGGGCGCTCAGGCGCAGCTCGTAGGTGTGCGCAGCCTGGGGCCGAATCGGGGCCTGGTAGCGCCCGCGGCCCTGGTAGGGTATATCCAGCAGGTACTGCCCGTCGCGGTAGAGCTGCACGGTGGCATTTTCAACGGGTGGATACGCGCCGTTGGTGTACACGCTCTGGCTGCTGCTCACCGATACCCGCACGAGGCTGTCGGGGTTGAGCACGCAGTTGACCACCAGCTGGGGCGGCACCTCGGGCAGGTCCAGCTCCACTATTTTGGTGCAGCCACTCAGCGCCAGCCCCAGGCTCAGGCCCCAGACCAACCCGCGCCGCTTGCCATTAGTATTATACCACATAAGATCAGGCATTGAGGAGGGAAATCGAGGAGGAAAATTGCGCTGCTTGGGTAGATGAGCCTAACGCAACCAGTTGCCAGGTAAAGCCAAGCGTTGCTGTTGGCTGCCAGCGGCGGCGCGGCGGCTAAAACTTGAAGCCGTAGCTGACCGAGGGCAGCACCGGAAACAGCGACACCTGGTAGAGCCGCCGCGGCGACGTGCTACCGGTTAGCGGGGTGGTGAGGTATAGAAAGTATGGGTTCTGGCGGTTGTAGGCATTGTACACCGACACGTTCCAGCTCCGTTCGCCCCAGCGCTTCTTCTTGGTATGGGTCAGCGTCAAATCGAGGCGGTGGTAGGCGGGCAGGCGATAATTGTTGCGTGCCCCCAGGTAATCGACGGTTGCCACGTGAGGGGTAGTGGCGCCGGGCTCCTCGTAAGGCTCGTTGTAGGCATGGTAGCGGGTGGTGGGCAGCGTGGTCACGTAGCCCGTCCGAAACACCAGGCTGCCCCCGATGCTCAGGTGCTCACTCAACTGGTGGTTGGCCACCAGCGAAACGCTGTGGCGGCTGTCGTAGGTGTAGGCGTAGCGCTGGCCGAAGTTGACGCTGTCGAGCTGCCGCCAGGCCCAGGCTAGCGTGTAGCTCGCCCAGCCGGTGGTGCGGCCCCGGCGCTTGCGCAGCAGCCACTCGGTGCCGTAGCTCCAGCCCCGGCCCCGCACGATGCGGGTTTCGTAGGGCGGAGCCACAAAATTGCTGAAGTCGGTCTTGGGTCCACTGCGCAGGAAGGCGGCTACGAAATCGGCTCCGTCGCGGAACTCCACCACGTCGCGTAGCCCCTTGTAGTAGGCATCGGCCGTGAGCTCCCACTGCGGGCCCAGGGTGCGGGCCGCGCCCAGTGTAGCCTGCCACGACCGTTGGGGCCGCAGCTTATCGGTGGCCGGCACCCAGATGTCGGTGGGCGTCCCCGTCGAGGTGTTGCTGAGCTGGTGCAGGTACTGCGTCACGGTGGCGTAGGAGGCGTGCAGGCTCAGGGTGGGCGTGGCGAGGTAGTTGAGCACCGCCCGCGGCTGCAGCGAAAGGTAGGTTTTCCCGTTCACGAGGAAGCCCGAAAAGTGCGCCCCCAGGTTGGCCTGCCACCGCGCCGAAAGGGCAATCCGATCTTCGGCGTAGGCGTAGAACTCCTGGCCCCGGGTGGGCGGAAACGAGTTGGCACTCAGCCGGAACGTATCGGCGCGGATAGCCACGGCCTCGGGCCGGAAGTTGTGGAGGTAATACGTGGCCCCAAACCGGATGCCGTGGCGCTCATTAAGGAAATAGTCGAAATCGAGCTTGGCTCCCCAGTCGCGGATGTTGGACGTGTAGTCGGCGTCCTGGGTCCGGGTGCTGGCAGCCGTCGCCTGCCGCAACGATGACTGCTGGGCGAAAGCGTAGCGGCTGTAGATAAGCGTGAGGTTGCTGAACAGGCGGGGGTTGTACACATGGTTCCAGCGCAGCGAGCTAGTGGTATTGCCCCAGCGCATGCCAAAGCGCTGCTCCTCCTTGTCGGCCCCGTCGGCGAAGCGGTTGACATCCGTGAATTTATCCTGGCCGGCGTACACGCTCAGGTACACCCGGTCGGTGGCCGAAAAGGTGTGGTTGAGCTTGGCGTTCAGGTCGTAGAAGTTGTATTGGCTGATGGGGTCGTTGGAGAAGACCGACGCCAGGCCGGTCAGGGCATCGAGGTAGGTGCGGCGGGCGGCCAGCAGGTAGGAGGTCTTCTCGTTTTTAATGGGGCCTTCGAGCAGCAGCTTCGACGAAATCAACCCCACGGCCCCCTCGCCGGCGAACTGCTGGTTGTTGCCTTCCTTGAGCTGGATATCGACCACCGACGAAAGCCGGCCGCCGTAGCGGGCCGGAAAGCTGCCCTTGAGCAGCTCCACGGTTTTAACGGCATCGGGGTTGAACACCGAAAACAAACCCAGCAAATGGCCGGTGTTATACACCGGCACCCCATCGAGCAGCACCAGGTTCTGGTCGGGCCCGCCGCCGCGCACAATCAGGTCAGATGAGCCTTCCCGGCCGGCCTGCACCCCTGGCAGCAGCTGAATGGCCTTTACGGCGTCGGCCTCGCCCATCAGGCGCGGCAGCTGCTTGAGCTCACTGGCCCGGAGCGAGAGGCGGTTCACCTGGTCGAGTTCGGTGGCTTTGCTGGCCTGCACTTCCACGGTTGCCAGTACTTCCACGGTGGCCAGCTCGTTGGTTAGCGGCTCCAGCTTAAAGGAGCGTGTCAGGTCGGCGGATTCTGCGGGCAGGCCCACCTCCAGCGGCGCGTAGCCTAGGTACCGCACCCGCAACCGCACGGCCCCCATCGGCAGCCGCAACGAAAAGAAGCCGTAAGTATTGGTGCTGGCACTCAGCTCGGGCTGTCCGTCCACGAGTACCAGGGCCCCCACCAGCGCCTCGCCCGAGGTGGCATCGGTCACATAGCCGCTGAGGGTTGCTCCTTTTTGCCCCTTATGCAGGTTGCTGGCGGAAACAGCTTGCAGCACCACTTGGGGGCCAATGATTTGGTAGCGAATGCCAGAACCCGCAAATAGTTGGTCGAGCACTGCCCGCAACGGTTGCTGCTCGGCTTGCAGGCTCACTTTTCGTTGCAGGGGCAGCAGGTCGGGCGCGTAGGAAAAGCGCAGTTGGTAGGTAGTAGTCAGATTGGTTAGCACTTGCAGCACGGAGCTGTCAGTCGCTTTTACTGATACGGGCTGCTCCAACGGGGACGTTTGGCCAAAGGCCGATCCTGTCATGGCAAACCAGCCAATGACACCACCTAGTATATGTCTTCTCATAAAGAAATGAAAGCGCAGTTATAGCTGAATTAACGGGCTTGGCAGCCCGGTCCCTGGAGCCGGTAAACCTGAGGGGCCGGCTTGGTATAGCGCACTTGCAGCGTTGCTTCCAACACGTGCAGCACCTCTTCCAGGGGTGCCCGCTGGAAGGTGCCGGTGAAGCGGCAGTTGGCCAGTGCCACATTCGCGAGCGGGAGGCTAATGCCATAATAGTGCTCCAGCTCCGGTAAAATTTCACCCAATGGCTGTCCCGTAAACTGTAGCCGCCCCGATTGCCAGGCCCAGGCATTTTCATCCGCCACGCGCACTTTCGTAAGTCGGTTCTGCTGCTTGTCCAGCACTGCTCCGTAGCCCGGGGTTACTATAGCTGTTAGCCCCTGCTCACTGCTAAAGGCCACCTTGCCCGTGGCTACGGTTAACGCTACCACCTTAGCCGCCGGATAAGCCCGCAGGTTGAAAGAAGTGCCCAGGACTTTCGTGGTAGCGGGCCCGGTTTTGATAATAAAAGGTCGCCGAGGATTGCGGCGCACCTGGAAAAAAGCTTCTCCTTCCAGCTTCACCAAGCGCTCCGATCCGGCAAACTTGGTGGCATAGGTGAGGGTGCTGCGCTCATTGAGCCACACCCGGCTGCTATCGGGCAACACCACCTCCAGCCGTTCCTTACCTGCGCGAACTACCTGCATGGCAGGCCCGGAGAAGAAGGCACTATACACCACCCAACCAAGGCCCATGACCAAGAGTACCGAAGCGGCTATCCGCATCGCGTACGAATACAACGGTATTGTTCGGGCGACTGCCGCTAGCTCAGGGGCCGCTTGCCGTTGCAGCCTGGCGCTGACCTGCTGCCAGGCCGCATCCGTATCTACCGCGCCCACCGGAGGGGCGACCGTTTTCTCCCAGAGCTGTTTCTGTTGCTGATACTGCGCCTCGTGGGCTGGTTGCGCGGCTCGCCACTGCCGCAGTTGCTGCTGCTCGGCCGTAGTGGCCGTATTCGCAAACTCGCGGGCGGTTAGCTCCCAGTAGTAAGTATCCAAAACAGTAGCTGGCAGAGGGTTAATGAAACCACATTGCCTGCACTGGGGTGCAGAGCAAGGCCTTTCAAATGGTTTCTGCTCCTATGACCAGTGAAAGTCACCGCACCGCTACTCGCTCGCCAAAAAAATGTGGTATTTCCTTCCTTCCTTCCTTCCTTCCCAACCAGAACCAACCCGCCTGCCTCTTTACATCAGCCATAAAAGCAGCCCGCTGAGCAACGCTTGTCGAAGAATCTTCAGCGCTTTTTTTATGTGGTTATCTACGGTATTGGCTGAGATACCCAGAAAAACGGCAATTTCCTGGTGGCTCATTTCCTCATAGCGGCTGAGCCGAAATACGTTGCCGCACATGGGAGGCAATGCATCAAGTGCCCGATCCACTTGTTGCTGAAGCTCCTCCAGTTGTAGCGCCTGGTCGGCCGAGCTGGTCGTCAGCGTTTGTTGGGCGCCGTATTGTAGGGCCAGCACCTTGCGCCGCAGCGCTACACTGGCTGCATTTAGCGCCTTATTGATAACCGCCTTGTAGAGATACGCTTCGGGAGTTAAAATGCTCAGCCGCTGCTCACTGTTCCAATAATTCACAAACACTTCCTGCACGATATCTTCCGCCAAAGCCATGTCGCGCGTGATGCACTGTACCCGCTGACAGAGCCGCGGATAATTATGGCGAAACAGCTCCTCAAAGTGCCGAAGCTCTTCCGAATGGTTGGGCATTGAGGGGAAACGGAAATGATCGTTAAGAATGAGCTGACGCAGCGGTTGGTCCTAAGTGTAGCGGGTTTAGATACGTAGTGCCTATTCAAATAGGCGCTTAGCTGCCTAACTCAATATCCGCAACGAATCGGCGTGAATGAGCTGGGAGCCCTGGTAGCGGTTGTCGCGGGGGCCGTTTTCCAGGTTGAGCACGCCGCGGGGGCAGGCCGTGGAGCACATGCCGCAGCCCACGCAGGAGGCCCGGATGATGGGCTCGCCGCGCTGGGCGTACTGCTTCACGTCGATGCCCATTTCGCAGACGTTGGAGCAGTTGCCGCAGCAGATGCACTGGCCCCGTTGGTGGTGATGCGGAAGCGCGAGAAGTGCTTCTGCAGCAGGCCCAGGTAGGCCGCCATCGGGCAGCCAAACCGGCACCACACCCGCGCCCCCATCAGCGGGTAGAAGCCCACCCCAATCACGCCCGAAAACACGGCCCCGATGGCGAAGCCGTAGGCACTTGCTCAGCGCGCTGCGGCCACCGGCCCAGCAGGGCTGGCACCGTGCCCGAAGCGCTCACCCACAGCAGCGCCGTGACGGCACGATAATCAGCCCCAGCACGGTGTAGATGATGCGCACTTCCCAGCGCCAGGCCGTGCGGCTTTTGTCGGAAAGCTGGCGGTAGGGGTCGCCGGCGGTTTCGGCCAGGCCGCCGCAGCCGCACACCCAGGAGCAGTACCAGCGCTTGCCGAAGAAATAGGTGAGCACCGGCGTGGCCACGAACGAAATCACGGCCGCCCCAGAACACCATGAACACGCCCAGCGCCTGCCCGTCTCCTTGAGCAGGTAGCTCACGGTGCCGGGAAACAGGTAGTCGTACTTCAGGGGCCAGAAGTAGGTGAAGTAGAACTCGGGCTGCTGAAAAGCCAGCAGCAGCCCGGGCAGCAGGAAGGCAAAGCCCAGCTGGAAAAACATCACCGAGCCGGTGCGGATGAGGTGGTAGCGGCGAGTGGCGGTACTTCCAGAGCGCCCGGCCGCCCATCAGCAGAATGGCCAGCGTGTAGAACGTGCCGTAGAGAAACCACTGGTCGGCGGGCCTGGTCGCGCAGCCATTGGCTGAAGCGGGTCGAGGGCGTGCACCAGGTTGTTGAGCGGGCCCGAAATTGCCCTGGCCGTCGTCGGAGCTGAACCAGTACAGCACCACGTAGAAGCCCGTGAGCACCAGGCCCGTAACCCAGGCCACGGCCCCGCGGCTGGTGCTGGCCCGCAGCCAGAGGTTGTGTTGCTGCACGCCCGCCGGCTGGTGGCCGTACTTCCAGCCAGGCCCAGCCCAGGGTGCCCGCGCTCATCAGGGCCAGGGCCCCGAAAAAGCACCAGCCGGGCCCGGCTCGGCGTCGGCATCGAAGGCCACGGGCAGCAGCAGCAGCAGCCCCAGGGCTACCAGCGGTCAGCAGCAGCTTTTCGGTGCCCGCCACTTCGGGAACGGGCGCATCGGCGGTGAGCGATTCGGCGGAAGTCGTGAGAGCCATGGAATTTGGGAGGATAAGAGAGTTAAAAGAAACGTCATGCTGAGCGCAGCGGAGCGGAGTCGAAGCATCTCTACCGCAGCAGTAATCCTGTTGACTACAACGAAGCGGTAGAGATGCTTCGACTCCGCTCCGCTGCGCTCAGCATGACCCGCTCTTTACCGAAAACCCTCATTAATGATGGTGATGATGCCCCTCAGGCGGTTTGCCAAACAGGTTGAGCAAGCGTGCCGAACACGTAGAGGCCCAGCCAGCAGAAGTACAGCTAATGGTAGCCCTCGGGGCAGGGGTGGCCCAGCCAGCCGATAATGAGCTGGGCCGCGCCGCTCATGAGGCGCCCACGATGGCAATGTACTGGAAGCTGTTGAGGGCGCTGGGATGGTAGAGTTTGTTGAAATCCATGGTCGGGGAAATAAGCGGCGGAAAGCGGCGGCCGGCAGCTGCTATACGCGAAACAGGCCCTTGCGGCGGCGCAATTGCACGGCATGGGCCGGGAAACTGCGCGTTGAACGCGCCCACAATGGCCGCCTCGTGCTGGCGGAAAAACTCGGGGTCGAAGTTGGCCGCGCCCAGGTTGGCGAGTACCTCCGTCACGGGCGTGCCGGCTTGCAGCCAGCCGCGCACAGGTGTCGTGGCGCTGGCGCAGGCCCAGCGCGTTCAGGCCGGTCACGGCCAGCGAGTCGCGCCGGAAATTGAGGCGCAGCAGGTGGTCTTTTTTCGGGTGCTGCCAGCAGAAGCTGTGCTCATCCCGGCGTGGGCTCGGCGGGCACGCGGCCGTAGGTCTGGTATTCGAGGTTGAAGAACTTGGCCGAGTTGAACCAGATGCCGCGGCGGTAGGGGCGGGGCGCGTCGGCCCGCAGAGGGTGTGGGCCACGGTTTCGCCCTGCATGGCGGCCGGTGTACCAGAGCTGCTCCACGGCCACTTCGCCCGCGCCCGGGCTGCGCGGTGCTGGGCGCAGTCGCCGGCGGCGTACACGTCGGGCAGCGCTGGTTTGCAGGTGCTCATCCACCAGAATGCCCTTGTCGGTTTCCAGCCCGGCGGCCCGGGCCAGCGTCAGGTTGGGCTGCACCCCGATGGCCAGGCCCACCCACTGGCAGGGCAGTTCCTCGCCGGCCGTGGTCTGCACGGCCCGCACCCGGCCGTGTTCGTCGCCCAGAATCTCGCCAGCTCGGTTTCGTAGCGACGTGACAATGTGGTGGGCATTGAGCTGGCGCTGCACCAGGTCGGCCTCCTCGGGCGGCAGCACGGCGCCCCAGTAGCGGGCGTCGCGGACCAGCACGTGACCCGGATGCCCTTGGCGTGCAGCATTTCGGCCAGCTCCACCCCAATCAGGCCCCCGCCCACCACTACGGCCTCGGCTGATGCCCTGCTGGGTGTCGCGGGTCATGGCTCCAGGTCGGGCAGGGTGTACGAAGGCCCTGCACGCCGGCCAGGTGCTGCGCCGGGCCAGTCGCCGCGCGCGGCCCACCGAGCCGGTGGCCAGCAGCAGCTGGTCGTAGGCCAGCGTCCGGCCGGTGCTCAGCTGCACGGCTTTGCGGTCGGCATCGAGGCCGGTGGCCGTGGCGTGCACCAGCTCCAGCCTGTTTTCATCCCAGAACCAGTCCTCGTAGGGCTTGATGTCCTGGTAGCGCATATGGCCCATGTACACGTACATGAGGGCGGTGCGCGAGAAGTGATGGGCGCTTTCGGCCGACACCAGCGTGATGCGGGCTTCGGGCTGCAGCCGCCGCGCCTTGAGGGCGCAGGTAACGCCGGTAATGCCGTTGCCGATAATAACGAGGTGCATGGGCAAAAAAGGAAAACGAAAGGGCTCTGGGCAGGTTAACTAGCTGTAGCTCGGCGCTGCTGCCGGCGACTGCCCTTAACCCCGGTCGTGGGGCCTGCGTAGAGCTGCAAAGTAACTCCTTTCCACTCAACCCTGCTTTTTATGGCTTCCACCAACCAGCCCACCGACGCTAACGAAGAACTCAACTCGAACAAAGAAATCGTCAACGATACCCAGCGCGCCATCCCCGACAACGAGCAACTGGAACAGGAGCAGGAGTACAACGAATTGCTCAGCAACGGCAAGGACGCCTCCGACCCCTCAGCCCAGCGCAACGTGGGCGCCGGCGGCTACACCCAGCGCGCCGACCAGAAGGACCAGCTCGAAAACCTGACTATCCGGGGCGGCGAGGGCGTACCCCAGGGCGGCAACGACCACTCCGATACGGCCCAGCCCAACACCGGCCCCGGTTTCGATACCGAAGGCAGCTACGAGATGGGCAACGCCATCCGGAGCCAGGAGCAGCAGTTTGGCGAAGACGCCCCCAGCGGCCCCGCCAAGCCCGCCCAGGACTAACCTTCAGTTCCGCCGGTGCCCTATCGGGCCGGTGCCACTAAGTTTCTCGGCCCGTCTTCTTTCTGGAAGGCGGGCCGAGGTTTTTTTGGGGAATTCGCAACGGGCGAAGGGTCGGTCGGTAAATTCTGCGGTAAATTTTATTTTCCCTAGCGGTATTGATAGTAGGCAAAGGTGCCGGTAAACGTATATCTTTAGGAGCCGATGTTGCCAGATTGGGATAAAGTGAAGTCCATAACCCTCCGACAACCTCTCGACCGACGTTTACTTTTCACTTTTTCACTAGCATGAATATGGATGCTCCTACTTCTACTTCTTCCGAGAACGAAAACCCCGTGCCCGATTATCTGAATCCGGAAGAGGAACTGTCGTCGGGCAACAACCGGCTGGCCCTGATTGTGGGGGCCATCGTGGTATTGGTAGTGGTAGGCTACCTGCTGCTGCCGGCCCAGGTTACGCGCCGCATCAGCGCGGCCATGCCGGCTCCGGTGATGGAGCTGGGTGAGGCTACCGTAATGGGGGCGCGGGCCACCGAAGACACAGTATCGGCAGCGGAAGACATTGCTGCTAAACAGCTGGTGGCCCAGCCGGCTGCGGCCACGTTAGCTAAGCCTACTGCTGCCAGCCCGACCCGCGCCACCGCGGCTCCGGCTTCCAGCAATGAAGAGCAGGAGCAGGAGCCGGCCCTGGCCGTGGCTCCTGCTGTGCTGCCCACCGCCCTGGAGCCGGTAGAAGTAGCCCCCACCATGGTTACGATGAATGGCCGGGTGCTCGATGAGAACGGCCATCCGTTGGCCGGGGCTACTATTATGCTTCGGGGTACCAAAACCGTGGCCAGCACCGATGCCGCCGGTAACTACTCGCTCGAAGTACCCGCCAGCGGCGACAACACGCTGCTCTACGGCTACGGCGGCTACGAAGATCAACTACTGCGCACCCGCAACGCCAAAAACCAGAACGTCACGCTCGTTCCCAAAGAAACCTCCCGCCGCCGCCGGAAATAGGTTAGGTGTGAGAGGTTAGAAATTAGAAAGAACGTCATTCAGAGCGAAGCGAAGAATCTCGCGTGCTAATCGTTGAAATAAACCACAACGATCAGCACGCGAGATTCTTCGCTTCGCTCTGAATGACGTTTTTTCTAAGCTCTAAGCTCTCCTATTCCAGCTTCTTAAACCGGTTGCGGAACAGGTAGTACACCGGCACGCCCAGGGCCACGAGTAGCAGGCCGCGCTGAGCGAATTTGGAGTTGTCGGGGTCAGTCAGCAGGATGAAGCAGAACGTGGAGGCCAGCCCGATATAGAGCAGCGGCACCACCGGGTAGCCCCAGGCCCGGTAGGGGCGGGGCGCGTCGGGGCGGGTGCGGCGCAACACGAAAATGCCGATGATGGTGATGACGTAGAACAGAATCACCGAGAACATCACGTAGTTGAGCAGCTCGCCGTAGGAGCCCGACAGGCATAGCAGCGAGGCCCACGGCGCATTGTCCCCACAGGGCCACGCCCGGTACGCCGGCCTTGTTGAGGCGGGCCATGCCCCGAAAAAACACGCCGTCCTGGGCCATGGCGTAATAGGCCCGGCCGCCCTGAAAGCAAGATGCTGTTATCGGCGCTGAAAGTGCTGATCATGATGAGCACGGCCATTACGTAGGCCCCGGGCGCACCCAGAATACTTTCGGCCGCGGCCGTGCCCACCCGGTCGTCGGTGGCGTACATGATGCCGCGGCCCAGCACGTCGGCCGCGTTCGGGGTCGCCCTGCAGAGGCAGCACCAGCAGGTACACCACGTTGATGAGCATGTACAGGGCCGTGACGATGGCCGTGCCCAGGGCCATGCTCGCACCATGCGTGCGCTCGGGGTTCACGATTTCGTCGCCCGCGAAGCCGATGTTGTTCCAGGCGTCGGAGCTGAACAACGAGCCCGTCATGGCCATGCCGATGGCCGTGACCAGCGCGGCCACTGAGGGCAGGGGCGTGCCCTGCGCCGGTGGCGTCGAAGCTGGCGGCCTGCCAGAGGTGCTGGAAGTTTGGCTGCATGGCCTCGTGCTTGATGCCCAGGACCACGCCCGACAGAATCAGCAGGGCCAGGGCCACAAGCTTGGTGCTGCCGAATACGTTCTGAGATGAGCTTGCCGGCCCGCACCCCGCGCGTGTTCATGTAGGTCATGAAACACCAGCATGGCAATGGCCAGCAGCTGCACCGTACTGAACTTAAAGGAACCCAGCAGCGGCAGGTTATCAACTTCGAGCAGCACATTGCTTTCCGAAAACCAGGGAATCAGCACGCCGGTAAACTGCGCAAAGGCCACGGCCACGGCCGCAATAACGCCGGTCTGAATTACCAGAAACAGCGTCCAGCCGTAGAGAAAGGCCACCAACTTGTTGTAGGCCTCGCGCAGGTACACGTACTGCCCGCCCACTTTCGGAAACATGGATGACCAGCTCGCCGTAGCTGATGGCCCCGGCCAGCGTAATCACGCCCGTCAGCAGCCAGACCACCAGCAGCCAGCCGGCCGAGCCCACTTTGCGGCTGATATCGGAGGAAACAATGAAAATACCGGAGCCAATCATGCTGCCCGTGACAATCATAATGGCGTCGAACAGCGTAATGGCCCGCTGGAAATGGCCTTCTTTTTCGGACATTGGTTGAAGGAAGAAAGGGAATGGGGGCCGGAAGATAGTGAATGAGTGAATGAATGAGTGAAGTGGTGAATGAGCCGTGCTGTTATCCTGAGCAATCCGCGCATTACCCCTTCACTCATTCACTGAATCACTCATTCACCGCTGCTCCGGCCCGAATGCCTATTTTTGCTCACCTCACTTCCTTGCTCCCAGGTTTTCCTGCATGTCGAACCGCGTTCTGGTATTTCTGACGATCCTGCTGCTGTTTATCACGGCCGTGGGCTCCTACGTGTACTACCGCCGCACCGTGGCCCGCCAGCCCGTTGACCCCTGGACCCTGGTGCCCGACGATGCCGTGCTGGTAGCCGTCACGCGCGACCACCCCACGCTGGTGCGCCACCTCAAGGAAACCCAGGTCTGGGACAACCTGACGGCCGTGCGCTACTTCCAGCAGGTGGAGGAAAACCTGACCTTGGTGGACAGCCTGACCGGGGGGCGCGACGTGCTGCTGCGGTTTCTGGGCCGCAAGCGGGTGCTTACGTCGGTGCACGTGACGGGGCCCGCCCAGTTCGATTTGCTGTTTCAGGTGCCCATTGGCAGCGTGCGCGAGTACCGGCAGGTGCGCGGGCTGCTCGAAGGCCTGGGCCGCGACACCCGCTACCGGGTAACTACCCGCGACTACGAGGGGCAGGTGCTGACCGACGTGCGCCACGCCGACACGGCGGATGACGAGTCGGGGGAAGCTGCCGGCCTAACGTTATTCAACTACCGCAATCAGTTGGTTTTCAGTAGCAACGTGAAGCTGGTGGAAGCTTCGGCCCGCCGCCTCACCCATCCCGAAGCGCCTACCGTAGCCGCCGATTTTCGAAGCACCGACTACTTTCAGCTCCGCGACGTGGATGCCACGCTGCTGCTCAATCAGCGCCGGCTACCTCAACTGCTGGGCGTGTTTTTCCGCTCCGAGCTAACGCCCGAAATTGCCACCATGGCCAGCCTGGCCCGCAACGAAATGACGGAAATGCGGCTGGCGGGCAATAAGGTGGTCTTCAACGGTTTTGCCAACCCCGAAACGGCCCGCGACGGGTTGCACCAGCGCCTGGTCGGCCAGCCCGCCCAGCGCCTGGGCATGGCCGAGGTGCTGCCGTTGCGGGCGGCGCTGGTCGTGCACATGGGCCTGGGCCCGGCCGCCGTGCTGCGCGGCTCCCGCCGCACCCGCGCCGTGGCCGACTCGCTGGCTCCCGCCGTGCAGCCCCTACTCGACAGCCTGACGGCCCAACTCGGGCAGGAAGTGGCGCTGTGCTACCTGAGCACGGTTTCGGCCCGGCAGCGGCCGGGTAAGCTGGCGCTGGCTTACACCGCCACTCCGGCCCGGGTAGCGGCGCTGCTTGGCCAGCTGCGGCGGGCCGTAGGGGCCAGCCCCTCGTTTGGGAAAGTGGGCCCCTACCAGCTTTACCAGACCGGCGTGGGCGAGTTGCCCCGGGAGCTGCTGGGGTCTTTGTTTCAGGGGTTCGAGCAGCCGGTGGTGGCGCAGGTGGGCAACTACCTGGTGTTTGCCGACGATGAAGCCGCCCTGCGCCTATACCTGGCCGACGTAGTGGCGGGCGAAACCTGGACCCGCTCGCCCACGCAGGTGGCATTTTTGCAGGAGCTCCAGCCCCTGGCCCGCCTGCGGGTGCTGCTCGATACGCGCAACTGCTGGAACCTGCTGCTGCGGGGCCTGCAGGAAGAACGCCGGGCCAGCCTGCTGCGCAATGAAACCCTGTTTAAACGGTTTCCGCAGGTGGCCTTGCAATGGGTGCCCGCCCTCAACGAGCAGGAACCCGGCGCCCAGTATTTCACTCAGTTCGTGCTGCGCCACCCCGCCGAGGGCCCGGCCGAAGCCCGGCCCCAGAACGCCGACGGCACGGGCAGCGTGCTCGATTTCAAGGTGCCGCTGAGCAGCTCGCCCGAAGCCGTGCTGGTGGCGGGGGCCAAGCTGCCCGGGGTGCTGGTGCAGGATACGGCCCACGTGCTGCACTACGTAACGCCCGAAAACGTGGTGGCCTGGTCCGATTCGCTGCCCGGGCCGCTGGTGGGGCCCACCCTGCGGCTGCCCGGGGCCACGGGCTTCCTGCTGGCCACGCCCCATCGGCTGTTCGAGTACAACAGCCGGGGCCAGCTGCAGCCCAACTTCCCGCTCAACCTGCCCGATACCGTGCGCGCCACTTCCCTGAGCGTATCGCCGGCCACGCGCCAGGCCGGGCCACGCCGCCTGCTGGTGGCCGGGGGCGGCGGCAACCTGTTTTTGTATGACACCCAGGGCCATATATACGCCGGCTGGCAGCCCAAGCAGCTGGAGTTCCGGCTGGCCGCGCCCCCGCAGTACCTGCTCGTCGACGGCCGCGACGTGGTGCTGGTGCTGCTCGAAAACGGCTACGTGTACGCCTTCGACCAGGCCGGCGGGGCCTTCCCGGGCTTCCCGATCAGTATGGGCGCGCGGCTGGCCAGCGGGGCGCTGGTGGAGCCCGGGCCCACGCTGCGCCGCACCCGCCTCACAGTGGTCAGCCAGCACGGCGAGCGGGTGACCTTCAATTTGAGCGGCGACGTGGTGGCCCGCCGCCGGGTGGCTACCTGGAGCCGCGAGTCGCGCTTCCGCCTCATTCCCGACCAGCGCAACCGCACCTACGTCGTGTCGCGCGAGGACGGTGGCCGGCTCACGCTCTTCGACCCCAATGGCAACGCCCTGCTCAGCCAGTCGTTCCTGACCACCGCCCCGCGCTCCATCCAGTACTTCGATTTCGGCCCCGACCGCCAGGTGTACGCCCTCACCGAAATCGGCCCCGCCAAAGCCTACCTCTACGACGCCCGCTTCCGCCTCATCGGCGGCAAGCCCTTCGACAGCACCACGCCCCGCATCGACCTCACCTACAACCCTGTCACTAGCACCTTCCACCTGTTCCGCGTCAACGGCAAAGAGCTGCGCCGCACCGATATTAAGGTAGATGAGGTGAGAGTAGCGAAGGCAAAGAAGTGAGATGGTGAGGTGATGGAAAAAGAACGTCATTCAGAGCGCAGCGAAGAATCTCGCGTGCTGAAGTTGCAGTAGTAACTCAATGTCAGCACGCGAGATTCTTCGCTGCGCTCTGAATGACGTTCCTTTTCACTCATTCACCGAGTCCCTCACTTATTCGTCAGCCAGCCCTTGCGGTAAAAATAAACCAGCTGGAAAACGACGATGAAGGCCAGCAGGGCCAGTAGCGCGGGGTAGCCCCAGGGGCTGTAGAGCTCGGGCATGTTGAGCGTGTTGACCTGGCCGTTGGGGCCCTCGCGCTGGAAATTCATGCCGTAGAGGCCCACCACGAAGCTCAGGGGAATGAAAATGGTGCTGATGATGGTCAGCACCTTCATCACCTCGTTCATGCGGTTGCTCTGGTCCGACATGTAGAGGTCGATGAGGCTGCTCACGGTTTCGCGGTAGCTCTCGGCCAGGTCCAGGGCCTGAATGGCGTGGTCGTAGCAGTCGTTGAAAAACACCTTGATGTCCTCGGGCACGACCTCGTCGGGCATGCGCAGCAGTTCGGCAATTTTCTCGCGCTCGGGGTACACCAGCCGGCGGAAGCGCACGATGTCCTTTTTCATGTGCAGGATGCGGTTGAGCACGCGGCGGTCGGCGCGGCCCTGGAAAATGCGCTCCTCCAGCGTTTCCAAGTAGTCGCCGATGGCGGCCATGGTGGGGTAGTAGTGGTCGAGCACCACGTCGGTGAGGGCGTAGGCCAGGTAGAGGGGCGAGTGGCGGCGCAGGTTGGTACGGCCCATCCGCAGGCGCACCCGCACCGGCTCCAGGCAGTCGTCGTAGTCGTCCTGAAAGGTGAGCACGTAGTTAGGGCCGGTGAAAATCGAGAGCTGGTCGTCGTCGATGTCGAGCTGGCGGGTGAACTCGGTCATGCGCGAAACCAGGAACAGGCCGTCGTCGGATACCTCCACCTTGGCCCGCTGGTAGTCGCCGAGCACGTCCTCCATTTGCAGCGGATGAATGCGGAAATCGGCCTGGAGGCGCTGCATCAGCATTAGGTCGCGGTAGCCGCGCACGTCAATCCAGTGTTTCTTTTCGGGGTGCTTATGGAAGAAGTGCAGCAGCTCGTCGTAGCTGGCGTACTCGTGTTCGTGGAAGTAATCCTCGTCGTAGCTCGTCAGTATCAGGCGCGGGGGCAGGGCGTCGGCGCGGATGATGAGCGTGCCGGGGCGCTGGCCGATCTGCTGCTCGCGCAGCAGGCGGGCGGCCTCCATTTCGGCCAGATCGGCCTCGGAAAGCTGGTCATCCTCGTCGTCGTCGGTTGGGTTGAGGGGCGGCGGGGCGGGCAGGGGAGTGGCAGCGGAGGCAGGGGGCGTCATTGGGTAAAAAAAAAGCGGAGGGGAAGGCAGTTTACGGGATTTCAGCGAAAAAGTCGCCTGATGGCCGGGCCGGCTTCAAACTGGCTTTGGCCCGCTACTGCCGGGCCCCGAAGGTACGCCGCTTCGGGCCGGCCCCGGGTCCGGTAAACCGGCTGTTGCCGGCTGCCCGGACCCGGAAATCGTTGTACTTTCGCCTTTCGCTTTCGATTCTGCCCTTGTCCGCGTTGCCACCCTCCGTCGATTCTGCCCCCGTGCTGCCGCTGCCCTTGCCCGGTGCGGCCGACCATTACGCGGTGCGGGTGCTGGGGGGCGCGGCCCCCGCGCCGGTACTGCCGCTGGCCTACGAGCCCTGGCTTTACCTCACCCCGGCCCACCAAACCCTGCAACAGCAGCCGGGCAAGGCGCTGCATTTCTTTCTGGAAGACACCCAGACCGGCCAGACTGTAGCCCAGCTGCCGGTAGCCTGGGACCCCGCCGAAAAGGCCGCCCGCAGCCCCTGGCGGGCTCCTTTCGGCGCCGTGCAAACGGCCCCTGACCTAGCGGCGGACGTGCTCCGGGCATTTCTGGAAGCGGTGGAAGCCACGCTGCTGACCCACGGCGTCGGCTCGCTCACGCTGCGCCCCCACGCCTTCGCCTACGAGCCCGTCGCCAGCGCCCGCCTCACGGCCGTGCTCTTGGGCCTGGGCTACCAGCTTAACCCTATTGAGCTCAACAGCTACCTGCCCCTCGACCGCGACTACGCCACCCACCTGCACCCCTCGGAGCAGCGGCGGCTGCGCAAGTGTGAGCGGTACGGCCTTCGCTTCGAGCAGGAGCCCCCGCTGCTGCTGCCGCTGGCCTACGAGTTTATCCACCGCTGCCGCCAGGAGAAAGGCCAGCCCCTGAACATGTCGCTGGAGCAGCTGCAGGAGCTGTTTCGGGGTTTGCCGCGCCACTGCTTCCTGTTTTCGGTGCGCGACGCGGCCGGCGATTGGGCGGCGGTTTCGGTGGCCATCCAGGTGCGCGCCGACGTGCTCTACCACTTCCTGCCCGCCAGCCCGCTGGCCTACAACCACCTGAGCCCCATGGTGCTGATGAACGCCGGCCTGCACGCCTTCGGCCGGGCCAGCGGTATGCGCCTACTCGACCTGGGCATCTCAGCCTTACCGGCGGGCGTCGACCAGTCGCTGCTGCGCTTCAAGCGCCATATCGGCGGCGTGGCCGGCCTCAAACTCACGTTCTCCAAACAGCTGCGCTTGCGGTGAATGAGTGACTCGGTGAATGAGTGGGCCGTGCTGTTATCCTGAGCATTCCGCGCATCAAGCGGCGACGAATGGTTCTGCACCACTTTGCCACTGATAATCCAAGGTCCTTCGCCCGGTTCAGGATAGCAGCACGGCTCACTCATTCGCCTCATTCACTCATTCACCATTCACCGATGCCTGATACCCAACCCGAACCCCGGAGCGCCGTTGTGGGGCGGCTCATGCGCGGGTCGGCGGCTTCGGGGGTAGCCGTGGCGGCGCGGGCTGCGGGGGCGTTGGTGCTCAATAAGCTGCTGGCCGTGTACGGCGGTCCGGGCGGACTCACGCTGCTGGCCCACTTCCAGAACCTGCTGGCCCTGGGTACCACCCTGCCCACCGACGGAACCCATGTGGGGCTGGTGAAGTACCTGGCCCCGTTGCGGCCGGGCTCGGGCCGTTACCGGGCCTGGCTGGGGGCTGCGTTGCTGCTCAATGCCCTGGCTGTGGGTCTGGCCCTGGGCATGGTACTGCTGCTGCCCGGGCCGCTGGTGGGCGTATTTGGCGAGGGAGTAGGGTGGAGTCTGCTGTTTGGGGTCGGCCTGGCCCTGCTGATTGGTTATGCGCTGCTGATTGCGGTGCTGCTGGCGGCGGGCCGCCTGCGGGCCTACGCGGTTCTGACCACGCTGCTGAGCCTGCTTGGGCCGCTGGCATTGGCCGCTGTGCTGCTGGGGCGGGGCGGTACCGTGGCGCAGGCGCTACTGGCTTACCTGGCGGGCCAGGGGCTCACGCTGCTGCCGGCCGCCTGGGTGGCCGCGCGGGCCGGGCTGCTGCCCCGGTTGCGGGGGCGCGTCAGCCGCACGGCCCTGCGTGGGCTGGGGCGCTTCCTGCTAATGGCCCTGAGCGTGCTGCTGTTTTCTAAAGCCGTGGATTTCGGGCTGCGCGAAGTGCTGATCCGGCAATTCGGGCTGGCCGCCACCGACCTGTGGCAAGCCGTGGCCAAGCTCTCCGACAATTACACCATGGTATTCTCGGCCCTGGTAGGCAGCGTGTATTACCCGCGCCTGGCTGCCCTAAGCACCCGCCCCCGCGAGCAGGGCCGCTTTGTGTGGCTGGTACTGCGGCTGCTGGCCCCGGCCCTGGCGGTGGGGCTGGCCGCCATCTGGCTGGCGCGCAACTGGCTGCTGCCGCTGCTTTTCGAGCCGCGCTTTGCCGCCGCCAGCTTCCTGCTCGGCCCCCAGCTGCTGGCCGACTGGCTGAAGTTTCTGACCTGGACCCTGTTTTTCCTGTTTACGGCCCGGGCCCAGGTGGGGCGCTACGTAGCGGTGCAGGCTGGTTCGGCGGGCGTATTTGCCGTGCTGCTGGCCGTGCTGCTGCCCCGGCTGGGGCTGCTCGGCGCGCCGCTGGCCCAGGCCGTCCGCTACGCGCTGCTGTTGGGCGGGGGGCTGTGGTATTTCCGGCGCGACATCCGGGGCTAAACGTGGGTAGCGCGCTGTCAGTTCGGGACCAAGTCATATCTTGCCCGTAAGCGGCTGCGTGTTTTAGAATAGAAGTGCCGGAGAAATAAAGGGCTATTTTATTCATTGACCTTCCCTTTTCCCCGGGGCCGTATTCCTCTTCCTCCGCCCTTCTTTATCATTCCGAAAAATGCCTCTCGTTACCATCGTTGCCCTCTGCTTCAACCACGCCCGGTTTCTGGAAGCGGCTCTGGATTCCATTCTGGCCCAGACCTACCCGCACCTGGAGGTAATTCTGGTAGATGATGCCAGCACCGACGGCAGTGCCGACATTCTGCGCCGCTACGCCGCCCGAAACCCCACCTGGCAACTGCTGCTGCTGCCCGAAAACGTGAACAACTGCCGGGCCTTCAACCTGGCCCTGGCCCGCACAACAGGCGAATTCGTAATTGATTTCGCCACCGACGACGTGCTGCTGCCCGAACGCGTAGCCCGGCAGGTTGCCCACTTCGCGCAGGCCGGCCCCCGCTGCGGCATGGTGTACTCCGATACCGAGTTGCTCGACGAAGCCGGGCAGTTCGTGCGCCACTACTACCGCCGCGACGCCCAGGGCCAGCTTCATCCGCAACCCGCCTCGGGCAAGGTATTTGCCGATGTGCTGGCCCGCTACTTCATCAGCGCGCCCACCATGATGATGCGCCGGGCCACCCTGCAGGCCCTGAACGGTTACGATGAAACCCTGAGCTACGAAGACTTCGATTTCTGGGTGCGCGCCAGCCGCGACTGGGAGTTCCGCTTTTTCGATGAGGTAACAACCCAAAAACGGCTGCACCCGCGGTCCAAATCAGCCAGCAGCTACCGCCGCCACGACCCCCACCTGCGCTCTACCATCGTTATCTGCCGCAAGGCGCTGGCCCTGTGCCGCACCCCCGCCGAGCGGGCCGCGCTGGTAGTGCGGCTACGTTGGGAGCTACGCCAGGCCGTGCGCTACCGCAGCCGCCCCGAAGCCCGCGAACTGTATAAAATACTCCAGCAGATGCAAGCCGTAAGGCCGTTGGATTGGGCGCTGAGAAGGCTGAGCTAGGAGAAGAGGAGATAGGGAAGCATGAAAATAGGGGGGCAGGGGGGCAGAATGCAAAAGGGCTGTCATGCTGAGCGCAGCGGAGCGAAGTCGAAGCATCTCTACCGCAATGGTAACCCCGTCCCGATGCCTGAGTTAGCGCTACAGCGAGGCGGTAGAGATGCTTCGACTTCGCTCCGCTGCGCTCAGCATGACAGCCCTTTTATACTCTCATACTCTTTCTAACCTCTCATCTCTCTTCTCCAAAAACCTCATACAGCTCCACTGGCCCGTCCTGGGCTACCAGGCGGCGGCGGGGGTACCAGCTCAGCACCGAATCGGGGGAGTAGCGGATGAGCTTGCGGGTGAGTTCATCGTTGGAGAGCGTGGCGCGGTTGAGCAGCAGCCAGGCCGGCTGCGCGGGGCTGATGCGGATGGAGTCGCGGGCCCAGTAGCGGCGGAAGTGCAGGCCCGCCGGCACCCGAAAGCCGTAGCTGAAATCGTAGTTGTCAATCAAAAAGTCATCGATCAGCAGCGTGCCCCGGGTTGGCCGGCTGGGGTGTTGCCCCAACAGCCGGGCCTGCGCCGAATGGGCTGAAACCGGCGGCTTGCGCATGAAGTAAACCGGCCGCACGGCCAGGGCCAGGGCCATAACGGCTACCGTAGCGGTGGCCAGCCGGGCCGAGCCGGGCAGTAGCCAAGCGGTCAGGCGGCGGGGCCACCACCGGCTCAGCCCCACGCCCAGCAGCCAGAGGCCCGGCAACAGATATACGATAGCCACGGCGGTGCGCAGCCACCCGGCCATCAGCCCCAGCGCCAGCCCTACGGCCAAGGCCCGCCACCCGCCATTGCCTGCCGCCAGCAGCCGCTTCAGCCCAAAACCGGCCGCCAGGGCCAACGGGGGGAGCAGGGGCGTGGTCATGCGGGGCAGCAGCGTGATGGGGTTGTACTGGCTGAGCGAAGTGCTGCCCAGCCAGTACAGGGCCAGCGTAATGGCTGCCAGCGCCAGCCAGAAGCGGCGGTCGGGGGCTTCGGTGGTCGGCGCCGGGGTATGCACCGGGGCCGGCCGACCCAGGGCCGCGGCGGCCAGCGCCAGCATCAGCCCCAGCCCGATACCCACGAAAAAGCCCAGCGGCTGGGTGGTCAGGCGGCTGAGCAGCGCGGCCCGGCTGCCGGTGAGGTAGTTGTTGTCGCTGAGAAACTCGTTGGTCTGCTCGATCAGGTGGAGGCGGTAGAGCGCATCGTGGGTGAGGTACTGGTAGAAGCCCAGGTAGCCCGTCAGCAGCAGTACCCCCGCGGCCAGGGCTACGGCCCAGAAACGGCCGTGCCGCCGCCGCCATAAGTCGAGGCCCAGCATGGCCACATAGAAGGGGAGGTAGTAGGCAATGGTTTCCTTGCTCAGGAAGGCCGCGAAGCTCAGCAGCGCGAAGCCCAACCCCCACCAGCCGGCCCGCCGGCCCGGCTCGCGGCCCCGCAGCAGCGCCGCCGCGCCGGCCAGGGCCCAGAACATCAGAATGTTGTCGGGGTAGAGGTAATTGCTCAGGTTGAGCGTGAAGTAGTGCAGGCCCAGCAGCAGCATGGCCCCGCTGGCCACCACCGGCTCGCGCCGCCCGTACAGCCCGTAAATCAATCCGGCGCAGCCCAGCGTGGCCAGCAGCGGCCAGAGCGTGGCACTGATGATGTTGACCCCAAACAGGGCAAAGAAGCCCGCAACGGGCCCAAAAATCAACCACCGCTCGTGCAGTGGGTCGTGCAGCAGCCCTTGCGGATCGGGGCCGAGGCGGAAGGTGCCGGCCAGCAGCTGGTGGGCATAACGGGCGTAGTAATAATCGTCGAGGGCGTAAAGCCCCTCGTGGGTAAGCAGAAAGTAAGCGCCGGTAAAAAGGATGACGAACAGCAGCGTCAGGGCTGGCAGGCGGGCAAGCAAATTATTCACGCCCGCAAGGTAGGAGGTGAAATGGTGAGGTGGTGAAATGGTGAGCTGATGTTTTGGGGACCATATCATGCGCAGTTGGCGCAAATTGCTCCTGCTGCGCCGGGAGGACCAGCCGAACACCAACTCACCATTTCACCACCTCACCATTTCACCTCCTACCTTGCGGCCGATGCGGTACCGGTTCTGGATTTTATTGCTGCCTTTGGTGCTGCTGCTGGCGGCGGGCTGGGGGCTGGGCTGCTACTACGAAACCAACGACGACCTGACCATCGTGGCCCTGCTGCGCGGAATTACGGCCGCCGCTCCGGTTTCCGATCTGCACCTATACTTCCACGGCTACGCCGCGCTCTGGAGCCGGCTCTACGCGGCCTTCCCGGTGGTGCCCTGGTACGGGCTCACGCTCTATGGGCTGCTGTATGCGGCCACCGTGCTTGGGGCCGCGGTGCTGTGGCGGCTGCTAAATGGCGCGGCGCGGCCGCGCTTGGCGCTGGCTTTTATGGTGCTGTTTTGGCTGGTGGCCTGGCTGGAGCACGGCTTCTGGTTCAACTACGCGCGGGTGCCGGTGCTGCTGGCGGGCACGGGCGTGCTGTTCGCGGCCCAGCGGGCCCCCGCCCGCCGGGCCCTGGCGCTGGGGCTGCTGGCCTTCGGGCTGAGCTGGCTGATCCGGCCCAGTATGGCCTTGTTTGGGGCCGGGGTGGTGCTGCCGGGCGCGTGGTGGCTGGCCGGCCGCCGGGCAGTGCCGCTGCTGGCCGGGGTAGCCCTGTGGGCGGTACTGGGCGCGGTGGGGCTCCAGTTGGCCTGGAGCCCCACCGCCGCCACCTTCCGCCGCCTCGATGTGCTCAAGTCCAACCTCAACGACTTCCTGCTCACGGCCCCGCCCACTACCGCCCTCTCACCCCCCGACAGCCTGGCCCTGGCCGCCGCCCGGCACTGGCTGCTGGCCGACTCTACCCTGATTAATGAGCCCACGCTGCGCCGGATAGCTCCTATTCGGGCGGGTTATTTCCTGACGCAGACCGCGCCCGGCAAGCTGCGCGCTTTGGCCCACCAGCTACCGCGCGACTATTTCCCCCTGCTGTTGCTGCTGGCCGCCACCGCCGGGCTGGTAGCGGTGCACCCGCGCCCCGGCCGCCGCGGCTTTTGGGTGGTGCAGGTGGGCTATGTGCTACTGGTGCTGGGCTTGGGTGTATTGCTGAAGCTGCCTCCCCGCCTGGCCCTGCCGCTGCTCGACTGCTGGGTACTGAGTAACCTCCTATTCCTGCGGCAGGCGGGGCCGCCACCGGCCCGCTCGCTGGCTGCGCTGCTGGCCGTGCTGGTACTGGCGGCCGTGCCTTATACATACAAAACAGTGCACCGCCGGACCGTGCTGGCCCGGGAGCAGGCCCAAAACCGCGCCGCCCGCCACCACCTGCGCCACCTGACCGAGCAGCAGCTACCGGCCGGGGGCATAGTAGTGTCCGATGCGCTGGAAGAAACGTACAAGGCCGAGTCGCCCTTCGAACCCGTGCTGTGGCCGGGGGGCACCGGAGCCGCCGCGCCGTTGCGGTGGCTGACGGTGCGGGGCTGGCAGACGCTACACCCTTCGCAGCCCGCCCTTCGCCGCCAACTTACCGGTACCCGCGATTTCACGCAGGCCTTGCGGGTCCTCGGGCGCCGCGCCGCTACTGCCTGGCTCCTGACGCCCGCAACTGCCACGCTGCTCAACCGGCAACTGGCCCTGCGCCCACCAATAGTCGGCCCGGTCCAGGCCCTGGTTCCGTTGCGGGTGCCGGCCGATAGCCTCGCTGCCGATGAGGTTCAATTGTACCAAATGCGTGTAAAATTTGTGCAAAAGCCAGAAAAGGCCAAAATATTGTAGGTTCAACCGGACTTATTACTTCCGCCTCCGGTTATAGGAATAATATCTTTGCTTTCCTGTACTCCCTTGTCCCAATCGCCATGATTTCCGCCTCAGTTGCCACCCGTAGCGAAGTGCTCCAGCAAATGGAGGGCTTCCTGAAAGAAAATATTGATTCGTTCCTCAAGACCGTGGAAGACAACTGGCAGCCCGCCGACTTTATGCCCGACTCGCGCCACGATGACTTTCTTCGACGAGGTAAAGCAGCTGCGCGAGCGGGCCAAGAGCCTGAGCTACGACCTGCTGGCCGTGCTCATCGGCGATACCATCACCGAGGAAGCCCTGCCCAACTACGAAGCCTGGTTTCATGAGCTCGACGACCTGAACCGCGACCGCGACAACGGCTGGGCCCAGTGGATCCGGGGCTGGACGGCCGAGGAAAACCGCCACGGCGACCTGCTCAACCGCTACCTCTACCTCTCGGGCCGCGTGAACATGCGCGAGTTCGAGGTCAGCACCCAGTACCTCATCAACGACGGCTTCGACCTGGGCACGGCCCACGACCCCTACCGGGCGTTCGTGTACACCTCGCTACCAGGAAATGGCCACCAACATCTCGCACCGCCGCGTGGGCCAGCTGGCCCGCACCGCCGGCGACGACCAGCTCTCGAAAATCTGCGGCATGATTGCCGGCGACGAAAACCGCCACGCCCGGGTGTACAAGACGTTCGTGGAGAAGATCTTCGAGGTCGACCCGTCGGAAATGATGCTGGCCTTCGAGGACATGATGCGCAAGAAGATTGTGATGCCCGCCCACTACATGCGCGAAATGGGCGTGGATATGGGCAAAACCTTCGGCCACTTCACCGACGCTGCCCAGCGCCTGGGCGTGTACACCAGCCACGACTACACCGACATTCTCGACTACGCTCATCACCGACTGGAAAATCGAGCAGCATCCGCGGCCTGACGCCGGCCGCCGAAAAGGCCCGCGACTACATCATGGCCCTGCCCAACCGCCTGCGCCGCGTGGCCGACCGCATGCCCGTGCCCAAGCTGGAATACAAGTTCAAGTGGATTAGCTAGTCTTGAATCACCGGTTTCCCTAATACTAGTACAGCAAAGGCCCCGCAACCAACGTTGCGGGGCCTTTGCTGTACTGAGAAATACTAATGCCTTAGAGGCCGGCAGCGTCAGATTAGCGCTTAGCGTCCATCGACTGGCCCATCATGAGGCGGCCGGAAGAGTCGAGTGTGTACTCTACAGTGCGGTTGGTCTGAACCGAGTCGCCGACTACCGGGAACATGCGCACGAGCTTGTTGCCGCTGATCTGGTACATATCCTGGCCATCGTAGCCCATTCCGGCCTGGCCAGCTGGCGTGCCGGGCAGCGAGATAGGCTTATAGCCATTGTCGCTGAACTCGAACGCGTACAGACCACCATTGGCCTTCTTGTTGTCCGTCATCACGTACAGCTCGGGCTGGCCGTTACCGTTGAGGTCGGCCGATTTTACGCCCGTTACGGCACCAACAACCGAGGTGCGCAACGGATCTGCCGTCAGCGACTGCCCCTTGTAAACACGGATGCTCACGACCCGGGGGTCCTGCGAGCCAAACGTCTTTACCTCGAAACGACGGTCACCCTGGGTAACCTCCTGGTTGAAGCTTACATCTCCCTCATCAATAGCGGGGGTAGAGGGCAGGGGGCTGGAAGAAGATTCCGAAGCCACTTGGCGCGTAGAGTCGCAAGCCGTAAGGGTGGCGGCTGCCAAACCAGTAGCGAACAGCAAACGGGAAAGAGAAGAAGAACGCATATAAAGTGAGGTTAGGGAAGATGCTGAAAGAGCCCTGACACGTGTTAGGGCTGATGGGCGATCTGGGAGAGATTCGCAGAATTTTAACGCAATGTAGTAAGATTAAGTTGTATTTTTCGGATTATATAGTGTTTAAGAAATTTTCGCGTGACCGCAACCAGCAACGAAAACGGTGTTTCGCAATACACAGCATGGGCAGCCAAATCGAGCAACCCTGCTTCTGAAAATCAGATGCCCCAGACGGTTTAAGCCTCTATCCGTACGCCTTTCCAGAACGCCACGCGGTCTTTGATTTGCGTTGCTGCCTCCTTGGGCGCGGGGTAATACCAGGCAGCGTCCTTGTTCAGCTCGCCGTTCACGCGCAGCGAGTAATAGCTGGCGCGGCCTTTCCAGGGGCAGGTAGTTTGGGCAATGCTGTCCTCGAAAAACTCCTTTTTGATGGAATCGGCGGGGAAGTAGTGGTTGTTTTCAACAACTACGGTGTCGTTGCTCTCGGCCACGACGGTGTTGTTCCAGATGGCTTTCATGGGTAGCGTGTTGGTAGGGTGAGCGTTAGTGGTTGCTGAACCGACCGACCAGTCAGGAGTAACCCCGGCGAATCGGCGGGTCCGATAGCCAGCAACTAAAGCCACACAACTAAACATGGCCCGCCGGTTGTTCTCAGCATTCAATTCCTTCCTCTTATGTCCGCAGGCTTCCGATTCCGCGATTTTGTGCCCGAAGAAACCAGCCCGAAAAGGGCTTCGACTCGCTGTTTAAGCTTTTCATGCAGCTCGTCACCATCACCAGCGGCGACGTGGGCGAGGCCCTGTCGTGGCTCAATGAGCTCGACAAGCAGTACGGCCTGACCGACGACGACTACGGCATGGGCAACTTCATCGAAGACCTGAAAAAAAAGGGCTACATCGATGAAAACGCGCAGGAAGCGGGCGACTTCAAGATTACGCCCAAAACCGAGCAGGGCATCCGCAAGTCGGCGCTGGAGGAGATCTTCGGCAAGCTGAAAAAGAGCAGCACCGGCAACCACCGCACGCCCCACACCGGCCAGGGCGACGAGCAGAGCACCGACCTGCGCGAGTTCCGCTTCGGCGACTCGCTGGACCAGATTCAGATGACCGAGAGTCCATCCGCAACGCCCAGCTCAACCACGGCATCGGGGCCGGCGACGACTTCATGCTGACCGAGGGCGACCTGGAAGTGCGCGAAAACGAGCACAAGACGCCAGACCAGCACCGTGCTGATGATCGACATCTCGCACTCGATGATTCTCTACGGCGAAGACCGCATCACGCCCGCCAAGAAAGTGGCCATGGCCCTGGCCGAGCTCGTGAAGCAGAAGTACCCCAAGGATTTTCTCGACGTCATCGTGTTCGGCAACGATGCCTGGCAGATTGAAGTGAAGGATTTGCCCTACCTGCAGGTGGGCCCTTACCACACCAACACCGTGGCCGGCCTGGAGCTGGCCATGGACCTGCTGCGCAAGCGCAAAACGCCCAACAAGCAGATTTTCATGATTACCGACGGCAAGCCCACCTGCCTCAAGGAAGCGCGGCGGCTACTACAAAAACAGCTTCGGCCTCGACCGCAAAGTGGTGAACAAGACCCTGAACCTGGCCGCCGCCGCCCGCCGCCTCAAAATTCCCATCACCACCTTCATGATTGCCTCCGACCCGTACCTGCAGCAGTTCGTGGAGGAGTTCACGGAGGTGAACCAGGGCAAGGCCTACTACTCCGGCCTCAAGGGCCTGGGCCACATGATTTTCGAGGACTACAAGAAGAACCGCCGCAAGAGCGCTGTAGCGCGAAGCTCCAGCTTCGCGTATCGTTGCTGACTTCCAAATGATTCCGTTCTGTAATGCGCGAAGCTGGAGCTTCGCGCTACAGGCTCACGACCCCGTCATGCCTATTGTTGCTATGCTTTGCTGGCGGATGCCGCCGGATGAAGGATAACAGAACTCAAATTCGCACATTCCACTACTTTCCCTACATGCCTTCATACGATTCCAGCTCTCCGCCAACCACTTGCAAACATATCACCACCCTCGGTGCCAGCTGAAGAAAGTCTGGCTATAAGCCCCGCTCCGTGAAAGCGGAGCTGCGCGAAAACCTCATTCGCAAGCTGCAAAGCGAGCGAAGACGTGTTTCCCGGCATCTTCGGCTACGAGGAAACCGTGATTCCGGAGCTGCAGCGCGCCATTCTGGCCGGGCACCACATCAACCTGCTGGGCTTGCGCGGCCAGGCCAAAACCCGCATTGCCCGCCTGCTCATCAACCTGCTCGATGAGTACATGCCCGTGGTGGCCGGCTCCGAGCTCAACGACGACCCGCTGCAGCCGCTGTCGGTGTTTGCCAAAAACCTCATTGCCGAGAACGGCGACGACACGCCCGTGGCCTGGCTGCCCCGCGCCGACCGCTACACCGAGAAGCTGGCCACGCCCGACGTATCGGTGGCCGACCTCATCGGCGACGCCGACCCCATCAAGGCCGCCACGCTGAAGCTGCCGTATTCCGACGAGCGGGTGATTCACTTCGGCCTGATTCCGCGGGCCCACCGCGGCATTTTCGTTATCAACGAGCTGCCCGACTTGCAGGCCCGCATCCAGGTGTCGCTGTTCAATATTTTGCAGGAAGGCGACATTCAGATTCGCGGCTTCAAGGTGCGCCTGCCGCTGGATATCCAGTTCGTGTTCACGGCCAACCCCGAGGACTACACCAACCGCGGCAGCATCGTGACGCCCCTCAAGGACCGGATTGACGCCCAGATTATCACGCACTACCCGAAGTCCATCGAAATCGGCAAGCGCATCACCAAGCAGGAAGCCCGCATCAAGGACGAGCAGCAGGGCATGGTGACGACCAACGAAATCATCGCACGACCTGGTGGAGCAGGTGGCCGTGGAGGCCCGCGGCTCCGAGTTCGTGGATGCCAAGTCGGGCGTATCGGCCCGCCTCACCATCTCGGCCTACGAGCAGGTGATTGGCCGGGGCCGAGCGCCGGGCGCTGCTCAACGGCGAAAAGCAACACCTACGTGCGCGTGGGCGACTTTATCTCGGCCGTGCCGGCCATCACCGGCAAGGTGGAGCTGGTGTACGAGGGCGAGCAGGAGGGAGCCGGCATCGTGGCCGAGAAGCTCATGGGCAAGGCCATCCGCACGCTGTTCCTGCAACTACTTCCCCGACCCCGACAAGTCCAAGAAGCTCAAAAACCGCCCCTCGCCCTACAAAACGGTGCAGGAGTGGTTCGGCAACGGCCACACCGCTGGACCTGCTGCACGACGCCAGCACCGACGGACTACCGCACGGCCCTCGACCAGGTGCCCGGCCTGCGCGACATCGTGACCGAGCTGCACCCCAACGAAGACGCCCGACACGACCTATTTCCTGATGGAGTTCCTGCTCCACGGCCTGACGCGAGCACAGCCTGATTTCGCGCAACCGCCTCACGGCCGGCGCGCAGTTCAAGGACTTGCTCAGCCTCCATGTTCACCATGCCCACCTTCGGCGAAGGCGACGAGGATGAGGACGACGACGATGAAGACGAGAAGCCCCAGCGCGGCCGCCGCCGCTAGAGCCTGGCAACAGCCAAACCAACAGCTCGGCCAACAAAAAGCCCGCTTACCGTCCGGTAAGCGGGCTTTTTGTTGGCCGTAAGGGTCGGAGCCGGATGCAGTATTACATCTTACGGGCCTTGAGCTCCTGCTGGGCACTTTTAAGCTGGTATTCCAGCGACTTAAGCTTAGCCTTTTCGGTTTCCACCAGGCGGTCCTGGTCGCTGATCTGGTTGCGCAGGTCGCTGATGCGCTGGGCCTGGGCCGCGATAACGGGGTTGCTGGAGTCCATGTCGGACTTGAAGGCAGCGCAGCCGCTGCTCAGCAGTAAGGTAGCACCGAGGATGAGCGACAGGAATGAGCGGGTATGGTTGGACTTTTTCATAGGAAGAGAATGTAACGCGTAGTTCCGGTAAGGAACCGCTGTCCCTATTCTTACGCGGTGCTTACGGACGAGTTGCGCCCCGACGCGGCAACCGGCCAACAAAAGGCCCCCACCAGCCGAAGCCGATGGGGGCCGAGTGCAAAGAGACGGCAGGGAACTTACGCCTGCTCGCTCACGACAATCTTCTCGATTTCGTCGTTGGCCTTGATCTGCTCGATGATGTCGAGGCCCTCCACCACTTTACCGAATACGGTGTGGTTGCGGTCGAGGTGGGCGGTGTTGTCGCGCGAGTGTACGATGAAGAACTGCGAGCCACCGGTGTTACGGCCGGCGTGGGCCATGCTCAGGGCGCCGCGCTCGTGGTACTGGTGGTCGCCGTTGAGCTCGCAGTCGATTTTGTAGCCCGGGCCGCCCGTGCCGGGGCTGCCCTTGGCGCCGTCGCGCGAGTTGGGGCAGCCGCCCTGAATCACGAAGTTGGGAATAACGCGGTGAAACTTCAGGCCGTCGTAGAAGCCTTTCTGGGCTAGGTCAGTGAAGTTTTTTACCGTGTTAGGCGCGTCCTGCTCGTAGAACTCCACTTTCATAACACCTTTACTGGTGTGAATTTCGGCAGTTTTCATGGTCGATTTAAAAAGAGTAAAAAGAGTGCTTTAAGGGGCCATACGCCCCCGCTCGGCCCGGGTTGCGGGTCGGGCAAAGGTAACTGTTTTGCCAGCAGCCAAACATCCGGGTAGGCTAATGGTTCGTAAGCCTGCTAACTTCGCCGTGGGCGGAGTCGTCCTTTTTTCATTCTTTCACTGTTTCCCAACCCCATTTCCGCTCATCATGCATCAATTCCTGCGCTCCTCTACGCTGGCCCTGCTGGCCGCTGGCACCCTTAGCCTCGGCCTCACCTCCTGCGGCGACAGCAACACTGAAAAGGCCGACGCCAGCGTCGATTCGATGACTACCCCGATGGTTGACTCCACGGCTATGATGGCCGACGATGCCCGCATGGGTAAGCCCGAAGGTGTTATGGTCGATGGCGTAGCCATGGTGCCTACCAATACCATTGTACAGAATGCCGTAATGGCTTCGAGCGTGAGCACGCTGGTGAAAGCCGTACAGGCCGCCGGCCTCGATGGTACGCTCAGCGGCCCCGGCCCGTTCACGGTATTCGCCCCCACCAATGCTGCCTTCGATAAGCTGCCCAACGGCGCGCTGGCTGGCCTGCTCAAGCCCGAAAGCAAGGACAAGCTCGCTTCGGTACTTACCTACCACGTTATCCAGGGCCGCCTCGTAGCCCAGGACCTGAAAGACGGTCAGGAGCTGACCACCGTCAACGGCGAAAAGCTGAAAGTGACGATCAAGGACGGTGTGGTAATGGTTGGTAACGGCAAAGATGCCCCGGCCACCGTGCAGGTTGCCGACGTTATTTCCAGCAACGGTGTTACCCACGTCATCGACGCGGTTATTCTGCCCCTGGAGAAGTAAGCTGCTTTAGCTGAAAATAAGAAACCCCGGCGCTCAGGCGTCCGGGGTTTTTTGTTGGGGTGAAAAACCAGGCAGGTCGTCATTCAGAGCGCAGCGAAGAATCTCGCGTGCCAAAGTAACTTCTGATAGTAGAGTTACCATTGCACGCGAGATTCTTCGCTGCGCTCTGAATGACGTTCCACCTTTAACCTCTCACTTCTCACTTCTCACTTCCGGTTGTCTTCGGCCTGTTGCATGCTGAGGTAGCTGTCGTAGCGGGGCAGGGCAATGCGGCCTTTATCTACGGCTTCGCGCACGGCGCAGCCGGGCTCGTGCAGGTGCTGGCAGTTGTGGTAGCGGCACTGGCCCAGCAGGGCCCGCATTTCGGGGAAGTAGTGGGCCAGCTCGCCGGCCTTCATATCAACGAGGCCCAGCTCTTTGATGCCGGGCGTATCGATGAGGTAGGTGCCGGGGCGCACTTCCAGCATCTCGGCGTAGGTGGTCGTGTGCACGCCTTTATCGGAGAACTGGCTGATTTCGGCCGTCTTCAGGTCGAGGTCGGGTACCAGAGCGTTGATGAGCGTGCTTTTACCTACCCCCGAGTGGCCCGAGAGCAGCGATACTTTCCCGTCGAGCAGGTTATCGATGTCAGACAGCCCCTCGCCGTTCTGGGCCGAGCAGCGCAGGCCGGGGTAACCCAGGCGGCCGTACATGTGCAAAATCTGATCCTGATACTCGGCCAGATCGGCGTCGTAGAGGTCGGTTTTATTGAAGAGGATGGTGACGGGAATGTGGTAGGCTTCGGCCGTCACCAAAAACCGGTCGATGAACCCGAACGAGGTAGCCGGCGAGGCCAGCGTCACCACCAGCAGGGCCTGGTCGAGGTTGGCGGCCACAATGTGGGCGTGCTCGGTTTTGTGCACCGAGCGGCGGATAATGTAGTTGCGGCGGGGGGCAATGTGATGGATGACGCCTGCGCCCTCGGTCTGCTCCTCCACCGTAAACTCCACCTCGTCGCCCACAGCCAGCGGGTTGCTCACCTTCAGGCCCTGGTTCTTAAACTTACCACGTAGCCGGCAGTGGTGCATTTGCCCCGTACTCACTTCGCGCACTACGTACCACGAGCCTGTAGATCTGACAATAATTCCGGTCATGGATGGTGAATGAGTGAATGAGTGACTCGGCGAATGAGTGAAGTAAGAGGTGCTGACCTGGTTATCCTGTAGCGGGCGTCCGCTGCGCGCAGGGCTCAGGCCACGCAATGGGGCTTTTGGCTAAGGCTTACGCCAATAGCCCTCAGACAAAAGATGACCGAACAGCTCACTCATTCACTGAGTCACTCATTCGCTCATTCGCCGCTATCCAGCGCATGATTTTGCGGGTGGCCCCGCTGTGGTCGTGCACGTAATCGAGGCTCGCATCCTGCACCCGCAGGCGGGCTTCCTCGCGGTGGTACAGGCCCCCAAACACTTGCAGCAGCTCCTGGGCCGAGTTAACGGGAAAGGCGCAGCCCAGCTCTACCAAGTCCTGGGCTTCCTGAAACTTGTGGTAAGTCGGGCCGAAAAACAGCGGCAGCCCGAAGGCCGCGGCCTCCAGCGTATTGTGCAGGCCCTTGCCGAAGGCGCCGCCCACGTAGGCGAAATGCCCAAACCGGTAGAGGTGGCTCAGCAGCCCCACGTTGTCGATGAGCAGCACCCGGGCCTGCTCGACGCTGCCGGCAACGGCCTGCGAGTAACGCACCACCCGGCCCGGCAGTGCGGCCTCGACCCGGCGCAGGTTGGGCTCGTTGATTTCGTGGGGGGCTATAATGAATCGCAACTCCTGCTGGTATTGCTCCAGCAGCGGCGTGAGCACCGTCATATCTTCGGCCCAGCTGCTGCCCACAATCAGCACCGGGCACCAGTCGTCGGTAAAGGCCTCTACCAGGGGTAGGGAACGGGGCGCAGCCGAGGCCGTATGCACGACCGTATCGAAGCGGGTGTCGCCGGCCACGCTTACGCGGGTGAGGCCCGCCCCGCGCAACAGGTCGGCCGAGGCCTGATTCTGGGTGAAAATATGGGTAAACAAGCCCAGCATCCGCCGGAAAAAACCGCCCCAGGGCTGAAAAAATACTTGCTCGGGCCGGAAAATGGCCGATACGCAGATGGCCGGAATCTGCCGCCGTTGCAGCTCGGCAAGGAAGTAATACCAGAATTCGTACTTAACGAACACCGCCAGCTCGGGCCGCACGGCGTCGAGGAAGGCCCGGGCGTTGGCGGCCGTATCGAGGGGCAGGTAAAACACGTAGGCCGCCCCGGGCCAGTTGTGGCGCACCTCATAGCCCGAGGGTGAGAAGAAGGTGAGTACCAGCTTATGGCCCGGGTGCTCGGCCAGGTAGGCCTCCATCAGGGGGCGGCCCTGCTCGAACTCGCCCAGCGAAGCGCAATGAAACCAGACCAGCGGCGCGGTTTCATCGCGCAACGCCGCCCGGATGCGGCCCAGCAACCCCTGCCGCCCGGCCGTCCAGCGGGCGGCTTTGGGCACGGCGGGGGCCAGCAGCCGGAGCAGCAAGGCGTAAAAGTGCAGACCAGTAGAATATAAAAAGCGCAAGGTGTGGTCGGGGTAGCAAACGGACGGGCGGGGGCAGAAGGCGGCAATAGGCACCTGCAGCGAAACCCAGCCCAGACGGGGTAGTTCAGGCACAAAAGTACGCGCTTCCCCCCACTATCAGGCAAAAAGCCCCCACCTGGTCGGGCAGAGACTTTCGGGAAGTTAGCAGGGCAAGAAGGCCAGTGCCTGGAAAGTTGAAAAACGGAGCTGCCAGGAAGTCGACTAATTCTCACTCCAACTTCCTGGCGCCCATCAGGTAGTGGGGCAGATTTCTCCGTGTTCCTCGAAGTACTGGAGAGCTTCCACCATGCGCAGGGCCTCGTCGACGTTGCGCGCCAGGGCGCGGTCGTTTACTACCTGGTGGCGCACAATGCCATCCTTGTCGATCAGGAACAGGCCGCGGTAAGCCTGGGGCGAGCCGACAAAGGTCATTTCGCCAGCCTCATTGTAGTCGTAATGGCCACCGAGCACGTCGTAGTTGGAAGCAATGGTTTTGGTGTCGTCGGCCACCAGCGGATAAGTAGTACCCGCAATGCCGCCGTTGGCCCGGGGCGTCTGCAGCCAAGCCAGGTGGGCGTAGTGGGTATCAGTCGAGCAACCCACAATAGCTACGCCCCGGCTCTCAAAATCGGCCAATCGGTTCTGGAACGCCACGATTTCGGTGGGGCACAAGGAGGAGAAATCGGCGGGGTAAAAGAAAAAGATGACGTGTTTCTTACCCAGGTACCGGTCGAGGGAAAACTCCTCCTCAAACTGGCCATCAACTACGGCAATGGCCTTAAAGGAAGGAGCACGTTTACCAACTAAAACTGCCATACAGAAGGAGGGAAAGCGAAGTAAAAGGATATCCTATACGCTCCCGCTCTCAATACGTTCTAAAGGCAGTATTCGGGCCGCTGGTGGCGGCCAGCCGGTTACGGCGCTAGTTCTCGGGGTTGGCCGTTGCGCCCCCGGCAATCCGGCTGCCCTTCACATGGAGCGAGAAGGAGTGGGGTTGAAAGTCGGGCAGGCCCCGGGCAGCGAAGAAGTCACGAATCAGGGCATCGAGCTGCGGGTCGCAGTAATCGATTATCTCTTGGGTGTCAGTGCAGAACAGGTGGTGGTGCTCAGTGCAGTCGGCATCGTAGCGCCGGGCCGAGCCCTCGGCCGAGGCCACCCGCCGCGTCAGGCCGGCGGCTACAAACGAGTCGAGGGTTTTGTAGATAGTGCCCAGCGAAATAGACTCCACCTGTGCCCGCACGTGCTGGTGTACCTGTTCGGCCGTCGGATGGCCGGGCAGCACCAGCAGGCTTTCCAGAATAAGCACCCGCTGGCGCGTAGCCCGCAGGCCTGCCTGAGCCAGTTGCTGGGGCAGGTGGCTGGGGGTAGGGGCCGGATGGTGATGAGAGGAGGGCAGGGACACAGCTAAGAATTATTCTCCGCAAAGATAAACCATTAAGACCGTGGCGGAAAAAAATGTTTCTCGCAACAGGTTTCTCGCAACAGAAAAAGACAAGCGCAGCAGCGAACGAAACAGCGGCTCCTGTTCGTCTGCGCTTACCGGCCCTTGAAATCGGCCGGGCGCTTTTCCACGAAGGCGGCCATGCCTTCCTTCTGGTCGTCGGAGGCGAAGGTGAGGTAGAAGTTCTTGCGCTCGAAGTGCAGGCCCTCATCGAGGTGGGTCTCGAAGGCGCGGTTCACCGATTCCTTGGCCAACCGGGCCGCTACCGGCGACATCTGGGCAATGCTGCCGGCCAGGCGGAACGCTTCTTCCAGAAACTGGCCCACCGGCACTACCCGGTTTACGAGGCCGTGCTGGGCGGCCTCAGCAGCCGAAATCGACTGGCCGGTGAGCACCATTTCCATGGCCCGGGCCTTGCCGATAGCCCGCGTCAGGCGCTGGGTGCCGCCCGCACCCGGCATGGTGCCAATGCGAATTTCGGGCTGCCCGAACTGGGCCGTTTCCGAAGCTACAATCATGTCGCAGGTCATGGCCAGCTCGCAGCCCCCGCCCAGCGCAAAGCCCGACACGGCGGCAATCAGCGGCTTGGTGGTGCGCCGGATGCTGTCCCAGATCGTGAATTGGTCGATAAGCAGCATATCGATAGCCGTGCGGCCAGCCATCTGCTTGATGTCGGCGCCGGCGGCGAAGGCCCGCTCACTGCCCGCCAGCACAATAGCCCGCACCTCGGGGTCCTGGTCGAGCTCGCGCAGGGCGGCGGCCACTTCCTGCATGAGCTGCAGATTAAGGGCGTTGAGCTCCTTAGGGCGGTTGAGTTGAATGAGGGCGACCCGGGGCCGGGCCTGGGGCGTTACGAGGATGAATTCGGGCGTCATAGAGGTTTGGGTGGGGTCTGAGACAACAAAGAACGTCATTCAGAGCGAAGCGAAGAATCTCGCGTGCTGTCGTTGCAATAGGAACTCAACGACAGCACGCGAGATTCTTCGCTTCGCTCTGAATGACGTTTTAACGGGCCTCAGCCCCCAGACCCTCAGTTCCCCAGTTCCTCAATCAGTCCTTCAGCTCCCATCCGGCACACGAATTGAAACGTCTGGCGGGTGCGCTGCTCCAGTAGCAGCTCCCGGCCGGCCGTCAGGCGGCGCAGGCTCTCGGCGTCGTAGTTTTTGATGGTGTAAAGCGCCAGGTCGGTGTTGTAGTGGATGGTGAACTGGTCGCGCAGCAGCGCCAGCAGCTGGTTGAGGCGGTAGGCCGAAAAATCGGTGCAGACCGAGAAGCTGATGGCCGAGTTCTGCATGAGCCGGATTTTAAGCCGCACCTGCGCCAAAGCCCCGAAAATCACCTGCAGGTTTTCCTCCGAAATAAAGTCCAGCTCCCGCGACTCGAAGGAGATAAGGCACTGGTCGGTTTTTCGGATGAAGGCCGGCACCAGCAGCGCGTGGCGGCAGTCGTGGATGCGGGTGCCCTCGGCGGCCGGGTCGAGAAACGACTTCACCAGCAGCGGAATGCCGCGCACGGCCAGCGGCTTAATGGTTTTGGGGTGAATAACCGAAGCGCCGTAGTACGCCATTTCAATGGTTTCCTGGTAGCTGATTTCGGGGTAGCGCACCGTGTCGGGGAAGATTTTGGGGTCGGCGTTGAGCAGCCCGGCCACGTCTTTCCAGATCGTCACCGACTCGGCCCCGAGGCAGTAGGCCAGAATGGCGGCCGTAAAGTCGGAGCCCTCCCGGCCCAGCGTGGTCGTCAGGCCCTGGGCCGTGCCGCCCAGAAAGCCCTGGGTCACGAACGGCCCGCCCTGGGCCAGCACCGCTTCGGGCAGCGCTGCCCGAAGCGCCGTTTCGGTAGCCGCCCAGTCTACCCGGCCCTCGCGCCAAGTGGCGTCGGTGCGGATCAGGGGCCGGCAGTCGAGCCAGCGGGCCCCCGGCAGCGCGGCGGCCACAATGCGGGTAGACAGCAACTCCCCAAAGCTCACAATCTGGTCGTACTGCCGGTCGAAATCGTCGGCTGCCCGGGCCGCACTCAACTGCTCACCTAGCTGGTCGAGCAGGCCGGCGAGCAGGCCGGTGGGCAGGTCCAGCTCCCGGGCTACCCCTTCATGAAAATCGACCAAAACCTGCAGTGGCGCAGTATAATCGTGGCCGGCGTGGGCCAGGCGGTGGAGTTCTTCGAGGGCGTTGGTGGTTTTGCCCATCGCCGATACCACAATGGCCAACGGCCCCGGTTGGCCGTGCTCGCGCACAATACGGGCGAGGTTGCGAATGGCGGCGGCATCCTTCACCGACGCGCCCCCGAATTTGTAAACTTTCAGCTGACCTGATTCGTGCATGGTCCCAAATGTAAGGCCGGGGCGCGGCTTCGGCCCTGCCCAAACCGCAAACGTTACCGGAAAAACCCGAGCGAAATTTCGCTCAGGCTCCTCCAAATTGGTTACTTTTGATCTTTCCCATCCGACTTATACCCTCCCACTTCTTCTAATGGACAACCACGACAAGCTTGCCCTGCCCGTTGGCACTACCCTGGACCGCTTCATCATGCGCAAGCAGGAAGATTTTCCGTATGCCACCGGCGAGCTAAGCCAGTTGCTGCGCGACATTGCCCTGGCGGCTAAAATCGTTAACCGCGAAATCAACCGCTCGGGCCTCATTGATATTGCCGGCGCCTACGGCAACCGTAACGTGCAGGGCGAAGACCAGCAGAAGCTCGACGTGATTGCCAACATCCGCTTCATCCGGGCCCTGCGTAATGGGGGCGAGGTATGCACCATCATCTCGGAGGAAGATGAGGATATGATCCAGACCGGCAATGCCCAGGGCAAGTACGTGGTGGCCATCGACCCGCTCGACGGCTCGTCGAACATCGACGTGAACGTGAGCATCGGCACCATCTTCAGCATCTACCGCCGCGTATCGCCGGCCGGCAGCGAGGGTACCACCCAGGACTGCCTCCAGACCGGCACCCACCAGGTGGCGGCCGGCTACGTGATTTACGGCTCCAGCACCATGCTGGTGTATACCACCGGCAATGGCGTGAACGGCTTTACTTACGAGCCCTCGTTGGGCGAATTCTTCCTCTCGCACCCCACCATCCAGACGCCTGCCGGCGGCACAGTATACTCCATTAATGAGGGACTGTCGGAGTATTTCTCGGAAGGCACGAAGGCATTTGTGGCCTACTGCAAAGACCAGAACTACTCGGCCCGCTACATTGGGTCGCTGGTGGCCGATTTTCACCGCAACCTGCTCAAGGGCGGCATCTATATGTACCCCGGTTCGAGCAAGGCGCCCAAGGGCAAGCTGCGCCTGATGTACGAGTGCAACCCGCTGGCTTTCATTGTCGAGCAGGCGGGCGGTAAATCCAGCAACGGCCACCGCCGCACCCTGGAGCTGGAGCCTACCGAACTGCACTCGCGCTGCCCGGTGTTCATCGGCTCGGCCGAAATGGTGGAGAAGGCCGAAGAATTCCTGGCCGCCGAAGTGGCCCGGACCGGTGTCGAAATGTAGGCCCGCTGCCAACCGCGCTTCTCTATAAAGTAAGAGCGCCGCCTATCCGGATCCGGATAGGCGGCGCTCTTACTTTATAGAGAAGCAGTAAAAGCTTACTCGGCTTTCTTCTTCGCCGGCTTTTTGGCCGTTTTGGCTGGGGCCGCTTCGGGGTTGCCGGCCGCGTTGTCTTCGGGAGCAGCCGGAATGATGCCGGCCGTGCTCATGGCCTCATCGGCACCTGGCTTGGCCATTTTCTTGCTGGCCTTGGGCTTATCGGCGGTAGCTTCGGCGGCGGGGGCTTTGTCGGCCGCCGTCTCGTCGGTGGTCGGCTCATCGTCTTGGGCCGGGGCCTGGTAGTCGAGGCGCTGGCTTACTACGTGGTACCACTGCACCAGTTTTTTGATGTCGGACAGGTACACTCGCTCCCGGTCGTAGTCGGGGATGATGCCGGCCATGAAGGCCGCCAGCTCCTGCTCGTTCGATTTGTGCGTTAGGGCCAGCTGGGCGCCGTGCTGCTGATAAATGCGGTCGAACACTTCCGTCAGGGGTACCGTCTGGTCGTAGTCCTGGGTGTAGATGGAAATCTCCTGGAGCAGCGACACCTTGTTCTGGGCCGAGGCCACGGAGCGGGTGTTCTTGTCGGTGAGGGCTTCGATGATAACGCCGGCACGGGTCGGCTTCACGAGGCGGTACAGACCGGGCATTCCGCTAATGGCGGCAATTTCCTTCAGGTCGTAGGGCATAGGAAGAAAGCAGTGGTTGAAAGAACGAAGGTACGCAACGGCGGCGAACGGGCCTTCCGGCCCGCTGCCCCGCCGCTGCCTTAGAGCTTGAACGTGATGGGCAGGCTGGTCAGGATGGCGTAATCGGGGTTGTTGAACTTGAGCAGCTTTACAATCCGCAGGGCCTCTTCGCCGCAGCCGCCGCCAATCTGCTTTACCAGTTTCACGCCCGAGAGCGTGCCGTCGGTATTGAGCGTAAAGCTCACGATGCACTGGCCCTGGATGCGGTTGCGCCGGGCCATTACAGGGTATTTGAGCTCCTGGTCGATAAAGGCGTACATGGCCTCCTGGCCGCCTTCGTAGTATTCGGCCACCGGAATGGCCTTCGTGGTTTGGGGCGAGGCGCTGGCGGCAGCCTCCACGGCTTCCATGGCCGGGGCCGGGCCATCGGTTTTTACTTTGATTTTGGTTTTCTGAGCCACAGCGGGAGCTGCGGCAGCGGCCAGCAGGCCGAAGCTGAGCAGGAAAATAGTCTTCTTCATCGTTCAGGAAAAGAATAGTAAATGGAAAAGTGGAGCGACTTGCCCTTTCCGTCGCAAGAACGACGCCAAGTTAAGCCTGGTCGGAGTTCTGGTCGGGGGCCTGGGCCAGCTGCTGATTGATTTCGGCGATGAAATCAAGCACCTCATCGCGCCCCGTTTTCTCCTCCGCCGACGTCACGAAATGCCGCGGCAGCTCGTCCCAGCTCTGGCCCATCGTTTCCAGGTACTGCACCACGTGCTGGCTGGTGCGCGAGCCCGACTGCTTGTCGGCTTTGGTGAACACCATCACGAACGGAATGCCCTCGGACCCGAGCTGCTCCATAAACTCCAGATCCACGGCCTGGGGCTGGTGGCGCGAGTCGAGGAGCACGAACACGCAGGTCAGGTTTTCGCGCCGCCGCAGGTAAAAGTTAATCATGCGGGCCCATTTGGCCCGGGCATCTTTGCTGATTTTCGCGTAGCCGTAGCCCGGTAAATCCACCAGATACCAGTTGTCGTTGATTAAAAAGTGGTTGATGAGCTGGGTTTTGCCCGGCGACGACGATGTTTTGGCCAGCCCTTTGTGGTTGGTGAGCATGTTGATGAGCGACGACTTACCCACGTTCGAGCGGCCAATAAAGGCGTATTCGGGTAGAGTAGGGGCAGGGCACTCCTCTACACGGGAGTTGCTCATCAAAAATTTAGCGTCCTGAATAGTCATGCAATCGTACAAACAAAGCTGAACGACAAAGATACGGAATTGGGCTGGCCAGCTAGGAAGTTGGCATACAGCATGATTTTTTTAAGAAAAACCTTGCGGTTGATCTGGTCGAACTATATTTGCGTGACAACTGACCATGCTGGAAGGCAAACGGCTGCGTAAAACAGCCCGTCGCTTTACGGCCTTTTTTGTCAGTTGTCTACTAGCGGCTATCAAACTGGATGCGGCTAAGGCCGTATTATAAAAGTTCTATCTTTGCTCGCTAGACCATCAGCCTCCGTTTCAATTCAGGAAAAAGTAAGTGAGAAAAAAGCGAGTTTTTTGGATTCTATCCGCTATTCTCACTCCTGCTAACTCAACCCTAGCACTGTTTTTCAGTATAAGAGGCAACTCTTAAAAGCCGCCCGCGTAATTGCCGTTCGGCGGTTTTCCCCCTTCTTTTGCAACTCCTTATTTCCCTAACCCCTCCAACAATGGACAACTTAGTCAGAAGGTTATTGAAAGCCTCGTGCGCCTTTGCGCTCACGGCTGCTATGGCCCAGCCTGCCCTGGCTCAAGGCACTCGCCAGCAGCTGAAAACGGCCAACAAGTTCTTCGGACAAGAGAACTACCGGGCATCGTTGCCCTATTACGAGCAGGTACTGGCCAAGGACCCCAACAATGCGCAAGCGCTGTTCCGGGCCGGTATTGCCTACATGTCATTCGATAAGGAGAAAGCCAGTGACTATATCTACAAAGCACAGCGCCTGAAGAAGAACGTGTCGAAGGATGTGGAGTATTGGTTGGGTCGGGTAGATCATCTGAACTACAACTTCGACGAAGCCATCACGCACTTCCAGGCGTACAACGCTACGCTCAAGACGAAAGATTCCCGTAAGAAGGAGTTGGCCCAGCTGATTCAGCACAGCAAGAATGCCAAGGTGCAGTTCAACAGCCCCAAGGACATTTTTGTCAAGAATCTGGGTCCGGTTATCAACACCCAGTGGTCGGAGCACAGCCCGGTAATCTCCAACGATGACAAAGTGCTCCTCTTCACGTCCCGCTCGGATAATATGAGCAATGCCCCGGCCGTAAGCGCCGATGGCAGCGTGAAGGATAAAAACAAGATTGCCGCCGACGGGCAGTACTACGAGAACATCTACGAAGCCAAGCGTATCGACGACGAGAACTGGGATAAGCCCCGTTCGCTCAGCGGCGTACTCAACGGCAAAGGCCACGATGCCTCGATTCAGGTGTTCGATAACGACACCAAGCTGCTCATGTACCGCAACGACGAGAACGGGGACATCCTGTACTCGGAGAAAGCCGGCGCTGACTGGACCGAGCCCAAGAGGCTCAATAAGAACATCAACACTTCATCTTTCGAGTCGGATGCCTATATCACGCCCGACGGCCTGACCATTTACTTCTCAACCAGCAAGTATTCGGAAGACAATACGCTCGATATTTACTACTCGACCCGTACGCCGGGCGGTGACTGGGGTGCACCCAAGAGCATTGGCAGCGCCATCAACACGCCTTACGACGACGACAGCCCGTATCTGAGCCGCGACGGCAAGACGATGTATTTCTCCTCGCGTGGTCATAACACGATGGGCGGTTACGATATTTTCAAGTCGGAGTACGACTCGCTGGGCCGTAAGTGGGGCCGGCCCGAGAACATGGGCTACCCCATCAACACCCCCGACGACGACACGTATTACCGTCTGAGCCCTGATGGCTCGTATGCTTACCTTTCCTCTTACCGCATTGGCGGTTACGGCGAAAAGGATATCTACACCATCAACTACATCAAAAACGCCATCGTTCGGGGCCGGGTATTGGCCCGCCAGGACAGCAGCGCCATTCCCGGTGCTGAGTTGGTGTTCAGCGGAACCCAGGCCGACCGCACGGCCCTGAGCTACCGCGACATAAGCAAGCCCCTCACCGGCGAGTATCGGGTGGACCTGCTCTCGGGCCGGACTTACCAGGTGGCCGTGAGCAAGGATGGCAAGAACATTGAAACCCAGGAGTTCGCCGTTCCGATTTCGACCAACGATTCGACGGTGGTAGAAAAAGACTTCTACGTCGACTACATCGATACGACAGCGGCCAACTTGGCTAATGTCAACCCCATCTACTTCGATACCGACAAGTACACCCTGCGGCCCGAGTCGATTGTGGAGCTCAACAAGGTCAGCCAGTTGCTGATGGCTAACCCCGGCGTTAACATCTCGATTGAAGGCAATACTGACTCGCGCAACACCGACGAGTACAACATTGTACTGGGTCAGAACCGTGCTAACGTAGCCTACAACTTCCTCAAGAAGGCCGGCATTGCTGAAACCCGCATGGTGACGGTAAGCTACGGCGAGCGTCGTCCGGTGGCCCCGAACGATTCGCCGGAGAACATGCAGCTTAACCGCCGCACCGACTTCCGCGTGATTGTGAAAGAGGGCGACTCGATGCCGATGATGAACAAGCCCGGCTCGGGTACGACGCCTTCGAACATGAACCGCCCGAACACGGGTTCGAATATGAACTCGACGGGCATGGGCATGGGTACCCGCTCAACGGTTCCCCTGGAGCCCGGCAAGAGCAAAGTAACGCTCGAAGACGGAACCAAGATCAAAACCAAGGTAGACGAGGATAGCGACAAAGTAAAGGTGAAAACCAAGGGTGCGGACGACTCGAAGAGCAAGACCGTAACCAAGGATGGCACCATCGACGCGAAAGCCAAGGATGCCGAGGGCAACAAGGTTAAAGTGAAGACCGACAACGACTAAGCGTTGGTTGTTTGAAATGTAAAGCGGGTCGGGCTCCAAGCCCGGCCCGCTTTTTTTTAACTTAATGCGGGGCTAATCGTTGTAATTGGGCAATTTTGCTCCTATTCCTCCGTTCTCCGCTTCAGAAGCCATGTCCGTAGTACCCTATAAAGACGACGCCGCTGGCAAAAAGTCGCAGGTCGCCCAGATGTTCAATAGCATTGCCGGCAAGTACGACTTCCTCAACCACTTCCTGAGTGCGGGCACCGATATCTACTGGCGCCGCCAGGCCGTGAACGAGCTGAAGGCGCTACGCCCGGCCCGGATCCTCGATATTGCCACCGGTACGGCTGATTTTGCCATTGAAACCCTGCGCGCTGCCACGCCCGATGCCCAGATTACGGGCATCGATATTTCGGAGGGTATGCTGGAGGTTGGCCGGCGCAAGTTGGCCAGTAAGGGCCTGGGCCACCGGATCCGGCTGGAGCTGGGCGACTCGGAAAACCTGCCCTTTGAAAACGACCACTTCGATGCCGTAACGGCGTCGTTTGGGGTACGTAATTTTGAAAACCTGGAGAAGGGGCTGGCCGAGATGTACCGGGTACTGCGACCGGGCGGCAAAATGGTGGTGCTCGAATTTTCCAAGCCCACGGCTTTCCCCATGAAGCAGGCCTACAATTTCTACTTCAAAAACATTCTGCCGGTGTTCGGCAAGCTCATCTCCAAGGACCGCGCCGCCTACACGTACCTGCCCGAGTCGGTGCAGGCCTTCCCGGACGGCCCGGATTTTCTGGCGATTCTTCGTAAAGTTGGTTTCAAATCTCCTGCATGGCAACCCCTCACCTTCGGCATCAGCTCCATCTACACGGCGCAAAAATAGTTCGGCTTGGGCTGCTGGCCCTGGCCCTGATGACCCTGCCGCTGGGCGCGCAGGCCCAGAAAAAAAGCCGCACCAGCGCCAGCCGAAACAAGCAAGGCGTAGTGAAATCGGTGACGGTAGACAATTTGGTGGGCTACGACGACCGGGGGCTGCACCTGGGCATGTACGTGGCCCCCAATTTCTCGAGCTACAAGATTGAGCGCGCCCGCCGGTTACCCCAATCAGGGCGTGTCGGCCAATTCCGTTGTCAGCCCCGGTTTCTCGGTCGGCTTTCTGGGCGATTTGCGGCTGGGCAACTACGGGGCCCTCACCTTTGCGCCCGGCGTGAGCTTCCTGACCCGCCGTATCGAGTTTAAGAACCAAGGCTACAGTCCGAACCCGGACCCCAATTCTAACGATCCGGCCGAAATCGAAGATCAGGAAATAGGTAGCACGCAACTCGATTTTCCATTGCTGTTCAAGCTGAAATCGGAGCGGCGGCGTAATACGCGGATGTACCTGGTTGGGGGCGTGAAGCCGAGCCTCAACATTGGAGGGCGGCGTAAAAACCCTGAGGTGAACCTGCTCGAAGCGGCCAACTCCGACATTGCCATCGAGTACGGCGTGGGCCTCGACCTGTTTTACCCCTTCTTCAAGTTCTCGCCCGAGCTACGCTTCTCCCACGGCCTGACCAACCTCTACGTACCCGGCAACAACGACGTGTACAGCCGCAGCCTGCAAAGCATGAAAAGCAACACCGTAACGCTATACCTCAATATCTGGTCGGGGCGGTAGTGTTTCGAAGAGTCAGGAGGGGGCGTCACTCAGCGCGAAGCGAAGAATGACATCCCCTCCTGACTCTTTGCTTCTAACTTCTAACTTCTTAAAAAATGCAAACTGCTTTCATTACCGGCGCTTCGTCGGGTATTGGCCGGGCAACGGCCGTTGCGCTGGGTCGGGCCGGGTTTCAGCTGGTGCTGACGGGGCGGCGGCGCGAGCGGTTAGAAGAGCTGGCCCGCGAGCTGGCCGACGTGCCGACTCACCTGCTCACGTTCGACGTGCGCGACCGGGAGGCTGTGGATGCGGCCGTAGCCAGCCTGCCCGCCGAGTTTGCCGACGTGGACGTGCTCATCAACAACGCCGGCAACGCCCACGGCCTGGCCCCCATCCAGAACGGCGACCCTGCGGATTGGGATGCCATGCTCGACGGCAACGTAAAGGGCCTGCTCTACGTGAGCCGGGCCGTATTGCCGTCCATGACGCGCCGCAACACGGGTTACATCATCAACATTGGCTCCATTGCGGGCCATGAAACCTATGCGAACGGTAACGTGTACTGCGCCTCGAAAGCGGCGGTAGCGGCCCTTACCAAGGGCATGCGCCTCGATTTGCTGCCCCACCACATTCGGGTGGCCGAGGTAAACCCGGGCGCAGTAGAAACTGAGTTCTCGGAGGTGCGCTTCAAGGGTGACACTGATCGGGCCGCTGGGGTATACCAGGGATTTGAGGCCCTGCGGGCCGAAGATGTGGCCGATTTGTTGGCCTTCATGGTCACGCGCCCACCCCACGTTAACCTGGCCGAAGTGCTGATTCTGCCTGCTGCCCAGGCCGCCGCTGCAGTTATTCGCAAGGCCTGATCACGTGACCACGAATTAGCACGGATTTTATCGGATTTCACGGATTGCATAGTCGACTAAAAACAGGAAAGCCACCTCACGTGAGGTGGCTTTCCTGTTTTTAACAAATGCTGAACTTGAAACCGAGTAGCTATGCCGTGCACAAAATCCGTAGTCCTAATCCGTGGCTAAGTCGCTGAGCGTGGCGGCGTGCAGGGTATGGGTGCCGGGGAAGCGAATCAAGGTGGATTCTACGCCCAGCTGGCGCAGGAACTCCTGCTGTTTGGTTAGGGCGTTGTCGGTGATGAACTCATCGGCGGTGCCGCAGACGAGCGTGACGGGCAGGCCGCGCAGCAGGCGAGAGGCCACCGTGAAATCCATGTCGGGCGGAAAAGCGCCGGCCCAGAGAATAAGCCGGGCCGGCCGGAAAGTGGCCCGGGCCAGCCAGCGGCTCACGGTGGCCGCGCCCTGCGAGAAGCCAAGTACCGTAACGGCGGCGGCGGGAGAAGCCTGAGGGAGCACGGCGGCGGCTAGCTGGTTGAGATAGGCCACGTAGTCGTCAATTTCAGCCAACCGGTCCTCCTTCGTCATCCAGGTAGCGCCTACCCGGCCGCCGGTGCCGTTGAGGTAGAAGCGCGACAGGCCCTCGGGCGCGATGACAACCAGGGCAGGGTCGGCGGCAACCAGGTGAGCGAAATGGCGAACGAAGTAGGCTGCCAGCTGCCCGTAGCCGTGGGCCACAAACCACACCCGCCGCGTGGCCCCCGACAACTCGCCCAATTGCTGATAACGGGCCGTGCGCGTAACGGCAAGCTGGTGCTCCATGAGGTGAAATAGGGAGGTGGTGAATGAGTGAATGGCTGAATGCGAGACTCGATGAATGGCAGAACTACTTCACTCATTCACCACCTCACTCATTCACCGCCCGTCATGCTCCCGGCGTCGAACGCGAAGGGGAGCAGGTCGGAGAGGGCGCGGAAGCGGTAGATGGTACCGTCGGGACCGGGTAGCAGCAGGGGAATAGCTTGTTGCTGACGTTGCTCGTATTCGGCCATTACCTGGCGGCAGGCTCCGCAGGGGGTCACGGCCACGAACTCGCCCGCGGCGGGCTTGGCGGCCACGGCCATACCTACAATCCGGCGCTCGGGCTGGGAAACGGCTAAGCCAAACAGGGCGGTGCGCTCGGCGCAGAGGCCCGAAGGGAAGGCCGCGTTTTCCTGGTTTGAGCCTTTAAACACCGTGCCATCGTCGAGCAGCAAGGCCGCGCCCACATGGAAGTGGGAGTAGGGCGCGTAGGAAGTGGCGGTGGCGGCCTGAGCGGCCTGCCAGGTGGCAGCCTCGGCGGGCGTAAGGTTGGCTTCGGATGCCACCACGTCGGCCGTGATGGTCAGGTGAAGAGAATGGGCCATGCGGGGCGAAACGGCCCGGTACCGCAAGCGGCCCCGGGGTAAGTGAAAAGGGGCGACGAATGTACGCTTTTTCGGGGAATGAGTGACAATGGGTGAATGAGTGACTCGGTGAATGAGTGAAGTGGTTTAAGGTCCCTCGTCCTCGCTTGATACGCGACATGCTCGAGATGACAGAACTGCTTCACTCATTCACCGAGTCACTCATTCACCGAGTCGCTCATTCACTCATTCCCGCCATTCAGCCTAACTTGCTGCTCCACCCATCTATCTACTATGTCTCGTATGCTGCTGCTGGGAGCTGGCCGTTCGGCTTCTTCCCTTATTCAATACCTGCTGCGCCACGCCCCCTCCGAAGGCTGGCAGCTGACCGTTGCCGACGTGCAGCCGGCCCACCTGGTGCCGGTGCTGGCCGCCCACACCGAATACGCCCGCGCCGTGCCCTTCGACGTGCACGACGCTGCCCGTCTCGACGAGCTGGTAGCCGCCGCCGACGTGGTGATTTCGATGCTGCCAGCCCTGTTTCATGCCCCCGTGGCCCGGGCCTGCGTGCGGCACGGCTGCCACCTGGCCACGGCCAGCTACGTGAGCGACGAAATCCGGGAGCTGGGACCGGCGGCCGAAGCCGCGGGCGTGACCCTGCTCATGGAGTGCGGCCTCGACCCGGGCCTCGACCATATGTCGGCCATGCGCGTGATTGCCGACATCCGGCGGCGCGGGGGGCGGGTCAGCTCGTTTAAATCGTACTGCGGTGGGCTGCTGGCACCCGAAGCAGAGGCCGATAACCCTTGGCGCTACAAGTTCACGTGGAACCCGCGCAACGTGGTGCTGGCCGGCCAGGGCACGGCCAAGTACCTGGAGCACGGCCGCCCGCGCTTCATTCCGTACCAGCAGCTCTTTACCCGCCTCGAAACCCTGGCCGTGCCCGGCTACGGCGAGTTTGAGGGCTACGCCAACCGCGACTCGCTCAGCTACCGCGCCCCCTACGGGCTGGAGCACGTGCCTACTATTCTGCGCGGTACGCTGCGCCGGCCGGGCTATTGTGCCGCCTGGCAGCAGCTCGTGCGCCTGGGCCTCACCGATGATGCCGTGCAGCTGGATAACCCCGCCAACCTCACCTGGGCCGAGTTGGTGGCCGCCTACCTGCCACTGCCAACCGAAGCCCGCCAGCCCCTGGCCGCCCGCGTGGCTGCCTATCTGGGCCTGGACCCCGAATCGGCCGAAATGCAGCAGCTAGCCTGGTTGGGGCTGTTTGAGGACCAATCCGTAGGCCGGGCCAACGCCACGCCCGCCCAGTTACTGGAAAAGCTGCTCACCGAAAAATGGGCCCTGCAGCCCACCGACCGCGACATGATTGTGATGCAGCACCAGTTCGAGTACGACCTCGACGGCCAGCGCCACGCGGCTACTTCGTCGGTGGTGGTGCTGGGCGACGACGCCACGCACACGGCCATGGCCAAAACCGTGGGCCTGCCGCTGGGCATGGCCGTGCGCCGGCTGGCCACGGGCCAACTCAAGCAGCGGGGCGTGGTCATTCCTACATTGCCCGAGCTCTACGAGCCTATTCTGGACGAGCTGGCCGCCGATTACGGTATTGCCTTCTTGGAAGAGGAGCACCCGGTGGCAGGAGCGTAGTCCGGTTGGATTGCCATGGGCTGTTAACGTTTCGGCGTTAACTGACTTCAGCAGATGCTCCCGTGCCGCGCCTGCTGCGTGCCGGGCACTGGCTTGAAAACGGGTCGGGGTGCGGCCGGGCATTGCCCGGCGGGCCGCTACCTGTGCAGGGCCGGTGACCAATTACCTAAAGCTTCGCATTAGCCAATTCGTACAGTGTATATTCGCTTTTCTGAGTTGCGGCTGAACTGTTGGTAAGGCACCGCTACGAGTTTTTGCCGGGTGCTAAATGGTTGATTTTACTTGTCGTGGCTTACTGCTGCTGTTGGTTGGCTGGTTGCTGGCAGTCGTGGCGCTGCCGGTGGCGGCCGGGCCCGCGCCAACCAGGGCGGGCTACTTCGCCAGTGTGCGCCCGTCGCCGCCACCCTCGGCCGGCGCGGCGCGGCGGCAGCAGCGGCAGGTCGATAGCCTGACCGCCCTGTTGCAGCGGGCGTCGCCGGCCGATACGGCGTACATAAACCGGCTCAACTCGCTGGCTTTGCTGCTGCGCACCAATGAGCCCGCCCGTTCGGCAGACCTGTTCCGGCGGGCGCTACGCCTGGCCCAGCGCCTGCAGTACGCGTTGGGCCAGGCCAACGCCTGGTTCGGGCTGGGGTACTACTATCGGGCCCAGAACCAGTACCCGTTGGCCCTGGCCCACACGCTCCGGGCCCAGCGGCTGTATCAGCAACTGCGCGACACCAGCAACCAGGCCCGGGTCTACTACAACCTGGCCCGCATTTACGCTGAGCAGGGAATTTATGGCCGCTCGCTCGAAGCCAGCCGACGCGGACTGCGACTGGCCGAAATAGCAGGTTCCCAGCGCGCTGTGCTGTTCCATTTGATTCAGATGGGCATCACGGCGACGGAGCTGGGCGAGCGGGATGCTGCTGCCCACTACCTACACCGTGCCGTGGCGGTGGCAGTCCGCTTGCCCGACGCCATTGGTGAGGGCCACGCCTATCTGGCCTTAGGAGATTTAGCAGCCAGCCACCGCCAATGGCTGGCCGCGCAACGCTACTACGAGCGGGCGCTACGCAGCTATCAGCCTGCTTACAACGAACTGGGGCTGCTGCCCACCCGCATTAAAACGGTGGCCATGATAGCGCGGCAGGGAAACCCCGCCGTTGCCGAGGCCACCGCCCGCCCGCTCCTGCGCTACGCCCGCCAGGTAGGGGCCCGCACCGATGTGGCGCAGTTGCTGCTCTCGCGGGCCGAAGCCGGTTTGCGCCGGCAGCAGCCCGATAGCGCTGCCGTCTGGGCTGAGCAAAGCCTGCGCATCAGCCGGGCTAATGGGCTGCGCCGACTTAGCGCCGAGGCTGCCGATTTGCTGGCTCGCAGCCACGCCGCGCGCGGGCAGTTTGCGCAGGCCTACCGCTATCAAACAATGCAGGAGGCCTACGCCGATACCCTGACGGGCGAAAACGTGCGCCAGCGCATTGAGGCTCAGCGCCTGGGCTACGAGCGGCGGCAGCAGCAGAGCCGGCTGCGGCAGCTGTACCAGCAGCGGGAACTGGAGCGGGTGCGCCAGCAGCGGCAGCTGGCCCTACTAGTGAGCTTAGGGCTGCTGCTGCTGCTGGGGGTGGGTGGGTGGTTCTGGGTCTACCGCCAGCGCGAACAGCGCCGCGAAATGGCCCTGCGTAACCGCCTGGCCGCCGACCTCCACGATGATGTGGGCACGCTGCTGAGCCAGATTGCTATGCAAAGCAGCCTGCTGCAGGAAGACCTGACCGACGCGGCCGGCCAGCGCGAACAACTCGGGCAAATAGCAGAGGCCAGCCGGGCGGCCGTCCGCCAGCTCAATGATGTAGTCTGGAGCCTCGATGCCCACAACGACCAGCTACCCGACTTGCTGGACCGGATGCGCGATTACGCCTACGAGGTACTGGGCAGCGCGGGGCTGGAAGTGCAGTTTGAGCTGCCCGCCCAACTACCCACCCGCGCTCTGCCGGTGCTGGTGCGCCGCAACCTGTACCTGATCTACAAGGAAGCCCTGCACAACGCCCTGCGGCACGCTGTGGGGGCTACCCTGGTTAAGGTGCGCGTGCAATACGGCCCCGCCGGCCGGCTTTCCCTGCTGATTCATGATAATGGCCAGGGAGCCGAGGCCGGGGCGGCCGCACCCGGGCGACGTTCCGGGCACGGCCTGCGCAACATGGCGGAGCGGGCGCGGGTGCTGGGGGGCACGGTGAGGAGCGGCCCGGAGGCTTCCGGATTTGCCGTGTACGTAGAACTGCCCCTGCCCCCGGGCGGTAAGCGCGCGTAAGCGGCAAGCGCGGCAGTAGTGTTATCTTTGGGAATATGAAAATTCGCCTGGCCATTGTTGAAGACCAACCCGCAATCCGGCGTACGCTGAGCACTTACCTGAATGCGCAGCCGGAATTCGAGTGCGTACTGGTTGCCGAGTCGATGGAGGAGCTGGTGGGCGCGCTAGAGGCCGGCGTGCCGCCGCCACGGCTGGTACTCTCCGATATCGGCCTGGGCGACGGCCTCTCGGGCATCGACGGCATCGACCTGATCCGGCAACTCTCGCCCCAAACCGAAGTGGTGCTCATTACGGTGTATCAGGATGCCGACCGCACGTTTAAGGCCTTGTGCGCCGGGGCGGCGGGCTACCTGGTGAAAACTACGCCGCTGCCCCAAATCAAGCAGAGCCTGCTCGACGTACTGGCGGGTGGCGCGCCCATGTCGCCGGCCATTGCCCGCCACATCATGCGCTACTTTCGGCCCGCAACCGGCCCGTCTGCCAACGTCCTGACGGCCCAGGAGCAGGAGTTGGTGGCGGCGCTGGAACAGGGCCTGAGCTACCAGTTGGTGGCCGCCCGCCTCGGCATCAGTGTAGAAGCGGTATGTGCTTACGTGCGCAGCGTGTACGAAAAACTCCAGCTCAACACCCGGGCCGAGCGCCTCAACCGCAACAAGGGCTTCTAGGATCGGTCAGCTGGTCTTATGGCGGGCGGTTACGTCGTTGGCTTGGGCGGCACATCGACTGAGTGCCCCCAAGCCTTTTATAGCGCCAGATAAAACGGGCCCAGCCGCTCCCGAAACCAAGTGGTGTAGTCTTCCGAATCGGGTTCGTGCAGCGGCAGCTCCTGTTGCTGAATTGCGCCAGCCGACCGGCCGAACGCGACGATATGACGCAACGGCTTGCTGGTAGCGCGGTGGCGCAGCACCAGCCGGGTGGCTGGGAACAGGCCTACGGTCGCCGCCTCGCGCTCCATTTCGCGCATTTCGGGTGGGGGCAGCAGTACGGTAAGCTGGCCGGCGGGTGCCAGAAAATCGGCACCGAAGCGGGCCAGTTCCGCGAATGTCAGCGAATCGTCGGCGGCGTGGCGGGCGGTGGTGCGCCGGGCGTCGGGCGAGCGGAGGGCGTGACGGAAAAAAGGAGGGTTGCAGAGGATGTGGTCGAAGGCGGCGGGGCTGGTTGTGGCCAAGGCCGCCAGCGGCAGCGAATGCAGCTTCAGCCGCCCTGCCCAGGGGCTGGCCGCGAAGTTAGCCGCGGCCTGGGCTGCTGCCGCTGCATCTACCTCTACGGCTTCGATATGGGCCATGGGGTTGCGCTGGGCCGCCATCAGGGCCAGCAGGCCGGTGCCAGTGCCGATATCGAGAATCCGGCCCGCGCCTGCCACCGCCGCCACCGCGCCCAGCACGCAGGCATCGGTGCACACCTTCATAGCGCAGGCATCCTGCTCGATGCGAAATTGCTTGAATTGAAAGTAGGAGTTGGGCATTTTTGAGTTGTCAGTGTTCAGTTTGTGTTCAGTTGTCAGTTGTCAGTGTCCAGGAACGTCATTCAGAGCGCAGCGAAGAATCTCGCGTGTTATCGTTGAACAACCGTTACAACGTCAGCACGCGAGATTCTTCGCTGCGCTCTGAATGACGTTCCTGGACACTGACAACTGACAACTGACAACTGACAACTGTCCACTGGCAACTCAAAAATCAGAGCGCCTCATAGCCCGCGTCAATCAGCAGCGGGCCGCGGGTGGCGCTGCGTACGGCCAGTTGGTCGCACCGTTCGTTTTCGGGGTGGCCGTTGTGGCCGCGCACCCAGCGGAACTGCACCGTGCGCTGCTGATATACCTTAATGAAGCGCCGCCATAAATCCTCGTTGGCCTTCTTGCCAAAATCGGCCTTCTTGGCCCACCCAAACACCCACTTTTTCTCCACCGAATCCACCACGTAGCGCGAATCGGTAACGACCGTGATGGGCAGGTCGGGGCGATTGACGGCTTCAAGGCCCACAATCACGGCCAGCAGCTCCATGCGGTTGTTGGTGGTGAGGCGGAATCCTTCAGTCAGCTCTTTCTCGTGGGGGCCGAAACGCAGCAGGGCGCCGTAGCCACCCGGGCCGGGGTTGCCCCGCGAGGAGCCGTCGGTAAACAGGTAAATCAAGGTTTTGAGCTATTAGCCGTTAGCTGCTGGCTGTTAGCTTTCGTGCTTAAAGCAACCGGGTATAAGCTAAGCAGCCAACACAGGAAAGCTGCAAGGTACGACCATGGCGCATTGCATGCACCGTCGAAATGCTACCCCATTCTAAGCCTCTGGCTTCTTATCAGAAAAACCAGCGGCGGCGGCCTAAGAAGGGTTCCGGAAATTAGAACAGAGTTAGCAGCTAACCGCTACTAGTTAACAGCTCAAAAAAACCTACTCCCCGCTGTCTTTGAGGAGCTGGCGGCGGTAGTTGGCCAGGATGTTGGATTTGAGCAGAAAGCCCAGGTACCGGTTGTTGTGGTCGAGGACGGGCAGGGCCCAGGCGTCGAGTTGCTCCATGCAGCGGAGGGTATCGAGCAGCGTATCGTCGGGGCGGACGACGGCCAGGGGCTCATCCATCAGGTCGCGCACCCGGGTAGTGGTGTAGTGCTCATCATCGAAGAGGGCGTCGCGCACCGTGTCGAGGCTAACCACACCAAGCAGGTGGCCGTCGTCATCGACCACCGGAAACAGGTTGCGCGAGGCGTGGCGGAAGGTGTGCACCAGCTCGCCCAGCGTATCGGCGGGGTGGACGGGCTGGAAATCGGTTTGCAGCAGCCGGCCCACATCGAGGCGGGCGAGCAGGCTCCGGTCGCGGTCGTGGTTGATGTAAACGCCCTTCTGGACCAGCTTGCGGGTGTACACCGAGTAGGGCTCGAAGTAGCGCGTAATCAGGTAAGAGCCCGACGTAACTACCATCAGGGGCACGAATAAAGCATAGCCGCCCGTGATTTCGGCAATCAGGAAGATGGCCGTGAGCGGGGCGTGGACCACGCCGGCCAGCGTGCCGGCCATGCCGAGCACGATAAAATGGACTTCCGAAATCGGGTAGAGCCCACTCAGGTTGATGAGGCGGGCGAAGATGAAGCCGCACAAGGCCCCGGCAAACAACGACGAGCCAAACATGCCCCCATTGCCGCCCGAACCGATGGTGATGGTGGTGGCCAGCACTTTCAGCAGCATACTGCCCCCGGCTACTACCAGCACCAGCCAGGCGCTCTGGTCATTGAATACATCGAAGAGTGAGCCGTTGAGTAGCTGGTCGGAGTGGCCGCCGAGCAGCAGCTGCACGATGTCGTAACCCTCGCCGTAGAGGGGCGGAAACAGAAATACCAGGCTGCCCAGGGCCATCCCGCCGAGCAGTACTTTCCAGAAAACGCCCTGGAAATGGCTGAAAAACTGGTCGGCCCAAAAGTATATCCGGATCATATACACCGAGAGCAGGGCCGTGAACACGGCCAGCATCAGGTACAGCGGCACGGCATCGACGGGCCAGCTGGTGGTGATGAGCACGAAGGGCTGGCCCGCGTACAGGGCTTTGGAAACCACCGTGGCCGTGGCCGAAGCAATGAGCAGGGGTACGAAATAAGCCGCCGAGAGCTCCGATAAAATAACTTCTACCGCGAACAGCACCCCCGCGATGGGCGAGTTGAAGATGGCCGCGATGCCCGCCGCCGCCCCGCAGGCCGTGAGCAGCCGCCGCTGCCGCCGCCCGATGCGCAGCACCCGGGCGGCGTTGGAGCCAATGGCCGAGCCGGTCACCGAAATCGGGGCCTCCAGGCCCGCCGAGCCGCCGAACGTAACCGTCAGAAAGGAGGATACCAGCTGCGAGTACAGCTTGCTGCGCGGCACGATACTGCCGCGGCGGGCAATGTCGTAGATAACCGGCCCGATGCCCCGGCCCAGGTCGCCGGCCAAGAAATAGCGCGTAAACAGCACCGTGAGGGCAATGCCAATAATAGGGTAAAGCGAGCTGCTGAACACCTGGTACTGGGGTGGCACCCAGGCCCGCAATAGTCCCTGCGAGCCATGCACCAGCGTTTTGAGCCCTACCGCCGCCAGGCCCGCCAGCAGCCCCACCAGCACGCTCACCAGAATCAGGTAGGCCCGGTCGCTGATGTGGCGCACGCGCCAGAGCAGCAGCGGAAGCAGCAACCGGTGAATAGTGTTCTGGGGCATAAGCGGCGGTGGCGGGAAAGCAGCCGGTAATGAACCTGCAACCTAACGAAAAGCGCGGTTGGATGACGGGTATTGGTTGTTAGTTGCCAGTTGTCAGTTGTTAGTTGTCAGGGGAAAATGCTCGTCATGCCCAGCGTCAGCACGCGAGATACTTCGTGTCCTCAGCATGACAATACTATGGCGGTACAGATGCTTCGGCTACGCTCAGCATGGCGTACCCTTCTGACAACTGACAACTGACAACTGACAACCAACGACCTACCCCACCAGCGCTGGCACGCTGAAACCGGCCCCGATTAGCTCCTGCTTTACCTGTTGCATGAGGTGGCTTTTGAGTTGGAGCACGCCGCGGCGGTAGTCCTCGGCGTCGCCCCAGAAGTAAACCCGCAGGTCGGCGGTGGTGGCGGCGGCTTTTTCCAGGTTTACGTAGGGTGCTCTGAGGCCGGCCTGCACCTCGGGCACAGTTTGCAGGTAGTCCAGAATGATATCGGTGACCACGGCCGGTGTGTCGGTGCCCAGTTCCACAGTCAGCAGGAAGTCCATGCGCAGGTCGCCGTCGCGGGTGTAGTTGGTGAGCGGCTCCTTGAGCACCATGGAGTTGGGCAGGAAAATGTGCTTGCCGTCGAAGGTGCGCACGAGGGTAGTGCGCAGGTTCAGGGCCACCACGTGGCCCACCAGATCCTTGATCTGCACGGTATCATCGATATGAAACGGCCGGTTGAAAGCCAGAATAACGCCGGCCAGGAAGTTCTCGGCAATATCCTTGAAGGCAAAGCCCACAATAAACGCCGATACGCCCGCCGCGCCCACCAAACTGCCCACAATACCCGAAAAGCCCAGCACATTAAGCGCCACCAGCAAGGCCACCAGCGCCAGGGCCCATTTGCTGAAGCGGGCCAGAAAATCGGCCAGCAGCGGATCGGCGGAGCGGCGGCGCAGGCGGCGGCCCAGCAACGAACTGAGCCGGCCAGCGACAAACAGGCCTACGGCCAGCAGCATCACCGCAATCATGAGCTTGGGCAGCGCAAACAGAAACTGCTTCCAGTAAGCAGCCAGCACGTGGTGGAAATCGGTATCCATAGGCAAGGGCAGGGCGATGAAAGTTGGCCGGCAGCAAAGCCGTACGGCCTGGGCCCCGGAGGAAGAAACAGTTGAATGGAAAGCCCCACCGGCGGGGTGCCAGCGGGGCCAGAATATGCCACTATACGCGCAAACGCGGGCCCAGGGTTAGGATTGATGGGGCCGGCTGGAGTCCGGGCGGTTCAGCCAACGCCAGAAAAGCAGGCCGCCCAGGGCATAGGCCACCACGTCGAGCCAGTCGGCGGTGGCACTGGCATCGAAGCGGGGCAGCAGGCCCTCGAACCAGATGCTAACGACCACCCAGGAGCTGAAAATCCAGGAGGCGGGCAGCACGAAGGCCGGCTGACGGAAGTATAGGCGCCGCAGCCCCCAGAGCTCCAACGAAAGCAGCAGGGGCAGGGTCAGCACATCGGCCAGGTGGTGGCGTACCAGCGCCGGCAACGGGGGCCAGTGCCAGCGGGCAGCCAGTGGCCCCCCATGCCGATACACGACCAGCACCACGTACACGGCCGTGCCGAGCACAAACAGGGGGTGGCGAAGCTCGGCGGGCAGGCGCTTCATCCGGCTGCCACCGTCACCAGCCAGACCAGGAAAGCCATGAAGGCAGCAAAGGCCAACTGTCCGCCCCGGATGATGTGCTTGAAAAACCGCACTATCGGGCCGTCGTCGGGCTTTATTTCAATGAGCAGCACCGGTGCCAGGGGGGCGTCGGCCTGCTGCTGGCGGCGCTCATCGGAGGCGGCCCGGGCGGGCTCCAGCACCTGCCCGCAGTGCTGGCACCGGTCGGTAGGTTGCTGCTGCCACTCGGTCCAGCGGCCACAGTGCGGGCACTTTTTGGTGGCGGTGTAAGGGGCGTTAGGATCAGGCATCAGGCAAATGTGCGGAATGTGAATGAATGTGCAGAAATATGAAAAAATGTACTGGCAGGGAAGCCGTTGCGCAGAAGGTGAGCACCACTTATTCCGTATTCAGTACGCACACTCCGCCACATTCAACCACATTCCGCACACTCTTACTACAGCTCCATGATGTCCTCGTTCCAGAGTTCGGGCTCCTCTTCGATGAAGCTTTCCATCATCTTCACGCACTCGTCGAGGTCAAGAATTTCCACTTCCACGCCGTGGCTTTCCAGAAATGCCTTCGACTCGCCAAAGGTGCGGGCCTCGCCCACCACGACCTTCGGAATTTTGAACTGCACGATGGTGCCGGCGCACATGTAGCAGGGCATCAGGGTGGTGTAGAGGACCGTGTCGCGGTAGGTGCGCTGGCGGCCGGCGTTCATCAGGGCATCCATTTCGCCGTGCTTGATGGCGTTGCCCTCCTGCACGCGCTTGTTGCGCCCGCGGCTCACGAGCTTGCCGTCGCGCACGAGCACCGAGCCAATCGGAATGCCACCTTCCTGGCGGCCCTGGCGCGCTTCGTCGATGGCGGCCTGCATGAATTCGTCCATAGTATTCGGAGGGAAAGGGGTGAAGAGAAAAGCAAAGGTATCTTCGACCGGTTGGTAAAGCCGATTGCGTCTGAAAAATCAGTTTGAATTAAAGCTGCTGAGTATTGGCTGGCTGGAAAATCTGGATGAGGAGCTGGCCCGCATTGGAAATACCATCAGCCCGGGCAGCAACCCCAGCTACCTTACGCTCCGAGCGAAAAATTAAACACCACCCTCGACCCATCCGGAGCAATGGCCAGCATCTGAATCATGCCTCTTTGGGCCGCGAGCAAGGCACGATCAATATCCTGGGGACTGTGAATGGCTTTGCCATTGATGAAGGCAATGATGGTTCCGCTGGGAATGCCAATCTGGTCGAAGAAGCCACCCTCCCGGACCTGAGTTACCAGTACTCCGGCCTGTAGATTCAGCCGTTGTTTCAGCGAACTGGGCAAAGGCGAGAAGCTGGCTCCGAGCGTATTATAAATCTTGTCCAGGTCGGTACGGCTTTTGGCCGTCGACTCTTCTCCTTTCAGCGTAGCCGAGGTAGAGCGGGTCTTGTTGTCACGCAAGTAGGTCAGCTTGACGACATCATCGGGCCGGTGCCGGGCAATTCTTTCGGAGAACTCAGCAGACGAATTCAACGGCACACCGTCGATGCGCTGGATAATATCACCTTCCTGTAAACCGGCGGCCGCGGCGGCGCTGTTACTAACAACCCCCGTAATGTAAACGCCCTTTACGACGCCCGGCTGGAGGCCTTGCTGTTGTAGAAACTGCGCTTCGGCGTTGGGCGACGGGAAGGATACCCCCAGCAGCCCGCGTTTTACCGCGCCATATTCCCGTAAATCCCCTAAAATCTTCTTGGCCAGGTTCACAGGAATAGCAAACGCATAGCCGGCATAGCTGCCAGTCTGTGAGGCAATAGCCGAGTTGATTCCGATCAGCTCGCCATTTGTGTTTACCAGGGCGCCTCCACTGTTGCCGGGGTTAATGGCCGCATCGGTTTGGATGAAGGACTCTACCCCCAGGTTGCCGGTGGGCTCCGAGTTGCCGTTGCGGCTGGGCCGGTTGATAATCCCGATGCTGCGCGCTTTAGCACTGACAATGCCGGCCGTGACGGTGGTGTTCAGCGAAAAAGGATACCCCACGGCCACCACCCATTCTCCCACCTGCACGCTATCGGAGTTGCCGAGTTTGATGCTGGGTAGGTTGTCGGCTTTGATTTTTAGAAGCGCGAGGTCGGTATTCGGGTCACGGCCAATGAGCTCCGCCGGAAACTGCCGGTTGTCGGGCAGAACGACCTCAATTTTGGAGGCGTTTTCCACCACATGGTTGTTCGTGGCAATGTAGCCGTTGGCGCTGATAAGTACCCCCGAGCCGGAACCCATGGCTGTGCCGCCACCAGGGGGCGAGCCATACGCCTGGCCAAACGCAATATCGTAATCTGCGGAAGCGCTATAGCTGGTTTTAATATGCACAACTGCTGGCGTTGCTGCCTTGGAGGCTTTCACAAAGTTGCCAATGCCAGATGTGGTCGCGCCGACCGGAGCCTCGTTGGCTGGGCCGTTGTCAGCTAAAAATGCTGTCCCAGTACGGTCAGTGGTATTTGCCTCGTCCGGGCTCTGCTTGCTGGTGCAACCAACACCGCCCAGTTGCAGAAGGCAAAAGCTGCCGGAAAGCAAAAGAATAGTCGATTTTCTCATCGGAATGCATCTAGGTGAGGAGCCAGGAAACCGCTGCCCAGCGCGCCCGAGCAGGCGAGAATTTTCTTGCATTAAGGCAGAGGACAATCAGCTAAACGCAATTCAGCACTTCAGAGGTGCTTAAATGTCAAATTGGTGGGTACAGCACCGAAGGAGCACCCTGGCTATGTCCCGGCGCAATAGCAGTGTGCTCAGGTGCTACGATTTTGCCGGTGGGGAAGACAGCCGAGGTGCAGCGTGCTGGCACAAGTGCCACCGTTGTTACCAACAGTTTCGTCGCTGACCCGAATGCAAGCGGAACTACCTGCTAATTCTTTGATCGGGATCTGGCTGATTTTTATCGCGCACAGATGCCCCGGTAAGGGCAGTACTGGCACTTATCGAGGTCATCGGTTTTGCGGATGGGCTCTTCGGGGTCGAGGATGCGGCGCACCAGCTGGCCCAGCAGCTCCTCGCTGTGGCGCACGAAATCCTGGCCGTCGGCCGTCAGGAAGCGCATGTCGGCCGACATAGGGCCGGCGCCCAGGTTGCGCAGCGAAATGATGGCCGCATCGGCGGCGGGACGACCCTGCTGGGCCAGCAGGAAGCGGTAGAGCCAGAGCTGACGCACTTTGTCGGCCGAGGGGGTGGTGTCGGTAAGCAGGCGCTGAATGGCTTCGGCGGGGGCTTCGTTGCGCTTGAGCAGCTGCAGGTGGCTTTTCTCCACGAGGCCCGTTTTATAGTCAACCACCCGCAGGTCGCCGTTGGGCAGCTGGTCGACGCGGTCGGCGAGGCCCAGCAGGCTCACGCGCAGCTTCTCGCCGTCGGGCAGGGCCACGTACACGGTGGCCTGCAGGGGCTCTTCGAGGCTTTGCACGCGCAGGGGCAGGGCGCCTTCGGTGTCGAGCAGGCTTTCGAGGTAGCGGCGCACGAGCTGCTTGGCCACCTGGCCCAGCACGTGGTTGAGGCCCTCATCGGCGCGGGCATGGCGGCCGGCTTCCTCCTTGCGCAGGGCCTGGGCCACCATAATGGGGGCCAGGGCCACGAGGCCCGGAATGTCGGCGGCCGTCAGGGGTGGGGCCTGGGGCGTCTGCTGCTGGGCAAAGGGCTTGAGCAGCTCCTCCAGCGCCTCGTGCACCACCGTACCGAACCCGTCGGGCCCGAGGGCTTCTTCCACTTCCTCGTTTTCCCGGAAGCGGGCAATCCGCTGGAAATAAAAGCGCAGCGAGCAGCCCAGGTACTGGTTGAGGGCGGTAGGCGAGAGGCCCTTCTGCAGCAGTGCCCGCAGCGCCAGCAGCATCCCGGCGTCCTTTTCGAGAACTAAGTCAGTGGCTTGAGTTGAGCTGGTAGCTGATAGCTGTTGGCTGTTAGCTTCGTTCAACGGAGCGCTATCAGCTAACAGCTCTAAGCTATCAGCTGAAGAAGTCACCGTCAGGTCCAGCAGCTCCAGGGCGGGGTTCTGCAGGGCCAGGTCGTTTTCGAGCTGAAGCAAAAAGCGGCTTCGCTCGCCGGTGCGGGTGCCCTCGGCCCCGGGCAGGATGTGGAGCAGATCGACCTGGCTGGCGCGCTGGAGCAGGCGCCAGAACTGGTGGGCGGTGGCGGCTTCGTGGTCGGCGTAGGTGGGCAGGCCGAAGGTCGTGAGCACGTCGTAGGGGAACAGGGAGCTGTGGCGCTTGGGGGCCGGCAGCACGTTCTCGTTGCAGCTCAGGATGATGACGTGGTCGAAGTCGAGGGCCCGGGTTTCGAGCAGGCCCATCACCTGCACATCGGCAATGGGTTCGCCGCTGAAGGGCAGGCGCGTGTTCTTCATCTGCTCGTACAAAAACCGCCTGAACGAGCGCACCGACAGCCGCTGCTCCCGGCAGTCGAACACCGAATGCAGGCGCTTGACGAGCGTGTAGAACAGGTACAGGTACTCGGCCTCAATGGCCGAATGCTGGTCCTGGTAGGCCTTTTTAAGCAGGTCGATGAGCGTATTGCAGGCCCGGATGATGTCGTCGCAGTTGTCCCAGGTAGCAAACAGGGCCTCGCAGCAGCTCGTGGCCGCTCGCCCATTTCCACCAGCTCCTCGGCCGGCAGCAGCACGGCGTGGCGCTTGACAATGGTGCGGCACACCCGGTCGAGCAGGCCGTGGCCGGCGGGGTCGGGCTGCTGGTCGAGCCAGTGCTGGTAGCGGCGCAGAAACGGGTGCTGGAGCAGCTTGCTCACGGCCAGGTGGTGGTAGCGCGGCACGCCGTAGCCCGTTTCCTGGGAGCCCTCGCGCACGCCCGTCAGGTGCACCTCAAACAGCAGATCGACGAGGTTGAACAGGGGCGTGCTCTGGAAATTGAGGCCCATCGTGACGTTGTACTCGGGTACCTCGCGGGGGGGCAGGCCGTGGAGCACGGGCAGCAGCAGGGTTTCGTCGGGCAGCACCACGGCTACCTTGGCCTGGGGGTTGGCCCGGCGGGCGGCAGCCAGCAGCTGGCCGGCCACCTTGCCCTGCATCGAGGAGTTGGCCACGCCCACCAGGCGCACCGTGCGCGGGAGCTGGCGCAGCAGCTCGGCCGGCCCGCCGAAGTTTTCCCAGGGCAAATCGAGGCGCTCCTGGTACTGGCGCAGGTGCTGGCCGGCGCGGTTGGGCGAGCCGGGCTCGAGGTAGAAGGCGTCGCCATCGAAGTACACCTCGGCCCGGCCGGCCTTGCGCAGGTGGCGGATCAGGCGCTCCTCAGCCTTCGACAAAAAGCCCAGGCCCACGAATACGTGGCGGGGCAGCACCTCGTCGGCTTCGAGCCGCTCGCGCACCCGGCGCTGAGCCAGGCGGTAGGCCAGGCCCGGGTAGGCGAGGCGGTCCTGCTTCATGCGCTTCTTAAGGCGCCAATACACCTTGTCGAGGTCGTCCCAGAAGCGAAAGTAGGCCGACGTAGAGCTTGGGAGCTGGAATTCGGCCCCCAGGTCCCAGCGCTCCAGGGCCTTGGCCTGGCTCAGGTACTCGAACACCTTGCGGGGCGAGGCCAGGTTCTGGTCGAGGCTCGAAAAATCCTGGAGCAGCAGGCCCGACCAGCCCACGAACTGGTCGAAATCGAGCTCCGGGTCGATGCCCTGCAGAATTTCAAACAGCAACAGCTGCAGGGCAATGGGCTCCTCGACCCGCACGCCGGCCAGCTCCACCATGTAATCTTCCATGGCTGCCACGCGGGGGCTCCACACGGCTTGCCCGGCCTCGGCGGCCAGACTCAGCTCGTTTTGCAAGTACACCACGGCCCGCCGCGTAGGCACCACCACCACCAAATCCGACAGCTCGCCGGTGGGCCCGTACTGGGCCACCAGCTCCCGGGCGATGCGCGCCAAAAACGGCGTGGCATCGGGCAAAGGCCGGGCGGGGGCAGCGGCGAAAAGGGGCAGGTCGGGGAGCAGGGCGGCAGGTTGAACTTTCATTGTCAGTAAAGATAACCTGCCGCAGCCTGCTGCCGGCAAATAACCGCCCTTTTGTAAGCAAACGGCCGCAGCACGAAGTCAGGGGCTCACCACTTGCCCCCCGTGGGCATTACTGGCAGTTCATGCTACTGCTCCCCATCCCAGATCAAGGTCTTTTCCGGTGGCACGCTAATAATACCCTGAAAACGGCCCTGCCTGACAGTAAGTGCAGCCGGGGCTCCACTGGTAGCGGGCATGTGTTGCGTGGCCGGGCAGGTAACGTCAAAGGTACCCTTGATGTGCTTGGCGCCTATCTCGGTTATTTCCACGTATCCACTCGCCGCGTCCGCCCGATACGTTCCCTTATCCGGGGCATCGAAAAAGAAATAAGCTCCGCAATAGTTCTGTTTAGGATTGAACGAACCCGAATTAATGGGGTGACGTCCGATTTTCGGTAGGTACGAGAAGGATATTCGGAAGCCTGAGGCGCGACAAGTTCAAGCTCGGCATACCAGCCGGAGACGACCCTTCGACGCTGAAAATGGAGCGCACCGGATTGTAGGCATAGCTGTCCGTTACCTCGGTGTAGATGGAACTGGCTGGGTCGGCTTTCCAGGCCTGCCCGTTAATTTGGGCCTCCAGCACCAGCGGGGTAGCCGCCTCCTTTTTGGCGCAACCGACCAGCTCCGCCACTAATAGCATACAAAGGAGGTGTCTCAGGTATTTCACCGGAATTAAAGCTGGTGTAAAATGGGGCTGTGGCCGCAATAGTATAACGCTTTTATTGAGCGCCGTTACGAACCAATTTTGTGGAATAGCGCGAAGCAGAAGCCGTAAAGCCAAGAAGGGAAGCCTGGCCTTTACTCACTTCCGGGCGCCACGTAGGTGGCCAGCGAGCGGGCCGTGAGGCCCAGGCTGATGAGGATGAGTACGGCGGCCAGAATGAAGGGCGCGCCGGGGAAGTACACCGGGGCCGCAGGGCGGGTGAAGTAGGAGAACAGGCTCGTCATGAGTACCGGACCCACGATGGACGTCAGGCTCATCAGGCTGGTGAGGGCACCCTGCAGCTCGCCCTGCTCGTCGGCGGGTACCTGGCCCGAAATGATGCCCTGCAGGGCCGGGCCGGCAATGCCGCCCAGGCAGTAGGGCACCAGGAAGGCGAACATCATCCAACCCTCAGTGGCAAAGGCAAACAGCACAAAGCCTACCGCATACAGCAGCAGCCCCAGGTACACCGAGCGTTGGGGGCCCAGCAGCGGGTTGATGCGCCGGATGAGCCCGCCCTGTACGATGGCTACCAGCAGCCCGATGGCAGCCAGCGAATAGCCCACCCACTTCTCGCTCCAGGCAAACTTCTCCATCACGTAGTAGGTCCAGGTGCTTTGGGTGGCGTGGGCGGCCACGTACAGAAACAGCAAGGAGGCCACCAGCCCCAGAATAACGGGGTAGCGGCGCAGCATGTTGAGGCTGCCGATGGGGTTGGCCCGCTTCCAGGCAAAAGCCCGCCGCCGCGCTACGGGCAACGATTCGGGCAGCACAAAGTAGCCATATACCACGTTGAGCAGCGTGAGGCCGGCGGCGGCCAGAAACGGCAGCTGGTGGCTGTATTCGCCCAGCACCCCGCCCAGCAGCGGCCCCAGAATAAAGCCCAGCCCAAACGCGGCCCCAATCAGCCCGAAGTTCTGGGCCCGGTCTTCGGGCTTCGACACGTCGGCAATGTAGGCCGAGGCCGTCGTGACGCTGGCCCCGGTGATGCCCGCAATGGCCCGACCCACGAACAGCCAGGCCAGGGTGGGGGCGAAGGCCAGGAACAGGTAATCGACCCCGAAGCCGAGCAGCGAGAACAGCAGCACCGGCCGCCGCCCGAACCGGTCGGAGAGGTTGCCCAGCACGGGCGAAAACAGAAACTGCATCACGGCGTAGGCAAATACCAGCCAGCCGCCCACCTGCGCCGCCTCGCTCACGGTGCCCCCGGTCAGGTGCTGAATCAGCTTCGGAATAACGGGAATGATGATGCCGATGCCCGTTACATCAAGCAGCAACGTGATAAAGATGAAGGTAAGAGCCGAGCGGGGCGCGGGCGTAACGGTAGGTTCCATGGAGGCGGCAAAAACGGGCGGGCCGCAAAGGTAGCCGAAGTGGTGAATGACACCCCTTTTCACGCATTCACCGAGTCACCCATTCACTCATTCACGCCTCCCACTCCACCACTTCCTGGGTGTCGAAATAGTAGAGCACGCAGCGCACCTGCGCGAAGCCGAGTTGCCGGAACAGGGCGGCGTACTGCTGCAGCGGCACCCGGTGCCGGTACTCGGCGGGGGGCAGCTGGAAATCGAGCAGCGTAACGCGGCGACCGTAGCCGGCAGCCGTGGTATCGAACACGATGCGGTCGGGCTTGTAGTCCTGCTTGCGGGTGCCACCGACCAGGATTTCACGCTCGGCCTCGGCCGCCACCGCCGGGCTGAAATAGTGGGCCAGGTGCGGGTTTTCCACCACTTCGCGCAGCCGCGTGAGCAGCTCGGGGCGCTCCTGGAGGCTGATGAGGCCCTCGGCGGCCAGCTGGGCGGCCACGCGCTCCACATCGGCTGCCTGCTTCACGCGGCGCAGGGCGTAGTGCAGGCGGCGGTTCCATTCGCGCTGCGCCTGCTGCTCATCAAAGTCGAAGACCGTGTTGGCGTGCCGCCGCAACCGCAGCCGCTTTTCCCAGGGCGTGCTCGTCAGGTTGGTCAGCGGCAGGTCGCTGGTGGTTTTCAGTGATTGGTCGGTAGGTTTTGGCTTTTGGTTTTTGACTTCGTCCGAAGCAGCGCTATCAGCTAACGGCTCTGAGCTAACAGCTAAGTTCAAAGAATACGCCATCTGCTCGTCGTCCCACTCGCCGGTGTCCACGAGGTAGCGGTGGAGCAGTTCGGCTACCGAGCCGGCGGGCTTGCCGGCTGCGGTTTCGTCGTCGTCGCCGTCGTTGCGCCCCGTTTTTTTGGCTGGCTTGGGCTTTTTGCTGATGACGTAGAGGCGGTGGCGGGGGCGGGTGAAGGCCACATACAGCATGTTCAGGCCCTCGAGAAACGTTTTTTCCAGCTCCTCGGTATACTGCCCGGCCAGGGGCGTCAGCAGCAGGTCCTGCTTCTGGCTGAGCACGGCTACCCCCGGCATCTCGGCCACCGGGCGGTCGGCCACTTCGGGCAGGCGGCCCCAGAGCAGCGTGCCCATAAACGGCCGCAACGACCAGTCGGCAAACGGCACAATGACCACCCCGTAGGCCAGCCCCTTGGCCTTGTGCACCGTCGTGATGGTAAGCGCGTTGCGGCCGGCGGGGGCATTGATGCTCAGGCTGCCCTTCTTTTGGTCCCAGTAAGCCAGGAAGTTGTTGAGGTTGTTGCCGTAGCGCAGACTGTATTCGAGGGTCAGATCCAGAAACCGGAACAAGTACTCGCGCTCGGTGGCCCGGTCCAGAAGTCCGAACAGGCCAATCAGCCGCTCGGTGAGCTCATAGAGGCCCAGGTTGCCGGTTTCGCGTTCCTGCACGTCGTAGCCCATAGCCCGCAGCTCGTCAAAAAACGGCTCCACCGACTCGGCATTGGCCAGTTCGGCCCAGTGCCGGGCCCGGTCGGGAGTAGGGGCGTGGCCCCGCACGACCCGGTCTACGAGCAGCAGGGCCTCGGCCCGGGCCAGCGTGTCGGCGGGCTGGTTAAGCACCCGGAACACGGCCACCAGCAGGTTCACGACCTCCGCAAATTCAAGCGAGAGCGAGTCGGCCGAAATAATATCATAACCCCGCTCTTTCAGGAATTTAGCGGTGCGGCGGCTGTTGCCCCGGGTACGGCAAAGCACGGCCACATCCTGGAGCCGGAAACCGTCGGATAGCGCCTGCTCCACCAGCTGCAGGGTCAGGTAGAGGGTGCTTTCGGTGTAGTCGAGGGTCTGGCCGGGCAGGTAGCCGGGCAGCAGCTCGGGCGTGAAGGTGCCGGCCGCCGCATCGTAGCGGGTGGCAGGGGCGTCGTCGGCCGTAAAGAGCAGCTCCACGTGGGCCGGCGCCGGCGCCGCGCCCGGGGGGCTTTGCTGGGTGAAATCAGCGTCGAACAGGCTCTGCACCAGCGGCAGCGCCCCGTGCGTGGCACTCACGTGGCTGAAAAAGGCGTTGTTGAACTCGATGATGGCCCGGCCCGAGCGGTAGTTCACGTTCAGGTTGCGGGCCTCCAGGGCCTGGTCGATGGTCTGGTAGCGGTCGGCCAGGCGCTGGCGGGTTTCGGGGTCGGGTACCCGGTCGTAGAGGTGGTGGGTCTGCTGCTGGTAGAGGCGCAGAATCTGCTCCATTTCGCCGCCCCGCCAGCGGTAAATAGCCTGCTTGGCATCGCCCACGGCCAGGTTCAGGTGGCCGCTGCCCAGGGCATTTTCCACCAGCGGCAGCAGGTTGTTCCACTGCAGCACCGAGGTGTCCTGAAACTCATCAATCAGCAGGTGCTGGTACCGGTCGCCGAGGCGCTCATAGAGGAACGGCACCGGCTCGTGGAGCACAATCTGGGCAATGCGGCGGTTGAACTCGGCAATCAGCACTACGCCCCGGTCGCGGCTGAGCTGCTCCACGGCCTTGCTCAGTTCGCTCAGCAAGCTCACCTGAAACACGTAGGGCAGCATGCCGGCGGCCAGCAGGTAGTCGGGCAGCAGGCGGGCGCGCACGCGCTGGAGCTGCTCAAACACCTCGGCCAGCTTCGGGGCCACGGCCGCCACGTCGGCCTCGCGACCCTGCTTTTTGGCGGCGGCGCTGCCCCATTTGTCGGTTTCCACGGTTTTGAGGGCGGTGGCAGTCGGGAAGGCTGCTCCCGCGGCCGGGACTTCGAGCCAGCGCCGCCAGTTGCTGAAATGCCCGTAGATGCCGTTGGCCCCGCTGGCCAGGTGCTCAGCCTCCAGGCCGGCTGCGGCCAGCGTATCGAGGGCTACGGCGGCGGTTTGCTGCACCAGGTCCTCTATTTCGTGCTGCCGGGCCCGCAGGCCCTCGTGCAGCCGCCGGTAGTCGGCCAGGCTCAGGGCCTGCAGCTGCTGCATGGCCTCGTGCACCGGCTCGCTGAGCAGAAACTGCCCGAATTCCACCAGCTCTTCGGGCAAATTATTCCAGCTCTTGCCTTCCTCGGCCTTGTTAAGGGCAAAATCGGAAATCGTACGCGAGAGCAGCGCCGCGTTCGGGTCGCGGTTCACCCGGTCGAGCACCAGCGCCACCGCGCTTTGCAGCACCAGGGCGCTGTCGAGCTCCACCTCGAAGGTGGCGGGCAGGCCCAGCTCGCGGGTAAAGGCCGTCACGATGCGCTGCACAAACGAGTCGATGGTGCTTACGGCAAAATCGGCGTAGTGGTAGAGCGCCAGCCGGAACGTGGCGGCTGCCCGCTGCTGCACCACCCGTTCGCGCTCCTCGGCCGTGGGCAGGTGGGCCAGCGGCCCCTCGGCGGCCAGCTCCGCGGCAATGTCAGTCAGCAGCGGATCGGACTGGCCCGCGGGCAGACGCGCGAACCGCCGTAGCGCCCCCAGAATCCGCTGCTTCATCTCGCCCGCCGCGTCGTTGGTGAACGTGATGGCCAGAATGCTCTTGAAGTAACCCGCGTCCTCCGAGCCCAGCGCCAGCTTCAGGTATTCCTTGGTGAGCTGGTAGGTTTTGCCGGAGCCGGCCGAGGAGGAATAGATGCGGAAAGTGGGCTGGGACATGGGAGGGGGGAGAATAGCCGGGCAAAGGTCGGATTAATCCCTTTGGCAGCCGACGGCATAAGCCTGCCAATTAAGGTGGTCTGGGTGAGCGAAACGAGACGGGCAGGGCTTTTTTCTGACTATGCCTTCCCGGCGCCTGCGGGCGGCTCGCCGGCTCCCACCCAAACAAACCGGCCGGTTGGGTGGTCTTAACAGGAAGCTGCGCACTTGCGGCTTGCCTTCACTTGCTAACAACCTCCCCTATGAACATTGGAATTATCGGCGCCGGCCACATCGGCAGCGCCCTGGCAGTTCGCCTCGTCGACCTCGGCCACTCAGTGGTTATTGCCAACTCCCGCGGCCCCGAAACGCTGACGGACGTAGCCCGCAAAACCGGCGCCAAGGCCGTTACGCCCCGCGAAGCTGCCCGTCACGGCGACATTGTGGTGGTAACCATTCCGCTGAAAAACATTCCCGATCTGGACGACAACCTATTCGAGGGCGTAAGTGCCGACGTGCCCATCATCGACACGAGCAACTACTACCCGCTACTGCGCGATGGCCAGATTCCGGAGTTGCAAAGCGGCGACCTCACCGAGAGCGAGTGGGTGCAGCAGCACCTGGGCCGGCCGGTAGTCAAGGTGTTCAACAACATCTACGCCGACCATCTCGAAAACAAGGGCCAACCCGCCGGCACGCCCGGCCGCATTGCCCTGCCCGTAGCCGGCGACGATGCCGCCGCGAAAAAGCAGGTAATGGCGCTGGTCGATGAGTTGGGCTTTGATGCCGTGGACGACGGCACCCTGCACGAGTCGTGGCGGCAGCAGCCCGGCACCCCCTCCTACGGCGCCGACTTGCCCGCCGACAAGCTGCGCGAGCACCTGGCCAGCCTGGGCACCGAACGCACCGAAGCTCAGCGTGCCGAATTCGCGGCCAACCACGCGGCCCAGGAAGAGGAAATGAAGAAGCAGGGCGCCCAGTTGTAGCCCACATTATTTTCTGCTGCCACCAGCAAAAAGCACCGGTCCGGTTGCGCGTAGGCGTGGCCGGACCGGTGCTTTTAAGGTGCGTCTTGGATTACCAGATAGCATAAGATTACCCCACCGGCCCCCACAAATAATCCCGCATCGGCTGTTCAATCCGCATGGGCCGCTTGCTGACGGCATCCAGCAGCACCCATTGGGTCTCGGCTTCGCAGAGCAGCTTGCCGTCGGCGGCCCGCTCGATGCGCACGAACCGCTGGCACTGGGCCCCGCGTACCTCACCGATCCAGGTGGTGCAGCGCAGCTCGTCGCCTAATAGCGCGGGCAGGCGGTACTGGATGCGGTGTTCGCGCACGACCCAGATAGCGGCGTATTCGGGTGTGCCGGCCGGGTAGGCGGCCTGCCAGTGGGCAGTGGCCGTTTCCTGCACCCAGCGCACGTACTGCACGTTGTTGGCGTGGTCGAAGTCGTCGATGTCGGCGGGCTGCACCGTTAAATAGTGGGAGAAGCGGAAGGCGGGTGTAATAGGCGTATCCATAGGGGCCAAAGATAGGCCCGCCGGCCCCAAGCGGCACTCTGGCTGAGCCATAGCGCCGGGCAGGTACACTAAAAATTAGGGCTTTGCGTTGCTCCGGCCTTCCAGTTCTAAAATATACCCGTATATTTGAATCAAATTAAGGAGACGCGGTTTCGTCGTTCGATTAAGTTCTCCGCTTCAGGCGAGCAATCAGGCATCAGGCAGCTTTTCTTAAAGAAACATCCATCATCATCAAGAGTACCCATGCAGACAGGAACTGTAAAATTCTTCAACGAAACCAAAGGTTTTGGTTTCATCAAAGTGGACGAGACCGGCGAAGACGTGTTCGTTCACGTAACTGAGTGCATCGACGAAATCCGCGACCAGGACAAAGTTGAGTTCGAAATCGCCCAGGGCCGCAAGGGCCCGAACGCCGTAAAAGTGAAATTGGCCTAATTCGGGTCCGCTTCCTTTTATAGGATAGCAGTAGAAAGCAGGCTCCTTCGGGGAGCCTGCTTTTTTTACGTCGGGGCGGTAGAGAGTACTAGGGCAGGTTCAACGGCCCGTCCTGCTTCGACTGCAGCTGCGCCTTCGCTCAGCAGGACAGATTCTTACTCACAGTTTCGCCCCTTTCTAGCTTTCCCGAATAAAAAATCGTATCTTTGCACCCGCATTTGAGAACGGCCACGTTCCGCGCAGCTTTGTAGCTGCCTATAGAAACTTGTTGGGCCGGCTTTGTCTTCCGTCCGTTGCTTCCGTCACTTGTCGTTGTTGAAAGAGTGGGAGAAGAGCGTCGCTGAATCCGCTGTTTTCAGAGCTTATCTCTCCACTCCATTAACACTGACATGGACCAAGAAACCGTAAAAACCAAGTTCAGCGAGCTGACCCTCTCTGAAGAAATGCAGCGCGCCATTGCCGAAGTGGGCTACGAGGAAGCCTCGCCCATCCAGGCCGCCGGTATTCCGGTGCTGCTCGCCGGCCGCGACGTAATCGGCCAGGCCCAGACGGGCACCGGCAAAACCGCCGCCTTCGCCATTCCCGCCATCGAACTCGTCGACACCGACTCGCGCGAAGTGCAGGTGCCTCGTGCTTTGCCCCACCCGCGAGCTGGCCGTGCAGGTTTCGGGCGAAATCCAGAAGCTCGGTAAGTACAAGCGCGGCCTGGCCGTGGTGCCCATCTACGGTGGCTCGAGCTACGACCGCCAGTTCCGGGCGCTCGAGCGCGGCGTACAGATCGTTATCGGTACCCCCGGCCGCGTGATGGACCACATCGAGCGCGGCACGCTGAAGCTGGAAAGCTGCAAAATGATCATCCTCGATGAGGCCGACGAAATGCTCGACATGGGCTTCCGCGACGACATCGAGACGGTGCTCAAGAAAATGCCCGAGCAGCGCCAGACGGTGTTCTTCTCCGCCACGATGAGCAAGCCCATCATGGAGATGACCAAGCGCTACCAGAAGGAGCCGCAGATCGTGAAGGTGAACCATCAGGAAATGACGGTAACCAACATCGAGCAGAGCTACTTCGAGGTGCGTGGCCCCCAGAAGAAGGACGTGCTGACCCGCCTCATCGATATGTACAATCTCAAGTCGGGTATCGTGTTCGCCAACACCAAGCGCATGGTCGACGACATCGTGGGCGACCTGCAAGCCAAGGGCTACTTCGCCGAAGGCCTGCACGGCGACATGGGCCAGCAGCAGCGCCAGAACACGCTCGACAAATTCCGCAAGGGTACCCTCGAGATTCTGGTGGCTACCGACGTGGCCGCCCGCGGCATCGACGTAGAAAACGTGGAAGCTGTAGTGAACTACGACCTGCCCGCCGACGAGGAGTACTACGTGCACCGTATCGGCCGCACCGGCCGCGCCGGCAAGCAGGGCAAAGCCTTCACCTTCGTGAGTGGCCGCGACATCTACAAGCTGCGCGACATCATGCGCTTCACCAAAGCCACCATCAAGCAGGAGCGCGTGCCTTCGTTTGAGGATGTGTCGGAAGTGAAAACCACACTCATGCTCGCTTCTATTAAAGAAGTGATTGAGAAGGGCAACCTCGACAAGTACGTGAGCCGCGTGCAGCGCCTCATCGACCAGAGCACCGACGAGAGCATTACTTCCCTCGACATCGCAGCGGCTTTGCTGAAGATGACGATGAAGGAAGACAAGCGGGCCCAGGAAAGCCTCGACGCCAGCCGCACCCAGGGTGCAGCCCGCGCCGGCTTCACCCGCCTGTTCGTGACGATGGGCAAAAAGGACCGCCTGCATCCCCGCGACATCGTGGACCTGATTGCCGAGAACACCAGCCTCACGGCCAGCAAAGTGGGCGACATCGCCCTCTACGACAAGTTCAGCTTCGTGGAAGTGCCTAACGAGTTCGTGGAAGAAATTGTGGCCCAGCTCGGCCGCAGCTCCATCCAGGGCCGTCCGGTAGCCTTCAACATCGCTACTCCCCGCCAGGAAGGCGACGCTCAGCAGGAAGGTGGTAACCGCTTCGGCAACGAGCGGCCCCGCAAAGGTCCGGGTGGATTCGGCGGTGGCGAGCGGCGCGAAGGCGGTGGCTCCTACGGCGGCAACCGCGGTGGTGGCTCTTACGGCGACCGGCGTGAAGGCGGTGGCAGCTACGGCGGCAACCGCGGTGGCGGCTCCTACGGTGGCAACCGCGGTGGCGGTAGCTACGGCGGCAACCGCGACGGTGGCAGCTCCTACGGTGGCAACCGTGGTGGTGGCAGCTACGGCGGCGGCTACAAAGGCAAGCGCACCGACGACTAATTAACCAGCGACTCACGCTGATTAGACGTGAGTCTGCTGCTGATCGTGCTGCAAATCAGCACAACTAACTAGAAAAGCCGCTTCCGAGGAAGCGGCTTTTCTGCATTTATGCCCCGTCCGCCAAGCTGTGCAAACAGTCCACGGAATCTACAGAGACAGAAAGTCGCACAGCGTAGAAGTTGCTAAGCAAAGCGCCCCCGCCTCATTGAAGCGGGGGCGCTTTGCTTAGCAACTTCTACGCTGTGAAATAATCAATCAGCGAGAATCAGTGATTTAGCTTTTAGACGCATCGCGCAGGGCGCGCATTTCGTCGTGGCCTCTTTTGATGCCAGCCGCTTGCTTTTCGATGAGCGTTTTGAGGGCAGCAGGGGCGTCCTGAATTTTCAGGGCCTTCTCGTAAGCAGCTTTAGCGTAATCTTCGCCCCGCTCGCACTCGGCCAGAATGCTGTGGCGGTCCTTGCCAGTGATCAGGCCTTTCAGGTTGATGAAGGCACGGTGTACAGTACCGGTGATGGACGACTCCTCCTCAGGCTTGAGGTTGAGCTTCATCATCTGGTCCTCCAGTTCGGTGATGTATTCGGCGCGCTGGGCGGCGTACTTCTTGAAGGTCTGCTTCAGGTCGGCGTCCTCTACGTCGGTCATCGCCTCGGCGTAACCTTTCTGGCCGTCTTTGAGGGTTTCAATAAGTTCGTTGAGGCCGGCTTGCATTACTTTAGCTTCCATAAGGAGAGAGTTAAGGTTGTTTTATTGGTGGAAAGAATTGTGCCTTTCTTTACTGGCAAATAGGAGGTAGGGTTGCCGGCTGATCCCGATTATTGGCATTGAGCGTACGGCTTAGGTAGTATCCGGCAACTTAACCATAGTTATGGAAGGCGAAGCTGGTCCTTAGTAAAGTGCTGTTGTTGAGTTGTAGCCGGAAAATTAAATATTGGACCGCGAAGAGGGTTAATTAGTACCTGTTTTGAGCTAAAAAGTGCAAAATAACAAGAATTTGCACGTTTTTACCCGGAACCCAGTAGGTTGGTCGGCGTATGAAATTACAGTAATCATCCAACCGTTCTTTCATTACTAATCCCACCCTACATGGAAAATGAACAAAAAAAATCATCCGATTCATCCACCAAACAGTCGTCTTCGACCGCAGGTATGGGCGCTACCGGTATGAGTTCTGGGAGTGATAAGACCAGCGCCGGCAGCAGCAACGCTACAACCGGTTCGGGCTCTGCTTCCGGCCTGTCGTCGGGAAGCACCTCGAGCCAGGAATTGGCTTCGGCAGAAACCAGTGCCGGCAAAGGAGGGCTGGGCGATGCTAAAAAACAGCCTAACAAAGAAGCCAACCCTACCAGCCTAAAGCCCGAAGCCAAGAAGTCCGGCTCAGCCGATGCCAGCAAATCGTCGGATAAGGACAAGGACCAGAAAAACGCTACGGGCAAGAAAAGTAGCAGCAGCACTACCGCTCAGAAAAAAAGCGGGTCTGATGCGTCCTCTAAGGCCGATGATCAATCTTCTAACCACCAAAATACCACTAATCACAACGCTATGAATCAGTCAGGAAATCAGAACAGCAACAACCAGTACGGCAACTCGATGGACTCCGGCTACCGCGACCAAAACTCGATGCGGGGCCAGCAGGACTACAATCAGGATAATGATTATGGCCGCCAGATGAATGACGGCAACCGTAACTCGGGCAACAGCTACGGGGGCAACTCGGGCCGCCGCGACGACTACCGCAACGATTATTCTTCTTCATCGGATAGCTATGGCCGTTCGTATGGGCAGGACCGCGATGATGACCGCAACGACTCGGGTCGCAACAGCTACGGCCGCCAGAACGAGAGCAACCGTAACTGGATGAATTCGGGTAGCAGCTCATCATCGCAGCAGTATGGTCGACAGGGCGACGATATGGGTATGGGCAGCAACGACAGAAACAATGGCGGACGCGACCAGCAGCGCGACAGCTACAACCGCTACGACAGTGACCAGCAGGGCCGAGGCAACTCGGGTGGCCGCCGCGATTACGAAGATCAGCGCAGCTATGGCTCCTCGGACCGGGACCGGAACTCGGGTAGCTCGAATTATGGTAATTCGAACTATGGTAACTCCTCGTCGTACGGCCGCAGCTCGTCGGACAACGACAACGACTACCGTTCGTCGGGCAGCAACCGCGACTCTTACGGCCGTAGCTCCGACCAGGATCGTAACCGTTCTTACGGGGGCAACTCTTACGGCGGTGGTTACAACGACCGTGACCGGGACAACGACTACCGCTCCAATCAGCAAAACCGCTCGAGCTACGACCGCGACAACGACCGTGGCTATGGACAGGGTAATTATGGCCAGAACGACAACGACCGCGGCAACAATAGTCGGGGCAACAGTGGCCGGGGCGGCTACGGCCAGAACAACTATGGCCAGCGCGGTGGCAGCAGCTACGGCAACAATGACTACTCGTCGTCTTCATCCGACCGCAACCGCGGCAACTACGGTAACTACGGCGACGACCAATACTCCTCGAACCGTAATCGCAGCAACTACGGCGGCCAGCGCGACGGTGGCTACGGCTCACAGTCGTCCTCGTCCTCGTCCTCGAACGACGATTATTCGATGAACAGCGGCCGTTCGATGCGCGGGGGCTACGGCAACCAGGACCGTGACAACGACCGCAACAACTATGGCCAGAGTGGCCGCAATCAGAACCGTCAGCGCGATGACTACTCGGACGACTATTCCTCGCGGAGCCGCAACCGCCGCGACGACGATGACGACCGCTACTAGTTCCTGAACAGGTGAGCACCCTGTTTTCTGGGTGCCAACCAGCAGTTGCTAGCAGTAGAAGAGGGAATCAGCCATGAGCTGATTCCCTCTTTTTTTGCGGTTCGGAGTGCTGGATAGGTGCCGTCGTTGTCTGCCTCAGACCTGGCTCATGGCCTGGCCAGCCAGAAAGCCGGTTGTCCAGGCGGCCTGGAAGTTAAAGCCGCCCGTGATGCCGTCGATATCGAGCACTTCGCCGGCAAAGTGCAGGCCCGGTACCAGGCGGCTTTCCAGGGTCTGCATGTTAATTTCGGCCAGCGAGATGCCTCCGCAAGTGACGAATTCGTCCTTGTAGGTGGTTTTGCCTTTCATCGGCAGGGCCGTGCGGAGCAGGGCCTCGATGAGGCGATTCTGGAGCTTGGCGGGTAGCTCATTCCACCGAATTTCCGCCCCGATGCCCGCCTGTTCGGCCAAGGTGCGCCAAAGCCGCTGCGGCAAACCGAACAGCGGGTTGCTGACCACCGTTTTGCGGCCGTGGGGGCCGCGGTGCTCCTGCAAATACTGGCGTAGGGTTTCTTCGCTGAAATCGGGAATCCAGTTGACGAGGGCCGTGCTCTGGTAGCCGAGCTCGTGCAGGCGGCGGGCGCCCCAGGCCGAGAGTTTGAGCACGGCGGGCCCGCTCAGGCCCCAGTGCGTTACCAATACCGGGCCTTCGTATTCGAGCTTTTCGCCGGCTACCCGCACCCGGGCCCGGGGTACGCTTACGCCGGGCAATTCTTTCAGTGGCGAATTGGGAACATTGAAGGTAAACAGGCTGGGCACCGGCTCCTGCACCGCGTGCCCAAGCTGCCGCAGCCAGTCGTACTGCGCCGATTTAGGCGCTCCGCCAGTGGCCACCAGCAGCTTGGCTACCCGCAGCGGGCCGCTGTGGCTTCCACTCAGGCTCAGCGCAAACCCACCTTCGGGCAGCGGCTCAATCTGCTCGGCGGTGGTTTGGGTCATAATCTCGACCCCGGCCCGGCGGGCCGCATCGAGCAGGCACTGGGCTACGGTTTCCGATGAATCGGTGACAGGGAACATACGGCCATCAGGCTCGGTCTTGAGGGCCACACCCCGGCTGGCAAACCAGCGCACGGTATCCACGGCCCCGAATGCCTGGAATGGCTGTTTCAGCTGCCGGGCCCCGCGTGGGTAATGCTGCACGAGCTGGGCGGGCGTATCGGCGGCGTGGGTAACATTGCAGCGCCCGCCGCCCGAAATACGCACCTTGCTCAGCAGCTTTCCGGTTTTCTCAATCAGCACTACCCGCAACCCCGGATTGCCCTCGGCGCAGGCAATAGCCCCAAAAAAGCCCGCCGCTCCGCCGCCCAACACTGCCACCGTCATCCGTTTGTCCTTCATTGTCCCTGGTTTGCAACCGCTGCTTTCCGCTGATTGGGTTGGCTGCGCTGATTCTTCAATTGCTGATTCCGCTGAATCAATGCTTTTCAGGCGGGCTTCGTTCAGGGGGCAAAGATAACGTGGCCGCCAGCCCCGTCCGTACCGGAGCTGGCGGCCACGGCCTTAGCCGAAAAGCCGGAAAGCTGGTTGACATCAGCGGCAGGCAGACGTCAGCAGTAGTTTAGGGCGGCCACGATATCATCGTGGCGAAACTGGTAGTGGGTGAGCTGGCGGATGGCCGACGAGTCGATTTGCTTGCCGCCGGTAGTGCCTTCCTCGAAGGTGGGAGGCGGGAGGTTGAGGTGGGTGGCGGCCGCGGTGTAGAACGTGCGGCGGGTAGGGTGGCTGGCGGCGCTGGCGTTAAGGGTGTGCCCCCAGAGGTTGAGCTCCAGGATGCTGGTAATCAGCTTGATGACGTCCTGAAGATGAATCATGTTAACCGGGGCCTCGCCGTGAGCTACGCCGGTGCGGCCGGCCAGGAAACGGCCCGGGGCCCGGGTCGGGCCCATCAGGCCGGCCAGGCGCAGCACCGTGTGGGCAGGGCCCTGGAAAAGGGCCTCGGCCCGGAGCAGGTGCGAGTTGGCCTCCAGCGAAGCCTGCGCGTCTGCCTCCTGCATCACGCGGGCCTCATCGGGGTACACGCCGGTGGAACTAACCAGCAGCACGTGGGCCACGCCGGCCGCGGCAGCGGCTTCGGCAACGTGGCCAAGTAAAATAGGGTAAGTTTCCGGTGAACCGGCTGAGCGCGAGGGGGGTATGTTCAGCACTAGCGTTTCCACACCCTGCAGCAGCACCCGAAGCGTGTCGGCGTCGGTGGGGGCAAGGGTAGGGGTCAGGCGCAGTAGAAACGGCCGGATGCCGGTATCGCGCAGCGTCAGGAGTTGGGCGGGCGTGGTGGTGGTGCCGTGAACGGGATGGCCGGCCGCCATCAGGGCGCGGGCCAGGGGCAGGCCCAGCCAGCCGCAGCCTAGTACGGCTACGGGGGCAAGGGCGGCAGCAGGAGCAGCGGGTTGAATCATGCGGAGTAAAGGTGGCAAAAAAACTTTCCCGGGCAAGCGGACCGGCAAGGAATCGGCAAACTGTTACCTTGTAGGCCAATGAAGTATGCAAGCATACTACCTATGTCCGTCCCGTCCCGTCTGTATGCCGATTTTCCTATCGACTTCGAGGCCCGCGTGCGCGTGCTGCGGCCCGATGAGGGCGGGCGGCGGCAGTTGCCCTGCAACGGTATCCGGTGGGACTTCAGCTACGCCCAGGACAAGCCCCGGCGGTTCTATATGTGGCTGTATCCTGACTTCTTCGACCCAACGACCGGCGACTCGTGGCTGAAAATGCCCTTGCCGGTAGACGAATGGCTGCACGTGCGGGTCAGCGTATTTTCGGCGCATGTGCGGTCCTTCCATCAGGCGCGGATTCGGGCCGGGACGAGCTTCTACTACGGCGAGGGCAGCCAGGTAGTGGCCGAGGGCACGGTTACTCGCCTGATTGGTTTATCGGAGTCCTGCCCGCAGCCCTGATTTTTACACTCAATTTTCCCACTTCACTTCCTTTCGCTTATGTCTTTCGCGCATCCCTACGCTCAGCCCATGCTCCGCGACAATGCCCTGCAGGGTAAAACCATTGTGGTCACGGGCGGCGGCACCGGCCTCGGCCGGGCCATGACGACCTACTTCCTGCAGCTTGGGGCCAACGTGGTCATCAGCTCCCGCAAGCTGGAGGTGCTCGAAAAAACGGCCGCCGAGCTGCGCGAGCAAACCGGCAACGCCAACGTGCTGGCCGTGCAGTGCGACGTGCGCAAGTACAACGAAGTGGAGGCCCTGCTCGAAAAAACCATCGAAACGTTTGGCGGCGTCGATGTGCTGCTCAACAACGCGGCCGGCAACTTCATCAGCCCCACCGAGCGCCTGAGCCACAAGGCATTCGACGTGATTGTGGACATCGTGCTCAAGGGCTCCTACAACTGCACCCTGGCCTTCGGCAAGCGCTGGATTGCCGACAAAAAGCCCGGCACTATCCTCAGCATCGTGACCACCTACGCCTCCGTGGGCTCGGCTTACGTGGTGCCCTCGGCGGCGGCCAAAGCCGGCGTACTGGCCATGACGCGCTCCTTGGCCGTGGAGTGGGCCAAGTACGGCATCCGGGCCAACGCCATTGCCCCCGGCCCGTTCCCGACCGAAGGCGCCTGGAGCCGCCTGTTCCCCGAGCCCCTGGCTTCCAAGCTCGACCCGGCTGCCAACGTGCCCCTCAAGCGCGTGGGCGACCACCAGGAGCTGGCCAACCTGGCCGCCTACATGGTATCGGACTTTGCCGCCTACATGAACGGCGAAGTCGTGACCCTCGACGGTGGCGAGTGGCTTAACGGGGCCGGTGAGTTCAACAAGCTCGAAATCCTGACCCCCGAGATGTGGGACCAGATCGAGAAAACCATGCGCCGCTAGATCAATTACAGATTGGCGCTGATTTTTTGCGCTGATTACGCAGATGCAAACGTCAGTTCGAGAGATGCTGGTGGTAATTTACTGGAGAAGGCCGGTTCAACTGAACCGGCCTTCTTCGTATAAAAACAGTTCAGCACCTCACTATCGAATAGCAGCACGGTCACCGTCTGCATCTGCGTAATCAGCGCAAAAATCAGCGCCAATCTGTGATTAAAGTTTGTAGCCCTTGAAATCCTTGGTGAACTCCTGGGCCGGAATGGGCTGGTTGGCGACGACATCGGAGAACTCAAACTTCTCGAACAAGCCTTTATCGTCGTTTACCTGCACCACGAGGGGCAGGTAGAGTTTCTGGTCGATGCAGAGCACAATGCGGCTGCCGTAGGCGTTGGGCACCTGAATGGTTTTGCCGGCCGCCACGGTAGCGCCGGGGCTCAGGTTGTTGCGCTCCAGAATGCGGTACTCGCCGCAGCCAAACTTGGCGGCAATGGCCTTCACGGTTTCGGGCTTGGTGGGCTTGTAGCTCACGTAGCGGAACTGCGGAAACGAGGAGCGCAGCACGTAGGCCGGCCGGCCGAGCACGGTGGTATCGGAGGTGTAGCGGAAGGTTTTTTCGAAACCCGGATTCAGGCGCTGCTCGGCGCTGCCGTCGAGCATTTCGGCGATGGTGCCGTAGCCTGCTTCGAGGGCGCTGTGGTGGATGCCTTTGCGCATAATGCTTCCGTTCGGGTCGAGGCTGAGCGTTACATAGGGGAAGCTGTTGGGGTACACCCAGGCGTCGCCGCCGTTCTGGCCCGTTACGTAGAGCACCTCAATGCCCTGGTCGTTGCGCAGGTACACTTTGTAGGGGTTGAAGGTCATCTTCATGGCCGTACGCGCCTGCTGGTAGCTGCCGCCGATGCGCTCCTTTGCCCGCACATTACAGCGCAGCGTTTTCAGGTTTTCAATGGCGCTGCTCAGGCGGCTAATAAGCACATCGGTGGTGAGGGCGGGGGCCGCAACGGGGGTAGCCGCCATGCTCAGCCCGCTAAGCAGGGGCAACGAGAACAGCAGCTGAGAAAAACGAAGGCGCATAACAGAAAAGGGGGAGGGCAGGTAATGACGGCCAGTAAGCATAAACCGCGCCGGGTCGGCTAATGAGCGACTCGGGGAATGAGTGGCTCGGGGAATGAGTGAGCGAGCAAGTGGGTGAATGACACCCCGACCTCGCCAGCCGTTTTCACTCATTCACTGAGTCACTCATTCGCTCAGTTAATTCAGGCTGATGGCCGGGAAGCGGCTGGCTTTGCTGTCGAAGATAAAGAGTTCATCAATTTCGATGCCGCGCAGAAAGCGGTAGAGCGGAAACTGTTCCACTACGGCCCGTACGGCGGCCGCATCTGCGCCGTTCATCGTGACCCAGCCGCGGGTGCGGTCGGCGCTGATGGCATACGATTCGATGACGTTTTCTTCGAGCAGCTGGTTGATAAAGGCGCGGTGGCGGGGAATGAGCAGCATGAACTCCCGGCTGAAAGAGGCGGGCAGCCGCAGGGTAACGATGAATTGGGCCATGTGTGCAGGGGTATGTCGTGCTAACGCCCCACCGCACCCGAAAGTTGAGTTATAGGCTGCGGTGGAAACTTTTTTCCGGCTTTCGCAGAATAGAGGCCTATGCACTTCACTGTTATCACCCCCACCCACAACCGCCGGGCCTACCTGCCCGAAGCCGTGGCCAGCGTCCGGGCTACCGTTACCGCGCCCCTCGACTTCTCCTTTGAGCACTTGGTGTGCGAAAATGCCTGCACCGATGGCACGGCCAGCTACCTGCGCGAAGCGACCCTGGAGCCCGGGGCCCCGCTCCGCGTCCGGAACCAACCCGAGCTGCTGCGAGCCGGCCCCGCCCGCAACCTGCTCATCCGGGAAGATGCACCCGCCAACACCTGGATCGTGCCCCTCGACGATGACGACCTGCTGCTCCAGCGCACCCTGTTCCACTATGGCCAGCAAATTCAGCAGCACCCCGGCCGCCCCTGGCTGGTGGCCGATTTCCTGCGCGTGGACCAGAACCGCCGCTACCTGCCCGCCGATGACTACTACGCCTGGCAGTTCGACTCGCCCCAGGACATGCTGCGGGCCATTTTCCGGGCCGAGCACTTCATCCAGGGCAACGTCTGCTACAGCCGCGCCCTGTTCGAGGAAGTAAACGGCTACGACGAGCAAATCGAAATGGCCGAAGACCTCGACCTCTACGTGCGCTTTCTGCTGGCCGGCCACCTGCCCGTCATCTGCCCCCACATCAGCCACCTGCACCGCTTCCACGACAGCAACGTCAGCATCGGCGTCGATGCCGGCAAGCACGCCCAGGACCTGCGCGTGATTTATGACAAGTATGCGGCGCAGTTAGGGGAATTGGGGATTGAGCGGCCGTAGAGTGGAGCTGGGCCCGGCAACAGCTGCTCAAATCCCTGCTGTGCTGAGCAGGTGCTGCTGAGCGTATGTTTTAACAGTTTCAAAATCCTACGCTACTTGAAAAGAGCTCTTGGGCCGAAGCCATTCCGGGAAAATAGCCTCATAATAATCGTTTGATATGTGAACCGCTGTCCTGACAGGATTCGTTACAGAAGGGCGTTGATGATTTTGTGTTAGAGTAATGGGTTTAGTTCACTTGTCAATTACACTATTGTCCATTCATTTTAAAATGAATGGACAATAGTGTAATTGCAATCATTGCCTTCCTGTATTTCTATAGGAATAGGATCGAAAAAATCACTTATTTCCAAAATTTCATAACCATCTATGTATCTTTTCTCTTTTTTAGTAATATCATCTTTAATGGCATTGTGAAGTAATTTCATATAAAATGCAAGATTTTTATTTTTCTTATCAGTGTAAACTAATACAATATTTTTATCTATTAGTGAGTAGTAAGACGGTATCGTCTTCTTGAAAGAGCTCATTCTATCAATTGCACTGAGATAAATTTTTCCTTCTTTTTCATAATTGACTAAATTAACGTAATATACTGTGCCCTTAGAAGGCGGGTGTTTTTGTATGTAGTTTTTCAGGCAAGGAGTATTCAGTTTTATAAAGTTTTGTTTCTCTTGATCATTGCAAGAAAATAAGAAACAAAGAGAAATAAAAAGTATTATAATTGAATGTTTCATGCAATTGAAAATTGATGTTATTGATCTAAGGTTAGTACTTTTATATATGCTTATCGGCTAAGTATAATGAGAAGTAAAAATCATGTAACCGATCCATAATTTCATTTTCCTCAATGTTATAGCGGTTTCGTGAACGGTGCACCCCAGCTGATGTAGAGACGCGTATTCGCGTCTTGTCAGCCGCGCCGCCTGCACGATTTCGTTCAACGATGAGACGCGAATACGCGTCTCTACATCGGGTAGCTACAGTTCGCGAAACCGCTATACCTGCTAAATGCGACAAGATTAGCTTACTATGGGATAGTAGCTCATTCATAAATTAGTTGATTTTGTATTCTACCACTCCGCCCTTCACCACCAGCTTCACCTGCCGCAACGCGCTGATATCCTTGGTCGGGTCGCCGGATACGGCGACCAGGTCGGCGAGCAGGCCGGGCTTTAGCTGGCCGCGGTCGGGGAGCTGGAAGAGGCGGGCGTTGGTGCTGGTGAGGCCGCGCAGGGCCTGCAGGCTGGTGAAGCCGTATTCGCGCACCAGCAGCTCGGCTTCGCGCAGGTTGTCGCCGTGGGTAAATACGCCCACGTCGCCGCCGATGGCTATTTCCACGCCGCTTTGCAGAGCGGCTTTCATGCTGAGGCGCTTTTGCTGGATGCGGTCGGGCTCGGGGCCGGTGCCTTTCTGCCAGCCCCGGTACTGGGCAATGGCGTCGCCGGCGGCCACGGTGGGGCAGAGGGCCACGCCGCGCTGCTTCATGAGCTTGAAGATTTCCAGGGTGCCATCGTCGCCGTGCTCGATGGTTTGCACGCCGGCCAGGGTGGCGCGGCGCATGCCTTCGGGCGTGCTGGCGTGGGCCACCACGGGCCGGCCGGCGCTGCGGGCGGTCTGCACGATGAGGTTGAGCTCGTCCTGCGAAAAGGTGGGCCGGCTGGGCTCGCCGGGGCCCCAGCGGTAGTCGGCGTACACCTTAATAATGTCGGCGCCCTTGCCGATCTGCTCCCGCACGGCCCGGATGAGCCCGTCCACGCCATCGGCCTCCTGGGCGCCCTGGGGCACGTCCACATCAACCGAAAGCTTGGGGCCGTAGCTGCCGGTGGCCACCAACGCGCGGGTGGCTACCAGCAGGCGCGGCCCCGGAATCAGGCCCCGGTCGATGGCCTGACGCAGGCCCACATCGGCGTAGCCGGCCCCCTCCGAGCCCAGGTCGCGGGCAGTGGTGAAGCCGGCATCGAGGGTGGCGCGGGCATGGGCCGTGGCCCGGGCCACCCGCAGCGCTTCCGATTCCAGCAGCACTTGGTCGTTCCAGGGCGTTTCGTTGTAGGGGTGGAGCAGCATATGGCTGTGGCCTTCAATCAGGCCCGGCAGCAGCGTGAGGCCCGGCAGCTCCAGGGTGCGGGTGCCGGCCGGGGCGGTTAGCTGCGCGGCTGGCCCCACCGCTTTTATGTGGTCGCCCTCGGTGAGCACGACCCAGCCGGGATGCAGGGTTTCGCCATCGAACACGGCGGCGGGGCGCAGCAGCAGGGCCGCGGGCGGCGTGGCCGGAAGGGGTTGCTGGGCCCAGCACGGGGCCGGTAAGCAAAAACAGAAGGGCAGCAGGCAGGAATGAACGCACGGGCAGCAGCGGAAGAAGTGGTGGCAGGGGCAATGCCTAAAGCTACGCCCGCCGCCGCATTTTCAGGCGTTACTATTTCGCCCCAACCGAAAACAGCCCGCGGCCGGGGTTGTCGGAACAACTCCTGCCGCGGGCTGCCAGCCGGCGTGCGTCTGCATGCGCCGTGCCTCTTAGCCTTTCTTCCGCTTCACTTTTACCTTTTTACTTTACTTGTCCGGCGCAGCATCCGTGGCGGCCTCGGGCCAGCCCACCAGCGTCATTTCCTTTACCAAATGGCCGGCGCCGGCGTACTTGTCCACCACGAACAGCATGTAGCGCACGTCGAGCGTGATGTTGCGCACCCGGTCGGGGTCGAACATGATATCCGACATGGTGCCTTCCCAGTTGCGGTCGAAGTTGGTGCCGATCAGTTCGCCGCGGCCGTTGATGACGGGCGAGCCGGAGTTGCCGCCGGTGGTGTGGTTGGTGGCAATGAAGGCTACCGGCACGGTGCCTTTGTAGGCGTAGGGACCGTAGTCTTTGTTTTGGTACAATTCCGCGAGGCGGGCCGGCACTTCAAACTCGGGGTTGGTGGGGTCGGCCTTCTCCATGATGCCGTCGAGGGTGGTGTAGAAGTCGTAGCGCACACCGTCGGCGGGCTCGTAGCCGGCTACCTGCCCGTAGGCGAGGCGCAGGGTGGAGTTGGCATCGGGGTAGAATTTGCGCTCGGGCTGCTGCAGGCGCAGGCCGGCCACGTAGGTGCGCTGGAGCAGGGCAATCTGGTCGGTGGCCAGGTTGTAGGTGGGCAGGATGGCCGTGCGGTAGTGGCTGACAATGGCTTCGGCGAGCTTGATGGCGGGGTCCTGGCGCAGGGCGTCGAACTTGCCGGCCGCCACTTCGTCGAGCACGGCCTGGGCGCTGGCCTGAGATCGTCAGGCGCGACTGGCCGTAGAGCTGGGCGGCGTAGGCGTCCCAGCCGGTGGCGGCGTACTGCTTGCTGAGGGCCTTCACGTAGGGTGGCAGCAGCGCGGCCGGCGTGCCATTGGCGTAGAGGGGCAGCAGCTGGGCGGCCACTTTCTGGTCGGTGGGGGCATTGTAGTTGCGGAAGAAACCGACTGCGCCCTTTTTTAACTTTTCCACGGCGGCTACCCGCTCGGCAGCGGGCACCTGGCGGTTGGTTAGCTCCAGCAGCGGCAGCAGGCTGTTGGCGTACGTCACCAGCTCGATGCCCAAAACCGCTTCGCTCACGTAGTCGCGGGCCAGGGTGTAGTCGCGCACGGTGGCGTACTGCTGGCGCAGTGCGGGCAGCAGGCCGCCGAAGGCGGCCCGGCGGGCGGCATCGCCGGTTTCGGCCCAACGCTGAAATTCGGCTTCCTGCTGTTGCTTCACGCGCACGGCATCGAGCTTTTTAAGGCCCCGGTTTTCGCCAATCCACTTTTTCCAGTAGTTGGCAATGCCGGCGTACTTAGCCGCGTACTGAATCCGGACCTTGTCGGAGGCCTTCATATCGGCATCGAGCACTTTCAGCTTGGCATCGCGCACGGCAATTTTAGCCGGGTTCGACACCGAGTACGTTTCATCGACGCCCCAGCTGGTGAGGTACTCGTTGGTGCGGCCGGGAAAGCCAAACACCATGGTAAAGTCGCCGGGCTGCACGCCGGCCAGCGAAATGGGCAGGTGATGGCGGGGCTTGAGGGGCTGGTTGGCGGGCGAGTAGGGGGCCGGCTTGTTGTCGGGGCCGGCGTAGATGCGGAACAGGCTGAAGTCGCCGGTGTGGCGGGGCCAGGCCCAGTTGTCGGTGTCGCCCCCAAACTTGCCGATGCTGCTCGGCGGCGCGCCCACCAGCCGGATATCCTGGAACACCTCGGTCACGAACAGGTAATACTCGTTGCCGTTGAACATGGGCCGCACGAAGGCCTGGTAGCCGGTGCCCTGCACGGCCGCCTGGGCCACGCGCTGGCTGTTTTGCTGCACCAGTTGCTCGCGCTGGGTCTCGGCAATACCGGCGGTAGGTACGCCGGCCAGCACCTGGCTCGTCACGTCTTCCATGCGCACGATGAAGGTGGCGGTCAGGCCGGGGTTGGGCAGCTCCTGCTCGCGGCTCATGGCCCAGTAGCCCTTGGTGAGGTAGTCGTTTTCGACCGACGAATGGCTCTGGATCTGGCTGTAGCCGCAGTGGTGGTTGGTCAGCAGCAGGCCCTGGTCGGAGATGATTTCGCCGGTGCAACCGCCCCCAAACTGTACAATGGCATCTTTAAGGCTACCCTGGTTGATGGAGTAAATCTGCTCGGCCGTCAGCTTAAGGCCTTTTTTCTGCATGTCGGCCTCGTTGAGCTGCTTAAGCAGCAGCGGCAGCCACAGCCCCTCATCGGCGCGGGCAGTAAGGGTACTAAAAACGGTAAGCAGCGTGAAGGCCAGCAGCGCCAGCCGGGAGCGTAAAGTCATGGAAACGGAAATGGATGAAGGCATCAAGCCGCTAAAATACGATTTTAGCAGCCCGGATGCCTCCCCAACGGCGCGAATACCGTTTTCCGGAGGCGCGGAGGTCTTCGCAGCAACGAAAACGCCCACCCGAATACCGGGTGGGCGTTGGTAAATCAACGGGTAGAACGCAGCTGCGTTATCCGCGGCTTTATCTGCACTATCTGCGATTCAGGAATGCCCGATTTCGGCTACAGCAGGCAGATTCTCGGCTTTGGTGTAGGATTCGTTGGTTTTTTTGGCGGCCGCAACGTCGTCCGTGGCCTCATCAGCGTGGGTGTCTTCCCACTCGCGGAATCTGTCCAGCTCGTCCTGGAATTTGCTGATAAACCAGCTAATCAGCGCCAGATCGTCCAGAAAGCCAACCACCGGGATGAAGTCGGGTACCAGGTCAATCGGGCTCAACACGTATAGCAGCACACCCAGCCCCGACACGATGGTGCTGGTTTCTACCTGCCGGTAGTCGCCGCTGACGTAGTTGCGCACGAGCCGGATAAGGGTGCGGGCCACCGAAAAGAGCTGCTTGAATTTGTTGTCGCCGCTTTCCTTGCTGGCCAGCTTATCGGCCGTTTCGTTGAGGACCAGAATAACTTTGAACGGGCGGCCGAGCAGTCTGCCGGCTTTGTTAAGGAAGACGCTGAAGAGTGCATTTTTGGAGATAGAAAGACCTTTTTCGATGAGCGAGGACATAAAATCAATTATCGGGGTGAAGTGAACAAGTGCCTGGGTGTACGCGGGCACGCCCGTGGGTGTTGTCGGTAGGGCCTTGGTACCGCCCGTCTTTAAGCCGGCCCTGGCTCGTAAAGCGCCGTCCAATCCGTAGCTTCGCCTCATGAGCCTGTTTCTGACCCCGCCTACCCCCGCCGAGTACGCCCCTTTCTACCACACCTACGTGCGCCTGGTAACCGGCGATCCGCTGGTAGCCCTGCGCGAGCAGCCCCAGCAGCTACGCCACCTGCTGGCCGGCTTTTCCGATGAGCAGGCCCGGTTCCGGTACGCGCCGGGAAAGTGGAGCATCAAGGAAAAGCTGGTGCACATGCTCGATACTGAGCGCGTGTTTGCCTACCGGGCCCTGCGCATCGGCCGCGGCGATACCACCCCGCTGCCCGGCTACGAGCAGGACGATTACGTGCCCGCCTCCGAAGCCGATGCCCGCCCGCTGGCCGGGATTCTGGTCGAGTACGATGCCGTGCGGGCGGCTACGCTCGGCCTGTTCGAGTCGTTGCCGGCGGCGGCCATCGACCGGCGCGGTACGGCCAGCGGCCAGCCCGTGAGCGTGCGCGCCCTGGTGTATATGCTGGCCGGCCACGAGGCTCACCATCTACAGCTTCTGCAGGAGCGGTACCTGCCGGCCCTGACGTAATTTTCGGTCCCGCCCCGCCGGGTTCACGCAGAAAACACAACACCTTTCCCGTTCAGGCGTTATCTTGGCCGTAATCATCCTAAAACCCCACCCGTATGGCCAAAGCCCAGGAACCCCGCAAAGAGAAAAAGAAGGAGCCTGCCAAAACCACGAAAGAGAAAAAGGCCGCCAAAGAGGAGAAAAAAGCCCTCAAAGCGCGCCAGCAGGACTAATGACGAAGGAGGTTTGCTTACGATAAGCAAACCTCTTTTTTATGGAAAACCCATTACTGGCCTGCGGCCGTTTAGCGGCGGGCTTTCAGAACGTGTAGTAGACCTCTTTCTGCTTGTCGTGGTGCTTGATGTAGCCGTGCAGCGTAAGCTTGATGAGGGTGCGGTAGGCGCGGCGCTGCCCGATGTTGAGCAATTTCATGTACTGGGCCAGGGTGATGCGCGGGTGCTGGCGCAGGTAATCGAGCACGGCCAGCTCCTCGCGGTTCAGCGGAAGCTGCTCGAAGCGGCTGGCTTCGGGCGGGGGTTGGCGCTCCAGCACTTTCTCGGTGAGCTGGCTGGTTTGCACGCTCTGGTCGCGCACCCGCACGTAGGCCCGCCAGTCGCCGTCGGCCACCTGGGCCCGGTGGGGCTTCTGGGGGCTTTCGGGCACCGTAACTACCAGCACCACGCGGCCTTCCCCACTGGTTACTTCCCGAAACCGCAGCTGCTCGTCCAGCGGCGGCTCAATATAGTGGCGGGCCGCCTCGCGCAGCTGGTAGAGTTCCTCTTCCACGTCGCGCACCCCAATCACGCGGCCCTTATCATCAACCCCGACCAGCACCCGGCCGCCCTTGGTGTTGGCCAGTGAGGCCAGCGTGCGGGCAATGCGGGTGGGGTGGGTGGTGCGCTGCTTGAACTCCAGCCGCTCGCCCTCGCCCTGCCGAATCAGTTCCAGTAAGTCCATGTTACCTTAAACGTACAAAAAGCCCGAAATAGTGAACAGCCAGCCCCGAATAGGGCCGGCTGTTTTTGTGGGCGCCACATACTACCGGGCTGCTGCATGCTGAGTGCGCAACTCCGGGCGCTTCAGCGGCTTATTCCACGCCGGTTTCTTCGGCCGAAATGCGCCAGAGGCGGCTGGCTTCGGTGGGGCTGTTGGCCCGGTCGGAGCAGCGGGCCACCCGGCTACCGGCGAAGTACTGGCCGCTCACGCTGGCCGTTTCCGGCGAGGCCGCCAGGTACAGGGTCGTCTGAGCGCCTTTTTCGGGCGAAATCATCAGCGGCCGGGCCGTCCACCACAGCGCCTTCATCACGGCTGAGGTGTCGGGGCGCATCAGGGCGGTGTTCACCATGCCTGGGTGCAGGCAGTTGGCCGTGATGTTGGTCAGGTCGAGGCGGGCAGCCAGCTCCTTGGTGAACAGAATGTTGGCCAGCTTGGAGTCGGCGTAGGCCGTGAGCCAGCTGTACTTTTCGGGGGAATTGCGCACCTGCTGGTCGGGCTCAATCTCGCCCACCCAGTGCGCCACCGACGATACCGTCACGACCCGGGCCCGCTCGGCGGCATCGAGCAGGGGCAGCAGCAGGTTGGTGAGGGCGTAGGGGGCGAGGTGGTTGGTGGCCCAGCTCAGTTCGTGGCCTTCCTCGGTAAGGGTAAACTGCCCGGGCATGATGCCGGCGTTATTCACCAGAATATCCAACTGGTCGAACTCCTGCTGCATCTCGCCGGCCAATGCCCGCACATTACGCAGCAGCGACAAATCGAAGCACTTGACATGCACGGCTGCCTCGGGGCCGGCCGCCTGCTGAATGGCGGCCTGGGCCCGGGCCGCCTTGGCCGAGTCGCGGCCCACCAACACTACCCGGGCGCCCCGGCAGGCCAGCTCGCGGGCCGTAGCCAGGCCAATGCCACTAGTCGCGCCGGTTATGAGGGCCGTTTTGCCCGTTAGAGGCCGAGAAGAAGCAGGAACCATAGGGTCGGATTGAAAGCGTGAAGAACGTAAAAACCGGCGCCTTATCAGCAATAGCTAATAAAACTGCTGGCCCGCGGACGCTGGGGGCAATGCCGGCAACTAGTGCAGGTTGGCCAGCGCACCGTAAAAGATGGTGCAGGTCGGCAACATAGAACCGGGCGGGCAAACAACAATTGCGCCAGCGAGGTGAAAACGTGAAAAGCCGGTTGCCGGGTTTCAGTTCGCCAACTCTTCCCGCAACTCCGCCAACCGTCGGCTCACGATAGCCAGCGAAGGCCGGGCAGCTACCTCGGGCTGCTGGCAGCGAACCTGCCAGTCGCGCAGCTCCCCGATAACCGCCGCGGCTTCGGGGCCATTAGCGGGGCAGCGGTCCAGGAGCTCTTCCAGCAGGTTGCCAAAGGCCCGGGTTTCCAACAGTGGCAGCAGCTCGGTAGCCCGGGCATTGCCCTCCGGCAGAAAACCAGCGGCTCCAAAGTCGCCCAGCAGACTCGCGCCCGATTCGGCAACCAGAATATTGTGGGCGTACAAGTCGCCGTGCAGAATGCCCTGCGCGTGCAGGTGGCTGGCCGCCGCCGCAATGCCGCCCGCCAGCCGTAGCAGCGCCGGCAGCCCAAACGCCGTTTCGGGCGCGTACTCGTCGCGGGTGCAGGTGGCAAAGCTCGGTGGCCCGGCCAGGGTGGTAAAGTCGGGGCTGATGAGTTCGAGCACCAGCCCTTCGGTGCCGGCCGGGTGGCCCGCGAGCTGGCCCAGCACCGGAATCAGGTGGGGGTGGGGGCCGGCGCTCAGGCAAGCCACCATTTCGGAATGCGGCAGCCCGTCGCTGGTGACGGCTCCTTTGAACAGCTTCAGGGCCACCGGCTGCGGCAGCTGCCGCGCCAGGCTGCTGCCACCGGGCGCGGTAGATGATGCCGGAGGCTCCTTCGCCCAATACCTGCTCCGGCACGAGGTCGGCCCAGGCAATGAGGGGGCGGGCGGCGCGGGTCAGGGCGGCGGCTTCGGCTTCGGCGGCCAGCGGGTTGCCGGCGAAGGCCAGCCAGCTCAGGCGGGGCATCGTCAGCAGCCAATCGGGGAGGGCGGGAAGCTCGTTGGCGGCCAGGCGCAGCAGCTCCAGGTTTTGGCAGCGGGCCAGCTCGGGCGGTAGTGTCCGCAACCGGTTGCCAGCCAGCATCAGCTTTTGCAGCTGCGGGCAGTTCCCGATTTCGGGTGGCAACGCTTCCAGCTTGTTATCGGTCAGAATCAGCCAGCGCAGGCGGGGCGGCAGCGCGGCCCCGGGCAGCTCGCGGATGTGGTTGGCCTTGAAGCCTACCATTTCCAGGTTCGGGCACTGGCCCAGCACTTCGGGCACGCGGGTAAACTGGTTGTCGGAAGCGAACAGAATCCGCAGCCGGTGTAGGCGTGCGAAGTCAGTAGGTAATGCTTGCAGGGCATTGCCCGAAAGGTTGAGGATTTCGAGCGTATCGGCCAGCTCAAAAATTTCCGGTGGAAATTCGGTCAGGCCTTCGGCCAAATCCAGACGGGTGGCCCCGGCCAGCTCGCCGGCCCGCAGTTGTGCTAGCGTATGCATAAAAATGGTTGGAAAGATGAGGCAGGGCAGCCCGCAGGCGTAACCCGGCACAAAAAAGCCGCTGCCGGAAACGGCAGCGGCTTTTTTTCTGGAGAAGTTAGAAGTCAGGAGCTAGGACTTAGAATATCGAAGAACAGATTCTAACTCCTCACTTCTAGCTCCTAGCTTCTTGAAAATTAGAACGGCAGATCGTTGTCGTCGTCGCTGAGCAATGGGGGCGGCCGAAGCTGGGCCGCAGGTTGGGGTTCTGGTTTTGGGCCGGGGCAGCGGCCGCGCGGGGAGCTGCCTGCTGGTAGCTGCCGCCACCGCTGAGGGGCTGCGGCTCCGCCGGCAGCGTTCGATGTTCCAGGCTTCGAGGTTGGTGAAGTACAGCATCTGGCCGTTTTTGTTGAAGCCACGGCCGCGCAGGTTGAAGGTACTTTCACCTCGTCGCCTATTTTGAACGGGTCGATGAGGGCTGGTTTTGTCCTGTACGATCTGGAACTTGATATGCTCGGGATACTGGCCGTCCTGGACTTCCAGCACGAATTCGCGCTTGCGGAATTTTTCGCTTACCTGCTGTTCGTCAAAAATTTCGTGCAGCCGGCCGGTTACTTCGTATGCCATAGAGTAGGATATGTTGGGTGTTGAAAGAAGTTGAAAACTGTTAACCAAACCTACGAAAAAAAACGCGGTTGGTTCCGGGCTGTTTCCCGGTCCGGCCCGGCCGTTGCCCCATCGGGCTGCCTACCTTTACCTTGTGCTTTTGCTTGTCCACCCATTTTTTTTTCCTCATGACTCCTCCCTTCGCCCTGGCTTTGCACGGCGGGGCCGGCACCATTCGCCCGCGCCTCGCTGACGCCCGCCGAAGAACAGGCCTACCGCGCAGCCCTCCACGCAGCCCTGCGCACGCGGCTACGCCGTGCTGGCCGGCGGCGGCACGGCCCTCGATGCCGTGGAAGCCGCCGTGCGCAGCCTCGAAGACTGCCCGCTCTTCAATGCCGGCCGCGGGCGCCGTGTTCACCCACGAAGGCCACCACGAAATGGATGCCGCCATCATGGACGGCCGCAACCGCGCGGCCGGGGCCGTGGCCGGGGCGTGCGCCGTGCAGAACCCCATCCGGGCCGCCCGCCTGGTGATGGAGCAAACCGAGCACGTGCTGCTGGCCTACCCCGGCGCCGACGAGCTGGCCCGCGAGCACGGCCTGCCGATGCAGCCCGCCGAGTACTTCTTCACCCAGCACCGCTACGACCAGCTGCAGGAGGCGCTGCAGCGAAGGCCGCATGCGCCTCGACCACTCGCAGGCCCTGGCCCGACGGCAGTGGGAGCGAGGACCCGAAAAAGAAAATGGGCACCGTGGGGGCCGTGGCCCGCGACCAGCACGGCCACCTGGCCGCCGCCACCAGCACCGGCGGCATGACCAACAAGCGCTACTCCCGCATCGGCGACTCGCCCATCATCGGCGGCCGGCACCTGGGCCGACGACCGCACCTGCGCCATCAGCTGCACCGGCCACGGCGAGTATTTTATCTCGCGCCGTGGTGGCTCACGACATAGCCTGCCTGATGGAGTACCGGGGCCTGAGCCTGGCCGAAGCCTGCCGCATGGTGGTGCACGACAAGCTGGCCCCGCTCGGCGGCGAAGGCGGGCTGGTGGCAGTAGATGCGGCCGGCAACGTGGCCCTGCCTTTCAACTCCGAAGGCATGTACCGCGCCAGCCAGACATCTCGGAGGGCGACGCTGCCCCGTTCGTGGCCATTTACAAGGACTGACTTTCGCACTTTTCAGCACCCTATATATAAGGAGTACCAGCGGCGTCCGAAATACGGCCGCTGTCAGCGCCGCGAAAGCAGCCAATGTTTTTGAAAGGTTAACGGCCCGGTAATGTTAAAAAGCCTGTTATTCAGCTGAATAACAGGCTTTTTAACATTTGGGTAACCAGCTCTCAGCTCCTTAGCCCGCAGTTGGGGAGGGCTCGTTGGCTGCCTGGCTGGCCGTGAGCAGCACCGACTCGGCAACTTGCTCGCGGAGCTTGAGGTTGGGGTAGAACGTGCGCTGGCGCACGTCGTAAAGGTTGCCCTTCACCAGCACATGCAGCAGCATGTTCTCGATGGAAATGGCCTCGCCCTTCTTGGCGGCGGCGGCGTTGCTGTGCTCGAGCTGGTGGCCATCCATGATGATGACCATGTTCGAGCCGATGGTTTCGAGCTGATTGCCCTCCGTGATGAGCATGCCCGTGTCCTCGCCCAGACCGATGCCGATGAGCTTGGGGTGCAGGGCCACGGCCTCGATGAGACGGCCGAAGCGGCCGCGCTTCACGAAGTGCGAATCAATTACCACGTTGTCGAGCAGGCCCAGGCCGGGGCCCATCTTCACGGCGCCCTTCATCAGGGCGTCGGGTACGCTGCCGCCTTTGATCATGGTTTTCGACATGCCCATGGCCCCAGCCAGGTGCCCGCAATGACGAAGTTGGGCGTCGTCTGGTAGCGGTGCTTGAGGGCGGCCAGAAACTCGGTGCCCCCAAAAATGTCGACGAGCCGCGACTGGTTGCCGCCCGACATCATCACGATGTCGGCCTGGCGAATGCGCTCCACGTACTCGGGGCGCAGGGCATCTTCACGGGTGCGGATGTCGAGCACGTTCACGTTGTTGCAGTTGAGCATCGTGAACGAAGAAATATAAATGCGGGCCACCTCATCGGGAATCATGGAGGCAGTCGTGATGACCTCAATGCGCGGGTCTTCCTGACCCGATTCGAGGACAACGCGCTTGAGAATTCCCAGCTCAAAAAAGTTGAGATAGAATTTTTTCTTGGTGCGCGGGTTAGGGTACGTGCCCTTATCCTCGTTGCCGCCAATGGCAATGAGCTTGCCGAGCGGTTTGACGTTTTTCAAAGCAGAAATCAGTATTAAGCCACGGAAAAAGAAAAGTCCTGGACCCTCACGTAAGCAAGGTTCGGGCCACGCGGGGGGCTTTTCCAGGAAAATGAATGAACGGGCCGGCCGCCCCCATGGGGCCCCGCAGGCAGGTTGCCGGCTTGCCCGCCAGAAGTAAGAAACAAAAAAGCGGGCATAAAGGTCATCCTGGCCCGATCAAATTGCCTGCTTAGTCGGTGGGCCGGCCCAGGAGCGCGTCGAGGGTGCTGGTGGCTACGGCGTGGTAATTGGGCCGGGCGGCCGCGTAAAGGCGGCGGGCCCGCGCCGAGCCGTCGGGCCGGGCCAGCAGGGCTTTGTAAAGGGGCAGTGAGGAATTTGCGCCGGCCCACCCGGGTCAGAAAATCGTGCAGCGCGGCTTCGGCCGGGCCGTAGTCGGCGGCAATGGTAAGCGGCAGCCAGGCCGCCAGAATTTCGGCGTTGCCCGACTGGGTGAAGCCGAAAGCCGTGTCCAGTTCGGTTAATTGGTCTGCCCCGAGGTCGGTGGGCAGCTGGTGCAACAGGCGCACCCATTCGTGGCTGCTCCAGGCCGCTGTATCGAGCTGCAGCGGCCGGGGTGCCCTGCTGCCACTGCTCTACCGCCGCATCGACGGCCGCGAACCGGGCCGAGGCAACTGGCGGCGCATTATCCGGAATGCCGGGTCCGTCAATCCACTCGGCGAGGCGCAGCTTTTCGGCCAGGCCGGGGTGCTGGTCGAGGAGCTCCTGGTGCAGATAAGTGATAAACGAGGCCGTGTCCATGCTCTGGAACGCGTGGCGGGCGAAGTACTCCTTAATAAAGGTGTCGAGGGCGGGGCGGCCCACCAGGTGTTCCAGGGTCAGGAGCAGGTAGTCGCCCTTCTCGTAGGCAATGTCAGTCAGGCCCTCGTCGGGGTCGCGGCCGGCCAGGTTCAGGCGCAAATGGGTGTCGGGGCTGGCGGGGCCAATGTCCTGCACCGTGTGCAGCAGCCCGGAGTAACCCAGCACCTGCAGCATGTCGGCGTAGGGCCGTCCGTAGAGCTGCTCCATAATGCGGCGCTCGAAATACACCGTAAAGCCTTCGTTAAGCCAGAAGTCGTTCCAGGTGGCGTTCGTAACCAGGTTGCCGCTCCAGGAGTGGGCCAGCTCGTGAGCCACGAGGCTGGTCAGGCTCCGGTCGCCGGCCAGGATGGTGGGCGTTACAAATGTGAGGCGCGGGTTTTCCATGCCCCCGAACGGGAAGGAGGGAGGCAGCACCAGCAAATCGTACCGCTCCCAGCGGTAGGGGCCGTACAAATCTTCGGCGGCTACCACCATCTTCTCCAGGTCGCCGAATTCGGCCACGGCGCCGGGCAGGGTAACCGGCTCGGCGTACACGCCGGTGCGCGGGCTCAGGGCCCGGAACTCCAGTTCGCCCACGGCCAGCGCCATCAGGTAGGCCGGAATGGGCTGGTCCATGCGGAATTCGTAGCAACCGTCGGGGCGCAGCTGCTGGGGGTTGCTGGCGCTCATCAGCGGGAGCAGGTCGGCGGGTACCTGCACCCGGGCTTCGTAGGTGAAGCGCACGCCCGGCGAGTCCTGGCAGGGCAGCCAGGTGCGGGCCAGAATGGCCTGCGACTGGGTGAACAGAAACGGCCGGGTGCCGGCCGTCTGCTCGGGCGCGCAGCCATTGCAGGGCGGCCGCCCCGGGCGTGGTACGGTAACGGATGGTCACGGCTGTGGTATCGGGCTGCAGCCGAATGCGCAGGGCTTGGCCCAGTGCGTCGTCGGCCCGGCCCAACGCAAACTCCGTGGGCTCGCCCGTGGCCGAGTCGCCGAGCAGCACCGCCTCTACCACCAGATCACGCACGTCGAGCATCAGCTCGGCCGCGGCCGGCGCGGGCCGGCTGAGCTGCCAGGTGGCGTGGCCGGCCAGGGTTCGGGTGGCGAAGTCTACGTGCAGATCAAGGGCCAGGTGCCGGACGCTGACTTCGGCGGGGCGGGCGTGGCTGTGCGGATCGGTGGGGGGGAGGAGAGAGGCAGTCATTAGCGTAACGGGACAGTGGAGAAAGGAAAGCAGATACTAGGTATATGCCCGCAAAGGTACGGATTGCGGCCGCCGGTGGCTGGCAACGCTAGCGGCCCGGGGCCGCAATCAGCCGAAATCTGCTAACTTGCCCACCGGGAATGAAGCGCAACGGCCGACAACTCAATCGCCGCAAACGCAGTAGAAAGCCCGAACTGTTTCCGCCAGCGTCCCGTTGGCATGGTTAGTGGTTCACTTTCTCTTGTTTCGCTCCCGCTTTTTCTCCCTATGAAGTCAATGCCTCAATCTTTTCTCAGTACTTCCTTCTGCGCCTGGCTGCTGAGCCTGTTGCTGCTGACGGCTACCGTTTCGTGTAGTCAGGATCAGCAGTCGTCCATCAAATCGGCGCTGCCCGACGTGCTTACCCAAGCCGCCGGCCCTCAGCCTACGCTCGACAGCGTGTACATCGTAAAGTACATGATGGCCGAGCCCCAGTTCAAGGATCAGATTGACTGGGCCAAGAAATTTTACAAAGCCCGCGACTTCCGCCTGGGCTGGTTCCGCGACCACGAGCTGGTGCCCCAGGCCCAGACGATGCTCGGCGTTATCGGCAAGGCCGCCGACGAGGGCCTCAACCCCAAAGACTACCAGACTGAGAACTTCGATCAGCTTTTCAAGGACTTCGAAGCGGCTAAGTCGGATTCGACCCGCCGTAACGCGCTGGAAAAGAAGATTGACGTGGCCTTGTCGGCTACCTACTTCAATTACGCCTCTGATTTTTACCGCGGAACCGTCGACCCCCGGGCCGTGAAAAACATCGACTGGGAGGTGAAGCGTAACAAAGTGAAGCTGCACAAGGCGCTCATGACCATCCTTAAGGAGCGCGAAAGCACTTACGGTTACTACGATTTCGAACCCCTGCACCCCGAATACGACCGGCTGAAAAAGGCCCTGGCCGATTACCGTGCCCTGCAACGCAAGGGCGGCTGGCCCGCTATTCCGGCCGGTACCAAGCTCAAGCCCGGCGCAACTTCGCCGGCCGTAGCCGCGTTGCGTGGCCGCCTGCTGGGCGACGGCCGCTGGCTCGGCCAGCGAAGCGCCCGCCGTAGCCGTGGCCAACAAGCCCGGCCAGCCTGCTACCGCCGCAACGCCCGCCGCCGAGAAGTACGACGGGCGAGCTGGTAGCAGCCGTGAAGGAATTTCAGCGCCTGAACGGCCTGAAGCCCGACGGCGTGGTAGGGCGGCGAAACCCTGCGCGAGCTCAACGTGCCGGTGTCGCAGCGCATCGACCAGATCCTGATGAACATGGAGCGCTGGCGCTGGATTCCGAAGAAATTCGAGGCCGATTACCTGCTCGTCAACATCCCCGAGTATAAGCTCCACGTGGTGGAAGATGGCAAGGAAGCCTTCAACATGAACGTTATCGTGGGCAAGGAACTGCACGAGACGCCCATTTTTTCTGACAAAGTGGAGTACGTGGTGCTGGCTCCTTACTGGAATGTGCCCTTCAGCATCATCGAAAACGAGCTGCGGCCGAAGCTGGTCGCCAATGCTCAGGGTACCCTCGACCGCCTCGATATGGAAGTGGTAAAGGGCTGGGGCGATAAGGCAACTCCCGTTGACCCCAACAGCATCGACTGGGCCAACGTGTCGGAGAAAACCTGGAAGTACACCCTGCGCCGCCGCCCGGGCCCGAAGAACGATCTGGGCGACGTGAAGTTTATCTTCCCTAACTCCAAGAGCATCTACCTGCACGACACGCCCCACGATGAGCTGTTCAGTCAGACCAAGCGCGGCTTCAGCCACGGCTGCGTGCGCGTGGCCGAGCCCCTGAAGCTGGCCGAATACCTGCTGCGCAACAAGCCCGGCTGGGATGCTACCAACATCGAGCAAACCATTGCTACCCGCGAGGAGAAGTACGTTACCCTTCCCGAAAAACTGCCCGTGTACCTGGTCTACTTCACCAGCTGGGTTGATGATGCCGGCAAGGTTCACTTCCGCGACGACATCTACGGCCACGACAAGTCGCTGGCCAAGGAGTACTTCAACTAACGCGTCTCGCGTCCCTCCAGAAGGGCTAACAGCTACTTAAGCCCCCGCTTCGCGCCCGCCGCGAGGCGGGGGCTTTTTCGTGGTTTCACTACCAGGGCCAGGCAGCGGGTGTGAGCAGATGGTGGGGCCGGCGCCGATAGGGAGTAGGGGCATCCTGTGGTGTCGGTAGTTGGTTCCGGTTGGCTGAGTGTAATTCCAGGGCCACCCCAGCTGAAGCGGGCCCGGACTGCGGTAGGCTGGCTTCGGGCGAAAGCAGCATTCGGCCAGTATCAACAAACCTAGAAGAACCGAAAGAGCTTCCAGCAGAAACCAAGCTACGGGCTTATGCGAAGAGCGGGGAGAAAGGCTGTTTACGTTTGTTAAACAATTGTAAACTGATAAACAGTGTTAATTTCAATTGTAAATAGTTGAGATAGATGAATTAACACTTGTTTGGCAATGTAAATACCCGACAGCGCCTGCCTATCGGCTCAGTTAGTTGCCTACATTTGTAAATCTACTTTGTTGCCGCTATGCTTGACCGGATTCAGGAGTTGTTAACTGCACGGGAGCTCACTTCCTCTCAGTTCGCCGATACCATTGGGGTATCCCGGCCGGTGGTGAGCCATATTCTGAGCGGGCGCAACAAACCTAGCCTGGAAGTGGTGCAGAAGATTGTGGCGGCCTTTCCCGACTTGTCTCTGGCCTGGCTTCTCAATGGCGAAGGCCTGATGGTAGCCTCCGCCCCGGAGCCTCCTAAGCGCCCTGTGCCACCAACCGCACCTGCCGTAGCCCCCCGGCAAACCAGCAAAGCCTCCACTACTGCTCCAGCAGCGCCTGAACGCCCCGTAGCTGCCTCGGAGCCTTCCCGGCTCCATCAGGAGCCTCAGGAGCCCGAAACGCGCCTTCCCGCCCCCGATGCGCCCCTGGTACCACCCGCAGCCGTAGCGCCGCCGGTAGTGCCCTCTTTGGCAACGCCTGGCCCCAGCCAGCCCCAGAAGCAGCCAGCATCCCCAATAGCCCCGGCTGCTGACGTTGACTTCGCGCAGGCCCTGGCCGAGCCGGGCAAGCGTATTCGCCGTATTGTGATCTTCTATCAGGACGGTACGTTTGCTGATTATCAGCCGGAAGGCACGGGCAGGTAACCACGTCAGTTATTTGTCGGTGAGCGGCGCATTTATGTCGGCGAGCATTAGCTTATGCCTACTGAATGCAATTTGTCAGGTACCATTCTGGGGAATTCAGCATAGGTTCATAGCCGGCCATATAAGGTCGTGAATCAGTTGTTATATACCGCGGAAAAACATCGCTAAATGCTGATGATAAGTCTGCTAAACGAGTTACTAGTCAAGGGTGATTTAGTATTTTATATATCTTTTTATCAGATAGTTAAACTAGTGTAGTTGATCTGTTGGTGATAATGAAAGATATTGGCTGCATGTTAAATGAAAATAAGAATAGTTAAAATTAAACAAGGGCTATAGATGAAAAGCTTTTGGTATTCTCTGAGGCCTATCCAATGCTAATTCCCTTGTCTGATGCTAGCGCCGGGAAAGTGCAACTGTTAGGAATTGGCTTGTCGCTAAATAAGTTAGTTTACCCACCCAAGGCAGCGACTGGCAACGCGACACCCGCTGGGGAGGATTCTACAAGCCCACACTTGTTTATTATCTCCCCATTTACAAAACTTGCCGCCTATAGGTAAGGGGCGAAGCCGCGCGATGAACTGCAGTTGTATAGAATTGTAAACTAGTGCAGCCTTCCTAGGCCCAGGTAGCGGAGAGGGTAGCCGGCTTATAAAAGTGGGCGCGCCACCTGGTTTCGGACGCTGGCTCGGAACTGCCCGAAACCAGGTAACCTTTCGCTTGTCCGGTTTCGGCGTGGTGCGTACCTTTGGGCCATGAAAAATCTTCGTCTGCTCGTTCTGTTCGCCGCTGGCGCTTCGTTGTTCCTATCGTCCTGCTCGCAGGCCCCCGATGCGGAGAAAGACCCCAACGCCGATGCGGCTTATAAGCGCGCCCACCGGACGGAACAATACCGCGAGGCTCAGCGCAGCAACGTCAACTACTAACCCGCCTTATTTACGGGCTTGGCTTCAAGCCAAAAGCCCCGCCGGCAGCTGCCAGCGGGGCTTTTGTGTTGGTAATAACTCGGGTTGTCAGCCCAAGGGGCTATGCGCCGAGAGGAATGGTTGCGGCAATCCGGGAAGGGGTGTGAATGGGTAGCGTGGGCGTCAGGCTGGGTAGGTCGATGCCATCCAGCAACTCGGCTTCAAGCAAATCGGCCCAGGTGCGCAGGTAAAGAACTACATCGTCGCGCTGGTTGTGGCGTAGCGCGTTGCGGCGCTCAAATGGGATAGCCGCCCGGATGGTAGGGTCGGAGAGGCGTTCGAGGTGGGTAAGGTCGGCGCGGGTGAAGCCCAGGGCCAGCATCTCGTCGATGGTCTCGTCGATGGGCAGGCCGCTGGTGGGGCAGTAGTCGATGAGCTGCCGCTCCCAGTCGCCGTAGCGCTGCATGGCCCGGGTATGGATTTCGGCCTTGGTGAGGTGCGTAACGGTTTGGGCCAGGTGGCCGCAGTTGCAGCTGCCCATGTGGCCCCACTGGTAGGGGGCCTGGGTGGCGAGGCGCTGGGCAGTGGCGCGCAGGGCCTGAATAACGGGAAGAGTGCGTTGAGCCATAAGTAAAGAGGGAAAAGCAGCCGGCGGGGCAGGTGATCAGACGCAACAATAAGCTATTGGCCAGTCTTTTTGTTTCCTCGCTCCGGTGCAAACCGGCTTCGCCAACAACCCGCGCGCCGCTCTTGGGTCCCTGCCAGCCATTCGGCCCTGGGCCTGAAACAAAAGACCTCCCGGCCGACCAAAGCAGGTCGACCGGGAGGTTTTACACGAGGTGCGAGGCAGGCCGTAGCCAGCTACCCGATGTGCTGCGGCGAAGTTACCGGCTACCGCCGCGGCCCCGGCCCCCGCGGCCCGCGCCGCTACCGGCCGAGCTCCGCGAGCTGTCGCCGCCGGCCTGCGCTGGCGCTGGTCTGGCTCCGCGGGCTGCTGCCCGAGCCGCCGCCAGCGGAACGCTGCCCACCATCGCGGCCGCGACCGCCGCCGACTGGCCTTCACGCCCCGGACGGGCCGGCCGGCCCGCCGGGCCTTTAGGCCGTATGATGGGCTGGTTGCCGTGAGGGGCACGGGCTTCACGGCCGACGTGGCAAAGGATGGCTCTGCATCCACGGTCAATCTGACGGCTGATGAGCTTCTGGATATCCTGCAGGTAGGCGCGCTCCTCATCCTCGCACGAACGAAAGCGCGGTGCCAACGGCCCCGGCCCGGCCGGTGCGGCCGATGCGGTGCACGTAGGTTTCGGGCTCGTTCGGGATTTCGTAGTTGATGACGTGGGTCAGCTCGTCCACGTCGATGCCGCGGGCGGCAATGTCGGTGGCCACCAGCACGCGGGTGCTGCCGGCCTTGAAGTTGGACAGGGCCCGCTGGCGGTGGTTCTGGCTTTTGTTGCCGTGGATGGCTTCGGCCGGAATCTGGTTGGCCTTGGCCAGGGCTTTCACCACTTTATCGGCGCCGTGCTTGGTGCGGGTGAATACGAGCACGCGCTTGATGTCCTTGTCCTGCAGCATGTGGCGGAGCAGGGCGGGCTTGTCGTTGTTCTCGACCAGATACACCGACTGCGTAACGGTATCGGCGGTGCTGCTGACGGGCGTAACGGCCACGCGCACGGGGTTGGGGCGCAGGATGGTGCTGGCCAGCTCCTGAATCTGGCCGGGCATGGTGGCCGAGAAGAACAGGGTCTGGCGCTCGGCGGGCAGCTTGGGCAGAATGCGCTTGATGTCGTGGATGAAGCCCATGTCGAGCATGCGGTCGGCCTCATCGAGCACAAACACTTCCACGTGGCGCAGGTCCACGAAGCCCTGGTTCATGAGGTCGAGCAGGCGGCCGGGCGTGGCGATGAGCACCTCTACGCCGCGCTTGAGGGCCTGTACCTGCGGGTGCTGGCCTACGCCGCCGAAAATAACGGTGTGGCGCAGCTGGCGCAGATGGCGGCCGTAGGCGCCGAAGCTTTCCCCGATCTGGATGGCCAGCTCGCGGGTGGGCGTGAGGACCAGGCAGCGGATGGCGGCCGGGCGCATGGCGCTCGACCTGGGCCGTGCTGGTGCAGCATCTGGAGGATGGGCACCGTGAAGGCGGCCGTTTTGCCGGTGCCGGTCTGGGCAACGCCCAGCAGGTCGTGGCCTTCCAGCACGTGCGGAATGGCCTGCTGCTGGATGGGGGTAGGGGTGGTGTAGCCTTCCTCGCTCAGGGCGCGGAGGATAGGCTCAATCAGGTTGAGTTCGTCGAACGACATCTACAGAAAAAAAGCGGCTGCCTAGGGGCAGCGGAAATGGCACGGGAATAAATGAGCCGGCAAAGGTCGGGTTTTTTAACTTACAGCGCCTTTAAAGGCGTATAATGAACCGGCCGGCGCGGCGCAGGGCATCCGGCCGCTACAGCGCTAGGCCACAAATAGCCGGCCACCTTTTCGCAACGTCTCCTTTTACCACCATTCATGCATATAATAGACAGACAGATAGCTTACGACGGCCACTATAAACTCAGCCAATTACGGGTCCAGGACGGTGAGGAGGTCTTAAAGCGGGAGCGGTTCGAGCCGGGAACGGCCGTGGCGGCCCTGGTCCGCCATACTGGCAGCCAGCAGTACGTGCTCACCCGGCAGTACCGCATCGGGCCGGAGGCGGAAATTGTGGAGCTGGCCGCCGGCATGGTCGACGCCGACGAGGACCCGGCGCAGGCCATCCGCCGCGAAATCCACGAGGAGCTGGGCTACGACGTCGACCACCTGGAGCAGATTGCCCGCATCCTGCCCTCACCTGGTACCAGTGCCGAGGTCATTACCGTGTACTACGCCGAGGTCAGCCACCAGTCGGGGGCGGGCGGGGGGCTGGCCGAGGAAAGCGAGAAAATAGAGGCCGTGTGGTTCTCCGCCGACGAGTTATTTGCAGCTCAGTTTGAGGACGCCAAAACCATCATCGCCGTGCAGTGGGCGCAACTGCGCAAATAGCCATAAGTTGGGTGTACCCCAAATGTATAAAGCCTGTTTTCCGGCCGGAAAACAGGCTTTATACATTTGGGGTGCAAGGGTTGTCTACTTGGTTTTGATAATGTACTCGAAACTCTGGCGGGTTTTGACGTCGTTGATCGTCAGGAAGATATCCTGTTCGCTCTCTGTTTTAACAAATGGGATAACGCGCTTGCTTACGTACAGGTCGCGGTTCCAGAATCGACCCTGGCCGGCGGCTAGTTCGGGTAGATTGAGAAGCTCCTGGCCCTCCTTGGTTTTGGCTACCAGGCTCAGGTAGGCGGGGTCAGCATTCTTGGCTCCGCGCCGATACATGGTCACGGTGAGCTGCCCGCCAACCGGCAACTGGGCCAGGCGGCGCTGGTAGGTGGTATCGGCCCAGCTGTTAATGCGCTTGAGCTCGTTGGTTTGGAGCAGCAGGTCGGCGTAGGGCAGGTAGCCGACGCGGGTTACGCAGGCATCCACCTCAGCGTCTTCATCGGTGTTTTTCGTGACGTTGAGCACGTAGGTGCTTTCGTCATCCTTCTTAGGGAAGGCGTATTTCTTGCGGGGCTTACCGGGCATGTACTGGGCCGAGGCTGCCAGCGTACCAAGCAACAGAAAGGAAAGGAGAATAAACTTCTTCATCATAGAAAAACGAAAAACAATTATAGGAGTCCGATGAGACGCCGCCGGGGCAAAGATACGCAATAACCGGGCCGCCGGGCGGGCTTTCGGCCAACCCCGGGTCTGCGTCGACGGAAAACCCCGCCCGGCAGCCCAATGGCCGGCCTTGATAAAAGCATAATCCGGGGTGCCGCCCCAGCCATGACGCAATCCGACTTCCGGGCCGGCTCAAGTCGCTGAAGGCCGGCCTTAATGGCCTTGTTTTTCATTTGTTAAATAAGATGATGTGATACCCATATGTTTATACATTGTTGCTGGCAGTGAGTGGAGTCTGTTTCCTGCGGCCATATAAACCTGCACCAGGTTAGATGCCTGCTGCCACTCGCTACGGTGAATGGCCACGACAAGCGGCTGGTGTGGACTACCACACCAGCCGCTTGTCGTGGCCATTCATACAGACTCTCCATCAGCCGCTCGGGTGGCAACTCATCCAACTCTTCTAAAACCCAATACCGGGCCGCTGCAGGTTGGCGCATTAACCTGAGCCCGAGTTGGCCTATTGTGTGCCGTTCACGCCTTTGATCAGCTTGATGCGTGCCTGTGCCTTACCGTTTGTCAGCAGCAGGTAGTACATGCCGTCGGCAGCCATTTGCTTGGAAAAGTCGAGGGGCACCAAGCTGTCGGTATCGTGTACCAAGAGCGTACCGCTGCTGACGCGGGCGCCCAGCACCGAGACGAGCGAGTACGATACCTTCCCCTGAAACGCTTTGGAAAGCTGCAGACTGAACTGGCCTGTGCGTGAGGGGATTGGAAACACAGTGGCCCCGCCGCCAGCTGTTGCGGAACCAGCCAGCGTCAGGCTCTGGTCGGGCCCGGCATTAGCCACGGGGCGGCGCTGGTGGGGCCGGTGCTGTAGACTTCAATGGCCGAGACCTTGGGCCGGTCGAGTCCCCCGTCGGCGGGCAGGGCGCTGAAGTAGAGGCTCAGCGCGCCGTCGCTGACGGTGGTGGTGAAGGTTTCGCTGGTGGCCGTGAAGGCGCCTGCTTTCTGGACGATGTCGTAGTTGTCGAGCACCTTGGCGCCTTCGATGGAGACGTCGAACAGGCGCTTGGCGGGGCTGGTCCAGTAGATTTCGGCGAAGTGGAGTACGACCGAGTAGGTGCCGTTGGCCAGGGGCAGGGCGTAGGTGAAGCTGCCCTGGTCGGCGGTGGCGCTGCGCTCGGTCTGGTAGAGGGCGGGGTCGGGGGTGGCGGCAATGGGGGAGGTGGTGGCGTAGGTGAAGCCGGGGGTGGGGCTGAAGCCCTGGTCGGCGGCGAAGGCGCCCCGGCCCGTGCTCAGGGCCCCGCCCCCGGCGTTGAGGCGGTATATCACTGTGCCGCCCGGGGCGGGGGCCGGGCCAACGGTGACCACCACCTGGTCGGCCGCGCTGCTAGCGCCGGTGTTATCAGTCACGACCAGGGCGAAGGTGTAAGCGCCGGCAACGGTCAGGCCGCTGACGGTGGGCGCGGCCACGGTTTTGCTCGAGAAGCTGGCCACGGCTGGGCTGGTGCCGACCTGGCTCCAGGCGTAGGCCGTGATGGTCCGGCCGCTGGCCGCAGTGCCGGCACCGGCCAGCGTGGTGCTGCTGGTAGGCAGCATGATGCTCTGGTCGGGGCCAGCGTTGGCCACCGGGGCCGGGTTGGGGCCGGTGCCCAGGCTGTAAACCTCAATAGCCGAAATCTTGGCATTGTCTACGCCCCCGTCGGCAGCCAGAGAGCTGAAGTACAGGTTCAGCACGCCGTCGTTGACGGTGGTGGTAAAGGTTTCAGTAGTGGCCGTGAGGGCCCCCACTTTCCGGACGATGTCGTAGTTGTCGAGCACCTTGACGCCTTCGATCGAGACGTCGAACAGGCGCTGGCCGGGGGCGCTCAGGTAAATTTCGGCGAAGTGGAGCACCACGCGGTACTGCTGCCCGCTGCTCACAGGCAGGGCATAGGACAGGGTGGGACCATAGCGTTCAGTTTTATAGATGGTACCACCATCGGGGGCCCCGCTGATGGCAGCCGTAGTGGTATAACTCATGCCGGGAGCCGGGGCAAAACTGTGGTCAGGGGCAAAGGTGCCGATGGTGTTGGCTACCTGCCCGCCTCCGGCATTGAGGCGGTATATCACTGTGCCGCCCGGGGCGGGGGCCGGGCCAACGGTGACCACCACCTGGTCGGCCGCGCTGCTGGCGCCGGTGTTGTCGGTCACGACCAGGGCGAAGGTGTAGGTGCCGGCGACGGTCAGGCCGCTGAGGGTGGGGTTGGCCACGGTTTTGCTCGAGAAGCTGGCTGCGGCCGGGCTGGTGCCGACCTGGCTCCAGGCATAGGCCGTGAGGCTGCGGCCGCTGGCCACGGTGCCGGCGCCGGCCAGTGTGGTGGTGCTGGTGGGCAGCGTCAGGCTCTGGTCGGGCCCGGCGTTGGCCACGGGGGCGGCGCTGGTGGGGCCGGTGCTGTAGACTTCAATGGCCGAGACCTTGGGCCGGTCGAGTCCCCCGTCGGCGGGCAGGGCGCTGAAGTAGAGGCTCAGCGCGCCGTCGCTGACGGTGGTGGTGAAGGTTTCGCTGGTGGCCGTGAAGGCGCCTGCTTTCTGGACGATGTCGTAGTTGTCGAGCACCTTGGCGCCTTCAATGGAGACGTCGAACAGGCGCTTGGCGGGGCTGGTCCAGTAGATTTCGGCGAAGTGGAGCACGACCGAGTAGGTGCCGTTGGCCAGGGGCAGGGCGTAGGCGAAGCTGCCCTGGTCGGTGGCGGCGCTGCGCTCGGTCTGGTAGAGGGCGGGGTCGGGGGTAGCGGCAATGGGGGAGGTGGTGGCGTAGGTGAAGCCGGGGGCGGGGCTGAAGCCCTGATCGGCGGCGAAGGCGCCCCGGCCCGTGCTCAGGGCCCCGCCCCCGGCGTTGAGGCGGTACACCACGGTGCCGCCGGGGGCGGGGGTGGGAGCGGGGTTAACGGTGACCAGGACCTGGTCGGCCGCGCTGCTGGCGCCGGTGTTGTCGGTCACGACCAGGGCGAAGGTGTAGGTGCCGGCGACGGTCAGCCCGCTCAGGGTGGGGTTGGCCACGGTTTTGCTCGAGAAGCTGACTGCGGCCGGGCCGGCGCCGACCTGGCTCCAGGCATAGGCCGTGAGGCTGCGGCCGCTGGCCACGGTGCCGGCGCCGGCCAGTGTGGTGGTGCTGGTGGGCAGCGTCAGGCTCTGGTCGGGCCCGGCGTTGGCCACCGGGGCGGCGCTGGTAGGGTTCGAATCATCTACCCCCGCGGCCCACAGGAGTAGGCGCTGGGCAAAAATCCGGTTATCGAACCGGCTGAGAGAGGTGCCGGGCCCGCTATTCCAGAAGGCATTGCGGTCGAAGTAGCCGGCCACCCGGCCCTGCCCGATTTTGGCCACCGACATGGCCGCATCAGCGGCCGTCGCAGGCCCATCCTGCGAATTGAGCACGGCTTTGCCAGCCGGCAGGTTGGCCACGATGGTGGCCGGCGCGCTGGTCCGGATGGGGCTGGCGCCTTCGGCCTCGATGGTAAGGCCGCCGTTCTGGTTGAACCGGTTGAGGTAGTGCGCCGTGGCCCACTGGCTCAGGGTAAATGAGGCCAGGCCGTTATCGCGCAGGAAGTGCAGCCCGAACTGCTCGGTCAGGTCGTTGTCGCTAAGCGAACCATCCAGGCTGTTAAGCCCGCCGTTCTGCCACCCGAATGCCGCATCCGACCACGCCACCAGCCCCCCGCCCGCGTTCACCCAGGTCGCGACGGCCGCTTGCTCGGCGGCCGTAAACCGGCGGTTATTCGAGCCCAGAATAAGCACTTTATAGGGGTTGAGCGTTGCGGCCGTGAGCGTGAGGCTGGCATCGAGGGCCTCCGTGGTGCTGAAGCCCGTTTCCAGCGTCAGCAGCTGGTTGAACTGCGACAAGCCGGTGCTGCCTGTGTCCGAGAGCTTCATGTCTACTTCGCCGGGCGGAATGCTGCCGTACAGGTACAGGATTCGGGGTTTAACACCCGGCACGGTAAACGCCACTGGCAAGGTAGCGTCGGGGTAGCCCGGGGCCCGGGCCGTAATGGTGGCCGAGTAGGTGCCGGCCACCAGCGTAGCTGCCGAGGCCGTTATGGTCAGTTCGGTGCCGCCTACTCCATCGATGGTGCCGGTAGCGGCCGAACCCAGGCGAAGCCAGGCCGGAACCGTGCTCCAATCGATGCTATAAGCCGGGTTACCGCTCAGCGTCCAGAGAATAACGTTCTTGGTTACGGCGCTACCCGTGGGCGCCGACAAGCTCAGGGTTGCGGGCGAAAAGCCGATTTTATTGGCCGGCGTACTCGTCCAGCCGATGCGGCGCGTTGTGACCTGGGGGTTGGTGGTCTGGTTCAGACTGCCATTGGCCACAATCAGCTCACTACCGATAACTTCGGCCGCGGGGCCAAACAGACCGACCGGCAGCGGAACCTGCTCGGTCCAGCTGTCCAGAGCGGGGTCGTAGGTCGTGACCTTGTCGAGGAGAGCATCCGCGCCGTTGACGCGGCCGCTGCGGCCGCCGGCCAGCGTTACTTTACCATGGAGCGCAAATGTGGCCGACTCGCTATGCGAGCGAACGTAGGGCATATCACGCTGCTGGGTCCACGTATCGGTCGCGGGGTCGTACACCTGCACCGTGGCCACGTCGGCAACGGGGCCGTCGTGGCCGGTCTGGCCCCCCAGGGCGTAAATTTTACCCGCCACGTTGGCCGCAGCAAAGTGGCAGCGGGGAATGGGCATGCCGGTGGCAGTGGTCCAGCCCGCGGCGGTATTGTTCAAATCCAGTACATAATGGGCCATGGAGCCGGTTTGCCGGTCGGCCAGCAGGCCCCCGAACGAGTGCAGCTTGCGGCCCACGCGCACCAGCTGATTGCCCCCGCTCCGGGCGGGCAGCTTCGGCCCCAGGCTCCAGCTGTTGGTTGGCACATCGTATACCTGCAGCAGGTCGGAGTTGAGGTCGCCGGGCAACCCGCCCAGAAACCCCCCGGCCACATACACCCGGGTACCGTCTGTGGCAATGCCGGCGTGCGTCACGGGGTTGGGCATATCGGCCAGGTAAGCCCAGGTGTTGGCAGCCGGATCGTAGACTTCGCATTTGGGGGTGGTGTGCACCGAGCTGTTATCGAAGCCGGAAAACACATACATCTTATTGCCAATCGCCACGCTGAACCCTACCCACTTCGGGGTGTTGGAGTTAGCGGCCAAAGTCCAGCCGGAGCCCTGGGCAATTGCTGAACCCGGCAGCCCTGCCAGCAGCAGGGCGCTGAGCAAACCAATGAGCGCGGGAATGCGCGCTAACGAGAAGAGAAGACGAGGAAGCTTTTTCATAGCGCAGGGGTTGATGAGAGCATCTGAGTCAGGGAGGAGGAGGAGGATTGGCCCGCTGGCGAAGCCAGAGAGTGCGGCCGCTGGCTGCCTGGGAACAGCACATGGCCAGCGGGCTGGCTTCCAGCACCGGCCAATGGTGCGGCGGCTTACTCCTTTAGTAGTTTGAGTTTGCTTTGCACGTGCGGGCTGCTCAGCAGCAGGTAATAGACGCCGGTGGCGCTCATTTCGCGCGAGAAGTCGAAGTCGAGCAGGCGCGCCGCAAACGGCGTGGTGGGCAGGGCAAGCTCGCCGTGGGCGATAGTCGTGCCCAGGGCCGAAACCAGCACGTAGTGCAGTTCACCGGCAAAGGCTGCCGGCAGGCGCAGGTGGAAGCGACCCGTAGCCGAGGGATTGGGGTACACCGCGGCCCGGTCTGTTCTGCGCGCCGCCAGTTGGGCCGCCAAGGTCAGCGTAGACGAATCGGGCCGGGCGGTGGCGGGCGGACCCTGCAGGGCGGCCTTATTCGTGACGGAGAAAGCCAGCGTCAGGGCCGTGCCCGGTGTGCCTTTGCCTTTGCTGCCCGTGTAGGGCCGGGCCGTGAGCGAGTAGTTGCCCAGTGGCGGAGTCCAGGCATTGTAGTTGCCATTAACGGTGCCAAACAGGGAGTAGGGGGTAGTCGATTCGGTTGTGTTATGAGTCTGAGCGCCGGTGAGGGCAAAGACGACGCTGCCCACGGTAGCTGGGCTGGTAGTGGCGCGCACATTTAGGTTTTTGGTCGGTAGCGTGGCCAGGTTAAGCACGTCGCCGGCTACCAGCGAGCGAATGGGCTGCTCGGTGTCAGCGTTGATGAGCTCGAAGCTGACCACAGCCTGCCCCGCCGCCGGATTAACGGTGACGAGAACCTGGTCGGCCGCGCTGCTGGCGCCGGTGTTGTCGGTCACGACCAGGGCGAAGGTGTAGGTGCCGGCCGCGGTCAGCCCGCTCAGGGTGGGGTTGGCCACGGTCTTGCTCGAGAAGCTGACTGCGGCCGGGCCGGCGCCGACCTGGCTCCAGGCATAGGCCGCGATGGTCCGGCCGCTGGCCACGGTGCCGGCGCCGCTGAGCGTGGTGGTGCTGGTGGGCAGCGTCAGGCTCTGGTCGGGGCCGGCGTTGGCCACCGGGGCCGGGTTGGGGCCGGTGCCCAGGCTGTAGACCTCAATGGCCGAAATCTTGGCGTTATCAACGCCCCCGTCGGCGGGCAGGGCGCTGAAGTAGAGGTTCAGCATGTCGTCGCTGACGGCGGTGGTAAAGGTTTCGGTGGTGGCCGTGAAGGCGCCCACTTTGCGGACGATGTCGTAGTTGTCGAGCACCTTGACGCCCTCAATCGAGACGTCGAACACGCGCTGGCCGGGGGCGCTGAGGTAGATTTCGGCGAAGTGGAGCACGACGCGGTACTGCTGGCCGCTGCTCACGGGCAGGGCGTAGGCCAGGGTGGGGCCGTAGCGTTCGGTTTGATAGATGGTGCCGCCATCGGGGGCGCCGCTGATGGCGGCGGTGGTGGTATAGCTCGCGCCGGGAGCGGGGCTGAAGCTGTGGTCGGCCGCGAAGGTGCCGATGGCGTTGACCACCTGGCCGCCCCCGGCGTTGAGGCGGTAAGGGACAGGACCGCCCGGGGTGGGGGCGGGAGCGGGGTTGACGGTGACCAGGACCTGGTCGGCCGCGCTGCTGGCGCCGGTGTTGTCGGTCACGACCAGGGCGAAGGTGTAGGTGCCGGCCGCGGTCAGCCCGCTCAGGGTGGGGTTGGCCACGGTCTTGCTCGAGAAGCTGACTGCGGCCGGGCCGGTGCCGACCTGGCTCCAGGCATAGGCCGTGAGGCTGCGGCCGCTGGCCACGGTGCCGGCGCCGGCTGAGCGTGGTGGTGCTGGTGGGCAGCGTCAGGCTCTGGTCGGGCCCGGCATTGGCCACGGGGGCGGCGCTGGTGGGGCCGGTGCTGTAGACCTCAATGGCCGAGACCTTGGGCCGGTCGAGTCCCCCGTCGGCGGGCAGGGCGCTGAAGTAGAGGCTCAGCGCGCCGTCGCTGACGGTGGTGGTGAAGGTTTCGCTGGTGGCCGTGAAGGCGCCTGCTTTCTGGACGATGTCGTAGTTGTCGAGCACCTTGGCGCCTTCAATGGAGACGTCGAACAGGCGCTTGGCGGGGCTGGTCCAGTAGATTTCGGCGAAGTGGAGCACGACCGAGTAGGTGCCGTTGGCCAGGGGCAGGGCGTAGGCGAAGCTGCCCTGGTCGGTGGCGGCGCTGCGCTCGGTCTGGTAGAGGGCGGGGTCGGGGGTGGCGGCAATGGGGGAGGTGGTGGCGTAGGTGAAGCCGGGGGCGGGGCTGAAGCCCTGATCGGCGGCGAAGGCGCCCCGGCCCGTGCTCAGGGCCCCGCCCCCGGCGTTGAGGCGGTACACCACGGTGCCGCCGGGGGTGGGGGCGGGAGCGGGATTAACGGTGACCAGGACCTGGTCGGCCGCGCTGCTGGCGCCGGTGTTGTCGGTCACGACCAGGGCGAAGGTGTAGGTGCCGGCGACGGTCAGTCCGCTCAGGGTGGGGTTGGCCACGGTTTTGCTCGAGAAGCTGACTGCGGCCGGGCCGGTGCCGACCTGGCTCCAGGCATAGGCCGTGAGGCTGCGGCCGCTGGCCACGGTGCCGGCGCCGGCCAGTGTGGTGGTGCTGGTGGGCAGCGTCAGGCTCTGGTCGGGCCCGGCGTTGGCCACGGGTGCGGCGCTGGTGGGGCCGGTGCTGTAGACCTCAATGGCCGAGACCTTGGGCCGGTCGAGTCCCCCGTCGGCGGGCAGGGCGCTGAAGTAGAGGCTCAGCGCGCCGTCGCTGACGGTGGTGGTGAAGGTTTCGCTGGTGGCCGTGAAGGCGCCTGCTTTCTGGACGATGTCGTAGTTGTCGAGCACCTTGGCGCCTTCAATGGAGACGTCGAACAGGCGCTTGGCGGGGCTGGTCCAGTAGATTTCGGCGAAGTGGAGCACGACCGAGTAGGTGCCGTTGGCCAGGGGCAGGGCGTAGGCGAAGCTGCCCTGGTCGGTGGCGGCGCTGCGCTCGGTCTGGTAGAGGGCGGGGTCGGGGGTAGCGGCAATGGGGGAGGTGGTGGCGTAGGTGAAGCCGGGGGCGGGGCTGAAGCCCTGATCGGCGGCGAAGGCGCCCCGGCCCGTGCTCAGGGCCCCGCCCCCGGCGTTGAGGCGGTACACCACGGTGCCCGTGGGTGAGGTGATGCTAAGGACAAAAGTATCGGTCACTACGCCCGTCCGCCCATCATTGGCCGTCACCCTGATGGTATAGCTGGCAGGCGTAGTGGGGCCGGCCGGGGGCGTGCCGCTGAACGTGCGGGTTGACCCGGTGAAGCTCAGCCAAGCCGGCAGCGCGCTGCCATCAGCCTGGTGCGCCAGGTAGCTGAGTGGGTCGTTGTTAGGGTCGGAGAAGGTAGTGGCCGGGAACGTATAGGTGAAGGCCGTGCCGATGGTGGCAGTATTATCGGGGATGGGGGTCGCCACGGTGGGCGGCGAGTTCGGCCCAGTCTGGTCGGTCGTGACATAGACGAAGTCCCAGGTGGCCGTGAAGGACGAAGTGGCCCGGCTGGTCGCGATAAGGCCAACCGCACAGGCGTGGCCATCCTGCAGGGCGGCCAGCAGTTCGCCGCCGACCTGCCGCGCCGGCCCCAGCGTCGTGATGGGCCCGCCGTCGGCCGAGTACTTGGGCTGCACCGTGCCGTTGAGCGGGTTCACGCTCAGGTAGAAATCCAGCGTGGCGCTGGGAATTCCACTGGGCAGCGGATAATCGGTGGTGGTGGGCACCCCGGCATTTTCGTACACCACCTGAAGGCCACCCGCGCCGTTGGCTGCGGTAAGAGCAATTTTGAGGTAGTTATCCTGGTCGCCGTTGCCCACATAAAGCCCCTGCGACTGGAAATTTTTGGGCGTTTGGCCATTGAAGAAGTTGCCCAGCAGCCGGGCCTGCACCGTGAAAGGAGCCGGCGAGGATTTTACCCCGAACTGGAAGGCATTTTCCTGGGTATTGAGGGCTCCCAGGGCATCTCCGGCGGCTAACGGCCACGACCGTCAGGGCCCCGGCCGTGCCGCCGGCAATCAGGTTCGAGTCAAGAAACAGGTCGGAATACGCGCTTTTGCGGTTCACCATCAGGCCCGTGAAGCCCAGGCCGTAGAGCCCGGTGCCGGGCGAGTTGTTAAACAGGTCGTACTTCACGGGCAGGATCGTCGCCAGTCCGTTGGCAGCATCGAGCGCAAAGTAGTCGGCCGTATCGGCGAGGCCGTCGTTGTCGTCGTCCGGGTCGTTGAGGTCCGAAACGAAGTCGTGGTCGGCATCGGGTGGTACGCTGGCCGCCGAGCAGGGCTGGGTGCCGTTGTCCATCTCGTCGGCATTGGTGTAGCCATCGTGGTCATCGTCGTTCTGGTCGTACTGGCCAGTGCACACCACAAAATCCTGGGGCTCAAACACCGTGATGGCATTGCCGCCGTAGGTGGCCGCCCACACCGTGCCCGGAAACACGTCATCATCGCCCTGGGCCACCACATCGAGCGGGATGGCGCCGAAGCCCGACGCAAAGGGCAGATCCTGGTTGAGCTTCGTGGCGGGGGCAAACTGGTTGGTGACGCCGGTGCCAGCGGCCGTGAGCCCGATTTTAACAATCTGGCCGTCGTAGCCGCAGGCCAGCAGCGCGCCTTTCAGCGCGCCGTTGAAATTGGAGGCTGTGTACTCCGCCGTGCCGTTGGTAGAGGCGCTGAAGGTGAGCAGGGCGCTGCTTTTGGCACTGCCCGGCATCTGAAAATCGCCTTCGATGGGGTGGGCCGTGGCCACGGGGGGCCAGTCGGCCGGTAGGGGAGTGGGGCCGGTTTTGCTGGTGCGAAAAGTGCCCGCCGTGCCCGAATAGGTGTAAAGCCCGGCGCCGGTGGGGTTGGCCCGGGTGGGTGCCGGGTGGCCCCCGTAGTAGCTGCCGGCCACGTACGAGTCGAGGCTGCCGATGTAGTGGAAGCTGTCGAGGTTGTTAACCGTTCCTTCGGTGGGCGTCGGGCTGGTCGAGCCGGGCTCGCCCGCCACGTAGTTGTTGTTCACGTTGGCCGTGCCCTCGTTGGCGGGGTACCCGCCCCAGCCCTGGTTGGGGCCGTTGTCGATGGTGTACATCTTCCGGGCCTTGGTGATAACCAAATCGTAGGCATTGCGGAAGCCGGAAGCATAGATCTGGACCGGGCCACCGGGCACAATTTTGGCCTGGTTCAGCCCCGCGTTGCCGCCAAATGGGTCGAAAGGGTCCGAGCCGTTGGCGTTATTGGCGCGGGTCGGGTCGTCGAGGGTGGGCAGGTCGTACTTATAGGCGGTATTGCCGCTGCCCTTGGTTGCCAGGGCGTTGAGGGCCGTTAAGTCGAGCGATAAAATCGCCGCCGACAGCGCGTACTCCGTGGAAAAGTTGAAGTTGTTGGACGGCGATCCTGCGTTGGTATGGCCCCCCACTGCCATATACAGGGTGTTGGTGGTGGCGTCAAGCTGCATGCCATTCACCGAGTGGTTTTCCTGCGAACGGGGCAGGCCCCGCACCAGATCTACCTTCGTCCAGGTGCTGCCGCTGCGGGTAAGCTGCGACACAATGCCGGAGTTGGTGTCGAGGGTGGTTTGGGCGTTGGGGCCCCCAATGCGACTGTCGCTGGACGACACGTACAGGATGGGCGCGGCCGCGGTGCCCCTGACCAGGATGCCCGTTACCTGCCGCGTGGTGACGTTCGGGTTCACCGCGCCATTATCATCATGATTAGGGATTTTGTTGATCAGGTCAATGACTTCAGTGGCCGTTACCCGGTAGTTGTTGCCCCCGTTCCTGGCAATGGTGAAAACCTTGATCAGGCCTCCCTGCTCCGCTACGTACAGCCGATTGTCGGGGCCAAACTGCAGGGAGGTAGGGTTGGTCAGGGTTACCCCCTGCAGGCCACTGGGCGAGAAGCTGAATTGCGCCGCCGCCTGCATCGCCGGAGTCAGGTCGGTGGGCGGGCGTTTCGCCTTTTCGTTCTGCTTGGCAACGGTGGTCCTGCCCGGTGCGAAGGGCTGGTTGCCCTGGGCCAGCAAACGCAGTGGAAAAAAGGCGAGCAGACATAGCAAAGCTGCCCACGTAAGCCCTGGCCGGCGTTCAAGTCTTGCAAGAGTAAAAGTTTGAGGTTCCATAGTGGAGTAGCAAATAGGGTTGGGTGTGCTGAATACAGCAGTATGCACGCCGGTGCGGGCGAGTAATTGCCGCGCAGCTCTATCTAAAGGATATCGACCCTGCCTCCCAATGAGCTGGTTGGGCACGGCATCGGCAAAGAGCCAGGCCTTCAGTAGCCGGCTCTTACTTGGCCCTGGGTTGCGCTGTGCGCCACTTGAGCCACACGGGTGGGCAAGCAGTTCTCTACTCCTCGCTGCTATGATGCAGGCAACAGGCTATGGTAAATTCTGGCAACACGCCCACCCCTTGCGCCGGGGAACAGAGGCGGAGCAGTGTAGCGCCCTACTGACAGGAGCTTCAAGTCCAGGCATTCAAGCTGCCCCTGGTTGTCCGCGCTGTTCGTTCGGTAGCTAAGTGAATATAGTAATATTTTTCGTCTAATTCGTAATTTTTAGATAAAAGAATCAAAAAATTTCATGAAATAATTACAGTATTAATTGACTTGTGGAGAACAGCTGCTTTTTTCGGAACATCACTATTGGCAGGTAACAACACGTGTGCCGAGCGATGAGAAGTGGCTTCAGGACCGTAGGAGGCGAGAGGCAAGGGCATCAGTACATTATCCGGTCGGCGTCTGAATGCGGTTTTGGAAGATTGATTCCAGGTTCCGGCGCCAAGTAGCTGGCAACATCCGGCCCGGCTGCCTACTTTTGGGTGATGACCTTGTTTGCGCGCGCTGGTTGGGGGAAATTATGGCTGCTACTACTGCTGTTGGGGCTAGGGCTGCGGCCGGCCCGGGCCCAACGGCCCGGCAGCCAGACCTACACCGATGCCCGCGGCGGCTACCAGCTCACCTATCCTGAGGGCTGGCAGGTGCAGCCCGGCGAAAACCACCGCACCACCTTCTACGTGGGGCCCGACTGGGAAACCACCCCGGCCAAAGTCACCATCAGCCTGCACCCGCTGCCCGATGCCCGCAAGGATGTGAACCTGCTCGCCGCCGGCCAGCTCGATTCGGTGTGGCGCTACGTAAGCAGTTTGCCCCGCGCGCAGGTTTTCCGGCTGGAAGAGCACGACGGCGGCCGCCTTCAGGAGCTGCGCTACGACTACGCCTACGACCCGGCAACATCTGCCGCCGCCGACCCGGCCGGGCGGGTGCGCGTGGTGGGCCGCCGGCTCTGGCGCGACGGCTACGAATACCGCCTCGAATACCGGGCCCCTGCCGCCCAGGCCCCCGCCTACTTGCCTGCAGTGCGGCAGCTGGTGGCCTCGGCCCGGCTCGTCGACCCGGGGCCGCCCAGCCGCCGCGCTCCGCTGCCCGCGCCCGAGGGCTGCGACGATAAGTTCTACGGCATTGCGGCCCTGCGCATTCAGGACGATATCTGGCAGGACGACTGCCGCACGATTCACGAATTTTCGAGCCTCGACCCCGCCCAGCCCCCCGTTATTCATCGGCGGGTGCTGCCGTTCCAGTCCTACGCCCTGGCCAAGGGCTTCGACAATTGCCTGTATTCCGTTACCAAGGCGCCCACCAATGCCCCCGAGTACGTGTACCGCTACAACCCCGCTACCCGCCGGGGCGAGTACACCAGCTGGCAACTGCCGGCCCAGGGCTCGGGCGGAGTCTGGATTTCCGGGGCCACCGACGACCGGGGCGACCTGTATTTCAGTACCACTGACGGCAACTTGCTCGTGCGCGTGAGCCCAACCCGCAACACCGTAACCACGGTCTGGAGCACCGATCCGCTGCGGCGGGCTTCCTACTTTAAGTCGTTAGGCTTTGCCGGGGCAGGCACCCACGCCAACTTCTGCTTCGACGCCAAGCGGATGCTCTACGAAGTGTACAGCACCGATGGCTCCCTGCTGCGCATCAATATCGATACCGGCCAGCCCGCCCCCGACATCCTGCCCCTCGACGGCCTGCCCGAGCGCGGTGGCTACAGCGGTATCCTGCTCCAGAACGACGAGTTTGGCAACCGGCGCCTGTTTCTGGCCGGCCCCAAGGCCATTTACCAGGTCGATTTGGAAGGCCGGGAAGTGGCGCGAGTTCATCGGGGCGTGTATACCGACCTGGCCGGCTGCAACCTGTTCCGCAAAGCCGCTCCCGAGGAGGGGCCGGCAGCTCCCGTGCGGGCCCTTTGGCGGGGGCGGGTGCTCGATGCCGTTACGCTGCAGCCGCTGCCGGCCGCGCAACTGCGCCTGCGCGCCATCGTCGCCCGCGCCGATACGGCTTTGCCACTCTCGGCCGGGGGCGAGTTCCGGTTTCCGGCTTCTCCCAGCCAGCGCTACGCCGCCCAGCTGCGGCTGCCTGGCTACCTGCCCACCGATACCAGCTTCACGGCTGCCGCCGGCCCCTACGCCCAGGACGTGCTGCTGCGGCCCCTGGGCGTGGGGGCTACCCTGGAGCTGGAAAACGTGCAGTTCTCCCAGGGCCAGAGCGAGCTGCTGACCAGTTCCTTCCCGGCCCTCGACACGCTGGCGGCCCTACTCATCGCCTCCCCCGGGCTCACCATCGAGCTGCGCGGCCACACCGACAATGTGGGCGACCCCCAGAAGAACGTGGAGCTGAGCCAGCGCCGCGTGGCGGCCGTAAAAGCCTACCTCGTCCGGCGCGGCGTGGCCGACGGCCGCATCAGCGGCATCGGGCTGGGTGGGGCCGAGCCTAAGGCCAGCAACGCCCAGGAAGCCACCCGCCGTCTCAACCGCCGCGTCGAGTTCCGGGTGACGGGGATACGGTAGGGTGGGGTAGCAGGTGGCCGGCGCCCCGCCGAGGAAGTCCAGCAGTGCGTGTTCGGCGTGCTTGCCCTGGAAAGTGAGGCCGTGAACCAGCGGTTGTAAGTAGTTTATCGGGGAAAATAAACAGCAACGAAAGCAATTAGAATGGCTTAGTCGAGGGTGCTGATAAAAACCAATCTAGCTAGTAGCATTGAAGAACACACCAGATTTTATCGAAATTTCTGGCCAGTAAATCCTGCTTTTTAATCCAGAAGTATAGTCGTCCGGCATCTCCCCATATCATGCCGTTTTCGGCTTCATTACTGTCCACCTGTAACAGGAGCAGCCAATCTGCTGCTTTAGGTTCCAGTACTTTAGCTCGCGGGTCGTTGTAACCGGAAGAGTCGCCGCAGTACAGGCCGTTGGTGACTAATTCACATTCCAGCTCCATCTCGCCCTGAATAGCATCGGCGTATCCCAGCATCTTATTGATTTGGTGGCCCTGATCAATAAGCGCGAAAATAGTTTCTTGCTCTTCCTCTGTCAGTAGCTCGAATTCAGTTGCGTCAAAGGAGAAGCTGATTTCCTGTTGCGGCAACAAGGCGCAGGTTGCAAAGCGCGCCTCTTCCTCCAGCTTTTCCGGAAACGGTACAGGCTGTAAAGTGCCACTGTTGCCCTCAAAAAAGAGAACCTTGAATTTATCAGCATCTTGGCTATCGTAACCCCACGCGTCCTGCTCAGCAGAGTAAAAGAAATAAAGGATGCCTTTTTTAGGTAGAAAGTCCTGCTCATCAAAGGCAGAAATCTCCAACAAATTGATTTGTGCGATAAAGGAGAGCGGAGTAATAGTATCTCGCTCCGTGGGCCATGCGCACTTTGGTGGTAAGTCAGGAATTCCACCTATTCTGGAGCTTCCCAGGCTAATACTTTCTTCCGCATCAGAAGTCAGTTGTAACCGCACCGTCGGCCGGCTCATAGAACTGAGATTTTGCCAATGATGAGCAAGTCCATGAGCTTCTAGCGCTGCGATAAATGCTTCTTGGTTCATTTGAAATAGTTTGAAAAACGTGGTGAAGGTATGGCGGCTCGGCTGTCCATCTAATTCCGCACCTTCTTCAGCCACTTCAGTGCCGCGGTTACTTTGGCGTCCTGGCGCAGGTCGGTGAAGTTGTCGCCGCCCGTGATGAGCACGTCGGGAAGGATACTGGTTTTGTAGGCGGTGCCGGTGCGGTCGGCGTCCTGGGAGCCCGCGATGGTGAGGTAGGCGCCGCCGCTGATGGGGTAGCTTTCGTTGGCGGTGGTAGCCCCGTAGGTGGGCTCGCCGAAGAAGCGCGTGGCGGGCCGGCCCTTAAGGCTGATGGCCACGATTTCGCCCGAGCTGGCCGTACGCCCGCTCAGCAGCACGGCAATGGGCAGGTCGGAGCGGCGGGCGGAACAGCGCTTCTCCAGGGTCGTCACCTGCATCGAATCCACGTAGAAATTGCCCTGGCGCAGGTACCACTGCTGTTCGGGTTGGCCATTCAGGTCCACGAAGCCGCCCAGGTGGCCGTCGCCGAGCAGCGGCGCAATGCCGGCCAGCATGGGCGCCATGGCCCCACCGTCGTTGAGGCGCAGGTCCAGAATCCAGCCTTTGATCCGGGACAGGGGCAGGCGGCAGAGCGAATCCTGCACCACCCGGGCGGCGGCGCGCATCTCTTCCAGACTTCCGCCGGCATTGATGCCGGGTAGCTGCACGTAGCCCACCCGGCCCGGCAGCCGTTTCACCAGTACGCCGGGCTTTTTCCTGAGTTCAGCCTTTACTGCCTCGTTGGCGTACGGGGTGCGGGCGGGGTTGTGCCATTTGTAGGTTTTACCCTGGTAGGTAAGCCAGCCGTGGTCGTCTTTCAGCTGCTCGAAGAGAAAAGGGTAGAGGGGCAGCAAGTCCCGGACGCTGGTGGCGCCCTGGGCCTGCTGGTACACCGTTTGGCGCAGCCGGGGCCAGTTCACGGTGCGGCGCTCCAGCGAGTAGGTTTCGAGCAGCGTCAGGCTCTTGTTGAGGAAGCCGGCCACAGAATCGGGCAGAGCTGCCGGGGCAGCTTGGCCATGGGCCACGCCGGCCGTCGTCATAAACAATGCGAGTAACCCTGATTTCTTCATGGCGTGAAGATGCGACTTTGCGCCCAACGGTTGTCCGGCTACGGGGTTTCCGGACCGGGTAAGCCCGCCTAGCAAAGTGCCGCGGGGCCGGGTGTGCCGCCGGAGCCGCCGACCAGCTACCAAAAAAATAGTCTCTTCGGCCGGCCGGCCGAAGAGACTAAAACTCCGAAATCAATCAGAGGGCTATTGGCTGTTGCCAATTGTGCTGTTGCGCGAACGGCGCGGGGTACGCTGTCCGTCCTTTTTCCGCTTACGCCAGAACTGGTACCAGCGCTGCCGGTAGCGCACGGTGCGCTTCATACGGGCGCGCTTGCTCCGCCCCTTATAGGTACGGTAGTTGGGCCGGTGCACGTAAACCTTGCCGCGCATCTTGGCGCGGGCGGCCGGGCCGGGAGGAGAAGCCGCCAGGGCCGGGCTGATGTCGGCCAGCCCCATCAGCAGCAGGCAGAGAAAGAGGAAAAAACGGGTCATAGGGCAAAAAGAAATAAAACCGCGAACGGCCGGACGAAGGTAAGAAGTCGTTCGGCAAGTATTCGGCCAGAAGCACAAACTGTACGAAAAAAAAGTGAAAGCAGCTTTACCGAAGCTGTTTCCAAGGAGTAGACTTTCAGGAAAAACGGCTTCTAAGCGTACGACGCAAATACCGCGCTTAAAATTACTCCGCCTAATTTGCTGCCGAACCCTCCTTTTATGCCTAGTATACCGATGCCAGCCACTTCTTTGGAATCTCAACTCCGCGCCGCCCTGCTGGGCCTGGCCGTGGGCGACGCGCTGGGCGTGCCCGTTGAGTTCCAAAGCCGCGCCGCCCGCCGCCTCGATCCCGTCGTGACCATGCGCGCCTACGGCACCCATCATCAGCCCGCCGGCACCTGGTCCGACGATGCCTCGCTCACGTTTTGCCTGGCCCAGGCCCTGGCCGATAGCTTCACTGTTGGCCGTACGGCTGAGTACTGCCGCCGCTGGTACTGCGAAAACCTCTGGACGCCCCACGGCTCCGTGTTCGACATCGGCATCACCACCCGCGAAGCCCTAAACCGTTTGCAGGCTGATGACGACCTGATTCTGGCCGGTGGCACCGACGAGTACAGCAACGGCAACGGGGCCCTCATGCGCATCCTGCCGCTGGCCTTTTATCAGGTCGAGGCGCCCCTGAAAGCGCGTTTCCAGCTCCTGCGCGACGTGTCGGCCATCACCCACGGCCACATCCGCTCGGCGGTGGCCTGCTGGCTGTACCTGGAAGTAGCCCGCCACCTGCGGGCCGGGCTGCCGCCGGCCGAAGCTTATGCCCAAATGCGGCAGCAGGCCCCGGCCCAGCTCTACGAGCTGAATATTCCGGCCCACGAAGCCGATAAGTTCGAGCGCATCCTCAGTGGCCGCCTGCCCGATGTAGCCGCAACGGCCATCGAAAGCGGCGGCTACGTGTTGCACACCCTGGAAGCCGCCCTCTGGTGCCTGCTGCGCCACGAAACCTATGCCGAAACCGTACTGGCCGCCGTCAACCTCGGCGACGACACCGATACTACCGGGGCCGTAACCGGTGGGCTGGCCGGGCTGTATTATGGTGAGGCCGCCATTCCGCCCGAGTGGCTGGCCGTGCTGGCCCGCCGCCCCGATATTGAGGAGCTGGCCGCCGCCGTGGCGCGGAGAGAAGGGGTAGGCTGAAAAAGCAAAAGGCCCTCAACCTGCTGATTTGGACCTTTGCTGAAACAGGACCAGCGCCTGCCGAACCCGGGACGTCGCCAACCGGGTTTTCCAGTGGTTGGCCCCGAATTTACGTTGGTAGATAGCCGAAGCCTGCTCAAAAAACGGCCTTGCATCCTGTTTTTCCTGCTCGGCCAGTTCTCCTTGTGCCAGGGCCAGGTCGCCGAAGAAGTCATGATCGGGGGGTAAGGTGGCCTCGCCCATTGCCGCCGCTGCCCGCAGCAGCCGCTGCGCCTGCCCGGACTGCCGCTGGCGAATGCGTAGTTGCCCATAGTTGAGGCAAACTTTGGCCGTAGCCGGATGAGGGCCCGCAAAAAGCTGACGGTGCATCCGTACCGAACCCGCAAAAAGCGAATCCGCTTCACGAAGCCGATTCTCTGCCAACGCCACCAGCCCCAGCCCGTTCAAGGCCTCCGCGTAGTTCGCGCCATGCCGGTTGTCAGGTTGGTTGATGCGCTGTGCCTTCTGGTAATAGGTGCGGGCCGCTCTGTAGTTGCCGGACGCGTACTCGACCCGTGCGGCGGCCAGCAATAATGGAGTTTGACTGGGAATAGCCACCGGCGTGAGGGATAGGCGAGCCGCGTAGGCGCGAGCCGTCGGCAGTTTATCCAGCGTAACATGCAGCATAGCGAGCTGAGCGTACAGGCTCGGCAAAGGCCGCTCGGTGGTAGCGGGCTGCTGCTCAAAAAAGCGCAGCGCCTGGGTATAATAACCGGCTGCCGGTCCGTAGTGCCCCTGGGCCTCCTCAATGGCCCCTCGCAAAATCAGACACTGATAGTAGTGGCTGGCCGCAATGCTGCCCTGGGCCTTAAGTCGGGCTTGCAGGCCGGCTGCCAAGGTTTCGGCGGCCGGGTAGCGGGCCTGCGCCAGATAGGTGTAGGCTAGGGCTAGTTCTACGGCAGAAATCTCCTCCGGTGCAGCATTTTGGCCCTTTTGGTAGTAGCGTCGGCAGCGTAATAGCAGTTGGGCTGCGGCCGAATAGCGGTTCTGCTTAAAGCGACAGATGCCTTCGTAGAGCAGGGCCCGGTAGTAGTTGCTGGTGTCAGCGGGCAGAATTGGCAGCGTGTGCAGATGAGCTAGCGCCGCCGCCACGCTGTCTTGCCGGACGTAGTTGAGCACCATGGCCAGCGCGTGCGAGGTGCGTCGAAGCCGGGCCCGTTGGGTGGTATCGTTGCTCAGCAACTGATTCGCCTGCCGGTATAAGGAGGTGGAGAGCGGATAGTTCTGCTGCCGGCTCTGCGACCAACCTAGGTTACCCACCAGTAGGGCGAGGTCGGCCGTTGAATCGGGACACACCCGCCGGTGAGTTTGCGCGGCCCGCAGAAAGTACGTGTCGCTTTGGGCGAACTGCTGAAGATAATTGTAGCAATAGGCGATGTTGTTGAGGCCCCAAACCTGTTTTCCGCGCCAAAAAGAGGTGTCTTGGGCATACAGCAACAGTTGCCGGTTGGCGCGGTTGGCCAGGCGGTAGGAGCGGAGTGCCTGGGCGTAGTGTTGACGTGCGTACTGCTGATCGGCCGCGCAGGTATAGGCATCGAAAAGCAGCTCGTAGGTGCCGCTGATTTTCTGCTGCTGCGCGGCCGAGGAATCATTCCCCAACCATTGCTGCCCCGCCTGCCGGGCTCGCCGGGCAAATTTGATGGCAGTAGCGCAGTCCTGTCGGGCATACGCTTCCCGGTACCGGGCCCCGAGTTCATGCATCCGCAGGTTGGCGGTACGGGTCGGCTGGCCATGGTTGAGCAGCAGCAGTGTGTGCCGGTAAGGACTAAACGTAACGGGCAGGTAGGCAAAGCCGGCACTAATACTGAACACCACAATGGCTCGTAGCAGCAGCGGCCGCAGAGCCGGCCAGCTCGGGCGGCGGAATTGCATCAGAGCTACCAACACAATTATTACCAGCCCGCTGCCAATAGGCAACAACGAGTCAGCAGAAGCGAGGCGCAATTGGATGGCTGGCGGGAGTACTAGCAGCGAAACGGCCAGCCCCACTCCGCTCAACACGCGAACCGGCGCCGATAAGGGAGCCGCCCGAAAAAGCCAATAGCCGCCCACCAGATAGGACGCAATCAACAGGTACAACAGCAAAAAAAAGCCGAATTGTACATCTGCGCCCGGAAAACACTGCCAAACAACAGCCCCAAAGAGTAAACCTAATAGTCCTTTTTCGTAGCGCCCCATTACCAAAGTCTGCAGCATTGGCAATGGTGCCGGGCCGCTAAGCAGGCCGAACCTACGCAGAGGGGGCTGAAAAAGCAAAAGGCCCTTCAGCAGATGCTGAAGGGCCTTTGCGGTCCGGACGGGACTCGAACCCGCGACCTCCGCCGTGACAGGGCGGCATTCTAACCAACTGAACTACCGAACCAGTTCTCAATGCGGGGCAGACCGTGCGTCGTTTCCGTTTTGATGATGCAAATATAGCGGGATGCATTCGACTCTGGCAAGTCTGGTGCAAGAAAAAACTGCCGTAACGGGCTGCAAGCGGCCTTTTAGACGAGATATAGTTCTGTTAGTAAATAGAATAGCCTCGAAAAATAAGTGGAAAAATAATTTCGTTGGCTGCCCGCCGATATGTCGAAGCTGTGTAGAAAGCTCCTTGAAGCGTATCGAAATGTCGGGCTGCGTTTGTCGAAGCACGCCGGCCGCCTCATTGAGCGGCTCAGGCGAAGTAGGACAGGGGCCTCGATAAGTCCAGCCTGGAAACTACTAAATGCACTCCAGGCTTGTCCGGGTGGAAAGCTACGTATTAGGATCAGGAAGGGAGAAGGGGTACGCAAGGGGCTGAAAAGCAAAAGGCCCTCCAGAAGAATCTGAAGGGCCTTTGCGGTCCGGACGGGACTCGAACCCGCGACCTCCGCCGTGACAGGGCGGCATTCTAACCAACTGAACTACCGAACCAGGTTGTTCTACTTCGCTGCTCCGGGGGAGTGTTGAAGTGGTGCAAAAGTAGGGTGCCGACGGCAGGTGCGCAAGTAAGCCCCCTAAAATACTTTCAAAAAAAGGCTGAAAGCGTCGTGGAAGCCTGTTTATCAGCCACAAAGTTTTTCTGGAAAATTGGTCGGGGGCGGCGGCGGGCGGAATCGGCCCGGGCCCTTACCTTTGCTTTCTTAGCTTTCCTCCCCCGTACCCTCAAAACCCGCCTCTGCCGTGGCCATGCTCCTCGATTTTGAACAACCCATTGCCGCTCTCGAAGGCAAGCTCCGCGAAATGCAACAACTGGCCCTCGACAGCCAGGTAGATGTATCGGACGCGGTAACGGCCCTCGAAGCCAAAATCAACGCTCTTAAGCAGGAAACCTACCAAAACCTCACCCGCTGGCAGCGCGTGCAGCTCTCGCGCCACCCCGACCGCCCCTATACCTTCGACTACATTCAGGGCATGACCCAGAAGTTTGTGGAGCTGCACGGCGACCGGACGGTGCGCGACGACAAGGCCATGGTGGGCGGTTTCGCCGAAATCGACGGCCGGACCGTGATGCTCATCGGCCAGCAGAAGGGCCGTAACACCAAGCAGCGGCAGTTCCGCAACTTCGGTATGCCCAACCCCGAGGGCTACCGCAAGGCCCTGCGCCTGATGAAGCTGGCCGAGAAATTCGGTAAGCCTATTATCACGCTCATCGATACGCCCGGCGCGTTTCCGGGCCTCGAGGCCGAGGAGCGGGGGCAGGGCGAGGCCATTGCCCGCAACCTCAAGGAAATGTTCCTGCTCAAGGTGCCCGTTATCTGCATCATTATCGGCGAAGGCGCTTCGGGCGGCGCCCTGGGCATTGCCATCGGCGACCGGGTGCTGATGCTGGAAAATACCTGGTATTCCGTGATTTCGCCCGAGTCGTGCAGCAGCATCCTCTGGCGCAGCTGGGATTTCAAGGAGCAGGCCGCCGAAGCCCTCAAGCTCACGGCTACCGATATGCTGGGCAACAAGCTCGTTGATGGCATTGTGGCCGAGCCCCTCGGCGGCGCCCACACCGACGTGCCTACGATGATTGAAACCCTGAAAAGCACCATCCTGAGCACGCTCAACGAACTAGAGGCGCTTTCACCCGCCGAGCGCATCAGCCAGCGCATCGACAAGTTCGCCGATATGGGCGTGGTGCTGGAATAGTTTTTTTGAGCTGTTAGCTCGGAGCTGTTAGCTGATAGCTTTTTTCAGTTGACGGAAGCTAACAGCTATCAGCTTATAGCTAACAGCTTAAAAATATGACCATTCATACGCTCGATACCGGATTGTTCAAGCTCGATGGCGGGGCCATGTTTGGGGTGGTGCCCAAGAGCATGTGGCAGAAGCTCAACCCCGCCGACGAGCACAACATGTGTACCTGGGCCCTGCGCTGCCTGCTGGTTGAAGATGCTGGCCGGCTGATGCTGGTCGATACCGGCATCGGCGACAAGCAGGACGACAAGTTCCGGGGCCACTTCTACCTGCACGGCGACGATACGCTCGAAAAGTCATTGCGCCGCCTGGGCTACACCGCCGCCGATATCACGGATGTGTTGCTGACGCACCTGCACTTCGACCATTGCGGCGGGGCCGTGGAGCGCACTGCCGCTGGCCAGCTGCAGCCGGCCTTCGCCAATGCCACCTATTGGAGCAACGAGGCACACTGGAACTGGGCCACCGCGCCCAACCCGCGCGAGAAGGCCAGCTTTCTGAAAGAAAATATTCTGCCCATCCAGGAAAGCGGCCAACTCCGGTTTATCGACCCGCAACTGGGCGTGCCCAAGGAACTGCCGGCCCTGCGCGACCTGCTGTTCGTCGATGGCCACACCGAGAAAATGATGCTGCCGCAGTTGCGCCACCAGGGGCGCACCCTGGTTTTCGCCGCCGACCTGCTGCCCAGCGCCCACCACGTGGGCCTGCCCTACGTGATGAGCTACGACGTGCGCCCCTTGGTGACAATGGACGAAAAGGCCCGTATTCTTCAGCAGGCCGCCGACGAGAACTGGGTGCTCATTCTCGAACACGACCACCAGACCGAGTGCATCACCGTTGAGCATACCGAGCGCGGCATTAAAGTAGCCGAACGGTTCCGCCTGGCAGAGCTGTAAGGGGAGCTCATGCCGGCAGAATAGTGAGTTGATGTTCGGAGGGCCCAAAGGCCCAGGTTGGGCAACTTGCGCTGGCGCGTTATGCTTACAGCCAGGAGCCTGTAAGCCGGCACAATTCACCTGCTGCTCAACGGCCGTCTTCGCCCTGCTTACGTCGCGCCATCAATGACCTAGGGCTCTCAGACCCCTCGCGCATCAAACACACCACCTCACCATTTCACCACCTCACCGCATGTTAGGGCTGGCACTTTCCGGGGGTGGGGCGCGGGGCATTGCCCACCTCGGGGTGCTGGCGGCGCTCGATGAGCTGGAGCTGCCGGTGGTGCGGCTGGCGGGGGTGTCGTCGGGGGCCATTGCGGCCACGTTTTACGCGGCCGGGGTGCCGCCCCGCGAGATTATGCGTCTGCTACAGGGCGTCAGCATCCCGCGCCTGACACGGGTGGCGCTCAGCCGCTACGGCCTGCTGCACATGGAGGCCGTGGGGCGGCTGTTTGAGCAGCATTTGGGCGTGGGGGCCACGTTCGAGCAGTTGCAACTGCCCGTTACGCTGGTAGCCACGGATATCGAGGCGGGCGAATCGGTGCGGTTTTCCAGCGGGCCGCTGGTGCCGCCGCTGCTGGCCTCGTCGGCGGTGCCCATTCTGTACCGGCCGGTGGTGTACCAGGGGCGGCAGCTGGTCGATGGTGGCCTGCTCAATAACCTGCCCGTGGAGGCGCTGCTCGAAGCTGGGCACCCCGGCCTGCGGGTGGTGGGCGTGCACTGCAACCCACCCAACGCGGCGGCCCAGGTTAACAATATGCGCGGGCTGGTCGAGCGGACACTTAACCTGGCTATTGCCGGCAACACGGTGCTCAGCAAGCAGCGGTGCCACCTGCTGGTAGAGCCGCCCGCGCTGGGGCAGTACCGCACCATGAGCTTCCGCCAGGCCCCCGAAATCTTCGATATTGGGTACCGCTACACGCTGGCGCAGGCCGCGCAGCTGCGGGCGCTGCTGGAAAACGAGCTGCCCGCCCCCCGCTGAATGCGGTTGGTCCCAGACCGATGGGCGACTTCGTGGTAGCGCCAGCGGCTGGTGCTCTGGGAGTGGCTGCCCGATTATTTAGGACGGCGAGCCGCCGCTTCCGCCGCAAATTATCTAGCTTTAAGGCCCCGTAATCCCTATTCGGTACCGGGCCTCTTCGTTTCCACCCATTCCCGCTCATGGCGCGTCGCACCTCTACTTTCTGGTATCTGTTTTCGAAGTTCTGGTTCTGGATAACCGGTTGGCATCTGGGTCCGGTGGTGCCACCCGAAATCAAGCAAAGCATCATGATTGCGGCCCCCCACACCAGCAACTGGGACTTTATGTATGCCCGGGCGGCCTTCTTCCTGATGGATGTGGACCTGAAAGTCACCATTAAGAAGGAGTGGACCAGCATTCCGGTGCTGGGGGCGCTGGTGCGTAGCCTGGGCGGGCTGGGCGTCGACCGTAGCCGCAACAACAGCCTCGTCGACGCGATGGTGCGCCTGTTTAAAGAGCGCGACGAGCTGGTGATTATGATTACGCCCGAGGGCACGCGCGGCTACCAGCCCAAGTGGCGCAAGGGGTTTTACCACACGGCCGTGGCCGCCGGCGTCCCCATTCTGCTTGGCTACCTCGACTACAAGAACAAGGAGGCCGGCGTGGGCCCGGCCTTCTGGCCTACCGGCGACTACGAAAAGGACCTGGAGGAAATCAAGGCCTTCTATCGTACCAAAACCGGCCGGTTCCCTGAAAAAGGCGTACGTTAGGCCCTGGAACAACCCATTCCCGGCTGGGAAAGCGGTTTCGCTTATTGTCTGGCGCTGATGGAAGATTTCATGACTATTATCTGGGTAGTGCTGGCCGCCGGAGTGTTTATCTGGCAGCTGGTACAGAAAATGAAAACCCAGGCCGAAACTGCCCGGCAGCAGGAGCAGCGGCGCACGGCCCGGCAGGACTTTGGTGCTGCCAAACCCAAGCCCACCCCGGCACCGCCGGTGCCCAGCCTCTCATTTGAGGAAATGCTGGCCCAGATGCAGCGCCAGAACCGCACGGAGGAAAGTCTGCCGGAGCCCGCCCCGGAGTTGGAACCGGTTGCTGAAACGCGGCCGGCCTCGGTGGAGCCCATGGGCCGCTATGCCCGCAGCCAGGAAAAAACCGAGGTCGAAATTCTTTCCCTGGAGCTGCCTGCCCCCGAGGCCCGCTCGCTCGAAGCGCCCAAGCAGGCGGCCCGCCGCGCCGCCACCATGCCCCGCACCAGTACCCAGCACGGGCAAGAAGACTACTGGAGCCGGCCTAGACCCGCCACGCCCGAGCAAACCCGCCGAACCATCAACGACATGCTGAAAAACCCCGCCGACATCCGCGCCGCCTTCGTGCTAAGCGAAGTCCTGGTGCGGAAGTGGTGAGGTAGTGCAATAGGGAGGTGGTGAAAAGGGAAGTGGCTGTTCGAAGGGCCTGTCGGCGCAGCTAGCGCAGTTCTGCCCTTCGAACAGCCACTTCCCTTTTCACCACCTCCCTTATTTCGCCGCTAGTCCTGGGTCAATGCGTAGGTGACTAGGTTAGCACCCATTTTCAGGGCGGCTTCGTGGGTGGCAGGGGTGTCTTCGGGGTAGGTGCCCAGGTCCTCCCAGCCGTTGCCCAGGTCGCACTCGAAGCTGTAAAAGCACACCAGCCGGCCCTTGTAGAGCAACCCGAAGCCCTGGGGCCGCTTGCCGTCGTGCTCATGAATTTTGGGCAGGCCCCGCGGGAACTGAAATTTCTGGTGGTAGATGGGGTGGGTGAAGGGCAGTTCCACGAACTCCAGCTCAGGGAATACCTTCTTCATTTCGGGCCGGATGAACTTGTCGAGGCCGTAGTTGTCGTCGATGTGCAGGAACCCGCCGCCCATCAGGTAGCGGCGCAGGTTGCGGGCGTCGGTGTCGGAGAACGTGACGTTGCCGTGGCCGGTCATGTGCACGAAGGGGTAGGTGAGCAGCTCCGGCGAGTCGAGCTCCACAGTCGCCTCATCGGGGCCGATGTTGGTGCCCAGCGTCTGGTTGCAGAAGCGGATGAGGTTGGGCAGGCTGGTTTTGTTGGAATACCAGTCGCCGCCGCCGCTGTAGTGCAGCTTGGCGATGCGGAAACTGGGCGCGGCCGGAGCCGCTGCCGTGAGGCTGAGCAGCAGGAGTAGGGCCAGGGCAAAAAAGGATTTGGGCATCGAAGCGGGAGGTTGGGGCAAACGGGATTTACCTATAATTGCGCACCAGCCGGGAAAGTTCGGCTTGCCCCGCAAGGTAAGCACTACCCCCGGCCCGCCCGCTATCCACTATACCATACTATGCCCCCGGTTCCCCTCGCGCTCGACTTGGCCTTTGTTCTGACCACCGCCCTAACGCTGGGCATGTTGCTACGGGCAGTTGCTGCCCAGTACTGGCAGTCGCTGCTAGTAGTAGGGGGGATGTGGTTGCTGAATCAGGCGGTGATGGCCTATACTGGCTTCTATACCGTCACCAATACGCTGCCGCCCCGGTTTGCGCTGGTGGTGGGCCCGCCGTTGCTGGAGCTGCTGTTATTGCTAGCCACCGCCCGGGGCCGCCGCTTCCTCGACGGCCTGCGCCCCGACCGCCTGACGCTGCTACACATGGTGCGGGTGCCCGTGGAGCTGGTGCTGTTCGGGCTCTACCACTACCAGGCCGTGCCCCGGCTCATGACCTTCGAGGGCCGCAACTGGGATATTCTGATGGGCCTCTCGGCGCCGCTGGTGTACTACGCTGCCTACCGCCGTCGGACGCTGGGGCGGGCCGGACTGCTGATCTGGAACGTGGTGGGGCTGGGGCTGTTAGGCAACATCGTGCGGCTGGGGCTGCTTTCCGCGCCGGGGCCGTTCCAGCAGTTTGCCTTTGAGCAGCCCAACGTGGCGCTGGCCCACTTTCCCTACGTGTGGCTGCCCGCCTTCGTGGTGCCGGTAGTGCTGCTGGCGCACTTGGCGGCGTTGCGGCAGCTGCTGAAGCCGGCGGGCGCGGGAAGTGTCGTCCAACGGTAGCCGGTTGGGCTCTTGCGGGCCGACATCCGCGGCAAATTCCGTTTTTTACCAACTGAATTATTCGAGTAAGTACCAATGATGCTGACAGGTAAGGATTTAGTAGCAAGGGGGCTCCGGCCCGGCAAGTGGTTCAAAGAAGCGCTGGAATACATCAATACCCACGACCTGAGCGGGGAGGAATTGGAGGCCTACCTCGACGCCCACCGGCCGGCCCCACAAATTCCGCTGCTGGCCCAGCCCGTGCCGTTTCACGAGAATATTCGGGCCGATACGGCGGTTGAGCAGGACAACATCGACTACGTCCGGCAGTCGATGCAGCTGCTGATGCGCACGCCCACGGTGGTGGCGGGCGCCATCATGCCCGATGCCTGTCCGGCTGGCCCGCTCGGTACCATTCCGGTCGGGCGGCATTGTGGTGGCGCGCAACGCCATTCACCCCGGCATGCACAGTGCCGATATCTGCTGCTCGGTGATGCTGACGAACCTGGGCCAGGTAGAACCCAAAACGGGTACTCGATTTGGCCCAGCGAATCACTCATTTCGGCCCCGGCGGCCGGCCCGAGGGCCAGCATTTTGCCCTGCCCGCCGATATTGAGGCCGAATTTCTCGATAACCCGTTTCTCAATTCCCGGCGCAGCCTGAACTCGGCCCGCGAGCAGCTCGGCACCCAGGGCGACGGCAACCACTTCCTCTACGTGGGGGTGTCGCGCAACACCGGCGACACCATGCTCGTGACCCACCACGGCTCCCGGGGGCCGGGGGCGGCGCTCTACAAGCAGGGGATGCAGGTAGCCGAGCGGTTCCGCCAGACGCTTTCGCCCGAAACCTCGCCCCACAACGCCTGGATTCCCAGCGAGTCGGAGGAGGGGCAGCAGTACTGGGCCGCCCTGCAAACCATCCGGAAGTGGACCAAGCAAAACCACCTGTGCCTGCACGAGGCCGTGGCGGCGGAGCTGGGCGCGCCGGTGCGGCAGCGGTACTGGAACGAGCACAACTTCGTGTTTCGCGACGGCGACCTGTACTACCACGCCAAAGGCGCCACCCCGCTCGACCCCAAGTTCATGCCCGACATTACCGGCCCGCGCATCATTCCGCTGAACATGGCCGAGCCCATTCTGATTGTGGAAGGCGCCACCACCGCTACTAACCTGGGCTTTGCGCCCCACGGGGCCGGCCGCAACCTGAGCCGCACCGGCCACAAGCGCAGCAAAGCGGGCCAGACCAACGAGGCGCTTTTCGCGGAAGAAACCCGCGGCATCGACGCCCGCTTCTTCTTCAACCGCATCGATATTTCCGAGCTGCCCAGCGCCTACAAAAATGCCGCCGACGTGCAGCAGCAAATCGGGGAGTTCGGCCTAGCCACCGTTATCGACGAAATCCGGCCCTACGGCTGCATCATGGCCGGCGACTGGGAGCAGGACGCGCCCTGGCGCAAGAAGAAGCTGGCCAAGCAGGCCGCCCGGCTCGCCGCCGAGGATTCCCAGGCGGATGAATCGGCGCTGGCAGAGGGCTAAAGTCCGGCCAGCTCCCGGGCCACGTGCACGGTGTGCACGGCCGCCAGGGCCGCCGTTTCGGTGCGCAGGCGGGAGCTGCCCAGCGTGACGGGCCGGATGCCCAGGGCGAAGGCGGCCTCAATTTCGGCCGGGGTGAAGTCACCCTCCGGGCCGATGAGGATGCAGCAGCCGGATTCGGCGGCGGCTACGTGGGAAAGGGGCGTACGTTCCCCGTCTTCGAGATGGGCAATAAAGGTGGTGGCGGGCTCCGCGGTGGGCAGGAAGCGGGCGTAATCAGTGAGTTCGGTGAGTTGGGGCAGCCAGGCCTGACCCGACTGCTTGAGGGCGCTGACGGCAATTTTCTCCAGGCGCTCCAGCTTCAGGTCGCGGCGCTCGGAGCGGGCGCAGCGCAGAAACGTAATGGTATCGACCCCGATTTCGGTGGCTTTTTCCACCAGCCACTCCATACGGTCGAGGTTTTTGGTGGGCGCCACGGCCAGGTGCACCCGGAAAGAACGGGGCGGCACCTGCGCTGAGTGCACCACCCGCAGCTGGCAGCGCTTGGGGTTGGCATCGGCCACTTCGGCCCCGAACACGCCGCCCCGGCCGTTTACCAGCACCACGGCGTCGCCCATGCTCAGGCGCAATACCCGCACGGCGTGCTTGCTCTCGTCTTCGGGCAGGGTGTACGTAGTGAGTTCGGTGAGGTCAGGGGCGAAGAAGGTGTGGGGCATAAGGCAAAGGTAGGCGGAAACCGGCCGCTCCGAAAACGGCCTTTGCTGGCCCGATAGCAAGCTCAACATAACGGCCAGCTGGTTTTGCCCGTAAGAATGAAGAACATCCATTCTACGGGCCCACAGGCCCAGCTACTCTTGTACCTTATGAAAACCAAGCTCAAAAAACTTTCCGAACAGACTATTGTCATCACCGGCGCTTCGTCGGGTATCGGCCTGGTAACGGCCCGGCAGGCGGCTAAAGCCGGCGCCAAGCTCGTGCTGGCTGCCCGCAGCGAAGACGCGCTGCGCCAGCTCACCCAGGAACTCAGCAACCAGGGCTGCGAAGCCATTTACGTAGTGGCCGACGTCAGCAAGCAGGACGATGTGAAGCGTATCGCCCAGGAAGCCAAAAAGAAGTTCGGCTCCTTCGATACGTGGGTTAACAATGCGGGCATTTCGATGTACGGCAAAGTCGTCGACGAATCGATTGACGATATGCGCCAGTTATTCGAAACCAATTTTTGGGGCGTGGTTTACGGCTCACTCGAAGCTGCCCAGCACCTTAAGCACCGCGGCGGGGCCCTTATCAACGTGGGCAGCGTACTGTCCGACGTGACGGCCATTCTGCAAACGATGTACAGTGCCAGCAAGCACGCCGTAAAGGGCTTTACCGATGGCCTGCGCACCGAGCTGGAAATGGTGGAAGCACCCGTTTCGGTTAGTCTGATTCAGCCGGCCGCTATTGATACGCCTTACCCGCTGCACGCCAAAAACTACATGGACAAGGTGCCCCAGCACGCGCCACCTGCCTACGCCCCCGAAACGGTGGCTGACGCCATTCTCAAGTGCGCCACCCAGCCCGAGCGCAATGTGCTGGTGGGCGGAGCCGGCAAAATGTTTAAAGGCATGGAGCACTGGACGCCCGCGTTGCTCGACAAGTTTATGGAGCAGGCCTTCGCACCCATGTCGAAGTCGGACGAGGACGACCACCGTAGCAAGAACAGCGGCCTTTACAGCGGTGTTGGTGAGCTGAAGGAGCGCGGCAACTACCCCGGTCGCACCCGCGAGGTAAGCACGTACACTAAAGCCAAGCTGAACCCCGGCACCACTGCCGCCATTGTGGCCGGCGCCGGATTGGCAGTAGCCGCCGTTGTAACGGGCCTCAACAAGGCCAAGTCGTCGGGCAAAAACGGCGTGCAGGACACCGGCAAAGGCGCCAACGGGGCCGGCCGCGACCCCCGCGCCGGCTCGGCCAAAGCCACGCCCGACACAACAGCCACTGCCAAGGCTACGGACTCCGGCAAGCAGCCTGACACAGTTACTGCCGGCCAGAAGAACGCCCCGATAGCCGGTCCGCGCCCAAAACAGCTACCGGTACCCAATCAGCCGGCAATAAATAAGCGTCGGCATTTACGCCTTCTGAAATCATAAAGGCCCCGTCTGGTAATTACCGGACGGGGCCTTTATGATTTCAGAAGGCGCAAAAGTATGCTCGCGGCAGTAGCGGCAGCGGCGTTACCCGAAGATGCCGTTCAGCAGGCCGGCCAGACGGATGCCCGCACTTTCGATGCGCTGGCGCATGAGCACCGCATGAGCGGGGAAGTAGTTGTAGTTGACATCGGTGCCGTCGGCAGTTTCGCGGTAGATCTGGTCGGCGGCCTGGTACGACTCCCAGAGCCATTCGGCGGGCGGGGTGGCCTGAAGGCGACGCACCTCGGGGCGGCGCACCGCGCAGTCGTACTGGCGGGCCATTTCGGTGTAGCTCAGGCCCTGGTACTCAATCAGGCCGCTGTCCCAGAGGCTGTGCAGGTTGGTGTCGCGGCCCCGGTACTTGAGCTTCACATCGTTGCCACCCTTATCCTCGGCGTGGCCCGCGTGCAGGGGCTGGTGGATGTCGCCCACGATGTGGACTACAAACTTGAGGGCTTCGAGGCGCTGGGCCTGGGGCTTGCTCTTGTCAGCCAGAATAGCCAGCTGGCTTTGCAGGGCAGTGTAGGCATTGGGGCCGGTCTGGGTGGCCAGGGTACTGAGGTACTGCTCATGGCCGAGGCCGGAGGCAGTGTTCACGTAGTGCCAAGGCGCCGATTCCTTGCCCTCGGGGTAATAGCGGACCTCATCGGGCCAGGTGCTCACCAGCGCCAGGCTCTCGGTACCCAGCAGTTGCTGTACCCGCTCGCGGGCCTGGCGCGTGAGGTGATGCTCGGCAATCTTCCCGATGGCCCGGTGACCATCGACGCCCCAGGCCCACAGGTGGAGCGGCGACAAAAGCAGAAACAGAAACGGAAGCAGCAGGCGTTGGCGCATAGAATAGAAGGGGGGGAATCGGGTGAAGGTGTAAAATTAGCGCAAGAAACGGCAGTAAAGCCCAACGGCACCCGTAGTGCTTCCTGAAATCAAAAAAACTACCCCGCCGGCGCAGCGCCAGCGGGGTAGTTTTGGGTGGTTGGGCCAGGCCGCCGGGGCTTAGGCGCCAGCCGTAACCTCGGTTTTCGGAGCGCCCGCCAGAATTTCTTCGTTGGCGTAGTCGGCATACTTACCGAAGTTCTTGACAAACTTCTCGGCCAGCGAATTGGCCGTGCGGTCGTACTCTTCGGGGTTGCTCCAGGTATTGCGCGGATCCAGAATTTCGGTGGGCACGCCGGGCACGGTGGCAGGTACTTCGACCCCGAAAATGGGGTGCTTGGTGAATGCCACGTCGGTCAGCTCGCCGTTGAGGGCAGCCGTAATCATGGCCCGGGTGAAGCTCAGCTTCATGCGCGAGCCCGTGCCGTAGGAACCGCCCGTCCAGCCCGTATTGATGAGCCACACGTTCACGTCGGGGTTTTCGTCCATCTTCTGGCCCAGCATCTCGGCGTACTTGGTGGGGTGCAGGGGCAGGAACACGGCGCCAAAGCAGGCCGAGAACGTCGTCTGGGGCTCGGTAACGCCCATTTCGGTGCCCGCTACCTTGGCCGTGTACCCGCTCATGAAGTGGTACATGGCGTGGCTCTTGTCGAGCTTGCTGATGGGGGGCAGTACCCCGAAGGCATCGGCCGTCAGGAAGAAAATGTTCTTGGGCGCATCGGCCACCGAGGGCTCGATGGCGTTGTCGATGTAGTGGATGGGGTAGGCCGTGCGCGTGTTCTCGGTAACCGAGTTGTTGGCGTAGTCCACCGTGTGGGTGCCGGGCACAAAGCGCGTGTTCTCCACAATGGAGCCGAAACGGATGGCATCCCAGATCTGGGGCTCCTTCTCGCGGCTCAGGTCAATCACCTTGGCGTAGCAGCCGCCTTCGAAGTTGAAAATACCGGCATCCGGCGTCCAGCCGTGCTCGTCGTCGCCGATCAGGCCGCGGTTGGGGTCGGCGGAGAGGGTGGTTTTGCCCGTGCCCGAAAGGCCGAAGAAAACGGCCGTGTCGCCTTTGGCGCCCACGTTAGCCGAGCAGTGCATGCTCAGGGTGTTGCGCTCGTGGGGCAGCAGGTAGTTAAGAACGCCAAAAATGCCCTTCTTCATCTCGCCGGCGTAGCCGGTGCCGCCAATCAGAATCATCTTCTTGGTGAAGTTGAGGATGGCGAAGTTCTTCTGGCGGGTGCCGTCCACGGCCGGGTCGGCCTCGAAGCCGGGGGCGCAGATGATGCTGAAATCGGGCGTCCAGCTCGTGTCAGTGCCTTCCTGCGGGCGCAGGAACATGTTGTAGCAGAACAGGTTGTGCCAGGCCAGCTCGTTGACCACGCGCAGCTTGAGCTCGTAGTCGGGGTTGGCTCCGGCATAGGCATCGCGCACGTAAATCTCCTTGTCTTCCAGGTACTTCACCATCTTCTGGTGCAGCTGGTCGAACTTGTCGGCCTCGAAGGGGATGTTGATATCGCCCCACCACACGCTGTCGGCGGTGTTGGCATCTTTCACCACGAAACGGTCTTTGGGCGAGCGGCCGGTAAAGGCACCGGTGTCGGCCATCAAAGCCCCGTTATCGGTGAGGGTGCCTTCGTTGCGACGAAGGGCTTCCTCCACGAGGGCGGCAGGGGTGAGGTTGAGGTGAACCTGAGCAGCGCGGGAAATGCCCAGGGGGGCGAGGCGGGCGTTGGCGGCAGAATCTAGCATAAATGGCCGAAAACGGGTGGGGGTTTGGGTGGGAAATATGGGGGAATCAGGAGACAAAAATAGCGAAAAAGCTGACGAAAACCGATAATTGACAAAGTATTAGCGAATTTTCGCTATAGATGCGTCGCTACCCACGAGTAAAACTGGCTCCCGCGTACATGTTTCGGGCGGATTGGGAATCTTTTGTAGTTTTACCAACCCTCGTCGGTTGCAGCCGTCGCCATTCCCTGTTCCATCATTTAATCACCTTTCATGCACTCACCCTCCGCTGCCCAGCAGCCCGTGTCAACCTCGTCGTCGCACCCCAAGGGGCTGTACGTCCTCTTCGCCACCGAAATGTGGGAGCGGTTCAGCTACTACGGCATGCGGGCCCTGCTCATTTTGTACATGACGCAGGCACTGGTGTTCGATAAGGAATACTCCTCTCTTATCTACGGCAACTATACGAGCCTGGTGTACCTCACGCCGCTGCTCGGCGGCTATGTCGCCGACCGCTACTGGGGCAACCGGCGCTCCATTCTGGTGGGGGGCCTGATGATGGCCCTGGGCCAGTTTGCCCTGTTTTTCTCGGCCTCCATGTATTCGGCCGGGCAGGCCACGGCGCCCCAAACGCAGCTGCTGCTCTTCATGCTGGGCCTGGGCCTGCTGATTTTCGGCAACGGCTTCTTCAAGCCCAACATCTCCTCGATGGTAGGCTCGCTGTATCCGGCCGGCGACAACCGCATTGATTCGGCCTACACCATTTTCTACATGGGCATCAACCTGGGCGCGTTTTTCTCGCCCCTGGTGTGCGGTACGCTGGGCAACACCGGCAACCCCGAAGACTTCAAGTGGGGCTTCCTGGCTGCCGGCATCGGTATGCTTATCGGCTCGCTCACCTTCGAGCTCTTTAAGAACAAATACGTGGTAACGGCGTCCGGCGAAGCCCTCGGGGCCAAGCCCGAGCAGGCCGTGGCGCATTCGCCCGTTGTGCCCATGAACACCGACGCGCCCGTGCGCACCGAAGCCATCGAGCAGCCCGTGGCCAAGAGCTTTGCCAGCAAGCTGCCCATGCTCATCGGCCTGTTTGTGGTGGTGTACGCCGCCATTGCCTGGCTCATGAGCTACGACTGGGTGGGCGCCTTCGTGTTTGCGGCCATGATCGTGACGCCCGTCGCCGTACTGGCCGATAGCTCCATTACCCCCCGCGAGCGGCAAAAAATCTACGTCATCCTGATTCTGAGCTTCTTCGTGATTTTCTTCTGGGGCGCGTTCGAGCAGGCCGGCGCTTCGTTGACCTTCTTCGCCGACGAGCAGACCGACCGCCAACTGGGCTCCTACACGGTGCCGGCTTCATACTTTCAGTCGGCTAACGCCCTGTTCATTATTCTGTTCGCTCCGGTGTTCGCCCTGATCTGGACGCTGATGGGCAAGCGTGGCATCGAGCCCTCGTCGCCCCTGAAAATGTCTATCGGCCTTATGTTCCTGGCCATTGGCTACCTCATCATTGCCTTCGGCGTGAAGGGTGTGGATGCGAGCACCAAAGTGAGCATGTTCTGGCTCATCACCATGTACCTGATGCATACCTTCGGCGAGCTGTGCCTGTCGCCGATTGGCCTGGCCCTGGTGAACAAGCTGGCGCCACTTCGCTTCGCCTCGCTGCTGATGGCGGTGTGGTTCCTGGCTACCGCCGCCGGCAACAAATTCGCCGGCGTGCTCAGCGCCCTTTATCCTGAGCCCGGCAAGCCCGCGCCCAGCTTTATTGGCTTCGAAATCACGGGCCTCTACGAGTTCTTCATGATTTTCGTATTCCTCTCGGCTGCCGCTTCGCTGGTGCTGTTCCTCATCTACCGCAAACTCACCCAAATGATGAGCGAGCCGGTACGTTGCCGCCGCGTAATGACTCGCATAATATCGCCTCAGACGTAAAAAAGCCCCGCTGGACCTTGGTCCGGCGGGGCTTTTTTGTTGAATCGGGCTTTACTTCGGAAACGTATCCGGGTCGGGGCCGAGGCGCTCGTGGCGGTCCAGACTGTCGATGTAGGCCAGCTCATCGGCGGTCAGCTCGAAATCGAACACGTCCACGTTGCTGACGATGTGGGCCTGTTTCACGGATTTGGGAATCGTGACTACCCCGCGCTGCAGATCCCAGCGCACCAGAATCTGGGCTGGCGACTTGCCATATTTACGGGCCAGATCGTTTACGATGTCCTGCTCGAATATCTTGCCCTGCATAAGCGGCGACCAGGCCTGGTACTGAATGCCGTGCTGCCGGCAGTAAGCCTGCAACTCGGGCTGCACCAGCCACGGATGAAACTCCAGCTGGTTCACCATCGGTTTCACGGTGGCCGTGGTCAGCAGCTCCTCCAAGTGGTGCTGCAAGAAGTTGCTGACGCCGATGGCGCGCACCCGGCCGTCGGCGTACAGCTTCTCCAGCGCCCGCCAAGTGTGCGCCGACTTACCGGGCACGGGCCAATGAATCAGGTACAGATCGAGCGTTTCCAGGCCGAGGCGGTCCAGGCTGGCCTCGAAGGCCCGCAGGGTGGCGTCGTAGCCCTGGTCGGTGTTCCAGACTTTGCTGGTGACGAACACATCGGCGCGGGGCACGCCGCTTTCCCGGATGGCCTGCCCGACGCCTTCTTCATTTTTATAGATGGAAGCCGTGTCGATGTGGCGGTAGCCGGCTTCCAGCGCCCATTTCACCGCCTGCTGCACTTCCGCGCCGTCTTCGGCCTGCCACACGCCCAACCCCAGGTAGGGAATTTCCACGCCGTTGGCCAGCGGCCACGTGCCGTGAATATCAGTGATATTCTTGTTCATTGGATCAGTAAAGTAAGTAGAATACTGCCGCTTCTCTACGCGCAAAAAGCCCCGCCGGACAAAATCCAGCGGGGCTTTTGTACTAATGCTGCAGAACGAATGACGTTCGAATCAGCGTAATCAGCGCAAAAATCAGCGCTAATCTGCGATTTACATCATGCCGCCCATGCCGCCACCCATGCCGCCCATGCCGCCGCCGGCAGCAGCGCCGCCTTTGTCGTCTTCGGGCTCATCGGAAATCACGCACTCGGTGGTCAGGAGCAGGCCGGCAATCGAAGCGGCATTCTCCAGGGCCAAGCGCGTTACCTTGGTCGGGTCGAGGATACCGGCCGACATCAGGTTCTCGTACTTGTCTTCGCGGGCGTTGTAACCGAAGTCACCTTTGCCTTCGCGCACTTTCTGCACCACTACCGAGCCTTCGCCACCGGCGTTCTGCACGATGGTACGCAGGGGAGCCTCCAGGGCCGTGCGGATGATGTTCACGCCGGTACGCTCGTCGCCGTTGAGGGTATCAACTGCGTCCAGCGAATCGAGGGCGCGCACCAGGGCCACACCACCGCCGGGTACCACGCCTTCCTCCACGGCGGCGCGGGTGGCGTGCAGGGCATCGTCCACGCGGTCTTTCTTCTCCTTCATCTCCACTTCCGTAGAAGCACCGATGTAGAGAATGGCTACGCCGCCCGACAGCTTGGCAAGGCGCTCCTGAAGCTTCTCCTTGTCGTAATCGGAAGTGGTAGTGCCAATCTGAGCCTTGATCTCGTTGATGCGGGCCGTGATGGTTTCTTTCTCCCCCTTGCCATTGACAATCGTCGTGTTGTCTTTGTCAATGATGATTTTCTCGGCCTGGCCGAGGTACTCGAGGGTGGCAGCGTCGAGCTTGTAGCCGCGCTCTTCCGAAATCACGGTACCGCCGGTCAGCACGGCAATGTCTTCGAGCATCGCCTTGCGACGGTCGCCGAAGCCGGGAGCCTTTACAGCGGCAATTTTCAGCGAGCCGCGCAGCTTGTTTACTACCAGCGTGGCCAGGGCCTCACCGTCCACATCTTCGGAGATGATAACCAGGGCTTTGCCGGTCTGTACTACCTGCTCGAGTACGGGCAGCAGCTCCTTCATGGTGCTCACCTTCTTGTCGTAGATGAGCACGTAAGGGTTCTCGAACTCGGCCTCCATCTTCTCCGGGTTGGTCACGAAGTAAGGGGAGAGGTAACCGCGGTCGAACTGCATGCCTTCCACCGTTTTTACTTCGGTTTCGGTGCCGCGGGCTTCTTCCACGGTGATCACGCCTTCCTTGCCTACTTTGTCCATGGCGTCGGCAATCATCTGGCCGATTTCCATGTCGTTGTTGGCCGAAATAGCGCCTACCTGGGCAATTTCCGAGGAGTTCTCAATCTTCTTCGACTGGGCCTTCAGGTTGGCAACAACCGCTTGTACAGCCTTGTCGATACCGCGCTTGAGGTCCATGGGGTTGGCACCGGCGGCTACGTTCTTCGAGCCGGCCGCGTAGATGGCCTGAGCCAGTACGGTAGCCGTAGTCGTGCCGTCGCCGGCCTGGTCGGCCGTTTTGCTGGCTACTTCCTTCACCAGCTGGGCACCCATGTTTTCAACCGGGTCGCTCAGCTCAATTTCCTTAGCTACCGTCACACCGTCCTTGGTGATGCTCGGGGCGCCGAATTTCTTGTCGATAACCACGTTGCGGCCCTTGGGGCCGAGGGTTACTTTCACGGCATTCGCCAGTTTATCAACGCCGCGTTTCAGCTTGTCGCGGCCTTCGGTATCAAATTGGATGTTCTTAGCCATCTTACTAGAGAGTATTAATGTTCAGAGAAAGAAAAAAGCCTGCGCTTAAAAGCGGGGCTTACAGGACGGCGAAAATGTCCGACTCCTTCATGATGAGCAGGTCCTGCCCATCGACGGTGATTTCGGTGCCGGCATATTTGCCGTAGAGTACCTGGTCGCCAACTTTCACCTGGGGCTTGATGGTCGTGCCGTTGTCGGCCACTTTACCTTCGCCCACGGCTACTACTTCGCCACGCTGGGGCTTTTCTTTGGCCGTGTCGGGAATGATGATACCCGATTTGGTTTTCTCCTCGGCGGCGGCAGGCGCGATAATAACGCGGTCAGCCAGCGGTTTGATGCTAAGCGACATATTGTACGTTTTGGTTGAAAGGTTGAATGAAACTAGAAAACTAGGTGGTGCCAGCCCTGCTACACCTTCTATGCCAGCCCGCCCAAACCTGACAGAATGAACGATTCCGGGGTGTTTCCGGTCAGTTTTGCCCCCAAACGTGTCAGCCGTGGCAGACCCATGCCCTAAACAGCCCAGATGTGGCACAGCATCCCGTCGGTAGGGTTTTCAGCCGGCCAAGTGATGGCCAAGTGAAACCCGGGACATAATCCTTCACATCCGGGAAACGCCAAAAAGCCGGTGGCTTCCTCTGGGAGGAAACCACCGGCTTTCGCACCTAGAAAGACGAAGGTTAGTTGGCCGGGGCGGGGGCCACCGGGGTTGCCGGAGCACCCATGGGGGCGGCGGCACCCGGGGCACCTGGTGCGGCGGCCGGGGCTGGCTGGGCTGGCAGGCTAGTTTCGAGGGCCTTCTGCTGGTTGATGCTGCGTACGGGACCGGTTGGGGCCTGGCCGCCAATAACATAGGAGCCCAGGCTAAGCACCATCAAACCGATGGCGAAGCCCCAGGTGAGCTTTTCGAGCAGGTCGCCGGTGCGTTTCACGCCCATCATCTGGGTGGCTCCGCCCGCGCCAAACTGGCTGGAAATCCCACCGCCTTTGGGGTTTTGGGCCAGCACGACCAGCGAAAGGAGCAGGCAAACGAGAAGAATCAGGCCAATCAGAGCGTAGTACATTTACTCGGGGGGTTGTTGCAGTTGTTGGATTTGCTCGGCAAAGTACGCCTTTTTTTCGGGCTGACGCACCATCAGGCGTTCGTAAATTTCAATAGCTTTCGCGGTTTTACCCTGCTTGACCATGATTTTGGCCAGACTCTCGGATGCCAGGGCCGGGGCCGCATTGTTACTGCGCACTGCCAGATCGGCCTGTTCGGCTGCTGGCAGCGGTACGCCGGCGGGCGTTTTAATGCGGGGCTGTACCTTTAGAAAGCGGTTGATCAGGTCGAGCGACGAGGCTTTGGGCCGGGGCTGATGGGCGCGGGCGTGGGCCAGCAGCAACGCGTCGGGCTCGAAAAAGGCCTCCAGGGGCAAGTCGAGCGTGAAACCATCGGTGTGGGACTGCAAATCATACCCCAGCCGGCTCCCGGCCCCGAGAGCGTAGCCTACCTCAGCATCGGCCCGGAAGGGAGCCGTAATGAGGGGCGGCTGCTCGGCGGCGGGCTCTGCTTCGCCCGGCAATTCCTCCTCTTCCTCGTCAACGCCCGGCAGGCGGTAGCCTGAGGGCTCAGGCAGGCGCGAGTCGGCCAAACCAAACTCAAACCGCGAAATACCCGCTTCGGCCGGTGGCCGGATGGGTGGGGCCAGGGCCGGTAGCAGGTCGTTGGTGGCTGCTGCTACGGTTTCATCCGGGGCAGCATCGGCCAGTACCGCAACGGGCTCATCAGCTGGGGAAGGTAGTTCGGCTGCGGGCGCGTCAACCAAGTCTTCGAGCGGTGCAGAAAACTCAGCGTCTGGTAGTTCCGTCGCAGGTTCTAGCAGGTCAGTCACTGCCGCACCTAGTTTGGTTTCGGGGAAACCGGTGGGGGTGTGGGACGCTGAATCAGCCGCCGGCTCCGCAGTCATTGACTTAATGGCGGCGGGGGAGGCTTCGTCTGGCTCAGGTAATCGTACTTCTTCTGCTTTTTCCGGTGCAGCAGAAGAAGTACTAAGTAAGGCAGCGGTGGCAGCGGGTGCGGGCTGAGCTTGGGGAGCGGCAGGGGAAAGGGCTACTGCAAAAGCATCGGGCTCGGGGGCCGTGTCCGGTTGGGCCGTCGTGGGCGACGGGGTTTCAACTGGAGCGGTGGCCAGCTGGGCGATGGGGCGCTCCAGTAGCCGGCGCAACAGTTCGCGGTCGGCAGCGTAGGTGGCGGCCCGGCGCAGGCGCTGGCCGGCCAGCATACTGCCCTGGTCGTGGGCCACTTTGGCCAGCAGCAGATGCGCAGTCTGGCAGTACGGAAACGCGGCGGCTAACTGTTCCAGCTCCCGGACTTCGGCTTCCGCCATGCCGTTGGCGTGATCCAGAATGTGTAAGAGCGACGCGCGGGTCATGCGATAAAGACTAAGGAGCAGCCCCGGGGCCACGGCTGGTGACGGAGCGGATAAGCAAAAAGGCCGGACAGTAGCAGGGCCGGCGGGGTGCAACAATACGCCAATTTAGGGATTAAACCGCATCCTGGAGCCAATTACCAGTTCGCCACTGATTTATTGAAGGCGTCGGTAATGAGGTTGCGAAACAGCTCGTTGAGGGCCGTCGGGTCGTTGTTGATGGTGGTAATATCGAGGGTGGAGGGGAAGGGCCGGGCGGTTTGCAGAGTCTGCTCAAAGTCCTGCTTGGGGTCTTTGGTATTGGTGAACTTCACCCGCACCTGGATCGTGAGCTGGTTGGCCCCGGCCTGGTCGATGCCGTTGGTTTGCTGAATGGCGGCCGGTGCGAAATCGTAGGCAATAATCTGGCCCTCAAACTGTAAATCACCGTCGCGGGGCACCAGTTTCAGGCTGGTGTTGCGCTGAAAATAGTCCTTGAAGCTCTCGGTAAACCGCTGCGCCAGAAACGAAGGGCCGTTGTTGGCGTTGTTGGCGAAGGTGGAAATGGAGATGGTTTTGACCGCCGGATCGATGTTGGTGCCGCTGAACGAGTACACACTGCAACCACTCAGTATTAAGCTGATAGCTATTAGCTGACAGCTGATAGCTATTCCCCTTTTTGAGCGAGCTGTTACCTGAAAGCTAGTAGCTGATAGCTTTCGGCCGTATCAGAACAAAAAGCTAACAGCCAATAGCTAACAGCTAACGGCTTATTAAAACTACGCTTGTTCGAGGTCATACTGCTTGAGTTTGCGGTAGAGGGTGCGCTCAGAGATGCCCAGGTCGTGGGCGGCGTATTTGCGCTTGTTGTTGTGCTTTTTGAGGGCCTTGATAATCATCTCCTTTTCCTTGGCCTCCAGGCTCAGCGTTTCCTCTTCCGTTTCGTGGGCAATGTCTTCCACCCGCTGGGGTTCCTCCTCGTAGTCGGTGGCGTCCTCCACGTGTAGGTCGCGGGAGTGCAGGATGTAGTCGTTGCCGGTTGGGTCGGCCCGCATGGTCCGGCCGTTGGGGCCTTCGTAGGGGGCTACGGCCATGCTGTTGCCGCTGAACAAGTGGCTGTTCTGACGCAGCAGCTCCTGGGTTTCGTGGGGGCGCTGCCCGCCGGCCAGGTCCAGGACCAGCTTCTTGAGGTCGGTCATGTCGCGGCGCATGTCGAAGAGCACCTTGTAGAGCAGGTCGCGCTCGGAGTAGTTGTTGCCGGCCCCATCGGTGGCCGTGCCGGCGGCGTGTACCAGCATGGGCAGGCGGCTGGCCTGGTCGGCGGGCAGGTAGCCGCGCAGGCGGCGGGCATCTACCTCGCGGTCCGTTTCCAGCACCGACATCTGCTCGGCCACGTTCTTGAGTTGGCGGATGTTGCCGGGGAAGCGGAAGCGCTGCAATTCCTGCACTGCCTCGGGCGTCAGGCTGATGGGTTTCACCCGGTAGCGGTCGGCAAAGTCGGTAGCGAACTTTCTGAACAGTAGATAAATATCATCACCACGCTCACGCAATGGTGGAACCGTGATGGGTACTGTGTTGAGGCGGTAGTACAGGTCTTCGCGGAAGCGGCCTTCGCGCACCGCGTCCAGCAGGTTCACGTTGGTAGCAGCCACCACGCGCACGTCGGTCTTCTGCACTTTGCTGGAGCCCACGCGGATAAACTCGCCGTTTTCGAGCACCCGCAGCAAACGGGCCTGGGTGCCGAGCGGCATCTCCCCGATTTCGTCGAGGAAGATGGTGCCGCCGTTGGTCACCTCAAAGTAGCCCTTGCGGGCCTCCTGGGCGCCGGTAAACGAGCCCTTCTCGTGGCCAAACAGCTCCGAGTCGATGGTGCCCTCGGGAATGGCGCCGCAGTTGATGGCAATGAACTGCCCGTGCTTGCGGGGCGAGAGGGCGTGGATAATCTTGGAAAACGACTCCTTGCCGGAGCCGCTTTCACCCGTTATCAGCACCGTCATATCGGTCGGGGCCACCTGCGCCGCCACCTGAATGGCGTAATTAAGCGAAGGCGCGTTACCGATAATGCCGAAGCGCTGCTTGATGGATCTGAATTTCGGATGGTGTCAAATTAGTTGTCGGTTGTTAGTTGTCCGTTGTCAGTTTGGTATGGAGCAGCATCCTCATGTGCTTGTGACGACGGTGCGAGCGAGCGGTAATAACGAATGAATCCCTGCAGTAGCTTCTTACACTCCTGAATAGCGGTCAAAATAAGCGTCAACTGGTCAGGGGAGATATACTCCTGATCAGTTGCCAGATAACACTGGGTATTCCAACTTCGAATAATGAAGCCTCGGGCTATAAATAAAAACTGAAGTGTGTCACGCGTATGCTGACGGCCGCAGCCTTCGGCAATGTTAGAAGGAATGGAAACGGCTGCCCGGCGCATCTGATTGCTCAAGCCAAAAAGCTCTTCCTTTGGAAAGCATCTCGTCAATTCATAGACGGTGCTAACCAAGGCTCTGCTTTTCTGCCAGACAACTAGCTCGGTGTAAGACTTCTCAGTGCCGTTTTCCATATCCGACGAATACTAACAACTGACAACCAGCAACTGACAACTAATCTACTGCTTCTCCCAGTAGCGTATTCGTGGTGGACTCGTGCACGAGCACATCAACGTAGTCGCCTTGCTTGTAGTGTTTCTTGGGGAAGATGACGACCTGGTTCTGGCTGTTGCGGCCGCTCAGGTGCTCGTCGCTGCGCTTGGAGAAGTTCTCGGCCAGCACGCGGTGCACGCGGCCCACGCCGCGGGCGGCGCGCTGCTTGCTGTGCTCGCGCTGCAGGGCAATGACTTCGGCCAGGCGGCGCTTTTTCACCTCCAGGGGCACGTCGTCTGCGAGCTTGCGGGCGGCCAGGGTGCCGGGGCGCTCCGAGTAGAAGAACATGTAGGCCATGTCGTAGCGCACGTACTCCATCAGGCTCAGGGTGTCCTGGTGCTCCTCCTCGGTTTCGGAGCAGAAGCCCGAAATCATGTCGGAGCTGATGGCGCAGTCGTCGCCCAGAATGCGGCGGATGGCCTGCACGCGCTCCTCGTACCAGGGCCGGTCGTAGGTGCGGTTCATCAGGGCCAGCACCCGCGAGTTGCCGCTCTGGGCCGGCAAATGGATGTATTTGCAGATGTTCTCGTACCGCTTCATGGTGTGCAGCACCTCGTCGGTGATGTCCTTGGGGTGGGAGGTGGAGAAGCGCACCCGCAGCTCGGGGCTCACCAGGGCCACCCGCTCCAGCAGCTGGGCAAAGTTGACGTGCTCCTGGCCATCTTCGGACGGCCCACTTGTAGGAGTCCACGTTCTGGCCCAGCAGGGTTACTTCCTTGTAGCCGGCGGCCACCAAATCCCGGGCCTCGCGCACGATGCTGTGGGCGTCGCGGCTCCGCTCGCGGCCCCGCGTGAAGGGCACCACGCAGAAGGAGCACATGTTGTCGCAGCCGCGCATGATGCTGATGAAGGCCGTGATGCCGTTGCTGTTGAGGCGCACCGGCGTGATGTCGGCGTAGGTTTCCTCCCGGCTCAGCAGCACGTTCACGGCTTTCTGGCCGCCATCGACCTGGGCAATGAGCTGGGGCAGGTCGCGGTAGGCATCGGGGCCCACCACGAGGTCCACGATTTTCTCTTCCTCCAGAAATTTGGTTTTCAGGCGCTCGGCCATGCAGCCGAGCACGCCCACCAGCAGGCCGGGGTTGCGCTTCTTGTGGCCGTTGATCTGGGAAAGGCGCATGCGCACGGTCTGCTCGGCCTTCTCGCGGATGGAGCAGGTGTTGAGCAGCACCAAATCGGCGCCCTCCAGGGTTTCAATCGTGTCGAAGCCTTCGTCAAAGAGAATGCTGGACACGATTTCGGAGTCTGAGAAGTTCATCTGGCAGCCGTAGCTCTCCATATAAAGCTTGCGCTTGCGGCCGGTGCTGGTAGCCGGATTCACGCGCACTGCGCCCGAAGGCTCGTGCTCGTGGGTGGTAGCGTCCACGGCGGGCGTGGGCAGGGCGGGCGTATCGAGAAAATCGAGGGTAATCAGCGGTTGGGACATGGGGGGACGCCTGACAGCAGGCAGCAGCTTCACAGTTCAGAGAACGGCAAAGGTAGCAGTTTTAGGGTGAAAATGACAGAATGGCAGGAAAGCTGAGATGGTGAAATAGTGAGGTGGTGAAATGGTGAGTTGATGTTTAAGCGGCGCAGATTGCGCGACTAGCCTGACATGAGCCATTCGCGCCATACACGCCGCCTGAACGTCAACTCACCATTTCACCACCTCACTATTTCACCACCGCCCCCAGCACATCCAGAATAGCTCGCGCCTTCAGCAGGCATTCCTCGTACTCGCGCTCAGGTACCGAGTCGTAGGTGATGGCCGAGCCCACCTGAAAGCTGAGGTGGCCGGTGTCCTGGCGGTACTGGAGGCTGCGGATGACGACGTTGAAATCGAAGTCGCCGGAGGGCCAGACGAGGCCGATACTGCCGCTGTAGAGGCCGCGGCGGCTCCGCTCGTAGTGCTCGATGAGCTGCATAGCCCTGATTTTCGGGGCCCCGGTCATGGAACCCATCGGGAAGGCGGCCCGCAGCACATCCACAACGTCGGTTTCGGGCCGGAGCTGGGCTGTAACGCTGGAAATCATCTGCCAGACGTGGCGGAAAGGATAAAGGCCGAACAGTTCGGGCACCTGCACCGTGCCGGTCTGGGCTACCCGGGCCAGGTCGTTGCGCACCAGATCCACAATCATCAGGTTTTCGGCCCGTTCCTTTTCGTCCGTCAGCAGCGTCTGGCGCAGCTGCTCGTCCTCGGCCGCGGTGGCCCCGCGCCGGATGGTGCCCTTAATGGGCTGAGACAGCAGCTGCGGCCCGCTGCGGCGCACGAACCGCTCGGGCGAGGCGCAGAGCAGAAAGTGGTTTTCGTGGCGCAGAAACCCCGCGAACGGGGCCGGGGAGGCGGCGTTCAGGCGCTCAAACACGTCGGCCGGGTCCAGCGCCACGCCTTCGGCGTAGAATTCCTGGCAGAGGTTGAGCTCGTATACTTCGCCGTTGAGGATGTCTTCGCGCACCGCCTCCACGGCCCGCAGATAGTCGGCCTTGGGCATGCGGGCCTGCAGGGAGGGTACGCTCGGGGGCGGCAGCGCTGGCAGGGGAGTGGCCTCGATGGCGGCCAGGACCCCAGCCGTAGCCCCGTGGATTTCCAGCATTTTACCTTGCCAAATCAGCCAGGTCTGGGGCCGAAAGAAGTGCAGGTTGGGCCAGGATAAACCGCTAGGATTACTGCTGCTCAAGGCTTCTACCTCATCCTTTACTTCATAGGTGAGAAACCCGCAGGCCGGAGCCGTCGAATCACCAGCATCTGCCAGCCATTCCCGCAGTTCAGCCAACGTACGCGGGGCATCAGGAGCCGCTTCGGCGACGGCTAACAGTTGCCGGAACGGGCCTTCCGGGTAAGGTAGCCCGTTGGGTTCGAAATAGGCGCAGTGGGGAAAGCCAGCAGCCCAACGCAGGGCGCGGGCGCGGAAGTCGGGGGGAAGTTGGGCAAGCGGAACGGACAGCACAGGACAAAAGTACGATGGGATGGTCCGGCAGATAGGCCAGTGCCCCAGGGTTGAAACCCTGGGCTATTGAGTGGGAAAAAACGGCGGTATGTGGTCCGGCGCGGTGTCCCAGGGCTGAAGCCCTGGGCTATTGAATGGGAAAGAACGACAAAGCTTGCCCGGCTCGCTACGTAGCCCAGGGACTCAACCCTGGGGCGCTGGGTTACTCCAGCTCGGCCAGGGCCAGCTTAGCTTTGGTGTCGGTGCTGTTCTTGTATTCGTGCTTGGGGTAGCTCAGGGCCTTGCGGAAGTAAGCTTTGGCGGTGTTGAGCTGGCCTTCGGCCTGATAGAGGTAGCCCAGCTGCAGGGCTGACTGGGGGGCGTAGTAATAGGGCGCGTCGCCGGCCCGGGCTACCGTCTGGGCGTAGAGGGCGCGGGCCGAATCGGGGCGGCCAAGCAGGTGCAGGGCCCGGGCACGACGGTAGGTGCTCTCCAACTGGTCGCGCAGGGGTGTGGCGGCGGTGGGCCGGAACTGGTCCAGGGTGGCCAGGGCGGGGCGGTAGTAGCCGCCGTCGATTTGCAGGCGGGCCCGGGTGAGAGTGGGGTTGAGTGGCTGTCGGTCCTCGAAGAAGCGCTGGGCATAGTTGTCCTCCTCCAGAATCGTGCGGCCCCCGGACCCGATGCGACGGCGGTACTGGGCGGCCGCCGCCGCGTCGCCACCGAGCCAGGCAGCCAGGTAGCGCTTGAACCAGGCGTCCTTGCGGTAGTGCTGGCCGGCGTAACCCTGCAGAAAAAGCGCGTTTTCGCGGCGAGAGGCGGCGTACTGGCCCTGATAGAGCAGCAGGTCGGCGGCCATGTGGTGGAGGTAGGGCAGCGGCAAGTAGCCCGGACCGGTGGGGCGGGCGCGGAAGGCGGCCAGGGCCTCGTCGGTGCGGTGCTGCTTCTTGAGCTGGCTCACGAGCAGGTAGCTGACAAGCAGGTTGTCGGGCTGCTGGCGGCGCAGGGTTTCCATCAGGCTCAGGGCCGCCGCGGGCTTCTTGTAGTAGGTTTCTTCCAGCAGGGCCAGAATCAGCCGGGCTTCGAGCTGGAAGTCGTTGGGCTGGGTGGCGGCCCGGCGCAGGTTGCGCAAACCGCCCTCAACCGAGCCCGGCAGGCCCAGCAGCTTCAGAAACCAGCGGTACGACTTCGGGCAGCGAGCCAATGAAAAACTGCAGCATGCCAAGCGTTTTGCGGGCCGGCAGGAAGTTGGGGTAGCGCGTGGCCACCTGCTGCATGGCCCCGTAGCTGCGGCGCAAACTCCAGGCCCCCTGCACCTCGTGGCCGAACACCACCTGCGCCGCGGCCTGATGCAGTCGGATTTCCGCGGCCGCGTATTCGGCCAGCGGCCCGATCTGGTCCTCCAGCGCCTCCAGGCGCTCATCCTGGGCGTCCACGGTGGCGGCGTAGCGGGCGGCATCTTGGCTGATGAGCAGCTCCGTGATGCTTAGGCAGTCCTGGACCAGCAGCGTTCCGGCGTCTTTTTCAGCGCCAAGCAGGGCACGAGCGGCAGCGGGGCGCATGTTGAGCACCTCGGCGTAGGCGTGGGCCTGGGTGGCAGTGAGTGCTGATGCGGATTCCGGCAACGGGGCGCAGGAGGTTTCGCTCAGGTGCGCAAAATATAGCAGCAGCACCAGCAGCAGCCAGCATGCCCCCGGCGTACTGCTGCTAACTCCTCTGCGCACCGCTGCGGGAAATATCATAGAATAAAAAAAGGAACGGCCCCCAAAAGGAGGCCGTTCCTGCAAAAATGCTAAAGAAAACGATTACTCGCCCCGGGCCTCTACGTCGGCGAAAATACGGCCGCAGTGCTCGCAAACGATGATTTTCTTGTGCGAGATAATATCAGCCTGGCGCTGGGGGGGCACCGTGTTGAAGCAGCCGCCGCAGGCGTCGCGCTTTACCTCTACCACGGCCAGGCCGTTGCGAACGTTGCCGCGGATGCGGGTGTAGGCGGTCAGCAACCGGGGCTCGATGGGCTTCACGGCCTTGGCGCGCTGGTCCATGAGCTTCTTCTCGTCGGCTTCGCTTTCGCCTACGATGGTTTCGAGCTCGCCTTTCTTGTTGTCGAGGTCCTTCTTGCGCTCTTCGAGGCGCTGCTTGGTCCCGCTGATGTCGTTGTTTTTCTGCTCGATCTGGTACTGGGCTTCCCGGATCTTCTTGTCGGCAATCTGGATTTCCAGCTTCTGCAGCTCGATTTCCTTGGCAATAGCCTCGTACTCGCGGTTGTTGCGGACGTTCTGCTGCTGCTCCTCGTAACGCTTGATGAGGCCGTCGGCGTCTTTGCCAGCCTGCTTGCGCTGCTTAATCTGGTCGTTGAGGCCGGCAATTTCCTCGTCGAACTTGCTCACGCGCACCTCGTAGCCCGCAATTTCGTCCTCCAGGTCCTGCACTTCTTCGGGCAAGTCGCCGCGCACACGCCGGATTTCATCCAGCTGCGAGTCGATTTGCTGCAAGTGCAACAGGGCTTCCAGCTTGCTGGCAACGGTAGTTTCCGTGGACGGGTTAGAAATCATATCGGACGGGGTTGGTGAGGGTCTCTGCGATTAAGACCGCAAAAGTACTTCCAAAGTTATCGGCAAGCAAATCCCGGAAGATTTCGCCCGTGAATTGTTCGCTCTCAAAATGGCCCACGTCGCAGAGCATGAGCCGGCCCTCGGCCCCGAAGTATTCGTGGTATTTGAGGTCGCCGGTTACGTAGGCGTCGGCGCCGGCGGCGCGGGCCTTGCCGATGAGAAAGCTCCCTGCCCCGCCGCACAAGGCCACCGTTTTGATGGGCCGCGCAAAATCGGTGTGCTTTACTACCGGCACGCCCAGCGCCGTCCGCAGCTGCTGCCGGAACTCGGCAGGACTAAGCGCCTCGGGCAGCTCGCCTACCATGCCCGAGCCCACGTCCTGGTGGGTGTTTTCGAGCTTGACCACTTCGTAGGCCACCTCCTCGTAGGGGTGAGCCCGCCCGCAACGCCGCCAGCGCGGCCCGCTGGGCGTGCAGGGGCAGCAGCACTTCCACCCGGTCTTCGGGGCCGGTGTGGGGCTGGCCGGGCGTGCCCGTAAAAGGGTTGGTGCCGGCTCCCGGCGTGAAAGTAAACGTGCCTTCCGAGCGGAAGCTGCACTCCGCGTACTGCCCGATCTGGCCCGCGCCGGCGGCGTACAGGGCTGCCAGTACGGTTTCGGTGTGGGCGGCCGGCACGTATGTTATCAACTTGGCCAGCAGCCCCGGCTTGGGGTCGAGAATGCGCGCGTTCTGCAGCCCCAGCTTATCGGCCAGCTTCCGGTTGACGCCATGGGCCACGTTATCGAGGTTGGTGTGGGCGGCGTAGAGGGCCACGTCGTGGCGGATGGCCTTCAGCAGCGTCTGCTCTACCTCGTTGGCCCCGGTCAGGCGCTTGAGGGGCTTGAAGATGAGGGGGTGGTGGGCCACTACCACGTTGCAGCCCCGCCGGATGGCCTCGTCTACCACGGCGGGGGTGCAGTCGAGGGCCACGAGTACTCCCCGAATTTCCAGCTGGGGGTCGCCGCATTGCAGGCCGGCGTTGTCGTAGCTTTCCTGGTAAGCCAGCGGGGCGGCGGCTTCGAGCACGCGCATCAGGTCCTGTACGGTGGGCATTGGGTCAACTTAAAAATGAAGAATAGAACAGGTGAAAACCGGCGGGGAGCCTGGCGAAGCGCCCGCTGGCCTGCTGGGGTAAACCTAGCAGTTATTTCTTTTCGGCGTAAGCGAAAACAGTCTGCTGGCATGCATAGGTACACCTTCGCCCCTGACTGATATTCGTTCAACTGCCGCAAAAAACGCGGTCAGCCATCTGCCAACCGTTCCAACCCGCTACTTTTGCGGCGGCCGGCGCACGCTGGGGCCCCGCTGCGGGGCGCCACGGCGCGCTGCCCTTCTGCCTGGCCGCCTTCACCGTTTCCACTTGATTTCCTTCCTCAAACTCCTGCTGCTGCCCCTGAGCTGGCTGTACGCCGCCGTGCTGGCCGTGCGCAACTGGCTTTATGATAGGGGCTGGAAGCCGGGCACGGCCTTCGCGCAGGTGCCCGTGCTCAGCGTGGGTAACCTGCGAGTGGGGGGCACCGGCAAAACGCCCCACGTGGCCTGGCTGGTAGCCTGGCTGCAGGAGCGCGGGCAGCACCCGGCCCTGCTGAGCCGGGGCTACGGCCGCCGCACCCGCGGCTACCGCCGCGCCACACCCGCCGATTCGGCCGCTACCGTCGGCGACGAGCCCTGGCAGCAGTTCGGGCAGTTTGGCGGCCGCGTGCCGGTGGTCGTGAGTGAAGATCGGGTGGCCGGCATTGGGCGGCTGCTGCGCGAGGAGCCCGCCACTACGGCCGTAGTACTCGACGACGCCTACCAGCACCGGCGGGTGCGGCCGTCGGTAAATATCCTGCTCAGCGAGCAGCAACGGCCGTTTTACGCCGATTTCGTGCTGCCCGCCGGCCGCCTGCGCGAAAGCCGGGCCGGGGCCCGCCGGGCCGATGCCATCATCATCACGAAGTGCGCCCCCGACCTGAGCGCGGCGGCCCGGGAAGCCATTACGGCCCGGGTGCGGCGCTACGCCCGGGCTGATGTGCCGGTGCTGTTTTCGGCCTACGACTACGGACCGCCGGTGCCCGTGCCTGGCACGGGTGCCGGGGCCGCACCAGCGCGGGGGCAGCAGGTGGTACTGCTGACCGGTATTGCTCAGCCCGGGCCGCTGCTGGCCCACCTGGCGGCGGCCGGCTACCAGATAGTGCACCACGCCCGCTACCCCGACCACCACGCTTTCACGCCCCGCGAAATAGGGGAGCTGGCCGCGCAATGCCAGCCGGGCCAATGCGTTCTGACTACCCAGAAGGACGCGGCTCGCCTGCAGGAGCCCGCCCTGGCAGCAAGTGTGGCCAATTTGCCCGTATTTTACATCCCGATTACCGTGCGCTTCCTGGCCGATGGCGAAACCCAGCTGGCCGCGTTGCTCGCCCCGTATTTTCCGCCCCCCGCCGTTGTCTGATTTTTCGTTGCCTGCGCTGTTTAAAATGCCCGCCCGGCTGCTGCTGGCGGTACTACTGCTAAGCCTGGGCCTGCGCCCCACCGGCGCCCGGGCCCAGATTCTCGACGACTCGACCCAGAACCGCTATGGGGCCCGCACCACGTTCATACTGAAGGAGCGCGACCTGCTGCGCGAAGACACCGTGGGCCGGATGATTGACACAACCCTCACCCGCCTGCCCCAGCAGCGCTACTGGACCCACGATACCACGTTTCAGCAGAACCTGGGCAACTTCGGCACGGCCTCGCGGCCGCTGCTCTGGGAGCCCAACCGCCAGCTGGGGGCCCGCCTGGGCCGCCACGCCTTCGACCAGTACGCCCGCGACGCGGCCGACGTGAATTATTACGATACCCGCTCGCCCTACACGTTTTTTCGCTTCTTCCAGGGCAACCCCTACGAGCAGGTGTTCGAGCTGGGCTACACCCGCAGCCTGCAGCGCCGGCTCAATGTGGGCTTCAACTACGAGCGGTTTGGCTCCTATAAGTCGGTGGCGGCCATCAGCACCAGATCGGGCCAGACGGAGCACAGCAACTTTTTGCTGTTTGCCCGATACGAGTCGCCCAACAACCGCTACCGGGCCATGGGCAACTTCAGCACCGCCCGCCACACGGTGGCCGAGCAGGGCGGCATTGTACCCCAGGCGGCCGACACCACCGACAACGGCCAGGTCGACCTGACCCAGCTCTTCGACTACCAGCGCGAGGTAGTGAACCTGACCACGGCCAAGAACCGCGACGACCGCGACCGGGTGCGCCTGCTGCACAGCTACCGGCTGCTGGGCCGGGGCCTGACCGCGTTTCACGTCTTCGACTGGAACCGGCAGCTCAACAAGTACACCGACACCCAGCCCGTGCTGGTTACCGGCATCGTCAATCCGTTTTATCCGCAGGTGCGACTGAGCACGGCCGCCACCGACGACCGGGCCGAGTTCCGGCAGCTCGAAAACACGGTGGGCGTGATGGGGCAGTCGAACGCGGTGCAGTACCGCCTCTATGCCCGCCAGCGCATTTATTCGCTCGATACCAAAGTGGCTATCGGCGTGCCGGCCGAGGTGCGCGATACCCTGGCCGGGCGCAACAGTTCGCAGTACTTCTTTGGGGGCACGGCCGCGTTTCAGTACCGGCAGTTCGCCATCGAAACGGCCGGCGAAATCAAGCCCGACCTCCAGGACCCGACCCAGACTGAGTACTGGCTTAGCGGCCGGACGCGGCTGGGCCTGCTCAGCGGCGAGGTGCTGCTGACCAGCGTGGCCCCCACGCTTACCGAGCAGCAGTTTTCGGGCAACCACTTTGCCTGGGATACCGATTTCAACAACGTGCAGGTGCAGCAGCTGCGGGTGCGGGCCGCCCGGCAGGTGGGCATCCACCAGCTCGAAGCCGTGGGCACGGTGGCCAACGTGGTCAACTACATCTACTACGGCACTGCCGCCGACGGGCTGCACCTGGGTGGCCCCCGCCAGGCCGATGCCTTCCGGCTGACCACCCTCATGGCCCGCTACCGCCTCACGCTCGGGCACCTGAACTTCGACAACCAGGCCACTTACACGGTGGGGGCGGGGCCGGGCAACGAGGCCCTGCGCATCCCGACGCTGGTGGGCGAGTCGCGGCTCTACTACCAGGGCAAGGTGTTTCGCAACGCTTTGTTTGGGCAGGTGGGCGTGCAGGCCTACTTTCAGTCGCGCTGGAAGGCCTACGACTACAGCCCCAGCACCCAGCAGTTCTTCGTGCAGGACCACTTCACCATCCGCAACACGCCCATGGTGGACGTGTTCGTGAATGCCGACATCAAAACGGTGGGCGTGTTCTTCAAAATGGCCTACATCAACCAATTTCTGCCCCAGAACGGCTACTACACTGCCCCCTTCTACGCCGGCCTGCCCCGCCGCCTGGAGTTCGGCCTGCGCTGGCAATTCTTTAATTAGGGACTGGGGATGTAGCGCGAAGCTCCAGCTTCGCGCATCGCAGAACGAAATCAGGTGGCCATCAGCAACGACACGCGAAGCTGGAGCTTCGCGCTACTCCCTTAAGCTCCTAACTCCCATGAAAGAAAAAACCATTCTGAAGCTTAAGCTTAACACCGACCCGCGGTGGGTGAATATTGCCAGCAAGAACATTGAAGATATTCTGGTCGACCACGCGTACTGCGAGCAGAAGGCGGCCAGCACGGGTATCTCGCTGATTCTCAAATATCCCGAAAAAGCCCGGCTCGTGGAGGAGCTTACGGCCCTGGTGGCCGAGGAGTGGGAACACTTTGGGCGGGTGATGCAGGAGCTGCGGCAACGAGGCTTCGCGCTGGGCCGCCCCCGCCGCGACGACTACGTGGTGGCGCTGCTGACCCACGTGCGCAAGGGCGGCCCCCGCGAGCGGCAGCTCATGGACCAGCTGCTGGTGTCGGCCCTGATTGAGGCCCGCAGCTGCGAGCGGTTCAAGCTGCTCTGGAAGCACATTCCCGACCCCGGCCTGAGCCAGTTCTACTACGAGCTGATGGCCTCCGAAGCCGGCCATTTCGTGAGCTACGTCGACCTGGCCAAGGAGTACGCCGACCCCCGGGAAGTGGATACGCGGTTGCAGGAGCTGCTCCAGATTGAGGGCGAAATCGTGACGAGCCTGCCCGTGCGCGACGACCGGATGCACTAGCGCTTTGGGGCAGCAATAATTGTTGCGCCAGAAAGTTGCACCCTAGTGCTGCCGCGACGTAGCTTACGCCCTGACCGCTATTCCATTCGTCCATGAAAAAACTGCTACTACTTTCATTGCTAGGCTTGTTGCTGGCCCTGCCACGTCTTGGCCAGGCGCAGGCCCCGGCTGGCCCCTCGCCCAACTTCTGCGGCCTCGACCTGCCCCTGGAAAGCGGCTACACGGCCGCTTCCGGCTCCGAAATAACCGGCCCGGCCTACCAGCTCTCGTGGATATACCTCGATTTTGGGGTGATGAAGACCTACCCGCCCGAGTACGTTCGGTTGGCCAAGAAGAAGCACAAGGGCGCGGAAGCCACTCCGTTCAGCTGCACGCTGCTCGGCGGCCCCCCCGCCCAGGGTACGCGCCTGAGCTACGCCACCGAAACCGGGGGCATGGCCTACCAATATATCGTGTGCGGGGTAGCCAAGGGCCAGGTTGTGCTGCTGGATCTGACCCTGCCCACCGACCCCGAAAAAACCGCCGACCTGCCCGCCGTTGTGCAACAGGTTATTCAGCTGGAACGGTAGCGGCAACCGGGTCAGTCAGGTTTACAGAAACAGAAGAGGATACGGCCCGCAGCATGGCTGCCCGGCCGTATCCTCTTCTAATTTTTGATAGAACTTCCACAATGCGAGTGTAGCGCGAAGCTCCAGCTTCGCGCCTCGTTGCTGACGGCTAGCTGATTTTGTTCTGCGATGCGCGAAGCTGGAGCTTCGCGCTACATACTTATGTCCCCGTTTTGCGTAACTCCCCAACTTCTCACGTCTTCTGCTTCTTCTTTTTAGCGGCCGGGAAGAGGATGTTGTTGAGGATGAGGCGGTAGCCGGGGGAGTTGGGGTGCAGGCTCAGGTCGGTGGGCTCTTCTTCCACTAAGTGCTGGTAGTCTTCGGGGTCGTGGCCGCCATAGAAGGTCCAGGTGCCTTTGCCCAGCGTGCCGTGCATGTAGCGCACCTCGCCCGAGGCCTTGTTTTCGCCCATGGCCACCACGTCGGGCTTCACCAGGCTCTTGCGGAAGGCCGTGGTCTGGCCCATGAAGCCCTTGATGGTATGCTCGTGGTTTTGGGTGAGCATGGTGGGCACCGGGTCGTACTTGGCCGAGAAGGTGAAGAGCTGGAAGTAGTCGTTGTCTTCGTACACGCCCCGCTCGCGCGGGTCCATGTCGATGTTGGAGTACTCGTACTCGTAGGGGTTGCGTACGCAGCTGGAAGTTCTGGAAGGCCAGCGTGCGGTTGAAGTTGAGCTTGCTCTGGGCCTGGGGGTCGGCCGGGTCGCCGTCGTACATGCTCTCCACCATGTCTACGCCCAGGCCGGCCAGGGCAATGTCATAGGAGTCGGTGGCCGAGCACATGGCGAACAGAAAGCCCCCGCCGGCAATAAACTCCTGCATTTTTACGGCCACCGCGCCTTTCATCTGGCTCACTTTGGCGAAGCCGTTGCGCTTGGCGGCCGCTTCGGCGTCGCGCTGCTGCTGCTGGTACCAGGGGCGCGTGCGGTAGGAGGCGTAGAACTTGCCGTACTCGCCCGTAAAATCTTCGTGGTGCAGGTGCAGCCAGTCGTACTTGGGCAGCTCGCCGCGCAGCACTTCGTCGTCGTAAATCTGGGTGTAGGGAATTTCGGCGTAGGTGAGCACCATCGTCACGGCATCGTCCCAGGGCTGCTTGCCCTTGGGCGTGTACACCGCGATTTTGGGCACCTTCTCCAGCTTCATCACGTCCATGTTGGCGTTGGGGTCGGCAATTTCTGAGAGCATGCTGGTGTACTGGGCTTCGCGAAATCACCTGGTAGCTTACGCCGCGCACGGCCAGCTCGTTTTCGGCCCCCGGCACCACGTCGCAGGCGAAGGCGCCGCCCCGGTAGTTGAGCAGCCAGTCGACTTCCACCTGCTTGCTCCAGCAGCCAATAGGCTATGCCATAGGCTTTCAGGTGTTCCTTCTGGGTGTTGTCCATCGGGATGAGCAGGTGGTTGGCCCGGGCGGCCAGGGGCTCGGCCAGGCCGGCGGCCAGCACCAGCAGCAGGCTCAGTAAACGGAAGGAAAATTTCATATCGAAGCCAGAAAAAAGGCTGGAAAAAGACACTGGCAAGCGGGCCCGGAAACCAGAATGCCCATTTCGAAAGGTAACAATTTAGGGTGGGAGTTACGCCCTAAACCCCTTACCTTGCATGACCCGCCGAACTGGATAAAAGCCCTTTCGCCAGCCAAAAGGTGGTTAAAAGAAGTTTTAATAGCACTTGCCTGTTGCCGCCGTTATGCACCTTCTGGAAAACATCAAAGAGGCGTTTCGTTCCATCAACAGCAACCTGTTGCGCACGATTCTGACGGCTCTCATCGTGAGCATCGGCATTATGTCGCTCGTGGGCATCCTGACGGCCATCGATGCTATCAAAGCCTCGCTCAATACCACATTTGCCAGTCTGGGGGCCAATTCGTTCGAAATCAAGGCCAAGGGCTACAACAACCGCGGCCGCCGGGGCGGCGTGCAGGCGAAAACCTACCCGGCCCTGACGTACCTGCAGGCCCGGCAGTACAAGGAGCAGGTCGGCGACCAGGCCAAAGTGGGCGTGTCGGCCTTCGTGGCCGGGGCCACCGAGGTAAAGGCCAACGGCGAGAAAACCAACCCCAACATGCAGGTAGTGGCCGGCGACGAAAACTACCTGCTCATCCAGAGCTACAACCTGAAAAGCGGGCGGGCCTTCTCGCCGGCCGAGCTTGAAAGCGGCGCCAACGTGGTGATTGTGGGCTCCGAAATCAAGGACAAGCTCTTCCCCAGCCAGAGCCCGGTCAACCAGTATATCTACATGCTGGGGCAGCGGTTTCAGGTGGTGGGCGAGCTGGAGAAGAGCGGTAGCACCATGGGCGGCGGCGGGGCCGACCGCCTCATGCTCGTGCCCCTGGAAACGGGCAACCAGCTGCCCCGGCAGCGGGCCCTGACCTACGACGTGAAAACGGCCACCCTCGACCCCAGCCAGCTCAACTACCTCACCGGCGAGGCCACCGGCATCATGCGCGCCGTGCGCCACGACCCCTTGGGCCAGGAAGACAGCTTCGAGGTGGAGCGCTCCGACTCGCTGGCCAGCAAGCTCGATTCGCTGTCGGATAACCTGCGCATCGGGGGCTTTCTGGTGGGCTTCATTACGCTGCTCGGGGCCAGCATTGCCCTGATGAACATCATGCTGGTATCGGTGACCGAGCGCACCCGCGAAATCGGAGTGCGCAAGGCCATGGGCGCCACGGCCCTCCAGATTCGCCAGCAGTTCCTGATCGAGGCCATCGTTATCTGCGCGCTGGGCGGCATGCTGGGCATTGTGCTGGGCGTGGCCATGGGCAACGGCGTGATGCTGTTCGTGGGCAGCGGGGGCTTTATCATTCCCTGGCTCTGGATGGGCATCGGGCTGGTCATCTGCGTGTCGGTGGGCCTGGCCTCGGGCTACTACCCCGCCAGCAAAGCCGCCGCCCTCGACCCCATCGAGAGTCTGCGCTTCGAGTAGGAGCGGGGCTGCTTTATGCATGAAGAACGCCTCCGAAAGTAAGACAACGCTGGCCCAGTATGTGAAGCAACGGAATGGGTTGCCAATGGGTAAAAAGGGTTCGTTGCGTAATATGCTTCATCGGTCACTGGGGGCCGGTACGTTTGGTCGTTTCTGGCATTTCTGGAATCCGATTTTTGGATATTATTTAGCTAATAAAATCTATACCCCGTTGCGAGCCTTTCTCCCTCGCTGGCTTGCCGTGATAGCGACATTCGGCTTTAGTGGGCTACTGCATGATGCAGTGACCGCGCTAGTCAGAGGCGACTGGGCATTCTTTTTTATTCCCTGGTTCCTGTTGATGGGAATAGGGGTGGTAGCAGGCAGATGGTTACAACTCGACTATAGCTCGCGAGCATGGTTGGTCAGGGCACTAATCAACTTCACGTATGTTGGTACGTGTTTGAGTATAGCGCTGACAGTCAGAATATAATAGGGCATTACCCCGCGGCTACTGCGCAACGCCAACATGTGCAGGGTATTAGCAGCCAGTTTGCGCAGGAGCTGCCTAGTTAAGCTACCAGGAGGAGGGGACAAGGCGAGCGGTAGTGTAATTTATTCATTTGGTGTTATATTGCGCCTTGTACATTGATAACTCCTTTTGAATATGGCAGCGGAAACTACGGTCGGGCAGCGGTTTACCCAATTGATAAACCATTTGGAGTTATCAAAAAACGCCTTTGCCAACTCGCTAGACAAGACGGCTACCGTCATTCAGCACTTAGTGGATGAGCGAAATAAGCCCGGATTCGACTTGATCTGCAAGGTATTTGAAGTATACCCAAATGTGTCAAAAGATTGGCTTCTGCAGGGTGAAGGCCCCATGCTGACCGACGCTACCGAGGAGGCTACTACGCCGCCGCCGGTGCTGCAGTCGGCGACCCAGCTTGTTGAGGCAGCGGCTGCGGCCGCACCAACGAGTGCGCCGGTAGCGGCAGCGGTGGCCGTACCGGTAGCCGCACCCGAGCCCGTAACCGCTCCGGTTGCTGAGCCCGTTGTGGCCCCGGCGCCGGAACCTCTGCCTGCCACGCCCGCACCAACTCCCGCCCCGCAGCCAGCAGTCCCGGCCGCACCTGCGCCAGTCGCCGCGCCCGCCGCTGCTCCCGCGCCCACCGCTGCTCCCGCGCCTGCTGCTGTGCCTGCGCCCGCCGTTGCTGCTGCCGACCTGAGCTGGCAGACTGCCCTCTACACGCAGCAGATGGCCCACCAACTGGCCATGGCCGAAATGCGCAACCAGCACCTGCTCGACCAGCAGCGCATGATGCAGCAGATGATGGACCTGATGCAGCGGCAATTGGCGTAGCCGCCCAAGGCAGGACAACGCAACGCCACCCACCTAAACGAGAAGCCCCTAACGCCAACACGGCCGTTAGGGGCTTCTCAGTTTTCAGGGCTTCGAACTACGTACGGGCCGGCTGTAGCGCGGAAACTTCCGCTTCGCGCGTCGTTGCTGACCCTGGTTAAACGTCGCTCTACGCTGGCCGCGATGCGCGAAGCACAGGCTTCGGGCCACAGCCGGTTTAGTGCTGGAACATCTCGACGCCCATTTCCTCGGCCTCCATCAGGCTTTGCGCCGTAACGGTGGTGAGGCGCAACGGCTTTAGCTCACCCACCAGCAGGGGGTCGTATTTGGCTACCACCCGGATATAGTTGGGCGTGAAGCCTTCCATCTGGCCGTTGGTCACGTCATCCTCGAACAGCACCTGCGTTTCGAGGCCCACGTGCTGCTCGTAGAAGAAGCGCTTCTTCTTTTCTGAAAGGCCGCGCAGCTGGGTGGTGCGCTCGTGGCGGTGGCGGTCCTGGACGCGGCCGGGCAGGGTGGGGGCCAGTGTGTTATCCCGCTCCGAATAGGGGAACACGTGCAGGTAGCTCACGTCGAGCTCGTTGAGAAACTGGTAGGTTTCCAGGAAATCGGCCTCGGTTTCGCCGGGGAAGCCCACAATCACATCAACGCCGATGCAGGCGTGGGGCATCACTTCCTTGATGAGGGCTACTCGTTCCTGGTACAGCTCGCGGCGGTAGCGGCGGCGCATCAAGCCCAGAATCTTGTTTGAGCCCGATTGCAGCGGAATGTGGAAGTGGGGCATAAACCGCTTCGACTGGGCCACGAAGCGGATAATATCGTCGGAGAGCAGGTTGGGCTCGCAGCTGCTGATGCGGAACCGCTCAATGCCGGCCACCTCGTCGAGGGCGCGCACGAGGTCGTAAAAGTCTTCCAGCCGCTCCCGGTCAGGTCCCTGGAGGCCGAAGTCGCCGAGGTTGACGCCGGTGAGCACGATTTCTTTCACGCCGGTCTGGGCCAGCTTCTCGACCCGCTCCACCACGCTTTGCACCGAGCCCGAGCGGCTCGCGCCCCGGGCCAGCGGAATGGTGCAGAACGAGCAGGAATAGTCGCAGCCGTCCTGCACCTTTAGAAAAGTGCGGGTCCGGTCGCCGTAGCTGTGGGCGGCGTGGAATTCGGTGGTTTCGGCAATGGGGGAGGCAAACACCTGGCCCGGCTGGCCGGCAGCGGGCTTCTGGAAGCCGGCCAGCGTTTCTACCAGCTGAAATTTCTCGGCGGCTCCCAGCACGGCGTGCACGCCGGGAATCTCGGCAATTTCCTGGGGCTTGAGCTGGGCGTAGCAGCCCACGATGGCCACCAGGGCCTCGGGGTTGTGCTTGAGGGCCTGTTTCACCACCTTCCGGCACTTGCGGTCGGCGTGGTCCGTCACGGAGCAGGTGTTGATGACGTAAATGTCGGCCGCGTCCTCGAAGGCGGTTTTCACGAAGCCCGCTTCCTCAAACTGCCGCCCGATGGCCGACGTCTCGGAGAAGTTGAGCTTGCAGCCCAGCGTGTAAAAGGCAACTTTTCTCGTATCCATAAGCAAGCCGCAAAGATACATCACAGATTACGCTGATTTTACTGCTGATTACACTGGTTTAGGAATCAGGTGTTTAAGCTTCGGTGGGGCGCTCCATTTATAATCCTGATAACTCCTGGCCCGCATCAGTCCAGCCAGGGAGTGTCCATAGCACCGGGGGGGGCGACAGAAACACCGCACCGCCCAGAGCTGAGTTGGTTGAGGCCCGTAGGATCGGGCCGTTGTGTTTGCCGCCCTACGCGCCCGCGTTCAATCCTGGGGAGTTGGCTTTTAGTAAGCTCGATGCCTGGTTGCAATTTGTCCTATTTACCAGTACTACGGCACCGTTGCGCCGCGGCTTCCACCTCGTGCGGCCTATTTATTTTGCGTCGCCTGGGTATAGGTGCTCAAAGAGCAGCTTGGCTGCGGCGCTCAGCAGGGGCTGATCGGTTGTGCGCTCCTGGCAGCGCTGCAAATCGTAATGGCACAGCGTGCCGAAGGCCCGACCCTGCCCGTCGCGGATGAGCGCGCCGCAGTAGGAAACCACCGGCGTGTCGATGCCCAGTGCCTGCGGGTCCGCGGCGGCGTCCAGAATCTGCACCGGCGCCTCGGTGCGGCCCACCAACGAGCAGTACGTGGCGGCCAGGGGGGCGTCGGCTCCTTGCCGCACGTCGGCCATTTTCCGGTCAAATAGCAACTCGCTGCGTAGCATATCCCCATCGAAACGCCACACGCCCGTGTAGCGGTGGGGAGTACGATGGTTGAGGTAGTTCAGCGCCGCGTGCACCCCCTGCTGGTGCAGCAGCGCGGCAAACTCGTCTATTTCTGCCTGCATAGGGTTTTCTTCGTTTGGGGTAGTGCGCATTCCAAAGGGGGGAGGCCCGGCTATTGCCTGCCGGGACTGGGAGCCGTTTCCGGCATTGTGGAACAATTTTCATCCGCACCGGGCAGCGCCTGCGGCAATCCGGCTGCTTACCGGGCAATTTCCTGCGTCATCTGCCGCCCGGCCCGGTGCAAAGCGGGGCCTGCCCTTAGTGCGGGTGGCTATCCAGCACCTGCTGCAGGTCGCGTAAGCGGCCTTCCACCTGGGCCAGAAAGGTGGTCGGCACGGGGACCATGCTGCCATTGCGGGCATTCAGGTAGCGCACCAGCGCGTTAAGGGCCCCGATTTCCTCCTGCAGCTCGGCGCTCAGATGCGCCCATTGGGCTTCACCGGCAATCAGGCGCGCCCGGCACTGGTGGCGCACAGCCAGCGTTTGGCTGACCAGGCCGGCGAGTAGTTCCAGAATGCGCTGCTCATCGGGCGTGAATGGGCGGGGCTCCCGGTTGATTAGGCACAGCGTGCCGAGTGCGTGCTGGTCGGGCAGTCGCAACAACGCCCCGGCGTAGAAGCGGATGCGGTTTTTCTCGGCCGCCTGCAACGCCTCGGCCGGAATAGGAGGAGCGTGTTCCAGCAGCACATCGTGGTAGACCACGGCCCGGCCCAACGAAATGGCAGTGGAACACAGGGCCTCTACGCGCGGCTGCTGGTGGTGGCCAGCCATGCCCACGTTGGCCGGGTAATGCACATCGGCTTCCTCCACCACCGACAGTAGCGAGATGGGCACCTGGAACAGGCGCGCAGCCAAGGCCACAAACTCATCGAATACCGGCTCGGCCAGGGCGGCCAGCACCTCAAAGGAACGCAGAGCCGCGAGCCGGGCAGATTCGTCGTCGGGCAGGGGGGAGGGCGAATAGGTAGCCATATGGGCAGCGGAAAGTATAGTAAGGGGCTGGAAGGTAATGGAACGGGGGCACAATAGCCTTGAAAACCAGTGATATCATACTGGTTACAGCAATTGCGCGTTCCTGTAGCTTCCTCAGGAAGCTATTTTATCGCAACGTAATGGCGGAAGTGCTGCGGCGCACCACCATTCCTATTTTGGTGCTACCCGCCGCGTAAATCGCAGTGTAGCCTGTCCATCCCAGCGCCTAGAATGAAGGCTTGATGATCAATATGCTGCAACATTTAGCGCTGGCCGCATCGCCATCCTGGCCCAACTGGCTCATCCGCATCAATTGGGTCAGTGCCTGGCGCAGGCCGCTGGTAGACGGTTCGGAGAAGTCGAGCGTGCAGCCCAAGGTGTAAAAGGCAACTTTCCTGGTCCCCATTTCCATAAGCAAGTTTACAAGGATAGGGTTGAAGCGGCGAGTCTCCGGTAGTGAGGCGGCGGGGCTTTGAACCCAGGTATCGAAAGCGCTACTTTTGATTGACTTGCTGCCTAATTGCCGCGTTTAGGTGGCTCTAACTGCAGACAGACCCTGATGATGTCTTCAATCGAGCCTTCGTCAGCTACACCTATGAAAAGTGCTTATTACGCCGTGTTTTACCAGCTCTTGCGTTTCACATTTTGGGCCCGGGTCCGGGACACTCAAGAATGGTCAGCCCTGTTCTTTTTCAGCTTTCTGCAATTTCTAAACGTGGCGGCCATCTACGCGGCAGCAGCATACTATTGGCACCCCTACGGGCACCGCGTTCCAATTCCCGGTGTAGTTGGCATTATGCTTTTGCTTATGTTCAGCAATTACCGCCTGTTACGGGACGACCCTGTATTCCAGAATCCGGCTACAATTCACCAACGGGAACACCGTATCGCTACAGCTTGGCTCGTCGGCGCTTATGTAGTAGTCTCAGCCCTCGTTAGCATCTACCTCTTGAAGCGGATACATGATGTGAATGTATGACCCGAGTGACGCGCAGGAACAAGTAGGTAATATGCTCAGCGGTGCAGAAAATCCCCAAACGACACCTGCTCATACGCCTGCCCGAAGCGCAGCTGCCGCCGGGAAACGGCCGAATCCTGCTCGATGACGCGGCGGGCCACGTTGTCGTAGGTGACGGTGCCGGCGGGGGTGGCGACGCCGAAGCCGTCGGTGAAGGAGTAGAAGGCCGCGCCGCCGGGCCAGGCGGGCGGGGCGGGGGCCAATAGGTTGCGGCTCCAGGGGAAGTTGGTGGCGGGCAGGTTCAGCTGGTGCAGGAGCGTGGCGGCCACGTCGGTTTGGGAGCCGTAGGTGAGCACCTGCCGGCCGCGGGCGGCGGGGGCCAGGGCGCCGCCGGTGAGCAGGAGCGGAATCCGGAACTTGGCCGGGTCGTGGTTGGGCGAGTCGCCGGGCTGGGGGTGGCCGTGGTCGGCTACCAGCACCACCAGCGTGTTGACCCACCAGGGCTGCCGGCGGGCCTGCTGCAGAAACTGGCCCAGCACGTGGTCGGTGTAGTACACCGAGTTGCGGAACCGGCTGGCCTCATCGGAACCTTTGAAACGGGTGCGCATGGGCACGTCGAAGGGCTCGTGAGAACTAAGCGTGAAGGCCGTGACGAAGAACGGGGCCGGCTGCCGGGGCAGCTCCTGCAGCATCCTGGTAAATAATACGTGGTCGTGGGCGCCCCACTTGGCGTTCTGGTCCTGGGCCCGGAAATCGGCCCGCTCGGTGAAGCGTTGGTAGCCGGCCGTGACGAGGTAACTCTTCATGTTGGCGAAGGACAGCTCGCCGCCATGGTAGTAGGCCGTGCTGTAGCCCACTTGGCGCAGCACCCGCGCTAGGTGGGGTAGCTGCTCGGTTTTGCGCGGGTATTTGATGATGCTGGTAGTGGGCTGGTTGGGGTAGCCCGAAAGCAGGGCCACGAGCCCCTTCTGGCTCCGGTCGCCGGCCGCGTACACATTGCGGAAGGCTACCCCGGTTTGGCTCAGGCTGTCGAGGGTGGGCGTTACGCCCCGCTCGCCGCCCAAATGGCCCACCAGCTTGCCGGTGAAGCTCTCCAGAATGATAAACAGCACGTTGGGCTTTTGCAGGCCGGGGCGCAGCAGCCGGACGGTATCGGGGCTGGCGGCCGGGGCGTAGAGGCTGGCGGTGAGGCGGGCGGCGGCGGTATCGGGCAGAAACTGATAGGGGTTTTGGGTGCTGGTTTCCAGGAACAGCGAGTTGAGCACGTTCCAGGGCACGTTCACGGCCGCGTGGTTGGCGTAGGGCACGCTCGAAAAATACACGTCGCCCTGGTTGATGGGGATTTGCTGCAGGCCACCCCGTAGCGGCACCACCAGCAGCACCAGATACAGCAGCGCCGCCAGCGCCGCCCGGCCCCGCCCGAAGCCCGGCGGCAACCCCGGCAGCCGGCCCACCACTAGCCTATAAAGCCCCCCGCCAACTCCCAGCAGCGCCAGCCAAAGGCCCAGCAGCAGACCCAGCAGCCCCGGCGAAGCCGAAGCCGCCGCCTCGCCGGGCGTACTTAGGTACTGCAGCGGCGTCGCATCGAGCCGGAAGCCCCACGGGCCGTACAGGGCCAGGTCGGCCACCGTGAGCAGCGCTACCAGCGCCACCAACGCGCCCGTCAGGTAGCGCAGGCCCCTCTCCAGCCCGAACCGCGGGCCGGTCAGGCTGCCGAGCGCAAACAGCAGGAACGGGGCCAGGCACAGGTAGGCGGCCGCCGAGGCATCGAGCCGCAGCCCGTAGCCGAAAATGCGCGGCACGCTGCCCGTGGGCAGCGCCAGGGTACGCGGCAGGTAGTAGAGTAGAAACAGGGCCCGGGCCACCCCGAAATAGAGCAGCCAGAACAGAAAGTAGCGCGGCTGAAACGCGAAGCGGTTTCTCACGAGCGCAAAGGTAGAAGCCCCGCTCCAGTATCCGACGCGCCAGTACCAACAGGTGGCTGGTGGGGTATGGTCTAGCGCGTGCTTCGCGTTTTGCCGAACACTTTATTAAGCCCGCCCAGTAGGAACGGTACGCGAGCCGGAGGCGTTGAGCTACCCGGTCGCAAGAGCAGCACTGCCTAAATAAGGGAGTGTAAAATTGAAGGGTTATTTTCGGGTTTCAGGGTGATTTTTGAACTATCGGGCTTTAAAATGAGTAGGTAAGGCTGGCAAAACACTCGATTTGTCGAAGAATGGCTTGCTGATTGGAGGTCACAACTACATAATTGCGTTTTTGCTGCGTATCTTTGACCCCGTTAGCAACCCTTACTTGTTTTCAACCCCCTTCCTTATCTAATGGCCATCCTTCGTTTCAAAGCCCTTGAGCAGGTCGACCTGCGCCAGCCCCTGACGGTGGTAAACACCGGTGAGCGGCGTTCCGACAGCTTTGGCAAGAACGTCTTCAACCTCGACGCCATGCGCTCCAACATGCCCGGCGAGTATTTCAAAAAGCTCCAGGCAGCCGTTAAGCAGGGCAACCCCGTAGAGCGCAACGTGGCCGACGCCGTGGCTTCGGCCATGAAAACCTGGGCCATGGCCAAGGGGGCCACTCACTATACCCACTGGTTCCAGCCCCTGACCGGCGCCACCGCCGAAAAGCACGACTCCTTCTTCGACCTCAATTCCGATGGTCGGCCGATTGAGAACTTCAAGGGCTCGGCCCTGGTGCAGCAGGAGCCCGACGCTTCCAGCTTCCCCAACGGCGGCATCCGCAACACCTTCGAGGCCCGCGGCTACACCGCCTGGGACCCCACTTCGCCTGCGTTCATCATCGAAACCGGCGGGGCTAAAACCCTGTGCATCCCCACGATTTTCGTGGCTTACACCGGCGAAGCCCTCGACTATAAGGCCCCGCTGCTCAAGTCGCTGGGCGTACTCGAAAAGGCTGCCCTCGACGTGTGCCACTACTTTGATAAGGACGTGACCCGCGTCAGCACCACGCTGGGCATCGAGCAGGAGTATTTCCTGGTTGACAAGGCCCTCTACGCCGCCCGCCCCGACCTGATGATGACCGGCCGCACCCTGTTCGGGCACTCCCCGGCCAAGGGCCAGCAGCTCGACGACCATTACTTCGGCTCCATTCCGGCCCGGGTGCACGCCTACATGCTCGACTACGAGGAGGAGGCCAACAAGCTCGGTATTCCGCTGCGCACCCGCCACAACGAGGTAGCGCCCCACCAGTTCGAGTGCGCCCCCACCTTCGAGGACGCCAACCTGGCCGTCGACCACAACCAGCTGCTCATGGACATCATGGCCCGGGTGGCCGACAAGCACAACTTCAAGGTGCTGCTCCACGAGAAGCCCTTCGCGGGTGTCAATGGCTCAGGCAAGCACAACAACTGGGCCCTGAGCACCGATACCGGCGTGAACCTGCTGGCTCCCGGCCGCCGGCCCAAGGAGAACCTGCAGTTCCTGACCTTCTTTATCACCACCATCAAGGCCGTGCACCGCTACGCCGATCTGCTGCGTTCCAGCATCGCGTCGGCCAGCAACGACCACCGTCTCGGGGCCAACGAGGCCCCGCCGGCCATCATGTCGGTGTTCGTGGGTTCGATGCTCGACTCGGTAATGGACGAGCTGGAGCGCACTGCCAAGGTGCCCCTCGACAAGGGCGACAACATCTACCTCAAGCTGGGCATCGATAAGATTCCGGCCATTCTGCTCGACAACACCGACCGCAACCGTACCTCGCCCTTCGCCTTTACCGGCAACAAGTTCGAGTTCCGGGCTGTGGGCTCGTCGGCCAACTCCTCGTCGGCCATGACCACGCTCAACACCATCGTGGCCGATCAGCTCCTGGACTTCAAGCAGTCGGTTGACCAGCTGATTGCCGACGGCAAGAAAAAGGAAGTGGCCATCGTGGACGTGCTGCGCGACTACGTTATCAGCTCGAAAGCCATCCGCTTCGAGGGCAACGGCTACTCCGACGAGTGGAAGCAGGAGGCCGAGCGCCGGGGCCTGAGCAATATCCCTACTACGCCCCAAGCCCTCGACGCGCTGGTCGCCGACGACGCGGCCGCTCTTTTTGAGCGTCACCACATCTACTCACACGTTGAGCTGCACGCCCGCCACGAGATTTTGCTCGAGGATTACGTCAAGAAAATCCAGATCGAAGGCCGGGTAATGGGCGATTTGGCCGTCAACCACATCATCCCGACGGCCATTGCCTACCAGACCAAGCTCATCAACAACGTGCGCGGCCTGCGCGAGCTGGGCCTCGACGATGAGCACACCAACGTCACGGTCGACACCATTAAATCTATTTCGCGCCACGTGGCCATCATCAAAACCCAGGTGGACGAGATGATCAATGCCCGCAAAGTGGCCAACAAAATCGACGGTACCCGCGAGCAGGCCCTGGCCTACTGCGACACCGTAAAAGTGCATTTCGACACCATCCGCCGTTCCGTAGATAAACTGGAGCTGATGGTGGACGATGAGGACTGGCCCCTGGTAAAGTACCGCGAACTGTTGTTCCTGCACTAATCCAGGGCCGGAGTCGGGCCGGAGTTGGGTGGGAATTTTTCTCCGCGCCCCGATCTTAGAAAAGCCGCATCCGGGTGGGTGCGGCTTTTTTGTGTGGGTATTTGCCAGAGTAGAGTGAGCGAGTCGGCATTCTGGATAGCTTACCTGCTGCCGCCAGCCGCCAGCCGGCGCAACCAGTCACGGACGATAAGTGAAGCTGCCCCAGCAGCCAGTAGGTTAGTGATTTACGCCGCCCCAGCCTGCGCCTGCCGTAGCCAGGCCATCGCCTCGTCCACATCCCCGAACATCTTCATCTGGAGCTTCTCGCCGATGCCGATGTGCATAGCCTCGGCCGACACGGCAGCCAGCGCCTCGGGGCTGACGACGTGGGCAAAGTGGGTGAGGCCCTGGGCCAGGGCCCGCGGGGACCAGTCGGTCACGATCCACTCCACGGCGTGGTCCCAGGGCCCTATTACCTGGCGGTTGTCGTTGAGCAGGTAGGGGCAGGCGTAGTCGCGCAGGGGTGCCAGGCAGGCGTCGGCCCCGGCCACGATGCCGGCATAGGTCTGGTAGCCAACCCAGTTGTTGTACACCCACTCGTTGGCCGTATCGTAGGCGATGGTGAGGTAAACTTTGCCGAAGCCGTTGATAAGTTCCTGGGTCATGAAGTATGGCGCAGCGCCGATAGGGGCGCAACTGCTCAAAAATGCGGAAATAGTAGCAGCCCGCCAAACCCTCGCCGCTAAAGCAGCAGTAGTATTACCGTTACAATCCAGAGCAGGCCGCTGACTACGGCCGTATTGAGGCGGGTTTCAGGCGCAAAGGGCAGCATCAGACCCAGCCCGGCCACCACGAATAAAGCCAGCGGAAACGCGGCCAGGGCCGAGCCATAAAGCCCGCCGCCGTAGGGGGCGAAAGGCGTGCGGCCTGCCACCACGTCGGGGGCCTTGATGAAGCGCACCCGCCCCAGCAGCGGCGTTTGCCACACCGTGAGCCGGCGGGCGTTCTGCACCCGGTAGATGAACTGCGGGCGGATGCGGAAGCGGGTGTGGGGCGTAGTGATGCGGTAGGCCATCTGGGGGTTAGCGAGCGTGCCGCCCGCCGCCACAGGCTCCTGGGCCAGCAGCGGCTCATCGCGGAATTCGCGGGCAGGCAGGGCCCAGTCGAGGCCCAATACCAGGCAGAACACCACGGCCGCCCGGTTCAGCCAGCGCAGCCGGTGGGCGAGGCGGGCCAGCTGCGCCGCGCGTTCCTGCTGCCGCAGCCGGGCCAACAGGCGCGGGTCGTGGTTCATCAGTCGGTTGTCAGTGTTCGGTGTTTAGTGCTCAGGAAAAACGAACGTCATGCTGAGCATGTGGCGCATCAAGCCAGGGTGCGCAGCCGCAGTCGAAGCATCTCTACTGCAATAGTAGTCCTGATACTTGGATTAGCACCACAACAAAGCGGTAGAGATACTTCGGCTTCACTCCGTTTCGCTCAGCATGACGTTCGTTTTTTCTGGCAACTAACAGCTTACCTCACGCAAACGGTACCAGCGCGGCCAGCAGGGTGGTGGTGATGCGGTGCCATTGCGGGTAGGGCCAGAGCTTGCCGGGGGCCGTGCCGGCGTGGCCGATTTCGCGGCGGGCGGCTATTACCCAGCTCAGTAGTACGGCGCGGGTCGGCAGGGCCTGGGCCGAGTGCAGCGCGGCAGGCCAGTCGTAGAGGGGCCACGACTCAAGCAGGTATTCGGCCTGGTCGGCGATGCGAGCCAGGCGGGCGGGGGCATAGGGGTCGGAAGATGGCAGGTGGCGGACGGCCCGGTACAGTTCACGCAGGGCCGTGCGGGCCGGGGGAAAGCACGTGGGCTCGTTTGCGGGCAGAGCAGAAGGTTGTTCCATGTGGGCCGACGTACGGCCTGCTTTCCGGGCTTGGATTGCCTTTAAAGGCATAAAAAAAGCAGAAAGTGAATAAAGTTTGAGACGGGAATTTTTCCCGCTAAAACCGGGTTTAAGACCGGTTCAGGCCGAAAGCTGCGGGGGCAGTGGGGTGTCGTCGGGCAGCACTTCAGCGCCGGTGCCGCGGTCGGGAGCCAGGCGCTTCCAGGTCGCGGTTCGCAGCTCGTCGAGGCGCTGGAGCGTGTCCTGAACAGTGGCGTGCTGGCTGACTTTCTCGAACAGGCCCGATTTATGGCCCGCCTTCAATAGCTGTTCCACAACCAGCGGCAGAATCCAGCCGACCACGTTGGAAGCCAGCGCCCCGCGCAGGCCCAGGCGTAGCAGCAGCCGGGCTGCCATGCGCTCCAGCAGCAGCGCCCGAGCCACAGGCAGCGCTTTTCCCATCACAAACTCGCGCACCAGCTCGCCGTTGCCCTGCACCACTTCGGCCCGCAGCACGTCCTGCACAGCATCGAGGGCCGATTGGGCCGCTTTGCGGAACAGCCGCCCGGTTTGCCAGGCAGCGAGTTTGCCGGTTTGCCCGGCCGAGCGCAGGAAGCTTGGCAGGCGAATAGGGTTTTTCATGGATACTGGAAGGAGAAAGGCGAGGCTGGGTGGGCGGTGGATGGCTGAGGTTGCTGTGCCTCGGCCGAGGCCCCACCGTACCCAAACGGGGTGTTTGCTCGTAAAGCCCAGCTTACGTTCACCCGGGCCGGTGGTTGCCGGCCTCCCTTAGCTATTGCCATGAAAGCCATTGTTATCCGCGAAGCCGGCGGCCCCGACGTGCTCGACTACCGCACCCTGACCCGTCCCGAACCCGCTGCCCACCAGGTGCTGTTACGCATAGGCGCGGCCGGCGTTAATAGGCCCGATGTACTGCTGCGGGCCGGTAAGTACGGCGGCGGCGGCGATGTGGCCGGGTTGGTACCGGGCCTCGAAGTAGCCGGCCACGTCGTCGGCTGCGGGGCCGGGGTTACGCGCTGGCACCCCGGCGACGCCGTGTGCGCCCTGCTGGCCGAGGGCGGCTACGCCGAATACGCCGTGGTGGATGCCCGCCACTGCCTGCCAGTACCGGCGGGCCTGAGCCTGGTAGAGGCCGCCAGTCTGCCCGAAACGGCCTTTACGGTGTGGCACAACGTATTTCAGCGCGGCGGCCTGCAACCCGGCGAAACGTTGCTGGTGCATGGGGGCAGCAGCGGCATCGGGGTAATGGCCGTGCAGCTGGCCCACGCCCTGGGCAGCCGGGTGGCCACCACGGCCGGCTCGGCCGACAAATGCGCCGCCGTGGCCCGCCTCGGGGCCGATATCGTCGTCAATTACAAGGAAGACGACTTCGAGGCCGCGGTGGCCGAAGCCGGCGGGGCCGACGTTATTCTGGACATGGTGGGGGGCGACTACACGCCCAAAAACCTGCGCCTGCTGCGCGACGATGGCCGGCTGGTGTTTATCAACGCTATGGAGGGAGCCCAGGCCGAATTCAACGCCCTCGACGTAATGCGCCGCCGCCTCACCATCAGCGGCAGCACGTTGCGGCCCCGTTCGGCCGACTTTAAGGCGGCTTTGGCCCTGGAAGTGGAGCGCCACATCTGGCCCGTGGTGGCCGCCGGGCAGCTACAACCGGTGCTGGAGCGTACCTTCCCGCTGGCCGAAGCGGCCGCCGCTCATCGGCTGCTGGAAACCAGTACCCACATCGGAAAAATCGTGCTCACGGTCGAATAAGGCCAGGCCGGCCCAACGAAAGCCGCCCGACCCCGTTAGCTTACTAGCTTACTTACGGTTGAGCTTATGGCACTTCTACTGACTTTTTAACCTGCTCTATACCATGTCTACCGCACTCCTGATCGGGGCTACCGGCCTCGTGGGCGACTACCTGCTGCGGCAGTTGCTTGCCGACGAACAATTCACTCACCTGAAAGTATTTACCCGCCGACCTACCGGTTACCAAAACCCCCGGCTGGAAGAATATATTGTTGATTTCGATCAGCCCCGAACCTGGAACGAGGAATTGCGCGGCGACGTGCTGTTTTCGAGCCTCGGCACCACGCTAAGCCAGGCCGGCGGCCAGCAGGAACAGTACCTGGTCGATTATACCTACCAGTTTCAGGCGGCGCAGGCCGCGGCCGAAAATGGCGTGCCCACCTACGTGCTGGTGTCGTCGGCGGGGGCTGATGCCGAGTCGCTGCTATTTTACAACCGCATGAAGGGCGAGCTGGAGCGCGATATCAAGCGGCTGCCTTTCCAGCGCATCCGCATCATCCAGCCCGGGATTCTGGCCGGCCCCCGCACCGAGCAGCGGCTCGGCGAAAAAGTGGGTCTCTGGCTGGCCACGGCCGCCAGCACGATTCCCTTGCTGCACAGCTACCGCCCCATTCATGCCCGCACCGTGGCCCGCGCCATGCACCACGCCGCCCTCGACGAAACCCCCGGCGTGCAGACCGACTCACTCGAACAGGTTTTCACTCGCGCCGGGAAGGAGGGGAGTTAGTGAAGTGGTGAATGGGTGAATGAGCGAAAAAGGAAACGTCATGCTGAGCGAAGCGGGGCGGAGTCGAAGCATCTCTACCGCAATGCTAATCCTGTCGATTGACTGGAGTTACAACGAAGCGGTAGAGATGCTTCGACTGCGCTCCGCTTCGCTCAGCATGACGTTCCCTTTTCACCTCCTCATTCACCGAGTCACTCATTCACTAACTCCCCACATCACCGCTTACCTTTGCCGGGCGCAACTTTCGCCATCCGCCCCCGGTTTTCAGTTTATGAACACGACGTATTGCCCCAGCCTGACAGAGTATAAGCGCCGCCTGAGCCGCGAAGTGAAAATCGGCGACCTGCCGATGGGGGGCCTGAACCCGATTCGGGTGCAGAGCATGACCACCGTGGACACGATGGACACGCTGGGCTCGGTTGAGCAGACGCTGCGCATGGTGGAGGCCGGCTGCGAGTACGTGCGCATCACGGCTCCCAGCGTAAAGGAGGCCCAGAACCTGCTCGAAATCAAGAAGGAGCTGCGCAAGCGCGGCTGCACGGTGCCCCTGATTGCCGATATCCACTTCACGCCCAACGCCGCCGAGCTGGCCGCCCGCATTGTGGAGAAAGTGCGCGTGAACCCCGGCAACTACGCCGACAAGAAGAAGTTCGACGTCATCGAGTACACCGACAGCAGCTACGCGGCCGAGGTGGAGCGCATCCGGGAGCGGTTCCGGCCGCTGGTGCAAATCTGCAAGCAGTACGGCACGGCTATGCGCATCGGTACCAACCACGGCTCCCTGTCCGACCGGATTCTGAGCCGTTACGGCGATACGCCGCTGGGCATGGTGGAGTCGGCGCTGGAGTTTCTGCGCCTTTGCGAGGAGGAAAACTACTACGACGTGGTGCTGAGCATGAAGGCCAGCAACACCCAGGTCATGGTGCAGGCTTACCGCCTGCTGGTACAGAAGCTCGATGCCGAAGGCCTGCAGCCCTACCCGCTGCACCTGGGCGTAACGGAGGCCGGCGAAGCCGAAGACGGCCGCATCAAGAGCGCCGTGGGCATCGGCACATTGCTCGAAGACGGCCTCGGCGACACCGTGCGCGTGAGCCTCACCGAAGCCCCCGAAGCCGAAGCCCCGGTAGCCAAAGCCCTGATTGACCGCTACACCCACCGCGCCGAGCTGGCAGACCCGATTCTGGCAGTTAACCCCATTTCAGCTGTTAGCTTAGAGCTGTTAGCTGATAGCTCTCCGTTGAACGAAGCTAACAGCCAACAGCTATCAGCTAACAGCTCAACAAACAGTCCCATAAATCCTTTCCAGTACCACCGCCGTCAAACCCGCGAGGTGCTGAACCTGGGCGGGGCAAACGTGCCCCGGGTGATGGTGGATTTTTCGCGCCTGCCGGGGCTGGAGTACGCCGATCTGCGGGCCGCCGGACACCTGTATTCGGCCTTCCTCGACAAGTTCCAGATGAGCGATTTGGGGGCCGACTACCTGTACTCGGGCCAGCGGCCGGTGCCGTTTATGCTGCCCAACGGTCTGAAGGAAGTGGTTGACTACGCTGCCTGGCTCGATGCCGGCCAGCGCCCCGACCACTACCCGGTGCTCACGCCCGCCGAGTACCTCATGGCCGGCCCGCGCCACGGCCAGCTGAACTTCGTGTTCCAGGAGCTGGCCACGCTCGCGCCCACCGTCCTCGACCAGCTCCGCGCCGACACGACGGCCGTCATCATCCTGCACACCGACAATGCCCACGCCATGCCCGAAATCCGGCGGGCGTTCTTCGAGCTGCTCAACCACGACGTGCCCAACCCGGTGGTTATCAACCGCCAGTACCCAGCCCTGAGCCCCGCGCAAACCCAGCTCTACGCCGCCACCGACGTGGGCGGGCTGCTGCTCGACGGCCTCGGCGACGGCGTGGTGCTGAGCACCGAGCTGCTGCCCGAGCGCGCTAAAACCGAGTGGCTGACGACCATCGACGAGCTCAACCAGCTCAGCTTCGGCATCCTGCAGGCCGCCCGCACGCGCATGAGCAAAACCGAGTACATCAGCTGCCCCAGCTGCGGCCGCACCTTGTTCGATTTGCAGGAAACCACGGCCATGATCCGCCAGCGCACCGACCACCTGAAGGGCGTGAAAATCGGCATCATGGGCTGCATCGTGAACGGCCCCGGCGAAATGGCCGACGCCGACTACGGCTACGTGGGCGTGGGCAAGGGCAAAATCGCCCTCTACCGCGGCCAGGAAGTCATCAAGAAATCGGTGCCCGAAGAACAGGCCGTGGATCAGCTCATCGACCTCATGCGCGAAGATGGCCGCTGGGTGGAAAAGGAGTTTCTGGAGGAGCCGGTAGTTGGGTAATCTGACGGTAGACGATACGTGTTACTGTGTTTACCTCGGGGCGGATAATGACTTGCCACTAATCCCGTTTGACGTCATAAACCCGGTCTTCAGCATTCAGCCCGTGCGATGAAACCTGAAATTCAGATATATTCTGATCTGACACTCTTGGGAACTATCGAAGCAAATGTGGTAGATGTTTCGATGGGTGTAATAGGTGGTATTATGAAGCTAGCTGCTGCCTATTATGCCAACTATCAATCTTTTTTTCGCGCACATCTGGAAACACGCGACTGGAAAGGTCTTGCGGCACTGAATCTGAAAGCTATTTCTCCATTGACCGGTGAAATCGTGGCAGAGGGAGGAATAGATATTGTTGATGTAGAAGGCTTCGATGAAGTTGATGTCAATGTCTGCGGAATTGGGTTTCAGCAAATGAGCCGGCTATTTCCTGACGCCTAAAAACATCCGAGCCGCTCACGCATCTACTGTCGACACTCTGCATAATTTTGCCCAGAACCACTAGGAGGCTGCGCCGCTAATAGCAGCTATTCAATTGCCATGAGTGATACTTACAAAATGCAGGCGGCACTGGAGGCGGCCGGTATCAGTGGGCGGAAGAACCTAGAGCCTCTGCGTTCCGAAAACGGTTGAACTGCTTCGGCAATGGGGCGAATCGGCGGAGGTGCAGCAGTTGTTGGCGGAGTTTTCCAGTGCTACCGACCTGACAATCGGGGAGGTGCATTTCGATCAGGCGAACGGCTTGAAAAAGAAACTGGATTGGGAAGACGATTTCCAGCGGGCCTATGCAAGCCGGGTTGCTATTGGTGGGCAGTGGCTTGAATGGTGACCCCATTGCACTGGATATCCGGGATTCGCTAGGTGGGCTACCTGTTTCACGATTATTTTTGGAAGATGGAAGCCGAGGACTCCTCGAAAATACTTTGTCAAGCTCAACTGCTCATTAGGGCAGCTTTTCTGGAATGCAATGTTCGTGGAAGGCTACCCAGTGGATGCTTACGAAGCCGCCGCCTACATGGGCTCGGAGTTACCGGCTATTGACGTCCGGACGAGGTCTAAAACATTCCCGCCCCTCATCCGTCCTCACCCCCATGAAACTACGCGTAATCCTGACCGGGACGACCGGGATGGTGGGGGAAGGGGTGCTGATGGAGTGCCTCAACAGCCCGGAGGTGGAGCAGGTGCTCAGCATCAGCCGCCGGCCCAGCGGGCACCGGCACCCGAAGCTGCGGGAGATGCTGCACGAGAACTTCCTCGACCTCGCGCCCATTGCCGATCAGCTCAGCGGCTACAACGCCTGCTTTTTCTGCCTGGGCGTATCGTCGGTGGGGATGAAGGAGCCCGAGTACCGCCGCCTCACCTACGACCTCACGTTGCACTTCGCCCGCACGCTGCTGGCTCGCAACGGCCCCGACCTTACGTTCTGCTACGTGTCGGGCTCCGGCACCGATGGCACGCTGCAGAGCGGGCAGATGTGGGCGCGGGTGAAGGGCGAAACCGAAAATGCCCTGCGGCAGCTGGGGTTCCGGCAGGCGTACATGTTCCGGCCTGGCTTCCTGAAAGCCACGCCCGGCCAGCAGCACGTGCTGTCGTACTACAAGTATTTCGGCTGGCTGTACCCGGTGGTGCGGGGGCTGGCGCCCCAATACGCTTCCACGCTGGTGGAGCTGGGCCGGGCCATGTTGCGCGTAAGCCAGGGCAGCTACCCGAAGCCGGTGCTCGAGGTGCCGGATATCGTGGCGGCGGCAAAGGAATAGCCAGAACGGTGTAGAGACGCGTATTCGCGTCTCGTCGTTGCTGACGTTGTTTAACAGGTCAGGTGCCAACGGTCAGGGTACCAACCGTTCAACGACGAGACGCGAATACGCGTCTCTACATCGCTCTGGTGGGTTCCGGTTTGTTCTACCGGCACTTCTCCTTGCGGCGCGTATCGATGATGTGGGCGATGCGCCAGCCGCCGGCCAGCTTCACGAGCTGGAACGAGTTGTAGCCGCAGTGGCTGAAAGTGCTGCCCCGGTAGAACTCGTAGGGCGTCCAGACGCTGGCCAGGTTGGCGTCAATCAGCACCTGCTCGAACCGAATGCGCTCATCCCAGGCTTCGGGGTGGGGCGTGCCCACGGCCCGCAGGAAGGCGGCCGGGCTCTCGGGGTGCACCGCGGGCGGGCCCGGGCCGTTGGTGAGGGTGTGGAAAATGGCCCCCGGCGCCAGCGTGGCCCGCACGGCGGCACTGTCGCCCAGGCGCATACCGGCGAAGAACGCGCGGATGGTGGCCTGCACGGCGGCCGTTTCAGTTGGCGACGGGGTAGCGGTGGTCTGGGCCCGGGCGATAAGGGTGGGGGCAAGCAGGGGAAGCAGTAGCAGCAGTTTCATGGCAGGATAAGCAGGAGTTGGTAGGGGCGAGTGGCTGCGCGGGCCGTAGGTCGGCCGCAACGCGAACCGGCCGGGCGGCGTAGGCGTGGGTGGTTTGCTTGGCGAAGTAAATATTCCTATTATAAACGGAATTGCACCATGGCGTTTCCCGGCACCGGGCTGTGCTAACCGCCTCGTAGTTCCCGATTCCGCTCGTTATTCTTCATCCCACCCCGCATGACCCCCACCCGTACGTTTGATTTGCTTACCCGCCTGGCCGGTAATATGCCCGAGGCCGACCTGCTGGTGGAGAAGAAAGCCGGCCGCTGGCAACCGCTCAGCACCAGCCGGGTGCAGGAGCTGAGTAACCACGTCACGCTGGGCCTGCGCGCCCTCGGCCTCGGCCACGGCGACAAGGTGGCCATCATTTCCCACAACTGCCCTGAGTGGGTGGTGGCCGATCTGGGCATTGCTCAGCTCGGGGCCGTGAGCGTGCCCATGTACCCCACTATTACGGTGGAAGACTACCGCCATATTTTCCAGGATGCCGGGGTGCGGGCCGTGCTGGTAGCCGACGCTGACCTGCTGGTGCGGGTGCGGGCCGCCATGGAGGGCCTCGATCCGGCCCCTGAGCACGTATTCGCTTTCAGCGAGGCACCCGGGGCCCGCTCGTTTCAGGAGCTGCTCGATTTGGGGGCCGCCGCCGACCCGGCCCCCCTCGACGCGCTGCGGGCGGCGGTAGGAACCGACGATTTGTTTACGCTCATTTACACCTCCGGCACCACCGGCCGGCCCAAGGGCGTGATGCTCAGCCACCGCAACGTGCTCTTCAACTGCCAGCACCTGACCGGCCACCTGCCGCTGCCGCCCGGCCAGCGGGCCCTGAGCTTTCTGCCCCTGAGCCATATTTTCGAGCGCGTGGCCACCCACCTTTACATCCAGCAGGGCTTCAGCATCTGGTACGCCGAAAGCGTGGAGCGCATTGCCGACAACCTGCGCGAGGTGCAGCCCCAGGTGTTCACGACCGTGCCCCGCCTGCTCGAAAAGATTTACGACAAGATTGTCGCCACCGGCGAGACCCTGACGGGCGTGAAGCGGAAACTGTTCTTCTGGGCCCTGAACCTGGGCCTGCGCTACGACACCCAGCAGGATCATGGCCTGCTCTATAATGCCCAGCTGAAGCTGGCCAACCGGCTCGTGTTCAGCAAGTGGCGGGCGGCCCTGGGCGGGCAGATCCGCTATATCATCTGCGGTGGGGCGGCCCTGCAACCCCGGCTGGCGCGGGTGTTCTGGTCGGCCGGCGTGCGCGTGATGGAGGGCTACGGCATGACCGAAACGAGCCCCGTGATTGCGGCCTGCGAGCCGGTGCCCGAGGGCAACCTCATCGGAACGGTGGGGCCGGTGCTGCCGGGCGTGGAGGTGAAGATTGCCGAGGACGGGGAAATCCTGACCCGCTCGCCCTCCGTGATGCAGGGCTACTACAACCGCCCCGACCTCACGGCCGAGGTGATTGATGCCGAGGGCTGGCTGCATACCGGCGACATCGGGGAGATGGTGCAGGGGCGCTTTCTCAAAATCACGGACCGCAAGAAGGAGATGTTCAAGAACTCCAACGGCAAGTATGTGGCCCCCCAGCCCCTCGAATCGAAGCTCTCCGAATCAACGCTCGTGGAGCAGGTGATGGTGGTGGGCGAAGGCGAAAAGTACACGGCCGCGCTGGTGGTGCCGGCCTTCGAGCCCCTGCGCGCCTGGGCCGCCGCCCAAGGCCTGCCCGCCGACCTTTCCGACGAGGCCCTGGTCGCCCACCCGCAGGTGCAGAAGCTCTACGAAACCGTGGTAGAGGAAGCCAACCGGAATTTCGCCAGCTGGGAGCAGATCAAGAAAGTGGGCCTCGTGCCTACGCTCTGGAGCGTGGAATCGGGCGAGCTGACGCCCACGCTCAAGCTCAAGCGCAAGATCATTCGCCAAAACAACGAGCAGCGTCTCGAAGCCCTGTACCGGGGCTAACGAACACGCAGACCGGCTTTTATCCGGTTGCAGTAAATCATTTTCCGGGGGCGGATGTTATATTAACGAACCCGCAATTCCTTTTTCGCCATGCGCAAAGACCTGTTTAACCTCGGCCCCGTTTTCGGCTACTTCTTCCGCAAGCCCGATCCCAGCCGCCCCGCCAACTTCAACCTGCGGACCATGCACTTCATCAATAAGCTGAGCCTGGCCATGTTCCTGGTTGGCTTTATGGTGCTGCTCTACCGCTGGTTTCTACGGTAGCTTTTCGGGTGGCGATGAGCTTTTTAGCTGATAGCCGTTCGGGCTTGGCGTTGCGGCCCGCAAACAGCCCCGAAGGGGCGGCATATCGGTAGCAACCCTGGATTCTTTGTATTTTTAAGCCCCAGCGGGGCGACACCAATCGTTCAAACGGTGGTGTCGCCCCGCTGGGGCTTTTGTTGTTGAAATTCTCCTGGTTGCTACCGATATGTCGCCCCTCCGAGGGTGTTTGCAGACCGCAGCGTACGCTCTGGTAACCGGCAAATAACAACTTAGGACTTACGCAAAATGATACTGCAGGCTTGTAGCGCGAAGCTCCAGCTTCGCGTACCGTTGAACGAAATCGTCTGGAAGTCAGCAAGGATGCGCGAAGCTGGAGCTTCGCGCTACAGCCGCTTTGCGTAAGTCCTACTAACAACTGGCAACCGGCAACTACTGCTCTATGAACATCGAAGAGTTTCGCGACTACTGCCTGCTGAAAGCCGGCGTAACCGAAGAAACGCCTTTTGGGCCCGATACGCTGGTATTCAAAGTCGGGGGGAAGATATTCGCCCTGACCGACATCGAAACGTTTGGCAGCATCAACCTTAAGTGCGACCCGGAGCGGGCCCAGGAGTTGCGCGAGCAGTATGAGTACGTGCTGCCCGGCTTCCACATGAACAAGAAGCATTGGAACACGGTGCTCATCGGCACGAGTATCTCCGGCGGGCAGCTGCGCGGGCTGATTGACCATTCCTACGACCTCGTGCGGGCCGCCTTGCCCCGGGCTGTGCGGGCGGCCCTGGCGGCGCAGGAAGGGCCGCACGCATAACCCCGGGGTGGGGTGGGCGTACAACGGTGGAGGTTACTCTCTTTTCTTTACCTCCGCCCCATGCGCCTTATCAGCTCCCACGACGACATTGCCGCCAACATCAAAACCCTCGAAACTTACCTGCACGGCGACGATGCCGAGGCCCGGGAACTGGCCGTGGGGCTGCTCGAACGGGGCACTTACTTTATCGTGGCCGAGCTGAACGGGGCCATGCGCTTTTATCCCAGCTCCTTCGTGGGTTTTCAGGGTAACTCGGCGAAAAAACACCTGCGCAATGCCGGCAGCGGCGTGCGGGCCACCACCGGGGCCCTCGAAAAGACCATGCGGGCGCTGCCCTTCGCCAGCGCCCGGCTCAACGAGCTGTACCTGGAATACGCCCGCTCAGTCGGCATCGAGCAACCCCAGGAAAAACCGCCCTATGCCAAGGCCCGCCGCTTCTGGCTCACGCCCGGCAACAGCCTCCACCTCGACCTGAACGACTTCCCAAACGAGGCCAAAAACCACCCGGATTTCCCCGAAGGCAAAGCCGCCGCCCGCCTGCACCACCGCCTCGACCGCCGCCGCAAAGCCACCGAGGCTGCCCGCCACACCTTCATTCACGAACACGGCCACCTTTATTGCCAGGTCTGCCACTTCGATTTCGAGAAGACCTACGGCACCACCGGCATCGACTACATCGAGTTTCACCACACGGTGCCACCGGCCGAAACCACCGATTCCTACAAGCCCAAAGCCGAGGAGTACGCCCTCGTCTGCGCCAATTGCCACCGTATGCTGGAGCGCCACCGCCCCTGGCTGACGCTGGATGAGGTGAAGCAGGTGTTAGGGTAGGACTTTAGAATTTAGTAAGGGCTTAAAACAAGAACGTCATTCAGAGCGAAGCGAAGAATCTCGCGTGCCAAAGTAATCCTGTTGTAAGGAGTTACCATTGCACGCGAGATTCTTCGCTTCGCTCTGAATGACGTTCTAAGTCCCTACACCACGATATTCACCATCCGGCCGGGCACCACAATTACCTTTTTAGCGGGTTTGCCTTCGGCGAAACGGGCCAGAATGTCGGTGGCGCGGACGGCGGCTTCAATCTCGGCCGCCGTGGCGGTGGCGGCGAACTGCAGCTGCTCGCGCACCTTGCCGTTGATGGCTACCGGGTAGTTCACTACGTCTTCGACCAGGTATTCCTCGCGGAACTCGGGGTAGGCGGCCGTGCTGATGGAGCCGGGCGCGTGGCCCAGCTGCTGCCAGAGTTCCTCGGCCAGGTGGGGCGCGTAGGGCGAGATGAGCACCACCAGCGGCTCCAGGATGGCGCGCTTGTGGCAGTCGAGGGCCGTCAGCTCGTTCACGGTAATCATCAGGGCGCTGACGGTGGTGTTGAACGAGAACCGCTCAATGTCCTCTTCCACCTTGCGGATGGCCTTGTGCAGGGCCTTGAGCTCGGCGGGGGCCGCCGGCTCTTCGGTCACGGCGAAGGTGCCGTCCTGGGGGTGGTAGAGGCGCCAGAACTTCTTGAGGAAGCCCGCCACGCCGCTCATGCCGTTGGTGTTCCAGGGCTTGAACTGCTCCAGCGGCCCGAGGAACATCTCGTACAGGCGCAGCGCATCGGCCCCGTAGCGCTCAATCAGCGTGTCGGGGTTCACCACGTTGTACTTCGACTTCGACATCTTCTCGACCTCCACGCCGACAACGTAGCGGCCGTTGTCTTCGAGAATGAACTCGGCGTTGGCATACTCCTCGCGCCAGTTCTTGAAGGCTTCAATGTCGAGCACATCGTTTTCCACGATGTTCACATCCACGTGCAGGGCCGTGGTTTCGTGCTGGTCTTTCTTGCCCAGCTGACACGAACGTATTGGTGCCGTTGATGCGGTACACGAAGTTCGAGCGGCCCAGAATCATGCCCTGATTAATCAGCTTCTGGAACGGCTCGTTGGCCGTCACCAGACCCAGATCTTTCAGGAACAGGTGCCAGAAGCGGGAGTAGAGCAGGTGGCCGGTAGCGTGCTCTGCGCCACCGAGATATAGGTCCACGTTCTGCCAGTAGGCTTCGGCTTCCTCGCCCACAAAACGGTCCGTGTTGTGCGGGTCCATGTAGCGCAGGTAGTACCAGCTGGAACCGGCCCAGCCGGGCATGGTGCTCAGCTCGTACTCGTACTGGCCCTTGTACTTCCAGTCGGTGGCGCGGCCCAGGGGCGGCTCGCCGGTTTCGGTGGGCTTGTACTCGTCGATTTCCGGCAGCACCAGGGGCAGGTCGGCTTCGGCCACGCCGTAGGCTACGCCGTCCTTGTAGTAAATCGGGATGGGCTCGCCCCAGTAGCGCTGGCGGCCGAAGATGGCGTCGCGGATGCGGTAGGTGATTTTGGGCTCGCCCACGCGGTTGGCCCGCAGGCGCAGGCGCAGCTGCTCGGTGGCCTCGTCGTAGGTGAGGCCCGTGATGAAGCCCGAGTTGATGTAGCGGCCCTCCTTGGTGGGGTCGGCCTGCTCGTCGAGGTTCTGCTGGCCGTCGAGAATCTGGCGGATGGGCAGCTTGAAGTGGGTGGCGAACAGCCAGTCGCGCTGGTCGCCGCTGGGCACGCCCATCACGGCGCCGGTGCCGTAGCCGGCCAGCACGTAGTCGGCGGTCCAGACGGGCAGGAACTCCTGGGTGAAGGGGTTCTGCACGTAGCAGCCGGTGGCGGCTCCGCTCACCGATTTCACGTCGGTCTGCCGCTCCCGCTCCGAGCGGTTCACGGCCGCCTTCACGTAGGCTTGCAGGTCGGAGTAGGTCTGCGACGCCTCGGGCGAGTAGTCGGCCTGGGCGGCGGCCCGCTCGCCCAGGTTCAGGGTCAGGTCGAGCTCAGGGGCCAGCACCAGGAAAGTAGCGCCGAAAATGGTATCAACCCGGGTCGTGAACACCTCGATTTCCTCGGGCTGGGGCTTCATGTCGCCGCTGGCGTCGCGCAGATACACCGGGAACCGCACGCTGGCCCCGGTGCTCTTGCCGATCCAGTTGCGCTGCATTTCCTTCACGGCATCCGGCCAGTCGAGCGAGTCGAGGCCGCGCAGCAGGCGGTCGGCGTAGGCCGTGATGCGCAGGTTCCACTGGGGCATCAGGCGGCGCTCGACGGGGAATCCGCCGCGCTCGGAGAGGCCGTCTTTCACCTCGTCGTTGGAGAGCACCGTGCCCAGGCCGGGGCACCAGTTCACGTAGGTGTCCTGCTGGTAGGCCAGGCGGTAGGGGTGCACGGCCTGGAGGCGCTGCTTCTCGGTGAAGCGACTGCCACTGGCCGGCCGTGAACTCGTGGCGCTCGTCGGCGTCGCCGGCCGCCCGGATGCCCGCGCTGCCGTTGCTGGCGAACTTATCGAGCAGGGTTTTGAGGGGCTCGGCGCGGTCGGTATCGAGGTTGTACCAGCTGTTGAAGAGCTTGAGGAAAATCCACTGGGTCCACTTGTAGTAGGCCGGGTCGGAGGTGCGCACCTCCCGGCTCCAGTCGTAGCTGAAGCCCAGGGCCGAGAGCTGCTTGATGTAGGTGCCGATGTTCTGCTCGGTGGTAATGGCAGGGTGCTGGCCGGTCTGGATGGCGTACTGCTCGGCGGGCAGCCCGAACGAGTCGAAGCCCATGGGGTGCAGCACGTTGAAACCGCGCAGGCGCTTGTAGCGGGCCACGATATCGGAGGCAATGTAGCCCAGCGGATGGCCCACGTGCAGCCCCGCCCCCGAGGGGTAGGGGAACATATCGAGCACGTAGTATTTGGGCTTTTCGGAGCCGTTTTCGGCCTTGAAGGTGTGCTGGTCTTTCCAGTGGGCTTGCCACTTCTTCTCAATATCCTGGGGATGGTAGCCGGGCATGGTTGATGGAGCTGTTAGCTGATAGCCGTGAGCTGATAGCTTTCGGGCTGGAGGGTAGAGGCGTTTAAGCAGGCGAAATTACAGAAAAACGGGCGCGGGGCCGGCGCGTCTTTCTCAAATGATGCAAATAGCCAGTTGACCGCCCCCACGCCTGCCGGGTTGCTACCGCCCCAGCCCGTCCCAAACGCCTTCCGTGCTCAGCACCCGAAACCGGGCGAACAGCTCCTCGCCGTACCAGTCTTCCTGGCGCGTGAGGCGGATGACTTCCTTGTGTTGGGGGCTGCGGTAGGCGTAATCCTGCATGGCCCGGGCCGAATCCCAGAGGCTGACGGTGGCCTGGCGCACTACGGGCAGCTCGCCCAGCCCAATGGCGGCCCGCACGCCCGGCGCATCGGCAATGGTGGCGCTTACCGGGGCCACGTAGCGCCAGAAGCGCGGCGTTTTGCGCAACCGGATAGAGGCTCGGGTAAGCACCAGCACCGGCTCGTCGGCGGGCGCGGCGGGCTCAGTGGCGTAGTCGAAGGGGTTCACGCCGTCCCAGAGGCCGTGGGCCTTGATGGGGGCCAGCCGGGCCGTCCAGATGGCGCTGGTGCGCTGCCGGTACTGCTGCCAGAGCGGGTGGGAGGCGAAGAAGGCAGCAGCCGCGGCCTCATCTTCCCAGACGGCCATGAAACCCGTAGCGGCGCAGGTTGGGCAGGGCCCCGAAGCCACCCGCCCCGCTGCCCAGCAGCTTCTGAAACCGCAGCCCCGGCACCTGCTGCAACGGCCGCTGGGCCGTGGCCATCTGGGCAAAGCCCCAGCGGCGCTGGTTGGGTAGGAGGGTGATGATGGAAAGGGTCGTGATAGGCAAAATGAGCAGGATGCTAGAGCTAAAAACTAGAAACTAGTTCCCCTCCTTGGAAAATGTCGCGCATCAAGCGAGTGTGGGTTAGGGGTGGTTGATGCTGTCAGGACGATTATTAGAGCTACGGGCTAGTTGATGTTCAACGATTGTCAACCACCCCTAACCCACACTCGCTTGATGCGCGACATTTTCCAAGGAGGGGAACTAGTTTCTAGTACTAATGGCAACGTCAAAGCAACAAAAAAGGGCCGGAAATGCTTCCGGCCCTTTCTCATATCAGCAGGCGAAGCCTACTTCACTTCTACTTTGGCGTGCTCGTTCACATCGTCGGAGGTGCTCCGCTCGCCGGTGGCCAGGGCCCGCACGTAGGCGTAGGCCTGGGTAATCATGCTGCTGGGGGTATCCCAGTATTCGCCTTTTTCAATCTCTACTTTCAGGATATAGATGCTCTCGTCGTCCTTGCCCTTGGGGAACCAGGCGCGCATGGGCTCACTCCAGAGCTTGTCGATTTCGGCCTGGTTGCGGTAGGCATTGGCCCGGCCTGAAACAGAGACGTAGATGTTGTCGTCGGGCTGGCCGTAGCTCAGGTTAACGTGGCTGTCTTTTTTCACTTCGTACACCTTGGCCGAGTCCTTGTCGGTCAGGAATACCAGGGCGCTGCTGCCGTCGGGTTTCTGGGTGTACATGGGGCGGCTGCGCAGGCTGCCGTCGTTGTCCTGGGTCGTGAGCATGGCAATGCGCACGTCCTTGATTTTATCGAGCAGCTTGGAGAGGTCGTGGGTGACGTTGGTTGGATTCGACATGGGTTGGGGTCTTTGGGAAAGAATCGGGGCTAAAAACTATTGCCCGGGGGCCGGGGTTGGTCCGGCGGGCCGTGTATCTGTACGGCCGGCCCCGGTTGCGGGTTGGCTTCCCGACGCTGGTGTCGGGGGCTGCCCGCCGTATCTTCCGCCCCGCATGAACTTTCTGGCCCACCTGCTGCTCTCCGGCTCCCCCGCCGCCACCCCCGACTACGCCGACATCGTGGTGGGCAACTTCGCGGCCGAAGCCGTGCGCGGCCGGGCCGGGCTGCTGGCCTACCCCGAAGCCGTGCAGCGCGGCATCCGCCTGCACCGCTTCATCGACTCGTTTACCGATGCTCACCCCGTCGTGCGCCGCACCACTGCCCGCCTGCGCGCCGCCGGCCTGGGCAAGTGGGCCGGCGTGGTGGCCGATATGGGCTACGACCACCTGCTGGCCCGCGACTTCGCCCGCCACCACCCCGCCGAGCCGCTCCCGCAGTTTGCCCAGCGCCAGTACCAACTGCTCCACCAGCGCCGCGCCGAGTTGCCCGAGCGCCTCCAGCACCTGCTGCACCACATGCGTCAGGGCGACTGGCTCAGCGGTTACGCCCATTCCGAAGGCCTGGAACAGGCCCTATTGGGCCTCAGCCGCCGCGTACCCGCCGGCGCCGTAATGGCCACTGGCGCGGCCGCTTTTATGGCTGAGCTGCCCGCTTACGAGGCTGATTTCGCGGAGTTCTGGCCGGAGCTGCGGGCAGGGGTGGAGGGAATCTAATGAGTGCCCTTCACTTTATGGGGAAGCCTACAAGCAAAACCCCGCCTAATTCTTCGCCCGAATTCCTATCTTCAGCCCGCAGTAAACTTGTTTATCACCCCCCCACCTGAACTGTCCGGTCTTTTGGGGATACTATAAAGGGCGTTTTACTTACTTAGCTATGAATAAGATACTATTTTGGGGTGTGGCGCTGTGCCTACTAGTGAGCTGCAAGAAAGAAGGCGTTGATCTGCTACCTAAGGCTACCCAACAAGGCAAAAACACAGCGGGCTTTCTCGCCGATGGCAAAGCCTTCACCCCAAACAAGGGAGGTGGGTTTGTGTCTGGGATAAATCCGGTGAGTGGCTACCGGCAAAAAACCAACGTAAGCACCGAGCTAATTGTGTCCTTTTCGGATCGTCGCAGTCAGCGGCAAGAAGGGCTGACCATTCGTCTATTAAACGTACGCCAGCCCGGCACCTACGTGCTTGACCAGCAACAGACTATTATTTTGGCTAACCGGTCCCCTGGGTTTCTGGTGTACACCAGTGACTTGATTGACCGGAATGCCGTCTTTTACTCTGGGCCCGGTAATCCGGCGACGGTCACGATTACCCGGCTCGACACGATTAACGACATTGTCTCCGGCACCTTTGAGGCAGTTCCTCGCGAGGATGGCGGCTCCCGCGCGGTGCAGATCACGCACGGACGGTTTGATGTAAAATACGAGCGCAGATAACACTGAAATTTCCACGTCGTAATTTATTCCTGGCAAAGGGAATAGATATTTTGAGCAGAATCACCCATCAAGTGCTCAAGCCGAAGTTTCATCTGCGGCACTAAGCAGCCTCCAGAATAAATTCAGCTGGGATGTGCAGCGTCTGGTAGAGCTTCTTTGCCAGCTTCGTATTCAGGTTGGTTTTGCCGTTGAGCAGGTCGCTGAAGCGGCTGGCCGGGATGTCGAGCAACTGGGCCATTTGCTGACGGTTGAGCTGGCGGTTGAACATCTCTATTTCCAGCCGGCCAATTAGTATATCGGGCCGTACCGGCTTCTGACCGGCCTGAATTTCATAATCGTCCAGCGCTTCGCTGAGCGTTGCAATAGCCGCTGTATCGTCAGGGCTCGTCGCCATGAGTCGCTTGATTTCAAGGAGTCCGGCTTGGTAATCAGCGGCAGCTTGGATAGGCATGGGAAGTGGTTTGTCGGGGTTAAAGGGTGCTTACGTCCAGCTCATCAATCCCCCAGACACGCCGTCAGCTCGCCCGAATACGTGAGCGTGAGCTCGTGCATGGCCCGGGTGCAGGCCACGTAGAGCATGCTTTTATCGACTTCCGTGTGGTAGTTGCGGGCAGAGGCGAAGGGTACCAGCACGGCATCAAATTCCAGGCCCTTGGCCAGGTGGGCCGTCGTGATGATGGCGCCTTCCTTGAAAACCGTGGACTCCTCCGTGAGCAGGTATACGTCGCCCAGGGCCTCCAGGGCCTGGTACACCGTTTCAGCCTGCCCGAGCGTTTTGCAGATGATGCCCAGCGACTGATTGCCGGAGCCTTTGAACGCGGCCAGCAGCTGCCCGATTTTCGCCAGCTCCTCGGCCTGACTGGCGCAGCGTAGCACGGCGGGGGCGGGGCCGTGGCGCTCCAGCGGAATGATGAGCGGGTTGGGCGTGATGCGCTGGGCGAAGGCGGTAATTTCCACGGTGGAGCGGTAGCTGCGGTAGAGCTTCACCACGTCGGCCTGCGGGAAGACCCGCTCGATGGTTTCGGCCGACGAGGCGCTGTAGGGGTTCACCGTCTGGCTGACGTCGCCGAGAATGGTTTTGCGGCCCGGAAACAGGCGCGAGAGCACCGCGTACTGCACGGGCGTGTAGTCCTGCATCTCATCTACCAGCAGGTGCTTCACGTGGTCGTAGGTGCTGATGCCTTCCAGGCGCAGGCGCAGGTAAATCAGGGCAAACACGTCGGCGTACTCCAGGTGCTGGCTTTGGTCGAGGCGCAGCAGCTCGGGCCGGCCCGATCCAGCGGTAGAAGTCGCGGTAGAGGTCGGCCACGTTGTTGAACCGGAACAGGCGGTTGAGCGCCTCCCCGATGGTGGACTTTTCCCGCCCGCTGAGCTTGCGGCCGGCGGCGTTGCGCACGTGGGCCCGCACGTCGTCGGCCACCAGCGCAAACCGTTTCAGCAGCGGCACCCGGTGGTAGGCCCGGAGCTTGGTCTGCACGAAAGCGGCCGGCACCACGGTGGAGCCAATGCGCAGGTCGGTAAAGGTGAGGTAGTTGTTCTCAACGTGCAGCAGGTACTTGTTGAGCTGGCTGAGAAACTCGAACGACGACTTAAAGCGGATGCGCTCAATAAAGGCCGCATCGTGCGCTTCGAGCAACGCCGATACCTGCTCGAAGAAGGTCTGGAACGAGTAGCGGCTGTCGAGCAGATCGGCCGCCAGCTCCTCCATGCCCAGCTCCGGAATGTGCTCCTCGCCCAGCTCGGGCAGCACGTTGGAGATGTAGTCGGCAAACACCTTGTTGGGCGAGATGATGAGGATGTCGTTGGCCCGGATGGTTTCGCGGTAGCGGTAGAGCAGAAAGGCAATCCGGTGCAGGGCAATCGACGTTTTGCCCGAGCCGGCCACCCCCTGAATCACCATCACCGAGGCCGTTTCGTTGCGGATGACGGCGTTCTGGTCGCGCTGAATGGTGGCGACGATGTTCTTCATCTTGTCATCCGACGATTTGGCCAGCTCGCGCTGGAGCACGTCGTCGTGGATGTTCACGTCGCTGTCGAGCATGAATTCCAGGCGGCCGTCGCGGATTTTGTACTGCCGCTTGAGCTCAATCGTGCCGTGCTGGGGGCCGGCCGGGGTGGTGTAGGAGGCGGGCCCGAGCTCGAAATCGTAGAACATGGAGGCGATGGGCGCCCGCCAGTCGAAAATCAGGTTACGGCGGCGCTGCTCATCAAAAAACGAGTGCACCCCGATGTAGATGGGCGCGGCGGCCTGCTTGCGGGCCGCGAAATCGATGCGGCCAAAGTAGGGCGACTGGCCCAGCTTGAACAGCCGGCGCTTGCGGCCCACGGCGGCCTCGCCGGTAAAGGCCATCCGGTTGATGGACTGCCCGGCGGCCACCATATCGGCCTCATCCATGCCCGACTGGTGCTCGTGGATGTACTCCTTCTTCTCCCGCAGCTCGTCGGAAAACTGCCGCACCGACTCATCGACCCGCCGAATGGCCAGCGTGAGCTGCTCCTTGATTTCTTCGAGGTACTCCTTTTCTTCTTGCAGCGTGGCGTTCATGGCGGGCAGGGGGTCGGGCATCATCCCCCAAAGGTCCGCGCAAATTCTGGCTTCCCGAAACGCGGGGGTGGGTTTGGGGGCTGCGCCGGCCACTGCTGCCGCTGTGTTTCTGGCGGGACTACCGGCCTATAGGGCCGATTTTGCGGCGTTCTGGCCGGATTTAGGGGCGGGGTGGAGGGGTTTGAATAAGCCCTCTCTACTTATGAATTGCCTACTTTGGGGGAGCTTCCTACCCCAAAATAGCCAAAAATAGAGGTCAGGCTAAAAAACAAAAAACGGGCCCCGAAGGCCCCGTTTTCATACTAATAAGCTCAATTCAACTCTAGTGCTGGTGGCCGCCTTCGCCGTGGACGTGGCCGTCGAAGTGCATGATCATGCCGGCCAGCGGATGGTTGAAGTCCATTTTCACGGCTGAGTCGCCGATTTCGACCACTTTGCCTTGCATATGGTGGCCCTGGTTGTTGGCCATGGGCAGGAAGTTACTTGCCTGCAGCATCTCGGTATCCAGCTGGATGCCGCGGCCCCAGCCCAGCGCTGTGCCGGGCAACGGCAACCTCAGCAGCCAGGCGTACCCCGCCGCCTGTAATCAGCCCGGCAGGTGTGCTGATTACAGGCTACGAGTTAGGCCGCTTATTGCTTGATAAACTGGCGGATGCTCCGGCTTGCGCCCGTTGTTACCTCCAGCTGATAGAGGCCGGCGGGCAACGTCCCCATATCTACCTGGGCAGATCCGTCGGGGGCCGTGCCTTCGAGCACGGTGCTGCCCAGCGCGCCGATAATCCGGTAGTGCGCCCCTGCGGCGGGCAGCTGCAGATACAGCACCCGGCTGACGGGGTTGGGATACAGCACCAGTTCGCCGGGGGCCGCTATGGCCACTACCTCCGAAAACGAGTCCTGGCCGTTGGTGTCTACCTGCCGTAGCCGGTAGTAGCCCGTGCCCGGCAGCGGCTGCTGGTCGAGCAGGGAGTAAGTGTGGCCGCTGGCGCTCGTGCCCTGGCCCGGTGCCGTAGCGAGGGTCCGGAACTCGTGGCCGGTGGCCGAGCGCTGCACCTCGAAGCGGGCATTGTTCTTTTCCGACGCCGTAGCCCACTGCACCCGAACCGCAGAGCCCTGGCGCTGCGCCCCGAAGCGTACCAACTCGACGGGCAACGGCCTGGGGGTAGTTGAAACCAGCTTTAGGTTATCAATCCGGTTGTTGCCATTTGCCCCCGTTGACCCATCTAGCGTAATCCGGACTTTGAACTTGGGGTTATTGTTTACCCCGGCAACTTGTGAAAAGTCGAAGGTCTGAGTCGTGAAACTGCCGATTGATGGAATAACAGTTCGCAGGTTGGTGAAGGTGCTGCCGTCGGTGGAGTAGGAAATGGCATTTGTCAGGAAGCCAGTGGTTGTTCCCTGCAGGGCATAGCTGAAAATCAGGCTGCTAAAACCAGTTGAAGGCAGACTCAGCTCCAGGATTTTACCATTGTTGACACCTAAAGATGCCGATACTACAGAAAAAGTAAGACCGGCGGGCACGCCGGACTCCGCATTGACAGTCGTGCCCTGAAAAGCATCACTGTTCGTGACGCTATGCGTAAGTACGCCAGTACCTGCGTCGGCCGGAATGGTTGCGCCCCAACGTGGTGCAGTCGCTGATGGCGGGTTGTTGAAGTTCCAGTAGTGCAGGGTGGTTTGGCCCCGGCCCAACAGGGGGCTGGTCAGCAACAGAAGGAGTAACAGGTATTTCGTTAACGCGTGGTGAGGAAAACGGCTCCGGGCAGGCGTAATGGATGAAAACATGGGCAAAAGATGTGTAAGTGAGCGAGCAGCCGTAAGTATTTACTGTCAGTGACTTGCAAAAATATTGTCCGCAGATTACGCACCCTAGCGGGGCCACTCCAAGTAATGTTTATTCTGGCTGAAGCCTCCGTTTTCCTTGGCCAACGCCAGTTTACCAGCCACAAAAAAACGGGGCCCCTAGGGGCCCCGTTTTACTTACCAATAAGCTTAACTAACCTTAGTGCTGATGGCCGCCTTCGCCGTGGACGTGGCCGTGGTCCGTTTCCTCGGCGGTGGCTTCGCGGACTTCGGCTACGTGGCCGTCGAAGTGCATGATCATACCGGCCAGGGGGTGGTTGAAGTCCATTTTTACGGCTGAATCGCCGATTTCGACCACTTTGCCCTGCATGTGGTGGCCCTGGTTGTCGGCCATGGGCAGGAAGTTGCCTACCTGCAGCATGTCGGCATCTACCTGGCCATCAATTTCGAAGACGTTCTTAGGGATTTCAACGACGGCCTGCTCGTCGTAGTCGCCGTAGGCCTGCTCGGGGGTGAGGCTGAAGCTGAACGCGTCGCCGGCGCTTTTGCCGTCGAGCTGGCGCTCGAACTCCTCGGGCAAGCCGCTCTGGCCGAACAAAAACACCATGGGCGCGTCGGTGTCGGTCGATTCTACCAGTACCTTTTCTTGGTTTTCGTCGGTTACGCTCAAATCGTAGGTGATGGTAACGACTTTATTGGGGCTGATCTGCGTCATGGAATTTCAGGAAAGGATGGGAGGCAAACGTGATACTTGCTAGTTACGGAAATACTGGTAAAAAAGCGGTTAAACAGCGCAAACCAGTCTGCAAACCTGCTATTGCTGAGTTATAAAATTTGGGGATTCCAAGGGTTTTACCGAGCTCCACTATAACCTAATGCATTTTAATCTGGTTTTAATGCCTGTACGATTCAACCGATTTATTACATGCAAACATCCTTTTTTTCTACTGCTCCGGTCATTGCTTTTCGCTCCCTGCTTTGCGCCGGAGCCCTGTGTGCCCTCACTACTTTCTCGGCCCAGGCCCAGCGCCGCAACCAGCCCACCGCCGACAATATGGGCACCACGCCCGTGAATACGGCCACTGCGCCGCCGGCCCAGACCGGCCTCAACTACCGCAACCCCGCCGCCGACGACCGCATTCCGATGGAAGCCGCCAAGCGCGACGCCGTAGCGAAGGAAATGGAGGCCACGGTAGTGGAACTGCTCGAACTCTACCACGATGCCAAGCAAAGCCACTGGAACCTGCGCGGCCCCCTGTACTACCAGCTCCACGAGGCCCTGCAGGAGTACGCCGAAACGTACCTCAAGTACACCGATGTGCTGGCCGAACGCTCCTTGCAGGTCGGCCGCCCCATTGATGGGCGGACGCCCGTGGTGGCCAGCCAGGCCAACCTGGACGCTTTTCCCGGCGGCTTCCTCGAAGACCGCCAGGTACTCGACCTGATGAGCACCCGCGTTGACATTGTGGCCAAGCGGGTCCGTGAGCGGATTGAGCGGGTGGGCAAAATCGACGAAACGACGTCGAACCTGCTGCAGGAACTGAGCTACGCCCTCGATAAGCAAGTGTGGCAACTGCGCGTGACTCAGCAGTAGTCGCTGGCAGCCAACGCAAAAAGAACGTCATGCCAGGTCCCTGGCATGACGTTCTTTTTGCGTTGCGCTTCCTCTATTCCTTCCTCCCTTTTTTTACGACTTCCATTATGAAACACCTGCTGCCCCTGGCGCTGAGTGCCGCCGCGCTGCTGGCCGGCTGCCAGTCGAATACCAACCCGGCCGAAACGGCCACCACGGCGCCGCCGGCCGATACGCTGGCCGCTGCCGCTGCCACCCCAGCCGATTCCATGGGCGTGCCCGCCGGCTCCATCCCGACCATCGGAAACCCGCAGCTGCTGTTCACGCTGCCCGATACCCACAACACCCCCGACGGCCTGGCCCTGAGCCCCGATGGGCGCATCCTGCTCTCAGTGCCCAACATCGCTAACAACAGCTACCCGGCCTCCATTGTGGAAATTGTGGGCAACGCGTACAGGCCCTTCGCCAGCAACCTGCCCGTGGAGCCAACCACCAAAAAAGCCGCGCCAATGGATCTGGCTTTCGGACCCGATGGGAACGTGTACTACGCCGAAAACCAGTACGAAAACAGCAAGAAGTACGTGTCGCGGCTCATGCGCATCAACATGAAAAACGGGCAGCCCGGCCGCATCGAAACCGTGGTGGATAGCTTCGCGCTGGCCAACGGGGTGGTCTGGAAGGGCAACCTGCTGTATGTAACCGACAGCCAGTGGGATATGCCCGGCAACGATAAAGGCTCGGCCGTGCTGCGCTTCACGCTCGATGAGCTGAAAGGAACCGGTGGGCCGTTGCACCTGCGGCCCAAAACCCGCGACCCGCACGTGCTGGCCATGTTCACGACCAACGTCAACGAAACCGGCGTCGATAACGGGGCCGACGGCATCGACTACGACAGCCAGGGCAACCTCTATACCGGCTCGTTCGGCGACGGTACGTTCTATAAAATGACCCTCCGGCCCGACGGTACCCTGGCCCGGCAGGAAGCCGTGGCCCTGACCGGCGACAAAATCACCTGCATCGATGGGTTCGTAATCGACCGCGCCACCGACAAGGCGTACATCACGGGGGCCCGCCAGAACGCCATTTTCGTGGTTGATCTGAAAACCAACCACGTGACCACCCTGGCCCAGAACCCCGACACCGACGGTACGGCCGGCAAAATCGACCAGCCCGCCGAAGTGCTGCTCAAGGGTAAGCGGCTTTATATCAGCAACTACGATAACCCTGTCAAGCACTTCGTCAATACAAAGTCAGACGCCCCGCACACTGAGTCGTACGTGGATTTGAAGTAGGTGATTTTAGAACTGAGAGTTTAGAACTGAGAACTTAGAGCCTAGAACTTAGAAAAGGAACGTCATCCTGAGCGGAGCGAAGGATCTTACCACGTTAAAACGAGTCGTTGTTATGGCTCGTGCTGACGTGATAAGATCCTTCGCTCCGCTCAGGATGACGTTCCTTTTCTAAGTTCTAGGCTCTAAGTTCTCAGTTCTAAACTCTCAGTTCTAAGCTCTCAGCTTTCTAACTCCCACGCGGTGCGGTAGGCTCCGATGCTTTCTACGTAGTCGAGGAAGGCCTTGTAGAAGGGGTGGGCGCCGAGGGTGCTGGAGTCGCCGACGAGCAGCAGCTTGCGGCGGGCCCGGGTCATGCCCACGTTCATGCGGCGGATATCGGAGAGGAAGCCGATTTCGGCCTGGGTGTTGCTGCGGGTGAGGCTGATGGCGATGATGTCGCGCTCCTGACCCTGGAACGAATCCACGGTGCCCACGCTCAGCATGCGGTGCTCCATGAGGCCCACGAGCTCGTCGTTTTCCTCAATGGCATCCTTGAGATAGTTGATCTGGGCGCGGTAGGGCGCAATCACGCCGATGGTGAGCAGGTCGTCCTCGTGGTCGGCGGGGTCGTAGGGCTCCAGCAGCTGGGCCAGCCGCTTCAGCAGCAGGTCGGCTTCCTCGGGGTTGGCCGTCGAGCGGCTTTCGGCAATGGTAAGCTCCTGGAAGCCGAAGCCGGCCGTATCCAGAAATTCCACGGCCAGGTCGGGGGCGAAGCGCGGGTCGTAGGCCGGCAGGTCGGCGTGGGCCACGGAGGGGGCGGCCACCAGGCGGCCTTCGTAGAACTGTTGGGAGCTGAACTCCATAATCAGCTCGTGCATGCGGTACTGTACTTCCAGCATCCGGGCCGTGTCGGGCTGGCGCCTGATGCACTTCTCGAACAGGGTTTCGCGCAGGCCGTCGCGGGCCGCCTTCTCGCTTTTCACGGTGGGCGGCAGCTGCTGGTGGTCGCCGGCCAGCACCACGCGGTTGGCCTTGGAAATCGGAATCCAGGAGCCCGGTTCCAGGGCCTGGGCGGCCTCGTCGATGAACACGGTTTCGTAGGTGAGGTGGCGGATGGCGCGGTTGCTGGCCCCCACCAGCGTGCAGGTAATCACCTGCACCTGCTCGAGCAAATCCTCCGTGATGTAGCGCTCCAGCTGGTCCGACTCCTGGAGCAGGTCGTGGGCCTGCTGCTTGAGCAACCGGCGCTGCTCACGCTCCTCCCAGCCGAAGTGGCGCTTGAACTTGCCGGCCTGCTCGCGGTACTGCTCGGCCGTCTGGCGCATGGAGCGCAGCTCGGCGTAGCTTTTGTGGTTCATAATCTGGGCATCGAGCGTGTGCTGAAGCAGCAAATCCGACACCCGGGAGGGGTTACCCATCCGAATCACGTTTACGCCGCGCTCGGCCAGCTTTTCGGTCAGCAGATCGACGGCCGTATTGGAGGGCGCGCACACCAGCACCCGCCGCTCGCGGCGGATGGTTTCCAGGATGGCCTGCACCAGCGTGGTAGTTTTGCCGGTGCCGGGCGGGCCGTGGATGATGGCCACATCCTGGGCCGCCAGCACGTGGCGCACGGCGGCCAGCTGGCTTTCATTCAGGGGCGAGGGGTAGTAGAGCGTGGCCTCGGCTTCGGGCCGGAAGCGGGCCGGGCGGGCGCCCAGCAGCACGTCGCGCAGCTCGGCCAGGCGCGAGTCGTAGGCGCCCATGACCTTACCCAGGGCGTACTCCATCTCGCGGTAGCTCACCTCGTCGAAGGTCAGGTCTACGCCCAGCTTGCCGTCTTCCACCCAGTCGGGCAGATCTTCCTTGGTGGTGGCGAGCAGGATTTTGTTGCGCTTCACGCTGGTCACAACCCCGTTGAGCGTGGGCCTATCGGAGCCCGAGCGGCCGGGGATGTTGCCGAACAGGGCGGCGTTCTTGCCCACCTGAAACAGGTGCAGCGCGCCCTGGCCGCCCTGGCGCTCCAGCTCAATCACGAGCTTACCGCCGAAGCCAATGTCTTCCTTCGTGATTTTGACCGGGTACCAGGTCAGGCCCCGGCGCTGGCGCTCGGCAATAGTGGCCTGGGCGCTCTTGATTTTGAATTGTTCGTAGTCCTCCTGCTGCTCGAGCTTCATGAGGGCCTGCACCTTGCGCAGCTCTTTTTCGAGGGCGTAGGGTTCGGTATAAGTAGGTTGTTCAGCCAACAGATTCAGTTTTTGGGATTCGTAACTAACAACGAATCCGGGCAAATGGTGGCCGAAGGTCGGGAGGAATTTGGGAAAGGTATTGGCGGGAGTTGGCTAGTTGTAGTGGATAAGATGCGAATAGCACCGCTGGATTTTGCCTTCGGGGTCAAACATGAATAAGTAGATAACGGATTGGTCGAACGTGGAAAATATATTTTTCAAGCCGGGTCCGCCCTCCTGGTTATCACTGACCTGCGCCAGTAACAAGTTGTTGTGGAGGCGGGAAAACAGGATAACGGTACAGCCTTTCCGGGTACCGGAGTTGGTGGTCAGGCGGGCAGTTAGCGGAGAGGAATAGGGCTTGTGGTAGGTTGTTTCTTTTAGCCGGAATAGCGAGTCGAGCAGTTGCAGTTGGTGCCGGGCACTGTATCCCCACAACGAACCTACATCTTCACTAAAATAACTCAGGTCCTGATGAACGATGCTGTCGAACACGGCTACGTCCCGAAGGTTAAGCCCCATCCGGCGAAGCTGCCGGTCGTGCCGGATATAGTGAAAAGCCGTTTCGTACAGTTTTTCGGGGGCAGGAGTCGCCTGCCCAAACCCCATGAAAGGCCGCAGCCCACAGAGCAGGAGGAGGCCCAACAGCCGCTTGGCTGAATTGTCGACGCCACGCAAGGCGGGGGAGGGGCTATATGAACCGGCGTAGTTTCTGGTGCTTACGAAGGGCCGCAGGAAAAGGAGTACTTGTTTCATAGTTTCATAGCGGCTGGGAAGTAGGCTAACCGGGCGGTTAATTCAAGTAATGCCCGGTATAAAAAACAGAAAATAGCCCAGACACGCACTGTACAGCAGCCCGAGGAGGTTGAGTACAAATAAAGCTTTGCTGCGGGCCCACCGCCGGAAGAGCACCAGGGCTGCCGGCGCAAGCAAGGCGTGGGCGGCCAGTAAAAATGGCAGCAGCAGCAGGCCGTAACCCATTGCCCCGCCTTCGGAGCGGATGGTGAGGTAGCTCAGGGGAAGAAAATAACAGTTACCAAGCAAAATCAGGCCGGCTACCACCCGGGTGGCCGGCAGGTCGGAGGCCTGCAAAGTAGTCATGGGCAGCAGTGCGCGTGGTTGAGCGACTGAATATAGGCTATCGGTGCGGGGATGCAGCAGCCAAAATGAAAGATAGCAGCAACCGGAGTTTCGGTGCGGCTGACGTTATTTGCCTGGGGGCGGCCTTCGGGCGCCGTGGCCGAAGCCAGCGCCATTCTGGTCCGCTACTTCAGGTCCCGGTCGCTAATGGTTGTCCGGGCTGTCGGCCGGCAGGTTTCGCCTGTTGGCCGGGGCCTGCGAGTTGTGGGAAGTTACGGGCGTTACCCGACTAACCCTGCGCACCGAGTACAGCAACCTGCGCTGGATATTGCTGGGGCCAATAACGGCCGTATTATATCTGTTTCAGCGTTATCTGCTGCATTTCATCCTCCGCAATGCCAAGCATGCAACTGCATAAATTCACCGAATCCATCCGCATTGCCCGTTCCCAGCAGGCGGTGTTCGACTATACCCAGGACTATGGCCAGCGGTTGAAATGGGATACGTTTCTGCGCGAAGCCGTGCTGCTCGACGGAGCGCAGGCGGCAGGCCTGGGGGTGAAGTCGTGGTGTGTATCGAAGCACGGCATCGGTATGGAAACCGAGTACGTGTCGTTCAACGCACCTCGCGTAGTGGCCGTAAAGCTGACGCGGCCTGCCGGTCTGTTCCGCGCTTTTGCGGGCTCCTGGCGCTTTGTGGCGCTTAGGCCGGAGCTGACCGAAGCCACGTTCACCTACTCTTTCGCCCTGCGCGGACCCCTGCGGCTGTTCTCCGGACTCGCCAGATACGCGCTTCAGCAAAATGTGCGCGGCCGTTTGCGCGACCTTAAACAGATGCTGGAACAACCTGTTTAAGGCTCTTAGCCCCAAATCCACCTTCTTTGCTCTTGCCTCCAACCCATGTCCTACCAACCCAGCCCCACCCGCTACACCGAGATGCCCTACCGCCGTTGCGGCCGTAGCGGGCTGAAACTGCCGGCCGTCTCGCTCGGCCTCTGGCACAACTTCGGCGACGTCGACGTGCTCAGTAACTTCCGCGCCATTTTGCACCGGGCCTTCGACTCGGGCGTCACGCACTTCGACCTGGCCAACAACTACGGCCCGCCCCCCGGCTCGGCCGAAACCAACTTCGGGCGCATTCTGAAAGAAGATTTCCGGGGCTACCGCGACGAACTGGTGATTTCCACTAAGGCTGGCTACGACATGTGGCCCGGGCCCTACGGCGAGTGGGGCTCGCGCAAATACCTGCTCTCCAGCCTCGACCAGAGCCTCAAGCGCATGCGCCTGGAGTACGTCGACATCTTCTACTCGCACCGCCCCGACCCCGAAACGCCGTTGGAGGAAACCATGGGCGCGCTGGCCCAGGCCGTGCGTCAGGGCAAGGCCCTGTACGTGGGCATCAGCAACTACGAGCCCGCCGAAGCGGCCGAGGCCATCCGGCTGCTGCGCGAGCTGGGCACGCCCTGCCTGATCCATCAGCCGAAGTACTCGATGTTCGAGCGCAGCCCCGAAAACGGCCTGCTCGACTTGCTGGGCCGCGAAGGCGTGGGCTGCATCCCGTATTCGCCCCTGGCCCAGGGCCTGCTTACGGGCAAGTACCTGCACGGCATCCCCGACGATTCGCGGGTGGCCAAGGGCGTGGGCTTCCTCACTGAAAACAACCTCACCGAGGAGCGCCTGACCCAGATTCGGGCCCTGAACGAGCTGGCCCAGGAGCGCGGCCAGAGCCTGGCCCAGATGGCCCTGGCCTGGGTGCTGCGCGACGAGCGGGTAACCTCCGTGCTCATCGGGGCCAGCAAACCCGCCCAGCTCGACGATTCGCTGCGCTGCCTGGAAAACTTGGCCTTCAGCGAACAGGAGTTAGGGCGGATTAAAGAGGCGCTGGGGTAAGGGGGTATGAGAAGTGCTGTAAAGTAACGGGGGAGGCACGTAAAATCGGTTGGTTTCTGTGTTGCAAACGGCTGGTTACAGTGAAGCTGTTTAGAAAGTCAAAAAGGCCGTCATGCTGAGCTTGTCGAAGCATCTCTACCGCTTCGTAGCAATCATTCAACGAAGCGGTAGAGATGCTTCGACAAGCTCAGCAGGTAAAAACTGGGGCCAGTTCAGAAAACTGTACTAATGAGTGTTTCAGCCCACTGAATCCTTCTCTCAGCTGGTCGACTCAGCCAGCGAGGTAACTGCCTCCGGCATGGTTGGTTGCGCTCGGGTAGCCAGCTTGGCACTGAGCGCCTGCGCGTCGGCTACCACTTGCGCTGGGTAGTCTAGGCGCGCCAGCAACCGAATAGCGTTGCGCGTGGTGAGCGGCCCGGCTTTGAGGCGGAAGTCGAAGTACCAGTCTTCCGCCGTAACCGTCTCGCAAAAGTGGTATTCGACAAAGCATGACTGCAACAGTGCGCCCAACTCCCCATCGTGGGTAGCCGCCATTACCCAGCTGCGCGGCTGCAGGTAGGCCAGCACGGCCTTATTAGCGGCGATGCGCTCCTGGGTATTCGTGCCTTTGAACAGCTCATCGAGCAGCAGCAGGTAGCTGCCGGGGGCCTCGTCGCAGGCCAGCAGCAGCTGCCGCATGGTTTCGGCCTCAACCAGGTAGTAGCTTTTGCCCGTGGGCAGGCTGTCGGCCAGGCTGAGGCTGGTGAGCACCCGGCAAAAAGGGGCGTGGTAGGCGGTGGCCGGGCACGTGGCTATGGTCTGGGCCAGCAGCGTATTTATGCCCAGCGTGCGCATAAAGGTGGTTTTGCCCGCCATGTTCGAGCCGGTGAGCAGGACCCCCTGCTCGGACAGGGTGAGGTCGTTGGGCACGCACCCTGGCACCAGCGGGTGGTAGCCGGCTTGCAGCCGGATGCCCTCGGCGGCCGGCCCGAAGTGCGGCACGCAGGTGATGTGGCGCTGGCGGAAGCTGGCCACCGCCAAGGCGCAATCGACATAGCCGACCGCCTCAAAAACGCTCCTAATAGCGGGTGCGTGCCGTTGCACGGACGCCCGGCAGCGGGCATACACGAGCTGGTCGAGCAGTAGTAGCATCTTAAGCAGTTCCAGCACTGCCAAATTATCCTCCACCTGAAAGAAAGCCACTTGCCGCAAGACTCCCCTCAACCGGGCCAGGGGCGCAGCCAGCGGCTGCAGCGGCCGCAGGGGCAGGGCCGCCCGATGCAGCCTTTTCCCTGCCCGGTGTAAGCGGCCCAGTTGCATCAGCGGACGAACATAGCGTTGAACCCGCGAGCGGTGCCAGAAGTGAAACACCGCATTGGTGAGAGCAAATCCCCCCGTAGCCAACCAGAGTACGGGCAGCCAAAAGCCCCCGAGCAAGGTGGCCAAAAGCCCCAGCGCGAGCAGCGGCGCGAAGCGGGCTCCGGGCATGGTAGGCAGCGGCTCCCCACTAATTAAATCGGCCAGGTAGTACGCCTCATCGGCCGTCAGCTCATCGAGGGCGAGCAGGGCTTGCCCGCGGGCCGCAGGTTGCTGAGCCAGCAAGGTCGCGGCCATGTCGAACTCGTGCAGAGCGGCCTCATCGGCAAGTGGGCTGCGCAGGCGCTGGTACAGGCACTGCTGGCCAACCCGGCTTACCGTGGCATCGAGCAGTTCAAAGAACAGTTCGCCGTTCAGGTCCTCCCAGGTTTGGTCGGGCAGGCGGTGATAGGCGGGCTCGTGCTGCACGGCGTCGTAGTAGCGGGCCACCAGGGGGAAGTGGGGGGAGCGCGAAGCCGGCTGGTGCCAGGCCGCTTCCAGGCGGCGCAAGCGCCGCGTGCGGGAAGAAGTCCACATAAGAAATAGAGGCAGCTACCAAGGCGTAGGCACAGGCGGTGAAGTGGTGCTGCTGATAGGTATGGGTAGCGGAAAAGATAGGCAAGTAATGCCTAAAAGAAAAAGTGCCAGGTCGAGTGCAATAGTCGGGCGAACAAAAGCTGCACCGATTGCCAGGCACGTCAGACAAGGGTTCTACTGTTAAAGAGATTTTGTCAAATACTCCCAACTAGCCATCTCGCTGCTGCCACTAAATTAGCGCAAAAAGCCGATAGCCAGCGCCTTCCACTCTTACTTACTTTACCTCTGTCCGCGCTACCGAAATAGCTTTTTACCTGCTTTACGAGCCCATTCCGGTGGCCACCCCGCTGCTGACGGCCCTTTTCGAGTAGCTGCGCCAGTTCGCTCTCGACGTGGGCTTTCACCTGCATGACGCGCTGACCCGGAACCCAGCCCTGATGGGCTTCGCCAAGTGGGGCGCAGCTGCCGGCGCACTTGCAGGTGACCGTGCTCAAGGGGCGCTATTTCGACTTCGTGGGGCGTCAGCGAGTCGGGCGGCGTAGAAACAGGCAGCGCGGCCGGGCAGCAGGAGCAGCGAAGGCAGAGCAGACAACGGAATCGGGCATTGGATGACGTGGGTAGGAACCTGGGGGCCGGGCACAGGTTGTCGACGGCCCCGAAATCGGAGCGCCCTGCAATTAGTGGGCCCGCTAACGGATTTCCGTTTTTACCTTACCGTCGCTATCCACCAGCCAAACCTTTCCCGCGCATGTTAAAACGCTACTCGTTGCTCCTGAGCCTGCTGCTGCTCGCAGCCCCCGGCCTGCGGGCCCAGACGCTGGCCGAGAAAACCAAAGGCTTCCAGAAATCGGCCGGCTTCTTTCCGTTTTACTGGGATGAGAAAGGCGGGCGGATTCTGCTCGAAATCGATAAGCTCGACCAGGAAATCCTGTACGTGAGCTCCCTGCCCAGCGGGGTCGGCTCCAACGACCTGGGCCTCGACCGGGGCCAGATCGGGCAGACGCGCATCGTGAAATTCGTGCGCAGCGGCCCCAAGATTCTGCTGCTCCAGCCCAATTACGACTACCGCGCCGTGAGCCCCAACCCCGACGAGCGCCAGTCGGTGGAGCAGGCCTTTGCCCAGTCCGTCATCTGGGGGTTCAAGGCCGAGGCCCAGGAGGGCAACCGCGTGCTCATCGACCTGACGCCCTTTTTGCTGCGCGACTCCCACCAGCTGGCCGACAAGCTCGAGGAGCTCAAGCAGGGCAGCTACAAGGCCGAGGAAAGCCGTTCGGCCGTGTTTATGCCGCGCACCAAAGGCTTCCCGCAGAACTCCGAGTTTGAGGCCATCGTGACGCTGGTCGGCAAGGCCAAGGGCCGCGAAATCAGCTCCGTTACGCCCGACCCCAGCGCCCTGACGGTGCACCTGCACCACTCCTTTATTCAGCTACCCGATGCCGGCTACCAGCCCCGCGCCTTCGACCCCCGGGCCGGGTACTACGCCAACGAGTTCCTCGACTACGCCACGCCCATCGACCAGCCCCTGGTGCAGCGCCAGCTCATGCGCCACCGCCTGCGCAAGAAAGACCCCGCGGCGGCTGTCAGCGAGGCCGTGGAGCCCATTGTGTACTACCTCGACCGGGGCGCGCCTGAGCCCGTGCGCTCGGCCCTGCTCGAAGGGGCTGCCTGGTGGAACCAGGCCTTTGAGGCCGCCGGCTACCGCAACGCCTTCCAGGTGAAGCTGCTGCCCGAAGGCGCCGACCCCATGGACATCCGCTACAACCTCATTCAGTGGGTGCACCGCTCCACCCGGGGCTGGTCGTACGGGGCCAGCATCGTCGATCCGCGCACCGGCGAAATCATCAAGGGGCAGGTGTCGCTGGGCTCGTTGCGGGTGCGCCAGGACTTTCTCATCGCCGAAGGGCTGCTCCAACCCTACGAAGAGGGCCAGCCTACCAACCCCGCCATGTTGCAGATGGCCGTGGCCCGCCTGCGCCAGCTGGCCGCCCACGAGGTGGGCCACACCCTGGGCCTCTACCACAACTACGCCGCCAGCACCCAGGAAAGGGCCTCCGTTATGGATTATCCCATGCCCCGCATCCTGCTCGGGGCCGATGGCAGCGTAGACCTGAGCCAGGCCTACGCCACCGGCATCGGCAGCTGGGACAAGCGGGCTATTCTCTACGGCTACCAGGACTTCGGGCCCGCCGCCGATGAGGCGGCCGCCCTGCAGGCCATTATGCGCCAGACCCTGGCCGAGGGCTACGCCTTTATTTCGGATGCCGATGCCCGGGCGCCCGGGGGCGCCCACCCCGCGGCCCACCTCTGGGATGATGGCCCGAATGCCGCCCGCGAGCTCAACCGGCTGATGGATATTCGCCGCAAGTTGCTGGATGGCTTCTCGGAAAAAGCCCTGGCCCCGGGACGGCCCCTGGCCCAGCTCGAGGAGGTGCTGGTGCCCATCTACCTGCTGCAGCGCTACCAGGTAGAGGCGGCGGCCAAGCAAATCGGCGGGCTCTACTACACCTACGCCGTGAAGGGCGACGGGCAGCCCATCACCCGGCTGCTGGCTCCGGCCGAGCAGTGGGAGGCCGTGGAGGCGCTGCTGCGCACACTTTCGCCCCGCGAGCTGGCCCTGTCGGAGGAGCTGCTGGCTAAAATTCCGCCCCGGCCCGTGAACTACGGCCGCAGCCGCGAAACCTTCCCGGCGCGCACCGGCCTCACCTTCGACCCGCTGGCCGCCGCCGAGTCGGCGGCAACCACTACGCTGGAATTTCTGCTGCACCCGGAGCGGGCCGCCCGCCTCGAGCAGTACCATGCCCGCCACGCCGAGCAGCCCGGCCTGAGCGCGGTGCTCGATAAGCTGCTGGCCGCCACCTGGGGCCGGGCCCCCGAAACCGGCCCCGCCGGCGAGCTGCAGCGCCTAGTGCAAACCCTGACGCTGCGGCAACTGCTAACCCTGGCCGCCGCCCCCCAGGCCCCGACGGGCGTAAGGGCCCTGACGGCCCTGAAGGTGGAGGAGCTGAAAAAGCGGCTGGAAAAACTGCGCAAAACCGGCGCCAACGAAAACGTCCGGGCCACGGCGCTGGCGGCGCTGCGCACCATCAGGGAATTCGAGGAGAACCCCGAGAAGTTTCAGCCCGCGCCAGCCCTGTCCATGCCCGACGGCTCGCCCATTGGCTCCGACGACTGCGGGGCCTGGTAAACGACCAAAATGAAGCGGTAGCGATACGCCCTATTTCCCGGTTCCGGTTGCCGTCCAGCCGCCGCCGAGGGCGCGGTAGAGGTCGATGAGGAGCAGGAACTGCTGGCGGCGGGTGTTGGTCAGGTTCAGCTCGGCCTCCAGCACGTTGCGCTGGGCCGATACCACCTCCAGGTAGGTGGCGTAGTTGGCCTTGTAGAGGTCGTCGGAGATGCTTACGGCCTTGTTGAGGGCCTCCACTTCCTGCTGCTGGAGCTCGTACATGCGCTGGTAGTTGCCCAGGCCGCGCAGGTTGGTGGTTACTTCCTCGAAGCCCGTTTGCATGGCTTTCTGGTAGTTGTGGTAGGCAATCTGCTGCTCGGCGGCCGAGCGGCGGTAGCCGGCCTTGAGGGCGTTGCGGTTGAGCAGCGGGGCCGAGAGGCCGGCCAGCAGCCCGTAGGCCAGGGAGCCGGGCGTGGAAAACAGCACCGAGGCCCGGTAGGCGTTCAGGCCCAGGTAGGGCGTGAGGTTGAGCGAGGGCAGGAAGGCGGCCCGGGCGGCGGCCACGTCGGCGCGGGTGGCCACCAGCTCCAGCTCGGCCTGGCGCACGTCGGGGCGGCGCAGGAGCATGGCGGCGGGCAGGCCGGCCGCCACCTGCCGGGGCAGGGGCTGGTCGAGGATGGGCAGGCTGCGGCGGATGCGCTGGGGGTAGCGGCCGAGCAGGCGGTTGAGCGTGTTTTCGGTGGCGGCGATGCGCTGGCGGGTTTCGGCCTCCAGGCTGCGGGTGCGCAGCAGCTGGGCCGTGAACTGCTGCACGGCCAGCTCGTTGGCCCGCCCGGCCCGCTTGAGGGTGCCCACAATGTCGAGGGCGCGCTCCTGGAGGCGCTGGTTTTTCTCCAGCACCCGCAGCTCGTTGTCCTGGCCCAGCAGGTTGAAGTAGAGGCGGGCCACTTCGGCCACCAGCTCGGTTTCGATGAGGTGGCGGCCCTTTTCGGTGGCCAGCAGGCGCAGGTAGGCGGCCTTGCGGCGCTGGCGCAGCTTGCCCCAGAGGTCAATTTCCCAGGACGAGCGCAGGCCCAGGAAGAAGTCGGGCGTGGGCGTGGGGATGCGCTCCTTGCCCTCGATGTTGCTCGACAGGTTGGTGTCGTAGTTGCCGATGCCGTTTAGGGTGTAGTAGCCGAAGCGGTCCACGCCGGCGCTGGCCACCCCGTCCACGGTGGGCAGCAGGGCCCCGCGCCGGAGCTGCAAATCGGCCCGGGCAATTTCGATGCGCTGGAGGGCAATGCGGGCGTCGGGGTTGGCCTGCAGGGCCGTGTCGATGAGCCCGCGCAGGTTGGCATCCCCGAACAGCTCCCGCCAGGGCTGGTCGGCGTAGGAGGCCACGGAGTCGGTCATCACCGAATCGGCGACGACCAAGGGGAAGGCGGCGGGCAGGGGCGTGGCGGCCGGGGCCGCTGCCGGCGCGGCCACCCGGCAGCCCGCCGCCGCCAGCGAAAGGGCCGTGAGGAAGGGGAGCAGGGAGCGGGTAAGTGAGGGCATGGAGGGGGAGGAGCTAGGAGTCAGGAGCGAGGAGCTGGAAGGGAGAATGTGGGCCTTTGTAGGGAGGAGATTAGGACTAGAAACTAGAACTAGTTCCCCTCCTTGGAAAGGAGGGGTTAGGGGTGGTTGACGGGCGTTGAACGAATCCTTTGCCGGTCGTTCTGGCGCATCGTTCAGAGCGTAGTCAACCACCCCCAACCCCTCCTCATCTGAGGAGGGGAGCTTCGTTCTGATTACACCAGCACCGCCTCTTCCTCGGGCGTTTCAACGGGCTGCTTAGCCTTCTTGCCGCCGCCTGAGAACAGCACGTAGAGGCCCGGAATCAGGATCACGCCGAACAGGGTGCCGATGAACATGCCGCCGGCCGCGGCCGTGCCGATGGAGCGGTTGCCGAGCGCGCCCGCGCCGGTGGCGATGGTGAGCGGAATCAGGCCGGCAATGAAGGCGAAGCTGGTCATCAGGATGGGGCGCAGGCGGGCGTAGCCGCCCTGCACGGCCGCATCGAGGGCCGAGAGGCCTTCCTTGCGCTTGAGCACCGCGAATTCGATAATCAGAATGGCGTTCTTACCCAGCAAACCAATGAGCATGACCAGCGAAACCTGGGCGTAGATGTTGTTTTCGAGGCCCAGCAGCTTGAGGGCCAGGAAGGCGCCGAAGATGCCGGTGGGCAGACTCAGAATCACGGGCAGGGGCAGCAGGAAGCTCTCGTACTGGGCCGCCAGCAGCAGGTACACGAACAGCAGCACGATGCCGAACACGTACAGGGCCTGGTTGCCGCTCAGAATCTGCTCCCGGGTCATGCCGCTCCACTCGTAGGTGTAGCCCCGGGGCAGGGACGTGGCGGCCACCTTCTCGATGGTCGAAATCACGTCGCCGGAGGAGAAGCCGGGGGCGGCGTCGCCGTTGAGCATGGCCGAGGTGTACATGTTGTAGCGGGTGAGCTGCTCGGGGCCGTACACGCGCTCCAGGCGCACGAAGGCCGAGTAGGGCACCATCTCGCCCCGGTCGTTTTTCACGTAGAGCTTGAGCACGTCCTCGGGCTGGGTGCGGAAGCTGGGGTCGGCCTGCACCATCACCTTATACATCTGGCCGAAGCGGATGAAGTTGGAGGCGTAGAGCGAGCCCATCAGGGTCTGGAGCGTGCCCATGGCCTTTTCCACCGTCACGCCCTTCTTGGCGGCCTGGTCCTGGTCCACGTGAATCAGGTACTGCGGGAAGCTGGCGTCGAAGCCGGTGAAGGCGGCGCCCACGGCGGGCGTTTCGCGCAGGGCGGCAATGAAATCCTGGCTGACCTTGGCCGTTTCCTGCAAGTCGCCCCGGCCGGTGCGGTCCAGCAGGCGCAGCTCGAAGCCGGCCGAGTTGCCGAAGCCGGGCACGGTGGGCGGGGGGAAGAACTGGATGTCGGCGTCGGTGATGTGCCGGGTTTTGGCTTCGAGCTCGGCAATCAGCTCGGTCACCGACTGCTCGCGGTCGTCCCAGCTCTTGAGGTTAATCATGCCCATGCCGTAGCTGGAGCCGGCCACCTCGTTCATGAGGCTGTAGCCGGCCAGCGTCGAAACCGACTCGACGGGCCCGAGCGGCGGCGGCGGCTTTTTCAATCTGGTCGAGCACCCGCTCGGTGCGCTCCACGGTGGCCCCGGGCGGGGTCGTCACGTTCACGTACACCATGCCCTGGTCCTCGGTCGGGATGAAGCCGGACGGGCAGCACCGTGTTCACGCCCCAGGTGGCGGCGCAGAAGATCAGCAGCAGGGCAATGGTAATCAGGCGGCGGCTGGCCACCACCCGCACCAGGCGCTGGTAGCCCTGGGCCAGGCTTTCGTAGCGGCGGTTGAAGCCGGCGAAAAACCGGTTAATCAGCCCCTTCTTGGCCGCTTCGCCCTCGGGCACCGGCTTGAGCAGCAGGGCGCACAAGGCCGGGGTCAGGGTGAGGGCATTCACCCCCGAAATGACGATGGAAATGGCCAGCGTGAGCGAGAACTGGCGGTAGAACACGCCCACCGGCCCGTCCATGAACGACACGGGCACGAACACGGCCGACATCACCAGGGTAATGGCCACGATGGCGCCCCCGATTTCCTGCATGGCCGCCAGCGTGGCTTCCATGGCCGGCAGGTGCTCCTCGTGCATTTTGGCGTGCACGGCTTCCACCACCACAATGGCGTTATCGACCACAATCCCGATGGCCAGCACCAGGGCAAACAGGGTGAGCAGGTTGATGCTGAAGCCCAGCAGCTGCATGAAAAACAGCGTGCCCACCAGCGCCACCGGCACGGCCAGGGCCGGAATCAGCGTCGAGCGCCAGTCCTGCAAAAACAGGTACACCACCACAAACACCAGCAGAAACGCCTCCACCAGCGTGCGCAGCACCTCGTGAATACTCGCGTCGAGGAAGCGCGACACGTCGTAGGCCACGTTGTAGGTCATGCCGGGCGGGAAGCTGGTGCCCTTGAGCTCGGCCATGCGCTCCTTCACTTTCTCAATGACTTCGGAGGCGTTGGAGCCGGGGCGCTGCTTGAGCATGATGGCGGCCGAGGGGCGGCCGTCAATCTTGGAAATCATGCCGTAGTCGAGGATGTCGAACTTGACCTCGGCCACGTCGCGCAGGTGCAGCACCGAGCCGTCGGGGTTGGCCCGCAGCACGATGTTCTCGTACTGCTTGGGCTCGAAGAGCTTGCCGGTGTAGCGCAGCACGTACTGCAGCACCTGGGCCTGCTTGCCCGAGCTCTCGCCCGATTTGCCGGGGGCCGCCTCCACGTTGGCCGCCCGGATGGCGTCCACCACCTCGTCGGCCGACACGTCGTAGGCCACCAGGCGGTCGGGGTGCAGCCACACCCGCATGGAATACTCGCGCGAGCCCATGATTTCGGCGAAGCCCACGCCATCAATCCGCTTGAGCTCCTGGAGCACGTTGATGTCGGCGAAGTTGTAGATGAACTTCTCGCTCACCGTCGGGTCGTCGCTCATAATGTTGAGGTAGAGCAGCATGCTGTTCACCTCTTTCTCGGTGGCCACGCCGGCCTTAATCACCTCCTCGGGCAGCTCGTCAATAACAGTCTGCACCCGGTTCTGCACGTTCACGGCGGCCAGGTCGGGGTCGGTGCCCACCTGGAAAAACACCGTAATCAGCGTGGTGCCGTTGTTGGAGTTCACCGATTGCAGGTAGGTCATGCCCGGCACCCCGTTAATGGCCCGCTCCAGCGGCGTAGCCACGGCCTTGGCCAGCACCTCCGAGTTGGCCCCGGTGTAGCGCGCCGTCACCGTCACGGACGGCGGCACGATATCCGGGAACTGGGTGATGGGCAGCGTAAACAGCGCCAGCCCGCCCAGCAGGGTAATAAATAAGGAAATAACCAGCGACAAAACCGGCCGACGAATGAAGAGTGCGAACATAGAAACAGCTAGGCGGCGTGGGTGGTAGAGGGAGGTGAAAAGCTAGAAACTAGCTCCCCTCCTTGGAAAGGAGGGGCTGGGGGTGGTTGATGCTGCTGGAACGGTTTCTAGAGCTAGTTTTTAGTGTGATGGGCAACGATTGTCAACCACCCCCAACCCCTCCTTTCCAAGGAGGGGAGCTAGTTTCTAGCATCGTTCCGGTCAGCAACTCGCGCCCCGCTACCGCACCTCGGCGGCGGGTTCGGGCTGGGGCGCGCGGGGAGTAATCTGGGCCCCGTCGCGCAGGCCCTGGACGCCCTCGTACACGATCTCGGTCGCCGGTTTTCAGGCCCGTTTTCACCACGTAGAAATCGGCCAGGCGGGTCTGGGGCTGGAAGGCGTGCTGGGCCACGCGGCCGGTGCTATCCACGAGGTAGACGTAGTTCTTGTCCTGGACCTCGAACACCGATTTCTGGGGCACCAGCACCGCATCGCGGACCGTGTTGGCCAGCCGGATGCTGCCGCTGGCGCCGTGGCGCAGCAGCTTGCGGGGGTTGTTGAAGCGGGCCCGGAAGGCAATGGAGCCGGTGTTGGGCGCGAACTGGGCTTCCACCGTTTCCACCTTGCCCTTCACCGAATACGTGCTGCCATCAGCCAGCAGCAGCGTGGCCACGTTGGTGCTGCGGGCCGAGTCCTGCTGGCGGGTCTTCACGTACTCCAGGTACTCGGCCTCCGACACGTTGAAGTAGGCAAACACGGCCCGGGTATCCGACAGGCTCGTAAGCAGCGTGCCGTCATCTACCACGCTGCCCACCTTGAGCGGAATCCGGTTGATGACGCCATCGAAGGGAGCCTTGATGAGCGTGTAGGAGAGGTTGAGGGCGGCCGTGGACTCGGCCGAGCGGGCCTGCTGCACCCTGCGAGAGGGCGGCGTTGTACTTGGCCCGGGCCACGTCGAGCTCGGTTTTGGAGATGATGTCCTTGCTCACCAGCAGCTGCACCCGCTCGCGCTCCAGCTGGGCCACCCGGGCATCGGCGCGGGCGCTGCTCAGGGCGGCCTGGGCCCGGTCGAGGCGGCTGCGGAACTCGGCGTCGTTGATGCGGAACAGGGGCTGGCCCTTCTTCACGGCCTGGCCCTCATCCACGTAAATCTGCTCCAGAAACCCGGCCAGCCGGGCCCGGATTTCCACGTTGCGCACGGCCTGAATATCGGCCACGTAGTCGTGGGTGAGCACGGTGTCGCGGGAGTTCAGGCGCACGACGGGCAGCTCGGGCGGGCGTTTCCTTTTTGGGCGAATCGGCCTGGCTGTCGGTGCCGCAGCCGGCCAGGGCAGCGGCGCAGAAAGGCAGCAGCAGCCAGCGGAAACAGGAGAAGGAGGGGAAGGGCATAAAGGCGTTGCGGTAGAAAAAACCGGCGGCGCAGCGGGCAAAATCCCAAGCGCCCCCGGAAGAGGTGAGCGGGCCAAACGGCCCGCGGAAGAACACGGAAAAAAGCCGCCACCCCGGTTGGGTGGGGCCAGCAGCAAGCGTAATCAGGGAGCCGCCATGGTGGCCACGGAAGCCAGCGAATCGGGCGGCAGCGGGTGGCCGGCCTGGCACTCGGCCAGGGCCCGCCGGGTCTGGACGAGCTCCACGGCGGCGGCCGTTTCCAGCAGGGGCGCGTCGAGCTCGTAGCCGGCCGGGTAGGCGGGCTCCTCCTGCAGCAGCAGGTACAAATTCAGGCCGGTCGAAAGCAACAGCGTCGCCAGCAACAGGCCTAAAAGCAGGTTGCGGGAGTTGCGCCGAATCGTTGGTTTCCCCATCATACCCCCAAATTTCCCCCCGCGACATTAAAACGGTATGAGAAGGAGGTTAGAAGATGTTAGAGGGGGTGGGATTGTTGGATGGGTGAATGTGGATGAGATGGGTGAATGGGGCGTAACCAAAACTGTCATCCTGAGCGCAGAGCGAAGGACCTTATCACGTGAGCACGGCCCTATCAACGGCTCGTTCCAACGTGGTAAGGTCCTTCGCTTCCGCTCAGGATGACAGTTCTTTTATCCAATCAACCATCTACCAGTTCAACCATTCACCCATCCACCCACCCATTCACCCATTCCACCCCGGCAGCTCAACGGTGGCGGTGGTGCCGTGGCCGGGGTGGGAAATCAGGCGGATTTCGCCGTGGTGGACGAGGATGATTTTGCGGGTCATGGGCAGGCCGATGCCGTAGCCGGGGGCCGTGGTGGCGGTGCCAGCCCGGTAGAGGGGCTCGTAGATGCGGGCCAGCTCGTGGGGGGCCATGCCAATGCCCGAATCGGTGATGCGCACGCGCAGGGTGGCGGGCGTGGGGTAGTCGAGGCGGGCCAGCACAGGGCCGGCGGAGTATTTGCAGGCGTTGTCGAGCAGGTTGAGCAGGGCTGCAGTGAGCAGGCGGGCGTTGCCGCGCACCACAAACAGGTCGTCCACTTCCTCGGCGGGCAGCTCGCCGAACTCCAGGCGCAGCTCCCGGCCGGGGTAGCGGGTCTGGCAGGTGTCGAGGGCCTGGGTCAGGCACTCATCGAGGCGCACGGCCTCCTGCTCGAAGCTGGGGTCCGTCACCTGGGCCAAACTCAGCAGGCCATTGGTGAGCTCCACGAGCTTCTTGATTTCCTCCACCGCCGAGCCGATGCTGCGCTTGGCCTCGGGCAGGTCGGTGTCGTAGGCGTGGGCCGTTTCGAGGGTGCCCAGCACGGACGCCAGGGGCGTGCGCAGCTCGTGGGAGGCGTTGCTCAGGAAGCTCTTCTGCGACTCAAAAGCCTGCTCGACCCCGCCCAGCATGTGGTTGAAGGTGTGGGCGAGCTGGGCAATTTCGTCGGTGCCGTTGCCCTCGTCGAGGCGGGCGCTGAGCTCGGTGGCCGTGATGCGCTCCACCTGCCGCACAATCCGCGAAATGGGCCGCAGGGCCTGCTCGGCGAAGTACCAGCCGGCCAGAATGATGAGCACCAGCGCCGCCAGGTTGCCGGCCAGCAGCATCAGGCGCAGCTTGCGCAGCTGGGCGTGCCCGAAATCGTCGTGGCCCGCCGCAAACAGGTAGTAGGGCTGGCCGCGGTACACGTAGCGGAAACCGGCCACCTCCAGCGGCCCGTCGCGGAAGTGTACCGGCGGACCGGCCGTGATGCGGGTGAGGTAGCGCGAGTTCAGGCGCTGGCTCAGGCCGTCGGCGCTGGTGTAAAGCAGGTGCTGGCCGGGCCCGTAAATGCTGATCTGCTCGCCCGGAATCGTGAACAGGTCGCGGCGCTGGAGCTGGCGCAGCAGGGTTTCGTCTACCTGGCCCCCGCGCCGCACCAGCAGGCGGGTGGTCATGGTGGCCTTGGTGGTCAGGCGGCCCATAAACCGCTGCTCCCGCGCGGTGGCCTGGAAGTAGTAGAGAAACGCCGAAAACATCAGCTGAATCCCCATGACCAGCAGCGTAAACCGCAGAATCAGCTTGTTTCGGATGAGCATTTTTAATAAGAATTAAGAATCAAGAATTAACTAAATGTCGATTGTTGAAATAAATCAAAATTAAAGCTGGCAACATGTAACTCGTCTGCGCAGCCAGGACTATGCTATTAATTCTTAATTCTAATCAATTCTTAATTCTTAATTCTTAATTCATTAAAAATTACCCTTCCCGCAGCACGTAGCCCATGCCGACGACCGTGTGAATGAGCTTGACGGGGTAGCCGCGGTCGAGCTTCTTGCGCAGGTAGCTCACGTACACGTCGATGACGTTGGTGTTGGTGTCGAAGTTGAGCTCCCAGACTTTCTCGGCAATATCGACCCGGGAAATGATGCGGCCCTGGTTGAGCAGCAGGTATTCGAGCAGGGAGTATTCCTTGGTGGTCAGGTCGATGCGCTGGCCGGCGCGGACGACGGTTTTGGCGTCGAGGTTGAGCTCCAGGTCGGCGATGCGCAGCACGTGGGGGGCGGTGGTGGCGGCCGCGTGGCGGCGGGTGAGGGCGCGGGCCCGCAGCAGCAGCTCCCGAAACTCGAAGGGCTTGGCCAGGTAGTCGTCGGCCCCGGCCTCGAAGCCGGTGACCTTGTCGGCGAGGCTGTCGAGGGCCGTGAGCAGGAGCACCGGCGCGGGCACGGGCTGCCGGCGCGCCAGCCGGCACAACTCGAAGCCGTTGACGTAGGGCAGGTTCACGTCGAGCACCACCAAATCGTAGCGGTTCTGCTGAATCAGCGACTGGCCTATGCGGCCATCGTGGGCGATTTCGAGCTCGTAGCCCTCATTCTCGAACCCTTTCTTCACGAAGAAGGCCACTTTGGGCTCGTCCTCTACCAACAGTATTTTCATTCCAACCAGGCAATTATTCCTCGTCTTCTACGTGCAAAAAAGCCCGGCCGGACCTCTTTCCACGGTTTTTTACTCGAAAAAATCGGTGGGGTCGGTCTGGCTCAGGTACTTGCTCAGGCTCCCCAGATCAGCAAAAATGGGCCGGATGAGGGCCAGAAACCGGGCCGTGGTGGCGGGCCCGTCGGTGAAGGCGCGGAAGATTTCGCCGGCCCCGGCCAGCTCCACGCGCTCCAGCAAATCGGGGGCGTGCTCCTCCAGAATGGTTTCGATGTGCTCGGCCCAGCTGGCCCCGCCGCCCCCGAAGCCGTAGCGCTCAAACACCACGTAGTAGTCGTCCATGTCGGAGAGGTCGACCATGATGCGCTGCTGCCGCGCCGGGTCGGTGAGCTCCGGCGGCGCGTTGGTCACGATGAAAGGGGCGGTGTCGGTGGGCGTGGGCGTCGTCGAAGTTGTCATGGCCTGCAAGGTACGGCGGAACGGGCGCCTACCGCCGCCGCACGGCCAGCAGCTGCCGGCGCAGCTCGGCGGCCGAATACACCCGGCCCCGGGCCACCACCGTGTGCGGCCCGCGCAGCGCCGCCAGGCTGGTCAGCGGGTTCTGGTCGAGCAGCAGCAAATCGGCCGCTTTGCCGGGGGCGATGGAGCCGGCCGTAGCCTGCTGGTGGAAGAAAATGGCCCCGTTGATGGTGGCCGTGCGCAGGGCCTGGGCCGGCGTGAGGCCGGCGCGCACCAGCTGGTCGAGCTCCCCGAGCAGGGCCGCGCCGGGGTACACGTAGGAGTTGGAAGCCCCGCTGTCGGAGCCGGCCAGCAGCAGCACGCCGGCCTTCTGCAGACCCGGAATCAGGCTGCGGAACCGCTCGCCCAACTGCTGGTTGAAGGCCCGGGTGGCGGCCGATTGCTGCCGGGCCCCGGCCAGGCGGCGGGCGTAGGTGGCCTCAATTTTGGGGTCGATGTAGGCCAGCAGCGAGTCGCGGGAGTGGTCGGTGGTGGGCAAATCGGCCAGCAGCTGCTGAATGTAGAGCGTGGGCACAACGGCCGTGCGGCGCTCGGCCAGCATCCGGAACGTGCGGGCGGCGGTGGCCGGGTCGTAGGTGCGGTACACGGCCGGCAGGGCCGCAAACAGCCCGATGGGCTTAGCGGTGCCCTGGCTCTGGCGGATAACGGCCGTGAGGCTGTCTTCGCGGTTGGAGCAGGCCTTGAATACGTAGTAGAGATGCTCGGAGGCATCGAGGCCCGCGGCGGCGGCCTCGGCCAGCGTCACGGTGTAGGGCATGTGGCCGGTGGTGAGCATGCCGCGCTTTTCGGCCTGCGTGATGGTGCCCAGAAACGCCTCCCGCGAAATCGTGCTCTCGTAAATCTTCACGTAATCGACCTTCAGGGCCTGGAGCGAATCGAGGGCCCGGCTAATCTGGGCGGGCGTTTCCACTTCCAGCGAGCCGGCCCAGAACGCACCGGGACCGTCAATTTTGGGTCCCGAGGTGAAGATGGTGGGCCCCGCCAGCTGGCCGGCCGCTATCTGGCGCTGCCACTGCCGCAGGGCCGGGGTCAGGTCGCCGCCCGCGTCGCGCACCGTGGTAATGCCGTGGGCCAGGTACAGGGGCAGCAGGTTGCGGTTGGCCGTTATCAGCGAGTCGCCGCCCCGAAAGTGCACGTGCATGTCCCAGAGCCCGGGCATGAGGTAGCGCCCCTGGGCATCGAGCGTGCGGGTAGCCCGCGGCGCGTTAGCCGTAGTAGGGCCAAGCCGGCGGATAACGCCCCCGGCTACGGCCACAGTCTGGTCGGCCCGGATGGTGCCGGTTTCCACGTCCACCACGTTGGCGTGGGTGATAACCAGGTCGTAGGCCGTTGTGGCGGGCGGTGTGGTGCAGCCGGCGGTGAGCAACAGGGCGGCGGCAAGCAGCAGGCGGGCGGGGTGGGGCATGGGGGGAGGCGAGAAGCTGGAACGGGAAGGTAGGGATAAGTCCGGGCAGCGCGGAAGTGGAACGGATACTACGTTAGTAAGCTAGAATTTAGCTCCCCTCCTTGGAAAGGAGGGGCTGGGGGTGGTTGATGCTGTCAGAACGGTTGCTAGAGCTAGTTTCTAATGGCTGTTCAACGCAAGGTCAACCACCCCCAACCCCTCCTCATCTGAGGAGGGGAGCTAGTTTCAAGCTCTAGTTTCGTAATCCGTTATTTGGGCTGACTGCTACTACTCAATTAAAGCGCAGAATATCAAAACTCCACAATAAAGCCGATGGTGGGTAGCACGGTGGCGCCGGCGTTGTCGAGTAGTACGGGGATGCCGTTGCTGCCGTCGGGGCGCAGGGGCTGGCCGTCGGTGGAGACGAACTCGGTGTTGTCGGGGGTGCGCTGGAAGGCGTAGCTGGGCACGGCGGGCGACTTGAGGGCCAGCGCGTTCTGCACATCGACGTAGAAATCGAGGGTGAGGCGGCGCAGGTTGATTTTCTTGTCGAGGCGGAAATCGAGCTGCTGGAAGGAGCCCAGGCGCTGGGTGTTCAGGCGGCTGTAGTCGAGCACGCCCTGGCCCACGGTGAGGTAGTTGGCCCGGGAGGCCGCCGCATCGAAGGGCGTGTAGGGCGCGCCGCCCGCGAAGCGGTACTTCAGGCCCAGCTCCCAGCCCCGCCCGAACTTGCGGCCCAGCAGCGCCGAGGCCAGGTGGCGGGTGTCCCAGGCCGAGGGGCGGTAGCGGTTGTCGGCCCCGGTGAACTCGCTGCGAAACAGGGTGTAGGACGTCACCGCGTACAGGTTGCGGGTGAGCTGCTGCTGAAAGAAGAACTCGCCCCCGAAGGCCCGGCCCCGGCCGGTGCTCGTCACGGCCTCGTTGCCCAGGGCGATGAAGTCGCCGCCCAGGTTGGCCAGCGAGATGCCGTCGCGCACGTTCACGGGGTAGTGGTCGTACTGCTTCCAGAAGCCCTCCAGCGTGAAGCGGCGGCTGGGGCTGGGCAGAAACTCGAGCCCGGCCACGTAGTGGGTGCTGCCGATGTAGCGGTTGCTTTGGTTGACGAGCCGGCCGGCGTTGTCGCGGAAGCCGAGCAGGGTGGAGGGCGGGATTTTGTAGTAGCGCCCCACGCTGGCGTTCAGGTTCCAGCGCGGCGTGAGGGCGTAGGTGGCCGAGAGGCGCGGCGACACGGTGCGCAGCAGGTTGGCCCCGCCGTCGGTGAAGCTGTTGCCGTCGGTGCGCACCCCGGCCGAGAGCGTGAGCCGGTCGGCGGCCAGGAAGGAGCGGGTGAGCTGGGCGAAGGCGCCGAAGCGGGCGAAATCGAGGCTGGAGTTGAAGTTGACCGTCACGGCCGGCTGCTGCACCGTGCCGTCGGGGGCCAGCACGGCCTGGCGCAGGCGGTTGAAAAAGCGGTTGTCGTAGTGCACGAGCTGGCCCACGGCCCCGTAGGCGTAGCGCCAGCGGCCGGCGCTGCGGTTCACGTCGAGGCGGAGCTTGTTCTCGGTTTCGCCCGAGCGCGTGAGCAGCACCCGCCGGCTCTCGTCGCCCTGGAAAGCGGTGCCGCCCTCAAAAAAATCGACCTGGTTGCTGAGCTGGGTGCGGCTCAGGGCCAGGTTGAGGTAGCCCCGGGGCAGCAGCTGGCGCAGGCTCAGGCCCACGGTGTAGTTCCACTGGTCGATGGTGGGCGTGTTGCGGAGGATGTAGGCCTTTTCGGGCGTAGTGGAGCGCGGCACGGCCACCTCGAAGTGGTCCAAAGCGCCCAGGCCCAGGGCCGTGAGGGTGGTTTTGGGGCCCAGCTTCGAGGTAATCTTGAACTGCGAATCCCAGTAATCGGGGCGGATGGGCAGGTCAATCAGCTTGAAGAGCACCTGCAGGTAGGAGCGGCGCACGGAGGCCAGAAACGTGGTGTTGGGGGCCAGCGGGCCTTCGAGGGTGCCGGCCACTTCGGTGCCGCTCAGGCGCACGTTGCCCTGCACCCGGTCGGGGTTGCCCTCGCGCTGGCGGAACTGGAGCACGCTGCTGAGCACGTTGTCGTAGCGGGCCTCGAAGGCCGAAGTGCTCAGCGTCACCTCATCAATAAAGCTCACGTTGAGCATGCCGGCCGGCCCGCCGGCGCTGCCCTGGGTCTGGAAGTGGTTGATGACCGGCACCTCGATGCCGTCGAGGTAGTACACGTTTTCGTTGGGCGCGCCGCCCCGGATGATGATGTCGTTGCGGAAGCCGGCGGTGCCGCCCGTGCCGCCGCCGCCCACGCCGGGCAGCACCTGCACCACCTTCGAGATGTCGAAGTTGCCGCCCGGGTTGCTCTTGATTTCCTGGGCGCTCAGGCGCTGCACGCTCAGCGGCGTTTCGGCCGTGGCCACCCGAATGGCGCGGCTGGCCGTCACGGTCACCTCGCCGAGCTGCTGCTGGGCGGCCACCAGCTCGAGGCCCACAATGTTGGCGTTGCCGCTGGTGATGACCACGTTGGCCCGCAGCAGGGGCTCGTAGCCAATAAACGAGGCCCGCACGTTGTAGCTGCCCGTCGGGATGTCGGCGAGCCGGAAGCGGCCCTGCGCGTCGGCGGCCACCCCGAGGCTGGTGCCCTCCAGGGCCACCGTCGCGCCCGGTACTGGCTGCTGGGTGGCCCGGTCGCGCACGGTGCCACTCAGTACGCCCGTTTGCGCCAGGGTCAGCAGGGGCAACAGCCACAAAATCAGGATGTAGAGGAAAGCGCATAGGCGAACGGGGTTCAGCGAAGATTGTTTGGTAACAATGCCAACTTGGGCGGACCGAATAGGTTTCGGGGGGATGCTCTGGCGGGCACCTCACCCCCCGGCCCCCTCTCCTCAGGGAGAGGGGGAGCCACGGCGGATTATGATGGTAAGTGTTGCTTAAAAGATGGCGTCAGCAGTCGTAGAACTCACCCCCTCTCCCCGAGGAGAGGGGGCCGGGGGGTGAGGTGCTCCAGCCGAACATCACCCCCCCAACGCCTTGAGCAGCACCGAGCCGCTGAGCCAGGCCATCACCAGCACCACCAGCCCCCGAACACGGCCAGCACCAGCGGGTGGCGGTAGCTTCCGACGATGGCCGGGCGGTAGGCGGCCACCAGCAGGGTGCCCAGGGTCAGGGGCAGGATGAAGCCGTTCAGGGCCCCGGCCCAGAGCAGCATCTGCACGGGCTGGCCGATGGTGAGAAACAGCAGCGTGGAGAGCCCGATAAAGCCGATAATCCAGCGGTTTTCGTGGGCCGCCACCCGGGGCAGCAGGGCTTTGAGAAAGGAAATGGACGTGTAGGCCGAGCCGATAATGGACGTAACGGCCGCCGCGAACATCACCACCCCGAACAACTTGTAGCCCAGCTCCCCGGCCGCCAGCCGGAACACCGAGGCGGGCGGGTTGGCCGGATCAATGGCCAGGCCCTGACTGACCACGCCCAGCGTGGCCAGAAACAGAAACACCCGCACCAGCGAAGCCACCGAAATGCCCAGCACGGCGCTGCGCGTCACTTCGGGCAGGGCCGCTTCGCCCCGGATGCCGGCGTCGAGCAGGCGGTGACCGCCGGAAAACGTGATGTAGCCGCCCACCGTGCCGCCCACCAGCGTGATGATGGCCGTCAGGTCGAGTTGGGTGGGGGCGAGGCTGCGGCGGGCGGCTTCGGCCAGGGGCGGGTGGGTGGTAAAGGCCACGTACACGATGGTGAGCACCAGCACCAGGCCCATGAGCTGGGCGAAGCGGTCCATGAGCCGACCAGCCTCGCGGACCAGAAAAATACCCAGCGCCACAGCCGCGGCCAGCCCCGCGCACACCGGCACGGGCAGGCCCGTGAGCACCGACAGCCCCAGTCCGGCCCCGCCCACGTTGCCCACGTTGAAGGCCAGGCCCCCGAGCACAATCAGCACCGAAATCAGGCTGCCCAGGCCCGGCAGCACGCGGTTGGCAATGTCGGGGGCCCGCAGCTCGGCCACGGCAATTACCCGCCACACGTTCAGCTGCACCCCGATATCGAGCACCACCGAGAGCAGAATCACGAAGCCGAAGCTGGCCCCGAGCCGCTCGGTAAATACAGTGGTCTGGGTCAGAAAACCCGGCCCCACGGCCGAAGTAGCCATCAGAAAGGCGGCCCCCAGCAGCACGCCCCAGTTGCGGGCCGGCTTCATCGGCGAAGCCCGGCGGGCGTTTGCACGGCCACGTCGGCCGCTGCCAGCGCGGCCCGGAGCCGGCGGGCGAACGTCAGGGCATGGGGGCCGTCGCCGTGCAGGCAAACGGTATCAGCCCGGATAGCCACGTCCTCGCCCGACTGGGCCCGCACCCGGCCCTCGCGCACCATGCGCAGCACCTGGGCCTCGGCCTCGGCGGGGTCGGTGAGCAGGGCGCCGGGCTGGCGGCGGGGCGTGAGCGTGCCGTCGGGCTGGTAGCTGCGGTCGGCGAATACCTCGTGGGCGGTGCGCAGGCCCAGCTTTTCGGCGGCCCGGGGCAGGGCGCTGCCGGCCAGCCCGTAGAGGCAGGCCTCGGGCGCCACGCGGTACACGGCTTCGGCCAGGGCCTCGGCCAAGCAGGGGCTGCACGGCGGCCATGTTGTAGAGGGCGCCGTGGGGTTTCACGTGGTGCAGGGTTGCGCCCTCGGCCCGCACGAAAGCCAGCAGGGCCCCAATTTGGTACACCGTCATATCGTAGGCTTCCTCGGGCGAAATGGCCATTTCGCGGCGGCCGAAACCCACCAGGTCGGGCAGGCCGGGGTGGGCGCCCAGGGCCACGCCGTGGTGCAGGGCCCGGCGCACGGTGTGCTTCATCACGGCCGGGTCGCCGGCGTGGTAGCCGCAGGCAATGTTGGCCGAGGTCACGAAGGGCAAAATGGCTTCATCCTGGCCCAGCGAGTAGGCGCCGAAACTTTCCCCCAGGTCACAGTTGAGGTCGATGGTAAGGGTTGGATTCATGGCCGGCAAGATAGGCTGTAGAGACGCGTCTTCGCGTCTTGGCGTTGCTGACGGTGCTGACATTGCCCCAAAGAACGGGCTGGCGGGTCGTTCAACGACGAGACGCGAAGACGCGTCTCTACATCGTTCCACTAAGCCGCAGCGCTACGGCTCGTTCCAGCTGCCGCAGCTGATCTTCCTGGGCTAAATACAACTGCTGGGCTTCCGGCAGGCTGATTTCCTGAAACCGCAACGTGCCGCCCGGGGGCGCCTGGGCCAGGCGGGACCAGTCGGCGGCGGCTATCAGGGCCAGGCGGGGGTAGCCGCCGGTGGTTTGGTGGTCGGCCAGCAGCACGATGGGCTGCCCCCCGGGCGGCACCTGCACCGTGCCGAACATGACAGCCGCCGAGAGCAACTCGGGCGCATCGGCGGAGCGAAGCAGGGCCGGGCCCGCCAGCCGGCTGCCCATGCGGTTAGAGGCCGGCGTCACCTGGAATTCTTCTGCCCAGAAAGCCTGCTGGCTGGCTGCCGTAAACTGCCCGTACTCGGGGCCCCGCACCGCCCGCAGCACGGGCGCAGCTTCGGGCCGGGGCGTCAGGGCCGGGTCGGGGAACCAGGGCACGGCCACCCCGGGTAGTTCGGGCGACTGGGCCAGCAGCTGCTGAACCAGGCGGACGGCGGCGGGGGCGGGTTCGGCCCCGGCCAGCACATCGTCGGCCCGCAATGCCCGGCCGTCCAGCCCACCGATGCCGGCGGTTAGGTAGGTGGCGCGGCTACCCAGCACCAGCGGCGCGGCCAGGCCCCCGGCTACGGCCAGGTAGGCCCGGCTGCCCGCCCGGGGCCGCCCAAAGGCCAGCTCGGTGCCGGCCCGCACGGCAACGGCCCGGTTCAGGGGCAGGGGCTGGCCGTTGAGGGTGGCGCTGAGGTCGGCCCCGCAGAGGGCCAGCAGGTGGTCGGTACTGAAGCGGATGGTGGGGCCGAGCAGGGTGATTTCGAGGGCCGCCGCGCCGGCCGCGTTGCCCACCAGCAGGTTGGCCACGCGCAGGGCCCGGGCATCGAGGGGGCCGCTCAGGGCCACGCCCGCCTGCCGGTAGCCGGGCCGGCCGGCGTCCTGAACGGTGGTGAGCAGGCCGGGGCGTAAGATGTGCAGGCTCATGTAGATTGGTACTTACGCCCTAAGGCTGTAACGCGAAGCTCCAGCTTCGCGTGTCGTTGCTGACTTCTACTCGATTCCGTTCTGCAATGCGCGAAGCTGGAGCTTCGCGCTACAAGCTCGCGGCCTTCTTTCGGACAACTTTCAAGGAGATGCAGGCTCATAGGGCGGGGGCGGCGGGCCACTGATGGAACTGCTCCTCCGTGATGGGCACAAACCGCAGCCGCTGGCCCGCGCGTAACAGGCTGGGGTCGGTGGCTGCGGGCCGAAACAGCCGCTCCGGGGTGCGGCCAATCAGCTGCCAGCCGCCCGGCGTGGGCAGGGAGTAGATGCCGGTCTGGGCCCCGGCAATGCCCACCGTGCCGGCCGGCACCGCGGCCCGCGGGCTGGCGCGCCGGGGCGTGGCCAGCTCGGCGGGCAGGCCGCCCAGGTAGCGGAAACCCGGGCGCGAACCCAATGAAATACACCCGGTAATCGGCCCCGGCGTGGCGGGCCACCACCTCGGCCTCGCTCAGCCCGCAGTGCCGGGCCACCGCCTCCAGGTCGGGCCCGAACTCGCCCCCGTAGCACACCGGAATTTCCACTGCCGGTCCGGTTTTCGCCTCGGCCGCCATGGGGGGCAGCCGCGCCAGCCGGTCCTGCAGGATGGCGGCCACGGCCTCGAACGGCGACCCGGCGGCCCCGCTCGCGCGCACCTGCCAGGGGTCGTAGAACACGGTGAGCGTGGTGAAGGCGGGAACCAGCTCCCCCAGGCCCGGAAACGGGTGGGCCTGCAGGTAGTTGGCCACGGCCCGGATGGTGTCGTTGGTGGCTTCGCTGATAACGGTGCCGAACTCCAGCACTACGGCCGATTCGCCGAGCGGGTAAAGGCGTGGGGCAGGCAGGGCAGCAGTGGTTAGGAAAGACGACTGGGGCATAGCGGGGCAAGATAGGGCCGGGCGGGTGCAGAAGCCCTCAACAAAAAAAGCGGCGCCCCCTCTCAAGGGAGGGGGCGCCGCTTTGCGGATGGGGCTTTGGGATATGTACGCGGGTCAATCAGCTTGCCTTGCGGCTGCCCGAGCTACCCGAATCTACCTGGGCCGTGGTGCCGGCCTCGTTGGGCTGCTCGGCGTCCTTGGATTGGTTGTTGCCCTTGGACTGGCCGTTGCCAGACCGGCCGCTGCTGCCATTGCTGCCACCCTTGTTACTTTCGCTGCCTGCCTGGCTGCCACGCACCTGAATCTGATGACGCATGGTTTTTTGCTCATCCTTGGGTACGAGCACGTGCAGCACCCCGTCTTCGAGCGTGGCCTCAATGCGGCTGGGGTCTACGGTATCGGGAAGCTGGAAGGAACGCTGGAACGAGCCGTAGGAGCTTTCCACCACGTGGTAGCGGCGCTGGCTCTGCTCATTGCGGAAGCTCCGCTCCCCCGAAACCGTGAGGCGACCCTGATGGAAATCGACCTTCACATCCTCGCGCTTCATGCCGGGCAGGGCTACTTCAATCTGGTAGCCCTGTTCGGTCTCGTAGGCGTCGGTTTGGGGCGAGAAGCTGTTTACCCGGCCCCGCGAGGCCAACGAATCGTTGAAAAACCGGTCTAGCATAGTACTAAAGCTAGCCGAAACCGGATCGGAGAACGAGTCCTGATATTTCTGAATAGCCATGATGAAAAAAAGTAAAAGGTGAACGAAAACGGGCCGTCAAATGCCCTTCAACTTCCCATTTATACGGTCTTTTTTTCTGTTGCGTTATAGTCGAGTTAAGCTAAAAAACAGGTGTTGTGCTTCAGAAAGCAGGTTTAAGGGGCTTTTTCTTCCCCGAGTCGCGGGAGCAACGCTTCCTTGGAAACGGCCGTACCTTGGGGGCTTTCCGCGCCGTTGTTTTCGTCCTGCTGCATGATTTTTTCTCCTTCGCTACCTGCCCCTGGTCTTTTCCGGCGCATACTGCCGGCCCTGGGCCTGCTGGCCGCCTGCACCCGCGCCCCGCTCGCGCCGGCCGTTGCCCCTGCTGCTACTTCCCAAACTGCCGGCCCGGCCGTAGTGGCGGGCGTGAGCCAGGAGCTGGCCGAAGACCGGGCCGCCCGGGTGTCGCGGCTGGGCTACGAGCTGAGCCTGAACGTGCCCGCCGACCGCGCCGCGCCCATCGAGGCCACCGAAACGGTACGCTTCCACCTTACCAATGCCGGCCAGCCCCTGCAACTTGATTTCCGGGAGCGGACCGCCAACCTGCACGCCCTGCGCATCAACGGCCGGCCGGTGGCTATCGACCACCGCGCCGAGCACTTGGTGCTGCCCGCCGCCAGTCTGCGAACCGGCCCCAACGAGGTGCAAATCGACTTTGTGGCCGGCAACCAGAGCCTCAACCGCAACGACGACTACCTCTACACCCTGCTCGTGCCCGACCGGGCCCGCACCGTGTTCCCGGTTTTCGACCAGCCCAACCTGAAAGCCTCATTTACGCTCACGCTGGCCGTGCCTGCTGGCTGGGATGCCCTGGCCAACGGTCCGCTGCGGGATTCCACCGTGGCGGCCGGCCGCAAAACCTACCGCTTCGCGCCCTCCGACACCATCAGCACCTACCTGTTCTCGTTTGCGGCGGGCCGCTTTACGCGCCTGCCGCGCACCGTGGCGGGCCGGCCCATGCAGCTGCTGCACCGCGAAACCGATAAGAGCAAGCTGGCCCTGAGTCTGGACCCCATTTTCCAGATTCATGCCGATGCCCTCCGCTTTCTGGAGGGCTACACCGGCCTGCCGTATCCGTTTAAGAAGTTCGATTTCGTGGCCCTGCCCGATTTCCAGTACGGCGGCATGGAGCACGTGGGCGCCATCGACTACAAGGCCAGCTCGCTGTTTCTGGACGAGGGCGCAACCCAGGACCAGAAAATCGCCCGCTCCAACCTGATTGCCCACGAAACGGCCCACATGTGGTTCGGCGACCTGGTGACCATGCAGTGGTTCAACGACGTGTGGATGAAGGAGGTGTTTGCCAACTTCATGGCCGATAAAATCACCCAGGTGGCCTTGCCCGAGTCGAATTACGACCTCAAATTCGTTATCGACCACTACCCGGCCGCCTACGGCGTGGACCGCACCACCGGGGCCAACCCCATCCGCCAGAACCTGGATAACCTGAGCGACGCGGGCTCGCTCTACGGGGGCATTATCTACCACAAAGCGCCCATTATGATGCGCCAGCTGGAGCGGCTGATGGGGGAGGAGTCCTTCCGCGACGGACTGCGCGCCTACCTGCAGCAGTATGCCCACGGCAACGCCACCTGGCCCGACCTGATTAAGATTCTGGATGCGCGCACGCCCGCCGATTTGCAGGCCTGGAACCAGGTGTGGGTCAACCAGCCCGGCCGCCCGGTATTCGACTACGACCTGCAAACTGCCCAGGGGAAAATTACCAGCCTGCGCCTGCGCCAGCAAGCCGAAGATGGCTCCGACCGCATCTGGCCCCAGCTTTTTCGAGGTGCTGCTGGTGTACCCCAACGGCCGCACCCGCGAGCTAACCGTGAACCAGAACGCGCGCGAAGTGCCGGTATCCGCCGCCGTGGGCGAGCCGGCCCCGGCGTTTATCCTGTTCAACTCCACGGGCCTGGGCTACGGCGTGTTTCCCATTGATAAGCCGCTGCCGGCCAGCCTGGCCGCCCTGCCCACGCCGGTGGCCCGGGCGGCGGCCTACGTGAACCTCTACGAAAATATGCTCAACGGCCGCGCCCTCGCGCCGGCCGAGCTGCTGGCCGTGGTGCGCCGCCAGTTGCCCCGCGAAACCGAGGAGCTGAACCTCAAGCTGCTCACCAGCCAGCTGACCGATGTGTACTGGAAGCTGCTGCCGCCCGCCCGTCGCGCCGCGCTGGCTCCTGCGTTGGAAACCGAATTGTGGCGGGCGATGGAGCAAAACCCCGCGCCCAACGTCAAGAAGCTACTATTCAAGGCTTACCAGTCGGTGGCCCTGAGCCCGGCGGCTCAGGCGCGCCTCTACCGCATCTGGGACCAGCAGCAGGCCCCCGCGGGCGTGAAGCTGACCGAGGACGACTACACCAGCCTCGCCCTGGCCCTGGCCGTGCGCGACTACCCGGCCCCCGCACCCATCCTGCCCCGCCAGCTCACCCGCATCCCGAACCCCGACCGCCGCAAGCGCATGGAGTTCCTGCTGCCCGCCCTCGCGCCCGACGCGGCCACCCGCGACGCCTTCTTCGCCTCGCTTTCCGACGAGAAAAACCGCGAAAAGGAAGCCTGGGTGACAGCCGCACTGGCCTACCTGCACCACCCGCTGCGGGCCGCCACCTCCGAAAAATACCTGCCCCAAAGCCTGGCCCTGCTCGAAGAAATCCAGCAGACCGGCGACATTTTCTTTCCCTATTCCTGGCTCCAGGCCACCTTGGGCAGCTACCAGACGCCCACCGCCGCCCGCACCGTTCGCGAGTTCCTCATGGCCCGCCCCACCTACAACCCCCAGCTCCGCGCCAAGCTTTTGCAGGCTGCTGATGATGTTTTCAGGGCCGAGAAGCTGGTGAAGGAATGAGTTGTTAGGGGTTGGTTGTCAGTTGTCAGAACGTCATGCTGAGCATGTGGCGCATCAAGCCAGTGTGCGCAGCCGCAGTCGAAGCATCTCTACCGCTTCGTTCTAACGTTTCACCTCACCCCCCCGGCCCCCTCTCCTCGGGGAGAGGAGGAGCCAGCCGACCAGATTACTATTGCACGCGAGATTCCTCGCGCTGCTCGGAATGACGTTCCTTCAACTGACAACTGACAACTGACAACTGACAACTGACAACGACCACTCACTTCCGCCGCCCTGCCGGCCGCGCACTTAGCTGGCCGCGGAGCTTGAGCACGTAGAAGAGCAGACCGGCGGCGAGCAGGGCCAGGCCCACGGCCAGCAGCTCGCGGCTGGTGCGGGCGCTGGTGGCGGCGTCGGCGGTGGCTTGCAGGTCGCGGAGCTTCTTGTCGCGCTGTCGGTCGCGCTCCTGGAGGTTGGTGATTTGGTTTTCCAGGTCGTAGAAGCGCTGGCGGGTGGTAGTCTGGTCGGTTTGGGCCACGGATACCTGCTGCTTGACCTGCTGGTTTTCGGCCACCACGGCGGCGGTCTGGCGCAGGGTGGCGGCCTGCACCGCCCCGATGATTTCGGTGTCCTTGCGGATGATGCCCTTGAGCGCGCCCACAACTTCCTCCAGGTCTTTTTTGCTGGGCTTGTTGGCCAGGAAGGCGTTGCGCTGGCGGTTGGCGGCCTCGTACTGGCTCACCAGCTGCTGGCGCTCCTGAATCAGGCCGGGTAGCGGGTCGTTGGTGGGAGTGGTGGGCGTTTGGGCGAGGGCGCTGGTGGAGGAGAGGGCGAGGAGAGCAAGCAGCAGGATTTTCATGGGGCAAAGATGGGGAGATGGTTTAAGCCCGCAATGGGTGCGGTATGTACGCAGCAGGTGCCGGGCAGTTCCAAGAGCGACCCCGGCGCCTGCTGCGCTTGCTTCCGCTACAATCCGTCAGGGAACCACCACCGCCTCCCGGATAGCCTTGGGCTTGTGCTTGTAGAGCCACAGAATCAGAATCGGCAGCAAGGTCAGCTCGCACACCACCCCGAAGAGCAGCGTCAGGCCAATCAGGAAGCCCACGTAAAACGTGCCATCAAACGAGGAAAAGAGCAGCGTGGAAAAGCCGCCGACCAGAATCAGGGAGGTCACGATAACGGCTTTGCCGGCCATGAGGTAGGTTTTGCGCACGGCCTTGAACAGGTCGTCTTCCTTGAGCAGCATCAGTTTGAGCTTGCTCATGAAGTGGATGGTGTCGTCGACGGCAATGCCAAAGGCGATGGTGAAAATGATGCTCGTGCTCACCTTCATGCTCACGCCGGCCAGGCCCATCACGCCGGCCACAATCAGGATGGGTACCAGGTTGGGAATGAGCACCACGGCCGTCATGCGCAGGCTCCGAAACAGGGCCAGAATGATAATGGTCACCATCACGATGTCGAGGGCCATGCCCGTAATCATGTCGCGGCTCAGGTTTTCGTTGTTTTTGTCGATCAGGTTGGCCGAGCCGGTGAGCCGGGTTTGGAGCACCGTCGAATCGACGGACGTGCGCAGAAACTGCCGCAGGCCGCCGTTGAGGGCGTGGATTTTGATGCTGCCCACGTCGGCCATGCGGCCGGTGAGGCGGCCGGCGGTGGCGTCGGGCAGGGCCAGGGCCCGGAACTCGGGCTTGCGGCGAAACAGCTTCACTTTGCGCAGCAGCCGCGCCAGCTCCTCCTCGGTGGCGGGCAGGCGGTACTCTTCCACCATGCCCCCGTTCAGGGCCTTGCGCACCGATTTGATGATGGTTACCGGTGAGGCCACGAAGTTGAGGCCGTAGCTTTTCTGCAGATACAACTCAATTTGCTCGGTTTCGCGCAGCACCTCCAGATCGAACACCGTGCGGCCGGGGCCGGGGCGCAGGGCCAGCTCGAAGGGCCGCACGCCGGCAAACTGGTTCTCAAAAAACCGGAAATCCAGCTTCACCGGGTCGTTTTTCGAGAGGTCGTCGAGCAGGGCCGAGTTGATGCGAATGGTGGAGGCTGAGCCAATCGACACCACCAGCACCACGGCACTGATGCCCACCACCCAGTGCCGCCGGGCCAGCACCTGCCGGAACAGCCGCCCCAGCACCCCGTCCCAGCTGTGGCCCTGCTGGCGCGGCACCCGCAACTGGGGCTTTTTGAGCAGCATGAGCAGGGCCGGCAGCAGCGTAAAGCTCAGCCCAAACGTGAGCAGAATGGCAATGCCCGTAAACAGCCCGAAGTTGTAGATGGGCCGGATGGAGCTGGTCATGAGCGAGAAAAAACCGATGCTCGTCGTCAGGGCCGACAGCCCCGAGCCGAAGGCCGATTCGCGCATGGCTACCAGCAGGGCCTGCTTCTTCTCGGCCCCGTAGCCCAGCTCCGTTACGTAGCGGGTAATGAGGTGAATGGTGTCGGACATGCCCACCACGAACAGCATCACCGGCAGCAGGGCCGTCATCAAATCGATGCTCACCCCGGCGGCCGACATCACGGCCAGCCCCCACAAAATGGCCCCCAGCACCACCACCAGCGGCAGCACCACGCCCCACCAGGTGCGCAGCGCAAACCACAGCAGCCCCGTCACGAGCACCACCGAGAGGCTCATAAACAGCACCAGCTCGTCCTGGAGCCGGTCTACGAACACCGACTGGGCCACCTGTTTGCCGGCCAGGTGGAACTGATCTTCGGCGAAGCCCTGGCGGCCCAGCTCCCGGCGCAAGGCGTTCAGCAGCGAGTCGCCGGGCGGCTTGCTTAGGTTGGGCGAGGTCTGGAACAGGATGGTGGCGGCCCGGGCATCCTGGGAAATCAGGTTGCCCACCAGCCCCGGCGTACGGTACACCAGCGCCGAATCGAGGGCCCGGCGGCCGGGCTCGTAGGGGTGCAGGTAGGGAATGTTGAACACGCCCGGCCCCTCCACCACCGGGTTGCTGGCGTTGGTCGGCGACGATACCCGCAGCACGTGCCGCCGCCCGCCCAGAAACCGGGTCAGCGAGTCTACCCGGACCAGAAACGCGGGCTCGAACACCGTCTGGCCGGCCGGGGCTTCGAGGCCCAGTAGCACGTAGTCGTTGTCGTTGCCGAAGCGGGCCGAATACTGCTCGTAGTAGTCGAGGTCGGGGTCGCCGGCGGGGTAGAAGTCGTTGAAATTGTAGTTGAAGCGCAGCTGGGCCACGAAGAACACGGCCAGCGCCGTGAGCAGGGCAAGGGCCAGCAGCGTCAGGTGCGCGAGTCGGCGAAGGGGCATAGGGCAGCGCGAAACGAGACTTCGCGGATGGGGGAACAAAATCGGGAAACGGGCCGGTAAACCTACCGATGGCCGGTGCATATTTCCGGCCGGCACGGCAGGAAATACACGGAAACCTGCGTACTTTAGAGCAATCGGAAGCCAACCCGGCTTTTCCGGCAATTGTTTCCTCCTTCTCCGCTATTTCCATGAAAAACGCCCTGCTCGCCCTCGCCCTGTTCGCTTTCGTTGGTACTGCTTCCGCCCATGAGGGGGAGAAGGACGCCAAAGGCAAGAAAGCCAAAAAGGCCACCACCGAAGCCAAAGCCCACTGCGACATGGCCGGCAGCATGGGCTCGGCCGGCACGCCTTCGTGCTGCATGAAGAAAGGCACCAAAACCGCCGCCGTTACGCCCGCCCCGGCCGCTACGCCGGTGAAGTCGCTGTAAGCAGCAAGCCAGTTTAGTAAGGAAGATTAAAAGCAAAAAAGCCGCTCATTTTGAGTGGCTTTTTTGCTTTTAAATCAGAAGAGCATACATTCAATCATTCTATTACAATTCTGATAATTTCATGGAGCTTATTGACCAGCTTACGAATCTGGCTTCTCGCGTGCAGAAGCAGTTATCCCACATCCAAACCGAGGAAGCAACCAAAACGGCCTTGATAATGCCGTTCATCAATGCGCTCGGCTATAATGTGTTCGACCCGACCGAAGTAGTGCCGGAGTTTATCTGCGATATTGGCACGAAGAAGGGTGAAAAGATAGATTACGCCATTATGCGGGATGGTAAGCCTATTATCCTGTTCGAGTGCAAAAGAGTAGGTGGCGACCTGACCATAAATAATGCGAGTCAGCTGTTTCGTTACTTCCACGTTACGGAAGCGCGCATCGCCATTCTGACCAACGGCTCCACTTACCGGCTGTTTACTGATCTGGAGCAGCCGAATAAGATGGACGAGCGGCCATTCATGGAATTTGACTTATTCAATTTCCACGAAAACGATATTGCTGAAATCAAGAAGCTCAGCAAGCCCGCATTCAACATTGATGATATGTTGTTTGCCGCCTACAATCTGAAGTACATGCGGGCTTTCAAGAAGTACTTCGATGAGCAGTTCAATCAGCCCTCAACCGACTTCATTAACTTCGTTTCGAAGCAGGTGTATGATGGCGTACTGACGTCGAAACTGAAAGACCAATTCAGTGTACTGGTGCATCGTTCATTCCATCAATTTCTGAATGATAAGATTACGATGCGGCTACGGTCAGCTATGGTGGACACCAACAGCAACATGCTGGCAGCTGAAATGCCTGTCGCTCCTGTAGCAACTGCCGGTAGCGTTGTTGCTTCCATAGAGTCTGATGATAAGGAAATCGAAACCACTGTTGAAGAGACAGAAGGGTTTATGATTGTGCGGGCCATTCTGCGCAAAATGGTTTCTGTAAACCGCGTAGTTATGCGCGACGTGCAGTCCTATTGCGGAATCTTATTGGATGATAATAACCGTAAACCTGTTTGCCGCCTTCACTTTAATGGCAGCAAGAAGTTCGTAACCGTGTTTGATATAGAAGGAGGGGAGCGAGTGAATATCGCCTCCTTGGATGAACTGTACGAACTGGCAACCCGCATTCGCGCGGCTGTACAGCGCTACGAGAAGAAGCCAGCAGAAACTCCTGCCGAGTAAGTTAAATTGGTTACCCTCGAAGTCCTGACGCCCATCAACGCCCCGCCGGAACGCTGCTTCCGGCTGGCCCTGAGCGTAGACCTACACACCATTTCCACCCGCCAGACCGGCGAAAGTATCGTGGCCGGTGTCCGGAGCGGCGAGCTGCAGCTCGGCGACTCGGTCACGTTCCGGGCCCGGCATTTCGGCTTCTGGCAGACGCTGACGAGCAAGGTGACGGAATACGAGGCCCCGTGCTACTTCTGCGACGAAATGCAGCGGGGCGCGTTCAAGCGCATGCGTCACGAGCACCATTTTGAGGTCCTGGATTCCGGTAGTACGCTGATGCGGGACGTGTTCGAGTTTGCCTCCCCGCTGGGCTGGCTGGGCCGGGCGGTGGATGCGCTGGTGCTGAAACGCTACCTGCGCCGGTTCCTGGCAGAGCGGGGCCGGGTGGTGAAGGAATACGCCGAGACGGATGCTTGGCACACGGTGCTGTCGGGCTAATGAGCACCCAAAACATCTGCCGAAACCCGGCGGTTGCACAAGCGCCGGGCGAACCGGCCCCACCGCAACCCACCGCCCAATGTCCAAAAATCCTGCTCCATCCATCGTTCTGTCCGCCGCCGATACTGACCGGGTCATTGAAATGGGCTGGGAAGACCGCACGCCCTTCGACGCCATTGAGGCGCAGTTTGGCCTGGCCGAGAAGGATGTAATTGCCCTGATGCGCCGCGAGATGAAGGCGTCCTCGTTCCGGATGTGGCGGGCGCGGGTGACCGGCCGGGCCACCAAGCACCGCGCCTTGCGCCCCGCCGACGTGACCGGCTTCAAAAGCGACCAGCAGCGCAGCATTTCGCTCAACAAAATCAGCAAGCGCTAGCGCGGCTGCCGCGCCCCCCGTTCTGCGATGAGTACGCACCTGCGCAAACTGCACGCCGGCCAGGCCCAACCCGAGGCCGCCGCTGCTCCCGAAATCAGCTTCCCGACCCGTTACGAGGATATTTTGGCCCGCGTGGCGGCCATCGACCCGGGCCGCTACGGCCGCTCGCGCAATTTTCTCAACGGCGCCCTTACCTACCTCTCGCCCTACCTGAGCCGGGGTGTCATCAGCACCCGGCAAGTGTACGAGGCCCTGCTGGCCCGGGGCTTCGCCTTCGCCGACATGCAGAAGCTGGCCAGTGAGCTGGGCTGGCGCGACTTTTTCCAGCGGGTGTGGGAGGCGAAAGGCGAGGACCTGTTCACCGATCTGCGCCAACCCCAGCCCGGCGTGCTACACCACCAGCTGCCGGCGGCCCTGCCCGCGGCCCGCACCGGCATTGCGGCCGTCGATGCCCACATTGGCCGCCTCTACGCCACCGGCTACCTGCATAACCATCTGCGCATGTACGTGGCCAGCCTGGCCTGCAACATCGGGCGGGCGTACTGGGCGGCCCCGGCGGCCTGGCTCTACTACCACCTGCTCGACGGCGACCTGGCCAGTAATACCTGCAGCTGGCAGTGGGTAGCGGGCGCGTTTGCCAGCAAGCAGTACTACTGCAACCAGGAAAACATCAACCACTACACCGGCAGCCAGCAGCGCCACACCTACCTCGATGTGGCCTATAGCGAGCTGCCCGCGCTACCCGTGCCCCCGGAGCTCCAGGCCACCATTGCGCCCGACTTTGCCACGCCGCTGCCCGTCACGCCCGCCCCGGTTATCGATCCGGCGCTGCCGCTGCTGCTCTACAACAGCTACCACCTCGACCCGCAGTGGCGCGCCGAGGGGCCAGCCAACCGGGTGCTGCTCCTGGAGCCCTCGCACTTCCGGCGCTTTCCGGTAAGCGGCACTGTGCTGGCCTTCATCCAGCAACTGGCCCTCGACAATATTCCCGGCATCCAGGTATTCGTGGGCGAAGTAGCCGAGGTGCCCGGCTTGGCCGAGGTACCGGCCATCTACACCCGCCAGCACCCCACCACGGCTCTTTACCCCGGCACCCACGACGCCCGTGCCTGGCTGGTGCCGGAAGTGGCCGGCTACTTCCCCGGCTTCTTCAACTACTGGAAAAAGTGCGAAAAAGTGCTGCGCCGGCAGCAGGTCGGATAGTCAGCACGGCGGGCTGTATTTTCCTGCCCGCTCTGGAAACCTGCCTGTATTAGAACGGTGTAGAGACGCAACACTTCGCGTCTCGTCATTGCTGATGTCGTTTAGCCGACGCGGTTCTCATAGTCGCTGTTGCGCAGGCAAGTTGTAGAGGGAAGGGCTTGCCCCCCACAACTTGCCTGCGCAACAGCAGTAGATTCTCTGGGCAGAAACCGTAGTTTTGCCTCCTGTTCGGCCGATCTGTTTCTTCCAGAAAAGGGGGCTTCAGTGTCTCTGAAACCGAGGCCACCGCAAGCCCAATATTTTCGCCCCATGCACCAGTACCACACCCTGCTCCAGCACATTCTTGATAACGGCACCCGCAAAACCGACCGCACCGGCACCGGTACGCTCTCGGTGTTCGGCTACCAGATGCGGTTCGATTTGCAGCAGGGCTTCCCGCTGGTGACCACCAAAAAAGTCCACCTGAAAAGCATCATCCACGAGCTGCTCTGGTTTCTGCGCGGCGACACCAGCAACCAGTCGCTGGAAGACGTAGGCGTGAGCATCTGGCGGGAGTGGGCCGACGAAAACGGTGAGTTAGGTCCCATCTACGGTCAGCAGTGGCGCAGCTGGGCCACACCCGACGGCCAGAGCATCGACCAGATTGCGCAGATGGTGCACCTGCTGCGCACCCAGCCCGATTCGCGCCGCATGGTAGTATCGGCCTGGAACGTGGCTGAGTTGCCCCTCATGCGCCTCACGCCCTGCCACGCCCTGTTCCAGTTCTACGTAGCCGACGGCAAGCTCAGCTGCCAGCTCTACCAGCGCTCCGCCGACGTGTTCCTGGGCGTGCCTTTCAACATTGCCAGCTATGCCCTGCTCACCCTCATGATGGCCCAGGTAACCGGCCTGCAGCCCGGCGAGTTCATCTGGACCGGCGGCGACACCCACCTCTACAGCAACCACTTGGAGCAGGCTCGCCTCCAGCTCACCCGCGAGTTTCGGCCGCTACCGCTCATGCGCCTGAACCCGGCCGTAACGGATATTTTCGATTTCCAATACACCGATTTCACGCTGGAAAACTACGACCCCTGGCCCGCCATTAAGGCTCCGGTGGCAGTATAGATGGGCTGAAAAGGGGCCGGCGTGAGAAATCTTTTCGGGAAAAATAAATCTACGAATAAGAATAAAAACGTATGTACGCGATATGTCAATTACGCCCGCTACTTCCACTTCTGGTTCCGGCCTTCCGCGCGAGCACCGCGCCTGGATTGCCTTATACTGCCTGGAAAGCCAGTCATCTGACCGCCAGTTGATACTTCAACAGAACGAAGTTACTGAAGAGGATCTTACCCGCTACCTGGAGAGCTGGCTCGAATTACGCCGCCGCCACCAGCTCCGGGGGCGGCGTTGAGTAGGCTCAATTCGGGAATTGACATATTTCAAGTATATTAGCATAATCCAAATGAAGAAGTAAAATCGTAGTTGGAATGATGGGTTGAATTACTATCTGACCAACTTCCTTATGCTAGCTTGTTCCCTACCTACTTTAAGCCGCCGCCACCGTGCCTGGATAGCTCTCTATTCGCTCGATGCCGGCCACCAGAATCTGGCCGAAGTGTTGCGCCAGAACAACGTCACGGAGCACGACCTATGGCAGTACTTCGACAGCTGGTTCGACCTACGTCGCGCCTGATCGGGTTACCCCGCCGCGCTATCGGCTAGCCGCAGCTGGCTTAGCAGCGGGTGCCGACCAGAAGCGAACTGAACAGTGCCCAGGCGCAGTACGGGCCGTACGCCAGCTACGTTGGCGGTGAATACGGCCTCGGCCGCCAGCAAATCAGTGGGTTTGTAGAGGCCCTCGTGCCACGGAATGCCAAGCGTTACGGCTACGTTCTTCAGGTGAGCCAGCCGGGTGCCGGCTACGCCGCCCGCTGCTTCGTCCGGCACGTACACGGCACCGTCCCGAACCCAGCCCACGGCCGCCGCCCCGGCCTCGGCCACGTGCCCCTGGGCTGAGAGCAGCAGAATATCATCGAGGCCCCTTTGTTCCCGTTCGCGGGCAGCCAGCACGTAGAGCAGCGCGTTGGGGCCCTTGCAGAAGGAAACCGGGGAAAGCTGCGTTTGTACAGTCGTGGCAAAGTCCACCGACGCCACGGGCGTGCTGCGGGCCTCGAACGGCTGCGCAGTGGCCAGCCATTGGGTTGCGGCCGGTTCCGGCGGGGTATACAGGCCGGCCCCTGCCCGCCAGAACTGGAGGCGTATCCGCTGGGCCAGTGCCGGCATAGGCTGAGCGGCTACCAACCGGGCCAGGGTGGCCTGCAGGGCCGCGGGCGTAGCCAGGGCTGTGGGCAACGGCAGGCCCAGCGCAGCGGTGGCGCGGTGCATCCGGGCCAGGTGGTGGGACTGGTAGCGCAGGCTGCCGTCGGCCCACACCATCGTCTCAAAGAACCCATCGTTGAAAAACAGCCCCCGGTTGGGTAGTGGCAGCGAAAACGTAGCGGCGGGGTGCAGGGTATCGTTGTAGAACAGCATTTGGTTGGCGGTTGGCTGATTATTCGTCCGGGGCTATTTTTTAGCCCCGGAGAGGCGGCATTGCTGGGTGTCCGACTTATGCCGCCCCTCCGGGGCTCCGATGCTTGACAGAGCCTTTTTGCTGTAAACATGCCGCCCCTCCGGGGCTAAAAAACAGCTCAAGGTGAATAACAGCCATCAGCTAACACCCTTACACCAGCGCGAACCGCTTGCCCGGCAACGCCTTCACGATGCCCCGAAATTCCAGCCCCAGCAACAGCCCGGCCACCTGATGAACCGGCAGCTGGGCTTTCCAGGCCAGCGTATCCAGATGCTCCTCGCGGTTAGGAGTGGCCTGTAGCACCAGCAGGATGCCAAATTCTTCCGTCGTGAAGTCCAGCGGATCGTAGGTAGTGGGGGCTTTGGGACGGCCGCTCAGGTGCAGGGCCAGGTCCCAGTTGAGGAGCTGCTCGATGTCGCGGGGCTCGGAGTAGAGGGCGGCCTTGTTGCTCTTGATGAGCTCGTGGCAACCTTCCGAAGCCGCCGAGCCCAGGGGGCCTGGTAGGGCCAGCACGTCGCGGTCGTAGCCCTGAGCCAGGTCGGCCGTAATCAGGGCCCCGCCTTTTTTGGTGGCTTCCACGACCACCGTGCCATCTGAAAGTCCCGCAATAATGCGGTTTCTGGAAGGAAAGTTATACTTGTCGGGCGGGGTGCCGAAGGGGAATTCGGTGAGCAGACCGCCCTGGGTCAGCATTTTTTCGGCCGTTTTGCGGTGGATGGTGGGATATAGCACGTCGAGGCCGGTAGCCATGACACCCACCGTTTCCAGCCCTTCCTGCAAGGCGGCGCGGTGGGCGGCAATATCGATGCCGTAGGCCAGGCCACTCACAATTAAAGGGTGGTGCGGGGCCACGCCCTTAATGAGGCGCTCCGTTTGCTCGCGGCCGTAGTCGGTGGCTTGGCGGGTGCCCACCAGGGCCAGGGTTTTGGGCTGGTTGAGGTCGGCCGTGCCCTGGTAGTAGAGCAGTACCGGCGCATCGGGTAGCTGCTTGAGGCGGGTCGGGAACTGCTTGCTGGTGTAAAACAGCAGCTGTACGCCCTCTTCTTCCGCCTTGCGCACGGCCGCTTCGGCCCGGTTCAGGGCCTCGGTGCGGGCCTTACCCGTCAGGATGGCCACCGTGGCCGGTCCCACGCCCGGAATCTTCAGCAGCTTGCCCGCCGGCAGGTGCAACGCGTTGCGGGCCGAGCCGGCGTAGCTCATCAGCTGCCGCGTGAGCTGCGGCCCCACGTTGGGGAACAGCGTCAGGGCGACTTCGTGGAGGAGGGTGTCTTGGTTGGTTTTCACCGGATTGAGGCAGTAGGATAGCTTACTGAAGCATTAAGATTTGGCCTGGAACAGAAACCGGAGCAGCAGCCAGCCTATGGGCGCACTGCCCAGCAGCACCCCAACCAGCCGGGCGTTTTGGTGCTGTGTGTACCAATAAAGCCCCAGCCCCAGCAGAAATATCAGGTAAGCGGCTAAAATACAGACGACCACCCGGTAAGGTGTGCTGTAGTTTCCATCATATTTGTCGCCCATCATAGAAAGCATAGCAACAGTGGCTACTGCCGCATCAGCCAGCAGTACGACCAGCAACACCAGCAGCGTGGCCGCGACACCTCGTAAGGGCCTCCTGGTCAGCAATCCAATCTTCATCCCTGGGCCTTGCCAATGGCGTCCAGCTCCTTTTTCATCGTCATCATGAACTTGCGCACTTTTTCCAGGCTCTGAATCACGTCGATTTTCTCTTTGAGCTGGGGGCCTTTCTGCTTGAGCAGGTCGCGGGCCCCGGGGATGGTGTAGCCGCGCTCCTTGACGAGGTGATAGATGGTGCGGAAAATATCGATGTCCTGGGGCGTGTAGAGGCGGTTGCCCTTCTTGCTCTTGCGGGGGCGCAACTCGTCGAACTCGGTTTCCCAGAACCGGATCAGCGAGGGGGCCACGTTAAACTGCTGGGCCACCTCCCCGATGGTGAAGTACTGCTTCTCGATTTCGCGGTCTTTGTAAGGCATAGAGGTAGGGGCGCGTTGTACGCGCCCGGGGCTGCAGGGTAATGCTGGTGGAATCAACTCCGATAAGGAGCTTCCGCCGGGGCCAGATGAAATCTTCCGCCCGAAGTGGCTATTTTTGCCGAAATGATTTCTGCCAAGCCACTGTGGTGGTGTCGGGAGTCGAAAAGTAACTAAAAACCCGGCTTCGGCCAATTCCATGTCAGCGTCTGAGCGCGCCCGAAGCCGTTTTAGCGGCGGGCGCGTGCAACGCACCCCTACTATGCTCCCAACCGCCGCCCACGTCCGCCAGCAGTTCCTGGATTTCTTCGCCTCCAAGGGCCACCACATCGTGCCCTCGGCGCCCATCGTGGTCAAGGACGACCCCACGCTGCTGTTCATCAACTCGGGCATGGCCCCGTTCAAGGACTACTTCCTCGGCAACAAGCCCGCGCCCTTCAAGCGCATCGCCGATACCCAGAAGTGCCTGCGCGTGTCGGGCAAGCACAACGACCTCGAGGAGGTGGGCTACGACACCTACCACCACACCATGTTCGAGATGCTCGGCAACTGGTCGTTTGGGGATTATTTCAAGAAGGACGCCATTGCCTGGGCCTGGGAATTGCTCACCGACGTGTTCAAGCTGGACAAGGACCGCCTCTACGTCACCTACTTCGAGGGCGACAAGGGCGACGGCCTCGGGCCCGACACCGAAACCCAGGAACTGTGGCGCACCTACACCACCGACGAGCGGATTCTGCCCGGCAACAAGAAGGATAACTTCTGGGAAATGGGCGATACCGGTCCCTGCGGCCCCTGCACCGAAATCCACATCGACCTGCGCGACGAGGCCGAGCGGGCCGCCAGAACCGGGCGCCGAACTCGTCAACGCCGACCACCCGCAGGTGGTGGAAATCTGGAACAACGTGTTCATGGAGTTCGAGCGCCTGGCCGATAAATCGTTGCTGAAACTGCCTGCGCAGACACGTCGATACGGGCATGGGCTTCGAGCGTTTGATGATGGCCGTGTCGGGTGTGAAGTCGAACTACGACACCGACGTATTTCAGCCCCTGATTCAGTTCATCGCCAAGGAGGTCGGGATGGAGTACATGGGGTCAGTTGTCGGTAATCAGTTGTCAGTTGTCGGTGGTGAAAACCAGAACGAACCGACAACTGACAACCAACAACTAACAACTCAGCAAAAGACCGACATTGCCATCCGCGTTATTGCCGACCACATCCGCACCATCAGCTTCACCATTGCCGACGGGCAGCTGCCCAGCAACGTGAAGGCCGGCTACGTGATTCGGCGCATCCTGCGCCGGGCCGTGCGCTACGCGTTTTCGAGCCTGAACCAGAAGCAGCCGTTTTTGTACAAAATCGTGCCGGTGCTGGCCGACCAGATGCGCGGCATCTTCCCCGAGCTCAAGGCCCAGCAGCAGTTCGTGCAGCGCGTGATTGAGGAGGAGGAAATCAGCTTCCTGAAGACGCTCGAAAACGGCCTGCGCCGCATTGATTCCCTGGAAGAAGGCTTCCGCCGCAACGGCAACCGCATCGACGGCCCCACCGCCTTCGAGCTGTCCGATACCTTCGGTTTCCCGCTCGACCTCACCGCCCTGATTGCCCGCGAAAAGGGCCTGAGCGTGGATGAGGAAGGGTTCCAGCAGGCGCTGGCGGCCCAGAAAAGCCGCTCCCGCAACGCCCAGGAGGCCGAGCAGAGCGACTGGACCATCGTGCTCGAATCGGAGGAGCAGCCTGCTTTCGTGGGCTACGACCAGGCCGAGGCCCCGGCCCGCATCCTGCGCTACCGCCGCACCGACCGCAAGGGCAAAACCGAGTACCAGGTCGTGCTCGACCAGACCCCGTTCTACGCCGAGTCGGGCGGGCAGATTGGCGACACGGGCTACCTCGAATCGCCCCTGAGCAAGGTGCGCGTGCTCGATACCAAGAAGGAAAACGACCTGATTGTGCACACCGTGCTCGAGCTGCCCGAGGACCTGACCGCCGAGTTCACGGCCCGCTACGACCACGCCCGCCGCGCCCAGATTATGCGCAACCACACCGCCACGCACCTGCTGCAGGCCGCGCTGCGCGAGGTGGTGGGCACCCACGTGGCCCAGAAGGGCTCGTTGGTGAACGAGAAGCTGCTGCGCTTCGACTTCAGCCACTTCACCAAAGTCACCGACGACCAGCTGCGGCAGGTGGAAACGCTGGTCAACCAGCGCATCCGGGAGCAGATTCCGCTCGATGAGCGCCGCAACGTGCCCATCGACGAGGCCAAGAACCTGGGCGCCACGGCCCTGTTCGGCGAGAAGTACGGCGAGTTCGTGCGCGTCATCACCTTCAACCGGGAGTTCTCGGTGGAGCTCTGCGGCGGCTGCCACGTGCGCACCACCGGCGACATCGGTTTCTTCAAAATCACCTCTGAAAGTGCCGTGGGCGCGGGCGTGCGCCGCATCGAGGCCGTGACGGCCGAGGCCGCCGAAACCTTCGTGAACCAGCAGCTGGATTTGCTGGCCCAGGTGCGCGAGGCCCTCGGCAACCCCCAGCACCTGCTGCCCGGCATCGAGAAGCAGACCGAGGAAATTGCCACCCTGCGCAAGCAGATTGAGCAATTCGCCCAGCAGAGCATCAACCAGCAGAAAGACCAGCTGGTGGGCCAGGTGAAGGCCCTGCACGGCGTGAACTTCCTGGCCGCCCAGGTGCAGGTAACCTCCGCCGACGGCCTCAAAACCCTGGCCTTCAACCTCCGCCAGTCGGTGCCCAACCTGGTGGCCGTGCTCGGCGCCGAAATCGACGGCAAGCCCCAGCTGGCCGTGATGCTCGACGACGAGCTGGTGCAGGGCGGCAAGCTCAACGCCAGCACCCTGGTGCGCGAGCTGGCCAAGGAAATTCAGGGCGGCGGCGGCGGCCAGCCGTTCTTCGCCACGGCCGGCGGCAAAAACGCCGCCGGGCTCCCGGCCGCCATTGGCAAAGCCGAGGCGCTGGTGGGGGAGAAGCTGGTGGGGTAGGAACCCCAATTGCCGGCTCCGTTGTTTTTGTAACTTACCATTACATTACTATTCATTCGTCCATGCGTATCAGCTTCGATGTTCCCGACCACCGCGCCAGCTTTATATTGGAGTTGTTGCGGAGCTTGCCGTTTGTGAGTCTGCGTGGGCAAGCTGCCAAAGCAGGTGGTAAAATGGAGCCGGACACCACCGATTACCTGCTGGCTTCACCAGCCAACGCGGCGCATATAGCCCGGTCGCTGGCCCAGCTGGAGCGCGGCGAAGGAATCACCGTCGACTTATCAGCGTCGGAATGAGAAACGTGGTTTTCTCCCCTGATGCTTTCGAACAGTATCAGTATTGGCAGCAGACCGATAAGACCGCACTGCGCAAGTTGAACCAACTGTTGAAGGAGTGTCAGCGGACGCCGTTTGAGGGAACCGGTAAGCCGGAAGGCCTGCGGGGGCAACTGGCGGGCCTGTGGTCGCGCCGGATTTCGCAGGAGCACCGACTGGTGTACCGCGTCGATGATGCTAACCTGTTCATTGTTTCCTGTCGATATCACTATGAGAAATAGCTGACCTCACTGCCTGATGCTACGCTATTAGCAGTCAAGGTGTTGATGTTGAAACAGTGCAACCAGGTAGTAAGCGGCGGGGCCGTCGCCTCGTCGCCTGCTACAAGCCCCCCGGTTGCGTAACCTTAATTGACTATGGCTAATTCGCCCGCCATTTGCCAGGCTGCGGCTCCTATTACCCGCAAACCGGCCTATCCTGGTTACCTTAGCACCCTCAATCAGCGCAATCCGCGGTAAAATCAGCGGTAATCTGTGATTCAATGGACGACAACATCAAAGCCAAATACCAGCCCGTCATCGGCCTGGAAGTACACGCCCAGCTGCTCACGCGCAGCAAAATGTACTCCGCGGATGAAAACGAGTACGGCGCCCTGCCCAACAACAACCTGAGCGTGATTACGCTCGGCCACCCCGGCACGCTGCCCAAGGTGAACTACTCGGCCGTGGAATTCGCCATGAAAATGGGCCTGGCCACCAACTGCCACATCCGCCGCGACAACCTGTTTGCGCGCAAGAACTACTTCTACCCCGACCTGCCCAAGGGCTACCAGATCACCCAGGACAAAACCCCGATCTGCACCGATGGTCACGTGGAAATCCGCCTTTCCGGTGGCTCGACCAAGCAAATCGGCGTCACGCGGATTCACATGGAGGAAGATGCGGGCAAGTCGATGCACCTGGCCGGGGAAGTGGAAACGCTCGTGGACCTGAACCGGGCCGGCGTGCCGCTCATCGAAATCGTGAGCGAGCCCGACATCCGGACCTCGGAGGAAGCCTACGCCTACCTGGCCGAAATCAAGAAGCTGGTGGAGTACCTGGGCATCTGCGACGGCAACATGGAGGAAGGCTCCCTGCGCTGCGACGCCAACGTGAGCGTGATGCTCAAGGGTGCTCACCGAGTTTGGCGTGAAGGTGGAGGTGAAGAACATGAACTCCTTCCGCAACGTGCAGCGGGCCATCGAGTACGAAATTGAGCGCCAGATCGAGCTCATCGAGGCCGGCCACGTCATCGACAGCGAAACCCGCGGCTTCGACGCGGCCACCGGCAAAACCAGCGGCCAGCGCAGCAAGGAAACGCTCAACGACTACCGTTACTTCCCCGAGCCCGACCTGCCGCCGGTCATCATCGACGACGCCTGGCTGCACCGCATGCAGCAGCAGATGCCCGCGCTGCCCCAGCAGCTCTACGCCCGCTTCACCGGCGAGCTGGGCCTCTCGGACTACGACGCCTCGGTGCTGACGGCCGAGAAGGACCTGGCCCTGTACTTCGATGAGCTGACCCGCCTCACGCCCAACGCCAAGGCCGCCGCCAACTGGGTAACCGGCCCGGTGAAGGCCTTCCTCAACGAGCGTGCCCTCACCCTCGATCAGTTCCCGCTTACGGCCCAGCACCTGGCCGACATCATCGGGCTCATCGACGAGAACAAGGTGGGCCACTCGGTGGCCAGCAAGCAGCTGTTTCCGTACCTGCTCGAAAACCCCACGCAAACCGCCGCCGCGGCTGCCGAGGCCCAGGGCCTGTTGCAGCAGTCCGATAGCGGGGCGCTGGAAGCCATGATCCGGCAGGTGCTCGAGGCCAACCCGGCCAAGGTGGCCGAGTACCGCGCGGGCAAAAAGAGCCTCACCGGTATGTTCATGGGCGAGCTGATGAAGCTCACCGGCGGCAAAGCCGACCCCAAGCTCGCCAACCAGCTTCTGCGCCAGCACCTGGAAGGGTAGTTACAGCGGTTGCCGGTAAATCAGGCAGGCGTACTGCTATTTCAACAACGCCACCAGCCCAGCTGGTGGCGTTGTTGGTTTGTGGCAGGGGCGGGCCGGCGGTGCGCAATTACCAGCCCACCGTAACCAGAGAATTACGTTTATTACAGCTTCCTACACCCCGTTCGCTATGCGCAGCTTCTGCTCCGGACTTCTGCTTTTGTTGCTCATGGGTGCCTGCCAGCGGCTGGGGGCCCCGGCCCGCTCGGGTTCGGCCAGCGTTACGCGTGAGCAGACCCGGCCCCTGTCGCCCGATTTTGCCCTGGCTACGAAGGCCGGCTCGCCGCGGCGGCTCTACCAGCTGCGGGGCAGCTACGTGCTGCTCGATTTCCGGGCCCACGACTGCGCCGCCTGCCGGGCCGAAACGGCCAACCTGCGTGAAATTTACCGGCAGTTTCATGGCCGGGGGCTGGAAATCGTGAGCGTGTTTCTCGACGACGGCCCGGTTGCCTCAACGGCCGCGGCCGATTCGCTGAGCTGGGAGGTGGTGGGTGCGGCCCGGGGCCTGGACGGCACCATTGCCCGCGCCTACGGCGTGCAGCAGGTGCCGCTCACGGTGCTGCTCGACCCCCAGGGCCACGAACTGGCCCGCGACCTGCGCGGCCGCGAGCTGGCCCAGAAAATTTCGGAGTACATCCCCCTCGATTAGCAGCGGGAACCCACCACGACAGTAGCCGTGTTGGACGGGCGAGGTCGGAATTCCGACTGAATTGGGCAACTTGCGGACCGTTTCTGCGTCCTTCGCCCCAAACTCCCGACCGGCCCGCCGGTCGATTTGCTTCCTGATCCATGACGACTATGAAGAGCCTGCTCTATTTCGGTGCCCTGCTGGGCATGACCAACGCCTGCAACAAGAGCACTACGCCCACCACGGGCGCTACGGCCGATGCCGGCAGCTACGAGCTGCGCGGGCAGCTTCAGAACGCGCCGGCCGGCACCAAAGTGTACCTGGCCGAGCTGGGCGACACCCAGTTCGTATCGCGCGACACGGCTACAACCGACGACAAGGGCCAGTTTAAGTTCAGTAGCGCGGTGGCTGAAGCGGGACTCTACCAGGTGAAAACCACCGACCAGAACCAGGCTCTGGTGGTGCTCGGCCCGGGCCAGCGGGTGCAGCTTGCCGGCGACGCCCAGCGGCTGCCCGCCACCTACACCGTGCAGGGCTCCCCCGATTCGGAGTTGCTGCGCCGCATCAACCAGGCCGCCGAAGCCAACCAGCGCCAGCTCCAGCAAACCATGCCCCGCCTAGAGCAGCGCTACGCCGCCGCCGCCCAGGCCGGCCGCACCGATTCGATGCAGGCTATTCAGCAGCAGGCCCAGAACCTGCAGCGCCAGGGCCAGCAGCAGATGCTGCAGCTGGTCCGCCAGCATCCGGGTTCCATTGTGTCGGGCTTCGTGGTGGCCAACGTGCTCAACCCCGACGAAAATTTCGCCCTGGCCGATTCCGTGGCCAGCCAGCTGAAAATCACGGCCCCCAACTCGCGCTACACCAAAACCCTGGTTACCCGCCTGGCCGGGCTGCGCACTACGGCCATGGGCGCCACGGCCCCCGAAATCAGCCTGGCCACGCCGGAGGGGCCGAATCTGCCCCTTACCAGCCTGCGCGGCAAGTACGTGCTCATCGATTTCTGGGCCAGCTGGTGCGGCCCCTGCCGCAAGGAGAACCCCAACGTGGTGCGGGCTTACAACAAGTACAAAAACGTGGGCCCGGGCTTCGAAATCTACGGTGTGAGCTTCGACCAGGACCGGGCCAAGTGGCTTAAAGCCATTCAGGCCGACGGCCTGACCTGGAAGCACGTTTCGGATCTGCAGGGCTGGGAGTCGGCCGCCGGCCAGACCTACGGCATCAAGTCCATCCCCGCTTCCATTCTGCTCGACCCCCAGGGCCGCATCGTGGGCAAAAACCTGCGCGGCGCCGAACTGGAAGCCAAGCTGGCCTCGGTGCTGAAGTAAAGGCTTTAGAGAAAATTTAATGAAAACGGCCAGTCGCGGAAGCGGCTGGCCGTTTTTCTATGGTGCAGTTACGGCTGTCGTTATCCGGGAATAATGACTAAAGAGGCAGCCAGGTGTTGGGTGTCAAGGATGGATAAGAACTGGTAGTGGCGGCGGCGGAGTGAAGCGGTGGAGGCTTCTGAATGAGGAAAAAGCGACCTGCTTATTGATGCGGACAACCTTTTGGTCCTGCACCTCAAGGCGCCAACAGCGGAATGGCGGCGACCATATTTTGCCCTCATTGGCTAAAGCGGTTTCTCTGATCAGGTGGTGGTAGGTGGTATCGCCCCCTGAGGCAACCGTTTCCAGGCCGGTAAAAACAAAGATGATCTTCCCATCGACTTTCCAGGCCGTGAGAGGATATGACTTCATTTCTCCGCCGGAGGTGTACTCGTCCCAAAGCTGGATTGACAGCTTCCCTGCGATGGTGTCCTGCGCAATTAGCGCCGCATAAATTTTAGGGTAATCGTTCAGCGTATCAGCGGCCAGGAACTGCTGCAGCGCCGCATACACTTCCGGGGAGGGGGTTGTAGGGCTGATGGCGGAACCGACTGGCGTAGTGCTGGTGCCGCAGGAGAGCAGCCATGGCAGAAGCACGCCCGCCATTAAAAAAACTGTCCTGATGCTCATGTTGTACCCAGATGATGCAGGCAATTTCATCAAGCCATCCTGACCACCTACACTCCGAACATCCGCTGCACGCCCTGCCAGAGCTTCTTTTTGCGGCCGGCGTCGTATTCGAGCAGTTCGATTTCGCTGGCTCCGAGGAAGGCCGTGTCGCCGTAGAGCAGCACCGGCTCGTAGGGCTGGGTGGTGTACACGGCCACGTCGAGTAGGTTTTTGCCAAAGGCCAGAAACTGCCGGGCCGCCAGGTGCTGGCGCAGGCTGCACAGGGCTACCGGGTAGCTGGCGTGCTCCACATTTACGAGTACCACGTCCTCTACAATCAGGCGCAGGGCCTTGAGCAGGTTGTTGAGAAACACGTTGCGCGGCAGCTTGCGGAACTGCTCGTCGGAGAGGCGCACCAGCACCACGAGGCCGCCAACGTTGCTGCCCAGCGTAGAAAACGGAATGTGCGCCACCGGCGACTGGGTGGGCGTGGGCTGCACCCGACCCGGCTGCGAGGGCGGCGCGGCCGGGGCCGCCGGCAACTGGCCCAGCGTCAGCGTTACGGCGGCCCGCTCGGCCGGAGCCAGGGCGGCGGCTGTGACAGGAGCAACTGCGGGCGCGACCGGGGCTGCCGCCGGAGCGACGGGCGGGGGCTTGACGGCCGCTGCTGGCGGGGTTACCACGGGCGCAACGGCCGGTGGCATCGGGGGCATCGGAGCCGCGGTGGGTTTGGATGGTAGCGGGGCGGTGGCAGTCGGAACTGGCGGGGCCGGAACGGAAGCGGAAGAAATGGGCGCTACAGCCGGAGCCTTCGCAACTGGCGCCGCAGCTGGTTCGCTAATGGGTTCGGTTGATGCGGTTTCGACCGGAGCCAAGCCGGATGTAGTGGCCGGCTCCGCTACCACGTAGAGGGAGGCCTCGGTGTAGAAATTCTGGAAGAAGGCGAGCGTGGCGGCGTTATCCATGCAAAAGGGTAGAGTAGAAGCGGAGAGTAAATTTAGACATTCCCAAATGCTGATAAATAGGATTCAACCCACGAAAAGGGGATGTTCTGCAAACTCACGTTCAAGCACGTTTAAATCAGCGCTAGAATAGGTGCATATCGGTTAACCAAACTCACTGCGTTGCAAATCAGAGCTAACATCTATCTTGCCCGCATAAACGACTTTCCCCATCATACTTCGCTTCTTCCTGGTTATGATGAAATCTATTTGTCAATTATTATCCCTGTGTTTACTGGTGATACTGTCCGGCACTTACGTACAGGCCCAGCAGCTAACGCTGTACAAAAGCTACGATGGCCACCTCTACACCCGCCAACAGGTAGATTCCGTCACGGAGCAAGTCAATAACCGCGTGAAAGCGCAAGGACAAGGAGCGTACTGGGAGGTTGTCGACAAGCAGCGGCGGCAAGATACTTTGTTATGCACCTTCTCCATCAACCGAGCTTCCCAATCTATGGTTGACGACCACGCCCGCTTGCTCCAGTTCGTCGGTAAGCCGCTGCCAGCGTTTGAACTCCGCGATTTAGCGGGGCAGGTTGTGAAGTCAGCCGCCCTACGCGGCCAGCCAGCGGTGCTCAATATGTGGTTCACCACTTGCACGGGGTGCATTGCGGAAATGCCGGCGCTAAATACTGTTATGGCCGACCCCGCCAATAAACACATCCGCTTCCTCTCGCTCACTTATGAGAAGCCAGCTGCGGTGACAAGTTTTTTACAAAAGCGCACGTTCACTTTTCGCCATATACCTGATGCCAAGGCATACTGCGGGTTATTCACCCAAGCGTATCCTATTACCATCTTCGTGGACAAACAAGGTATTATTAGCGCCATTCAAGGTGGCTTACCTTTTATGAATCCCGATAGCGTCAGCACTAAAAGAATTGCTACCGCTGCTGGCAATGATTATGTAGATGCTACAGCTCTCTATATGGCTCTTGATGACATTCGGTAAGAGTATATTGATAGCCACAACCCGACGCAGGATGGACCATTCGAAGCAGTTAGGAAAAAGCTGCATGCTGTAGCATCGCGAACCTTCGCGCCGCTACAGCATGCAGGATAAGGTAAATGGCCACTAACCAGCCGGCTCGTCTTCGGCGGCCTGGGCTACCAGGTCGAAGAGGGCTTTGAGCTCGGTGGCTTCCTGGGGGGCCATGCGGCCGCCCAGCACCAGGCGCAGCTGGCGGCGGCGCAGGGCCCCGTCGAACATAGCCTGCTCCTCGGCCGTTTCGGGCACGGCATCGGGCACGTCGATGGGGCGGCCCGACTGGTCGACGGCCACGAAGGTGAAGAAGGCCTCGTTGGATTTCACCTTCGTGCCGCTCGGAATGTCTTCCGACCACACGTTGATGTGCACCTCCATGCTGGAGCTGAATGAGCGCGTCACCTGGGCTTCGAGCGTAATGACGCTGCCAAGCCGGATGCCTTCGCGGAACGACACGTTGTCGACCGAGGCCGTCACGACGATGCGGTTGGAGTGGCGCTGGGCCGAAATGGCAGCGGCTACGTCCATCAGGTGCATCATGCGGCCACCCATCAGGTTGTTGAGCGTGTTGGTATCGTTGGGCAGTACCAACTCGGTCATCCGAACGAACGAGTCTTTAACGGGCTTGGGTTTGCGGGTCATGCGAAAGTGTTGAAATCAGCTAAGAAAGCCCAAAGGTAAGTAAGGTGAAATGGTGAGTAGCAGAACGTCATTCACTCATTCACCGACTCACTCATTCGCCGCCGCCCCAGCCGGCTTTGCCCAGCAGGGGCACAAAACGAAATTCTTCCAGCTCCTGGCGCGAAAATTCGTGCTCGCTTTCGCGCACTACCCGCACCATGCGCTGGCTGACGGCGTCGCCGACCGGAATCACCAGTGCCCCGCCTACGCGCAGCTGGCGTAGCAGGGGCCGGGGCAGGGTGGGCGAGCCGGCCGTGACCAGGATTTTGTCGAAGGGTGCGTGCTGGGGCAGGCCCAGCGAACCATCGCCGCAAAACAGCTGGGGCGGGTGGGGCAGGGTGGCCAGGCGGCGGGCGGTGCGCTCGAACAGCACCGGGTTGTACTCGATGCTGAACACATGGGGCGTGAGTTCGAGCAGCACACAGCACTGGTAGCCCGAGCCGGTCCCGATTTCGAGCACCCGGTCTTGGGGGCCGATGCCCAGCAGCTCGGTCTGGTAGGCTACCGTGTAGGGCTGCGAGATGGTCTGGCCCTCGCCGATGGGAAAGGCTTTATCTTGGTAGGCGTGGGGCTGGAAGGCCGAGGCGAAGAACTGGTGGCGCGGCACGGCTCCGATGGCGGCCAGCACCTGGGGGTCGCGGATGCCCTTGCGGCGCAGCTCTTCCACCAGAGCGCGGCGCATTCCTCGGTGGCGGTAAGTATCGGCGGCGGCGGACATAAGCGAAAAGGGCCAGGGAGCAGAGGAGGCGGGGGCCGGGCATAAGCCGGGCCGTGGGGTGGCTGACGGGTATTTCCTACCTTTGCGCAGCGCCGAAAAAAAAGCCCCGGCCAACAGGTTGGATTTGGCTAAAGCGTAAAAATACGGCTTTGCGGCCAAAAAAGCCCTTCGTTGGTCCGCCGATTCGTTTACCCCGCCCACCCTTGATTCGTACTCTCCAAAAACTGAAGCTGATAGCCGCCGACTTTGCAGGGGCGCTGCTGGCGTGGGTATGCTTTTTTCTGGTGCGCAAGTACCTGCTGCGCGAAATCAGCCCCGACTACCACTTCGCGGCCGATGCTGCTTTCCTGGCCGGTTCGGCCCTGATGATTGCCACTTTCTGGACTGGCCTTTATGCCCTGCTGGGCGAGTACAGCGACATTTTTCGCAAGTCGCGCCTGGGCGAAATCATCCGCCTGAGCCGGGTGTCATTTCTGGGGGCCATCATCATCTTCTTCGTGCTGCTGCTCGACGACCAGGGCGTGCAGAACTACCACAGCTATTACAAAACGATTTCCGCCTACTTCCTGCTGCACTTTTCCATCACGGTGCTGCTGCGGGTCTGGGCCGTAAGCAGTGTGCAGGGGCTTGTGCGCGGGGGCGTCATCAGCTTCAATACGCTGCTGGTGGGCTCCGGGGTGCTGGCCCGCGACACGTTCGAGGAGCTGCGCCGCACCGGCCGCCACCTGGGGCTGCGGCTGGTGGGCTTCACGCCCGTAGCCGGAGCTGCCGCCAATACCCAGCTGGCCGCCGAGCTGCCCGACTGCGGCTCCTACCGCCAACTGCCGGCCCTGGTGACGCAGCTGGGCGTCGAGCAGATTGTGATTGCCATTGAGCCCGGCGAGCACCGGGTAATTGAGGAAATCCTGACCCTGCTCGAAGGCACGCCCGCCCGCATCAGCATCCTGCCCGACCTCTACCAGATGCTGCTCGGCTCGGTGAAAGTGAGCCACGTGTTCGGCACACCCCTGATCGAAATCAAGCAGGACCTGCTGCCGCTCTGGCAGAAAGTGGCCAAGCGCCTGATCGATTTAGTGGGCTCGGCGCTATTTCTGCTGCTGGCCTGGCCGGTGTACGCCTTCACGGCCGTGATGGTGAAGCTGTCGTCGCCCGGGCCGGTGTTTTACTCGCAGGAACGCATCGGGCGCAACGCCGAGCCTTTCCGCATCTACAAGTTCCGGTCGATGTTCGTTGATGCCGAGAAGCAAGGGCCGGCGTTATCGTCCGACCACGACCCGCGCATTACCAAGTGGGGCCGCTTCATGCGCCGGGTGCGCCTCGACGAGCTGCCCCAGTTCTGGAACGTCATCCGGGGCGATATGAGCATCGTGGGGCCGCGCCCCGAGCGCCGCTTCTTCATCGACCAGATCGTGCAAATCGCACCCCATTACCGCCACCTGCACCGCGTGCGCCCCGGCCTCACCAGCCTCGGCCAGGTGAAATATGGTTACGCCGAAACCGTGGCCCAGATGGTCGAGCGCCTCAAATTCGACATCCTCTACATCGAAAACATGAGCCTGGCCATGGACTTTCGGGTACTGCTCTACACGCTCAAGATTATTATTGAGGGAAGAGGCAAGTAGAATCACAGATGTTGCAGATGACGTAGATGTCACAGATTTGTTCTAGCGGCAGATTTGTTCTGGTGGTGGATTCGTTCTGGTGGCGGATTTTTGATGAATTTGATTCGGTGAAATATGGGCACTTATACACTTTAGAAGATGGGGGACTATAAGTATCAGGAATTAACGAGGCAGGTAATTGGGGGAGCTATGCGGGTGCATACGCAGTTGGGGCTGGGCTTTCCCGAAGTTGTGTACCAGCGGTGTTTGGCAATCGAACTGCGGGAAAGCGGGTTGTCTTTTGAGCGGGAACTGGAGTTGCCGTTGTTTTAGCGGAACGAGCAGGTTGGTAGCCGCCGCGTTGATTTTCTAGTGGAGAAAGTCGTGCTGGTAGAGTTGAAAGCGTTGAGCGACATCACCCCACTTCACCATGCGCAGGTACTGAATTACCTCAATGCCTACCAACTCGAAGTCGCCCTGCTCCTGAATTTCGGTACCCCTCGTCTAACCTACAACCGTTTCGTCGGTTCTCCTCGCCCAACCTAAACCACCCATCAGAACGAATCTCCCACAGAACGAATCCGCCACCAGAACAAATCAAACCCAACCAGAACAAATCTGCCACTAGAACGAATCTGTGGCATCTACGTCATCTGCAACATCTGTGATTCATGTTTACCGGCATCATCGAAACCCTCGGCACCATTACGACCGTGCGCCGCGAGGGAACCAACATTCACTTCACGGTTGAATCTGACTTCGCTTCGGAGCTCAAAATCGACCAGAGCGTGGCCCACGACGGCGTGTGCCTGACGGTAGTAGCCGTAGACGGAATGGCCGGCGCGGCCGGCACTCACGTGGTCACGGCCATCGACGAGACGCTCCAGAAAACCAACCTGAGCCAATGGGCGCCCGGCCGCCGCGTGAACCTGGAGCGTTGCCTGGCCGCCAACGGCCGCTTCGATGGCCACATCGTGCAGGGCCACGTCGACCTGACCGCTACCTGCGAGTCGGTGGAAGACCAGAACGGCTCCTGGCTCTACCGCTTCCGCCACGAAGCTGGCCCCGGCCGCGTGACGGTGGAAAAGGGCTCCATCTGCATCAACGGCACCAGCCTCACCTGCTTCAATAGCACCGACGACGGCTTCTCCGTGGCCATCATCCCCTACACCTACGAGCACACCACCTTCCAGGACTTGCGCCCCGGCGACCGGGTGAACCTGGAGTTCGACATCGTGGGCAAGTACGTGGCCAAGCTGCTCGGGAAGTAGGGGCGCGTTGCCCGCGCCCGTTGGGCCGGGCCGTCCCATTGGCTAACCGATTCAGCTCTGACTGCGTAAGGGAAGTTACATCAACTCATCCCAGCGCCATGTCGAAACGCGAATTAATCGAGCCCAACGAAGGCGATAAACGCTACATCCGCCGCGACGAAGACGGCAAAATCAAGCAGTCCGTCGACCTGAACCGCTCACTCTCCCAGGACGACCGCCACAACTCCAAAAACACCAGTAAGCCCGGCCACGGCGACGAGGGCGACGGCCACACCGGCAACCGCGAGCCAGCCGAGTAGCTGCCAGAAAATTTATAAGTAATGCTTACGCTACATGCCAACCGCACCGTTTTGCGTAAGTCCCCATAACAAAGCCCGCTGCCCCTTGGAGTCAGCGGGCTTTGTTATGGGAGAAGTTGGGAAATGGGGGATTTCCTGCCTATCCTTGGCCCATTCATTCCATTATTCCTTACTCTATCGCACTCATGAAAAAACAACTGTGGCCCTACCTCGTAGCGGCGACCCTGTTGACGGGCTCCTGCAATCAGGCGGCAGAAAATAGTAGCCCAGCCTTGGCCGGTGCGCCGGCCGTTACGGTAAGCGCTAACGCCCCGGTAACTGATACCGCTTCGGAAAGCATCAGCTATAAAGATATCCGCATCAATGGCCTGCCCTTCGAGCCTACGGCTGCGGCGCTGGTGAAAACCCTGGGCCGTCCCGACCGAAAGCAACCTGTGGTAGAATGCGCCGGGTGGTTCTGGACGGATACTAATGAGGGCGGAGACATGTACTATTACGGTTCGAGCACGTTCGAGGTGAACGGCCCGCGGGCCGTTATGAGCACCGTTGACTTCGGCAGCGGGAAGTTCCGGGTAACGGTTGGCCGGCAGGTGTTCGACCAGCACACCACTTTCGAACAAGTGCGGCGGCTCTATCCGGTGGCCGCCGCTGATGTGGACGAATGGAGCGACCCGTCGGCCGGCAAAACCTACCAGGTAATCCGACTGGAAATCTCTGGGAGCAGAGACAGTGCCTTTTATTTGAAATTTGCGCAGGGCAAGCTGGCGCTATTCGAACACTACATGCCCTGCTGATGCATTTCCCGGGCTGCGGGGTACTTACTTTCCAGGCATTAAGAAGCCGCCCCTGCAACTGGCAGGGGCGGCTTTTCTATGGTTAACTGTTGATGCAAACAGGCTGCTTGCTTACTCCACAGGCTCGGACTCCTCGGTCGGCCACCAGCGGGCGGCCAGCCGCTCGTAGACGGTGGCGCAGGCCCAGGCCGTGAGGGAGCCCAGCAGGGCCCCGGCCAGCACGTCGGAGGTGTAGTGGGCGGCCAAATAGATGCGGCTGTAGCTCACAATGGCAGCCCAGATGAAGAACAGGACCTTGGCCACCCGAAAGCGCCGGGGCAGCGCTATGGCCATGAACACGGCCAGGGCGAAGGCGTTGGCCGCGTGGGAGGAGATGAAGCCGAATTGCCCGCCGCAGCCGTTTACCAGGTTCAGGGCGGCTGAGAGGTCGGGGTCGTGGCAGGGGCGGAGGCGGGCGAAGTAGGGCTTGAAGAAGCGGCTGGAAATGGCATCGGCCAGGCCCACGCTCAGCAGCAGCAGCGGCAGCAGCAGCCGGGCCCGCTGCCCGAAGTGGTAGGCCAGCACCACCAGAATAACCAGGTAGGCCGGAAACCACACGAAGCGCTCGGTGAAAAACACCATCCACTTATCGAGCAGGGGGGTGCGGTGGGAGTTGGCCGCTACCAGCAGCCAGCGGTCCAGGGCCTGGATTTGCTCAATCACCGGCTGGCGGGTTCAGCGGTGGCGGGCTGGGCAAGCCAGTCGATACCGGGACGCAGCCACTGCTGGGTGGCGGCTTCGGGCGAGCCGGGAGCGGGCGGCTGGTTGTAGTGCCACTCGCACTGGGGCGGCAAACTCATCAGAATGCTCTCGGTGCGGCCCCCGGTTTCGAGGCCGAAGCGGGTGCCCCGGTCGATGGCCAGGTTGAACTCGGCGTAGCGGCCCCGGCGCACCAGCTGCCATTGCTTCTCGGCGGGCGGAGTAGGGGCGGGCGGCGTTGTGGCGCATCAGGGCGGTGTAGGTGCGGCCGTACACCTCGGCCACGGCCCGCACGAAGGCGAACAGGCTCTCGGCATCGGCTTCCTTGCCCACCATCAGGCGGTCGAAGAAGATGCCGCCCACGCCCCGGGTTTCCTGGCGGTGAGGGATGAAGAAGTACTCGTCGGCCCACTTTTTAAAGCGCGGGTAGTAGTCGGGGTGGTGCTGCTGGCAGACCTGGGCAATCTGCTCGTGGAACCAGCGGGCCTGGGCCTCGTCCACGTAAATCGGGGTCAGGTCGAGGCCGCCGCCAAACCAGGCTTCGCCGTTGCCGGCCTCGAAGTAGCGCACGTTCATGTGCGAAATGGGCACCCAGGGGCTGCGCGGGTGCTGCACCACGCTCACGCCGGTGGCGAAGTAGTTGGGGTCGGGCATGAGCAGCACCCGGGCGGCCTGCTCGCTCATCTGGCCCTCCACGCCCGAAAAATTCACCCCGCCCTTCTCGATGATGGTGCCCTCGGTGAGCACCCGGCTGCGGCCCCCGCCGCCGCTGTGGTGCTGCCAGGCATCCTCGCGGAAGCGGCCGGTGCCGTCGGTGGCCTCCAGCTCGGCGCAGAGCCAGTCCTGAAACTGGCGCATCCAGGCCTCCACGGTGTCGCGGAAACGGGGTTGCGCAGTAGGCGCGGGAAACGGGGCGGAAGCAGGGGCAGGCATAACGGACATCGGCGCAAAGGTAAAAAACGGCGGTGGGTTTCGGGGTAAGCTGAACGGAGGAAGGGCAAAACGGCCAGGTAGTGACAACGCCAGAACGTAGCTCCCCTCCTTGAAAAGAAGGAGGGGCTGGGGGTGGTTGATAATGATAGCTCGTTACACTAAAGACCAGGTCTAGTAAACGTTCCACTATCATCAACCACCCCCAACCCCTCCTTTCCAAGGAGGGGAGCTACGTTCTGCGAATGACGTTCTGCTGCCCGCCGTTAAAGTAAAACCCGCCGGGTTTCGTCCTGTTACTGGAACACCCGCTTTTGCTTTTCCTCATGCTCAAAACTTTGGCGCGGCTCCGTCGCGCGACACCCAACGGCGCTTTGCCGCCCTGCCCAACTACGCCGCCGGACGGTTCGAAAACCTGGGCGGCGTCCGCTTCAGTGCTTCCGAGGCCCCCATGGGCCGGATGCTGCTCGATTTCCTGCGCAAGCCTGCCACCGTCACGCCCTCCCGGCCCGTGCCCACCGTCCGCACCGATTTGCGGGCCGCCGCCCCGGCCGCGCCCACCATCGTCTGGTTCGGGCACTCGTCGTATCTGATTCGGGCCGCCGGGCTCAATATCCTGGTCGACCCCGTATTCAGCGGGGCCGCCTCGCCCTTCGCCTTCGCCGTGAAAGCCTACCCCGGCGCCGATGCCTACGGCGTGGCCGACCTGCCGCCTATCGACGTGCTGGTGCTCACCCACGACCACTACGACCACCTCGACTACGCCACCCTGCTGGAGCTGCGCGGCAAGGTAGGCCGGGTGGTGATGCCCCTGGGCGTGGGCGGCCACCTGCGGGCCTGGAGTTTCGCCCCCGAACTGCTGACGGAGCTCAACTGGCACGAATCGACGGAGTTGGCCCCGGGCGTGCGGCTCACGGCCACGCCCGCCCAGCACATGTCGGGTCGTCTGGCCCAGCGCCAGACCCTGTGGGCCTCCTACGTGCTGGAGCTGCCCGGGGCGCGGCTGTTTCTGGGCGGCGACAGTGGCTACGGCCCCCACTTCCGGGCCATCGGGGAGCAGTACGGCCCCTTCGACCTGGCCCTGCTCGAAAACGGCCAGTACAACCTGCACTGGCACCCCATCCACACGTTGCCCGAAGAAACCCTGCAAGCCGCCCGCGACCTGGGCGCGGCCACCCTGCTGCCCGTGCACTGGGCCAAGTTCACGCTGGCCTACCACCCCTGGAACGAGCCCATCCGGCGCCTGCTCGCCGCCGCCGACGCGGCCGGCCAGCCCGTCACGGTGCCCCGCATCGGGGAGCCCTACACCCTGGGCCAGCCGGTGCTGCGGGAAGCGTGGTGGGCGTTTGATTGACCGAGAATGCTCATTAGAGTCACGTCGTTCAACGCCGGACCGATGTAGAGACGCGTATTCGCGTCTCATCGTTGAACGATGACGTTGAATCGATATAAATGACGATGCGGCCCCGATACAACTGATGACGTTGCCCCGATGCCAGCTGACACCGTTACAATGGAACCGTTCAACGACAAGACGCGAATACGCGTCTCTACTACATGAAACACACTCGCCGCACTGTTTTCCGGATGCTCCTGGGCCTTGTCGTTATCCTGCTGCTGGCCGGGGCGGCGTTTGCGGGCCTGAGTCCACAGTTTGGCGGTACGCCCACCGCGGCGGAAAAGGCCCGCTTTGTCCGTACCGGCCGCTACGTCGATGGGGAGTTCCAGAACCTGATTCCGACCGAGCTGATGACTGGCAGTAATATGGCCTCGGTGATGTGGGAGTTTCTGTTCAAGAAAACGCCCGGCAAAAACCCGCCCGGCCCCTTGCCCATGCGCCTGCTCGATTCGCTCAGCCTCGTCGGCAAAACGCCCGAACTGCTGCGCGTAACCTGGTTCGGGCACTCGGCCAGCCTGCTCGAAATCGGGGGGCGCACCATTCTGATTGACCCCATGCTGAGCCAGGAGATGGGGCCGGTTTCGTGGCTGACGCCCAACCGCTACAACCCCCGGGTGCCCATCCGCACCGAGCAGCTACCGCCCATTGATGCGGTGCTGATTTCCCACGACCACTACGACCACCTCGACTACGAAACCATCGGCAAGCTCAAGGGCAAAACCGGCCTGTTCTTCGTGCCCCTGGGCGTGGCGGCCCACCTGCGGGCCTGGGGCGTGGACACGGCCCGCATCCGGCAGCTCGACTGGAACGACTCGGTGCAGGTCGGGAATCTGACCATCATCAGCACCCCGGCCCGGCACTTTTCGGGGCGGGGCCTCACCAACCGCAACTCCACGTCCTGGAGCTCCTGGGTGGTGAAAGCGCCCGGCCACCGCGTGTTTTATAGCGGCGACGGGGGCTACGGCCCGCACTTTGCCGCCATCGGCCGCCGCCACGGCCCCTTCGACCTGGCCCTGATGGAATGCGGCCAGTACGACCCCCACTGGGCCGACATCCACATGCTGCCCGAGCAGAGCGTGCAGGCCTCCCTCGACGTGCGGGCCCGGGTGATGCTACCCGTACACTGGGGCGCTTTCACCGAGGCAAACCACCCCTGGAACGGCTCCGTGCAGCGCGCCACCGCCGCCGCCGCCCGCCTCGGCCAGACCCTCACCACCCCCGAGCTGGGCCAGCCCGTCACGCCCGGCAACGGCCCGCTCCCCCAGGCCCGGTGGTGGGAAGCGGTGGCGGTGAAATAGGGAGGTGGAGAATGACGGTCTACTTTATTCTACCGGCTTACTCATTCACCACCTCCCTATTTCACCTCCTTCCGCAGCACCTGTAGCACCAGCGGCTCGGCGTGCCGGGGCGTACCGAAGCGGGTGTCGGTGGGGAAGGCGACGGTTTCCGGGATGGGGTGGTAGCCCAGGCGCGCATACCAGGCCAGCAACTCGTGGCGGACGGAAATGACGGTCATGCGCACGGCCGTGCAGCCGTGGCGGCGGGCGTAATCTTCGGCGGCCTGCACCAGCTGCCGGCCGATGCCGCCGGCCTGCAGCGTAGGCTCCACGGAAAGCATGCCCAGGTAAAGCTCCGGGCCCTGCACCTGCAGAAAAACGCTGCCCACCAGCTCCTCCCCGGGGGCGCGGCGGGCCAGCAGGAAGGTAGCGCCGGGCTTTTCGAGCTGCTCGCGCAGGTCGGCTTCGTCGGTGCGCTGCCCGGCCAGCAAACCCGATTCGGTGGTCCAGCCCTGCTCCGAGGCTTCGCCCCGGTAGGCGCGGTTCACGAGGCGGTTGAGGGCGGGCACGTCGGCGGCGGTGGCAGGGGAGAAGAACAGGTTGGTCGTCATGGCCGCAAAGGTATTGCGCCGGGGCGGCTGCCCAAACCATAACCGGGGCAGTTGCGGCCAAAAATCGGCAGGTGGTGCAACGCTTGAGCCCTAATTGGCCTCCCGGCAGTAGTCATTATTACTCGTTAACTATGAAGAAAATAATACAGCCGGGCCTCCTGCTAGGGGCTATGGCAGCGCTCAGTCCCCTGGCTAGTCGGGCCCAGGCCCCTGCCGAAACCCGCCCCCTCGCGCATCCCAGCCATTTGCGGCTCGGTCTGGGCACCACCTATGATATTGTGGGCTACTACCGTTGCGCCCGTGTCAGCTTGGAATACGCGCCCATGCTGACCCGTAAAATCGGGCTGGCCAGCCGGGTTGTAGGCGTAAGGGGGAAGCCCTCGGGTGAAAGCATGGAATCCCAACTGCCCAACCAGAACTACAAAGCTGCCTACTTAGAGCAGGAAGTGGTTTTTTACCCCTTCGGCAACGACAAGCGGGTGAATTTTGGCGTCGGGGGCGGCGGCTTTGTGGGCTACTACCGCCGCAACGGCTTCAACAACTTCCAAACCGTGGCCGGTCGGGTCACCAGCTACGAACTGGCCTCCCGTGAGGGTGGGCACGCGGGTTATATCTTCTCGCTGAACCTGGATGTGGCGCTGGGGCAAGCCCAACGCTGGCGGTTGGGGGCTAAATCGACCGTCCAGAACGGTAGCGGTGGCAATACTACTGCGCCCACCCACAACCTGACGCTGGCTTGGCGGCTCTGAGGGAAGGTGAGATAGTGAGATAGTGAGGTGGTGAGGTGGTAAGCTTGATGTTCGGTAGACCCAGAGGCGCAACTTGCGCCATTAGGGCCACCGAAACATCAAACTCACTATTTCACTACCTCACCATCTCACCTTTCGTAACTTCGCCCCAGCACCCAACCCCCGCCCATGACCTCCGAAACCGTTCCCGCCCCGGAAATTGATTTGACTGCTACCCACGCTTCGCCCGAGCTGCTGCGCCGCGCCTACCGCCTGCTGCGCACCGGCGACGAGCTGGCCCGCCTCTACGAGGAAAACAAAGCCGTAACGGCTAAATACGTGCACGCCACGGCCCGCGGCCACGAGGCCATTCAGCTGGCCGCCGCCGCCTGCCTCGGTCCCCACGACTATGCCGCGCCTTATTACCGCGACGATTCGATGCTGCTCGGCATCGGCCTGACGCCCTACGAGCTCATGCTCCAGCTCATGGCCAAGCGCGACGACCCGTTTTCGGGCGGCCGCACATATTATTCGCACCCTTCGCTGCGGCGGGCTGGTTTCGCTACCATCCCGCACCAGAGCTCGGCCACCGGCATGCAGGCCATTCCGGCCACCGGCGTGGCCCAGGGCATCAAATACCTGGAAAGCCAGCAGGTGGCGCTGCTGCAAGCCGACCCGCACGAAGCGTACGCAAGCGGCCAGCCGGTGCCCGGCCTATACGATTCGGTGCCGACCAATGAACATAGTGATAACCCTCTGGTAATCTGCTCGATTGGCGATGGGGCCATGACGGAAGGCGAGGTGAGCGAGGCCCTGCAGATGGCCGTGCTGCACCAGCTACCCATCATTTTCCTGGTGCAGGACAACGACTGGGGCATTTCGGCCACCGGGCGGGAGATGCGCACGATGAACGCCTACGAGTTTGCCGCCGGCTTCAAGGGCCTGCACCGCCTGCAAACCGACGGGGCCGATTTCCTGGCCAGCTACGCCACCATGCAGGAGGCCGCCGCCTACGTGCGGCAGCGCCGCGGGCCGGTGCTCGTGCACGCCAAATGCCCGTTGCTGGGTCACCACACCAGCGGCGTGCGCCGCGAGTGGTACCGCGGCGACAACCTCGCCCAGCACACCCTTCAGGACCCGCTGCCCCGTTTCCACGAGCAGCTGCTGGGCCTGGGCTTCGCCGAAACCGAGCTGCAGGAGCTGGCCGATCAGGCCCGCGCCACCGTGCAAGCCGATTACGAGCGCGCCCTGGCCGCCCCCAACCCCGACCCGGCCACCTTCGCCGACCACGAGTTCGCGCCCCCGGCCGTGACCGAGGAAACCGGCGAGCGGACCCCCGCCGGCGCTGATAAGGCCCTGATGGTGGACGCCGCCCTGCACGCCGTCGACGACATTCTGCGCGAGTTTCCCGAGGCCCTGTTCTACGGTCAGGACGTGGGCGGGGAGCTGGGCGGCGTGTTCCGCGAGGCGGCCTTGCTGGCCAAAAAGTACGGCGATACCCGGGTCTTCAACACGCCTATTCAGGAAGCTTACATCATCGGCAGCACGGCCGGCATGAGCGCGGTGGGAGCTAAGCCCATCGTCGAAATCCAGTTTGCCGACTACATCTGGCCCGGCCTGAACCAGCTGGTGGAGGAGCTCAGCAAGTCGTGCTACCTGAGCAACGGGCAGTTTCCGGTGCAGAGCCTGATTCGGGTGCCCATCGGGGCCTACGGCGGGGGCGGGCCCTACCATTCGGGCTCCATCGAAAGCACCCTGCTCACCATCCGGGGCATCAAGGTGGTGTACCCCAGCAACGCGGCCGACATGAAGGGCCTGCTGCGCGCCGCCTTCCTCGACCCCAACCCCGTGGTGCTGCTGGAGCACAAGGGCCTGTACTGGAGCAAGGTGCCCGGCACCGAGGAGGCCAAAACCATCGAGCCGGCCGCCGGCTACGTCATTCCGCTGGGCAAGGCCAACATCTTCCAGGAAGCCGACGCCCAGAAGCTGCGTAATGGCGAAACCTGCGTCGTCATCACCTACGGCATGGGCGTGCACTGGGCCCGCACGGCCAGCCGGCAGTTCCCCGGCCAGGTCGAAATCCTGGACCTGCGCACCCTCAATCCCCTCGACTGGGACGCCGTGCAGGCCGCGGTGCGCCGCCACGGCAAGGTCCTGGTGCTCACCGAGGAGCCGCTGATGAACTCCTTTGCCGAAAGCCTGGCCGGCCGCATCCAGCGCCACTGCTTCCAGCAGCTCGACGCCCCCGTGTTCACGCTCGGCGCCGCCAACCTGCCCGCCATTGCCCTCAACGTGGAGCTGGAAAAGCAGATGCTGCCCAACCCCGATAAAGTAGCCGCCGCCCTCGGCGAGCTGCTGGGGTATTAGAAACGGGGCGTTAGCGAGCTAGAAAGAACGTCATGCAGAGCGAAGCGAAGAATTTCGCGTGCGGTCATTGAAAATTACTTCAACGATTAGTACGCGAGATGCTTCGCTTCGCTCTGCATGACGTTCTTTCTCTAACCTCTAACCTCTAACCTCTAACCTCTAACCTCTTAGAAAGGATACCCGATGCCCAGGTTGAAGGCCGTTTGGTTTTCGCGGAAGCTGAAGTTGCGGATGGCCCACTTGCTGCCCGGTGCGGTAGGGTCGTAGACCTTCGTGGCCACGTCGAGGCGCATAATCAGGAAGCTGAAATCGAAGCGGAAGCCGATGCCCGAGCCCACGGCGAACTGCCGGTAGAACTTGCTGAGCTCGAACTGCGCCCCCGGCCGCGGGTCGGAGCGCAGGGTCCAGACGTTGCCGAAATCGGTGAAGACGGCCCCCTTGATGAAGTTATAGAGCGGAAAGCGGTACTCCACGTTGCCTTCGAGCAGCAGCTCGCCGGGCTGCTCCAGGTCGTAGTCGCGGATTTTGCGGCCCTGGTCGTCGAGCAGGAACTGGCTGGGATTGGCCGGGTCGAACTTGTACTGGGTAAACGAGCCGGTGCCCAGGCGGCGCGGTTTCCAGGCCCGCACGCTGGAGCTGCCGCCCACAAACAGGTACTTGTCGTAGGGAATGAGGTAGGACGTGCTGGTGCTCTGGCTGCCGTCCTGGTCGATGGTCGTGACCTGAGTCGGGGTCAGGGCCGCCGCCAGTCCGCCCGCCAACCGGTACACGAAGTAGGAGTCGGAGGTGAGCTTGTAGTAGCGGCGGTAATCGGCCGTGAACTTGCCGAAGTCGTAGATTTTGAGCCGGTTGCCCTGCAGGTTCCGGGTGTCGGTGAGCAGGGGCTGGGTCTGGTAGAAGCTGCGGGTGAGGCCGCCCACTTCGGCAAACAGGCGCAGGTACTTGGCGTCGCGGGTTTCGTTGAAGTCGTTGGAATTGTAAAGCGAGGTGGCGTTAAAGCTGGGAATGAACAGGTTGTCGAAGCTGCGGTAGAGCGGGGAGCCCTGCTGGAGCAGCAGATTCTGCAGTACTGTCTGGAACCGCTCACTCAGCTTGGCCGTCCGGATTACGCTCACGTCGATGGGCGTGAGCACGTACTGGTGAAAGGCCGAGCGCTGCCAGATGTAGTCGAAGGTGCCCTCCACGTTGGTGCGGATGTAGTCGGGCCGGTTGACGTAGGTGTAGGAGGCGTTGAAACGGGTGCGCGGGTTGTACTGGCTCAGGAAGCGGTTGGCCCGCCACGGAATCAGGAACTGGGGCAGCACCAGGTTCACGTTGGCCCCGAGCTGGGTGGTGAGCACGCTGTTGCTCGACGTCTGGTCGCCGGTTGCGGTGCCTGTAATGTTGTACTGGCCCTCGAAGCCGGCGCGCAGCCCAAATTCCAGAATCTCGGCCCCGCCAAACACATTGCGCACCTTCAGGCGCACGTTGCCGAAGGGCCCCACCTGCTGGGCCACGTAGGTGCCCCCAAATTCGGTGGTTTCCTGGAATTTCTTGGCCGGGGAGGCATTCACGGTGGCATCGAGCAGGCCCCGGGCCGAATCGGCCGGCGCCTCGGGGCCACGCACCCGCCGGTAGTTGATGGTGGTGAAGCGGAACATGTCCAGGCTGCCGAGCTGGCGCTGGGTGAGCTGGGTGTTGGTGAGGCTGTAGGCGTCGGTGGGCCGCAGGGCCAGCTTGCGGTCGAGCACTTTGGTGCCGATGCGGTGCTGGTAAGCCAGGTAGTTCACCGAGTCGCGCACGAGCGTATCCCGGTCGCGGCCGAAGCGCACAATGCCCGCGTCGCTGATGAAATCGACGTGGCGCAGGGTGTAGCGGCGGTGTAGCCCCCGGGGCGGATCGGCCAGCAGCGTGCGCAGCCGCACGGTGGTGGGCCGGAAGCTGGTATCGGCCTCGAAGGAGACGTACTGCTGGCGGAAATCGTAGTAGCCCTGGTTTTTGAGCAGCGTTTCGAGGCGGGCCCGCTCGTTGCCAATCACTTCCTCGTCGTACTGGTCGCCCACCCGCAGCAGGCTCTGGGGCTGGCTGGCCAGCACCCGCCGGGCCACGGCCGAGTCGGCCACTTCGTAATCAAGCTGCGAGTAATGAAAAGCGGGTCCTTCCTGAATGTGATAGGTCACCGTGACGCGCTGCGAGTCGGTGGTATAGGGTGACTGGAAGGCCAGCAGCCGCAGGGGCGTAAACCGGCGGGTGGGCACGGTGTCGGTAACGGTGACGGAGCTGCGGAAAAAGCCCTTCGAGCGCAGAAAAATACCCAACTGATCGACCGAGGTGGCCGTGAGCGAAGAATCGTAGACCACCGGCGGCTCGCCCAGGCGCATAATGGCGTTGCCTTTGTCGAGGGCCAGCTGGTGGCGGCGCACGTGCCGCTCGCGCTTGCGCAGCAGCTGGCCCACCCGCGACGAGTCGGTGCCGGCCTCCTTAATCAGCTGATCGTACTTGGTTTTGTCCGCTTCGAGCTTGCGGGTGAGGCGCTCGGGGTCGTAGAACGAGCGGCCGAACTGGTAGATGGTTACCTTTGGCAGCGGAAACGTGCTGTTGGGCTGCTGCTGTACCAGGGCCGCCAGCCGCTCGGCGTCGGCATTCTCGGTTCCCTTAATCTCGACCTCGCTCAGCAGCCGCTGGCCGGGGGCCAGCAGGCGCAGGGGCGAACAGGCCCCCAGCAGGCCGCCGCCGGCCAGCAGCCCCACGGCTACCGCCCGCCGCCAGGAAAGCCGGCGGGGTATTTTACTCGACGAAAAGCCCCCGTCAAACGGGGCGTTATTATGCGCAGATGGTCTCAAAAGCAGTAGCGAAATACGTGCACGCGCTGCACCTGAAGAAGTATCGGACCCGCCACGCGGCCTTCCTGGTCGAGGGGGGCAAGAGCGTGCGGGAGCTGCTAAGTTCTGGCATTTCGACCGAACGGCTGATAGCCACGCCCGAATTCGCCGAGAAAATTGCCGCCGAGCTGCCCGCCGGCCTTCCGCTCGACCTGGTTTCGGCCGATGAGCTGACCCGCCTCAGCTCCCTGAGCACCAACAACACGGCCCTGGCCATCGCGCGGCTGCCCGCCGAAACGGCCCTGCACCCAAGCTCCAGCCAGCTGCTGCTGGCCCTCGACGACGTGCGCGACCCCGGCAACGTGGGCACCCTCATCCGGCTGGCCGACTGGTACGGGCTGGCCGGCGTGGTGTGCTCGGAAACCTGCGCCGACCCCTGGGCCCCGAAAACGGTGGTGGCCACCATGGGCTCCTTTACCCGCGTACCCGTCTGGCAGCGCAATTTGCCCGAGTGGCTGGGCACGCTGCCCCCGGCGCTGCCCGTGTACGGGGCCGACCTGCACGGCGACAACGTGCACCGCCTCACGCTTCAGCCCAGCGGCGTGCTCATCATGGGCAGCGAAAGCCACGGCCTCACGCCGCCCGTCGAGGCCTGCCTTACTCAGCGCCTGCACATTCCCGGCCGCGGCCAGGCCGAAAGCCTCAACGTGGCCGTTTCGGCTGCCATTCTGCTGGATAATTTCTTTCGGAATCTGTGATTTTTCTAATTGGACTTACACACTTGGTGGTTCTTTAGCCCCAACGGGGCGTGTCATGTTTATAGCCTGTTGAACGACTGATGCCACCCCGCTGGGGCTCTGAGCCCTCATGCGACCCTCTTGGCTATAACACTATGCCGCCCCGCTGGGGCTGCAAATCAGGGTGAGGGGTGTAAGGCCTAAGTGAAAAATCAAAAATGACTCATTGAACGGCTCCCAGACGGGACGTTCAATGAGTCATTTTTCACTCTCGATTTTTAATTCAACAGCGAAATCCCGAAGCTGATGGTCTGGGCCTGAGGGCCGCGGTTGTCTTTGAACGTGTTGTTGAGGTTGTACTTGGCGAACAAATCGATGCTGCGGATGCCGATGGTGCCCTGCACGCCGTACTGGAAGTCCTCGAGGTTGTAGTTGCCGCGGTCCTTGTCCTTCTTGGTGTTACCATCTTCTTCGTACTTGAGCTTGGTGTGTGAGCCCAGGCGGTAGCCCACAAACCCGCCGGCCCCGATGCGGAACGAGTCGTGGCCCTTCTTATCCTGGAAGCTGAGCATGGGCATCAGGGGCAGGTTGATGCTGGAAACCGCCAGCTTGCTTTTCTCCAGGTTGCGGCCCGCTTCGGAGGGCTTTTGCAGTACCGTGACGCCGTTCTGGTTCACAAACTGATAGTTGTTGTCGAGCATATAGTTGTTGAAGGCCAGCTCGGGGCCGGTGCGCAGAAACAGGGGGGAACCTTTACGGCCCAGGCGGATATCATAGTGCAAGTTGAGGCTGATGTAGCGCGAGGCCACGGGCCGCAGGTCCAGCGCGTTGCCGTTGAGGTCGCGCTGCTTGTTGGTCAGCGCATTGAGGCCCAAATCAATGTCGAAGGTGCTGTGTACGGGCCGATTGGCCTTTTCCTCCTGCTTGGCCTTGCGCTCGGCCATCCGCACCGAATCAGACTTGGCCGAGGAGCCCACCCGCACCGATACCCGGTCGCTGCCGTTGCCGTCGCTGTTTTCCTCCACCGTCACGCCAAACACCCGTCCCAGGGTCACGTCCACATGGTCGCCCGATTTGGCAGAGCGGTTCTGGTCCTTGCCGGGCTCGTTGTGCATCGTGATGCGGATTTGCTCGGGTACCTGCTTACCGGGCTGGTCTTTGGCGGGGTAGAATTCCATCGTCACCTGCTCAGAAGTGGAGTTCTGGCTGGCCTTCTCGGCCTGGCTGATATAGGTGTCGAGCAGCACAATCAGCGAATCAAGCTTGTAGTTGCGCAGCTCGCGCAGCTGGGCCTTATTCTTCACGTAAAGCGTCATGGTGGCCTGGTTGGGCAGGCGCACCAGAATCGTATCGTCGTTGGCGGGGCGGGGGGCGGCGGCGGGGCGCAAGGCGGCGGAAGCAGCCGGTACAGCGGCAGCAATTGGCCGGGTGGGGCGGGGGCCGGCGAGACTGGCCGTGGCCAGGCCCAGCACCAGTAAAGCGGGGAGCAGGGAGGAGGATTTCATAAGAAGAGGCGCTGAAAAGCGGGAGAATTAGAGTTGAATGGTTTTTGTGAGCGTGCGGCCGGCAATGCGGGCTTGCACTGTCACCGATTCTGGCAAACCAGTGGCGGTCAGGTCCACTGGGTCGCCCTTTACCACGTTGCGGGCCTGCCGGAGCACCGAGAGCAAGCCACCGCGCCGGGCTGGTTCGGCCGTCAGGGCCTCCGGTTCGGCCCCGGGCCGCACGTCCACCTCGATGGGGCCGGTGAAAGCCACCGCCCGGGTGGGCAGCGTGGCCGGCCGGTGCACCGTCGTCAAAGTCGGTTCGGGCAGATCGGGAGGAGTAAGTGCTAGGGCTTTCACCGGGGCCAGCCCGTTGGCCGGCGAGGCAGAGGCAGCAACAAGGGTCGGCGCCGAGGGCTGGCGGTCGGTGGCGGGGCCGGGTTGTACACCCCCGGGCCGGGCCGCCGAGGCGGGAGCCGTAGTGGCCACTACGGTAGCCGGCCGCCGGGCCGGAGCAGTTGCGGCTGCTTCTGGGAGGCTAGATGAAGGAGCCAGTGCGGGCGTTGCCTGGGCTACCGTATTTTTTTCGGGTGCTGCTGCCGACGTGGCGGGCGCGGTAGTAGATCCGGCCAGCGCCGGGGTGGTAGTGGCGCGCGCCGCGGGCTGCGTTGCCGCCAGCTCGGGCCGGCCGGTGGTGTTTAGGCCGGAACCCGAGAGCAGCCACCAGGCCCCGCCCAGTAGCGTGAGCAGCGCCACGGCTGCCGCCGCCAGCCACATAACCGGGCGGCGGCGCTTGGCGGGCTGAATTTCGGCCTCGATTTCGGCCCACACGAAGGCGGGCGGCGTGGGGGCATGGCCCGCCAGCCGCTCGCGAAACAGCTTATCAATATCTTCCGGTTGCATACAGTTCTTTCGGTGAGGAGGAGGTGGGGGCGGCGGGGCGGGCCTGGGCATTGGCCACCGCGAGGCGGCGCTGGAGCATGCCCCGGGCCTTACTGAGCTGCGACTTGCTGGTGCCCTCCGAAATACCGAGCAGCTCGCCGATTTCGGGGTGGGAGTAGCCCTCCAGGGCGTAGAGGTTGAACACGGTGCGGTAACCGGCCGGCAGCCCTGCCAGCAGGGCCAGCATATCGTCGGCGTTGAGTTGGCTTTCGGCCGTAGCGGCCACGGCCGGCACGTCGTAAGTCAAATCGTCGATGGCCATATGCAGGGGCTCCTTGCGGCGAAGCATCCCCAGGGCTTCGTTGACGACGATGCGCCGGATCCAGCCCTCGAACGAGCCTTCGTGCCGGTACTGGTCGAGGGCCCGGAACACCTTGGTAAAGCCCACAATCAGGGCTTCCTCGGCATCCTCGCGCCTTCGCAGGTAGCGCAGGCACACGGCCAGCATCAAACCCGAAAACTGCTCGTAGAGCTGTTTCTGGGCCCGGCTGCTGCCCTGGCGGCAAGCGGCGATTAACTCGGTTTCAGTCACGGAAGCAGCGTAAAGTTTGGGTCAGAAGCAGGGCGTTTGGGGCGTCAGATGCAACCTGATAGGCAGGGGTTGCCTAGGGGGCAAAAAAAGCTGCAGGTGCAAGATCTACTCCTGACGCACTAAGAAAGCAGCTTCCATATATCAGGTACCTCGAAGCACCTGTTTATGAAAAAAGGTTGGAGGCAGCTTCATACTAAGAAGCTGCCTCCAACCAAAAGCTAGGTAACACCCAGAAAAAAGCGTTGGGCTTACAAGGTAGTGGATATGGTAGCCGTGCGCAGACCTGCGCTATTGGGCGTGGTCATGCCAGAGATAGTGACGGTGTTTTTCACTACGCCATCCACTTTTATCGTGGCCTGAATAGAGCCGGATAGTGCTGTGGCGGGCCGGGCAACGAGTGGGTAAAACTGTACCTCTGCCGTAAACGTGGTGCCAGCGGGCACAGGCTTTTCATCGTGGGTGAAAGACTGGGAGCCGGTTCGGAGGCTTTTTGAATAAACCGTAGTGAGGAGCTGACTTGCCTGCTTTTGCACCAGCATACGACCTTCGTAGTCGCTGGAAGCATTTTGGGCCTGGAGAGCAACGGTGACTTTGTGCATGGGCATGACCTCCCCCGTTTTCTTGACACAGCTGGCCAGCCCCAGCCAACCCGCCACCAGAAGTAGACTGTTTTTCATAAGCAGAAGATAATATGAGTAGTAAGTACAGGGGTGGACTGCCGGAGATGGTGGGCACAAGCCTCTTTTTACAACGAATCTTTTTAGGCGCTCAGCAAAACGGTTACGTGACCTGCTGAACAGCTTGAATAAGGCGGTAATTATAGCAAAAATCAGAGGCATAAAAAAGCTACCCACGGCTGGAAACGACGAAATGTTTCCAGCCGTGGGTAGCCGTAATCTGTTGCCCGTGTTAGTACTGCCCTACGCTCAGCATCACCAGCGTACAGGCTTCTTCGGTTTCGATGCCGCGCTGCTGGGCCAGCTTTTCGAGCTCGGGGTTTTCGGTGCCGGGGTTAAAGATGATGCGTTTGGGATTCAGGTCCAGAATGTAGTCGTACCAGCCGGGCTGGTTCTGGGGGCCGACGTAGAGCGTAACCGTGTCCACGGCTTCGGCGGCGGGCCGGTCGTTGCGGATATCGAGGCCGGCCACCTGGCCCTTGCGGATGCCCACCGGCACCACTTCGTGGCCGTGCTGCTTGAGTTGGTGCACGGCGCGGTAGGCGTAGCGGGCAGGGTTATCGGTAGCCCCGAGGACGAGGGTCTTTTTCATAAGAAGCAGGGTCTTGGATGATGAGGAACGGGAGGAATTGGAAGCATGAATCTGTGGCCAATCCTCCCAAACTAGTTGGGCTATACGCAGTGCCGGCCGCAAAGTAGAACGCGGAGCCTTCTTTCGCCCCTTCAACAGCTGCCGCCCGCTCAACTGTTCCACGCCCGCCCGCGCCCCACAGTAAAGCCCGCCCTACGGGCAGTAGAACGGGCTTTTGAGGCAAGGCCAAAGGCGATTACCGCTTGTTCAGGCCTGTAAACAGCGTGTCCAGCTGCTCGCGCGAGGCCCGGTGGGCCTGGGCTGCGAAGCCGGTAGCCACTTCCGTGGCATCGGTGGCCAGCTGGCGCAGCACGTCGTCGGCGTACGCATCCAGGGGCATGCCGAACGAGTGGTCGGTTTCGCCCAAATCAGTGTGGACGGCCGGCGGAATGATTTCGACCACCGTAATGCCTGAATCGGCCAGCTGCCAGCGCAACGACTGCGTGAACGAGTGCATGGCGGCCTTCGTGGCGCTGTAAATCGGTACCGAAGCCAGCGGCACGAAGCCCAGCCCCGACGACACGTTGAGAATGGCGGGGGCCGTCTGCCCGGCCAGGTGCCCGGAGAACAGCTGGCACAAATGCACCGGCGCTTCAAAGTTGATGGCAATTTCGGCGGCCCGCACGGCCCAGTCGACGGGCGCGGCGTGCAGGTCCACGAGCCGCTGAATGCCGGCGTTGTTGACCAGTACGTTCAGGGCGGGGCACTCGGCGGTGGCCCACTCGAACAGCCGGACGCGTTCTTCGGCCCGGCCCACGTCGCAGACCAGCGTGCGCAGGCCCGGCAGCCGCTCGGCAACGGCCCGCAGTTTGGCCTCGTCGCGGCCGCAGATAAGCATGGTGTTGCCCGCCGCATGCAGCCGCTCGGTGAGGGCCAGGCCAATGCCGCCGCTGCCGCCGGTAATAAGAATAGTGTTGTGGGTGAGGTTCATAAAGGGGGGGAGTAAAACGGGGGAGGTAAACTGGTTACGCGGGCTAGCCAAGCTACGCCGACTCACCCGCGTTTTTGCGCATGCACACGCTGTTGGCCACCCCCACGTAGGGCCCGAAATTGGCGATGCGCTGATAGCCGCTGCTTTCGTAGAGCCGGATGGCTTCGGGCTGCTGCAAGCCGGTTTCGAGCACGTAGCCCGTGTAAGCCAGTTCGCCTGCCCACTGCTCCAACTCTGTGAGCACTGCCCGCGCCGCACCCAACCCGCGAAACGCCGGCTGCACAAACACGCGCTTGATTTCCACCAAATCGGGCGCAAATTCCTTGAACGCCCCACAGGCCACTGGCTCGTCGTGCTGGTAGGCCACTACGGCGTGGCGCAGGTGGGCCATGGCGGCGTGGTTGAGCTGGGCATAAAAGGCGTGCTCGGCGCCGTCGCGCACGGCCAGGTCCGCATCGAGCAGGCCCACCAGCCGCCGGAAATCAGGGTTATCGGAATCGGTGCGGAGCAGGCGAAGCATCAGTAGAAGGGGCTTAAGCAATCCGAGTTGCAGACTGAAAATCAGAGTTATAGAACTTACGCCAAGCGGCTGTAGTGCGAAGCTTCCGCTTCGCGCGTCGTTGCTGACTGCCAGACGATTTCGTTTACCGGTACGCGAAGCGGGAGCTTCGCGCTACAAGTCTACGGCACACTTTTGTGTGATTCTTGTAAGCGCCAGATCATCGAAAACTTGCGGAGCTGCTAAACACCCACGACGGCCCGCACCGCCTCGGCGCACCGTTCTCCGTCCATGGCGGCCGATACGATGCCGCCGGCGTAGCCCGCGCCTTCGCCGCACGGAAACAGGCCGCGCACCACGGGGTGCTCCAGTGTGTCCCGGTCGCGGGGGATGCGCACGGGCGAGGAGGTGCGGCTCTCCACGCCCACGATCTGGGCCACGTTGGTGGCGTAGCCGGGAATTTTGCGGCCGAAGTTGCGCAAAGCCCTGGCGCAGCCGCTCGGCCAGGTTCGGCGCCCAGCACCTCATCCATGGGCACCGACACCAGGCCGGGCTGGTAGCTGGTTTCCAGCAGCTGGGCCGAGGTTTTGCCTTTGAGAAAGTCGCCCAGCAGCTGGGCCGGGGCCAGCTGGGAGTTGCCGGCCAGCTGGCAGGCGCGCTGCTCGATCTGCTGCTGGAGGCGCAAACCGGCCAACGCGCCGTACTGGTGCACATCCATGTCAACCAGCTCCACGGCGGCCACGATGCCCGAGTTGGCGAACCGGGAGTCGCGGCGGCTGGGGCTCATACCGTTCACGACCACCTCGCCGGGAGCGGTGGCGGCTGGCACAATAAAGCCGCCCGGGCACATGCAAAACGAGAACACGCCCCGCTGCTCGTGTTTTACCTGCGTCTGGTGCACCAGCGCGTAGGAGGCGGCCGGCAGCGGGCCGCGGTCGGGGCGGCGGTACTGGGCCTGGTCGATGAGCTGCTGGGGGTGCTCGACGCGCACGCCCAGCGCAAAGGGCTTGGCCTCGATGAGCACGCCCGCGGCGGTGGAGCAGCTCGTAGATGTCGCGGGCCGAGTGGCCGGTGGCCAGAATCACGGCGTCGGCCGTCGAGCTCCTCGCCAGCGGCCGTTACCACCCCGTGCAGGCGGTTGTCGGTCAGTAGCAGATCATCGACCCGCGTTTCAAACAGCACCTGCCCGCCGGCTTCCCGCACCGAGTCGCGCAGGGCGGCCACCACGGCGGGCAGCTTGTTGGTGCCGATGTGGGGGTGGGCGTCGACCAGGATGTCGGGCGTGGCGCCGTGCTGCACCAGCAGGCGCAGGATGCGCTGCACGTCGCCGCGCTTGGTGGCGCGGGTGTAGAGCTTGCCGTCGGAATACGTGCCGGCCCCGCCCTCGCCGAAGCAGTAGTTGGAGTCGGGGTTGACGAGGTGCTCTTTATTAAGGGCGGCCAGGTCGCGGCGGCGGGTGCGCACATCCTTGCCGCGCTCCAGCACGATGGGCCGGATGCCCAGCTCAATGGCCCGCAATGCCGCGAACAGCCCCGCCGGCCCCGCGCCCACAATCAGCACCGTGCGGGTGGCCTGGCTGACGTTGGGGAAGCTAAACCAGGGCCCGAACAGGTCGGCGGGCGGGGCCTGGCGGTAGATATCGGCCCGCAGGCGCACCAGCGGGCTGGCGGCCCCGGGCATCGACGGAGCGTTTGCGCAGGTGCACGAAATCGGCCTGGCCGGGGCGCAAACCGGCGGCGGCCAGCAGGGCTTCGTAGCGGGCCAGCTCGTCGTAGGCCTGTTCGGGGGGGAGCAGCAGCTCAATTTCCTGGGCTGCGGAAGGGGAGAGGGACATAAGATGGGGGGAAAGGGAGTTATCCTTTTACGCCCCAAAGATACGCACCCGCCGCGTGGCTGTGGCACGGACTTCAACGCCTGGTGTGAGTTAGCACTAAAGCTAAATCTAGCTCCCCTCCTTGGAAAGGAGGGGTTGGGGGTGGTTGATGACGCATGATCGATAACTAGAGCTAGTCTCTAGCTACTGTTCAACGATTATCAACCACCCCCAACCCCTCCTTTCCAAGGAGGGGAGCTAGTTTTTAGCTTTAGTGCTAACTCACACCAGGCGTTGAAGTCCGGGCCACATCGGCCTACGCCGCCGACTCCGGCCGTAATTCAACCGGCAGAATGGGCACCGGGCGCTTGTCTTCGTCAATGGCCACGAAGGTAAACAGGCCCGACACGGCCCGGTGACGGTCGTCGGAGTACATCTGCTCCACGAACAGCTCGACCCGCACCTTGAGGCTGGTACGGCCCACGTGCTCGACGCGGCCAATCAGCTCGACCAGCGTGCCGCCGGGAATGGGGTGGGTGAAATCGACTTTGTCGGAGGACACCGTCACCATTTTAAGGCGCGAAAACCGGGTGGCCGTGATGAAGGCTACCTCGTCCATCAGGTGCAGGGTGGTGCCGCCGAATAGGGTGTCGTAGTGGTTGGTGGTGTTGGGGAAAACCGCCTTGAAAATGCGGGTTTCGGCGCGGCTGATTTTTTCGGCTAGCGTGAGCATAAGCAGGAAAGAGGAGGAGTGGAGGAAAACAATCGGTTCCCGGAACCGCCCCGCCACTTGCTGCCCCCTGCTGAACGCGCGCCGGCTCCGGACGCAGAAAATCTGCGCCCACACCCGGCCGAACCTGCTGGCCCGCCCCGCTTTCAACAAGGGGCTCGGGTCGCGGAGCCGCCTTCGTCGTACAAGCGGCGGGCAGGTCTCCTGACTCGGGTGCCCGGCTCTCCGCCCTTCTCACCCGCCGCAGCGAATAATGGGTCGCGAAGGGGAGCCGGGGCCGCCGAAGCGGTCCACCCTCACAGTAGCGCGTCTGTCCGGGAGTTGCACCCGGTTCCCTTTTCAGCCCGCCCCACCGGGGCCGGCCACCTGCCGCTCAGCCGGCCGCTTTGTAGGCCGGGAACGGGGCGAAGGTAGGCCGAAATCCGGCATTGTGGCCGTAGCAGCAACCCGGACGCAACCAATAGCGGAACTTGGGGTATAGTTATTGCACGCCAGCGGAAACCGCCAGCTTGGCTGCCCGCTCCCGCTTTATCTCACCGCTCCCTATGCCTGCTTTCCGTCCGTTGCCCTCGCGGATTTTCCTGGCCCCGCTGCTCGTCGCGGCCCTGCTGCTGTCGGCCTGCTCCGAGCAGACGCCTCAGTCGCCGAAAGAAAAAACCAACCGGCCCAGCCCACCCGCTACGGTTTCAACCACTGTGCCTGGTGGGGCTACGCTCACCATTCGCTACAGCCGCCCCTCGGCCAACGAGCGTAAAGTATTCGGGGGGCTCGTGCCCTACGGCCAGGTCTGGCGCACAGGCGCCAACGAGGCGACCACCTTCGCCGTCGACAAGCCCGTGACGGTGCAGGGCCAGCCCCTGCCGGCCGGCAAATATGCCCTGTTCACCATCCCCGCCGAGAAGGAGTGGACCATCATTTTCAATAAAACGCCCAACCAGTGGGGAGCCTACGAGTACGAGCCCGCCCAGGACACGCTGCGCGTACCAGCTCAGGCTACCAAAATAGCCAAGCCCGTGGAGCAGTTCACCATCACAACCAGCAGCACCGGCCAGGTGACCATGGCCTGGGAAAATACCCAGGTGGCGTTTGCCGTGAAGTAGGCCGGCCAATAGCGACCCGAAAAACAGCCTAACAGCCGCCTCGGGAGCTGTTCTCGGGTACGGTAGCGCCTGGCAATGCGCCTGTACTGTTTGAACTTGCTGAATACCTGCCCGATAAAATAGCATAGGGCTTACGCAAAACGAGGCCGTAGGTGTGTAGCGCGAAGCTCCCGCTTCGCGCATCGCAGAACAAAATCAGCTGGCAGTCAGCAAGTATGCGCGAAGCTAAAGCTTCGCGCTACACCCTCATTGCGTAGTCTTCGCTGGCGGCCCCGGCAATAAGCGCCCGCTAAGCACCGCTAGGAGCCTTGGAACGCCCAGCGTTGTAAGTTGGTGCGCTGGACCGGCAGCTCCAACGTGGTGCCGTGTTAAAACCCCGTTTTTTGCTTATTTTCAGGTGGTTGAGCCCGTTCGGAGAGTTGTCATCCTTTCTACCCCTGCACTATGTCTATGCTGTCGCGAATGCCCGATAAAGCCAAGCCCATCGGACTGTTTCTGCTGGGAATGCTGCTCATTCTGGGCAGCAGCATGGTCGAAAGGCGGCTGATGCGTAAGGTCACTATGTCGGTTTCGTCGCTGTATCAGGACCGGCTTTTGCCCGCCACCGGTTTATTTCAACTCAACGACCTGCTTTATGCCAAGCAGCAGCTCCTGGAAACGTATCGGGCAGCACCGGCGGCGGAGCGCCGCCGGACGCTCCGGCTACTGGCCGGCTACAACCGGCAGCTGGGTGTCATCATCGAACAGCACCAGGCTACTTACCTGGTAAGGGAAGAAAAGCTGGTGCTGCAGGCTTTCCAGGCACGGCTGAATTACTACAATGCCCTCGAAGCGCAACTGCTGTCCATCGGTGTGCCCTTCACGGCGGCGCAGATGGCGCAGGTGTCGCAGCAAAGCAAACGCCTGCACGCCGAGCTAAGCCAACTCAACCAGATTCAGCAGCGGGTCGGCGAGCAGCTCTCGCAAAGCTCATTGGTTACCGAAGGCAACGCTGAGCTACTCAGTAACTTCACTATTGCCCTGCTCCTGATTTTTACCCTGGCTATTCAGTACGCGCTGCTCACCTCCCGGCATCCGTTGGTTCCTAAAAACATGCAGAATTTCCGCCTGAATTAGCCTGCCTTGTGATTTCTGGTTATCAGAAACACGGCTATCCTTCGAATCGATGTAGGGCTTGAGCTTCACCGGCAGGTCGCGGCGGCCGGTGAGGCCCTGCTCCAGCGCTGGGGCTTCGTTGAGGTAGCTTCTTACTGCTTATTGCCGCCCGCTACCCGCGAAAAAAAATCGTTCGTACGCCCCCACGGGGCATACGAACGATGGATGGACTGAAGATGGCGTTTAAAGTTGCGGTTAGCCGTTTTAAAGGTGCTGACCTTTAGCTCTTAGCGCTTCATCAGGCGCAGGGTTTGCATGCCTTGCGGGGTTTGAATGCGCAGCAGGTAAACCCCGGCGGGCTGCCCGCTCAAATCGATGGGTAGGGTCTGGAAGCCAGCCGGAACCGGTTGCGCCAGGCGTAGTACTTGCCGGCCGGTGACACTGGTAACGGTGGCCTGGATAGTGGTGGCGGCAGAGGCCGTGAGCAGGACCGCGAATGGACCGTTGCTTGGGTTAGGAGCAGCTGAAATAGCCAGGCTCGTGCCGCTGCCCTGTACAAGCACGGTGTGCGAATACGCAACCTTGCCGTCCGTATCGGTCTGCCGCAGGCGGTAGTAGGCCGTGGCGGCAGCAGGCTGCGGGTCGGCCAATGAATAGGCACGCGAAAGGGTGGTCGTGCCCGCACTTTGCAGCGTGCCGATGGTCGTGAACGACTGCCCCGTCAGGCTGCGCTCGAGGGCAAAGGAATAGCTGTTGGTTTCGCTGGCCGTAACCCAGTTGCACACCACCCCACCGGTAGCCGTGCGCCGGGCCGCAAACGAAACCAACTCAACGGGCAACGGTTGGGCGGCATCGGAAGAAACGGTGAAGGGCGACAGGCTCGTAATGGAGGAGCGAGACAGGGTGTAGGTGTCCGTCAGGCCCGACACGAGCGTCGCGCCGACTTGGGTTGTGCGGTCCCAGAAACCATTATGGTAGTGGCTGATAAAGGCTTTCGCCGGTTCAAAGTCGGCACTTTGCTCAGTGTCTTTCCACTGCATCTGGAGCGTCAGATTTACGTTGCCGGCCACTTCCTCGCTTACCAGCCACGTCTTGCGCACACCCTTCGTTACTGTAAGCGCGGTTCCGTCGCCCACGTCGCCGCTCTGGTAGGTGGCATACTTTTCGTCGGTGGCCCGCACGGCAAACACGTCCTCAGACCGGGCCGCCGACTGCCGCAGCGTGATGGGCAGGTAGGCCGTGGCCGTACCTACCGGAAACAGCACTTCCGCATTGTCGCTGAGCACCGACTGGCGCAAGCGTCCGTTGCCGGTGGTCCTGATGTAGGCGGTGGGCGTGCTGCCCGTTACCCGGCTGCCCTTTATCAGGGTGGCGTTGAAGTCACCCAGGGTTAGCTGGGCGCCGCTCAGTTGCAGGTTGCCCGCCACCAGGATGCTGCCGCCCAGCGTTTTCGGGCCGGGGCCGCTGAGCACCAGCTGGCCGTAGCTGGCCGGCTGAACGGTGTGGGTGGCCGCAACACTCTCATACACCACCGTGCTGGTAGGGGCCAGCAGCCCCAGACTGAGCGTGGGAATGGTCGCCGCGCCTTCCTGCAGGCGCAGGGTAGAGCCTCCGGATACGTCGAGGGGCACAGCCGGCACGGTGTTGTCCGTCAGCCGTAGTTCCCCGGGCTCGGCGGGCATACCGTTGGAGGCCGGAACACCGATAATGATTTTGGTATTGGCTCCCGTAATGGCCGTCAGGCTGGCCGCATTTACGGCCCCCTTCACATAGTAGGTACGGTTTGGGGCATCCAGCGTGGTTGGTACCGCCCCGTTGGCATCCTGCCAGAGCAGGGCCGCGGTGCTGGTGCCCTGCTGGCCACCGCGCATCAGGGCCTCGCCCTGGGCAAAGTACACGCTGGTTTGCGGGGTGATTACCACATCATCAATGCTGACCCCGTTGCCGTTGGTGGACGGGTTGAGCACGTAGTCCCAGCGGAGCATAATTTCCTGGCCCGGGGCAATGTTCACGCCCATCAGGCTGGTTTGCACTACCCGGCGGTTAGCCGGCGAGTTACCGTCGCGGCTCTGGATAACGGTGCCGGTGGAGGGGGCCAGCACCGTCAGGGCCGGAACAGGCGTCCAGGCGTCGCCTACTGCGGCCGAGTTCAGAGACGCAAAATTCTCCCCGCTTACTCCGCTGCTTTTGCGGTAGGAGACATTCACGAACGCGGCCGCCTCGTTGCCCGAGTTGTACCACTGCTCCATGGCATACTGAATCTCCAGGTTTTCAATCGGGACGCTGGACCCGTTTTTCAGGCGTATGCCCACGTAGCCTTTGCCCGTGTACATGCCCGTTTCGGCAATACCGCCGAATGCCCGGTCTGTGTCGCCGGGCTGGCCGAAGTGGTAGTAATTTCCCGACACCACGGAGCCGTCATTCGCCGGCACGTTGGCAGGGAACAGGGAGCCATTGCCAAACTGCGGATCGGCCTGGGCCTCGGCATAAACGCCTACCATCGAGGGAAGGGCGGTGGTGCCGAAGGAGAAGGGCACGCTGCCGGTCATGGCATCGAAGTTCTGGGTATAAGGAGTCAGGTTGCTATCGGTGAACACGTATTGCGCGGAGGCCGGCCGGGCCCCGAGCAGTGCGAGCAGCGAGAGGGTGGCTCCGGTAGTAGCAGCGTATGGGTTTTTCATGCGTATAAATTGAGCCGCCAGTTGTGGCGGGTTGTTAAGAAACTATGTCGTGGTGAGGCTACGTGCGCGGTAAAGGGCTGCCCGGGTGCCGGCCATGAGGCGGGTCGGAAATACTGCCCGGCCCATGAAAGCGCAGAGGCCGCCTGCTGCCCGGCCCTCCTCCAGGCAGCGTTTCTAAGGTAGAGGCGCTGGGGCGTGTTGTAAAAACCCAAAAAAGCAGAAACGGCCATCGTAGGGAGGTAGACAACGGGGCGAATGACCTGATATATCAGGTTCGCTTACGCCCACATGCCAAAGCAAAGCCAGCTTTCTTTTTGCTGATAACTATTTATAAAACAGTGATTTAAATATTATTCAACTTGCCCGTTTCTCCAGTTTATAGACAGCTGGTCCAGTTTCTGGTTAGCGGGTAGCAACAGGCTGCCGTGCCTGCCGGTGCTGCCTTTACGCGCGCCGCTACAGACGGAGCCAGCGGCTGCATCGGTACCGACAGCGGGTGCTGCGGGTACCCATGCAGCCGCTGCCGGTACCAACCAGAACGGCATTCTCAAATCCGTTTGCCTGATGAGCTCACTTGCCGGTTTGACTGCACTGCCGCAACCTTAGGCAAAACTCAATTGTGCCTTGTCCATTTTCATATCCTGCTCTATTTGCTGCATTACCTGCCGCAGATTCGAATCAATGACATTGAGTAAGGGCTGCAGAGTCGCTAAGTCGAAGGGGCCCACGTATTTTTCCAGGTGCTCCACGGGTTCCAGCACCTGTTTCATGTGCAGGTGCATAAGGCTGGGCTTTATTTTGTGTGCCCCGGCCTGCAGGCGCACTATGCAACCTGCGTTCATGGCGGCGCGCAACTCCTGCAGGATGGCCGTGCTGCTTTCCAGAAAGGTGCGCAGCATGAAGTCGATGAATTGCTCGTCGCCGCGGGCGGTTTCGTGCAGTAATGTCAGGTCGTAAAGCTTGTCGGTGACCTGCAGCCCCTGGTGCGTCCGTTCCGTCCAATTGTATACCATCTTGAGCAGATCCTGTTCTTGGAAAGGTTTGGCCAGGTAATCGTTCATGCCGGCACTCAGGCATTTCTGCTGCTCGCCCCGGATGGCGTTGGCGGTAAGGGCAACAATGGGAGTCGTCAGCGCCAACTCCTGGCGCAGGAACTCGGTGGTTTCAAGCCCATTCATTACCGGCATCTGCACGTCCATCAGAATCAGGTCGAAGGGCGTAGCTGCCTGCCGCACTAAATCCAGGGCCACAGCTCCGTTTTCAGCTTCGATAACTTCCACGCTGGCCTGCGTTAAGAACGATTTGGCCAGCAGGCGGTTGAAATCGTTGTCCTCTACCAGCAATACCCGCCGTCCTTTGATGCCCGCATGAATGGCTTTGGTGCCGAAGGACAGCTGCTTGCTGGGCATATCGGTAGCCGAGCCGATGGGCAGGCGGAGGGAGAAGCTGATAACGGTGCCCTGTTTTTTCTCACTTTCAATGCGCAGCTCGCCCCCCATCAGCCCTACCAACCGCCGACAGATGCTCAGGCCCAGGCCCGTGCCCCCAAACTTGCGCGTCACGGAGGAGTCCTCCTGGCTGAAGGCATTGAAAATCCGGGACAAATATTCCGGGGCAATACCAATGCCGGTATCACTGACGGTGAAATCCACCAATACGTCCTGCTCGGTGAAATCCGTCAGCTCGCAGCTCACCGTTACCTGGCCTTTCTCGGTAAACTTGATGGCGTTGCCGGCCAGGTTCAGCAGCACCTGCGTAATGCGGTAAGGGTCGCCGATGAGCACGTCGGGAATACCTGCTTTCACCCACGTTACGAAGTTGAGGCCCTTCTCCTCGGCCTTGTAGTGGAGCGTTTTCTCAATCTGCTGGCACAGCGCCTCAGTGCTGAAACCGATGTGCTCGATGGTGAGCTTGCCGGCGTCAATCTTGGACAGGTCCAGCACATCGTTGATAATAACGAGCAGGTTTTCAGCCGATGTACTGATGGCGTTCAGGTAGTTGTCCTGGGTTTTGGAGAGGGGGGTTTTGGCTAGCAGCTGGCTCATGCCCAGGATGGCGTTCATGGGCGTGCGGATTTCATGGCTCATGTTGGCCAGAAACATCTCCTTGGCTTTCGACGACTCCTCCGCCTGCTTTTTGGCCTCGCGGAGGTTGATTTCCAGCTGCTTCTGGTGGGTAATGTCCATGAAGATGCCGGTGGTCCCGGTCACCGTATTGTTTTCATCGTAGAGAGGAGCTCCTCCGATGAGCAACCACTTCACGATGCCGTTTTTAGTAATCATCTGGGCCTCATACACGTCGGACAGACCCTGCAGACGTTCTATTTGCTTGTTTCGAAGCAGGTTGCTGTCATTGGCGCCACAAATCAGGGAGAAGATAGACGTCTGAATCATCTCCTGCTCCTCATAGCCCACAATCTCGCAAAAGCTGTCGTTTACGTGGCGCACCCGGTAGTCTAAATCCACTTCCACAAGGCCCAGACTCATGTTTTCGATGATGGCCTGGTATTTCTGTTCGCGGAGCTTGAGGGTATGATCATCTTTTACCTGTTGGGTAATGTCCTGAAAAGTCCAGAGGTGGCCGATATTCTCCTGTTGGTGGCAGATTGGCTGGGAGCGTCGCTGAAATACGCGTTCATCGGGCATTTGCAGGGTTTCGAGGCCCTGCCACCGCTCCCGGAACAGGTCGCGCAGGCAGTTGCCCGCAGTGTGGGCTGAGCGGCTATCTACCAGGCCCAGGCAGGCCGACAGGTTCAGGCCAATCAGCTCGTCGGGGGAGAGCGGCAGCTGGTGTAGCTGGCAGAATTCGTTGTTGGTCAGCAGCACCCGCCCTTGCTCATCGACCAGTAGAATGGCGTCGTTGAGATTGGCAATAACATTGTGCAGGCGCAACGACGAAAAGGCCAACTCATCCTCCGTGGCCTTCTGGTGGGTGATATCCGTAACGATGCCCGAAATAAGCGCCGGCTTATTTCGGGAGACTAATTCGGTAATAAAGCCCCGGCACAGCAGGTACTTATAGCTGCCATCCTGGCAACGCATCCGAAACTCGAGCCGCCATACCACTTCCTGCTCCAGGCGGTAGCGGCGCCACTGCTGGCTTACCTGCTCCAGGTCGTGCGGATGGATTAAGTCCAGCCAGGTCTGCAGGTCGTCTGGAAAGTCGCGTTCCGTATAGCCCAGCAGCTGCCGGAATGAAGTTGAAAAGGTGGGCTGCCGGGTACGCATATCATATTTCCAGAGCCCATCGCCGGCAAGGTGAAAAACCTGCTGCCAGCGCTCTTCATGGCTCTGCATCAGCTGCTGGCTTTGCTTGAGGGCCGTAATGTCCTCCATGATGCCGGTGTACACCAGGCCCTCCTCATTCTGGCAAAAGGGCACCGAGTAGCTCCGGCACCAGCGCAGGGGCTGGCCGGGTACCACCAAGCGCCCCTCAAAATACCAGGCACCGCCCGTCTGAAGGGTTTCCTCTATCGAAGCCCGCCACTGCTCCTGATCATCGGGATGGATAAAATCGCCCATGCAGCCGGCGTCGGTGAGTGGAATCCCGAACAGCGAAAACAGTTGCGGGCTGACGTAGTCAAAGTAGTAGGAGCCGTCGAAATTCTCCCGCCACTGATAAACTACCAGCGGTAGCTGTTCGGCTACGCTTGTGAACCGACGCTCACTCTGGTGCAGGGCTTGTCGCAGTTGCTGCTGTTCCTGTTCGAGGTGGCTTACCTGCGCCTGCAGGCGTTCGATTTCCGCCTGCTGCCGGGCGGCGTTCTGAGAGGATTCCATGCCAGTTCAAGAGAAAGAGTAAACGCGAAAGCAATAAGCCAGAGAATTACAGCTCGCCTTCCTGCACCATTTTATAAATGGTGGACTTGCCAATGTCAAGCTTCTGGGCCACCAGCGGTACGTTCTGGTCGTACTTGTCGAGGTGATGACGGATGATGTGGCGGCTGTACTCGCGCAGGGTACGCTGCTCGGAAAGCAGGCCCGAGTCGGTGCCGCTGGTGGCCGGCGTAAACAGCAGGTCGCGGGACAAAATTTCTTGCCCATTGCAGAGGGCGGCCGCCAGTTCCATAATGGTTTTAAGCTCCCGCACATTGCCGGGGTAACGGTGCGCGAGCAGGCGCGCCTGGGCCTCCTCCGACAGGCCCGGTACCGGGCGGCCCTGCTCCTGGCAGAAGTCTTCCAGAAAGTGCTTGGCCAGAAACAGAATGTCGCTGCCCCGTTCGCGCAACGGGGGCAGCTCGATGGGCAGGCCGATGACCCGGTAGTACAGGTCTTCGCGGAAGGCCTGCTTCTGTACTTCTTCCGCCAGGTTTTTGTGGGTGGCCGTAATCAGGCGCACATTCAGCTTTATTTTCTCGTTGCTGCCCACCCGCTGCAGCTCGCGCTCCTGCAGCACCCGCAGCAGCTTGGCCTGCATGGGCAGGCTCAGCTCGCCTATTTCATCCAGAAACAGCGTGCCGCCGTTGGCCTCCTCGAACTTGCCGATTTTGCGGCTCACCGCTCCCGTAAAGGAGCCTTTCTCGTGGCCGAACAGTTCCGACTCCAGCAGCTCAGTAGGAATGGCAGCCATGTTCACCGCCACAAAAGGCTTCTTCCGGCGTTCCGAATTCAGGTGTACGGCTTTGGCCACCAGTTCCTTGCCCGTGCCGGTTTCGCCCGTGATGGATACATTGACGGGCGTCTGGGCAGCACGCTCCATCAGGTGGAACATCTGCTGGAGCGCCGGACTATTACCCTTCAGCAGCCGGTTGAAGTCGTACTTAGCCTGCAACTGGGTTTGTAGTTGCCGTACTTGCTGGCGCAGGTGGCTGGTCTCCCGTATTTTAAGCACGGCATTCCAGAGCAGATCCTTGGTGTATTCATCCTTCACCAGGTAATCGGAAGCCCCCATTCGAAGCAGCTCCACAGCGGTAGCAATTTTGCTCTGGGCGCTGATAACAATGACGGGCAACTCCGACTGCCGCTCCCGGATACGGCGCAGCAACTCGCTCCCTTCCATATCAGGCAGGCTAAAGTCAATCGTGACTACGTCGGGTGGAGTAGCAAGAGTGCGCAGTAGCTCCTGCCCGGAAGTGCAGAGCGTAACGTGGTAGTCGGGGTTGAGGGATAAATGGTACTGCAACAGCTGCCCGTACCACGGGTCGTCTTCTACTATCGTAATGGAGAAAGGTACTGGTGTACTCATACGCGTGAAAAACGGGGGCTAGCGAAGTCGGCCGTCCCTGCTGACCGGAAAGACAGCGGGGGCGGCAACGTAAACAGGAAAGGTTAGGAGAGGGATTTGCTGACAAGGCAGCAGCTACCAGGCTGGTGGCAAAGCAACCGAAGTACTATTCAGGATGCTTGCTAAGGTGTTAGTACAAGCTTGGTATAGTTCAATTTCTGCTGGAACGGTAGTGTGAGGAAAACGGGAAGTAGTTGACCAACGGAACTGCTATTTTATATGCGTGGCAAAGATAGGCTTGGAATGTATAGAAAAATCAAAAAGTTCTACATAAGTGCTTTAGACGATGATTACGGTTGAGCTTGGGTTTCCCATTATGAATCTTTTGTCGAATTTGATTGCAGTGTGATAGATGTTATTAATTGGACTTTATGTATAAAAGCGGTTTTGTGTTTCCCACATTGAAAATATTTTAGTGATAAAAATCATTTGAGAACAGACCCCGGTGGCACGTGTTGATAAACCGAAATAGTTCATAATACTGCGCTAGTACGCTGGCTTGAGTGTCCCTGCGTGGTACACCGAACAAAGCGCCGGCGCTTTGTTCGGATCGGCCAGCAACTGTATGCCAGCCTGTACGCTTGACAACCAGTGGCCGCCAAGGGGCCTGCATAGGCAGCTTCTCTCCTCAAGCCGGACGTTGCTTTCCTGTAGTGTGGGACGAGGTGACGGAAGCCTTTCGCGTGATTTTTAACGCACCTCGGCTGCGTCATTTACCTCCTATAAGAGCATTCGGTCAGCCTGATTTGGTATTGGACGCCGCTCCGCTACTCTTCCTCGTAGAATGGAGTGAGCACCTGGTAGTGGGCCAACTGATACTGCAGCAGTTCCTGTTGGCCCAGTTGACTAAGCCGGGGGGCAAGATTTGTGCTCGGTTGGGTGGAGCTCACCAGTTGAATGAGGTAGTTGTATTTGCGGGCTACTACCTCCCAGCGGTAGCGGCGGTGGGCTATTTCGCGCATATCGTCGGCCAAAGCCCGCCAGGCCTCGCGGCTGGTGTCGGCCAGGTGAGTGCGCAGCTCCTCGGTGGTGCCGAAGTAAAGGGCTTTGTGTTCGGTAGTGGCTTTATTGAAGGAAACGTGAAAGGCTACTACCGGCAGGCCCAGGTGCATGGCCTCTACCAGCGAAGGGTTCGTGCCGCCGGCGCTGTGGCCGTGCACGTACACATGGCAGTTGCTGCGCAGCACATCCAGGGTGGTTTGGTCGTAGATGGGGTCGAGCAGGTGCAGGTGCTTGTGGCCCTGATAGCGGGCGCGCAGCTGGCGGCCAAACTCGCTGTTGTTCCAGTTGCCTACCAGCACAAAGGGGTGGCCAGGCAGTTCGGCAAACGCGCTCAGAATCAGCTCTACGTTATTTTCGGGCTCGATACGGCACACTTTGAACGCGTAGGGGTCCTTCAGAAACGGATACTGCTGACAGTGAGCCGGCAAGATGGGCTGGGGCTGGGCATGGTCGCCGCCGTACTCTATTACGCGGCTGCGGGTGCTGTAGGCGCGGGCCGTGTAGTTCTGGATGGCGTCGTTGTCGGAAATATCGGCGTGGGAAAAGCGCACGGCCAGGTACTCGGCAAAGCGCAGGTACCACTTGGCCGGCTTGCTCCACTTGGCTCGGCGCCATTCGATACCATCAATGGAAATGATGATGCGCTTGCGGGTGAACAGCTTCACGAAAGGCAGCAGAATCCCGCCCGGAACGCCCAGAATCAGCAGCACGTCGGCAAAAAACAGCGCGTGCAGGATGGAGAGACAGTCGTAGAGGATGCTCTGGAAGCCGTTGGCCTCCAGGGGCAGGTAGCGCAGGCGCGCACCTTCGTAGTGCGTCTGGCGCTGCTCTTTGGGGTATTTCTTGCCGCTGCAGTACACCGTCAGCTGGTGCTGGCCTTGCAGGTGCTCAACGAGGTAAGCCGTCAGGGTTTCGAAGCCGCCGTAGCAGGCCGGCAGGCCCACGGTTCCGATGATAGCTACTTTCTGGGGTTTCATAGGGAAAGCTGTAAGGAGGGAGAGGATGGGGGGGGCGGCTTTGGTGGCCGCCTGCTTCAGGCCGCCTGGGGCGTAGCGTATGAAGCCGACGGTACCCCCGACCGGATGGTCTCGGTCTCACCGAAGCACTGTTGCATCTGGTGGGCAAAGGTTTGCGGGGCAAAGGCCGCGGCCCGCTGCCGGGCAGCAGTTGCCAAACGGGCGTAGGCAGTTGGGTGGCGGCGCAGCACCTCCAGGGCATGCACCAGCCGGGGCAGGTCGTGGCCGTTGATGGCGAAGCCCGTCTGGCCCGCTACGCTCACTTCCGCCACGCCACCAATGGGCGGCACAATGACGGGGCGGCCATATTGCAGGGCTTCGAGCACCGTCATGCCGAACGTTTCCACCCACTCGGTGGGGCGCGAAAGGTTGAGCACCACGGCGGCCCGCTGATAGAAGGGGTGCATGTTGCCGGTAGTGGAAAACAGCGTGAGGTTCTCCGGCCCCCGGTTAGCCAGCCGGTAGGCCTGCACCGTGGCTTCATCGGCGTTCAGCACCAGCTCGAAGCACAGCTCGGGCAAGGCAGCGGCCAGCGCGTAGAACTCAGGCACCCCCTTGTAGTCCTTGAGCGAGCAGGCCATCAGCACGGTGAAAGGCGCGGGCAACCACCGGAGCCGCCTGGGCCGCCTGGCGCACAAATTCCGGGCTCAGGGCATTATAGATAACCTGCTGCCGGGCCACCCGCAGCCCCAGCTCCTGCCGCACATATTCCGACACAAACAGGGCCTCGTGGGCCGTGCAGTTGACTACCGCGCACAGCAGCCGCTTCAGCAGCACCGGCCGGATGGATACTTCGTGCACGTGGTACACCACCCGCGCGCCCCGGCAGCGGCCCGCCAGCGCCGCCCCAAAAGGCAGCAGGGAGTTCACGTACACGGTGGCCCCGGGGTGGGCCAGGCGCAGCACTTTCCAGAACACCACCAGCTGCACCCAGCCAAAGCGCAGCAGCGTGCGCCAGGCGCTGGCCGACCAGCGGTAGGGCAACGCGTGGGTTTGCACGCCGGGCAGGTGGCTGAGGTAGCCGGCCGGCCCGGGCGTGGCCGTGAGCAGATCCAGACGGTGGCCGGCCTGGTGCAGGGCGGCCAGGGCGTTGCGCAGCACCAGCGGACTGCCGCTGCGGTCGTTGAGCAAATGAACGGCGATGATGTGGCTCATGGCTGGGAGAAGGCTTGCTGGTAGACGCGGGCCAGCTGCTGGCCGCGCCGTGCCCAGGTGTGGTGGCTGGCTACGTGAAGGCGGCACAGCTGCGGCTTCGGCGGCCTGCAAGGCGGGGCGCGCAAACAGGGCCGTCAGCTGGGCCGCGAAATCGTCGGATGTTCTGCTGGAAAGGGGCGTAGGGCACCTTGAGCTGCGAGGCGGGTGGGACCAGCTCGCCGGGGCCTTCGTTGCGGTAGCAGAGCACCGGCACGCCGTAGCTCATGGCCTCGGCCACCACCATGCCCGCGCCCTCGTGCGAGGGAAAAAAGAACACCGAGGCCTCGCGGTAAAGCGTAAGCAGCTCGGCGCGTTCCAGCCAGGGCAGGTGCCGGGCACAGGCCCCGAGGCCCCGGCGCTCCAGCAGCTGCAGCAGCTGGCGCTTCTTCCGGCCCGCTGCCAATGAGCAGCAGCTCGGCCCGGGCCTGCGCGGCGGCGGGCAGGGCGTGGTAGAATTTGGCAAAGGCCGCAATCACCATATCAAAGCCTTTGAGCGGCACCATGCGGGCCGGCAATCATCACCGTAAACCGGTCGGCCGGGGCAGACGGGAGCAGGGCGGTCGGTTCGGGGGGCAGATCCACGGCCACCGAGGGCATGATTTCGGAAGCGGCCGCGGGCGCAGGCCCAGGCGCGGGGCCACGGTCGAGTTCATGCACAGCACCTGGCGGGCGCGAGCGGCGCGTGACCCGCAAAAAGGGGTCGAGGTGCCAGAAACTGTGCTTCATGAGCTGCCAAGCAGCCGGTCTTTGCACGTAGGCAGCGGCGCCGTAGCGGGCCAGGTGGCTGGCCGGAATGGGCGGGTGGTGCCCGATGGGGCCCCACACCAGCGGGCCGGCCCAGCAGCCACAGAAACGAGGGCGTCCAGTCGTTGTGGAAGTTGAGGTTGTGCACCACGTCCACGGCTGGGCGGCGGTAGCACAGCCACAGCGCCAGGCCCAGCTGCCACATGTAGAAGTAGATGACCGACAGCAGCGGGCCTTTTTTCCACCAGCGCGTCCAGGCGGGCAGGTCGAAGTAGCGGAACTCGAATGCTGGCGGCCAGGGCGGCCAGCGGCCGGGTTCTCGGCCAGGTAGCGCTCAATGTGCGGGGCCGTTGTTGCGGCGCGTCACGGCCACCACGCGCTGGAAGCGGGCGGCCTGCAGGATGAAGTTCCAGCCCATGCCGTCTTCCGAGCCTTTGTAGGGGTTCACGGCGTAGGCCGTAATGAGTACACGGTTTTCATGCAAGTGCGGGTTGTGGGTTGGAGGCGGGCCGGGCGGGCCACGCGGGAGCTGATGACGCGGGCCGGCACGCCGGCCACCACGCTGCCTGCCGGCACCGAGCGGGTGACCACGGCCCCGGCCGCCACCACGCTGCCGGCCCCAATGCTTACCCCATCGAGCACCGTTACTTTGCTGCCAATCCAGCAGTTGGGCCCGATGTGGATGCCCCGGCGCGCGACGCCCTGCAGGCGAATAAGCCGTGTCGTAGTCGGCGTGCAGGTGGTTTTCGGGGTGGCAGCTGAAGTACTGGCCGATGATGCAGTCGTCGCCGATGCTCAGGCCGCCGCCGCCGCCCAGGTAGGCAAACTCGCCGATGCCCACCCGGCTGCCCATGCCGGATAAACTGGCCCGGCTCGTGCAGCGAAGTCGACACAATCACCTGGCTGAACGCCCCGATGCTCACGTGGTCGCCCAGGGTGCAGCCCCCCGGTCGCCCAGGCCGCTGAGGCGCACCTGGTCGCCCACTTTCAGCCACTGCCCGAACCGGATGAGGCTCAGGTACTCGAAACCGCACGCCCCGGCCCAGCATGGCCCCGTGGTGGCGCGGCCGCGCAGCCAGAGCAGCTGCCCGCGCAGCAGGGCCCGGGCCGTTCGCCAGCCAAAGCCGGCCACACCACTCAGGCCCACGGCCGGGTGAATAGAGAAATCAGGGTTGCGGCGGCGCACCAGATTTCGAAAAATTGTCTCATTGAATTTCCTGCCGGATATACGGTTCCGATGGTAGCTAAAGTGGCGTCGAGGTCGTGGTTTTCGATGGGCACGTAGCGCGAGTGGCGGTAGCGCTGGCCCCAGCTGCCCAAACAGGTCCTGGTATTTGCTGCGTGAGCTGGGTGATGGTGCCGGCCGAGCAGCTCCTGCTTGCGGCGCAGAATCACCTGCCGGGTCGGCGTAGAGGAAGAAGTTGAGCCGGGGCTTGTTGCACGAAGCGCGTACAGGGCCCGGGTGAGCCCCTCGGGCAGGCGAGGTTGCTGCGGCGGCCGTCGTTGATGAAGTCGAAGTAGTACCGGTCGTAGAGCACAACGTGGCCGCGGCGGGTGTGCTTGAGCCATACCACGGCCTGGCCCACCACATAATCGAGGTAGTAGTAGGCGAAGCGGGCCAGCGAGGAAACCTGGCCTGGTTCTGGCCCTGGCGGGGCAGGCTCTGCACAGCGCGCTGCTCGGCCCCGGCCTTGCCGTACTTCCAGGCGCTGAGGATGGGCAGCACCGACGGCCGGTGCCGGATCACCACCACCCGCTTGCGCCACTGTCTTTTCCAGCCGCGCCTTGCACGTGCTCAATCACCGTCGATTTGCCGGCCCCGTCTACGCCGCTGAAGGTGATGAGCATGCCCGCCGGGCCGAGAAATGAGCGGCCAGCCGTGCTGCCAGCACGTAGGCGCACGGCCCGCTGGCCAGCGGGCGCGCCAGCCGGTTGGCTGGGGCTGGCGCCGCAGGCCCCGCTCCAGGGCCGTTTGCAGACTCGGGTGGTACTCGCGGCCTCGGCCAGACTCCGGAACGAGAGGCCGTAGTCGCGGCGCAGGCCGTCCAGCAGGGCTTGCTGCTCGGCGCGGGGCTGCTGCTCGAAGTGCCGCAGGTGCCCGGCCGGAATGGGGCTGCCGTTCAGCCAGTAAAACAGCCAGGTATAGGTGAAGTCGTGGGCCAGGGTGGGCACCGGCACCCCGGGCGCCACCGGGCGGGCGCCAGCCAGCACCGCTTCGGCCATCGAGCAGCCGCAGGGTTTTGCGCTCAATCTGGTGCAGCAGATCCACCGACAGAAACGAGTCGTCGTGCAAGTGGCAGTCGACCGACAGCATGTGGGCCTGGGTGCGCACGGCGGCGGTGCGCACCAGCGGATGGCGGCGCAGGAAGCGGGCAGTGGCCCGGGCCTCGGCCCGGGGCAGCAACAGCATCGACGTCGGAGGTGGGGCGCAGGCTCGTAGGCGTCGGCGGCGCGCAGCTTGAGCACCACGCCCCGGCGGGCGGGCAGCGCGTCGAGCAGGTCGGCCAGCACCAGCCGGCGGTGGGGCTGGGTGGCGGCCAGTTCCAGGTTTACCAGGGCGTGCCAGCCGGCCAGCAGCCACTGCACCTGGGTGTGCCAAACGGGCTGGGCATGGTAGAGCAGCAGGCCGCTGCTCACCTGGTGCAGCAGGTACAGGTGCCAGGCCATGTCGCACTTCGGCCCCCGAGCAGGCCGGGGTCGAGTTGGGTGGCCAGCTCCAGCACCTGCTCCCGGATAACTGCCGGGGCCAGCCGCTCCACCAGCAACCCCTGCTGCACCTGGAAGTGAAACAGGTCGTAGAACAGGGGCGCCTGCTCGGTGGCAAACTCCAGGTCGTAGAGGGCCAGCTGGCCGGTTTCGGGCGTGTCGCCGGGAGCCACCCAGCAGTTCCAGGGCGTAAAGTCGCCGTGGGCGAAGGTGAAACCCAGGGCCTGTTGGGGGTTCAGGCCGGCCAGCAGCGTGGCCAGCTGCCGCCGCAGCCCCACGGGCAGGCGGGTGGCGGATAGTTCCTGCAAATCGGTTACCTGATGGCGCACGGTGTGCCAGAACTCGGTGGCTATCAGTGGCAGCCGGTGGGCGGCCGCGGCTGTGGCGCACAGGTAGGCACGGTGGGGCGCTTCGAGGGTGGCGGCGCGGTGGGCGCGGGCAGCCTGCACGTCCGTCTGCACCAGCAGGCCGGGGGTACTCGTCAGCAGCTGGGGCAGGGTCACGGCCTTGAGCGCGGTGGGGCGCGGCTGAGCCAGCACGGCGGCTTCGCGGGCAATTTTTGCCGCCGCTTCGGGGCCCAGGGCCATTTTGGCGAATACGCGGCGACCCTGCGCATCGGGGGCGCAGCACACGGCCTTGCGGTTGGGCCCGGGCGTGCCCGTGAACAGGGCAAACGAGCCGGGCAGCCAGCCGGGCCGGGCTACGGCCTGGTAGCGACCCGGCAGCACCGGAAACAGCAGCCCCTGCAGGCGGCAGGCAAAGGCCATGCGCACGGCCTGGCTGAACAGGCGGGCCTTCCAGGTGGTGGCGTTGTAAAAGGCCAGAAACAGCGGTTGCCGCTCGGCGGCCGGCCATACCCACCGCAGGCTGCCATCGGGGTTGCGGATGCCGCGCAGCTGCAGCTCGCCGTGGGTGTGGGCCGCGAAGCCCAGCCGCCCGAGCAGGCCAGTCAGCAAATCAGGATCAGTGGAAGAAGATAGTTGACGCATGCCAGCCCCGATACCAAGTCAGTGCCAGGACTTGTTTTGTGCGAAACAAGCTGATAATCAGAATCTTTATTTATGTAAGCGGCCTTGCTTGTTCTATCCGCTGGAGTCAGCTCCATAATCTGGAGCTGACTCCAGCAGGTGCCCGGGCAGAATAGCCCTCTGCGGTAAACACAACGCAGCCCGCTTGCCTGAGCTGAGCCAGGGAAGCGGGCTGCGTACGATCTTCAACAGCCATACTTACAGCGGACGGTAGCGCGCCCACCACCGCTGGGCGCGCATACCAAACGAGTCGGGCTTACGCTGGCTGGACAGGCCGTGCGCACGGAAATAGTCGCGGCCGAAGCCAGCGGCAGGGTTGGCTTTGCGGCGGAGCCGGGCGGAGCGGTAGCGCGGGGAAGGGGGCGTAAGCAGGCGGTGCTCCAGGTTGGATATGGTGGCCACAACCGGCACTTCGCGGGCCGGCAGGCTGGCGCCGTAGGGGTTGGCCGAGGCAGGAGGTTGAATTGCCAGGCAAAGGCCGGTCACGAGACCAAGCCGCAGGACATACATCAGCTTTTGCATGAGAGGAAAGGGGTAAGGAGGAGGAAGCATTAAGCGGTTACTATCGGGCGGCCGCCGGGGCGGCGTTACGGAGCTACCAGCCCCGCCAGGCGCGGCCCGGAGCCGCCAGTAGGGTGGCTCTTCAAGGTTTCAATGGGTGGATTCGGCTGCTGCGCCAGGGCAGAATCGGGCCGCAGACGGGCTCCGTTGTGCTTACCCAGCACCAAAAGCAGCAGCATAAACAGACAGATGGAAAAATGCTTCATACAGGACTAGAATTAGGGAACAGAAGTCGGCAAGTGGTTCGGGCGGCAAGCAGAGGGGCTGGTGGCCGCCGGTATCTGCCTCAGGCAGCGCCCGGCTGGTGGTGCAGCCATTGGCAGGCGGCACCTTCTTCGGCAAACACCCGCAGCCAGGTCGGTTCTGCGGCAGGCGGGGGCGCCATGTGGGCGGGGGGCAGGCTCAGCACGGCCAGGGCCAGCGGGGCCGTGCCCAGCCAGCGGGTAGCCAACGGGTAGAGCGTATCGGCGAGCCACGTGGTTTGGTGCAGGCATAGCGGCTCGCGCCGCCGCACATCCAGCAGCCAGCGGCCGGCGTGGTGGTGGCGGGCCGTTTCCAGGCTGTGCAGGCATATTTCGCGCAGCTGCGGCGGTCCGCCCGGCTGGTGGCAACGCACCACCAGAATGCCCATATCGGTGCGGTAAGTGATGGAGTAAGCATCCGTCATAAGCAAAGGGCAGCAGTGAGAGAGAAAGCAGCATAGTGGCCCGGCCGGGCTCACCTGTCTTCGGTCGCGAGGGCCTTTGGTGAAGCGGCCGCCTCGTGCGTTTTAGCCGACGCATTAAGCGGTTCAAATACATTGCGCAGGCGCATGAAGGGCAGTTCCACGTAGGTATAGAGCAGGAGCGCCCCACCACCCAGGCATATCCAGTAGAGCGCATAGGCGGCCAGCCAACCATTGGCGCCCAGGTAGGGCGTGAGCACCGCTTGCTCCAGTGGAAGTAGTAGCTGCTTGATAAGGATGGTTTTGTTGAGCAGGTACAGCGAGTAGGACAGAACGCTCAGCCGGGTGATATTCCGGGCGAGGGACGGAAAGCGCGGCGCCGTTTTCAGGTGGGCGAAATAGGGCAGCACCAGCAATACGGCGCCGCATTCGAGTACCGGCCGCAGCCAGATATTGTAGAACAGCACGTGGGGCCCCAGCTTGGGGTACAGAAACGTGATGAGCAGCACCCCGGCCCCCAGCCGCAGGCCCGGCAGCCGGCAGCGGTGCCAGCGGGCAGGGTAGTAGAAGTGCAGGTAGCGGGCCAGTACGCCCACGGCAATGGCATCGAGGCGAACGGCCACGATACGCCGGTAGAAGGCATCCCACTGCGCGGCGTGCAGCCCCAGGCCCTGGTGGTACTGGTAGTATTTAAAGCCCAACGGCAGAATCAGAAACAGCACGATGGTTACCACCAGCGCCTGGCGCTGCCCCAGGCCCAGGCTGGCCACCAGCAGAATGCACACCGGAAACAGCAGGTAAAACCACTCTTCGATAGCCAGGCTCCAGCCCTCGGCAAAAAAAGAGGGGTGAGGCGTGAGCAGATTCTGGCTAAACCAGAAGTAGCGCGCCAGGCCCGGGGGCAGCTGCTGCCGGTGCCACAGGGCCAGCAGCAAGGCCCCGCTGAGCACCACCAGATACGCCGGAATCGTACGCAGCCACCGCCGCATCCAGAAGTAGGGCAGCGAGAAGGGCTTCCGCTCGTCCAGCAGCGCCCGTAGCAGAATGCCACCTATCAGGTAGCCACTCAACACGAAAAAGATATTGACCCCGTCGATGGTAGAAACCAGCAGGTTGTGCCACGACCGGTACTGGGGCGGCACCAGCATGGCGGCATGGCCGGTTACGGTGATAAGAATGGCAAGCGCCCGCAGTAGGTCGAGCCCGAAAATGCGGTTCGGCGGTGTATCCAGCGCCTGAGCTATACGGCTTTTCATAGGGAGATAATACTTCTGATAGAAGAGAAGGCAGCACGAAATAGCTTAGGTGCTCATCTGTAAATCGCTCAGCCGTAAATCAGGGCGCTTCCTTTTCAGCAGCAGGTGCTCGGCCTGGGTCAGGTGCCCGTTGAAGCGCAGGCAGGTCAGGAAGATGAGCAGCTGGTAGAACAGGATGCCGAAGTTGGACTGGCCGAAAATTCCGAACTCGGTAAACGAGTTGATCAGCAGCGGAATCAGCAAACCCAGGAACAGCAGGCGGGCCGGCCGGTCGGGGTTTTGGAGGGCCCCGCGCAGCAGCAGCAGCAGCTGGGCCATGACCACGCCGAAGCCCACCACGCCCAGGTTCAGCAGCACCTGAATGAAGGTGTTGTGGGTCATCTGGGCGGCGTAGGTGTGGGTGCTCTGGAAGTATTCGCCATAGGCAATGCGCATGAAGCCATAGCCCAGCAGCGGCTCCCGGGGCAGGCCCTCGGTGAGCAGGGCCTGCCAGAACGGGAGGCGGCCGGTCAGGCTGAGCACTTCCTCCAGGCCGCCCTGCTTTACCATCAGGCCGATCATCAGCGGTAAGCTGGCGCCCACGCCGGCCAGGGCCAGCAGCTGCCAGCGGCGGCCGGCCTGCCGCAGGTGGAAGAACAGCACCAGCCCAAATCCCACCAGCGAAGAGCGCGAGCCGGTGAGCACCAGGGCCGTTACCAGCGGCAGCAGCTGCAGCAGCGTCAGGCGCGGGCGGTGGCCCTGGTAAAAGTTGAAGCTGAGGCAGGACGCGCCCACCACGCACAGCATGCCCAGCTCGTTGGGGTTCATCATGAAGCCGCCCAGGCGGGCTTCTTCGCCGCCGTGGGTAAGGCGGTAGAACGTATCGGGCGCCACCACGGCCCCCACCAAAAAGCCCAGCACCAGCCAGAAGCAGGCGTTGCCCACCACCCGGGCGAAGTGAATGCCGCTGCCGGCAAAAAACGTATCGAGCAGCACGAAGCACTGCACGTAGTAGTAGGCAAACACCAGCGTTTCCGCCACCATAGCCAGCTGCAGCAGCGAGTAGCCGGGGTTGCCCGACCACAGCAGCGAGGCCAGGCCCAGCAGCAGGTACGCCCCATATAGGAGCAGGGCCAGGCTGTTCTGCCAGCGCCACGAGGCCAGGGCCCCGCGCCGCTGCAGCCACTGGCTTACGCCGGCGGCGGCCAGGGTCATGGCCAGGCGCGAGCCGGTTTTAAGTACCCGCGTCAGGCCCAGGTCTTCGCTCCAGGTAAAGAAGCCGGCCAGCTTGATGAGCAGAATCAGGGTGAGCAGCACCTGCACGGCACGTAGCAGCCGGCGGTGGTCGGTGGCAGAAGGTGTAAGGGTTTTATGCATAGTAGGCGCGGCGGTACATGCGCTGGTAGTCGTGCAGCAGCGTGGGCCAGTAGAAGGCGGTGGTAACCATGGCGTGGCAGCGCTGGGCAAGTTGCCGCCGGGGTACGTTCTGCCATTGGCGGCGCAGGCGGTCGAGGCCGGCGGCCAGCAGTTCGGGGTCGGCCTCGGGCAGCACCACGCCGCAGTCGAAGTCGCGGATGTAGGAGCCGAAGTTGGTGGCCTCCGTTACCAGGCAGGGTACGCCCAGGGTGGCCGCCTCCAGCACGGCCGTGGGCAGGCCCTCGTAGTGCGAAGGGTGGGCGAAAACGTCGAGCTGCGAGAGCAGCCCCAGTTTTTCATCGCCGAAACGGCTACCCAAAACCTTGATTTTGCCCTTCGGGGCCTCGGCCGCCCACTGTTCCACCCGCTTGCGGTCGGGGCCGTCGCCGATGATCCAGAGTTCTACGCCGGGCGTGCGGCGGGCGAACAGCGCGAAGCCCTTGATCAGGCAGCTCAGGCCCTTGTGCCGCTCGTCGAGGCGGCCGCAGAAGCCCACCCGGAAAATTCCCCGGGGCTCGTCTTGTTCCGGCAGGTTGAGGGGAGCGGGAATCTCGAAGCCATAGGGCAGCAGGCAGGTGCGCACCTCGTTGGGTAGCTGCTGCAGGCCGCGTATCTCGCTGTGCCCCAGGCACTGCACCTGGGCGGCGTGGGTGAGCAGAAACCGCTCGTAGAGCTGCATGTACAGCCGCTTCGCCAGCCGGCTTTTGTGCATAGCCGCCGCGCTGTAGCTGCCGTGGGGCGTGAGCACGTAGCAGATCTTGAGCTCGGTGAGCTTGCGGGCCAGCGTGTGGTTGACCGGAATAAAGCCACCGTGCAGGTGCACCACTGTTTTGTCGGCAATGGTTCCCAGCGCCGCTTCCAGTTGCTCATCCAGCTGAAATGGACTACGGCAGGCCCGGAACAGGAAAGTGGCAAACTCGCGGGGCGGGTAATTGATTTCCAGATCGTGGGTGATGCCCCATACTTCCACGTTCCAGCCGGCGCGGTGCTGCTGGGTGGCCAGGGCATGCACCACCTTGTTCACGCCGTTCATGCGCTCGGGGTTGGCTTTGCCCAGAATGAGGTGAATGATACGGATATCGGACTCCAGCTCGGTGGGCTCTACTGCCGTTATCGGGCTTGTCAGAAATTCAGGAATATGAACCATGTAGTTGTTGAAAAGAGGGTCGGCGGGATAAAATCAAACTCCAATACAGGCCCAGCACCAGCTGGGCCCCAATCCAGCCCAGCACCACACCCGTGGCCTGGTAGTGCGCCAGCAGCCAGCGGGCGCTCAGCACCGAAACCCCGATACTAAGCGCGTAGCCCACGAAGTAGGGCCGGGCGCTGGGCAGCAGGCGCACCGTCAGGCGCACCGGGTACACCAGCAGCACCACCACATAAAGCAGGCAGCACCAGCGCAGCACGCTGCTGTGCGCCGCCTCCTCCGACTGCACCCAGCGCACCAAAGGCTCGGCCAGCAGGGCCAGGGCCAGCAGCGGGCCGGCGGCCAGGCCCAGCATGAGGCGGGTAAGGCGGGCCCGCTGCTGCCGGAACTCGGCTTCGCTGCGGCGCAGGCTCTGGCTCAGGCGGGGCAGCACGTAGTTTTCGGCCGCCTGCAGCCCCACATTGAACACGCCCATAATGGTTTGGGCGAGTCGCAGAATGCCCAGGGTGGCCAGGGGCGTGCTCAGCCCCGCCAGCACCAGCAGCACATTCCCCGACGACCACTGCAACAGGGCCGTGGGCACCAGCCACCGGGCCTGCGGCCAGTGTTGGCGGGCAAACCGGAACCACCCGGGCCCGGCTGCCGAGCCCGCGAGCAGGGCCGGCAGCCCCAGCCCCAGGGCCGGCAGCGTGGTCAGACCCATCACCCAGAACACGGTCGGCAGCGTGGCGGGCAGCCCGGCCGTGGCCCAGTAGAGCAGGGCCAGCAGCTGCCCTCCGCACGAAATGGCATCGGTGAGCAACGCCAGCGGCACCCGGTCTTCGGCCAGCAGCAGCTTGCGCACGGTGTCCTGGAGGCCGGCCGTGGCCAGGTACACCAGGAAAGCCGCCAGCACCGGCCCGGCCTGGGGCCGCAGCAGCAGGCTGCCGCCCGTAGCCAGCCCGGCCGCCACCACCCCAAATGCCACCTGCATACCCAGCAGGGCGCGGCGGTAAGCGGGCCGCTGGGCCGCCGGCACAGTGGCCAGCACCACCTGCATGGGCTGGGTGATGAGGGCGCCCTGCACGGCCAGCAGCAGCAGCAGCCCCATCTGCCAGGCGCTGAACTCCCCGAAGGCGCTCAGTCCCAGCATCCGGGCCACGAACAGGTTGGTCAGGAACGTCGTGCCGCTCACCAACGCCTGATCGGCCAGGGCCCAGTAGCGGGCTGGCAGCGCCAGCAGGGCCCTACGCGGTAACGGGAGCGCCAGCACGAACTTCAGCACGGCGGGTGGCGGGGGCCGCCACGGCCAGGCGCGGCCACAGGCAGGCCAGGAAACCAGGGCGGTACCCTTCCCGGTTCAGGCAGCACTGCACGTTGGGTAAGTTGTATTCCTCCATGAGCTGCTCCAGCTCGGTGAGGCGCGTGAGCGGGGTGCGCAGGCTGTCCACTATCACCAGGTTCACATCAGCCCCGGCCATCACGGCCAGGCTGTGGCTGTCGGCATCCAGGGGCAGGTTGCGCACCAGCACCACTTCGTTGATCAGGGCGTCGGGGTTGAGGGAGGCGCGGTCGTCGAGCGTCACGCTGCGGAAGCGCCGGCCCTGCTCGGTGAGGGCGGCCGACAGGTGGCGGAAGAAGAACGCCTGGCCTTCGGAGCCACTGAAGTCTGACACCACCACCTTGCTGCCGGCGCTCAACAGGCCTTTCAGCTCCAGGCGCGTAACGAGCTGGCGGAAGTAGGCCAGTTGCATTTGTGGTTCGGGCAGCAGCGGCAGCACGGCGGCTATCGGCAGGCGGGTGTTTTTCTGGAGGCGCAGCGTATCCTGGGGGGTCGCGCGGGCAGTGTCCAGCGTGTACACGAGCACGATGCCGGCAAGCAGGCCCAGCATACCGGCCACGGTGAACACCAGCGCGGGATTGGGGGCAATGGGCTCCCGGGCCACCAGGCCGGTGGCAATAATGCGGTGCGAGGAGCTAGGCGTGGCCTGGGCAATGCGGGCCTCGGTTTCCTTCTCGTGCAGGAAGGTGTAGAGCTTCTCGTTGAGCTGGCGGTTGCGCTCCAGCACGGCCAGGTCCCGCTCCCGGTCGGGGAGGCCGGTGAACACCTGCTCGGCCTGCCCAATGGCCAGGTCCAGCTGCTGGCGCTTCACAGCCAGGGTGTTGCGGGTGTTGCGCACACTTTCCAGCAGGTGGGCGTTCAGGTCGGCCAGCTTCTGATCGAGGGACTGTACTTTCTCGTCCTCAGGCGTGAAGCGCAGCAGCAGGTCGCGGCGCTCGGCCTGCAAGTCCTTCATCTTGCGCACAATGTCGCCCGAGCTGTTGTCGCTGAAGGCGGCGAAGCTGGGGGCCAGGTCCAGGATGTTGCGGTGGCCGGCCTGCATCTGGCGGTACACGTCCTCGGCGGCCGAAAGGCTCATGGCAAGGCTGGCCCGCTGCAGTTTCAGCTCCGATACTTTGTGCAGGTCCGTTTCCGTCTGCTGGCCGATGTTGACGATGCGCTTGGTGTCGCGGTAGCCAGCCAGCGAGTTTTCCGAGCCCGAGAGGCTATGGCCCACCGTCTGGAGCTGCTTGCCGATAAAGTCCACGGTGGTGTTGGCCACCTTGTACTTGGTTTCGAGGTAGTCCTCCATGTATACCTGCGAGAGGGTATTCACCAGGTCGGCGGCCTTTTCGGGTACGGCGCTGCGGTAGGTGATGCGCAACACGGGCGTTTCCTTATCCACGCTGGTAATATCGAGGCGGCTGAGGATGGATTCCTGCAGGCGGGCCGGGGAGTGGCGCACCACTTCGTAGGTATCGAGCAGCGGGAAATCGGGGTTGGCGGCCAATAGCGCCAGGTCTTTTTCCACTACCACGTCGCCTTCGCTCAAGTGCAACAGGCTGTTGAACTCGCCCTGCACGGTTTCCCCGTCGGGGCTGGTCAGCTCCACCGTCTCGGGCGAAATCACCTTCAAGCGGAAGGTTTCATCCTCCCAGCGGTGGCTGCGCAACTGCATGTGCACCAGCAACGGGCTGTCATGATAAAGCTCGGTGGTGCGCAGCTGGCCCCGGCGGTACACGGTGGTCGTCAGGTCGAGGCGGTTGAGGGCCTTGTTGAGCAGCAGCGGCGACTTAAGCAGCTCTACCTCGGCAGCGGTGCGGTTATCGGGCGAAAATACGTCCTGGGTTTTGAGCAGCGTGGTATTCACCACGCCCTCGTTGCCCTCCGCCAGCTTGATTTTGGCCGTGCTTTCGTAGAGGGGAGTGGCGTAGCGCAGGTAGAGGCCGGCCAAAGCCAGGGCAACGGCCGTGCAGAGGGCAATGAGGGGCAGGCCGCGCCACAAGGGGCGCAAAAGGCGCAGGTTTTGCTGAAACTCGTTCATTGGATCAGATAGCTAAAAAGAGACGGGTGATGATAATAAGGGCGCTCAGACCGGATGCCACGGCCAGCATGCCGCCCGATTTGCGCTCAAACTCCTTGGACGACTTGGCCGGCACGTACACCACGTCGCCGGGCAGAATGAGGGTGTTGCTCTGCACGTAAGTGTCGAGGCGGGTCAGGTCGAACACGCTTTCCTGCACCTTGCCGCCCTGCTGGCGCAGCACCTTCACCGCGCGCTTGTCGGCGTAGTTGTTGAAGTCGCCGGCGCGGCCCAACACCTGCACCAGGGTAGTGCGGTCCTTGTCGAGCACCAGTTTACCGGGCGCATTTACCTCCCCCAGCACCGTGATTTCCTTGTTGAGCACCCGCAGCGTCACCAGCGGGTTCACCACCGATTTGCTGAAGCGGGCTTTCAACACTTCTTCGGCCTCCGCCACCGTGAGGTCTGCTACCGCCACTGCGCCCAGCTTAGGCACCATTACGTCGCCGTTGTGGTCAACCAGCAGAAACTTACCGTCCTGCTCCGTGCTGGGCTGGGCGCTGTACACCGAGGCCACGCTCAGCTCCTCGTGGTCCCACACGCTCAGGCTCAGCTTGTCGTCGGGGCGCAGGCGGTACTGGTAATCGAGGGCTTGCTGCAAGGGGGCCGGGTTCGGGCCAGTGCGCTGGCCGGCGGCCTGAAACAGGTTCTGGGTGCAGCCCGGCAGCAGCAGCATGCCGAGCAGCAGCGAGAAAAGATGAAACAGCGAGAAGAAACGGTTGGCCCGGGCCGGTTTGCGCTGGTTTAGGCGGGCGCGCAGCAGTATAATTTTTTCCAGCACCGAGTTGAGCTTGGTACGCTGGTTTTCATTCTTCACTATATAATCGAAGGCGCCAAACTTGAGCGACTCCACGGCCACTTCCACCTGCTGCTGCCCGCTTACCAGCACCACGAAAATATCGGGATTGAACCGCTTGATGGCTTTAAGCGCATCCATGCCCGATACACTCCCCATCATCTGGTCAAGGAAAATAATATCGGGTTCCTCGGTGAGGTTGTTCAGGCAGTCCGAGCCGTTTTCGAATATGGTGATGTCGTGGTAGCCATTGCTGCGGATGGCTTGCTCCATCAGCTTCAGGCAGAACAGGTCGTCGTCGACCAGGAAAATTTTGGGTTGATCTGGATGCATAGTAGTACGTTTGGCCTGCCAAAGGCGAGGAACGTGCCACTACCATTTGTTTATTCTAATTATTTAGATATCAGGCAATTGTAAAATAATATCAAAAAATAAGGCTCTATTTTCTGGATGTCAATCCAGAAAATAGAGCCTCAAAAACTGATTTTTAGGGTTAGTAGGAGAGGGGAGAAAGGTAGGGCTCCACAAAGCTTAGCAGCCGATGCACCAGCATAGGCCGCGTCGGTGCCACTTTAGGCAGAAAAGTCGGTAACTCATGAAAGTTTACCCGTACCAATGGCAGGCCCGTTGGCAATACAGCGCAATCGGCCAGTGCAACGCACCAATTAGAGAAACTACGCCGCGACCAAGGGCCTTCCTCCAATACTTCGCACGTATGATTACGCATATCCTTCACAATACGCTGGTACAACTCCAGTACCAATTGTTTAGGGCCCTCAAGTACCTGGGCAAACCGGCCATCGGGCGTGTATAAGAGTAGGCCTGTAACACCTAAATCCTGATTGCTATGGCTCGCCTGTTGTATCAGCAGCGGTAATTCTTCGCCGGTGAATTTGTCGCTGGCAATGCTTTGGTACATTAGGTGGTAAATTTGCATTGTGTTCAGTGTTGCGGTTTTAAGAACCGTGGGCGCAACATCCATAAACGTGTATGCGCTTACTATGGTTTTATAGCTCTTGAAAAAATGTTAGTGAATAGTAACTGACGATAATGCTGCAAGCAGGTTTGCAAACTGCGTACCATGTGTGCGCCGCCGGCGAAACCGCTGTAACCATAACCGGTAGCCGGTATCTCATAATAAAATATCAGCTACCTATTTATCCCATTTGCCCTTCCTTCAATATAACAGTTGAATGAATCTATTTCTAAAAGTATTTTGCTTGGTATAAATATGCTTGTAAAAATACAAAATATAATTACTCGTAATCATCCGGATAAGCATTGGAATAAGTAGACTATCCGCTGTGTATATATTATATTTTTTTGATTTTATTCATTTATCTGCACGTCGTATTCTGGGTTTACTATTCTGACTACTGTATAGAAGATATGCATTAAGTCAATGGCGGATTTTGCTGAAAATCTTCATAAACAAAAAGCCGCCCGGTTATCCGGGCGGCTTAGCTCTGCAAACTGCCTATTGAGCAGGTTACATGAATTACTGAAGGCGTTTGGGGTAGGCGGCTGGAAAGTCGAGCCGTCCTACAAACACCTGAGGGACTATCGACTCTGAGAAGCTGAACGTGCCGCCTAACAGAACCCCGCCATTGGGCGCCAGTGCCAAGGCAGTGCCCTCATCCCGCCCCGACGATCCGAGTGCCTCCATATTGAGCCACTGGCCTTCGTTGGTCAGCCGGGCCATAAAGATATCGAGCCCTCCCTGGTTCGGCAGGGGGCCCAGCAGGCCACTGGTCATCGGGCTGCTGCTGCCTACCATATGCAGGATACCCGAAGCATTAATGGCCAGGTCGTAGCCGATTTCGAGTGCCGACCCCTGTACGCTGCTTACCCAATCCCATTCGCCGGCTGGGCTCAGCCGGGCCACGTACGCATCGTCACCGCCCTGGCTGGTTAACTGATGTCGGCCAAACGTGGTCTGGCCGCTGTAAGAGCCCGTAACGAAGATGCGGTTCTGCTCATCCACCGCTAATGCGTTGCCGTAGGTTGTGCTTTCACTTAAGCCCCCGCTGGCCCATTGCCAGTTGCCGGCACGGCTAAGCTTGGCAACAAAGGCATTGTGCGTTCCTTGGCTAATGAGGGGGTTGGTCCCGAACTGCCCGGTTCCGCCTACGTATCCGGTCACGATAACATCGCCCTGTTTATCTACGGCTATGCGCTTGATGGCACCTTGCCCCGTAGCGCCTGCCTGCTTCGCCCACGCCCATTTTCCGTTTGGCCCCAGGCGAACGACGAAGGCGTCGCTGCCCCCCTTGGCGGCGTGCAATTGGTGGTTTCCAAAAACTGCATCTCCCTGAAAGCGGCCGCCTAGCAGCACGTTATTTTCCCGGTCAACGGTCAATGCAAAGGCCTCATCCTGATCGGGACCTCCGGCGGTGAGGACGCCCCGCCATTGGCCCTGTGGGGTGAGCGCGGCTACGAATATATCTTGGCCGCCGTGGCTTACCACTTCCTGGTTCCCGAATGTTGCTGTCCCCCCAAAAGAGCCTGTCACCAGCAGGTTGCCTGTCGCGTCCAGGGCTACGTCAGTAGCCTGATCGGTTTCGGTGCCACCCGCCGCCACTGCCCAGGCCCATTGGCCCCCGGCTGATAACTTGGCTACAAACAAATCACTTCGGCCGCGGCTAACTAACCGGGTCGTGCCCAGCCGAAGCTGGCCCGTAAAACGCCCCGTTACGTACATGCTGCCCGCTGCGTCGGTTGTCATTCGCTGCAATACAGCCGAACGCGTTTCTGCACTCTGCGCCTGCCACTGCCAGGTTAGCTGCTGGGCCTGCACGAAAGACGCACTTGCGGCTATAGCTAATAAGGTCAGCCCGCCCATGCGCAGCTTATGACGCAAATTCAGTGCTGCCTTAGGCTTACGAATGGGGGATGTAGAAAGGGGGCGCCGGGGCTGGAAGTAGAGTGGATTCATGCTAGGGGTTCTGTTACTTGGTAAAAGCGGATACCTCGGAGGAGATAAATACGCCGCTACCAACACAAAGCCAAACATGTATCAATCTGATAACCAAGCAATAAGTGATTTTCGCCTGATTGCTTTTGTCTATTTTATGGAGTGATTGTCCATTGGCTGGACGCGCTTTTTAGGAAGGTCTCCGTAGTCCGCAGCTCGGGTTAAGTAGGTGGGTAGAGGAGATGGTTTAACCAAGCCGGACCGAGCTGGGCTGTGGTTTGCAGATGGATTTCGAGGTGACTGGGAGCCCGTTAGCCGAGCGCGAAATAGCGTCGTTCGGTATGTTACTCCCCGCTGCCCAGCACGCTTTCCACCCAGCCTTTGCCCCAGTCCTGGAGCTCCTGGGCGGTCCAGAGCTGGGGGTAGAAGATGCGGCGCTGGAACTTGGGAGGCAGGTACTGCTGCCAGTTGGTGCCGCCGGTGGCGGCAATGGCGTCGGGGTTGCGCTCGAGGTAGCGCACGGCCGATTTGTAGTGCATCAGGGGCCAGTTCACGTTCACGTTCACATCGAGCTGGCGCAGCTGCGCGCAGCAGGCGCGGGTGCTGCTGGCCCGCGGGGCCTTCGGGCAGGCGCTGCACCACGGCCCAGAGGTTGCGGTGCTCGAAGTGGCGGGCGTGGTCGGCGAGCTGGGCGGTGTATTTCTTCTCAAATTCGGTGAGCGTAAGGGCCTTGGCACCGGTTTCGTCCACCGTGGCGCCGGCTTTCCAATAGATGCAGCCCAGCAGCTCGTCGTGGGCGGCGGCCTCGCCCAGCAGGCGGCGCTGCTCCTCGGGCGCGAGGTTGTGCAGGCTGGTGCTGGCCATCTCAATCATGCGGTACTGCACGCTCTGGAAGCCCGAGGCCGGCATCAGGGCCAGCCGGAACTCCAGAAACTGGTGCTTGTCCATGCCGTCCACCATCACGTCGAACGAGTCGATCAGGTTTTCGAAGTAGCGGTTGATGCGGCCCACCCGCAGCACTACCTCCTCGGTGGTGGGCTGCGGCCAGGTCGCCGAGCTGCTCGTACTCGCAGAGGCAAAGCTTGAAGTAAAGCTCCGTAATCTGGTGGTAGATGATGAAGATCTTCTCGTCGGGGATGTTCGTGAGCGGGCGCTGCAGGCTGAGCAGCGTTTCGAGCTCGAATGTAGTCCCAGTAGCCGAGGTAGTGGGTGTGGTAGAGTCCTTCGAGGTAGGCGGCCAGGTCCTGGTCGTCGGCAGCGTAGCGCTGCTGCAGGCGCCGCAGTTGGGCCAGCACGGCCGGCGGGAAGTCGGTGGGGGTGGGGGCAGGAGTTTCCATAGGCAGGCGTAAAGGTAGGATTTTGAAGAAGGCGGCGGCCCAACTGCCGGCTGAGCGCGGCCAGTGCCCGTACCGCTTCTTTCCTCATCCTGCTTCCAAAAACCTACCTTTACCCCATGGCAGAGAAATCCAGCATTTTTGATATGATCGGGCCGGTGATGATCGGGCCCAGCTCCTCGCATACGGCGGGCGTGGTGCGCATTGCGCGGGCCGCCATCCGCATTCTGGGCAGCACTGCCCACCCACGCCATCATCACGTTCTACAACTCGTTTGCCCGCACCTACGAGGGCCACGGCTCCGACCGCGCCATTGTGGCCGGACTGCTGGGCATGCACACCGACGACGTGCGCATCCGGGAGGCCTTCGACCACGCCCAGGAGGCCGGGCTGCACTACACGTTCCAGAGCGTGGGCAACGCCTCCACCATGCACCCCAACACCATCCGGCTGCAGCTGCGCGACGAGCGCACGGGCGCGGCCGTGGAGGTGATTGGCCAGAGCCGGGGCGGGGGCGTGATCCGCATTGTGGAGGTCGATGGCTTCCCGTCCGACTTCTCGGCCTCGCTGCACACGCTCATCATCGATGCCGACGACGTGGTGGGCTCCATTGCCTTTATCGCCTCGGTGATTGCCCACGACGACTGCAACATTGCCACCATGTTCGTTTCGCGCAAGGGCAAGCACGATGCGGCCCGGCAGTTCATTGAAATGGACACGGCCCTGCGCCCCATCACGCTGGAGTACCTGCGCCAGCTGCGCTGGGTACACCACCTCACCTATATCCCGACGCTCGACTAGGGGCAGGATCCGGCTGGAGGCCGCGCGGGGCGCGTTGGAGCCTTAAAGCGGCGGGTTGGTTGATTGGCTAAACGCTATATCGGCCGTAACTGGTACCTTTAACGGCATTAGCCCGGGCCGGGGCCGCGCTGCTGGCCGTCGTTTTTCCCGGGCCGGCTATCATTTATTCGTTGTTTACCTGCTCGCTATGAAGCGTTTCTACTGGTTGCTCAGTTCCGGTTTGCTGGCCCTGCCGCCGGCCCAGGCCCAAACCCAGAACCCGCCCGTGCAACCGCCGGCCGGCAGCATGGCCCCTGCCGCCGCGCCCACTGGCCCCTGGACGCTGCACCGCGGCCGTGGAGTACGCCCTGGCCCACAACCTGAACGTGCGCCAGAGCCAGCTCAATGCCCAGACCATCGATGCGGCGCTGCTGCAAAGCCGGGCCGCGCGGCTGCCCTCGGCCAACCTGAATGGCACCCAGAACTGGAACTACGGTACCAGCATCAACCCGCTCACCAACGTTTTCCAGAACCAGACCACGCGCACCAACAACTTCTCGGCCGTGTCGCAGGTCACGCTCTTTTCGGGCTTCCAGCTGCGCAACACCATCCAGCGCAACACGCTCGATTACGAGGCCGCCCTCAACGATGTAGAAAAGGCCCGCAACGACTTGTCGCTCAATGTGGCCTCGGCGTTTCTGCAAACGCTGCTGGCCCAGGAGCTGCTGCGCACCAACCAGGTGCGGGCCGCCAGCACCCAGCTCCAGGTCGAGCGCACCCAGAAGCTACTGAAGGCCGGTGCGGTGGCCGAAAGCAACCTGCTCGATATTCAGGCTCAGTTCTCGACCGACCAGCTCAACAACATTACGGCCGAAAACCAGCTCACGCTGGCCAAGCTCCAGCTGGCGCAGTACCTGAACCTCGATGAGGCCGCCAGCGAGTCGCTGACCATTGCCACGCCCACGCTCAGCGACCCCGACGAATCGGCACTCAGCGACGTATCGCCCGCGCTGCTGTTTGAGTCGGCCCAGACCCGGCAGCCCGAAATCAAGGCCGCCGACCTGCGGGTGCAGAGCAGCATCCGGGGCGTCGATCTGGCCCGCGGGGCCTACTACCCCCGCCTGGCGTTTGGGGCCAGCATTTTCACGGGTTATTCCTCGCTCTACGTGCGGCCCATTTCCACCGGCGACTCGGTGCAGATTCCGTTTCCCGTTTTCACGGCTGACCCCGTGACGGGCCTGCCCACGGCCACGCCCTTTTTCGCCCTGCTCGCCCAAGCAGGCCGTGCGCGGGGCCGAGTCGTCGACGTTCAGCAGCCAGCTCCAGGACAACCTGGGTAAGTCGTTGCAGTTCACCCTGCAAATCCCGATTCTCAATGGCCTGCAGGCCCGCACCAACGTGCAGCGGGCCAAAATAAACGAGCAGCTGGCCGAGGTGCGCGCCGAGCAGGCCCGGCTGGTGCTGCGCCAGACCATTCAGCAGGCCTACGCCGATGCCCTGGCCGCCCAGCGCCAGTACGCTGGCCTCAGCGCCAGCAGGTAGAGGCCCTCACGCTGGCTTACCGCAACGCCGAAATCCGCTTCAACAACGGCCTGCTCAACGGCACGGAGTTCAACATTGCCAAAAACAACCTCACGGCCGCCGAATCGAGCATGATTCAGGCCAAGTACGAGCTTCATCTTCCGCCGCAAGGTGCTCGACTTTTACCAGGGCAAGCCGCTGACGCTGTAGGAGCGCGTTGCACGTGCCCGTCGCCGAATGGAACCGACTGCCTAACCCCAGTAACCTAGCTCCAACGGGCGCGTACAACGCGACCTTAAACGTCCCAATCCCTATCTACATGAAAAACAACCGTTTACTGTACATTCTGCTGGCCGTGTTGGTGGTGTGCTCATGTGGCTTTGTCGTGGCCAAGAAGCAGGGCTGGGTGGGCAAGCCCGCCGGCGTGGAAGTGCTGGTGGCCAAGGCCGGCCCGGCCACCATCGTGGAGAAAGTGAGCGCCTCGGGCAAGGTGCAGCCCGAAACCGAAGTGAAAATCTCGCCCGACGTGTCGGGCGAAATCACCGAGCTGTACGTGCAGGAGGGCGACTCGGTGCGCAAGGGCCAGCTGCTGCTGCGCATCCGGCCCGACAACTACCAGGCCATGGTGAGCCATGCAGAGCGCCCAGGTGGGCACCCAGCGCGCCAACGTGGGCCAGGCCCAGGCCCGCCTGCAGCAGCTGCTGGCCAGCGCCAAGCCAAACCGAGCTGACGCTACCGCCGCAATGCCTCGCTCTACAAGCAGAAGGTGATTTCGCAGGCCGACTACGAAGCCAGCCAGGCCGCCTACAACGCCTCGCAGGAGGAAATCAACAGCGCCCGCCAGCAGCATCCGCGGCGGCCCAGAGCACCGTGAGCGCCGCCTCGGCCTCGCTGGAAGAAGCCCGCAAAAACCTCAACAAAACCACCATTTACGCCCCCGTGAGCGGCACGGTGAGCAAGCTCAACGTGAAGAAAGGCGAGCGGGTGGTGGGCACCACCCAGATGGCCGGCACCGAAATCATGCGCATCGCCAACCTCAACAACATGGAGGTGCGCGTGAACGTGAACGAGAACGACGTCATCAACGTGAGCCTCGGCGACTCGGTGGACGTGGAAGTGGACTCCTACGCCAGCCAGGACGAGAAGTTCCGGGGCATCGTGACCAACATTGCCAACACGGCCAAGGACGCCCTGACGGCCGAAGCCGTAACCGAGTTTGAGGTGCGCATCCGCCTGCTGCCCGAAAGCTACCGGCCACCTGCTGCGCACGGTGAAGGGCCGCACCATCGTGCCCTTCCGCCCCGGCATGACGGCCTCGGTCGACATCATCACCGACCGCAAAAGCCGGCGTGCTGAGCGTGCCGCTGGCCGCCGTCACCACCCGCTCGGACAGTCGTGATGGCCGAGAAGAAGGACAGGGGCGGCGGCGCGCGTGAACCGCGGCAGCGCCGCCGACGGCCGAGAACGAAGCCGCCACCGGCCCAAGCCCGAGCATGCAGGAAGTGGTGTTCGTGATTAAGCAACGGCAAGGCCGTGATGACGCCCGTGAAAACCGGCATCAGCGACTTTCAGAACATTGAAATTCTGAGCGGCATCCAGGCCGGCGACCAGGTGGTGAGCGGGCCGTTCCGGGCCGTGGCCAAAACCCTGAAAGACGGCGCGACGGTGGTTATCAAAGACGCCAAAAGCCTCGAACAAAGAAGCCCTGAAAGAAGACCGACAAGTAAGGGGAGGTAGCTGAAAGAACGTCATTCCGAGTGAAGCGAGGCAATCTCGCGTGCCATGGTAACACCTTACGTCAGGGTTACCTTGGCACGCGAGATTCCTCGCTTGCACTCGGAATGACGTTGCTTTACCCCGTTACCATCATATTCTAGCTCCCTCACCTCATCATTTCGCCTTCCCCCTTGGAAAAAATTGCCATGCTCGGCGGCGGCTCCTGGGCCACCGCACTCACCAAAATTCTAGTCGAAAACGGGCCCGCGTGCGACTGGTGGCTGCGCTCGCAAAGACGACGTGCAGCACCTGCTGCGCACCCGCCACAACCCGCGCTACCTCTCGGCCGTGCAGTTCGACCTGAACCGCGTGCTACCCCACCACCGACCTGGAAGAGGCCATTGAGCCGAAGCCGACTGGCTGGTGCTGGCCGTGCCCGCCGCCTTCGTGCAGCCCGTGCTCGATAAGCTGGACCGCGACGCGCTGAAGCACAAGCGCGTGATTTCGGCCATCAAGGGCATGATTCCGGGCAAAAACATGCTCGTGACCGACTACGTGGCCGAGCGGTTTCGGCTGCCGCGCACCCAGCTGGGCGTCATGGCCGGGCCCTGCCACGCCGAGGAAGTGGCCCTCGAAAAGCAGAGCTACCTCACCATCGGCTCGCCCGATGCCGAGCTGGCCGCAGGAGTTCTGCGAGCTGCTGCGCAACCGCTACGTGAGGGCCCACCCCGCCGCCGACCTCGACGGCATCGAGTACTGCGCCGTGATGAAAAACATCATTGCCCTGACCGGCGGCATCGCCCACGGCCTGGGCTACGGCGACAACTTCCTGGCCGTGCTGGTGAGCAACGCGGTGCAGGAAATCCGGCGCTTCCTGCAGGCCATCAACCCGCAGCCGCGCGACCTGTCGGCCTCGGCCTACCTCGGCGATTTGCTGGTGACGGCCTACTCGCAGTTTTCGCGCAACCGCACCTTCGGCAGCATGGTGGGCCGGGGCTACTCCGTGAAATCGGCCCAGCTGGAAATGAACATGGTGGCCGAGGGCTACTACGCCGTGAAGAGCATCTACGAGCTCAACCAGCAAGCTGAAGGTGTCCATGCCCATCACCGACGGCCGCCTACAACATCCTCTACGAGAAGATTTCGCCGGCCATGGAAATGGAGCTGCTCAAGGAAAAGCTGAAGTAGGATGGAAGCGCGACGCGCAGCAGGCTGGTGGTACGCGGCGCTGGGCGCCGGCGCGGTATCGTTGGCCATCATCGGCGCGGCCTACCTGTGGGCCGATGCAGGCTACTGGCTCCGCTATGGCTCTTTGAAGGGCTGGACCATTTATCCGCCGGGTGTCACAACTTCCGAGCCCGACTACGTCAGCAATCTGCGGTACGACGGGTTGCTGCTGGCGGCAGTAGTAGCTATGGCAACAAGCGGATTCTGCTGGCTGGTGAGCGTGGTGCGGGGTTGGGGAGCGGGCGCGCTGCGACCGATGCGCTGGCTGCCGGTGCTGTTGGCGTTGCCCGCCGCCGTGCACACCGGGGCCGACGAGTACCACTTCCGCCAGCCTTACGACCCGGCCAGCCACCCGCTGCCCAACTTCGATTCGTTGCGGGCCGTGGTGCGGGCGGCCGATTCGCTGGAAGCCTTGGAAGAAGCGGCCGCGGCTCCCGATCCGGCGCAATAAGGCCGCCACGAACAGCCCGAGTGCAAACAATGTCGTCGTTATTGGCTTCTTTGCACTGATTTCTATTTCTCTACCCGTTTCTCAAAAACAACACCGCACATGGCAGCCTGGGGCTACTATAACTTCGACAACGACACGGCCGCTGATTTTGCCGAAGACTTCAAAGCCGAACCCTCGGCCGACATGCTGGCGCAGGCCCTGGCCGCCGTCGCCGATGACGAATACCTCGACGCCGACGTAGCCAGCGAGGCGCTGGCGGCGGCCGAAATCGTGGTTGCCATCCTGGGCAAGCCGGCCCGCAACTTCCCCGCCGATTTGCTGGGCATCATTCCGCGCCTCGACCTCAGCCACGTGGAGCCGTTGCGCCGCCCGGCCCAGCATGCCGTCATGGCTGTGCTGCGCGAAGAATCGGAGCTGCGCGAGCTGTGGGAAGACAGCGACGAGTTCGATAACTGGCAGGGCTTGCAGCGGCAGCTGCTCAAGCGCCTCGATAAGCCGGCCTAGCGTGCAGGCTTCCTGGCTGGGGCTGGCCCTGCTCACGGCGCTATGCCTGGCGGGCTATAATTTCTTCATCAAGCTGGCCGCCGACCATATTTCGGCGGCGGCCGGGGCGGTGGTGTTACAACTGGTGGCCGCCGCGCTGGGTGGCGGCTGGCTGCTGCTGCTGCACCTGAAGGGCCAGCCCATTACCCTCAGTGCCCGAGGCCTGGGGCTGGCCGCGCTGGCGGGCCTGGGCGTAGGCCTGGCCGAAATTCTGACTTTCGTGGTGTTCAGCCGGGGCGTGCCGTCGTCGGTGGGCACGCCGGTTATCGTGGGCGGCTCGGTGCTGCTTACGGCCGTGCTGGGCCTACTGGTGCTGCGCGAAACGCTGTCGTGGGCGCAGGTGCTGGGGCTGCTCAGCATTGTGGGGGGCATCGTGCTGCTGGCCCGGGGCGCCTAGCCGAGTAGTTTGGCGGGGTCCTGGTAGCTGGTGGCGGGGCTCTGCCCTAGCGCGTGCGGACAGGCAGAGGAAAAGCATGACTTGTAGCGCGAAACGGATTTTCGCGCTACAACTGGCCAACTGTCTACACGCCCTAGCTGGCGGGCAGGTTCCGCTGAAAGTGCAGTTGCAGAATCTGGTCGATTTTCTCTTTGGTGAGCGGCTTGCTGACCAGCCCGGCAATGTTGAGCTCCTCCAGGCGGCTCAGGTCGCGGGCATCCATCGTGGTCGTGAGCATGATGATGACAGTGGACCGGGTTTGGGCCAGTGGGAGCTGCCGGAAGGCTTCCAGAAAGGCAATTCCCCCCATGCCGGGCATCTTCACGTCGAGCAGCAGCAGGGCGGGCTCGTTGAGGTCGGGCATATTGCTGATCAGGTCCAAGGCCTGCGACCCATCTTCCGCCGTCAGCAAAAGGTCGGTGACGTTGAGCTGCCGGAAGAGCAGCTCGTTTAAGAAATTATTGGTTGAGTCGTCATCGACCAGCAGCACGCTTGAAAGCTTTTCCATGAGTAGGTGAGGGGGTTAGGCGGGCAGGAATACGGTGAAGGTGGAGCCTATTCCGGGTTGGCTCTCAACGGTAATAGTGCCGCCGGCGTTTTCCACCAGGCGCTTTACCATAAACAAGCCTACGCCCGAACCCTCTACGTGCACGTGCAGGCGGCGGAACATGCCGAACAGCTCGGCCTGCTGCGTAGTGCTCAGGCCCAGGCCGTTGTCCTGCACGGCCAGCACTAATTGGGTGGGCGTGCAGTGGGCCCGCAGCTGCACCTGAGCCGGCCGATCGAAGGCGCGGTATTTCACGGCGTTGCTCAGCAGGTTATACACCACGGAGCGCAGGGTTTTGGGCGCCACGCGCACGGCCTGGCATTCTTCCACCATAATCTCGAAGCTGATGGGGGCCGTTTCGAAGAGCGGGGCCAGGTCGAGGCGCACGCCCGCGACAAGTTCGGACAGGTCTATCGTTTCGGGGGCCTCGGCCTGTTGCAGCTGCGAAATGTCGGTCAGGTGGCCGATGGTCTGCTGGAAGCGCATCACCGAATCCTGCATCATATCGAACAGGCGCGGTACCAGCGGGGCCTGCAGGGCCTCGGGCGGCAGTTGCTGGCGCAGGGCCAGCAGCAGGCCTTCGATGTTGGAAATCGGGGCTTTGAGGTCGTGCGAGGCCGTGTACACGAAGGTATCCAGGTCGGTATTGGTGCGAATCAGGCGGGCGTTGGTGTCGTGCAGCTCGGCATTGGTGAGCTGCATTTCCTGGTTGAGCTGCTGCACCTGCTGGCGGGCCAGCACCTGGTCCGTTACCTCGACGGCCACGCAGGCAATGCCCATAACCTTGCCCTGCGCTTCATCGCGCAGGGGCTGGAACACGAAGCTGAAGTAGCCTACCTCATCGGGCTGGTGGTAGGCTAGGTGCGCGGGCAGTTCCTTCACCGACAGCGTTTGCCGCTCTCCCACACCTGGCGCAAGCAGCTCCGGCAGGCCCTGGTTGGTCAGTTCCGGTCATCACCTCAAAATAGGGCTTGCCGATGAGCTGCTGCCGGGACCGGCCCAAGATCTGTTCCATGAGCGGATTGACGATGCTGAACGCGATAATCGGGCCCCTCGGACTACCCAAATGGCTGTGGGCGACTGCTCGAACACGGTTTCGACCAGCTGCTGCTGGGCCTCGCGGGCCTGGCGGGCCCGCACCTGCTCGGTTACCTCATGAATGAAGACGGCAACCCCGGCAATACGGTCGTGCTCGCGGTAGGCCTGGTAGGTGAACGTGATGTAGCGGGTGGAGCCGCTCGATACGGCCGTGCGCAGCGGCTCCTCCAGGCCCTGGTACGTTTCGCCGGTGGCGTACACCCGGTCGAGGCGGCCGATGACGTCGGCCGAAGCCATGCCGGGGTAGGCTTCCACCACGGGCCGCCCAAGCAAATCCTGGCCCGGGTACAGCTCGGCAAAGGCCGTATTGAAGTACTCGATGCGGTGGTTGGGCTCGCGCAACAGGGCCACGGCCACCGGGGCGCGCTCGAATAGGCCGAGGAGTTCCTGGCGCTCCTCGGCGCTGCGCTGGGCCCTGCCCAGTAAGGCGGCCTGCATAATTTCGGTGTCGCGGCGGCTCACTACCTGCTCGGTCACGTCGTAGGCGAAGGCGGCCACGCCCACAATGCGGCCTTCCTCGCGGTAGGCCTGGTAGGTGAACGTGACGTAGCGCGGGCTGCCGGGGTGGAGGTCGGCCAGGGGCATGTCGAGCACGGCCTGCGGCTCGCCGGTTTCAAACACGCGGTCGAGTAGCTCGACCAGGCCCGCTATTTTGATGCGCGGATACACCTCGGCCAGGGTGTGGCCGTGCATATCGGTGCCCGCCCATTCGTCGGGCGGAAACAGCCCCTCGAAGGCCGGGTTGAAATAGTCGATGCGGTGGTCGGGCTCGCGCAGCAGCACAATGGCTACCGGCGTCTGGGCAAATATCTGGTAGAGTTCCTGGCGCTGCTGGGCGCGGCGATGCACGGCGGCCAGCGCGGCGGCCTGCAACGTGTCGGCCTGGCGGCGGGCGCGTACCTGTTCGGTGGTGTCGAGAATAAAGACCAGAATGCCCTGCACCTGGCCCTGGCGGTCGGTGAGCGGCTGGTAGGAAAAGTCGATGTATTGCTGGGCAGCGGGGCCGGCCGGCTGCTCCAGCAAAATGGAAATTTCCTTGCCGCCGAATGGTTCGCCGGTGGCATATACGCGGTCAAGCAACGATAAAAACCCCTGTTCCACTAGCTCAGGCAGCACGTCGGCCACCTTCTGGCCCAGAGCGGCCCGGTTGCCGGTCAGGGTATCGTATCGGTCGTTGAAGAAGGCAAAGTGGTGTTCCGGCCCCATTAGGGTGGCCACCGAGGCGGGTACCTGACGCAGAATCTGGCGCAGCAGGTTTTGCTGTTCGCGCTGCTGCTCGCGCTGCTCCTGGGCCTCGCGCAGGGCGGCGTGGGCTTCGGCCGTGCGCTCGCGCACGCGCACTTCCAGCTCGTCGTTGAGCTGTTGCACCTGCTGGCGGGCCAGCACCTGTTCGGTGACTTCGGTGGCCACCACCATGGCCCCGTAAATGCTGCCGTCGTCCTCGTACATAGCCACGTACACGAAGTCCCAGTACACGGTATCGCGCCGGCCGTCGCGCTCGTGCACGGCCGGCATGGCGTGGGCCACGTGCGGCTCGCCGGTCGCCATTACGCCATCAAGCAGTTCCTCATAGCCCATGCCGGCCACTTCGGGTAGGGCTTCAAACAACCCCTTGCCGATGATCTGCTCCTGGGTGCGGCCCCAGAGCCGGCATACGGTGGGGTTGGCCAGCTCGATAATGTACTGCGGCCCGCGGTACACGGCAATGGCTACCGGAGCCTGCTCAAACACCCGTTCCAGCTCGCCCTGCTGGCGCTCGGCCGCTGCCCGGGCGGCCCGTTCGCGGGCCTGGCTTTCGCGCAACGCCTCTTCCACGCGGGTCCACGACTGGTCGTTGTCATCGGTGAAGCTGACCACCAGCACCCCTTCGTAGCGCTGGGCTTGCAGCAGGTAATAGCCATCCTGCCCATCGTGCTGGTAGTGGTTCTGGTGCCGGGCCAGCTGGCCAGACTCAAAGGCGTCGCGATAAAAGTCGAAAACGCCCATTTCCGACGCCTTCGGAAATAAAGTCAGCAAGGAGGCAGTGGGGCGCTCCGGCAGGTTGAGCCGTTGCTGGGCGGCCGGGTTGAGGCGCTCCCAGGCGAAATCAACCAGCTCCTGCCCATCGGCCGCGTACAGGGGGCGCAGCAGCATGGTGCCATTCAGGGAAGTCGTCAGTAAAATCTCGACCAACCCGGCCGGGTTCAGGTCGGAGAAAGAGGACGCGGGAGCAGACATAATAGCGGGCAACGAGGAAATACAACGACTGAGCGCCGTAGCCAATTGGCACGGTACGGCGCTTGGTTTTGCGCAAAGGTAAAGTGAGGCGCTTACGATGCGGCCTGCGGCCCGATGAATGAGGGCGAAAAGGCTCTCAGGGGCCAGTGGGAGGGTGGTGCTACTGCATATGAGCGTAGTACGGCTTCGGCCGCAGAAAGGAGGCAAACCAACCGCTCACCCGCAATAACTTCTCCCCGCACCCTATCCGTTCTTCGTAACGGAGGGGGCGTGGGCCAAAATCAGCGAAGTCAGGCGCACCATGCGGCGGGCCTAACCAGCGGCCGGCTTCGGGCTGGGCTCCGGCTCCGGGGCCAGAGGCAGGTCGATGGTGACGGTGGTGCCCTGGCCGGGCCGGGAGTCGATGGCCAGCGTGCCGCCCAGCAGCTCGACGCGGTTGCGGATGCCGGCCAGCCCGATACCGCCGCTGGCCGGGGCCGGGCCGGGCACGAAGCCCACCCCATCGTCGGTAATGCACAGGTGAAACTGGTCGGGCCGCTGGGTGACGGTGAGGGCCACGTGGCGGGCCTGGGCGTGCTTCATTACGTTGTTGAGCAGCTCCTGGGTCATGCGGTACACGGCCATCTGCACGGGTGAGGCCAGGGGCGCATCGAGGCCGTCGAGGTGCAGCTCCAGCCGCAGCGAGTCGGCCGGAATGCGGTCGGCCAGCTCCCGCAGGGCGGCGGGCAGGCCGAAATCTTCCAGAATCCGGGGCGTGAGCTCGAAGGAGATGCTGCGGGTGGCCCGGATGGCTTCTTTGAGCAGCTGCTGGCCGGCCCGCAGCTGCTCCGAGTCGGGGAGCTGGGTGAGGTGCAGGCTGGTGGCGTAGAGCAGCTGGCCCACGCCGTTGTGCAGGGCTTCGGCAATGCGGCGGCGCTCCTCTTCCTGAGTGGTGAGGATGGCCGTGAGCACCAGCTGCTGCTGGCGCCGCTGCAGGCGGGTGGTTTCGGCCAGCAGCTGCTCGCGCTGCGTGACGTCGCGGGCCGTGAGCAGCACGCCGTGGGGCTGGGTGGACGAGGTGAAGGGCCGCAGGTTCAGGTCGAGCGTACCCTGGAAGTAGTGGCCGGTCCAGCTCAGCAGTTCGGTTGTTTCGCCGGCCAGGGCCCGGATCACCAACTTCCGGAACTGCGGGTCGTGGGCTACTTTGGGCAGGAGCTCGCCAAACGGCCGGCCCAGGGCCCGGGTGGCCGCAATGCCCGTGTAGGCGGCGGCCTGGCGGTTCCAGGCCGTTACGCGCAGCTCGGCATCAAAGGCAATAATAGCGTCTATGCTGTTGTCGAGCAGGCGCTGGGTGAACTGCTGCTGCTGCTCCAGCTCGGCGCGCTGCTGCTCGCGCTCGGTGATGTCCACGGAAAATATAATGGCCTCGTTGCGCTCGGAGTCGAAGAAGCCGTAGCTCTGGAAGTACGCCGGCCCGTCGGCCGTCTCCGCCGTTCCGACAAAGCTGACCGACTCCCCGGCCAGCAGGCGGCGGGCGGGCTCGGCCACGGCTGGAAACGACTCGAAGATGGAGGCCCCCACCAGCTCGTTTTCGGCCAGGTGCAGGCGACGCAGGCCCGCCCCCACCAGCTCGCGGTAGTGGCCGCCGGGGCTGAGGCGGCCCAGCACCACGGGCAGGTGGCCGAGAATATTTTCGAGCAGGCGGTTCTTGTAGCGCAGCTCCAGCTCGGTGCGGCGGCGCACCGTCTGGTCGCGCACCAGGCCCAGCAACCGGCCCCGGGGGTGGGCCGGGTCGCGTAGCACGTGGCCCACGAGGCTCAGGTAGCCATCGGTGCCATCGGGGCGGATGAAGCACAGCTCCAGGTCCAGCTCGGTGGGTTGGCCGGCAGCCTGCCCGGGCGAAGGCAGGGTGGCCAGCTGCCGGAACCGGTCCCGGTCGGCGGGGTGGAGCCGGGCCGCCACGATTTCCGTGGAGCGGGGCCGCGAGGAGTAGGGCAGGCCCAGCATGGCCTGGGCCCGGGCGTCGCCGTACCAGTGGCCGGTGGCAAAATCCCAGTCGATGATGCCCATGGCCGCCGCCCCGAGGGCCTGGCTCAGGCGCTGCTCGCTCAGGGCCAGCGCCCGGGCCTGCTGCTGCTGCTCGGTTACGCTGACCAGGGCCAGGCGCACCTGCCGGTCCCCGGTCGGGCTCAGGGCGGGCGTGCCCTCAAAGCGCAGCTCCAGGGGCTGGCCGTCGGGGCGGACCAGGGGCAGGATGATGGTCTGGCGGGTGGCGGGGTCGGGCGTTTGCAGCAGCCGGGCCAGAAAGGCGGCAAACTCGGCCCGGTGGGTGGGCTCTACGAACAGGGCCAGCCGGCGGCCCTGCAGCTGCTGGCGCACCTGGCCCAGCAGCTCGGCCGTGCGCAGGTTCAGCTGGCGCAGGGTGCCGCCCGCATCGAGGGTGCAGTAGCCCACGGGCGCAAATTCGTAGAGGTCGAGGTACTGGGCGCGGCTGGTTTCGGCTTCGGCCTGGGCCAGCAGCAGCTCTTCGTACTGCATTTCCAGCTCAATCTGATGCACCTGCAGCTCCTGCACCAGCCGCTGCATCTCGGCCGGCGTTTCGGTCCTGGGGCTCTGCGTCACGAGCCGCCGCCGCTCGGCCCGGTCGCGCAGCTCCTGCAGGGCCTGCCGGGCCGCCGAGGAAGCCGGCGTCAGGTCGTCGTAGTCGGGGCCGTCGGGGAGGGCAGAAGCAGGGAGGTCGGACATAGCGGTTGGTAGGGAGAGGCGGGGGGGTAACTTATACGCGTACAGTCAGTTCTAACGTTCGCCTCACCCCCTAGCCCCCTCTCCGAAAAGGAGAGGGGGCTAGATCTAGCACTAATACTTGATCTGAATTATTGATTTTTAGAGCTAAAAATTACGAGTTAGTTCCCCTCTCCTTTTCGGAGGGGGCTAGGGGGTGAGGCGAATGGGGAGGGCGACAAGCATTGCGGAAGCCCCATAAATATAGCCCTATCCCCCCCTCCGGGCGGCCTACCCGGCCAGCGTGAGGCCCAGCAACACGTGGTTGGTAGGTGAGCCGTGGCTGAAGATGCGGCGGGCGAAAGCCTCCACCGGGCGGCCCTGGGGGCCGGGCAGGTGCAGGCCCTCGAAAGACGGGTCGGAGCCGTCGAACAAGCCTCGTAGCCGCTCGCCCAGCAGGGCGTGGCCCCACTCGCCCGGCCCGAGGGCCGCCAGCGGCTGGCCCCGCAGCTGCTGGGCATCGAGCTGAAACTGGTCGGCCAGCGTCTGGCTCACGGTCTGAATCCGCAGCTCTCCATCGAGCACGAGCAACGGCTCGCGCATGGTTTCGATGATGCTCTCGGCGAAGCGGGTGCTCTCGCGCAGCTGGGCTTCGAGGTGCTTGAGGTCCGATACCTCGGTAAACGTGAGCACGGCCCCGTTGATGTAGTTGTCGAGGGTGCGGTAGGGCAGAATGCGCATCGAAAACCACTCGTCGGCGGTGGTTTGGATGGTGGTTTCGATGCTGGTGAGCCGGTCGAGCACCTGGCGCACGTCCTGCTCCAGCCCATCGTAGTGCAGGTTGCTGGCAAAGTGCGTGATGGGCCGCCCCACGTCGGTAGCCTGCAGGTGCATGATGCGGCTCATCGAGGGCGTAAAGCGCTTGATAACCATGTCGTTGTCGAGGAACACGGTGGCAATTTCCGTCGCGTCGAGCAGGTTCTTCATGTCGTTGGCGGCCTGGCTCAGCTCCTCAGTCTTGCTCAGGTACTGCATATTGAGGGTCATCAGCTCCTCATTCAGGCTCTGCATCTCCTCCTTGTTGGTCATGGCCTCCTCGTTGGTGCTCTGCAGCTCCTCGTTGGCGCTTTGCAGCTCCTCGTTGGTGCTCTTAAGCTCTTCAAGGGAGCTTTCCATTTCCTCGATGGTGGTTTGGAGGCGGTGCTTGTTGAACTGGAGCTCCTTTTCGAGGGCGGCCACCACGGCGTCGCGGCTCAGGTTGGCGGCGGCGGCGGTTTTGCCCGTGCGCACCTTGCGGGGCGTGGGCTGGTCTTCGAAGGCCACCAGCAGCAGGCCGGCCAGCTGCTCGGGCTCCTTGAGGTACTGCACCGAGAGGCGCAGCAACTGGTAGCCGGCGTCGGTTTTCACCTTCACGTGCTCGGCAACCACAGTTGTTTGCGTGGTGCTGGCCTTGTGCACGGCGGCGCTGAGCTCGTAGTTGAGCTCCTCGCGGGCCATATCGAAAATATTGAGCCCGCCCAGGCCGGGGGCGGGTTCCAGATAGCGGCCGGTGCGGCCGTTCACGTACAGGATTTCGCCCTTGGCGTTCACCACCACGGCCGGGGGCGAGTAGGCGCGGAGCAGGGTTTTCTGGATCAGGGCCGCAAAGGGGCCACTTTTGCGGGGTGAAGAGGACGACATCGGAAGCTGGGCCCCAGCCGCGGCGGCCGGGTGGTGGCGGGAAAGGGCGAACGGGAAGTTAACGACCCGGGTAATGGAGGGCGGGGCATCGTTGCGCCGCGAAATCTTCCACTTAATGTCCTGGGGCGTGAACAAGTCGTGGTAGCCGGTCAGGTTTTCGCTCGGCCCCAGAAACAGCAGCCCGTTGGGGTTGAGGGCGTAGTGGAAAACCGGCAGCAGGCTTTTCTGCAGCTCGGCCGACAGGTAAATGAGCAGGTTGCGGCAGCACAGCAAATCGAGTTTGGTGAAGGGCGCGTCCTTGGTCAGGTTGTGCACCGCGAAAATTACCACGTCGCGCACTTCCTTGCTGATCTGGTAGCCGTTACTGTCGGGTTGGCGGCTGAAAAACCGCTCCAGTCGCTCCGGGCTCACGTCAGCCGTAATGTTGGTGGGGTAGAGGCCGGCGCGGGCAAAGTCGATGGCCGCGGGGTTGATGTCGGTGGCGAACAGCTGAATTTTGAGGTACTTGGCCGGGTCGATGGTATCGAGGCATTCGAGCAGCACCATGGCCAGCGAATAGGCCTCCTCGCCGGTCGAGCAGCCGGGCGCCCACACCCGTACCACGCTGTCGGCGGGCTTGCCGCGCAGCAGCGGCAGCAGGCGGGCGCGCAGACTCAGGAAGGCCTCCGGGTCGCGAAAAAACTTGGTGACCCCAATCAGCAGCTCCCGGAACAGGGCCTCCACCTCGGTCGGGTTCTCCTGCAAATACCGCACGTACTGCGGAAACTCGTGAATCTGGTGGGCGTTCATGCGCCGCTCGATGCGCCGGAACACGGTGTTGCGCTTGTAGAAGCTGAAATCGTGGCCGGTCTGGGCCCGGATGAGGGTAAAGATTTTCTGCAGGGCGTGGGCCGGCCTCGCGCCCGACTCGGGGGCGGCCTCGCGGTGGGGGCGGTCGGCCGGGGGCGTGTGCAGGTAGTCGAGGAGCTTGGCCGGCAGCTGCTCGGCGGGCAGCACGTAATCCACGAATTCGGTGGCAATGGCCGAGCGGGGCATCGAATCGTACTCGGCCGTTTCGGGGCTCTGCACCATCACCATGCCGAAGTTTTCCATCACCATTTTCAGCCCAATGGTGCCGTCGGAGCCCATGCCCGAGCAGATGATGCAGATGGCCCGCTCCCGGGCATCCTTGGCCAGGCTCTGGAAAAAGAAGTCGATGGGCAGGCGCCGGCCCCGGGCCTGGGTGGGCTGAAACAGCAGCAGCGTGCCGTGCAGCAGGCTCATGTCGTGGTCGGGCGGAATCACGTACACGTGGTTGGCCCGCACTTTCAGGCCGTCGGCGGCCTCCTGCACGGGCATGGCCGTGAAGCGCTGGAGCACGGCCGGCAACTCGCCCGGCTGGTCGGGCATCAGGTGCATCACCACCACGAAGGCCATACCGCTATCGGCGGGCAGGTGCCGGAAAAATGTCTCAAAGGCCCCCAGCGCCCCGGCCGAGCCGCCCAGCCCCACAATCGGAAACTTGTCGGTGGTGTTTTCCTGGCGCTGGGCCGTGCGCCGCTGGGTGGGGCTCACCTGGTCCTCCACCGGCGGCCCCTCGATCCGGATGGGGGCTTCCTGGCTGACGTTATTCTCCTGATCATCATCGTCGTAGGCGGCGGCAGTAGGCGGGTGAGGAGGCTTCATAGGAGCAGGAAAGAGCGGGCCGCCCACGGGCGAGTTGAGTGGGTTATGGTCAAATTTACGCATGAATGCCGGCAGTCACTAAAGCCGAACCCAAACCTTATCGGGTAAGGGCAAAAGCTCGACTATAACAACGGAGGCGCAGTTCCACGTATGGCTGTGATGGGCGCGGGCAACCCGTGCCAATCTTATGTTAGCGTTTGCATAGTGCGTATGGCCCCGGAACTCCCTGGTTATCTGATTGTCATTGGGGCCTCCGCCGGCGGCATGTCAGCTCTGACCCGGCTCGTGGGCCAGCTGCCGGCTACGCTGCCCGCCGCCGTGCTGGTGGTGCAGCACCTGGCGCCCTCCTCCTCGGGCCAGCACCTGGCCGAGCGGCTGGCGGCCGGTACCGGGCTGGCCTGCGAGCTGGCCAGCCACGGCCAGCCCCTGCGGGCGGGCCACCTCTACGTGGCCCCCGCCGACCGCCACCTGCTGGTGCACGAGGGGAAGTTGCTGGTAACCAAGGGCCCGCGCGAGAACAACTACCGTCCCGCCGCCGACGCCCTGTTTCGCTCGGCGGCCGCCTACTACGGGGCCGCCGTGGTGGGCGTGGTGCTTACGGGCATGCTCCACGATGGCACCGCTGGCCTCGAACAAATCAAGCGGGCCGGCGGCCGGGCCGTGGTCCAGGACCCGCTGGAAGCCGAGTTCCCGAGTATGCCCGAAAGTGCCCTGAGCAATGTGGCCGTCGATTATACCGTGCCGCTGGCTGAAATGGGCCCCCTGCTGATTCGGCTGGTGAGCGGAGCGCCGTCGGCCCCCGGCCCCATTCCCGAAGACATCAGGCTGGAGGCCGCCATTGCGGAACGCGTCGTGGGCACCACCGAGGAAATTGACCGAATCGGGACGCCCGCGCCCCTGACCTGCCCCGGCTGCGGCGGGTCCCTTTGGCAGCTCAACGAGGGCAGCGTGCCCCGCTTCCGCTGCCACACCGGCCACGCCTACACCCTGGGCAACCTGCTCGACGACTCGCGCCAGGGCCTGGAAGAAAGCCTGTGGGTGGCGCTGCGCATGATGGAGGAGCGCAAGAACCTGCTTAGCAACCTGGCCAGCCGCTCCGCCGACCCCGGCAACGAGCCGCAGCTGGAGCGCCTCGTCGAAATCAAGCGCCACATCAACCGTCTGCGCGAGTTCCTGCTCAACGGCCTCGACCAGCCGCTGCCCCCGGAGCTGGAGGCGTAGGGCTGCCCGAGCCAGGAGGTCAAGCGTTACTTGTTGGGGTGAGTGTGATTCGCTGATTAACAGACAGCTATATTCGGGTAAACACAGGCCGGCCCGGCACACCTGGTGTGTCGGGCCGCTCCGTAGTTTGGTTGTGGAAAAGGGGGACGGAATTGGCAGACGCCGGCCGCAGGGGCCAGCTTTTGCCAGAGGATAGCACAAAGGTGCGTCTGCATCGGGCCGCTGGCAAGGCCGTTGGCCGAGGGTTTGTGACACCAACCCCGGGAGGGGCGATTCCTGGCCGGGGGCCCGCCACCTGTTCTCGGGCCCGCCATCCGTCTTCCGGCCCGCGCCGACTGGCCCGATTGTGACGCGCCCCCCCCGGCGAATTTAGGCCGGGGTATGCTCCGGCCAATCGGAGAGAGGCAGCACGATGCAGTACTCGGTGCCCTGGCCCGGCTGGCTGCTGACATTCAGCGTGCCGCCGTGGCCCTTGGTAATCAGGTCGTGGCTCAACGCCAGGGTCAGATCGGCTTCGGCCCCGCCCGGGAAGCGCTGAAACAGGGTGAGTAGGGTTTCGGGCGGCAGGCCCGGACCGTTGTCGCGCACCCGGATTTCGAGGCTGGCGGCGGTGCGGCGGGTGATAAGCTCGACCTGGGGCACGTAGTCGTCATCAGGAATCAGCTGGCGCTGGCGCACGGCCTGCAGGGCGGCCCCGAACACGCCCACCAGGGCCCGGCCCAGATCCTGGCGCACCACCGGGGCCCGCTCCACGGTGGGGTCGAGGCGCAGCAGCAGGGCGCAGCTGAAGTAGTGGTGCTTGGCCCGCAGGTCGTGGTAGACCAGGCGCAAGTACTCCTCGGCCAGCACATTGAGGTCGGTGAGCTGGCGGGCCCGGCCCCCGCCCTGGGAGTATTCGAGCATGCCCCGCACAATGGATTCGGCGCGCTGGCCGTGCTGCATAATCAGCGTCTGGTGGCGGCGTAAATGGCTCAGAAAATCGTTGCAGAGCTGCTGCTGGGCGGGCGAGAGGCCGAGCTTCACGACGCGGTGCGCTATTTCGTCGCAGAGCTCGATGCTGGCGGCCGCGCCCCGGCGCACCGAGTTCACCGGGCGCTGGATTTCGTGGGCCACCCCGGCCATCAGCTCGCCCAGGGAGGCCATTTTCTCGCGCAGTATCAGCTGGCTCTGGGCTATTTTGAGCTCTTTGAGGGCATTCACTAAATCGTCGCGCTGGCGCGTGAGCTCCCCGGCCTGCCAGCTGAGCTGCTCGTGCAGGCTCCGCAGCCGGGTGTTGGCTTGCTGCTGGCGGCGGCTGCGGTGCCAGAGCAGCGCCAGTACCACCAGCAGCGCCCCCATGCCCGCGGCCAGCAGCATGGTGCGCAGCCGGGCCAGCAGCTCGTTGCGCTCGGTTTCCAGGGCCAGCAGCCGGTTGTGCTCGGCAAAGGCAATGGCATCGAGCTGCTTGATGCGCTGGGGGCTATAGAGGTTATCCTGGGCCCGGAGCATGATGTGGGTGTAATACAGGGCGCTGTCGGGCTGCTGGCGGGCCTCGAAGGACTGCATCAGCAGGGCACTATTGCGCACTACGCCCAGCATGTAGGGCAGGGCGGCGGCCAGGGGCAAGGCCCGGCGCGCATACCAGATGCAGGAGTCGGTCTGGCCCTGCCGCTGGTGCAGCTCGGCCAGGTATTGATAGGCGCGGCTGGCGCTCCGCTGGTCGTTCTCGGGGCCTGCGGCCCGGGCGCTGCGCCAGTAAAAGGAGCGGGCCGTATCGGGGTGGCCCTGCGTTAGCTGCAGCAGCCCCATTTCGCGCAGCACGTAGGGCGCCGGGTTGCCCCAGCAGCTCCAGGTGCCGGGGCGGTGGCGGGCCGCGAGCTGCCAGGCCTGGCGGAGGTAGAAGGCGGCCGAATCGTGGCGGCGCAGGCCCTCGTAGCTGGCCCCCAGGTTGCTCATGACGCTGATGAGCTGCGACGTATCGGTGGTGCCGGCCTGCTGGTAGTGGGCCAGGGCCCGGAAGTAGTAGCGCAGCGAGGGCCGGAAATCGTCGAGGGCGAAGTAGAGCAGGCCCATCTGGTTGAGGGTGCGGGCCGTGCCTTCGCGGTCGTGGCTCTGCTCGTTGAGGCGCAGGGCCTGCAGGTTCAGGCGCAGCGCCAGCGGGAGGTTGCCCCGCTCGCCGGGCAGAATCCCGAGCCGCGACAGGCAGCGCCCCTCGCCCTTGGCGTAGCCGATGCGCCGGGCCAGTTGCAACCCCCGCCGGGCGTAGTAAGCCACCGAGTCGAAGTGAGAGTAGCGATAGGTAGCGGCCAGATCGGCTAGTAGCAGCACCCGGCTCGTATCGGTGGAAGCGCGGGCCAGCGCTTGTTGCAGGGGGCGCGATTGGGGGCTTTGGGCATGGGTTGCGAGCGAGAGCAACAGCCATCCGGCCACCAGCAACACGCGCAGAAAACGCTTCAACATGGCGGAATGTAAGCCGCGCCGGCCGTTTCTCCTAACGCCTGCCTCCGGGCAAGGATGGCTTTAAAAGGGGGATAGGTAGGCAATGAATGAAAAAAAGCGTGCTTTCTGATACTTAGTAGGCCCTTACTGCCTTCGAAAAACACCGCTCCTCGCGGTTGGGCTTACTTAAAATAGCCGCTTAGACTCTTGGATAAGTCCAGCATTTTGCCCTAGTTACCGGTAAGTTAATCCTAGGTACGATCCGCCGGTTCTCTGTTTTTTTCACCCTTTTACCTTTTTCTATGTCCCTTTTTACCCGATTTATTGCTGCGGCCTTATTGGCCGCAGCCGCGCCAGTGGCCAGTGCTTCGGCTCAGGTGCTGTACGACAACTTCGAGAACGTCCGGCTCCTCAACTACGTCCGCACCGACGGGGTATTCACCCAGAACGCGCCGAACCCCGGCACGAATGCCGTGAACAGTAGCCCCACCTGCGGCAAGTACGTACGCAATGCCGGCGTGCAGTTCGACGTAATCCAGATCAAGCCGGCCGCCGCCAACAACAAGCTGGCCGACCTGTCGGCTTACGCCGCCGGTACCAAGAAGCTGACGCTTAAATTCTATAGCCCGGCCGTAGGAATTTCGCTGCAGGCAGTGATGCAAAACGCGGGTAAAGCCACCACCGGCTACCCCAACGGTAACTTCGGCGGTACCTTCGACGTGAAGACCACCAAGGCCAATGAGTGGGAACTGCTCACGTTCGCCTACACGGCGGGCGCAGCCGGCGGGTTCGACCCCACGGTGAAAGCCACCGATGCCGACCAGATCGTGCTGCTCATTGCCCCCAATACCAACACCGGCCAGACGTTCTACCTCGACGACATCATGGGGCCGGACTTCGTGGCCAACACCGCGCCGGTGGTAACCGACCAGCTCTACGACAACTACGAGGGCACCCGGGCCATTGGCTACAGCTATAACAAAACGTCGGGCAGCATCAAGCTCGACACGCTCAACCCCATGGTGGGGGCCGGTAACCCCAGCGCCCGCGTGATGCGCTATACCCGCTCGACCCAGCAGTACGATGCCCTGGTGGTGCGCCCCACCGGCGCGCCCCTGGCCGATGTGGCTCCCTTCCTGACGGGGGCCAAGCAGATGACTATGAAGGTGTACAGCCCGGCGCCGGGCCTCACGTTCCAGATCACCCTTCAGGATTCCACCGCCGCTGGCCCGACCAATTATCCGGCTGGTCGCCACTCCGAGTACCTGGCCATTACCACGGCTACCAATGCCTGGGAAACACTGGTCTTCACCTTCGCCAACCGCCCCAGCGCGGCCGTGGCCAATACCAGCATCAACGAAATCGTGCTGCTCATCGCCCCGAATACGACCACAAAGCGCCGCGTGTACATCGACGACTGGACCGGCCCGCGCAAGACCAACTTTACGCCCACCGGCGTGCGCCCCGTACTCTCGAACTCGGCCCTGCTTGAGCCCGTGTATCCGAACCCCGCCACCGGCCGCGCGTTGCTGCCCGTGTACCTTCGCAAGGCCGCAACCGTGGGCCTGAGCGTGCATGATGCCCTGGGCCGTCGGGTAGCTACCCCCATGCCCGCTGCCCTGCATGCCGCCGGCTCGTTCGATGCCGATATTCCGACCGCGGGCCTCGCTCCGGGCCTTTACCTGCTCCGTTTCGAAGTTGATGGCGTCGTGATGACCCAGCGCCTGAGCGTGCGCTAAGCTGCCCGGCAGCTGGCAAGCCCGGCTGACCCACTAAAAAACCCGGTTTCCGGACGCCCGCAACGGGTCGTCGGGGAGCCGGGTTTTTTGGTGGGGGCGGGAGCAGGCGGGTGTTGTCCGGCGGGCGGCCCTACCTTTGGGCAATGCTTCTTTTTCTGCCTGCCGCATTGCGGCGCGGGAAGGCGGCCGCGCTGCTGAGTGCCGCGCTGCTGCTCACTTCCTGCTCGCTCACTTCCGACCCCGCCCCGGCCACGTTGCCCGAGCACCTCACCCTGGGCAACCCCAGCGGCGCGACCCCCGACCTCACGCAACCCTCCAATTACCTGCTGCTCAAACCCGAGTACGCGCTCAGCTACCACCGCGACCAGGGCAAGCCCAACTGGGTGAGCTGGCACCTGACGGCGGCCGACCAGGGCCCGGCCGACCGTCAGGATGATTTCCGGGCCGACGCCACGCTGCCCGCCGGCTGGTACCGGGTGAGCGGCACCGCCTACTCGGGCTCGGGCTTCGACCGGGGCCATAACTGCCCCTCCGCCGACCGCACGGCCACCCCGGCCCAGAACTCGGCCACCTTCCTGATGACCAACATGGTGCCCGAAGCCCCCAACCACAACCGCCAGACCTGGGCCAGCCTCGAAACCTACTGCCGCGCCCAACTGGCTGGCGGCACCAACGAGGTGTACCTCCTCATGGGCTCCTATGGCAAAGGCGGCACCGGGGCCAACGGCTTCGCCACCACCCTCGACCAGGGCCGCATTACGGTGCCGGCCCGCATCTGGAAAGTAGTGGTGGTGCTACCCACCGCCCCCGGCAACGATGCCGCCCGCGTCTCGGCCGCCACCCGCGTTATCGCCATCGACACGCCCAACGATAACGGCATCAGCCCCGACTGGAGCCGCTACCGCACCAGCATCGACGCCATCGAAGCCGCCACCGGCCTCGACCTGCTCTCGGCCGTGCCCGTAGGCGTGCAGCAGGTAGTAGAGGCCCGCGTGGATGACGAGCCGGTGTAAGTTGGTTGTCAGTTGCTAGTTGTTGGTTGTCAGTTGCTAGTTGTTGGTTGTCAGTTGCTAGTTGTCGGTTGTCAGCCCGTCATTCAGAGCAGCGGCGAAGAATCTCGCTTACTGAAGAATCTGCCGTACTAAGTCAACGACTTCACGCGAGATTCTTCGTCCCTGGATTGATGCGCCACATGCTCTGAATGACGGGCTGACAACCGACAACTAGCAACTGACAACTAACAACTAGCAACTGACACCTCACCGCTCCGCCAGCTTTTCCAGGGCGGCCTGGAACTTGGGGGTGTCGTAGTCGGCCATGCCTTCGTAGCGGGCGGCGACCTGGCCGTTGGGGGTGAGGATGATAGTGGTGGGAATGGAGGGGGAGTTGAAGGGCGCGGGCAGGGGCGCGGCCGGGTAGTACACCGGGAAGCGGAAGCCCTGGCGGCGCATGAACTTCTGGGCTTTTTCGGGTCGCACATCCAGCGAAATCATCACGAAGGCGACTTTGCTGGTATCGGTTCGCTCGTAGAGGGCCTCGATACCGGGCATTTCGGCCCGGCAGGGCGGGCACCAGGTGGCCCACAGGTTCACGAACACGGCTTTGCCCCGGAACCTGTTCAGGTTGAGCGGTGTGCCATCGGCTGAAACCAGCTGCAACCCACTCGCGGCGGTTAAGCTGGTGGGCAGGGCAAGCGTGGTCGCAGGTGTAGAGGGCGTAAACGGCGCGTCGGCCCGCCACAGACCAGTGGCTAGCAGCGCCCGATGGGTCGCGCCCAGCACGAGGGGGCGCAGGCCGATGAGGAAGATCAGGCTGAAAACCACGTAAGGCAGCCAGTTGAGCAGGGTTTTACGGGTCATGCAGTTCGGGAGCAATAGTGCGCATCGCCCGCGGCGGTGCAGTTCAAAGATAAACCGGCCGGCTTTGGCAACCTCCGAAACAGGGGTATCTTGGTCCGCTGTTCCCCAACTCTTCGCCGCTATGCCTACCCAAACCCATTACCGTGCCTGTAACCTCTGCGAAGCTATCTGTGGCCTCGAAATCGAGCACGAAAACGGCCGGGTGCTGCGCATCAGCGGCGACGCCGAGGACCCCTTCAGCCGGGGGCACATCTGCCCCAAAGCCCTGGGTTTGCAGGACGTGTACGAGGACCCCGACCGCCTGCGCCGGCCACTGCGGCGCACGGCCGCCGGGGGCTGGGAGGAAGTAAGCTGGGACGTGGCCCTCGACGAAGTGGCCGCCGGATTGCGCCGGGTGCAGGGCCGGCACGGGGCCGATGCCGTGGCCTGGTACGCCGGCAACCCGAGCGTGCATAACTCCGGCTCCCAACTGGCCGCGCCCGGCTTTCTGCGGGCGTTGGGCTCGCGGAGCCTGTTTTCGGCTTCTTCAGTTGACCAATTGCCCCACCATTTCGCGGCCTGGCAGCTGTATGGCCACCCGCTGCTGCTGCCCGTGCCCGACCTCGACCGCACCGATTTCTGGCTGATTCTGGGCGGCAACCCGCTTGTTTCGAACGGCAGCCTGATGAGCGCGCCCGATGTGGCCAAGCGCCTGCGCGCCATCCGGGAGCGGGGCGGGCGGGTGGTCGTCATCGACCCGCGCCGTACCGAAACCGCCGCCCGCGCCGACGAGCACCACGTCATCCGCCCCGGCACCGACGTGTTTCTGCTGCTGGCCCTGGTGCAGGTGCTCTACGCCGAAAACCTGGTGAATCCGGGCCGGGTAGGGGAGTTTACCGACGGCATCCCGGAGCTGGGCGCGGCCGTGGCCGAATTCACGCCCGAGCGCGTGGCGGCCATTACGGGTGTAGCCCCGGCCGTGGTGCGGGCCCTGGCCCGGGAGCTGGCCGCCGCCGAAAGGGCCGTGGTGTACGGGCGTATCGGGGTATCAACGCAGGAATTCGGGGGGCTGTGTCTGTGGCTGATTAATGCCCTGAATCTGCTCACGGGCCACCTCGACGAGCCCGGCGGCTACATGCTGGCCACGCCCGCCCTCGACGTGCTGGGCAAGCCCGGGCCCTACCGTCGCCACGACCGGTACCGCAGCCGGGTGCGCCAGCTGCCCGAGTTTATGGGCGAGCTGCCGGTGGCGGCCCTGGCCGAGGAGATGCTGACGCCCGGCGAAGGCCAGCTGCGGGCCCTGGTGACGAGCTGCGGCAACCCGGTGCTGAGCACGCCCAACGGCCGCCAGCTGGATACTGCGCTGGCCGGGCTGGAGTTCATGGTGAGCATCGACATTTACCTCAACGAAACCACCCGCCACGCCCACTACATCCTGCCCCCGGCCACGGGCCTCGAAACGGCCCATTACGACGTCTCGTTTCATGCCCTGGCCATCCGCAACACCAGCCGCTACGCCGAACCGCTGTTCGATAAAGGCCCCGAAGCCCGCTACGACTGGCAGATTTTTGAGGGCCTGCGCCAGCGCCTCGAAGCCGGCCCCGCCTACGACCCCGCCACTGCTGCACCTCCCGAAGACCCGGCCGCTAAAATTGACCTGGGGCTGCGCTACGGCCCCTATGGCCGGCCCGAACGCGGCGGCCTGAGCCTCGATAAGCTGCGCGAGAACCCCCACGGCATCGATCTGGGGCCGCTGCAACCGCGCCTGCCCGCCGCTTTGCGCACCGAAAACCAGCGCATCCCGCTGGCGGCCCCGCTGTTTCTGGCCGACCTGGAGCGGGCCCGCCAGGTGCTGGCTGCCGGCCCCGAAGCCGCGCCCGACCAGCTGCTGCTGATTGGCCGCCGCGAGCTGCGCTCCAACAATTCCTGGATGCACAACCTGCCCCGCCTTATTAAGGGCCGTAACCGCTGCACCCTGCAGCTCAACCCCCACGATGCCGCCGCCCGCCAGCTCGCCGAGGGCCAGCTGGTGCAGGTGCGCAGCCGGGTGGGGGAGGTGCAGGTGCCGGTCGAGATTACCGAGGCCCTGATGCCGGGCGTGGCCAGCCTGCCCCACGGCTACGGCCACCAGCGCCCCGGCACCCGGTTGGCCGTGGCCCAGCGCCCACCCCGGCGCCAGCCTCAACGACCTCACCGACGAAACCCGCCTCGACGCCCTCACCGGCAACGCCGCCCTCTCGGCCGTGCCGGTGTGGGTGGTAGCGGCCGAAACCGGCGGATAAAGTGCCCGGAGGGGAAGCTGAACAGTAGTAAAAGATGGGTGCAGCGGATGAAACCGCAGACAATCGGCCGCGTAGTCCACTCAGGCAGTCGCCTGTTTTTCATCTACTTCTACCCGCTAGTATGTTTTCTCGCCAAACGTTACTGCTCTGGTGGGGCCTCACCGTCACGGTGGCCTACCTGATAACCCAATACATCGGCCGCACCATGGAGCACGGCCACAGCGCCGTGCTCTGGACCTGGATTATTGCCATGCTGATTCCGGTGGTGATGACGCTTGTTGCTCGACAAGCGCAACGCCCTGGTGTGGGTGTGGGCCGGCGCCACGGTGCTGGCTACGGCCGAGAACTACTGGGTGCACGCCGCCGAGGCCAAGTCGATTATGCCCTTCAGCTTTCACACGCTCTGGTTTTTGTTTGGAGCCCTGGGCTTCGCCTACACCGCCTCGGCCGTGGAAGGCAGCCGCCGCAAGCAGCTCTACGGTCTGGCTGCCCTGCTCAACCTGATCGGGGCCTTCGCCCTGTTCTTCAACCATGAGCTGCTCGAAGGCTACCAATACATCATCCTGGCCGTCATTCAGGGTGTGCCCATGTTGCTCGATGTGCCCATGCGCCAGCAGCAGCACGAGGCCCAGGCGGCCCGGAACTGAGGCGTGGCCCGGTAAATACCGAATGGCCGTAGCGCGCAGCGCCGGCTTCGCGTATCGTAGAACAGCAGATGAAAACGGCATCAACCGCTCTTTTCTGACGAATTGTTCCGCGATACGCGCAGCCGGCGCTGCGCGCTACGGCCGTTCAATTACTTCACTACCAGGCTGCCGCGCAGCATGCTCATGCCGCAGGTGAAGGGGTAAGTGCCGGCTTTTTCGGGCAGAAACTCGATGGCCGTGGTCTGGAACGGGGCCAGGTCGCGGCGGATGTTGAAATCGGGCAGCAGCAGTTCCTCGGAACAGCTGCTGGACTCGTCGCGGTAGAAGTTGAGCTGCACCGGCTGGCCCTTGCGCACCTCAATTACGTTGGGCGAGTAGCCGCCCTTTACCGTGATATCGACCTGCTGCACCCCGCTGCTGCTGGATACGGCCGCTGCTACCTGGTGCGGGGCCATAAAGAAAAACCAGCCCACGAAGCCAATCAGGCCAGTACCAAGCAGGGTAACGATGATTTGAGAAGCGTCCATTTTTCAATTAGAAAGTAAAAGTGAAAAGGCACGTCATGCTTCAGCTGGCGTCCGGCTGCGCGGACGCCAGCTGAAGCATGACGTTGTTTATACCACTCAATCAACCTTAAACCCGCGCAGCCGCAGCGAGTTGGTGAGCACCGATACCGAGCTCAGGGCCATGGCGCCGGCGGCCAGCATGGGCGAGAGCAGCCAGCCGAGTGAAGGGATACAGCAGGCCGGCCGCGATGGGAATGCCCAGCGTGTTGTAGATGAAGGCGAAAAACAGGTTCTGCTTGATGGTGCGCATGGTCTGGCGCGAGAGCTCGATGGCCGTGACCACGCCCTGCAAGTCGGAGCGCATGAGCGTGATGCCGGCCGCTTCCATGGCCACGTCGGTGCCGCCGCCCATGGCCAGGCCCATGTCGGCCTGGGCCAGGGCGGGCGCGTCGTTGATGCCGTCGCCGACCATGGCCACCACGCGGCCCTCGGCCTGCAGCTCCTTCACCTTGCCGGCCTTGTCGGCGGGCAGCACTTCGGCAAAGTAGCGGGTGATGCCCACCTGCCCGGCCACTTGGGCGGCCGTCTGGCGGTTGTCGCCGGTCATCATCACCACCTCCATGCCCATCGGCCTGCAGCTGGCTGGATGGCGGCCACCGACGTGTCGCGCACGGTGTCGGCCACGCCCACCAGGGCCACGGCCTGCCCGTCTACGGCCACGTAGAGCACGGTTTTGGCCTGGGCCAGCAGCCCGGCGGCGGCCTGTTCGAGGTCGGGCGCAAGGCTGAATGTTGTCTTCGTCGAGCAGGCGGCGGTTGCCGATGAGCACCGGCCTGGCCCTGCACCGTAGCCCCGGCCCCGCTGCCCTCCATGGGCCCGAAATCGGTGGCCGAGGCGCTGGCATCGGCCTGCTGGTCGGCGGCGTAGCGCACCACGGCCTCGGCCAGCGGGTGCTCACTCTGGCGCTCCACGGCGGCCACCAGCGGCAGCACGTCGGCGGCTTCCTGGCCGGCGCGCCACAACGAAATCGGTCACGGCGGGCTCGCCCCGGGTGATGGTGCCGGTTTTGTCGAGCAGCACGGTGTTCACCTGGTAGGCCTTTTCCAGGGCCTCGGCGTTGCGGATGAGCACGCCGTGCTCGGCCCCTTTGCCGGTGCCCACCATAATGGCCGTGGGCGTGGCCAGCCCCAGCGCGCAGGGGCAGGCAATGATGAGCACGGCCACGAAGTTGACCAGCGCCAGCGGCAGCCGCGTGCTCGGCCGGGGCCAAATCAAACCACAGCACGAACGTGAGGATGGCAGATAACCACCACCGTGGGCACGAAAATGGCGCTGACCTTATCGGCCAGCCGCTGAATGGGGGCGCGGCTGCCCTGGGCATCTTCCACCAGCTTCACAATCTGGGCCAGCATGGTATCGGCGCCCACTTTGGTGACGCGGAAGCGGAAGGAGCCGGTTTTGTTGAGCGTGGCCCCGAACACCGGGTCGCCGGCTTTTTTCTCCACCGGCAGGCTTTCGCCCGTGAGCATGGCTTCGTCGAGCGGCCGAGCTGGCCTTCGGTGATGACGCCGTCGGTGGCCACTTTCTCGCCGGGGCGCACCACCACCACGTCGCCGAGCTGCACCTGCTCGATGGGCACGTCCAGTTCCTGGCCGTCGGGCGCACCACGCGGGCGGTTTTGGCCTGCAAGCCCGATCAGGGCCTTGATGGCGGCCGAGGTTTTGGGTTTTGGCCCGCAGCTCCAGCACCTTGCCCAGCAGAATCAGGGCAATGATGGTGGCCGTGGTGTCGTAGTACACTTCGGGCATCAGGCCCGCGGCTGGTGAAAAAGCCCGGCACCACGGTAGCGGCCAGGCTGTAGAGAAAGGCCGCGCCGGTGCCCACGGCAATGAGCGTGTCCATGTTGGCGGTGCGGTGCGCGAAGCCGTTCCAGGCCGATACGTAGAACTCGCGGCCGCTGTAAACCAGCACCGGCAGCGTGAGCAGCAGCAGCCCGTAGTTGAGCCACTGGCATGTTGAATCCGCGCTCATCAGCGGCGGGCCAGAGCATGAGCATGCTCAGCGGCATGATGACGACGGCCAGCCCCACGGCCACCCAGAAAGCGGCGCTTGAGCTCGTGGTAAGCTTCGGCCTTGCGTTCGGTCAGTTCTTCATCGGAAGCCGGTCGGCGGCGCTGGTGTCGGGGGCGCGCTCGAACACGCCGTAGCCGGCCTGCTCGACGGCGGCCTTCAGGCCGGCGCGGTCGAGCCTGGCCGGGCAGGTACTCGATGGTGGCCTTTTCGGTGGCCAAGTTGACCATGGCCCGCTGCACGCCGGGCGTGCGGCTGAGGGACTTCTCGACGAAGTTGGCGCAGGAGGCGCAGGTCATGCCCTCGATGTCGAGGGTTTCGGTGCGCGTGCCCGTGGTCGTGACGCTTGTATCGGGGCCGGCCGGTGGGCTGCCGGGGGCCGGCGCGGCGGGGGTTAGGGGGGAAGTAGACACGGTAGAGGGGATACGGGTAGAAAAAGAGAGGCCTAGCGGCAGGGCTGACAGCGCAATAGCTGTTAGCGTAACAACGGCCGGTTCCAGCTCCACTATGTTAAACCCCAAAACCGCCCGCAGGGATGTGCAGAATTGTTCTTCAATCTTGCAAGATTGTGCCAAGTAGGGTTTAAAGGCAACTACGAGGGCGGCGCAAGGGTTAAATGGTATACTAAACGACGATGTTTGCGGGCTCAAGTCCGGGCCGCTGGCAACCGCCGTTTGGCTTCACGCTTAAAACCCAACCCCGATGAACACGCTCCAATTCAAAACCAACATCAACTGCGGCGGCTGCATCAAGGCCGTTACGCCCACGCTCAACGGCGAAAAAGGCATTGCCAACTGGCAGGTAGACACGGCCAACCCCGATAAAATCCTGACCGTGAACGGCGACCTGACCGCCGACCAGGTGGTAGCGCTGGTGACGGAGGCCGGTTTCGAGGCCCAGCCTGTCTAGGCGAGTCGCCCGATTCGCGCAAGATTAAAGAGGAGCCCGGCCGTCTGGTCGGGCTCCTTGTATGTTGGGGGTAGCCGCCGGGGCGGCGGGAACCCCGGGGGCGGTTAGCCGTTTTGGTATTTGTTAGCCGTCCGTAATTCCCCTTCCGATTCCGCTATGCCAAATCCGCATTCCGATAAGCTCAACGAAGACCTCAATACCGCCAAGCAGGTGGACCTCACCAACGTGGGAGCCCTCACCCGCGAACAACTCACGCCCGAAGCTGCCACCGCCCCCCGCGGCCAGGACCACGCGCCCACCGACACGGCCGACCATGCCGACGAAGCGGCCGCCGACCACGCCGGCCACTCCCACGACGACCTCGACGGGCACGACCACGGTCCGGCCGGCGAGCGGCCGTATCTGTGGCCCGCCGTAAGTTTGATCCTGCTGCTGGCCGGTATTGCGCTCGACTACTTCGACGTGCCGTTTTTTGCGGGCCTGGTGCGGCCCCTCTGGTACGGGGTGGCGTTTCTGCTGGTGGGCTGGAAGGTGCTGCGGGCGGCGGTGCTGAGCATTCCCAGCGGCAACATGTTCAACGAGTTTCTGCTCATGAGTTTGGCCACGCTCGGCGCGTTTGCTATTGGCGAATACCCCGAGGGCGTGGCCGTGATGCTGTTTTACACGGTGGGCGAGCTGTTCCAGGATGCGGCCGTGAACCGGGCCAAGCGCAGCATCCGGGCGCTGCTCGAAATTCAGGCCACCGAGGTAACCGTTGTGCGCGACGGCCGGCCGCTGGTTATCGACCCGAAAGCAGTGCAGGTGGGCGACGTGATGGAGGTGAAGCCCGGCGAGAAAGTGGCCCTCGACGGCACGCTCAACGGTCCGGCGGCCAGCTTCAACACGGCCGCCCTCACCGGCGAATCGGCCCCCCAGACCAAGCAGACCGGCGACCTGGTGCTGGCTGGCATGATCAACCTCGACAAGCTGGTGCAGGTAACCGTCACGGCTGCCTTTGCCGATACCAAGCTGAGCCGGATTCTGGCCATGGTGCAGGATGCGGTGGGGCGCAAGGCCAAAACCCAGCAGTTCATCACCCGCTTCGCCCGCATCTACACGCCCATCGTGGTAGGCGCTGGCCGCGCTGCTGGTGCTGGTGCCGCTTCTTCGTGGTTGATGATTACGTGTTCCGCGACTGGCTGTACCGGGCGCTGGTGTTTCTGGTTATTTCCTGCCCCTGCGCGCTGGTTATTAGCATTCCGCTGGGCTACTTCGGCGGCATCGGGGCCGCCTCGCGGGCCGGTATCCTGTTCAAGGGCTCCAATTTCCTCGACGTGCTGCGCGAGATTGACACCGTGGTGATGGACAAAACCGGCACGCTCACCGAGGGCGTGTTTGCCGTGCGCCAGGTAGTGGCGGCTCCCGGCACCGAGCAGGCCGAGCTGCTGCGGCTGGTGGGCGCGCTCGAAACCAAATCAACCCACCCCATTGCCAAGGCCGTGGTGCAGCACGCGGCCGCGGCTACGGCCGGCGTGCCGGTGGAAAGCGTGGAGGAAATTGCCGGCCACGGCCTGCGCGGGCAGGTGGCCGGCCGCGCCCTGCTGGCCGGCAATACCAAGCTGCTACGCAAGTTCGATGTACCCTACCCGGCCGAGGTGGATGAGGTGGTTGACAGCATCGTGGTGGTGGCCATCGACGGGCGCTACGCCGGCCACCTCACCGTAGCCGACGCCCCCAAAGCCGACGCCCTGCAGGCCGTGCGCGAGCTGAAAGCCGACGGCATCACCAAGCTCGTTATGCTCTCGGGCGATAAAGACAGCATCGTGCAGCGGGTGGCCGCCGAGCTGGGCATTACCGAGGCCCACGGCGGCCTGCTGCCCGAAGATAAGGCCCGCTACGTGCAGCAGTATCTCGATGCCGGCCGCAAGCTGGCCTTCGTGGGCGACGGCGTGAACGACGCCCCGGTAGTGGCCCTGGCCGACGTGGGCATTGCCATGGGCGGCCTGGGCTCCGACGCCACCATCGAAACCGCCGACGTGGTTATCCAGACCGACCACCCGAGCAAAATTGCCACCGCCCGCCGCATTGCCCGCGCCACCCATTCGGTGGTCTGGCAGAACATCTGGCTGGCTTTCCTGGTGAAGGGCGTGGTGCTGGCCCTGGGCGCGGGCGGGCTGGCTACCATGTGGGAAGCCGTTTTCGCCGATGTGGGCGTGGCCCTGCTGGCTATTCTGAACGCGGTGCGGATTCAGCGGATGAAGTTCTAAGCGCCTCACGCGCTCCAGGGGCCGTGTAACCGCTGCTGTGCCGCCTCATCATTACCGCCGCCCGCGAACCAGAAACCCCTGTGCCCTTGTTGAACCGGCATGTGTGCTCATCATCAACCCAAATTACAGCTCCAGCGCCTCGGTATCTACCTGGCGGTGGGCGTGCTCGTGCTGCTGAGTCAGTTCGTGTAACCTGAATCCTGTAACCTGGGTGCCAAATTGTGCAAACCCGGCTCCGGCTGGTTTGCGTATCTTTGGGCCGACTCCAGGCTTTTTCGCTGTCCTCATTGAAACGTTTCGCCGGCCTTTTGCTGCTTTTGCTGTACCTGTTTGCCAGCCCCGGGCTGGTGTACAGTCTGCACCTGTGCGGGCAGCAGGTAACGGGCGTGAGCCTGAGCGGAGTAGGGGAGCCGGCTGGCTGCTGCCCCAAGCCGACTAAGCCGGTGAAGGGCATGAAGGACTGCTGCCACGACCAGAAGGTAGCCAGCTCGCTCAAGGACATAAAACTAACCACCGCCCAGCTCAAGCTGGTCGCTCCTGAGGCCCTGCCGGCCCCGCCCGCGTTGCGCGTGGTGCGCCACCTGGCCCTTACCTACCCGGCCGACGAGCCGGCCCCGCGCCCGCGCGTGGCTTCCGGGCCGCCCCCGCCCGCCTGCCCCGCCTACGTGCGCGGCCACGCCTTCCTGATTTAGCTTCTTGGTTTCCACTGCTGCCCCCGGCCCCTCGGCCGTGGGCTTTTGCGGTTTTCTCTTAAGCTGTTAGCTTATAGCCATTAGCTGTTAGCTTTTTTGGTTCAGAGACGCCGCCAGCCAGGATTTCGACCCATCCTGAATTCGGTCGAGAAAAAGCTAACAGCTAATGGCTGTCAGCTAAAAGCTCAGAAAAGCGTGATTGAACGGCTTATTTCCCTTTCCCTGCGCAACCGCGGGCTGGTGCTGCTGATTGCCGCCGCCCTGTTTATCTGGGGCGTGTTTTCGGTGCGGGCCAGCAAAATCGACGCCATTCCCGACCTGTCGGAAAACCAGGTGATTGTGTTCACCGAGTGGGCCGGGCGCGGGCCCCAGATCATCGAGGACCAGGTGACGTACCCGCTCGTAACCAACCTGCAGGGCCTGGCCCAGGTGAAGGCCGTGCGGGCCGCATCCATGTTCGGCATGAGCTTCGTGTACGTCATTTTCGAGGACGATACCGATGTGTACTGGGCCCGCGAGCGGGTGCTCGAACGCCTCAACTATGCCCAGCGCCTGCTGCCGGCCGGCCTCACGCCCACCCTGGGCCCCGATGGCACGGGCGTGGGCCACGTGCTCTGGTACGTGCTCAAGGCCCCCAAGCTCGACCTGGGCGAGCAGCGCGCCCTCCAGGACTGGTACGTGAAGTTCGGGCTGCAAACCGTACCCGGGGTAAGCGAAGTCGCCAGCTTCGGCGGCTTCCAGCCCGAGTACCAGGTAACCGTCGACCCCACCAAACTCACCTACTACAACGTGAGTCTGCCCGAGGTGCTGGCGGCCGTGCGCAGCAACAACAACGAGGCGGGCGGGCGCAAGTTCGAGCAGGCCGGGGTGGGCTACATCATCAAAACCAGCGGCTACATTCAGGATGTGGCCACGCTCGAAAACGTGCCCGTACGTACCCGCGCCAACGGCGTGCCCCTGCGCCTGGCCGACCTGGGCACGGTGCAGATGACGGGCGAGAGTCGCCTGGGTATTTTCGACTACAACGGCCAGGGCGAGGCCGTGGGCGGCATTGTGGTGATGCGCTACGGCGAAAACGCCGACGAAGTCATCACGCGGGTGAAGGCCAAAATGAAGGAAGTCGCCAAGGGCCTGCCCGCCGGCGTGTCGTTCGATATCGTGTACGACCGCAGCGGGCTGATTGAGGAGTCGGTGGCCAACATCCAGCACACGCTGCTGGAGGAAATGGCCGTGGTATCGGTGGTGGTGCTGGTGTTCCTGTTTCACTGGCGCAGCGCCCTGAGCATTTTGCTCCAGATTCCGATTACCATCGCCACGAGCTTCATTCTGCTCAATGCCTTCGATATCTCCTCCAACATCATGTCGCTCACCGGCATTGCCCTGGCCATCGGCGTCATCGTCGACAACGGTATCGTGATGGCCGAAAACGCCTACCGGAATCTGGCCCTGCACCAGGCGGCCGAAGAGGCGGCGGCGGGTTCGCCGGGCACCGGGAGGGGGCTCATGCTGAGCCTGTCCGAAGCATCTCTACCGCAACACTAATTCAATCGGTGCAACGAAGCGGTAGGAGATGCTCGACGGGCTCAGCATGACGTTCCGATTATCATTCCAAAATTTCCTTAACCCATGACCAACGAAGAGCGCCTCGCCATCATCGAGAAGTCCAGCAAGCAGGTGTCGCGGGGGATATTTTTCTCCACGATTATCATTGTGGCCTCGTTTCTGCCGGTATTTCTGCTCACCGGGCAGGAGGGCAAGCTGTTTCATCCGCTGGCCTACACCAAAACGTTTATTCTGCTCATTGACGCCGTGCTGGCCGTGACGCTGGCCCCAGTGCTGCTGTCATTTTTCATGAAGGGCAAGTTTAAAACCGAGGAGCAGAACCCCATCAACCGGGGCCTGGAGCGGGTGTACGCGCCCCTGATCAACTGGTGCCTGACCTGGCGCAAAACCACCATCGGCATCAACCTGGCCCTGCTGCTGGTTAGTATTCCGCTGCTGATGAGTCTGGGCACCGAGTTCATGCCCCCGCTCGATGAGGGCTCGATTCTGTTTATGCCCATCACCCAGCCCGACGTGTCGAACACGGAAGTCAAGCGGATTCTGCAGGTCCAGGACCGCATTATTATGCAGGTGCCGGAGGTGAAGAGCGTGCTCGGCAAGGCCGGCCGGGCCAGCACGGCCACCGACAACGCCCCGCTGAGCATGATTGAAACCATCATTCAGCTCAAGCCCCGCGGCGAGTGGCGCGAGGGCATGACCAAAGCCAAGCTCATTGCCGAACTCAACCAGAAGCTCCAGATTCCGGGCGTCGTCAATGGCTGGACCCAACCCATCATCAACCGCATCAACATGCTCAGCACCGGCATCCGGACCGATGTGGGCGTGAAGGTGTACGGCCAGCAGCTCGACACTATTTACCAGGTGTCGCAGCGGGTGCGGGCGGCCCTGACCGGCGTGCCCGGCGTCGAGGACCTGTACGTGGACCCGATTACGGGCGGCAAGTACTTGCAGATTGACCTGAAGCGCGACCAGCTGGCCCGCTACGGGCTGAGCGTGGACCAGGTGAACGAGGTGGTAGAAACGGCCATCGGTGGCGCGCCGGTGGCCAGCACCGTGGAGGGCCGCCGCCGCTTCGCCATCGGGGTGCGCCTGGCCGAAGACTACCGCAACAGCGTGGCCGCCCTGGGCCGCATTCCGCATCCAGACCACCGACTACGGCCCGGTGCCGCTCTCGGCCGTGGCCGAACTGCGCTTCGAGAACGGCCCGCCCATGATCAACTCCGAGAATGCCCAGCTGCGCGGGGCCGTGCTGTTCAACGTGCGGGGCCGCGATTTGGGCAGCACCGTGCAGGAGGCCATGCAACGAGTGCAGGAGCGGGGCGGACAGCTGCCGGCCGGCTACTACCTGGAGTGGAGCGGGCAGTATGAAAACCTCATCAGCTCGCAACGCACGCTGCTCTTCATTCTGCCCATCGTGCTGGTGGTGATTTTCGGCTGCCTGTACTTCGCCTTTCACTCGGTGCGCGAGGCCCTGCTGAGTCTGGTCACGATTCCGTTCGCGCTGATTGGCGGGGCCTACCTGGTGTATTTCTACGGTGTGCACTTGTCGGTGGCGGTGGCCGTGGGCTTCATTGCTTTGTTCGGGCTGGCCGTCGAAACGGGTGTCATCATGGTCATTTACCTCAACGACGCCATGCAGCAGCTGGTGGCCCGCCAGGGCAACTCAAGCGAAACCATTACCAAGCAGGATTTGCGCGACGCCGTGTTCCACGGGGCCGCCAAGCGCCTGCGCCCCAAGCTGATGACGGTGTCGGTGGCGCTGTTCGGCCTCGTGCCGGTGCTCTGGGCAACAGGAACCGGCTCCGATGTGATGCTGCCCATCGTGCTGCCCATGATTGGCGGCGTGTTCACGTCCTCCACCCACATTCTGCTCGTTACGCCGCTTATCTTCCTGATGACCAAGGAGTACGAGCTGCGTAAGTTCGGCAAGATTGACGTGCTGGAAGTGACGCATTAGGAGCCTTTACCAGAGCTATTAGCTGACAGCTGTTGGCTGATAGCTTCCTTTCAATAGAAAAAAAGCTATCAGCTAATAGCCAACAGCTAAATCGTCTGGCTCCTCCTCTCCCCCTGGAGAGGGGGCCGGGGGGTGAGGCCACCACCAGCACAACGACCATGAACCGCTACATTCTTCTATTGCTACTCCTCTCCAGCGCCCCGCCGCTGGCCCACGCCCAACAGTTGCTGCCTCTGGATTCGGTGCTCAGCGCCGTGCAGCGGGCCAACCCAGCGTTGCGCGAGTACGACTACCGGGCCCGGGCCAAAGCGGCGGCCGTGGCGGGGGCCACCAGTTGGGAGGCCCCGCGCCTGAGCGCAGGCTTCTTTATGAAACCCTACAGCGCCCCTCAGGGCGGCGGCGAAATGGCCGGCGAACGGGGTATGCGCATGGTGGGGGTGGAGCAGATGATTCCGAACCCGGCCCGGCAGCGGGCCAAGCGGGCCTACCTGGCCGGTCAGGCCGCCGTCGAGCAGGCCGACCAGGGCGCCCTCTTCAACAGCCTGCGCAGCCAGGCCCGGGGGCTGTATTTCAACCAGGTGATTCTGGAAAAGAAGCTGCGGGTGCTCGACCAGAGCCAGGAGCTGCTCGAGTTTCTGCTCAAAATTGCCCAGGCCCGCTACCCCTACAACCAGACCAGCCTGGCCAGCATCTACGAGGTGCAGTCGCGGGTGGCCATGCACGGCAACGACCACGCCGAGCTCTACGGCCAGCTGCGCCGTAACCGCATCGCCCTCAACACCCTGATGGCCCGCGACCCGGCCGCCGAGTTTGCCGTCGATACGCTGCTGCCCGCCACTACGGCCGGCCTGCTGCCCGCCGATACCACCGACCTGGCCGCCGCCCGCAGCGACGTGCGCGGCCTCAATCAGCGCCTGAACGTGCTGCGCCTGAGCCGGGACGTGGAGGTTAACCGCCGCCGCCCCGAATTCGGCATCCGCTACGACCACATGAACGGCATCGGCCCCCGGCCCAACCAGTTCACGCTCATGGGCATGGTGTCGCTGCCCTTCGCGCCGTGGTCGGCCCGCGAGTACCGGGCCAACACGGCCGCGCTGGGCCTGGAAGCCCAGGCCGTGCAGCAGCAGCGGGCCAGCCTGCTGCTCGACGCCACCGGCCGCCTGCGCACGCTGCAGTCGGAGCTGCAGACCCGCCAAGAGCAGGTGGCCAACTTCGAGGCCAACATTCTGCCCGCCCTGCACAAAACCTACCAGGTAACGCTGCTGGCCTACGAGCAGAACACGGCCCAGCTGCCGGCCGTGGTAGAGGCCCTCGACAACTGGCTGCGCATGCGCCTCAACTACCTCGACACCCAAAATGAACTCCTCACCCTGCGCGTGCAATACGACCAGGAACTTGAGCAATAAGGGTATGACTGATTCAATGAAAAAGCAATGCGGAAGCCATAGGCTAGTCTCTGGTGCTGGTTTCACGATAGCAGGAAGGTGGGGCGTGATGTTCGCCCTGCTGCTGCTACTGCTGACTGGCTGCAAAGGCCAGGCCCACGGCCCCGAATCGACGGCCCCGGCCCAGCCGGTGGCCACTTCGGCGGCCCAGCAGTACACCTGCCCCATGCACCCGCAGATTATCCGCGACGAGCCCGGCAGCTGCCCCATCTGTAAGATGGACCTCGTGCCCAAGCTGATGAGCAACGACGCCGCTGCCAGCGTCGGCACAGACCTCGATAATGTACTGGCCGACCCCAACGCCGCCGTGCTCAGCCGCGTAGCCACCGTGCAGCCTGTGCCCGCCGGGGCTGCTGCGGCAGGCGGAATTGCCGGGGCCGATACGCTTACGCTGCCCGGGGTGGTGGAGTACGACCCGCGCCGCAGCCGGGTGGTGGCCGCCCGCTTCGGGGGCCGCATCGAGCGGCTGCTGGTGCGCTTCAACTACCAGCCCGTGCGCCAGGGCCAGAAGCTGCTCGACCTCTACAGCCCCGAGCTGGTAACGGCTCAGCAGGAGTACATTTTTATCCTGGAAAACGACGCCGACAACCCGGCCTGGTGAATGGGGCCCGCCGCAAGCTGGCGCTGCTGGGCCTCACCGAAGCGCAGCTCCGGGACCTGGCCCGCACCCGCCGCCCCACTTACCGGGTGGCCGTGTTCAGCCCCTACAACGGCTATGTAGTGGAAACGCCCACCACCGCTGCCCCCGGGTGGGAGTGGGGCCGGTGGGCATGGCCGCCGCAGCCGCCACCCCGCCGGCGGGCGGCCTGCCCACCGCGGCGGGCAGCCAGCTGCGCCTCACCGAAGGAGCCTATGTAAGCACCGGCCAGACCTTGTTTGAAGTGATTAACACCGACCAGGTTTGGGGCCTGTTCCAGCCCACACCGGCCGAATTGGCGCTGCTGCGGCCCGGCCAGCGCCTGCGCATAACCGTGGAGGGCCAAGCTGAACCGTTAACCGCCCGCCTCGATTTCGTGGAGCCCGAGTACCGGGCCGGCGAAAGCACGGCCGCCGTGCGGGTGTACCTGCCCAACCCCCGGGGCCAGCTGCGCCGGGGCACCCGCCTCACCGGCCGCCTGGTAGCCGGAGCTGCCGCCGCGCCCGCCGTGGCCAGCGCCACTTCGGCTGCCGCCTTCTGGCTGCCGCGGGCCGCTGTCGTCGATTTGGGTACCCGCCAGATTGCTTTCGTGCAGCGTGGGGCCACCTTCGTGCCAGTGGCAGTGCAGGTGGGCCAGCGCACCGCCAGCCAGGTGCAGGTACTGAGCGGGCTGCGGGGCGACGAGAACGTGGCCGCCAACGGTCAGTATTTAATTGATAGTGAAGGTTTCATTCAAACCACTTCCGATGATGTATCCGCTGCCGACTACCGCTAGTCCCGCGCCGGCAAGGCTAGCAGCAGGGGTCTGCCGGCTGCCCGGCCGAACCCTGCTGCTGGCTTTGCTGCTGAGTCTGCTGGCTACAACGGCCTGTCAGAAAACCAAGCCAGCCGCCGAAACCGCCGCTGCTGCTGCCGTGGCCTACTACACTTGCCCCATGCATCCGCAGATTCACGAGGACGGTCCCGGGCAGCTGCCCCATCTGCCACATGGATTTAGTGGCCGTCGCGCCGGCCCCCACCATTACCGTGGTTCCGGCCACCGCCCCCGCAACCGGGGCGGCCGATGCCCCTGCGGCTGCCCCCGAAGCCCACAACCACGCCAGCGGCTACACCTGCCCCATGCACCCGCAGGTGCAGGCCGAGGGCCCCGGCAGCTGCCCCATCTGCCACATGGACCTGGTGCCCCGCCCCGCCGCCCCGGCTGCGACCGGCCCGGCCGGCTTCCGCCGCCGCCGACCTGATCCTGACCGCCCAGCAAGTCGAATTGGGCAACATCCGCACCCAGGTGGTGGGCGTGGGCGGGGGAGCAGGGGAGAGTGCTGGCCAGTCTTCCGGCACCAGCTCCCGTTTGGCGCAGAACCCGCCACCGGCTGTGCTTACGGGCACCGTCACGGCCGATGCCCAGCGCACGAGCAGCGTCAGCAGCCGGGTGGCCGGGCGCATCGACCGCCTATACGTGCGCCAGACCGGCCAGGTGTTACGCCAGGGTGCGCCGCTGTTTTCGGTGTACAGTGAAGAGCTGCAGATGCTGCAGAAAGAATACCTGCTGGCCCGCGCCCAGAACCGCGAATCGGGTGGGACAGGGCCCTACGGCCAGTTTGCCGAGGCCACGGCCCAGAAACTGCGGCTGCTGGGCGTGAGCAGTGGCCAGCTGCGGGCGCTGGTGAAGCGGGGCCGGCCCGAGGCGCTGCTCACCTACTATAGTCCCCGCGCCGGTACGGTGCAGGCACTGAGTGTAACCCAGGGCCAGTACGTGGCTGAGGGTACTCCCGTACTCACGCTCACCGACCTGAGCCGGGTGTGGGTGGAAGCGCAGGCCTATCCGGCCGAACTTTCCCGCCTCGTGGTGGGCACGGCTGTGCGGGTGCAGGTAGCAGGCACAGCCGGCACCCGCCCCGGCCGGGTGGTGTTCCTGAGCCCCGAGCGCACCGGGGAAAGCTCCGTCACGCTGGCCCGCATCGAAGTGGCAAACCCCGACGGCCGGCTCCAGCCCGGCGCTTCGGCCAACGTGTTGCTGCCTGCCGGCTCCGTGTCGGCGCCGGCAGGCAGCCCGGCTACGGCTGCTACTCCCGCAGACCCGGCTCCCGAACCGGCCGTGCTCGTACCCCAGCAGTCCATTATTCACGATGGCGGCCGCAACTACGTCTGGCTCCAGACCGGGGAGCGTCAGTTTCGGCGCGCGCGCGTAACAACGGCCGCCGCAACGGCCGGAACCGTATCGGTGACGGCCGGCGTGCGCCCCGGCGACCGGGTCGTGACGGCGGGGGCCTACCTGCTACAAAGCGAATTCACCCTGCGCCAGGGTCCCGGCACCGAAATGAGCGGCATGGCCATGTAACTTTGGTCCTGCTAACGCAACTCATCAATTTCAATCCCAGTACTTCACTTCTTCTCACTTCTCACTTCTCACTTCTCACTTCTCACTTCTCACTTCTCACTTCTCATGAACAAGTTTCTCACCTATAGCCTGGCCCTGGCCAGCCTCACCTTCGCTACCAGCTGCTCCGACAACAACGCGAACACCGACCATATGGACGGTGATCAGAATCACATGGAAAATGGGGCCATGAACGGGTCCACCATGATGTCCGACAGCACGGCTATGCCCGGCGGTATGGCCGCCATGAGCTACACCTGCCCCATGCACCCGGAAATCCACCAAAGCGGCCCAGGCCAGTGCCCCAAGTGTCACATGGATCTAGTAAAGGAGGAAACTGCCCCCGCCCCGGCCGCGCAGTAGCTATCCTGGGGGTAACACCCCATCTGACCATCCCCGGAGCGGCCTCACCCAGGCTGTTCCAGGGATGGTCAGGCGCTTCATAATGCCAATTTCGTTTCGCCCCTAATTCCGCCGTTGCTTCCGGCGTGGGTCCCGCACAATTGGGGCCCGCGCCGGATTTAGGGCTATCCTAGGTTGGACAGTCGACCTCAGGCAGCCGTGGCCCATTTTGTCAGGTTCATATCAGCGGCCTTTCCGTCGAAAGAGTTTACAGGAGGAGCTGGAACGCATGAGTAATGCACTTGACAGGCCAGGGAATGGTTCTTGCTCCAGTGCCGGATTAATAGAGGTGCTTTTATCCGCTAAACAATCAGCGAGTTATCGTATTTGAAGCAGGAAAATCAAAAAAAGCCTTGGCAGCCTCATCGGCAGCAGCTACTTTTGTGCCACTTCCCCGCCTCCTTAGCTCAGCTGGTAGAGCAACTGACTTGTAATCAGTAGGTCGTTGGTTCGATCCCGACAGGAGGCTCAATATTAGCACACCCGAAAGCACCCGGAAAACTCGCTTCTCGCACCGGGAAAGCCGTTTTCCGGGTTTTTTGCGTCTGGGGGAAATCGGTACTCCTGGGCGCGAAACTTTCACTTAACGGCGGAAGCGACGCTACCCTATACGCTCCCCTTTTATGGTAACCCAATTCTCGCTGCGCAGGCAGAAGCAAAAAAGGCGGGCGGCTGTGCCCGGTGCATCTGGTGGTGTACTTCGACGGTGTCCGACTCAAGTGTCAAGTGTGCGACCGGGGAAAAGTGTAAGCCGGCCGACTGGCATTCGGATAAGAGCGGCATTGAGTTGGAGGACAATTCGCTGCTGGGCGTAGCGCCCGCCGACCTGATGGTGCTGGCCTTCGCCTACCGCGCCGACGGCTCGGACGCCTCGGCTACCACGCAGGCGCAGGTCGCCTAAGCCGTGGTGCGCAACGCCGCCCCGGTCTGGCTTTCGCAGGCCGGGGCGGTTTTGCATTCCGGCCGGTTGAGGCCGACAGGACAGGCCTGGGCGCTGTATAGGAGCTGCATAGGAGCTGAATACCAGCTAAACTACCGCGCTACATTGTCCGGCTACTTGCATTTTTCCCTTTTAACTTCTACGATCATGCCTAAAAGTGCTTATCAGAAACAGGCCGACAAGCGCACCAAGGACGCTATCCGGCTCCGGGCCCGCTTCGATGCCCGCGCCCGCAAGGCGGCCACCCAGCTCACGGCCGCCCTGGCCGGGGCCCTCGATGCCCGCCAGCGGACCAACCGGATAAACCTGCTCTACGGGGTGGACCTTTCCACCGAAACGCTGCTGGTACATTCGCTCCGCGTGGCCGGGCTGGACCAGCAGCTGAGCACCTTCCTGGGTGAGAGTACGCCGGGCGAGGAACTGCAGCTCTTCAACCCCACGCCGGACGGTAACGGCGGGTGGTGCTGCCGTGAGAAGGGTTGTTCGGGGAGGCCGGGACCGGTACGCCGGTGGTCGCCGCCGCGCCCTCCCTCGGCGCAAACCGGCCGAAACCGGTTCGGGCATTATCATCAGCCAGCTGCGGGCCCAGGACGTGGGCGGCGGCAACTGGAACATGGTGGTGCAGGCCAGCGCGCCCTCGGGCGGCTACCACCTGGTCAACGACTTCGCGCCTTACCCTTACGACTTCCGCAACGGGGATGAAATGTCGTTCACGTTCAACAACGCTTCGGCGGGCCAGCGGGTGCAGTTCATCTTCACCGACGGGGCCAACGAGCAGCTGCGCGAGGAGCGGACGTTGACGCTGGTGTAGTGGATTACGCACATTATCGACTCTGAGTACGTGTGAAAGGGTCACCTCACAGCCCCGCTCGGATTTGCCGGCGGGGCTGTTTGCTGCCAGTACAGTCCGGTTTTGCAAGGGTGAGCAGGCAACAAGCGCCAAGGGGAGCAGCCGGATTTGTGCGGCGCAGCAAGTAGCTTCCGGCTTTCGGGAACTGGTTTTTCCAGTTGATACCTGAGGGGGGCTGCTACCAGTTGATTGCCCACGGCAAGGATTACTGGCTGCGGGCTGTGGCCGCAAACGCTGCGTGTGGTTGCCTGGCCGGGGCGGATGGGAGAGCGGGAAAGAGAACACCGGCTATCTTTAGCCAAGCTATTCTGCCTGCCCCATGCAAAATCTGATGCCCGCTGCCTTGCAGGTGGCCCGCTATTTCCGGCCCCAGTCGCGCTGGCGTTTGTGGGGGCCGTTGCTGGGACTGCTATTGGTGGGGCTGCTGGGCGTGGCCCTGAGCAGCCACCTCGACAGCCGCACGGCCGCCTGGTTGACGCCCGGGGCAACCCTGGACCTGACTCCTGACCAGCCGAATGCCCTGGTGCTGGCTGATGATGATGCCGACGGTGACCTGGACCTGTGGGTAGCTTTCTCGGCTGGGCGGGCCCTGCAACGCTTCCGCAACGACGGGCGCGGCCACTTTGCGCCGGCCGGGGAGTGGCGCTGCGGCGACGCCGCTCAGCTCCGCTTGGCCGACCTTAACGAGGACGGCATCCCCGACCCGGTGGTGGCGTCCTACGAGGATTCGCTGCTCACCTGGAACCCCAGCCTGGGCTCCGGCCGCTGGGGGCCCTCGCAGGTGCTGCTGCGCGGGGCCCGCTCTTACGACTTGTGGGCCGGTGATATTGACGGCGACCGGCACGTTGACCTGCTGGTGGCCAACCGCCACGACAGCGCTTACGTGCTTTTTGGCGACGGCCGGGGGCGCTTTCCGGTGCGCCGGCGCGTGGAGGCCGGCCCCCACGCGCTGGGGGTGCTGGCGGGCGACGTGGACGGCGACGGCGACCCTGACCTGCTGCTCACCAGTGCCCGCTTCGTGCCCAGCGAATATGCCGTTCACCTTTACCGCAACGAGGGCCACCGCCGCTTTACGCCTGCTGGCAAGCTGGCCGTCAGCGAATCGCCCCAGCGGCTGGCCCTGGCCGATGTGGACGCGGACGGCGACCCCGATCTGCTGGTGACGGCGTACATGACGGACCGGGTGGACTTGTGCTTTAATGATGGGCACGGCAATTTCGGGCCCGCGCAATGGCGGCCCACTGCCCGCCAGCCCTACGCCCTGGCGCTGGCCGACTTCGATGCGGATGGAGACCTGGACCTGCTGACTACCGGGGCGCTCAACCACCAGCTGGCCCTGCTGCGCAACCTGGGCCAGGGCAGCTTCGGGCCGCCCATCCTGTTCGGGGTGGGCAAAACCCCCAATGCCCTAGCGGTGGGCGACATTGATGGCGATGGGCAGCCCGATGCCGTGACGGCCAATCAGGCCGATTACAGCGTTACGGTGCTGCGCCACAGCCGTCCGCCCCTGGTGTGGTGGCCGCTGCTGGCGACCGGGCTGCTGGGCATGGCCTACGGGTTGTACTATGTTTACCAGCGCCGTCGTCGGCGCGAGTACCAGCGCCGCGCGCAGCTGGCCGCCGACCTGCACGACGAACTGGGGGGACGGCTGGCTTACCTGACCCTGCGGGCCGAACTGCTGCAGCTCGAAGCCCCCGCCCTGCAGCTGGACGAATTTATTGCCGAGAGCCGGTCGGCTACCTCCACCGTGCGCGACATTATCTGGAGCGTGAACACGGGCCCTGATACGCTGGGTACCCTCGTGGACCGCCTCCGCGACCTGTTGGCCCAAACGCAGCAGGCCACGGCCTGGACTACCCAGCTGGCCCTGCAGCCCCCTCTGTTAAATATGGGGCTGCGCCTGCGTCCCGATGTGCGCCAGCATGTGTACCTGATCTGTAAGGAAGCCGTCACCAATGCCCTGCGCCACGCTCCGCAGGGCCAGAATCTGCATATTACCTTCACGCTGGAGCCGCCCGGTTTGCAACTGCACATCGTTAATGACGGCCCGTTGGCAGCACCAGCCCGGGCGCATGCTTCGGGCCAGGGCCGCCGCAACATGCAGCACCGCGCCCAGCAACTGGGCGGCCAGCTCCAGGATGGGCCAAGTCCCGGGGGCGGCTGGGAAGTCAGGCTGCGCGTGCCCCGGGTGGTGTAACGTCAGGTGCGCAGGGTATAAGGTGCCGGCCGGGCAGCGCAGGCCCCGTTACAGCGCCCCCTTATAGGAGCGGCCCAGCAGCTCGGCGCGGCTTTTCACCTGCAGCTTGTCGTAGAGGCGGCGCACGTAGGTGTGTACCGTGGTGGGGCTAAGTGCCAGCCGGGCCGCCACCTGCTTTTCGCTCAGGCCCTCAACCAGCGCTTCGAGCACCTGCCGCTCGCGGGCGCTGAGCAGGTCGGGCTGCGCGCTGGGGCGGGGGGTGAAGTAAGTGAGCATCTGGCGTGCCACGGACGGGCTTAAAGGGGTGCCGCCGGCGGCCACGTCGAGCAGGGCCTGGCGGTAGGCGGGCAGCGGGGTGGCACTTTTAAGCACGTAGCCCCGGGCGCCGGTTTGCAGGGCCTGGTAAATTAATTCGGGGGTGTCGTGCAGGGTTTGCAGCAGAATGCCGGTGTGGGGCAGGCGCTTGACCAGGGTGGGCAGGGCCTCGAGCCCGGACTGGCCGGGCAGGTTGATGTCGAGCAGCAGCAGCTCGGGCGGCAAGCTCAAATCCAGCTCCTTCCAGAACGCCTCCATTGACGCAACGGCCATGATGCACTCGAAGCCGCCGCTGCCACCCAGGTACTGGCGCAGCACCCGGCGCACGGCATCGTCATCTTCCACAATGGCCAGCCGCAGGGGGGTAGCAGGAGCCGTGGCGAAGTCTGTGCCGAGTAAGGTAGTGAGCATAAAAAAAAGAAGAAAAATCCAAAAATGACTAACTGATAAGCCGTCAAGTTAGCGACCCGGGTGACCGGGTAAAGATAGGGCAGCGCGAATAAGTTGGTCGTGTCCTCTAAGTAGAGGACACGTTTCAGTTGCAAACTGCTCCTGCAGGTGGGACCTTTGCTGCTCTGTTTCGTTCTATTTACCTGGGTTTACAGCGGTAGTCACTGCCTGCGCCTAGACAGTCTCTTTGCCGTGGCTGCCACCGGCGAGTTGGGCAGTAATGAGTAGGGTAGCCATGGGGAGCGAAACCTTGCCCAGTTGTTGCTGGCTATGGGGGCTAACTCGATTGGTTTTAAGGTCATTGATTCCTGGTTCTTTTTTAAGGACGTTTTTTCTTTTTTCACTCTTTTCCATAGTATGGGTAACAGTTACTCCTGGCGGTCGGGCTACCACCGCCTATTTCTTTCTGCCTTGCTGCTGGGCGGGGTCGCGCCGCAACCAACGCAGGCCCAAACACCCGCTACCTTTCAGAACCCAGCGACTTACTCTGTGAACGGCAGCAACCCTTGGGGCGTGGCGGTAGCCGATGTGAACGGCGACGGCAAGCCGGATGTGTTCACGGCTAACGTCAACAGCAGCTCGGTGAGCGTGTTGCTGGGCAACGGCAACGGTAGCTTTCAGAGCCCAATGCCTTCCCCTGTTAACGGCAGCAACCCCTACGGCATGGCGGTAGTCGATGTGAACGGCGACGGCAAGCCGGATGTACTGACCGCTAACTACAACAGCAACACGGTGAGCGTGTTGCTGGGCAACGGCAACGGCACCTTCCAGAACCCAGCGTCTTACCCCGTTAACGGCAGCACCCCCTACAGCCTAGCGGTAGCCGATGTGAACGGCGACGGCAGGCCGGATGTACTGACCGCTAACACCAGCAGCAGCACGGTGAGCGTGTTGCTGGGCAACGGCAACGGTAGCTTTCAGAACCCAGCGACTTACCCTGTGAACGGCAGCAGCCCCTGGGGCGTGGCGGTAGCCGATGTGAATGGCGACGGCAGGCCGGATGTACTGACCGCTAACGCCGGCAGCAGCTCGGTGAGCGTGTTGCTGGGCAACGGTAACGGTAGCTTTCAGAGCCCAGCGACTTACACTGTGAACGGCGGTGCCCCCCGGAGCGTGGCGGTAGCCGATGTGAACGGCGACGGCCGGCCGGATGTACTGACCGCTAACTCCAGCAGCAACACGGTGAGCGTGTTGCTGGGCAACGGCAACGGCACCTTCCAGAACCCAGCGACTTACCCTGTTAACGGCGGTACCCCCTGGGGCGTGGCGGTAGCCGATGTGAACGGCGACGACAAGCCGGATGTACTGACCGCTAACGCCGGCACCAGCACGGTGAGCGTGCTGCTGGGCAACGGTAACGGTAGCTTCCAGAGCCCAGCGACTTACACTGTGAACGGCGGTGCCCCCCGGATCGTGGCGGTAGCCGATGTGAACGGCGACGGCCGGCCGGATGTACTGACCGCTAACACCAGCACCAACTCGGTGAGCGTGCTGCTTAATACAACTACACGCCCTGCACCTACCGTTTCGCTTTCCTCGCAGACCAATGTGGCCTGCAACGGAGAGAGTTCGGGCGCGGCCACGGCCTCCGCCAGCGGCGGCACGGCTCCCTACACGTACAGCTGGCGCAATACTACCACCAGCACCACGCTGGCGGCCACCGGCAGCTCGGTTTCGGGCCTGGCGGCCGGCAGCTATACCGTGACTGTGACTGACAACAACAGCCAGACCGGCACAGCCAACTTCACCATCACCGAACCCACGGCTCTAGCCACGACCGGCTCGCAGACCAACGTGACCACCTCGGGCGGCTCCGATGGCACGGCCACCGTGAGCGTGAGCGGTGGCACCGCCCCCTACACGATTCTTTGGTCGAACGGACAAACGGGTGCTACGGCTACCAACCTGAGTGCGGGTACTTATGTGGCCCATGTTTACAGTGCCAACGGCACCCCGGGCGACTTTAGCCCCAGCGGCTGTTACAAGCCCACATCCTTCACCATTACCCAACCCGCTCCTTCGCTGGTTATCAATACTTTGCAGCAGGTGCCCGCCGGTACCTATACCAACATCACCGTGCAGAACGGTGGCCAGGCAGAACTACAAGGGGGGGGCAATATCACCGTGCAGGGTACGCTGCGCATCGAAGCCGGTGGTGTGCTGGACACCCGCAACGCGGCTTCCTTCGTCATCAACGGTCCGGGCAACTTTGTACTGGCCGCTGGCGGCGCATTTTATATTTGCTCGCCGCAGGGCATCAGCACCAGCGGTGCTACCGGCACTGTGCAGGTAGCCGGCACGCGCTCGTTCTCGTCCGATGCCATTTACTTATATGGTGCTTCCACCGCCCAGGTCACTGGCATGGGGCTGCCCTCACAGGTAAAGCGTCTGCATATGTTCGATGGTATTGCGACGCTTACGCTTAGTCAGCCCCTGGCGGTAAAAGAAGTCTTATCAGTTTTTAATCGGGACTTCGACCTTAACGGTCAGCCGCTGACGCTGCTCTCCAGCGACGCCGGCACGGCACTGGTTGAAAACCTAGGCTCGGGTCGCGTAATAGGCAATACGGCCACGGTGCAGCGCTATGTTGGTCCCGGCGCCAACCCCGGCCCGGGCTACCGCCACTATGCCTCCCCGGTCAGTGGCAACACGCTGGCCGACCTGACCACCGCCGGCTTCACGCCTACCTTTAACCCGGATTACAACGCGGCCTCCAACCCCGGCGCGGTGAAGCCCTTCCCCACCGTATTCGGCTACGATCAGAGCCGTTTGGCATCGGCTACCAACACGCTGGCCCCCTTCGACAAGGGCTGGTTCTCGCCCACGGCTACCACACCCTTCACCCCTGGCACGGGCTACGCCGTGAACCTGCCCGCCTCCGAGCTGGTAGACTTTACCGGCACGCTCAACAGCGGCGACTACATCCTGAACCTGGAGCGCAACAGCGGCGCTACCGCCGCTGACGCCGGCTGGGCCTTAGTGGGCAATCCTTACCCCTCGCCCCTTGACTTAACCAGGTTTGCTCGCTTCTATCGTCCTAATTTGGACGCAGCCGTTTACGTGTACGAGAGCACCGGTTCCTACGCCGGAGGCTACCGCGCCTTCGTCAACGGCCAAGGCAACCCGTTTGTGGCCACTGCTCAGGCTTTCTTCATGCGGGTGAGCGAGGGCCAAACCAGCGGTCAGCTCAAGCTTTACAGTGAGTTACACCGCGTAACCAATCCTGACACTCAGGTGCCGATGTACCGCTCCACCACGACTGATACGCGCCCGCAGCTGCAGCTCGTGCTTGCCGGCCAGAGCCTGAGCGATGCCCTGACAGTTTATGCCCAGGCCGGTGCCACGGACGCGGCTGATGCCGAGTTCGACGCTGTTAAGCTACCCAACCCCCACGGCCTGAACCTAAGCTCGCTCGCTGGTAGCGGGCAGGCCTTGGCCATCGACGGGCGCCCGGCCTTCACGGCCGCCACCAGTCTGCCACTGAACGTGAGCGTACCGGTTGCCGGCAGCTACTCGTTCACGGCCGCCACGCTGGCCAACCTGGCCGGCACCCGCGCCGAGCTAGTGGATAACCTGCTGGGTACCCGTACGCTGCTGGTTGCCGGCACCGCCTACAGCTTCACGGCAACGTCGACCAACCAAGCTGGCCGTTTCTGGCTGAACCTGGCTCCGGCCACTGTGCTGGCTACGGCTTCGGCCACGCTGGCAGCGCAGGTGCTGGTATACCCCAACCCGGCCCACGGCTCCATCACCGTACGCCGCCCGGCCACAAGCCAGTCGGCCAGCGCCACGCTGCTCAACAGCCTGGGCCAGACGGTGCGCACGCTGGTGCTGCCCACGGCTGAAACCACGCTGGACCTGTCGGGCCTGGCCCCCGGCGTGTACTCGCTGCGCCTGGGCCTGAACGGCCAGTCGGTGGTGAAGCGGGTGGTAGTAAACTAATGAGCACGCGCGGCTTGTGGTGTGAATAGACCATAAGCCGCGCTGTTTTCCTTTTCCTGACTTGTTTTTTGCGTTCTGATGAAAACTTCCTGTACTCGTTTTATTCCCTTGCTGGCTGGCCTGCTGCTGCTCGCGGTGGCCGCCTCGGCCCAGGGCCCGGGCTCGGGCGGGCCAACGCCCGACCCGCAGGCACCTAACCCGACGGCCGTGCCCATTGACGGGGGCGCGAGCCTGCTGGCGGCGGGGCCGTGGCCTACGGCGTGCGTCGCCTCCGGCAGCGTCGCAAATAGCCGCTAGCAGCTGCTGTATCTGTATCTTCGCTCTCCGGGCCGGTGCCAACGCATCGGCCCGGTTTGCTGTAACTGCCTCCTGTTTTTGGTATGCGTTCTTCTTTGACTAATAGCCCGGCCCGGCAGTGGCTGGCACAACATCCGCAGGCCCGGTTTCTGCTGCTGGCCGCCGGCCTGTACGCGCTCTGGGTGCTCCTGTATGAGTCGGGTCTGGTGCCGGTCGGCCGCCTTGACGATGCGCTGTCGGCCAACCTGGCCACCGTGGCGGCCGGCCTGCTGCAGTTGGTGGGCGTGGCGGCCGGCACCGGGGGGGCAAGCAGCCCCACCACCGTGACCATGCTGGGCCATCCGGCCGTGTACGTAGGCAACCCCTGCAACGGGCTGGTGCTGTATGCCCTGTTTGCCGGCTTCGTACTGGCCTACCCCGGCAGCGGGCGGCGGCGGCTGTGGTTTATTCCGCTGGGCCTGGCCGCCATCTACGGCCTCAACGTGCTGCGCATTGCCGTGCTGGCAATCAACCACACGTACTGGTACCACACGGTGGAGTTCAACCACCACTACACGTTCACCTTTGTGGCTTATGGGGCCATTTTGGTGCTTTGGCACCGGTGGGTGCAGCCGGCCAAAGCCGCGCTCCATGCGTGAGGCGCAGGCAGCCGAGCGGCAACAAAACCGGCTGGTCCCGCCGGGCCGGGGCAGGCGGCTAAGGCCGGGGCGGTTGGCCGGGGCCGTGGGCCTGGGGCTGGCGCTGTTTGGCATGGGCCAGTTCGACGAGGGGGTGTTTGCGCTGCTTACCCGGGCCTGGCAGGATGTCCTCAGCGGGTTGGGCCCGGCTCAGGCCCAGTGGGTGGAGCCCTCGGGCCTGAGCACCCACGGCGTGCTGGTGGGCCTGAGCTACCGGCTGCTGTACATACTACTCAGTATCGCGCTGCTGCACGTGTTGCTGCGCGGCCGCCACACCCGCGCTATTGCGCTGGGCTACGGGCTGGCCTTTGGCCTGAGCCTGGTGCTGCTGCTGCTCGGGCAGCGGGCCGGCCTGCCGCTGGTGTCGGTGCAGGGCCACCGGCTGCTGGACTTGCTCAGCTCGCCCCTGGCCCTGGTGCTGCTCTACGGGCTGATCCTGCTGCGCCGCCCGTTGGCGGCAGCCAGCGGGAGCTGAAGCGGTGGAGAAAACGGGCCTGCCTGCCTGCTGCCTTGCCTGGCATCGGCCTACCGTATAACGCCAAATCTCTGCTCCTGCCTGCTCCCGATGGGAACGAAGCGGTAGCGGGGATTTGGCGTTGTGCAACAGGCTGATTGTTGACTTTATATCCTGCTTTACCTGACTGACGCATCAGCACAGCTGGCGGCCTGCCCGGCGTAGGCCCGCAGCAGCCGGCGGTACTTCTTGCGGCCTTGCGCCAGCTGGGCCGGGGTCGGCTCGTGAACCCAGACGGCAGTGCTTGCGAGGAGCGGGGCGCTAGTAGCGGGCGGGCGTCCAGTGGATGAGCTGCCCCTCGAAAACGGGGCCGTAGTGGTCCTGAAACCAGTGCAGCAGCGCGTCCGCGTTAACAAATCCATCGTGGTGGGCCAGTTGCGCTAACTCGGCCCCGCGGATGGGGCGCTCGTCGATGAACAGCTGCTGGCCGTCGGATGCGCAGGTGCTGGGTGCTGGTTACGGCGGCATCGGGGCGAAACGTTCGGCCGGTGGCCTGGTCTTCGTGGAGGCAGAAGTGGATGAGCTGGCCGGCCTGCCAGTGGTGGCCCCGGCGGATGGTGTGCCTCTTGGGGCCGGTCTGCAACGGAGGCAAAAAGGCAGCGTCAAAACTGAGGATCATAGGCGTGGTTGCTGGTGGCCGCTCGCGGCGTTCCGGGGGGCGGCCGGGGCACTGGCGGATAGCGTTAGCCGCCCGCCGAAGCGCTGTGCGGGATTTCGCGCACCCAGTGGGAATAGAAGCAGACGCCAGGTGCTATCTTTCAGCGGCCACTTCCGGCAGTTGCACCAGGGATAATGCGGTGTAGATTAACTCCCGTAGTTTCCATTGATTGTTTTCCGCTGATACAGCTCAGTCGATTGGGCAGCCCAAAGGTCCGGGTTGCCTGCAACGGAAGTAGGGTGAATATTTCGGTTTTCGCCAATTGATAATGCTTTATCTTACCCGTTCCCTTGCGCGCGCCCGGCAGGGGAGGTCCGTTGCCTGCCGCTACCCGGGCCGCCAATGCGGGCGTACGTTGTCTTTCCAGCCCTTTCTACCCCATGAAAAAGTACTACCTGTTCGGATTGCTCGGCGCCGGGCTGCTGGCCTTCCGGCCCGCCGCTATGCCCCCCCCGGCCGCTGCTCTCAAAACCCAGGCCCTCCAGGACCTGCAGGCCCGTTACGCCGACTACCAGCAGCTGGCCCAGCGCATCTGGAGCTTCGCCGAAGTAGGTTATAAAGAAGCCCAGAGCTCGGCGCTACTTCAGCAAACGCTGCGCGAAAAAGGCTTCGTGGTGGAGGCCGGCGTCGCGGGTATGCCCACGGCCTTCGTCGCTACCTACGGCAGCGGAGAGCCCGTGATTGGCGTGCTGGCCGAGTTCGACGCGCTGCCCGGCCTGGCCCAGCAGACAGTGGCCACCAAAACGCCCATTGCCGGCCAGGACGCCGGCCACGGCTGCGGCCACAACCTGTTCGGCACCGCCAGCGTGGCTACGGGCCTCGAAATCCAGAAGCTTATCAAGGAAGGCAAGCTGCGCGGCACCATCAAGGTCTACGGCTGCCCGGCCGAGGAAGGGGGCAGCGGCAAAGTGTACATGGTGCGCGAAGGCCTGTTCAAGGGCGTAGACGCGGTGCTGCACTGGCACCCGGGCAGCCAGAACGCGACCATGGTGGGCAAGTATATCGCCAACTCGCTCGGCCAAGTTCCGGTTCCACGGCGTGGCGGCGCACGCGGCGGCGGCGCCCGAGCGCGGGCGCAGTGCCCTCGATGGCGTGGAAGCCATGGACCACATGGTGAACATGCTCCGCGAGCACGTGCCCCAGGAAACGCGCATTCACTACGTGATTACCAACGGCGGCAAGGCCCCCAACGTGGTGCCCGACTTCGCCGAGGTGTACTACTACGTGCGCCACCCCGACCGGGCCGATGTGCAATCCACCTTCGCGCGGGTGGTAAAGGCCGCCGAGGGCGCCGCCCTGGGCACCGGCACCACCATGGACTACGAGCTGGTGGGCGGCACCCACGACCTGCTCATCAACGAAACGCTGGCCCACGCCCTGCAAACCAACCTCGAGCAGGTCGGCGGCGTGCGCTACAGCCCCGAAGAGCTGGCGTTCGGCCAGCAGATCCAAACGTCGCTCGGCGCGCCCGCGCCCCCGGTTGCGCAGGCCGCGCAGGTGCTCCCCTACCAGGTGCGCGAGATGGGCGGCAGCAGCGACGTGGGCGACGTGAGCTACGTGGTGCCCACCGTGGGCCTGACGGCCGCCACCTGGATACCCGGCACGCCCGCCCACAGCTGGCAGGCCGTGGCCTGCAGCGGCAAGGAAGTTGGTAGCAAGGGCATGATGGTGGCCGCTAAAACAATGACGCTGACCGCCATCGACCTGTTCACCACGCCCCAACTGGTTGCCAGGGCCAAGCAGGAACTCCAGCAGAAGGTCGGCAGCTACGTGTACAAGCCCCTGCTCGGCGACCGGGCACCGGCGCTGAACTACCGGGACTAGGGCCTCCACGCGCCCAACCGCTCCGGGTATTCTCGTTGCCCGCCCCTTAAGCACCCGTCCAACGGCTGGGTAGGGGGCGGGCTTTGTTTGGCCTTCAGCACCTACTGGCAGATGAGCGCGTTACGACGCCCGGAGCTGCTATCTGCTGACCAGGAACCGCGCTTTTCCCCGTTTTTTGCCCGTAAAGAATGTCAGCAAGCAGATGCCAAGTGACATGATGGCGAGGGATATTTTTGGGCCGGTACGCCCTTTTTCACGGTGCCAGACGATGAGCAAGCCATTCACTTGGCCAACGAATACCAACTTTGGGCGAGGCGTTGAAAATCGCCTAAAGGGTTGATTCCGGCATGGTTTACATCAATACGCTCGTCGGGGCCTCGCCGGAGCGCTGATTTGGGGGCACTAAAGGTTTAGGTTTTGGGCGGGGGTAATCCGAGGCGAGCATCCTGGAGTTCGTGCACACGAAGAACATCATGGTCGTGTGCTAAATCCCTTATTTCTTTAAGTACACTCAAACAAGTGCCCGACCGGGCGGTTCGGTTTGATACACCGGCACGTAACGCCGGTACGGAAAGCAACATTCTCATGGATAATATCAAGGATAAAGTAGTCGTCATTACGGGAGCCAGCAGCGGCCTGGGCGAAGCCACCGCCCGCCACCTGGCCAGCAAAGGCGCCGCTGTGGTGCTGGGTGCCCGCCGCCTCAAAAACCTGGAAAAAATCGCGGCCGACATTCGGGCCGAAGGCGGCAAAGTAGAAGTCGTGCAAACGGATGTTACCATCGCCTCGGAAGTAAAGGCGCTGGTGGACAAAGCCGTAGCGGTTTTTGGCCGGCTCGATGTCATGATTAACAACGCCGGCCTGATGGCCATCGCGCCCATGTCGGCCCTCAAAGTGGAGGAGTGGGAGCGGATGATTGACATCAACGTGAAGGGGGTGCTCTACGGTATCGCGGCGGCCCTGCCCATCTTCCAGCAGCAGGAATCGGGGCATTTCATCAACATTTCGTCGGTGGCGGGCATCAAGGTATTCAGCCCCGGCGGCACCGTGTACAGCGGCACCAAATACGCTGTGCGGGCCATTTCCGACGGACTGCGCCACGAGGTGGGCGGCACCATCCGTACAACTACGATTGAGCCGGGGGCCATTGATTCGGAGCTCAAGCACGGCAGCTCGCACGAGGAAGCCGCTAAAGGCGTGGCCGAATTCTACCAGCAAGCCATCCCGTCGTCGTCGGTGGCCCGCGCCATCGCCTACGCCATCGATCAGCCCGCCGACGTGGACATCAATGAGATTGTGCTGCGCCCCACGGTGCAGGAGTTTTAGGCCACTGCCAGCAGGCAGGATTACTGCCAAAAAGCCGGCCGCTACCCAAGTAGCGGCCGGCTTTTTGGTGTACTGCCCGGTAGCGCAGCGCCAAGTGGCACAGCAGCGCATCCGCCAGGCCGGGTGGCAGCACGGCCGAAGTGGTGGATTAGGCATATAAAGGCCATGCCTTATTTAATCTGCCGTTTTGCTGAACTGCCTTATGGTGTTTGAGTGGCCCTAACCTAGTGGTTCTCTTTTCCTAGTTCTAGCGGAGCGGAAGGGATGCCCCCGACACAGGCATCGAACGCCCCGCGTCGGACGTCCACGTATCCGATGCACGTCTCGCCGTTGGGTCCGGGCACTTGAACCAAGCGGCGCTCGCGCAGCACGAAGCGGTGACGTGGCTGCTCGCAGCTGATGACGGCGCCCGGGTCGGCTGTGAGCCACAAGGTATCGCCCCGCAGGCGGTAGGTTCCGCGGGTCCTGATGTTGCGCTCGTGTTGGCCAAAGGCAAAGGTGCCATCCTGGTAAAGGCCCAGCCAAACGCCGCCTAGCGAGGCTTCGCGGCCAGCAGCCAGGCACAGGCCCCCTTTGAGCGGATCTTCAGTGAAAAAGATGACGGCCACCAAGGACCCGGCCACCAGCACAAGGCCCAGCACAACCCAAAGCAACTTCCGGACTACCCTCAAGAGTGTTCGCATCGGCCAGTAGAAAACATATGGGGTAGGTAGGGAGCCGTACAAATTACGCTTGTAATTCTTAACAAAGCGCGTTTACCTTCGGACCTTTTCGCTGAACAGATAGCGCTGTTCCTATTTTCAAGTTATTAACTGATACGGCCCTGTATATGGATGACCAGTCTATTGGTGCTACCCTGGACTTGATTAATGCGCGGGTGAAGGCCTCTTTCCATCTAGAAGCGGATATTCACTCCTTTGCTAATAACCGGCTAACGGTGGTGGTGGGCGGAGATTTGACCTACTCATATGACTTCCAAGTGGTCTTTGAGGACGTTTTCATGTTGTCGCTGAACAGCTCGTTTCGCATCGACACACAGTTGCCGTGGCTTTCCATTATCCCAGCGCCCGCGTGCATCGAGGTCAACGTCCGTTTCGGCGTCGAAACCGGAAACACGCTCTTTCAACTGCACAACCAAGACAACGTGCCCTTCTTTGTGGCCGCTGGAAGTATAAGCTATTTGCCTACCGGGGGAAAGCTCTGGTCATACCATTAAGGGCGGAGCATTCGCTTTCTATCTGTACGCTCCTCAAACTGAATTGCCACGTTTAGCTTGGGGCCGGTTAGCCGAGTGATGGCCAACTTAGTTGCCCATTACTCGGCCCGCAAGCTCAATACGGGGTTGCGGCGGGCAGCGCGCCAGGCCTGCACGCTTACGGTGAGCCAGGCAATGAGCAGGGCCCCCGTTCCGGCTGCGACGAAGTACCACCACTGCCAAGCCACGCGGCAGCTGTGTATGGAAACAATTGAGAGTCATGCGATGAGCACGATAAATCTAAAAGTCGCACAAGAGGAGTCAGAATGGTTGAGGGGTCAGGTAATTGCTTAGAAACGAATCAATCCAATTTTGCACGCTCCTTACAGTTAGTTATTTCAGCAGGCGATTCGTGGGAATATGGGTTGCACGGTGATAATGCGGCCTTTGCCTTACCGGTGAACCAGGCAACCGGCAACGTTCCCGACAACGATTGCGCAAAAAAGGACGGGTTAAAGTAGGGGCGGGGCCAACTAAAGCCCTATCCTTAATCAGGATTCAATCCTCACTAACCCCGACCGCATCTCGGAAAACTGCTGTTTTGCGGTAGTCCGGCCCGCGTCTTCTTGTTCTTCGCCTTCCCACCCGCTGCCTCATGAAATACCTGAGTATCCTGCTGGCCACCGTGCTGCTGCTGGCCTTCCGCCCGGCTGCCGATGACCGTAAGCCCACCATTTTCCTCGTCGGCGACTCCACCATGTCGGAGAAGCCCCTCGACAAGGCCGAGCGCGGCTGGGGCATGTATTTCCGCCAGTATTTCGATGCGGGCGTAACGCTGCAGAACCACGCCATGAACGGGCGCAGCACCCGCAACTTCCGCCACGAGGGCCGCTGGGCCAAGGTGCTGGAACAGCTCAGGCCCGGCGACTGGGTGTTCATCCAGTTCGGCCACAACGACAGCAAGCAGGAGGACACCGCCCGCTACGCCGCGCCCCAGACGGCCTACCGCCAGAACCTGACCCGCTACGTGCAGGAAGCCCGCGCCAAGGGCGCCAACCCGGTGCTGCTCACGCCCGTCGGCCGGCGCTACTTTGATGAGGCCGGCAAGCGCAAGGACGACCACGGCGAGTACCCCGGCGTGGTGAAGCAGGTGGCCCAGGCCCAGAAAGTGCCCCTCATTGATTTGCACGAAACCAGCTGGGCGATGTACAGCCAGCTCGGCGACGCCGGCAGCAAACCCCTGTTCTGGAGCTACCAGAACGGCGCCGACAACGCCAAATTCGACAACACCCACTTCTCGGCCTACGGGGCCGAGCGCGTGGCCCAGCTGGTGGCCCAGGACGTGCGCCGCCTCAACCTGCCCCTGGCCGGCCACCTCAAGCCCTTGGCCTTCGCCGGCAAGTACGCCTTCGATTTGCCGGTGGTGCTCCAGCCCACGTTCCGCAAGGACACCTTCAACATCACGAAGTACGGCGCGGTGGCCGACGGGCAGACGCTCAACACCGACGCTTTCCGCAAGGCCATTGACGCCTGCAGCCAGCGCGGCGGCGTGGTGCTGGTGCCCCGCGGCCTCTGGCTCACGGGCCCGATTCAGCTCAAGAGCAACGTGAACCTGCACGTGCAGCGCGGAGCGCTGGTGCAGTTCAGCAGCCGGCTGTCCGACTTTCAGCTGGTGAAAACCAACTGGGAAGGGGAGGACGCCGTGCGCAACCAGTCGCCCATTTCGGGCTTCGACCTCGAAAACATTGCCATTACCGGCGGCGGTACTTTCGACGGGGCCGGCGACGCCTGGCGCATGGTGAAGAAGGAAAAGCTCAACGCCGGCCAGTGGCAGCGCCTCGTGAAATCGGGCGGCGTGCTCGATGAGAAGGGCACCACCTGGTACCCCTCGGCCGGCTCGCTCAAGGGCTCCACCCTCAACAAGCCCTGGACCCTGACCGCCGGCCAGGAGCCCGATTACAGCAAGTACGCCGAATTCAAGGATTTCCTGCGGCCCAACATGCTCAGCCTGCAGCGCTGCAAGCAGGTGCTGCTCGAAGACTTCACCATCCAGAACTCCCCGGCCTGGACCATCCACCCGCTGCTCTGCGACAACGTGACGCTGCGCCGGGTAACGGCCCGCAACCCCTGGTACGGCCAGAATACCGACGCGCTGGACCTGGAATCGTGCCGCACCGGGCTGGTGGAAGGCTGCACGTTTGACGTGGGCGACGACGGCATCTGCATCAAGAGCGGCCGCGACGAGGAAGGCCGCAAGCGCGGCGTGCCCACCGAGAACTTCATCATCCGCGACACGAAAGTGTACCAGGCCCACGGCGGCTTCGTGATTGGCTCCGAGATGTCGGGCGGCGCGCGCAACCTGTACGTGAGCAACTGCACCTTCATGGGCACCGATGTGGGCCTGCGCTTCAAAACGGCCCGGGGCCGCGGGGGCGTGGTGGAGAACATCTTCATCGACGGCGTGGACATGACCGACATTGCCGGCGAGGCCATCCTGTTCGATATGTACTACGCCGCCAAAGACCCCGTGCAGGCCAACGGCGAGGCCTACGGCATCGCCCGAAATCAAGGCCGAGCCCCTGAACGAGGGCACGCCCCAGTTCCGCGGCTTCCGCATCACCAACGTGACCTGCCGCGGGGCCAACACCGGCATTCTGGTGCGCGGCCTGCCCGAAATGGCGGTCCAGGACATCGACATTGAAAACACGGTCATCAGCGCCCGCAAAGGCCTCGTGTGCCAGGAAGCCGACGGCATCCGCTTCAAAAACGTGACCCTGCTCTCCGAGGACACCAACCCCGTGCTCGAAGTCCAGAACAGCCGCAACCTCACCTTCGACAACCTGCACTACCGCCCCGGCGCCGAGCTGCTGCTCCGCATCACGGGCAACCGCAGCAAAGCCGTCGTCCTGCGCAACACTGACCCCAAATCCGCCAAGAAAGACGTGGAATTCGGCCCCAAAGTGTCGAAGAAAACGGTGTCGGTCAGCAAGCGGTAAGCACGAAACTCCCCTCCTCAGCTGAGGAGGGGACGCGGCGGCGCAGCCGACGCTGGGGTGGTTGGCCCGCGTGCTGATGTTGTTTAATCGGAACAGGCCAGTCCGAATTGTGCCAACGAATCAACCACCCCTAGCCCCTCCTTTCCAAGGAGGGGAACTAGTTTTCTAGCTCTAGTTACTTTTTCTCCATGTCCTTCCGCCCTTTCCTGCTTTCCGGTTTCCTGCTCGCCTCCCTTTCCACCCAGGCGCAGACTGCGCCCGCGGCGCGGCCTTTGTCGCAGCGCATGGCCGATGCGTTTATCAGCTGGTACCCGGATTCCATCGTCATCGGCAACCGCAAATCGGCCCGCTGGGACTACGAGCAGGGGCTGATGCTCAAGGCCCTGGAGCGGGTGTGGCAGCGCACCGGCGACGCCCGCTACTTCACCTACATCCAGAAAGACCTCGACCAGTTCGTGCAGCCCGACGGCAGCATCCGCACCTACAAGCTCGAAGACTACAACCTCGACAACCTGACCACCGGCCACGCCCTGCTCACGCTGGCTCAAATGTCGGTGCCCCAGGCCGAGAAGTATCAGAAGGCTGCCAAGCACCTGCGCCAGCAGCTGGCGGGCCAGCCCCGCACCCAGGCCGGCGGCTTCTGGCACAAGAAGGTGTATCCGAACCAGATGTGGCTCGACGGCCTCTACATGGCCGAGCCCTTCTACGCCGAGTACAGCCAGGTTTTCAACGAGCCCGCCGGCTTCGATGACGTGGCCAAGCAGTTTGCCCTGATTGAAAAGAACCTGCTCGACCCCAAAACCGGCCTTTTCTACCACGGCTACGACGAAAGCCGGACCCAGCAGTGGGCCAACAAAACCACCGGGCAGTCGGCCAATTTCTGGGACCGGGGCCTGGGCTGGTACGCCATGGCGCTGGTAGACGTGCTGGATTATTTCCCCCAAAACCACCCCCAGCGGGCCCAGCTCATCAAGGACGTGCAGCGCCTCGCGCCGGTGCTCGTGAAGTACCAGGATGCCAGCGCCGGCACCTGGGCGCTGGTCATGGACCAGGCCGCGCGCAAGGGCAACTACCAGGAGGCTTCGGGCAGCAGCATGTTCGTGTATTTCCTGCAGAAGGGCGTGCGCAAGGGCTACCTCGACAAGCAGTACGCCGCCGCCGCCCGCAAAGGCTACGACGGGCTGCTCAAGCAGTTCGTGGCCGAAGAAAACGGCGCGCTGGCCTTCAACGGTACCGTGAGCGTGGGCGGCCTCGGCGGCAAGCCCTACCGCGACGGCAGCTTCGAGTACTACCTCACCGAGCCCCTGCGCCAAAACGACCTCAAAGGCGTGGGCCCGTTTATTCTGGCCAGCGTGGAGATGGAAACGGCCGCCGCCAGCGCTTTGGGCCAGGGCAAAACCGTGGCCCTCGATAACTACTTCAACCACGAGCTGCGCCCGAACCCCATCAGCGGCCAGCCCGAAACCTGGCACTACACCTGGGCCGAGCGCACCCACGGCGGCTTCTACTTCTGGGGCCAGCAGCTGCGCGACCTGGGCGCCTGCACCACCACGCTAACCACCGCGCCCACCGCCGCCAGCCTCAAAAACGTGGCCGTCTACATCATCGTGGATCCCGATACCAAAAAGGAAACGCCCAGCCCCAACTTCGTGCAGCCCGCCGACGTGGCCGTCCTGACCAAGTGGGTGAAGGCCGGCGGCACGCTCGTGCTCATGGCCAACGACACCAGCAACTGCGAAATCCCGCGCTTCAACACCCTGGCCCGGGCCTTCGGGATGCAGTTTGAACCGCTGAACCTGAACATGGTGAAGGGCACCCAGTTCGAGCAGGGCCGGGTGAATATCCCGGCCGGCAATCCGGTGTTCAAAACGGCGCATTCGGCCTACATCAAGGAGCTGGCCCCGCTGGCCGTGCAGGCCCCGGCCACGCCGCTGGTCAGCCAGAACGGGCACGTGATTATGGCCACGGCCAAAGTGGGCAAGGGCACGGTGTTCGCCGTCGGCGACCCATGGCTGTACAACGAATACGTAGACGGCCGCAAGATTCCGGCCTCCTTCGAGAACTTCCAGGCCGCCCGCGACCTGGCGACCTGGCTGCTGCAACAGGCAGGTCGGAAGTAGGGGGGAAGCCGGCCGGGAGCGAAGTGAGTGCGTCCCCGGCCGGCACGTTAGCTGTCATTCCGACCAACGGGAGGAATCTGGGGTTTCGGCCAAGCCGATTTCCGCAGAAGCCCCCGGTTGGTCGGAATGACGGTTTTTAAGCCTTACCTGCAAGAGTCCAAATCCATCTGTCATCCTGAGCACAGCGAAGGGCTTTATCACGTCTGGACGACCATTGAACGATTTGTTTATGCGTGATAAGGTCCTTCGCGCTGCTCAGGATGACAGTTTCATTTACCCGTTCACCAACTCACTCACTCACTCACTCACTTCACCAGCACCGGGCGGGTGGAGTTGCGCACGATGAGCTCGGTGGGGATGGTGACGGTTTCAATGGGCTGGGCGCGGTGCTTGCGCTCGATCTGGTCGATGAGGCGCTCGGCAGCTACCTGGCCAATTTTGGTGGCGGGCTGCACGACTGTGCTCAGGGCGGGTTCGAGCAGATCGGCCACGTTGAGGTTGGTAAAGCCGATGAGTGAGACGTCGTCGGGGATGCGGAGGTTGCGCTGGCGCAGGGCCCGCAGGCAACCCACGGCCAGGCGGTCGGAGGCGGTAAAAAAGGCCTCGGGCGGGCTGTCGAGCCGCATGAGCTCGTCTACCATCGGGCCCACTTCGTCGGGGCCGAAGGTGCCGTAGCGGATCAGCTCCTCATCGAATTCGAGGCCGTATTTCTCCAGCGCCGCCCGGTAGCCGGCCAGCCGCTCCTGCGTGATGCTGAGCCAGGGCTGAATGGTGAGGTGGGCAATGCGCCGGCGGCCGGCCTGAATCAGGTGCTCGGTGGCAGCAAAGGCCCCGCCGAAGTTATCGGCCACCACTTTGGTCACGTTCAGGTCGGCCGATACGCGGTCGAAGAGCACGATGGGTACGTTCTTGTCGAGCACGTCCTGAAGGTGGGCTACGTCGGAGGTTTCGCTGGAAAGCGACATCAGCAGCCCATCGACCTTGCGCGACATGGCCTGGTGCACGTTGGCCATTTCCCGCTCGTAGGATTCCTGGCTCTGGAAAATCATGACGTGGTAGCCCTGGTTGTAAGCAATGGCCTCGATGCCGTTGATGGCCTGGGAGAAGAAGTAGTTGGCAACCTGGGGCAGAATCACGCCGATGGCGCGGCTGGCGCTGCCCTTCAGGCTCAGGGCAATGGGGTTGGGCCGGTAGTTGAGCCGCTCGGCGCACTCCATGACGAGGCGCTTGGTTTCGGCGTTGATTTCGTAGCTGCCCCGCAGCGCCCGCGACACCGTGGAGGTGGAGATGCCCAGCTCGCGGGCAATGTCTTTAATGGTATAGGTTTCCACGGGCAGGGGCTGAAAGAAGGTGATAAGATCGGCTCGGGTAAGTGTTTACTTACTAAAGTGCAAGAACGTCCGCCGCGGCCGGAGGACGCTTTGGAAGCCGGAAATTAGAAATACTAGTCGGATATCGGGCTAAGTGAGTACTCAACAGTAGGCCCACGGCCGGTTGGCAACGTTCCCGACATCGTTTGCACAGATTAATCGGGCCAACTCCTTTCATGCCGAGCAGGGTTGCTGTAACCTTAATCATGGCAATCAGCCATTAGCCCTGCTAAAACGACAGCTGATTTCTTGAAAAGTTTACACCCCATCGTTTACAACGCATTTTGCATGTCGGTAGCCTCGTGGTTTGATTTAACGGGAAAAACAGCGTTGGTGACCGGCTGCAACCGGGGCATCGGGCAGGGCATGGCCCTGGCGCTGGCCGAGGCCGGGGCCGACATCATTGGGGTATCGGCCACGCTGGCCGCTTCGGGTTCCGAAACCCAGCAGCAGGTACAGGCCCTGGGCCGCCGCTTCTACGCCTACCAGGCCGATTTCAGCCAGCGCCCCGAAGTAGACGCCTTTCTGACGCAGGTGCAGCAGGATTTTCCGCGCATCGATATTCTGATCAACAACGCCGGCACCATCCGGCGCGCCCCGGCTGCCGAGCACACCGATGCCGACTGGGACAATGTGCTGGCCATCAACCTCGACGCGCCCTTCCGCATTGCCCGCGCCATTGGCGGCCGGATGATCGAGCAGGGGAGTGGCAAAATCATCTTCACGGCCTCGCTGCTCACCTTTCAGGGCGGCATCAACGTGCCGGGCTACGCGGCCAGCAAGGGGGCCATCGGGAGCCTGGTGAAAGCCCTGGCCAACGAGTGGGCCGGGCGCGGCGTGAACGTGAATGCCATTGCCCCCGGCTACATCGCCACCGATAACACCGAGGCCCTGCGCCAGGACGCAGAACGGAGCCAGAGCATCCTGGCCCGCATCCCGGCCGGCCGCTGGGGCACGCCCGCCGGACTTCAAAGGCCCCACCGTTTTCCTCGCCTCCGCCGCCGCCGATTACGTGCATGGCACCATTCTCACCGTCGACGGCGGCTGGATGGGGCGGTAGTGGTGAATGAGTGACTCGGTGAATGGGTGAATTCTCGTTCCGCAGACCCACTCAGCCACTCCTTCACCAACTCACCGATTCACCGAGTCACTCATTCGCTCATTCACCGATTCACTCATTAAAAGATGACCCAACGATACGCCATCGGACCACGCGAAACGGCCGCCCTGAACACGGCGGAGCTACGGGAGAATTTCCTGCTCGAAAACCTGTTCGTGGCCGATGCCGTGGAGCTTGTGTACACCCACTACGACCGGATGGTGGTAGGCGGGGCCGTGCCCGCCGCCGGGCCGCTGGAGCTGCCCTGCCCGGCCAACCTCAAAGCCGACTACTTCCTGGAGCGCCGGGAGCTGGGCATCCTCAATATCGGGGCTGCCGGCACCGTGACGGTGGACGGCACGGCCTACGAGCTGGGTCCGCAGGATTGCCTGTACGTGGGCCGCGGCGCGCAAAGCGTCATGTTTGCCAGCGCCGAGGCTGGTTCGCCGGCCAAATACTACCTGCTTTCTACGCCGGCCCACGCCAGTTACCCCACCGCCCGCCGCACCCAGGCCGAAGCCACGCCCGTGACTATGGGCACCGCCGAAACGGCCAACCAGCGCACCATCTACAAGTACATTTACGACGAGGGGCTGGCCAGCTGCCAGCTGGTGATGGGCCTGACCAGGCTGCACGCGGGCAGCGTCTGGAATACCATGCCGGCCCACACCCACGACCGGCGCATGGAGGCCTACCTCTACTTTGATCTGCCCGCGGACCAGCGCGTGCTCCACCTCATGGGCCAGCCCCAGGAAACCCGTCATCTGTGGGTAGCCGAGGGCCAGGCCATTCTCTCCCCGCCCTGGTCGGTGCACGCGGGCTGCGGCACGGCCGGCTACACCTTCATTTGGGGGATGGGCGGCGAAAACCAGCAGTACACCGACATGGACGCCGTGGCCATTCCGGATTTGCGCTAGGCCTCTGGGCCAGCCCGTCATATCTCCCTCACCAAAATTCCCCCACTTCCCGTCATGAAAAAACACCTACTGTTGCTGACCCCCCTTGTGGCGGCAGTGGCGCTGCCGGCCTGGGCACAGCAAAGCCAGCAGCGCGTGCAGGGCATCGTCAAGTCTGAAAAAGGCGAGGCGCTACCCGGCGTTACCGTGGTCGTGAAAGGCACCAGCATCGGGGCTACCACCGATGGCGAAGGCCGTTTCGAGCTGGTTGTGCCGGCGGGTGCCACCCTGCGCTTCAGCTACATCGGATTCCTGCCCTACGAAGTAGCGGTAGGTGAGCGAACCAGCCTCAATGCTACGCTCAAGGAAGATTCGCAGACCCTCGACGATGTGGTGGTTATCGGCTACCAGGCCGTGCAGCGCCGCGACGTGACGGGTGCCGTCTCGTCGGTGGGTGCTCAGCAGATCAAGGACATTCCGGTGAACTCGGCCGCCGAGGCCCTCACCGGCCGGCTGGCGGGCGTGCAGCTCACCTCCTCGGAAGGCACCCCCGGCAACCTCGACGTGCGGGTGCGGGTACGGGGCGGCGGCTCGGTGACCCAGGACAACTCCCCGCTCTACGTAGTGGACGGCATCCAGATTGAAAACGCGCTGGCCGTGATTGCGCCCCAGGACATTGCCTCGGTAGACGTGCTTAAAGACGCGGCCTCGACCGCCATTTACGGTGCCCGCGGCGCCAACGGCGTGGTAATCATCACCACCAAAAAAGGCATTGAGGGCCGCACTGTTATCAGCTACAACGGGTTCGCGGGTTTCCGCCGCATCAGCAAAACGCTGGACGTGCTCGGGCCGGCCGATTACCTGAACTACCAGTTCGAGCGGGCCCAGCAGGCCGGCGTGAACGGCCAGGGCGGGCTGAGCACTTTCGCCAAGCTGTTCGGCAGCTCCAACTACCAGAGCGATACGCTCATGCGGGCCCGCCAGGCGCCGTTTATTGACTGGCAGGACAAGGTATTCGGGCGCGACGCCTTCCAGCAGACCCACAACCTTTCGGTAGCAGGCGGCAGCAAGGGCACCACCTACTCGCTGAGCCTGACGCGCAACTCCGAAGACGGTATTCAGCGCGGTTCCGACTACGTCCGGAACCTGGTCAACTTCCGCTTCGATACCAAGGCCACCGACAAGCTGCGGGTGGGTCTGAACGTGCGCTTCAACGACCAGTACGTGAACGGCTCGGGTACTTCCTCCAGCGGTTCGAGCGTGACGTCGCGGTTGCGCAACACGGTGCAGTACATGCCCCTGAGCGTGCCCAACGCCTCGGGCACCGTGCTCGACCCCAACACCTTCGACGACGACTTCTTCACCAACTCCAGCCTGGTGAGCCCGGTCATTGCCATCGACAACGAGTACCGCCGCGACAAGCGCCGCACGTTCAACGTGGGCGGCACGGTCGGGTTGGAGCTGATCAAGAACCTCACGCTGCGCTCCACGGCGGGTTTCGATATCACCAATTTCGACCTGAGCACCTTCAACGGGCGCTACTCGCCCACTATCCGGCAGGCGGCCGGCGGCTACCTCAACCTGCCCTTCGCCACCATCAGCACCACCACCCAGACCACGCTCAACAACTCGAACGTGCTCGACTACAACTACCGCCAGGGCAAGCACCAGCTGGGCGTGCTGGTGGGCCAGGAAACCTACCAGCAGGAAAGCCGCCTCCAGTTCATCCAGACCAACTATCTGCCCCTCGATATTACCGCCGAGCGGGCGCTGGCCAACATCAACCAGGGCGTGCTGCCCGCCGGCCAGACCAGCCAGCCCGTGCTGCCCCGCACCGATGTGCCCCAGAATTACACGCTGCTCTCGGGCTTCGGCCGCCTGACGTACTCCTACGACGACAAGTACCTGTTCACGGGTACGCTGCGGGCCGATGGCTCGTCCAAGTTCCGGGCGGGCAACCGCTGGGGCTACTTCCCCGGCGCTTCGGCGGCCTGGCGCATTTCCAAGGAAAGCTTCTTCTCGGGGGTACCGGCCGTATCGGACCTGAAGTTGCGCCTGAGCTACGGCCAGGCCGGCAACAACCGCATCGCCGACAACCTTTACAGCCAGCTCTACTCGGCCGGCAGCGCACCGTATTACCTCAACCATACCCAGGTGCTCGGCGCCTCGGCCAGCACCCTGCCCAACCCCGACCTGAAGTGGGAGGTAACCACCTCCCGCGACATCGGCGTGGATCTGGCGTTGTGGCAGAACCGGCTGCAGTTCACTGGCGACGTGTATTACAACACGACCACCGACCTGCTCATCAACCAGCCCATTCCGCCCTTTTTGGGCTATACCTCCCAGCTGCGCAACATCGGCGAAACCTCCAACAAGGGCGTAGAGCTGCAGCTGACGGGCACCATCATCACGACGCCCAACTTCACCTGGACGGCCACGGCCAACACGTCCTTCAACCGGGGCCGCATCGAGAGCCTGGGTTCGGGGCTGAATGAAATTCCGGGCATCGCCTCGGGCTGGGCCGGCACCGCCCTCAACCAAGACTACGTGGCTCGGGTGGGCCAGCCGGTAGGCCAGATGTACGGCTACGTAACTGACGGCTTTTTGACGGCCGCCGACTTCACGGGCTACAACGCCGCTACCCAGACCTGGACGCCGCGCTTGGATGGCCAGGGCAAGGTGGCGCTGGTGAATAACCTGGGTTTGCTGGGCGAGTCGGTGTTCCGGCCCGGCCTGCTCAAACTCAAGGACCTGAACGGCGACGGCGTGATCAACGACCAGGACCAGACGGTGATCGGCAACGCCAACCCCAAGCTGGCGGGCGGCCTCAACCAGCAGTTTACCTACAAGAACTTCGATGCCAGCGTGTTCCTGAATTTTGTGCTGGGTAACGACGTCTACAACGCCAACAAAATCGAGTTCACCTCCAACACGGCCAACACCGTGTTCAGCAACGTGCTGGGCGTGATGGCCGACCGTTACCGCACCATCAACGCCGACGGCACACCGATTACGGACCTGAACACGCTGAATCAGGTAAACCAGAACGCCAGCATCTGGACGCCGACCCGCAACTACTTCCTGCATTCGTGGGCCGTGGAAGATGGCTCGTTCCTGCGCGTGAACAACCTCACGCTGGGCTATACCCTGCCTAAAGTCCTGACCACCCGGGCCAAAGTGCAGCAGCTGCGCTTTTACGTGACGCTCAACAACGTCTACACCTTCACCAAGTACTCGGGTTACGACCCGGAAGTGAACACGCGCCGCTCCACGCCCCTCACGCCGGGCGTCGATTATGCCGCCTACCCCCGGAGCCGGGCCTTCCTGTTCGGCCTGAACCTGTCACTCTAATTCCCACCCGCTTTTTGCATCCGTATATGAAATCTTCTGTTTCCTTTCGGGCCGCGCTAGCCGCGCTGGCAATAGCCGGGGCCGCTGGGGCTGTAACTTCCTGCCAGAACTTCCTCGACGTGGAGCCGGTGGCCCTCAATACCACCGAATACACGTTCAGCAACGTGGCCGGCGCCACCTCGGCCGTTATCGGGGCCTACGCCTCGCTTTCCGGCGACCAGGGCTACGGCACCCGCATCAGCATGTATTTTCCTTATGATTCCGACGAGCTGATCGGGTCGGCGGGGGCTTCCGACGGGGCCCGGCGCAGCATTGCCCGCTACACGGCGCTGGCCACCAACGCCGAAATCACCCGGCCCTGGAACCAGCTGTATCAGGGCGTGGAGCGGGCCAACATCTGCATTCAGCAGATTCCGCTCATGAGCCAGTACAACAGCGGCGCGGCCGCCGATACGGCGGCCCTGCACCGCCTCTACGGCGAGGCCCTGACTTTGCGGGCCCAGTATTACCTGGAACTGATCCGCAACTGGGGCGATGTGCCGGCGCAGTTTACGCCCTCCGTGTCGGGCCAGGATTTCAACCTGCCCAACGCCGACCGCAACGCTACGCTCACCAAGCTGATTGCTGACCTGTTGCAGGCCCAGAAGCTGGTGCCCTGGCGCTCGAAGGCGGGTGCCGCCAATGAGCGGATTACGAAAGGGGCAGTAAAGGCCTTGCGCGCCCGCCTGGCCATGTACCGGGGCGGCTACGCCCTGCGTGAGGCCCAGATGACCCGCCCGGCCGACTACCTTGACTACTACCGCATTGCCCGCCAGGAATGCCAGGAGCTGATGGCCAACCGCGGCGAGCACAACCTGAACGCCAGCTTCCAGGAGCTGTTCAAGAGTATCAATGAGCAGCGCCCGGAGGCCGCCAACGAAATCATGTTCCAGGTGGGCATGGGCGGCTCGACCTCGGGTACCGACAGCAAGCTGGGCTACTACGGCGGTCCGCGCCTGAACGCCTCGCCCATCTTTGGCTCGACCCAGGGGGCTGTTACGGCCGTGCCAACCTACTTCTACGCCTTCGACTCGCTCGATACGCGCCGCGACGTAACCATCACGACTTACAACATCCCGTCGACCAACTTCCAGAACGGGGTGGCGCTGAATGCCATCACCGACGGCAAGTTCCGCCGCGACTGGCACGTGCCGCCCATTCCGGGTACCGGCAACTACCTGGGCTATAACTGGCCCATCATCCGCTTCGCCGACGTGTTGCTGATGTTCGCGGAAGCTGAAAACGAACTTAACGGCCCCACGGCCGCGGCCAGGGCGGCCTTCATGGAAGTGCGCACCCGCGGCTTCGGCGGCAAAACGGCCCTGGCCAGCGCCGGCCTCGACCTCACCTCGAAAGGCAGCTTCTTCAACGCCCTCGTGAATGAGCGCTACCTGGAGTTTGGCAGCGAAGCCATCCGCAAGTACGATCTGCTGCGCTGGAACCTGTTTGAAACCAAGATTGCCGAGGCCAAGGCCAACCTGGAAAAGCTGGCCAGAAATCAGGCCCCTTACCAGAACGTGCCCCAGTATATGTACTTCAAAACGCCCACGGCCATTGGTCCGGTGCAGTACACGCGCTCCTTTTACCGGCCCTCGCCCACTTCCACCGCCGCCCCCGCGGGTACCGTGCGCGTGAACTGGCGCCAGGCTATTGATGCGGCTTATATCGCCAACACCCGGCCGGCCGGTACTTCGGCTACTATCGGTACCACCACGGCCGCCAGCGCCGGCACCGGCCTCGCGGCCGAGTACGTGCCCGGTAAAGGCAAGGAGCTGCTCCCGATTCCGCAGAGCACCCTGTCTTCGGACCCGGCCCTAAAGCAGAATTTCGGCTACTAGCGGTGAATGGGTGAAGGAGTGGGCGTTATGCCTGCCTGAGTACTCCGGATCATCACTCATTCACCCATTCACTCATTCACCGCGATGAAACGACTACTGATCTTACTGTGCCTGCTGGCAGGGGCTGGGGAAATGGGAACCGTATTGGCCCAAGCTCAGCAGGTAACGGTGGCGGCGGATGGTTCGGGGAATTTCCGGACCATCCAGGCCGCCCTCAATAGCCTGCCCAACGAGGCCGCCACGATGCGCACGGTGTACATTAAAAACGGCACTTACCAGGAGAAAGTCCGGCTCGATGGCAAGCGCAACGTGCGCCTGAAGGGGCAGAGCGAAAAGGGCGTGATACTGACCTACGCTCAGTCGCGCGACGCCTGGCGCTGCGACCCCGTAGGGGGCGCCGACGACTGGGGCGTAGCCACGCTCAACATGCGCAACTCGCCCGACGCGACGCTGGAAAACCTGACTGTCATCAACAGCTACGGCTACGAGCACCGGGGCGAGCCCGACCTGCTGCTGGACTGCCCCACCGCCCCCGGCGGCAAGCGGGCCGTGAGTGCCACCGGCCACCAGATGGCTTTGCGCACCATGCCCGGCACCACCCGCCTGACGGTGAAGCACTGCACCTTCCGCTCCCTCAATGGCGACACGGTGAGCCCCTGGGACGTGGACGCGGGCCTGTACTACTTCCAGAACTGCACCATGGAGGGCGGGGTGGATTTCTACTGCCCCCGGGGCTGGGCCTACGCCGAAAATTGCCGCTTCATCTGCCACAACCCCAACGCCGCCATCTGGCACGACGGCTCGGGCAGCGAAGACGCCAAAACGGTGCTTCGCAACTGCACCTTCGAGGGCGACGACCAGTTCAAGCTGGGCCGCTTCCACCGCGAGGCGCAGTTCTACCTCATCAACTGCCGCTTCGCCGCCAACATGGCCGACGCCGACATTTACTGGGCCGAGTCGGGGCCCGGGCCCCGGCTCTGGGGCCGCCGGGTGTACTATCAGAACTGCCACCGCGTGGGCGCTCCCGATTTTGCCTGGATGCAAAACAACCTGGCTTCCGCTAAAGGTGCGCCCAAAGCCCGGCAGGTGAAAGCCGACTGGACCTTCGGGGGGCGCTGGTACCCCAAATCGGGCCGCGCCGCTACCGTGCCCCTGACGCCGGTGGTGGCCGGTCCCGACCGCTACTCGGCCCTGCCCGGGCAGGCAGTGGCCTCGACGGCGGCAACGCCCTCGCCGGCCGCCGCCGCCCCGGGTATCGATTCGGTGGCCGAGCGCATGCTGGTTTATCAGCGCGAGGTGGGCGGATGGCCTAAAATGGTGGACAACGTGAAGGTGAAATATGACCACCCGATGAGTGTGGCCGAAATAGCCGCCACCCGCGACGACGCCGGGCGCAACGACGCCACCATCGACAACAATGCCACCACCCGCGAAATCCGCTACCTGGTGCAAGCCTACGCCAGCACCCGGAACCCGGCTTACCGGGCCGGCGCCGAAAAGGGCATCCGCTACCTGCTGCAGATGCAGTATGCCAACGGCGGTTTCCCCCAGTACTACCCCGACCTGAGCAGCTACCGCCACCAGATAACCTACAACGACGACGCCATGATTCAGGCCCTGCAGGTGCTGCGCGACGTGAGCCGGCGCAGCAAGGGCTTTGCAACCGTAAGCGCCGAACTGGTGGCCCCCGCCGCCGCCGCCGTGGCCAAGGGCCTCGACTGCATTCTGAAAACCCAGTATGTGCAGCACGGCACGCTCACGGCCTGGTGCGCCCAGTACGACGAGAAAACCCTGCAACCTGCCAAGGCCCGGGCCTTCGAGCTGGCCTCGCTCAGCGGCATGGAATCGGTGGACATTCTGCGCTTTCTCATGGACACCGAAAACCCCTCGCCGGCCATCATCAAGTCGGTGGAAGCGGCCATGACCTGGCTCGACAAAGTAAAGCTCACCGGCTACGCCATACGCGACCAGCCTGACTCCAGGCTGGCCAAGGGCTACGACCGGGTAATCGTGCCCGAAGCCGGCTCCGTTATCTGGGCCCGCTTTTACGATTTGCAAACCAACCGGCCCATGTATGTGGGCCGCGACTCCCAGCCCCACGCTGCCCTGGCCGACATTGAATATGAGCGGCGCACCGGCTATGCCTACGCCGGCGTGTGGCCCCAGAAACTGCTGGCGCAGGAGTACCCGCGCTGGCATCAGAAATGGAACAGTAACGCCCCCGCGGGCAGCCACAATTAACCGGTCCTGACCATGCCGCACTTATCCCCCCAACTGGCCACTTCCGGCCCGACCCCCCTGGTGCCGCCGGCCTTGCTGACGCTACCCGAAAAGGTGCTGCAATTCGGCACCGGCGTGCTGCTGCGCGGCCTGCCCGACTACCTCATCGACAAAGCCAACCGCCAGGGCCTGTTCAATGGCCGGGTGGTCGTGGTCAAAAGCACCGACGGCGGCGACATCGACGCCTTTCACCGTCAGGACGGCCTCTACACGCTCAGCATCCGGGGCATCGAGGATGGCCGCCCGGTGGCCGAAGACGTAGTCTGCTCGGCTATCAGCCGGGTGCTCTCGGCCGCGAGTCAGTGGGCCGAGGTGCTGGCATGCGCCGCCAACCCGGAGTTGGCCGTGGTGATTTCCAACACCACCGAAGTGGGCATTCAGCTGGTGTCCGACGACATCAGCCAGAGTCCGCCGGTATCGTTTCCGGGCAAGCTGCTGGCGTTTCTGCTGGCCCGCTACCAGGCCTTCGAAGGCGACAAGAGCAAGGGCCTGGTGATTGTGCCCACCGAGCTGATTGTGGACAACGGCACCAAGCTCGAGGGCATCCTGCTGGAGCAGGCCCACCGCAACGGCCTCAGCGCCGAGTTCATCGACTGGCTCGAAACGGCCAACCAGGTGTGCAATTCGCTTGTGGACCGCATCGTGCCCGGTAGTCCCGACGCGGCTACCCAGTCGGAGCTGGAAGCCAGCCTCGGCTACCAGGACGAGCTGCTGATTAACTCGGAAGTGTACACGCTCTGGGCCATTGAGGGCGACGAGCGGGTGAAAAGCATCCTGAGCTTCGAGCAGGCCGACGCCGGCGTGCTCGTGCAGCCCGATATCAACCTGTTCCGGGAGCTGAAGCTGCGGTTGCTCAACGGCACCCACACGCTCAGCTGCGGCCTGGCCTTCCTGGCCGGCTTTCCTACCGTGCGCGAGGCCATGGACGACGCCAACATGACCAGCTTCATCCACAACCTGCTGCTGGCCGACCTGCTGCCCGGCATCCCGTACGCCGTGGACGAAAAAGTGGGTCAGCGCTTCGGCATGCAGGTGCTGGACCGCTTCCGCAACCCCGCCATCGAGCACCGCTGGCTGTCCATCACGCTCAACTACACGGCCAAAATGCAGCTGCGCAACGTGCCCACGCTGCTCCACTACTACCAACAACTGCGCGCCGTGCCCCACTACATGGCCCTGGGTTTTGCCGCCTACCTGCGCTTCATGCGCGGCGTACGGCAGGAGCAGGGAGGCCAGTGGTACGGCGAGGTCCACGGGGAACCGTACCTGATTCAGGACGAGAAAGCCGCGCTACTTCGCCGACCTCTGGCAGCGCCTGGAGCCAGCCGACCTGACCCGCGCCGTGCTGCACAACCAGGCCCTCTGGGGCCACGACCTGCTGGCCCTGCCCGGCTTCGCCGACTGTGTGACCCGCTACCTGGAGCAAATCCTGGAGCTCGGCCCCCGCGCCACCCTCGCCCGCGCCCTGAACCGGGAACTAACAGCTATTAGCTAATGGCTGTTAGCTGATAGCTTTTTTCGCTTTCAAACAACCCTGCGCCTCATCCGACATACACGCTAACAGCTAACAGCTAACAGCTAACAGCTAACAGCTAACAGCTCAGACCAAATGAAACACCTGGTAGCCAAAATTCACCCCGACGATAACGTGCTGGTTGCCCTCCAGGACCTGCCCATCGGCACGCCCGTTACCTCGGGTGGCACCACCGTTACCACCACCGAGCGGATTCCGGCCAAGCACAAGCTGGCCCTGCAAAACCTGGCCCCCGGCGACGCGGTGCACATGTACGGCGTGCTGGTGGGCAAGGCCAACTCGGCCATCGGGGCGGGCGGCCTGCTCACCACGGCCAACATCCACCACGCCACCGACAGCTACGACGAGCACCACCAGGCCCGCGCCGCCTGGACAGGCGCCCGACGTGAGCCCCTGGCAGGAGCGCACGTTCCAGGGCTTCCACCGCCCCGACGGGCGCGTGGGCACGGCCAACTACTGGCTCGTGATTCCGCTGGTGTTCTGCGAGAACCGCAACATTCAGGTGCTGGAAGAAGCCCTGGTGAACGACCTCGGCTACGCCCGCCGCAAAAGCTACCAGCCCCAGACCCAGGAGCTGATTTCGCTGATGCAGGCCGGTAAGTCAGTGGAGGAGATTCTGGCCACCGACCTGCACTCGGCCGAGCCCGGCCACCAGCAGCCCCGCCTGTTTCCGAACGTGGACGGCATCCGGTTTTTGCAGCACGAGGGCGGCTGCGGCGGCATCCGCCAGGATGCCCAGACGCTCTGCGGGCTGCTGGCCGGCTACATCACCCACCCCAACGTGGCCGGCGCCACGGTCCTGAGCCTGGGCTGCCAGAACGCGCAGGTGAGCATGCTGCAGGACGAAATTGCCAAGCGCAGCCCCGGCGGCCTGCAAAAGCCGCTCTACATTCTGGAGCAGCAGAAAATCGGGACCGAGGAAGCGCTGATCAGCACGGCCCTGCGCCAGACGTTTGCCGGCCTGATGGTGGCCAACCAGCAGACCCGCCAACCCGCCCCGCTCAGCAAAATCTGCCTGGGCCTGGAATGCGGCGGCTCCGACGGCTTCTCGGGCATCTCGGCCAACCCCGCCGTGGGCCACGTCTCCGACCTGCTGGTGGGCCTGGGCGGCTCCGTGATTCTGGCCGAATTCCCGGAGCTCTGCGGGGTGGAGCAGGAACTCGTGGACCGCTCCGTGGACACGGAAACGGCCGAGCGGTTCAGCTCCCTGATGAAGGCCTACGGCGACTCGGCCGTGGCCGTGGGCTCGGGCTTCGACATGAACCCCTCGCCCGGCAACATCCGCGACGGGCTGATTACCGACGCCATGAAATCGGCCGGGGCGGCCCGCAAGGGCGGTTCCTCGCCGGTGGTGGCCGTGCTCGACTACCCCGAGCTGGTCACCAAGCCCGGCCTGACCCTGCTCTGCACCCCCGGCAACGACGTGGAATCGACCACGGCCGAAGTGGGCTCCGGGAGCCACGGTGGTGCTCTTCACCACCGGCCTGGGCACGCCCACCGGCAACCCCATTGCCCCGGTGGTCAAAATCAGCTCCAACACGGCCCTGGCCAACCGCATGCCCGACATCATCGACGTGAACACCGGCACCGTCATCGACGGGGAAGAAACCATCGAACAGGCCGGCGCGCGCATCCTCGATTACGTGGTGCGCGTGGCCAGCGGCGAAGAAGTAGCCGCCGTCCGCCACGGCCAAACCGACTTCATCCCCTGGAAACGCGGGGTGTCGCTGTAAGGGAGTTGTCAGTTGCTGGTTGTCAGTTGTCAGTGCGCTGAATGACGAGCCGGATACTGACAACCGACAACCAGCAACTGACAACCCACCACCCCCGGCTACCGGGAACGTTTGCGTAGATAAAACCGGGATTTTAGCCCAAAAACTGGGTATTCCGGGGGTTGAAACTGATATCTTTACCCACCTACCTCCCCGCCAGCGGGGAGCCCACCCTTTTAATCCGCTGCTGATTATGAAGCCCTTTCTCAACGAGGATTTCCTGCTCCAGACGGCCACGGCCCGCACGCTGTACCACCAGTACGCCGCGCCCATGCCCATCATCGACTACCACAACCACCTGCTGCCCGACCAGATTGCCGACGACCGGCAGTTCGAGACCATCACCCAGGTCTGGCTCTACGGCGACCATTACAAGTGGCGCGCCATGCGCACCAACGGCATTCCCGAGCGCTACATCACGGGCGACGCCTCCGACTGGGAGAAGTTCGAGAAGTGGGCCGAAACCGTGCCCCAGACCGTGCGCAACCCGCTCTACCACTGGACCCACCTGGAGCTGCAGCGCTACTTCGGCGTGACCGAGCTGCTGAATCCGGAAAGCGCCCGCCGCATCTACGACCAGTGCAACGCCCTGCTGCAGACGCCCGAGTACTCGGTGCGCAACCTGCTGCGCAAGATGAACGTGAAAACGCTCTGCACCACCGACGACCCCACCGACTCGCTGGAGTACCACCGCGCGCTGGCCGCCAGCGGCTTCGAGGTGCAGGTGCTGCCCACCTTCCGCCCCGACAAGGCCATGGCCGTGGAGGACGCGCGCCACCTACAACGCCTACCTCGATAAGCTCGGCCAAGCGGCCGCCGTGGACATCCGCACCTACGCCGACCTGGAAACGGCCCTGCGCACCCGCCACGACTACTTCGCCGCCCTCGGCTGCCGCCTCTCCGACCACGGGCTGGAGCAGATTTACGCCGCCGACTACACCCCGGCCCGCCTCCAGGAGCTGTTTGCCCAGGTGCGCGGCGGCCAGGAGCTGACCACGGAAGAGGTTATCACGCTCAAATCGGGTTTGCTGGTGCTGCTGGCTGAGCTCGACTGGGAGAAGGGCTGGACCCAGCAGTACCACCTCGGGGCGCTGCGCAACAACAACACCCGCATGCTGCGCCAGCTCGGCCCCGATACCGGCTGGGATTCCATCGGCGACTTCGCCCAGGGCCGCGCCCTCTCGCGCTTCCTCAACCGCCTCGACGAGCAGGACAAGCTGGCCAAAACCATCATCTACAACCTCAATCCCGCCGACAACGAGCTGATTGCCACGATGGTGGGAAACTTCAACGACGGCTCGGTGGCCGGCAAGGTGCAGTTCGGCTCCGGCTGGTGGTTCCTCGACCAGAAGGACGGCATGGAGAAGCAGCTCAACGCCCTGAGCAACATGGGCCTGCTGAGCCGTTTCGTGGGCATGCTCACCGATTCGCGCAGCTTCCTCTCGTACCCGCGCCACGAGTATTTCCGCCGCGTGCTCTGCAACCTGTTCGGCAACGACGTGGAAAACGGCGAGCTGCCCGACGACCTGGAACTGCTCGGCGGCATCATCCAGAACATCTGCTACCACAACGCCAAAGCCTACTTCGGCTTCGAGAAAGTGAACGTGAAGGAAGCCGCGGAAGCGGTGTAGCGATAGAACGTCAGCTCCCCTCCTCAGATGAGGAGGGGTTGGGGGTGGTTGACCCGTCGTTGAACAGCTCCTAAAAACCAGTGCTGGAAACAGTTATGGCAGCATCAACCACCCCCAGCCCCTCCTCATCTGAGGAGGGGAGCTGACGTTCTAACTCTCCAACTCTCCAGTCCCCCAGCCCTCAAATTCCCCCCATGAAACAAGTCGTCACCTTTGGTGAAATCATGATGCGGTTGTCGCCGCCGCTCAACTACCGGATGTCGCAGGCCAGCTCGCTGGACGTGACCTACGGCGGGGGCGACGCCAACGTGGGGGCGGCCCTGGCCCATCTGGGCGTGCCGGCCGCGCACGTGGGCTGCTTCCCCGATAACGCCGTGGGCCAGGCCGCCGCCCAGCACTTCCGGGGCCACGGCGTGGACATGCAGCACTGCGTGTTCCGGGGCGAGCGGCTGGGCCTGTACTTCCTCGAAGTGGGCGCCTCGCTGCGGGCCAGCCGCATCGTGTACGACCGCTACGACTCGGCCTTCGCCAACCTGCAACCCGCGTGGTTTGCCTGGGACGAGATTCTGCAAAATGCCCAGTGGCTGCACTGGACGGGCATTACGCCCGCCATTTCGGCCTCGGCCGCCCAGGCCACCCGCGAGGCCATTGCCGCCGCCCGCCGCCTGGGCCTCACCGTCTCGGCCGACGTGAACTACCGCCGCAACCTGTGGCAGTACGGCCAGCGCGCCCAGGACGTGATGCCCGAGCTGGTGGCCGGCTGCGACCTGGTCGTGTGCACCGAGGGCGACGCGGAGGACCTGTTCGGCATCCGGCCGGCGGAAGGGGCGGAGAACAGCTTCGTCTCGATGAGCGAGCAGCTGATGGCGCGCTTCCCACAACATCAAACAGGTCATTGCCACCCGCCGCGACACCCAGAGCGCCTCCCACGAGCGCATCAAGGGCATTGCCTACGCCGAGGGCCGCTACCACGAAACCGAGTTCTACGACATCAACCCCGTGGTGGACCGCATCGGCGGGGGCGACTCCTTCATTTCGGGCTTCATCTACGGCCAGCTCCACCTGCCCACGGTGCCCGAAGCCCTGAATTTCGCCACCGCCGCCTCGGCCCTCAAGCACACCATTCCCGGCGACATCAACCTCGTAACCCCCGCCGAAGTCAACCACATCGTGGCCGGCAACACCACCGGCCGCCTGCTGCGCTGATTTTTTAAGCTATTAGCTGACAGCTGTTAGCCAATAGCTCTTTCGTTCCGGAAACCCTTACGCTCGCCGTTTCACATCCTCAAAAAAAGCTAACAGCCAACAGCTAGTAGCTAACAGCTCAAAATAATGTCCCGCTTCTCCGCTGACCATATTCTTGACACCGTGCTGGGGTACCCCGTGGTGCCCGTGTTCTTCCATGCCGATGCCGCGTACGCCCGCCGGGTGGTGCAGGCCTGCTACGAGGGCGGACTGCGCGTGTTCGAGTTTACCAACCGTGGGGCCCAGGCCTTCGGCGTGTTCGAGGAGCTGGTGACGTTCGTGCGCGACAACTGCCCCGAGATGCTGCTGGGTATCGGCACCATTTACACGGCCGCCGACGCCGAGCGATTCATTGCCGCCGGGGCCGACTTCGTGGTGCAGCCCTGCCTGACGGCCGAGGTGGCCGAGGTGTGCGGCCGCCGGGGTACGCCCTGGCTGCCCGGCTGCATGACGGTGCGCGAGGTGTACGAGGCCACCCAGCTGGGCGCGGCCATCGTGAAAATCTTCCCCGGCAACGTGCTGGGGCCGGGCTTCATCAAGAGCCTGCGCGGCCCCATGCCCACCGTGCCCCTGATGGTGACGGGCGGCGTGGAACCCACCCAGGCCAGCCTGACCGAATGGTTCGGGGCGGGCGTGAACGTGGTGGGCATGGGCTCCCAGCTCTTCAAAAACGACGACCCCGCCCACCTGCGCCAGCTCACCGCCGAGCTGCTCACGTTCGTGCCGCCCCTGTCATCCTGAGCTGGCGAAGGACCTAATCACGTGCGGACGGCGGTGTCAACGACTCGTTTTCACGTGATAAGGTCCTTCGCCAGCTCAGGATGACACGCTCCGTATTTCCCACCCCGAATTCCCGCTGCTGATGTTACAGACTGCTTCCGCCATCTCGCCACCCGGTTCGGCGGCCACCACGATGGGCCGCTACCGCTGGACGATCTGCTCGCTGGTGTTTTTCGCCACCACCGTCAACTACCTCGACCGGGCCGTTATTTCCCTGCTCAAGCCCTACCTCGAAAAAATCTTCAACTGGAACGCCGGCGACTACGCCAACATCGAAATTGCCTTCAAGGTGGCGTATTCGGTGGGCATGCTGGGAGCAGGGCGCATCATCGATAAGCTGGGCACGAAAATCGGCTATGCGCTATCCACGTTCCTGTGGAGTCTGGCCGCCATCGGGCACGCTTTTGTGAGCAGCACGCTGGGCTTTTCGGTGGCGCGGGCCGCGCTGGGCATCACGGAGGCCGGCAACTTCCCGGCCGCCATCAAAACCACCGCCGAGTGGTTTCCGCAGAAGGAGCGGGCCCTGGCCACCGGCATCTTCAACTCGGGCTCGAACGTGGGCGCCATTATCGCCCCGCTTACCGTGCCCCTTATCGCCGAAACCATCGGCTGGAAATGGGCCTTCGTCATTACGGGCGCGCTGGGTTTCGTGTGGCTGGCATTGTGGATGATTATCTACGAAGTGCCCGCCCGCCACGCCCGGCTAACTAAATCGGAGTTCGACTACATCACCCACGACGACGAACCGGCCACGGCCGGCGTGGAGGTGCAGCCCAAGGTGTCGTGGTTCAAGACTGCTGACTTACCGGCAGACCTACGCCTTCGTGTTCGGTAAGTTCCTCACCGACCCCATCTGGTGGTTCTACCTGTTCTGGTTGCCCGACTTCCTCAACAAGCAGTACGGCCTCACGGGCACCCAGATTTCGCTGCCCGTGGCGGTCGTCTATATTCTGTCGAGCGTGGGCAGCGTGGGTGGGGGCTGGATTCCGCTTCGGCTGATGCGCAACGGCATGCAGCCCTTCCGGGCCCGCAAAATCAGCATGCTGCTCATTGCGTTTTGCGTTTTCCCGATTGTGTTTGCCCAGCAGCTTGGCCAGATTAACATGTGGCTGGCCGTACTCGTGATTGGCATTGCTGCCGCGGCCCACCAGGCCTGGAGCGCCAACATCTTCACCACCGTATCGGACATGTTTCCGAACCGCGCCGTGGCCTCCGTTACGGGCATCGGTGGCATGGCCGGCGGGTTGGGCGGCATCTTGCTTTCGGCCCTGGTGCAAAAGCGCATGTTCGTCTACTACGAAAGCATCGGCCAGCTCGATCAGGCCTACTACATCATGTTCTGGATTTGCGGCGGCGCCTACCTGCTGGCCTGGGTGCTCATGCAGGCCTTCGCCCCCCGCATGGAAAAAGTCCGCCTCGACGATGGAGTATAACACCTAAGCCTTTCTGCACCATGAAAAATATTCGTTTCCTGCTGGCGCTGTTGCTGCTGGCGTTGCCCGCCCTCACCTTCGCCCAATCAAAGAAAGACATGGCCGCTGCCAAGGAGGTGGAGGCCTTGGAGCGCCGCCGGCTCGCGGCCCAGGTGAGCAAGGATTTCGCCTACCTCGAACAGGCCTTCGCCGACGATCTGGTGTATACCCACTCCAACGGCAAGCAAAACGGTAAGCCCGACTACCTGCAAAGCATCCGCGAGGGCAAAAGCCAGTACGACAACATCGAGGTGGAAGCCCTGACCGTGCGCGCTTACAATGAGGGCAAGGCCGCCGTGGTCAACGGCACCATCACCATCACCCTGCCCAACAAACCCGACGGCTCAGCCAATCTGGCTCACCTCAAGTATGTGGTAGTCCAGATCAAGGACCCCAGAAAGGGCTGGCAGGTGGTGCTCTGGCAAAGCCAGAAACAGCCCGACGTTAAGAGCTGACGTTCACCTCATCCCCCGGCCCCCTCTCCTCGGGGAGAGGGGGAGCCAGCCGGCTTAGCTGTCGGCCGATAGCCAATAGCAGGTAATTCTTTTAGTCGAAGGGAAACTAAATAAACTGAATCGTCAGGCTCTCCCTCTCCCGGAGGAGAGGGGGCCGGGGGGTGAGGTGAACCGTCCGCCCGAACCGTACCCAATTCCCCGCATGAACCTTTCCACCGAAAACACCCTGGCCCAGCCCGTGGGCACCACCCTCGACCGTTACATCATGCGCAAGCAGGCCGAGTTCGGTTTTGCCACCGGCGAGCTGAGCCAGCTGCTGCGCGACCTGGCCCTGGCCGGTAAAATCGTGCACCGGGAGGTGAACCGGGCGGGGCTGACGAGCATCATTGGGGTGATGGGCCAGCAGAACGTGCAGGGCGAGCAGCAGCAGCGCCTCGACGTGGAAGCCAACATCCGCTTCATCCGTGCCCTTACCAACGGGGGCGAGGCCTGCGCCGTGCTCAGTGAGGAAGAAGACGATATCATCCAGACCGGCAACGTGCAGGGCAAGTACGTGGTGGCCATCGACCCGCTCGATGGCTCCTCCAACATCGACGTCAACATCAGCATTGGCACCATCTTCAGCATCTACCGCCGCGTGTCGCCGCTGGGGGAGCCGGCCACCCGGGCAGATTTTCTGCAGGGCGGGCGGGCCCAGGTGGCGGCGGGTTACATTCTGTACGGTTCCAGCACGATGCTCGTGTACACTACCGGCCACGGGGTGGTGGGCTTCACCTACGAAAACTCCCTGGGCGAATTTTTTTTATCGCACCCCAATATTATCATTCCGACCCGCGGCGCAGTTTTCAGCTGCAACGAAGGCTACTGGTTCGACTATCCCGAGTATGTGCGGACGTATCTCACCCAGTGCAAGCAGCAGCGCATGAGCGGGCGCTACGTGGGTTCGTTGGTGGCCGACTACCACCGTAACCTGTTTACGGGCGGCATTTACCTGTATCCGCCCACGGCCAAAAACCCCGCCGGCAAGCTGCGCGTGCTCTACGAGAACTTCCCGCTGGCCTTTCTCATCGAGCAGGCCGGCGGCCGGGCCGAGACAGGGGAGGGGCCAATGCTCGATCTGGAACCCATGGGCTTTCACCAGCGCAGCCCCTTGTTTATCGGCTCATCGGAGCTGGTAGCCACCCTTTTAGTGAAAGCGACGGGGTTCAATTAAAACCTGCGGAACCTCCAGCAGGTCGTTAGCCCTGATTCGGGCAAGCTACCCGGAGCGCTTACCTTGAAGCGCACGTTCTCCCCGGGGCCGCTTTTGTGGCGGCCCCAAAACCCAACCCCTCTTTTCCTCATGGCCAAAATCGTTTCTCCCCAGGTTGAATTCCACCACCTGCTGCAACAGACCAAAACCGCCGCCCCCGAAATCTTCGCCCCCGATGGCACCGGTTTTCTCAACCTGCTGGAAGGCCGCTGGCAGGAGCCGGGCAAGCCCCGCGCGTTCATCTCGCCCATCGATGGCAGTTCGCTCGGCAGCCTGCCCATGCTCGACCACGCTACGGCCCTGCGCGCCGTGCAGGCCGCCAAAAAAGAAGCCGCCGCCTGGGCCGCCGTCGACCTCGATGAGCGCAAGCGCCGGGTGCAGGACTGCCTCGACCAGCTGCGCCCGCAGGTGGAGCTGGTGGGCAAGTTGCTGATGTGGGAAATCGGCAAAACCTACAAGCTCGGCTTCACCGACATCGACCGCGCCATTGACGGCGTGCAGTGGTACGTGGACAACATCGAAGCCATGCTCGGCCAGCGCAAGCCCCTGGGTTTGGTCAGCAATATTGCCTCCTGGAACTACCCCATGTCGGTGCTGCTGCACGCGGTGCTGGTGCAGGCGCTGTGCGGCAACGCCGTGATTGCCAAAACCCCCACCGACGGCGGCTTCATTTCCCTGAGCCTGACCTTCGCCATTGCCCGCCGCTGCGGCCTGCCCGTGACGCTGGTCAGCGGCTCGGGCGGGGAGCTCAGCGACGTGCTGGTAAAGAACGACGCCGTCGACTGCCTCAGCTTCGTGGGCGGGCGCTACAACGGCCGCAACATCGCCGACGCGCTGGCCCAGCAAGACAAGCGCTACATGCTGGAAATGGAAGGCGTGAACACCTACGGCATCTGGGATTACAGCGACTGGGACGGCTTTGCCGAGCAGCTCAGGAAGGGCTACGACTACGGCAAGCAGCGCTGCACGGCCTACGTGCGCTTCGTGGTGGAGCGCCGCCTGTTCCCGCAGTTCGTGGAAACCTACTGGAACACGATCAAGGGCCTGAAAGTGGGCAACCCCACGCTCGTCGATTCGGCCGACGATAAGCTGCCCGACCTGGCCTTCGGGCCCGTCATCAACCGCGCCCAGGCCGAAGACCTCGACCGCCTCTACCAGGACGCGCTCAAAACCGGGGCCACGCCCATCTACGAGGGCCGGCTCGATGAGAGCCTGTTTCTGCCCGGCCAGGACATGAGCGCCTACCGCGCCCCCCGGGCGCTGGTGAACCTGCCCCGCCAGAGCGAGCTCTACTTCAAGGAGCCCTTCGGCCCCATCGACAGCATCGTGCTCGTGGACCGGGTGGAGGAGCTGGTGGGCGAAATGAACATCAGCAACGGCGCCCTGGTAGCCGCCGTGGCCTCCGACGACGCCAAGTGGGCCGCCCGCACCGCCAAGGAAGTGCGCGCCTTCAAAGTGGGCCTCAACCAGCTGCGTTCCCGCGGCGACCGGGAGGAAGTGTTCGGCGGCCTGGGCGAGTCGTGGAAGGGCGCCTTCGTGGGCGGGGCCCTGCTGGTGGAAGCCGTCACGGAAGGCGAGAAAGCCATCCTGGGCAACTTCGAAGATGCCACCCTGCTGCCGGAGAACATCTAGCAGGGTTATCGCAGGTGGTAGGCAACACAGGCCGGGAACCGTCCTGCCAAAACCCCGACTCTTTAAGCGACTACGCTGCTCTGCAAGGACGATTCGCTTAGCCGGCATAAGCGAAGGGCAGACTACTGGTTGTTCCGCAAAAATCTGCCTTATGATGAAAACCTGCTTCGCGGGCCTGCTTATCCTGTTTGCCGCAGTGCCCGCCCTGGCTCAGCATACCTCCGGGCTGACCGGGATACGAGACACGTCCTTTTCCAACGCGGGGGCATACGCTCAGGCCAGGAAAAAGCACCCGGCTATCAGACTGGTACAGGAGTTTTCACGGCCGACTGTGCAGGAAAAACGCAACCTGGTGTATGGCTCAGTGGGCACCCGGCAGTTGCAGTTAGATGCTTTTTATCCGAGGAAAAAAAGCAAAACCAAGGCATCTGCTATTCTGCTCATTCATGGGGGTGGGTGGCGAAGTGGCAGCCGGCAGCAGCACATTCCGCTGGCGCAGCGGTTGGCGGAGTTGGGCTACGTGTGCTTTACGGCGGATTACCGGCTCTCCACGGAAGCACTCTACCCAGCCCCGGTTCATGACTTAAGAGCGGCCGTGCGCTGGATCAGGGAAAACGCGAAGCGGTTCAAGCTGGATACGGCTCAGATTACCGCACTCGGGTTTTCGGCCGGAGGAGAGTTAGCAGCCTTTTTGGGTTCTACCAACCAGGATTCTGCCTATGCGGGGCAGCACGGCCGTTTCGCCATATCCGGCAAAGTCCAGGCAGTGGTGGATATTGATGGTATCCTTTCATTTGTACACCCCGAATCTGGCGAGGGAGATGATTCCCGCTCCACATCGGCGGCTACTTACTGGTTGGGGTATTCCAAAAGGGAGAACTATGCCCTTTGGCAGGAGGCGTCGCCATTGGCCCACGTGGACCAGAATACTCCGCCTTTTCTCTTCCTCAACAGCTCGGTAGACCGGATGCACGCCGGCCGCGACGACTTCAGAAAAGTCTTGACTCAACATGGCATTTACTCCGAGGTGCATACATTTCCGGCTGCTCCTCACACTTTCCCCCTATTCGATCCTTGGTTTGAGCCCACCGTCGGCTTTATTGATTCTTTCCTGAAGAAGGTTTACGGGAGGTAGAAGTCAGGTGATTTAGACGAGCAGGGTTGCCGCTCAGTTCCACATCCGGCGAAACCACATTGAAGCGCATGCCCCTGCAGGCTGCGGCGATGGAAAGGGCCCTGCTGAAGTACGAAGCCCGCCACCCCGCCACGACGCTACCGGCGGCAGTCGAGAACGTGCAGCGCCTGGTCCACAGCACGCCCCGCACGCGCTTCCTGGTGAAAGCCGGTCCGGCCTGAAAGCCGCACGGTGGACGAGGTGGCGTATTTTCTGGCCGAGGAAGGCGTAGTGTTCCTTGTCACCCACCCGGGCAAGCGGTTCATCGTTGCCAACACGCCCGACCAAATGGAAGGCCAGTTGGATGCCCGGAACTTGTTTCGCATCAACCGCCAGTCTATCCTGAGCATCGGGGCGGTGCAGGAAATTCGACCATATTTCAAGGGCCGTTTAGTGCTGCAGGTGGCGCCCGCGGGCAGCACCTGGACTCAGGTAGCGGTAGGGGGGCGCACACCCTGGGCATCACTTCCACGGGTGCCCTCTGGGCCTTGGGCAGCAACAGGTATGGGCAACTGGGCACGGGCACCGGATTGGCCTGCGAAACGCGCCCGGTCCCGGTCGAGGCGCCGGCCGGAGTCCGCTGGCGGCAGTGTGCCGCCAGTATCCTGTTTTCGCTGGGCATCCAGACTGATGGCACCCTCTGGCAATAGGGACAGAACCCGGTTAGCCCCAGCGGAGGCTGGTATGGTACGCCCCAGCAGGTGGTGGCCCCCGGCGCCGCGGCCGGTACCACCTGGGCCCGGGTAAGCGGCGGCCCGTACCATGTGCTGGCCCTGCGCTCCGACGGTGCAGTATGGGCCTGGGGCATCAACCAGTACGGAGAAGTAGGCAACGGCTCGCAACTGCGCCGCTGGGGCCCGGTAGTGGTGCCCGTCCCGGCCGAGGCCCCCGCGGGTGCGTACTGGGTGCAGGCCACGCCCTGCCGGGGTTTTTCGCTGGGCCTGCTCTCCACCTTACCTTCGGACCGTTTTAAACGAAATAACTTTAACCTATTTCCGGACAAGACAAGCGCCATTTCCACCCGATTATTCGACCAATGCGGCCATAACTTCTCCTGCTACCATCGCAGCCTTTTTCGGCATCAGGGGCAGGGGAATTGCCGGACTGGCCTGGGCGGCTGAGCCGCGGTAAAGCGGACGCTCAGCGCGGCCACGTTGACTTGCAGCTGCCTAACCTGCGCTTTATGAACGTGGTAAAGGACACCGGGAAGACCTATCCGTTGGGGCAGGAGAAAGTTTGTAGCGGGTGGGTAGGCCGCCATGTGCCGGAGGCAAGTATCTTTGGGCAGAACTTAACTTTTTTTTATGACGACCAAGACCACGAAGGCCGAAACCACCCCATCTGCTGCGCCTCAGCAGACTGAAATCACGCGTGAGACCATCCACCGCCGCGTCAAGCAGGCCCAGGAGCGTCGTCGCCGTAAGCTCAAGCACGTGAACCCTTAGTTCCTGCTGGCTTTCGCCGCAAAAAAAAGCCTCTTCTACGTTAGTAGAAGAGGCTTTTCTACGATAGCCCTGGTTCCCGTCCGGCCAGTGCCCTCTCCTCGACTTTCATTCTTCTTCATTGCGCGCCTATCGTCCCAGCCAGTCATTGAAATCGGTTGCCCGCTCGCCGCTCACGAAGACTTCGTGGCGGGGCGTGGGCACCAGCTCCAGTTTGAGCTTGCCGGCCGAGTAGGTCTTTTGCACGGTGCGGATGGCGGCTAGGCTCACCAGATAGGCCTTCTTATAGCAGCAGGGGGATAAAATTATGCTAAGAGCGTGTTTGGGAATTCAGACCCGAGTGAGCGACACGGTGATAACAAAAAGAGTCTTCCCCCTTAAGCATGCATCCCCTTGAGGTTTTTCCATATAAAAGAGGTCAAGTAAAAAGCGCTGACAACCAAAATCAAGTATAAAAACGCTAGTAGGAAATCTCGCGTCCAGAGTGCTTTAAGAAACATAAAGCCGTTGGCGGAAGCGAATATCAGTCCGCCATAGCTCAGCATTGCCACAACGATTTCGCCGGAGCCGCTATCGAAAATGACGCACGATAAAACAATCAAAAGCATCAAGCTGACATTGAGAAACAATGGAGTGAGGCTTGAAAGAAGTTTATGTTTCTGCAAAGCGAAGATGATTGTCGTGGAGTACAATAAAAGTGGCGGAATACGGTGGTTTTAGTTAAGAGCGACTGGGTATAAACATATCCTGGTTTAGCCAAACTTCGGAGATACCCACGCTGCTCGGCTGACGCTTCACCACAACTATTTCTGCCAGCGCCGTACTAGATAACATTTTTAGTCGCCCCGTTATCCATGCGCACGGGCTAATTTTGCCCATGCTCTCATCCGCCGCTGCCGCCATTGCTCCCGCCGAAACCATCTTGCGCGACCTGCTAGCCGTCTCGCTCACCGGCATCATTTTCTATACGCCCCTCTACGACCCCAGCGGCTCGGGCGAGATAGTCGACTTCACCTTTGAGTACCTCAACCCGGCCGCCCAGCGCATGATGCGCATGCCGGAAGTGCCCACCGTGACGCACAAGCAGCAGTGGCCCCAGAGCGTGGCCCACGGCACCTTTCAGTTCCACGTCGAGGCGTTTGAGTCGGGTGAGCCCCGCGCGTACGACATCAACTACCAGGCCGATGGCTACGACAACTACTACCGCCTCGCGGCCCGCCGCTCCGGCCACGGCCTGCTGGTAAGTTTCACCGATACGGCCGACCAGCCCCGCACCGCCGTGGAGGAGGCCCTGCGCGAAAGCCAGGCCGCCGAAAAAACGGCCCGTGCCCAGGCCGAGCAGCAGCGGCAGCGCTTCCACGAGGTGCTCATGCAGCTGCCCGCCTACGTCGCCGTCTACCACGGCCCCGACCACCACTACCAGTTGGTTAACCCGCCCTACCAGAGCCTGTTTCCGGGCCGTTCCTTTGCCGGCCGGCCGTTTCGCGAGGGCATGCCGGAAGCCAACGAGCTCGGGGTGGTGGCCGTCTTCGACCACGTGTACCAGACCGGCGAGCCCTACTTCGCCCGCGAAATGGAGGGCTGGTTCGACTTCCAGGGCACCGGCCAGCCCGAGCAGGTGTTCCTCAACCTCTACCTGCACCCGCTGCGCAACGGCGAGGGCCAGGTCGACGGCGTGCTCGATTTCTCCTACAACGTAACCGAGCAGGTGCGCGCCCGCCAGCAGCTCCAGCAGCTCAACCAGGAGCTGGAAGGCCGCGTGAGCGAGCGTACCGACGCCGCGCTGGCCCTTCAGGCCGACGTGCTGGCCGCGGCCCAGCGCCAGGTGCGCGAGCGCCAGGCCTTTTACGAGGTGTTCGAGCAAACCCCGGCCCTGATTGCCTTGCTGCGCTCGCCCGCGCACCGCTTCGAGTACGTCAACCCCGCCTACCAACAACTCTTTGCCGGCCGGCCGCTCGTGGGTCGCCCCTTGGCCGAGGCCGTGCCCGAGCTGCAGGCCATGGGCTACGTGGCCGAGCTGGACCGGGTGTACCGCACCGGCGAGACCTTCGCGGGCCGGGAAGTGGCCTTCGCCCCCCCGCCGGCCCCGGGCACGCCGCCGGCCCCCCGCTACTACAACTTCACTTACCAGGCCTACCGCGAAGCCGACCGAATTGCCGGCATTTCCATTTTTGCCTACGACGTGACCCAGCAGGTGCTGGCCCGCCAGGAGCGCGAAGCCCAGCGCGAGCAATTGCAGGCCGTGTTTGCCCAGGCCCCGGTGGCAGTGTGCGTGTTCCGGGGCGAGAACTCGGTGTTCGACGTGGTCAACCCGCCCATGGCCGAGATACTCGGCCACCCGCCCGAAGCCTTGGTGGGGCACCCGTTTTTTGAGGTAATGCCCGAGCTGCGCGCCCAGGGCCTGCCCGAGCTGCTGGCCGAGGTGCGCCGCACCGGCACGCCGTACGTGGCCCAGGAGCAGGCCATTCAGCTGCTCCGCCACCAGCCCGGCGCCCCCGGCCACTACAATTTTGTGTACCAACCCCTGTTCGATGCCGAGCACCACGTCACGGGCATCGTGTGCGTGGTCACCGACGTGAGCGAGCAGGTGGCGGCCCGGCGGGTGGTGGAAGCGCGGGAAGAATCCTTCCGCCTGATGGCCGACCACGCCCCGGCCATGCTGTGGGTGACCGACCCGGATGGGCAGTGCACTTACCTCAACCAGCCGTGGTACGCCTACACCGGCCAAACCGAGGCCGAGGCGCTCGGCATGGGCTGGACCCAGGCCGTGCACCCCGACGACGCGGCCGCGGCCGGCACGGCCTTCCTGGACGCCAACGCCCGGCGCATTCCCTTCAACGTTCTCTACCGCCTGCGCCGCCGCGACGGGCGCTACCGGTGGGCCATCGACCAGGGGCTGCCGCGCTTCGGGCCCGACGGGGCGTTCGAAGGCATCGTGGGCACCGTGGTGGACGTGCACGAGCAAAAGCTGGCCGAGTTGGCCCTGCAAAAGCTCACCAAGAAGCTGCGCAAGTCCCGCGACCAGACCGAAGCCCTGAACGCCGAGCTGCACGCCAGCAACCAGCAGCTCACCCGCACCAACGTCGACCTCGACAACTTCATCTACACCGCCTCCCACGACCTCAAGGCCCCCATTACCAACATCGAGGGCCTGCTCGACACCCTCGCCCACGAGCTGCCCGACGCAGCCGCCCACCGGCGAGGTGGCCCACATCCTGGACCTGATGCAAGGGGCCGTGGAGCGTTTCAAGCGCACCATCGACCACCTCACGGAGGTGTCCAAGCTGCAAAAAGAGCACGACCCGCCCACCGCCCAGGTGGCCCTGGCCCCGGTCCTCGACGACGTGCGCCTCGACCTGGCCCCGCTGCTGCGCCAAACCGGCGGCCGCTTGGAAATCGACGTGCAGCGCTGCCCCCCGCTGCGGTTTTCCGAGAAAAACCTGCGCTCGGTGGTGTTCAACCTGCTCAGCAACGCCCTCAAGTACCGCCACCCCGAGCGCCCGCCCCTGGTGCAGGTGCGCACCCGGCTGGAAGACGCCTTCGTGGTGCTGGAGGTGCAGGACAACGGCCTGGGGCTGGACCTGACCCGCGAGCAGCAGGTCTTCGCCATGTTCCAGCGCCTGCACACCCACGTCGAGGGCTCCGGCCTCGGGCTCTACATGGTCAAGCGCATGGTGGAAAACGCGGGCGGCAAAATCACAGTACACAGCCAGGTCGGGGAGGGCACCACCTTCGCCGTCTGGTTTCCCCGCTAATCCGTAACGGCTGTCCGCCGCCCGCTATATGTCGCCCACGCCCATCCGCTGCACCCTGCTCGTCGACGACGACCCCGCCACCAACTACCTCAACCGCAGGCTGCTCCAGCGCCTGGGCGTCACGGCTCAGGTGCGCGAAGCCAGCAACGGCCAGGAAGCCCTGCACCTGCTGGCCACGTCCTGCACCGACCCCGTGGCGCCCGCCTGCCCGGACCTGATTTTCCTCGACGTCAACATGCCCGTCCTCAACGGCTTCGACTTCCTCGCCGCCTACCAGCAGCTGCCGCTGGCCCGGCAGCGCGCCATTGTCATCGTCATGCTCACCACCTCGCTGCACCCCGCCGACGTGGCCCGCGCCGACGCGCTGCCCGTGGCCGGCTTCCTCACCAAGCCCCTCACCGCCGACAAAGTCGCCCAGGTGGTGCAGGACCACTTCGGCCCCGCCGCCGCCGGCGCGCTAGCCACGCCACCCGTTGCCCCGGGGCGGCCGCTTTCGCGCCCGCCCGCGCCCTCGTGCCCCGGCCCCGTATGGGCCGTTGTTTTTAAATTTGCTTCATTTCCTGTCCCTGCCCGGCCCTATACCGCCCCGCCGCATGATTCACCTTGTTTACCTGAGCCGGGCCGTGCACCCGCTCTCCGACGCCGACCTGCAGCACCTGCTCGCCCAGTGCCACCGCAACAACACCCGCCTCGGTATCACCGGCATTCTCTTTTACAGCCACGGCCACATTGCCCAGCTGATAGAAGGCGAAGCCGAGGCGGTGGATGCCCTCTACGCCCGCATTGCCCAGGACGGCCGCCACTCCGACGTGCGCAAGCTGGTGCACAAGCCCATTGCGGCCCGCAGCTTCCCGGACTGGTCCATGGCCTTTCACCCCCTCGAAGCCGCCAGCTTTGAGCAATTGGCCGGCTTCCTGCAGCCCGCCCAGGTGCCCGCCCTGCCCGCCACGCTGGCCATTGCCGACAGCATGCTGCTGGATTTAGTGCGCGTGGCCGTGTTCGGCCCCGCCGCCCTGCCCGCCGAGCCCGCGCCTGCCCATGGCTGAGCTGCTGCACCTGCCGCACGTGCTCCGGCACCTGCCCGCCGGCGTGGCCACCCTGCTCGGCCCCGACCTGCGCTACGGTTTTGTGAACGCCGCCATGGAGGCGGTGCTCGGCGCCCCCGTTGCCACCGGCCAGTCCCTGATTGCCCAGCCCGGCCCCGTGCCGGCCGACCTGCTCGAGGTAATGCAGCAGGTGTACCGCTCCGGCCGCCCCTTCGTGGCCAAGGCCTACGGCCTGCCTTTGCCCGCCGCTGCGGGCACCCCGGCCGCGCCGCGCTACTACGACCTGACGCTGGAGCCCGTGCTCGAAGACGACCAGACCGTGAGCGGCCTGCTGCTGTTTGCCGTCGACGTGACCGAGCAGGAGCAGGCCCGGCAGCGCGCCCACGAGCTGGCCATCGAAACCCGCCGCCTCGACACCCGCCTGCGGGTGCTCACCGAAACCGTGCCCCTCATCACTTTCACGCTCGACGCGGCCGGCCGCCCCGCCTACGTGAGCCCGCAGTGGTACTACTTCACCGGCCAGCCGCCCACCGCCGACCTGCCCAGCGTCTGGCCCCTGCTCATCCACCCCGACGACCGGCTGCGCGTGCTCTACCAATCGGACGCCGCCCGTACCGCCGGCACCGGCTGGAGCTACGAGTACCGCCTGCGCCGCCACGACGGCCAGTACCGCTGGCTGCTCAGCCGCGCCCTGCCCGAGCTGCACGCCCCCGATCAGCCCGTGTTCTGGCACGGGGCCCTGACTGAAATCCACGACCAGCGCGAGCTGGCCGAGGCCCTGCGCCGGGGCGAAGCCGAGCTGCGCTTCCTGGCCGACAGCATCCCCGAGCTCATCTGGACCGCTAATGCCCAGGGCCTCATCGACTACTACAACCAGCACACCGCCGACTACACCGGCCTGAGCCCCGACGAGCTCGGGCCCACCGGGTGGGTGGCCCTCATTCACCCCGAGGAGCAGGCCGCCGCCGCCCGCGGGTGGGTGCGCAGCGTGGCCACCGGCCAGCCCTACGAGGGCCTCTACCGCCTGCGCCGCCACGACGGGCGCTACCGCTGGCACCTGCTGCGCGCCCGCCAGCTGGCCGACGAGCGCGGCCCGCGCTGGTTTGGCGCCTTCACCGACGTCGACGACCAGCACCGCCTGCGCGAGGCCCTGCAAACCCAGTACGACGAGCTGGCCCGCACCAACCGCGACCTGGACACCTTCGTGTACACGGCCAGCCACGACCTCAAGCAGCCCCTGCTCAACCTGCGCGGCCTGTTCGACGAGCTCCGCCGCAGCGCGTCCTTTGCCGACCCCGACGAAGCCCCCATCCTGGAAATGGTGGACGGCGCCCTGGGCCAGCTCGACGACACGCTGCAGGACCTGGCCGCCACCGTGCAGGACCAGCGCGGCCTCTCGGCCCCCGCCGAGCCACTCGACCTGCGCACCGTGGCCGAGGAAGTGCTGCTGGGGTTGCGGACCCAGGTGCAGGAGAGTGGCGCCACCGTCGAGCTGGACTTTGCCGCCGCCCCCGAGCTCGTCTATGGCCGGGCCAACCTGCGCTCCATCCTGCACAACCTGCTCAGCAACGCCCTCAAGTTTGCCCACCCCGACCGGCCCCCGCACATCATCGTGCGCAGCGCCCTGCCGGCCCCCGGCCACCCCACGCTGGCCGTGGAGGACAACGGCCTCGGCATGGTGGTGCCCGAACGCGCGGCGCCCCTGTTCCAGCCCTTCGAGCGCCAGCACCCCCACATTGGGGGCGCCGGCGTGGGCATGTACCTGGTGCAGCGCGTGGTGGCCAGCCGCGGCGGACACCTGGAAGTAGCCAGCACGGTGGGCGAGGGTACCACCTTCACCATTCACTGGTTCGATGCCTGACCACGGCCTGCCCGGCGGTAAATGGCCCCATCCTTTTCGCCTCGCTCCCGTTTTTGGCGCGGTTTAGTTTAAATATGTGCCCGTCCGGAGCACTGCAGCAAGCGTTTCGTCCCATGGGCCCCGATTTGCCGGAAACCGGTCTGGCCGCCTATTCTTGGAAATACACCGTGAAGGTGGAGCCCACCCCCAGCCGGCTGGTGACCTCCACGCGCCCGCCGCTGTTTTCCACCATCTTCTTGACCATGTACAGGCCCACGCCCGCGCCGCCGACGTGGGCATGAAACCGCTGAAACAAGCCAAACAAGGGCCGGTCGGGCCGTAATTCCAGCCCCAGGCCGTTGTCCTGCACTTCGAGCACCACAAAGGCGTCTTCCAGCCGGGTGCGCACCTGCACCAGGGGCGGGCGCTCGGGGTGGCGGTACTTGAGGGCGTTGCTGAGCAAGTCCCCTTTGGTTGAACGTGGAACGGGCGCTGTGCCATCCATAGGAAGGTGGTAGCTTTAGGCTTCCTCCCCTTGCTTTGCCCCGTACCACTACCTTCGATGGCCTTCTCCTTTCTCCGATTTGCCGCCTTGCTCGCGCCCTTGGCGGTTGGCAGCAGCTGCACCAAAACCGAGGCCCCGCCGGCCCCGGCCTTGCCCGAGGTCACCGTTCGCGTGGTGGTCTTCGGCACGGGCACCGACGCGGCCGCCCCCGCCCGGCCCTTGCCCGCCGTCGTGGTGGGCACCACCTCGTACCGGGCCTGCTACGCCCCCGGCAGTGCCTGTACCCCCAGCACCCGGCTGCTGGACCAACGCGCGCTGGTAGACGGCGTGTCGACCTTCTCCGTGGGCAAACTAAAGCCGGGGACTGTACTCTACCTGACGGCGTTCTTCCAGCGCCCCGCCCAGCAGCCCTTGACGAACACCAGCGAACTGGTGCTCAGCGTCCAGGTCAACGGCCAGACGGGCATCAACCAATCGCTTAGCTTTCGGGACGTCAACGAGGCCAGTGCCTACACGTCCCCGGACCCCGCGGCCGACCTGATCAAGGAAACCACGTTCGTCATTCCCTAAGGCCACCCGCCGGCCCCTGGTCCAGGGCGCCGCTGGTGCCCGACACGATGCGGGCCACGGTATCGAGCCAGGTCACGACGACGCGGCCAGGTGTTGCGGGGCCCGTGCGCATCACGACGCAGCCGGCAGTATTCGCGCCGGTTTGGGTGGTTGGAGACAATTGCTCAGCCGGGGCTGGACCGTGGGGAAGTGCGGCGGCATCTGGACGAAAACGCTACCCCTGACGCTACCCTCTAAAATAAGCAGCCGGCTACAGGCGTGTAGCCGGTTGTCATACAGGTACTTGCCGGGCATTCCGGGGGGGGGGTGCATCTGGCGGTGTACTTCTACGGAGCCCGCCAGACTGGCGGGCCGTTTTCATAGGCGGGCGGCGGCGGCGGGATGGTTAGCGCAACTGGCGCAAGCGGTGGCGCTGCCAGCGGCGTACCAGCAGCAGCAGGGCCAGCAATCCGGGGATGAGCAGCAGCAGGATCCAGGTGTTGGCCTCGGGGTAGCTCGTGCCGGTTAGGTTGGCCAGGTTCACCATGAAGTCGACGCAGTACCAGTAGGCCAGCCGGCCCAGCCGCATCAGCAGGGAAAATACTGCGCTAAACATGGGCCGGAGCGGTCGGTAGGCGGCGGATGGCACCGGCGTCGCGCAGCACGGTATAGGTCAGTCGCAGCAGCAGCAGCGGGATGCCCACCAGGAACACGAGCAGGTTGGCTAACACATACACCGGCCCGCCCCCGCCGGCCGACAGCACCCGGATGGTGAGCCCATAGAGCGGGCGCAGCCGGAAGTAGGCCGGGCTGTTGGCCGCCACGGCATGCGGGCAGACGTGGTCGTGGCAATAGCGGGTGCAGCGGCCGGCTACCAGCTCCGCCGTGGGCGGGCGAGGAGCGGTGTAATTGACGGCGAAACCCAGCAGCACCGGCAGCAAGGCTAGCAGCAAAGTGAGCAGCAGGGGGCGAAAGGCCGGTAGCATCAGATGAGGCAGGATAGAATAACTATAGGACTGGATTAGTTAGCGAGACGGCCGCCGTGGGTTGGCGGGGAAGCCAGCTAGCCCAAAGTTGCGCACCGTGCGAGTGAAACGCAAGTTCTGCAACAGTGGCGCCAGGACGTGGGCGGGGGAGCGCAGGGCGGCGGCCACCTGCTGCTCAGGCAGACCGACATAAAAACACGCCCCCGGCGGCTGCCAATTGGCAACCACCGGGGGCGTGTTTCTGGTAGCAAAGCAGGCTAGCTGCGCACGGCTCGCAACTGCCGCTTCAGTCCCTCAATGCGCCCTTGGGTTTCGTCGATGCGGCCCTGGTACTCCTCGCGGAGTTGGCTGGCGTTTTTGGAGCGGGCAAAGAACTCCAGGTTCGTTTGCAGGGTCGAGATGTCGTTTTCCAGCTCGTTGATTTCCCGGCGCAGATGCTGCTCCTTCTTGTAGAGCAGCTGCTGCGCATCGGGGGAGGCTTTGAGGCGCTCCACCTGCAGGCTGAAGAGCAAGTCCGAACGGTCGGCGTAGGCCAGATCCGGTACCTTGGTCAGGTACTGCTCCATCAGCTTCTGGAACCGCTCCTCGGCCTGGGGGCGGGTGGCCCCATCGAACGAGCGCCAGGCGGCCACCTGCTCGCGGAAGCCCTCGAGCGTGCCCGGCTGGTCGGCCGACAGGGCGGCCACGGTTTCGGCCGTGGTAGTCAGGTGCTGGGTTTGCTCTTCGCTGAGCTGCTGAACCTGCTGCTCACGCTGGCGGCCTTCTTCTTTCTTGCGGTCAAAGAAGGCGTCGCAGGCGGTGCGGAACCGCTTCCAGACTTTATCCGACTGCTTTTCGGGGATGCGGCCCACCAGTTTCCAGTCCTTCTGCAGGCGGATAACGGTTTGGCGGGCGGCGTCCCAATCGGGGTTCTGGAGGGCAGCTTCGGCCTGCTCGCACATTTCCAGCTTACGCTGCAGGTTAGCGCTCTTTTCCTCGTCGAGGGCCTTGAAGAACTGGTTTTTCTTCTGGAAAAAGCCCTTGTAGGCCCCCCAGAACTGCTTGTTTACTTGCTCAGCATCCTTGCGGGGCACGAGGCCGGCGGCGTCCCATTCCTGCTTAAGCTTCTGGAGCTCGTCGGTTTTGGCGCGCCACTCGTTCACGCGCTCGGTTTCGAACTCGCCGAAGGGCATTATCTGAGCCAACAGGGCCGTTTTGCGCTCCAGGTTGGCCGCTTCCTGGCCGCTGCGGGCCGTCAGCAGCTCCTGCTTGCGGGCGTGTACCTGCTCGGAGGCCTGCAGAAAGCGCTGCCACAGCGGCTCGCGCTGCTCGTTGGGCACGGGACCAATGTGCTTCCATTCCTCGTGCAGCTGGCGCAGCTCCTGCAACGCCTTGTTCACGTTGGTTTGCTGGGCCAGGGCCTCGGCCCGGACAATGAGGGCCTCCTTGGCTTCCTGGTTGCGGCGCCGGTCGAGCTCCTTCATCTCGAAGAACAGGCCCCGGTTGTTGTAATAGATGTCGAGCAGGGCGTGGTAGCTGTTCCAGAGCTCCTGGGAGTCGGTCTGGGGCACCGGGCCGGTGGCCTTCCACTCGGTTTGCAGCGCTTTTATGCGGGCCGAGCTGTCCTCCGTTTCGGCCGACTCCACCAACTGGCGCAACTGGCCGAGCAGTTCCTGCTTGCGGGTCAGGTTTTTGGCCCGCTGCTCGTCTTCAGCCTTGGCGTCGCGCACTTTGCTGGCCCGGAAATCCTGGTAGCTCTGGCTGAGCTCGGCGTGGCCCGTGGGCTCGGTGTAAACGAACTCCTCGGCCATGCCCCCGGCCTCCACGAACTGGCGGCGCTGCTCGGTACGGTCGGTTTTGCGGCCGGTGTCGTAGCGGCGGTGCAGGTCGGTAATGGTCTTGCGGTTTTTACCCGCGTTGGCCTGGCCCAGCAACCCACGCAGGTGGGCGGCCTGAGCCGGCAGATCGAGGCTGTCGAAATCGACGGCCGGGGCCGTGGGTTGGCTAGGCTTGGCGGCCGGCTTGTGTTCGGTCGTGGTGGTGTCGGGGCTGGCCGGCGAATCGGAGGAAGTGGGCAGCGAGCCCACGCCGGGCGTGGCTTCCAGGGCCTCGGCTACGGTCTCGTCGGTCGGCACGTCTACTACGGGCGTTACGTGGGGCGCTTCGGCCGCGGGCTGCTCGGCGGGCGTTGCAGCTTCCTGCTCCGTAGTGGGCGCGTTGTGAGGCTCGGGCATTTCGGCGGGCGGCTCGGTGGCGTTAGGTGCGGGTGGCGTGGGTACGCTGGTGTCCGGCTGCGGCGAAGCGGCGGCCGTAGCCTCCGTTGCCGCGGCCGAGGGCTCGGCAGTACCCGCGCCGTCGGGTTGGCCGGCGGGCAGGGGGGCAGCGCCCTGGGCGGGCCGCTCGGTGATGTCGGCGGGGGTAGGGGTGGCCTCACTGCCGGCGTTACCGGCGGCCGGGGCATTGGTTTTGGCACTGAGCTCGGCCAGCCGACGCGCCAGAATCTGCTGGGGCGACTCGGTCGGGTTGGCGTCGGGGGCGGAAGCGCCGGTGGGGGTCGGTTGGTCGTCGGGTAGCATAGTAGTCAGGAAAAACTCCCTGCCGGCGGGCAGGGCACGGGTTGAAGCGTTGGAATGAGACGTTAGTTGAGGCTCGGGTCGGAGGGGTAGTTGGACAGCATACGGTAACGGCCGCCCTTTTCCCGCAAAATGGCCTGCCAAAAGGCATCGGTGGTCAAAGTAAACACTTTCGCGGCAGCATTGGGCTCAATGATCCACACATTTTCCTTCACCTCCTCGGCCAGTTGCCCCGCCGTCCAGCCCGAATAGCCCACATAGAGCCGGACCTGTTCGGGGAGCACCTGCCCGCTTACGAGCCCTTCGAGCAGCCGCTCGAAGTGGCCGCCCCAGGCCACGCCCCCGCCCAGGTCCACGGCCTGGGGCAAGTCGGGCAGCTGGTGCAGGAAGTGGAGCGTGTCGGGCTGCACGGGGCCGCCCACGCCCAGGGGCGTGGCCGCGGCGGGCAGGGCCTCGCCACCGGGCAGCTCCAGCACGTCGCTGAGCTGCAGGTTGGCCGGGCGGTTGAGCACGAGCCCGAACGAGCCGTCGGTGTCGGAGTGGGAGCAGAGCAGCACCACGGTGCGCTCGAAGTTGGGGTCGCCGAGAAAAGGTTGGGATATGAGCAGACTGCCCGGACGAAGACGTGGCATATTTTTTTAGCTGTTAGCTAAGAGCCGTTAGCTGTTAGCTTTTTTGGGAAATAGCAAAAACTGTTGCGGGGGTAATTGTTCTTACGGCCCCCGGGGGGCGCGGGGTTCCGGCCCCGCCGCTTTATAGTACCTTTGTTTGACCAGAGCTGTTAGCTGAGCGCTATTAGCTGTTAGCTCTCGTTTGAGGGGCTTCCAGAAAAAAGCTAGCAGCTAACAGCTCTCCGCTAATAGCTAAAACTATGACCGACCAGCAACTGGCCGATTTGCGCCAGACGTATTCCCAGCGTACCCTTGGCGAAGCCGATGTGCTGCCCGAGCCGGTAGCCCAGTTCCGGGCCTGGCTCGATGAGGCCCTGGCCGCCCGCCTCGACGAGCCCACGGCCATGAACCTGGCCACCGTGGACGCCGCCGGCCAGCCCGCCGCCCGCATCGTGCTGCTCAAGGGCCTGCCCCACGATGAGGGTTTCCTGTTCTACACCAACTACGACTCGCGCAAGGGCCAGGAGCTGGCCGGTAGTCCGCTGGCCGCCCTTACCTTCTTCTGGCCCGGGCTGGAGCGGCAGGTGCGCATCGAGGGCCGGGTAGAAAAGGTAACGGAGGAAGAGTCAACTGCCTACTTTCAGAGCCGGCCCCGCAGCAGCCAGATCGGGGCCTGGGCCTCGCCCCAGAGCCAGCCCATCGAGAGCCGCGAGGCCCTGGAGCTGCGCGAGCACGAGGTAGCCGCCCGGTTCGAGGGCCAGGAGCCGCTGCCGCGCCCGCCGCACTGGGGCGGCTACCTGCTGCGTCCCCACCGGGTCGAGTTCTGGCAGGGTCGTCCCTCGCGCCTGCACGACCGCATCGTGTACGAGCAGCAGCAGGAGGGGGGCTGGCACCTGAACCGCCTGGCCCCGTAGAGCGCTTCGCGCAATTAAAAATTAAGCATTAAGAATTAAAAATGGCGGTGCTGGCCTCCAGCAGCCCGTTAGAACAGTTCCGCGAGTTCAACCCTTATGCGGCACTGCCCAATTCTTAATGCTTAATCCCTAATTCTTAATTAAAAACATTGGCTGAAATTCAACCCATCCGGGGCTGGCGCTACGGGCCGGAGCTGAGCCCGCGCATCGACCAGTTGGTCTCACCGCTCTTCGACGTCGTTTCGCCCAAGCAGCGCGAGGCACTCTACCAAAACCCGCTCAACAGCATTCATCTCTCAGTGCCCCGGGGCGACGACGCGGCCGGCGCGGCCCGTACCCGCCTGCACGAGTGGGCGCAGGCCGGCGTGCTGCGCCAGGACGAGCTGCCCGGTATCTACGTGTACTACCAGTATTTCCGGCTGCCCGGCAGTCCCCGCGAGTATTGCCGTAAGGGCTTTATGTGCCACATTAAGGCCACCGACTGGGACGAGAACGTGATGCTGCGCCACGAAAACACGCTGCCCGGGGCCGTTGATGACCGGGCCGAGCTGCTGGCCCGCACCGAGTTCCAGACCAGCGCCACCCACGGCCTCTACCGCGACGAGGCCTTCGAGCTGGAGCCCTACCTCGATGAGGCCATGCTAAATCCGCTCTACGAAACGGAGGAGGACTACCAGGGCGCCCGCGACGTGCTGGCCGTGATTCAGGACGTGGAGGTTATCCGGCATTTCCAGCGGGTGCTGGCCGCCCGGCAGGAGGTAATCCTGGCCGATGGCCACCACCGCTACGAAGGCTCCCTGGTGTACCGGCAGGCCCGCCGGGCGGCGGCCGGGGCAGCCTACACCGGCCACGAGGCCTGGAACTACCACCTCATGTACCTGACCAACGCGGCGGCCGACGACCTGCGCATTCTGCCCACCCACCGGCTGCTGCTCGATTTGCCCGGCATTGGCACGCCCGCCGAGCTGCTGGCCCGCCTGGAGCCCTATTTCACGGTGCTGCCCCTCGAAGACCCCTATGGCCTGCCCGAGCGCATTGCCGGCAAGCCCTGGGCCTTCGGGCTATATCTGGGGGAAGGGGAGGCCTACAAAATCCGGCTGCGGCCCGAGGTGCATGCCCAGCTCGACTGGCCCACCACGCCCGAGGTGCGCGCCCTCGACCTGACGGTGCTCCACTACTTCGTGCTCGAAAAAGTGCTGGGTATTGTGGGGCCCGAAGCCCAGCGCCAGTGGCCCGGGGTAGCCTACGTGCGCAACTTTCCCGAATGCCTCACCCGCGTAGACCGGGGCGAGGCCCGGGCCGCCTTCATCACCAACGAAGTGAGCATGGCCGAAGTGGAGCGCGTCTGCCACTCGGGGGCCGTGATGCCGCCCAAATCCACGTTCTTCTACCCCAAAACCATCGGCGGCTTTCTGTTCAGCAGCATCGCCGACGCCGAAACCACCGCCCCGTTCTATGATGCCTTCCGCGCCGCCGAATAACCCGTCTGCTTCATCTGCTTCGCCCGGGCCGGCTCCCTTAACGGCGCCGCCGGCCGGCATCCGGCTGGTGCTGGCTTCCGGGTCGCCCCGCCGCCGCCAGCTGCTCACCGATCTGGGCCTGGACTACGAAATCCGCCTGCGCGAAGTCGACGAAACCTACCCTGCTACGTTGCGCCGGGCCGAAATTGCCGAGTACCTGGCCGCCCACAAAGCCGCCGCCTATGCCCCCGACCTGGCCCCCGGCGAGCTGGTGCTCACGGCCGATACGATAGTCTGCCTCGACGACGACGTGCTCAATAAGCCCGCCGACGAAGCCGAAGCCGTGGCCATGCTGCAGCGCCTGCAGGGCCGCGCCCACGAGGTATACACCGGCGTCTGTCTGCGCCACGCCGATGGCCGGCAGGTGGTGTTCTCCGACGAAACCCGGGTTCATTTCCGCGCCCTGAGCACCGCCGAAATCGAGCACTACGTCCGTCACTACCGGCCCCTCGATAAGGCCGGCGCCTACGGGGCCCAGGACTGGATCGGGATGGTGGCCGTCACCCGCCTCGAAGGCTCCTACTTCAACGTGATGGGCCTGCCCGTGCACCGGGTCTGGGACGAGCTGGTTAAGCTCGGCGCGGTAGGCGTATAACTGTTGGGTAATTATTAACGCAGACAGCCGGTCATTCCTCGCCTTGCTTGGATTGACCGGCTGTCTGCGTATTAGCTGGTTTACTCGGCGCTGAGCCGCTGCAGTAGATCTTCCTGCAGTGCCTGCCACTCCGGCAACCGGCCTGAGGTCCGCCACAGTTCCTGAAGCTCCGATTTGGTCGACTGGCCCAGGGCCGCCAGTACGGCCCGGCGGGCCAGGTCCGTCAGCTCGTCCTCGTCGCTCACGTCCAGTTCCTCGGTGGGGGCGAGCAGGTTGGTGGGGAAGTCGGGCGCCGGGCTGCCCCGCCACGCCGCGACGGTTTCGGCGGCGGCCAGGGCCGCGGCGGCGGCATCGCGCTCCAGGTAGCTTTCCTCCTCAGCGGCCGTAATCAGGGCTTCGAGCAGTTGTACTTCGCTCGGCTCGTCGGCAAAATCAGCCAGGAAATCGGCCGCGTCATCGTTATCAAAGTTGTGCAAAGCCATCGGTTGGTTCTGGGTTGAGGGGCGCATACAGAGTGAAAGAACTTGCTTCTCCAAACGTAATTTTACTCACTATTCACTCAGGGGTAGTTCTTCCAGCTTCCGGCCGGGGCGGGCGTAGCCGTAGCGGGCTACGGGAGTGGTTTCATAATACGTGTCGAGGCCGCTGAGGGCGACGGTGCCGGCGGCCGTGAGGTCGAGCGAGCCGTCGGAGCGGAGCACGCCGGGCTCGTCGGGCAGGTAAAGGTGCTCCACGCGCCCGATGATGAGCACCGTGCCGTTGGCTTCAATGGGTAGTTCCTGGAGTAGCGTCAGGCCAATTTGCAGGTGGCTTTCCTGCACGTACGGGGCCGGAAAATCGTCGTGGTACTCGGGCGTGAGGCCGGTGGCCTCGAACTCCGAGACCTCCCGGGGGAAGTTGGCCGAGGTCAGGTGGGCGGCCCGGGCAATGGCGGTATTTACGTGGTTGAGGGTGTAGTGCCCGGTCGCGCGCAGGTTGTCGTAGGAATGGCGCTCCACCGAGGGCGGCCGCATCACCAGGCCCAGCAGCGCCGGGTTGGAACCCAGGTGCACCACCGAGCTGATGATGGCCAGGTTGGTGCGGCCGGCCGCATCGGCGGTGCCCAGTAGGTTGGCCGGCTTGAAACCGGTGATGGCATTGACGAGATTGAGACGGTAAACTTTTTCAAGCTGGCCGAGGCCGGCGGCGGTGAAGTGGGGCATAGCTGTCGTAGCAGGTTAGGAGCAGTAGGAGAGAGGGTAACCACCTGCCGGCTCAAAAGTCCCGCGGTAAAAATCAGAAAGCAACTAAGCTGAGGGTAGATTGATGGAATAATTATTTAAAATGAAGACAATTTAAAATACATAATCCCGCCCCGATTTTATGTAAAATCGGGGCGGGATTATTAAAAACAAAGAACCGATTAATTACGGCATCAGTACTTTATCGATGACGTGAATAACGCCGTTGCTTTGCATCACATCGTAGGTCGAGATGGTGGAAACATTGCCTTTCTCATCCTTAAGGACGATGTTTTTCGGACCGTTCATCATGGCCTTAAGTGTGCCGCCGCTCACCGTTTTGAGGCTGGCCGTGCCCTTGCCAGCCTTGATGGCGGCCATGATCTTGTCGGACGTCATGTTGCCGGCTACCACGTGGTAGGTCAGGATTTTGGTGAGCGTAGCCTTGCTTTCGGGCTTCACCAGCGTCTCCACGGTGCCAGCGGGCAGGGCGTTGAAGGCGGCGTTGGTGGGGGCGAACACGGTGAAGGGGCCTTTGCTCGAGAGGGTTTCAACCAGCCCAGCGGCCTTTACAGCGGCTACCAGCGTGGTGTGGTCCTTGGAGTTGACCGCGTTTTCAACGATGTTTTTGTTGGGGTACATGGCTTCGCCACCTACCATCACGGTGCCGGGTGTCATTTTGGCCTGGGCCGAAGCGGAGGTAGCGGAAGCGGCGCCCATCAGGGCAACCAGAGCGAGGGAAAGCAGGTGCTTTTTCATGCAGGAAAAGTAAAGGGGAGAAGAAAGATTCAAGTAATTATTTCCCCCACTTACGCCGCAGGTTCCGCAGATGGATTGACTACGTCGCTAAATATTTCCTGGCCCCGGGCGTACTGCTAGTTAACGAGCTGACTTATCGCCTTCTGAATAACGATTAATAAATAATAGTATCTATTTGCCAACAATCATAAATAGGCCAAGTGAACCGTGTATGCATTCATATTGAACAGTAGATGCGGACGACAAGACGCAAATATGCGTCTCTACATTCCAGGGGTACATCGTTCACGAAGCCGCTATATGACCTACTGGTGCGCGTTATCGGCCCGGATCCGCAAATAGGGCTGCGGCCAGGCGGGCGTCGCGGCCATATATGTCGGGCAGGAAGACGAGGCGGCCGTTATCGGTTTCGCAGGTGTAGTAGCGCAGGTAGATGGGTAGGCTGCGGCGCAGCTCGAAGGTTTGCGTCTGGTGGGCCTGTACGCTGCGGTACATGGCCGGTAGCTCGCGGGCGCGGCCTTCGCGGCGGAGCAGGTAATCGGCCAGTTTGAAGGGCGTTTCCACCCGTACGCAACCGTGGCTCAGGGCCCGCTGCGGCTTTTTGAAAGCGCTCCGGCCGGGGGTATCGTGCAGGAACACGGCGTGCCGGTTGCCGAAATAGAACACCACGTTGCCCAGGGCATTGTAGGAGCCGGCGCGTTGCCGGATGGCATACACGAAGGTTTCGGGCGTTATTTTTTTCCAGTTGATGTTCCAGGGATTCACCAGCCGGTCCCGGCCGTCGTAGAGCCGGTAGTGGTGGTCGGCCAGGTAGCCGGGGTCGCGCTGTAGTTCGGGCAGAAACTCGCGTACCGCAATGCTATAGGGTACCCGCCACTCCGGAGCTACCACAAACACCCCAATGCGGCTGCTGATGGTGGGCGTGGCAAATTCGGGCTTGCCCACGATTACGTGCTGGCTAAGCACCACTTGCTCGTGGCGCAGTACCTGCAACCGGTAGGCCGGAATATTGACCACGGCATACTCCGAATCGGCGGGGGCGGCCCAGCGCAGGCGCTCCAGATTCAGGGCGACCCGCCGGAAGCCGGCCGTGGTGTCGGCCATCAGCCGCACCGAATCGGCGGGGGTAGCATGCAGGGCCCGCTGCCAGGCCGTTTGCAACAGGCGATAGGCCCGGGCCGGTGGCTGCAGGCCCAGCAGTGTCCGGGTAAGGTCGGGTGTGTCGAGGACCCGGTGTAGCTGTTGGGCGGCCGCCGGGGCCGCAAGGCTGTCGGTCATCAACAGCGGCGTTAGGGTCCCGGCCACCAGGTGGCCCCGCTGCAGGTCGGAAAGATAGCGCAGCAGCGCGTCGGTGAGGCGCAGCTCGGCCCGCCCCAGCGGGTCGGCCGTGGCGGTAGCCCGCAACGAATCGGGCAGACGGTGCAGGGCGGGGCTGCCGTAGCGGGCGGGGGGCAGGCCCAGGTCGGCGGCCCGTCCCAGCAGCCGCAGGGCCTCATGGGCCCGGGGCGTCCAGCCGGTTTCGGCCATCCAATAAGCGGTGTCGTTGTGGGGGGCGGCGTAAAAAGCCCGCACGGCCGAACCGGCTTTCAGCCCAAGCAGGTGGTCGGCGGCCGGCTGGCTCTCCGCGTCGGAGCGCAGCAGGTGGCGGAGTTGGGCGCGTACTTCTGCCGACCCCGTGGGGAGTGGGCCCGATGGTAGCTTCCCGGCCCGGGCCGGGGCGAGAGAGGTACCGGCCAGCAGCACGAGCAGGCAAACCGACCGCACGATGCTTTTGGTCCGGACCATGCGGATGGGGAAAGCAGATGACGGGAAAGCGGGCAGTATGACGCAGCAGCAGACGCTGCAAAAGGAGGCGTTGTAAAATGCTACCCACGACAGATACTCCTATAAGGTCCGCAAAATCAGGCGAAAATCCTACTTCGAAGTCCATAAAGTAATGCCTGCCTACTGCCTGACCGGCTGTTATTTCAGGCGCTCATCGAACGGATGGGGTTCCTCACTTACCACGCGCAGCAGGCGGTTGTGGTCGGGGTGCAGGGGGTTGAGCAGGTAGTTCCATTCGGCCGGGGCGTGGGCCGAGGGCACGCGCAGCACCCAGTGAGTGCCGGCTTCGAGCCAGGCCCGGCCCAGCTCGGCCAGCTCGGCGGGGTAGGGCACCTGTTGCCAGTTAGCGGGTAAATCGGCCGGCCCATACTGCAGGTAGGGCGTGTCGTCAGGAATTTCCAGCGTCAGGGCGAAGTAGCGGCGCGGTAGCACCGGCGAGTTAGCCAGCACCTCCAGCTTGGCCAGCGACAAATGCTCGGCCGTGTACAGAATCTGGTTGCCCACGCGGTGCCAGCGCCCCCCATAGTAGAGCCCGCCCTTACCCGAAGTATCCGAAATATAAGGGGCCTTGCCCAGGCGGTAAAGCTTCATGTTGGAGGAGCTGTTAGCTGAGAGCTATTAGCTGTTAGCTTTTCAGGATTGAGTCCTCTCAACTAACTGGACGGAAGCTGTCAGCTAATAGCTCTCAGCTAACAGCTCAAAAACTCAGGAGAAATGCCCGTGCTCGATGCGGCCGAGCACATCGTAGACCTGGTTACGGCCGATAACCGAGTAGAGCAGGTCTTTGGGCTTTTGGCCGCCCAGGGACGGAATGGGGGAGTTGAGCCAGAAGTGCAGGTCGGCTTCCTCCTCGAATACCTCCATGCCCTTGGCCAGCACGGCCGAAAGCTGAATGGCCTTCTCGCTCTCGTCGAGGGTGAGGGGTTTGCGGGTTTGCTCGCGCCGGGTGAGGGTGCTTTCCGACACGCCCAGCACGACGCTCATTTCCTTGTTGGAAAAGCCCAGGTGGCGCTGCAGAGCCCGCACGGCCTGCACCGAAAGGCCCTTAATGGCCACGGCCAGCAGGTCCATTTCGTTGCGCACGAGCTGCGGAATCACGGCCGGGCCACCCATCAGGGCCACCATGCTGGCTACGGAAGTGCTACGAACCATTGTCATTTGCCGGATATTTAGTCGTCATTTGAAAGCAATATACGGGTAAACCCGTGATTCGTCTCGAAAATTCCCTCGGCCTGTTCCCACCGCTGTCAGGCCGGGTTCGCCGGAACGGTTACTTTTGACGAAATCACGCTTTTCAGCTTCTTATGATGCCTTCCGCTTCTACTGCGCCTTCCGCCGCCGATACCCAGCTTATTACCCGCACGGCCGACTTCATCCGCGACAAATTCCTCCACGAAGGATCGGGCCACGACTGGGAGCACATCCGGCGGGTGTGGCAGGTGGCCCGCCGGCTGGCCGCCCAGACTCCCGGTGCCGACCTGCTGGTGACCGAGCTGGGGGCGTTGCTCCACGACGTGGCCGACTGGAAGTTCCACGGCGGCGACGAGGAGGCCGGTCCCCGTGCCGCCCGGGCCTGGCTCGAAGGCCAGCAGGCCGCGCCCAGCCGTTATCGATAGGGTGGAAGCCATCATCCGCGAAATCAGCTTTAAGGGCCTCGGGGTGCCCACGCCCATGAGCACGGTGGAGGGCGAGCTGGTGCAGGACGCCGACCGGCTCGACGCCATCGGGGCCATCGGCGTGGCCCGGGCCTTCGCCTACGGGGGCCACAAAGGCCGGCCGTTGCACGACCCTACCGTACCGCCCGTTTCTCACGACTCGTTCGAGAGCTACAAGCAGAATACGGCCCCCACTATCAACCACTTCTACGAGAAGCTGCTGCACCTGCGCGAACGGATAAACACGCCCGCCGCCCGCCGCGTAGCCGAAGAGCGCCACGCCTACATGGAGCAGTTCCTGCAGCAGTTTCTGCGCGAGTGGGAAGGGGAGGATATTTAGAAAAAGCTATTAGCTGAGAGCTGTTAGCTATTAGCTGCTACTAAACGAAAATGCTGTCAGCTAACAGCTCTCAGCTAATAGCTCAACAAGCATGACTATCCTCTTCGACCTCGACGATACGCTTTTCGACCATACGGCCACGGCCCGGGCGGCGCTGGCGGCTACGGCGGCCGGCCGGACCAGCCTGCGCGATGTGCCGGCCGATGTGTTGTATCAGCGCTACAGCGACCTGTTGGAGGAAATGCACCCGCGGGTGATGAATGGCGAAATCCCGTACCTGGAAGCGCGGGCGCTGCGGTTCCGGCAGTTGCTGGCCCCCTACGAGGCGGAGCCCACCGCCGCCGGCCTCACCGAGTTGGCCGAACAGCACTACGCTCATTACCGCCAGTCGCGTCAGCCGGTACCGGGGGCGCTGGCCCTGCTGCACCGGCTCAAACCCGACTATGCCATCGGAGTGGTAACCAACAACCGTACGGCCGAGCAGGAGGAAAAGCTGGCGTTTCTGGAAATGAGCGGCCTGGTCGATGCGCTGATTACGTCCGAGTCTGTGGGGGTACTCAAGCCCGACCCCGCTATTTACCACGTGGCCCTGGAGCGGCTCGGGGCCACGCCGGCCGAAACCGTGATGGTCGGCGACAACTGGGTGGCCGATGTGGTAGGGGCGCTGGCCGTGGGCATCCGGCCGGTGTGGCTCAACCGGCACGGGGCGGCCCGGCCGCTGGCGCAGGTGCCTGAGTTGGCTAGCCTGGAGCCGCTGGAGCAGGTCTGGGAGGTGATAACGGCCGCAACCGGATCGACGGGCCGGGGCTAACCTGCCGGCGAGACGTTGTCTGGGCTTCGTCCTATTTGATATCTTTGCGCCAATGAAAACTCCCCGTTTATTGCTTTCGCGTTTGAGTCTGGTCGTCCTGTTGGGGGCGCTGCTGGCCGTCAGTTCCTGCCGCACCTGCCCCATGGAGGCCTGCCACACCCGTAAGGTGCACTACCACAACGGCAGCAAGTTCCGGGGGCAGCCCTGGTTCAAGAAGCAGAACCCGTCCATCGGCGAGAAAATCAAGACCCACAACCCTAAGTCGGGCGAGCACAAAAACGACCGGAGCCGGACGATTAAATAAGCGGCCGGCCGGGCCGGCAAACCGGCTTCTGGCGGCGGTAAAACGCGTTTTTTTGCGTATCTTGCCGGCTTCAACGCAGTACACTCTCACGGGCTGGTAAACTCCTCCTTTAACCGGGAGGGGGTTGCGGGCCGACTACCTGTTCCCTATGGCGGAAGGCGAAAAAATCATTCCGATTAACATCGAAGACGAGATGCGCGGGCGCCTACATCGACTACTCGATGTCGGTTATCATCTCCCGGGCCCTGCCCGATGTGCGCGACGGCCTGAAGCCCGTGCACCGGCGCGTGCTCTACGGCATGAGCGAGCTGGGCGTGGGCTACAACAAATCCTACAAGAAAAGCGGCCCGTATCGTGGGCGAGGTGCTGGGTAAGTACCACCCGCACGGCGACTCCTCGGTGTACGACACCATGGTGCGCATGGCCCAGGACTGGAGCCTGCGCTACCCGCTGGTGGATGGCCAGGGCAACTTCGGCTCGCGTCGACGGCGACTCGCCGGCCGCTATGCGTTACACCGAGGCCCGCCTCAAGCGCCTGGCCGACGAGATGCTCGGCGACCTCGACAAGGACACGGTGGACTTCCAGCCCAACTTCGACGACTCGCTGGAAGAGCCCAGCGTGCTGCCGGCCAAGTTTCCCAACCTGCTGGTAAACGGCACCACCGGCATTGCCGTGGGCATGGCCACCAACATGGCCCCCCACAACCTGACCGAAGTGGTGGACGGCATCATGGCCTACCTCGACAACCCCGACATCACGGTGGCCGAGCTGATGGAGTACGTCACGGCGCCCGACTTCCCCACCGGCGGCATCATCTACGGCTACGAAGGCGTGAAGCAGGCCTTCGAAACCGGCCGCGGCCGGGTGGTGATGCGGGCCAAAGCCACTTCGAAACCACCAAAACGGGCAAGGAGCAGATCGTCGTCACCGAGATTCCCTATATGGTGAACAAGGCCTCGATGATTGAGAAAACGGCCGCGCTCATCAACGACAAGAAGATCGAGGGCATCTCGGACATGCGCGACGAGTCGGACCGCGACGGTATGCGCATCGTGTACGACCTCAAGCGCGACGCCATGCCCAGCGTGGTGCTCAACAACCTGTACAAGTACACCCAGCTGCAAAGCTCGTTCGGCGTCAACAACGTGTGCCTGGTGAAGGGCCGCCCGATGACGCTGAACCTGCAGCGAGCTGATTCATTACTTCGTCGAGCACCGCGCCGAAGTGGTGGTGCGCCGCACCCGCTACGAGCTGGCCGAAGCCCAGAAGCGGGCCCACATTCTGGAGGGCCTGCTCATTGCGCTCGACCATCTGGACGAAGTCATTGCCATCATCCGCGGCTCGCGCGACGGCGAAGTGGCCCGCGGCCAGCTCATCGAGCGTTTCGCGCTGAGCGAGATTCAGGCCCGCGCCATTCTCGATATGCGTCTGCAGCGCCTCACCGGCCTGGAGCGCGACAAAATCGTGGCCGAGTACAACGAGCTGATGGCGCCTGATTGACTACCTGAAGGCCGTACTGGAGTCGGACGATGCTGCAGCGCGGCATCATCCAAACCGAGCTCGCGGACATCCGGGAGCGCTACGGCGACGCCCGCCGCACCGAAATCAAGTACGTCGGCGGCGACTTCTCGACCGAGGACATGATTGCCGACGAGGCCATGGTGATTACCATCTCGCGCGAAGGCTACATCAAGCGCACCAACCTCGACGAGTACCGGGCCCAGGGCCGGGGCGGGGTGGGCTCGCGCGGGGCCGCGTCCAAGAAGGACGACTTCACCGAGCACCTGTTCGTGGCCACTACCCACGAGTACCTGCTGTTCTTCACCGAGCTGGGCCGGGTATTCTGGCTGAAGGTGTACGAAGTGCCGGAAGGCGGGAAGACCACCAAGGGCCTGCCCGATTCAGAACCTGATCGAGATTCCGCGCGAAGACAAGATCCGCTCGGTGCTCAACGTGCGCGGCCTGAAAGACCCCGACTACCTCGAAAACACCTTCCTCATGTTCTGCACCGAGCAGGGCACGGTGAAGAAAACCCCGCTGGAAGCGTACTCGCGTCCCCGTACGGCCGGCATCAACGCCATCACCATCAACGAAGGCGACCGGCTGCTCGACGTGCAGCTGCTTGACGCCGCAACGCCGAAGTGGTGCTGGCCCTCGCGTTCGGGCCGGGCCGTGCGCTTCAACGAAAGCCAAGGTGCGCTCGATGGGCCGCGCCGCCGCCGGCGTGCGCGGCATCACGCTGCCGACGACTTGCCCGGCGGCAACCGGGTAGTGGGCATGGTGTGCATTGATAGGACCCCACGCAGGAGCTGCTGGTGGTGAGGAGAACGGCTACGGCAAGCGCAGCGCGCTCGACGAGTACCGCATCACCAACCGCGGTGGCAAGGGCGTTCGGGCCATGAAACTGACCGACAAAACCGGTACTGCTGGTGGCCATCAAGGACGTGAACGACACCGACGACCTGATGATTATCAACAAGTCAGGCATTACCATCCGCCTGCGGATGAGCGAGTTGCGCACCATTGGCCGGGCCACTCAGGGCGTGCGGCTGATGAAAATCAGCGGCAACGACGAAATTTCGTCGGTGGCCAAAGTGGCAGCCGAGGAGGAGAAAGAAGAGCTTGAAACGGAACTGCTCGAAGGAGCGGAGCCCACCGGCAGCCCCGATTCGGAAGCTCCTGCAGCTGCCCCGGAGGCCGAGCTTACGGAGCTTACTGATCCGGACTCGCTGAGCGCTAACTAAGCCCTTACTAACTTGCGACGGCAGAACTTCCCCGGAAGTTCTGCCGTTTGCGCTAATATTCCTTCCATCAAACCGCAACTTCTTCAGCAAAACCTCCATGAAGAAAATCTTTTTAACTATCGTGGCTGCGGCCGCTCTGCACACCGCTTCAGCCCAGAATTCGGCCGTTACCAACGCCATTCTTTACCAGCGCCAGGGTACGCTCGATAAGGCGAAAGCCGAAATCGATAAGGCCATCACCAACGAAAAAACGTCGGATAAGGCTAAAACCTGGTTCACCCGGGGCGAAATTTACGAGGGCATGAACAACAGCCCCATCTATAAAAAGAGCCTTGGTACTGAAGACGGGACGAAGATTGCCTACGAATCGTATTCGAAAGCAATCAGCCTCGACGGCAAGGATGGCGACTATGGCAAACAGGCCGCGGCTAAGCTTGATGGCCTTTATGGCCTGGCGCTCAATGCCGGGGTAGAGAGCTACAACAACAAGGATTTCGCTAAGGCGATGGAAGGCTATCGGATGGCCCAGCAGATCCGGCCCCAGGATACGACGGCCTATCTGTACGCGGCTTACGCGGCCGAAGCCAACGAGAATTTCGCTGGTGCCAAGGAAATGTATGGTAAGCTCGCGGGTATCGGCTATAAGTCGCCCCAGATGTACGGCCGTCTGTTGCAGATTGCGCGTCAGGAAAAGAACGACGCCGCTGCGATGCAGGTCGTGCAGGACGCGCTTAAGGCGTATCCCAACAACAAGAGCTTCATGCTCGAGGAGTTGAACATGTACCTGAGCGCTGGTCGGGGCAAAGAAGCCCTGGACAAAATTGACCGCGCCATTGCCGCTGACCCCACGAACTCGAACCTGTACGCCGTGAAAGGCTCCATCCTGGATCAGGACAAGCAGTCTGCCAAAGCGTTGGAAGCTTACCAGAAAGCCGTTCAAATAGACCCAAATAATTTCGATGCCAACTTCAACGTGGGCATTTACAACTACAACAAAGCGGCCGAACTCTACACGAAAGCCGCTAAGATGAGTCTGACTGACTACCAGAAGTCGGGCAAGAAGCTGGAGACGGAAGGCAAGAAGTATTTCCAGGATGCGCTGCCGTATTTCGAGAAGTCGCTGGAAGTGCAGCCCGATGACCGGGCTACGATCAGCGCGCTACAGAAAATATATCTCCGCCTGGACCGTAAGGCTGATTCGCAGCGTATGTCGGCCAAGCTTGATGCAGGGAAATAAACAGAGACTCTGCGCAAGCAGGGGATAGAGAAACAGGGCCGGCTACAATAGCCGGCCCTGTTTTCAAATACATTACTTAACATAATATAAATTATAAGACAATCGTATGGTAGACAGGATCAGCCAGTTGCGAATTTATGGAGTGTGTTAGCTACGTTCCGAATGGCTGCCAGTAACTGGTAGAAACACTTGTTGCGGCAGATGCTGGAGTTGTACTACTAAAGAGTCGATGAGTTGTGAGTCAACGGGCGAATCAGATGCGGAAAAGTTACGGAACTGGTATCTAAGCTCGCAGGTGCTCTTTCGCAGACTTAGTTTCGTTTATTCCCCCATTCTCTGGAAACTGCTGGCGTTTTACAAAGGCGCTGATGATGCTACTGAATCTTGCGAGGCGCTGGTGGCAGCGCACTATAATGTACAGCTTTCAGTTTTCTCCATAACGTTTGCCTGGCGGCGCCTGAATCAGCAGTGCTGCGGCTAGACCACTCATAAAACTTATCAGTTGCTTTAAATAGTGACTCGTCGCCCACGGCATCACTACAGTCTGGCAGCAGGCCAACAACTTCGAAACCTGGGCTCGCTAACACTTGGGCGGCTACGGCATTGGATGCTGTCTTCGATGAATTGAAACGAGTTGAGGTTGAAAAAGAGATAAGCTCTGCTCCTGCAGTTTCCTTGTTTCTTTCGTTGCTGAAGCACCTGCGTTTGAAAGCTATTTACAGCACGCCCATGGGAAGCTTACGTTCAAGTAAGGAAGTAGAGGAAAAAGACAGTTAAAGCGCTGTAGAAGGCTTTAAGTACTTGTAATAGGATAGAAACCCTCCTACCCGACCGCCGGCCCCGGATTGTAAGAAGGTATTTATTTTGGCATTAGGATTTGGGATAATAACAGTAATAACATAGTGTAATAGGCGATTATATAGTAGATATAAACACTAAATAGTAATAAAAAGCATAAAAAGTATAAGAAAGTTTTACTTTTATATACTTTGTACTACTATTATGTACTTTATGCTGCTTTCTTTTATCAATGTGCTTCCTATATTTGCTACCACTTGTCTTCTTTATACTAGTACCATTTCTCATGCCCAAAACCATTGATTATCCTCGTACCTCTTATCAGAGTGCTTGGGAAGTAGCTGAAGTGGTTGATGATACTGGTGGCAAGTGCGCCATCGAGACAGCAGCCCGCAAATTGAACCGCAAAGTCAGTGGCTCATTCAAGGCTATTATCGGTTCGGCGGTTAAGTTTGGGTTGCTCACCAGCAAGCGCGAGCTGCTGACAACGACCAATCTGTTCCGCCGCATCAAGAATGCCTATGACAAGCAGGAAGAGAAGATTTACCATCGGGAGGCTTTCCTGCATCCACCCCTGTTTACACAGATATGCCGCAAGTTCCGGAACCGGGAGTTGCCAGTACACATGTTCGACGTGATGCTGGTGCGCGAGTTTGGGGTCGAGGAGATTAATACCCAAAACGTTTCCAAGGCTTTTATTGAGGGGGCCCGCATGGCGGGCATTCTCAATGAACAGAACATCATTGCCGACATCGACCAGCTCTCGGCGCAGCAGCAGCCGCGCCGGGAACTGGCCAGCACAGAAATGCCGCTGAATCACTTTCAGAAGAGTACACCCGACACGGGCGCCAACCAACCTAGTGCTACGGCCCCATCCCCCGCAGCTACGGGTATATCCTCCATCCTACCGGTTGTACCAGGCGCACGGACTGCCGATGCCGTATCGAGCCTGTTTGGACTCGATACGCATGATCTGGATGACGACTCAGCCTTTACAAAAACTACTCCCGAGTATTCTGCTTCCATAGCTCAGCCCCCGGTGCGTCCGGCCAATGCCCCCACTGCCGTTGAACCAACTACCTCAGCGGCTCCGGTAGCCAGCGCCGCACCAGTTCCAGCTGACACAACTCCCGGAAAGCCCGTCTCCCTCCCGGCTGATGTTGCTCCGACCGCCTTTACAATTCACCTCCACGGTCCGGGACTCGATACCCACCTGACCATTGAGCATGTAGATGACCTCGACCTGGTACAGGCCTTACTCAACAAGATTCGCCGCCAGCTGCCTTAGAGCATCCCTCAAATAGCATCCAGGTTACGGTACCGCTATCAACTCACTACTCCGCCCCATCAGTATCTCCAAGCAACTCTTGCTGAGAGAGGTTCCGACGGGGCGGAGTAGTGAGTGGTTAACGCTAGCAGAATAAGGGGTGACGAATCAACTACCCTCCTAAACTAACAGTTAAAATGATTCGCAATTCTGTTTATTCATTATGTTAACCGATAATGATACTAATTATTGCAGTATTTAATTGTAATTCAATTAGATAGATTTAACTCATCCCCTACTACCTAATAGGATCCAACCGTGAAATGAACCAGACACCCGAGTTTCGGTCGCGGTCGAGGTAAAAGGAATCTAGGGCAGTGAGGCGGACGTGAGCGGCCCAGCCAGCAGGCAGACGTTCGGGCACAGGCACTCCCGATAGCACGACCACCGGTTGCCGGAGCGCCGCTAATTTGGCGGCGGTGGGTTGCCAGATGGGTACTGCCCGACCGGCGGCCCACACCTGCTTGACGTGCATAGTATCGACGCTGTACCACCGGGCTACTCCCCGCAGCGCCGGTAGCTGCCGGGCTTCGCGCAGGTGCAGGCGGTTGGGAACGTCGCGGCGCCCTTCCCAGCGGGGGTACACCGGCAGCACCAGCACGATAATAATCAACGCCGTGGCCAGGGTCGAGCCGATCAGTACCGGGATTTGCCGACGAATTACGCCCCCCCGGATCAATTGTATCAACAGGCCGACCGATAAAGCCACCATCAGCCCGAACCGCCCCGACCCTACCCCAAAGCCGGAAAAGTTGGTGAGGGCCATCGCCACGGGTAGCCCCGCTACCACCACCGCCAGCAGACTGCCCCAAGCCCGGGGAATCCAGGCATCGCCACTGGTCGGCCGGGACAGAGCAGCAGCCGGCTGGGTTAGCCAGTAGCGTAACAAACCGGCCACCAGCAGGGCCAGCGGAGGCATCAGGGGCAGCATGTAGCGTTCTTTCTTTTCGGGCACGATGCTCAGCAGCGCCAACCCCGCCAGCGCCCACCCCAGAGCTACGGCGTAAGGAATGAAAGCGCGCAGCCGCGGACGGGCATAGGGCCATACCAGGGCAGCCAGCGCCACGCCGGCCCACAAACCCGTAAAGGCAAAAAACGGCCAGTAGTACCAGATCGGCTGCACGTGCCGCTCGCCCCACGACGATATCTCGACCCGGGCCACGGCCCGCGCCGCCGGCGCGACCTTCAGCCAGATGTAGAGCGGCCAGCTGCCGCCAATAAGTACGGCCAGCACAGCCCCCAGGCCGGTGGCCCCGGCCCGCGCCCCCACAGCCCGGCGGTGCGCGGGCTGCCGAATCAGGTAAGCCAGCAGAAACGGCAGCAACAGCGCATAGATGGGCACTGGCCCCTTACTCAGGAAGGCCAACCCCACCAATACCCCGGCCCCGGCCAACCACGCCCCGGCCTTCTTTACCGGCCGCTGCCACCCGGCCACCAGCAACCACAGGCCGCCCGTCAGGAAGCTGGTAGCGAAAATATCCCACTGCCCCTCCCGCCCCGTCGTGACGACGAGCAGGCTCGTGGCCAGCACCAGCGCGGCCAACCAGGCCGTCTGGCCCGGGGCAGCGGCTTCCCCGGGCCGGTCGCGGGTTAGCTCGCGGGCCAGTCCCCAGAAGAAGAAGACGAACAGCGTAGCAGCCAGCGCGGCCGGCAGCCGCAGCACCGTCAGGTTTTCGGTGGGGCCGGTGAGCTGCTGGATGCCGGCCACCGCCCAGGTAGGCAGCGGGGGCTTGGCCAGCCGCAACTCCTGGTTCATGGTTGGAATCAGCCACGAGCCCCCGGCAACCATTTCGCGGGCCGCTACAAAATTACGGCTCTCCATGAGGCTGACGGCGGGCGCACCCACGTGGAGAAAGAACGTCACGGCGCAAACCGCCGTCAGTAGCAGGCCCCGCCCCCACCCTGACCCGGTAAGCCAGCCCCCTAAGGACCTGGCAGCCCCCGCCTTCGTTGCGTGTTGGGTTGCATTGGGCATTGAAATCATCGCAAGTGGCTTGAAAAATAACGTGGCTTGACGCCTGAAAAGAATTTGTGTTCGTAATGGCCCGGCGGCCTTACTCAGCTTTTTGGCGTCGGCGGCGGAGCGTAGAACGGAGCTGCCGCAGGTTATCGACTTCGTAGGCATCGGGCTGGGCGGCCACCACCCGGCCCACAGCCCGGGCCGAACGCCCACCGAACACGACCACCTCCCGGCCCAAGGCGTGCAGCTCGGCCGTGCGTTCGGGCGTGATGTCATCTTTGTGCAATACCACCGACCCTACCCCCGGCAACAGCGGCAACTCGGCCACGGAAGCGGCATAGTCGTCGCCTACTTCCAGGCCCAGGCCCACGGCGGGCAGCAACTGGTGCAGGTAGCGCAGCGTGGCCGGACGGTCGGTGATGATAGTCACCCGTTCAAGCGGGGCCTGGTAGCGGCCCAGCAACGCCACCAGCCGCCGGGCCAGCGCCCGGCGCCGGGCCAGGTCGTCGGGGGCGCAGGGGTCGTCTTCGTGCAGGTCGAGGTGCAGGTAGGGGTATTCGGGTCGTTTTCGCAGGTAAGCCAGCAAACTCTCGAAGGTGTGGAGGCGCTCCTGCTGAAACCAGTTGTAGGGCCAACGCACCTGGTAAGCCAGCTGGGTAAGGGCCGCGGCCGACGTCTGGCTCACGCAGCCCGTGCCGGTCGTCATGGATTCAAGCCTGGGGTCGTGGTAGAGCACCGGGATGCTGTCCTGGCTCAGGCGCACGTCCACCTCTACCCCATCGGCCCCGTGGCGCAGCGCCCGCCGGATACCACGGCGGCTGCTGGGCGGCAGCGGGTTGAAGGGCCGAAACAGGGTCAGAAACCCTGAGCCGGCGTGGCCAATCACCAACGGCTCGGCGGCGGCCGGCACCGGCGGGCGCGCCCGGGACACTACGCGGGACTTACCAGCCGGAGCCGGTTGCGCCCACCCCTGGCCGGGGCTGGCCAGCAACCATACCAAGAGCAGCGGCAACCGCCACCCGGCCCGGCAGGCAAGCCGGCTAAAAAAGAAAGGAGTCATCAGGAAGAGAAAGAATACGCAATGATAACCAGCTACTCAATGCCAGGTTAGTACGCCGGCTGGCCGGCCCCGTTGCCCGCAGGCAGCCCGGAGCCGGCCAATTCCGTTTACCTTTAGCCCGGGAGCCGTTGGGTTCCCCCTTTTTTTTCCTCCTGCCTCTCACGCATGGCTTCCATTCTGATTACGGGCTGCGCGGGCTTCATTGGCTCGCATCTGGCCGAACGCCTCCTGCTCGACGGCCACCGCGTGGTGGGCCTCGATAACTTCGACCCCTTCTACGACCGCGCCACCAAGGAGCAGAACCTGGCGACCTGCCGCACCCACCCGCGCTTCAGCTTCCACGAAGCCGACCTGCGCCACGGCCTCGACGCGCTGGTGGATGCGCTGCCCGCCGACCCCATTGACCTAGTAGTACACCTGGCGGCCAAGGCCGGCGTGGGGCCCTCCGTGAAGCAGCCCGTTGCCTACCTCGAAAACAACGTACTTGGCACCACCCATTTGCTGGAGTGGATGCGCCACCGGGGCATCAGCAAGCTGTTCTTTGCTTCCTCTTCCTCCGTTTACGGCAACACCCGCCAGCAACCCTTCCGCGAAGACATGAACCTGCTCGGGGCCTGCATCTCCCCCTATGCGGCCTCCAAGCTCAGCGGCGAGCAGCTCACCTACACCTACCACCACCTCTACGGGCTGGACGTGCTCAACGCCCGGTTTTTTACCGTGTATCGGCCCCCGCCAGCGGCCCGACCTGGCCATCCATAAGTTCGTGCGCCTGCTGCGGGCCGGCGAGCCTATTCCCGTATTCGGCGACGGCAGCACGGCCCGCGACTACACCTTTGTGCTCGATACCGTCGACGGCATCAGCCGGGGCGTAACTTACCTGCTGGGCCACCAGGGCGTGTACGAAACCATCAACCTGGGCAACAACCAGCCCGTGCCGCTGCTGGCCCTGATCCGGGCCGTCGGGCAGGCGGTGGGCATCGAGCCCCGGTTAACGTTCGAAGCCATGCAGGCCGGCGACGTAGACGTGACCTACGCCGATATCAGCAAAGCCCGGCAGCTACTCAACTACGACCCGCGCACCAGCCTGGACGACGGCTTGCAGGCGTTCGTGCAGTGGCTGGAAGTGGCTGGACTAACATCTCCCCCATTTCGAGCCTAAGGCTCCTACTCAGGCTTAGGTAGAAAAAGCGTGGGTCCCGGCTGATTAAGCCAGGACCCACGCTTTTTTTGGTTGATAGTCTGCTTCGGGTTCGGACGGGTTTTCAGGAGCTGCTATTCGACTCGTTGTTGACCTGGGGCAACGCCACGGCCGCTACGCCGCGCAGCTCCCGCCGCAGCAGCACCATGTTGCGGGCATACACGACCGTGCCGAACACGTTGCCGATGATGAGCACGGCATCCCGGCGCATGATGGCGTAGGCCAGAATCAGCAACGAGCCCACCAGGCTGATCACCCAAAAGCTCAGCGGCAGACTCGATTCGCCCTTGCGCTCGGAGTAAATCCACTGGTAGACGAAGCGCAGCAGGAAGATGGCCTGACCCACGGCCCCAAGCAGCAGCAACCCGCCCGGAATTTCGGTACCCAGCATGGCCCGCAGGCTGAAATGGCGGTTACCGGCCACGAACCAGCCCAGCATGGCCACCGGAAAGGTGTAGGCCGCCGCCCGGAACCAGGGGCTGAGCTTGCCCCACTCGCGCAGCAGCTGCAGGTTGCGAATGTAAATGGCGTAGCTGATAAGCTGGGCTCCCAGAATGACGGGGTCGTGGCGCAGAATGCCGTAGGCAATCATCAGAAACGACGAAACCAGGCTGATTTGCCAGAACAGCGTGGGCACCAGCACCCGCTTGGCCCGCTCGCTCTGAATCCATTGCAGCACGATGCGGCTCGAAAACAGCAGCTGCGACACCAGTCCGATGACCAGCGCCACGTTGGCCGTACTCAAAAGCGTCTTCATGGCTATCAGCACCGTTGTATATCCCTCGTCAACATACCTGCCTAACTTCCCCTTACTTACCGGCCGGCGTTATGGCCGGCCCCTGACCGATCTGCTGCTCGCTGATGTCGTAGTTTTTCCAGCGCGAGCGAATCCAGCGGAAGCCGAACGTATCGACCAGCGGCTTCCAGGCCCGGTTCCAGAGGTTGTACTTGGCCGTGCCGGCGAAGCGCGGGAAGTGGCGCACCGGCAGCTGCTTGACCTTCCCGCCCTGCAACTGTACCAGCGCCCCCAGGAAGCGGTGCATGCCATGAAACAGCGGAATGCGGCGGGCGTGCTCGGTTTTAATGATTTTGAGCGGACAGCCCGTATCCTGAATGCCATCGTTGATGAGCGTGCGCCGCACGGTATTGGCCACCAGCGACGACAGTTTTTTCACGACCGTATCCTGGCGCTTGGCCCGGATGCCGTTCACCATATCGAAGGCCGGGAAGAACTCGAAGAAGGTGAGGAAATCGAGCGGGGTGGTCTGGATATCGGAGTCGATGTAGCCGATAAGCGTGGTGCGGGCATGGTCGATGCCGGCTTTCACGGCTGTGCTCAGGCCCCGGTTCTCTTTGAGGCTGATAAACTCGTAGGCCGATTTCTGCCCGCACACCTCCCGCAGCAGTGCCAGCGAGCCGTCGGTAGAGCCGTCGTTGACAAACAGCACGGTAGTGGCCACCGGGGTCTGGGCCAGAAACTTGTCCATCTCCACCACAAACTGCCCCAGGCTTTCTTCTTCGTTGTAAACGGGCACGAGCACCGTCAGGCTTTGGGTGGCGAGGTAGGCAGCGTTGGCAGCGGGCATAGCAGGGGTTGATAGAACGGGGCGCAAGGTAAGGAAGGATTGGCGAAGGGTATCCAACGACTCCGCCCCGGCCCCCGAACGAAGAAGTCCGGGGGCCGGGGCGGAGCGTAGAAGGCAGCTGTGGGAGGCGGTTAAGTCAGTTCAGCCCGGCCTGGGCCAGGCTTACCGGGGGCCAGGCCATAAACGCCTGCCACTGCCGATGCCATTTGGTGTACTCGCCCAGCACACAAATGACTTTATCGCCTTTCAGGTAGATGCGCGTTTTGGCTTGCTGGTTGCGCCAGGCAATGGGCCCGGCTTCATCGGGCTCCATATCCTCGACGTTCTGCCACAAAAAAGCGCGGGGCGTTTCGTGCTGCTGGCCCAGCATATCCTGCCAGAACCGCGTGGCCTGGGCAATGGGAGACGGATTCATAGAAAAAGCAAACAGAAAAGAAGGAATGCGCTCAGCCCCAATGCTGAGCCACCAACTAATATACCTGCCGGCGGCCGCTGGCCAAGTACTTTCCGACGAACACTGGATTTTATCCGGTTATCTTCTGCTTTTAGCCGGCGGGTTAGGCCTCGTCGCGCCGCACGCCGCCCGAAATGGTGCTGTGCCGCGCCCGCAGCACCTGCACCACATCTTCCAGCGACAAGCCCGAGGCCGTCAGCAATACCAACAAATGGTACAACAGGTCGGCGGCTTCGCCCTTGAGGCCTTCCACGTTGCCGCCCACGGCGTCGATGACCGTTTCCACGGCCTCCTCCCCTACTTTCTGGGCGATTTTGGGCATGCCCTTGCGGAAGAGCGAGGCGGTGTACGACTTCGGGTCTTCGTCGGGAAACTGGTGGCGGCGCTGCACCAGGCGCTCCAGCTCCGCAATGAAGCTCACGGCCGGGGCCGGGTAGGCCGTCTGGGCGGGCTGCTCGAAGCAGCTGGTGGTGCCCCGGTGGCAGGTCGGGCCGTCGGGAATGGCGCGGATCAGCAGCGCATCCTGGTCGCAGTCCTCGTGCTCGCTCACCACGGTCAGGTAGTTGCCGGAGGTTTCGCCCTTGGTCCAGAGGCGCTGCTTGGAGCGGGAAAAGAACGTCACGCGGCCCGTTTCGCGGGTTACGCGCCGGGCCTCCTCGTTCTGGTAGCCCAGCATGAGCACCTGGCCCGTAGCGGCATCCTGCACAATCACGGGAATCAGCCCATCGGGCATTTTGGCAAAATCCATTTGGTTGGTTGTCAGTTGGTAGTTGTCGGTTGTCAGTACTGGTGGGCGCCGTTATCATCACTGACAACCGACAACTACCAACTGACAACTCATTTACAGCCGCATCGGGATGCCGTCGCGGCGTAGGTGTTCTTTCAGCTCGCGGATGCCGATTTCGCCGAAGTGGAAGATGCTGGCGGCGAGGCCGGCGTCGGCCTGGGCCTGTTGGAACACGTTGGTGAAGTCCTGCTTCGAGCCGGCCCCGCCCGAGGCAATAACCGGGATGGTCACGGCCCGGCTCACGGCCCCGGTGATATCAAGGGCGAAGCCGTCCTTGGTGCCGTCGTTGCTCATGGACGTGAGCAGGATTTCGCCCGCGCCCCGGTCGGCGGCTTCGCGGCACCACTGCACGGCGTCGCGGCCCGTGTTGTTGGTGCCGGCCCGGGTGTACACCTGCCAGCCGTCGGCGTCGTTGTAGCGGGCATCAGCGGCCACCACGATGCACTGGGAGCCGAAGCGGGCGGCCAGCTCGTCAATCAGCTCGGGCCGGGCCAGGGCGGCCGAGTTGATGCTCACCTTGTCGGCCCCGTTCATCAGCAGAGCCTCCACGTCGGAGACGGTGCCGATGCCGCCGCCCACGGTGAACGGAATGTCCAGCTCCCGGGCCACGTCGCGCACCAGGGCCACGAGCGTCGCGCGCTTCTGGTTGGTGGCCGTGATGTCGAGGAACACCAGCTCGTCGGCGCCCTCGCGGGCGTAGCGGGCGGCCAGCGCCACCGGGTCGCCGGCGTCGCGCAGGCCCTCAAAGCGGACGCCCTTCACGGTGCGCCCGTCCTTCACGTCGAGGCAGGGAATGATTCGTTTGGTTAGCATATGAGTGGTCAAAGTAAACTGTCATCCTGAGCATTCCGCGATCAAGCGGAGACGAAGGACCTTATCACGTAGACACGACTCCGTTGATAGGTATTCCTCAAACGTAATAAGGTCCTTCGCTCCGCTCAGGATGACAGAAGAACCATTTGGCAACCCTTACAGCCAGGGCTGCAGCTGCTCCAGCGTAATCGTGCCTTCGTAGATGGCTTTGCCGATGATAGCGCCGTGCATGCCCACGGCGGCCAGGGCCTCCACGTCGGCAATGGTGGTCACGCCGCCGCTGGCAATGAGCTCAGCGGCGGGCAGCTGCTCCCGCAGCTCGGTATACGTGGTCAGCGACGGGCCCTGGAGCTTGCCGTCCTTGCTTACGTCGGTACAGATGAAGGTGGTGGCTCCGGTGGCGAGGTAGTTCTCGACGAACTCGCGCAGGGTCCGCTCGCTCTGCTCGGCCCAGGCGTTGATGGAAATGTGGTTGTCGCGGTAATCAGCCCCGATGATGATACGCTCGGCCCCGAAGGTGCGGAGCCAGCCGGTCACGGTTTCGGGCTCGCGCACGGCAATGCTGCCGGCCGTAATCTGCCGGGCTCCGGCATCAAAGGCCTGGCGCACGGCCGCCTCGCTCTGCAGCCCGCCCCCGAAGTCGATGTGCAGGTTGGTGTGGCGGGCGATGCGCTCGAGTACCGGCAGGTTCACCGGCTGCTTGGCCCGGGCCCCGTCGAGGTCCACGAGGTGCAGGCGCTTCACGCCGGCGGCTTCGAAGCGCTGGGCCACGGCCAGCGGGTCGGCGTCGTAGGTGGTCTGCTGGGCAAAGTCGCCCTCCGTCAGGCGCACGCACTGGCCGTTGATAAGGTCGATGGCGGGGATGATGTTCATTTGGTAGTTGTCAGTTACTGGTTGTCAGTTGTCAGCCCCAAGAAGGTTGGCAACGGGTGTAGAGACGCGTATTCGCGTCTCGTCGTTGAACGGCCCGTAGCAAGCGGCGCGAACGAGCAGAGACGCGAATACCCATCTCTACAGCTTGAGAAAGTTCTCCAGAATGCGGGTGCCGACGGGGCCGCTCTTTTCGGTGTGGAACTGCACGGCGTAGAAGTTCTTGTGCTGGACGGCGGCGCTGAAGGCTGCGGGGTACGCGGCCTCGGCAATGGTGTAGTCGCCAACCGGGGCGTAGTAGCTGTGCACGAAGTACACGTAGTCCTCGGCGCTGAGGCCCTCGAACAACGGACTACGCAGAGCCTGCAAATTGTTCCAGCCCATGTGCGGCACCTTATGCTCCGGGGCAGCCGACTGAAAGCGCACTACGTCGAAGGGCAGGATGCCGAGCATATCGGTACCGCCGCCCTCCTGGGTGTGACGGCCCAGCAGCTGCATGCCCAGGCAGATGCCGAGGAAGGGTTGGGTAAGGGTGGGCAGCAGTTCGTGCAGGCCCTGGGCCCGCAGCTCCTTCATGGCGGAAGCGGCTTCGCCCTCACCCGGGAACAGCACCTTATCGGCCCGGCGCAGCACGTCGTGGTCGGCCGTGAGGGTGGCCTGCACGCCCAGCCGTTCCAGCGCAAACAGCACCGACTGCACGTTGCCGCCTTTGTAATCAACTATGGCTATTTCCATTTGAACATATCAGAGTGAAAGACGTTGTTTATTCTTTTGTTTAAACAAATGTGTAAACGCTGTTTTGAGCTAGTCATCGCCAATAAAGTCGTCATCTTGAGCAGATCGCAAAAGACCTTAGCATGAGTTGTGCAAAACATTTGGACGTGATAAGGTCATTCGCTACTGCTCAGGATGGCAAATTACAAGCAACATGTGCCAAGCTCAGTAGTTTATCCATTTGTTTATACAAATGGATAAACTACAAGATGCCCTTCGTGCTGGGGATTTCCATGCGGCCGGCGTCGCGCACCAGGGCCATCTTGATGGACTTGGCTACGGCTTTGAAGATGGCTTCGATCTTGTGGTGCTCGTTCTGGCCCTCGGCCTTAATGTTGAGGTTGCAGCGGGCCGCGTCGGAGAAGCTCTTGAAGAAATGGTAAAACATTTCGCTGGGCATATCCCCTACTTTCTCGCGCTTGAACTCGGCGTCCCACACAATCCAGGGGCGGCCCGAGAAGTCGATGGCGGCCTGGGCCAGCACGTCGTCCATGGGCAGCAGGAAGCCGTAGCGGGCCAGGCCGCGCTTGTCGCCGAGGGCCTGGGTGAAGGCTTCGCCCAGGGCAATGGCCGTGTCCTCGATGGTGTGGTGCTCGTCGATGTGCAGGTCGCCCTGCACCGTGATTTTCATATCCACGCCCGAGTGCTTGCTGAGCTGGTCGAGCATGTGGTCGAAGAAGCCCAGGCCGGTGTGCATCTCGGGGCGGCCGTTGCCGTCGAGGTTGAGCTCGATGCTGATTTTGGTTTCGTTCGTGTCGCGTTGTACCACGGCGGTGCGGGCGGGCAGGCGCAGGAACTGGTATATTTTTTCCCAGCTCATGGTCGTGAGGGCGGCGCGCTCGTCCTCCTCCCCTTCCGGCTTCAGCAGGATGGACTGGCACCCCAGGTTCTGGGCCAGCTCCACGTCGGTCAGCCGGTCGCCGAGGACGAAGGAATTTTTGAGGTCGTACGCGCCTTCGGCCAGGTACTGCTGCAACATGCCGGTGCCGGGCTTGCGGGTGGGCAGGTTCTCGTGGGGGAAGCTCCGGTCGATGTGCTCGCGCGCGAACTCCACGCCTTCCGAGCGCAGCACGTCGAGCATCATCGTGTGCGCCGGCCAGAAGGTATCCTCCGGGAAGCTCTCGGTGCCGAGGCCGTCCTGGTTGCTCACCAGCACCAGCTCGTAATCCAGCTCGCGGGCAATGCGCGCCAGGCCACTGATGGCGCCGGGCACAAACTGAAATTTTTCCCGCGTCAGCGCGTCCACCTGAAAATCCGTCGGCGGCTCGATGAGGATGGTCCCGTCGCGGTCAATGAAGAGTACTTTTTTCATGAGTAAGTAAAAGTGTTGGTCACTCAGGCGCTGTGAGGTTTGAAGCTGTCGTTAATATCAGACTCACTACTTCAGCAGCTTGAGCAACAATAAATACATCCAGGCCCACCGACGAATCAATCGTGCAGGTGAGGTCGTCGTTCTGTTCGTCAAATTCGATTTTCAGGATGACATTTTGATGACCAAATCCATCAAAGTCGATTTCCTTAATGCCCGAAAATCGAAGTTCGATTTCGCATTGCTTTGCCTGACGAAAGTAGCCTCGCTCATCGGTTAACTTGGTCATCTCAAATGCGGCAATCAAAAAAGTAACTGCCGGATAATAGCCGGGATTGGCATCAAACGTTACTCTTTTGATTTCCGCATCGTGGAAGCTGGGCCAGTAACCGAAGTGTTGCACAACTAGCTCTGCATTGGTAATTCGGCTAATCGCAGGACTTTCGCTCATGGCTCTTGCTTAAAGCGGTAGAGGAGTTTCGACTTCGCTCAGCATAACGAGCTTCACTCCTTAGTATATACTACCCCGCAAACTCCCGCAGCGCCTGGAGCAGCAGCTCGTTCTCGGCGGGGGTGCCCACGGTGAGGCGGAGCGTGCCGGCGCAGCCGGGCTGGGTGGTGCGGTTGCGCACCACGATGCCGCGGCCCAGCAGGAAATCGTAGACGGCCGTGGCGTCGGGCTTGAAGCGGACCAGCAGGAAGTTGGCATCCGAGGGAAACACTTCCGCCACGATGGGCAGCGCGGGCAGGCGCTCGGCCAGCCAGTCGCGGCCTACCAGCAGCTGCCGGCGCAGCTCCGCGAAGCGGGGCGCGTCGTGGAGGGCGGCCAGGGCGTGCTGCTGGGTGGCTTCCGAGACGTTGTAGGGCGGCTTGATTTTGTTGAGGTAGCCGATGATTTCCGGCGAGGCGAAGGCCATGCCCAGGCGCAGACCGGCCAGGCCCCAGGCCTTGGAGAAGGTTTGCAGCACCACCAGGTTCGGGAACTCGGCCAGGCGGGTGGTCCAGCTGGCGGCCGGCGGCGAAGTCGGCGTAGGCCTCATCCACCACCACCAGCCCCCGGAAACCGCGCAGGATTTCCTCGATGGCCTCCGCGTGCAGCAGGTTGCCGGTGGGGTTGTTGGGCGAGCAGAGCAACACCAGTTTGGCCTCCGAAGCCAGCACTCCGGCCACGATTTCGGGCGAGAGCTGGAAGTCGGGCGTCAGCGGCAGGCGCTCCACGCGCACGTCATTGAGGTTGGCGGCCACCTCGTACATGCCGTAGGTGGGCGGCAGGATGAGCAGGCTGTCCTGGCCGGGCACGCAGGTGAGGCGCACGAGCAGGTCGATGGCCTCATCGGAGCCGTTGCCGAGGAAAATCTGGTCCGGGCTCACGCCTTTGAGCTGGGCCAGCTCGGCCTTTACGGCCCGCTGCTGCGGGTCGGGGTAGCGGTTGAACCGCTCGGGGCCGGCGCTGCCCAGGCTGTTCTCGTTGGCATCGAGCATGACCTGGGCCTCGCCCTGAAATTCGTCGCGGGCCGACGAGTAGGGCTTCATGCCCCGCACGTTGGGCCGAACGAGGCTATCTAGGTTGAACATGAATCGCTGATTTGCGCTGATTGGGATGATGACGCTGATTTTTCTGTCATCCTGAGCGGAGCGCAGGACCTAATCACGTTTGCATGACCATCGAACGATGCCGTTCCGGTGTGATAAGGTCCTGCGCTCCGCTCAGGATGACAGGCTACTCCTGCGGCCCGCCAGCCAACGACTCCAGGCGGAGCGTGACGGCGCGGGCGTGGGCGCGAAGGCCTTCGGCTTCGGCCATGGTTTCGACCACCGGGCCCACGGCCAGCAGGCCTTCGGCGGTAAGACGCTGGAACGTGATTTTCTTGACAAACGAATCCAGCGACACGCCGCTGTAGTTGCGGGCGTAGCCGCTGGTGGGCAGCGTGTGGTTGGTGCCCGAGGCGTAGTCGCCCACGGCTTCGGGCGTGAGGTGGCCCAGGAACACCGAGCCGGCGTTGGTAACGCCGTCGGCCAGCTGCTCGGGGTTGCTGCACGGCCAGAATCAGGTGCTCGGGCGCGTACTGGTTCGAGAAGTCGAGCATCTCCTGCGGGCGTCGGCCAGCAGAATGGCGCGGCTTTCGGCCAGGGCCTGGGCGGCTACGTCGCGCGCGGGGCAGCGTGGCGCAGCTGGCGTTCCACTTCGGCCTTGGTCTGCTCCAACATAGATCAGCGAGTCAGCTGAGCAGAATCACCTGCGAATCGGGGCCGTGCTCGGCCTGGCTGAGCAGGTCGGCGGCCACGAAGGCCGGGTTGGCGGATTCGTCGGCAATAACCAACACCTCCGAAGGGCCGGCGGGCATGTCGATGGCCACGCCGTAGCGGGTAGCCAGCTGCTTGGCCGCCGTTACGTAGCGGTTGCCGGGGCCGAAAATCTTGTCGACAGCCGGCACCGATTCGGTGCCCGCCGCTCAGGGCAGCTACGGCCTGGGCCCCGCCGGCCTTCACGATGGTCGTGATGCCGAGCAGCTGGGCCGTGAATAGGATGATCGGGTTCACCGAGCCATCGGGCTGGGGCGGAGTGCAGAGCACGATTTCGGGGCAGCCGGCCAGCTTGGCCGGCACGCCCAGCATAAGCAGGGTGCTGAACAGCGGCGCGGTGCCGCCCGGAATATACAGGCCCACCCGCTGCACGGGCACCGCCCGCCGCCAGCAACTCACGCCCGGCATGGTTTCCACGCGCTCCTCCTGCGGAACCTGAGCCTGCGTGAAACCGGTAAATATTGGCGTGGGCCTGCCGGATAGCCGTCTGGAGTTCCGAAGGCACCCGGGCCGCGGCGGCCGCCAGCTCCTCGGAGCTCACGCGCAACCCGCCGGCCGCCGCCAGATCAGCGCGGTCGAATTGCCGGGCGTAATCGAGCAGGGCCGCGTCGCCACGCTGGCGGACGTCCTCAAAAATCTGCTGCACGCGCTGCTCCACGTCCTGGGCCTGCTGCTGGGCCGCCCGCTGTTGCAGCGCCGCCCACTCTGGCCGGGAAGGGTTTTGAACGATTATCATAGCTGTTAGCTGAGAGCTGTTAGCTAGTAGCTTGCGTTCTGAGAGCCTCCTATCGGAAGCTGACAGCTCTCAGCTACTAGCTAACAGCTGAGTTAGCTGATCATTTTCTCAATGGGCAGCACCAGAATGCCTTCGGCACCCACGGCTTTGAGCTGGCTGGTGATGTGCCAGAAATCGTCCTCGTTCACCACCGACTGCACCGATACCCAGCCTTCCTCGGCCAGCGGCGTTACGGTAGGCGACTTGATGCCGGGCAGCAAAGCCTTCACCTGCGTCGAGGGCGGCGACGGGGGCGTTGAGCAGGATGTACTTGTTGCGGCGGGCGCGGCGCACGGCCTGCATCCGAAACATCAGCTGCTCGAGCAACTCCTTCTTCTCGGCGTTCAGGTTTTGGTTGGCGATGAGCACGGCTTCGGAGCGAAACACGGTTTCCACTTCGCGCAGGCCGTTGCCTAGCAGCGTCGAACCACTGCTCACAATGTCACAAATAGCCTCGGCTAGCCCAATGCTGGGGGCAATTTCCACCGAACCGCTGATGGTGTGCAGGTGGGCCTGCACGCCCTGCCCGGCCAGGTAAGCGGCCCAGGATTTTGGGGTACGAGGTGGCAATGTTCTTGCCCTGCAGGCTCTGGATGGACTCGTAGGCGGCGGCGCGGGGCACGGCCAGGCTCAGGCGGCACTTGCTGAAGCCGAGCGCTTCGACTTCCAGATCAGGGAAGCCGGCTTCCACCAGCACGTTCTGGCCCACAATGCCCAGGTCGGCCACGCCGTCCTGCACGTAGCCGGGAATGTCGTCGTCGCGCAGGTACAGGATTTCGAGCGGGAAGTTGGTGGCTTCGGTTTTGAGCTTGTAGGAAGCTGCTGAGGAAGTTGATGCCGCACTCGCGAATCAGATTCAGGGAGTCTTCGCTTAGGCGGCCCGATTTCTGGATAGCCAGACGGAGCATGGTTGCGTTACTTAGTAATGAAGAAGCAGGGAGCGGCCGGTATTCGGTCCGTCAAAAGGCCTGATTCAGAAAATGTGCTGGAGAAAACGAGGGCGGACCCGGTAGTTGGGGTGGACCAAAGATAGGCCGGGCCACCGGTTTTTCGGGGGCCGGGGAACCGAATCCGGTTCGCCCAACGGGGTCGATATGATGCGTTCATTCCTCTAGAAAGAGGAATGGTGCCCGTGATGCTGATGATGCTGGGTCTCGAACGCGCGGGCAGTCCCGGCCAAGCGGCCCGCAACGGGGGCGGCCAGGTGGCACTGGGGGCTCAAAAAAAGCGCGGAGAAGGGCATACGGGGTGCGAAGTAGCGGGGCAAATGTACGCGGCGGCGGTTAGGATGAAAACTTTTTCATGAAAAATTTACCCTAAAACCCGGACCTTCACGTTTTCAATACCGGTTCAACCCGGTTTTGGCATCATTGTTTCGGAGTAACCACCGGCGCTTCGTCGCCGCTGCCGGTATTTTATGCCCCCCTACTTTCCTGCCTTATCTTTTGCCCCATGCTTATTGCCCGCTCGCTCGCTTTTCGTTTCGGACTTTTGATAGCCCTGGCCAGTGGAGGCCTCACGGCCCAGGCCCAGCAAACGGACGCGGCGGCCCCGCTGCCGCCGCCCACCACGGGCGTGCCCACCGGCATTGAGCTGCTACTGCCCCAGGCCAGCCCCCACGCCGTGGTCGCCCAAACCGTGGGCCTTACCGACGTAACGGTCGAGTACCATTCGCCCTCGGTGCGCGGGCGGGGTGTCTGGGGCGGGCTCGTGCCCTACGACGAAATATGGCGGGCCGGGGCCAACGAAAACACGCTCATCCGCTTCTCTACCCCCATCGTGCTGCGCGGCCAGGCTGTGCCCGCCGGCCAGTACTCGTTCTACGTGCTGCCCCACCAGGACCGCGACTGGGAAGTGGTGTTCAACCGCGTGACCACCCACTGGGGTACTGATGGCTATGATGCCCAGGACGACGTGATTAGGGTGCCGGCCCAGACCGAGCCGGCCCAGTTTCAGGAAAGCCTGCTCTATTGGTTTTCCAACGTGCGGCCCAACGGCGCCCACCTCAACCTGACTTGGGAAAAGCGCACCCTCGTGCTGCCCTTCGAGGTCGAAGTGCACCAGCAGGTACTCTCCAGCATCGAACGCGCCCTCAACCAGCAACCCCGCGACTGGCACCTGCTGGCCCAGGCGGCCGACTACCTGGTGCAGAACAACCTGCAGCCCGAGCGGGCCCTGAACTGGATAAACGAATCTATCCGCCTGCAAAACGAAGTCAGCAATAACTGGATCAAGGCCCGGCTGCTGGCCCAACAGCAGGACTACGGCACGGCCATCGTGTACGCCCGCAAAGCCATCAAGCTCGGCGACAAGGACGACGAAACCTTCCGCTCCCAGCTCCCCAACATGCGCCTCTCCCTCACCGAGTGGCAGGCTCGCGCCTATTGAGAAGCGAGAATTGTGCTACGGAGTTGCGTATGAAGGCTCTTTTTGAACAGCCGCTGCTAATCGCAGGGGCTGTTTTTTTGTTGATTTTCTTGGGTAGATGAAATCATTTTTGGCGGCTCCGGCAACTTGCGGAATTCAATTTCATGGGCCACCTGCTCACCGAACGCTGGCGCATCTCAGAAGAAACCTCCCCGCGCTGGGCAGGGCACACTAGGAAGAAGGGGCAACCATGGCGCTGGACGACTTATGTTTCGTTAAGCCGCTACGGATGGAAGCAATAGTGAACTTAGGAGCAAGCAGCAGAACGGTGGCCAACCGCCAACAGAACCCGAAGTAGTCGTTGGTTCTTAAGTAAAAACCGGCTTCGCGGTGCAATATGCCTGCATAGCGGTAGCGTTGCCGCTCGGCCTTCACCCACCACGAGTCGTGCTGCCGCAGGGCCATGAACTGTTCAAACGACCCTGCGGCCTGCTCGGCCTGCCCCGCCCGCCGCATCTTGATGCAATGAGAAAGGTAGTCTACCATGTCGTACATCTTCCCCGGATTGCTCGTCGTGATGGAGGCCATATGAATGCGGTACTGCATGAGCACTGCCTGGATGATGACCAGCGAAAAGCCATGCTCCAGCAAGCGGTTGAAGAAATCCATGTCATCGCAGGGCCAGAAGCGGTTTTGCAGGCCCCCACATTGCTCGAATACGCGGCGGCTGAGCATTAGCCCCGTAAAAGCAACTAGTACCACTTCGCCGTTAGCTACTGCCTGCTGCCCTTGTTCAGCGGTGCGCAGGCCGGCATAGCGCTGGGTGCCCATGTGCCGGCCGTGCTCGTTGATGTAGTGGCAGTGGCAGCTGCTGGCGTCCACCTCGGGGTGGGCCTGGTGGTAGGCCAGCTGCGTGGCCAGCCGCTCGGGCAGCATTACATCATCCGCATCGAGAAACGCGCACCATTCCCCCCGCGCCTGCGCCACCAGCGCATTGGTGGCCCCGCACCGCCCCGCGTTAGAGGCAAAGCTGGCCCTAATGCGCGGGTCGCGGGCCGCGTAGTCGCGGATGATGGCCGCCGAACCGTCCGTCGAGCCGTCGTCGTGGAGCAGCAGCTCGAAGTCGGCGAAGGTCTGGCTCAGCACGCTCTCGATCGTCTCGGCCACATACTGCTCCTGATTGTAAACCGGCAAGATGACGGAGATGAGCGGCTGCATATAAACTTATGAAGAGGAAGAAACCATGGCGCTGGACGACTTATGTTTCGTTAAGCCGCTACGGATGGAAGCAATAGTGAACTTAGGAGCAAGCAGCAGAACGGTGGCCAACCGCCAACAGAACCCGAAGTAGTCGTTGGTTCTTAAGTAAAAACCGGCTTCGCGGTGCAATATGCCCGCATAGCGGTAGCGTTGCCGCTCGGCCTTCACCCACCACGAGTCGTGCTGCCGCAGGGCCATGAACTGTTCAAACGACCCTGCGGCCTGCTCGGCCTGCCCCGCCCGCCGTAGCTTGATGCAATGAGAAAGGTAGTCTACCATGTCGTACATCTTCCCCGGATTGCTCGTCGTGATGGAGGCCATATGAATGCGGTACTGCATGAGCACTGCCTGGATGATGACCAGCGAAAAGCCATGATCCAATAAGCGGTTGAAGAAATCCATGTCATCGCAGGGCCAGAAGCGGTTCTGCATGCCCCCACATTGCTCGAATACGCGGCGGCTGAGCATCAGCCCCGTAAAAGCAACTAGTACCACTTCGCCGTTAGCTACTGCCTGCTGCCCTTGTTCAGCGGTGCGCAGGCCGGCATAGCGCTGGGTGCCCATGTGCCGGCCGTGCTCGTTGATGTAGTGGCAGTGGCAGCTGCTGGCGTCCACCTCGGGGTGGGCCTGGTGGTAGGCCAGCTGCGTGGCCAGCCGCTCGGGTAGCATCACATCATCCGCATCGAGAAACGCGCACCACTCGCTCTGGGCCTGCGCCACCAAGCGATTAGTCGCTGTGCCTTTACCCGCGTTAGGGGCAAAGCTGGCCCTAATGCGCGGGTCGCGGGCCGCGTAGTCGCGGATGATGGCCGCCGAGCCGTCCGTCGAGCCGTCATCGTGAAGCAGCAGCTCGAAGTCGGCGAAGGTCTGGCTCAGCACGCTCTCGATCGTTTCGGCCACATACTGCTCCTGATTGTAAACCGGTAAGATGACGGATATAGCAGGTGCCATATACTATAGGTATTAAAGACGAGCAAGTTGCTTGCGTATACTAGCAATTCCATAATTGGGAGAAAGAAGCATAGAAGCAGTTAACGTCCATACGAACCGGGAGTAATTCTTTGTATGCAGAGCAAAACCAGCCTTGCGATGCAGTACAATAGCGTGTCTGTAGCGCTGCCGGTCAGCCTTTACCCACCAGGAACCGCGCCGCCGCAGGGCCATGAACTCGTCGAACGACCCTTCGGCCTGCCCCGTACGCCGCATTTTGATACAATGCGAAGTGTAGTCCAATGCCTCGAATACCTGCATCGGGTTACTCATCGTAACCGCTGACGTATGCACACGATAGCACATGAGCACTTGCTCGAGAATAACCAGCGAGAAGCCCTGCTCCAGCAAGCGGTTGACGAATTCCATGTCATCGCAGGGCCAGAAGCGGTTCTGCAGGCCCCCACTCTGCTCAAACACACGGCGGCGGAGCATCAGCCCCGTAAAAGCCACCAATACCACCTCATTTTTAGCCAGCGACTGCCGCCCTTCTTCGGCCGTGCGCAGCCCATAATACCTTTGGGTGCCCATGTGCCGGCCGTGCTCGTTGATGTAGTGGCAGTGGCAGCTGGTGGCGTCCACCTCGGGGTGGGCCTGGTGATAGGCCAGCTGCGTGGCCAGCCGCGCGGGCAGCATCACATCATCCGCATCGAGAAACGCGCACCATTCCCCCCGCGCCTGCGCCACCAGCGCATTGGTGGCCCCGCACCGCCCCGCGTTAGAGGCAAAGCTGGCCCTAATGCGCGGGTCGCGGGCCGCGTAGTCGCGGATGATGGCCGCCGAGCCGTCCGTCGAGCCGTCGTCGTGGAGCAGCAGCTCGAAGTCGGCGAAGGTCTGGCTCAGCACGCTCTCGATCGTCTCGGCCACATACTGCTCCTGATTGTAAACCGGTAAAATGACGGATATAGCAGGTATCATAGAGCTAGCGCGTATTGTGGTCTTTACAGGCGAAAGTGGTGTTTTTACTTGGCGTCGAGCCAATTGGTGGCTAAGGGCTGAGTCCAACGTCTGGCCTAAAGTACCGTGGCGGGCCTGTTATGACGCTGAAAATTTGAGGTCTGACGTATAGAAGCGTCAAAGCACCTAGCAATCCATAATACTAAAATAAATAAATTAAATAACAAAACCATTGTCATAAAAGGCATCCCCCTATCCCAGCAATGATACTTAATTTACTTGCTGGTACTTCCCCAATACGCGCCTGTCCCTCAGCGAATGGCAGGCCCGGGCTTAATGAGAAGTGAGAAACGGTGCGGCTTTAGGCCAGAGGTTCTTTTGAAACAGTGGTTGCTCAGGGCAGCGGCTGTTCTTTTGCAGGGTACCTTGGCCATTATGGAAGCTTTTCTGACGGTATGTCGCGCTATTCATCCGCTTACTTCGGAACTGGAAGCCGAGCTGCGCCGCCTGGTGCGGCCGGAAACGGTGCCGGCCCACGCGCAGTTGCTAGCTCCGGGCAGCGTGGCCCAGCGGCTGTATTTTCTGGAAACCGGGCTGGTACGCAGCTACTACCTCAAGGATGGCCGCGAGGTGACGTCGTGGTTTATGCCCGAGGGAAACTTTGTGGTTTCCATCCTGAGCTTCTTTTCCCGCCAGCCGTCGCACGAGTACCTGCAAGCGTTGGAAGATTGCCGGCTCTGGTCGCTGAGCCACGAGCAGGTGCAGGCGCTGTATCAGCAGTTTCCGGAATTCAACTTCATTGGCCGGGTGCTCACTGAGCGCTACTATGTGCTCAGCGAGCAGCGCGCCCTGCACCTGCGGATGCTGCCGGCCGCCGAGCGCTACGAGCGGCTGCTCCACGGTTTTCCTGACATGCTCCAGCGCGTACCGCTCAAGCTGCTGGCCTCCCACCTGGGCCTCACCCCCGAAACCCTGAGCCGCCTGCGCGCCCGCCGTTCTTGACATATATCAAGCGTTTCGGCCACTAACGCCCGCACCTTTGGAGCATGGTTTTACCCTTAATTCCTGCTCCCATGAACTCGTTGTTTTCGCTGCCGCTGCTCGACTGCGGCCTGTCCTTACCCCGCTTCAGTGACCTGCCGATGCTGGTCGTTATTTTCGCCGCCTTCGCGTTTTGCTTTGTGCTGGAGCGCGTGGTACCCGGCTGGAAGCTGCCGCGGGTGGCCACCTGGCCGCTGCGGGTGCTGCTCATTAATGGGGCGCAGCTGTTGGTTGTCGTAGTAGCGGGCCTGAGTTGGGAGAAGTGGTTTTCGGCGTATTCGCTGCTACACGTGTCGCGGCACCTGGGGCCGGCAGCGGGCGGACTGCTGGCTTACGTGGTGGCCACGTTTATTTTCTACTGGTGGCACCGCTGGCGCCACACTCAGGATTTTCTCTGGCTGCACTTTCACCAGATTCATCACAGCCCCCGCCGCCTCGAAGTCATCACCTCCTTTTACAAGCACCCGCTCGAAATGACCGTCAATTCGCTGCTCGGCGGGCTGCTGGTGTACACGGTGCTGGGGCTGAGCCCGGCGGCCGGGGCCGTGTATACGCTCTGCACGGCGCTGGGCGAGTTTTTCTACCACACCAACGTGCGCACGCCCCGCTGGGTGGGCTACGTCTTCCAGCGCCCCGAAATGCACCGCGTCCATCACCAGTACCAGCAGCACAGCCACAACTACGGCGACCTGGTCATCTGGGACTACCTTTTCGGCACCTACCGCAACCCCGCCACCTTCGAGTCCACCTGCGGCTTCGACCCCGACAAGGAAGAACGCCTCACCGACATGCTCCGCTTCAAGGACGTGCATGCGGAAGAGGTGAAATAGTGAAATGGTGAGAAAGAACGTCATTCAGAGCGCAGCGAAGAATCTCGCGTGCTGACGTTGAGCAACTATTCCAACGTCAGCACGCGAGATTCTTCGCTGCGCTCTGAATGACGTTATTTCTTACCACCTCACCCCTAAAAACGCGCAATAACGCGCAGGTTGACCAGACGGCGCGAGAGGAAGTTGGGGATGCTGTAGGTCAGGCCGTTCAGGTCCTGGATGTAGTTGTAGCCGGCCAGGTTGTCGGCCCCGAGCACGTTGAGCACTTCCAGGCTCATCCACAGCGTCTGGAGCTGCACGGTGCGGCCGCTGGCGGTGCGTTCGGCGGCCGTCCGCAAACTCAGCACTTTGGTGAAGCCCAGATCGGCCCGCTTGTAGGAGCGGGTGAGCTTGCTGGTGCCGCGCAGATCGGGCAGGCCGGGCGGACTAAAGGGCAACCCGGTGCCAAACACCAGGTTCACGTAGCCCTTCACCGAGGGGTCGCCGGGCAGGTTGTCCTGCAGGAATACGCCCAGGTTCAGGCGCTGGTCGGAGGGGCGGCGGATGTAGCCTTTCGGCTCGCGGCCAATTACCTGCCCGGTGGTTTGGTCAAAGACATTGAGCGAGTCGCCGGCCAGATTTTCGCGGGTCGTGAGCAGGCCCAGGCTGAACCACGACTCGGTGCCGGGAATAAACTCGCCGCTCACCCGCGCGTCGAGGCCGGCGGCGTAGGCGCGGGCGTTGTTTTTGGCCAGGTAGCGCAGGCGTACATTGTCAATGTCATAAGGCACTACATCGGTCAGGTACTTGTAGTAGGCTTCGCCGGTGAAGCGAAACGGCCGGCCCCAGCTGCTGAAGCGCAACTCGTTGCCCACAATGAAGTGCAGCGCCCGCTGGGCCTGCAAGTCGAGGTTGAGCACGCCTTCCTGCACCTGCGGACTACCGCCCGCCACAGCTGCCTGGTAGCGCAGCTCACGGTAAAACGGGGGCTGGTGGTACACGCCCACGGCCGCCTTCCACGAGAGCCGCGGGTTGCGGGCGGCCCGGAACGCGTATTGCACCCGGGGGCTGAAGGTGGTCTGCCCATTCACCGTCCAGTAGCTTAGGCGGGCGCCGTAGGTGAGCGTGCGCAGCGAGTCGAAGCGGAGCGTATGCTGCACGTAGCCCTGGGTGCGGGTGCTGTTCAGGTCGAGGTCCGATACCAGCCGGGTGCGGCGGGCCTCGGGCACGTAATCGGCCGAATCGACGAAGCTGTACTCGTTGAGCGCATCCTCAATCTGCTCGCGGCCCGCCTTCAGGCCCCAGCGCACGGTGCTGCGGTAGCCCGGCGTCCAGGTGCCGCGGGTTTCGAGCGTGGCAATGCGGGCTTCGAGCGTGTTGCGCGAGTGCTTGAAAAGCGTGCCCACGCCCCGGCGGTTGATATCGGTGCCGAAGTCGGGCGAGTTTTGGTCGCGGTTGATTTGGGCGATGCTGTAACCCGCCTCCACGTCGCGGTACTCAAACTCGCGGGAGTAGAGCAGCCCGCCGAGCAGTTCCAGGCGCAGGTTGGGCCGCAGCAGGTGGCTAAGGCTCAGCCCGCCCTGGTAGGTATCGTACTGCATCCGCTCCCGGCCCTCGTAGGCAATATAGAGGCGCGAGAGTTGGTTGGTGCCGGTGCTGAACGAGCTTTCCCCGCTTTCGGGGTTGAAGCGAAAATCGTTGTGGGCGAAGGTATTGAACACGCCCACCGAAGTGCGTTCCTCGTTGCCCTGGGGGCCAAGGTGGAAAGTAATCAGGCTCTGGCCGTCGTAGAACGTGGGGTTGTAGCCGCCCTGGGCTTGCTGAAGCGAGTTGAAAACGTAAGTGGCGTTCTTGTAGCGCACCCCGGCCAGGTAGCTTACCCGGCGGTTGGGCGAGGCCGCCTCCACGTGGGCCGTACCACCGACCAGGCTGGCCGTAGCCGACGCCCCGAACTTGCTGGGCCGCTTGTAGTCGATGCTGAGCACCGAGGAGAGCTTGTCGCCGTACTTGGGCTGCCAGCCCCCGGTCGAAAACTCAATCGTGTTCACCAGATCGGGGTTTACGAAGCTCAGGCCCTCCTGCTGGGCGGTGGTCACCAGAAACGGCCGGTACACCTCAAAGCCGTTCACGTAAATCAGGTTTTCCTCGTAGTTGCCGCCCCGCACCGAGTAGGTGCTGGTCAGCTCGTTGGTGCTGGCCACGCCGGGCAGCGTTTTCAGGACGGCCGCGAAGTCGCCGAACGGCGAGGGAATCTCCTTGGCCGTGCGCGGCTCGAGCTGCATAATGCTGACCTGCTCGCGGGTGTCGGTGGCATCGGTGCGGCCCCGGACGGTGACGTTGTTGAGGGCTCGGCCGCCGGCATCGTCCTGAAGCGTCACGGCCAGCTCGCGGGTTGGCAGGTCGGGGCTGAGCGTGCGCCGCTCGGGGCGGAAGCCAAGGCGGCGCAGCACCAGCACGGGCGCAGCAGCACCGGCAACGGGCCGCGCGATGGTCAGCGAAAAGCGCCCCTGTTCATCGGTGCTGGTGCCACCGGGCTGGCCTTCCACACCCACGGTTACCTGCTCAAGGGGTTGGCCGGCGGCGTCGCGCACCACGCCCGCCACGGTTACCCGGCCGGTTTGGGCCAGCGCCGGACCGGCGGCCAGCAGCAGCGCCGCCCCCGCCAGCGGGACCGGAGCCGTAAGCAAACGCAGCCACAGGCGGGCCGAAACGCGGAAAGGGTGCAGCATCCGCGAGGGTTAGTTGTTGGGTTCGACAGCTTCCGGGGCCAGTTCGGCGCGCATCCGGGCCAGCGTGCCTACCGGGTCGCCGTTCTTGAACACGAACGAGCCGGCCACCAGCGCATCGGCCCCGGCCGCCACCAGGGCGGGCGCGTTATCGAGCGTCACGCCCCCGTCCACTTCAATCAGGGCCGCCGAACCACTGTCCACGAGCAGCTCCTTAAGCTGGGCCACTTTGCGCAGCGTGTTCGGAATAAAGCTCTGCCCTCCGAACCCGGGGTTCACCGACATCACCAGCACCACGTCGAGGTCAGCGGCCACATCTTCGAGCAGGCTCACCGGCGTGTGGGGGTTGAGGGCCACCCCGGCCCGGCAGCCGAGCTGCTTGATCTGCTGAATCACGCGGTGCAAATGGGTGCAGGCCTCGTAGTGCACGGTCAGGATGCTGGCTCCGGCGTCGCGGAAGGCACTCAGGTAGTGCTGGGGCTCCTCAATCATGAGGTGCACGTCGATGGGCTGCTTGGCGTAGCGGTGCACGGCTTCGAGCACCGGTATGCCGAACGAGATGTTGGGCACGAAGCGGCCGTCCATCACGTCGAAGTGCAGCCAGTCGGCGGCAGAGCCGGCCAGCCGCTCGGTTTCGGATTGCAGATTGCCGAAGTCGGCAGCTAAGAGCGAGGGGGCCAGCAGCGGGGCCTTACGAATCGTCGGGTTCATAGCGCGAAAGTACGCGTTAGCAATGGGTTGATGGCAACCGGCAACCAGGAAGTTGCTTAGGGCCGGCCCCACTCCTGCCCAACGCCCGGCAACGAGTTCCTGGTATGCCGGACCAGGCGGCAGTTGCCAAGAAGCATAATAAAGCGCGCCGCCGCCCGGAATCAGGTTTCCCGGGCAGCGGCGCGAAAGTGATAAGCAGGCGCTGAAAGGCAGTCAGCGAGTTTGACAAATAACATAAAGGGCCGTCATGCTTGCGAGGCGGAGCCGGAGTCGAAGCATCTCTACCACTTTGTTGTAGTGCCGATCAATCGTCAGGATTAGTATCGCGGTAGAGATGCTTCGATCCGGCTCCGCCTGCGCTCAGCATGACGGCCTATTTTACCCCTGCCTCTATGCCGGCTTCTCGTAGGCCCGCCAGTCAAGCTTGCCGTCCTCGGTTTTGCGCAGGAACACGGTTTGGTCGTCGTCCTGGCGCTTGCCGAAGGTGACGTCGCCGCGGCAGTCGAGGCACTTGAGGCTGGTGTACTTGAACTTGCCCTGTGCCTCGCGGGCGGTCAGGTCGAGGTTATCGGAACCGCAGAGGCCGCACTTGGCCACGTCGGGAAAGCTAAGCCGGTCGTACTCGGCCACCGTTTCGTGGAAGTTCGCGCCCTGGACCGTAAAATGAAACTGGCGGCGCCCCAGGCGCTTAGTGACCATCATCTGTAGCATCGAAGAAGAAAAAAAGGGTGGGTTGAATAGTTATCAGTTGCGCCTTGCTGCCCGGCTGGCCAGGCCCCGGCTGCCAACATACGCCAGCCGGAAAGCAATGCCAAATTACTAATAATATTTGCATCATCAAAACTAACTTCATTAGCTACAAGAACCCCTATTACATCCGCTCTCTTAGTTCTTTCGCGCTGCCAAGTGAAACATCCGGTTGCGCTCCTAGTTGTCGGCACGCAACTACGCCCCTCTACTTTCTGCTCATGGATACCACCCACTCTGTTATACTGCCCGTGGCCGACGGCACCGAACTGCACGCCTACGTGGCCCGGCCCCAGGAATCGTCGGCCGCTGCGCCTGGCATTATCTTGTTTCAGGAGGCCTTCGGCGTCAATGCCCACATCCGCAGCGTGGCCGACCGGCTGGCCGCTGCTGGCTACGTGGCAATAGCGCCCGAACTGTTCCACCGCACCGCCGCGCCGGGCCAGGAGTTCTCCTACGACGACTTTCCCAGCGTGATGGCCCACTACCAGGCCGTGACGGTTGAAACGATGACCCACGACGCCCAGGCGGCCTACGACTGGCTCCAGGACCAGCCCAACGTGCGCCCGGACCGGATCGGGTCCCTGGGTTTCTGCCTGGGTGGGCAGGTGTCGTTCGTGGCCAACGCGGTGCTGCCGCTCTCGGCGGGCGTGTCGTACTACGGCGGGGGGCTGCACACGCGCACGGCCCTGGCCCCCGACCTGCACGCCCCGCACCTGTTTTTCTGGGGCGGGCTCGATGCGCACATCAGCCCGGAGCACCGGCAGCAGGTAACGGCGGCCCTCGACGCCGCCGGCAAGCCGTACGTGAATACCGTCATTTCCGACGCCGACCACGGCTTCCACTGCGACGCCCGTGGCAGCTACAACCCGGCCGCCGCGGCCGAAGCCTGGGCACTGACTCTGGCCTTTCTGCAGGACAAGCTGGGTCGGTAATTACCGTCGGCAGCGGGGCCCGGACGTTAATTTTTGCCCCACCGTCATCACGCAGCTGCTGCCACCCGGGAAACGACCCACCAGATTTACGGCGAGGTCTTTACCAGGCAGGTCCTTGTAAACGCAATGCGCGGCCGCCCCCATCGGGAGCGGCCGCGCATTGCGTTTACAAGGAACCGGTTACAGCTTCACGAAGCGTACCAGGCGCTGCTCGCGGCCATTGCTGACGAGGCAGGTGAATACTCCCGGCACCAGCTGCGCGGCCTCCAGCCGCACGGTGCCCGCTGCCGTGGCCGCTACGCGCTGCCGGGCAACCAGGGCCCCGCGGGCATCAAACACGCGCACTTCCAGCGGCGCGGCCCGGAAACCGGCATCAAGCTGCAAATACAGGTTGTCGGCCCCCTGGATGGGGTTAGGGTACACGAACACATCGGGCCGGCTCAGTGGGGAGCTAGCGGCGAGTGGGGCACCGGGATTGGCCAGGTTGTAGGCCCGCGCGAAGTTAGGGATGCCGTTGCCCAGGTCGTTGTTGGGGTTGCCCGCCAGGGTGCCCGAGCGTTGCAGCAAGCTAATCACCTGCTGGGCCGTGAGCCGGGGGTTGGCCTGCCAGAAGCCTGCCACCAGCCCCGCCACTACCGGGCACGAGTAAGAGGTGCCGTTGCCCCGCGTAATAGCCCCGCCGGCCGTAACGATGGCCGTGGCCACGCCCATAGCCGAAACATTGGGCTTGAGCCGGCCATCGGCCGTGGGCCCGCGGGAGCTAAAGCCGGCTACGAAGGCCAGCGAATCGGCCGCGCCCACCGCCATAATGGAGTCGGCATCGGCCGGGGCCAGGATGTAGCGCCAGCTGCTGTTACCCTCGTTGCCGGCCGAGTTTACTACCACCATGCCTACCCGGGCGGCCACCGTAGCGGCGCGGGTCGAAATGGCCGTGCGCCCGTTCAAATCGGCGTAGGAATAGTTGGCCGAGGGCGCGTCGAAGGTGCTGTAGCCCAGCGAGGAGCTGATGACATCGACCCCGGCCGAGTCGGCATACTCGGCCGCCACCAGCCAGTTGGCTTCTTCCACCCGGTGTTCGGTGGCAACGTCTTCGGTGATAAAGAGGCGGAACGCGGCCTTGGGGGCCGTACCCTGGTAGCGGCCCGGCTCATCGCCCCCGATAATGCTCAGACAGTTAGTGCCGTGGCTGCTACGCTGGAACACATCGGTGCTTTTATCGACCACGTTGAACGTGTTGAGCAGGCGGCCCTCCTGGCGCAGCGAGGCAAACACGGAAGCCGTGTTCACGCCCGGGAAGCCGCCATCGAACACGGCAATCTGCATGCCCTCGCCCCGGTAACCGGCATCGTGCATCTGCACGGCCCCGACCTGCTGGGCCTGGGCGTAGGCCTTGCCGTACTGGCTGCGGGTGCCGGCGAGCTGGTCGGCGGCGGCGGGCAGTTCCGTTTTGGGCTGGGTGCTGGTGCCGGGCTGGATGCGGTTCAGGGTCTGGGCCGTTTTCACGAAGGGCAGGGCCTGCAGCTTGAGCAGCGTGGCCGAGTCGCAGGCCACCATGGCGGCGTTGAACCAGCGCGAGCTGTACCAGTACTGCACCCCGGCCACGGCCTTCACCTGCTGCACGTAGGCGGGGCTCACCGGCAAGTCGCGGGGCAGCACGGCAATCTGCTGGCGCTGCCGCCGCTGCAACGCCCGCGCCGACAAGAAGGCTTCGGGCTGCGCAACGCTGAAGGGCGTACCGGCTTTGTCCTTGAAATAAACCAGGTGCTTGCGCACGGTGGCCGCCGTAGCCGATGGATGGCCGGGGCCCGCAACAGCGGCCGCTGGTAGGGCCAGCAACACACTAAGCCCGGCGGTGAGAAAACAGCGAAAAGCAGTCATGGGTAAGGAGGCAGATTTAGGAGTGCGGAAGGTACGCACAGAAGCCCAGAGAATTAATAATATCCCACCACAATACAACAGGGGGCCGGTAGCGGATGCTACCGGCCCCCTGGGCACTTTTGAATTTCTGATAAGAATAAGCGCTACTTCCCGCTCTCAACCAGGACTTCGCTACGCGACTGGCCGATGCGGCGGTAGAACGGCAGCCGGCAGCCGGCAGCCCCCGAGCAGTCGTTGTCGAAGCGGCGGCTAACGCGGTATACGGGTCCCACGCCGGCAGCAAAGGTCGTGCGCTGGGTGGCGATGTAGGCGGCATTCACCGAGTTAAGGCTGTTGTTGAAGTCGTTGGCCGTGGTCACGGTGTTTTCGTAACGGTAAGTTTTGCCGTCGCGCGTGATGCTGAAGGGCTGGTTTACCTGCTGGTAAAAGCGGGTTACGGCCCGCACCGAGTCCAGGCCGTTGAAGGCGTTGTAGCTCCAGCTTTTCCCCTCCTTGGCCGGCTGTACCAGCACCACGGTGCGACGGTTGTTGTACTGCTCGGTAACGTTGAGCGGGGCCACCGTCACGGTGAGCACCGAATCGACCCGCCAGGCATCGGCACTCGTAGCCCGGCGCGACCGGATAACCTGGTACACCTGCTGGCCGGTGGCGTCGATGGCAGGCTCGCCCGCCACCTGCTCGCGGAACTGGAAGCGGCTGGCCGTGGGCACGTTGTTGCGCCAGGTGGTGTCGGCCACATCGTAGATGCGGTAGCTGTTAGCCGCCAACGGATAGTAGTCGGGCAGCGGGGCCGGAGTTTCGGTGCTGCTGTTCTCGCAGCCGGCCAGCCCGGCCACCAACCCCAGGACCAGGACGGCCACCGGGGTGGTAGGGCGAAGCAAACGAGCGGAGGAGCGCTTTTTCATAAGGTAGCCGTTATAGGTAGTGGGAAGTAATAACTGCATCAACGCAAAAAAGAGCCGTTCCGAAGTTGGTTTTCCGCAACGGCTCCTTATTGGTTTACGCGCTAAGCTCGGCCAGCGGCTCGGGAATCTCGCCGATGGTGTGGCGCTCAATCCAGCCGCCCCCGATTACGTCCTGCCCGTCATAGAACACGGCAGCCTGCCCGGGCGTAACGGCGTGCACGGCTTCTTCGAAGTACACGTAGATTTTATCGTCGCGCTGCTCCAGAAAAGCCGGGGAGCCGTCGTGGTTGTAGCGGATTTTAGTGGTACTCGGTACCAGCCCGCGCCCTTCTAGGGAGGCAAACTTGCCCATGTTGAGCTTGCCCACCACCGTGCGGGTGCTGGCCAGATCATCGAAGTTGCCCAGCATCACGCGGTTGGTTTCCGGGTCGATGGCCGTTACGTAAGCCGGGAAGCCGAGCGCTACGCCCAGGCCCTTACGCTGCCCGATGGTGTAGAACGGGTAGCCCTCGTGCGTGCCAATTACGGTGCCGTCGCGCAGCACAAACTCGCCGCCGGCCACGCGCGCCTCCAGGCCCGGCACCCGCCGCCGCAGGAAGCCGCGGTAGTCGTTGTCGGGGATAAAGCAGATTTCGTAGCTCTCGGGCTTGTTCACCAGCTCGGTGAAGCCCCGCTCGCGGGCGAAATCGTAGATGGCCGTTTTGCGCAGCTCGCCCAGCGGGAACAGCGTGCGGGCCAGGCTTTCCTGGCTTACGCCCCAGAGCGCGTAGCTCTGGTCCTTGTGCTCATCAATGCCCTTGCTGATGACGTAGCGGCCATCTTCCTGCCGCACCTGGGCGTAGTGGCCGGTGGCAATGAACTCGCAGCCCAGCTGATCGGCCCGGCGCAGCAGGGCATCCCACTTGATGTGGGTGTTGCAGAGCACGCAGGGGTTGGGCGTGCGCCCGGCCAGGTATTCCTCGGTGAAGTTGCTGATGACGAAGTCGCCGAATTCGTCGCGGATGTCGATGATATAGTGCGGGAAGCCCAGGTCCACGGCAATCTGGCGGGCATCGTTGATGGAGTCGAGCGAGCAGCAGCCGGTTTCTTTCTTAGAGCCACCCGCCGAGGCGTAATCCCAGGTTTTCATGGTCATGCCGACCACCTCATAGCCTTGCTCGTGCAGCATCACGGCTGCGACCGAGCTGTCGATGCCGCCGCTCATGGCCACCAGCACCCGTCCTTTCGTTGTGTTCATATGTGTAGCAATTGCGCCCGGAGCGTGAAAGGTTCCGGCCGAAGCAGCAAAGATACGCTTTCGGGGCAGGAGTGACGGAGGGAGGCAGGGAATGCGAGATTTAAGGCAGCACCCCCGGCAAGTTTAGGATGCCCGTATCTTTGCTTCCTGTCCACCGAGTCGAGCCACTCCTGTTACCGAGTCGCTCCGCCACTCATTCACTCACTCCTTCTCTCATGGCCTTACTTGTTCCCGTGATGGTGCGCGGCATCAACAACCTATCCGACGCCCGTTACTGCGCCGGCATGGGCGCCGACTCCCTCACGTTCCACCTCGACCCAGCCTTCGCCGACCACCTGACGCCCGCCGTGCTCAAGGAACTCAGCGGCTGGGTTTCGGGCGTGCAGCTGGTGGGCGAATTCGACACGCTGCCCATTGCCGACATCAATGCCCTCGTGCTCGAATGCGGCCTGCACGCCGTGCTGCTGCACCGCGCCCGCCCGGCCCAGGAAATGGCTCAGCTCACGGTTCCGGCCTTTTATCTTTTCGAATGGGTGCTGGATATGCTGCCGGAAGACGTTACCCGACGCTTCGAGGATCTGGCGCCGCACTACCTGGGCTTTGTGCTGGCCGCCCCGCCTACTCCCCTGCCCAAGCCGGCCGAAATCACCCGCCTAACCGAGCAGGCCCGCCGATTCCCCCTGTGGCTGGGGGCCGGTTTCGCTCCGGTCGACCTGCGCGCCTACATCGAGCAGCTGCGCCCGGCCGGTATCGTGCTGGAAGGCGGCCACGAAATCAAGCCCGGCCTGCGCGACTTCGACGAGCTGGAAGCCGTATTCGAGCAGCTGGAAGAATAAGTGGTGAAGTGTTGAAATGGCGAGGTGATGTTTGAGCGGCCGCTCGAACATCACCTCGCCATTTCAACACCTCGCCATTTCACTATTTCAGCTTAGCTCAGCTGAAACTGTAAATACTTGATGGGGACGCCCAGTTCGCGGTATTTGCGCTCGAAAGTGGTCTGGATATCCTCGGCGTGGGGCAGCAGCTCGGGCGTGGCGTACAGGTCTTTGGTGTGAGCCAGCACGGTGGCGCCGGAGCGTTGCTGCACCGTTTCGAGGGAATAGTCGAACAAATCCTCGTTGTCGGTTTTGAGGTGCAGCAGGCCACCCGGGCGCAGCACCTGCTGGTAAAGGTCGAGGAAGCGCGGGTACGTGAGGCGGCGCTTGATGTCCCGGTCGCGGGGGCGCGGGTCGGGGAAGGTAATCCAGATTTCATGCAGCTCGCCGGGGCCGAAGTGCTCGGCCAGCTCGTGGGCCCGGGTGCGCAGCCAACCTACGTTGGTCAGGCCCATTTCCAGGGCCCGGCTGCTGCCCTTCCAGATTCGGTCGCCCTTGATGTCGAGGCCCAGGAAGTTGCGGTCGGGGTAGCGCTGGGCCAGGCCCACGGTGTACTCGCCCTTGCCGCAGCCCACTTCGAGCGTAATCGGGTGCTGGTTTTCGAAAAAATCGGCGTGCCAGCGGCCGCGCAACTGCTGGTAGGTGTCTTTGCCGGGCTCCACAATGGATTCCCGTTCGGCGTTGGCGGCAAAGCGCCGGAGTTTACTTCTGCTCACTTTTCGTTTTTCGTTATTGGTTCTTCATTTTTCGTTGCTGAATTCGTTTTTCGTCAGGGCCGACAAACGAAGAACCAACAACAAAAAACGAAACTACAGCTCTTCGATTTCGGCCACCACGAAGGTACTGCCCCCGATAAAGATTACATCATCGGGGCCGGCGGCGGCGCGGGCGGCGGCCACGGCGGCCGGTACCGGGCCGTAAGGTTGGCCGTGCAGCCCCAGGGCGGTGGCCTGCCGGGCCAGCTCGTCGGCGGGCAGCGCCCGCGGAATGGAGGCCTGGCAGAAGTAGTAGGTAGCGGCGGGGGGCAGCAGGGCCAGCATCTTGCTCACGTCTTTGTCCTGCACCACGCCCAGCACGAAATGAAGCCGCTGCCGGGGCAGGCGGGCCAACTGATCGACGATAAACCGGATGCCCGCCTCGTTGTGGCCCGTGTCGCAAATCACCAGCGGCCGGCGGTCCAGGATGGTCCAGCGGCCCCGCAGGCCCGTCAGACGGGTGACGTCGCGCAGGCCCTCGCGCAGGTGGGCTTCGGTAATCACGAAGCCCTGGCGGCGCAGCTCGGCCACGGTGGCCAGCACGCCGGGCAGGTTCAGGCGCTGGTAGTCGCCCACCAGGCCCAGCTCCACCTCGTCGAGCAGCACCTGCTTGTCGTGCCAGAGGCGCAGCAGCTGGCGGGCCTCGTCGGGTGCCGGCGCGCGGAGCAGCTCGGCGCGGTAGTGCTGGTCGGCGAAGCAGCAGCGGGGCTTTCTGCTGCCGGGCTTTCTGCTCGAACACGGCCGCCACTTCCGGCTGGGTCTGGCTGATGATGGCCGGGGTGCCGGGCTTGATGATGCCGGCTTTTTCGGCCGCAATCAGCGGCAGCGTATCGCCGAGCAGGGCCTGGTGGTCGAGGCTGATATTGGTGATGAGCGATACCAGCGGCTGCAGGATGTTGGTCGAGTCGAGCCGGCCGCCCAGGCCCACTTCCACCACGGCCACGTCCACCTTTTGCTGCGCGAAGTAGTCGAAGGCCAGGGCCACGCACATTTCGAAAAACGAGGCGCCCACTTCCGCAAACAAGCCCCGCCACTGGGCCACCCAATCCACCAGAAATGCCGGCTCCAGCGGCTGCCCGTTCAGGCGGATGCGTTCGGTGAATTCCTTGAGGTGGGGCGAGGTGTAGAGCCCTACTTTATAGCCGGCCGCCTGCAGCACCGCCGCCACCAGGTGGCTGGAGCTGCCCTTGCCGTTGGTGCCGGCCACGTGCACGCTCCGAAACTGCCGCTCGGGGTGGCCAGTAGCGGCGGCCAGCGCCTCGGTGCGCTGCAACCCCGGCTTATAGCCAGCCGCCCCCACCCGTTGGAACATGGGCAGCTGGGCGTACAGGAAGTCGAGGGTCTGCTGGTAAGTCATTTTTGGTTAGCTGTTAGCTGACAGCTTTTAGCTGATAGCTCTCCTGTTTTGGGAGCGAGCGGCTACCGCGGGTGAGGGTAGGATAGAACGAAAGCTAACAGCTAGCAGCTCTCAGCTAACAGCTCCCAAAAATTACCGTACCGTGAAACGGAAGGTGTAGAAGCCGGTGGCTCCCCCTTCGGCGGCGCTGGTGCGGCGGAATTCCACTTTCTCCAGCGCATCCCGGCAGACCCGGTCCTGGGCCGGCGACACGTTGCCCGACACCTTGGTAATGGCCTCAATGTCGCCATCGGGACTGATGCGGATCTTATACTTCACAAAGCCCGAGCTGTTATCGACGAGGGCGGGACGCGGCGTATTAACGGCCGCCCAGCCGCTCATTTCGAGGCCGCCGCTGCCGGGGCTGCTGCCGCTACCGCCGCTGCCGGGCTCGCCCGAGTAAGCCTTGCCGTCGTAGGTACCGCGGGGGTCGCCCTTGTCGCCTACTGCTCCCTTGTCGTCGCCGTTGTTGTTGCCGGTGGGCGCGTTACTGGTGCCGTTTACGCCGTTGCCGCCGCCATCGGCGCGGTTGGCCCGGGGCGTAAACACGGCCCGCTGGTCTACCTTCGGGCGTACAGGTTCAGGCGTGGGTTTCACTTCCTCGCGGGGCGGGGCGGTTTTGGGCGTGGGCGGCACCGATACAGGGCTTTCCTCGGCCTCGCTGGTAACCACGCGCTGCTCGGTGGGTGGCGTGGGGTCGGGCTGGGCCGTGGGCTGGGGCGGCGTAGGGTCGGGCTGGGCTGCGGGTGGGCGGCTGTCCTCGCGGTTCCTGGATTCGTTGGCCGGGGCCTGGCTCTGGATGTCGCCTGAGCCTACCTCATCTACCCCATAGTTCAGCTCCACCCCATCGCCACCCAGCGTATCGAGTGGCGGGTCGGGGCCCTTGAACACGGCGAAGAAAAACAGCACGGCCAGGGCCACGTGAAAAATCACGGTTCCGAGTAACGCTTCGCGCCGGTGCTCTTCGCGGTATTCCATGTCGGTTGTCAGTTGCTAGTTGTCGGTTGGCAGTTGCTCATTGGCAGTTATCAGACTATTCGAACAACAGCAACTGACAACCGACAACTAGCAACTGACAACTCATTTTCCCTGCTGGGCCTGGGTGGCCATCACCATTTTGATTTTCAGACGGTTGCCAATTTCAAGAATATCCACCAGCTTCTGCACGTTCAGCGAGGCATCGACGCGCAGCACGGCGGTGGGGCTTTCCAGGCCCTCGATGCGGCGGGCCAGTTCGGGCTCGAGCTCGGTGGGCGTGATGGGGGTACGGTCGAGGAAGTAGGTGCCGGCCGCGTCTACCGAGATGGTGATGGGCTGCTTCATGGCCTGCTTGCCCGAGCGGGCATTGGGCAGCATGAGCTTAATCACGTTCGGGTTCACCATCGTCGAGACAATCAGGAAGAACAGCATCAGAAAGAACATGATGTCGTTCATCGAGCTGGTCTCGACGTGGGAAGAAAGCTTACGGCGCCGGCTGAGATTCATTTTTTAAGCTATTAGCTGAGAGCTGTTAGCTGTTAGCTCCCGCCCTGTTGCCTGAACATCAAGCTAACGGCTAACAGCTAATAGCTCAAATCAATTAGTTGTCCTGCAGAATGTCCATGAACTCGACGGCCGAGTGCTCCATGCGGAAAACCATGCGCTCAACCATGATGCTGAGCCAGTGGTAGCCGATGTGGGCAATGATGCCGATGATAAGGCCGGCGGCCGAGGTAACCATTTTCGTGTACAGGCCGCCCGAAATCTGGGCGATGCCGAAGTCGCCGGTCGAGCTGATGGCGTAGAAAATCTTGATTACCCCGATGATGGTACCCACGAAGCCCAGCATGGGCGCAATACCGGCCACGATGCCGAGCACGTTGATGTTCTTTTCGAGGCGGGCAATTTCAATTTTACCGACGTTTTCCACGCTGGTTTCAATTTCGTTTAGTGGCAGGCCAACCCGGCGGATGCCCTTCTCGATCATGCGGGCCAGCGGCGTCGGGTTCTGGGCGCACAGCATTTTGGCACCCTGCAAATCGCCCTTCACCATGAGGTTGCCAATGCCGGGCATGAACGACTCGGGTACCGCCCCCGCCTTGCGGATGGTGAGGTAGCGCTCAATCATGATATAGACTGTGACAAAGAGCAGCAGAAACAGCGGCACCATAATCCAGCCCCCGGCAAAAATCAGGTCAATCAGCGAAAGGCCCGAGGCCTGCGCGACGGCCTGGTTGGCGGCCGTTACGGCGGAGTCGGCGGCGGCGGGTGAGCCGGCTGGCGTTGCCGTAGGGTCGCCAACCTGGAGTTGCAAAAACAAAGACAGAAGGGTCATGCAGGGGTGCGTAGTGCTTCGTTGGTGGTGCTTGTGTAGTACCTGGGTGGCAGGGCGGGCTACGGGCGCTGTCCGGCTTTAGCGGAAAACGTCATCCTGTGCAGGAAATTATACTGCCGGGCCGTTCGCAGGGCCGATTGCCCGTTCAACGACCTCGCTTACGGGCTGATTGCGTCGCCTTACGGTTCCTGCCGGACCCGAAACGACGCATCAGGCGCCAGCATCTAAATCCGGCGCTTAGTACCGCTTGATCCACAAATCGCCCATGCGCTTGCGCAGGATGCTGGCCTGGCGGTCGGCGGAGGTACGATCGGGGAAGTCGGCGGCCGACAGCATGAACTGGCGGCTGCCGGGGGCGGGCAGAATAACGCGGGCCGGATGGCCCAGGCGCAACAAGGCCTGCCGGCCTTTCTCGGCATTAGCCAGGCTCGTGTAGGAGCCGGCAATTACGTAGTAACGGCCCGTGCGGCTGTTAATGGTCGCGGCCGAAGCAACGGAGGTTGCATTCGTGGCAGCGGCTTTTTCCCAACCCGGAGCCTTAGCAGCGGCCGTAGCGGCCGGCTTGCGCGTACCCTGGTCGGGGGTGGCAGCGGCTTTAACGGCTGGTTTGGCGGCTATGGTAGCAGTGGGCTTGATGGCGGCGGCCGGTACCGTAGCCGGGGCCGCGGGTTTTGGCGCGGGCACTACAACGGTTTTCGCGGCGGGCCGCAGGGCCACGGGCGCGGCGGCCACGGGGGTTGTCGCTGGGGCTGGGGCTGGGGTCGCAGCCGTTTCCGGCGTGGTGGTTGGCAGCGCGGCCGCGGGAGCGGCGGCGTCCCAATCGGCTTCTGCTACAAAGGCAGGAGCTTCAGCCGGGGTTGTTTGCGGGCGGGTGGTGGTGGGGCTGCTCAGGCCGGCCTGCTGGCGCGGGGCGGAAGCCGAGGATCCGTTCAGCAGCGGCAGGCGCAGGGCATTGGGCAGGTAGCCCTGCATATCGGCAAACATATAATCGGCCGACAGCACCAGACCGACGATGGTGGCGAAGCCCAGCGTGCGCCAGGCCCAGGCACCACGGCTGGTGCGGCTGCGCAACTGCGGACCGGGCGCGGGCCGCTCGCGGGCCAGCAGTGCATCCGTCGCCCGCACGGGGCGCGCGACCAACTCGGGCAGCCCGAAGCTGGCGCCAAGCAGGTTTTCGGAACCGGTGTACTCGAACTCCAGGCCACGGCCGGGGGCCTGCCGGAAGGTGCCGATACCGCTTAGTTCGGTGCGACGGCCAGCGTCCAGCTCCTGGTTCATGCGCTGCACGGCCTCCAGTACCAGTTGCCGGGCCTGGCTCGTGCTCAGGTTGAGCTTGGCGCTCAGCGCATCTACCAGCAGGCCGTCGTTGCGGGTCAGGCTCTGGTTGAAGGCCACGCGCTTGGCCGGTGGGGCCAGCGTGTGGCGCACCGGATGGATGCGGGCCGGCGCATAATCAGCAATCAGGCCCCCAAAATCGGGGATAATTACGCAATCGTGGTCCTGAAGCAGGGTCCGGATATGGTCGGCGAGCATAGGCGAAGGGAGGCGGAGGTAGCGGTAAAAACGGTAACGGAAGCGGAAATGTACGAAATGATAAGGGGAAGGTGGTAACTGGGCACGTTGCTAAAACCCAGAACGTCATTCAGAGCGCAGCGAAGAATCTCGCGTGAGGTCGTTGAGTTGGCTGGGCAACGAGTTCACGCGAGATTCTTCGCTGCGCTCTGAATGACGTTCTTCTGAATGAAGTTTGGGCTCTTCCCAACGGCTCTAAAACTGGTAAGTGACGCCGGCCAGCACGTTGAGGCCCTTAACGGGGTAGTTGAGGAAGCGGGCATTGTCGCGGCCCAGCAGGTTGTTGCCCTGCGCGAAGATGGACAGGTTGTCCATCAGGCGGTAGTCGCCGCGCAGGTTCAGGTCGATAACCGTGTCGGTGGGGCGCACGAGCTGAAGGCCGGTGCGGTCGGGCGAGCCCGGGAACCGGGGCGCGTAGCCGGCACCGTAGCTGGAGCTGTAGGTGTACAGCTCGGCTCCGATCAGCAGCTTCTCGTAGAAATTATAGGAGCCAAAAAGGGTCGACTGGAAGGCCGGCCGGTGGAAGGCTTCGGCCAGCGTTTTGGTGTTGTAGCCGTTGTAATCGGCCTTCAGGCCCAGGCGTAGCTTTTCGGCGGCGTTATAGAGCACCTCGCCATGAATGTTCACAAGCTGGGTTGATTTCTGATCATAGACCAGCTCGAACTTCGTGCTGTCGCGGCGCGAGTTATTGTAGAAGTACAGGTTGCGGTCGTTGCTCAGTGTCACGCGGGCATTCACCGACAGCGCGCGGGCGGGCGTGGCATTGAAACCGAAGTATACGGTGGGCCCGCGGCGGGTATCGGCCACGCGCACGTTGGGGGCCAGCCAGGGGTTTTCGGTGGTCAGGTCGTAGAGCGTCACGCGCTCAATGGCCCCACCCAGCCCGGCGTAGGCCACCAACTTGTCTTCGGTAACGGTGTAGGCGGCCCGCACGGCCGGGTAGATGTTGAACTGGCGGGCGTTGTTGATGGTGTCGCCGGTGTAGCCCAGCGTGGCCCCCACCATGAGGTTGAGCCGGTTCAGGGTCGTTTCGAAGGCCGGCGTTACCTGCACGAAGGGCCGGCGGTCGGTCACCGAATCCGTATGGGAGATAAACGACACGTCGCCATCGACGCGCACGCGGTTGGTTTCGCTGAGGCGGTAAGTGGAGCGCAGCGAGGCGTAGAGGTTGCTCTCGCTGGCCTCGAACGCATCGGACCAGTAGTTGAAGCCCAGCGCCGTTTCGTACTGGAAGGCGGCGTCGCGGGCCCGGTTACGGGCGTACACTTTCAGGCCGGCCCGCTTGAAGACCTGCTTGAGGCTGTCGGACTTGGGCAGATCGGGCACGTTGCGGTCGTAGCCGTAGAAATTGTACCGCTCCCGGCCCAGGTCGATTTTGGCCCCCAGCACCAGCGGACCGTTGTAGGTTTCGCCGCTCAGCCCCAGGCTCGTCTGGCTCTGGCGCGAGTTGTCCCTGTCCACGGGGCCACGGCTGGAGGAAAGGTGCTTGAAATCGAGGCCGTAGCTGCCGCGCTCCGAGCGGGTATTGTGCAGGTAGGCCCGCCCGTAGGCTGTGCCGTAGTTGCCGATGCCGGCCTTGAGGTAGTTGCCGGTGAGCTCGGGCAGCTCCTCCTGCCGGATGGTGAGCACCCGTACGGCCGGGTTGAGCTTGTCGGCGGGCAGGCGGAAATCGGGGTAGGTGTAGCTCAGGGGCGCGGGCGTTTTGGCCGGGGCCTCGATTTTCACCTTCTCGAAGTTGCGGGTAGCCGTGGGCAGCTCGTTCACCCGCTCCTTTACAATCTCGATTTCGGCGTCCTCGATCTTGCCGCGCGTGGGCGTCGTCTGGGCCCAGGCAACGGAGGCCGGGGCGGCGGTCAGCAGGGCGGCGGCGGCCAGGAGTTTGTTTGTCATTGGATCTGGGGCTGGGGGGCTCAGGGGCCTGGCGGTTCGTTCTGCCGATACGCCAGGCAAGCTGTGCCTCTCCCCTATTAAATACTGATTACTAAATTGATGACCTGCCTGGTTTCAACTGTTGCTGAAAACCCAGCCGGCAAAGCGGCCCGTTGCCCTACTCTTCCTGCGGGACCGTGCTCGGGGTGGCCGTAGAGTCGGTGGCCGGCACCAGCGAGCTGCGGGCCGGGGCTTTGGACTTGGTGGTTTTGGCAGGCGCCTTGCCCGCCGGTGCGGGCGTCACGGGCGTGGCCGAGGTCCCATCGGCGGGCAGGGCAGCCAAGCGCTGCTTGGCTCCGGCCACGATTTCGGCCACCGGAAATTTGTTGTCGATGATGGAGTTGAGCGTGGCCCGGGCCTGGAAGATTTCGTTCTGCTCCTTGTACGTATCGGCAATCAGCAGGAAGGCCCGACCCAGCCACAGGTCGTAACCGGCGAAGTCGGCGTTGCTCTTGTAGGCCGCGTCGAGGGCTTCGGGGTACTTCTTCTGCTGAAACAGCGTCTGGGCCAGCAGGTACTGGGCTTCGGCCCCGCTCTCGTCCTTGGCCGTGGTCGCGGCGGCGGTCAGCTCCGTAATGGCCTGGTCGAGGTTGCCGGCTTTCTGGCTGGCCTTGCCCAGGTAGAGCAACGCCAGGTTGGTGGCGTTGAGCGAAGCCCCGCCCTGGGCTTGCAGCTCCTGGGCCACCCGGCGGGTGGTGCCCAGGTCGCCGGCCTCGTAGGAACTTTTCAGCAACCCGATGCCGGCGTTGGCCACCTCGCGCTTGTTCTGCGACACTTCGCGCAGGCGGGCATAGTACTTGGCCGCCTCGGGGTAGTTCTTGTTCTCAAATTCCAGGTCGGCCACCCGGCCAATGGCCCGGTTCACGAACTCGCTCTTGTTTTCCTCGGCCACGGCTTTCAGGCGGGTCAGGGCCTCGGCCTTGCGGCCTTCGCGCAGGTAAGAGTCGGCCAGGAAGTAGCGGCCATCGGCGGCCAGCACCGTGTTGGGGTACTGCTTGAGGTAGGTTTCGAGGCGCGGAATGGCCTGGGCGTACTTCTCGGCCAGGTACAACGACTTGGCCGCTTCAAACTCCACGCTCTCGGCCGCCTTGCTGTCGGGGTTCTGCTGGCGGAACTGGGCCAGGTACTGGTCGAAGTCCTCCGTTTTGCCCTGGGCGCTCAGGCTTTCCTGCAGGCTATAAATGGCGCTCTGGGCCGATTTGGTGCGCGGGAACTCGCGCAGCACCCGCTTGAAATCGTCGGCCGCCTTGTCGTGCTGGCTTAGGTTCTGGTAGGCCACGCCCCGCTTCTGCAGGGCCTGGGGCACGAGCGGCGAGTTGGGGCGGTTGGTCAGCAGACGCGAAAACCCATCGACGGCGGCCTGAAACGAACCCGCTTCGTAGTCGAGCTGGGCCTGCTGGTACACCGCGTCGTCGGCGTAGCGCGAGCTGGGGCTGGTTTTGAGCAACGTGCTCAGGGTAGCAGCGGCCTCGGCACGGCGGCCCATTTGGCCCAGCACCACGCTTTTCTGGTAGTAGGCGTAGTCCTTGTCGCCGGCGTTGGCCCGAATCACCTTGTCGTACTGCTCCAGGGCCTGGGGGTACTGCTTGGAGAGGTAAGCCAAATCGCCCAGGCGCAGGGTTACGTCGTAGTAGTTGGCGTCGGTGGGCTTGGCGTCGGAGTCGCTCAGCCAGGCCTGGAACTGCTGGCGGGCCCGGTCGTAGTCCTTGGTGTTGTAGTAGGCGTAGCCCAGGCCGTAGCGGGCCTGCTGGTCGTAGTCGGTTTCCTGAGGCGCCCCGGCGGCGGCTGGTGCGGGCGGCGGCGGTATAGGCCGTAATGGCGGGCGGGTACTGCTGGCCGAAGGAGTAAATGTCGCCCTTCAGCACCTGGGCGGCGGCCCGGATGGCGTCGTCCTCGGGGTATTTGAGGCTCTTGTCGAGCAGGGGCAGCGCGTCCTGGTAGCGGTTGTCGTTGTAGAGCGTGGCGGCTTGCAGGTAAGCTACGCGCTGATAGGTGGCGTTGAGCTTGGCGCTGCGGTCGTCGAGCTTGTCGAGGTAGTTGAGGGCCTGGGCGTAGTCGGAGGAGTTGAGGAAACTCTCGCTCAGCAGATCATCGACGGCCGGCTGGTTTTTGGAGCGCGGAAACCGCTTCTGAAAATCGCGCAGGGCGGCAATGGTTTCGGGGCCGTTGCCGAGCTCGTAGTTCACCTGCGCATACTTGAGCGTCGCGTTTTCGGTGATGACCTTATCGAAGGTGAGCTGGCGGGCGGCCCCAAACGAGTTCAGGGCCAGCTGCTTCTGATTGGTTTTCAGGTAGCTCAGGCCCAGGTGGTAGGCCGCGTTCTGGCCCAGCGAGTCGCGGCGGGCAGCCACGCTCTTGAAGCTGCCGATGGCGCCTTTGTAGTCGCCCTGCCGGAAGTTGGCGTAGCCCACTTTGTACTGCACTTCGGGCTCAATCTTCTTGCGGCCGGCGGCGTACTTATCGAAATAGTCGGCGGCCTGCTTGAAGTCTTCTTTCTGATAGTAGGCGTCGCCCACCAGCAACTGAATTTCGTCGGCGCTCTGGGGCGGCGGGGTTTGCTGGAGCACGGGCGTGGCGTAGGCAATCAGCCCGTCGTAGTCGCCCTCCTTGTAGTAAATCTGGCTCATCACGGCCGGCACCACGGGCTTGTAGGCATCGTTCTGCTCGGCCACGGCCAAATCCTGGCGGGCCCCGGCGAAGTCGCCGGCCCGGTAGGCCAGGTAGCCCGCGTAGTAGGAGCTGGCGTAGCGGTACTGGTGGTTGCCGGCCTTGTTGCGGTCGAACTGCAGGCGGGCCTTGTCGAACTCCTTCTGGGCAAAGTAGCTGTAGCCGAGCTTGAACTCCGATTCGGCCCGCTGGTCCTCGCTCAGGTTGTCGGGCCCCACCTTCTGCAGGTAGTCGATGGCCCGGGCATAGTCCTTCTTGTTGAAGTAGAACCGGCCCAGCTCGAAGTAGGCCTGGGTGGCTTTGGGGTGAGTCGGGTGGTCGGTGGCGAAGCCCAGGATGCGGTCTTCGGCATCGGGGTGGAACAGGTAGAGGCCGGCCACGGCATCGTAGTACTCGGCGTCGGCGAGGCGGCCGGGGGCCAACTCGCCGGTGCGGCGCTGGGTCAGGCTTTGGTACTGGCGGAACGCCTGCTGGGCGGCCCCGTACTGGCCCTTATCAAACAGCTCCAGCCCTTCCTGAAAGAAGCGTTCATCGTTGGTGAAAACCTGCGTTTGCTGGGCCAGCGCCGAGCCGGAAGCGGCGGCAGTAAGCGTGGCGGCCAGCGCCAGACGGGGGAATAGGTTCATCTAAAAGTCGTTGCGCGGTAGAGCCCCGCAGGCCGCCAGCGGCCCCGGGAGGAACCCAAAAGTAGCGAAAAGTTCGGGCGGGGTTGCCCCGGAATGGGCGTTTCTGCTGGTTTTAACGCGGCGAGGGGGTGGTTTGGTGTGCAGAAGGGGGTAATGCTACCTTGCAGCTGCCGGTTTTACCCCGTGCGCGCCTCCATGTTCCGCCGCTATTTACTTCCGCTGCTGCTGGTGGCGGCCTGCTCCCCTCCCGCTTTCCACCCCGGCGCCTACCCGCAAAACCCGGCCATTTCCGATGCCCAGGGTCATCCGCGCGACTCCACGACGTTCTATTTCCCGGCGGCCGACTCCACCTATGCTCCCGCTAATAAGCCAGTGCAGGCACCGACCGCCAGCACGCTACCGTTCGAGCTCCGGATTGCCTCGTGCAATCTGCGACATTTCGGGGCGCCGGTGCTGGCCAACTATTACCTGGGCTCCGCCACGTACCGGTTTCTGTGGCTGCGCTCATTTCACCGGCCGGTGCTGCTTACGCTCACCCGGCAGGCCCACGGCGCAACGCTGCGCACCCAGCTACTAACCAAGCCCGCCTGCGGGCCCAAAGCGGCGCACATCCGATTTACCCCACCGCAGGCATCTGCCGCGCAGAGACGCAAAATGGAACTGGCTTTTCGGCAGCTTCAGGCCGACCCGGCCGTGCAGCAGGAAATGGCCGAAGCCAATCGCCCGCCCGTGCAGGTTGCAGGCGAGGAAACCACGCGGCCAGTCAGCCCGCAGCAGTGGCAGCGCTTCGAGCAGTTTTGCAGGCCAGCGGGTTCTGGCAGGAGCCGGCCTACTATGACTCGGCCACGATAATGGATGGGGCCTACTGGCTGCTGGAAGCCCACCAGCCCAATGCCTACCACTTCGTGTTCAGCCACAGCCCCGATAAGCAGGGCGGCTTCCGCAAAGCTTGTGAGTATCTGATTGAGCTGAGTTCCGTCCGCGGGGAAGAGCGGTATTGAGCGCTCTGCCCAAGCAGGGCTGCCTACCGGGCGCGGCTTGGCAGAGGTTCCGCGTTTACCAACCCAACTTCGGGCTGCCTTTGGGGCAGGCCGCGCAACGCTTCCGCCAGCAGCTGGTAGGAATACACCCGGGCCTCGTGGCTGAAAATATTGGACACCGCCATCAGTTCGTTTATCTGGGTCTGCTCCACAAACTCCTGCAGGTCGCGCTGAATCGTGGCTTTGCTGCCGATAAACGAGTAGGCCAGCATCTGCCCCACGGCGTGCTGCTGGGCGGGCTCCCACAGCCCGCGCATGGACTCGACGGGCGGCTGCAACGGGGCGGGCCGGCCCTTGATGACGCCGAGCATGAACTGCTGCAGCGACGTGGAGAGCCACTGGGCCTTCGCGTCGGTGTCGGCGGCCACCACGTTCACGCAGGCAATAACGTAGGGGGCCGCCAGGTGGGCCGAGGGGCGGAAGTTCTGGCGGTAGATTTCCAGGGCCGGCAAGCAGCTGGCCCGGGGCAAAGTGGCTGGCGAAAGCGTAGGGCAGGCCCAGGGCGGCGGCCAGGTAGGCGCTGTCGGTGCTGGAGCCCAGGATGTAGAGCGGAATGTCCAGCCCCTCGCCCGGAATGGCGCGCACGGCGTTGGTGCGGTTGGTGGTCGAGAAGTAGGTCTGCAGCTGCTGCACGTCGCGCGGGAAATCCTGGGGGCCGCCGAAGCGGCTGCCCCGGATGGCCTGGGCCGTTACCTGGTCGGAGCCCGGGGCCCGGCCCAGGCCCAGATCGATGCGGCCCGGATACAGCGTGGCCAGGGTGCCGAACTGCTCGGCCACTACCAGCGGGGCGTGGTTGGGCAGCATCACGCCCCCCGAGCCGATGCGCAGCGTGGTGGTGCCGCCCGCCAGGTGCCCGATGAGCACCACCGGGGCCGAACTGGCCACGCTGGCCATGTTGTGGTGCTCCGAGAGCCAGTAGCGGGTGTAGCCCAGCCGCTCCACGTTTTGGGCCAGGTCGAGGCTGTGGCGGAAGGTATCGGCCGGGGTGCTGCCGGCATTAATGGGGGCCAGATCGAGCACGGAAAAGGCCAGCGGAGAAGCGGAGGAAGAAGAAACGGAAGACATGGATAGCAAAAGTGGCTGCTCCGGCGGCCCGGTTGCCGGGGCCGCAGAAACGCATGGGGCCAGCGGGCGACGTTCGACCAGCGGCAGCAGGCATAACCAGCACGGCAGCCAAATTGATTGCGGTGCCCAATGCGGAAAGTCAGCGGTTTCTATGGTAACCCGGAGGGATTCCACGGTTACCGGCTACCTGCACCAACGTGGAGCCGCCGCCCGCACCAGCACGCTGTCCCCGACAACTTCCAACCAAAAGGCTGCGACAGGAGCATCGGGCGCAACCATCCGGCCCCCTTCCGGCTCCCCATCTAAAAACCTTCCATCCCGCCACTATGCGCTTCTGGCTTGCCCTGCTCCTGCTGCTCACCACATTTTCCGCCTCCGCCCAGACCACCCGCCTCCGGGGCCGCGTGCTCGATGCAGCCACGCACCGGGCGGTGCCCTTCGCTTCGGTGGGCGTACCCGGCCGGCCCTTTGGCACGGTAGCCGATTCAGCGGGGCAGTTTGGGTTTGCGTTGCCCGATTCAGCGGCCCGCATGACGCAGGTGTTGGTGTCGTGCGTGGGCTATCAGACGGCGGAGGTTACTGCTGGCGCGCTGACGGCCGAAGCGCCGCCGGTTATTAGGCTGCGGCCCGCCGCCGTGCCGTTGGCGGCCGTAATGGTGCGGCCCGGCACAACCCGTATCCGCTCCACGGGGCGCACCGACAGTAGCAGTTTCATGACGGCCCGCCTCTACACCGAGCCCGGGGCGGGCCAAGATGAACTGGCCAAGGAGCAGGGCACCGTGCTGACCCTGCCCACCGACTGCCACCTGCGCACCATAAACCTGCATGTGGCCTTCAACCGGTTCCGAGCCGTGACGTTCCGCCTGAACCTGTACAGCGTGCGCAATGGCCTCCCCGACCAGCCTTTGCTGACCCAGGATATCCGCTTCGTCGTAACCCAGCCCCGGGGCTGGGTGAGCGTGGACCTGGCGCCCTATCACCTCTACTTCCAGGGCCAACGTGAGGTGGCTGCTACCATCCAGTAGCTGCGCAGCGAGCAGCGGCCCGACAGCGCGGCGGGCTTCTCCCTCTCGGCCGTGCCGGGGCCGGGCCACCGCATCCTCACCCGCGACAAAAGTCAGGCCCACTGGCAGAGCGCCCCCGGCTACCTGAGCCTGAACCTGACCGTGGACGACTACGGCCGCTCCCGCAATACCGCCACCACCCCGGAACCGGAACCGCCGCTACCCGACAGCCTGGGCTACCTGCGCCGAATAATGGCCCAAGAGCAGCAAACGGCCGCCACAATCCGCCCACCTGCCCCCGGTGCCGTGCCCTACGGGAGCAATCCGGCGGTGGGCCACCACCTTCCGGTGCGGGCGGGCCGCCTCTACTACGAACGGTACGGCCAAGGCACGCCGCTGCTGCTACTGCATGGCAACGGCCAGTCGATTGCCGCCTTCCGCTACCAGCTGGGCGAGCTGGCGCGACACTCCGACGTCATTGCCCTCGATACCCGCGCCCAGGGCCGCAGCCAGGACTTCACCCCCACCGACCTCTCCTATCGCCTCTTCGCCAATGACGTAGTGCAATTGCTCGATTCCCTGCACCTTCTCACGGTGGATATACTGGGTTGGAGCGACGGGGGTAATACGGCCCTGGAACTGGCCCTGGCCAATCCCGGCCGCGTGCGCCGCCTCGTGGTTATGGGTGCCAACCTCTTTCCCGGCCCCACCGCCCTCAACCCCGATTTGCTGACCCTGCTCCGCCGTCAGCTCCACGAAGCCGAACTCCACCCCGACCCGGAGGCCCCAAACCGTGCCCGGCTGGTGCGGTTGCTGTTGCGGGAGCCCCAGCTCACCTTCGCCCAAATGGCGGCCATTACGGTGCCAGTGCTGGTTATGGCCGGCGAGCATGATGTTATTCTGGAAGCCCACACCCGCGCTCTGGTCCGCAGCCTGCCCCAGGGCGAGCTGCTGCTACTGCCCGGCGCCAGCCACTACGCGCCCCAGGAGGTGCCGGAGGTCTTCAACCGGGCTGTACGGGAGTTTTTGAATCGCCCCTGAGACAAAGAAATAGGCACCGAAGATGCAGCCGGGCTGCCCGAAGCAACACCGCGGGCTACTCCACCCGTACCAGCGTCACCTCGTCGCGGGTGAAGTCGAACTGCTTCTTGTTCACTGCCCCCCGGCACATCACCACGCTCGGTGGGGCCAGCTTGCCCTTCTGGTCGGCTTCGGTGGCGGCCTCGCCGGTAACCTGCACAGTGGCTACGGTTTCGCCATTGCGGCGCAGCTCCCAGGGGCCGGGTTGCATCTTTTCGGTTGGGTAGCCCACCAGAAATGTTTCCTGGGGCGACATGGCAATGATATCGAGAACCTGCATAGTATCGGGAAAGGACGAAAGGTAGCCCGCCACCGCGGCATATCCCACGGGGCCACGCCCCAGACTACCGACCAGTCAGGCGGCCAACAAAAAAAAGCGGCTGCCCGTTACCGGGCAGCCGCTTTTTTGGGTTATACACCGCTAAACGGCGATGCTGTCGATGCCTTTTTGCAGCGCAATTTCCGCCTGGCCAGGAATCGCAGTGCCTTCCACCCGGTACACCGTTACATCGGTCATGCCCAGGAAGCCGAGCACGGCCTTCAGGTAGGGCGCCACGAAGTCGTAACCGGCGGCAGGGCCCTCGGAATACACGCCACCACTGGCCATTGCCACGTACACCTTCTTGCCCGTTACCATGCCCTGGGGAGCATTGTCGACGTATTTGAACGTGACGCCGGCCCGGGCAATGTGGTCGACCCACGCTTTGAGCGTGGAGGGAATACCGAAGTTATAGAGGGGCGCGCCGATAATGATAACGTCGGCAGCCTGGATTTCGGCAATGGCGTCGTCGGAGTGGCGGGCGGCAGCCTGCTGCTCGGCTGTCCGGTCGGGGGCCGGCGTGAACAGCGACTTCAGCTTGGCCTCCTCCAGATGCGGGAAAGGGCTGGTGGCTAAATCGCGCACCGTAACGGTGCTGCCGGGGTTGGCGGCCTGCAGTTTCTCGACAATGGCGTCGCCGAGCTTGATGCTGTTTGAATCGGTGCCGCGAGGGCTGGAAATGACGTTGAGTATGTGCACAGTTGAAGAAGGAAAAGTGGTTGGTTATGGGTAAGCCAGTAGCCATCGAATGCGCTTTAAAGTAGCCAACCGAGGCGGGCGACGAAAAGCAATTGATGTAACTACATCAAATGTAGCAACATTGTTTTGCGTAATCCAAACCACCGTCTCTTTTTTCACTTTTATCCCATCGTACTCACTTTCTCCGGTAAGCCGAAAAGCCGTTGGGTGGGGGCAGTAGCGCCTGCCGTGCGCTCTGCCCCCGCCCAACGGCTTGGCTATTATCATCCTGCTGGCTTCCCCTCTCCAGCTTGTACTTAACTCAAGTTGCGGGCTAAAACTAGAGGCTAGCTCCCCTCCTTGGAAAGGAGGGGCTGGGGGTGGTAGATGCGGCTGAAACGATGACTAGAGCTAGTTTCTAGATATTGTTCAACGATTATCAACCACCCCCAGCCCCTCCTTTCCAAGGAGGGGAGCTAGTTTTTAGCTCTAGCTAATACTCCGCAATTGGGTTACTTAGTACTGCGGTGGGCGCAGATTATACACTCCTACCCCGTTATGGCATGCAGCGGCACCGGTGAATATCAGCCAGATCAGCTCGCGCAGGATTTCACCGTCGCCCATCGAGCCGGAGTCAATACCCTTACTCTGGGCATCGGCGCGGCGAATGAGGTGCACGATGTCGCGGCAGCGGCCGAAGTCAAACACCTTGAGGCCCGTTTGGTAATCGCGGCGCTGGAAGGAACTGCGCAGGCCCAGCTTCAGCCAGTCGGCCTCGCTGGGGTTGGGGTTCTGGTGCAGAGCCAGCAGGCGCGAGAAGTAGTTGAAGAGCAGCGTGAGGTTGGGAATGAGCGGGTTATTTTTGGGGTTGGCCTCGAAGTAGAGCAGAATCCGGTTGGCCTTAAGTACGTCGCGGCGGATCAGGGCCGTTTGCAGCTCAAAAATGTTGTACTCCTTGCTGATGCCCACCATGCGTTGCACCAGGTCCTCGTCGATAGCGTGGCCGGGCAACAGGTTGAGCAGCATCTTATCCACCTCATTGGTCAGCCGGCTCAGCTCGCCGCCGATATACTCGGCCAGCATGTTGGTAGCCTGGGGCGTAATTTGCTGGCCCTTCGAGCGCACGTAGGCCGTGAGCCAGCCCGCCACCTGGTTGTCGTAGAGCTTTTTGCTGGTAAGCAGCACCGTTCCGGCGGGCGCGGGCGTTTTTTTGTCGCCGGCCAGCAGCTTACCCAGCTTGCGGCGGGCATCGAGGGTTTTGTGCTTGTAGCAGAACACGAGCACGGTGCTTTGCAGCGGCCGCAGCAGGTAGGCCTCCAGAAACGGCCAGGCCTTGTCGCTCTCCAGATCGGCCACGGCCTGGGCTTCCTTTACAATAACAACGGAGCGTTCGGCCATCATCGGAAACCGCTTGGCCTGGCCCAGAATGCCGGCCACGTCGGTGTCCTTGCCATACATGACCACCTGGTTGAACCCTTTCTCGTGCTCCTGCAGCACGTGCTTTTCCAGCAGGTCGGCCACCAGGTCGATATAATACGGCTCCTCGCCCTGCAAAAAATACACGGGCGCGAACTGCCGCTGCTTGAGTTGGGCCAGAATTTCGTCGGGGGTGGAAACAGGCATAATAGGTTGTCAGTTGGTCGTTGTCGGTTATCAGGGTTGCACGGGGCCTTCTGGCCGCCCTCCCGAAAGACGGGGCAAAGGTACCGCTAGGCCGTTACCTTTGCGCTTTGCCCGGGTGGGTTGCCGCAGATATACGGCTGCCCACCCGGCCCTCAACAACTGACAACGACCAACTGACAACTTCCTTCATGAACCTAATCGACGAACTGCGCTGGCGCGGGATGTTTCACGACATGATGCCCGGCACCGAAGAGCATTTGCGCACGGCGGCGCCCATTACCGGCTACATCGGCTTCGACCCCACCGCACCCTCCCTGCACATTGGCAACCTGGCCACTATTATGCTGCTCGTGCACCTGCAGCGGGCCGGCCACCGGCCCCTGGCCCTGGTGGGCGGCGCCACCGGCATGATTGGCGACCCCTCGGGCAAATCGGCCGAGCGCAATCTGCTCGATGAGGAGGCCCTGCGCCGCAACCAGGCCGGCATTCAGGCCCAGCTGGAGAAGTTTCTGGTTTTCGACGACTCGCCTACCGGGGCGCAGGTGGTCAACAACTACGACTGGTTTAAGAACTTCGGCTTCCTGGGCTTCCTGCGCGAAGTAGGCAAGCACCTGACGGTTAACTACATGATGGCCAAGGACTCGGTGAAGCGCCGCATCGGCGGCAACGACGATTCGGGCGCCGACGGCATCAGCTACACCGAGTTCAGCTACCAACTGCTCCAGGGCTACGATTTCGTCCACCTGTTCCGCACCTACGGCTGCACCCTGCAAATGGGCGCCTCCGACCAGTGGGGCAACATCACGACCGGCACCGAGCTCATCCGCCGCATGGGCGGCGACCTGGAAACCAACAACGAGCAACCAGCCAAAGCCTACGCCCTCACCGGCCAGCTCATCACTAAGGCCGATGGCACCAAGTACGGCAAGAGTGAAACCGGCACCGTCTGGCTCGACGGCTCCCTGACCAGCCCCTACCAGTTCTACCAGTTCTTCCTCAACGCTGCCGATGCCGACGTGCCCCGCCTTATCCGGGTGTTCACGCTGCTGAGCCAGTCCGAGATTGAGACCCTGGAAGCCGAGCACGCCCAGGCTCCCCACCGGCGCCTGCTCCAGCAGGCCCTGGCCCAGGACGTGACCACCCGCGTGCACGGCCCCCAGGCCTACGAGGCGGCGCTGGCGGCCTCCCAGGTGCTGTTCGGCGGCGGCGAGCTGGCCTCGCTCGATGAAGCCACCCTGCTCGACGTGTTTGCCGGCGTGCCCCAGGTTGAAATACCCCGCGCCGAACTGCCAGCGCACAACGTCATCAGCCTGCTGAGTGAGGCGACAGGCGGGGTTATCTTTCCTTCCAAGGGCGAAGCCAAGAAGATGATACAGGCCGGCGGCGTGAGCCTGAACCGCGAAAAAGCCACCCTCGACCAGCAGGCTACGGATGTAGCCTTGCTGCTGGGTAAGTATGTGGTGGCCCAGAAGGGCAAGAAGAACTACTTCCTGCTGAAGCTGGTGTAAGTGCCACGGCAAAGGTGCCCGAACGTAAAGAGACCCTGCCGGTAGCCGGCAGGGTCTCTTTTTTTAGTAGTAGACTGGGCCGCCAGAGGCAGCCCGGCCAACTACTTTTTCTTGGCGGGAGCAGCCTTTTTGGCGGCCGGAGCAGCTTTAGCAGCAGCAGCCGGAGCAGCTTCGTTCTTCTGGTTCTGCACCTCGGTGCGGATCGTCTGGGCCATATTCTTCAGCTCCTGCATGCCTTTGCGCACGCGGGTACCAGCGGCCGAGTTCTGCTTGTCATAGAACTTCTCGAAGTCACCTTCCAGCGACATCACGAGGTCCTTCAATTGGCTAAAATTGCTCATTAGGGAGGGGGTAAAGGGTGTGGAAAAGATTTTATCTGGCCCCAATATACAGGGATTTCAAATACAAGCAATTAATCAATTATTTTTATCAATCCCCCTTTCCAGCATAATGAGCCCGTTTTTGCCCTCATTCCCTTCCTTACCAGCTCCGCAGCCGTGACGCCCGGCATCAAATAGTCCTAAAACAAAAAGCCAGCTCCCGGGCCGGGAGCTGGCTTTTGCACTTCTGCGGGGCCAATCTAGCTTAGCAGGCCGGCAGGCACTTCAGCTTTGGCATAAAGGCCCTTGGCCAGCTTATCCTGCACGACCTCGAAGGCCTTGATGGTCTGGGCCACGTCGTCGAGCGTGTGCACGGCCGTCGGGATCAGGCGCAGCATAATCACGTCTTTGGGCACCACCGGATACACCACGATAGAGCAGAAAATGCCGTGATTCTCACGTAAATCGAAGGTTACCTGGGCCGCGTCGGAGATTTGGCCGCTCAGCAGCACCGGCGTAACGCAGGAAGTGGTGGTACCAATATTGAAGCCTTTTTCGCGCAAACCGCTTTGCAGGGCCCGCACCACGGTCCAGAGGTTTTCCTTCAGCTCGGGTTGGGTGCGCAGCAGCTCCAGACGCTTCAAAGCCCCCACCACGAGGGGCATGGGCAGGCTTTTGGCGAAAATCTGGCTGCGCATGTTGTAGCGCAAATATTCAATTACGTTCTCGGGCCCGGCCACGAACGCGCCGATGCTGGCCATGCTCTTGGCAAACGTCGAAAAATAAAGGTCGATGCCATCCTGCACGCCCTGTTCTTCGCCCGTTCCGGCGCCGGTAGCGCCCATTGTGCCGAATCCGTGGGCGTCATCGACGAACAACCGGAACTGGAATTTCTCCTTCAGCTTGAGCACCCCCTGCAGGTCGCCCTGGTTGCCCGACATGCCGAATACCCCCTCGGTAATCACGAGGATACCGCCGCCGGTTTCGTTGATGATGCGCTGGGCCCGCTCCAATTGCTTTTCGAGACCCGCCATGTCGTTGTGCACGTACACGAAGCGCTTGCCCGCGTGCAGGCGCACCCCATCGATGATGCAGGCGTGCGACTCGGCGTCGTACACAATCACATCGTGGCGGCCCACCATGGCATCGATAATGGATACAACGCCCTGGTAGCCGAAGTTGAGCAGCATGCAATCGGGCTTCATCACGAATTCAGCCAGCTCGCTTTCCAGCTGCTCGTGCAGGTTGGAGTTGCCGCTCATCATGCGGGCGCCCATGGGCAGGGCCATACCGAACTCGGCGGCGGCATCGGCGTCAGCCTTACGCACCTCGGGGTGGTTGGCCAGGCCCAGGTAGTTGTTCAGGCTCCAGGTGAGCACCTCTTTACCGCGGAAAATCATGCGGGGCTTGATTTCTCCTTCTAGCTTAGGGAAAGCAAAGTAACCATGCGCGTAATGCGCGTGGGTGCCCAGCGGGCCGCGGTTGGCGGCAATCTTTTCAAATAGATCCACGAGGGGACGGGTTGAATGTGAAACGGAAACAGCAGTTATAGTTTGAGATCTTAACCGCTGCTTAATGTACAAAGTTATGGCAATCCGCAAAGGTAATTCTTGCTCGCCCGGTATCCAACCACCCAGGAATTGCCGCCGGCCGTTTTTTGATGCCGTCGGAATGGCGTTTCTTTGGGGATAAGAACATGATTGCTGCTGAAAAAGGACCGTCATGCTGAGCCTGCCGAAGCATCTCTACCGCTTCGTTGTACTACAACTCCTGATTGTGAACCAGTAGTACAACGAAGCGGTAGAGATGCTTCGATTTCGCCTCCGGCTACGCGGACGCCAGATGAAGCATGACGTTCTTTGTCGGACTTACTCCCACCCCGCCCCCATTCTCTCCATGACAAAAATTAAGAAGCTGCTCGTTGCCAACCGCGGCGAAATTGCCCTGCGCGTCCTCCGTTCGGCCAAGGAAATGGGCATTGCCACCGTGGCCATCTTCTCGGAGGCCGACCGCAACGCCCTGCACGTACGCTACGCCGACGAGGCCGTGTGCGTGGGCCCGCCTGCCAGCAAAGACAGCTACCTGCGCGGCGACAAAATCCTGGAAATCTGCCGCCAGTTGGGCGTCGATGCCATTCATCCGGGCTATGGCTTCCTGAGTGAAAACGCCGAATTTGCCCGCCAGGTCACGGAGGCCGGGCTGATTTTCGTGGGCCCCTCGCCCGAGGCCATGAATATCATGGGCGACAAGCTCTCGGCCAAGCAGGCCGTAAAAGCCTACGACATCCCGCTGGTGCCCGGCACCGACGAGGCCATTTCCGACGTGCAGGAAGCCCGGCGTATCGCCGCCGAAGTCGGTTTCCCTATTCTGATCAAGGCGTCGGCCGGCGGCGGCGGCAAGGGCATGCGCATCGTGAGCTCCGACGCCGAGTTTGAGGAGCAGATGCAGCTGGCCATCAACGAGGCCGTGTCGGCCTTCGGCAACGGGGCCGTGTTCATCGAAAAGTTCGTGACCGGCCCGCGCCACATCGAGATTCAGGTACTCGGCGACGAGCACGGCAACATTGTGCACCTGTTTGAGCGCGAGTGCAGCATTCAGCGCCGCCACCAGAAGGTAATTGAAGAAGCCCCTTCCTCAGTGCTCACGCCCGAGCTGCGGGCCGAAATGGGCCGCTGTGCCGTAGATGTGGCCCGCGCCTGCAACTACGCCGGAGCCGGCACCGTGGAGTTTCTGCTCGATGATAAGCACAACTTCTATTTCCTGGAGATGAACACCCGCCTGCAGGTGGAGCATCCGGTAACCGAGCAAATCACCGGCCTCGACCTGGTAAAGGAGCAAATCCGCGTCGCCGAGGGCCAGCCCCTGCCCTTCCGCCAGGAAGACCTGACGATTACCGGCCACTCGCTGGAGCTGCGCGTGTACGCCGAAGACCCGCAGAACAACTTCCTACCCGATATCGGTACGCTCACGACCTACGTGCGCCCCCAGGGTCCCGGCGTGCGCGTGGATGACGGCTTTGAGCAGGGCATGGACATCCCGATTTACTACGACCCGATGATTGCCAAGCTCGTGGTGCACGGCGCGACCCGCGCCGAGGCCATTGCCCGCATGCTGCGCGCCATTGAAGAGTACCAGATTACGGGCATCCAGACCACGCTGGCCTTCGGCAGCTACGTGCTCAACCACCCTGCTTTCGTGAGCGGCCAGTTCGACACCAACTTCATCCGCGACCATTTCCCGGCCGATGCCCTAAAGCCCGCCGCCCCCGACGAAGCCACCGCCCAGGTAGCAGCCGTGCTGGCCGCCATGCTGCTAACGGAGAAGAAGCCGGCCGCTGCACCCGCCGCCACGTTGGAAGCGCCCGCCTCCACCGGCTCGGCCTGGAAGCGGAACCGGCTGGGGACGCGGTAGAGGTTAAACGAGAAGTTTTAAAAGCAAAGGAGCCCGGTTTTGATTAACCGGGCTCCTTTTTTCATCAGGACTTACGCCCTCGCCACGATTTCTTGATTTACAGCCCCAGCGGGGCGCCCTATTTATAGAAATCAGGCTGGCAGCCCGTTTAAGCTCCGGAGGAGCGGAATCTTCTATGCAACGATAATATATGCAACGATAATATCGCCCATGCGGACGCACTATTTGGCCGCCGCTTCGGCGGGGGTATGAGCTCCCGCTTATCGGGCGTGGTTTTCAGGATAGTATCCTGACGCCTGTGCGGTTACGGGCCTCCGGCTGCCCCCACGACAGCCTCGCAACGGCGGGCGGGGCCAAGCCTCGCCCCTGCATCGCTCGCACCTGGTTCTCAACCTGTACTCCCTCCGTGCCGTAGTAAAGTGTAGCAGGTGGCCGTTTACATCCCGGTCGGCCCGCTGATTTTTATGACCGATAATGCAAAGAAGGATAACCAGAAGAATGACAACCAAGCCAACGAGCCTACTAAAATAGCCGTGCCGAAAGAGGGTGACCCGCTTTTCACGCTGCACCACGCCCAAGCGGAGGCGGAAGTCGCCGCCAAAAACGATGATGCCAGTTCCGTTACCAATGAGTATATGAGTGAGGAGCAGCAGCAAAACGTTGACGAGGCCATGGTGCCCCGCGACAGCCAGGGCTTTATCCGGGGCGTAAATGAGCCCGGAATTATCGGCTCTAATGCTGGCGACCACAACTAATTATGCCTGGCCGGCTGCATAAGCAGCGGGTCATTGGTAAGGCCAGCGCGGCCCGCCCGGTAGCCTCCATGCTACCGGGCGGGCCGCGCTGTTTTTGCCGGTACTGGGCTTAGCTAAAGGCTCCGGCGGCACACCAGGGCGGTTTTTGATGCTATCCAGTTAACTTGAGGGATTCTGAGTTGGTAATACTATTGCCGGCACCAAAAAACCAACCGCCAGACATGAGTCACACCTTTATCCGCAACGGATTTATTGCCTCCGGGCTGGTCAATATTCTGGCCGTGCTGCTGCTGTCGCGGGCCTTTACGAATGCCGTTATCCCCGAAACTGACCCGGTGGTTATGTCCAATTTTGGCTTGCTGATGATTGTCGTTTGGGGCCTGGTTTTTCTGGCGGTTGCCCCCGGCTACCAGCACGTAAAATGGGTAGTGGGCGCTTTCGTGGTCGAGAAACTGGTGTACGCGGTGGTCTGGTTTCGTTGGATCATGACCCACGACGTGGCGGCCGTGTATAGCCAGGATTTATTCGCCGGAGTTTTCTATTCGGTTTACGGCCTCAACGACTTTCTTTTTTTCCTTTTCTTTACGGCGGTATTCTACCAGCTTCACCGGAGAGGCGCAAAGCCGCTCAACAGGGAGCTACACCACTAGTTGGGACCTCACAACCAAGCTTAAACACAACGGCGCGCTGGGGCATCGGCCAACGATAAAGCCCCAATCCCCCAACCCGCTCTTATATGCCAGCTACGCCGGTGCCCTTTCCCCTTCGCTCGCTGCCAGCCGGGCAGCTACTCGCCGACCTGCTAGCCGTTTCGATGACCGGCGTTATCTATTACACGCCCATTTACAACCCGGACGATTCGGGGGAGATTGTTGATTTCACCTTCGTTTACCTGAATCAGGCGGCGCAGCGCATGATGCGCATGCCGGAGGAGCCGATTTTAACGCACAACCAGCAGTGGCCCCACAGCAAGGCCCACGGCACCTTCGACTTCCATGTGGAGGCCTTTGTAAGTGGCCAGCCCCGGGAGTACAACATCAACTACCAGGCCGATGGCTACGACAACTACTACCGCCTGGCGGCCCGCCGCTCGGGCGAGGGGCTGCTGGTAAGTTTCACCGATACGGCCGACCAGCCCCGCTCACCCGTGGAGGAGGCCCTGCGCGAAAGCCAGGCCCGCGAAAAGGCTGCCCGCGCCGATGCCGAGGAACAGCGCGCCGCACTGGGGCGGGCCTTCGAGCAGGCGCCAGTGCCCATCGCTATTCTGCGGGGACCCGATTTTGTGGTGGAGCAGGCCAATCCGTTGCTCGGGGCTATCTGGGGTCGTCCGGTGGCGCCGATTTTGGGCCACCCGTTGTTCGAAGCCTTGCCCGACCTGGTAGGCCAGGGGCTCGAAGAGCTGCTAACAACGGCCTTGCAAACCGGTAAGCCACTGGCCTTTCAGGAACTGCCAATACAGCTGGCGCGTGGCGTCAACGGCCAGCCCACGCTGGGCTATTACAGCTTCACTTACCAGCCGCTGCACGACGCCCAGGGCCAGGTCACCGGCCTCATCTCCGTGGGCATCGAAGTAACGGAGCAGGTGCAGGCCCGCCAGCAGATAGAGCAGATCAATCTGGAGCTGGAAACCCGGGTGCGGGAACGCACAGCTGAGCTGCAGGAAAGCGAAGCCCGCTTCCGCATCATGGCCGACGCCGCGCCTAACCAGGTATGGGCCGTCAATCCGGACACGACTATTCGCTATGCCAACCAGGCCTTTCTCGATTTTGTTGGCGTAAGCCTGGAGCAATACACGGCCACGGGCTGGGCGGCTTTTTTGCCGGCCGAGGAGCTTGCGCATGCCCAGGCTACCCTGGAAACGGCCATCCGTGCCCGTACGCTGTACTTGCTGGAGCACCGCATGCGGCGCCACGACGGCCAGTACCGCTGGCTGCTGGCCCAGGGCGCCCCCAGCTTCTACCCCAACGGCGACCTGTATGGCTACGTGGGGTCGGCCATCGATATTACCGAGCTCAAGCAGACCAACGAACGCCTGACCCGTACCAACCAGGACCTGGACAACTTCGTGTATGCGGCCTCTCACGATCTGAAGCAGCCCGTTAACAACCTCATGGGCCTCTTTGAGGAGTTGCGCCGCAGCATTACGTTTATCGACCCCACCGAGGAAGATCTGCTGGTGCCCCTGGTGCAGGACACGCTCCAGCATTTGGGCCGCACCATAGACGACCTCGCCACCCTGGGGCAAGCCCAGCAAGCCGGCGAGGTAGCGGCGGAAGAAGTGTCGCTGGCTGATTTAACGGAAGAAGCGGTGAATGCGCTTGAACCCCAGGTGCGCGCTGCCCGGGCCCGCATCACGACAGATTTCGCGGTGCGACCCACCGTGGCCTTTGCCCGGATGAACCTGCGCACCATTCTGCTCAACTTGCTCAGCAACGCCCTCAAGTATGCCGACCCGGAGCGGCCGGCGCGCATTCATCTCTCGCTCTGGCTCGACCATGGCCAGCCCGTACTAGTAGTTGAAGATAACGGCCTGGGGTTCGACGCCGCCCGTTACGGGCCGGAGCTGTTTCAGCTTTTTCGCCGGTTTCACGACCATACCGCCGGCTCGGGCGTGGGGTTATACCTGGTGAACCGCATCGTGCAGGCGCATGGAGGTAGTATTGAAGTTGAAAGCGCGGAGGGAGAAGGGGCAACGTTCCGCGTCCGGCTGGGGCAGGCCTGAGCGGCCGAACCGGGTTAGCGCCGGTTATGACTTGCTGCCACTTGCTGTCACCCGGTAGCCGCGCCGATATGGGCGGGGCTGCCGCGTATGGTGGTGTGGTTGGCCGGCTGACCATGCTCGGATGTAGCCGCTGCCCGTGGAGTGCAGCCAGCCGAGACACTGCAGGAAAAACCGCTGCTGCCGGCCGCTACCTTACAGGCTGCAGCCACCCAAAGCAAACAGCTCAGCAGGCCGGTTCATAAGCAGCGGCAACAGCAGCAGCGGCAAAGGTGCCGCTGCTGGCACCCGTGTAGTATTGCTGGCTGTTGCGCAGGTTTTTTCCTGGCGGCCAAATTTTTATAAAGTGATGCTCATGAGCAATAACAACGTGAAAAAGGCAGGAAGGCCGGTTATTCAGTCATAAGCAGGCACCAGCATAGTTAACTACTTGCGGGTTGTTGGGTTACTATAAAGCTGAGCCGTACTGCAACGGCAAGTTGGCAACCAGTTAGCAAGTCGGCCCGTGTTACGCGGCCCTTCGTTGGGAGACTACACAACGCCCGGCCGATAAATCAAATCAGGGTTGTGCTATTGCGTAACGCTACCGGCAACTTGCCTGAAGTCGACAAGCTGGAAGAAAACCACCATGACCGAAATGAAAGATATGCACCACATGAGCCCCGACAAAACCAACACCGACACGTTTAAAATGGAAGGCAAGTGTCCCTTCGGCGGCGACCGGATCGGCGGTGCCGAAGGCGACTCGCCCACCCTCTCCGACTGGTATCCTAACCGGCTGCGGGTGGAGCTTTTGCACCACAATGCCGCGGGTGCCAATCCGCTCGGCGAGGACTTCGACTATGCCGAGGCGTTCAATGCCATCGACCTGGAGGCCCTAAAGCAGGAAATCAAAGGCTTCCTGACTACTTCGGTTGACTGGTGGCCATCGGATTATAATAACTACGGCCCGCAGATGATTCGCATGGCCTGGCACTCGGCCGGTACCTACCGCATTGCCGACGGCCGGGGCGGGGCCGGCGAGGCGCTCCAGCGCTTCGCCCCCATCAACAGCTGGTGGGACAACGGCAACACCGACAAGTCGCGCCGCCTCATCTGGCCCATCAAGCAGAAGTACGGCAGCGCCCTCTCCTGGGCCGACCTGATTGTATTGACCGGCAACTGCGCGCTCGAAATCATGGGCTTCCCTACGTACGGATTCGCTGGCGGCCGCCACGATGCCTGGGAGGCCGACAATGCCACCTACTGGGGCCCCGAGGTGTGGGACGCCAAGCAAGACAACACGCCCGACGCCATGGTAGCGCGCGATAAGCGCTGGCGCGGCCAGAACGGCGACCCGGATTACGACCTGGAAAATCCGCTCGGTGCCACCCACCAGGCCCTGATTTACGTGAACCCCGAAGGCCCCTACGGCAAGGGCGACCCCATGGGCGCGGCGCGCGACATTCGCGTGTCCTTCTCGCGCATGGCTATGAACAACGAGGAAACCGTGGCCCTGATTGCCGGCGGCCATGCCTTCGGTAAGAGCCACGGCATGGTACCGGCGGCCGAAATCGGGATGCCGCCCGAAATTGCCCCGATGGAGGCCATGGGGATGGGCTGGCACAACCCCAAGGGCTCGGGCAACGCCGAAAACACCATGACCAACGGCATCGAGGGCAGCTGGACGCCGAATCCCACCCAGTGGGACAACGACTACCTGATCAACCTGTTCAAATTTGAATGGGAGCAAACCAAGAGCCCGGCCGGCGCGCTGCAGTGGACCCCGGTAGACAAGAACGCGCCCAAGACGCCCGACGCCCACATCGAAGGCCAGATGAATGACCTGATGATGATGACCACCGACATCGCCCTGAAGGTGGATCCTGAATACCGCAAGGTCTGCGAGAAATTCCTTAACGACTTCGACGCCTTTACCCAGGCCTTCTCCAAGGCCTGGTACAAGCTGACCCACCGCGACATGGGCCCGCGGGAGCGTTACCTCGGCCCCGAGAAGGTGAACCAGAACGACCTGCTCTGGCAGGACCCCATTCCCGTGGCCGACTATAAGCTGGTAGATGCGGCGGATATCACGGCGCTGAAGGAGTCGATTATGGCAGCGGGCATTGCCGTTTCCGACCTGGTGTACACGGCCTTCTCAGCCGCCGTCACGTACCGCAACAGCGATAAGCGCGGGGGTGCCAATGGCGGCCGGCTCGCGCTGGCTCCGCAGAAAGACTGGGCAATCAACCGCCGGACGGTGCCGGTTGTCGCGGCCCTGCGCTCGATAATGGACAAATTCAACGGCGAGCAAACGGGTGGCAAGCAGGTGTCGCTGGCTGACCTGATCGTGCTGGGTGGTTGCGCCGCGCTCGAAAAAGCAGCCGCCGATGCGGGCTTTACCACCGCGGTACCCTTCACGCCGGGCCGCCGCGATACCACCCAGGAGCTGACCGACATTGAGATGTTTACCTGGCTCAAGCCCGTAGCCGACGGTTTCCGCAACTACCTCGACCAGGACTTCGAGGCCATTTCGCAGGACGTGGCCCCGGAGGAGCTGTTTCTCGACAAGGCCCAGTTGCTCTCGCTCACCTCGCCCGAGTGGGTAGCGCTGGTAGGTGGCCTGCGGGCCATGAACGCCAACCACGATGGCTCCCGGCACGGCATCTTCACCGACAAGGTTGGAGTACTGACGAACGACTTCTTTACCGTGCTCACGAGCACGGACTTCGATTGGACAAAGACCGACGACAAGGGCATGGCCTTCTCGCTCGACGACCGCCAGACGGGCGAGCAACGCTTTACGGCGACGCGTGCCGACCTCGTGTTCGGCTCCAACAGCCAGTTGCGCGCCGTGGCGGAAGTATATGCCGGCAGCGATGGCCAAAAGCGCTTCGTGAAAGCTTTTGTAAAGGCCTGGGATAAGGTGATGATGCTGGACCGCTACGACGTGAAAGTATGAGCTTGAAAGTGCGCCGTTTCGGGCAGCGTTATGGCCCTAAACGGCGCACTTTGGGGCCTCCCCTTTTTTCTTCGCCACTTACTCGAAACCCCGAAGGCCGCCCCGCCTTCGGGGTTTTATTTTTTTGTTGCCCCGATGGCTCAGCACCACTGTTCGACCGGGCGTTCCGGCTGCACGAACCAATCAAATAACGGGCTGACCACCCCGCGCAACTACCGGGCGTCTCCAAACGGATAGTTCGGCAGTTGGGGCCCCGCTTCGGGCCGATGGGTAGCGGCCCGGTAACCGGCGTGGGCCTTCTTACGTTGGCAAGGGGCATGAACTTCATTCGTTTTTCTGATGGCACCCAGGTGCCGGCGCTTGGCCAGGGCACCTGGAAGATGGCCGAACAGCCCGCCAAACGTGCCGACGAGCTGGCCGCCCTACGCGCGGGCGTCGAGCTCGGGCTCACGCTCATCGACACGGCCGAAATGTATGCCGACGGGGAGTCGGAGCGGTTGGTAGGCGAGGCGCTCCGCGGCCTGCGCGAGCAGGTGTTTCTGGTAAGTAAAGCCTACCCCCAGAATGCCTCCCGCAGCCGCCTTCCGCAAGCCTGCGAGGCCAGCCTCAAGCGCCTGGGCACCGACCGGCTCGACCTGTACTTACTACACTGGCGCGGCCGCGTGCCGTTGGCCGAAACGGTGGAAGCCATGGAGAAATTGGTAGCAGCGGGCAAAATCCGGCGCTGGGGCGTAAGCAACCTCGACACCGACGACATGCAGGAGTTGATGGCCGCGGGGGGCGCAGCCTGCGCCACCAACCAACTACTTTACAACCTGACCCGGCGCGGCCCGGAGCACGACCTGCTGCCGTGGCTCGCCGACCATAGTATGCCGGTAATGGCGTACAGCCCCGTCGAACAGGGGCGGCTGCTGAGCAACGCGCAGCTCCGGGAGGTTGCCACGCGCCTGGGCGCCACACCGGCGCAGGTGGCCCTGGCCTGGGTGCTGCGCCACGACCAGATGATGGCCATTCCGAAGGCTGGGCGTGTGGCCCACGTGCAGGAAAACCGGGCGGCGGCCGACCTGCACCTGTCGGCGAGCGACTTAGCCGCCCTCGATGCCTCCTTCCCCCGCCCAACTGAGCGCACTCCACTGGAGATGCTGTAAACCGCCTGGCGCTTTTGGGCGCTGCTGCGAAAATTCCATACTCCGCTTACCCGGACCGCACCCGGGCCATAAGTTACCCGTAATAGTTGTCCGCTTCAGTTACCAGCAGGTTGTTGGCTGCTACGCTGGGGCAGACGCTGGCCCTGGCCGCTGGCTACCTGGCCAGACCGCCGGCAGGCTGCTCTGGAAGCCTACGAAGTAGGGGCGCGCAACGTAGCCAACAACCTGCGGGTGCAGGCAGCCGAAACGCTGGCGGCCCCGGCTTAGCCACTGCCTCCCAGGTGAAGGAGGAGAAACCAGGTGCCTGCGCCAGCGCGTACCGCCATGATCAGCCTCATACCAGCGGGTAATTCTGGTCATGGCGGCGCCCCTGGGCGAAGTGCTTATTTGCGGGTAGCCGGTTCGTGCTGGACCCGGCCCCGGCCCATGCGGCCGGCTACGCGCCACTGCTACCCCCATGTTTATCCTCAATAGCCCGATTCTGACCGAAACCGGCGCGATAATGCGCTTTGCCGTCCGGTTCTTTCGCGAGGGATTCCGGCCGCGCTACGAGTGGCAGGAGTTGCTGAACCAGTGCTACGCTATTGGGTATCAGTCGCTGCCGCTGGTGGGTATCACCAGCTTCATTATGGGGCTGGTGCTCACGCTACGGCTGCGGCCCACCATGGTGCAGTTCGGGGCCACATCATGGATTCCGATTATGGTCGGGCTCACCATCATTCAGGAGCTGGGCCCGATCATCACCGGGCTGATGGTGTCCGGCAAAGTGGGCTCCAGCATTGGGGCCGAGCTGGGCTCGATGCGCGTGAGCGAGCAGATTGATGCCATGGAAGTATCGGGCACCAACCCATTTAAGTACCTGGTCGTTACGCGCATTATGGCGGCCACGCTCATGGTGCCTATCCTTACGCTACTGGCCGATGCGCTGGGCCTGGGGGCGTGCTACCTGGGCATCAACCTGAAAGGCGTGACGTCGGTAGCGCTGTTTGCCAACAACATCCTGGGTAGCCTCACCTTCGGCCAGGTATTGCCGGCCGTGGTCAAAACCTTCTTCTTCGGCTTCGCGATTGGCCTGATTGGCTGCTACAAAGGCTACACTGCCAGCAAGGGCACCCAGGGCGTGGGGGTGGCCGCCAATTCGGCCGTGGTGCTCTCCTCGCTCATGATTTTTCTGCTCGACCTGGTGGCTGTCTTCATCAGCACCGCGCTCGGCCTTGTTTAGCCAATTATGTGAAAGTAAACAGGTTTCCATTTATCACCTGCCAACTGCCCACTACCAACCCAACTACCATGTCGTCGCCCGCTATTGCCCCACTGCGCCACCAACTCCCGCCCCAACGGCCGAGGTAGTACTGACGGTGGACAACATCAGCAAATCGTTCGGTGACAACCACGTGTTGCAGGACTTTTCGCTGACGCTGCACCGGGGCGAAAACGTGGTGGTGCTGGGCAAGTCGGGTTCGGGCAAGTCGGTGCTGATTAAGTGCATCATCGGGCTGCTCGCCCCCGACGCGGGCACCATCACGGTGCTGGGCCAGCAGGTGGCCACCCTCAACCATGCGGCCCTCGATGAGTTGCGGGCCAGGGTAGGCTTCCTCTTCCAAAGCAACGCGCTCTACGACTCGATGACCGTGCGCGAAAACCTGCTTTTCCCGCTGCGTCGGCACTGGCTGGCCGACCACCAGGGCGAGGAAGACAAGCTGGTGCTCCAGGCCCTCGACGACGTAGACCTGCCCCAAACCATCGACCAGCTACCCGCCGAGCTATCGGGTGGGCAGCGCAAGCGTATTGCGCTGGCCCGTACGCTTATCCTGCCCCCCGAAATCATTCTCTACGACGAGCCCACCACCGGCCTCGACCCCGTCACGGCCCGCGAAATCGACCAGCTCATCCGCCAGGTGCAGCAGAAGTACCACGCCTCTTCCATCATCATCTCGCACGATATGAACTGCGTGCGCCTCACCTCCAACCGCGTCATCCTGCTAGCCGAAGGCCGTAACTATGCCGAAGGCACCTACGCCGAGTTCCTGGCCAGCACCGACCCGACCGTTCACGCCTTCTTCGACTGATAGCGTACGTTTTCGGTTTGGCGCCGCAGGGCAGGCAACCGGGAAATGCCCACTGCCTTGCGCAAACCTCCACTTCGTCATTCCCCATAACCCTCATGCTCACTGCCAGCCACCGTATTCGTCTTGCCCTGTTTGTGCTGGCTGGCCTGGCGTGCCTGGCCGTGACGCTCGTGCTGCTCGGCCAACGGCAGAATCTGTTCGGCTCCTCGCTGGCGGTGCAGGCCGATTTTCGTAATGTTTCGGGCCTGCTTACCGGCAACAACGTGCGCCTGGGCGGCATTACGGTGGGCACCGTCAAGAAAATCAGCATCCTTAACGACACAACCGTGCGGGTGGAAATGCACCTGAACAGCGACGTGCAGGCCTTTGTGCGCAAAAATGCCGTGGCCACCATTGGCACCGACGGGCTGGTAGGCAATACCATTGTGAACCTGACGGCCGCCCGCGCCCCTGCCCCGCTCATCGCCGACGGCGACATGCTGCGCACCGATACCCCGCCGACCATTGATGCGATGCTAGCCACGCTCGATATATCCAGCAAAAATTTGGTCGGCGTTACCGAGGGGCTGCGCGATATCACCGACAAAATCAACGGCAGCGACGCGCTCTGGAAGCTGCTCCGTAACGAGGAGCTGGTGGCCGATGTAAGCCGAAGTGCCCGAAGCGTCGCCCTGACCTCGGGCCGGCTGGCCACGGCCGCCCAGGATGTGCAGCAGCTCACCCACGATGCCAAGCAGCTCACCCGCGGCATCCGGCAGGGCCGCGGCCCCATCGGCTACCTGCTCACCGACCAGGCCTTTGCCGGCCAGGTAGACCACGCCGCCCGGCAGCTGGCCGGCACTTCCGATACGCTGGCTGCCACCCTCAACGGCCTGCAACGGCAAGTGCAGGCCGGCGGCGGCCCGGCCCAGACGCTGCTCACCGACACCACTGCCGCCCGGCACCTGCGCCAGACCATGCGCAACGCGGCCCAGAGCACCGTCAGGCTCAACGAGAGCATGGAGGCCCTCCAGCACAACTTCCTGCTGCGGGGCTATTTCCGCCGCCAGGAGAAAAGGAAGCGGAAGGCTGAGGAGAAGCAGGCTGAAAGGCTGGAAGAACGGCAGGTAGAACAAGCCGCCCAACAGGAAACGCCCCCCGCCCCCAGGTAGCCCGCTGATTAGCGAAGCCATACTGCCGGGGAACGGGGCGCGGGCTGGTCAGTTGGTGGCGGGCAGAACCAAAACGGGCACGGCGCTGTGCAGCAGCACCCGGGCCGTTACGCTACGCTGAAACAGTTTCCCCAGAAAGCTGCGCGGGCGGGCGATGAGCACCACGAGGTCGTAGTCGGCGGGCTGGGCCAGTTGCAGGATGCCTTCGGCGGGGTCATCGGCCAGTTGGCTGATGGTCAGCACGGGCGTCGGCAGCTCTACCGTCAGGCCGGTGCGTACCACCGACTCCAGGGCGGCGGCCGATGCGGCGGCATCGGCAGCGGGGGCCACGTGTAGCACGGTCAGTTCCGCGTGCAGGGCGGCCAGCACTTTCCGGGCCGGGCCGGCGTAGGGGCCCAGACTGAACGGCCCGCCATCGGCGGCCAGCAGCACCCGCCGGGGAATACTGCTGCTGCTGTCGACGTTATGGGGCACCACCAGCAGGGGGCGCGGGCTGGTGCGCAGAATGTCGAGGGCGGTAGTGTTCACCAGCTCATCGGGGGTGCCGGAGTAGTCGGGGCGGCCCAGCACGATTAGCAGCGGGTGGTGGCGGCCGGCGGAATCGGCCACGGCATCGGCTACCCGGCCGTGGCCCACTTCGGCTACGACGGGCACCGCCAGGTTGCCGGCCAGCCGGTTCATCACCAAATCAATGGCTTCCTGGTTGAGGTTGGAGAGGCTGCCGGTGAACCGCTCAGGGTCGAGCAGGGAGTCGCGGCGCACGTGCAGCAGCACCAGGCGGGCCCCGAGCGGCTCGGCCAGGTTGGTGGCGTAGTCGAGGGCACGTTCGGCGGCCCTGAAAAAGTCGGTGAGCACAAGCAGCGTAGAAGTCATAGCAAAGCCGGAATGTTGCCGGCAAGAACCGCACACGCCCCGACTTAACCCATGCGCAAGCTCAGGTGTCCCCCTGATTTTCGTCATGGGCCGGATGAAGGATTTAGCGGAACCTTGCTCCTGGCCAGCCAGCCGGGCTTACGCCCCGCCACCCTGGCCAGGAGTCGGTGCTGATGCCTCGCCGCTGCCCTTTTTCACCACCGCTACCGCCCCCGAGGAGCTGGTAGCGTTACGCCCTATTCATGGATATCACCGTCTTCAGCGCTTATGGCTTCGAGCGTCCCTACCTCACGCAGGCAGCCGCAACGGGCCACCACGCGCTGCATTTCGTGGCTCTCCCGCTAACCCTGGCCACGGCCGGGCAGGCTGCGGGCAGCCCCGCCGTGGCCATTTTTGTTAATGATGATGCGTCCGAGCCAGTGCTGAAGCGCCTGTGGGAAGTGGGCGTACGCTACCTGCTGGTGCGCGCCGCCGGCCACGACCAGGTAGACCTGGCGGCCGCCCACCGGCTGGGGTTGCGCGTAGCCAATGTGCCGCACTATTCGCCCTATGCCATTGCCGAGCATGCGCTGGCACTCATGCTGGCCCTCAACCGCCGGCTGCGGCAGGCCAGAGCGCAAATGATCCGCGGAGATTTTCGGCTGGATAACCTCGTGGGCTTCGACCTGCACGGCAAAACCGTGGGCATTATCGGCTGCGGTACCATCGGCGCTACGCTGGCGGGCCTGCTGCACGGCTTCGGTTGCCGCCTGCTGGGCCACGACATCCAACCCGACCCAGCGCTGACCCGGCGCTACGGGCTGGAATACGTGCCCCTGGATGCGCTCTGCGCCCAGTCCGACGTTATGTCGCTGCATGCCCCGCTCACCCCCGCTACCCGCCACCTCATCAACGGGGCGCAGCTGGCGAAAATGAAGCGGGGCGCGATGCTCATCAACACCGGCCGGGGGGCGCTGCTCGATACCCGGGCGGCGCTGGCGGCTTTGGAATCGGGCCAGCTCGGCTACCTGGGCCTGGATGTGTACGAGCACGAAAAGGGCCTGTTTTTCAACGACCACTCCCACCAGCCGCCCCAGGACGCCCTGCTGACCCGGTTGCTGGCCTGCCCCAACGTGCTGGTGACCGGCCACCAGGGTTTTCTCACCCACGAGGCCCTGACCAACATTGCCACCACGGCCCTGGCTACCCTGGGCTACTGGCTCGACGGCCAGACGCCGCCCAACGAGTTGCTGCCCGCCCCCACTCCCGCCGCAGTTTCGGCGGGCTAAACCATGCGTGGTTACTACCCGGCCTAGGCTTGTCGGTTACTAAATCTGAGCATGGATGCTACACTATGGAGAGTAGGATAACTTTTTAATGTCGTTGATTTTTAGTAAATTATCATAGATATACCATATCAATTACACGAAATAATGAATACGAAACCGGTCATTTGACAGTGAAACGCCATGATTTCTCCTGGGAATTTTAAGTGGTGGCACCGCAGGGCACTTAATCCCTGGTGGCTGCAATATGTCCTTGGATTTTGGCTGTTCGGGCTCACCTCCTTTGCGCCGCCGCCCGCCAAAAAGTCCTTCCGAACCAAGAACATCATTATTGTGGTCATCGATGGCCCCCGCTATTCCGAAACGTGGGGGAGCGTTCCGAGCTTGATTCCCAACATGGCTACCACGCTCAAGCCCAGAGGAGTGTTCTTTTCGAGCTTTTATAACAACGCCTACACGTATACCAACTCCGGCCACGTGGCCCTGACTACGGGCATCAACCAGCCCATCGATAATTTCGGCCAGGAGTTGCCGCAGCAGCCCTCGCTGTTTCAGCGGTGGCGCAAAGCCACCGGCCAGCCCGCTACCGCCGCCTGGATTGTTGCCAGCAAAGACAAACTGCACATCCTGGCCAACACCCTGAACCCGGAATGGCACGACCAATACCAGCCCTCGACGGACTGCGGCGTGAATGGCCCCGGCACAGGTTACCGCGCCGACTCGCTGACGCTGGAGGCCGCCAAGCGCATCCTGACCCAGCACCAGCCCCGCCTGATGCTTATCAACTTCATGGAGCCCGACGGCTTCGCCCATGCCGCCAACTGGCCCTTCTACCTCCGCGGCATTGCCCGCGACGACCGTTACGTGAAGCAGCTCTACGATTTTCTGGGCAAGAATAAAGCCTACCGAAAAAACACCACGCTCTTCATCACCAACGACCACGGCCGCCACCTCGACGGCATCAGCACGGGCTACGTCGACCACGGCGACGACTGCGAGGGGTGCCGGCACGTGAGCCTGCTGGCCCTGGGGCCTGATTTTAAAAAAGGCCGTACCGTTACCGATACGCACACGCTGGTAGACGTGCCGGCCACGGCCGCTTTTTTACTGGGGCTACCCTTCGACCAGGCCCAGGGCAAGGTAATGACCACCTTATTCAAGCGCTGATAATCAACTGCAGTAACAACAAGCAGTAATTCCTGCGAATGGGCTTTCCGTTTCCCGCACCGGTGCGGGGCGCTTCGCCAGACCGGCCACTCCTAAACGGCGGCGCTAAGCTGCCCAACTGTGGTGATGCTCCATTTTATCCTGATTCTGGCCAACTTGGGCCTGCTGCTTTTCCAGCCCCCAACGGCGCTGGTCAGGCCGCCGGGGCCGGTAGCTACCCGCACCGGCGGCAACCCTTTTTTCGCGCAGGAAGGCATTGTTGAACTCACGCTCGCGCTGCCGCTCAACGACATCCTCACCGACCGCGGCGCTTCGCCACAACCCCACCCCGCCGTCCTGACTTATCGGGATGCCGCCGCGGCCACCCGGCAGCTTGGCCGTGCAGGTACAGGTGCGGGGCAACCGCCGCAAAGACCCCGCCGTGTGTGGGTTTCCGCCACTGCTGATACTATTTCCGCCCGACAGCAGGCAAGGCTCCCTTTTCGGCGAAGTGGCAACGCTCAAACTCGTAACCCATTGCCTTGACGATACGCATACGCTGCGCGAATACTTCGTGTATAAGCTTTATAACCAACTAACTGACTTTAGCTACCGGGCCAGGCTCTGCCGGGTCCAGTACCGCGATACGCGGGGTAAGGGCCGGGCAACTACGCGCTACGCCTTTTTCTTGGAGAACACCGAGGCCGTAGCGCTACGCAACCAAGCCACAACCATTTCAAAACGGCTTTTTATCGGCATGGAAAGCATGGATGCCCGGGCGACAGCCACGATGGCGGTCTTTCAGTACATGATCGGCAACACCGACTGGTCGGTTCCTTACCGGCACAACATTCGCATCATGGCCCCCCCGAGCCCGCTAAGCCCCTGCGTGCCGGTGCCGTACGATTTTGATTATAGCGGCCTGGTGATGGCCCCCTACGCCGTGCCCCCCCAACAACTGGGCATCAGTTCGGTGCGGGAGCGCCTGTATCGGGGCCTCGACTTCGCGCCGACAATCTATGCCCAGGTCCGGGACCTGTTCAATGCCCGCCGGCCGGCGTTCTACAACGTGTACCTCTCGTGCCAGTACCTCGATGCGGACGAAAAAAACTTCGCCACCCGCTACCTAGACGAATTTTATAAAACGCTGAACGACCCCAAAGATTTTGAGCGCCGCATTACGCGCGTGGGAAGCAAAAACGCCAAAAGGCGTATACAGATTACAGGGCTTGATTGAGCATGACCCCCGGCTCTTGCCGCCACACGTTCCAACGCGCAACCTTTACCAATGCGCGCAGCGCAGCTTCTCGGGCTGCACCACCCGGATGTTGCCCGGGGTCAGCTCAATCAGGCCATTCTGGTTGAACTCGCTCAGGGTACGAATCAGCGACTCGGGGGCCGTGCCCACCATGGCGGCCATGTCCTCGCGGGAGAGCTGGATGGTGGCCTCCGGGTCGTTGGCAGTGGGCTCGTACAGGTGGAGCAGGGTTTCGGCCACGCGCCGGCGCAACGAGCTGTAGGCCATCACCAGCAGTTGCTGCTCCCGCTCGCTCACGCGGCCGGCCAGCAGCCGGATAAACTGCTCGCCCACGGCGGCATTGCGCAGCAGCAGCTGCGAAAAATCATCCGGCGCGATATAAATCAGCTCCGAGTCGTCGACGGCCACGGCCGAGTCGGTGTGCAGGGTGTTGCTGAGCAGGGCCAGGTAGCCGAAGAACTCGCCGGGGCCGTAGAAACCGGTAATCAACTCCTTGCCGGCCTCGGTGGTTTTAACGGTTTTCACGCGGCCGCTCTGCACGAAATACACCCGCGCGGGCTCGTCGCCTTCGAGGTAAATATCCTGCTTGCGGCGCACCGGGTGGGCCTTGCGCTCCACCGTCAGTCCGGCCAGGCTGCCGGTGGAGCGGGCATCATCCAGAAACGCGTGCAGGCCGCCGGCCTGCAAATCGTAGTCGGGTTGGAGGTGCTGGAACCGGTCGAGGCGGCCACTGACGGCGCTTAGCAGCTCGGTTTCGCTGAAGGGCTTGGTCAGGTAATCGTCGGCGCCCAGCTCCATGCCCCGGCGCTGGTCGGCGCGCTCGGTTTTGGCCGTGAGGAAAATGAACGGCACGCCCGCCAGCAGTGGGTTCTGGTTGAAGATGTGCAGCACCCCGAACCCATCGAGCACCGGCATCATAATGTCGCAGATAACCAGGTCGGGCCGGTCGGCCAGGGCATTTTCGACCCCGAGTTTACCGTTTTCGGCGGTGTGCACGGTGTAGCCGGTAAGCGTGAGCAGCTCGGCCGTGTTTTCGCGGATGAAGGCATCATCCTCAATGAGCAGAATCGTTTTCATAGGGAATGGTGACGGTGACGGTGGTACCCTGGCCCAATGTGCTGCGCAGGGCAATAGTGCCCCCCAGCAGCTCCAGGTAATTGGCAACAATATAAAGCCCCAGCCCCGTGCCGGGCACAGTACTGACGCTGCGGGCCCGGAAAAACCGCTCGAACAGGTGGGCCTGGTCTTCCTCGGAAATACCCACGCCCTGGTCTTCCACGCTCAGCACCAGCTGCTGGCCGGAGCAGCTGGCCCGCACCGTAACCACCGCGTGGTGGCCCGAGTACTTGAGGGCGTTGGAGAGCAGGTTGACCACGATTTTGCGCAGCAGCGAGGCATCGAGGTACACCGGACCAGGGCACTCCACCAGCCGCACGATGGTCTGGCCCGGCTTGCGCAGGCTGTGTACGTCGGCCAGGGTTTCGGTGAGCAGCGTGGCCAGATCGAAGGTGGTGGGGCGCGCCACCATGGTGCCTTCCTCGATGCGGCCCACCGACAGAAACTCTTCCAGAATGGCATTGAGGTGGTTGACGGAGGTTTCGATGCGCCCCAGGTGGCGCAGGCGCTGGGCCTGCTGGTCGCCGCCGGGGTACTTGCTGATGAGGGCGGCCGAGGTGAGCACGGCCGTGAGCGGAGTTCGGAACTCGTGGGAAGCCATGCTCACGAAGCGCGATTTTAGCTCGCCCAGCTCGCGCTCGGCGGCCAGAGCCTGGGCCAGCTCGGCCTGGCGCTGCTCCAGCTGCTCGAGGGTGCTGAGCAGGGCGTGGGTGCGGTCGGCAACTTTCTGCTCCAGCTCGGCATTGAGGCGGGCTACCTGCTCATGCTGAGCAACCAGTTCCTGCTCGGCGGCCTGCTTGAGAGTGGTATCGAGGACATAAGCCACCACGTAGAGCTCCTCGTCGAGGTAGAAGTAGCTCAGGCTGACTTCGACCGGGAACACCGAGCCGTCCTGGCGCTGGCCCCGCAGCGTTCGGTGCGCGCCCATGCTGCGCACCTGCGGGTTCTCGTTGAAGGTTTCGCGCAACTGGTGGTGGTGGCGGCCGGCGGCCCCGGGCACCAGCACTTCCACGGCCTGGCCCAGCAGCGCGGCCGGCGCGTAGCCAAACAGCTGCCCCGCCAGCTCGTTGGCCGACACCATCAGCCCGGCTCTATCGCAGACGATGATACCGATAGTGGCATTGGTGAACACGGCCTCGAAGCGCCGTACACTGTGGGCCAGGGCGCGCTCGGCCCGTTGCAGGGGGCTTTGCTCGGTTAGGCACACGAGCAGCGCGGCCCGGCCCTCGGCCTCAAAATACGTGAGCCGCAGGTAGGCGTGAAACGGCTCGCCGTGGTGGCGGCGCATCATAGTTTCCAGCTCGTGATGGCCTTCGCGCTGGGTTATTTCGACCATCGTCTGCCACTCGGCCACCGTCCAGGGCGGCACGCGCAACGAGTGGTCGGGGTCAGTCAGGAAGGCTTCCTCCGAGGGGTAGCCCAGCAACTGCACGGCCACGGGGTTTACCTGCGTGAACCAGCCCAAAGCCACGTCATAAATCCCCACAAACTCGCGGGAGTGCGTGTAGAGCAGATTGGAGACGATGGGCGTATAGGAGGCCGAAAGCATGGACAGCAGAAGTAATGAAAGAGAATATCGGGCTCAATCTCACGCCCGTCAAAGGTCGGTGGTGCATCGATAGCGCAGCATGACGAATGTCAGCCATTGCGCGGGCTGCCGTCATGTGGGCCACCGGAAAGCCCCCCTAGCTTTGCGCACCCGGCCAGCCGGAAATGGAGGCAGGTTTCGGCATTGCCAGTAGTTTACCGGCCGGCCTTCCCGGGCGAACCCGAACCCGCTCCCTGTTTTTCGGCCTGGCAGCGGGAGCTGCGGGGCCGCCGGGCTGATGAAGCAGCAGCATGCTAAAATGCAGTCATTTAAGTAAGCGGAGTCATGTGGGCAGGCACCGGAAGGTACTAGTTTTACCACTGCATTCATGTTCTGCTGCTACTCCCCTTACTATGCCCGTCCCTACCCTCACCTCAACTTCTGCCCCGGCCGCCGATGCGGCGGTGTTGCTGGTACTGCTGCCACCCATTGGCTCGGCCCCTCCCGTGCGGGCGGCCACGCTGGCGTCCCTCCAGGTGTTGCAGCAGCAGCTGGGCCGCGTTATCCGGGTGCTATCAGTCGACGATGCCAGCCATCCGGCCATAGTGCGCAGCTTCCAAACGGCCGACTTGCCGGCCTTCGTGCTGGTGCGGCAGGGCGTGGAGCTGTGGCGCCAGCAGGGCCTGCCGGAAGGCGAGTTTATCGTGGACCAGCTGCTGGCCCGGCTCGCCCCGACCCCAACGGTGTAGGCGCCCAAGCCGGCACTTAAAACATCTAAAACGGGCTGATTTCCAATAAATCTGTGTAGCTTCCCTCATCGTAAGCGCTACGCTAGCAAGGCAGGCTATCCTCCACCAGTGGGGCTTTTTCGGTGTATTGCCACGATGAACCTGTATCACCTTCTATATCATAGCCAGGCCCTGGCACCCTTCGACCCGCCCGAGCTGCGGGCTTTGCTGGAACAGGCCCGCGCCTTCAACCGCGAAAATCAGCTGACGGGCCTGCTACTGCACACGCCCGATGGGCGGTTTCTGCAGATTCTGGAAGGCGAGAAAGAGGTGGTACGGGCGCTCTACTACGGCCATATCGTAACCGATCCGCGCCACCACCGCTGCCAGGTGCTGGGGGCCGGCGCCTCCGCCGAGCGCAGCTTTGCCGACTGGAGCATGGGCTTCCGGGTGGCCAACGCCGCCGAGCTGCGGGTGCTGCTGGCCAGTGCGCCGCCAGCCGGGCCCAAATCGTCGGCCGCTCCGCCCCCACTCCCCCCCGGGCTGCTGAAACTCCTGCTGGATTTTGTGACGCAGCACAAAGTCGAGCCGCAGGGTTACTGAGAAGCCGCAGGCAGCTAACTACAGGGCCACAGGTTGAGCTGTAGCGCATCTCCCTTGCATCTGGTTTTCGTCATGGGGGCCACTCTGGAAGGGGTAATCTTGTAGTACGCTACTCACGCCGCGCCTGCTGGGCCGAGCGCATGCGCCGGAGCATAACCACGCTCACCCCGCGGCAAGCTCCTCATCCCCCATATACAGCACGGCCGAATCCTGTTTGTAAAGGGCCAGAAACTCCGTAAAACTTTCCGCTATCGGCTGGTACATGCCCCCACAGAGCACGAACACGGAATTAGTGGAGGCAGAAAGGTCGTCCAGCCGGATGGCATAGGCACAGAGGTGGATCATGTAATCGGCAAACACATAAAACTGCTCGTGCTCCGGCCACGTGTGGAGTAAGTCGCTGTACTTGGGAACCCCGTGGTAGTCGTGAAACTTCGCTGCTACCGACTGCACTTCCGCCAGCTTGTAAAAGCAAAAGAAGGGCTCATCGTACTCCCCTCCGGTTCCATTAACGAGGGCAAAGTAGCGGACCAAATCGGCCGGCAAACGAACCTGATGCTGCTTGGCAAAACGAGCCAACTCTGCTTCAGAGGCAGTTTGCAGGGCAATAGTCCCAGCTTGTTGCCATTGCTGCTGGGCCCATAACAGGTCGTCGGCTTGCTGGTCCATCGGGGGCGGCTGTAGGGAGTACTCTCGGCAAAGCTATCCTTTTCTGCCTACGGTCTTATTTACAGGCATAAAAGGTTGGCACTTGACGGATATCATCCGATGTAGTAATCCTGGTCATGGGCCGGACGAGGCGTAGTGGGGAACTTTGGAAAAGGCTGGCTTTCGGGCCGGTTGCCACTTTTCCCATCCTGATTCCTTTCCATGCCAACTACCCAGCCACTCCTGCCGTCCGCTCCTCCGGCCGGGCCCCTGGCCGCTGCCGCCAGCCCAGGCCCAATGCCCGTCCTGTACTCCGCTTCGCACAGTAGCCCCTCCCCACCGGCGAAAACCGAGTTGCCGCTCAGCCCCGACCGGGACCGGGCCGACGACGCGGCGTGGCTCGTTAGTGCCGGCGCACGGCGGCGCGCGCGGGAAGCCGATGCGTGCATGGCCGCCGACGACTGGCTGTAAGCGGCCCCGCCCGTCCGGGCTCCGGCGTACTGATTGCTTCACCTTCCTTCCCCCCCTGCCATGCTGCCTTCCATTGTTGTTCTAACCGATTTTTTCGCCGTTCCCAACCGGGCCTTGTCCTACGCGGCCGGGCTGGCCGTGCCGCTGAATGCCAGCCTGCTGCTGCTGCACGCCCGCCACAGCGAGCTGCTGGCCCCGGCGGAATTTGCCAGCCGGCACACGGCCGCCGGCCAGGAGCAGACCCTGTATGCCCTGGAACAACTGGCGGCCGAGCAGCCCGTGGCCACGGCTGTCGATATTTCGAATCTCTCCCTGATTGAAGCCGTGCAGGAAGTAATCGGGCAGCGCCCCCCGCTGATGATCGTGCTGGGCCGGTCCGGGACCGAGCCCTCCCCCGATGACCTGGTAACCGAAGTGGCCATGGACCTGCTGCGCCACACCCCCTATCCGCTGCTGGTGGTGCCCACGGCCGGCTGGGATGCCTTCCCGCCCCGCCGCCTACTGCTGGCCGTGGATGGCGAGCCCTTCCGTTTGGTGGAATACCGCGACGTGCTCAACCAACTGCTCCGCGCCACCCAGGGCACCCTGAGCCTGGTGCAGGTGACGGATAACGCCGAAACGCCCCCGCGCGCGTCCGCCGTGCTGGACTCGGTTTTTACCAACGGCCTCGTGCCCGAACTGCCCAAAGGCAGCCTGCGCCAGGTGTACCAGAACACCGTGGTGGGCGGTATCCTGCAGGAAGCGGCGGGCCAGCAGGCTGACATGCTGGTGGTTATTGCCCGACGGCACAGCCTGTTGGGCAGCCTGTTCCACAACAGCGTAACGGCGCAGCTGTTGCGCGAAAGTGCCATCCCGGTACTGGTGCTGCCGGCCGCCGACTAAGCGGTGGGTGGGCCATGGTTCAATGGAACTGACTCTCGCTATCCAATTGAATTCGCCCCGCTCGTATTCCTAAAAGCCACCACTGCCCTACTCCATCCGCGCCCGCTTATGCACCATCACCTACTCTATCAGTCGGCTTCGCTGGTACTGACTTACGACCTGATAGACAACCTGCTGGTTGCCCGCTGGACGCCGGAGCAAACCCTGGCCACCACCCGCGCCGGCTACGAGCAGATGCTGGCGGAACTGCCGGCCCTGCATTGCCACCACCTGCTCGACGACCGCCGCGAATCGCACCTGATGTGGGACGAGCTGGCCGACTGGATGGCCACCGACTGGTACCCGCGGGCGCACCGGGCAGGGCTCCGCCACCACGCCGTGGTGTTCGCGACCGACTTTTTCGGGCACCGCGCCACGGAGGTCGTGCTGGCCCGGGTAGCTGATGGCCAGCTGTTGGGCTACAACTCGGAGGCGGCCGCCCGCCGGGCATTGCTGGCTTCGTAAGGCGCAAACGGGGCGGCAATCTGCGGCCCCGCTCCCGCCATCAACTCCTTTTTCAGGTATGCTGCTCGACGCCAAATTTCCCCTGCGCTATGTGTTCGTGCACATCCGCCCCGATGTGGTGCGGGTGCTGCTTATTTCCAGCTTCTTCCACCTCCTGAAAATGGCGCTGGGGAAGTATCTGCCGCTTATTCCGTTGCAGCTGCCCACTATTCTGGGCAGCGCGATTTCGCTGCTGCTGGCCTTCAAAACCAGCCAGAGCTACGACCGGTGGTGGGAGGCGCGCAAAATCTGGGGCAGCATCGTCAACGATTCGCGCACGCTGGTGCTGCAAATCCGCGCCTTCGTGCCCGATGCCTTGCTGGCCCCCGCCGGCCCCGATTCGCCCCTGCGCACCGTGGCCCGCCGCCAGATTGCCTGGTGCTACTGCCTGGGCGAAACCCTGCGCGGCCTCGACCCCACCGCCACCCTGGGCCGCTACCTCACCGGGCCGGAGCTGGCCCGCCTGCACGGGCAGTCCAACAAGCCCCTGGCCCTGCTGGCCCTGCACACCGACCAGCTCAAAAGCCTTTACCAGCAACAAGCCCTCAACCTGATGCAGCAGGTGCAGCTGGATGCCACGCTCGTGCGCCTCTGCGACGCCATGGGCCAGGCCGAACGCATCAAGCACACGGTGTTTCCGGTCAGCTACCGGCTGCTGGTGTACCTGTTCATCTACCTGTTTCTGCTCACGTTGTCGCTGGGCCTGGTGAAAACCATCGGATTCTGGGAAATTCCGGTGCTGCTGGTTACCGCGTCCTCCTTTTTTCTGCTTGAGCGCACCGCCCGCTACCTCCAGGACCCCTTCAGCAACAAGCCCACCGATACGCCGGTCACCGCCATTGCCCGCACCGTCGAAATCAACCTGCTGGAGCTGCTGCAAGCCCCCGACGTGCCCGCGCCCCTGGCCCCGGAAGCCTTCTACCTGATGTGAGCCGCCGGGCTCCGGCCATAGGGCCGCCTGCTCCGGCGCGGCACCGGCCGCCACCAGGCAGGCAAGTGGCCCGAACTGCCGCCCTCCATTCACTCGTTTTCACTCCGCTTCTCATGCAAAACCTGGTCCTGCTGCGTCATGGTAAAAGCCAGTGGAACCTGGAAAACCGCTTCACCGGCTGGACCGATATTGACCTCTCGGCGCAGGGCCGCCAGGAGGCGGCCCGGGCGGGCCAGCTGCTGCTGCGCCACGGCTACGGGTTTGATATAGCCTTTACTTCGGTGCTGAAGCGGGCCATCAAAACCCTGGATATCGCGCTCGAAGAACTGGATTTACTCTGGATTCCGGTGCAGAAGTCGTGGCGGCTGAACGAGCGGTTCTACGGCGCGCTCCAAGGCCTGAACAAGGCCGAAACCAGCCAGCAATACGGCGCCGGGCAGGTGCAGCGCTGGCGGCGCGACCCGCACGCCCTGCCCCCCGCCCTACGCCCCGACGACCCGCGCTTCCCGGGCCACGACCCGCGCTACCAGCACCTGACCGCCCGCGAGCTGCCCCTGACCGAAAACCTGAGCCAGACCATGGCCCGGGTACTCCCCTACTGGACCGAGCAGATAATACCGGCCATCCGCAGCCACCAGCGCGTGCTGGTGTGCGCCCACGGCAACAGCCTGCGGGCGCTGGTGCAGTACATCGACCACCTCACCGATGCCGAAGTCACCCAACTCGACATCCCCACGGGCGTGCCGCTGGTCTACGAGCTCGACGACGACCTGAACCGCGTCCGGCACTTCTATTTGGAGTAAGGGGCGGTAGCAGGCAAACACTGACCGGCGAGGTACTTGCTCAGGCTAAGCGTGCAGTAACTGGGTTGGTAACGCTACCAATTCTCCAGTTGGAACCCGGCCAATTAAAGTTCGAGCAAAACCACTGGTAAAAATGGTTTCATCAAGCTTTTCAAAGCCATCATAATAAGACGATGGGCTTCCTGCCTCCAGGATCAACAGCCAAACCTCGTCGCAGCCCCTCAAGTAACCTGATATGTTCTGATTCTTCCGATCAATGATTGCCTGAATTTTATCAGCCGGAGCATCAGGCACCCAGAAGCTCGTTATTGGGGTCCAGCAAGGTATCGTCAGCCTATCCATAAATAAGACACCAACACTTTGGATGCAGGGATGAATTACGGTTTCTGTTCGGATATTGAATTGAGTCTGACTTTCCGGAAGGTCTTTTACTTCGACCACACAGCGCTTAACAGTATCGGCCAGCGCTTTCGCTGCTTGCTTACGCTCCAGATTCCTCCAGTCGGCAGTTGTTGAGAAAGCGACAGTAACATGAAGCGGCAATGGAAGCTGTTGTTCAAATAGCTTCTGAGCCTCATTTAAAACAGCATCTTGTTTCGACTCACGCTCCCTTGATGATTCATCCAGAATAAGGGCCGTCATTTCAATCCCTATTTTTCTGTCGCCCGCCTGAAGTCCCACATGAAGTATTGCATCGGGCAATGGCGGGGCTGGCTGCGACACGGTATAGGGCTGATTCCCTAATAGCGTGGGTAGAAATCTTTCCAGCAAATGCAGTTCACGGCTCAGTTTATCAGGCATAAGGTCTGAAAGGTAATAACGAAGCTTTACCATCAAGCCGGCACTCTTAGCCGCTTCAGCAGCCCGGTCGCGGCGAGGGCATGATGAACGTCAGGGGTTTGGCGGAGTATGGTCAGGGGATGGGCCTGGGGAAATGGGCAACTTTACCATAGCCGCCCCGATGGTCGGGACTTGGGGGCTGATTGCCGGACTACTCGCCAATCCTTATGAACGCTCAAACCTCCTCGCCGGAATGGGCCGGTGCATCGCCAGACGGCCATGCTTCAACAAGCGCAGCATAACCGTCTGACGAATTTCTAAACCGCTTCAATAGCATAAACTTAAAAACACGAAACCATGAAAATTGCAAAAAACGATATCCAAGTGAAAATGGAGATTCCCGGAGCTGTTATCCGTCAAAAAACCGAATTCGGTGATGCTACCGGATTCGGTAAGATAAGCGGAGAGTATTTCAGCCTTTCTAAAGGAGTAGATACTACCCCTTTGTTTATGGGGCTCGAAGGAAATTTATGCCAGTGTCCACACTGGGGATATCTCCTGAGCGGCCAAATGACAACAACAGATGCGAATGGCACCCAAGAAACCGTAAACGCAAATGACCTCTTTTATTGGCCCCCAGGGCATAATGTAAAGGTTAATGCAGATGCAGAGATTGTCATGTTTAGTCCTCAGCACGAGCATACTCAGGTAATCAATCACATGATTGAAAAAACCAGCGGGTAAGCGTTGCATTTGACGCCAGCATTCAGCCCTGCTCCTGACGCCTTATTTGCTGAAGGAACAGGGCTGATTGCTGGCGGCACAACGCAAGCGATAAGCTGCGCCACCAGTACCACCGCAAGCGCCAAAGCACCATCGATGAGGAGCTGTTCGACGTGGTATCCGGCTTCGAGGGGCTGAATGCCGACCACGCGAAGGAGAAACGGAAGTAGCAGGTTATACAGAGGGGCACTCCCCGCCCTCAGCACGAACCGGAGCCAGCCGCCTAGCGCCGCCGCACGGCCTTGTACACTTCCACCCAGCCCACGCCTACCAGCGCGGCCAGCACGCACCAGCCCAGCGCACCCGCCGATACCGGTGCGAAGCCGAACAGCCGCTGCGCCGCCGGTACCAGCAGCGTGGCCAGCAACAAGGCCAGCGTGAGACCCATCATCAGCCAGAGGACGCGGTTGGGCACGCGCAACGTCTGCAGCACCGATTGAGTGAACGAGCGACTGACCAGCGTGAGGCCCAGGTTGCTGAGCACCAGCGTGGCAAACGTGAGCGTGCGCACCACCGGCAGGGCCGCGCCCTGCTGCATGGCCACGTAGTACACGGCCAGCACCGCCGCCGCGATGCCCAGGCCCTGCGCCACGCTGCGGCCCAGCTCGGCCCCGGCCAGGAAAGTGGCCGTGAGTGGGCGCGGTGGCTGGCGCATCTGGTCGGCCTCGGCGGGCTCGTTTTCGAAGGCAATGGAACAGGTGGGGCCCATCACCAGCTCCAGAAAGATGATGTGGACCGGCGAAAACAGGTTGGCAAACTGCCAGCCCGCCAGCAGCGGCACCGTAACGGTGAGCACGATGGGAATGTGGATGGAAACGACGTAGAACACTGCCTTTTTGAAGTTCTGGTAGATGCGCCGGCCCTGGGCAATGGCCGTCACCATGCCCGCCAAATCGTCGTCGACGAGCACCAGCGAGGCCGCCTGCCGGGCCACCTCGGTGCCGCGCCGGCCCATAGCCACGCCGATGTGGGCGGCCTTCAGGGCGGGGCCGTCGTTCACGCCGTCGCCGGTCATGGCCACTACTTCGCCGTTGGCTTTCAGGGCTTCCACCACTTTCAGCTTGGCCTCCGGAAACATGCGGGCGAATACCGCCGTGGTGGCGGCCTGCGGGCGCAGGTCGGTCGGGCTCAGGGCCATTACCTGCTGGCCGGTGAGCAGGGTGTCGGCCCCCGGCAGGCCCACCTGGCGGGCAATGGCCTGAGCCGTTTCGGGGAAGTCGCCGGTTATCATCTTCACCTGAATGCCAGCCGCCAGAAATTCTCTGATAACGGCCGCCGCATTGGCTTTGGGCGGATTTTCAAGGGCAATCAGCCCCAGAAACTCCCAGGCAAAATCGTCCTGCGCGGCCGGGAAGTCGGGGCCGGTCGAAGCGGCATGCGCCACGCCCAGCACCCGGTAGCCCCGGCCCGACAGTTCTGTAGTCACCCGCCGGATTTCCTGGGCTACGGCCGGGGCCGGGCGGCACACGGCCAGAATATGCTCTACGGCCCCTTTGCCGGCCACCAGGGGCTGGCCGTTTACCCGGCGCACATGGGTCATCATGGGCGGAGTGCCGGCCAGCGGGTACTCGTGCAGCATGGGGCTGGGCGCGGCGGCCGCGGCCGGGTCGGCGGTGGCGAAGGCGGCCACAATGGCCTTTTCCATGGCATCGAAGGGCTCGGTTTCGCTGGCGTAGCGGGCGCAGGCCAGCACCCGGGCGGCACCGGGCGCGAGCGGACCGGGCAGCGGCACGAGGCTGGCCGTGGCGCCATCATAAAGCTGAGCCACGCGCATACCCTCCTGGGTGAGGGTGCCGGTTTTGTCGGCGCAAATGACGGTGGCCGAGCCCAGGCTTTCCACGGTCTGGGGCTGCTTGGTGAGCACCCCCAGCCGGCTCAGCCGCGCCGCGCCCAGGGCCATAAAGGAGCTAAAGGCCACCGGAATTTCCTCGGGCAGAATGGACATGGCCAGCGTGAGGCCGAAGAGCAGGGCCGTGACCCAGTTGCCGGAATGGGCGAAGTTCACGCCCCAAACCAGCACGAACGCCCCCGCCCCCACCCAGGCCATGCGCAGCACAAACTGGCGCACCTGCAGCTGCAAGGGCGTTTTCTCCGTGTCGATGGCTTCCAGGCTCTGCCCGATGCGGCCGAGCCTGGTGCCCGCGCCCACGGCCGTAACCGTGAGCCAGGCGCTGCCCGCCACGGTGTTGGTGCCCGCAAAAACAGGGTCGCCCACGGCCTTGGTTACCGGCACGGCCTCGCCGGTCAGGATGGCCTCGTCGACGGAGAAGTCGTTCAGCTTGATTACGGTGCCGTCGGCGGGCAGGCGCGCGCCTTCGGCCACCAGCACCGCGTCGCCCACTACCAGGTCCTCGACCGGCACGTTGGCTACCTCGCCGTTGCGGCGCACTTGGGCCCGGGGCTGGGTAAGCTCGCGCAGGGCGCCCAGTGCCTTATCACTGCGGATTTCCTGGTACACCGAGATGCCCGCCACCGCCAGCAGGGCCACGCCCAGCGTAATGGCTTCGGCCCCTTCGCCCAGCCCGATATACACCGCGCAGGCCGCCAGCAGCAGCAGAAACATGGGTTCCAGCACCACTTCCCGTAGGGTACCCAGCAGCCCCGACCCCTTGGCCGTAGCCAGCACGTTGCGGCCGTTGGCCAAGCGGGCAGCCACGACGGCTTCGCTGGTGAGGCCGGGCGCGGGTGAGGTGGTGGAAACGGGCATATATTGGGGGTAGCGGTTAGGTTTTCGGCTTCCGGGCCTGGCAGTTGGCGTTCCTCTGGCCTCCTACATAGAATCGCCCATGTCTGACAGCTCCGGGTAGCCTGCCTCCAGGGCCGCTTGGTTGCCGCGCACCCGCTCCAGCAGCGCCTGCTGGGCAGCAGGCCCATTGGCTGCCTGACCGGCCCAGATTTCCAGGGCCGGCTGTTGCAGGGCCCGGCCAAACGAAAAAGTCAGGGCCCACGGCAGCCGCCCGGCAAACTGCTCGTGCATGGCTGCCAGGTGGCGCGTGGCCTGCCCGGGGGTCTGCCCCCCCGACAGAAACGCTACCCCTGGCATGGCCGCCGGCACCGTGCGCAGCAGGCAGGTAACGGTAGCGTCGGCGACCTGCGCGGTGGTCGGCTGCTTGGGGTAGCCAGGGCCAGCCAGTACCATGCTGGGCTTCAGCAGCATGCCTTCCAGGGCCACGCCCTGGGTGCATAGTTGGGCGAATACCTCGCGCAGCACTTCCTCGGTTACGGCCGCGCATCGGGCCAGGGAGTGGGAACCGGTCAGCAGCACTTCGGGCTCCACGATGGGCACCAGGCCGGCCACCTGGCACAGGGCTGCGTAGCGGGCCAGGGCGTGGGCATTGGCCTCGATGCCGGCCCGGCTGGGCTGGTCGGGGCCGATGGTGAGCACCGCCCGCCACTTGGCAAAGCGGGCACCCAGCTCGGCGTACTCGGCCAAGCGCGGGCGCAGGCCGTCAAGGCCATCGGTTACCTGTTCGCCGGGAAAGCCGGCCAGCTCGTGCGCGCCCAGGTCAACCTTGATGCCCGGCATGATGCCCGCCTGCTGCAGAATATGCACCAGCGAAACGCCCGTGCGGGTGTGCTGGCGGATGGTTTCATCGCACAGAATGGCCCCGCTGATGCCCACCCCCAGCCCCGGCGTGGTAACCAGCAGCTCGCGGTAGGCGCGGCGCATATCCAGGGTTGCCGGAATGCCCAGCGCGGCGAAGCGGGCATTGCAGGTACCGGTGCTTTCGTCCATGGCCAGCAGGCCCTTGCCGGGGGCCAGCAGCGCCTGGGCGGTGGCGGCTAGTGCGTGTATACTCATGATTTTTAGATTTTTACAACTTTTATACAAACCATTGATTCAGCCCCCGCTTACTTGGCCAGGTAGCCGCCATCGACGGGGTAATAGGCGCCGGTGACGAACGAAGCCTTGTCGGAGCTGAGCCAGATGACCAGCTCGGCCACTTCCTCGGAGCGGCCCAACCGGCCGATGGGGTGCAGCGCGACCAGCCCCTGCTTGGTTTCGGCCGAGAAATCTTTGAGCAGGGGCGTGTCGATGTAGCCGGGACCCACGGCATTGAGGCGGATGCCCTGGGCGGCGTATTCGAGGGCGGCCGTTTGGGTGAGGCCGATGACGCCGTGCTTGGCCGCCACGTAGCCCGCCAGCGTGGGCGTGCCCACCTGCCCCAGAATGGAGGCCATATTGACAATCACGCCGTGGCCCTGCCGGAGCATCACTTCCAGCTCATATTTGACGCAGAAAAACACGCTGTTCAGGTTCACGTTGATGATTTGCTGCCAGCCTTCGAGCGAGTAATCGGCCGTCAGGGTCAGCTCGCCGGTGATGCCGGCGTTGTTGCAGGCGATGTCGAGCGTGCCGAAGGCCTCCACGGTTTCCTGCACCAGCTGGCGGCACTGGGCCGCGTCGCCCACATCGGCCCTGCAGAACCGGGCGTTGGCGCCGGCGGCTTGCAGCTGCCCGACCACCTGCCGGCCCTGCGCTTCGTCGATGTCCGACACCATGACATTGGCCCCGTGCTGCCCGTAGAGCAGCGCCACAGCCCGGCCGATGCCCGACGATGCGCCCGTAACCAGCGCCGTTTTTCCCTGCAGATCCTTGTCCATGAAACCCTTTTTTAATGTCGCCTCGCCCCTCGTTCCAGGTCAGGAACGGGTCGTAAGCCGGGTATAAAGGTCCGGGCCAGGCCAAGCGCGGGCTATGACAACCATTGCCTGATCAGCTGATTCTTATCAGACCAGCGCCCACCCGGCCCCAACCCAGCGCCTGGCTTCGCCGCGCTTCGGTTCGCGCGACAGGCTTTCGGCCTTTTTTTGGGGAAGTCCCCTATTCAAGATCATCTCCGGGCTTGATTTTCATCATGGGAGCGGCACGGCGGGCAGCGGATCTTTAGCACAGCCTCGCTTTGGGCCGGTCAGGCTCCGTAAGCGGGCCGCTTTACTCTCACTGCTTGCTAATCAGCCTCCTCCCCTTGTTCCGATTTCCGACCCTTTGCTCGCTCCTGTTTTCCGGCACACTGCTGCTGGCGCTGCCGCAGTGCGGTTCTGCGCCGGCGCACGAAGCCCCGACGGTGTCCGCTTTGGGGCGGCCGCAGTCGGCGCTACCGGGGCCAGTGCCCGTGGCACCGCTTATCCGGCAGCTGCTGGATTCAGCCCTGACGGAAAACGCCCGGGAGGCGCTGGGCGGACCCGCCGGCGAGGAGCTGCGCGCTTTTTACGGACCCGAGTGCGCGCCGGCCTGGACCGACTCGGCCGGGCGCGTGAGTGCCGACGCCCGGGCGACGCTGGCGCTGCTGGCCCGGGCCGCCGAGCACGGCCTGCGCCCCACCGACTACGGCGTAACCCGCCTCCGGGCCCTGCGCAATTCGCTGGCCCGGCCGGCGCTGCCGCGCCAGCGAGGCTGGCAACGCGCCCGGCTGGACGTGGCCCTGAGCCGGGCGGCGCTCCGCTTCGGGAGCGACCTGGGGCGCGGCCGGCTGCATCCATTTACCCTAACAGCCAAGGAAACGGCCGCCGGAGCCGCCGGGCAGCCGCCGGCCCTGCTGCGTACGGCCCTGGGCCGCCACGCGGTGCCGGCCGCACTGCTGGCCAACGCCCCGGCCAACCGCGAATACCAGCAGCTGCAACAGGCCCTGGCCCAGTGGCTGGCCCGCCCGGTGGACCCGGATTCGGCCGCGGTGCGGCAGCAGCAGTACGAGCAGGCCGCCGTGAACCTGGAGCGCTGGCGCTGGGAGCCGCTGGCCGATTCGGCCTACGTGCTGATAAACGTGCCGGCCTACGAGCTGCTGGTAGTGGCCCGCGACTCGGTGGTGCGCCGCCACCGGGTGGTGGTGGGCACGCCGCGCACCCGTACGCCCACGCTCAGCAGCCGCATTACGCACTTCACGCTGGCCCCCGACTGGCAGGTGCCGCGCTCCATTGCCACCAAGGAAATGCTGCCCCGCATCAGGAAAGATGTGGGCTACCTGGCCCAACACAACTATGCTCTCTACGATGGCAAGGGGCGGCAGGTGAACCCGGCCCGCGTGAACTGGGCTACGGTTACGGCCCGGAATTTTGCTTACACCATCCGGCAGTCGGCGGGCTGCGACAATTCGCTGGGCAACATCGTGTTCCGCTTTGCCAACCCCTACTCGGTGTATGTGCACGATACGCCCCTGCGCCAGTATTTCGCCCGACCGGCCCGCGCCCTCAGCCACGGCTGCGTGCGGCTGCAAAACCCCATGCAGCTGGCCGCCTACCTGCTACGCCGCGAGGGCAACACCCATGCAGCTGCCTTCCGACGAGGAATGCTCCCGCCAGCCCCGCCCGCGAGATGTGCGCCTGCGCCGGCCCATTGCCCTCCACATCCGCTACGCCACCTGCACCGCCGAAAACGGCCGCCTGCGCTTCCTGCCCGATATCTACGGCCGCGACGCGGTTATCCGCCACGGGCTGTTCGGGCCAGCTGCGGTAGCGAAACAGTAATAGTACATCAGGAGAAGCGTCAGGCTGCTGCGTGGGCCGGTGGTATAGGACTGGGGCAGAACAGGCTACTGGCGCCGGGCGGGGCAGTCGGCCGGCATCAGGCAGGCACTTGACGGATATCATCCGATGCGGCAATTGTTGTCATGGCAAGGACAGGTATTCCGGGGCAATTTTGCACCAATCCAATTTTCGACTGACCCTATAGCCCCCAGCTCATGACCACCACCTCGCGCCTGACTTCTGCTACCGCGCTGACAACCGTGGCTGATGCCGACATTACCACGGCTATCGAACGGCTCTTCACCACCCAAAAAGGCATGAACGAGCATGCGCTGGACGTGGCCACGCACGAGGGCCTGGTGACGCTGAGCGGCTTTACCGACAACCTGCTGGCCCGGCAGCGGGCCGAGGAAATTGCCCTGGCGGTGCGCGGCGTACGCGGCGTAACCAACACGGTGGCCATCCGAATCCCCGACCTGTCCGACGCGGACTTGCAGCGCGATGTATCCGCCGCCCTCGCCGACGACCCCGCCACCAGCGACTACAACGTGAAGTGCACCGTGTGTGAGGGCGTGGTCAGGCTGACGGGCATGGTGCAGTCGTGGGCCGAGAAGCAGCTGGTGCTGCGCGTGCTGCAAGGCGTGCGGGGCGTCACCACCTTTGAAACCGAAGGCCTGACTATTCAAAAGGGTAGCATCCTGAACTCCGACGAGGAAACCACGACCCAGATTCAGGAGCTGCTCGACTGGGATATCCGGGTGAACAGCGCCCTGGTGAAGGTACGTACCAACGAGCACGTGGTGCACCTGTCGGGTACCGTGGGCACGGCGACGGAGCGCGACCACATCATCGCCATATCCTACCAGGCCGGAGCCACGCGCGTAGATGCCCGCGACCTGTTCGTGGCCTACTGGGCCCTGGGCAGCGAGCTGCGGCGCAGCAAGTTTGCGCCCCGCCCCGACGAGGCCATTGCCGCTGCCGTGCACATGGTCATCCAACGCAATCCGCGCGTGCGCGCTGCCGAAACGTCGGTGCAGGTCCGGGAGGGCATCGTGACGCTGACCGGCACGGTGAGCAACCTGCGCGCCCGCCAGGAGGCCGAGCGCGCCGCCCGCCACGTGGTGGGCGTGTACGACGTCCTCAACCTGCTCAAGATTCGCCACGAGCGCCTGGTACCCGATGCCGATATCAGCCAGACCATTCTGGCCGCGCTGGCCCGCGACCCCTACGTGGGGCACTACTATTTTACCGTGAGCGTGCGCCACGGCCAGGCCACCGTGCACGGGCAGGTGAGCAGCACGTTTGAGCGCGAGCGGGCCGCCGATGTGGCCGCCGGAGTCAGCGGCGTGCTGGCCGTGGCCAACCTGGTACAGCAGCTGGAGGCGGCCAGCACCGACGAGTTTCCGGCCAGCCGGCCGGGGGCCGCCGAGCCCCGCCCCGCCGGCCCCGACCCCGACCACGCGCTGGCCAGCCGCATCCGGCAGCGCCACTTCTGGTCGGGCAGCCTGCACGATCAGGACATTGAAGTGCAGGTGCGCCACGGCCGCGCTACCCTCACCGGCACCGTAGACACCTGGCCCGAGCGCCAGCAGGCCGCCCTCGAAGCCTACGAGGCCGGGGCCCGCGACGTGAACAACCACCTGCGCGTGCTGGACTTGGCGGAAACAGCCACCCCCGAGCCCCAGGCCATCGAACCCGCTGATGCGCACCACTAATAACTGACAACCAGCAACTGACAACTGGCTTTTCTCCACCTTTTTTCTTTTTGACTTATGGCTTCCCCACTCGTTGTACTGACCGATTTTCATGCCGTCACCAACCGTGCGCTGACTTATGCCGCTGGGCTGGCGGAGCCCCTGCAGGCAGAACTCGTGCTGCTCCACGCCCGCTCCGATGCGCTGCTGGCCCCGCTCGACGACGACCTGCCTTACGCGCCCGTCAGCGACCTGGCCACCGACCGGGCGCTGCAACGGTTGGCCAACGAGCAGCCCGTGCACACCCTGGTCGAGGTGTCGGAGCGGGAGCTGCCCGAAGCCGTGCGCGCCGCCGTGCTCCGCCACCACCCCCTGCTGCTGGTACTGGGCCAGTCCGGCGGGTCCAGTGCGCCCGTGGAAGTCCTGACCAGCACGGCCGAAACGCTGCTCAGCACCGTGCCCTACCCCTTGCTGCTGCTGCCGGCCCTCGGCAACTGGCAGACCGCCCCACCCCGCCGCCTGCTGCTGGCCGTAGATGGGCAGCCGTTCGTGCTGCACCAGTACCAGCAGGTGCTCCGGCAGCTGCTGGGTGTAGCAGGCGGCACGCTGGCCGTGGTGCGGATAGCCGACGACAGCCACATGCGCCTGGGAACCGAAACCATCCTCCGCACTATAACTGCCAATAACCTGGCGGAGGAGCTGCCAGACATCCAGCTGCACGAAGTCTACAACCAATCGGTAGTGGACGGGGTGCTGGAACAAGCCGCCCAGCAGGCGGCCGACCTGCTGGTCGTGGTGGCCCGCCGCCACAGCCTGCTGGGCAGCCTGTTCCACCGCAGCGTCACGGCCCAGCTCATCGAGCAAAGCCCCATTCCGCTGCTCGTACTGCCCGCCCAGGACTAGTGGCGGCGGCACTTTGCAATTGCTTCTTTCTCAGATATGTGCCATGAATCCTTCCTTTGTTGTTCTGGTTAACCTTTCTGCGGCGGCGGAGCAGGCGGCCCGCTACGCCGCCGTATTGGGCGCGCCGCTACACGTGCACCTGGAGCTGATTAATGTGTACCAGGCCCCCATGCTCTCCTCCGAGCTGGCGTTTGTCCCGATGCCCTACTTCCCCCAAATGCAGACCGAGGCGGCCGAGGCGCTTGCAGGCGCTGGCCCGCCGCCTGCCCGCACCGGCCGAAGCAACGATGCTGACGGCCCCCATGGCCGATGCCGTGCAGGAGGCTATTGCGCGCTATCACCCGCTGCTGCTGGCCCTGAGCCTGAGCCCCGAGCAGGACGTGCTCGATTATCTGCTGCGCAACCACGTGCTGCCCGTACTGCGCGCCACCCACCGGCCGCTGCTGCTGGTGCCCGAAACCAGCCGGCCTACCGGCCTGCCGCGCCGCGTGCTGGTAGCTGTCGATGGCGAGTACTTTGCCCTTAATGCCACCGCCCTGGCCCTGGCCCCACTATTGGCGAGCTGGGAGGCAGCTTTTTCGGTGGTACACGTCCGCCCCGCTTCGGGCGGGGCCGAGCGGCCGGGCGACTATGAGCAGCTTGGCGGACCGCTGCGCGCGTTGCTACCGACGGCCGGGCCGCTGGCGCTGCACGACGATGCTGGCAGCAGCCCGGCCGCTGGATTACTACGGGCCCTGGCCGAAACGCAGGCCGATTTGCTGATTCTCATTGCCCGGCCCCGCAGCTTTCTGGGCCGGCTGTTTCATCGCAGCGTTACGGCGCAGGTGCTACGCGGCTGCCCCGTACCGGTGCTGCTGCTGCCCACCGAAGCCCCCGATCAGCCCGACTACCTGCCCCACATGAGCTGACAAGCGGCGTGGCTGCCTGCGCTTGCCGTTTTTTCTCACGCCGGGCTCTTCCAGGCCCCTTAGCCCCACTTATATGCTACTTCCCACTTTTCTGTTTTCCGCGCTGCTCATCGGCGCGCTGGTCGCGGTGCGCTGGCATTACCTCTCCACCCAGTAACAGCTAACCCCGCCGCTGCGCCGCCCCGCGCAGCGCACACTCCCCGATTTTCGGTTAGCCGGAAGTCGGGGATTTTTGGTTTCCGGCCCACTCTGCCGCCCCAACCAGTAAGGAGCCGAGGCTTGATCTAAATCAGCTGTTCAGCTGATTTAGATCATACCGAAGCCGGCAGCCAGGGCCGACATTTACTCACGTCCCGTTACTACGACCTCATGGAACGCCCTGTTTTATGCGGCGGCTTCCCACACCGCTTTCTCATGAAAAACGCCTTGTTACTCGGCCGCCTGGCCGGCATCCGCATCTTCCTGCACTGGACCTTCCTGCTGCTGCTCGGCTTCCTGGTGTTTGCCCAGGTACGCCAGGGCAGCAGCGCCGGGGCGGTGCTCGTGTCGGTGGGCTTCGTGCTGGCGCTGTTCGGGTGCGTGGTGCTGCACGAGCTGGGGCATTCGCTCATGGCGCGGCGCTTCGGCATCGGTACGCGCTCCATCACGCTGCTGCCCATCGGGGGCCTGGCCACACTGGAGCGCATGCCCGAAAAGCCCCGGCAGGAGCTGCTGGTGGCCCTGGCCGGTCCGGCCGTGAATGTGCTGCTGGCGCTGATGCTTTACCCCTTCGTGGCCCCGCTGGGGGCGTTCGAGGGCATTGGCCTCAATTACGGCACCGTGGGGCTGGGCTTTCTCACCTCCCTGTTCTGGGTGAACGTGCTGCTGGTGGTGTTCAACGCCATTCCGGCCTTCCCGATGGATGGCGGGCGGGTGCTGCGGGCATTGCTGGCCATGCGCCTGGGCCGGCCCCGGTCCACGTCTATTGCGGCGGGGCTGGGCAAGTTCATTGCCGTCTGCTTCGTGTTTTACGGCTTGTTCAACAACCCGATTCTGGTGCTCATCGGCATCTTCGTGTACTTCGGGGCGCACATTGAAAACGTGCAGGTGCAGCACCGCGAGCTGCTGCGCGACTACACCGTGGGCCACGCCATGATCACCAATTACCTTACCCTCGCCCCCACCGACAGCGTGCGCGACGCGGCCGATACCCTGCTGGCCGGCTCCGACCGGGACCTGATTGTGCTCGACCAGGGCAAGGCCGTCGGGGTCCTGACCCGGCCGCTGCTCATGGCGGCCCTGCGCGACAACCGCCTGAGCACGGCCGTTACGGAGGTTATGAGCCGCGAATTCGACACGGTGGAAATCGGCGACAGCCTGGCCATGGTGTACACCCGCGCCCTGCGCCAGCCCAATGCCTTTTATCCGGTGCTGGAAAACCATCGGCTGCGCGGCGTCATCGACCAGCGCAACCTCACCGAGTTCCTGACCATCCGGGCCGCACTCAGCCACTAGGCGTCCCGACGTCCGGCTTTCTTTTTCCGTTCCAATCCCTTTTGCTATGAAGCCCAACCTGCTTGTCCTCTCCGATTTTTCGCCCGCCGCCGAGCGGGCCCGGGCCTACGCGGCCGTGCTGGCTGCCCCGCTGGGGGCCGAGGTTCACCTGCTGCACGTGTACCCCACCCCGCCCACTACGGCGCGGGTAGGTAAGGTAACGTACGCCACCAATGCCCGCGACATGCGACGGGAGCGCCACGCACTGGAAGAAGTAGCCGCCGCCATGCCCGTGCCCGCCACCGCCACCACCGTGGCGCAGGCCTGGGACGAAGCCGTGGCGCAAGCCCTGGAGCAGCATCGGCCGCTGCTGCTCATTGCCGGCCTCACGGCCACCAACGGCCCGCTGGACGAATGGCTCAGCAACCGGGCGCTGCCGCTGGCCCACAAAACGGGCTACCCGCTGCTGCTGGTACCCCAGCACTTACCCACGGCCGCTCTGCGCCCGCCCCGTTGCCTGGCCCTGGCCGTGCGCGACCAGTTTTTCACCCTCACGCCCGAAGCCCAGGCCCTGCGCCCGCTGTTCGCAGCCCTGGATGCCGTCGTGATGCCTATTACCATCGCCCAGGCCTATGAGCCCGATGCTGGCCGGCACGGCCTCACGGCCGCCCGGGCATGCGGCCTGACGCCCGCCCTGGCCGGCAGCAGCCTCCACCGGGTGGTGGCCGAAGGAGCCGCCGCCGGCCTGCAGCAAGCCGTGCAGGAACTCTCGGCCGAGGTGCTGATCCTGCTCGACCCCGGCCACGGCTGGATAGCCAAGCTGTTCGGCAACAGTGTAATTGATGAGGTGCTGCGGCATACGCAGGTGCCGGTGCTGCTGCTGGCCACCCAGGAAATCGGCCGGGATTGAAAGAACGGTCAGGCGGAGCGGAGTCGAAGCCTGACCGCCTTTTCTTCGACTGCCTGCACGCCCCAACTCATTCACTTGAAAGCTTCTCCCCCCCTAACGCCCCCTGCACATGGCCCTTTCCCTCATCGTTTTCGCGGGGTTCTATCCCCCCGCCCGCCGCGCCATCGAATATGCCGACATCCTGGCGCAGGCCCTTAACGGCGGCCTGGTGCTGCTGCACGTCAACCGCGCCTCCCTGTTCAATTCCTCCGATTTGGTGGCCCAGGAGGGTTACCACCAGCAGGAGCTGGCCCGCCAGACCGATACGGCCGCCATTCTCTACCAGCAGGCCGAAGGGCTGCAGACCACGGCCACGGTGGAAGTGGTTACCGACCTGCTGCCCGCCGTGGCCCAGGATCTGGCCCGCCGCTACCAGCCGGCCCTGTTCGTGCTCAGCCAGGCCGATGAGGACCGCCCGGCCGCCGCCGACCTGCTCACTTCCTGCGTGGAGATTCTGCGGGCCGGCAGCTACCCGCTGCTGGTGGTATCCACCACCGTCCCGGCCGAGCACCCGCCCCGCCGCATCCTCATTGCCGCCGACCGCGAACCGTTTACGCTGACTTCGGAAGCCGCCGCCCTGCGTCCGCTGCTGGCCCTGCCCGGTGCCGAGGTCGTCGTGGCCCATATTTCGATTGGCGTGGAGGACGATGAGGGTTGCGCCCTGGCCTTGCGGGCCGTGCAGGCCAGTGGGTTGGTGGAGGGGCTGCCCACGCCGGAGCTGCGGGGCTACCAGCACGAGCAGTACGCGGAAGGGGTGCTGGCCGCCGCCCTCGATACCCGCGCCGACCTGGTCGTGGTGCTGGCCCGCCAGCGCAGCTACCTCGGCGACTTATTTCACCGCAGCGTCACGGCCCAGCTCCTGGAAAAATGCCCCGTGCCCGTGCTGGTACTGTCCACGGCCGCGCCGGTACCCCTCACCGAAACACCCGGCTTCGCCACGGCCGCCAACTATGCCAACACCGTGCTCACCGGCCTCACGCCCGCCTCCTGACGTTCGGCTTTCTTATGCCGGGCGGTATCCTCCCCAAGTTGAATACTCCTTGGTGCCGTGAGCTACAAGGCCGTGTTGCGGAGGAGCAGCATATGTAAACTCATGGTTTACAATTAATCATCAAATAATTGATTTTCATTATTTTAAATAGACTATTATTGGTATAGCACGAACCTCTTGCGTAAGTCCTAAACAGATTAATACGGCACCATTGCGCGGGAGCTGCCGGGCCGGTTTCGGGCGTGGGCCCGGCATTTTATAAATGGCCGCTCGTCAACGCCGCTACTTCTGCTTACCTATGACGAAACTCGTTCTCTCCCCCCGTATGCCCACCAACACGCCACCGAGCTAGCCGGGCTGCTGGCCGAGCTGACTTCCCTGCGCGCCGATATGCTGGCCCTGACCGAGCAGGCCGCCGACCAGCTGCAAGCCGTGCATCCTAACTTCCGGCGCAGCGCCCGCAACCTGCTGCACTACCTGGCCCTGCGCCAGCACGACCGGCGCGAGTTGCAGCGGCGGCTTGCCGCGCTGGGCCTTTCGTCGCTGGGCCGGGCCGAGGCCCACACCCTGGCCACCATCGAAGCGGTGCGGGCCGTGGTGCAGGCCTTGCTGACACCCGACGCCCCCGAACCAGACCCGGCCCCGGAGTCCGCGGCCGACTTCGAGAGTGGCTCCCGCCTGCTGGCCGAGCACAGCGACGCCTGCCTGGGTCCGGCCCCGGCAGACCATGGCGGCCGCATTATGGTGACTATGCCCGGTGAGGCCGCCGCCAACTACGAGCTGGTGCGCGAGCTGCTGCGCGAAGGCATGAACTGCCTGCGCATCAACTGTGCCCACGACGACCCGGCGGCCTGGGGCCGGATGATTGCCCACCTGCGGCACGCCGAGCAGGAGCTGGGCAAGACCTGCCGGGTGAGCATGGACCTGGCCGGCCCCAAGCTGCGGACTCAGGGCCTGCCCCCCGCGCCGCCCGTGCTCCGGGTGAGACCCACGCGCGACGCCAGCGGCCACGTAGTGGCCCCCGCCCGCCTGTGGCTGACGGCGCAGGAGCAGCCCCACCCGGCCCCGGCCAGCCACCGCCACGGCCACCCTGGCCTTTCCGGCCGCCTGGCTCCACGGCCTGCGCCCCCACGGCTCCGTTTCGTTCGAGGATGCGCGCGGGGCCCGGCGGAAGCTGCGCATAGTCAGCGTCGGGGCGGAAGGGTGCTGGGCGGAGCTGCGCAAAACGGCTTATCTCACGCCGCTCACCCGCTTTCGGGGGCCGGCCGGCGCGGAGGTCAGCCCCTGCGAGCTACCCGCCAAGCCCTCGTTTCTGCTGCTGCACCCCGGCGACCTGCTGCACCTCACCCGCCAGCCCCTCCCCCGCCCAACCCTGCCCGACCCCGGGACCGGCACTACGGCCGGGCCAGCGGCAATTGGCTGCACCCTGCCCGAAGTGCTCGACTCGGTGCAGCCCGGGGAGCACATCTGGTTCGACGACGGCAAAATTGGTGGGGTGGTTGAGCGGGTGAAAAATGGGACCGTACACGTGCGCATCACCCAGGCCCGCGCCAAGGGCGAAAAGCTGCGCAACGACAAAGGCATCAACCTGCCCGACAGCCAGCTCGCCATTGCGGCCCTCACCGACAAAGACCTGCAGGACCTGATTTTCGTTGCCCAACACGCCGATATGGTGGAACTCTCGTTTGTCAACAGCCCCGCCGATATAACGCTGCTCCGCCAGCACCTGCGGCAGCTAACCGACCGGGTGCTGCCCATCGTACTCAAGATTGAAACCCGACGGGGATTCGAGCAGCTGCCGGCGCTGCTGCTGTGCGCCATGCAGGCGGAAAGCTGCGGCGTGATGATTGCCCGCGGCGACCTGGCCGTGGAATGCGGCTTTGAGCGCCTGGCGGAGGTGCAGGAAGAGGTGCTCTGGCTCTGCGAGGCGGCACACGTGCCCGTTATCTGGGCCACGCAGGTACTGGAAAGCCTGGCCAACGGCGGCATGCCTTCCCGGGCCGAAATTACCGACGCCGCCATGGGCAACCGGGCCGAGTGCGTCATGCTCAACAAAGGCCCCCACATCGTCGAGGCCCTGCAGAGCCTGGGCAGCATCCTGCGCCGGATGCAGGCCCATCAAAACAAGAAAAGCGCCCTGTTGCGGAGCCTGCACGTTGCCGGGCTGTGGCAGCCGGCATAGGGCGAAGCCCAGAAGCAAGCGTTGGGCGCTTCTTTTTGCCCCACTCGAATACTCCCGGCGCCACCAGCCGGCGGGCGGTGCGGCGGCCTGGTGGCTGAAGCTGCTCTGGCCTGTGACAACACTCGGAATGGCAGTTGATGATGGCCATGCGTTGCAGCACGGGGCTGGCCGAACTTGGCGCCCGTGCCTCTCTGCTGGCGAGGCCCATAGCCGTGCGCTTGCCCATCAACGCCAATCAGTACCCGACGCCTTGCCCGCCTGCCGTACCGTACCGCCCCGCCGCTGGACGCTGTTAGCCCTGCTGATGGTGGGTTTGCTGGCCAGCTGCCAGGACAAGGCCGAGCGGGTGAAAGCGGTTTGGTCAGCTATTTCGGAATCGGTGTACGCGGCTGGCACCGTGAAGAGCGGGCGGCCAGAAGCAGCGCGTCGCCATCGCCCGCGCCCTGATCAACGACCCGCTCATCATCCTCGGCGACGAGCCCAGCGGTAACCTCGACCAGAAAAACGGCGACATCGTGTTCGACATCTTCAAGGGGATGGCCGTTGGAGGGCGGCCGCATTATTTAGCGCGGTGGGCGTGGCACTTCGACGCCCATCGCCGGCGCCGGACGCAGGCTGCGGGTTGCTGAAGCAGCTTCAGGTCGCGGCGGGTATTGATTATAGTCGCGGTAGTTCAGGGATTTAGTCTTGGCCTAACCAAGTGAACGCTCCGGTCTTTTTATCTAGAAACCCGAATTGTGTGTTATTGTAGGTTATCCAAATGACTTCTTTCCCTTTGGTCCGTTTATCTTTTCCGAGAGCGAAATAGCTGATTACAGGTCTTGTTACTCGGTAGGTTTCCAGGTGATTATCCTGCCAAGCATCAGTACTCCATAACTGCTGGCCCTGTGGGTTAAAGGCCGTAATCATGATTCGTGTTGAATCAAGAATGAATTTGTTACCAGTAGCTGCATCGGGGAGGATGATGGTTTTGGATTTGACAAGCAGAGTAGCGTGGCCCACATACTGCTGCCCTGAACAGTAATAGCTCGAAAGACACCAGAGAACGAGTAAAAGAGCTTTGACCATGATGATAGCATTTAGGTGTGGTGTAAGCCTAACGAAAGTACTACAACCTGAGGTCAGGGTCAGTAGGGATGAAAATCGCCACAATTCCGATGAACCCCGTCTATCACTCAGCTGGCGGCCGCGCCGCCGAAGCATAACCGTTTGGCTTAGCGCGTTTCCGCGCCGACGCCTTGCCCGCCACGAGGGTACGCCCGCCCCACCACTACCCCCGACTTGACGAACATCATCATTCGGTCTGCTGAAAATCAGGGCCGCGGGGCGGGCGGAATGCCACCTTTGTTGCACTTCAAACGCCCAGGGCCAACGTTGGCCGGCGGCGTTATCACTCACTTTTTTAGCCTGCTTACGATGACGTGCGAAACGCCCAAAAACACCACCGGTAAAGTACTGCTCACCTCCCTGGCCGGCGCCGGCGTAGGGGCAGTGGTCGGTATGCTGCTGTATTCCAAGAAAAGCATGGAGCGCCGCCGCCAGTTCCGCCACTACCGGACCAACCAACGGTTGCGACTGCAAGGCGACTGGAATCAGCTCAAAGAGAAGCTGCAGCAAGCTTACACCCACCTCACCGACGAGGACCTGACCTACGTGGAGGGCAAGGGCCACGAGCTGGTGAGCCGGCTGCAAGCCAGGCTCGGCAAGCGCAAGCGCAAAATCGTGAAGATGCTCAACGCCCTGTAGGCCCCTGGCATATGCCTGACCACCATGCCACGAGCCCGCCCCCGGGTTGCCGCACCGGACCCACTTGGGCCAGTGGCAACCCGGGGGCGGGCTCGTGGCATGGTGGGCGCTACCTCACCTTCGGCCAGTGTCCGTGGCGCGGGAACTTAGATGCCTTCAAACAGCACTTTCCGGTCCAGGTAGTCGGGCACTTCTACGTTGGACCAGCCATGGGCTTCGCGCAGGGTTTTGGCCAGGGCCTCGGCGGGCGCCGGCTCGCCGTGCACGATGAACGTACGCTTGGGCGGGGCCTGAAACTGGCCGAGCCAGCGCAGCAGCTCCGAGCGGTCGGCGTGGGCCGAGAAGCCATGAAGCTGCTTTACCTGGCAGCGCACGGGCACCATTTCGCCGAACATTTTGATTTCCGTTTCACCGTTTTGCAGGCGGCGGCCCCGGGTGCCCTCGGCCTGGTAGCCCACGAGCAGCAGCGTGTCCTGGGGCCGGGGCAGGCGGTTGAACAGGTGGTGAATGATGCGCCCGCCGGTAAGCATGCCACTGGAGGAAACGATGATGGCCGGCCCGGTCTTCGCGTTCAACCCCTTCGATTCGCGGGCTTCGGTGACGAAGCGCACGCCCGAAAAGTCGAACACATTGCCATGCCCAAGGCGGTGGGCAGACGGGTGGCGCGGGAACAGGTCCGACACGCGGATGCCCATTGGGCTGTCCACGTACACCGGCACATGGGGCACGCGGCCTTCGGCAATAAGCTTTTTGAGGTAGTAGAGCAGGGTTTGGGTGCGGCCCACGGCGAAGGCGGCAATAAGCAGCACACCGCCCCGGGCCAAGGCCTCGGTTACCACCTGCACCAGCTCGGCCTCGGGATCTTCAATGCGGGCATCCCGGTCGCCGTAGGTGGACTCGACCAGCAACACATCGGCCGTGGCGATGGGCGTGGGGTCGAAGAGCACCGGGTTGTCGTAGCGGCCCAGGTCGCCGGAAAACACCAGCTGCTTGCGCTGCTGCGCGCCCTGCACGTCCAGCTCCACAATGGCCGAGCCAAGGATGTGGCCGGCATCGCGGAAAGTGAGCGTGAGCACGCCATCGAGCAGGGTTACGGGGGCATCGTAGGCCACGGTTTCCACCAGCGGCAGCAGGTGCTCCACGTCGGCCTGGGTGTAGAGCGGCTTGGCGGGGTGGTGCCTGGAGTAACCTTTCTGGTTGGCGTACGCGGCTTCTTCCTCCTGGAGCTTGGCCGAATCGAGGAGCATGATGCTGAGCAGGTCGGCCGTGGCTTCGGTACACAGGATGCGCCCCCGGAAACCGTCGCGCACCAGCTTGGGCAGGTAGCCGCTGTGGTCGATGTGGGCGTGGGTGAGGATGACCAGCTCCACGTCGGCCGGCGTCAGCGGCAGGGGCTCACGGTTGCGCAGGCGCAGCTCCTTGAGCCCCTGAAACAGGCCGCAGTCCACCATCAGCTGGTGCGGCCGGGTGGCGCGGTCGTCGAGGGTGAGCAGGTATTTGGAGCCGGTAACGCAGTGCGCGGCCCCCAGAAATTGCAGGGTGATATCCATAGCATCAGCAGAAGAGCGGGCCCGGGTAAAGCCCACTACAAGTGAACGGTAATCCCGGCTTCCGGGCCTTGACGAAAGTCATCCCGGAGGCTTGATTTTTATCAGGGCAATTGCAGCCAGTGCGTTGGCACTTTATTCAGCGTCGGCGTTCCGGCAAACCGGCGCCGGTTTGCCTATCAACCCCGCCCAACTGCTCCCTGGTGCCTGGGCCGCTAGGGACTGCATGGATGCCCGGGCCCTGACCAATAACCTGCCAGGCGCGCTCCTGCCCATACAAAACCAACGGGCAATGCCCCGCTTCACATCCGGATATCCTTTCCCGAATACTCGTTCGATGGTGAGTCTTATGGGAGAGGGAACTGGGAAGGGATGCCGAGGGCAGCAACCGGCCTGCTAAGCGCACCTACCATGCCGCAGCGGGTAAGGCGGCTACTCCAGCTTGCTTAGCAGCAAGGCCGCCACAGCTCTGCGCCGTTGCGCAGGAGCACGAAGGCGGGCATGCCCCGGCTATCGAGGGCGTGAACCACGGCGGGGTGGCTGGCCGCATCCACCTTGAGCACGTGGATGGCGCTGCAAATCCTGCAGTGCCAGATTAATGGCCGTGCGGGCGAGCGGGGTTGCCTGCCGGGTGTCGGGGCTCACGGTGGGCAATAGCACGAGCAGCATAGCCGGCTGAATGGGTATCAGCAGGACAATGGCGGAGGGAAACATGGGCCCGTGAAAAAGCAGGTTGCCTCTTAGCGGATTAGCGGATGAAATGCCCGGCAGCATAAGCCTGGGCGTACCTGCGGCCCCAGGGGCTTCCGCGCAACAGATGACAAAGCTCATCTCCCTGGGATGAGCTTTGTCATCTGCGGAGCCATCAGGGGCTGGTAGTTTTGGTTAACCAAAACTACCAGCCCCTGATGGCTCGCGCTGGCGGCGGCTTCACCAGCCTGTAAGTAGAACCGCCAGCCAGCCAGGCTCCGCTTCTTTATTCCTGCTTTATTTTCTTCCTGCCATGAATACGATGACCACCGTTTCCGAAGTGTTGAATGCCCTGAAAAAGGAAGGCTACACCGTTGACTTCAATTTGCAGGACAATTGCCTGATCTGCCACGGCAACGCGCTCCAGCTTTCCCCCGACGAGTTTCAGGTCGACCGGCACTACCGCTTCGAAGGCATGTCGGACCCCGGCGACGAGGCCGTAGTGTACGCCATTTCCTCGGCTAGGCATGGCGTGAAAGGCACATTGGTGAACGGCTACGGGATTTCGAGCGAGGCAATGGGGGCCGATATGGTGAAGGCCCTGCACCCGAAGCCGCAGTAACACAACCGACCACCCCGCAACCAGCCAGCCCCCACCGTAGCCGCGCCGAGCGACGAGTAGCCGGGCCTAGCTCCTCCCCCACGCCGGCGCCCGCTGCAATCTTAGCCGTGCCTAACTCCTGCTTCCCCATGAAAGACACCTCCATCGCCCCACCCCTCCAACGGCTGGAATCCCCGCGCCTGCCGGACGCCCCGCTGGTCGTGCTGGACCTGCCCGCCCTGCTCACCCAAATCCGCCAGGAGCCTGCCTGGCACGACGGCGACCGAAACTCCATCACGGCCTATAAAACCGATGGCCTGCGCCTCGTGCTGCTGGCCCTACGCGCCGGGGCCACGCTGAAAACGCACACCGCTCCGGGCGTTATCAGCGTGCAGGTGCTGGAAGGCCGCATTGCCTTCACGGCCGGGCCCCAGGTGGCCGAGCTGGCCCCCGGGCAGCTGCTGACCCTGCACGCGGGCATCCCGCACAGCGTCGTTGCGGTGACGGAGGCAGTGTTTTTACTGACTCTGGCGGTTAGCAAACCGTAGCGGGCGTTGCAGCCCGTTGCCGGTTGCTAACGGCTGTTGCCGGGCCGGGTCTAGCGGCCCATTTGGCCAGCTTCCTACTTGCCCTTGATAGTGTGCACATTTTTTGTGGTGGGCGAGTCGGCCCGCCTGTACCAGAACGAGCTGCCATGAAAATCATCGTCTTGCTTTTGGTGGCCCTCTTATGGGGGCCGGTTTCGCGCGCCCAGGCCATTCCCGATGACCAGGTGCCGCCGCTGGCCTTTGTGGCGCTGCAGCAGCTGTATCCGCAGGCCCAAAACGTGAAGTGGAAACGCGTCCAGGGCTGGTATCAGGCCAGCTACATGCAAAATAATTCCCCCCGGTTGGTGAGGTTTGACATAAACGGCGAAGTGCAGGCTACCGGCTACGACATAGCCCTGGGCGCGCTGCCGTTACCGGTGCAGCACACGCTGGCCAATTATTATCCTACCCGCACCATTTGTCAGGCCTACGAAGTTGTGAATACCCACACCGGGGGCCTGACCTACGAAATGGCCACCTGCGAAACCAACTTCAGCCGCACCATTACCCTGACGGGCGACGGCCGGAAACTGCCTCGGCTTCGTCCCCAATAAAAGGCGCCGGCCGCGCGGCGGCGGGCTTTACGCTATTGCCTTCTACCGGCTTCGCCAGCGTGCTCCGCAGCAGCGCGTAGCCCAGCCCGCTGGCAAGTACAGACGCCACCAGCACCGCCAGCTTGGCCGTGTCGGTAGCGGGCGAGTGGGTGCCCAGAGCCAGCAGCGTAACGAAGATGGACATGGTGAACCCGATGCCGGCCAGCAGGCCCACGCCCCACACCTGGCGCCAGCTCACGCCGGGCGGCAGCTCGGCCCAGCCCAGGCGCACCGCGAGCCAGCACAGGGTGCCAATGCCCAGGGGCTTGCCCACCACCAGCCCCGCCAGAATGCCCAGCCCCAGCGGCGAGAGCAGGCCCTGCACGGCGGCCGGCGCAATTACCAGGCTGCTGTTGGCGAAGGCAAACAGGGGGATAACGAAAAAGGCCACCAGCTTATGCAGCTGGCCCTCCAGGCGCTGAGCCGGGGAACTGTTCAGGCGACCCAGCACCTCCATCTCGGCACTGATGCGGTGCGGGTCGGCTTCCTTCCACTGCGTTTTGTTGCGTAGCCGGCTTAGCTGCTGGTGCAGCCGTTGCAGCATAGCGGGGCGCGGGTGGGTAGCCCGGAACGGAATAGCCACCGCCAGCAGCACACCAGCCAGGGTGGTATGAATGCCCGATTCGAGCATGAAGTACGTGAGCACCACGCCCAGCGGCAAAAAGGCCCACAGGCTTCTGAAGCGCAAATAATTAAACAACAACAGCAGACTCCAGGTGCCAAAGGCCAGGTAGAGGTAGTGCAGGTGCAGGGTTTTGGTGTAGAAGAAGGCGATGACGATGATGGCCCCCAGATCATCGACGATGGCCAGGGCCGTGAGAAACACCTTGAGGCCCAGCGGCACGCGCGGCCCCAGCAGCTGCAGCATGGCCAGGGCAAAGGCAATGTCGGTGGCAATGGGAATGCCCCAGCCCCCGGCCGTGGGCGTACCATAATTCAGGAGCGTGAACAGCAGCGCCGGCACCAGCATGCCGCCCAGCGCCCCCACCGTGGGCAGGGCCGCCTGGTGCAGCGAGGCCAGCTCGCCCCCCAGCACTTCGCGCTTGATTTCCAGGCCCACCATCAGAAAGAACAGGGTCATCAGCCCGTCGTTCAGCCAGTCCAGCAGCGAGTGGTCGAGCACCACGTGGTGCAGGGTAATGCGCAGGTGCTCGTTCCACACCCCCGGGAAGTACCGGGCCGGCCCCCAGCTGGTGTTGGCCAGCACCAGGGCCAGCGCGGCGCTGCCCAGCAGCAGCAGGCAGCTGGCCGCCTGGCTTCGGAAGAAATAGGCGAAAGGCCGTATCAGGGGGCGGAAGAACCGGATATTTGACATGGCAATCGGGTAACGAGCAGTGCCTGTCAGCCCGTTGACACAACGCACCGGGCAGGGCGAAAGAAACGATATTTAGTCGGCCCGACCAGCTGGCAAGGATAAGGACTGCGGTTGTGGCACCCCGGCTCTCCCCCACCGCCGCACGATGAGCTTCTGGATTTCCACCACCCAGAACACCACGCTGGCCACGGCCACGGTGATGCCCAGCTCGGCCAGGGTGAGCGGCTGGGTGCTGAACAGCTCGTTGCAGACGGGTACGTACAGGATGGTCAGGTGCAGGGCCACGGTGAGCACCACTGCCCCCAGCATGGGTTTGTTGGTGAGCAGGCCGAGGCTGAAAATAGACTCGCGCCGCGAGCGAATGGCCAGCGCCATACCCAGCTGGCTGAAGCAGAGCACGGTAAAGGCCATCGTCTGCCAGTGCGGCAGGCCCCGATGAATGGACCAGGCCTGCATAGCAATGGTGAGGCCGCCCACCAGCAGCCCAATGCCCAGAATAAACCAGCCCAGCCCATCGGAGAAAATGGTTTGGCGCGGGTCGATGGGCGGGCGCTGCATGCTGTTCTTCTCCGACGGCTCGTAGGCCAGGGCCAGGCCGGGCAGGCCGTCGGTTATCAGGTTGATCCAGAGAATATGGATGGCCAGCAGCGGCACGGGCAAGCCAAAAAACGGCGCGCAAAACAGGGCCATAATTTCTCCTGCGCTGCCAGCCAGAATGTAACGGATGAACTTGAGAATGTTGTCGTAGATGCGCCGCCCGTGGCGCACGGCTTCCACAATGGTCGCGAAGTCGTCGTCGAGCAGAATCATGGCCGCCGCCTCCTTGGCCACCTCCGTACCGTTGAGGCCCATGGCCACGCCGATATCGGCATTTTTGAGGGCCGGCGCGTCGTTCACGCCGTCGCCGGTCATGGCCACAAACTGGTGGCGGGCCTGCAGGGCACTGATGATGCGCAGCTTCTGGGCCGGATCGACGCGGGCGTACACCCGCACATTTTCCACCACGGCCGCAAAGCCGGGCTCGTCAAGGGCCACCAGCTCGGGGCCGGTGAGCACCAGCTCTTCTTCGGAAGAAATGATACCCAGCTTCTCGGCAATAGCCTTGGCCGTGAGCTTGTGGTCGCCGGTAATCATGACGGGGATAATGCCGGCCGTTTTGCACTCGGCTACGGCCTGGCGGGCCTCCTCGCGGGGTGGGTCCATCAGGCTGGCGAAGCCGAGGAATAGCAGGTCGGTTTCCACAGCGACCGGGGTGAGGTCGGCGGGCATCTCGGGCAGTAGTTTGGCGCCGTAGGCCAGCACCCGGTAGCCACGCGCGGCCTGCGCATCCACGCGCCGCGTGAGGTCGGCGAGGTCGGCCTGCTGGCTGCTGGTGAGCTGCTTATACAGGGAGCCGGCGGCGCCCTTGGTGAGCACCAGCACGCCGTCCGGGGTTTGGTGCAGCGTGGTCATGCACTTGCGCTCCGAGTCGAAGGGCAGCTCGGCCAGGCGCGGAAACTGCTCCTCCAGCGCGGGGCGGGCGTAGTCATTGTCGGCGGCGTACCGGGCCAGCGCTACTTCGGTCGAGTCGCCCAGCCACTGGTTTTCAGAGTCGCAGGTGGCGTCGGTGTTCAGGGCCAGGGCCGTGAGCAGGGCGTTGCAGTCGGCCAGCCCGGGCAGCGCCACGGCGGGCACTTCGTAGAGGTCTTCCACCGTCATCTGGTTGAGGGTGAGCGTGCCGGTTTTGTCGGTGCAGATGTAGGTCACCGAGCCCAGCGTTTCTACGGCCGGCAGCTTGCGGATGAGGGCGTGGCTTTTCATGAGCCGGCCCGCTCCCAGCGCTAATGACACCGTGACCAGCGCCGGCAACGCCTCGGGCAGCGCTGCAATGGCCAGCGAAATAGACACCAGCAGCAAGTCCTCCCAGGATTCGCCCCGCAGCCAGCCGACTGCAAAAAACAGGCTACCGACTACCAGCGCTGCCACCGACAGGCGCTTGCCCAGCGTGCCCAGCCGCTTTTGCAGGGGCGTCACTACTTCGGCCGTCTGGATGAGGGCGGCAATCTTGCCCAGCTCGGTGCCCATGCCGGTGGCCACCACGTAGGCCGTGGCCCGGCCGTTGGTCACGGAGGTGCCCTTATGGCCCAGATTCAGCCGGTCGCCGAGCGGATAGTCGCCGGGCGGCAGGGCCTCCACCGTTTTCTCCACATTGCCGGATTCGCCGGTCAGCGACGACTCATCTACTTTCAGGGCGTGGGTTTCCAGGAAGCGCACGTCGGCCGGAATCACGTTACCGGCTTCGAGCAGCACCACGTCGCCGGGTACCAGCTCGGCCGTGAGCACGGCCTGCGGCTGGCCGTCGCGCAGTACCTGGGCGTGGCTGGCGGCCATTTTTTGCAGAGACTCCATGGCCTTGTCGGCCCGGTACTCCTGCACGAACCCAATAATGGCGTTCATCACCACGATGGCCAGAATGACGCCGGCCGACTTGGCCTCGCCAATAAGCACCGACACTCCGGCGGCGGCCAGCAGCACCAGAATCATCACGTCGGCCAGCTGGTGGAGCAGCAGCATCCAGATGGTTTTCTGCTGGGTATCGGCCAGTTGGTTGGGGCCGTGCTCGGCCAGCCGCTGCCGGGCCGTGGCCGCGTCGAGGCCAGCCGGCGAGGTAGTCAGCGCGGCGGCCACATCGGTCACGGGTGCAACGTGGTAGTCCATAGAGCAGCTTCTTTGGCAAATTATTTTCTGCAGTTGTTTAGTAGCCAGATCATGCCGGCCTCAAGTCCTAAAATAGCTTACAATCCGCTATTGTATAATCCTTGATATAGTCTTGGCCTGTCTGGCGCGGGCAACGGGCTTTGTTATCGGCAAGCAGCAAGCTGGCTGTTGGCGCTTACACCCGGCTGCCGAATGGCGCGTTGGGCATTGGCCAGTACCTGCGCGTCGTGCTGGCCCTGGTACACGGCGGGGGGCTGGCGGTCGAGCTTCAGCAGCGTACACACTGCCAGCTGAGCCGAGCGCACAGAATATTCGATGGTGAAGACCACGTCATCCGGCATTTCGGTGAACTGGCCGAGAAAGGCGAAGTTGGTGGAGCCGGCCGGTACCACCGCCGGCCGGTCGCCGGGGGCGCGGGTCAGCAGCGGGCTGCTGATGGCTGGCAGCAGGCATGGAATGCAGTTGGCCGCCGCCAGCAGGGCTGGCAGCTCGGCGCTGAAGTGCAGGTGGTGAAGCAGCTCGGTCAGCACTTCCGCGCCCGTACAGTCGCGCATTTTTTTCGGCACGAAGTCGCCCACGCGGTCCGGAAACAGGGCATTGCCCCAAAACACGGTCACGTCGGCGGGCTGGTTGAGGAAGTGCGGCTGGTGGGGCAGCGCCACCGACAGCAGCCAGCTCGAATCGACGAGCGACACCAGCGCCCCGGTTCCGGCTTGGTTTCCGCTGAATTTGGCCATCAAATCGAAGAACTGTGTTCCCTTACTCGTCACGGTAAACGACTCCCAGGTGGCCTCGGCGGGGCGGTTGGCGAAGACCTCCGGCCGGCCAAAATCCGGGTACTTCCGCGCCAGCGTTTTCCACAGGGCCCAGGCGCGGTCGTCGGCATCGGGGCGCAGCGTGGGGGCCGTGGTCATGGAGCCCAGCACCGAGTTGGCGGCCATCGAGCCGTTGGTCATCAGCACAATATCGTGCGGCTGCACGGCTTGCACTTGCTGCTGCTGTCCCTGCCGGTACTGCAAGGCCACCACCGTTTTCACGTCTGCGCCGGGCGCAAAATCCAGGTCCGTTACCTGGCAGCCCAGCCGGAAGGCCACGCCCTGCTCGCGCAGCCAGGTCATAATGGGCAGCACCACCGAATCAAACTGATTATAAGGTGTGCGCTCGGCTCCGGCCAGGGTGCCCAGGTTTGGCAGCTCGTGCAGAAAGCGCAGCAGGTAACGCCGAAACTCTGCCAGGCTGTGCCAGGGCTGAAACGAGAACATGGTGGACCACAGCAGCCAGAACGTCGTAGTAAAAAAGTCGGGCGCAAACCAGTCGTCTACGCGGCGGGTGCCCAGGTCTGGTTCGAGGGCCGCCATCAGCTCGTGCAGGGCCAGCTGCCCGGCCGCGCTCAGGCCCAGCGAGGTCACGTCCATCATCTCGCCCCGGCCATTCACCAGCCGCGCCTGGGCCGAGGTCTTCACCCGCTGGTCGAAGGCCACAATATCGTCGTAGGCCGACTGGCCGGAGTGCTCCAGCGAGGGGATGGAGGCCAGCACGTCGTAGGTGCAGAAATAGGTAGCATTCATCATCCGGCCGCCGCGCAGCACGTAGCCCTGCTCGGCCCGGCCAGCCGCGTCGAGGCTCCCCCCGACCAGCGCCGCTTCCTCGAAAATATGGATGTTGCGGCCCGGCACTCCCCCATCACGAATCAGAAAGACGGCGGCCGCAAACGAGGCAATGCCCCCGCCCACCAGATAAGCGTGAACAGCAGGGAGTGGTGCGGGATTGGCCATAAAAAGAAGTGCTGAAAAGAGAGGAAGCATCGATCAAACCCAGCCAACCCGGCAAACGGGTCCGGCGTACCAGGCGGGGCCGCCAGGGCCCGCAGCCATACCAGCAGGAGGCTGCGCGCACAAACCTGAACCAGCGGCGGCCGATCAGGCTGGCATCAGCTTTTATGCTAGAAACCAAGGCATCGAGGCTGTTGGGAGAGTTCGGTGAAACCGAAGCCTAGGTGATGCAGGCCCGAATCGGGTATGGCCAGGGAAGCCCGATAGTCGTTGTGGTGCAAAGGTTGTCCGGGACCCGCTGGCACCCCATGACGCCAGTCAGGTGGGGGCATGACTGATGTCATGCCCCCTGTTGCTCAAGTGTCCTCTTTGTCTTCAAGATAAAGCGCGGGCCCTGATTTTTCCGGTTTTCTTTTCGGTCGTCTACCCTGCATTCGTCAGCCCAACGAGCACGGCCGCGCAGCAGCTACCTCAACCTCGGGACGCAGGCAAGCGCCATCAGTAGGTGGCTATATGTGTTGACTGTTGCCTTTCGCAGGTTGTCGTCGGGGCAGAAAATACGCTGCGAGCCGCTTTAGGAAAAAGTGGGGAGCACCAATACGGGCACCGGGCTATGCAGGAGCACTTCGGCCGTTACGCTGCGGTGAAACAGCTGGCCCCAGAAGCTGCGGGGCCGGGCCAGCACTACTAGCAGGTCCGTGTCGCCGGCCTGGGCAGCGCGCAGAATGCCGTCGGCCGGGCGGTCCGCCACCGTGCAACGAAAGCGCAGCGGAACTGTCACATCAACTCCCAAATCCGCGCGCCGCACCGGCGCCAGCACCTCGTCCTCCGGAATTCTGTCGTCAGCGTCTGTCGCCACATGTAACACCGTCAGCGCTGCGCCCAGCCTGTGCAGCAGGTGGCGCATGACCCCGGCATGCGGGCCCAGGGTAAAGTCTTCCCCATCGACAGCCAGGAGCACGCGCCGGGGCAACGTACTGCTGGCCAGGCGATGCGGTACAATGAGCATCGGATACGGCGCCGTGCGCAGGATATCGAGGGCGGTAGTGCGCACTAGCTCATCGGGCGTGGCCGAATAGTCGGGCCGGCCCAGCACCACCAGCAGCGGATGGTGCCGGCTCACGGCATCGGCCACGGCAAAGGCCACGCGGCCGTGCCCTATTTCGGCCACCACCGGCACGGCCAGGTCATCAGCCACTTGGCTCAGGGCCAGCGCCGTAGCTTTCTTGCTTAGGTCTGACAACTGGCCGGTGAACATTTCCGGGTCGAGCAGGGAGTCGCGGCGTACGTGCAGTAGCACCAGCCGCGCCCCCAGCGGCCGGGCCAGGTTGGTGGCGTAGGCAAGGGCCTCGGTGGCGGCCTGAAAAAAATCGGTAAGAATCAGCAGCGAGGGTGCCATAGGATTTTGCTTAGCGCAGGAACAACAGTACTGGCAAAGAACCGGGGGGCAGACGGCAAATGGCATGCGCAATGTCAGGTCCTGACATGACTTTGCTCAAGCAGCCAGCAGCGCGAGTGGCGTATGCTGGTTGCTGCGCTGTTTTGCCGCTTTCCCAAAACATACCTGCCTTGCTGGCTCCAGTCAGGTCCTCAGACTACCAACCTCCATTTCGACCATCGCGGTAACAGCTTACGGCATTGTAATGCCAAAAAACAACTCCGTGGCCTGGGGAGTTGTATTGTCTTTCCCCTGCTGCAACGGATTCAACCATTTCAGCAGGGGCCATTCGGCTGCCGACGCCTTCCACCCCCGGGAGCTCCGCCCAGGGCCGATTCACTACTTAGCACGTTATCATGCAACGTTACCAAAATCTCAACCAGCAGTACATCAATGGCCAGTGGCGCGATGGACGCACCACCGATACCATTCAGGACCTGAACCCTTTCGACGGGCAAACGCTGCTGGAGTTCAAGGCCGCCGGCACCGACGAGCTGAACGAAGCCTACGAAGCCGCCCACCGCGCCGCCCCGGCCTGGGCCGATACGCTGCCCCAGGAGCGGCGCAACATCCTGCTCAAGGCCGCCGAGCTGCTCCTGGCCCGCCAGGAGGAGTTTGCCGACTGGCTGGCCCGCGAAGCCGGCAGCGCCCCGGCCAAAGCCACTATCGAAGTCATGGCGGCCCGCGAAATCATCCTGGAAGCCGCCTCCTTCCCCACCCGCCTGCACGGCCTGATTTTGCCTTCGAGCACGCCCGGCAAGGAGAGCCGCGTATACCGCCGCCCGCTGGGCGTTATCGGCATCATCAGCCCCTGGAACTTCCCGCTGCACCTATCCATGCGCTCCATTGCGCCGGCCCTGGCCTGCGGCAACGCCATCGTCGTGAAACCCGCCTCCCAGACGCCCGCCACGGGCGGTACGCTGGTGGCCAAGCTCTTCGAGGAAGCGGGCCTGCCTAAAGGCGTGTTCAACGTGGTGGTGGGCAAATCGTCGGTTATCGGCGATGCCTTCGTGGTGCACCCCGTCCCGAAAATGATTTCCTTCACCGGCTCCACGCCCGTGGGCAAGGGCATCGGCAAGCTGGCCGGTGAGCACCTGAAGAAAGTAGCCCTCGAACTGGGTGGCAACAACGTATTCATTGTGCTCGAAGACGCCGACATCGACCGGGCCGTGGACGCCGGCATGATGGGCAAATTCATGCATCAGGGCCAGATCTGCATGTCGGTCAACCGCTTTCTGATTCATGAGAAAGTATACGACGAGTTCCGCGACAAATTCCTGGCCCGCACCAAAGCCCTGCACACCGGCAACCCCACCGACAAGCAAACCGAAATCGGCCCGCTCATCGACGAAAAGCAGGTAAAACGCATTCAGGAAGACATCGAGGCCAGCATCAAGCTGGGGGCCAAGTTGGAAACCGGCGGCCAGGCCGAGGGGGCGCTACTGCAACCCACCGTGCTGTCGAACGTGCGCAACGATATGCCCATCGCCCAGAACGAAATCTTCGGCCCGGTGGCCGGCCTGATATCTTTCAAGGACGAGGCCGAGGCGCTGCAACTGGCCAACTCCATCGATTTTGGCCTGAGTGGGGCCATCCATACCCGCAACCTGGAGCGCGGCGTGCTGCTGGCCCGCCAGATCGAGACGGGCATGGTCCACGTGAACGACCAAACCGTGAACGACCAGGCCAACGCCCCCTTCGGCGGTGAGCGAGGCTCCGGCATGGGCCGCTTCGGCGGCGAATGGGTGATGGAGGAAATGACCCGGGTGCAGTGGATTACCGTGCAGCACGAGCCCCGCGACTACCCCATCTAACCTTCAGTCGTAAACAGTCAAACAGCAAACGGCCTCCCCGAATTTCGGGGAGGCCGTTTGCTATTCAAGGATTGCACAATGCGCTCCAAGCGGCGGAGCAATTAAATCAGCTCCGTGATTTCGCGCACGCCTACCGGCCGCTCGCGGGTGAAGCCTTCGCCGTACTGGGCGCCAATGAGGTGGCCGAACTCGCGGGCCCGGGCCTCCATAAAGTCGCTGAACGCCGGGGTAGATAGGTAGGTGGCCGGCTCCTGGCTGTTGGGGTCGTGGAACTGCGTTTTATAGGCCTGAATGGATTCCCACTTCCGGGGCCAGTGGGCCGTGATGTCGACCACAAAGTCGGCCGGAATCTGGCGGTCCTGAATGTAGTGGTACACCACGCGAGGGCGCCAGGCAGCCTGGGGCTGGCCGTCGTCGCCAAGGGTTTCAATCATGCGCAGGCCCGCGAGAAAGCACGATTCCGAGGCCAGCTGCGCGGCCCGGCCGTGGTCGGGGTGCCGGTCATGAATGGCGTTGCAGAGCACCACATCGGGCTGATAGCGGCGGATGGCGGCCACTACCTGCAACTGGTGCTCCCGGTCGTTGCGGAAAAAGCCGTCGGCCATGCCCAGGTTTTCGCGGGCATCGAGCCCGAGGATGCGGCTGGCCCGCCCCGATTCTTCGGCCCGCGTCTGGGGCGTACCGCGGGTACCCAGCTCGCCCCGGGTGAAATCGACGATGCCGATTTTCTTGCCCGCCGCCGCCGCCGCCAGCAGCGTGCCGGAGCAGGACATTTCTACATCATCGGGGTGGGCCCCGAAGGCCAGAATATCAAGTTTCATGGGAGGTCTTGGATGGATGGGTAGGGACGGGCAGAACGAACACCCTACTTAATCCGTAGCGTGCGGCCGATGCGCAGGGTGCTTACGTTGCCGTTGAGGCGGCGGATCTGGGACTGCGACACGCCGTACTTCTGCGCAATTTCCGACAGCGTGTCGCCGCTGCGGATTTTGTGCGATACGGTGCGCCGGGCCTGGGTAGGCTGGCTCCGGCTCCGGCTGCTGCTGCTACCGCTGCCCGCGCCCGGTACGCTTCCGCCCCGGTACTTGAGCGACTTGCTGTAGTAAGCAAACAGACCCGACGTAATCTGGAAATTATCCTTGATGAGGTGGTAGTCGGGGAAGTCGTAGAGCTTTTCGGGGTCGATGGGGTTGCCTTCGTAGCGCACTTCGAAGTGCAGGTGCGAGCCGCTGCTGCGGCCCGTGCTACCGCCGTAGCCAATCAGCTCCCCCGCTTTCACGAAGGTACCGGGCGTCACTACTGCCTTTTGCATGTGGCCGTAGAGCGTTTCGATGCCGTTGTAGTGGCGCACCAGCACGTAGTTACCATAGCCCGAGCCGTCCCACTTCACCAGGCGCACTACCCCATCGAAGGCCGTTTTCACCGAGTCGCCGGTTTCCAGGTCGAGGTCGGTGCCGTAGTGCCAGCGGTAACCCCGGAAACCGAAGTCGGAGGTAATGGGCGTGGTATTGAGCGGCATTTTGGCGTAGCGCTGCTTCTCGGGCTCGATGAGCCGCAGGTTGAGCGTGTCCTGAATGCGGCGCCCATCGACGCGGTAGGGGTTGATGTTGTGCGTGTCCCAGATGGCGTAGTAGCCGGCCACCTGAATCCAGCTCGAATCAATCTGCACCTCCTCCTTCATCTCCACAATATGCTGCTCGCCTTCATTGAGGGAGGTCGTATCCTCACTCACGATGGAGAGTTTTTTGGCCGGATTGAAGAAGATGGACTTGGCCGCTTCGGAATTATCGTCGGGCAGCTCCTCGGTTTCGATGAGCACCGTCGTGTCGGGCCGCACGTAGCGGATGGTAGGCGACTTGATGCGGAAGAAGTCTTTCCGCTTATCGGGCGAGCCGGCCTTCGCCTTGGTTTGGGGCACTTTGCGCCGCTGGGCCAGCAGCTGGCCGGGCAAGCTCAGCAGCCCGATCAGTAGCAGCGGTAGCAGCCAGTATTTAACAAAATTGAGCAAGGGCAAAATGTGAAATGAGTGAATGAGTGAATGCGCGAATGAGTGAATGTGCAGGGGCAACGCCCTACCGAACCGGCTGGTATATTCGCCCGGTTCACTCATTCACTCATTCACTCATTCACCACTGTTAATGGTCGCCGAGGGCGGCCAGGTAGCGTTCCGCGTCGAGGGCGGCCATGCAGCCGGTTCCGGCGGCCGTTACGGCCTGGCGGTAAGTGTAGTCCTGCACGTCGCCGCAGGCGAATACGCCGTCGATGTTGGTTTTGCTCGTGCCGGGCAGGGTTTTAAGGTAGCCCTGCTCGTCGTGGTGCAGGTAAGGCTGGAAAATCTTGGAATTGGGCTCGTGGCCGATGGCTACAAAGAAACCTTCTACTGCCAGCTCCCGGGTGGTGCCCTCCAGCACGTTTTTACCCGAACCCCGTCAACGGCGTGCTCGCCCAGAATTTCGTCGGTTACCGTGTTCCAGAGCACCTCAATCTTAGGGTTGTCGAGCACCCGCTTCTGCATGATCTTCGAGGCTTTCATTTCGCCCTTACGCACAATCATGTACACCTTCGAGCACAGATTAGCCAGGTAGGTGGCCTCCTCAGCGGCCGTGTCGCCGGCGCCCACAATGGCTACGTCCTTGCCCCGGTAGAAGAACCCGTCGCACACGGCGCAGGCCGATACGCCCGAGCCGTTCAGGCGCTGCTCGGAGGGCAACCCCAGCCACTTGGCCGAGGCGCCGGTGGCAATAATCACGGTGTCAGCCGTCAGCTCCAGGTTTTCATCGATGGTAATGCGGCGCGGGTGGCTCTCGAAGTCCACCGCCGTGGCAATGCCGTAGCGGATATCGGTACCGAAGCGCTCAGCCTGCTTCTTGAGGTCCTCCATCATCTCGGGGCCCATGACGCCGTCCGGGTAGCCGGGGAAGTTCTCGACATCGTTAGTGATGGTGAGCTGACCGCCGGGCTGCAAACCCTGGTACATGACGGGCGCCAGGCCCGCCCGCGAAGCGTAAATGGCGGCGGTGTAACCAGCCGGGCCGGAGCCAATTATCAGGCACTTGATGTGCTCGGGAGTTGTGTTTGCCATAAGTTGGAAGGCAGCAACAGGATCGGGCCTGCGCCGGGAGAATTTAGGTTTAGGGCTACAAAGGTAACAAGCGCGGGCAGTTGCACCGATAATAGCAGGCAACGCCTCTCAGTTGTCATCCCTGACAGTCCGAAGCACCTCCAACCATTACCTAGGAATGGTTTAGGATCCTTCGTGCTACCTGGGCTGACAACTAGCCTTGTTACCAACAAAAAACCCCAACCAAAGGTCAGGGTTTGTTGCCAGGGAGTAGAAAAAACTACCCCAGATATGGTTTCAACGCTTTGCTGCGGGAAGTGTGGCGCAAACGGCGGATGGCTTTTTCCTTGATCTGGCGTACCCGCTCACGGGTCAGATTGAACTTCTCACCGATTTCCTCCAGCGTGAGCGAGTGCTCCCCGTTCAGGCCAAAGTAAAGCGTGATAACGTCGGCTTCGCGCTTGGTGAGCGTGCTCAGGGCGCGCTGCACTTCCTTGCGGAGCGAGTCGTTCATCAGGCCCGTGTCAGGGCTCTCCTCGTCCTCGTTTTCGAGCACGTCGAGCAGGCGGTTTTCCTCGCCCTGCACAAACGGAGCGTCCACCGAAACGTGGCGGCCCGAAATCTTGAGCGTATCCACCACTTCCGAGGTGGTCAGTTCGAGTACTTCGGCAATTTCTTCGGGCGAGGGCTCGCGCTCGAATTTCTGCTCCAGTTCCGAAAACGACTTGCTGATTTTATTCAGCGAGCCAACCCGGTTCAGGGGCAAACGCACGATGCGCGACTGCTCGGCCAAAGCTTGCAGAATCGACTGGCGAATCCACCAAACGGCGTAGGAGATGAATTTAAAGCCCCGGGTTTCGTCGAAACGCTTAGCGGCTTTGATCAAACCGAGGTTACCCTCGTTGATCAGGTCGCCCAGGCTCAGGCCCTGGTTCTGGTATTGCTTGGCCACCGACACCACGAAGCGCAGGTTGGCTTTGGTGAGTTTTTCCAGCGCCAGCTGGTCGCCTGCCTTGATGCGTTGCGCCAGCGTCACCTCCTCGTCGGGGGTCAGCAGGTCCACCTTACCAATCTCCTGGAGGTATTTATCCAGCGACTGGCTTTCGCGGTTGGTGATCTGCTTGCTGATTTTTAGCTGTCTCATTGCGGGCGCGAGAGGATGAAGTTGTTGATGCTCTTGTTACTTGACGTCGATTTTAATCCGCAAGATGCGGAGACGAACCTTAGACGGGTACCGGGCTCAGTTGAGTACAACGACCCGATACCCGCGAAAGTTCGAAACCCCGGACCTTAAGCTGCGCCGTTGGAGTCGGCGGTCCGCTCGGGCTTAGCCAGCAGCACCTTCCGCGACAGGCGGTATTTGCCCGTTTTCTTGTCGATGTCGAGCAGCTTCACGTCAATCTCCTGCCCTACTTCCAGCACACCTTCCAGCGAGGCCAGACGCTCGTGAGCGACCTCCGAAATGTGCAACAGACCGTCTTTGCCCGGCATGATTTCCACGAAGGCACCATAGGGCTGAATGCTGCGCACCTTGCCTTTGTAGGTTTCGCCAATTTCGGGCGTAGCGGCAATGGCGTTGATGCGGTTGATGGCCGCCTGCATGTCTTCCTGGTTGGAAGCGTAGATGCTCACGTGGCCCTTCTCGTCCTTCTCCTCGATGATTACCGTGGCGTTGGTGTCCTTCTGGATCTGCTGAATGACTTTGCCGCCGGGTCCGATTACGGCACCGATGTACTCCTTGTCGATCAGCATTTTGTGCGAGCGGGGCGTATGCGGCTTCAGCTCGGCAGCGGGGGTGGCAATGGTCTTGGCCATTTCGCCCAGAATGTGCAGGCGGCCTTCGCGGGCCTGGTGCAGCGCAGCCGTCATGATTTCGGCGCTCAGCCCCTGGATCTTAATATCCATCTGGCAAGCCACGATACCTTTCTCGGTGCCGGTTACTTTGAAGTCCATGTCGCCGAGGTGGTCCTCATCGCCTAGGATGTCCGAAAGCACAGCGTATTCGCCGGTTTCCTTGTCCTGCACGAGGCCCATGGCAATGCCCGAAACGGCAGCGCGTACTGGAATACCGGCGTCCATGAGCGCCATCGAGCCGGCGCACACCGTAGCCATCGACGACGAGCCATTCGACTCCAGAATATCCGACACGATGCGGACGGTGTACGGGTTCTCGTCGTCGGAAGGCATCACCTTCTTGAGCGAGCGTTGGGCCAGGTTGCCGTGGCCGATTTCGCGGCGGCCGGGGCCGCGGTTAGGCTTCACCTCACCGGTCGAGAAGGCCGGGAAGTTGTAGTGCAGCATGAACTTGCTGTAACCCGACGTCATGGCCGTGTCGACGATCTGCTCATCGAGCTTGGTGCCGAGGGCTACCGTGGTCAGCGACTGGGTTTCGCCGCGGGTGAACAGGGCCGAGCCGTGGGCACCGGGCAGGTAGTTCACTTCGCTCCAGATGGGGCGAATCTGGGTCAGGGCGCGGCCGTCGAGACGGGTGCGCTCCTTGATCATCATGTCGCGGATGCCTTTCTTCTCCGCCGAAGCGTAGTAGCGGCTGAACATTTTCTGGTCGAGCTCGGGGTTTTCTTCGAGCAGCTTCTCCAGCAACGGCTTCTTGATAGCGCCGAAAGCCTCCTTGCGGCCGGCCTTGCTGGTGTTGCCCGATTTAGCCACGTCGTAGGCGCCCTGGTATACGGCATCCATCACGCGCTGCTTCAGCTCCTCGTTCTCAACGTACTTAGGGTAGTCGCGCTTTACCTTCGACTTCTCCACTTCGGCGGCCAGCTCCTGCTGGGCTTTCACCTGCAGCTTGATGGCTTCGTGGGCGTAGGCAATGGCTTCCACCATTTCCTCCTCGCTCACCTCATCCATCTCGCCTTCCACCATGGCCACCGAATCAGCGGTAGCACCCACGATGAGGTCGATGTCGGCGCGGGCGATGTCGGCGGTCAGGGGGTTGATTTGCAGCTTGCCGTCGATGCGGGCCACGCGAACCTCCGAGATAGGGCCGGCAAACGGAATATCGGAAATCGAGAGGGCAGCCGAGGCGGCCAAAGCGGCCAGCGCGTCGGGCTGCACGGTCTTATCAGCCGAAATCAGGGTAATCATCACCTGCACCTCGTAGTGATAATCCTTAGGGAACATCGGGCGCAGGATGCGGTCTACAATGCGGCACACCAGGATTTCGTGGTCCGAGAGGCGGCCTTCGCGGCGCTGAAACGAGCCGGGAATGTTACCGGCACCACCAAATTTCTCCTGGTAATCTACCGACAGGGGCAGAAAGTCCACTTCGCCGCGGGAGCTGGGCTGCGAAACCACCGTGGCCAACAGCATGGCATCGCCGAGGCGAACCACTACGGCGCCGTCGGCGAATTTGGCCAGTTTGCCGGTTTCGAGGGAAATCTGCCGACCGTCGGGCAGGGTAATGTGCTTGGTAATGGCGTGATAGTTGGGCATCAGGGGTGCTTTAAGGGAAAGCGTGCAGCGGGCGAGCAGCCGTAAAAACCGGGCCGGCAAGGCGCCGGTTTTGCTCTGGAAGAAATGGAGTCAGGAGAGGAACCGCGAAACGACCGAAATGATGCGGCCGGTAGCGGACAAAAAAAGAGCAGGGAACCTTTCGTGTAGAAAGGCTCCCTGCTCTCGGACGAGGCAATTACTTGCGCAAGCCCAGTTCTTTGATGATGGCGCGGTAGCGGTTGATATCACGCTGCATGAGGTAATCCAGCATGCTGCGGCGCTTACCTACCAGTTTGAGCAGGCCCAAACGAGTCGAGAAATCCTTCTTGTTCACCTTGAGGTGCTCGGTCAGATCCAGAATGCGTTGGGTGAAGAGCGCAATTTGCGACTCGGCCGAACCGGTGTCTTTGGAGGTTTTCTGGAGGCTGTTTTTCTCGAAAATAGCCTGTTTTGCTTCGGTAGTCAGTTGCATCGGCAGATAGGTTTCCCCGTCTTTGATTAAAAAATGAAAAAAATCACCCCGCATCTCGGGGTGGCTGCAAAGGTAGCTATTAATGTGCAGAATGTGGTTGAAATGTAAAAATGAACGTCATTCTTCGCTGCGCTCTGAATGACGTTCTACAACCTCAGACTTGCCCACATTCAAAAAAATTACACCGCCTTCTTATAGCCGCGGCGGGGCCAGCGCAGCCACCGGGGCACCAGCTGGCTCCAGTTGATATCGAGCAAGCCGGAATCGTGGCGGGCCTGGTAGAGGAACAGCAGCCCTATCGGCAGCAACACGGCCGCCGATAGCCACATGCCCACCCCCACCGGCATAATCAGCTCGCGGCCGTATTTCTCGCCCATTATGGAGAACACGTAATAGATAATAAAGAACACGATGGACACCAGAATGGGCACGCCCAGCCCCCCCTTCTTAATGATAGCCCCCAAAGGAGCCCCAATCAGGAACATGAGGAGAATGGCGGCTGACTGGGTGTATTTGCGGTAGGTTTCGATGCGGTAGTTGGCCGTTTCCTTGTTGAGATTGGTCAGCCGCTCGTTGGTCGTGGTCAGGAAGGAGCGCACGTTACGGGCGCGGTTGGCGGCCTGCTGGGCAATGAGGTAGTTATCGGGCTGCAGGCGGCTGGGCGGCACCACCCAGCTTTGTACCCGGCGCAGGGCGGCCTGGCCCGTGGTATCGAAGTGCAGGTAGGAGTAGTAAGGCGTCAGTTGCTGCAGAATTTGCCCGCGCTCCAGCGTCAGGCGGCGATGCAGCGAGTCGGTGGTGTGGCTCAACTGCCCCAGATTGAGCATCATCTTGTTGGTGTTGAAGAGCTCCTTTTTGGTGCGGTCGAGGCCAAACGATTTCAGCGAAAAAGTAATCAGGTTGCGGTCGAAGTTTTGCCGAATGAAGCTGGCGCCCGACGTATTCTGGGTGTTGGGCTGCTCGGTGTAGGAGCGGCCCCGAAACAGCTCCAGGCCCAGATACTGCCCCCCGAAACGGGTAAACATGCGGCCCGAGTCGGCCAGAATCACGGTGCTGCCGCCCCGCCCCCCGGTATGGTCATAAATCATCACCCCCCGAAGAATATCGCCGTTTTCGCCCTGCTTCTCGTTCACCTTGATGGTGAAACCCGGAATGCCGTTGTAAAACACGTTTTCCCGAATGTCGAGGGCCAGCTTCTGCTGGCGCACGTCCCAGAGCAAACTATAGGCCTCCAGATTAGCCAGCGGCACAATGGTGTTGTTGAACCAGAAGGCCCCGCCGGCCAGCAGCATGCTCACCAGCAACACCGGGCGCAGAATACGGGTAAGCGAGATACCAGCCGTTTTAATAGCCGTCAGCTCGTGGTGTTCGCCCAGGGTGCCGAAAGTCATCAGCGACGACAGCAACACGGCCAGTGGCAGCGAAATCGGCACAATCAGCACGCTGAAATAAAACAGCAGCTGCAGAATTACGCCCAGGCCCAGGTCTTTACCCACCAGATCGTCCATGTACTTCATCATGAACTGCATGAGGAAGATGAACTGCACCACCGCGAAAGTGAGCAGGAACGGCCCGGCAAAAGCCTGTAGAATCAGTTTATCGAGTTTTTTCATAGCAAGCCCCAGCTCCGCTCCTGTTGGGTAAGCTGGTTCACACGTGAAGGCGGGAAGCAAACACGGAACGAAGGTACGGCTCGTTTCGCGTCTGCTTCCCGCCTTCACGTAGAAACAAAACCTATCCTCCTACCTGTTCCCGCAGTTTCTGCATCATGCTTTCCCACATTTCCTGCAGTTCCTCCTTGTCGGTTTCCTCCGAATAATCCACCACCCGCAGGTATACCTCCTGAGTTAGTTGCGACTCCTCGATTTGAAAATCGAGGTAGTTGGCGTCGGTAATAGGCTGACGCTTCTCATCAAGAAAAGAAAACCGCACGGAGCGGTTCGTGCGGTGCGAGGTCATTTCGGCGTAGTGCGGCTGACCGTCCCACACGAAATTGAATTGCTGGGCGCTTTCCACTTCGACGCTGTGGCAAAACCATTGCTCAAGGCCAGAGGCCGTAGCCAGATAAGGATAAAGGATTTTAGGAGAAGCGTTGATGGGAAATTCGACCGAAAAACGATGTTTGTGACGCGTGGCAGAAAGAGGCATAAGCAGTACAGAGTAAAGAATTTAAGGAAGGCACCGAACTGGCAAAACCCTCCGGCAGCGAATATACGTGGGTTTTTTTTTGCTGCAACATTTGCAACACTTCAAAACTTGTGCCTACATTTGCACCACCAAAACAGGGCGGGATAGCTCAGTTGGTTAGAGCACAGGATTCATAACCCTGAGGTCACGAGTTCAACTCTCGTTCCCGCTACATCGAAAAACGGACTTTCCGCTATGGAGAGTCCGTTTTTTTATGCTTATTGACTCCCTTTGTCACTACCAGGAATTTTATCATTGAGGCCAAGGAGGCGCTGATTGCGGCCAAGGAGAAGATGCTCATTCCTTCTACACTAATCAACCAACTAGATACTGTGTTGGGCGAGAGTTCCAGGGCCGTAGCAATGGCGCGTTTGGAAATACCCGTAGCCTTCAACCGCTTTTTTGGGCCATCACACCAGCGTCGACACTAGGGCGACCCAGCACCTTGTTCTTGGCCAGCCCAGCCATGGGCCGTTCCCCTAGCTGCACCCACTCCTGCTTAGCAATGGCCGCCAGAATGCCGATGATGGCATCCTTGAATATACCGGTCGAAACGAGGTACTGCTGCTCGGAGTTGCTCAACTACCTGCACCCCCGACGAGGCTAGGCGTTGCAGGTAGTTAAGCGTCTCGGTCACGCCCTCGCGGCTGAAACGGTCCAGCGCCCAGAACAGCACCACGTCGAAGCGGCGCTGGTGGGCGTCGGTGAAGAGCTGCTGGAACTGCTCCCTGCTCGACTTGCCTCCGGAGTCTCGGTCGGTGTACGCTTAATAAATGGTGTAGCCCAGCCGCTCGGCGAAGGCCCGTAGCTTACGTAGCTGGTTCTCGTTGTCCTGGCCTTTATCGCGGGTGCTCACGCGGGCATAGATGGCTGCTCGCATAACTAATTGCTTGTTGGCGACTTTATTTCTCTGAATTTATTTATGAATATGAGTGCATCCTCATATACCTGAATAAAGCTTTCAACCAGTTTTTTTTCGAATGGTATCATCACTTTCTTTGCCTTACTATCCAAATATGTTATATACATTTCATTAGTGGACACACGACCATATTCAATGTCATAGTAAAGTAGATTATCATTTTTATTTTCATATACCTTATCAATATGACCTTCAGGAGCAATACATAAAAATCTGAGTTTACCATGAGTAAAAATATTTCGATAAAGCACGAAATATTCTAGATTTTTTCTCAAATCCTTGTCTGTCAAATCCTTAAGTATCTGCATCTACTTTGACATACCTTATAATATTATTTTTAAGGGCCATGAAATCTTTACATCCAGGTTGACTTAATTCTTCTTCTGTTTTACCAAGAGAATATTTATTAATATGAAAAAATTCATCATTTATACGTTCAGCATGCGCAGTGCATGTGCCAATTATTTTTTGTAACTCACTGTACAGCATTATAACATCATCTCCTATTTGACTTCTGTCAACAATCCGAAAAGGAGCAGTCCCCCCCGGTTCTACAAAACCAAATGATACGAATGCGACATTGATGTGCTGTTTGATACCCATAACGGGTTCTTTATATGTCACACTGAATTCTCTTTCAATAATGCCGACATTCCTTAAGATCAGATCATTGGGGTTTCTTAGGGACATAGCTAATGAGCTAAATGATGAACGGTTGATTTGAATATGGAATTGGGGTTGCTGTATGGCAAGATAAGGTCGATTACAATCTCTTTTACGTGTCCAAAAAAGGATCATGAAAACGCCCTTCAAAACCATGTTTTCGGGGCCGTTGAAGCAGGTGCTGAAACTATCCAAAAAACGAGCCTATTACTGCCTATGCCTACAGCCCTACGCCAACATCACATTACAGCCTCCTACCTGTACTCTCCTCACGCTGGCCATTTACCTATTGCCCACGCTTTACACGGTAACTGTTTAATCATTCTGGTACATGTCAGAAACTACAAGCGGTATAGAGCTATTCGCAATGGCCATAATGAATACACTGATGCTGGCCATTCCGGTATGGGTCGGGATGGGAATACGTGCTGGGAAAGCCTGGGCCAAAGTAGTGTTCCTGGGCTTACTGGGGTAGAGTCTCTACCTGTTCGCCTGCTTAGTGTCCACCTTATTCCAGCACAGGCCATGGTGGATCCAGAGTGAGCTTCTGCAGCCTACTCTGCAGCTGGCTACAGCCTTCTTTTTATTCAAAGACACCCTCATGCGGCGGACAGAAGCCTAATCCCTTATGGTCTGCTTGTGACGTTTTGCTTCTTGCCGGAGTATGGCTTGCTCTATTGCTTGAACTTCATGGCTCGCACTTGGCATCGCGTCAGAGCACTTAGCACAATGGTTTCTATGCGGCCACAAATTAAACCCTCGCTCCCGTTTCAGCGAAAAACCACGTCAAACTCCAATCTGAAGCGGTTTTTTTATATCTGGACGGACTCCTAAAGCCCGCCGCATCCGGGCCGGGCTCTACTATGCCAGCGCCTCCGCTAGCCGACGACTACCGTACATTAGTCTAAAATACTTGTACGTTGGCCGAGAGTTTGGCTACTTCGCTGCTATGCGTCAGGAATTCAAAACCTCAGCCGGCACGACCTTCCTCCTTACCGAGTTCGACCGCAAAAACAACTGGATCTACAACAACTGGCAGGGTCTGCTGACCATGGAGTCGATCATGGAGGGCTCTCAGGGCATTCTGGAGATACTGCAGCAAACCGGCTGCTCCTATATGCTCACCGACAACCGCCAGCTACTCGGCTCCTGGAAACAGGCCAACAATTGGCTCGAGCAAGTTTGGGTGCCACAGGCCCTGGCTGCAGGCATGACTTATTACGCCCACATTAGCGCCCCCGGTGTCTTTGGCCTGGCTTCGGCCGAGGACATGCACCTACGTGTGGGCTCCCATGTACAGATGTACCTGTTCGAAAATGCCGATGAAGCCACTACTTGGCTACGACAGATGCAACAGGCTGAAGTAGCAAAGCTGAAGTGAAGTAAGAAGTAAGCCACTGCCGTGATGAAGGCAGAGTTATCAGAAACGCAAAAAAGCGGCTGCCCCTTTCGGAACAGCCGCTTTTTTATGCAGCGAATAGGTTTCGCTACTTGATTTTCTCCACGATGCCTTTGAAGGCAGCGGGGTGGTTAAGGGCGAGGTCAGCCAGTACTTTGCGGTTGAGCTCGATGCCAGCCTTCTTGAGGCCACCCATGAACTGCGAGTACGACAAACCATGCTCACGGGCACCAGCATTGATACGCTGGATCCAGAGGGCGCGGAACTCCCGCTTCTTTACTTTCCGGTCGCGGTAAGCGTAGAGCAGACCTTTCTCTACGGCGTTCTTGGCTACGGTCCATACGTTTTTGCGACGGCCATAATAGCCTTTCGCCAAACGCATGATTTTTTTCCGACGGTGGCGCGAGGCCGCGTGGTTGACACTTCTTGGCATAACCTGGGTTATTTTTGGCGGCCGGCGGCGGACTTACTGCCGCAGCTTGGGTTCCTACCGGACGCCTGGTTTTGGGAAATTAAGAATTAACAATTAGCAATTAAGAATTATTGGCAGGCTTGATTGAAAAACCAGCCCATTATTAATTCTTAATTATCAATTACTAATTACAGATTAAGCATGTCCTTTACGCGGTTCATGTCGGCCGAGCTAACCAGCGTCACATGCGTAAGGTTACGCTTCTGCTTGGTGGTTTTCTTGGTCAAGATGTGGCTCTTGTAGGCGTGCTTACGCTTGATTTTGCCCGTGCCGGTCAGCGTGAAACGCTTCTTGGCGCCGGACTTGGTCTTCATTTTCGGCATTGTGGTGGTAATGAAAGGGTGAAAAATGCGGCGGTCGGCTGCCTAGGGCCGGTGCGCCAGCTCAAAAAAGTCGGGGTCGAAACCCCGGACAGTGCGTTATTCAGCAGCGTCGTCGGCTGGTTTGGCTTCTGCAGCCACTGCCTCTTTCTCCTTCGGGGCCGCCTTGTCGGCAGCTTTGGCTTTATCGGCCGACTTGGCCTTATCAGCTTCCTTGGGAGCCACCTTCTTGGGTGGGGCAATTACTTTGGGCGCCAGGTACAGGAACATGCGCTTGCCTTCCAGCTTGGGCAGTTGCTCCACTTTGCCGAGGTCCTCGAGGGCCTGGGCAAACTTGAGCAGCAGGATTTCACCCCGCTCCTTGAAGACGATGCTTCGACCTACGAAATGCACATAGGCCTTGATTTTGGCTCCCTCCTTCAGGAATTCCTGAGCGTGCTTGAGTTTGAAGGCGAAATCGTGGTCGTCGGTGTTAGGTCCGAACCGGATTTCCTTGATGACCACTTTGGTTTGCTTGGCCTTCAGTTCACGGGTTTTTTTCTTCTGCTCGTACTTGAATTTCGAGTAGTCGATAACCCGGCACACGGGTGGGGTGGCCGTAGGCGAAATCTCCACCAGATCCAGGTTTTGCTCCTGCGCCATGCGCCGGGCCTGTTCGATGGGATAAATGCCTTGCTCCACGTTGTCGCCAACGAGGCGGACATCACGGGCCGAAATCTTGTGATTGATTTTGAACGGCTCCTCGACTTGGGCGCGAGGGATATAACGGCGGTTGGGGGTAGCTATGGCAGTTTCTCCTTAAGGTGAAAGTCGATTTTGACTAGAACTGATATGACACTGGGCAGACCCGATGCGTTCAGCTAGTGGGCAAATATCCGCCATTTTTTCCAAATCCTCAACAATGCCTATATAAAAAACGGCCTTGACGGCCATAAATATCCCGTTACGTACCTCCTGCCCGGCCATTAGGCGTAGCATAGCGGCCGGAATTCGCACTACTCCTTTCAACCACTAGCCCCCGGACATAACTGGTATGCCGGGGGCCTGCTATTGCCTGAAAGCCTGCTAAAAGCACAGCCGGCCGCGGGTTACTTCCCGTTCCCGGGTACCGTCAGCTTAAACTACGGTGCCATCCATCATGGCCGCTACCTGGGTCTGGAAGCTCTGGATGAAGGCATCGATAGGCATAGAGCCCACGTCGCCCTCGCCGTGCTTGCGCACCGATACAATGCCGTTTTCCTGCTCCTTCTCGCCCACGATGAGCATGTAGGGCACTTTCGACACCTCGGCGTCGCGGATTTTGCGGCCGATTTTCTCGTCGCGGTGGTCGACGGTGCCGCGCAATTCCGCCCCCATCAGCCGATCGTACACCTGCTGGGCGTAGTCGTGGTACTTCTCCGAAATGGGCAGTACCGCAAACTGCTCGGGCGAAAGCCAGAGCGGGAAGTTGCCGGCGCAGTGCTCAATGAGCACGGCCACGAACCGCTCCAGCGAACCGAACGGAGCCCGGTGAATCATGACGGGACGTTGGCGGGAGTTGTCGGAAGCCACGTACTCCAGGTCGAAGCGCTCGGGCAGGTTGTAGTCGACCTGCACGGTCCCCAGCTGCCACTTGCGGCCCAGGGCGTCGCGCACCATGAAGTCGAGCTTAGGGCCGTAGAAGGCAGCCTCGCCCAGCTCCGTTACCGTGCTCAGCCCCTTCTCGGCGGCAGACTCAATGATGGCCTGTTCGGCCTTGTCCCAGTTCTCGTCGGAGCCGATGTACTTGGCCTTGTTCTCGGGGTCGCGCAGGGAAATCTGGGCGGTGAAATCCTCGAAACCCAACGCCCGGAACACGTAGAGAACCAGATCTATAACCTTGGTGAACTCTTCCTTTACTTGATCGGGGCGGCAGAAGATGTGGGCGTCGTCCTGAGTGAAGCCGCGTACCCGCGTCAGGCCGTGCAGCTCGCCGCTCTGCTCGTAGCGGTACACCGTACCGAACTCGGCCAGGCGCACCGGCAGGTCGCGGTAGCTGCGGGGCTTGGTCTTGTAGATTTCGCAGTGGTGAGGGCAGTTCATGGGCTTGAGGAAGAACTCCTCGCCCGGGTTCGGCGTCTTGATGGGCTGGAACGAGTCGGCGCCGTATTTCTCATAGTGGCCGCTGGTCACGTACAGCTCCTTCGAGCCGATATGGGGTGTCACGACGGGCTGGTAGCCGGCCTTTACCTGGGCCCGGCGCAGGAACTGCTCGAGCTTCTCGCGCAGCATGGTGCCCTTGGGCAACCACAGCGGCAGCCCCGCTCCTACCTTATCGGAAAACGCGAACAGCTCCAGCTCTTTGCCCAGCTTGCGGTGGTCGCGGCGCTTGGCTTCCTCGAGCTTTTCGAGGTACTCGGTCAGCTCCTTGGCCTTGGGGAAGGTGATGCCGTAGATGCGGGTGAGCTGCTTGTTCTTCTCGTCGCCGCGCCAGTAGGCGCCGGCCACGTTGAGCAGCTTCACGGCCTTGATGTTGGCCGTATCGGGCAGGTGCGGGCCGCGGCAGAGGTCGACGAAGTTGCCCTGCTGGTAGAACGTGATGGAGCCATCTTCAAGACGCTCCAGCAGATCCAGCTTGTAGGGGTCGGCCTTTTCGGTGTAGTAGGCTACAGCGTCGGCCTTGCTTATATCGCGGCGCTCGAACTTGCTTTTCTGGCGGGCCAGTTCCAGCATTTTCTTTTCGATTTCCGGGAAGTCTTCGCTCGAAATCGTGCGGCCTTCGCCCAGGTCGATGTCGTAGTAGAAGCCGTTTTCGATGGCCGGACCAATGCCCAGCTTCACGCCGGGGTACAAGGCTTCGAGGGCTTCGGCCAGCACGTGGGCCGAAGAGTGCCAGAAGGCGGTCTTGCCATCGGCGTCGTTCCAGGTCAGGATGGCTACCTGAGCGTCCTGCTCAATGGAACGGTGCAGGTCGCGCACTTCGCCGTTGACGCGCACGCCTACGGCGTTGCGAGCCAGGCCTTCGCTGATGGCGGCGGCAACATCGTGGCCCGTTGCGCCATCTACAAACTGGCGCACCGAACCGTCGGGGAGGGTGATATTCAACATAAAAAAAGAAGGGCTAATGGCTATACAAACAGCCGTGAAGACGCAAGTTAAGGCGAATGAGTGAATGAGTGACTCGGTGAATGAGTGAACGAAGCCCTTTGTCGACGCTCGCTAAGCGGAATGCTCGGGTTAATAGAACCATTCACTCATTCACCGAGTCACTTATTCACGCTAAAGCTCCGGGCGGTGCAGGATCAGCGGCTCAATGGCCTCGATGGGCGCGGGGCGCGGGGTTTCGTTGACAATGACCCCGCGGGCGCGGTTGCCTACTTTCCAGACTTTGTACCGCCAGTGGCGGTTACCGGGGTTGGCGGCCAGCAGCAGGCGGTACTGGTCGGTGGCCTCAGCCCAGCGGCCCAGGCTTTCAAGGCTTTCGCCCAGCATGGAGCGGGCTTCGGGCAGGGCCGGGGCGCGGCGCAGGGCCCGTTGCAGGTGGGGCACGGCGGTAGCGTACTGCCGGCTTTGGTAAGCATCAAGGCCCAACTGGTAGTCGGCTTGGTAGTAGGTAGAATCGAGCTGCACGGTGCGGGCATACACGCGGCGGGCGCTGTCGGGCTGGTTGCGCAACTCAAACTGGCGGCCATAGTCGAACCAGAGCGCGCCGTTGGTGGGGTCGAGCTTCAGGCCCCGGGCGGCGTAGCCAGCGGCCCGTTCGGGTTGGCGGTAAGCATTGAGCAGAAAGGCCAGCTGGTGCAGGATTTCGGGCTCGCGGGGGCTGCGGGCCAGCGCGGCCCGCAGGTAGTCGAGGGCCTGGGTTGTATCCTGCAGGCCTTCAAAGGCCAACCCTTTATAAAAAAGGGCTGCCGCCAGGTCGGGTTCTTGCTGCAAGACCCGGTCGAGTTGGTCGAGGGCATCCTGGTAGCGGCGCGAGGCCAAATGGATTTCGCCCACTAGCAGGTTGAGCTCGGGGGAGGCAAATCCCCGGCGGGCCGCTTCGTCGGCGGCGGCCAGCGCGGACTTGATAAAGCCCTGGGCGCGCAGGGCGCGGGCCTTGGTGAAGTAAAACTGCCCCGGCGCATCGTCGAAGGCCAGGGCCTGGTTGATGTCGCGCAGGGCGGCATCGGTCTGGCCGGCATCGAGGCGAAAGGCCGCCCGGCGGGCGTAGAGCGAGGCGTTGCCGGGCTGGCGGGCAATGGCGCCGTCGAGCTCATTGGCCTGAATGCGGGGGCCACTAGCTACAGTTTGCAGGTCGACCATGGTATCGGGCTGCTCCTCGGGTGCCTGCGAGCAACCGGCGGCCAGCACCCCGGCCAGCAGCAGCCCTTTCCCCCACTCAAAACGCAAAACAGCCACGGCAAAAAATCAGAAAATTCCGGTTTCAAAGATAGGCCTTCCGGCTTTGACGGCCTCAGAGCTCATTGATGAGGCGCTGCAGCTGCCGACGCTTGCGGCGGTTGAGCTGTTCGAGCAGCCGCTCGCAACGGCGGCTCATAACTAACTCATCGGCCGTAACGGGCGTGATTTCGAGGGCGGCCTGGAGTACGGCGGTGGCGCGGGTTTCCTGGCTGCGGTTGAGGTGTACCCGGGCCAAGTCGTAAGCATGCTCGATGCGCTGGGGTGCCAATTCGTGGGCCATGCGCAACGATTCGATGGCCAGCAGCGTGCTGCCTCCTACCGGCATACCGCCCATAAATAGCTTGCTGTAGAGCCGTTCCGGCAGGCTGTAATGGTCGACGCGGTATTGCCAGCGGCCCAGCAGCTGCCAGGCCTCCGCCCAATCGGGGCGCAGCTCGGTGGCCCGGTACACGTGCGGGCGCATGTCGCGGTAGGCCAGCAAACGGCTGCGCAAGGGCAGCAGCGGGGCCTGGGTAGCCAGCGCCAGCCCGGCGGCGTAATGGGCCTCCGCTCCGTCGGGGCACACCGTCAGGGCCTTTTTGGCATAGAGGCGGGCGGCGGCCAGGTAAGCCAGCTTGCGGGTTTCATCGGTGTAGCGGCTGCCGATACGGACGCTCAGCACGGCTGCCTCCCACAGCGCCGCGTACGTGTCCGGGTCTTTGGCCAGCACCCGCTCGTATCGGCCCAGCGCCTCCGATTCGTGGTAGTCGGCCTGCAGGCGGTGGGCCTCGGCCAGCAGCCTGGCCACCGCCGGGGTGGGCACCTGAACCGGGCAGCCGGAGGCAGTAAAGGCGGTTTTGGGTGGTTTGCCAACTGATTTGGCAGCCGGCCTGGCTACCTGCTTGCCGCTCGTTTGTGCCGGAGCTACCCCTGCGCCCAGCAGCCCAATTCCTAGCAGGAGCAGGCGGAAGACTGGAAGCAGAGCAGCGGGCATACGTAAAAACAGTTGAGCGGCAGGCAGTATTTCGGCCTGCACAAAGTTGGCCAATCCGGCGCAGAAACCAGGTGGGGAGGATGAAGGCCGCCCCTCATCCTCCCCACCTGGTTTTTTCTCTTGCTTGCGCCTGCTAAAACAGCTTGAGCTGCGACTTGGGCGTTTTAAGCACAGCCTGGGCCTGAGCTACCTCCGCCTCGGAAATATCGAAGTCGTCGGTGCGGTCGGGCAGCGGCTCGTGGGGCGCGGCCGGGGCAGCGGGTGCAGGGCGCGGGATGGTGGCAGGACCGGCTTTTTTCTTGGCCGATTTGCGCTCGGGCTCGGGGCCCTCGTCGGTGGTGAGGGTGAGGGCGTGGATTTTGTAGTAGTTGAGCTTGTTGCCCAGCGCCTTCCACCCCTTCACGTCGATAAACTCGTGGAGCAGGAGGTTCTCGGTTTCCTTCTCGGCCTTCTTGTCCCGCTGCAGCTTGATGCTCACGGCCGGCTCCGGGTGGGCCGTGGCCGTCAGCAGTTTGGTGCCCTTGGTTTCGGGCAGGAAGGTAAAGCGCTTGTCGAGGGTGCTGGTTTCAATCCGGAAACGCTTGACGTAGTGCGTTTTCGACTCCCCTTCCAGGTACACTGCGCTCAGTACAGTATCGGCATCGAACTTGCGCAGCAGCAGCATGTTGGCCATATCGAAATGCAGGGCCAGGTCGGGCGACTGCAAGTCATAGCTGCCATCCTTGAAAACGCGCAGCAGGGTGTCGTCGGTGTCGAAGGTGCCCAGGTAGCGGCCGTGGCCATCGGTGTTGAGGCGGCCCACCACGTTGTCGAAGAACATTTCCCGGCCGCCGAGGGTGGAGTCGCCGAGGGCTTTCTGGGTGATTTTCTTGATGGACTGCTTGGTCACGATATTGCCCATCGAGCCCTTGCCCTTGATGGCCAGCTCGGCGAAGTCGAAATCGAACTGCTTGACCCGGGCCGCCGCTTTATCGGCGAGCTGGATGCCCACGATTTCCGACTCCGAGTTGGGGTTGGCCGTCAGGTAGAGCGTTTTGGTGCCCTTGGTGCCCTTGGTCAGGTCGTAGGTTTTGTCGCGGGTGATGCTCGTAACCAGGAAGCGCTTGGCAAAGCTGATGCCCGAGGCACCGTCCTGGTAAATCATGTTGTACACCAGCCGGTCGTCGTTCTTATTATAAACGCCGGCATGCAGGATGTCCTTGCCGACGAATGTTTTCTCGGCGATACGCGTGACCATGAACGTGCCGTCGCGGCGGATGGCGATGATGTCGTCGAGGTCGGAGCAGTCGGTGACGGCTACCGCTTTTTCATCTTTTTTGAGGCCGTAGCCCACGAAGCCGTCGGCGTAGTTCACGTAGAGCTTCTGGTTGGCCACGGCCACTTTCTGGGCCGTCACGACCGAGAACGTGCGCAGCTGGGTGCGCCGCTCGCGGCCGGCCCCGTACTTTTTCAGCAGGCCCTCGAAGTAGTTGATGGCGTAGCGCGTGAGGTTGGCCAAATGGTCAGTTACTTCGGCCAGCTCGGCTTCGAGGCGGGCAATCAGCTCGTCGGCCTTGAAGCCATCGAACTTGCTGATGCGCTTGATGCGGATTTCAGTCAGGCGCGTGAGGTCGTCCTCGGTAATGGCGCGCGCCAGCACAATGCGCGTATCGTTGGCCTTCTCCTTCTCGCCGGCTACCCGCGTGAATTTCTTCAGCCCGGCTTCAATCGTGAGCAGGATTTCTTCCCAGGTTTCGCACTCCTCAATTTTGCGGTAGATGCGGTTTTCGATGAAGATCTTCTCCAGCGAAGCCGAGTGCCACTTCTCTCCCAGTTCTTCCTGACGGATTTCCAGCTCCCGCTCCAGCAGGCGCACCGTTTTGTGGGTGCTCAGGCGCAGCATATCCTCCACGGCCACGAAGCGCGGCTTGTCCTCAATAATGACGCAGGTATTGGGCGAGATGCTGATTTCGCAGTCGGTGAAAGCGTAGAGCGCGTCCATCGTCAGGTCGGGGCTCACGCCGGGCGGCAGGTGCACCTGCACCTCCACGTCGGCGGCCGTGTTATCGACCACCTTCTTGATCTTGATTTTGTTGGCTTCGGAGGCCTTCACGATGCTTTCCATGAGCGCCGTGGTGGTGGTGCCGTAGGGAATGTCGCGGATGACGAGCATCGTTTTGTCGGCCTTCTCGATGGTGGCCCGCAGCCGGATTTTGCCGCCCCGCTGCCCGCTCTGGTAGTTGCTCACGTCGGCCAGGCCGCCGGTCGAGAAATCGGGAAACAGCTGAATATCCTTGCCCTTGAGCACGGCAATGCTGGCCTGGCACAACTCGCGGAAGTTGTGGGGCATAATCTTGGTGCTCAGGCCTACGGCAATGCCCTCTACGCCCTGGGCCAGCAGCAGCGGAAATTTCACGGGCAGCGTAGTCGGCTCGCGCTTGCGGCCGTCGTAGCTCATCTGCCACTCCGTGATGTCGGGGTTGAAGACCACGTCGAGGGCAAATTTGCTCAGGCGGGCCTCAATGTAGCGGGGCGCCGCCGCCGAGTCGCCGGTCCGGATGTCGCCCCAGTTGCCCTGGGTTTCAATCAGCAAATCCTTCTGGCCCAGGTTCACCATGGCGTCGCCGATGCTGGCGTCGCCGTGGGGGTGGTACTGCATGGTCTGGCCGATGACGTTGGCCACCTTGTTGAAGCGGCCGTCGTCCATTTCCTTCATGGCGTGCATGATGCGGCGCTGCACGGGCTTGAGGCCGTCCTCGATGGCGGGCACGGCCCGTTCCAGAATCACGTAGGAGGCGTAATCGAGAAACCAGTTCTGGTACATGCCCCGCACCGTGGCCACGTCGTGAATGGTTTCGCCGGGTGCGAACTTAGGCTCCTCCTCTTCCATCACCTCCTCTTCGATAATGGGCTCAGGCTCGGTAATGGCCTCCACATCGGCTCCGGATTCGGACAGGACTGCTGCCGAAGTTGTTTCGGCGGGGTCGGCTTCAGCATCAGGGGCGGCGGCGGGGGCGTCATCAAAACTGAGCGTATCGCCGGCCTCATACACGGTGGGCAGCGGCGTTTCGTTCAGGGAGTCGTCGGGGTTGACCATAGAAACAGGGGATTGGTCGGCAGAGGGAAGGCAGGTGTTCATCAAAAGTACCGTTAGCTGCGCAGAACGCAATATTTCTAAGGCGCTCAGGCCGCATAAAGTTCCTAATTTTATTAGCCAAAGGCAAGCCCTTTTTCAAGAGCACCTCTTCGCTCCCAAATGGAATACCGTCAACAGGATGCTACACGGCCCGCCATTCAACTAACTTAATTAGCAAATGCAGCGACTAACGGCAAGCCGCCGGTAGCTGCTGAGCTAGTAAGCCCCAGGCTTGCTTAACCGGATACTGCTATAAACTACCGCGGCCGGCTGCGGCTGAGCAGCTCGGCTTTGGAAATAGCCAACGGAGTTTTCATCGTGCAAAGGTAATGTGCTAAAAAAGGGAGTAGGCGCTTACACCATAAACACTGGCCATGACATCCTGGCCATCACTCCGGCTCCCTATAGGTTGCTCCGCGCCCCGCCAGCCCGGTTGTATAAGGCCTGTTGCTTATGAATAATCACTCAACTGTACCTGCAGGAGGCGGCAGCGGCGCTTGAACAGAGCGGGCTGGTTAGCCGCCCGCCAGCGGCACCTGCACCCGCAGCCGAAAGCCCGTAGGCCCCGAACCGGCCGTGGCCTCGCCCCCCACGGCGGCGGCCCGCTGGCTGATGTTGCGCAGCCCGTGGCCGGTGCGGCGGTGGTAGGGCAAGGCGCTTTCACTGGGCAGCACGGCCGGCGCCTGCCCATTGTCGGCCACGTTGAGCACCAGACAGCTACTGGCCAGCACCCGCAGCTCGATGGTGACGCGGGTGGCGGTGCGGGCGTGCTTGAGGATGTTGTGCAGGGCTTCCTTGTAGATGAGGTAGAGGTTGCGGCGCAGCAGCACCGGCAGGCGGTGGTCGGCAAGGCTGGCGGGGGCCTGGAACTCGACCTCCAGCCCGGCGCTGCCCAGCACGTCGTAGGCATAGTCGCGCATGCGTTCCAGCAGGTCGGGCAGGAGGTCGTTGTGGGCATCGAGGCTCCAGACCACGTCGTTGAGCTGACGCACGGCCGAGCGGCTGGCGTCCGAAATCTGTCCGAGCTGCTCGCGCTGGCTGGAGGCATCGGCCAGGCCTTCCTGCAACAAGCTGCTTTGCAGCGAAATCTGACTCAGCAACGTGCCCACATCGTCGTGCAGGTCGGCCGCGAGGCGGTTGCGCAGGGCCGTTTCGCGGGCCTGCTGGCGGCGGCGGTAGCGCCACAACCACCCGGCCCCGGCCACCACCACCACCACCAGCAGCCCCGCCAGCAGCAGCAACTTGAGTTGCGTGCGCAGGCGCACCACTTCCTGCTGCTGCGCGAGCAGGTGGTAGCGGTTCTGCTGCTGGGTCAGCGCCTGCCTGAACTGCAGGGCAGCAATGCGGCGGGCGGCCTGCGTGCCGCTCAGGCTGTCGTTGTATACCGTAACGAGCTGCTGGGCCCGAAAGGCGTTGGCAAAGGCCCCTCGCTGGGCGTAGGCCGCGGCCAGCACCTGGCTGGCATCCCGGATGCCCTCCTGGAAACGCATCTGCCGGCTTCCCTCCCACCCGCGCCGGGCATACCCGATGGCACTGTCGGGCTGGTTGCTGCGCAGGAACGTCTGGGCCAGCACCACCTGGGCCCGTGGAATCAGCGAAACCAGGCTGGCCAGCCGGGCCTGGCGCAACACTCCGTAGCCCAGCGCCAGCGCGCGGTCAGGATGGCCCTGCTGCTGCTCCACCTCCGCCAGTTTCAGCTCGGTGGCCAGCATGTCGGGCAGGTCGTTCAGCCGGCGGCTCACCCCCAGACTTGCCTCGTAGTAGCGCCGGGCAGCCGGCCAGCGCGCCTGGTGTCGGCTCAGCTCCCCCAGTTCGTGCAGAATCAGGTTCATCCGGTCCGGGTAGTCGTGCTCCCGGCTGATGGCCAGGGCCGCCAGCAGCAGGGTCCGGGCTTTGGCAAACTCGCCCATGCGCGAATAGATGCTCCCTGCCTGAATCGTGAGCGTGGTATGGAAGCGGCGCTCATTGCCGACGGCGCCCATGGCCCGACCCCGGTAGCAGTAATTGAGGGCCTCGGCATATCGTCCCTGCCGGTCAGCAATCAGGGCCATCCGGTTCAGGCACCGCATCCGGCCGCCCACATCGTGCACGCGGCCAAACTCCGCCCAGGCTTCGCGCAGCCGGGCCCGAGCCGCCGGGTATTCGGCCAGGGCAATATGATAGTCCGCCAGGTCGAGCAGGGCCTCAGCCAGCAGATCCATGTAACCGATCTGCCGGGCCAGCGCCAATGCCTGCAAACTCACCGGCCCCGAAGCCCGGACGTTGTAGCTGATCATTTCATCGGCCAGATCGAGCAGCAGCTTCACGCGCACGGTATCAAGTTGCGGATGGGCCCGCACCATCGCCCGCATGCTATCAATGTGCCGGAGCTGGCTTCGCCGAAAAGCGGTCTGGCGGCCCGGCAGCGCGGTGCTTAGCGCCTCCTGGTTTAGGCTGTCGGGTTGCAGGCTGCCTGCCCACGCCGCCGCAGGAACGGCAACGAGCAGCCACAGCAGCAGTCCGCAGCCTACAGAAAACCGCCTTCCTCCAGGCCAGCTGTCGGAGCCACGCATCAACCACATAAAGCCCGAATTCATACCTGGAGGGAGGAGCACTCGCCCCGGCCGGCAACAGGTCGGCCCGGCCAGGAAACCTATCTTACAATAGGTAAATATAGCGGTGCCACCAGCTAATGCTGGCATCCAGTGCCCGACAGTACTGGTAAAACAGCAAACCCCGCCCGATTTGCATCGAACGGGGTCTGAGGGAGGGCCTGTGGCTGTGGGTCGCTTACGCCAGATCTTCCTCCGCCACTTCGGCCACGGGCAGTATGTCGGAGATGATGAGGTCTTTTTCCAGGCGCAGGTTGTCGATGATGAATTCCTGGCGGGCGGGCGTGTTCTTACCCATGTAGTAGGTCAGAATCTGCTGCACCGAGCGTTCGGCCTGCAAAATCACGGGTTCGAGCTTGATGTTTTCGCCGATAAACTTACCGAACTCATCGGGGCTGATTTCACCCAGCCCCTTAAAGCGCGTGACTTCGGGGTTGCGGCCGAGCTGGCGCATGGCAGCCTGCTTCTCGCTTTCGTTGTAGCAGTAGATGGTCGTTTTCTTGTTGCGCACCCGGAACAGCGGGGTTTCGAGAATGTACACGTGCCCGTTACGGACCAGATCGGGGAAGAACTGCAGGAAGAACGTGAGCAGCAGCAGCCGGATGTGCATACCGTCCACGTCGGCGTCGGTGGCAATTACCACGCGGTTGTAGCGCAGGTTCTCGATGCCTTCCTCGATGTTGAGCGCGTGCTGCAGCAGGTTCAGCTCCTCGTTCTCGTACACGATTTTCTTCTTCAGCCCGAAGCAGTTCAGGGGCTTGCCGCGCAAACTGAACACGGCCTCCGTTTCCACGTTGCGGCTTTTGGTGATGGAGCCCGAAGCCGAGTCGCCCTCCGTAATGAAGAGCGTAGTCTGGGCCTCGGCCTCCTGTTTGCCCTCGCCGAAGTGGAAGCGGCAGTCGCGGAGCTTGCGGTTGTGCAGGTTGGCTTTCTTGGCGCGCTGGTTGGCCAGCTTCTTCACCCCAGCCATGTCCTTACGCTCCCGCTCGCTCTGCTCGATGCGCTTGCGCAGGGCCTCGGCCGTAGCCGGATTCTTGTGCAGGAAATTGTCGAGGTGCTCCTTGATGAAGTCGACAATAAAGCCGCGCACCGTCGGGCCATCGGGACCCATATTCATGGAGCCCAGCTTGGTTTTGGTCTGGCTTTCGAACACGGGCTCCTGGACCCGCACCGAAATGGCGGCTATAACCGAGGCCCGCACATCGGAGGCGTCGTAATCCTTCTTATAGAACTCGCGCAGCGTTTTCACGATGGCCTCGCGGAAGGCCGCCAGATGGGTACCGCCCTGGGTGGTGTACTGCCCGTTTACGAAGCTATAGTACTCCTCGCCGTAGTCGTTGCCGTGGGTAAGAGCCAGCTCAATATCCTCGCCCTTGAGGTGGATAATGGGGTAGCGCAGGGTTTCCGGGTCGGCTTTGCGGGAGAGCAGGTCGAGCAGGCCGTGCTCGGAGTAGTACTTCTGGCCATTGAAGTGAATGGTGAGGCCGGCATTCAGGTAAACGTAGTTCCAGATTTGATTTTCGAGGTACTCGGGGTAGAACTTGTAGTTCTTGAAAATCGAATCGTCGGGCTGGAACACCATCAGCGTACCGTTGCGCTGGCTGGTTTTCTGGGGCTTGGGGTCGGAAGTGAGCATGCCCTGCGAGAACTCAGCCGACTTCATCAGCCCGTCGCGCACGCTCTGGACCAGAAAGTAATTGCTGAGCGCGTTAACCGCTTTAGTGCCCACCCCGTTTAAGCCCACAGACTTCTGAAAGACCTTGCTGTCGTACTTACCGCCCGTGTTAATCTTGCTTACTACGTCCACTACCTTGCCCAGCGGAATTCCCCGGCCATAGTCGCGCACCTGCACTTTGTCCTCCGAAATCTTGATTTCGATCGTGCGGCCGTGGCCCATGACGTGCTCGTCGATGGAGTTATCGATAACTTCCTTTACCAGCACGTAGATGCCGTCGTCGTAGGCCGATCCGTCGCCGAGCTTGCCGATGTACATGCCAGGCCGGAGCCGGATGTGCTCACGCCAGTCGAGGGAGCGAATGCTGTCTTCGGTGTAGCCGTGGGTGGCAACGGATATTTGTTCTTCAGCCATCAGGAGTGCGCGCGAATCAAAGGAGAAAGTAAAATAACGCAGAAAACTGTCCTTTTCCGCGGGCTTATTTCGCTAGTAAAGTTAGCAAATTCCTTTTTTTCAACCTAACTCTGCCGTCGTTTGTTCCGATAAACGCAGTAGCAAGTCATTTGCCTTTCTTTTTCAGACCCCAAAATTCCCAACTGCATTAGCAAAATGATTACTCCTGCCGCCAAGCATCACCTGCCCCCCACCGGCCATAAGCCGACCCCCGAAGTCCGGCAGTCGGCCTTTGTGCAGTTTTCGCTCTTCATGCTGGGCGCCGTACTGCTGATTTACACGCTGCACAAGCTCGACGCCATTTTGCTGCCGCTGTTATTTTCGGCGCTGTTCACGCTGCTGCTGCTGCCCATCTGCCGGTGGCTGGAGAACCGCCGGGTGCCACGTATTCTGGCCATCATTATGTGCCTGTTGCTGCTGCTGGCCGTGTTTGCCGGCATTATCGTGGCTTTCGCTTCCCAGCTCACCCAGTTTCAGAGCGAGCTGCCCAAGCTGCAGGTAAAGCTGCTGGAATTTTACCGCGACGGCCAGGAGTGGGCCCAGCAGAAATTCGGCTACACGCCCATGAGCGTCGACGACCTGAAAGATGCCACGCTTAAGGCCGTTAAGAAGTCGGGCGGTTCCTACCTGGGTACTACCCTACTTACCACTACGGCGGTTCTGAGCAACTTAGCGCAGGTCCTGATTTACATTTTCTGTCTGCTGCTTTACCGCGACCACCTGCGCCAGTTCATGTTCCGCTTCGTGGCCCCCGACAAACGCACAACGGTTCTGCACACCGTCGACAATATTCAGACCGTCGTGCAGGCCTACATTTCGGGTTTGCTGAAAGTGATAGTCATCGTGTCTATTCTCAACGGCATCGGGCTATTGGTGCTGGGGGTGAAGTTTGCTATCTTCTTCGCCATTTTCGCTTCGGTGCTGGCCGTTATCCCCTACATCGGCATCCTGATCGGGGCCACTGTGCCGGCTATTGTTACGCTGGTGGAAACCGGCTCGCCGGTGCAGGCGGCGCTGGTGGTTGGGGTGTTTGTGTTCGTACAATTTCTGGAGGGCAATTTTATTACGCCCATGATTACGGGCTCGCAGGTGAGCATTAATCCGCTGGCCGCTATTCTGGCCCTGATTCTGGGCAACGAGCTGTGGGGTACGCCGGGCATGATTCTGAGCATTCCGCTGATGGCCGTGATTAAGGTGGTGCTCGATGCCAACAAGGCTACTGAGCCCTGGGGCTTTTTACTCGGCGACACGGCCGAGGGTGACGACTCGACCAAGCCCGAATCGAACCAGCCAGGGGGCCTACACCGGCTTTGGAACCGGCTGCTGGGACGCCCCGAGGGGCAATAAGCGCCGTTAGCTGCCGGGACTGACCTTAATTTTGCACGCAACCCGGCCGGGGTACCCAGCGCTATAAGGACATTGCTACCGCTTAACGCGGTGGCCTTCTTTTTTACTTAACAAACGCTCTCATGGCTATTATCACTGGCGAAACCGCCCGCGCTTACAACGACCTAGTAGAAATCAATAAAACGGCCGCCAAAGGCTACCAGGAAGCCGCCGAAGGCGTTACCAGCCCCGACCTGAAGGCCAAGCTGAGCCAGTTCAGCCAGCAGCGGGCCCAGTTTGCCTCCGAGTTGAGCACGCATGCTCAGCAGTTCGGCATCAACCCCGAGCAGGAAGGCACTGTGGAAGGCGCCCTCACCGATGCCGCGGCGGCCGTTCATCGGGGCTGGATCAACATCAAGTCAGCCATCACGGGCCAGGACGATTCGGCCATTCTGGGCGAGTGCGAAACGGGCGACTCGACGGCCCTGAGCAGCTACGAAACGGCCCTGAAATCTAATGAGTTGCCCGCTGAGGCCCGCAACGTTATTCAGAAGCAGCACGGCGAAATTCTGTCGACCAAAAACTGGATTACCGGTCAGAAGGGTCGCTAGTTTTCTAAGCTGTTAGCCTTTAGCTGATAGCTATCAGCTTTTTTGAAAGAAGCCCGCCATTCGGTGGGCTTCTTTTTTAGCTTTATGCCGACCCTATCAGGTTCGATAAATTGTGCAACCATCCGGGCAGGTATCTTTGTTACCAATCTGCTTAGCCAATTTAGCCCTACCGGGTATTTTCAGAACAAAAGCTATCAGCCAACAGCTATTAGCTAACAGCTCAATAAAGCATTTGTACGCCATTATCGACCTTGAGACCACCGGGGGCCAGCCCGCCCAGGACCGTATCACCGAAATTGCCATCTATATCCACGATGGCGAGAAAGTGGTAGATGAGTTCAGCTCGCTGATTAATCCGGGCCGGGCCATCCCGTTCTTTATTACCCAGCTCACGGGCATCACCGACGACATGGTGCGCGAGGCCCCGCGCTTCCACGAGGTGGCCCGCAAGGTGGTCGAAATGACGGAAGGCTGCGTGTTCGTGGCCCACAACGTGCGCTTCGACTACTCGTTTCTGAAGAAGGAGTTTGGTGACCTGGGCTACAACTACTCGCGTAAAACGCTGTGTACGGTGCGCCTGAGCCGCTCGCTGATGCCGGGGCAGCCCAGCTACAGCCTGGGCAAGCTCTGCCAGAATATCGGCATTCCGCTGAACGGTCGGCACCGCGCCGCCGGCGACGCGGCGGCCACGGCCATTCTGTTCGGGCGGCTACTCAATATCAGCCAGCAGCAGGAGACGCCGGCCGCGGCCGTCGGTCTGAGTCCGGCCGATGCGCTGGCCGTGGTGGACGCCCACGCCCCCAGTGGCCGCCAGCCGGCCAAGGCGGCCGCAGCGGGCAAGCAGCCCTCGCCGCGTAAGATCAAGGCCGTGCAGGAGGCCATCAAAACGGCGCTACTGCCGCCCAACATCACGCCCGAGCAGGTGGCAGCCCTGCCCCAGGAGGCGGGCGTATACTACTTCCACAACCAGGCCGGGGAAGTGATTTACGTGGGCAAGAGTATCAATATCTACAAGCGGATTCAGCAGCACTTTGCTGTCGATTACAAGTCGCGTAAGAGCATCGAGTTCAAAAGCTCTATCTCGGAAATCACCTGGGAGCTGACCGGCTCCGAGTTGGTGGCGCTGCTCTTCGAATCGCATGAAATCAAGCGCTTAAAGCCGCTTTACAACCGCCAGCAGCGGCGGTCGGTGTTTCCGGCGGGCATTTTCCTGCGCACCGACGAAGACGGCTACAAGCACCTGTACTACGGCCGGGCCGACGACCACGCCGAGTCGCACCCGCTCATTGCGCTGGCCAACCAGTTCAAGGCCAAGGGTTTTTTATTTCATAAGGTAGCCAAGTTCAACCTCTGCCAGAAGCTCTGCGACCTGTACAAAACCACCGGCCCCTGCTTTGATTATCAGGTACACCGCTGCCAGGGCGCCTGCGTGGGCCAGGAGTCGCCCGAAAGCTACAACCAGCGGGTAGAAGCCGCCATCGAGTCGTTTACCTACGAGCACGGTTCGTTCGTCGTCATCGGGGCGGGCCACCGGGCCGATGAAAAGAGCCTCGTGGTAGTGGAAAACGGCCGTTACCTGGGCTTCGGCTACGTCGATGAGACCTTCTCAGCCCGCAGCTTCGAGGATTTCCGCGACGCCATTACGCGCTACCACGACAACAAGGACGTGCAGCAGATTATCCGCCAGTACCTGCGCACCAAGCACAAAGACAAGGTGCAGGTGTTTAAGTAGGCGGCTGAGAGCTTACAAACCCGGACGGAGTTTGAGTGCTGAAACGAGATTGGTAGCCGCCGGTACATAAGCTATTTCGCCCTCCTACTTGCCGCCGGCCGGTACCGTCTGCTGCTGCTGCAACCAGCGCACGGCCTGGGTTTCATCGTTGAAGCGGCGCATCTGGTAGGTGCGGGCCGGGCTCTGTTCGGCCACCTGAAAGGCGGGTTGAGCGTCGGTCAGGGCCTGATAATCGGGGGAAAGCAGATGGCTTATAAATACGGGCTGGCCAAGAGCAGCACTCAGGCCGGGAAAAAAATCTTCCAGGCCCCAGCGGGTGGTTTCGGCGTCGGCTGGTGGGCGGCGGCGGCCGTCGAGCAGCCAGTAAGGGCAGGCGCACTGCTGGGCCGACTGCAGAATTAAGGCGTAGCCCTGGCGGGTTTCGCCCCCCGAAACGGGCCTTAGCCAGCGGCCGACCAGAAAGTTGAGGTCGGGGCGATAGGTTAAGGTCAGGTAATCGGGCGAGTGGAAGGTCTGCATCGGGCGGCGAAAACAAAGTCAAATATAGTACTCCACCGGAAGCATTGGCAATATCCCGGGTTCGGAGCCGTCCTTAAATCCGGGGTATCTTTCAATTTGTCTCTGATTCCGGCAACCACCGGCCCATCAAGTCGTATGTTTGCCCCCGGAGCAGCTTGCTCTGGCAGTCCACCCCTGTATGACCACTGACACACCTTACATTTCCATCACGTTTCGCTCCGATCTGGCTTTATTGATTGTACGCTGGCTGCGGGAGGTATCCCAAACGGAGCTGCAGCAGGGCTACGCCGAAGCCTGCCGGGTTGCGGCTGATTACCAAGCCGGCCGGTGGCTGGTAGACTCGCGCCGCCGGGCCGAGCCGGACGCCCAAATGGTAGACTGGTTGGCTCAGGAGTATTTACCAGCCCTCAGGCCGGCCATCCATAACTTACCCATTCACCTGGCCTGTTTGGTGGCGGCTACCTGGCGGCCCAGCACCAGCCCCGTTACGCCCCTGGCCACGCTGGCACAGACCGCTGCCGACGTTGAGCGGGACTACCAGATTCGCCTCTTCGGTGACGAGGGCGCAGCCATGACCTGGCTTCAGCAGCAACCGTAAGCTGCTATTGCACTGAATTGTTGGTTGAATACAAACTACACCGCCACCAGAACCGCTAATACAACCGATGGCGCAGCAGCCAGCCGGCCGCATCGAACTCCTCAGCCTTGGGCTGATATGCCTCGGTTTTGAATTTACCCACGCGCAACGTGTTGCCGTCGCCGCTGTCGTAAATAGTGATGCGGCTGGAAGGGCGTTTTTCAGGGGCTGGGGTAGCCTCAATCAGGTCCTGGCCTTCGCCGTCGTACACCCCTATTTGAATACGGCTGGCAGGCTCACCGCGCAATTCAAACGAGTCGTTGCCGCCTAGCCCAAACAGCTTGATGGACCGGGTTTCAGCCGCTTTAAAAGTGCGCTCGTGGAGCAGGGTAGCGCCCTTGGGCGTGAGCCGGAACAGCTGCACCCGCACGGCATCGGGGCCGGTGGCTTCCACCACGAACCGCTCGGCTTCGTCGGTGCCGGGTAGTTCCACGTCGCGGTTGAGCAGCTCATAGAACTTATCGGCCACGGCGGGCAGCTGGTCGCGGCGGCCCCGGAGCTTGCGCGTGAACTCGGCCTGGCTGATCTGCTGCACTTCGGGCGGCCAGGTAGCCAGAGCCCGGGCAATTACGTCGTCCGACAGCGCCCCGCGCAGGGAGTCGGCCACTTGCTGGAAGTCGGTGCGGGTAAGGTAGGGTAGCAGCGACTTGTCCATGGGCCGGGCAGCGCGGTTGAGGCCCTCCACATCAGCGAGGCGGATTTTCTCGTGGAAGCTCTGGTAGTTGGATTTCACCCAGCCGATCATGTGGGTGAGCAGGCCATCATCGAACTTGAAGAAGGCGTGGTCCCGGTCGCGCGGGATGGCCCGGTAGGTGGTGCCGCCCCCGGCCGTCGGGAACTTGGCCCAACGCCACTGGTCTTCGCGCCGGCTCCAGTCGCCGAGCCACATATCGAAGAGGCGGTTGCGCAGGTACTGGCGAGCATCCACCTGAAACTGGGAGCTGGCTAGCAAGTTAGTGAAGGCTTTGCGCGAGCTTTCCACATCGGCCGAGCGGCCGAAACTGGCCACCGTGCTTTGGTCGCCGTCGGGGCGCTCCTCAAACAGGTAGAGGGCATAGCCAAACTCTTCGCGAAACTCGCCCAGCGCGGGGTCATCGGCCACATACACGAGGCGGGGATTGGTATGGAAGAGGCCGGCCGCCTCAGCCAGCGGGGCCGCAATGTAGGCTCCATAGGGGTGAATAACGCTGGTCTGGTCCTTCATGATGCGGCCAATGGCCCCGTCGCGCAATTCCTCGGGCAGGGCCCGGGTGGCATCCTTATCCACCGAGCGCAGCACGTATTCCATCCCGTTGCGGTCAACGAGGCGCAGATTTTTAGTCTGGAACGAGCCACCCTCCTTCACGGGCGTCAGGCCCCCGGGTACGGCAGTGCGCAGGTTGAACACGGGTACTTTCACCGGCAGATCCCAGAGCGCCCGGTAATGAGTGCCCCAGAAAAATCGGTGCACGCCCCCCCGGTCGTATTGGGGGCCAGCTGCCACCACTACGGTCGAATCGGGGCCGATAACGGGGTGGGCGGTGGTGGCCGAGGGGGTATGTTGGGCGGGGGCAGAACAGGCCACCAGCAGCAGGCCGCTGCACAAGCCCAGCATCAGGAAGGGCGTGGAAGGAGAGAAAGACACGTAAGCGCGGGGTTTCGCGGGAAAGATGACGGCCGGCTTCAACCGGCTCCGTGTGCCTTATACCGCAAAGCCGGCCCCCACGGTTATGCCCGCCGGCATTGACTTTTCCGGTAAACTTGCGTTGAAGGAAATAATCCCGCGCTTTACTGCCCTGAATGAACCCTCGCTACGCCCTCCCACTCCTGCTGCTGCTAACCAGCACGGCCTGCAGTCGAAAGTCCTTTTTTCAGCCCGACGCCCGTATAGATTACACCACCGCGCTGCCCGCCAACGCCGACAGCGCCCGGGTAACGGCCGGCCGCCACTACCAACGCGGCCCGCTGGGCCGCCTGCTGCTGGGCGCGCACTACCGCCGGGCCTGGGCCCAACCGCTGCAGCTGCCTGTGCTTCGGCCCGACCGCCTGGTTCCGGGCGGCCTGCGCTTCGAGAAGATGGGCGGTGGCTTCCAGACAGTGAGCCTGACGATGGTGGACTCGGCGGGCCGCAGCTACGCCGTGCGCACCATCGATAAAAACCCCGAGAAAACCCTGCCCAAAGTGCTGCGGCGCAGCTTTGTGATGACGGTGGTGCGCGACGCGACGGCCGCCGCCATGCCCTATGGCGCCTTCGTGGTACCCCCGCTGGCCGAGGCGGCCGGAGTGCCCCACACCAGCCCCCGCCCCTACTACGTGCGCGCCGATGAAACCGGGCTGGGCCCTGCCTCCGAGCGGTTCCAGGGCAAAGTAGTGCTCGTGGAGCGCAAGTACGAAGGCAAGCAGAACATCGATGGCCCCGTGGCCGGAGCCCGGCAGCTGGAAGAAACCGACGATATGCTGCCCGAACGCTACAACAACCAACGCCACGAGCTCGACGGCGTAGCCTTCGTGCGGGCCCGCCTGTTCGACCTCTGGCTCGGCGACTGGGACCGGCACGAGGGCCAGTGGAGCTGGGCCGGCTACGATAAGCCCGGTGACCGGCTGCTTTGGAAACCCGTTCCTCAGGACCGGGACCAGGTTTTTTTCCGCTTTGATGATGGGCTGGCCTCCTGGGTTGTAAGCAAGGCAGTGGCTAAATTCCGCACGTTCGGGCCAAAATACCAGAGCATCGAGGGTTACACCCGCAACGCCTCGTTCATCGATGGCCGCGCCCTGGCAGCCGTGCCCCGCGCCACGTATCTGGCCACTGCCCACGACCTGCAGCAGCGCCTCACCGACGCCGTAATTGAGCAGGCCGTGCGCCAGGGCCTGCCCCCCGAAGTGTACGCCTACGAGGGCCCCCGCATGATTGCCGCCCTTAAAGCCCGCCGCGCCGCCCTGCCCCAGGCCGCCGCCGAGTTCTACCGCCTCGAAGCCGAAGACGTGCTGGTAGCCGGCACCGACGACGACGAGCGGTTTGTAGTGGAACGCCTCAACGATACGGCTACCGTGGTTTCCATGTACTCCATCGAAGACGTGCCGGCTGGCCAGAACGGCCGCTTGCTCTACCGCCGTAGCTTCAACCCCCAGGAAACCAAAACCGTACGCCTGCACGGCCTGAAGGGGAAAGACGAGTTCGTGGTATCGGGCCGGGTGCGCCGCTCACCCTTCATCGACATCTACGGTGGCCCCCAGGAAGACGTCGTGCGCGACTCCTCCCGCGTGGCCGGCCTGCGCAAGCGCACCCGCTTCTTCGATACGGCCCGCAACAACGAGCTTTATCCCGGCCCCGAAACCAAGAACAAAACCGCCCACAACGTCCTGAGCCACGCCTTCGACCGCGACGGCTCGGGCAGGTAGAGGGAATTAAAATTTGAAAGTGAAAAATTAAGAATGGCCGTTGAACGTCCTCTTTCAGGAGTCATTCAACGGCCATTCTTAATTTTTCACTTTTAGCTTTTAATTCCCCTTCACCTCTAACTCGCCCAGCATTTCCAGCACCAAGTGCTCGGTGGGGGTTAGCAAATCGTTTTCGGCGGGGTCGGCGTCGTGGCGGCGCAGGTAGTCGACGAGCTGGTTGGAGTTGAACAGCTCAATAACCTGGGGGTGGATGTAGTACTTGGAGCACACACTGGGCGTGTTACCCAGGTTCTCGGCCACGTCCTTGATGGCCCGCTTGAGAGTTTTGGGCCGCGGGAACTCCGGCTCCTCGTCCAGAATCCGCTCCAGGGCCTCTACCATTTTCACGGTGCCGCCCCAGGTGCGGAAGTCCTTGGCCGAGAGCTTCATGCCAGTTACGGCGTGCAGGTAGTCGTTCACATCGCCCGATTCCAGCTCCTGGCGGTGGCCGTCGGGGGCGTAGTACTGGAACAGGTGCTGGCCCGGAATTTCCTTGCACTTCTGCACCATCCGGGCCAGTTTGCGGTCATGGATGGTCAGGTCGTGGGGCACGCTTTTCTTGCCCACGAAGCTAAAGCGCACATCGGCCCCGCTCACCTGCACGTGCTTGTCGCGCAGCGTGGTCAGGCCGTAGGTCTTGTTCTTTTTGGCGTATTCCTTGTTGCCAACCCGGATAAACGACTGGTCCATGAGCGTGAGCACCAGGGCCACGACTTTGGTTTTATCGAGCTTCGGGCGGGCCATGTCTTTGTGCATCTGCGCGCGCAAGGCTGGCCAGCTGCTCACCAAAAGCCCGCAGGCGGCTGAACTTGGTCAGGGCCCGGGCCTGGTCCCAGGCGGGGTGGTAAAGGTACTGCTTGCGGCCCTTGGCGTCGCGGCCCGTAACCTGCAGGTGGGTGTTGGGCGAGGGCGAAATCCAGACGTCGGTCCAGGCCGGCGGAATCACGAAGCCCCCGATGCGGGCCAGCGTTTTCTCGTCCGTGAGCAGCTCGCCCTTGGCCGTGCGGTAGCGCACGTTGCCGGCCCGGGTGGTTTCGCGGGTCAGGCCGGGCTTGGCGTCGGTGAGGTAGCGCAGGCCGGCCAGCTCGGCCTGGCGGGCGGGGTCTTTGTACAGCTCGTGGGCCTCGGGCAGGGGCTCCAGGCGCTTCTTCTTGGTTTTGGAACGGGGAGTGGCAGTAGTAACCATATCGTGGAGGGTGGGATAACCGGTCGGCCGAAACGGGCGGGCGGGTTCCCCTCTACGCAGAAACCTAGTGGAAGGTGGCCCCGGTCAGCGCCCCTGCTACTTCCGGCTGGCAGCGCCGCGACAAAACTTAGCCGCCTATTTTTTCTAGCTGATTCTGGGCTCGATACGTCGCCCGAGCAGGTCTGGCGGGCCGGTGGAGGCAACATGGCGGGCGGGGCGGGCGTTAGCAAGCTGTCAGCTCTGGCACCGTTTTTTCTAAGGGCCCGGGTAGTTCCCCTTTGTTTCATCCTTCTACTTCTCGCACTGTATGCGATTCAATCTGCAAAAAGCCGGCTTGCTGGCGGGCCTTGCCCTAACCCTGGGTGGCGCCGCTTCCTGCTCCAAAGACGGTGATGGTATCCTGCTGTTCTCTATTGAAGACGACAAGGCGCTGGGCCAGAAAGTAGCCGCCCAAACCGACTCCACGTTCCGCGCCAAAGGCCAGCTGCTGACGCCAGCCAGCAACCCCCAGGCCTACGAGGCGCTGAACCGGATTGTGCTGCGAGTACTCAACTCGGGCAAAATCCAGTATCGCAACGAGTTTCCCTGGGATGTAAAAATCATCAAGGACGACCAGACCCAGAATGCCTTTGCCACGCCCGGCGGCCACATTTACGTGTACTCGGGCCTGATTAAGTACCTAGACAACGAAACGCAGCTGGCCGGGGTGTTGGGGCACGAAATTGCCCACGCCGACCGCCGCCACACGTCCCGGCAGCTGCAGCAGCAGTATGGCATAAGCGTGCTGCTGAGCCTGATTTTGGGCAACAACCAGAATACGTTGGTAGACGTCGCCACTAGCTTGGGGCAGCTCAAGTTCAGCCGCGACTACGAAACGGAGGCCGATGCCTATTCGGTGGACTACCTCAACGCCACCAACTACTACGCCTGCGACGGCGCGGCCGGCTTCTTCATCAAGGCCCAGAACGAAGGACAGCAGCGCCAGCCCGAGTTCCTGAGCACCCACCCCGACCCCGGCTCCCGTATTCAGAACATTCAGGCCCGGGCCGACCAGCAGAACTGCCGCAACCGCACGGCTGGCTCCACCGACTTCAACCAACTCAGAAGCGCGCTGTAGCCCCGCTTTTTTCTGCTCTTCCTAGGCTCCCGGCAACTTGCCGGGAGCTTTTTTGTGACTGATGCTGCGCCGCTACTCCGGCTACGCTGCCCGGCCGGAAAAATGCCAGTCTAGGCAGCTTTCCAGCAAACCGCTTTCTTTGCCCCTATGGCTTCTTTTCTCGATAAACTCAGCGGCTGGGCCGAAGGCGCCGACCAGGCCCTGACCCGCACCCGCGCCCGCCTCGGGCTGTTGCACCCGATCCAGCTCGTGCCTTACCGCAGCTACGGCACCCCCGAGCGCCTCTACGTGAAGGGCCGGGTGCTCACCGACAAGGGTATCGGCGAGGCTGATCCTTCCGACTCGCGCTGGCACAACCTGCTCGATATGTACCGCCGCTTCGACAGCAACGAAATAGGCGGAGCCCAGCTCAGCGTGCGTCCCGCCGATGGTTCCGACCACCCTATTCTGTCGGATGAGGAAGGTTACTTCACCCTCAACCTGGCCCCGCAAACCCTGCCCGAGCCGATTGATTTTCTCTGGTATCCGGTCGAAATTTTGCTGCACCGCGCACCTCCGCCCTTCCCCACCCCACCCGGCTTAGGCACCCGCGCCATGGTACTTATTCCGCCCCCCGACGCCGAGTACGGCATCATTTCCGACCTCGACGACACCGTTATCCAGACTTCGGCCACTGATTTACTGCAAATGGCCCGCACGGTGCTGCTGCGCAACGCCCACTCGCGGCTACCTTTCAAAGGCGTGGCCGAGTTCTACCGCCAGCTCCAGCTGGGCCGCAATGGCAAGCGCAACAACCCGTTCTTTTACGTCAGCAGCTCGCCCTGGAACCTCTACGATTTGCTGGAAGACTTTCTCGACCTCAACGACGTTCCACCCGGCCCGCTCTTGCTGCGCGACCTGGCCCTTAAGATGCCTCAGGAGCCCGGTGCGGCTTCCGGGCACCACGCCCATAAGCTGCGCGAAATCGACAACCTGCTGCTCACCTACCCCCGCCTGCCCTTCGTGCTCATCGGCGACTCGGGCCAGGAAGACGCCAACATCTACCGCGAAGTGGTGCGCCGCCACCCCGGCCGCATCCTGGCCATCTACATCCGCGACGTAAACCGGCCCGACCGCGCGGCCCTGGTAGAGCTGGTACGCGAGGAGCTACGGGGCGAAAAGGTGGAAATGCTACTGGTACAGGATACGGTGCAGGCCGCTGAGCACGCCGCCACCGCTGGCCTCATCTACCAGCAAGCCATTCCGGCCGTGGAGGCAGAAAAGCAGAAGGACGAAGCCGCCGACGGCCTCGACGGAGAAGGAACCGGCCAGCCGGTAATGGAATAAACGGGGTTATTTGAGCAGTACCTATGCCAAGAGGCTGTAGCGCGAAGCTCCAGCTTCGCGCATCGTTGCTGACGGCCAACGATTCCGCTCAACGATGCGCGAAGCTGGAGCTTCGCGCTACAACCCCAACATGGCGTTTCAGTTTACTTTTTAAAAAGTGCAAGCAGCTTCTGTGCCCTTCAGAACAGCTCGTTAGCTCGAATGGTCGGCTACCACTACCCAGCGGCCCCCGAGGCGGCGCATAACCAGCAGGAAGTGCCCCTGCAGGTCGCCGGCTGCCGGGCGGGCCAAGTGCCAGCGCCCGATAACCTGGGCCGCATCGGGGCTCAGGGGCTCGATGCGCAGGTGGCTGAAATCGAGCTGGCCCATGGCGGCCGGGTTGGGGTAGCTGCGGCGGTAGTTGTCGAGGGTAGGCTGCCAGCCGTAGGTGAGGCCGCTTTTACCGATGAAGACCAGCGAGTCGTTCTGCCAGTAGCCCTGCATGAACCCGGCTACGTCGCCCCGGTTCCAGGCGGCGGTCTGGGTTTGCAGCACCTCGCGGATATCGTGGCGGGCCGCCGCCGTAGTGGCCGGCGTGAGTACTGCCAGCTGGGGTGTGCAGGCGGGCAAAACGGCCGCCGCAAGCAGCAGCGAGAATAACAAGTGCTTCATGATATAGGGAAGAGGAGAGGTTGCAGCTTAAATAACGAGCAAATGAGGCAAAGCACGCTATGCTTCACTCGCTCATCAACTCCTGCACGTAGGGCGTGCCGCGCAGCTGCCGCATCCGGCGCAGCACCCGGCGCTGCTTGGCCCGGGCCTCGGGGCCGGGGTTGCTGGCCCGGAACCGGAGCGGGTTGGGCAGCACCCCGGCCAGCAGGGCTGCTTCGGCCGGCGTGAGCCGGGCGGCAGGCTTGCCGAAGTACTGCTGCGAGGCGGCCTCGGCCCCGAAGATACAGTCACCCATTTCAGCCACGTTCAGGTACATCTCCATGATGCGGCGCTTGTCCCAGAGCAGCTCGATAAGCAGCGTAAAATACGCCTCCGCCGCCTTGCGCACGTAGCTGCGGCCCTGCCACAAAAACACGTTTTTGGCCACCTGCTGCGAGATGGTGCTGCCTCCGCGCAGCTGCTTGCCGCCATTGAAGTTCGATTTAGCCGCCTTCATCAGCGCATCGCCATCGAAGCCGTGATGGAGTAGAAACCGTTGGTCTTCGGCCGCCACCAGCGCCAGCGGCAACTGCGACGAAACCTCCTCCAGGGATTTGAAATCGTACTGAATCCGGCGGTTTTCTTCGCGGATGCCCTGATAGCCCCGGCCCACCGGGGCGTGGGCCCGCCTATCGAGCATGAGCCAGGTGGCGGGTGGGTTCACCCAGCGGTAGAGGCCCACCCAGGCCACCGACAACAGAAAGGCCACAGCCAGCACCTGCAAGGCTATCCGGCCGGTCCGGCGGGCAGTTTTTTTTATATTCGTCACGCAATCAGTAGCTGTATCCGGGGTTGGGATTCGCCCCATAACCCGGAGCAAAAATAGCGTCTGTTTTTAGGATGAGGGCGCGTCAGCCGATAGTTACTGCCGACCGCCGCCAAAAAAGATGCGCGGCAGCCGGAAGATTCGGGCGCTAGCATTGTTAGTAAGGCGGGCAGCGTATTGCTTCCCGGCCCATGTTTTTTGCTGCTTTCCGCCTACTTGTATTCTGTCTTCATGCGTCAACTTGCTCTGTTCCCGCTCAACCTGGTCGTTTTTCCCGGCGAAAAGCTAAACCTGCACATCTTCGAGCCCCGCTACCGGCAACTGGTGCGCGACTGTTTGCAGGACGGCGTCACGTTCGGCGTACCGCCTTACCTGAACGGGGGCGTTAGTGAGCTGGGCACGGAGCTGCGGCTCATCAGCGTGGAAAAAAGCTACGTTTCCGGGGAGCTCGACATTCGGACCAAGGCCATCGGGTTATTTCGGGTGGAGGAGTTTTTCCGCGAGCTGCCCGGCAAACTCTACGCCGGGGCTACCGTGCACGACCTGCCCGACAACGCCACTGCCGACCCAGTCCTGCACGCCCAACTTCGGGAGCTGATTGAGCAGCTCTATTCCATTCTGGGCCTGCGCCGCATCTTCGCCGAGTTGGCCCCCGATTTCCGCATCTACGACGTGGCCCACCAGTTGGGCATGAGCACCGAGCAGGAGTACCAGCTCTTGGCTGCTTCCACCGAAGTAGACCGCCAGCAACTGGCCCTCGAACACCTGGAGCGGATTCTGCCCGTCCTCCAGGAAACCGAGCGCCTCAAGGAGCGCGTCCGCCTCAACGGCCACTTCAAGAACCTCACCCCCCCTTCTTTTTGAGTTGCCAGTTGTTGGTTGTCAGTTGTCAGTTGTCAGTTGTCAGTGAAGGAACGTCATGCTTCCACTGACGTCCGACAACTAACAACTGACAACTAACAACTGACAACTGACAACCAACAACTAACAACGATCAGTCACATGACAACCTCTCTCCTGCTCTATGGATTGCTGCTGCTGGCAGGCCTGCTGGGCCTGTGGCTGCTGCTACGCCACCGGCAGGAGCGCCACTACCGCCGCCGGCCCTACGTGGCCCCCCCGCGCCGCGACTGGGCCGCCCACCCCCTGCCTACTACTCCGCCCCGCCACCGTGTGGCCCTGCTCGGCGACCCCGGCGCGGTAGCCACCGACGGCTCCGACCCGATTTTGCAGCTGCTGGAGCGCTGGCAGCAGCAAACTGGCCCCGACGGCACCATTGTGCTGCTCGGCGACAACATCTACCCCACTGGCCTGCCCGCCGAAGGCCACCCCGGCCGGGCCGCCGCCGAGGCCCGCTTCGACGCCCTGCTGGCTACGCTGGGCCGCTTTAAGGGGCGCGTGGTGCTCCTCAGCGGCAACCACGACTGGAACAAAGGCCGCCCCGACGGCTGGGAATACCTGCGCCGCCAGGAAGCCTACGTACACCAGCACCTGCCCGCCGCTCACTATCTGCCGCCCGACGGTGCGCCCGGCCCCGTAAGCCTGCAACTGGCCGAGGGGCTGCTGCTCATCGTGCTCAATACCCAGTGGTGGGTGCAGACCGGCGCCCGCCCCGCCGCCGATTCGCGCCAGCCGTTCCGCGAGTTGCGGGCCTTGCTCGAAGCCAACCGCCACCAGCAGGTGCTGGTGGCCGGCCACCATCCGCTGTACTCTAATGCCTTGCACGGGGGTAAGTTTACGGCCAAGCAGCACGTATTTCCGCTCACCACGGTGCATAAGCGGGCCTACGTGCCGCTGCCCTTCATCGGCTCGCTGCTGCCGCTCTACCGCAAAACCGTGGGCGCGGCCGAAGACATGGCCCACCCCCGCTACCGTAAAATGCGCCGCCGCCTGCTACGGGTGCTCCACGATTTTCCCGGCGTGGTGTACGCCGCCGGCCACGACCACAACCTGCAATACTTCGAGCAACGGGGTGGCCACTTCCTCGTAAGCGGGGCGGGCAGCAAAACGGCTTTCGTGCAAAAGGGCGGGCGGGCCTCATTCATACACGAGCACCAGGGCTTTTTCAGCCTCGACTACTACGGCCCTCATCAAACCTGGCTGCGCACCCTCGAACCACCCTTCGATGCGCCCGAAGTGTTCCGCTTGCGCCTTAGCAGCGCCCCGGCCGCAACGCCGGTTACGCCGGCCCTACCGGCACAGCAGCCTTAGTCGGCGGCACCAGCACCCGCAGGCTCCGCGGTAGTATTTCAACCGTTACGGGGTTGGGTAGGTAGTGAGACTCTCCGTCTAGTTGCACCAGTACGCTGTCGGCTCCGGAAACCCTGATCCGGGCTCGTTGGCAGCGTAGGCGGTAGGTGTAATCGGAGTCGTCGAAGCTGCTGGTGTAGAGGCGGTAGAGTAGCGCCGGGGCGGCCGCGTTGGGGAAGGGCTTAATCAGGCAGATTTCAAACTGCCCATCATCCGGCTTGCTGTTGGGGTTGATGACCACATTGCTGCCGAAGGTGTTGGCATTGGCCAGCGTCACCATAAAAGCCTCGCCCGACCATATTTCCTGGTCGGTTTCAATGCGGTAGGTAGCGGGCTGGTAGGCGGCGTATTCCTGGGTGGCAATACGCACGTAAGCGGCCGGCCCACGCACGTCGCCCTGGTCGAACCGGTCGACGATGCAGGCATTGAAGCCCAGATCAGCCAAGTGCACCACGAAGCGGCCGCCCACCCGCAGCGTATCGAGCGGCCGGATCTGGTAGTCCCAGGTCAGGGCCAGAGCCGGTTCAAGTTCCAGCGGAATGCCCAGGTCTTTGGCCAGCCCGTTGCCCGAACCCAGGGGCAGAATGCCCAGCGGCACGGCCGTACCGGCCAGCGCTTCGGCCACCAAGCTCACCGTGCCGTCGCCGCCGGCCGCGAATACGGCGTCGGGCGGGGTGGTAGCCAGCCAGCCGCGTAGCCGCAATAAGTCATCCTCGCCGGTAGTCTGGAAGAACTCGGCCGTCCGGCCCCGCTGGGTGCAGTAGTTCCTGATGGTATCGGGGAGCGGGGCTTTGTCGATGTCGCCGGAAATCGGGTTGAGTACGAACAGCAGGTGCCGCAGGTGGTCGGAAGATGCGGTTGGCATAGTTAGACAGCGGAAGCGGAGAAAAGGCCAGTTCAAAAAAAAGACCGTAGGCCCTTAAACGCGTTCAGCCGGCCAATGGCCGGCTGAACGGAACAAAAAAACGAGGGAGGCTACTGCTTGAGGTTGGCGGGCAAGCCCTGGGGGAAATCAGTAGCAATGTCGCGCTGAATCTGCTCGATGCGGTTGCCGGGGTTGGGGTGGGTGCTCATAAACTCCGGCGGCTTGCTGCCCTGGCTTTCGCGGTCCAGAATTTCCATCACCTGAATCATGGAGCGCGGATCGTAACCGGCGGCGGGCGTGAAATCCACGGCCAGCTTATCGGCCTCCAGCTCATCTTCGCGGCCATAGCGCAAGGTCAGGAGCTTGCCCACCATAGCGGCGGCGGCGGCGCTGGCGGCCGTGCCGGGCCGGTCGGGGTCGTAGAGGCCGATGGCGGCGGCTCCGGTCAGGCCGTTGGTCAGCTTCGACTTAGCCACCTGCTCGGCCGAGTGCCGGGCCACTACGTGCCCGATTTCGTGGGCCAGCACCCCGGCTACCTGGCCTTCGGAGGTGAGGTTTTTCAGCAGGCCCGCCGTAATGAATATCTGCCCGCCGGGCAGGGCAAAGGCGTTGATGGTGTTCTCATCGGCCAGCAGATGAAACTGGAATTTGTAGGGCGTCTGGCCGGCTTTGGTGCGTTGCACGATTTGCTGCCCGATGCGCTGCACGGCCGCCTGGGCCGCTTGGTCGGGGTGCAGCCCCCCATACTGGGCGGCCATTTCGGGGGCGGCCTGCAGGCCGAGGGCAATTTCCTGGTCGGCCGACATGTTCACGTGCTGCACTTCGCCGGTAACCTCGTTTTTCTGCGTGTTGCAGTAGTAAGGAATGAAGGCAAAAGCAGCCATGACCAGGGCCAGGATGTAGCGAAGGTTACCACGCATGACTGTAAGGAAAAGGGAATGAAAGAAAGGAAGAGTTCGGCGCTTTGTAACGCGCCGGCTGGGTTAGGGTTGCACCAAGAGCTGAAACCCAAAATTCGCCAGTTCTCGTATCAGGCTCAGTTGTGGCCTCGGGCCCGCTGCACCTCTCTCCCTTCACCCCTTTTCTTCACTCCCATGAATCAGAAACGCACTTTCGGCAGCATCCTCACCGTACTGGGCATCATCGGCATCATCATCGCGGCCATGGCTTTCCTCCAGATTGGCGGCCTGGGTCTGAGCAAAATGAACTCGCTGGTGCCCTTCATCGTGGGCCTGATTTTTTTCATGGCCGGTATCAACCTTGTGCGCACTACCAGCGACCGGGCTTAGGCTTATTTCGCTTAGACTATTAAAAAACCGCCCCCTCCCCGGCACTGGCCAGGAAGGGGGCGGTTTTTTTAATAGCTGACAGGCGAAGCAGGCAAAATAGCCGCCCCGGGGAGCTGGTTTCAGCGGGCTACCCCAGCCGGTTGGTCAGGCCCTGGCTCTGGGCGAAGGCCAGCAGGGCGGAATCGAGGGCCAGCAGCTCGGAGCGGTAGCCCGACTCAGCGGGGCCATGCACGTAAAGCACCGAGCCCCCTTTAATGGCCCGAATGATGGCTGGCGCTTCGGCCTCGGGCAGGGCCGGGCAACCCTGGCTGCGACCCAGCCGCCCATGCTGCCCGATAAACCCCTGGCTCACGTAGGCGGCCCCGTGCACGACCACAGCCCGGCCCAATGCGTTGGTGTTGTACCCCGCATCCACACCACGCAGCCGCAACGACAGCCCGTGCTTGCCCTGGTAAGTAGGGCCGGTTACGTAGAAACCAAGGCTACTCATTTCCGAGCCCTCGACGTTGGAAAAGGTGCGGGCGTATTCCTCACCCGAGTTCTTGCCGTGCGCCACCAGCGTGTGGTGCAGCAGCCGGCCCTGGTCCACGTCTACCACCCACAACCGCTCGCGGTTGCTCGACTGGCCGAAATCGGCGATGCTCAGCGTGTGGCAATTGGCACTGATACGGCCTTGCTGTTGCAGGTTGTAGAAGCCGAGCAGGGCTTCGCGGTACACGGTCAGGGGCAGGGCGGCGGTTGTCAGGCCGGCCTGCACGTAGGTATGGGCAACGTGCTGCTCGAAGGCGGCCAGATATATGGCCCGCTCGGGGGCGCTCAGGCGAACTGGCACGGGAGCCGGCCGGGGCCTTTCGGCGGCAGCGGCACTGGTCGGGCGGGTGGTCCCGGCACTGGCGGGCAGCAGGCAGGAAAAACAGGCAAGAAAAAGACCGGCGGTCAGCGTCGGCAAGCTCGTCATCGGCTAAAATTAGTAGTCGGGGCGAATAAATTTGCGGGTACCTTGCACAACCCGGGGGCTGTGGGCTCACCAAAATTAGTACTTTTTCGGTAAACTATCTCGCCCTCATCTGCTTAATCAGCCATGTCCTTCTCTTTCGCCTCCTGCCTGCGCCCCGCCCTGCTGGCCGTCGCCGGCGCCTTAGCCGGCTGCGGCCACGCGTTGCCCGACCTCCCCGACTTCGACTCCGCCACCTGGAAAGCTGACCCCTACGGCTGCCGCAACCAGCGGGCGGCTCTGGTTCCCATCCTCGAAAAACACCGCGCCGACCTTTTTGAGGCCCGCGTCAACGACATCACGAACCTGCTGGGCCACCCCGACGAGGAGGAGCTGGGCGAGCAGAGCGACAAAGTGTACATCTACTACGTTACCCCTGGCCTGCACTGCCAGCCCGGCCACCCCCGCTCGGCCCGCCCCCGGGTGATGCTGCGCAGCGGAGCCACCGGCACTGTTACAGAGCTTATCATCCCCGTAATACCAAGCGAGAAGTAAGGCTTTCCTGCGCCAGGCACCTAAAAGATCCGGGGGTACCCCTGAAAGCAACCGGCCGTCCCCGCTCAGTAGCGAGGACGGCCGGTTGACCTTTATAAGTAGCCGAAAATCAGCGGAAAGGCTTAGCCAAGGCCGCCCTCGCTCGATGGCGGCGTGGCTACATTCTCCGGCTGCTCATCGCGCAGCGCGCTTAGCTGCGAGGGGGTAAGAATCCGGCTGCACTCGTTTTCATATTGCGACTGCAACTCCGTCAGCTTAGCCCTGCACTCCAGCGGATCTTCGTGGAACTGCCACTTGATTTCGTCGGTACGGGCCAGTTTGATCTTGTTTACGGTACGCAGCTTGATAATCTGCGCCTCATTGAGGCTGAGTTGCTGACTCATCTGCCGGGTAAGCGCATCGGCCTGGGCAGCCGTTGGGCTCATGTTACCGGGGCGCTCAGAATGATGATCCTTCAGCTGAGCCTGCGCAGCCGTTCCCAATCCAATAAACAGGCTAAGAGCGAGAAAAAAAGCTTTCATAAAACGTGGCTTGAGGTTGTACTGACCACTAGGTGGTAGTAATGGGCTATCATGGAAACCAAAGAATTCTTCGGATAATTCCATCATATTCCATTTATTTTATACAAATATAAAACTTAAAAATCATATTATCATACTACGCTTATCCTTTTTATTAAATACTTTATTGAAATATTCATTAACCCATCAAATTATAGCTATACCGTGATGTGCTATAAAAGAAGACCGGCTCCTGACGGAACCGGTCTTGAGCTTACACTGCCAAAGAGGCGCTTACTCGACTCCAGTCATGGGCTTGTGGTCGGCACTTTTGTAGTACTGCATGGCAATGAGCGAGATGATAACACCCGACATGGCGCCCTGCAGTACAATGGCCAGAAATGCGATGGTCACCGACAGATCGAAGCCGAACAAATCCTGGGCTTGGATGCCATCCATGATGTGCCGGTTGATGACCCCGGCGTACAGAATAAAGAAGAGGCCAAATACCACCGACGCCACGACAGCCGTGATAATACCCGTGCCAAAGCCCGGCAGGTAACCCATCCGGCCGTTGCGGAAACGCTTGTAGCGCACAATGGCCATGCATATGCCCACGGCCAGAATCAGGGCGTTGAGGAAGCTTAGCTCGATGCGCTCGGCCAGCCCGAACATAGAGGCTACTAGAAAGTAAGCGACCATGCCTACGGACGTATAGAGGCCGTAGCGGACGCCGTTATTTTCGGGAGTGAGTTGGGGGTCAGCCATAGGGAGGAGGAATTGAGGATAAGTGGCGAAAAAAGAGCATGTGCTGCAGTCGGAACCAGAAGCGGCCTTGGTAATGTTAAAAAACCGCCCCGGCGACAAGGTTTTGCCGCTCACCGACTCTACTTTATACCAAGTTGAACAGTAGGTTGTTGTGATGGAGGGCCTTTTTTTGGCCACTATTGCTCCTATAGTCCCCATCAATGGGGCAGACGGGGCATTTTCCGTACTTTTGTGGGCCGATAGCTGGCCTATGAGCCAGGCTACCGTGGCCTTTACTGTTTTTCCGACCTACTGCTTTATATGATCAGCACCTCCAACGTAAGCCTGCGCTACGGCAAGCGCGTCCTCTTCGAAGACGTTTCCATCAAATTCATGCCCGGCAACGTGTACGGCCTCATCGGGGCCAACGGTGCCGGTAAGTCCACGTTTCTGAAAATCCTGTCGGGCGAGATTGAAGCCAATACCGGCTCGGTGGATATGCCCAAGGGCTCGCGCCTGTCGGTGCTTAAGCAGGACCAGTTCGCGGCCGATGCCTTCCCCGTGCTCCAAACCGTGATGATGGGCCACACCCGCCTCTGGAAGGTGATGGAGGAAAAGGATGCCCTGTATGCCAAGGCCGACTTCTCGGACGCCGACGGTGAGCGGGCCGCCGAGCTGGAAGGCGAATTCGCCGACCTCGAAGGCTGGAACGCCGAGTACGAAGCGGCCGAACTCCTCTCGGGCCTGGGCATTGCCGAAGACAAGCACCAGACCCTGATGGGCGATTTGGGCACCTCCGATAAAGTGCGGGTGCTGCTGGCCCAGGCGCTGTTCGGCAACCCCGACGTGCTGCTGCTCGACGAACCAACCAACGGCCTCGACGCCGAAACCGTGCTCTGGCTCGAAAACTTCCTCGACTCGTTCCAGAACACCGTGATTGTGGTCAGCCACGACCGCCACTTCCTCGACGCGGTGTGTAACTACATGGCCGACCTCGACTTCTCGAAGATTACCATGTATCCCGGCAACTACTCGTTCTGGTACGAGAGCAGCCAGCTGGCGCTGCGCCAGCGCCAGGATGTAAACAAGAAAACCGAGGACAAGCGCAAGGAACTGGAAGAGTTCGTGCGGCGCTTCTCGGCCAACGCCTCGAAGAGCAAGCAGGCCACCTCGCGCCAGAAGCTGCTCCAGAAGCTCACGCTCGAAGAAATCAAGCCCAGCTCGCGCAAGTACCCCTACATTGCCTTCAAGCCCGAGCGCGAAGCCGGCAACCAGCTGCTGACGGTGGAAAACCTGAGCGCCAAGGTTGATGGCCAGACCGTGTTCCGCAACGTGTCGTTCATGCTCGACAAGGGCGACAAGGTGGCCATCGTGAGCCGCGACGACCGGGCCGCCTCCCTCCTCTTCGACATCCTGTTCGAGGAGACCAAGCCCGCTACCGGCGAGTTCAGCTGGGGCACCACCATCACGCCCAGCTATTTCCCGAAGGAGAACACCGAGTTCTTCGATACCGACCTGAACCTGGTGGACTGGCTGCGCCAGTACAGCACCGAGAAGGATGAGTCGTTTATCCGGGGCTTTCTGGGCCGGATGCTGTTTTCGGGCGAGGAGTCGCTGAAGAAGAGCAACGTGCTGAGCGGAGGCGAGAAGGTGCGCTGCATGCTGAGCAAGATGATGATGGAAGGCGGCAACGTGCTCACGCTCGACGACCCGACCAATCACCTCGACCTGGAAAGCATTACGGCCCTCAACAACTCGTTGCAGGAGTTCAACGGTACGCTGCTGTTTGCCTCCCACGACTTACAGGTGATTGAAACCGTGGCCAACCGCATCATCGAACTCACGCCCGACGGAATTATTGACCGCCGCATGACGTACGAGGAGTACCTGGCCGACGAGAACATCAAGGCCCAGCGCCGCCGCATGTACCAGCTTGTTTCGTAGCTTTAAGTGTGCTTACCAGGGAAATAGGTGAATGTGGAGTCAATGAAACTACCTGGCACTACGTTGATTAAGCATGTTCCCATATTTTCACCTCCGCACGTTCCTTTTTTTTCGATGAAACGACTTCTGTTCTTGCTGCTGCTTGGTGGGGCTGGCCTCGGGCTGGCCCCTACTACGGCCCGGGCCCAAACTACCGATACCACCCGCACCCGCCCGGCCGTGAAGCCGCAGCTGAATACGGCGCCTCCCGGTTCGGCTCCGGTGCCGGCCCCACCCCGGCCCGCCCCCACCACGGCGCCGCCGGTGTACCAGCCTACCCCTACAGCCCCCGCGCCCGACCCCAACGTGCCGGCCTCGAACGCCCCCTACGACCCCAACCGGCCTTCGGGCATGGATTTGCCGCAGCGCCCGGGTGTGGCAGCGCCGCCGCCGCCCTTGCGCAAATACTTCTTATACACCAACCTGGGACTGGGTTTCAGCGGCTACAACGGCTACAACCAGTTTAGCGCCAGCATTGCGCCGGCGGTGGGTTACCGATTCTCGGAGCGGTTTGCGGCCGGACCAGGCCTTTCGTATGCCTATAACAGCTACACGTTTGGCAACGGCGGGCCCAGCATCAAAACCAGCAGCTTGGGCTTTAAGGGCTTCGCACAATTCATCGTATACAAGGAGTTTTTCCTGCACGGCGAATACGAGGTAACCAAGGCGGAGATACTGGGCTACGACCAGTTCGGCAATATCGGCGTGTATAAGGGCACGGTGAAAACGCCGCTGGCCGGCGTGGGCTACCGCAACCGTTTCAGCGACCGGGCCGCCGCCGACATCGTGGTGCTCTACAACTTCAACGATGGCTTCGACGACATCTACGGTCAGCCCGTTATTCGCTTTAGCTTCCTGTTCGACCTGAAATAAGCTTCGTCCGGTGTTTAGGCCAGTTTTATTCAGACACAAAAAACCCCGCTCAAATCATTGAGCGGGGTTTTTTGTGTTTTTCAGTAAACTATACCAACTACTGTTGGCTGGCTACTGCTGGCAGTTAAATCGCGCTGCCGCCTCGAATAACGCGCAGCAGGATAACGATGATGGCGATGACCAGCAGGATATGAATAATGCCGCCGGTGAAGAAGCCGCCGAAGAAGCTGATGGCCCAGATGATGACCAGAATAACGGCGATGATGTACAACAGATTACCCATGATTGAAAAGGAAGAGAGAGTTGGGAAAAAAGAAAGGGGGAGAGAGAAAAGGGATGTTTCCGGCTTGTGAGGGATGATTCACGCTTCGGAAGCCATTCTGCGGGTTTGTACGCGCACTTTTGGTTAAAAGGTTTAATTCCTATTCATCTATTTTTCATTCAAGCTGCATAAATGGCTCCTACAAGCTGGAAACAGCCTTATATTTTTTTATTGGGCGCCACTTAACCTTCTCCTGACGGGGGTGCCCGGTTGGTGGGCCCGGGGTTTTAAGCTTAGCTTTGCCCAAGGACCGGCTGCTGGTTTGCAGTGGCTGGCCTGGCTTTCTTCCCACCCAGTTTTCTTTCCCACCCTTATGAACGTTGCCGTTATTGGCTCGGGCACGATGGGCAATGGCATTGCCCACGTTTTTGCCCAGCACGGATTCGCCGTCTCTCTCATCGACATCAACCAGCCGGCCCTCGACAAAGGCCTGGCCACCATCGGCAAAAACCTCGACCGCCAGGTAAGCAAGGGCAGCCTCGGGGCCGACGACAAAACGGCTACCCTCGGCCGAATCAGCACCTACACTAGCCTTTCAGCGGGGGTACTCAATGCCGACCTAGTCGTGGAGGCCGCCACCGAGAATGTGGAGCTCAAGCTCAATATTTTCCGCGAAATCGACCAGTACGCACCCGAAACGGCTATTCTGGCCACCAACACCTCGTCGATTTCCATCACCCGCATCGCGGCCGTTACCAAGCGTCCGACCCAAGTTATTGGCATGCACTTCATGAACCCGGTGCCGGTGATGAAGCTGGTAGAGGTGATTAGGGGCTACGCGACCTCCGATGAGGTGACGGCCAAGGTGATGGACTTGTCGCGGCAGCTGGGCAAGACGCCCACCGAAGTCAATGACTACCCCGGCTTCGTGGCCAACCGCATTCTGATGCCCATGATCAACGAGGCCATCATTACGCTGCACGAGGGCGTGGCCGGCGTCGAGGAAATCGACACGGTCATGAAGCTGGGCATGGCCCACCCCATGGGGCCGCTGCAACTGGCCGACTTTATCGGCCTCGACGTGTGCCTGGCCATTATGCGGGTGCTACACGACGGCTTGGGCAACCCCAAGTACGCCCCCTGCCCCCTGCTGGTAAATATGGTGATGGCCGGCCGCCTGGGCGTAAAATCGGGCGAGGGCTTCTACTCCTGGACCCACGGTACCAAGGAGCTGGTAGTAGCCCCGAACTTCAACTAAACGCAGTTGCTGCAGGTGATGCAGATAGCGCAGATTCATTCCGACAACGGATGAAAACGCGTAGCCCACACTAAAGCGAATCCGGGGCCGGCAATTTGAACAGTTGCCGGCTCTTGCGCGTTATAGAGCCACCGCAGAACGAATCTGCGCTATCTGCAACACCTGCAACATCTGCGATTAATGGAACAAGCTACGTTTGGCGGCGGCTGCTTCTGGTGCACCGAAGCCGTATTTCAACAACTACAGGGCGTGGAGAAAGTCGTGTCGGGCTATACCGCCGGGCGCATCGCCAACCCTACCTATAAGGAAGTCTGCAGCGGCCTGACGGGCCATAACGAGGTCATTCAGGTCACCTACGACCCGGCCGTTATCAGCTACGAGGAGCTGCTGGAGGTGTTCTGGAAAACCCACGACCCCACCACCCTTAACCGCCAGGGCAACGATGCGGGCACCCAATATCGCTCGGGCATCTACACCAACTCCGAGGAGCAACAGCGCCTGGCCGAAGCCTACAAGCAGCAGCTCACGGCGGCCAATGCCTTCGACGGTCCGATAACAACCGAAATCATCCCCCTGCCAACGTTCTACCCCGCCGAGGCTTACCACCAGAACTACTATAACCAGAACCGCACACAGCCCTACTGCCAGTTCGTGGTAAAAAGCAAAGTGGATAAGGTGAAAGCGGTGTTCGGCGATAAGCTGAAAAGCGTAGCCTAGGTTTAGAGGTTAGATATAAGAAGTGAGAGGGGAGACTTTCGTGCTGATGGCCTGTTTTTAACTGGGCCATCAGCACGAAAGTCTCCCCTCTCACTTCTTATATCTCAGTTCTATATTCAGGCCTGCTCGTTCAGATCGATCTGGAAGGGGCCATGGTCGCGGCCCAGGGCGTAGAAGGTGGCCACCTGGTTCATCAGGGTGCGGGCATAGAGGTCGAGGGCGCGGGTTTCGATGATCTGGTCGTTCTTCACAATGAGGAAGCTGACCAGCTCACCCGGGTAAGCGCCGTCTTCGCCTACTTCGGGCAGGGCCTCGAAGGGCGAGTGCGACTTAACGGGGATGAACGCCTGCTTGGGCAGCGTCATCAGGGTTTTGTCGCCGAAGGGAATGAAGCCCTTGAGGGGCGAATAGTGGTAGAACGGGTTCCAGACCCAGCTGCCATTGAAGATGTAGTACTCATCGGTACCGAGGCGGATAAACTCGCGCAACGATACATTAACTGCTACCCGCCAGTGGCTACGGTCTTCCAGGTTCTGCTTGATGAGGGCCAGCCGGGTTGGGTCGGGCACATCGGTCAGGCTTTGGGTGAGCCGGGCGTGCACCACCAGCTCGCAACCGGCGTAAAGGTTGAGCAGCTGCTGCCGCCAGGCATTCGGGCCACCCAGCTGGTAGGCGTCGGCGCGGGTGAACTCAAAGAAATTGTGGGTGTACGGCCCCGCCAACGCTACGCCGTCGCGGCCGTCGGGCGTGGCCCACTCCACCAGGAAGCACGGCCGGGTACGGTTATCCACCCACGGGAGCTCCCGGTTGAAAGCTACGCGGGTCTGGATGGTTTCGGGGTCGAGGCTCAGCTCCTGAGCCACGTAGTCGCGCACTTCCTCGCGGGCCTGAGCGGCCGATACAACATTCTTGATCACGGATTAGCGCGGATTTTAACGGATTTCACGGATTTTGTAGACGGGCCACGGACTCATGCGGGCTAGAGGCAACTAGCGCAGCAACGCAGATCAGGGCAGAACGCACAGATTCGGTGGCCGGTCAGCAGCGAAGATACTATTCCTGCCCCGTCCGACTACTAAATTGTGCAATCTGATGAAATCCGCGCTGATCCGTATTTCTAGACGGCCACGTTGTGCTCGCGCAGAGCGTCGTTGAGGCTGGTTTTGAGGTCGGTGCTGGGCTTGCGCTGGCCAATGATGAGGGCGCAGGGCACGTGGTACTCCCCGGCCGGAAACTGCTTGGGCAACGAGCCCGGAATGACCACCGAGCGGGCCGGCACGTGGCCGCGGTATTCTTTAGGCTCCGCACCCGTCACATCTATAATACGGGTGCTGCCCGTGATGGTCACGCCCGCGCCGATAACGGCTTCCTTGCCCACGAAGCAGCCTTCCACCAGAATGCTGCGCGACCCTACAAAGGCGCCGTCTTCGATGATAACCGGAGCGGCCTGCACGGGCTCCAGCACACCGCCAATGCCCACGCCGCCACTCAGGTGCACACCGGCCCCGATCTGGGCGCAGGAGCCCACCGTGGCCCAGGTATCTACCATCGTCCCCTCGCCTACCCAGGCCCCGATGTTCACGTAGCTCGGCATCATGATCACGCCCGAAGCCAGGTAGGCGCCGTAGCGGGCCACGGCCGGCGGCACTACGCGCACGCCCTGACCCTGATAATCGGTTTTGAGGCGCATTTTGTCGCGGAACTCGAAGGGGCCGACTTCGAGGGTTTCCATCTGCCGGATGGGAAAGTACAGGATGACGGCTTTCTTTACCCAGTCGTTTACCAGCCAGCCACCTTCTTGGTCGGCGGCGGGCTGGGCCACGCGCAGGCGGCCTTTGTCGAGCTCCTCGATAACGTGCTCAATGGCCTGGATGGTGGTAGGTTGCTGAAGCAGGCTGCGGTCGTTCCAGGCGGCTTCAATCAGGGGTTGCAGATCGGTCGTCATTCGTCGGGGTCGTTTTTGGGTGCTTGTTGCTTGATTTTCGGCCCAAAGGTAACGCTTGGCCGGCGAGGCCGGTAATGCCTTCCACCCGACTGGCCCCCTCGAATAAGGTAACAGCCCCGAAACCAGCGCGGAAAAACCTAAACAAACCACGCGAAACGAAGTCAGAACCCCCATCTTCGCACCCACTATGCTGCCCACCGTTACCATTCTGCTGGCCTCCGTGCTCAAACCCCTCGACGACACCCGCATGCTGGGCAAGTTTGGGCGCACGCTGGCCGAACGGCCCGGCACCCGGGTGCACGTTGCCGGGCGGGCCGCTCCCCTCCCGCCCGGTTTGCCCGCTAACCTGCAGGTGCACGAGTTACTACGGGGCACGCGCCTGAGCTTCGACCGGCTATGGGCGCAGTGGCGGTACTGGCAGCTGTTGCGGCAGCTGCAGCCGGCAGTGGTGTTTGTGCACGCCCCGGAGTTACTACCCGCCACCGTGCTCTGGCAGCTGCGCCATCCCGAATGCCGCTTCGTCTATGATGTGCGGGAAAACTACGCCCTCAATATTGAAACCCAGGCCGTGTACCCTGCCTGGGCCCGGGGCCTGCTGGCCCGCCTGGTGCGCCGCCTCGAAACCCTGGCCGCCGCCCGGGCCGCCGCCGTGCTGTTGGCCGAGCGCAGCTACGCCCGCGAGCTGCCTTTCGCGACCGGAGCAGCAGCGGAGCAGTTGCCCGCCGCTGACCCAACTGGGTATACGGCCGGCACTGCTGCCGTCGGCCAGCAACGGGCAACTGGCAGCCATCGGCCGGTGCTTATCATCGAAAACAAACATCAGCCCTACGACCTCACCCCGCCCCCCTACCCGCGCCGCCTGCCCCCGGTTACGGAACCGTTGCGGCTGGTGTACTCGGGCACTATTTCGGCGCTGAACGGGGTGTGGGAAGCCATCCGGTTTGCGGAGCACCTGCGCCCGGCCTGGCCGGGAGGAGTGCAGCTCACCATTATCGGGTTCTGCCAGCAGCCGGAGCTACTGGCGCGGCTGCGAGCCGCCGTAGCGGCTTCGCAAGGGGCCGTTGTGCTGGTGGGCGGGGCCGAGCCGGTGCCCCACGCCCGGGTGGTGGCTGAGATAAGAGCCAGCCATTTGGGCCTGCTCCCCTACCGGCCGCACCCGAGCACGGCTCGCTGCGTGCCTACCAAGCTATTCGAGTATTTGGCTGAAGCGTTGCCGATGGTGCTGCCGCCCAATCCGCTGTGGCAGCCGCTGGCCAAGGCCGCCGGCGCGGGCCTGGTGTTTGATTTTCAGCAGGAAAACTACCCACCCGCTACCGGCCTTGTAGAAGCACTACAGACCGCTGTTTATTATCCGCAGGGGCCGCCGGCCACGGCTTTCTGGCATTCGGAAGCGGAAAAACTGCTCCGCTTGCTGGATTCTATCAGGTAACTCCCGACCTTAGCCGCCCGTTTACGGGAACGGGTTCCGTTTTTTTCTACCTTCGGCCTGCCTCTTTTGGCTTTCTTTCCGTTCTGCCCCGCAAAATCCCCCTGATGAATAACTCTCTCCGCACCTCCGAAATTGCCGGCGTCGGCCACTACGTGCCTGAGCGCGTGGTGACGAATGCCGACCTCATCACCCTGATGGACACCACCGACGAGTGGATTCAGGAACGTACCGGCATTAAAGAGCGGCGCTGGTTTACCGAAGGCACCGACACCACCGCCAACATGGGCGCCAACGCAGCCCGCAAGGCCCTGGAAATGGCCGGCCTGCAACCCGACGATGTGCAGATGATTGTATTTGCCACCCTCTCGCCCGATTATTTCTTCCCCGGCTCGGGCGTGCTGCTCCAGCGCGAGCTGGGCATCAAGGCTCCGATTCCGGCCTTCGACGTGCGCAACCAGTGCTCGGGCTTCGTGTACGCGCTGAGCATGGCCGACCAGTTCATCAAGACCGGCATGTACGACAACGTGCTGGTAGTGGGCTCCGAGATTCACTCCTCGGGCCTTGACATCAGCACCCGCGGCAGGGCCGTGTCGGTTATTTTCGGTGATGGGGCCGGGGCCGTGGTGCTGCGCCCCTGCACCCGCGAGGGCCACGGCATCCTGAGCACCCACCTGCACGCCCAGGGCGAGCACGCCGAGGAGCTGATTGTAAAGGAGCCCAGTTCGAACCGCCAGAACCGAACCGCGTTTATTCAGAACCTGGAGAACGAGGTCGACCTCTACCCCATCATGAACGGTCAGAACGTGTTCAAGCACGCCGTGGTGCGCTTCCCGCAGGTTATCAAGGAGGCGCTCGACCAGAATGGCTACCAGCCCCAGGACCTCGATATGCTGATTCCGCACCAGGCCAACCTGCGCATCACGCAGTACGTGCAGCACAAAATGGGCCTGCCCGACGAGAAGGTGTTCAGCAACATCCAGCGCTACGGCAACACCACCGCCGCTTCTGTGCCCATTGCCCTGAGCGAAGCCGTGCAGGAAGGCCGCATCAAGCGCGGTGACCTGGTGTGCCTGGCCGCCTTCGGCTCCGGCTTCACCTGGGCCTCGGCGCTTATTAAGTGGTAGAGTTTTTAATTAACAATTAGTAATTAAGAATTGGTCGTTCAGCTTCTCTCACACGACATGTTGAACGTCCAATTCTTAATTCTTAATTACTAATTGACTAAATGCCCAGCTTCACCGAGGAAAATTACCTGAAGGCCGTCTATAAGTTGTCAGAGGCTCAGCCGGGCACCGAAGTCAGCACCAATAGCGTGGCCGAGGAGCTGCAGACCCGGCCGGCCTCGGTAACCGACATGCTGCGCCGCCTGGGCGAAAAGGGCCTGCTCCATTACACCCGCTACCGGGGCGTTACGCTCACAACCGAGGGCCGGCGGCTGGCGCTGCTCACCATCCGCAAGCACCGGCTCTGGGAAGTATTTCTGGTCGAGCACTTCGGCTTCAACTGGGACGAGGTGCACGATGTGGCCGAGCAAATGGAGCACATCGACTCCGACCTGCTGGTGCGCCGCCTCGATGAGTTCCTGGGCTCTCCCCAGCTCGACCCCCACGGCGACCCTATTCCCACGGCCGAGGGCATATTGCACCGCCCCCAGCACCGCCTGCTCGCCGATCTGCGCCCCGGCGACCAGGGCCGCGTAGTGGCCGTCAAGAATACCTCTGGCCCCTTCCTGCAGTACCTCGACAAAGTCGGTGTCAACCTCGGCACCCACATTGAAGTACTGGATAAGATTCTATTCGATAATTCACTCGAAATCAGAATAAACCAGGATAATAAGCAGCTTATTTCGGCCGAGGTAAGCCGGAACCTGATGCTGACCGACGCGGAGCCTTCAGCCAGCAAAACGGGGGCAGCTTAAGACGACTGAGACAGTGAAGGGCCGGGCAAACCTGAGTTGAGATTGGTCCTCCTGATGCGCTCCTTCCCCTGTGCCTCTCGCCGACCAAAACAAGCCGGCGTACCTTTGCGGCTCAACCAACTCCCTCCGCCGCCGTGGCCGCCGACCTGCCTCTCTCCCTCGCCGATACCATCGTTGCCCTTTCCACCCCGCCCGGCGCGGGGGCCATTGCCTTGGTGCGCCTCTCCGGCCCCCAGGCCATTGCCCTCACCGACGCGGTGTTTGCCGGTAAGCGCTTGGCCGAGCAGCCCGGCCACACCCTGCATTACGGCACCATCCGCGACGGGGAGCGGGTACTCGATGAGGTAGTGGTGTCGCTGTTTCGGGGGCCGCACTCCTACACCCGCGAAGACGTGGTCGAAATCAGTACCCACGGCTCCGACTACATCGTGCAGGAGGTGCTGGCGCTGCTGCTGCGCCACGGGGCGCGGCTGGCCGAAGCGGGCGAGTTCACCAAGCGAGCCTTCCTGCACGGGGCCTTCGACCTGGCCCAGGCCGAAGCCGTAGCCGACCTGATTGCCGCCGACTCGGCCCTGAGCCACCAGGTGGCGCTGCGCCAGATGCGGGGCGGCTTCTCGCGGGAGCTGAAGGAGCTGCGCGGCCAGCTGGTTCACTTCGCGGCGTTGCTGGAGTTGGAGCTCGACTTTGGGGAGGAAGACGTGGAGTTTGCCGACCGCACCGGGCTGGTGCGCCTGCTCCAGGAAGTGCAGGCCCTGGTGCGCCGGCTGCTGCGCTCCTTCGAGCTGGGCAACGTCATCAAGAACGGCGTGACCACCGTTATTGCCGGCCGCCCCAACGCCGGCAAAAGCACCTTGCTCAACGCCCTGCTCAACGAAGACCGAGCCATCGTATCGGAAGTGGCCGGCACCACCCGCGACCTGATTGAGGACGAGGTAAGTATCGAAGGTATCCGCTTCCGGTTTGTGGATACGGCCGGCCTGCGCGACACTACCGACGTGGTGGAGGCTATCGGCGTGGAGCGCACCCGTCAGCGCGTTCAACAGGCCGCCCTGGTCGTGTATCTGTTTGATATTACGACTACTTCACCCAATGAGCTTCAAGCTGAGATTGAAGCCCTGCTCCTGCCCGACGGCGTGGGGGTGCTGGCTGTGGGCAATAAGTCCGACGTGGCTTCCGACGCCGAGTTGACTGCGTTCAACCACCGCCCCGACACCGTCCTGATAGCCGCATCCCGGGGCGACGGCCTCGACGAGCTACGCGAAGCGCTGCTGGCCCGCGTCCGCCTCGACGGCCTTGACCGCACCGGGGCCAGCACTATTGTCACGAACCTGCGCCACGCCCGGAGCCTCGAAGAAGCCGCCCGCCACCTCGACGCCGTGCTGGTGGGCCTGAGCACCGGCGGCGGCACCGAGCTGCTGGCCGCCGACCTGCGCCACGCCCTCAACGCCCTGGGCCGGATCACCGGCGAAATCAGCTCCGACGACCTGCTCACCAGCATCTTCACCCAGTTCTGCATCGGCAAATAGCGCTGTAGCGTCTTAGCGTGAAGCTCCGGCCGCGCTACGGTGCGGGCTCAGCGGTGCTGCTCGTAAACGGTAGCCGGCACGGCCGATAAAAGTTGCTCCCGGGCCTCCGCCGGCAGCGGGCCGGCGGCCCCTACCCGCAATGCCTCGCTTAGTTGGGCCTCGGTGCGGATGCCGAGCACGGCGGACGTTACTCCGGGCGTATCGAGCACAAACCGGGCGGCTACTTCGGCGGGCGTATGGCTGATTTCGTTGGCTACGGTGCTTACAGCGGCGGCGGCTTGGGCCACTTCCGCAGCTGAGTGGCCGAGATAATCGCCGGCCGGTTTGCCGGCCAGCCGGCCCTGGGCCAAAGCCCCACGAGCCAGTACACCTACCCCATTGGTTTGCAGCAACTCCAGCACCGCTTCGCGGGGGCGCTGGTCGAGCAAACTGAGTTGAAGCATCACGCTGGTCAGGGCTTTTGCGCCGGGCACATACCGGCGGATGACGTTGGGCCGGATGGACGAGATGCCGTAGTGGCGGATTTTACCCTGCTCGCGCAGCAATTCGAAGGCTTCCAGCACCTCATCGTGGGGGTCGTCGAGGGTGCCGCCATGGAGCTGGTAGAGGTCGATGTAGTCGGTCTGGAGGCGGTGCAGGCTGGCCTCGGCAGCTTGCAGGATGTAGGCTTTCGTGGGGTTCCAGTCCCAACCCTGGCCATCGGGCCGCCACTGGTTGCCCACTTTAGTGGCCAGCACCACCCGGGCCCGGCAGGTGCGGAAAGCGGCTCCGAACAGCTCTTCGTTGCGGCCGTGGTCGTAGAGGTCGGCTGTATCGAAGAGAGTGATGCCCGCTGCTTGGGCCCGGCTCAGCAGGCGCGGGCCGGCAGCGGCAACTGGGTCGAGCGACATGCCGCCGAAGCCCACGCGGCTCACCACCAAATCAGTATTGCCCAAGGGGAGGTATTCCATAAGAAGACGAAAAATGAAGTGTTTGGAGAGGTAAATGATAGGGGAAAAGCGGAAATAAGACGACAAATCGCGCAAAAAAGCTTCCGTTATGCCGCACTTGTCGGTTTGGTGGCGTTTCTTTGTGCGTTACCGGCAGTCAGACAACGGCCCGGTCCGGATTGCACTATAGACGGCAAACTCTCACCGGGTTTCCGGCTTGCCGGTTAATTCTTTAATTTCGCCCTGTACCCACTCTTCAACCTACGCTTTATGGCAGAATCTGCTGAACTGACGCTCAACGGCAAATCGTATACGCTCCCCGTTATCGAAGGCACCGAGCAAGAAAAGGCTTTCGACATCAGCAAGCTCCGCGACCAGACGGGTTACGTGACGCTCGACCCCGGTTACAAGAACACGGGAGCCTGCAAAAGCGCTATTACTTTCCTCGACGGCGAAGAAGGCATTTTGCGCTACCGCGGCTATCCGATTGAGCAGTTGGCCGAAAATTCCACCTTTATTGAAGTAGCTTACCTGCTGATTTACGGCAAGCTGCCCACGCAGGCCGAGCTCGATACTTTCAGCTCCCAGATCACCCAGCACACGCTGGTGCACGAAGACGTGCGCAAGATTTTCGACGGCTTCCCGTCGGCGGCCCACCCGATGGCCATCCTGAGCTCCCTCATTTGCTCGCTGACTGCCTTCTACCCCGAAAGCGTGTCGCCCGACCTGAGCAAGGAGGAAATCGACCTGAACGTGATTCGGTTGATGGCTAAGATTTCCACCATCGCGGCCTGGACCTACAAGAACAACATGGGTCACCCGCTCAACTACCCGCGCAACGACCTCGACTATTGCTCCAACTTCCTCTACATGATGTTCAGCTTCCCCACCGAGAAGTATGAAATCAATCCGGTAGTTATGAAGGCCCTCAACAAGCTGCTCATTCTGCACGCCGACCATGAGCAGAACTGCTCGACTTCGACGGTGCGCCTTGTGGGTTCGGCCAACGCCTCGCTTTACGGCTCGGTTTCGGCCGGCATTAACGCCCTGTGGGGCCCGCTGCACGGCGGTGCCAACCAGGAAGTGGTGGAGATGCTCGAATCAATCCAGCGCGACGGTGGCGACACCCAGAAGTGGATTGATAAGGCCAAGGACAAGAACGACTCGTTCCGCCTCATGGGCTTTGGCCACCGGGTGTACAAGAACTTCGACCCCCGCGCGACCATCATCAAGAAGGCAGCCGACGACGTGCTGAGCGCCTTGGGCCTCGAAGACAGCCCCCTGCTCAAGATTGCCAAGGAACTGGAGCAGGCTGCCCTCACCGACGAGTACTTCGTAGAGCGCAAGCTGTACCCAAACGTAGACTTCTACTCGGGCATCATCTACAAAGCCATTGGTATTCCGACCGAGATGTTCACGGTGATGTTCGCCCTGGGCCGTCTGCCCGGCTGGATTGCTCAGTGGAAGGAAATGCGCGAGAACAAGGAGCCTATCGGCCGTCCGCGCCAGATTTATGTGGGCGAAACCGAGCGCGACTACGTGGGCATCGCTCAGCGTTCATAACGGCCGTTACTAACCAGCAGTACCCGAACACAAAAAAGCCCGCAAATGCGGGCTTTTTTGTGTTCGGGTACTGCTGTAACCATAGGCTGCTAAGCAGTTGCTAATCAGCGGATATTAGCAGCCGTGAACTCCGCTTTCAAGCCGTCGTAAACGGCTAGCTGCTTGGGTTGCAGTACGGCGGCTACATCCCATTCGTAGCGCATCTGCACGTCGGCTAGGGCGCGGTCGAGGCTGGCGGGGTCGGCTTTGAGCTCCTTGCGCAGCTCGGCGGTTTCGGTGAGCAACGATACATTGAGGCGGCGCAGCTTGATGTACTGGCCCTCGCTGAGCTGGGTGCGCTCGGCAATGCGCCAGGTCATGGCTGTGGCCCGTTCTGCAATGCTGGTTCCTCCGTCGCTGGGGGTGGCCTGGGCGACGATTCCGCCCGATACGAATGCGGCGAATGCCAGGCAAGCGAATACGTTTTTCATAACGGTGAGGTTTAGGTGAGAAAAATGGACTGGTGCAGAGCAGGCCGGAAGCCTATTCTGAAGGTACACATTTAATATGATATAAACAATATTATATTTAAGTATACTGACTACGGGAGGCCTGCCCGGAGCTGCTCTCATCGAGGTAGCTCCGGGCAGGGCCACTGCCGCGCTAGTTTACCGGTGTACCCAGGGCTGCCGTCATGCTGGCCCGATGCTGTTGGAAGAGGGAAAGCTGAGCCGGCCGGAGCATATCGAGCAGGGCCATTTCGTAGTGTAGCTGCGAATCGGACAGGCGCTGGTCGAGGATGGACTGGTCGGCGGCGAAGCGTGTCTTCAGGTCCTCCTGGTCGGCCAGCATGCGCAGGTTGAGCTGCTTAAGGCGCAGGTACTGGCCTTCATCGAGCCGGATCTTATCGGCAATGGCGCGGGTGAGAGCCGTTGCACGGGCCGTCAGGCTGGTAGTAGGGTTATCGGTGCGAGGACCCGCCAGCACGGCGCTTTGTACACCTGCTAGCAGGCAAACGAAAAGGGTAACTTTCTTCATGATGAGGGAAAAGGAAAAGGTGGAAGAAATAGTGAAGACTGACTTACGGCCGGCTGCAATCGGTGCTTAGCACTCATTGTATCGGCTGATTCCTGACAACTGACTGTCATCTGGGAATAGTCAAATGTAAAGCAAATAATTAAACTATGAAATGTTTTTTTATCACTATTCTAATCAATAACTTTTATCAACAAAACTTATAACCCTCATTATCAGACTTCTGATTGTACTATTAAAAAGAAAAACTCCAATCTAAAAAAGTGCAATTACCGGCGTAATTGTCCTCTTTTAGATTGGAGTTTCCCTGATCTTCGAACCGCAAGCGCCCTTTGGCGCGTTCGGCCGGTACTACAGAATTCGCAACTCGATGCGGCGGTTTTGCTGGCGGTGCTCCTCGGAATCGTTGGCCACGAGCGGCCGCGACTCGCCGTATCCTCTGTAGCGCAGGCGGGTAGCCGGCAGGCCCTGTCCGACCAAATAGGTGTACACCGACTTGGCCCGGTTCTGCGACAGGACCATGTTGTCGTCATCAGAGCCCACATCGTCGGTGTGGCCCGATACTTCCACCTGAATTTCGGGGTACTGCTTCATGAAAGCCACCAGCCGGTTGAGTTCGGTGCGCGACTTGGGCTGAAGCGCGTACTGGTTGACGTCGAAGAACAGGTTGTTGAGCACGATGCTACGGCCGGCCCGCACGGGGTCGAGGTAGAGGTCGAGGGTGAGCGGATCGAAACTGCGGCGGCTGCTGTAGTCGAAGCTCAGGCTGCTCATCAGGTATTTGTTGGCGGCGGCGTACATGGCATATTGCCGGCCTTCGTTAAGCACAACGGTATATTCGCCGGTTTCGGCATCGGACCCCACGTACTGCACCAGTTCGTTGGTGTTGAGGTCGTAGAGCTGCACGTCGGCGGCAATAGGCTTTTTGGTGACGGCATCAAACACCCGGCCCTGGGTGTAGGTGCTGGTTTCGCGGGCTTGCACCACCTTGGGTACCTCGAAGCCAAAGAGCTCGACCGGCCGGTCGCGCTCCTGCTTCACGCCCGGCACGGCCGCCCGCGAGCGGGAGCAGAAGCCCCGGCGGTTGTCGGAGCTGATGAACAGGGAGGCCTCATTCTCGAAGGTATTGAGCGGGTAGCCCAGGTTGCGGGGCGCCTCCCACTTGCCATCGGCCGCCAGCTCGCAGCGGTACACGTCGAGGCCGCCCATGCCCACGAGCCCATCGGTGACGTAGTAGAGCGTGCTGCCGCTGGCGTGAATGAAGGGGGCCATATCCTTACCAGGCGTATTCACGGGCGTGCCCAGGTTGCGGGCGGGCGTCCAGTTGCTCTGCTCGTCGAGCGTGGTTACATAGATGTCTTCCTGACCCTGCCCGCCGCGCCGGGTGCTGGTGAAGTAGAGTGTCCGCCCATCGGCCGAGAGCGTGGGCTGGGAGTCCCATTCGGTCGAGTTCACATTGCGGCCCAGGTTAACGGGTTTGCTCCAGTTATTGCCGGTGCGCCGCGAAATATACAGGTCGCAGTTGCCGACCGAGTTGGGCCGGTCGCAGGAGGCGAATACCAGCGTCTTTCCGTCGCCGGAAATGGCGCCCGCCCCTTCATTATAAGATGTGTTGATGGCGGGCGAAATCGAGGCTGGGGCGCCCATCGTGCCATCGGGGTTCTGGCGGCTCACAAACAGGTCTTCGCCGCTGGCTGAGGTGGGCCGGCCGGTAAAGAGCAGAAAGCGGCTGTCGGCGGTGAGGGCCGGGAAGTACTGGAATCGGAACGTGTTGAGCGGGTCGGGCAGGCGCTCGGGCTCGGGGCCAGTGGGCGCGGCCATGGCCTTGACGGCAAAGGCGCAGTTGAGCAACTGCCGCTGCGCCCGCGGAATGTTGCGCTGGCTTTTAGCGGCCGTTTTCAGGTACTTCTGGTAGTTGTCGGTGGCGGTGGCGTAGTCACCGAAGCTAATGGCCAACTCGCCCAGCGTGAAGTAGTCGTTGGACCGGGAGGCATCGACGGGCAACTTGGGCAGGCCGGTCCGGTACGCCTCGAAAGCTAACTGGCTCTCGCCCATAGCCCGCAACAAGGAGCCCTTGAACAGGTAGGGCTCGCCGAGCGAAGGAAACTTCTCACTCAGCTGATTCAGCGTTTCGATGGCCTTGTCGAAGTCCCGGGCCTTGGCCTGGCCCTGCGCCTTCTCCCACAGGTTGCGAGCCTTGGTGTTGGTGGTAGTCAGGCGGGCCTGGCCAGCGGCCGATTCGGGCAACAGTCCACCGGCAGTCAGCAGTACTACCAGGGGCACGAGAAGCGAACGACGCATAAGCAAGAAGGAAAGGGGCGCTAGGGAATATCGAGGTACTTATGAGTCTGGAGCGACACCTGCCAGCGCGGGTGGTCCTTTACGTAATCCACAATGAGCGGCGTCATGGCCGAAGCCTTGCTCCACTCGGGCTGTAGGTACAGGCGACAGTCGGGGCCGACCAGCGCGGCGTGCTCCTCCGCCCAGGCAAAGTCGCTTTTATTGAAGACGATGATTTTGAGTTCGTGAGCCGCCGCCAATACCGAAGGCAACGGCGCCTTGAACTTCTTCGGCGATACGCAAATCCAGTTCCAGTTTCCGCTGAGTGGGTAAGCGCCGCTGGTTTCAATCCAGGTCTGGCAGCCCGCAGCCTGCAAAGCGGCTGTGAGCGGGCCCAGCTCATGCATGAGTGGCTCGCCCCCGGTAACCACCACATTGCGGCCCGGATGGGCCGTAACGGCCGCCACCAGATCCGGGAGGGCATGGCGCGGATGCGCATCAATGGGCCAGGACTCTTTTACATCGCACCACACGCAGCCCACATCGCAGCCGCCGAGGCGGATGAAGTAAGCGGCGCGGCCGGTGTTATAGCCCTCGCCCTGAATGGTATAGAACTGCTCCATAACGGGCAGCGAAGCAGCGGCGGCCGGCTCAGCCGGGATGGCCGATGTAACGGGAAGTTGGTGCAGCAAAACAGATGGTATTCTCAGAAAAAACAAGTCGGACCGCCGGGTAGTCCAATTGCCACAGCAATTAGCGCCTCTCCCGGCAGACCGACTTTAAAAGTACCACACGGCCCCGAATTCTGAAAGCCGGAGCCGGTTTTAATTGGATTTTGGCTGGCCAATCCTTCCCTCAGCTCCTGTTAATCTTTACTTAGGGTACACCTCCCCCTTAGCGGCTCGCAAGGTGTTGAGCAGCAGCATGGCAATGGTCATGGGGCCCACGCCACCGGGCACGGGCGTGATGTAGGACGTGAGTGGGGCCACTTCGGCGAAGTTCACGTCGCCTTTCAGCGCCCAGCCCGATTTCTTGGCCGCGTCCTCCACGCGGGTTGTACCCACGTCGATAACCACTGCACCGGGTTTTACCATGTCGGCCGTTACAAACTCGGGACGGCCCAGGGCGGCCACCAGAATGTCAGCGGTTCGGGTAATTTCGGCCAGGTTCTGGGTCCGGGAGTGGCATAAAGTAACAGTGCAGTTACCGGGCTCCAGGTTCTTGGCCAGCAGAATGCTAACCGGTGTGCCTACGATGTTTGAGCGTCCGATAACGACGCAGTGCTTGCCATCGGTGGGCAGCTCGTAGCGGCGCAGCAGTTCCACGATGCCCGAGGGTGTGGCGGGCAGCAGGGCCGGTAGCCCGGCCACCATGCGCCCGATGTTCATGGGGTGGAAACCATCGACGTCCTTCTCGGGCCGCACAGCCTCAATCACCTTGTTGGTGTCGATGTGGCGGGGCAGCGGCAATTGCACGATGAAACCGTCGATGGCCGGATCCTCGTTCAGTTCGGCCACCTTAGCCAGCAGCTCGGCTTCCGTGATGGTGTCCTCGTAGCGCAGCAGGGTACTTTCGAACCCAACCCGCTCGCAGGCCAGCACTTTGTTGCGCACGTAGGTTTCCGAGCCCCCATCGTGGCCCACCAGAATAGCGGCTAGGTGGGGCGTTTTATGGCCGGCAGCTTTCCGCTCGGTCACCTCGGCGGCAATTTCTTCTTTGATGGCCTCGGCGGTTTGCTTGCCGTCGATGAGGCGGTAGGTCGTGGCGTCGGGGGCAGTGGTCATATTACGAGAAATTTAAGGTGTTGGAAGAGTGCGGAATGACTGGCTTTGGCATAAACTGTATGCCAGCAGAGCTAAATCGTATGGCCAGACCGGTACTGGTAATTCCCTGTTCATGGCTTTTCTGTGCTTTATCGCACTGCCTATGTGGGGTTTTGCCCAGGCTGTGCGTTAGGGTAGTACCAAGCGCAAGCGCTACACCCGCCACAGCAGGCACAGCGTTCTAGACCCTGCATTTGCCTAATAATAAAGGCCGGCTCCCAAATGGTAGCCGGCCTTTATTATTACAGCAGAATGGCATCTTCGTTTCCGCGTGCAATACCACTGAAGAGACGTTCGATGCCATCCTGATCTATTCTTTCGTGGTTTTCTGCTCCTCGGCTTCGTGGGCCGCAATGGCTTCGGCACCGGCTTCGAGCAGGGCTTTTTCCATCGTGGGCCAGTCGTCGCGCCAGCGGAACTTACGCTCCTGGCCCTTGCGGATTTTCTCTAGCTGGTCGTGGCTGCGACAGTTCTTAACAAGGTGGTTGGACATGATTTGGGGGGTTAGCAACACACGCCCGGTTAAGAAGTGCATCAAATGGAAAATCGAAGAAGGTACGCGCAAAAAAAAACGCGCCTGTCTACGGCGCGTTTCAGTCGTCAGTCAAGCTTAAGCACGGCCAGGAAGGCCTCCTGTGGAATTTCAACGGAGCCAACCTGACGCATCCGCTTCTTGCCTTCCTTCTGCTTTTCGAGCAGCTTGCGCTTGCGGCTGATGTCGCCGCCGTAGCACTTGGCAATTACGTTTTTGCGCAGGGCTTTCACCGTTTCGCGGGAAATAATTTTCTGGCCAATGCTGGCCTGGATGGCAATTTCGAACTGCTGGCGGGGCAGCAGCTCGCGTAATTTCTCACAGAGGCGGCGGCCCCACTCGTAGCTCTTGCTCCGGTGCACGATGGCCGACAAGGCATCGACCTTCTCGCCATTAAGCATGATGTCGAGTTTAACCATATCCGACTCGCGGAAGCCGATCAGCTCGTAGTCGAGCGAGGCGTAGCCGCGGCTGATGGTTTTCAGCTTGTCAAAGAAGTCGAATACGATTTCCGACAGCGGCAGCTCAAAGGTCATTTCTACCCGCTCGCAGGTCAGGTAGCTCTGGCCTTTGATGACGCCGCGCTTATCCATGCAGAGCGTGATGATGGGACCCACGTAATCGGCGGCCGTGATGATCTGGGCCTTGATGAAGGGCTCCTCGATGTACTTGATCATGTTCGGCTCCGGCATTTCGCTCGGCGCGTTGATGGTCAGCAGCTGGTCTTTGGTGCCGGTGGCGTGGAACTGCACGCTGGGCACGGTGGTAATCACCGTCATGTTGAACTCGCGCTCCAGGCGCTCCTGCACAATTTCCATGTGCAGCATGCCCAAGAATCCGCAGCGGAAGCCGAAGCCCAGGGCCACCGATGTTTCGGGCTCCCAGACCAGCGAAGCGTCGTTGAGCTGGAGCTTCTCCATGCACGAGCGCAGCTCCTCATACTCGGTGGTATCGACGGGGTAGATGCCGGCAAACACCATCGGCTTCACGTCGGCAAAACCTTTGATGGGCTCCTTGGTGGGGTTGGCGACGTGGGTAATCGTATCGCCCACCTTTACTTCGCGGGCTTCTTTGATGCCCGAGATAAGGTAGCCTACGTTGCCGGCCGCCATTTCCTGGCGGGGCTCCTGGTTGAGGCCCAGGATGCCGATTTCGTCGGCGCCGTACTCTTTGCCGGTGGCCATGAAGCGGAGCTTGTCGCCCTTTTTCATGGTGCCGTTCTTGATGCGGAACAGTACCTCGATGCCGCGGTAGGAGTTGAAGACGGAGTCGAAAATCAGGGCCTGCAGCGGGGCCTCGGGGTCGCCTTTGGGGGCCGGCACCCGCTCGCAGATGGCGTGCAGGATAGCCTCGATACCAAGGCCGGTTTTGCCGGAGGCGTGCAGGATGTCTTCGTACTCGCAGCCGATGAGGTCCACGATTTCGTCCGAAACCTCCTCGGGCATGGCGTGGGGCAGGTCGATTTTGTTGAGGACGGGAATGATTTCCAGGTCGGCCCCGATGGCGAGGTAGAGGTTGGAAATCGTCTGGGCCTCAATCCCCTGCGAGGCATCCACGATGAGCAGCGCGCCTTCGCAGGCGGCAATGCTGCGGCTTACCTCGTAGCTGAAATCGACGTGGCCGGGGGTGTCAATCAGGTTGAGCGTGTACATTTCCCCTTTGTAGGGAAACTGCATCTGGATGGCGTGGCTCTTGATGGTAATGCCCCGCTCCCGCTCCAGGTCCATGTTATCGAGCAGCTGGGCCTGCATGTCGCGCTTGGCCACGGTGCTCGTGAATTCGAGCAGGCGGTCGGCGAGCGTGCTTTTGCCGTGGTCGATGTGGGCAATGATGCAGAAATTGCGGATGTTCTTCACTGGAGGCAGTTTTTTCTAGCTTCAAAGGTACGAAACTGGGTTGGGATATTCTACGGTGGCGCTTGCGGGCCCTAAACCCGCTAACCAGATTCTGCTGTCAACGCGTTATTTTTAGCCGGCGAATTCTGCCATTTACCCCGCTTATGTCTGCCCAGTCCGCTTTGTATTCTGATCATCCTGCCAGCAAAACCAAGGTCCTGGCCCTGAACAGCACTGTCCTGTATCTGCTCGCTTACTTGCTCGTGCAGGGTGCCTACCAGGCCGCCACCGTGGGCATGGCTCTGCGGCTGAGCATTCCGGGCGTTTGGCGCGTGAGCAGCATCCGCTTTAGCCTGGCCGATGCGCAGTGGTGGCGCGTGGGGGTGCTGGCCGTGTATGGCGCGGGGCCAGCTATTTGTGCGCTTATCGGGCTGGGCGCTGCACTTTGGTTCTGGCTCAGGGCCCGGCAGCAACCCGGCCTGCTCAAGCTGTTTCTGCTGTGGGTAGCCCTGCACGCCTGCAACCTCGTGCTGGGGGCGCTGGCGGCCGATACGCTGCTGGAAAACTGGGCCTGGTACCTACCCAGCTGGCTGTTTCTGGCCGGCAACCTTCCGAATATCGCGCTGGCCGTGGTGGCCGCGCTGCTCCAGCTGGTGGTGGGGTATTTTGCCACCATCGGTTTTCTGCAAAGCCACGACTCCATCACCCTGATGCAGCTGGAATACCGTCCCCAACTGATTCGGGCCGGCCTGTGGGCACCGTGGCTGTTCGGTAGCCTGGTGCTGGCCGCGCTCAAATTCCCCGACATCACCCAAAATGAGCTGCTGCATTTCCTGGCGATGGGCCTGCTCCTGCTGCTACCCCTGGCCCTGCACAGCCGGAGCGAACTGTTCGACCAGACCCTGCCCCGCTCCCGCAAATCCTACCCGGCCTGGGACCTGGTGGGCCTGACGCTGCTCGTGGCCGTGGTGTGGTGGTGGATGCTGACCCCAGGCGTGAGGTTTTAGGTCGGAACGATGCAAAGCTGCCATTGCCCGAAACAGGTAGAACAGGCGAACCAAAAAGCACTCCGGGGTTAGCCGACTTCCGGGCGGGAGACGTAAAGGGCAACTATACGGTTGAGTCAGCAACTCGCCGTTTTCGCGTTCCTCCCTCCTTCTCCGTATGACCCAAACCACTCCGCTCGAAGACTACGGCCTGATTGGCAACCTGCACACCGTAGCCCTGGTATCGAAGGCCGGTTCGCTCGATTACCTGCCCTTCACCCGCTTCGATTCGCCCACCATTTTTGCGGCGTTGCTCGATGCAGAGAAGGGCGGCGCCTGGTCCATCCAACCTGCCGGGGCCGAGGGCGAGGTGCGCACCAAGCAGCTCTACCTGCCCAACACCGGCGTGCTGCTGACCCGGTTTTTGCTGGAGAACGGCATTGCCGAGCTCACCGATTTCATGCCCGTTAAGCACCCTGGCCAAAACTGCGCCGTGGTGCGCAGCCTGCGCGTAATTAAGGGCAGCCTCACCTTTCAGCTGCACTGCGCCCCCCGCTTCGACTACGCCCGCGCGCCCCACCGCGTAGAGGCTCAGGACGACGGCAGCCTGCTGTTCCGGGGGCTCGAAACGGCAGATGCCCACCTGCAATTCCGGCTACTGAGCAGCCATCCGCTGGAAGCTACCCCCGACGGCGACGCGGTCGGCAGCTGGACCCTGCACGCTGGCGAAACGGCCAGCTTCGTGATTGAGGCCACGCCCGTCGACGACCCCGGATTCATTGCCCGCGACCTGGCCCATTATACCGAAGGAGCCTTTACCGATACGTTGACGTTCTGGCGCGACTGGGTGGAAAGCAGCACCTACACCGGCCGCTGGCGCGAAATAGTGATGCGCTCGGCCATCACGCTCAAGCTGCTCACCTCCCTCGAACACGGCTCGACGGTGGCCGCCGCCACCTTCGGGCTGCCCGAGGCCGTGGGCGGCTCCCGCAACTGGGACTACCGCTTTACGTGGGTGCGCGACGCAGCCTTCACAATGTTTGCCTTCCTGCGCCTGGGCTTCACGAGCGAATCGAAGGCGTTTTTGCAGTGGATTATGGCCCGGTGCGAACAGCTGGCCGATGCCGCCGACCTCCAGCTCATGTACCGCGTCGATGGGTCGCTCGATTTGCCCGAGCAGGAGCTGGAGCACCTGAGTGGCTACCGCGACTCGCGGCCTGTGCGCATCGGCAATGGCGCGGCCAAGCAGTTCCAGCTCGATATATACGGAGAGCTGCTCGACACGATTTACCTCTATAACAAGTACGGCGGAGCCATCACCTACGCCTTCTGGCAGCAGATCTGCCGGCTCGTGGATTTCGTGGCCGAAAACTGGCAGCGGCCCGACCACGGCATCTGGGAAGTACGCGACCAGGAGCAGCACTTTCTCTCGGCCAAGATGATGTGCTGGGTGGCCCTGGACCGCGCCATCAGCATTGCCGAGGACCGCTCCTTCCCGGCCCCGCTGGCCGACTGGCGCCGGGTGCGCAACGAGATTTACGAGGAGGTCTACCACAATTTCTGGAGTGAGGACAAGCAGGCTTTCGTGCAGTACCGGGGCGGCCACGTGCTCGATGCCATTGCCCTGCTGCTGCCCCTGATCCGGATGTTCAGCCCGGCCGAGCCGCGCTGGAAGTCCACGATGCGGGCCATTGAAAAAGAACTGGTCATCGACTCGCTGGTGTTCCGCTACCACCTCGACGGCGGGGCTACCGACGGCCTTACCGGCCAGGAAGGCACGTTTACCATGTGCTCGTTCTGGTACATTGAGAACCTGTCGCGGGCCGGCGAGCTGGACAAGGCCCGGCTGCTGTTCGAGAAGGTGCTCGGGTTTGCCAGTCCGCTGGGCCTGTACTCGGAGCAGATTGGGCCTCAGGGGGCGCAGATCGGCAACTACCCGCAGGCCTTCACTCACCTGGCCCTCATTAGCGCCGCCTTCCAGCTCGACCGCGACCTGGACGCGCGCCACAGCAGGGGCCCGGGCCGGGGCCACGAGTTTGTGTAGGATCAGGCCAGTGCGAGGACGGCCAAACCTGGCACCGGCCGCCGACCAGGCCTACCGCTGCCTGAACGCCCGCATATAGCCGGCTCGCAACACCAGCCACAGGTACAGAAACAGCAGGGCCACGGGAATCGTCAGGTGGTCGCCGTCGACGATGGTCAGCACGGCGTAGAGGCTCGTTATCAGAATAAAGAACCCCAGCACGGCCGTCGTCAGCCTTGTCTGCCAGGTATCACGAGGCGGTTTTTCGAACAGAAACGCGGGCAGGCTCGCCGGCCACAGCGCAGGCAGCAGCACCGCGTTGCTCAGTAACCATCCCACCAGCAGCGCCATTCCCCCATACATAAGCGGAATACCAATGGAATCGGCGAAGGGCGGGTAGTCGTCCCGACCGCCGCGGTAGTAGTAATACCAGTACAACGACACGTAGAGCAGTCCCCAGCCCAGGTTCAGCCAAAGCGCGAACTGCGTTTTGCTGATGGTGCGCTGCCGCCGCAGCTGGGCCAGAGTCCGCAGGCGGTTGGCCCGCAGATACAGGAGCACCGTCAGGCTGCTGATGGCTACTCCGGAGCCGATATCCAGCCAGGTATTGCGGCTGGTGCGCCACGCTTCCTCCGCCGCGTAGTAGGCTTTGCGGTAGTCGGCATGAGTGTCCGGCCGGGAATCTCCAGCCCCATCGGCCGGGTCAACAGTGTACATAATGCTATGCAGGTCGTTGATGCTTTTTCCCGCAATGAAGGCGGGCATGAAGTACCCATATAGCCACGCGGCCATGCCCAGCAGCAGCAGGCCCATACATACACGCTGTAAATTCTTTGGCATCCGGATTCCGCTTTGCGCAAAGCTAACGAAACCGGCTAGCGGTACTACCGCTTTACCAGCCACGTCCGCGTTATCACCAGGGTTTCGGCGGCGACTGGAGGAGCTACGGCAAACGGCAATACTACGCAGCGCATTCAGCCATCTTCTATCCTGGAAGCGGCCTAGCGCAGGACCAATAGCACCCCGCCGCCTTACAAATCTACCCGCACCGGCTCGATGTTGCGCAGCTCTACCGTAACGCCGCGGGTGGGCGCTAGCTGGCGGAAGGCTTCGATGGCTTCGAGTACGTCGTGGTCAATATCCACGGTCTGGGTGCCGTCGAGGATGATATGGGTGCCGGGGGACATGTTTTGCAGCTCCTCCACGATGCCGGCTTTGTTAAGAAAGCTCACGTGCTCGGCCAGGCGCAGGTAGCGGGTGCCGGGGGGCTGAGCGGGCACGAGGTGTTTGGTAAAGTAGCCCTGCCGGGCGTTGGCCTTGAGGATAAAAAAGACACCCACGGCCAAGCCCAGGCCCACGCCCTTCAGCAAATCCAGAAACAGGACGGCGAGGATGGTGACAATGAAGGGCAAAAAGTGCATCAGCCCCAGCCGCCACTGCCGCACGTAGAGGCCGGGCCGGGTGAGCTTGTAACCCACGATGAGCAGCACGGCGGCCATGGCCGAGAGGGGAATCAGGTTCAGCACCCGCCCCAGGAATAGCAGGCTGGCCAGCAGCAGCAGCCCGTGGATGAAGGCCGAGAGGCGCGTTTGGGCCCCCGCGTCCACGTTGGCCGACGAGCGCACAATAACGGCCGTCATGGGCAGGCCGCCGAGCAGGCCGCTTACGATGTTGCCCGCGCCCTGGGCCAGCAGCTCGCGGTTGAGGGGCGTCTGGCGGTGCTGGGGGTCGAGCTTGTCCACGGCCTCCACGCTGAGCAGCGTAGCCAGGGAGGCTACCACGGCAATGGTGAGCCCCACCACGTACACCTCGGGGTTAGTGAAATCGGCCCAGTTGGGAAACGTGAGGATGCCCACCAGTTCCTGCGCCGAACCCACCACCGGCAGCTGCACCAGGTGGCGGGGCTGCACGGCCAGTTCGGGCGCTACGCGCAGCAACAGCTGATTGAGGCCCACGGCGACCACCACGGCCACCAGCGCCGCCGGCACCCGTCGCAGCGGCCCCAGACGCTGCCGCCAGGGCTGGTCCCAGGCCAGCATCAGCAGCAGCGAAATGGAGCCGATAAGCGTGGCCCCTTGGCTCAGGTGCTCCATGGCCGAAACGATGGCCGTGAAGGTATTTTCGCCGTCGGCCTGCCAGAACGTGTTGTCCTCAAAGTAGTCGGAGTCGGCCCCCATGAAGTGGGGTATCTGCTTCATGATGAGGATGAGACCAATGGCCGCCAGCATTCCGCGGATAACGCTGCTGGGGAAGTACAGCCCGACCACACCGGCCCGGGCCGCGCCCAGCGCCATCTGAATGGCGCCCGCCACGATGGTAGCCGCCATCACGGCCCGGAACGAGCCGAGCGAAACAATGGCGGCCAGGATGATGACCGTGATGCTGGCCGCCGGCCCGCTCACGCTTAGTTGCGAGCCGGAAAGCCAGCTCACCAGCACACCGCCTACAATCCCCGTAATCACGCCCGCCAGCAGCGGCGCGCCCGAGGCCAGCGAGATGCCCAGGCACAGCGGCAGGGCCACCAGAAACACCACCACGCCCGCCAGCGCATCCTGCCCTAACGTGCTCCTGAGGGATGGTTTGGGAGCAGTATAAAGGGGTGCGGCGGGTGGAGTAGTGGTATCAGGCATAGAGCGGACTGTAGGTACTGAGTGATTGGGCGGAAGACCCAACATTGCTGGTAATATAAGGTAAACCCGCGCAACCGCCGCCCGCCGCCGAGGTCTTATGCTCACTCCCTGCGCTTAATAGGCTTACGACTCCTTTCAGCGTAATCCTCCCTCCCTAACCCATCCCACGCCCTCACCGCCGGGGCATTTTTCGTACCTTAGCCCCTCTAAAACCCACCCAACCGTCCCTCGCTATGCAAGCTCCCGTAGCTCCGTATAAACCCAAAAACCACGTCCGGATCGTCACGGCCGCCGCCCTTTTTGATGGGCACGACGCCGCCATCAACATCATGCGCCGCATCATTCAGAGCAGCGGCGCGGAAGTTATTCACCTGGGCCACAACCGCTCGGTGCAGGAAATCGTGGATTGCGCCATTCAGGAAGATGCCCAGGCCATTGCCATTACCAGCTACCAGGGCGGCCACAACGAGTACTTCAAGTACATGCACGATTTGCTCGAAGGAGCGCGGCGCGGGCCACATCAAGCTCTTCGGCGGCGGCGGCGGCGTGATTCTGCCCTCCGAGATTGAGGACCTGCAGAACCACGGCATCACCCGCATCTACTCGCCCGACGACGGCCGCGCCATGGGCCTGCAGGGCATGATCAACGACCTGCTCGAAAAGTCGGACTTCCCCACCGGCCAGAACCTGAACGGCGAAGTAAGCCACCTCAAGGAAAAGGACGCCCGCAGCATCGGCCGCCTCATCTCCGCCGCCGAAAACTTCCCCGAGGAATTTGAGCGGGTGCGTGGTCAGTTGTCAGTTGATAGTTGTCAGTTGTCAGTTGGCGGAGAAAAACCCCAACAGAACGACCTGACAACTGACAACCAACAACTGACAACCAAACGAACAACTGACAACGAACAACCGACAACCCAAACCCCTATCCTCGGTATCACCGGTACGGGCGGGGCGGGCAAGTCCAGCCTCGTGGATGAGCTGGTGCGGCGGTTCCTGCTCGACTTCCCCGAGAAGACCATTGCCATCATCTCCGTCGATCCGAGCAAGCGCAAAACCGGCGGGGCGCTGCTCGGTGACCGGATTCGGATGAACGCCATCAACTAGCCCGCGCGTGTACATGCGCAGCCTGGCCACCCGCCAGAGCAACCTGGCCCTGAGCAAGTACGTGCAGGACGCCGTGGACGTGGTGCGGGCCGCCGAGTTCGACCTCATTATCCTCGAAACCTCCGGCATCGGGCAGTCCGACACCGAAATCATCGAGCACTCCGACGCCAGCCTCTACGTGATGACGCCCGAATACGGGGCGGCCACCCAGCTGGAGAAAATCGACATGCTCGATTTCGCCGACGTCATTGCCCTCAACAAGTTCGACAAGCGCGGCGCCCTCGACGCGCTGCGCGACGTGCGCAAGCAGTTCCAGCGCAACCACGGCCTCTGGGACAAGCCCCAGGACGAGATGCCGGTCTTCGGCACCATTGCCTCCCAGTTCAACGACCCGGGCATGAACCGCCTCTACCGCGCCATTCTGGCCACGATGGAGGAGCGCACCGGGGTGGCCTTCGCCTCCCAGCTCGAAACGTCGAAGGTCGATTCCGAGAAGATTTACATCATTCCGCCGCACCGCACGCGGTATCTTTCTGAAATAGCCGAAACCAACCGCCAGTATGACCAGTGGGTTCAAAAACAAGCCGACGTTGCCCAGCAGCTTTACGGCATCCGCCAAGCCGTCGGAGCCGTTGAAAGCCTCGGCAGCCGGAGCCGGAGCAGTTAGTAACAGCAGCAGCGCAGGCAGCCCCGGAATCGAGCCCGGAGCACTCGTGGCCGGCCTGGAGACGACCTTCGAGGAGGTCAAGCTTCGCCTGGACGGGCAAAACTGGAAGCTCCTGGAGACCTGGCCGCAGAAGGTAGCCGCCTACAAGGCGCCCGAGTTCGTGTTCAAGGTGCGCGACAAGGAGCTGCGCCTCCAGACCCACACCACCAGCCTCTCGGGCTCCGCAGATTCCGAAGGTGAGTTTGCCGCGCTACACGGCCTGGGGTGACTTGCTGCAAGTGGCAGCTCCAGGAAAACGTGCCCGGCGAGTTCCCCTACACGGCCGGCGTGTTTCCCTTCAAGCGCGAGGGCGAAGACCCCACCCGCATGTTTGCCGGCGAAGGCGGCCCCGAGCGCACCAACCGCCGCTTCCACTACGTGAGCATGGGCCTGCCCGCCAAGCGCCTGAGCACGGCCTTCGACTCGGTGACGCTCTACGGCGAAGACCCCGACCACCGGCCCGACATCTACGGCAAAATCGGCAACGCCGGCGTGAGCATCGCCTGCCTCGACGACGCCAAGAAGCTCTACTCGGGCTTCAACCTGGCCAACCCGAGCACCTCGGTGTCCATGACCATCAACGGTCCGGCCGCCACTATTGCCGCCTTCTTCATGAACGCCGCCATCGACCAGCAGTGCGAGCTCTACATCAAGGAGCAGGGCCTGGAAGACGAGGTCGAAGCCGAAAATCGACGAGATCTACTCAGGACTACGGCGCAGCCCCGCCCCCGCTACCAGGGCGCCCTGCCCGAGGGCAACGACGGCCTGGGCCTGATGCTGCTCGGCGTAACCGGCGACCAGGTGCTGCCCGCCGAGGTGTACGCCACAGATCAAAGCCCGCACCCTGAGCCAGGTGCGCGGCACCGTGCAGGCCGATATTCTCAAGGAAGACCAGGCCCAGAACACCTGCATCTTCTCCACCGAGTTTGCCCTGCGCCTGATGGGCGACGTGCAGGAGTACTTCATCGAGGAGAAGGTCCGCAACTTCTACTCGGTGTCGATTTCGGGCTACCACATTGCCGAGGCCGGCGCCAACCCCATCACCCAGCTGGCCCTCACGCTCAGCAACGGCTTCACCTTCGTGGAGTACTACGTGAGCCGGGGCATGAGACGTGAACGACTTCGCGCCCAACCTGTCGTTCTTCTTCTCCAACGGCATCGACCCCGAGTACGCCGTGATTGGCCGCGTGGCGCGCCGCATCTGGGCCAAGGCCATGAAGCTCAAGTACGGCGCCAACGCCCGCTCGCAGATGCTGAAGTACCACATCCAGACCAGCGGCCGGAGCCTGCACGCCCAGGAAATCGACTTCAACGATATCCGCACCACGCTGCAGGCCCTCTACGCCATCTACGACAACTGCAACTCCCTGCACACCAACGCCTACGACGAGGCCATCACCACGCCCACCGAGGAATCGGTGCGCCGGGCCATGGCCATCCAGCTCATCATCAACCGGGAGCTGGGCCTGGCCAAGAACGAGAACCCGCTCCAGGGCTCGTTCATCATCGAGGAGCTGACCGACCTGGTGGAAGAGGCCGTGCTGCTCGAGTTCGACCGCATCACGGAGCGCGGCGGCGTGCTGGGCGCCATGGAAACCATGTACCAGCGCGGCAAGATTCAGGAGGAAAGCATGCACTACGAGATGCTCAAGCACACGGGCGAGTATCCCATCATCGGCGTGAACACCTTCCTCTCCTCCAAAGGCTCGCCCACGGTGATGCCCGCCGAGGTTATCCGGGCCACGGAGGAGGAAAAGCAGTACCAAATCACGATGCTGCAAGCCCTGCACGCCCGCAACGCCGCCGAAACCCCGGCCCGCCTGAAGCAGCTGCAACAAGCCGCCGTCGCCAACGAAAACCTGTTCGCCGAACTGATGGAAACGGTGAAGTTCTGCTCCCTGGGGCAGGTTACGAATGCGCTGTTCGAGGTTGGCGGGCAGTATCGGCGGAATATGTAATCACAGATTTTGCAGATGGTAAACTGATTTCGCTGATTCGATGAAATCGCGCATCTATATTGATACTTCGGTAGTGGGTGGTTACTTCGATGAAGAATCAGCGACGTGACGAAATCGTTCTTTGAGCAATTCAGGCGCGGCGACTTTACGTTTGTCGTTTCTGATTTGCTCGACGTGGAGTTGCTCAACGCCCCGGCTCGGGTTCGGGACTTGTTGAGCAACTTCCGCCCGCATTTTCAGCGAGCGGAGTTGACGCAGAAGCAGCCGACCTTGCTGACCGCTACGTATCAGAAAAAGTAGTTGGTAAAACCAGCCTGATTGATTGCCGACATATTGCCCTGGCAACGGTCAGTCGGGTAGATGTGTTAGCCAGTTGGAACTTCAAGCACATCGTAAACCTGGAGCGAATCAAAGGCTATAAAGTCCGTGAACCTTCGGCTGGGCTATCCGCTGCTTGAAATCAGAAGCCCCCAAAACCTTATCACGTATGGAAGCGACTAAACCAGCCAAAACCTTCGACGCCGTAGCCATGATGCGCGGCATCCGCGACAAGCTCAGCCGGGAAACCGAAAACATGAGCTTCCCGGAGTTGCAGCAGTATCTGAAGCAGCAACTGGAATCATCATCGGTTCATCCCGCCCCGTAAGCGAGTCACCCTGCAAGCCCGCAACGCCGACTAGGTCCCGGCGCGCCTCCAACGCCTGCAACAAGCGGGCCGTAGCCAATCGAAACCTGTTCGACAAACTGATGGCAACGGTGAGGTTCTGCTTTATATAGCGGTTTCGTAAACGGTTCAGTCCTTTGTCTGACGGCTCGTACGGGTTTGTATGCACGCTTACTCCCTTGATTTACGCACCCGCGTGGCGGCCGCCTGCCACGAACCGGGTGCCCGCCAAGCGCAGGTGGCCGAGCGCTTCGGCGTGAGCCGCTCGTTCGTCGCGAAGCTGCTACGCCGCGAACGGGAGACCGGCTCGCTAGCCCCCAAACCGGCCAGTGGCGGTCCCGAGCGCCTGCTCTCGGCCGACGACCAGGCCTGGCTCGTGGCCTACGTGGGCCAGCACGCCGACGCCACGCTGGCCGAGTTGAACCAGGCCTGGCAGGCCCACGTCGGGCCGGTCCGTGTGCCAGACCTGCATCTGGGACGTGCTGGACGAGCACGGGCTACGCCGTAAAAAAAAGCCTGCACGCCACGGAGCGTGATACGCCCCGCGTGCGCACGGCCCGCGCCAGCATGTGGCCACGGTCTGCACCCGCCCCGACGTGGCCCGCTTCCACTTTCTCGACGAGACCGGCCTGCGCCTGGACTACATGCGTCGCTACGCCCGGGCCCGGGTGGGCAGCGGGTGGGCGGGGCCGTACCGCTGCACGCGGGGCAAGTCGCTGACGCTGATCGGGGCGCTGTCGGTCAAGGGCTTGGGGGCCGTGCAGGTGCTGGAAGGGGCGCTGAACCAGCACCGCTTTGCCTGGTACGTGAGCCCAGTGTCTGGCCCCCACGCTGCGGCGCGGGCGACGTGCTGGTGCTCGATAATGCGTCGGCTCATAAGCTGGATGGGCTGAAGCGAGTGGCTGGCCGAGCGCGGGCGTGGAAGCTGCTGTTTCTGCCGCCCTACTCGCCCGACTTTATCCCGGTGGAGCAGGCCTGGAGCAAGCTCAAAACCAAGCTGCGCGCGGCCCAGGCCCGTACCCGCGAGGCGCTTGACGAAGCCCTGCAAGCCGCCATCGACTGGATTACCAGCGCCGATGCGCTCGGCTGGTTTGACCACTGTGGCTATCACGCCACCACGCGCTGAAAAACAACCGAACTGTTCACGAAACCGCTATAGAACAGCTTATCAATGCGCTGTTTGAGGTGGGCGGAATATGAAATTTTTCAGATGTAGATTTTTTTTTCACGTATGAAACCCGTACTAATCGATTTACCTTACTCCAGCATTTCTGAAGACACAAATTAGTAATTTGAAAAACGATAAATCTGTTCTGATATGTAGAAATTCAGAAGTAAACTCACTGCTTAGATTTTCTATTTACGATTTTAGATACAGAGACGCAAAACTGTTAGCTAAATTTACAGATCACCAGATGGCGTTATATTTTGTATCTAAATGCTTAAATTATTCTGATTAAAGTATTTTATCGAGATTGTAACTTATAAAAATATTAATTATGTAAATCTTTGTATAAGTTAATAAAATAGATTTTTTTGATAATTTTCCCAATATCGTACGTATAAAAATACAATTCAATACATCTAATTTCAGATAAAAACAATGTGGATAAATTTTAAACCATTAGCACTTAAGAAAAATTTTATTTTGGTCCTTACGAAGGACTTACTTTGGAATACGTTTTGACGAAAAATTTTCATTATGTAGTTGAACTTTTAGTTTCTACAGACAATTTTTATATTATCGACTATTTCAACTTACAAATGGATATTCTTTTGAAATATATTGATTATACAAAACTGTATTACAAAGATTCTTTTAATGAATCGTTCAAAAATATAGATTATTTAATCGAATTATATCTTGATTTTAAAAATGAAAAAGTGATTCCATGTTACCCAATTTGATATGATTACTTATTTTCCATCTCGTACGCATTTTAAAAGTGTTCTATATCTACCATTGCTTAATTACTTTAAGTATAGGATGCACATTAATGAACCAATACTTGACGTAAATATACTTGAATCTAATAGATACAACTCATATCTAATTCGTGAAACACTAATGTTTATAGATTTTAACAAACAAAGCCAAACAACGAAGGAATATCCTTGCAAGTATTCTTATCTAATATTTTAAAAAACTGCACAGAAAGTTTTATCCAAACTTGGAGTATAATTGAAGAGATAGACTTATATAAGAGATATGTAAACAAACAATTTGATCAACAATCATCATTGACAGTGAATGAAATACACATATTAAATGGATTCGCTGACGATGAATGCATTAAAATATCAGCATATAATAACTATTATGATGATGATGACTATTATTATAGAGACAGAGCAAGTAGATATTATAATGATGATCTAGATATGGATCAACAGAGCCAGGAATTTTGGGATAATATATGAATATAATGACACATAGATCAAATAGTCAGTGTTGAGCTATGTGTCATTTTTGAATGGCCATTACGTGAAAACTTTGCCTCCATTACCGCGCTAGTAACAAGGAGATACCTTGCCACTTGAAATTGTCTAAGTAATGCAGATTTTTCTATATCTTTGAAGAGGCTGTCCGCTGTTCTCAACTTGTTCCGCCTTTTTGTTGCATTTTTACGCAACTTCCGGCGGGTTGGGCAGAGTTTCAGCCCTAAGCAGGAAGGGCTTGCGCCCCTCCTGCCGGCCTTGGGTTTTTGGTGCAGCAGCACGTAAGTGCCCGCTGCCAGCACTAGCCACCGACCAAGCCACAGCAGCAGCTTAACCAAACAGCAACGACGATTATCACGTAATCGTCGTCGCTGGTTTGTTCTCCATGATTCTAGAGGTTATAGATTAGAACGACCACCCATTTGCTCGAAGCCCGTGGTTTGCCGACCACGGGCTTTGCTTGTTTTAGCCGAAACTGCCACAAGTACGACCACCCACGCCTAACAGGGTAGCAGCCCGGTGGCCCCGGCCAATGTGCAGGGCCACTTTCGGTTTGACTGTTGTAGCGACGCCTGTCGCATCTCATACGTTAAACGAAACCGTAAGAACAATGCAGTGACTGCGGCCTGTTGCTGAACTATACCGGGCTAGCGGCGCGGACGGCAAGACGCAAATAGGCGTCGCTACAACCGTTCCTGTTGTACCTTCATACCCCTCCCGCTAATGGAATAGCCCCTATTCAACGACCGGTACCGGGTGGCCTCGGCCCGGCTGCGGGGCTATGATTACGGGCAGAACGGGGCCTACTTCGTCACCAGCTGCACCCGGCACCGCACCCGCTTCTTCGGCGACATTGTGGTGCCCGACGCGGATTGGGACCGGGCCTACCTGCACCCCACGGCCGTAGCCGCGCTGGTCACGGCCGGTTGAACGCCGCTGGCGACACCGAACAGTAACGGGCGAGGCGGGGTTGCAACTTTCTTCCGTCTGCTTATCTTTGAATACTATGCAACCTACTCAGCCCCTGACCGAAGCCGCTTTGCAAAAAGCCCGCCGCCAGAACGCCCTGGCGCAACTCCGCCGTCGGTATGATGAGTTGGATAGCTCACGGGCAAGAACGCCGCCGAGCGAGTGGAAGAGGCCCGTAAGCGTAGTCAGGCGAGTTAAATGCTCGATAACGACCGCATTCTTTTTTGCGACTGGAACAAGGCCGGTGGCAGTTTGGAATACGACATCAGCCACCTGCATCCTGATTGGAGTGTCGTGATTCAGGCCTACGACGTGCGCAGCGTTACCCACGACGGCCGGCTTATCTACAGCAGTGATTTCACGCTGTACCTGGCCGGTTCAGCCGTACCCGCCGATTTTACCGTTACGCCAAAGAAGATAAGCGGCTACTCTGGGAAGCAATTTTTGCCATCAAGCGGAAATTCTTTGTTGAGGTGCAGCCCGACGTAGTTGAGCATTTCATCAAAGCGCCGTATCGGGTTGAAACCCGGCTGGCTTTGTACAGGCTGCATCTGGATTTGCAGGCCTACGACGTGGAGCAAACAAACACCACGTTTACGTTTTTGCGACGTAATTGAAAGGCGCACACCATCAAAGCCGAATACTATGAAAGCCGCTAACAACCTCACCAGCCTCAGCGAGTTCATCGATCAGGAGCACGGCCCCATGGGCAGCAAGCCGCGTGAGGAGTTTGAAGCGGGCTACGAGGTATTCAAGCTCGGGGCCATGCTCCAGCAGGCCCGGCAGGCCAAGGGCCTCACCCAAGCGCAGTTGGCCGAGCTAGCCGGCACCGACAAGTCGTATATCTCGAAGCTGGAAAAGGACTTGAAGGATGTACGCCTTTCCACCTTACAGCGCATCATCGCCGAGGGCCTGGGTGGGCATTTGGAGTTCTCCATCAAGTTCTAGCTCGGCTCCACCTCATAAAACCGCGCCGCCCGGACCATTCCGGGCGGCGCACCTGTTTCCGGCGCTACTCCCCGGCCAGTAGTGCCGTTATAAGCTGCTTCACTTGGGCAACTTGTGCACCAAGAGAGGCTGGGTAGATGTGGGCAGAGGTGTGGGCGGTAATGGGTTGGTAACAGCGACGCTAGGATGTTGAACCGGTAAACAACCTCAGCAACGACGAGACGCGAATACGCGTCTCTACATCGGCCTGTAACGGCAGCTCCGCCGCCACAACCCTACCGTGCCCAACCTGCCCCGCGCCCGGTTCACCGAAAACCGCGCCGCCGAAGCCCGGCAATTGCCTAGCTTTACCCCATGCGCACGGCTTACACTTGGTGGCGAACGGCCTGCTGGCACTGCTGGCCGGACTGGCCGCCTGCTCCTCCCCCGACCAGTCCACCACCGAGGCCCCAACGGCCCAGGATGTGCGCGTGCGCTACACCGCCCGCCGCGTGGCCCTGCCCGGCATCCCGCGCCGGGGCCGCATCCTCGACCGCCACGATTCGGTGCTGGTCGCCACCCGCCCCGAATTCCTGCTCAAGCTGCTCCGCCGCCCGCTTCTCGACACCCTGGCCCTGGGCCAGCTGCTGGGCTGGGATTCCACCACCGTGCGCCGCCGCTTCGCCGAGGCCCGGCCCTACCGGGGCGCCCGCAACTACCCGGTGCAGCTGCGCCTGAATGCCGCCGAAGTCCGCCGCGTGCGCCGCGACAGTGCCGCCTGGCCCCAGCTCGTGCTCAGCCAGCGCCTCTCGCCGGGTATACACCACCCCGGCCGGAGCGCCGGTGCTGGGCTACCAGTCGGCGGAGGCCCAGGCCTTTTACCGCCAGGCCCGCAGTGCCGCCCGGGGCCGCTTTTACCGCCTGCGCACCGGCGGCGTGGAAAGCTACTACAACGGCCTGCTCGCCGGCCACCGCGGCTACGCCCACCCGCTCGAAGATGCCCAGGGCCGCGCCCACGGCAGCTGGACCCGCGACACGCTCTTCCAGGACGGCCAGGACCTGCACCTGACCATCGACGTCAAGCTCCAGGCCTACGCCGAGAAGCTGCTGGGCAACCGCAAGGGCTACCTGGTGGCCCTCGACCCGCGCACCGGCGAAATCCTGGCCTTCGTCTCGGGCCCGGTGTACCCGGCCAGCACCATTACCGCCCCCGACCAGGCCGGCACCCGGGCCGAGCTGCTCGACAGCGACGACCGGCCCCTGCTCAACCGGCCCGCCATGCTGGCCAACCCGCCCGGCTCGGTGTTCAAGCTGGTGAATGCCGCTGTGGCCCTGCAGCTGGGCGCCATCACGCCCCGACACCGGCTTCCGCTGCGACCAGTCGCTGATCAGCTGCGTGCACGACCACCCGGTGCCGCGCAACCTCACGGTGGGCCTCCAGTACAGCTGCAACCCCTACTTCTACCAGGTGATGCGCAACCTGATTGAGCACGTGCCCGACAGCCTGGCCGCGGATACGGTGGCCGCCCGCCACGCCAACCTGGCCCAGTGGCGGCGCTACGTGCGCTCCTTCGGCCTCGATTCGGTGCTGGGCGCCGATTTGCCCCGCGAGGCCCCCGGCTTCCTGCCCACCCCGGCCTACTACGACAAAGCCCGCCAGACCCGCAACTGGACCTACCGCTCCATCTACTCGCTCAGCATCGGCCAGGGCGAAATCAACCTCACGGGCCTGCAAATGGCCAACATGGCCGCCATCATTGCCAACCGCGGCTGGTACTACCCGCCCCATCTGGTGCGCGGCATCGGCACCGGCGGGCCATTGCCCCGCTTCAAGCAGAAGCACCACACCCTCATCGACAGCGTCCATTTCGCGGCCCTGCTGCCCGGCATGAAGGCCGTGATGCAGCGCGGTGGCACCGCCGAAGCCTCCAGCCTCGCCGACGTGGGCATCACGGTAGCCGGCAAAACCGGCACCGTGGAAAACGGCGGCGACGACGACGACGACCACGCCGCCTTCGTCGGCTTCGCCCCCGCCGACAACCCCAAAATTGCCGTGGCCGTGTACATCGAAAACGCCGGTTTCGGGGCCACGGCCGCTGCCCCCTGCGCCGTGATGGTGATGGAAAAGTACCTGCGCGGCAGCATCGCGCCCAAGCGCCGGAACTGGGAACGGCGCACCTTCAGCCGCGCCCGGCAGGGATATTGATTCTGCCTAGGGTTGTAGAGAAACAAAATACTGTGTCTCTACAACCAGAACGAGGCCCTTGCAAAAGCAGGAGCGGTTCGTACTTGTTGCCGCCACCATGCAGGTGCGCTTTTCCGGGCCCGGAACGCAACCTTTTAGCGGCAAAAAGACGTCTTTGCAGCAGCACACTCCGCTTTCATTTTTGGCTGACTGATGACTTGGAAGACCCTGCTGCCGGTTCTGCTGTTGCTTACGCCCCCTATTGCCCGCGCTCAATCCCTGTCGGGCCAGTGGCAGGGTGTGGAAACCGACCCCGACGACAAGTCCAACTACTGGCCTGCCGAGCTGCGGCTGCAGCAGGGCAAAACGGGTAGCCTGTTCGGAGTCCTCTACCACGAAGTGGGCGACGAGCCGGACGTGACCGTCACGTTTCAGGTGCGGGGCACGCGCACGGCGGGCGGCCTGCGCCTCGAACACGTCCGCAAGCTCAACGAAACCGGTCGGTCGCCCTTCAGCTACTGGTGCGCCGGGGCCATCAGCTTCACTTACGACGCGGCCCAGGAGAAGCTCACCGGCCGCGCCGCCTACCAGCCAATCGGCGACTGTAATACCGGCGCGTTTACGCTGTACCGGGTTCTGCTCAAATCATCTGCCACGGTGCCGGCCGGGGCCGAAACCGCTATCCGGGTATCGGGCCGCAACGTGCTCTGGTACGCCGATGCGCAGCGGCAGCGGCCCCTGGCCACCGGCAACGTCTACCGCACCCGGCTCGCGCAAACCACCACGTTCTATCTGGCCCAGGGCTACTACCCTACCAGCCAGAGCGCCCTGGTGCCCATCACGGTGCGCGTGAATGGCCCGGTTGCGGCGGCTGCCACACGCATTCCGGCCGTTGAACCACTGACGCCGGCGGTGGTGCTGATCCAACCGGAGCCCGCCGCCCCTTTGCCCGCCGCCGTAACGGCCGATGCGCCGGCGGCAGTGCTGCTCAACGCCACGCCGGTAGTGCTGCCTACGGTGTTGTTCAAGCTCGGCACCGCCGAATTGCTGGCCGAAGCCAAACCCGCCCTGGCCCAACTGGCGGCGGAGCTGACCGCCCGCCCCGGCCTGCGCATTGAGGTGGCTGGCCACACCGACCGCATTGGGGAGCCGCAGAAGAACCTGGTGCTTTCGGAGCAGCGGGCCGAGGCCGTGAAGGACCGCCTGGTGCAGGCGGGCGTGGCAGCGGAGCGTATTAGCACCGTTGGCTACGGCGACACCCGGCCCCTGCACCCCTCGCCCGACGCCCGCAACCGCCGCGTGGAAGTGCAGGCCGTGGAATAGCCGGTTTCCTCGGGCAAAAGAAACGCCCACTTGCTCCTGGGTTCCCCCCGCCGAACTTCCGCGGGGCGGCGCGGTTGGCAGTCCGTACCGTTTCTTCTCCTCCGCCTCCATGACGCTGCCCACCACCATCACCATCGCCCCCAACTCGGCCCATCCCCTGACGGTTAGCCGCCTCGGCTACGGCACCATGCGCCTTACCGGCCCCGACATCTGGGGCGAGCCGGCCAACCGTTCCGAAGCCCTGCAAATCCTGCGCACCGCCGTGGAGTCGGGCGTCAACTTCCTCGACACGGCCGATTACTACGGCGAGGACGTGACCAACCGCCTCATCCGCGAAGCCCTGCACCCCTACCCGGCGGACCTGGTTATCTGCACCAAAGTGGGTGCCACCCGCCGGCCCGACAAAAGCTGGGTGCCCTTCCACACGCCTGCCAACCTGCGCACCAGCATCGATAACAACCTGCGCACCCTCGGCCAGGAGCAGATTCAGCTGGTACACCTGCGCCTGATGGGCTCCGGCGGCGTGCCCCTCGACGAGCAGCTCGGGGCCATGTTTGAGCTCCAGCGGGAAGGTAAAATCCAGCATGTGGGCCTGAGCAACGTGAGCCGTGAGCAGCTCGAAGCCGGCCTGCAGCTGGGCGAAATTGCCACCGTGGAGAACATGTACGGCCACGGCCAGCGCACCACCCTGCGCACGGCCCATGGCGACTCGAACGGCGGCGAAGAGGTGCTGGACCTGTGCGAAGCGAATGGGATTCCGCTCATTCCTTACTTCTCCCTGCTCCACTCCCTGCCCAAGGCCCACGCCAAACTGGCCGAAATAGCCCGCCGCCACAACGCCACGCCCGCCCAAATCAATATTGCTTGGCTACTGCACCGCTCGCCCTGGCTGCTGCCCATCCCCGGCACCTCCCAGCTGGCCCACCTGCGCGAAAACCTGGCCGCCGCCGCCATCCAACTTAGCGCCCAGGATATGGCCGATCTGGCCTGAGCGTAAAGCACCGCGCCCACTCCTGTTAGCCAGAAGTGGGCGCGGTGCTTCAACAAGCGTGCGTTTCCCCTTACTACTTGCGGGGCTTGCGCACGGGCTTAGCGGGGGCCGGGGCCGGCGTGGGAGCTGTGCGCCGGGCTTCTTCCTGCTGATAAAAGGCCAGCTCCTGTTGGTAGGCCGAGTAATTCCATCCTGGCCGGACTGCGGCGGCTTTGCGGGCTGCGGCAATAATGGCCTCGTTTTGGGCAGCGGGCAAAAACGACTGGGCGGAATCGGCCAGCAAAGCCTGGTGGGTTTGTTCGAGGGCGGCTTCGAGGGCCAGGATTTCGGGGGCGCCTTTGCCTTTCAGGGTTTCGGGCGTGGTGCGCTGGTGCGAAACGGCCTGCCCGCGGTAGCTGAATGGCATGATGGGAGCCGGCTGGCCTACCGTCGAGGCGGTGGAAGCCGGGGCGGCCTCCGGGGCCAGGGCCGATTTCTGCTTGACCTTGGTTTTGGTTTTGTTGTTGTTGGCCCGGGCGACCATAGTGGCCACCTGCGTGGCGGTGCGGACGTTACTGACCAGCCGGCTGGACTGGGCGTGGGCCAACTGCACGGTTGCCAGCAGTAAAAGGGGAAACAAGTACTTCATATAAAAGGGGTAGGATGAAAAAACGAGGTAATGGAAATGGGGCGAAACTACCAAAAAGCCGGCAGCGCACCTCAGCAATATCATCCAAGCGGCTTCTTCTTTAGCCTATTTCTTTTCGCTTACCTCTGCTACCCCGTGGCCATGGGCCACGACTGTTCAGTTACGCTGGTTTGCACAACGTGAAAAGGCCCCTCCCAGCCTCGGCGAGGCCTGCCCTGATAAATTTAAGCTGCTTGCATAACAATTATCCAGCCCTTACGTATTACCTTTGCAGTCAATAAGCTGACTGCTTTTTACGTAACCATTGCCTCATGAAAAAGAGCACTGCCACCCTTTCTTCGCTGCTCCTGCTGAGCGGCCTGGGCTCCCTTCGTTTTTTACAGTCGCAGGTCCGCGGCCTCAACCTGTATTTTGATCTGCGCGACGAGGAAGAAATGCACTTCTGCTAAGCGCCCGTCATCATTCTTTTTTCCTGAACCCTGCCCTTCCGGCGGGGTTCAGTGCGTTGGGGCCAGCATAAACTTTGCTTTACCATCAGGAACTTAGCGGCGAGCCAGGAAAAAACAACATCTATTCGCGGCGGTTTTCGGTACTTCACAGTAGCGGCGGCCCGTGCGGGGTCCCGCACCTTGTTTTTCATCAGCTGGCTTTTAACCCGACGCCCGCCCTAAGAAATCAGCGGCATCAGCGCAAAAATCAGCGTAAATCAGTGATTATGGATTTGAATGGCTTGAAAGAGCAGATCAGCTACATCATCGGCCGCGACATGGCCAACAATTTTGCCCAGCAGGGTCTCGACCTCGATGTCGATATCTTTGCCCAGGCCATGAAGGAGGCCCTCACCAACGAGCCCAGCCGCCTCACGCCCGAGCAGATGCAGGACGCCATGCAGCAGCTCCAGGAGCAGCTCGGCGGCGGCCAGGACGGCGACGACGACGACAACCAAAACTCCAACGATATGAGCAACAACAAAGCGGAAGGCGACGCCTTCCTGAAAGAAAACGAGAACAAAGCCGGCGTAACCACCCTGCCCAGCGGCTTGCAGTACGAGGTGCTGACCGAAGGTTCTGGCCCCAAGCCCGGCCCCGGCTCGTCGGTAACCACCCACTACCACGGCACGCTGCTCAACGGTACGGTCTTCGACAGCTCCTACCAGCGCGGCCAGCCCGCTACGTTCGGCGTTAACCAGGTTATTGCCGGCTGGACAGAAGCGCTGCAGCTGATGCCCGAAGGCTCGAAGTGGCGCCTCTACATTCCTTCCGACTTGGCCTACGGTAAGCGTGGCGCCGGCCGCGACATCGGTCCCGACACCGCCCTCATCTTCGATGTGGAGTTGTTGAAAGTGAATAAATAAGTAGTGAGCGGGTAGGTAGCGTACAGGCCAGCCCTGTTGCCGCTGCTTGCCCGCTTTACTTGTCATCATCACGCCCCCTTAGCCTCTCTATGAAAGCCCCGCTGCCGCCTGTGCGTCTCGTTCCGCCTCAATGGATACGTACGACCACGGCCAGCGGGGCTTTTGCGGGTCAGCCCCTGCCCGGCAATGCCCGGCCGGCTGACCAGGCATCCGCTGCTGCGGAACCCGACCCGACCCCGGAACCCGACCCAGTACCGCTCCTTGCCCCCGAGCCGTTGGCCGAGCCAGCCGAAGTGCCCCTCGAACCCGAACTCCGGTTGCTGCCGCCCCCGCCCCCCGAGCACTTCGCCATTGAGCGTAGTGAGGATGGCCGGGTAGCGCTGACCAACGAGGGCCTGGAAGTGAACGGCGAGCAGTTTGGCTGGCGCGAGCTGGAGGGCGTAGATGTGCAGGCGGTACGCTGGCTGCTGGGCGTGTTGCTGGGCGCGTTTACCTTCTGCGTTTTCCTGCTGGGTTACCTGCAATTCTGGCTGCGCAGCGTACCGGCCGCGTTGGGCCTGGGCCTGGGCATTGCGTTGCTGGCCTGGGGCCTGCGCGGCACCAACCGCTGGCGCCTGCACCGGCCGGGCCGCGAAACCCGCCATTTTGCCTTTGCCGGTGCCGCCCGCAACTGGCAGCAGCTAGCCCGGGAGGCCAACCGTCGCCTGCGCCAGCGCCACCACGAAGCCGCCGCCACCGCCGCCTATTGGCTTCAGCAAGCCGAGCTGGCCAACTATGTCCCGTCGGACCCAGGTTCGCGGCCCTCCACTACCGATCAGCCGCCGGGCTAAGCCCTTGGCGGCATGGCTGCCTCCTGGCGACCCTTTTGGCGGTTGCAAATCGGGGTGGGCGTTAAAGTTGAATTCCGGCCCTACCTTCGGCCCCGCTTGTCGAATCCTCCCCTCTTTTTTCCTGGTTTTCCTTATGGATGCTAAACATCAGCATTCGGCCGTTTCGACGGCCGGGTTGCTCATTGCCTTAGGTATTATCTACGGCGACATCGGCACCTCGCCCCTCTACGTGATGAAGGCCATTGTGCCGGGCCAGATTGACCCGCTGCTGGTGTACGGCGGCATCTCCTGCGTTTTCTGGACCCTCACGCTCCAGACCACCGTCAAGTACGTCATGCTCACGCTCAATGCCGACAACAACGGCGAGGGCGGCATTTTCTCGCTCTACGCCCTGGTGCGGCGGCGCGGGCCCTGGCTGTCGGCCGTGGCTATTATCGGGGGCTCGGCCCTGCTGGCCGATGGCGTGATTACGCCCCCTATTTCGGTTTCTTCGGCCATTGAAGGGCTGGAAGCCGTGTACCCGAACATCCCGACGGTGCCCATCGTGATTGGCATTATCGCGGGCCTGTTTCTGCTCCAGAGCTTCGGCACCCAGATTGTGGGCAAGGCTTTCGGGCCGATTATGCTCATCTGGTTTTCGATGCTGGCGGTACTGGGCGTGGGCGGGATGATGGCCCACCCCGAAATCCTGACGGCCCTCAACCCCTACTACGCCTACAACCTGCTGGTAAACTACCCGGGCGGCTTCTGGCTGCTGGGGGCCGTGTTTCTGTGCACCACCGGGGCCGAGGCCCTGTACTCCGACCTGGGCCACTGCGGCAAGGGCAACATCCGCATCAGCTGGGTGTTCGTCAAGTCCTGCCTCGTACTCAACTACATGGGGCAGGGCGGCTGGCTGCTGGCCCACCAGGGCGAGCAGCTCAACGGCCGCAACCCGTTCTATGAACTCATGCCGGCCTGGTTCCTGCTCATCGGTATCGGGGTTGCCACCGTGGCGGCCATTATTGCCTCCCAGGCCCTGATTACGGGCTCGTTCACGCTGGTAGCCGAGGCCATCCGCCTAAATATGTGGCCCAAGGTGAAGCTCAACTACCCCACCGACGTGAAGGGCCAGCTCTTCGTGCCCAGCATGAACCGGCTGCTGCTGCTGGGTTGCATTGGCGTGGTGCTTTACTTCCAGCGCTCCGAAAACATGGAAGCCGCCTACGGCCTGGCCATCACGCTCACGATGCTCATGACCACCGTACTGCTGACCATGTGGCTGCGCCTCAAGCGGGTACCGCTGGTGGCCATTGTGCTGTTTGCCTTACTCTACGGTACCATTGAAGGCGCGTTCCTCATCGCCAACCTCATCAAATTCCCGCACGGCGGCTGGGTGTCGCTGCTGATCGGGGCCATACTGGTGAGCGTGATGTACGTATGGCTGCGCGCCTTCTACATCAAGCGTCGCCTCACCGAGTTCGTCAAAATAGCCCCTTACATTGAGACGCTCAAAGAGCTCAGCGACGACGAATCGGTTTCGAAGTACGCCACCCACCTGGTGTTCATGACCTCGGCCGAGCGGCAGTCCGAAATTGAGTCAAAAATCATCTACTCGATTTTCCAGAAGCGCCCCAAGCGGGCCGATATCTACTGGTTTGTGCACGTCGATACCACCGACGAGCCGTACACCATGCAGTACAAAGTAACGGAGCTGGCCAAGGGCGACGTATTCCGCATCACGTTCCGGCTGGGCTTCCGGGTCGAGCAAAAAATCAACCTCTATTTCCGCAAGGTAATTGAAGAGCTGGTACGCAACAAGGAGGTCGATATCACTTCCCGCTACGAGTCGCTAAGCAAGCAGCACGTAACCGGCGACTTCCGCTTTGTGGTGCTGGAGAAGTTCCTATCGGTGGAAAATGAGTTTCCGCTGGTGGAGAAGCTGGTCATGCAGGCTTACTTTTACATCAAGCAGTTCATCGCCTCCGAAGACAAATACTTCGGCCTCGATACCAGTTCGGTTAAGGTGGAAAAAGTACCCCTCGTGATTTCGCCAGTGCGCGAAGTAGCGCTGGAACGAGTTGGCTGAACAACTCTGCAATCCTCCGGGCCAGCTCAACCAGTTTGCACCACCCGCTAACAACAACGCCCCCACCGGAATCCGGCGGGGGCGTTGTTGTTAAGAAAATCACTGGTGAGCGAAGCGGCGTTGAACGCCCTTTCACTCCTAACTTCTCACCGCTCTATTTGCGCACCGGTAGCCACTTGGCCAGCACGGTCTGCTGCTCGGCGGTGGGGTTGTCCTGGCGCTCGATGCGGTAGCGGCTGGCGGTGCTGGCCAGCAGCGGGAAGCTCACTTCGCGCACCAGTCCTTCGCGGGTAACCAGCAGTTTCACCGTCGAGCCCACGGCGCGGCCGGTGAGCAGCTTGTTGAGGTCGTCGGTGACGCGGGCGCCATCGAGGCTCAGGATTTCGTCGCCCACGTTCAGGCCGCCCTGCCAGGCGCTGCCGTCGCGTACCACGCTGGCCACCGTCTGGCGGCCGCCGGCGGCGCTGATGCGGGCGCCCAGATCGACTTCGGTAGCGGGAGTGGGCGTGATGCTCAGCTTGAGGCCGGCGTAGTTCAGAGCCTGCTCGTAGGGCAGAGTTTCGGTGCCGTACACGTAGCGGCGGAAGAAGTCGTCGAAGCGGCGGCCGGCTACTTTGGCTACGGCCTGCTGGTACTCCTCATCGGTGAAGCCCCGGCCCAGCTTCTTGTAATACTGGTCGTAGAGGTATTGCATCACGTCGTCGAGGCGCTTCTGGCCCTTGGTTTCGTTGATGATCATCAGGTCGAGCACGGCCCCGATAACTTCGCCCTTGTCGTAGTAGCTGATGGCGGTGTTGCCCGAGTTTTCGTTGGGGCGGTACTGCTTGATCCAGGCATCGAAGCTGGCCTCGGCGGCCGACTGCACCTTGTTGCCGGGCGTGTTCTCGACCCGGTTGATGCCGTTGCTCAAATCACCCAGGTAACCGTCGGGGGTCAGGAAACCGGCCCGCTGCATAATCAGGTTGGAGAAGTACTCCGTGCCGCCCTCACTTACCCACAGCATGTGGGTGTAGTTTTCCTTGTCATAATCAAACGGCCCAAGCGCCACCGGCCGGATGCGCTTGACGTTCCAGAGGTGGAAGTACTCGTGGGCCACCAGGCCCAGGAAGCCTTTCCAGCCGGCTTCCGACGAGTAGGCGTTGCGCGACACCGACAGCGTGGTTGAGAACAGGTGCTCCAGGCCCCCGGTGCCCCGGTCGATGTTATGAACGATGAACAGGTAACGGTCCAGCGGGTTGCGGTCGACTACTTTATGGGCCTCCTCGCACACGCGTTGCATGTCGCGGGTGAGGCGGTCAGTATCTACTACCGGGTCGCCGTACATGGCCACCGTGTGGGGCGTGCCATTGGCCGTGAAGGTGTAGATCTTCTGATTACCGATTTCAATGGGCGAATCGGCTAGCTCGTCGTAGCTGCCCGAGCGGTAGGTATAGGTGCCACCAGCGGGCTTCAGGCTGGTGCTCACCTGGCCCCAGCCGGCGGCGGGCTTCACTTCCAGCTGACTGGGCATCTGGGCGTTGTCGGCCGGGTACATAAACACGCTCGTGCCGTTCACGTAGCCGTGCGAGGCATCCACGAAGCTCGTGCGTACGCTCAGCTCGTAGGCATACACCCGGTAGCGGACCGCGAAATCCTTGGCTTTGGGGTGGTAAACCCGCCAGGTATTTTTGTCGATTTTCTCGGTGCGCAGCGTCTGGCCGCCGGCCGTGGCGCCGAAGCCCTCCACATTCTTGGCAAACTCGCGTACCAGATAGGAACCGGGCGCCCAGACGGGCATCTTGACGTCGGTGTAGGCTTTGTTGAAGCCGTCGAGGTTCATTTCGACCTCGAAGTAGTGCGTTTGGGGGGCCGGCATGGCCAGCGTGTAGCGCAACGTGGGCGCGGCCAGGGCGGCAGGGGCCGCGTGGCCCAGCAGCACGCCCAGGGCCGCCACCGCCAGGCGGCGGCGAGGAGTAGTCAGGAGCATTTAGCAGGAAAAAGATGAACGAACAGAAGAATCTGGCCCAATGAGCCGGGTGGGCAAAGAACGCAGAAAACCGTGTAAGGCTGCAACTGCCCGCCCAAATTACCGCCAATTGAAGCCAGTAAGCAGCCCTGGCCGGGTCTGCTGCCGGAACCCGCACCATACGCCTCCCGTTACGACACCATCACCTGGAGTTGCAATTATGCGGTACGTTTGGTCGGTTTTTTTGCTTGTCGTGGCCCTGCTTGTTGGGCACACCGTGTGGACGCGCCTACAACCGGCACTGCCCCTGGCCACCAAAACCGGTTCCCTACTACCGGTCCGACCCACCGCTTATGTCGTTCGCTCTACGGCCGCGGGTACCACTGCCCCCGTTTCAGCTGAAACGGCCCCGGCCGCGCCGGCTCCGGTTGCTCCGGCCAAACTCCGGCAGTTACCCGTTCTCCGGCCCGTTGCCCCCATCGCCAAGGCCGATAGTATTGTGGCCTTTGCCCTGCGCCAACTGGGTACCAGCTACTGCTACGCCGGCGTCACGCCCGAGGGCGGGTTCGATTGTTCAGGCTTCGTGCTGTATGTGTTTGCCCGTTACGGCGTAGCTACGCCGCATTCCACGGCGCTGCTCATTGAGGTGGGCCGGCCCGTAGCCCGGACGGAGGCCCGCCCCGGCGACATTGTGGTGTTTACCGGCACGGCTGCTACCTCCACCACGCCCGGGCACGCGGGCATCGTTATCAGCCGGCCCGGCGAACCCATCCGGTTTGTGCATTCCTCGTCGGCGCGGCGCGAGTCAGGCGTCAAAATCAGCCAGGTAGAAGGCACCGGCTACGAGCGCCGCTTTATGCAGGTGCGCCGGGTGCTTTGAGGTGAATGAGTGACTCGGTGAATGAGTGAGTTGTTATAGGATGATACAACAGTTCACTCAGTCACCGAGTCACTCATTCACAGAAACAACGATGCCCGGCCGCCTATGCAGGTCCTCCTTTTCGAGGCTGCTGGGCGAACCGGGCATCTAATCCTTCAAATCTTACCAAGCGGCTGAAGCTGGGGTACAGCTCCGGCGTCCGTTGTGTAAGACCTTGCCAGAATGCGGGAACACGCCCTGAAGGGCTAACAGTGTTCCGCGCGAAAGCTGTTGTTAAGCGCGTCCGGCGGTGAGGCGGACTACATTCGACAGGCTTGGCAGGATTTGGTTGGGACTACTAGACATTTTGTACCTCCTTTCTTTAGTCCGACATAACCCAGGCGTCGCTGCCCAGCACCTTAGGGTGGCTTGGCGAGGGTCGTAGCACTCGCTACTGGAAGGTAAAGTTAATACGCCCATGGGATGGTTCAAAATAAAAAGACCTTTTTCTGGGGGCCAGAACCCTTATTTATTTCATCTAGCTGATCCTCAAGCGCTTTTCGGAGCTAATATTTTTAGTCGGCAAAGCTCCGCAGTATTTTGGCCTCATAGTTGCAATGATTCGGGTGGGCCGTTACGACGGTTTAACCGGGTTTCTAACCGGATTTTCTCTTATCTTTTCCCACGAACCAACCCATTCTTCATCACCAACCCATGAAAAAATTCGTCATTCTCAGTATTGCTCTGCTCTTCGGCCTGATCGGGTCGGCGTCGGCCCAAACTCTGTCGCCGCTTGGCGTCTGGACCAACTCGGAGAAGAAGGCAACTTTTGAAATCTACAAGTGCGGCGACAAGCTCTGCGGCCGAATCGTAGCGCTCACCATTCCAAACGACCCGAAAACCGGTCAGCCCAAAACCGACAGCCAGAACCCCGACCCCAAACTACGCAGCCGGCCCCGCCTGGGCTTGGTGTTTATGCAGGGCTTCGAGTACGATGAGGACAACAAGTGGGACGATGGTAAAATCTATGATCCTGAAACTGGCAAAACCTATTCCTGCTACATGAAGATGGAAAATGCCAATACGATGGAAGTAAAAGGTTACATCGGCTTCTCGCTTATCGGTAAGTCGCAGACCTGGACGCGGATTAAGTAAGCGACCCGCAATACTGCTTCGGCGGGGTTTCCGGCAACGGGAACCCCGCTTTTTTGTGCGGTTCCGGCAACGTGGGCGGCCGCGGCCAGCGAACTGTTCGGCACGGCTTTGGCAGCCGGTGGCCCGGGGCCGGCCGGAAACCATTTGCCGGAGCCCCTGTTAACCCTGAAAGCCCCACTCTATTTTGCTCGACCTATTCAAACGGATACTATCCGGCTCCCCTCCCGTTTCGGCCGACTGGCAGCCGCTGCACCGCTCCCCGGCGCAGGAACGGGTGCGCCAGCACTGGCTGACTGAGCAGGTGTACCTGAACTGGGCCGGCCCTTATTTCAAGGCATATCATTACCAGAAGGCGGGTTTGCCCGGCGCCCGGTTCCGGGTGCAGTTGGCCCGCAAGGAAGGCCAGCGTGGGGCCGTGTTCCTTTACGACCCGAGCATGGGCCCCGGCAACTTCCAGCACTTCTTCGACTTTATCCGCGACCGGGTGCTGGCCCTGGGTTACCAGCAGGGCGCGGCTGACCAGCGTACCGTTAACCACGAGCAGTACGCCGAATCAACCCAGAAGTATTTTCTCAAGCCCCAGCCCCACGACTGCACCGACACCGGCCGCTGCAACCAGCGCTTCGGCAACGTAACGGTGGACCTGGTGAGCATCAATGGGCAGCCCGGCTTTATCCGGCTGGCCAACAACCCTTTCGCCGACAGCATTTTCACCCCGGCCGGCACCTTCGACGAACTGGTGGATGCCGTGTTCAACTTCCCGCCGGCCCCACCCGAGGTAGAGGCACTGATTGGGAAGTATAAAAAGACCCCTTAGTAGCCCCAAGAGCAGCTAAAGGCCCTGGCCGCTGAACGCCCCGTTTGGGAATTGTTCAGCGGCCAGGGCCTTTAGCTGCTCTTGGGGCTTTCGACTACCGCTTACTCGGCCCGCACAAACCTAGCGCGGGCTACGGAGCCGTCGGGGCTGAGTAGGCGCAGATGGTAGAGGCCGGGGGCCAGGGTGGCAGTTGCCAGCACCGGGTTGGCGGCCAGCACGGTCTGGCGCAGCACTACGCGGCCGGTGGCATCTACAATTTCGGCCTGGGCACGGGCGCCGCTGAAATCGGCCAGGCGTAGTTGGTCGTGGCAGGGGTTGGGGTATACGCTGAGTTGGGCCAGCGCGGCGGGCGCGGTAGTGGCCGTTATCAGTCCGCCGTCGCGCACCACGGGCCCGGCCGCGTTGAGCACCCATTGATCGGGGTCAACTTCTACTTTGGTGACTGTGCGCGACTCGGCCACTGAGGCCGTTTCGACGGGCTGGTTTTGCGTTAGGCGGAGCGTGCGGGTGGTGCCATCGGCGAAGGTGAGGCGGTAGTCGAGGTCGGTGTTGAAAAAGGGCGTGACGGTGGGCATGGAGGTGGTTTCGGTGTATTTGCAGGTACACCACCGCTGCCGGCCTGGTTCCAGCGCACCTCAAAAATGGGGTAGCCTTCGCCCCGGAACCACTGCTGGAAGAAGTAGCTGCAACGAGCGGCCGGCTTCGGCCTCGAAAAGGCGCTGCAGGTCGGCGGTGCGGGCGGTGCGGCCGCGGTAGGTGCGTTTGGTAAGTGCGCAGGGCCCGGAAGAACTTCACGTCGTCGTTGAGCAGGTAGCGCAGCATGTGAACAACGGCCGCGCCTTTCTTGTAGCTAAGGCGGTAGCTGAAAATGCGGCCCACGTTGGTCGTATCGGTCACGTAAATGCTACCGCCGGGCTGGCTTAGCGCACTGGCGTGGGCCTCATCCAGCCAGGTGCGGGCGGAGGCCGGGGTGGAAAAGCCTGTTGAGCGAGAGGTACTCGCCGTAGGAGGCAAAGCTCTCATTCAGCCAGATATCTTCCCAGGCCGGCGCAGGTCACGTTGTCGCCGAACCACTGGTGGAACAACTCGTGGGCCGTGAGCGTGAAGTCGAAGCCGTCCTGGGTGGTCATGGTCTGGTGCTCCATGCCGCCGCCGATGGGGGCCATGCTGTGGCCGTACTTCTCGTCGGCAAATGGGTAGAGGCCCACCAGGTCGGAGTAGTTTTCGATGAAGCCGGGCGTACGGTCGATGGCGACCTGGTAATTGGCGAGGGCCGCCTGGTTGTACACGTAGTTGACGATCGGGATGCGGGGGCCGCCGGCGGGGTTGGCGTAGTTCACGTACTCGACGTACGGCGCTACGGCCACCGAAATCAGGTAATAGTCGATGGGGTGGCGCGACTTCCACTCGTAGCGCACCTCGTTGCCGGGCAGCGGCACGACGCGCGCCAGCACGCCGTTGGAGCCCACTTTGTTGGGTTGCGCCGTGGTCACCCACACGTCCGCCGGAATCGGCTTTATCGGTGAGCACCTGCTTGCAGGGCCACCACTCGTAGGCATTGAAAGGGCTCGGAGAGGCTCCAGGTGGTGCTCACATTATAAGTGGGCGCCACGCGGGTGTTCAGGGCATTGCCGATGGCGGCCGAGTTGCCATTGGGTGCCGTGCCGCGGTAATAAACGCAGGGCCCGAAACAGCGTGTTCGAATTCACGGCCCGCCCCAGGCCCACCGTCACGTCGCCGAGGCCACGGCGGGTAAGCCCCAGGCTGCGGCGGCCATCAACCACCACCGAGTCGATGGTGTAGGTGCTGAAGAGCTCGAAGGCCAGCGAGTCGAGGGACTGGGCACCGGTGCGGGCCAGCATGGTTACTACCCCGCTCACGTCGCGGGTGGTGTTGGTCAGGCGCAGGTCGAGCTTGTAGTAGCGCACGTCGTAGCGGTCCATCTTCTGTCGGTGGCCGGGGCTGGCGTAGGCCGGGCGGGCCGCCCCCGGGCCGCTGTGCGTCCGGGAGCAGGCCTCGGCGGCCGAGCCATCGAGGTCGGCGGGTACGGACTGGTAGGTGGGCAGCTGGGCCACGGCAGGCGGGCCGAAGGCCAGCAGGGCGGCCACAGTCAGGACAGGGAAAAACAGGCGCATAGCAGGGCAGTAAGTAGACACGCGGGAACTCCGCCTTAAGGTACGGCGGCGGCGGCAGAAAATCGGGCCGACCAGGGCGGTTTAGGCGGCTGGTTTCCGTATCTTGGTAGCGGTGTTCTTTTGCCGCTGGCTCCCTAACTGTTACTGCATGGCTCTTTCTACTTTTCGGTTTTTTCTGCGCGGCGGCGGTCTGGTGCTGCTGCTATGGCTGTTGGGGCTGAGCCCGGCCCGGGCCACGCACATCGTGGGCGGCGAAATGGATCTGCAGCACCTGCGCGACGACCAGTACCAACTCACGCTTACGCTCTACTTCGACGCCGTGAACGGCAGCCCCGGCGCCCTCGACACCGACCTTATGGCCAGCGTTTTCGAGAAGGGCAGCAACGTGCGCAAGTTCGACATCCTGCTGCCCCTCACCACCAACACGCTGGTGCAGTACACCAACCCGGCCTGTTCCTCGCCCACGCTCGTCACCCGCAAGCTCATCTATACCCGTACCCTGACGCTTACGGCCCAGAGCTACGCCAACCCCAGTGGCTACTATGCGGCCGTGGAGCGGTGCTGCCGCAACCAGGGCATCAGTAATATCGTGAACCCCGGCGGGGCGGGCCAGGCCTTTTACCTGGAGTTTCCGCCCGTGGTGCGCAACGGCCAGCCGCTGCTTAACTCCACGCCCCGCATCTTCCCACCCCTGAGCGACTACGCCTGCCGGGGCGAGCTGTTTTACTACAGCTTCGGGGGCGCCGATGCCGATGGCGATTCGCTGGTATATGATTTAGTGACGCCCTACAACGGGGCCTCCAACACGGCCGTGCCCAAGCCCACAACGGCCTCGGCCGCGCCCTACAATCTGATACAATGGTTGCCCGGCCTTAGCGCCACCAACCAGATTCCGGGCAACCCCACGCTGAGCATCGGGCGGCAGTCGGGCCGGCTCGAAGTGCGGCCCACCCAGCTCGGGCTGTTCGTGTTCGGGGTGCGCTGCACCGAGTACCGCAAGGGCGTGCGGCTGGGCGAGACCCGGCGCGACTTCCAGCTCAAGGTCATCAACTGCCCCACCAACGCCCGGCCCAAAGCCCTGATGCAACTGCCGGGCGGCGGCAAAAAGCTCTACCAGCCCGGCCGCGATACCCTCCGGCTCACGCCCACCGGCAACCGCTGCGTCACGGTGGCTTTCACCGACCCCGACCCTGCCTCGGCCCTCACGTTTTCGTTGCGCCCCGTCAACTTCACCGGTCCGCTGCCCACCCTGAGCGTGTTGCAAGGCACGGTGCGCACCCCCGGCCAGCCCGATACGGTGGTGTCGCAGCTCTGCTTCCCGGCCTGCCTTAACACCAAGGGCAAGGTGTACCTGCTCGATGTGATTGTGGCCGACAACGGGTGCAGCCTGCCCCAGCGCGATACGGTGCGGGTGGCCTTCACGGCCGCACCCCTACCCAACGCCCCGCCCCAACTGCTGAGCACCGCTGCCCTGCCCCTGCGGGCGCGGGTAGGCGACGTTATCACGTTCGACCTGACGGCCACCGACCCCGACAACGACCCGCTCACGCTCACCATGACCGGCCGGGGCTTCGCACCCGCCGGCCTCGGGGCCACCCTCGCAGTGGGCGCCAACGGCAACCAGCTGCGCGGCCGTTTCAGCTGGACTGTGGATTGCCGGGCCGTGGACAAGCCGCTCTACGAGTTTGAGTTTCGGACGTCTTCTTCCTCTTGCAACGAGGAGCAGGCCGTGAGCATCGTTATTCCGATTCAGATTGACTACAGCAACGCGCCCCCGACCCTGGCCACCTCCTTCCCGCCCCTGGCCGGCGCCGACTCCGTTACGGTTATTCGCCTGCCCCTGGGCGGCATTTACGATGCCACCCTCAGCGGCCTCGATACCGACAACGACCCGCTGGCCCTCACGGCCGCAGGCCGGGGCTTCGAGCTGGCGGCCGCCGGCATGAGCTTTGTGCCCCGCAACGGCACAGGCACCGCCGCCGCCACGTTCCGCTGGGTGGCCGACTGCCAGGCCGTGCGCCCTGAGGCCCTGAGCGTGGTCTTCACGTTGCGCGAAACCACCTGCCGGCCTCAACCCCGCCGCCGCGTGGTGCGCTTCGAGGTGATGCCGCCCGAAGAGCGGACATTCCAGCCGGTCAACATCATCACGCCCAACGGCGATTCGCGCAACGACGTGTTCACGCTCGATGACACAAAAAGCAACCTGCCGCCCGACTTCTGCGACTTCCGCTTCGCCAACCTCCAGATTTTCACCCGCTGGGGCAACCGCATCTACCAAACCACCAACCGCACCTTCAGCTGGGATGGCGGCGGCCAGCCCGCAGGCGCGTATTTCTACCTCATCGAATTCACCAACGGCAAGAAATACCGCGGGGCCGTTACCATTGCCCGGTAAGTACCCGCGCGGCCATTAGTGGGCAGCCCATTTGTCTCTAACCAAGAAGCTCCTAACGCCTGCGGGCATTAGGAGCTTCTCTGTTTAAGTAAGCTAGATTCAGCGAGCATGCATGGCCCACTCGCCCTAATACAGGAACAGAAACGCCGCGAACAGGGCAACCCAGAGGCCATCGATGAAGTGCCAGTAGATGGTAATCATGCGTAGCTGCAGGCGGCGGTAGGGGTTGCGGATGAACACGAGGCTGCGCACGGCATCGCGCTCGGCGTAGTGGGTGCGCAGCAGCAGCGTGAGCAGAAACAGCATGCCGCCCAGCAAGTGCGCTACGTGCAGGGCCGAAATCAGGTATACAAACGTGCCGCTGGCCATGCCGTCGAAGAAGACTCCCTGAGCCATCAGCTCGCGCCAGCCTAGCACTTGCAGGCCGGCAAAAATGCTGCTCAGCAGCAGCGTAGCCCCCAGGCAGCGGCGCAGCGTGGCCAGGTCGTCCTGCTCGTAGAGGCGGCGGGCCTGGGAAATAACGTAGCTGCTGATCAGCAGCACAATCGTGCTCAGCGAGAAGAAGCGCGGCAGCGGGTACACGTTGCCGGGCATGCCCGAGCGGAGGCGCGTGAAAACGTAGGCCCCCACCAGCACCATAAACAGCACGGTAGTACCCACCAGCCCCACGTACAGCAGCATCAGCATGGGCGGCACCCGCTCCATGCGCTGCAGGGAAGAGATTGGGCGGTCGGACCCCACTTTCTTGGAACGGTCGTGGTCGGAATTCATGGGCAGGAAAACGGAGTAGCGTGCGTAGTAGCAAACCAATTGCCCGGCCTTTAGTTCAGGCGGGCGGGCAAGCCGCAAGCGGGGAAAGCCTTCAGACAAGATACGCAAAAAGCCCCGCGGGGCCGGTACGAATTTCGGGCAATTCGAGCCGGCCCCGTGGGGCTTGAAAGGGGGAAACCAAGCGTCAGTCCTTGCGAAAAAAGGAGCCTATTTTGCCGAATACCGCGTTGATGGTGATTTTCGGGCTCCGGCCCGTCCCGAACGTGACGTGGGTTTTGCCCGCTACCCGCAGGTCTAGCACCAGGCTCAGTTGCTGGGCCAGGTCGTGGAGCTGCTGCATGGGGTTGGGAGCGTTCGGGTTCTTGGGTTTGGGCGGGGCGTGGGGGTCTTTGGGCGGGCCGCTGGTAAGCTTATCGAACACGCGCTGGCTGGGGAAATTCACGATCAGGTAGCCCCCCGACCCTGCCACCTGAATCTCGTCACCATCGAACGTGACGACCAGCCGCGCCTCAATATCGAGGGCGCTAGCCAAGAGGATCGGGGCTGGGGCTGACCGGGGGCAACATGCCCGAGGGCGGGTTCTCGCCCCGGGTGCGAATGCGCAACGAGCCGTTCAGCCGCCAGGTGGTGGGCGTGGCCGGGCTTTGCGGGTTGGGCACCTGGAGTTCCATCTGCTCGAAATTGAGGGCCAGCTCGACCCCGCCCGAAAGCTTGGAAAGCAGCGAGGCGGCCGTGTCGGCCCAGGAGGTTGGTTGGTCAGGCATCTGTAGGAGGTGAGAAGTGAGAGGTGAGAGGTGAGAGGTGAGCAAGTAAACGCCACTGGCGGCCCCAAGTTACATTTTCGGGCTGGCAAGGCTTTTGCCTGATGAGATGCCATACCGGCAGAATCCAAATGGTCGGGCTTGCGTATGCAGGCAGACTGGCTGATTCTCTTTTTTCTTCCCTATGCTCCGATTTCCTCTTGTTGTGGCGGTTTGCTCCGGCTTACTGGCTACTTCTTCCCTGCGGGCCCAAACGCCTGCCGCCACAAACCTCCCCTCGCCTTTCGGGCTTACCGACAACATGGAGCTGGTATTTGAGCTCCGTGATGCGAAGGGCAAAACCACTGGCCATGTCCGGCAACGAGTAGTGAGCCTGGGCACCGAGCAGAACAAAAAACAAACCCTCACTACCGCAACGGCCCTGCTCAAAAGCGGGGCCTACGATGACCGCAACCGGCTGCTCTTCCTGCGCGACCTCACGTTCCGTTGCCGCCGCGACACGTCTTTCACCGACGGCCTCAATCAGCTCAACCCCGACCAGCTCAGCTCCTTCCGCGACCGGATTTTCACGTACTCCCCTACTCCCCTGGCCTGGCCCAACCAGCCTACCGTAGGCTCAGAACTACCCCAGGGTGGCATTTCGGTCGATGTCCGCAGCTCGGCCGTAGATATTGCGCAGGTGTACACCACCGTGCGCAAGCGCCGCGTAACGGGCCGTGAGTCGGTAACGACGCCCGCCGGCACCTTCGAGTGCTACAAGGTAGAAGCCGAGCGCGAAAGCGGTACGGTAGCCCGCGCCGACATCAAGTTGCGCACGACCGTACAGGTAATAGACTACTATGCACCGGGCGCGGGCATCGTTAGGTCGGAGGTGTACGATAAGAAAGGCAAGCTGGCGGAGGTTCAGCTCCTGACGGCCCTGCACGCGTCGGGGGGCGAGGCGGAGAAGGTGAAGTATAAAGCCAAAAAGTCGTAAATTAGGGACCTCCACTGCCCTACTTCGCTTTCAGCTTTCAGTATGCGTTTTCTGTTTTTGGCATCTGCCCTGCTGCTGGGAGCATCCTGCCAGCAAAACCCCCAAACTGCTGCCACTGGCGCTTCCGCCGCACCAACGGCCCCGGCCATGCTCAGCGGCCAGACTTATGGCGCGGCCATCAGCGCCGAGGGAGCCCAGCCCCTTTCGGCCCTGAGCACGTTGCTCAGCACCCAGGACTCGGCTCAGGTGAAGTTAGTGGGCAAGGCCAACGCCGTGTGCCAGGCCAAAGGCTGCTGGCTGACGATGAAAACGCCCGATGGCCGCGCCATGCGGGTCCGCTTCAAGGATTACGCTTTCTTCGTACCCAAGGACATTAGCGGCAAAACGGTCGTTATCAACGGCTGGGCCCACCGCGAAACCGTATCGGTAGCCGACCTGCGCCATTTTGCCCAGGATGCCGGCAAGTCGGCCGCCGAAGTAGCGGCCATTACCGAGCCCGAGCAGCAGCTTAACTTCGAGGCCGACGGGGTGCTGGTAGCGGAATAAGAATTGTCATCGAAAGTAGAATGCAAAAAGCTGAAGCCGTGCAACTGGCCCCAAGGGGAAGTTAAACGGCTTCGGCTTTTTTCTCTTTGCCCTGACTCCCGTAGCTTGCAGCCTTAACCTGCCCCGCCCCCATGAGCACCGATATTCAGCAGCGCATAACCGCCCTCACCGAGCGGCTTCACCACCTCAACTACCAGTACTACCAGCGCGACATGTCGGAGGTGTCGGACCAGGAGTTTGATGCCAGCTGCTGGCCGAGCTGGCCCGGCTGGAAGCCGAACATCCGCAGTTCGCGCTGCCCAACTCGCCCACCCAGCGCGTAGGCGGCACCATCACCAAGCAGTTTCCCACGGCCGAGCACCGCTACCCCATGCTCAGCCTGGGCAATACCTACTCGGAGGCGACCTGCGCGAGTTCGACGAGCGGGTGCAGCAAGGGCCTGGAGGGCGCCGAGATGCAGTATGTCTGCGAGCTGAAGTTTGACGGCGTGGCCATGAGCCTGAGCTACGAAAACGGCCAGCTCACGCAGGGCGTCACGCGCGGCGACGGCACCCGCGGCGACGTGGTGACCAGCCAACGTGCGCACCATCCGCAACCTGCCGCTGCACCTGCGGCCCGCCGGCCCGGCCCAGCCCCCGGAGTTTGAGGTGCGGGGCGAAATTTTCATGCCGCTGCCCGTTTTTGAGGAGCTGAATGAGGAGCGCGAGGCAAAACGGCGAGGCCCTGCTGGCCAACCCGCGCAACGCCGCCAGCGGGGCCCTCAAGCTCCAGGATTCGGCCCAGGTGGCGGCCCGCAAGCTGCGCTTTTACGCCTACGCGCTTTCTCACGCCCGGCCGCGCCAGTTTGCCACCCACAGCGCCGCCCTGGAGGCCCTGAGCGCCTGGGGCCTGCCCGTCTCGGATACCTGGCGGCGGTGCGCCACCATCGAGCGAGGTGCTGGACTTCGTGCACGAGTGGGACAAAAAGCGCTTCGACGCTGCCCGTGGCCACCGATGGCATTGTGATAAAAGTCGACGATTTCCGCCAGCAGGAGCTGCTGGGCTACACCGCCAAAAGCCCCCGCTGGGCCATTGCCTACAAGTACCCCGCCGAGGCCGGCCGCACCCGCCTGCAACGACATGCAGTACAACGTGGGCCGCACCGGGGCCGTGACGCCCGGTGGCCCTGCTCGACCCCGTGCCGCTGGCCGGCACCGTGGTCAAGCGCGCCACCGTGCACAACGCCAACCAGATAGCCGCCCTCGATCTGCGCCTCGGCGACATGGTATTCGTGGAGAAAGGCGGCGAAATCATTCCCAAGATTACGGGCGTTGATCTGGAGGCCCGGCCCGAAGGCAGCCAGCCCATCGTGTACCCCACCGAATGCCCGGCCTGCGGCACGCCCCTGATCCGGCCCGAGGGCGAGGCCCACTTCCGCTGCCCCAACGAGCGGGGCTGCCCGCCCCAGCGCAAGGCCCGGCTCGAGCACTTCGTCTCGCGCAAGGCCCTCGAACATCGACGGCCTGGGCGCCGAAACCGTGGGCCGGTTCTTCGATCTGGGCCTGGTGACGACGCCGCGCCGACTCTACGACCTGCCGGCCCGGCGCCGCCGAGCTGGTCCAGCTGGAGCGCATGGGCGAGAAGTCGGTGCAACGGCTGCTGGCGGGCATGGAGGCCAGCAAGCAGGTGCCGTTTGATCGGGTGCTGTTCGGGCTGGGCATTCGGTACGTGGGCGAAACCGTGGCCGAGAAGCTGGCCGCCCACTACCGCACCGTGGAGGCCCTGGCCGCTGCTACGGCCCCCGAGCTGGCCGCCGTGCCCGAAGTAGGCGGCGTTATTGCCGAATCGGCGGCGGCCTGGTTTCAGGAGCCGGCCAACCAGGATTTACTGGAACGCCTGCGGGCCGCTGGCGTGCAGCTGGCCCTGACCGGCGAAGCCCCCCAGCCCCAGAGCGACCGGCTGGCCGGCCTCACATTCGTGCTTTCGGGCGTATTCGAGCAGCACAGCCGCGACGAGCTGCAACACCTGATTGAGCAGCACGGCGGCAAAATCACGGGCTGCATCAGCAAGAAGCTCAGCTACCTGGTGGCCGGCGAAAAAATGGGCCCCGCCAAGCGCGAAAAAGCCACGACCCTCAACGTGCCCATTATCGGCGAAACCGACCTGCTGGCCATGCTGCCCACGGCCGGCGAGGCCAACGGGGCTGAAGCCCCTGCCGCTGCTGCTGAAACGCCGGCTACGCCTGCGGCCCAGGCCCCGGGCACTCTCTCGCAGGGCTCGTTGTTCTAGTGGCCGGCTGGCCGTGCAACGTTGCCGGGCCGGCCGCGCCTTTGTCCTTCTCTCACTGAAACCGTTACTATGTTCCGTTACTTGCTGATTACTACCCTGGCCTTCGCGCCTTTAACCCTGCTGGCTCAGAACACGCTGCCGGCCACACCGGCAGCCGCGCCCAAGCCGCCCGTCACCGGCGCTATTTCCGTTGCGGCAGTGCCCGTAACGCCGGTAGCGCAGGTGAAGAAAACGCTGGCCAGGTCCAACGTCGTGCTGCTCGATGTGCGTACACCCGAAGAATTTGCCACCGGCCACCTGCCCGGGGCCGGCAACCTTGATTTCCGCGCCCCCGATGTAGCCGAGCAGCTCCAGAAGCTCGACCCCAACAAAACCTACGTGGTGTACTGCGCCAGTGGCAACCGCAGCAACAAAACGGCCCTTCTCATGCAGGAGAAAGGCTTCAAGCACGTCGTCAACGCCGGAGCCTACAAGGACCTGAAGGACGACATCAAGTAAAGTGCTGCACAAACGCTGTCACCTAAAAGCGCAACGCCGTTTGACTTCCCATTATTAGCGGCTCAGTCGAAATAGGCGTTGCGCTGTTCAGATGCAGGGTTTTATTCTTCCACTTTAGAAGCTCTGTACCATGCTGTTGTGCAGCGTTCGGGGGCTCCAGTAGCCGCTGGCGATGATGCGGCGGATGGTGAACAGCGGGTCCTGCTGGTCGCGCTTTTCGGCCAGGAGAAGGCGGCCACCAAGCCACGCTTCTTCAGCTCGCGGAAGGCCTGCGGGTTCCAGAGGCCGAAGGGGTAGGCGAAGTAGTTGATTTTCTTGCCCGTGATTTCTTCGAGCGTCTTGGTGGGCTTGTCGATTTGGGTTACCCAGTCCTTGCCCTGGTACTTCTTCACGTTGTGGTGGTCCCAGGTGTGGGAGCCGATGACGTTGCCCTCGTCGGAGAGCTGCTTTACCTGCGCCTTGGTCATGTAGTTGGGGCGGCCCAGGCTCACGGTCATCACGAAGTACATGGCCTTGTAGCCGTACTTATCCAGCGTGGGGCGGGCAACGGTGAACTGGTCGAGGTCGGTGTCGTCGAAGGTGAGCATGACGGGCTTGCTGGGCAGGCTTGGCGCCGGTGGTCAGGTAGGCGTAGAGCTGGTCGGGCAGAATGGTGTGGTAGCCCGAGTCGGCCAGCATCTTCATCTGGGCCTTGAACTGCGCGACGGGAATAATGTAGTCCTTGGCCCCTTTCGAGTCGCTTGGCCCGCCAGTCGCGGATCTGGTGGTAGCACAGAATCGGCACCTGCGGGCGGGCCAGGATGGCGGCGGCATCGGCCGGCGTTGGCCGGCCGGAATGGTGGCTGGGCTGCCGGCGCTGGTCATGGCTGGCTCGCCGTGGCCGTGCCGGTGGTGGTCGTTTCGGCGGTTGCGGCCGAATCGGCGGTCATGGCCGCGGTGGCAGCACTAACGGCAGTGGTTTCGCCGGTAGCGGCGGTTTTGGCGTCTTGCAGGCGGGCAAAACGGCCAGGGCTGTCAGCGCAGCGGCTAGCAGGGGGTACTTCGGAAAGTTCATGGAGGAGCGAAACGCGGCCGGGGGCTGGCCCGGTCGTACTTTTGAGAAATGAGGGAAAGACCTTCTTCGCGACTGATGTATCTTCGCCGCGGGTCTTTCCTAGTACAAATCAACCGCTTATTTCCCGCATGGACAAATTCCGTGGCACCGGCGTAGCCCTGGTTACTCCCTTCACCCCTACCCCCGACCGCGCCGTGGATTACGCCGGCCCTGGCGCCGCCTGATCGATTTCAGCATCGAAGGCGGCGTGGAATACCTCGTCATCAACGGCACCACCGGCGAATCGCCCACCACTCACGGCCGCCGAGAAGGCCGAGATGCTGCGCGTGGCCCGCGAGCACGCGGCCGGCCGCGTGCCGCTGGTGTACGGCAGGGCGGCAACGACACGGCCGCGCTGGAGCGCTCCATCGAAAGCACCGATTTCAGCGGCTACGACGCCCTGCTCTCGGCCAGCCCTGCCTACAACAAGCCCAGCCAGGCCGGCATCATCGCCCACTACCAGCGCCTGGCCGACGCCAGCCCGGTGCCCGGTTATCCTCTACAACGTGCCCGGCCGCACCAGCTCCAACCTGACGGCCGACACCACCCTGCGCCTGGCCCAGCACCCCAACATCATCGGCATCAAGGAAGCCAGCGGCAACATGGAGCAGTGCATGGCCATTGCCGCCGGCAAGCCCACCGATTTCCTGCTGATTTCCGGCGATGACATGCTGACGACCTGCCCTCATCTGCCTGCGGGGGCGAGGGCATCATCTCGGTGCTGGCCAACGCCTTCCCCCGCCGCTTCTGCCGACATGACCCGCGCCGCCCTGGCCGGCGAGTTTGCCGCGGCCCGCCAGCTGCTGTTCGGCTTGCGGCCCTCAACCCGCTCATGTATGAGGAAAGCAACCCCGTGGGCGTAAAAGCCGCCCTGGCAGCGCAGGGCGTGTGCGCCGACGCCGTGCGCCTGCCGTTGCTGGAAGCGTCACGAGAGCTTGACGGAAGCGGATTAAGAACCTCATGTAAGTTAGCTGCCGATGAAACTCACTCAGATTACCGATTCCATATTAACCATCGAGGATTTTCTGACTCGCGAGGAGTGCCTGGAAAACATCGTGTTGAGTGAGGGCATCGGCTACGAACTGGCCAAGGTGAATACGTCGGCTGGTAGCAGGGTTCGAACGGACATCCGCAACAACAACCGGGCTTTTTACAACAGCGAGGAGCTTGCCCAAAATCTATGGGAGAAAGCTGCCCCCTTTGTACCCAGCCAGCTTGGCAACAGCACGGCCATTGGCTTGAACGAGCTATTCCGCTTCTACCGTTACCAACGCGGCCACCAGTTTAAAGGGCATTACGACGAAAGCTACATCCGCAACGAGCAGGAGGCCAGTTACTACACTTTCATGGTGTATCTGAACGACGACTTTCAGGGCGGTGACACCACATTTAAAGGCTTACGAATGCATCCCCCAGCAAGGGATGGCGCTTGTCTTTTTGCACAATCTCTACCACGAGGGCAGCGAGGTAACGCAAGGCATAAAATACGTGCTGCGGTCAGACATCATGTACCGGACGACGTTGCGGTAGCCAACGTTACCAGCCGCTGGCCAGCACGTCGGCTACGTGCAGGGTTTTGATGGGCTTTTTTTCGCGGCGGATGTAGGCGTCGAGGTGCATCAGGCAGCTCGTGTCGGTGCTGATGAGGTAGTCGGCGCCGGTGGCCAGGGCGTGCTCGACTTTCTGCTCGGCCATGGCCACCGATATGGCCTCGAACTTCACGGCGAAGGTGCCGCCGAAGCCGCAGCAGGTTTCGGTTTCGGCCATTTCGAGGCGCTCCAGGCCGGGCACGGCGTCGAGGAGCTGGCGCGGGGCCTCGCGGATGCCGCACTCGCGCAGGGCGGCGCAGGAGTCGTGGTAGGTGTACTTGCCGCTGAGCTTGGCCTGCGGGATGCTGGTGATGCCCAGCACATCGACCAGAAACTCGGTCAGCTCGAAGGCCCGGCGCTGCACGCCGTGGTAGCGGCCGGCATCGGGCGTGTCCTCGAACAGCTCGGCGTAGGTGTTGCGCACCATGCCCATGCAGGAGGCCGAGGGGCTCACGATGTAGCGCTCCTGCTCGGTGCGGAAAATCGGCCAGAAACTTGCGGGCCACTTCGCAGCTCTCGGTTTTGTAGCCCGCGTTGTAGGCCGGCTGCCCGCAGCAGGTCTGGTTGGCGTTGTAGTGCACCTCGCAGCCCACGCGCTTCCAGCACCTTCACCATGTTCATGGCCGTGTGCGGGAAAAGCTGGTCTACGAAGCAGGGAATGAAGATATCGACGGCAGTGGGCATGGGGCAACGAGGCGTGAGATTTGGACAGCGAAAACACCTGTCATCCTGAGCGGAGCGAAGGACCTTATCACGTAGAAACGAACTATCAGTACGGTAGTTTCTACGTGATAAGGTCCTTCGCTCCGCTCAGGATGACAGGTAAAGTCAGCTCATTCTAACAGTTGAATTAATGCCCTGCAAAGATGCGCTGATTCAGCCGCATGGCCGCGCTCAGCTCCTCCAGCTTCAGGCCGGGCTCCAGGCCAACCTGGGTGGCAAACTCCAGCAGCCGCTCGGTGGGCATGTTGCCGGTGAGGTCGTCGGCCGCCATGGGGCAGCCGCCGTAGCCGCCCAGGGCCCCGTCGAAGTGGCGGCAGCCGGCCTCGTAGGCGGCCTGCACTTTCTCGTGCCAGGTGTCGGGGGTGGTGTGCAGGTGGGCCCCGAACTCGATGTGCGGGTAAGGCCGGCGTCAGCTCGCGGAAGGCGGGCGCGATGGTGGCCGGGGTGCTGGCCCCGATGGTATCGGACAGGGCCACGATGCCCACGCCCAGCGCGTCGAGCTTCTGGGTGAATTCGCCGAGCACGGCCGGGCTCCAGGGGTCGCCGTAGGGGTTGCCGAAGCCCATGCGTCAGGTACACCACCAGCTGCTGGCCGGTGCGGGCGCAGATGTCCTGCATCGGGCCACGTCGTCGAGGGCCTGGGCGATGCTTTTGTTGGTGTTGCGCTGCTGAAAGGTTTCGGACACCGACAGCGGGAAGCCGATGTAGCGGATTTGGGGGTGGCTGGCCGCCGTTTCGGCCCCGCGCAGGTTGGCCACAATGGCCAGCAGCATGGTGCCCGACTGGCTCAAATCGAGCCCGTCGAGCACTTCGGCCGTGTCGGCAAGCTGCGGAATGGCCTTGGGCGAAACGAAGGAGCCGAAGTCGAGCACGTGGAAGCCCACTTTGAGCAAGGCGTTGAGGTAGTCGATTTTATCGGCCGTCGGGATGAACTCGGGCCAGCCCTGCATGGCGTCGCGCGGGCATTCGGTGAGGTAGAGCATGGAATGGAATTAAAGACTAAAAGTGCGGAATTAAAACTTATCAGTGGACCCAACGTCACTTGTCAAGCTCCCCAAACGCCTGCGAAAAAGTCACTTCCAGCCCTTCTTTCAGCTATCCGAACTACTCCGCTACCGGTGGGGTTTAGCAGATTCGCTATTCCTGTTGACTCCGCTCTATGCCGCACCGCCTTCGCGCCCTGCCTGTTTTTCTTGTTGTTCTCTTACTGAGTGCCTGTAGCCAAACCCAGACGTTGCGCGGCCTCTTTCAGCAAACCACGCCCCACGAAACTTACGCCCGCCGCCTTAGCCAGGCCGGCCTCGCCGAAACGGCCCTGGGCCGCGACTGGCTCCGGGCCGCCGACCAGGCCCTGCGCGACTCGCTGACTGTAACGCTGCCCTACCAGGAATCGGGCTTTTTCCCGGCCGACCGAGCCGTGGCGCTAGGCCTGCGCTACGGCGTGCGCACCGGCGAAACCATCCGCGTCAGCCTCACGCTGGCGGCCGGCACCGCGCCGCCCCGGGTTTTTCTGGATGCCTACGAGCTGAGCCCCGACCGCCCCGCGCCCCGCCACCTGCTGGCCGCCGACACCGCCGACCTTTCCTTTCGGTACGTAGTGGAAGCCGACCGCCAGCACCTGCTGCGGGTGCAGCCCGAGCTGCTGCGCGGGGGCCGCTACACGCTCAGCATCCGCCGCGAGCCCAGCCTGAGCTTTCCGGTGCAGGGCAAGTCGGACAAGGCCATCGGCTCGTTCTGGGGGGCGGGGCGCGACGGGGGTGCCCGCCGCCACGAGGGCGTGGATATTTTCGCGGCCCGGGGCACGCCCGCTTTGGCTGCCGCCGCCGGCATCATCACCCGCGTAAACGAAACCCGGCTGGGTGGTCGGGTGGTGTGGCTGGCCGATGCCGCCCACGGCCAGAACCTCTACTATGCTCACCTCGACAAGCAGCAGGTGCACCCCGGCCAGCGCGTGCGCCCCGGCGATACGCTGGGCCTGGTGGGCAACACCGGCAACGCGAAAACCACCCCGCCCCACCTGCACTTCGGCGTGTACCGCAACGGCGCCCTCGACCCGCTGCCCTTTGTGCGGGCCGCCGACGTGCTGCCCACCCTGCCCCGCAAGCTACCCGCCGAGCTGGGCCAGTACGTGCGGGCCCGCGAAACCCGCCTGCCGTTGCGCCGCACACCCGCCAGCAAGGCGGCCACCGCCGCTACGGCCGAGCGCCCAACGCCCGCTGCTGGTGCTGGGCGCGGCAGCGGGTTGGTTGCGGGTGCAGCTGCCCGGCGGCCGGAGCGGCTTCGTGCCGGCCTCTGCCGTGCGCCCTGCCGCTCCTCTGCGCCGCGAGAAGCTCGTTGCCGAGGCCGAGCTGCAATCCTTTCCGCTACCCGGCGCGCCTGCTGTGGCCGCGCTACCGGCTCAAACGGCCGTGGCAGTACTGGGCGAGTTCGGGGCCTACCGGCTCGTGCGCCAGGCCAATGGCCGCACGGGATGGGTATTGATAAGACCCGCATAAGCGGCCTGCATGGCCGGTTCCGTACAGCATTTTGTCCTGGCTCTTTCTTCACGGAGCCTTCATGCAGTGGCGCGTACGTTTGAACCGGTGATTGGAGTAAAAACGCGGGGCAGCTTTTTCGAAAGCTGTTCCGCGTTTTACTTTTCCCCGGCCCGGTAGTTGCCTCGTATACGGTTCAGGTTTCTTGCTTTTTCTTACTTCTGACTTTCCTACCCTATGCGTACCTTACTTTTTTCCGCCGCCTTTTCGCTGACTTTACTCGCCGCCGCTCCGGCTGCCATTGCCCAGACGGCCCCGGCGGCTGCCTCCACGGCCGCCACCTGGAACAGCACCCTCGATGCGGCCATGCAGCAGGCCAAAGCCACCAACCGGCCCGTGCTGGCCGTTTTCTCGGGCTCCGACTGGTGCAAGCCCTGCATCATGCTCAAGCAGGAAGTATTCGATAAGCCCGAATTTGAGCGCTTTGCCCAGAATAAATTTGTGCTGGCCCGCTTCGATTTCCCGCGTGGCAAGAAAAACAAGCTGCCCGCCGACCAGACCAAGCAAAATGAGCTGGCCGCCTCCAAGCTCAACCAAGAGGGTTCCTTCCCGCTGGTCGTGCTGATTTCGCCCGAGGGCAAGGTACTGGCCAAAACTGGCTACCGCCCCGGCGGCGAGGCTGCCTACGAGGCCCACCTCAATTCGCTGCTGGCCCGCAAATAAGCCGTTTCTTTGTTCCAACTGGCACGACCTCTCCGTCGTACCAGCCGGTTTTTTGGGTCAGTCTTTACCCTATCCTATGTCTGCTGCCCCATTGCTCCGTTTTTTTTGGTTGCTGCTGCTAATGCTGCCGTTGCTGCCAGCCCAGCGGGTGGCTGCCCATCCGCGCAACTTCAGCAAGGAAGCGCACCTGATGGGCTCCCATTTCACCTACACGGTGGTAGCCGACAACGACACGCTGGGTTGGACCGCCCTGAATGCCGCCATTGCCGAAACCCGCCGCATCGACCGGCTCATGTCGTTCTGGGATTCGACCTCCCAGATTACCCAGGTGAACCGCGCCGCCGGCCTGCGCCCGGTAGTCGTCGATCAGGAAGTGTATGACCTGATTGAGCGCACGTTGCGCATTTCGGCTTTGAGCGGCGGGGCATTCGACATCACGTTTGCCTCGGCCGATAAGATTTACAAGTTCGACCGGCAGGAACACCCGCTGCCCGCCCCTGCCGTGATGCAGGCGGCCGTGGCGCGCATCAACTACCGCAACGTCCTCCTCGACCCGGTCCGGCATACGGTCATGCTCAGGAATAAGGGCATGCGCATGAATCTGGCCGGGGTGCTGCAGGGCTACGGCATCCGGCGGGCCCGGCAGGTACTCGATAAGCTCGGCATCAAGGGCGGCCTGCTCAATGGCTCGGGCGACATCCTGTGCTGGGGCCGCCAGGCCGACGGCTCCCTGTGGCGCGTGGCCATCGGCGACCCCGACCACCCCAACAGCATCTCCAGCTGGGTGCAGGTCACCGACGTAGCCGTAGTGACGGCCGGCAACTACGAGCAGTACTTTACCTCCGGCGGTAAGGTCTACGGGCATATCATCAACCCCGCCACCGGCCTGCCCGCCACGGGGCTGCGCTCGGTTACCATTATCTGCTCCGATGTGGAGCTGGCCGACTGCCTCGACGAAGTGGTCTTCGTGAAGGGTGCGGTGGAGGGGCTGGCCTTCATCAACCAACTTAAAGGCGTAGACTGCACCCTGATTACCGACGACAACCGTACGTTGGTTTCCAAGAATATGCAGGTCAATTATTACCGTAACAATGCCCCCGCAACGCCGGTTGTTGCCCCGGCAATCAAACCCTAGCCCAGCCGTTTACCGTTTAGTTATCCAACCCACTATCTTTCTGCCCTCCCCATGCATCAACTCCTGCGTTTCCTGCCATTGCGCCGCCCTCTTTTGGGCCTGGCCGGACTACTGCTGGCGGCGGGCAGCCTCTCGGGCTGCGTATCGGTAGCGGCCTACCAGAAAGTATACCTCAACGACGAGGACATGAAGCTGGCCAACAAGCGCGTGGAAGTGTACGAAACCAATTTCGAATCGTACCGCGAAGGAGCCGGCGGCGCCAACGGTGGCAAAGTTGGCGGCGGCTGCGGCTGCAATTTAGCTGTTAGCTGTTAGCTGTTAGCTCAAAACGTTATCCTAACGTGCTGGATTGCCTTTCTGGCATTTTGGCGTTTCCTTTCTCTCCTTCCGCTCCCCTCGCGCATGTCTTTATTTACTCATTGTTTTCGTCCGGCCCGGCTGTTACCGGTGGTGCTGGGCTTGTTGCCGGCCTTGGCCTGGGCTCAGGGGGGCGTTACGCCTAACCGCATCGACGGCTCGGGCGTGCCGCTCACGCCCCAGACCAATGCGACCAATGCCCAGGTAGGCGAAACGGAAATCAATATTCTGGGTAGCTACTACCAGCAGGATGGCACCCATGGGGCCGTGCAGGGCGGGCGCGGCACAGAGTACCTCACCGACGTCACGCCTACCATCATCCTCAACATTCCACTTGATACCGTGAGTCGGCTTACGGCCAACATTGGGGCCGACTTCTACGCCTCGGCTTCCACCGACCGCATCGATGGCGTGGAAGGACTCTACCTCTCCACCCCCTCATCCAGCGACACCCGGATTCATGCCGACTTTGGCTACTCACGCGAGAACCGGGCCAAGCACCGCATTGTAGGCATTGGCGGCGGCGTGTCGAAGGAGTATGACTACTTCTCGGTGAACGTAGTGGGCTCCTACGCCAAAAGCTCCCGCGACGGCAACCGCGAGTTCAGCGTCGCCGGCCAGGTTTACCTCGACCAAGCCAAGCTGATTTACCCCACCGAGCTGCGCACCGGCCAGCAACTCGTGCCCACCGATAAGCGCCAGAGCTACAACCTGTCGTTGGTTTATTCGCAGGTGATCAGCCAACGCCTGCAGGTGGCCGTAAGCACCGAGCTGGTGTATCAGCACGGGTTGCTGAGCACCCCCTTTCACCGGGTGTATTTCCGGGAGCCCGGCATCACGGCCCCCAAAGTGGAGCAGTTGCCCCAGAGCCGCTTTAAGTACCCGGTCGCGCTGCGGGCCAGCTACTTCGCCTCCGATTTTGTACAGCTACGCGGCTTCTACCGCTTCTACAACGACAATTTCGGCATCACGGCCCACACCTTCGAGCTGGAAACGCCCATTAAGGTCACGCCCTTCTTCGTGCTCTACCCCTTCTACCGCTACCACCACCAGACGGCGGCCAAATACTTTGCCGCCTATGCCCAACACTCCGTAGCCGACGAGTTTTACACTTCCGACTACGACCTATCGGCCTTCACGGCCAATAAGTACGGGCTGGGCCTGCGCTACTCGCCGGTATATGGCATCAGCCGCTTTAAAACCCCGTTCGGCAACGGCCAGGGCGGCCGCAAAGTCGCCAAGTTCAAGTCGCTCGATGTGCGCTACGCTTATTACCAGCGCAATATCAACTTCAACGCCAACCTTATCAGCTTCGATCTGGCCTTCACTATGCCGTTTAGAGAGGTTAGAGGTTAGAGGTTAGAGGTTAGAGGTTAGAGGTTAGAGGTGGTACGCGGCGGGCTTTAGTGCAGATGCACTTGTTTCGCTTGCTTTTATTGCGGTTGAACTTCTGCTCAGGACTATTGAAACTGACCAATACAAAAGCGCCCCCGGATCCTTATCCGGGGGCGCTTTTGTTTGGAGGAAGCTGAGATTTACTCGGCAATGATGACGGCCCGGCTCAGCTGCTTGGAATAGGCCAGCCGCCGCTCCCGGCCATCGGCCGAAGGATAGTCGAAGCCCACGGCCTTAGAGTCGCCCTTCACCGACGTCCACGACTGGGCATCGACGTTTTCGGGCTGGGTAGCGGCTTTGGGTACGGCGGGCTGCACAAACCGGTCGTCGCGGAAGAAGTTGTTCATGCCCTGCAAAATGGCAATCTCCCGGTCGCGCACAGTTGCGGTCTGAGCGTCGGTTAAATCCTGGTCGCGGATGAGGGCCGTAGCCGGCATGCTTTCCTTACGGAGCGTGTCGCCGGTGCTGCTAATGATGATGAAGTAAGCCTCCGCAGTCGAAATTTTAGGGCCGCGCAACTGCAGAATAAAGCTATCCTTGGTTTTGGGAGAAGAGAAGGTGTGTGTGGCATTCACGGTCCGTAGCACCGTACGGGCATTCACGCGGCCACGGTTGGCTTCAGCCGGAGGCGTGAATAAGCGGTCCGCATTCTTGGAAGTCCCCACCTCACGCTCCGTGTTCAAGCAGGAAGTCAGCTGAAACAAGCAAAAAACTCCAATGGCGGGGAATAAAAATTTTTTCATGGAAAAAGAATATACTATCGGCAAATCAGTTCGGCAAAATACAAAACCTTACGCAAGCCCGAAAACTTCCTCCCTTACGTAGCAAAAGGTTTCTAGGCTAACACACAAATCCCGGCCGGCAAGTTCAACCCAGTCTTACCGGGCCAACAGCACGTGCAAACGGCGACACGTGTGGTAGTTACCCATCCGCGCTAAGTCAGCTCAGCAGCTGGACTATCTACGCAATGAGCCCCCAAAAAGACGGTCGAAGAGGCTTTTTTTTCAGTTTTTTTAGAAGATGCCCAGCTCCACCCCCACCAGCCAGCGGGGCAGCTCCGGATAAGTAAGGTCGGCGGTGGGTCCGAAGGTGTTGGCCAGCCGATAGCGGGCTACGGCGGCGTAGCGGCCCGAACCCAGGCGGGCTCCCAGGCCCCAGCTCCAGCGGCGCAGGTAGTCGGGGCGCTGCTCCTTTACTTGGGTACGGGCGCTGCCGTTGGCCCCGGGCCGGTCTTCGTAGGTGTGGGTGGTGTTCAGGGCCCAGCCGCCCCAGGCGCTCAGGTCGAGGTAATGCCCGATGATGTTGCCGCGCCGCCCGAAATTCAGGCGGCCGAAAGGCTCCAGCTGTACCTGACTTAGGCTCAGGGCCTCGCGGTAGTGCGTGGCGGTATTAGGCAACAGCTTGGTGCTGTTTTGCCGCAGCTGGTACTGCAGACGGGCGTAGCGCACATCGATACCCGCCGCCAGTGCAGTGTTCAGCCGCCACTTGTTGCGCAGGCCCAGGAAAAACTCACCCGACTGCGGGTAGCGCAAATCGGCCCCAGGGCCAGCCGGGCGGCCCACCACGGACGCGAAGCCCAGGTATAGGTGCTGGTAAAAGGCCCGGTTGGGTCCGTAGCGGGCGGGCACCGAGTCGGCGGCCGGGTCGGCGCGCAGCAGCACCCGCTGGGCGAGTCCGGGCCGGGCCGCCAGCAGGGCCAGCGTCAGCAGCAGCGTGGTCGGAAGGGTTGGCTTCATAAGGCAGGAAAACTGGCCGTGTAGCCCCGGTAATGCACCCGCACCGAACCGCCGGGTGGCACCTGCCCCCGCGGCACCCGCAGCACCGCCCGCTGGCTTACTTCGAGCACTTCGTAGCGCAGCAGCTGGCCCCGGGCATCGCGCAGCTGCCAGTAGAACCCGGCGGGCGGCGCGGGGGCCAGCGGCATTTCGGGCGCTGCCTCGCCCGCCAGCCCTGCGGCGGCAGTTAGCGTCAGCATTTGGCTGGCCCTGACCGTCCGTACGGAATCGGCAAACAGGGGCAGCGCACGGGCCGGCACAAAGGCCGCCTCGGGGCGGATAATCACGCTCAGAATGGAATCGGTGGCAACAAAATCGAAGGTGGGCGTTGGAGCCGGGGCCGTACCGGCCGTGAACCAGGCAGCCTGAGGCAGGCCGTAGCCGTGGGCATAATCGAAGTACGGGTATAGCTGGCTGGCCTGCTGTAACCGGGCAAACAGCGCCATAACGGGCAAATCGCGCTGCTGCTGCCAGGCGCAGGCCGCGAAGCCCGCTACCAGGGGGCTGGCAAAGGAGGTACCCTCGGCCCGCTCGAACCCGCCCGGCACGGCCGTAACAGCCACTCCGAACGCAGCCACGTTGGGCTTAAGCCGCCCGCCCGGGGCCGGGCCGTAGCTGCTAAAATCGAGGTGCAGGTAGGTAGCAGGGTCGAGGCCACCCACGGCCAGCACCGAGTCGCCGTCGGCGGGCGTGCCCACGGTGTGCCAGGCGGGGTCGTCGCCGGCGTTGCCGGCCGCATTCACCACCAGCATGCCCTTGCGCACAGCCAGCTCGGCGGCCCGGGCCACCAGACTGGTGCGGCCGTTCATCTGCTCGGGAAAATACCGGCCGTCGGTGTAGCCCAACGACGAGTTGATGATATCGGCCCCGAGGCGGTCGGCCCACTCGGCGGCGGCCAGCCAGGCCTCCTCTTCGGCGTACCGCTCGCGGTACATCTGCTCGGTGCGGGCCAGCAGGAACTCGGCCCCGTCGGCCAGGCCCAGGTAGGTGCTGTCGGGCAGCTGGCCGGCAATGCAGGAGAGCACCTCGGTGCCGTGGTTGCCGCCCCGGTACACACTGGGCGAGCGGCGCAGAAAATCATAGGTATCCACGATGGCCCGGCGGCGGCGCAGGTGCTCGAAGGCCGGATGGGTATCGACCCCGTTGAAGCCCACATCGAAGATGGCGATGCGCAGGCCCTGCCCCCGTAGGCCGGCCTGCCTGAAATCGGCCGCGCCCAGGGAGGCAGTTTGCTGGCGGGCCAGCGCCTGATCGGCGGCCGAGAGCGGGCGCGGGGCCAGCTTCGGAGCCGGGCCCGACGGGTGGCGGGCGGTGGCCAGCAACGGAGCCTCGGGCCAGGCCACTACGGCCCGTATGCCGGGCAACTGGCGTAGCCGGACTACCTGAGCGGGCGTAGCCCGGCAGGATACGGCATTGAACCAGCGGCTAACCAGCGTGAGCGTATCGGTGGCGGCTTGCACCCGCGCCAGGTAGTCGGGGCGCACCGGAAAGTCGGTGCTGTCGCAGGCGGGCAGGTGCTGGCGGCGGCGGCGGGCCTGGGCCTGGGGGCTGAAATAAGCGGCGGGCCGTAGCGTCTGGCCCGCTTTATCGCGGAACGTAACCCAGTAGCGGGCGGACGGAGTCGGCTGGGCAGCAGCCGGAGCCGACGCGACCCAACTCAGCAGCCCGGCAATCAACCCGAAAAACAAGTAGCAGCGCAAGCGAAAACGGGGGCTAAAGGAGTTTTGAGGCCTCTAAGGTACAATAAAGCGCTGGGCTGCAGAGCTAGTCAGTCGCTTGCTCGTTGCCAGCAGAAAAGTGGTGATTCATACCCGAATAGCTCACTTAAAGACCAAATTATCACCTAATTGCGGCAGGCATTTAATTAGAATTATCACCAAACAGACCTTGGATTGAGGGCTCGTATTATGTAAAATCTGCAGTATTTCGATGAATAAGCAACACCGTTAATTCCCGCTTCAAAGTCCGGCTCTACCAGTAAGCACACTAGCTGTAGAACAGATGAAGAACACCTGCCCACTGAAAATTGATCGATGTTTTTTCAGGTGCAGCCTAAGCATATCTAAGAAGTGTCGCTTTTGCCCAGCTGGTCAATGCACTGAATGATGAGCAATCCAGTATGAGCCCTAAATACATAAAGCTAAATGCGCAAGCTTACGGCTGGCAGTAATGCAGGAAAACAAGAAATTATTGATAGTTAGCGGCGGCCTACTACGTATTACCGATACCCGGATTGAGGCTATTAATGCACCTGATAATTGCTGTTGCAGCATAAGATCCGGGAGACGATAGTTATTGCCAGCCCTCACAAAAAAAGACTTCACCCAGCTCTTATTTCCTGCCTTTACGACTTGTACGCAGCCTGAAATGGCGGTATTGGTTGCCAGGTCCGCATTTTTTCCGTCGCGGCATTGGACAAGTGAGCGGGCGGTTCCGAATCTAAAATCAGGTTACCCGCACGGCTAGGTGCTTATTCCGAACCGGATACTTTATTTTTATTTCGAGATATAAAGTATCCAAACTCTTTTTTCAGCCGTATGGCTAAATCATCTTAGCCGTAGTACTTGAAGTACTTGTTGAAGCAAAAATAAAAACTCAACTTTGGGCTTTACTCCATCTTTTCAAAAATTAACCTCTTTTCTAATGGCAACTGCTGATCTGAACAAGCTGCAACAAATTCTGGCCAACGCCGAAGATAACGACGCCGTACTCTCGCAAATCCGCAAGCAGGTAGCAAAAATCAGCAGCATGGTCGAAGACCTGAACGCGATGCTGGATCCCGAATACAAAATCGAGAAAAAAGTACGTAAGCCCCGCGCCGCCAACGGTACGGGCAAAGGCCCGGGCCGTCCACGCAAAAACGCCGTAACGGAATAGTTTTTTGGCATAGCGCCCCTAATTAAAACAGCCCGGCTACCATTAAGGTGGCCGGGCTGTTTTAATTAGGGGCGCAGGGGAATAAGCTGGTGGCTACAAACCATACTTGCTCATCAGATATATTAGGGCGGCCATGCTGGCTCCGCCCAATTCCAGCTCGCGGCGGTTCACCTTATCGAAGGTGTCGGCGGCCGTGTGGTGAATATCGAAGTAGCGCTGCGAGTCGCAGTCGTAGCCGATAAGGGCCTTTCACCTGGTCCTGGAGGGGCTCGATATCGGTACCGGAGTGGCCCACCACGAACTGGCCGCTGTTGTAGGGCACGAACAGGGGCTGCCAGGCCTGGATTTTGCGCACCACGGCCGGCGCGGCCTCGATGTTGAAGCCCCGGGGCGTAAAGCCACCGCCGTCGGACTCCATGGCGGCCAGGTGGTTTTCGCGGTTTTGCTTGGCCACCTCGGCGTACTTGGTGCCGCCGCGCACGCCGTTTTCCTCGTTCATGAACAGCACCGCCCGCACCGTACGCTCGGGGCGCAGGCCGGTGGCTTTCAGCAGGCGTAGCACTTCCATGCTCTGTACGCAGCCCGTCCCGTCGTCGTGGGCGCCCTGGCCCAGGTCCCAAGAATCGAGGTGGCCACCCACGCTGATGATTTGCTCGGGATACTTTGTGCCCTTGATTTCACCGATTACGTTGTAGCTTTTCACTTCCGGCAGGGTCTGGCAGCTCATTTCCAGCTCCACGGTCAGGGCCGGGTCGGCCTTGAGTAGTTGGCTCAGCTCGTCGGCGCCGTTGGTGCTGAGGGCGGCGGCGGGCACCTGCACCACGCCGTCTTCGTAGCGCATGGCGCCGGTGTGGGGGAAATCGTCGTGGGCCAGTGTGAGGCTGCGCACGAGCGCGCCTACTGCTCCGCGCTTGGCGGCGGCGGCGGCCCCGCTGCGGCGCTGGTCGCCGGCCTCACCGTAGGCCCGGCCGGTTTCCACGTAGGTCGGGTTCATGGGACGGTTGAAGAACACAAACTTGCCCTTCACTTTCTCGGCGGGCAAAGCCGCCAGCTCGGCCAGGCTCTGCACCTCCACTACCCCGGCCTGCAGCCGGCCGCCGGTACCCACCGAGCCGCCTAGGGCGCACACGTTAAGCGCTACCCCCTTACCCCGGGCACCCTTGATCTGGGCCTTTTCCTTGGCTCCGCGCACCCAGTGGGGCACCATCACTTCCTGCAGGTACACCCGATCGAGCCCCAGCTTTTCCATCGTGGTTTTGCCCCACTGCACGGCCTGCTCGGCCGAAGCCGAGCCACTGAGGCGGCTCCCGATCTGGCCCGTGAGGTAGCGCAGGTTCTCGTAGCTCTCCCCCCGCATAAGGGCTTCGTCGTAGATGCGGCGGATGGCCACCGAATCGGTTTTGGTTTGGGCCGAAGCGGCCAAAGGCGCGGCGGGCAGCAGAGCCACCGCCAGCCACAGGGCGCGGCGGAAAGAAGGTATTCGCATAAATGGAATCGGCAAAAACGGAAAAGAAATCAGCGAAAAAGAGCACGTACCGAAGCGGCAGGAGCGGTCAGGGCATCATTTGTTGCCCGTAGTGGTGGACCTGGGCCGTGGCGGGCTGGGCGGGGTTGAGGGGTAGGTGTACTTCGAGCAGGTAGTCGTAGGCCGCATCGGCAATGGTAGGCACGGGCCGTGGGGCTCCCAACGCCTCTACCGTTTCGAGGATGGTATTGGAGTGGCCTACTACCAGCACGGCCTGGCCCGGATAGTCGCGGCGGATGCGGGCGGCCAATTCGGGTAGCTGACCGGCGTCGTAGAGCTGCACCGCCAGGCGGCGGGCGTCGGCCAGCGGCTGGGCCGTGGCGCGGGTACGGGCCGTGTTGGTGCTGAACACGGCGGCCAACCGGGCCTGGCGCGGAATTACGGCCACCAGGGCCTGGGCGCGGGCCTGGCCGGCAGCCGTCAGGGGCGGATCGGCTAGGTCGGGGGTAAGGTCTTTCTCGGCGTGCCTCACCACGTACACCCGGGTTTCGGGGCCAGCCGGGGCGGCGGCGGGGGTCGGCTTGCGCACGCAGCTGCCAGCTACGAACAGTAGCAGCAGGACAACGACCAGCCGGGTAAGCGAGGATAAGCGGAGCATCAAATCGGGCATCGGGGAACAAAGAATCTGTAAAGGACAGCTAACCCAAGCAGTTCTGGTTTGGCCTAGTGTGCATTTACCCAGCTGCGTTGGCTCTTTCAACCGTTATTTAGTGCTTAGCACCTGCTTCAGTTCGTCGTCGGTGAGGGTGAGCAGGCCTACTTTGGGCAGGCGCTCGGTGAGGGTGCGCCAGTTGGGCTCCTGCTTGAAAATGGGGCGGAGCAGCTTCATGGCCTCGGGCAGGCGCTGCTTGTTGGCCAGGCTGATGGCGTGCCAGTACTGCATTTCCAGGTTCTGGGGGAAGAGCTTCTCGGCCGCCTCGTACTCGCGGATGGCCCCGGGCACGTCATTTTTCTCCACGGCCAGGTCGCCGGCGTTCATGTGCTCGTAGGCCCGGCGCAGGCGCAGCAGCCGGCCCAGCTCGCGCAGCGGCTCGGCGCTGTCGTCCACCCGCAGGTCTACGAGGCGGTCGGTCCAGGGCTCGGCCGAAGCCTGGCCCCGCACCACCAGCAGGGCCGCCGACTGCCGGCCGCGGATGTCGCCGCCCGCGCCCTGGGCCCCTTCCAGGGCCGCAAGCAGGCGCTCGGGCAGTGGTAGCTGGGCGTTCTGCTCGAAGGCGCGGGCCATGGCCGCGGGCACTTTGTCGGTGAGCATCATATTCGCCTGCACCGAGAACTGCTTGCCCTGCTGATGGCCCGCATAGTCGATGCACTTGGCCCCGGTGTGCGTAGCCACCCGGCCCTGGTTATCGACAATGGCCACCTGGCGCACGTCGCGCCCCTCGTCGGTGCGCAGCAGCTCATCGAGGGCCTGCTGGGCCGATTTGCCACTTTTGAGCAGCGCCAGCCCCCGGGGGCCGAACGACTTGTTGGTGAACGACTGGGTGGCCACGGCTCCCACCCCGGCTTCGGCCCAGCTTACGCTGGTACCTACCGAAAACCAGTGGCTTTGCACGGCCACGGCCAGCTCGCCGGTAGCGGGGTCGCGGGCCACAATGCTATAGGTGTGGGCCAACGGGTCGGTGGCGCGGTATATCTGGGCGGCGGCGGGTTGCAGCAGGGCCAGGCACAGGGCGAAGGCGGGTAGCAGGAAACGGTTCATTGCCTAAAGCTAAGCCCGAAACCGGGCCCGGCGCAAGTTTGCCCGGCTTTCGGGACCGATTATAGCGGGCTTTTGAACCGGAGCCGGCAACTTTCGGCTGCCCGGCCGGTAGTAGCTACCCCGCCCCGGGCGCCACGCCCGACCCCGGCGCCGGCTTCCCGGTTATCTTGATGCCCTATGCTCACACCCAAACCCGTAATCGAAGCCCGCAATCTGACCAAGCATTATGGGGCCCACGCGGTGGTACAGGATGTGTCGTTCAGGGTGGCGGCGGGCCAGACGCTGGTGCTGCTGGGGCCCAGCGGCTGCGGTAAAACCACACTGCTGCGCATGCTCAACCGCCTCGTGGAGCCCGACGCCGGAGTCGTACTCATCAATGGCCAGAACGTGCAGAGCCAGCGGCCCGAGCAGCTGCGCCGGGGCATCGGCTATGTGATTCAGCAGGTAGGCCTGCTGCCCCACTACACGGTGGCCGAAAACGTGGCCGTGGTGCCCCGGCTGCTGGGCCACGCGCCCGCCGCTGTGGCAGCCCGCACCACCGAGCTGCTTGACCGTTTGCACCTGCCCCCCGAGCGGTTCGCGGGCCAGTACCCACGGCAGCTCTCGGGCGGGCAGCAGCAGCGCGTAGGCCTGGCCCGGGCCCTGGCCGCCGACCCGCCCATCATCCTGCTCGACGAGCCCTTCGGCGCCCTCGACCCGATTACGCGGGCCAGCATCCGGCGCGAGTTTCGGGAACTGCCCGAACTACGGCGCAAAACGATGGTCATGGTCACCCACGACGTAATCGAGGCCTTCGAGCTGGCCGACCAGATTCTGCTGCTCGATGCGGGCCAAGTCCAGCAGCTCGGAACGCCCCGCGAGCTGCTGCTGCGCCCCGCCAACGACTTCGTTCGCCGCTTCTTTGCCGCCGAGCAATTAGGCCTGCAGCTTCGCGCCCTTCGGCTGGCTGACATAATGACTGAGCTACCTCAAGCAACCGATGAGTACATCTTAACCCGTTCTGAATCAGACTTACAACTACTCCAGGTTACTGCTACGATTCAAGAAGCATTGGAGCTACTCAGTCAGGTAGCACCGCCAACATCGGGGGACGCCGAAGAGACCCGCGTATGGGTGCGACCCACCAAAACTGCTGCCCCCACTGACTTACGGCCCCTCACCTACGCCTCGCTCATGGCCGCTTTCGGGCGGACCCTGCAACGGCTGACGCAGGAGCCGTAGCGCGAAACGGACTTTCGCGCTATAATTCCTCTACCCCAACACCTTCCCTACATTCCCCATTTGACTATCCTCTCTGAACTCCTCGCCTTCTGGCAGACTCAGGCCGACAAGCTTGGGCAGCAAACCCTGCAGCACATCGGGCTCACGGCGGCTTCGCTGGTAGCGGGTGTGGCGGTGGGCCTGCCGTTGGGGCTGCTGCTCACGCGCCGGCCGCGGCTCGCGCCCTGGGTGCTGGGCGGGGCCGGCGTGTTGCAAACCATTCCCAGCATTGCGCTGCTGGGCTTTCTGATTCCGGCGCTGGGCATTGGGCCGGGGCCGGCCATACTGGCCCTGTTCCTGTACTCGCTGCTGCCCATTGTGCGCAACACGCTGGCGGGCGTGCAGGGTGTGGATGCGGCCGTGGTGGATGCCGCCCGGGGCCTGGGCCTTACCGACTGGCAGGTGCTGCGCCGGGTCGAGCTACCGCTGGCGTTGCCGGTGCTGCTGGCCGGCATCCGCACGGCGGCCGTTATCAATGTGGGGGTGGCCACGCTGGCGGCCTACATTGCGGCGGGCGGGCTGGGCGAATTCATTTTCGGCGGCATTGCCCTGAACAACCCGGCCATGATTCTGGCCGGGGCCATTCCGGCCGCTGGATTGGCCTTGCTTTTTGATGCCGCCCTGGCCGGGGTGCAGCGCCTGAGCGGCCGCCGCCTGGCCTGGGCCGGGCGGGCCCTGCTGGTGGCCCTGCCCCTGCTGGCCGGCCTGTATTTGCTGCCCCGCGCTGCCAGCAAGCTGCTGGCTGGTTTCAGCCCCGAGTTCGTGGGCCGTTCCGATGGCCTGCCGGGCCTGCGCCGAACCTACGGCCTCGACCCCGCCTCGGTGGTGCTGGCCCCCGCCCTGGTGTACGAGGCCGCCCGCAGCGGCGACGTGGACCTGATCGACGGTTACTCCACCGACGGCCGCATCCGGGCCTACGACCTGCAGGTGCTCCGCGACGACCGCCATGCCTTTCCGCCCTACCAGGCCGTGCCCGTGGTGCGCCGCCAGACGCTCGATGAGCACCCTACCCTCGCCCCTGCCCTGGCCCGCCTGGCCGGCCAGCTCTCCGATTCGGTGATGACGGAGCTCAACTACCGAGTCGACTACCGCCACGAAACGCCCCGGGCCGTGGCCCACGACTTCCTGCGCCGCCGGGGCCTTTGGCACGAGCCGCTGCCGGCCACCGGGGCCACCATAAGGCTGGGCTCCAAGATTTTCGGCGAGCAGTACATTCTGGCTGAACTCTACGCGGCCCTCATTCGGGGTTACACCCATTTGGGCGTCGAGGCCAAAACCGGCCTCGGCGGCACCAGCATCTGCGCCGATGCCCTGCGCACCGGGGCCATCGACCTTTACCCCGAATACACCGGCACCGGCCTGCTGGTGGTGCTCCAGCCCCCTGCCGCCACCCTCGACTCGCTCGGCCCCGACCCGGCCGCCGTGCTCGGCTACGTGCGCCGCGAGTACCGCCGCCGCTACCAGCTGGAATGGCTGGCGCCGCTGGGCTTCAACAACACCTACGCCCTGCTCATGCGCCGGGAGCAGGCCCAGCAGTTGGGTATCAGCACGGTATCGGAGTTGAGCGCGTACCTGCGGTGAGAGCGTGAGCAGTGAGGTGGAGGTGGAAAGGCACAGCCTCACCTCCCTCCTTCACAGCTTGTCTGACCGCACGAGGCGGCGGTATATGGCGGCCAGCCGGGGTTGCGCCACGCCGAGCCGGTAGAGTACGTTGAGCAGCAGAAACACACTTTGCAACCGATACACCCCGTTTTCGCGGTACTTGCGGGCCGAGGTGATGATGTAGTTGGGCAGCACCCGAAACGGCCCCTGCGGCCGCAGCCGCCGGGTGATTTCCTGATCCTCAAACACGAGCAGATCCTCGCGGTAGCCGCCCGCCCGCCGGAACACCTCGGCGCGGGCAAACAGGCTTTGGTCGCCGTAACGGACAGCCTCCACGTTGAAGCGCGTAAACCAGGCGTTAGCGGCCAGAAACCAGTGGGGCTCATCGAAGTGCAGGCGGTAGCAGCCGCTGCCGTAGCCGGCTGTCACGGCCTGGCGCAGATCGGGCAGCAAGGTGGCAGGCGGATAAGTGTCGGCGTGCAGAAAGTAGAGGATAGTGCCGGTGGCGTGGATGGCCCCGTGGTTGAGCTGGGCGGCCCGGCCCTTGCGCGGGCAGGGCACCACCCGGGCGCCGTGGGCGGTGGCTTCGGCGGCGGTGCCATCGGTGCTGCCGCCGTCGGCTACCACGATTTCCACGGCCTGATCGGCGGCGCAGATGCCGCGCAGGTGGTCGAGCAGCCGGCCAACCTGGCCGCCCTCGTTGAAGGTGGGGATGATGATGCTGACGGAAAGCGGCGGGGCGGCGGGGCCGGAAGGCATAGGGAGAACAAGCGGACGGGCTTCAACTTACGGAATCCGGGTCGGAGCGACCGAAGTAGGTGGCCGTATTGCTGTAGCACTGCTGTTTGCCAGCGCCGTTCATACACTCTTCATGCCCTGGCTGCGTATGTTGCACTTTCATTCAGCCCCGCCCGCCTATTATGCACGTACTCATTGTCGAAGACGAGAAAAGCCTGCACCAGGAAGTGCAGCAGTTCCTGCTCCAGTCTCAGTACCTCGTCGATTCGGCCTACACCTACGCCGAGGCTTCGGAGAAAATCTTCGTTAACAGCTACGATTTCGTGCTCCTCGACCTGGGCCTGCCCGGCGGCGACGGCCTCGATTTGCTGCGCGAAGCCCGCCGCAACGACCGCCAGGAGGCCTCGTTTATCATCCTCACGGCCCGTGGTGGCATCGATGACCGGGTGAAGGGCCTTGATCTGGGGGCCGATGACTACCTGCCCAAGCCGTTTTCGCTGCTCGAGCTGCAAAGCCGGATGCAGGCCATTACCCGCCGCAAATTCGGCCTCAAGCGCCAGGAGCTCACCTTTGGCGCGGGCTTCGAGCTCGACGCCACCGGCCGCACCATCCGCCACGAGGGCCAGGATATTGCCCTCACCAAAAAGGAGTTCGACCTGCTCCATTACCTGCTGCTGCACAAAAACCGCGTCCTCACCCGCCTGCAGCTCGGCGAACACCTCTGGGGCAATGTGCTCGAAGACGATTCCGACTCGAACTACATCGACGTCCACATCAAGAACCTGCGCAAAAAACTCAGCCAGTTCGCCCCCGCCGACTTCCTCGAAACCGTCCGCGGCATCGGCTACCGGATTGTGGGATAAGGAAAGAGGTTAGAGGTTAGAGGTTAGAGGTTAGAGGTTAGAGACGGTACGGGAGCCGGGCGCAAAAAGGCCATCATGCTGAGCGGAGTCGAAGCATCTCTACCGCAATGGTAATCCTGATACTGGAATTGGCACCACAACGAAGCGGTAGAGATGCTTCGACTCCGCCTCCGGCTGCGCTCAGCATGACGCCCTTATTTCCTATCTGCCCTTCACCCACCTGCCTATTTCTTCCTCCCACAATAATTTTTAACTCCAAAAAGCATGCGCCTCGAAGCGAAACTGGCTTTGTTTAATGCCTTATCGAAGCTGCTGCTGGTGCTGCTGGGCGTGGTTGTAATTCCGCCCATTGTGGGCCGGGTGGCGGTAAGCCATACCGATGAGCGGTTGCAGGAAAAACGCCAGGAAGTGCTCGACCTCATTCGGCGCGACGGAATTTCGACCTTCGTGCAGGGCGAGGAATACGCCGATTACAACATTCTTAAGCAGGAATACATCACGCTTACGGCCCTGCCCAACACGCCCCAGGCCCGGCACGCCCCCCACCCGCCGCGGATTTTCGATGAGCCCCGGCAGGTCGACAATGAAATCGAGGACTTTCGCATTCTGAGCCAGCAATTCAGTTCCAACGGCCGCAACTACCGCCTCGAAATCGGCTCCTCGCTGGCCACGGTGGAACTGCTCACCACCACCCTGCGGCGCATGGCCCTGTGGGTACTCATTATCGGGGCGGCCCTCACCATTTTCACCGACGCCGCGTTTGCCCACTACCTGCTGCGGCCGCTGCACCGGCTCATTGCGCGCAAGCTCGAAGGCGTGCATCACCCTTCGGCCTTCTCCTACGAGCCCCTGACGACGACGACCACCGATTTCCGCCGCCTCGACGACAGCCTCAACGGCATGATGCGCCTGATTCAGTCGGCCTTCGAGAAGGAGCGCGAGTTCATGAGCAACGTGTCGCACGAGCTGCTGACGCCGGTTAGCATTCTGCAATCGAGGTTCGAGAACATGCTCCAGGACCCCGAGCTGGGCCACGCCTACTCGCTTAAAATCGTGGATTCGCAGAAAACGCTTTACCGGCTGCGCAACACGGTGAAAACGCTGCTGCTCATCGCCAACATCGAAAACGAGCAGTACCTGCGCGAAGACACCGTATCGCTGGCGGCAGTGCTGGCCGACGTAACCAACGAGCTCGATGACCGGCTGGCTCAGCGCGAAATTCATTTACTGGAAGATTTGCGGCCCGATTACGTGCTGGCCCGGGCCAACCGCACCCTGCTTTTTACGCTGCTCTTCAACCTGATCAGTAACGCCATCAAGTACAACCGCTGGGGGGGCAGCATTACGGTAACGGGGCGCCCCCACCCGCAGGGCGGCTACCGGCTGGCCGTTACCGATACCGGCCCGGGCATTGCGGCGCAACACCTGCCTCATTTGTTCGACCGGTTCCGGCGGTTTCAGGGCGGGGCTTCGGCTCCGGAGGGCTACGGGCTGGGCCTGCCGATTGCCAAAACCATTGCGGAGTTTCATAAAGCCCCGCTTACCGTAGAGTCGGAAGAAGGCAAGGGCACCTCTTTTGTGCTTTGGTTTCCGTGAGCGGAGCTGTTCACGCGGGCTTCATTTGACCGGGGTATTTTTGGCTAGCGTCCGTTTTACCACTGTTTGTCATGAAGAAGCTGCTCTTAATTCTGGCCCTGCTAGTGGGCATTGGTTGGCTGCTTCACTGGTGGCTGCCACCCGCTCTGCCGGCCTCCCGGCATCTGGCGGCCGTGCCCATCATCCGCAAGCCCGACCACGCCGGCACGGCCCACCCCAAACGCGTGTTGTTGCCGCGTTAGGGGCGCTAGCGAAATGGGGCGTTTGCTGTTCCGAGAACCTGACGGCGCAAGTAGCGCAACCAAGGCCCCGAACAGCAAACGCCCCATTTCACTAGCGCATCACGTCACCTCTACCCTAGTCCTTCGGGCGATTTGCCGGGGGCGGGGGCCGCGCTGCCGGGGGCGGCTACGGGCAGCGGCTGGCCCCGGGGGGCGGGCATGGGGCTCATATCCCAGCTTTCGTTCATCTCGTGCAGGGCCTTGCGCGAAGTCAGGTCGTACTGGCAAGGCACAATAGACACGAAGTTGTTGGCCAAGGCGTACTCGTCGGTATCCTGGCCCTTGTCTTCGTTTACGAATGAGCCGATAAGCCAGTAGTAAGGGCGCTGGTAGGGGTCGTGGCGCAGGTCGAATTCTTCCTGCCACTTGGCCCGGGCCTGGCGACAGAGCAGGGCGCCGGCAATGGGCTTGTCCGATTTTTTGGGAATGTTCACGTTCAGGGCCGTGCCAGCGGGCACCCCGTGTAGCAGGGCCTGGCGGGCCAGCAGCTCCACCCACTCCTCGGCGTGCGAGAAATCCGCATCGTGGCCGTAGTCGCAGAGCGAAAAGCCGATGGCCGGCAGCCCTTCGATGGCCGCCTCAATAGCCGCCGACATGGTGCCCGAGTACAGCACGTTCACGGCCGAGTTAGAGCCATGGTTGATGCCCGACACCACGAGGTCGGGGCGGCGGTCTTTAAGTACGTGGTGCTTGGCCAGCTTCACGCAGTCGGCGGGCGTGCCGCTGCATTCGTAGGCTTCGATGCCCTCAAAAATAGGGTTGGCATCGAGGCGCAGGGGCTGGCCGATGGTAATGGCGTGCCCCATGCCCGACTGGGGCGAATTGGGCGCAACAACAACGACCTCCCCGAGGCGGCGCATCACGCGCACCAGCACGGCAATACCGGGGGCCGTAATACCATCGTCGTTGGAAATCAGGATAAGGGGTTTAGCAGTTTGCGTAATCACGGGCAACAGGAAATGAATGGAACGGCGGACAAAATAGCGAGCAGAAACGGGGCCGCCGGGCAGCCTCGTTGGGCTGGCTAACGGCAGCCGGGGGCCGGATGTTTTCAACTCCTGGTTTCAGCCTGCGTATAGATTAAGATGCTGACCCCTGTTTTATATTCTTGGCGGAGCGCCATGGCCTTGCTGGCGGGCCTGCTGCTGGCGGGCTGCGACGGTGCCACTCCCGGCAACCAATCCGCAGGGGGCAGCCAGGCCCCGCCCTTCGTGGCCGAAAGCGGACAGCCGGTCGGTAGTCCGGGTGCCGATCCGGTGGCCCGGCAGGCCGGCGGGCCGGCGGCCTCGGGCGCCCTGCTGCCCGACTCGCTGCACCTGCTCAGCCCCAACCAGGCCGGCGCGCTGCGGCTGGGCTTAACCCAGACCCGCCTCGAGAAACTGGTACCCTCCGACCGGTTACGCCCCTTTACCTACGCGGAAAAAGGCCGCACCCTGCTCGCCTACGAACTGCGCGACGCCACTAACCCCGCCGCGCCTGTCACTAGGCTTTACCTTACTACTGCTGCGCACCAGGGCCGCAAAGTGCTGAGCCGGATTCTGATTACCGACCCCCAATACCGCACGGCCGAGGGCATTGGGGTGGGCTCGCCCTTCGGCGCGGCCCGCCAGAACCTGGGCTTTACCCACCTGCGCAACACCCCGGCCGGACTGGCTGCCGTATCGGGGAAGGTGCGCCTGGCCTGGCTGATTGACCCCAACTCGCTGCCCGCCGGGGCCGACGAAACGCTGCCCGCCGCCGCTGTGCCGCCCGCGGCCCGCATTACCGGCGTTTTGCTCTACTAGCCAGCCAGCCGGGCTACCGCGGGCGCAGGCATTGTACAGTGCGGCAAATAATGTACTTTGGCCGAACTATATACGGTTTACCGTATTGCTTTTGTCGAACCACTTGCTCCCGGCCCGGCTGGCTGCCCGCTCATGGCTTTATTTGAAAACCGTTATCGCACCCATGATTTAGGCCTGCTGCTACTTCGCGTAGGCATTGGGTTCATGTTCACCATTCACGGTTATCCCAAGCTGACGGGCGGACCGGCGGCCTGGGCCGAAATCGGGGGTGTTATGAAGCTGGTGGGGCTGAACTTTGCTCCGGCCTTCTGGGGTTTCCTGGCCGCCTTTGCCGAGGCCGTGGGCGGGCAGCTGCTGGCGTTGGGCCTGTTTTTCCGCTGGGCCTGCGTGCTGCTACTCGGCACCATGGTTATGGCCACCATCATGCACGTAACCAACGGCGACGATTTCAACGCCTACTCCCACGCCCTCGAATCGAGCTTTCTGTTCCTGGGCCTCGCTTTTGCCGGACCCGGCCGCTTCAGCCTCGACCAGCTCCTGTTCCCGGCTGCCCGGCGGTTGTATTAGAGAGGTTAGAGGTTAGAGGTTAGAGGTTAGAGGTGATACGGACTTTCGCGTTTAGGCCACAGCCTAAATGCGGCGGGTTAGCCATCTTTGCCGACACGCTATTCCCGTTTTATGCTCCTGCTCTCCCTGCTCTCCCTACTGCTGACTACGCCCGCCAGCCCGGCTCCCGACTGGCGCACGCCCTTCGAGCGCGGCAATGGCAACACCACCGCCACTTACGAGGAGTGCCTCGGCTATTACCAGCGGCTCGATGCGGCCTACCCCGAAATCCAATTAAGTGAGGCTGGCAGCACCGACAGCGGCCGGCCGCTGCACGTGGTGGTGGTATCGGGCGACGGCGACATGGACCCGGTTTCGCTGCGGGCCAAGGGGCGGCGCATCGTGTTTATTCAGAACGGCATTCACCCCGGCGAGCCCGAGGGCATCGATGCCAGCCTGATGCTGGCCCGCGACTACGTGCAGCAGAAAGCCCTGCACCGCCAGCTCGATGATGTGACGCTGGTTATTATACCCATCTATAACGTGGGCGGGGCCCTCAACCGCAACTCCGGCACGCGCACCAACCAGAACGGCCCCGAGAGCTACGGTTTCCGCGGCAACGCCCGCAACCTCGACCTCAACCGCGACTATATCAAGCAGGACTCGCGCAACGCCCGCTCGTTTGCGGCCCTGTTTCAGCGCTGGCAGCCCGATGTGTACGTGGACACCCACACCTCCAACGGGGCCGACTACCAGTACACGCTCACGCTCATTGCCACCCAGAAAGACAAGCTCCACCCTGCCCTAAGCCAGTACATGCAGCAGGAGTTGTTACCGGCCCTCTACGGCGGCATGGAGCAGAAAAAGTGGTACCTGACGCCTTATGTCGACTTTGCGGGCCGCACGCCCGATGCCCGCGGCCTGGTGGGCTTTCTGGAAACCCCGCGCTACTCCACCGGCTATACCACCCTGTTCAACACCATCGGGTTCGTGACCGAAACCCACATGCTCAAGGCCTACACGCCCCGGGTGCGGGCCACCTACGACTTTCTGCGCCTACTTATCGGTACAGTGCAACGGCAACGGGCGGCCCTGGGCACGGCCCGGGCCACGGCCGCCCGCCAGACCCAGCAGCAACAGCAGTTTGCCTTGGGCTGGCGGCTCGATACCACGGCGGCCGAGCAGTTCAGCTTCCGGGGCTACGCAGGCAAAACCAAGCCCAGCGAAGTCAGCGGCCAGCCCCGCCTCTACTACGACCGGCAGGCCCCCTACACGAAGTCCCTTCCGTACTACAACACCTTCCGGCCCACCACCACGGTGCAGCGGCCCCGCGCCTACGTAATGCCCCAGGCCTGGGGCGAAGTGGTGGAGCGCCTGCGCCTCTCGGGCGTGCAGCTGCGCGCCATTGTCGATGGATACGGTTATCAACGGCGAGACCTACTATATCGAGGATTACAAAACCAGCCCCCGCCCCTACGAGGGCCATTACCTGCACGCCGGGGTGCAGGTGCGCACGGTGCAGCAGCCCCGTCAGTTTCTGCGCGGCGACTATTACGTTTCGCTCGACCAGCCCGCCGCCCGCTACCTCATCGAAACCCTCGAACCCCAGGCCACCGACTCGTTTTTCGCCTGGGGCTTCTTCGACAGCGTGTTGCAGCAAAAGGAGCACTTTTCCGATTATGTGTTCGAGGATTTGGCTGCCAACCTGCTGCGCCAGCAGCCCGCCCTGCGCACCCGGTTCGACCAAAAAAAGCAGTCCGACCCCGCCTTCGCCGCCAGCGCCTCCGCCCAGCTCGACTGGGTGTACCGCCAATCCGACCACTACGAGCCCAGCTACCTGCGCTACCCGGTACTGCGGGTGCGAGAGATGAGGACAGCAACGAGGAACTGAATGACTTGAAAAAAGAACGGTCATCCTGAGCGGAGCGAAGGACCTTATCACGCTAAACCGGTAATCGTTAGTCCGACTCCTTTTAACCTGATTAGATCCTTCGCTCCGCTCAGGATGACAGAACGGTTCCACTCATTCACTGAGTTACTCACTCGCCCCGAGCGAGTTGGCGTAATTGACCAGGTAAGCCAGGTCGCGGGCGTCGGTGTAGTTGAGGTTGTTGGTTTTGGCGTACTGGGCCAGCTGGCGGGCGTGGGCGTGGAAGTAGCTGGGCAGGTCCTTTTTGGGGTTGCGCAGGGGCAACACGTTGCCGTTGGGCAGGCCTAAATAGAAGTTGTCCTTGATGTCGGTATAGTAGCCCATGGGGCGGTTGCCGGGCATGTTGCCGTAGCCGCCCATGCCGTAGCCATAGGGGCCGTTGTTGGGCGTAATGGGCCGTTCTACCAACCCTTCCCGACGCAGCAGAATTACGGGGCCACTGCTGAGCTGCTCGAAGAAGCCGGGAGCCTTGAAGTCGCTGTAATCGTTGTCGCGGTTCCAGCGGTAGGTGCGGAATACGCGCAGCAGGTTGGTATCGGCCCGCTCACGGCGGCGGGGCGGGGCGGCGTTGAAGTACGGGTTGCCCGCGTAGTAGCCCTGGCGCATGGCGTAAAAATCGTCGTAGTAGAACCGTTCCCGGCTCCGGTCGTACTGTTCGCCGCGTACGGCGAAGCTCTGCACGTTCACGGCCGGCAGAGTGCGCACCGTGTTATCGGGCATGCTCATCGTCAGCACTTCCTCGCCCCGGTGCAGGGCCAGCGGACCGCTGAGCGTGTCGCCGGTGCTTAGCAACACGCTGGCTTGGCCAAACTGCTGGGTAAAGCCCTGGCCGGAGCGCTGGGCCCGGGCGGATAGCGGCAACCACAACAGCAGCAGCAACACGGAGTAAAGCAGCTTTTTCATGAGCGGGAAGTTAGGCTTCTGCAACGGCATTGGAGTCAGCCTTGTTCCGCATTCGGTTCTAACGCCAACCGGCCCAACCAGCCGAAGCTGATTGGGCCGGAAACCGCGTGCTCCTGACCGGAACACTTGCGGAAAGTTTACTTTACGGTAGCCGTGTCCTGGGGGGCAACAGCCGCACCTTTTTCGTGCAGAATTGTGTGGCCCAGCTTGTCGCGCTTGGTGGCGAGGTAATGCTCGTTGTGCTCGTTAGGCTCCACTTCAATCGGCACCGATTCCACCACTTCCAAGCCGTAGCCCATCAGGCCGGTGCGCTTGCGGGGGTTGTTGGAAAGCAACCGCATTTTGCTGATGCCCAGGTCGCGCAGAATCTGAGCGCCCACGCCGTAGTCCCGGTCATCCATGCCGAAGCCCAGCTCCAGGTTGGCCTCCACGGTGTCGCGGCCCTGCTCCTGGAGCTTGTAGGCTTTGAGCTTGTTGAGCAGGCCGATGCCCCGGCCCTCCTGGTTCATGTACACGATAACGCCCCGGCCTTCGCGCTCAATCTGCTGCATGGCGTGGTGCAGCTGGGGGCCGCAGTCGCAGCGGCAGGAGCCGAAAATGTCGCCCGTAACGCAGGAGCTGTGCACGCGCACCAGCACCGGCTCGGGGCCCGAAATATCGCCCTTCACCAGGGCCAAATGGTGGGCCTGGTTGCTGCGCTGGGTGTAGGCAATCAGGTCGAACTCGCCAAACTCGGTGGGCAGCTTCACCGCAATTTCGCGGGCAATCAGGCTTTCTTTTTCAAGGCGATACTTGATCAGGTCCTGAACCGAAATCAGTTTCAGGTTCCACTTATTGGCAATCTCGCGCAGCTCGGGCAGGCGGGCCATTTCCCCATCTTCCTTCAGAATCTCAACCAGCACACCGGCCGGCTCGAAACCCGCCAGACGCGACAAGTCAATGGCGGCCTCGGTGTGGCCGGCGCGGCGCAGTACGCCGTCTTTGCGGGCCTTGAGCGGGAAAATGTGGCCCGGCTTGCCCAGCTCCTCGGGCTTGGTATCGGGGTCGATGAGGGCCAGAATGGTTTTGGAACGGTCGGAGGCCGAAATACCGGTCGTAACGCCGTTTTTGAGCAGGTCGATGCTCACGGTGAAGGGCGTGGCGTGCAGGGCCGTATTGCGGCCCACCATCAGCTCCAGGCCCAGCTCTTCGCAGCGCTGCTCAATCAGTGGGGCGCATACCAGCCCCCGGCCATGGGTGGCCATAAAGTTGATGACTTCGGGCGTGGCGCAACGAGCGGCACAAATAAAGTCGCCCTCATTTTCACGGTCTTCGTCGTCGACTACTACCACCACTTTGCCGGCGCGGATGTCGGCAATGGCCTCTTCAATGGAATCAAGCATGGATCACGGATTAGCGCGGATTTTTTCGGATTTCACGGATTTCGTAGCGCCCTGCGGGCTACCGTGCGTGTGCTGCTACAACCAGTAACGGCGGCCCGAAGTTACGAACTCGCTTCGCAGCTTCGGGTGCGGTGCTGAAATGGGGAGTTGGCGCTCCGCTTTCCTGACGGGGCCACCGGCGCAAACAGCCCCTTTGAACATCGCCTTACCGCTTCCCCATTTCAGCGCCGCGCCTACTCACTGGCCAGTTCGGTGGCGCGGTGTTGGGCGGCTTTCATGCCGGCTATCAGGGTGTCGGCCAGGTGGCCGGCCCGGAACTCGCGCAGGGCGGCTTCGGTGGTGCCCCCGCGCGAGGCCACGGCAGCAATCAACTCGTCGGGCGTCTGGTCGGAGGCGTTGAGCAGGTGGTAGGCCCCGAGCATGGTCTGCTTGACCAGCAGGCCCGCCACCGATTCGGAGAAGCCCATTTCCTGGCCCGCCTGCATCATAGCCTGCACCAGGTAATAGAAGTAGGCCGGGCCGCTGCCACTCACGGCTGTTACGGCGTCGAGCAGGCTTTCGTCTTCCAGAAAAATAGCGCGTCCTGTGGCGTTAAGCAGGTTCTCTACCTGGTGCAACCGGCCACGCTCAACCTCCGGCGCAGCCGAAAAGCCCGTAATGCCCATGCCCAGCAGCGCCGGCGCATTGGGCATGGCTCGCAGCACCTGCGCGTGGGCCAGCTCCCGTTGCAGCCGGGCTATCGGAATGCCCGCCATAATGGATACGACCACCTGCCCCGCGCCCAGCACCTCGCGCAGCCCCGGCGCCACCTTGCCGAAGTCCTGGGGCTTTACAGCCACCAGTACCACATCGTAGGTACTCACTTCGGGCGTCAGTTCGGCTACGGGCAGGCCAGGATGCTTGCTGCGAAGCTGCTGGCACTGCTCGGCATCGCGGCCCAGCAGCAGCAGATCGGGCCGGGCCACCAGGTTGTAGTGCAGAAAGGCCTTGGCGAAGGCTGCGCCCATGTTGCCGCAACCCAGAATAGCAATGCGTAGTGGCTTCATAAGGGGAGTAGTGAGTAGGGGCGCGTTGCACGCGCCCGCCGGACTGGTGAATCGGTAAAAGAGCAACAAAAACAGACTAGTATTCTTGCCAACGCAACGGAGCGCGCAAAGTAACGCTGTGCCGGCACCGAACCCGACGGGCGCGTGCAACGCGCCCCTACCTACCCTGGAAGCGTTGGGTGGGCTCCCAGACGGCGGAGGTGCGGCGTCCACCGCGCAGAAAGCGCCAGAAGCCCAGCAGCAGGGCCGCGTTCATGCTGTAGAAGTGCGAGATAAAGCGCAACAGGCGCAGGTGTATGTCCAAGCGGTGCAGCAGCGCATCGAGCAGGGGCAGCAGCAGCGCGCCGAGTTGCCCGGCCAACAGCAGCCCGTAGAACCAGCCGCCGCTTCGCGCTACCAGCACCGCATTGCTCAGCAGCATGAGCAGCAGCAGCAGCGGCGTAAGCCAGCGCAGCACCTTGTGCGACCAATAGGCAAAGCTCGCTCCTCGCCAGGGCGGCCAGAGCAGCCGCCGGAAGGCCACCAGATTCTGGAAGTTGCCGGCCGAGATGCGGGCTTTGCGCCGGAATTCCTCCGGCAACTTATCCGATACATCTTCGTGGCAGACGGCGTCGAGCTCGTTGATGGCTTGATAACCATCCTGCAGCACGGCCAGGGAGATGAAGAAGTCGTCGACGATGAAGGAGCGCGGGGCCGGGTGGTAGCAGGCGCGGCGCACCGCGAAGCAGCCCCCGAAGGCCCCGATCATGCTTCCCCAAACCACGCCTTCCTGGTACTTAATTAGGTTTTCGCGTTCCAGATAAGCTTTTTCCTGGCCCGAAATGCCTTCGCGGCGGTGGTCGGGGTTGAGGATGTGGCCGCCCACCTGCCCGATGGCCGGGTTGCGAAAGTGCTTGACGAGCTGATAAAGCGTGTCGGGCGTGAAAAACACGTTGGCGTCGGTGAGCACCAGCACCGGCGCGGTGGCCTCCCGCGACAGGGCTTCCATGACGCCCGGCTTGCCGGTACGCTGCCCGAACGGCCGGAACCGCAGGCCCGGATGCTCGGCCGCGAGGCGGCTGACAAGGGCGTTGGTGCGGTCGGAGGAGTTGTCGGAGCCGATATAGAAGGTGAGCTTCTCGGCCGGATACGTGGTGGCGAAAGTGGAGCGGATTTTCTCCTCGATAACCTGCTCTTCGTTGTAGACGGCCAGCAGCACATCAACGGCCGGCAGCTCGGGGCTGGCCGGGGCGTACACGTTGGTGTTCTGGCAGCGGCCCCGGGCCAGGCGGGCCAGCAGCAGCGGAAACAGCACGTAGGTGTGGGCTACCAGCAGCAGGCTGCCCCAGAGCCCGGCGGCCACCAGCACGTCAATCAGCGACGGCACGGGCGGGCAGCAGAATAGTGTACAGATCGAGGAAGCTCTCCACCACCCGGGCGTTGTCGTAGCGGCGGGCCACGGTGCGGGCGGCTTCCTCACCAATGGCAGCCGCGCCCAGCTGGCCGTGGTAGTAGCGACCCAGTTGGGCCAGCCACTCGGCCGCCGAATCGGCCAGCACGATATCAAACCCGGACTTTACATGGATGCCTTCGGCCCCGAGTGACGTGCTTAAAATGCAGCAGCCCAAGGCCATGCCTTCCACGATTTTGATGCGCATGCCGCCCCCGCTCAGCAGCGGCACCAGCATCAGGCCATGCTGCTGCATAAACGCCGCCGCCGACTTCACAAAGCCGTGTACCGTCACGCCGGGCACCTGCAGGCCCACGAACCGCGCGGGCAGGTTCTTGCCGGCCAGATGCAGCTCCAGCTCCGGATATTGGCGGCGGGCTTCGGGCCATACTTCGCCCAGAAACCAATCGAGCCCCTCCTGGTTGGGCAGCCAGTCGAAGGAGCCAATCATGCACAGTGTGCGCGGGCGGGGCCGGCTGGCCGGGTCGCGGCGGAAACGGGTCAGGTCGACGCCGGCGGGCACGAATACCACCGGCTCGGGGCAGCCCAGCCGGCGCAGGCGCTGCTGGTCGGCCTCGGTAATGGCCGCCACAGCGTCGAAGCGGGGCAGTACCTGCTGCTCGAATTCCTGCAGCCGCCGGGCCAGCGTTTGCAAGTACCACCGCTTAATTGGGTTGCGTGTATTTTTGGCTAACTGCTGCCAGATGGTATGTTCCAGATTATGGGCCCGCAGCACCACCGGCAGCTTGGGAGCCCGCCGCTTGAGCACCGCCACGTACCAGGCCACGAATGAGCCTTCCAGCTGCACCACATCGAAGTGCTCCTGCGCCAGCAGCTCCGCCAGCCGGGCCTCCACGGCCCGACTCACGAACCGCTCCACGTTGTAGGGCAATGTACTGGACACCAGATTTTTCAATGCCTTCACCGGCGACAGGCGCGTATCTACGTCCACGGTCAGCAGGCGCACGTTCGGGCCCAGGTGGTCGAGCACGGTGGCGGGCTGGTGGTGCTTGGGCGTGTTGAGGGCCAGCACTGTTACGCGGTGCCCGGCCCGCGAAAGGCCGGCAGCCACGTCGTACATGGCAATGGCCCCGCCATCGGTGGGCGGATACGGAACGCGCGGACAGATTTGGAGGATATGCACGAAAGACGACGGGCAGCGAGGGTGCGCAAAGCTACAAAAGAAGTGCCCGCAGCCTCAGGTATTCCACCCCAGATGTCCCAGGGCTGAAGCCTTGGGCTAATCAGCTGGTTCGCTGGCGGGAGTTGGTCTTGGCGAAAGTAGCATCGCCGCTACTTTTGCTAAGCCTGATCCGAAACTGCTCCGTAGCCCAGGGCTTCAGCCCTGGGACATCTGGCGGACCGCTCCTACCCCCGAAACAGGTCGAGCAGCTTCACAATCTGCTCCTCAGTGCCCAAGAACAAAAACACGTCGCCGGGGCCGGGGATGATGTCGGCGGAGGGGCTGATGGTGAACTCGCCCGATTGGTGGCGCAGGCCGATAACGGTGGTACCGGTGCGGGAGCGCACATCCAGTTCGCGGATGCTGCGGCCCTGCAGTTCGCGGCGCAGCTCCTCGGTGCGCATTTCCTCTAAGCGCAGCCGGTGCGGCCCCAGGCCCGAAATCATGTCGAGAAACCGGATGACCTCGGGACGCATGATGAGGTTGGCCATGTGAGAACCCCCGATTTCGTCGGGCATCACCACCGAATCGGCCCCGGCCCGGATGAGCTTGGTTTCGGAGCTTTTGAGGCTGGCCCGGGCCACGATGGTAATGTTGGGCGCCAGCTCGCGGGCCGTGAGGGCCACAAACACGTTGTCGGCATCCTTGGGCAAGGCCGTGATGAGGGCCCGGGCCCGCTCGACGCCCGCCGCCCGCAGCGTGTCGTCGAGGGTGGCGTCGCCGCGCACCACCGAGACACTCTCGTTGCGGGCCGCGTCGTCGGCCACGTCTTCGTTGAGCACGTCTTCATCCAGCTCCACCACCACTACCTGGGCCCCGCTGGCGCGCAGCTCCAGGTAGGCCTTGCGGCCGTTGCGACCGAAGCCGCACACAATCACGTGGTCGGAGTAGCCCCGGATTTCCTGGTCGTTTCTAAGCATGGCGAACATGGTGCGCAGGCCCCCGTCGAAGATGTAGGTAGTGAGCACCGACAACAGGTAAGCCAGAATCAGCAGATTGAAAAAGATGTAAACCGACACAAACAGCCGCCCTTCCGGCGACAACGGGTGTAGTTCCCCGTAGCCCACCGTCGAAACGGTAATCATGGTCATGTAGAAGGCATCGAGAAACGAGAATTTCTCAATCCACATAAACCCGATAATTCCTGCTGCCAGCCCCGTTGCGGTGAGCACCAGCGCCCCTACAAAGCGACTCAGGTTGAAGCGCCGCCACACGTCGCGCACGTAGTGCGACACGCCGGGGCGGGGGGGCTTGATAATCGGGGGCATTTTTTTTAGCTGTTAGCTGACAGCTACTAGCTGCCGGCTGTTGTGCTGAATTGCGTTACGAGTCACCAGGCACCTGGTCGAGTTGGACGCGGGTTGGTGATGAAGCTGCAAGAACGCCACGTTCGGGCGCAATGACAAGGTTGTAGCGCGGCCGGTAGCGCGAACGTCCGTTTCGCGACGAGCAATGCGAGTATCCGGGACCGGGCCGGCAGAACCAGACGCGCAGGAACTCGTTTCGCTCGTCGCGAAACGGACGTTCGCGCTACCGGCCGCGCTACAGGCTCAGGCGCGGAATGACGGTGCCCAGCATGCCGGCCAACTGGTTATCCATTTGCTTGAGCAGGTGGATAGTTTGCAGGTTTTCCATCATCTCGGCCTCGTCGGTGGGGTGGCGCAGGGCTTCGAGACGCACGGCCAGTTCGCGCTCCACGTTCACTTTGTTGAGGCGCAGGATGGCATTGTCGCAGGCCGGCTGGAGCACGTCGAGTTCCCGGGGCACGTAAATCTGGTGGGTGGTCCAGTTGGGGCTCAGCTCGTATTTCTCGGTGGCCAGCTCGGCCACCACGCTCCGGATGTCGGAACGACCGTGCTGGATGAGCGTGCGCACTTCGGGCCAGCGGCCCTGGTTCAGCTCCTCGCGGCACAGGTGCAGCATATCGGCGTAGATGCCGGTTTTAGAAAGGCGTATCGTCGAGCTGGTCGAGCAGGTACTGGGCCACGCTCACGTCGGGGGCCAGGGGCTGGGCCGCGTACAGCAGCAGCAGGCGCACCACTTCCCGCTCGCAGCGCTCCAGTATGTCGGGCACGGGCTCCATGTCCGGGGCCGGGGCCGGACTGCCGCCGGCCAGATCCTCGGGCGAAGCCCCGTACATCAGGGCTTCGGCCTCTTCCTCGGGGCTGAGCTGGCGGGGAGCCGCGGGCCGTTGGCTGCCGGAGCCGCCGCTCGGGAAGCTGCTTCCCCCGCTCCCACTGCTATGCTGGGCGCTGCTGCTGCTACCACTGCTGCTGCCCTGGCCACCGGCGGCCTTGCCGGTCGCGTTGCGTACGAGCTTGTTGTACTCCGTGATGAGCACCTGCTCATCGATGCCAAACGCCTGCGACGTCTGCTGCAAAAACACCTGCCGCTTGATCGGGTCGGGCACTTTGCTGATGCTTTGCAGCACCTCGCGGATGGCCTCGGCCTTCTTCACCGGGTCGTGGGCGGCCTCCCGGCTCACCAAGTCGGTCTTGAACTGGATAAAGTCCTGGCTGGCCGTTTCGAGGTGCTCCCTGAAGCGCTGGTCGCCGACTTTGCGGATGTAGGAGTCGGGGTCGTCGCCGTCGGGGAACAGCACCACCCGCACGTTCAGCCCGCCTTCGAGCAGCATATCGATACCCCGCAGCGAGGCCCGGATGCCCGCCGCGTCGCCGTCGTAGAGCACCGTGACGTTGTCGGTGTAGCGCTTGAGCAGGCGAATCTGCCCGTCGGTGAGCGAGGTACCCGAGGTGGCCACCACGTTTTTAATCCCGCCCTGGTGCAGGCTCAGCACGTCGAGGTAGCCCTCCACCAAATAGCACTGCTCCTCGCTCCGGATGGGCTGCCGGGCCTGGTAGAGGCCGTAGAGCACATCGGATTTATGGTAAATCTCCGACTCGGGCGAGTTGAGGTACTTGGCCGTTTTGTCGTGGGGCTTGAGCGTGCGGGCCCCAAACCCAATCACGCGGCCGCTCACGTTATGAATCGGGAACATCACCCGGCCCCGGAACCGGTCGTAGCGCCGGCCGGTATCCTGGCCGTTATCGTCTTCTTTCACGACGACGAGGCCGGTTTTCTCCAGATATTTCTGCTCGTAGCCCGCCGCCGTGGCCGATTTAAGCAAATTGTCCCACTGATCGAGCGAGTAGCCCAGCTCGAAGGTGGCAATGGTGGTCTGGTTGAGGCCGCGCTGCTTTAAGTAGCTCCAGCCCACACTCTGGCCTTCCTCGTCGTGCTCCAGCAGGCGGTGGTAGTGGTCCTTGGCCCAGTTGGACACGATGAACTGGGAGTCCTTTTCGTTCTGGGCCAGCTGTTGCTCGGGGGTTTTTTCCTCCTCCTGAACATCGATGCCGTACTTTTTGGCCAGGTATTTCAGGGCCTCCACGTAGCTGGTGCCCTCAATATCCATGATGAATTGCACCACCCCACCCGCCTTGCCGCAGCCAAAGCACTTGTACAGGCCCTTGGCCGGAGCCACCGAGAAGCTCGGCGACTTCTCGTGGTGGAATGGGCAGCAGGCCCACATATTCTGGCCCTTCTTCTTGAGGCTCACGAAGTCACCCACCACCTCCACGATATCGGCGTGGTGGATGATCTGGTCGACGGTTTCTTTGGGGATGCGGGCCATAGGAAGGCAAAGGTAGCCTTTGACTGACAGTTAACGCGTGTCATCCTGAGCGCAGCGCAGGACCGGTACAGACGCTAACCCCGAGAGAACAGCTTCTGTACCGGTCCTGCGCTGCGCTCAGGATGAGCGAGTATTTCCGGGTTATCTTTGCACTTCGTTACCTACTTGCAAATACCTATGGCCACCATCACCAAAGAAGCCGTTCTTAAAGCCCTCAGCTACGTGGAAGAGCCCGATTTGGGCCAGGACCTCGTGACGCTCAACATGATTGAGGACGTGGCCATCGACGGCCGCACCGTCTCGTTTACCGTCGTGCTCACCACGCCCGCCTGTCCGCTCAAGCAGCTCATCCACGACGCCTGCGAGCGGGCCATTCATACCATGGTCGATAAAGACGCCGAGGTGGTCATCGTGATGACCTCGCGGGTGACTACCATGCGCCAGAACCGCGACATTCTGCCCGGCGTCAAGAACATTATTGCCGTGGCCTCGGGCAAGGGTGGCGTGGGCAAAAGCACCGTCACGGCCAACCTGGCCATTGCCCTGGCCCAGACCGGGGCCCGCGTGGGACTCGTCGATGCCGACATCAGTGGCCCCAGCATGCCGCTTATGTTCGGGCAGGAAAGCGCCCGCCCCCACGTGTTCCAGGGCGAAGATGGCAAGAACCGCATTCAGCCCATCGAGGCCCACGGCGTGAAGCTGATGAGCATTGGCTTCCTGGCCCCCGCCGAGTCGGCCATTGTCTGGCGCGGCCCCATGGCCTCCTCGGCCCTCAAGCAGTTCATCACGGAAGTAGATTGGGGCGAGCTGGACTACCTGCTGCTCGATATGCCCCCCGGAACGTCGGACATCCACCTGACGATGGTGCAGACCGTGCCCGTGACGGGTGCCGTCATCGTGACCACGCCCCAGAAAGTGGCGCTGGCCGACGCCGAAAAGGGCCTGCAGATGTTCCGGCTGCCCCAGATCAACGTGCCGGTGCTGGGCATTGTCGAGAACATGGCCTGGTTCACGCCCGCCGAACTGCCCGACAACCGCTACTTCATCTTCGGGGAAGGGGGCGGTAAGGGGCTGGCCGAAAAGCACGAAGTGCCCCTGCTGGGCCAGATTCCGCTGGTGCAGACCATCCGCGAAAACGGCGACCAGGGCACGCCCGCCATTCTTCAGGAAGGCACCCCGGCCGCCCTCCTGTTCGGGCAGCTGGCCGAGGAAGTGGCCCGCCAGATCAGCATCCGCAACGCCGTAGCCCCCAAAACCAACATTGTGGAGATGAATCGGTAGCCCTGCTTTCCCAGGGCTGAAGCCTGGGCTATGTAGCGGGCAGTTGGCCGGAGCAATCCGGTACCGGGCGCGCTCCGTAGCCCAGGGCTTCAGCCCTGGGAAATGGGGGTCGCTGAACTTCTGCCCGGCACGGGTGGTTAGGTTTGCGAAGGCAGAAAATTTACCTTTACCCTTTCCGCGGTTGTTTATCCATTCCCATAAATCCGCCAAATCAGCCGATAATTCGCGTAAACCAGTAGTTATGGACTTCGTATCAGCTTCCGTCGAAAACCACCCGCTCCTGTCCCGCGTCGAGCAGGCCCTGGACGGCATCCGGCCCTACCTGGCCGCCGACGGCGGCAACGTGCGGGTGCTGGAAATCACCGACGACATGGTGCTGCGCCTGGAGCTGCTCGGCGCCTGCGGTACCTGCCCCATGTCGGCCATGACGCTGAAAGCCGGCGTGGAGGAATCGGTTAAGAAAGCCGTGCCCGAAATCCGGTCCGTAGAAGCCGTCAATGTTACGCCCATGAGCGAACAGCCCGCCGGCCAGGTCCGGTAGCCCTTCGTTTCCCCGCTTCAATAAGCAGCGCCCCGCTCCTGCCGGTTTTCCGGTTGGGGCGGGGCGTAGTGGTTTTGGGGATGGTTAACGAAGAGGGTTTGGCGTTGTTGGGATATTTGAAAAACGTCCGCCGACAACCGACGCCCAATATTGTTTAAAAGTTGAAGATATTAACTAAAGCTAAATTAATAACATGCTGCTGAAACCAAAGCTGATAGATAACTAAAGCCGATGTTTCAAATTCCCGCCCCAATAATGCCAAACCCCATGTTGTGCGTTCGTTTTTTTACGCTTCGGTTTCAAACCACCTTTTTAAAAGCTCAAATTGCTCTTTGATTATATCGTCAATGTTCTCTCTGTTTGCTCCTTCCCAATAATGTTGATAGTCGGCATACAGTAAATCGTCTTTAGCCCAATACAAAAGAGCTAAATCTTGATAGTCGCTGTCCATGTCAAGCTCGTAGTAAATGTCTCTTAATTCTCTTAAAGTCTTATAATAGTTTTCAGGTTTGTCAAGATTTGAAGTAATTAAAAAATAAACATATTTATTTAAGTTTTTACTTTTGTCGGAATAATCAAGTTGCAAATCTTTTAGTACTTGACTTGTCAAAACTTGTAATTCAAACTGATTGTAAGGCCTTGTAATTCCTGCAAGTTCATACAAACTTTCAACTTCATAACCTGCTTCCATCATCTCAATAGCCCAATCAATCCAACTTTCATCAATGTCATGGTTAAGCGCTTTGTCCATTAAAATCTTATAAGTTGATATAACAGGCCTTTTCATTGATTACTATATCCTAATGATTATGTTTTAATTATTTAAGGTCTTACGAGTTGCTCTAAAATGACCCACAACACCCCGATACCCGCAACTGCACAAGACCTGAGTTGAGTAAAGCTACCCAACGGCAGCACGGTACCTGCTACTTCAGTTGCGCCAACATGGCGAGATAGTAGCGGCTCAAGGTAACAACTCCACCCCGTTTTTACCCAGCTCAGCTGACCACGCCTCACCCCACCACTACCGGCACTACATCCAGCGCCTGAATCTGGGTTTTGTAGGCGGTGGGCAGCAGGGCTTCGCGGGCCCACGGCTCAGGCCGAGGCGCTGGGTGCGGCGGTACACCGGGATGAGCAGCCGCAGCGCCCGGCCCCGGCCCAGGTGCAGCAGCTGGCGCACCAGCGGCGGCACCACCAGGCCCTGGGCGGCCAGCAGCAGCCGGTAGCGTACGGGGCCCAGGTGGCGGCGGTACTGGCGGTAGAGGTCGGTGGTGTAGGCGCTGGGGGCCAGGTCGCGGTGCAGGTGCTCCTGGCGCATGGTGTGCCAGCGGGCGTACTCCAGGGGCACGTCCGGGATGCCCATGCGCTGGCCCACGCGGCCGAACACTGCCACTACTTCCTGCTTTTCGGCGAGGGCCAGGGGGCGCTCCAGCGTTTCGAACGCGCGGATGGAATAGTCGATGAGCATGAACAGCACGTCGCGGTAGGCCCAGGCGGGGATGCGCTGGCCCCGCTTTTCCTCCACGGCGGCGTGGATGGCGGCAATGGTGTCGATGGCCCGCTCGGCGGCCGTTTGCTCGGCAAACACGATCTGGCGGGCGTATTCTACGGTCGAGAACAGGCGGGCCAGCGGGTCGGCGGGCAGGCGGCCGGTGAAATAGAGCCAGTCCACTGCCTTATTGACGGCAAACTCGGCCGCCGCCCCGGCAAAAATGAACAGGATGGTATCGGCCTTGCCCCAGATGGTACGCACCACGGAGCCCAAAGGCACAAAATATTCCATAGGAGTTGGATATGCTGCCCAACCGCTGTACTCAGAAAGCAGCATTTAAGAGTTGAATCAGGCTGCAATTTACCAAAGTACTTTTAAATACAAAGTTCAAATTAGCTTTACTGTCTATCTATTTCTGCTGGACCTGCTTTTTCCGCCATGCCTACACTCCTACCATCTGCTCCCGGCAGCCGCCGGCTCCGGCTGTTGCTGCTGGCGTTACTCACGGTGCTGCTGGGTCTGGGCTCCCGGCACTACGCCGCCGCCTTACCGCCGTGGCTGGCCGCTTACGCCGGCGACACGCTTTGGGCGCTGCTGGTTTTCTGGCTGGTGGCCCTGGGGTGGCCGCGCTGGCCGGTGCTTCGCGTGGGCATCGGAGCCTTTGGGCTGGCTTTGGCCGTGGAAATCAGCCAACTCTACCAGGCACCCTGGCTCAACGCCCTGCGCCACACCACGCTGGGCGGCCTGGTGCTGGGCCACGGCTTCCTCTGGTCCGATGTGGTGTGCTACGGCGTGGGCGTGCTGGTTGGGTGCGCGCTGGAATGGGGTTGGGTTTACGTTACTCGTTCTCAGTAGTTTGGGAGAACAGTTTGTTAATTCTTGGCTGAATCAGCCAAACCCCAACCGGGAAAAACCCAAGCAGGAAAAACTCACCCAAATAGTCACTAAAACTAACCGGCTGCTGCCATTCTGCCGTTTTCAGCGCTTTGGCAACGAAATACAAGCAGTAGAGAATACAGGCCATAGAAATAAGATGAAGCGGAATAATTAAAGCTAAAATTGATAATTGGGGTGGATTAGCAGTTGGCAAGGTTAAACTCATAAAGATTGAAATGAGAAGTATATACATAGCTGGAATACATATAGCTATCCTGAACTTTGTCAGGCCCGAGGACAGACTGGACGGCATCTTTTTAAACAGATTAATACCAAGTACATAAATCCACCCAAAAAGCAATCCTGTAAATAGAAAAATAATCATTGCAAATAGCCTGAACAAACTATCAAAGTGATTACCTGTAAACACATACACCATTAGGCCACTATAAAGGACAAAAGGCACCACTATTAGCAGCACGAATAGCTGCCAGGCTTTCATCGTTAAAAATATTTTCATCAGGCTTATTGTTTTTTATTATGTGTGTGTGTGTGTGTGTGTGTAATCATTACAGCAAAAAGGCTTGGCAGGACACTACTTGTATTACTTCGATGCCACCACTCCTTTATTAGTAGAATGAATATGATATTCGCTCCGATGCTTGATTACTTCCAGAATCATTTCGTTAAAGTCATCTAAAATAAAATCGGCCCATAACTGCCCGTAGGCATTCAGGTTAGTGGTTATCCGGTAGGTGCACGTGAGGGTTACCAGACTGCTGCCGGGGTTCAGCTCGTCGATTTGATAGCTACCCTCTACTACATCGAAGTACGCTCCGCCAATCATGACGTGTTCATCGAGGGTAGTGGGCGGAATGGAGGCCGGGTCCACGACAATATCATACGTGAAGCCTTGGCCTTCCTTCCACTGCTTGATTGTTTCCCGAAACTTTATTCCTTTTTCCCAGGAAATATGCCGGGTGCCGCCTATGCCATCCTTATCAAGGCGCCCATCCAGCGGCCGGGGGATGCCCATAAGGTGGATGAAGTGGGGCTGGATTTCCTCGGCCCTTATGTGGCGGACATTCTTGACATGGCGCCACACCTGCTCCGGGCTTGCGGCAATTACGATTTTAGTTTCAACCGTTTGAAAAGAATTGACCGGCGCCATGTGGTTTTCAACCAGTAAAACAGCGAACGGCAGAAGCAGCGAAATATACATGCGCCTTCCATTCCCCTGGTTCCTGAGCTTGATAAACCGGTAAATAAAGGCGGCCAGGGAGCCAATCAGCACAAACGGTCCGACAATAATGACCAGGCAGATCATTCCTTCGAATCCGTGCAGGAAACTGAGGAAGAAAAAGGTCATCGTGATGGCCCACGGCAATACCAGATCGGTTTTGTAGAGCTGCAACTGCTCTTTGGTGGAGAATAAGACCGGAATTATTCCCAGCGCCACCGGCAACACAAAAATATAGGCGACCGAAACGCTGCGGTGCTGAGACATCACCAGCAACATCACCAGAAAGGCGTACGCTACCCCAATCGTCAGGCCGGTAAGCAGAGTTTTAATTCTTGATTTCACCATTACTTTTCACGCTCAATACGTCGAATAGCTGTCATTATTCGGGCCCCGGATGTAGGTTGGCAGGCCCGGCTCAAGATAAGCTACTTCGATTGCAACCGCGCTGACCGGCCTGCTGATTACGGCTGGCCGCTACCGCATTCCCCCTACCCTTCTACCTTTGCCCCGACACCCACCTACTTCCTGCCCTATGATCAACCCTAACGAACCCAAGCCTGCACTCCTGGATTGATATCGCCCCCGAAAGCGACTTTCCGATCCAAAACCTGCCGTTTGGCGTGTTCGAAACCGACGAGCGCGGCCCGCGCCTGGGCGTGGCCATTGGCGAGTATGTGCTCGATTTGTACGCCGTGGCCCAGTTCGGCTATTTTGAGGACCTGGAGTTGGGCGAGACGCAGCCCAAGGTATTCCGCCGCCGCAGTCCTCAACGCAGTTTATTGCGCCTGGGCCGGCCGGCGTGGCGGGCCGTGCGCCAGCGCGTGAGTGAGCTGCTCCGCCACGACGAACCCCGCCCTGCGCGACCACGAGGAGGCCATGCGCGACTGCCTGCTGCGCCAGACGCGACGTGCGGCATGCTACGCCCCGTGAAGCCCGCCAACTACACCGACTTCTACAGCAGCATCGAGCACGCCACCAACGTGGGCACCATGTTCCGCGACCCCGAACAACGCGCTGCTGCCCAACTGGCGCCACATTCCCGATTGGCTACCACGGCCGGGCCAGCTGCATCGTGGTGAGCGGCACCGCATTTGCGCCGCCCCAACGGCCAGCGCAAGGCCCCCGATGCCACTGCCCCCACCTTCGGCCCCTGCCAGCAACTCGATTTTGAGCTGGAAATGGCTTTCGTAGTGGGCCGCCGGCACCCAGCTGGGCGACACGGTACCGGTGCACGAACGCCGAGGACCACATTTTTGGGCTGATGCTGTTCAACGACTGGAGCGCCCGCGACATCCAAAGCTGGGAATACGTGCCGCTGGGGCCGTTTCTGGGCAAGAACTTCGGCAGCAGCGTGTCGCCGTGGGTGGTGACGCTCGACGCGCTGGAGCCCTTCCGCATTCCCGGGCCCGTGCAGGAACCCGAGCCCCTGCTCTACCTGCGCCAGACCGGCAACCACAACTTCGACATCAACCTGGAAGTAGCCCTTACGCCCGCAAGGCGGCCCCGAAACGGCCGTTTCGCGCGCTAATTTTGGCCTCATGTACTGGAGCATGGCCCAGCAGCTGGCCCACCACGCCTCCAACGGCTGCAACCTCGCAGGTCGGCGACCTGTACGCCTCGGGCACCATTTCGGGCACCACGCCCGACTCACTGGGCTCGATGCTGGAGCTGAGCCTGGCGCGGCACCCGCCCCGTACCCCTGGCCGACGGCTCGGAGCGCAAGTTTCTGCTCGACGGCGACACCGTGACCATGCGCGGCTTCGCCGAAAAGGACGGCGTGCGCATCGGTTTCGGGGAGGTAACGGGCAAGGTGCTGCCGGCTCCAGCATTGGAGTTCTAGGAAGGCCATAGTAATTGTTAAAAACGAGGCACCACGCCGAAAGCAGCGGAGCCGAAGCACCACTACCGCATGGTAGTGGTGCTTCGGCTCCGCTGCTTTTTTTAGCGGTTGGCCGGAAGCGCAGGCCCTCTTGTAGCCGAAATGCTACTGGCGGCAAACCAACAATTGGAGCACAACACTAGCAACCTTCCGTCCGGGCATCGGGTACTAATGGGAGCCGGAACGGCGGGTATCTCCTGCTTACCCGCTGCCGGCTTGCATTTGTTTCCTTCCGCAACCTTTCTAAAATTATTATGCTAGCAATGGACTACCGGGGCCCCAAGCGGGTCCGTGCCGTGCAAAAACCCATGCCGGAAATCAAGCATCCCCAGGATGCCATTGTGCGCGTATTGCGCGCCTGCATCTGCGGTTCCGACCTGCACCTGTACAACGGCAACATCCCCGATACCCGCGTGGGCTCTACTTTCGGCCATGAGTTCGTGGGAGAAATAGTAGAAATCGGAGCCGAAGTCACGAAAGTGAAAGTGGGCGACCGGGTGATAGTACCGTTTAACATTGCCTGCGGCGAGTGCCATTTCTGCAAGCAGGAAATGTACGGCAACTGCCAGGAATCGAACACCGAGTCCGGGGCAATTGGTGGCATTTACGGGTACTCGCACTCGGCCGGCGGTTTCAACGGCGGCCAGGCTGAGTACGCGCGCGTGCCCTACGCCAACGTAGGCCCGGTTATCATCCCGGCCGATATGGACCTGGATGATGCCGTGATGCTGACCGACGTAATTCCCACGGGCTATCAGGGGGCCGAAATGGCCGGTATTCAGAAGGGCGATACGGTAGTAGTGTTCGGGGCCGGCCCCATCGGTATTGTGGCCGCCCGGTGCGCCTGGCTGTTTGGCGCGGGCCGGGTTATTATCATTGATAAAGAAGACTACCGCCTCGACTTCGCCCGCAACTACTCGTACTGCGAGGCCTACAACTTTGAGGAAATTGGCGACCCGGTGATGTTCATCAAGAAAATCACTGATTATATGGGGGCCGACTGCGTGATTGACGCCGTAGGGGCCGAAGCCGCCGGCAACACGCTGCAAACCATTACCGGCCGCAAGCTGCTGCTGCAGGCCGGCTCGGCCACGGCCCTGCACTGGGCCATTAATGCCGTGAAGAAAGGTGGCGTAGTATCGATTGTGGGCGTATACGGCCCGACCGATAACCTGATACCCATCGGCAACGCCATGAACAAGGGCCTGACCATCCGGGGCAACCAGACCTCGGTAAAGCGCCTGTTGCCGCGCCTGATTGAGCACGTGCAGAACGGCGTACTGGACCCTAAGGGGCTGATTACGCACCGTCATGCCGCTGGAAGAAGTAGCCGACGGCTACCGCATGTTCTCCAACAAGCTGGACAACTGCATCAAAACCGTGCTCATGCCCCCAACCGCTAACCAGTAACCTCGCCTTCCCATGAAAGACAACGCCATAAATACCCCCATCGACCCAAAGATGATTAAGGGCTGGGGCATTGACGCCGACCCCAAGAACGACCCCACCTACCCCATGCGCAAGCGCATGAATGCAGAGGAGGACCCCAACAGTAAAAGCCGCCCCGACAACCTGCAGCCCGTGAATGAGGAGGTGCTGAAATCTGTGGAACGCAAGAATGTGTCGGCCGTATTCGGTACCCCGGAACCGCCCCGCGGCCTGAGCGGCATGATCCGCCGCCAGGCGTACAAATACCCGGAAAACCAGTATAAGCGCTGGCTGCCGCTGGTGTTGGCCGACCGCGTGGATGTGGTGGAAAACGTGGTCACGGACCTGGCCCAGGGCAAGCTGCCCAACATCTGGGCCGAGAAAGGCTACGACATGGAGTGGAAGCACAACCGCACCGCGTTCATCACCAAAATGGCCACCATTGGGGCCGTTACGGCGGGCTTGGTGGTATGGCTTTCTTCGGGCAGCAAGAAGAAAGAGCAGAAAGCTGCCAAGCGCAACTACCTGAGCCGCTTCTAAGCCTGAACTTGCTTCGCCTACTGGCTGGCAACTCAAAAAGCCCCTTTGCCGCGTGGCAGAGGGGCTTTTTGCTGATTGAGCTTGTTGCTGTAAAGCAGGCGTCCGATTTATGTCTGAGCCGGATGCCGGCTTACTTCGCTCCTTGGATAATCTCATCCACCACGGCCGGGTCGAGCAGGGTCGAAACGTCGCCGAGGCTGCTGGTTTCGCCCTCGGCCACTTTGCGCAGGATGCGGCGCATGATTTTGCCGGAGCGGGTTTTAGGCAGGCCCGTTACCAGCTGAATCTTGTCGGGGCGGGCGATTTTACCGATTTCAGCCACTACCGTTTCGATGATGCTGGCCTCCACGCGCGGCTTATCGGCCTCGCCCTGGCATGCCCCCTCGCGGCAGATAATATAGGCGTAGATGCCCTGTCCCTTCACCTCGTGGGGGTAGCCCACTACGGCCGACTCCACTACGTTGGGGTTTTGGTTGATGGCGTTTTCTATTTCGGCCGTGCCAAAACGGTGGCCACTCACGTTAATCACGTCATCGACGCGGCCGATGATGCGGTAAAGGCCGTTTTCGTCGCGGCGGGCACCGTCGCCGGTAAAGTAGTAGCCGGGGTAAGGCGCGAAGTAAGTCTGCACGGCGCGGTTATGGTCGCCCCAGGTGGTGCGGATGATGCCGGGCCAGGCCTGCTTGATGGCCAGGTAGCCCTCCTCATTGTTGCCTTCTATTTCAGTGCCGTCTTGGCGGAGCAGTACGGGCCACACGCCCGGCAGCGGCAGGCCGGCGCGGGCCGGCACCGAGGGCGTGATGCCGGCCAGGGCCGAAATCATGATGCCGCCGGTTTCGGTCTGCCACCAGGTATCTACCAGCGGACAACGGCCCTTGCCCACGTGCTCGTTGTACCAGTGCCAGGCTTCCTCATTGATGGGCTCACCCACCGACCCGATAACCCGGAGCGAGTCGAGCGAGTAGCTGAGCACGTTATCAAGGGGCTCGGCCATGAGGGCCCGGATGGCGGTGGGCGCCGTGTAAAAGATGCTGACCGAGTGCTTATCAATCACCTCCCAGAATCGGCCGGCATCGGGGTAGGTTGGGATGCCCTCGAACATGAGAGTAGTAGCGCCGGCCAGCAGCGCGCCGTAGAGCAGGTAGGTGTGGCCGGTTACCCAGCCAATGTCGGCGGTGCACCAAAACACGTCATTTTCTTCTACCTGAAACACGTTGCGGAATGTATAATCGGCCCACACCATGTAGCCGGCAGTGGTGTGCACCACGCCCTTGGGCTTGCCGGTGCTGCCCGAGGTGTAGAGAATGAACAACGGATCCTCGGCCTTCATCTCCTCGGCCGGGCAGGTTTTGGCCACCCCTTCGGCCTCCTCGTGGTACCATACATCGCGCTCCTCATCCATCTGTACCGGCCAGCCCAGGTGCTCCACTACGACCACTTTGCGCACCGACGGGCAGGATTCGAGCGCCTCGTCTACTACCCGCTTCACCGGAATCTGCTTGGCCCCGCGGTTGAGGCCGTCGGAGGTGATGACCAGCATCGCCTGGGCATCGTTCACGCGGTCGGCAATGGCAGTGGCCGAGAAGCCGGCGAATATGACCGAGTGCACTGCCCCGATGCGGGCGCAAGCCAGCACAGCAATGGTCAGCTCCGGAATCATGGGCATGTAGAGGCACACCACGTCGCCCTTCTCCACGCCGTTGTTGAGCAGCACGTTGGCAAACTGACACACGCGCTGGTGCAGCTCGCGGTAGGTCAGGCGCAGGTGGCGCTCCTTGGTGTCGTTGGGCTCGTAGATGAGGGCCAGCTTGTTGCCGCGGGCGGGCAGGTGGCGGTCGAGGCAGTTTTCGGTGATGTTGAGCCGCGCCCCCGCAAACCAGGTCGTTTCGCCGGCGGCCATATCCGACTCCATCACCGTATCCCACTTGCGCCGCCAGGTAAACGGCTCGGCAACGGCCGCCCAGAACTCGTTGGGGTGATTAATACTAAGGTGGTAAGCTTCGTGGTAACCTTCGAGGGTACGGATGCGGGCGTGTTGAGGAGGGGTGGCAGTGGGCATAGAGATGGATTTACCCCACCCCCCGGCCCCCTCCCCTCCGGGAGAGGGGAGCCTGACGAGGATGGACAAGTTGAACAAATAAAAGTGACGTGGGAAGACAGATTGAGAAGTGGCTGAAGCAACACAGGCGTAGCGTAGCCCGAAGCCGGGCCACACCGTTAGGCTCCCCCTCTCCCGGAGGCTGGCGCGCATCAAGTGAGCGAGGGGCCGGGGGGTGGGGTAAACCCCTGTCCCATCCCGCGCCTTTCCAGCACCTGCCGGATTTCGTCGAGGATGGCGGGGTCATCGATGGTAGAAGGTACGGGGAATTTCTCGCCGTCGGCGAGTTGGCGCAGGGTTTTGCGCAGGATTTTGCCCGAGCGGGTCTTGGGCAGCCGCGCTACTACGGCCGCCTGCCGGAAGCAGGCCACCGCCCCAATACGCTGACGAATCAGTTGTATCAGAGCCTGTTCGAGGTCGGCTTCGCTGAGCTCGTGGCCGTCTTTGAGCACCACCAAGCCCACCGGTACCTGGCCCCGCAGCTCGTCGAAGAGGCCCAGCACGGCGCACTCGGCCACGGCCGGGTGCGAAGCCATAATTTCTTCCAGCTCCCCCGTGCTCAGGCGGTGGCCGGCCACGTTAATAACGTCATCGACCCGGCCCATAATGTAGTAGTAGTCCGCCGCATCGCGGTAACCCCCGTCGCCGGAAAGGTAGTAGCCGGGAAAGGCATCGAAATATGCCTGCTGGAAACGGGCATCATCCTGCCAGAGGGTAGGCAGGCAGCCGGGCGGCAGCGGGCGGCGCACCGTAATCAGGCCGGTAGTGCCGGGCGGCACGGGCTGGCCGGCTTCGTCGAGCACCTCCAGGTGGTAGCCCGGCACGGGGTGGCCGGCCGAGCCGGCTACGGGCGGGGGCATATCGGGGTAGCCTACCAGCGTAGCCAGCATGGGCCAGCCCGATTCGGTCTGCCACCAGTGGTCGATAACCGGTACGCCCAGCAGCTCGCCGGCCCAGGCGTACGTAGCCGGGTCGCACCGCTCGCCGGCTACAAACAGGTGGCGGAGCTGGCTTAGGTTGTGGCGGCGGGCCAGGTGGCCTTCAGGGTCTTCCTTCTTGATGGCCCGGATGGCGGTGGGGGCCGTGAACAGCACGTTCGCGCCGTGGTCGGCGGCCACGCGCCAGAACGTGCCGGCATCGGGCGTGCGGACTGGTTTGCCCTCGAAGAGCACCGTGGTGCAGCCGTGCAGCAGCGGCGCGTACACGATGTAGCTGTGGCCCACGGCCCAGCCGATATCGGAGCCGGTAAATATCGTGTCGCCGGGTTGCAGGCCGTACACCGCACTCATGCTGTACTTGAGGGCCACGGCGTGGCCGCCGTGGTCGCGCAGCACGCCCTTGGGCCGGCCAGTAGTGCCGCTGGTATACAGAATGTAGAGCGGGGCGGCCGCATCGAGGACCACGGCCTCAACGGGTTCGGCCCGCAGCAGTTCCTGGTAGTCTACGAGGCGGGTCGATTCCGGCGGACCGGCGGACGCGCTGGAGTCGGCGTACAGCGGGGCCGGGCAAAAGTCGCGCTGGCTAACCACCACGTAGTCGGGCTGGTGGGTGGCGCGGGCCAGGGCATCCGTCACGAGGGGCAGGTAGGGAATCACGCGGTCGAACTCCATGCCGGCCGAAGCGCAGACGATAACCCGGGGGCGGGCATCATCGATGCGAACGGCCAGCTCAGCCGGCGCGAAGCCCCCGAACACCACCGAATGCACCGCCCCGAGCCGGGCGCAGGCCAGCATGGCTACCACGGCCTCGGGCATATTGGGCATGTAAATAAGCACCCGGTCGCCCGCGGCCACGCCCAACTGGCGCAGCCCCCCGGCAAAACGGCTGGTCAGGTCCAGCAGCTCGCGGTAGGTGTAGCGGCGCAGCGTCTGGGTTACGGGCGAGTCGTAAATCAGGGCCACCTGGTCGGCGCGGCCGTGCTGCACGTGGTAGTCGAGGCAGAGCCAGCTCGTGTTCAACTGCCCGCCCCCAAACCAGCGGTCGAAGCCGGTGCCGGGCTCCTGGCGCAGCACCGGGCGCGGCGGCTCCCGGTGCCAGCTTAGCTGGCGGGCCTGGCCGGCCCAGAATTCGGCAGGGTCGTGGCGGCTGGCAGCATAATCGGAGGCATAAGTGGGGTTTTGCATCAGCGAGTGGGGTTAGGACGTGGCGGGCAGCAGTTGCGTCACCTTCTCCATGAGTTGGCGGGTGCTGAAGGGTTTGGTCAGGTAGAGGTCGGCCCCGGCGGCGTATCCCTGCGCCACGTCCTCCTCCTTGCTTTTGGCGCTCAGGAAAATGACGCGGGTCCCGGCCCGGTCGGGGCGCTGGCGCAGCTGGCGGCACACCTGGTAGCCGTCTACGTCGGGCATCATAATATCGAGAATAACTACGGCAAATGGGGTCTGGCCGATAGCCTCCAGGGCCTCGGTGCCATTGCGGGCAATGCTCACCTGGTAGCCCGCCTTGCGCATCAGAAAATCGAGCGACATAACAATATTAGGCTCGTCATCGACCAGGAGAATATGCGGCGATATCGAGGCATTTTTCAAGTAAAAATTAAAAGTGAAAAATTAAAAATCGTTATCCATAATATCAGGACCTGCGGACCACTGAATGAATGCGTTTAATTGAAAACAGCTATTTAGAATTCTTTGTCATCTTTTAATTTTCAACTACTCAGGGTCCCCTGCAGCGGTATTTCCAAGGAGAACCGCGCGCCCTGGTCGGGTTGGCTTTCGACCCAGATGCGGCCGGCGTGCAGCTCTACTATCTTTTTAGTGATGGCCAGGCCCAGGCCCGAGCCCTCGGGTTTGCGAATGGTTTGGTGCTGGGCCTGGTAAAATTTATCGAAGATGAGCTGGTGAAATTCCGGCGCAATGCCCCGGCCGTTGTCTTGAACCCACAACCGCAGGCCGGTGGGTGTGGCGGCCACGCCCACGCCCACGCGCCCCGAACCATCGGCCCGGCACGATTTGGCGGCGTTGGAGAGCAGGTTCACGAGTACCTGCATGAGCCGGTCCCGGTCGCCGGGCAGGGCGGGCAGGCCGGGCGGCACCGCGAGGTCGAGCTGAATGTGCTTGGCCCGTAGTTGGGGGCCGATGGCTTCGAGAGCATCGGTGATGATATCGGCCAAATCGAGGTCCGTTTTGTCGAGGCGCACAGTACCCGACTCGTACTTTTCGAGGTCGAGCACCAACGCAATCAGACGGCCCAGGCGCTCCGACTCCTTGGTGATGGTGAGCAGGAAGCGGTGGCGCTCCTCCTCTTCGAGGTCGGGATTATCGGAGAGAATTTCTGCCAGGGCCCGGATGCTGGTCAGGGGCGTGCGCAGCTCGTGGGTGACGGTGTAGAGAAACTCATCTTTGCGCTGGTCGAGTTCCTGGAGCTGGTCGTAGGCCTGCTGGAGCTGCCCGGTGAGGCGCTGGAGCTGGCGCTGCTGCTTCTGGAGCTGGCGGTTGGCTTCGAGCAGCTGCTGGCTTTCCCGGAGAATGCCCACTACATTATCAAAGCTGATATCCTCCACCCCTACCGAGGACCGCAGCAGCAGGCGGGCCGAAGCCGGGCCAACGGCCCCGGCCAGCAGCTTTTCGGCATAGGCCAGCAGGCGCGGATCGGCGGCGGGAGGTAATGGGTGGATGGGTGAATGAGTGAATGGGTGAGTTGGTATCGCATCCGCCGTCGGCGTTCCGGGGGCCGTCGGGGCGTGGGCATCGGGGAAGTGCTCGTGGAAGGCATGTAAGGCTTGGTTGGTGCGCTTCTTGCCCAGAAAGCCTACCAGCAGGGCCCGTACGTCGGGCAGGGCGGCGGCCCCACGCCAGCCTGCCGGACCAGCCTCGAAGCCGGCCTCCTGGCGGAAGGCATGCACGAACAGCTGCGCCTGGCGCTGCTCCAGGGCCGAGGGAGCCCGCCGCAGCGACACGCCCACGTAAAGCCCGATGTTGAGCAGCCAGCTCCAGAACAGCCCGTGCGACAGCGCATCGAGCCCTTCCAGGCCCAGCAGGGCCCCGGGCCGCAGCCAGCCCAAGCCCCCAGGGTCCGGCCGAGAGTACCGTTTCGGGCACCAGCCCCGGCCCTACCATGGAGGGCAGCACCAGCGTGTAGCCCCAGACCAGGAAGCCCGCCAGCAGGCCCGCCGCCGCCCCGCCGCGGGTGCCGCCCTGCCAGTAGAGGCCGCCCAGCACCACCGGCACAAACTGGGCTACGGCGGCAAACGAAATCAGGCCGGTGTTCACGAGCGGCAGCAGGTGGCCCACGGCGGCGTAGTAGGCAAAGGCCAGCAGCAGCACCAGCACCACCGCCAGCCGCCGGCTGTGCAGGGCCAGCCGCCCGAGCCGGGCAAACCAGCGCGGCCCTTCGGCGCGGGCTGTGGGCACGCGCATGAGCAGCGGCATGAGCAGATGGTGGCTCATCATTACGCTCAGGGCAATAGTTTCGACGATAATCATACTGCTGGCCGCCGACAGTCCGCCCAGGTAAATGAACAGCGCCAGCCACGGCCGCCCGGCCTGCAGGGGCAACGCCAGCACATACATATCGGCATCGAGGCGGCCGGCCGGATCGAGCAGCCGACCGCCAAAAGCCAGGGGCAGCACCAGCAGGTTGATGACGATCAGGTAGAGCGGAAACAGCCACATGGCTTTGCGCAGGTGGTCCTCGTTCACGTTCTCGACCACGGCCACCTGAAACTGCCGGGGCAACAACAGAATAGCCGACATGCTCAGCAGCAGCAGCGTGAACCACTGCCCCGGCGCGGTACCGGCCCCTTCGAGCGTAAACAGGCGCCGCAGATCGGGCACCGCCGCGGCCCGCTCGAACACGTCGGCAAAGCCATTGAACAGCCCGTAGGTGACGAACAGGCCGGCCACCAGGAAGGCCACCAGCTTGAGCAGGCTTTCCATGGCCACGGCCAGCACCATGCCTTCGTGCCGCTCGGTGGCCTCCACCGAGCGAACCCCGAACACGATGGTGAAAAAGGCCAGTGCTACGGTGGTGTAAAACGCCGAGCTAACGGCCGCCGCATCCTCGACCGGCAGCCCCAGCGTGCCCGGCACGCGGGTCAGAATGTCAAACGAAGCCGCAATGGCCTTGATCTGTAGCGCAATGTAGGGCACCACTCCAATTACACATACCACCGTGGCCAGCGCCCCCAGCGCGGCGCTTTTACCGTAGCGGGCCGAAATAAAATCGGCAATGGAGGTGAGGCGCTGGGCTCGGCAGATACGGATGATTTTGCGCAGCACCAGCCAGGCCAGCGGGGCCATGAGCGTGGGGCCGAGGTAGATGCCCACGAACTCCAGCCCGAAGTGCGCTGCCCGCCCTACCGAACCGTAGTAAGTCCAGGCCGTGCAGTACACGGCCATGCTCAGGGCGTACACGTAGGGGTTGCTCACGAGGCTCCGCCGCGCTGCGCCCCGCCGCTCGGCCGCGTAGGCCACCCCGAACAACAGCAGGAGGTAGCCAAAGGAAAAGCCAATGACAAGCAGCGGGGACATTTTTTAATTAAGAATGAACAATTAGGAATTAAGAATTTTCGGCGGAGCTATCCAACTACAAATTCGCTTTCCTAATTGATGATTGATGTGTTTAGACTTTCAATGAATGTTCTTAATTCTTATAGCGGTTTCGCGAACGAGGTAACGCAGGAATGTAGAGGCGCAAATAAGCGTCTCTAAAAAATGCATACACGGTTCACCAAATTGCTGTAGTTCTTAATTCTTAATTAAAGAAACCAGCCAGCCCGTCAGAGCTACCAGCGCAACCCAGGCCACAAGCACGTAGAGGTACAGGACGGGGATGCCGGCCAGGCGGGCGTCGTGGCTGAAGGCGCCGAGCAGCGGGAAATTGAGCAGCACCGCAAACAGCACCGCCAGAAACAGCAACCGCTGCCCGCGCCGCTGTTCAGGTCGCTCCGGGGGTTGGGCGTTGGGCATGAGGAGAGGTGGCGTTAGGATGAAGAAACTGTCATGCTGATGAAGCAAGCACCTTGCGTGCTGACGTTGCCAAGCTAACTAAACGACAGGATGACTACTGCATACCAGCTGCTTCCTTTGCCGGCATAAAAGTTCTTTTACCCCTTGCTGCCACCGCCAAAGCAAGCAAAATCCGCCGAACCAATGGCCCGGCGGATGGTGGCTTGCGTCCAGGCGCGGGCTGGCTACACTACGTCGCCGGAGGTATCATCCATCAGCTTCACGTTGCGCGTATCCTTCATCAGGGCCATGCCGATGAAGAAGCAGATGAGGGCGATGGTTACCGGGTACACAAGGCCCAGCAGGCTGCTGTGCTCTTTGGCGAACGTGCCGGCGGGCTGCGCGGCCCCCCACACGCCAATGGCGGTGGCAATGAGCGGCACAAATCCCCCAAACACGCCGTTACCAATGTGGTAGGGCACGGAGAGCGACGTGTAGCGCACGCTGGTTGGGAACAACTCGACGAGGTAAGCCGCGATAGGGCCATAAACCATCGTCACGAACAACACCAGCAGGAAGGTGAGCACCGTCATCATGAACACGTTGGGGTTCAGCGCCTTCATCACGGCCGGCACGGCTACGCCGGCGGCATCTACCGTGGCGGGCGTGATTTCGCTCAGCGGCCCGGCGTAGGCCTTGATGCCGTAGAAGAGCGGAATGGTGAACAGGGCCCCGCAAATCATGCCGGTCATGATGATGCGCTTGCGGCCAATGCGGTCGGACAGGGAGCCGAAGTAGATGAACAGCGGCGTCGCCAGCACCATGGCTACTACCAGAATGGTGCTGGAGTCCACAATGTCAAGCTTCAGCGTGTTGTTCATGAACGAATAGGCATGAAACTGCGAGGTGTAGAAAATTACGCCCTGGCCCATCGTCACGCCAAACAGCGCGATAAGCACTAACCGGCGATTGACAGGGTTCATGAACGAGTCGCGCAGGGGGTTCTTGCTGGTAGTGCCGGTAGCCTTGGCCTTGGCGAACAGCGGCGACTCGTGCAGCTGCTTGCGGATGTAGTAGGAGGCAATAATCAGGACGCCCGAGAGCAAAAACGGCACGCGCCAGCCCCACTCTTTGAACGTCTCCTCGCCCAGCGTTTTGCGGGTGATGATGATAACCAGAATGCTGAGAATGAGTCCGCCGGTGGCCGTAATCTGGATGAAGCTGGTGTAGTAGCCGCGCTTTTTGTCGGGGGCGTACTCGGCCACGTAGGTAGTGGCGCCACCATACTCGCCGCCCAGGGCCAGGCCCTGCAGCAGGCGCAGAATAACCACGATAACGGGAGCCGCCACGCCAATCGTGTCGTAGCTCGGAATCAGGCCCGTCACGAACGTAGCCCCGCCCATGAGCAGCAGCGTCACCATGAACGTGTACTTGCGCCCGATCATGTCGCCGAGGCGACCGAAGAAGACGGCCCCGAACGGCCGCACGACGAAACCGGCCCCGAATACAGCCAGCGCCCCCAGCAGCGTGTCTTCAATCTTGCCCGCGTGCCCAAACAGCACCGGCCCGATGATGGCCGCCAGCGAGCCGAAAATGTAGAAGTCGTACCACTCGATGACTGTGCCCACGGACGAAGCCGTGATAACCTGCCAGATCTTGCTGACCGAAGTGGCGTTATTGTCGTGCTCCGCCGGGGCGTCAACCACTGCCGTGGTACCGGGGCGCTGTACGTCTGCTTCCATTGCGTTGGGGAATTTAATGGTGAGGGAAGTGGTAAATGGCGATAGGCAAAGTCAAAAGATGAGGAAACAGAGCAGTGGAGAGGCGCTGAACTGCCGCTGAAGGACAAAGCGACGGGGCTGGTGCCGTTTAGCTTGCTGGTATTGCAAACCCGCCAAATAGCACCAGCTTGCCAGCTAACCTCTTACAAGAAAATCATGGTCTGAAGGGTGATTTCGGGACGGTAATTGATGTCCTGGGGGTTGGAGTAGTCGGGCCGGGCGCGGTAGTTGAGCGTGAACTTGGCGTTGTGGCCGTCGAGCAGCAGGTTGGCCCCGAGGTCGTACACGTTCACGTCTTTCGACCCGATGGCTTTAAGCCCGTCGTAGTTGCCGTGCATCCAGGCGGCGTAGGGTTGCAGGCGGGCTTTCTCGCCGAGCGTATTCGTGGGCAGCAGGTAGCCGGCCTGCAGGTAAGTCGAGGAGCCCGTTCCCACAACCGGGAAGGCGTTGCCGCGCAGCGTGCCCGCACCCGGAATGGCGCTCGAACCACCGGCCGCGCTTGGGTTCAACAGGCCGATGTTGCGGACGTAGTTATTGCCGAAATTGTAGTTGTAGTACACCGCATAGGCCGTCAGGGCCGTGCCGGCGTCCTTGTTGATGGGCGTGTCGTAGAACAAATCGGCTGACAAGATGCCCAGATTCTGTACCCGGTTGGGCACGCCGGTGAAGGGGTCGGCCGGGGTAGGCACGGGCACGGCGCCGGTGCGCGATATCATGGCATCCTTATTAAACAGGAAGCCCGCGCCGAGGTTGAACACCCGCTTGGTGCCCAGGTAGGAACCCACCTGGTAGGGCAGCAGATTGGCCTCCTGATCGAGGAACTCGTAGGCGAAGTAGCCCTGGTAGACCTTGTGGCTGTTGCGCGGGTTGTAGTCGGCTACATTAAGGGGCTGGGTGGCCGGCGTGAGGGCCTGGTTGGTAGCGAACGGGTCGTTCATCGACACGGCGTAGTCGAACTTACCCACCCGGCCTTTGGCGTAAATACCCATCCAGCGGGCAAACTGGTCGATTTTCTCGATGGTGGGCCAGTTGGTGATGGGGGCGTCGTAGGCCAGGAAATTGAGGGTACTGGCCCGGGTCATGCGCGAAATACCGTTCTGGTAGTGCAGGCCGGCCCCGATGTTCATATACTTGAACACTTTGTATTCAACCATCGCCTCGTGGATGAACAGCTGGGGCTTTTTGCCGGGGTCGCCGATGCCCACGCCCCCACTTACAGCATTCTGGTTGTTGATGCCGATGTGGGTGATAATGAGAAAGCGCGGGTTAAGCTGGGCGTAAATCAGGAGACGGGAGCGGCGCAGGCCCACGTCGAAGGTGCTGCTTTCGGGGTCGCCGGCAACCCGCTGCGAGCCGGTATTATTCTTGTTATAGCGGGTCCAGACCTGGTGCCAGTTGATGATGCGGAAGTACTTCGAGCCATCGGGCGAGAGGTTGACCTTCAGGCCGGCGCCATAGGGCACCGAAGCGGTGGGGGCTTCCGAGGCGGGCGGCGCGGCCTGGGGCGCGGGGGCCGGAGCGGGCGGGTTGCCGGCAGGGGGTGACTGCACCTGGGCCGAAGCCGAAGCCGCAATCAGCAACGCACTCATTACTAGTGGGTAACGGACGTTTGTCATGATGCGAGGGGAGAAATAAAGGGGTGGGAATTGATCAAGTCCGATAGCAACGGCAGCTGCCGCCGCGCTTCGGCTTACTCAAATAGAAAAATCTCCACCCGGAACTCACATGTAGGCTATAGTTCCGCTAAGCACCTATAGCTCTACCCCTGCCGAAACCGTTCCCACTTGATAAGCATGTACTTATCGCCCAGCTCCGTTATCATCATGCCCGAGCCCTTCAGGTTTTCCGGGTGCTGAAAAAACTCGGCCAGCTCCTTCTGGTTAAGGATTTTGTAGGTTGGGTGGTAGTCGGGCTGCCGCGGGGCCTTCACGCCGTACTTCTTCACCCAGTTCATTACGCTCACGTGGCTTACGCCCAGCAGCCGCTCAATTTCGCGGTAGCTCACGCCCTCAATGTAGAGCTGCAGGGCCTTAATAACGTAGTACGGATTGGTTTCCTTGCCCGCCTTGGCCACCGAATAGTGGTAGCCACAGTTGCGGCACTTGTATCGCTGCCGGCCGCCCACTACGCCACTTTTAGTAGCTTCCATCGATTCGCACTTGGGACACCGGAGCTGAGACATGTGAGTTGGTGAGTAAGGGGTCACTAAAAGCTATAGCTAGTTAGTAAAGATATAGTATTTTAGCAAAAATTCGTTCTTAGCAGATATTTTCAACTTTTGCCGGCTATGCGCTACCGACCTGCAATGAGCTACCGGCCCCATCAGAAGGTACGGGGCGGCAAGCGCCACCTGAAACGCCTTGTGGGGCAAAGTCTTATCGCGCCTCCCTTGTCAGAGGAAAGGCTGCAACGATACGGCTACGACTACCAGGTGCTGGGCCTTGCACCTTGGCACTGGCACTACTGCCAGCCTCCGCAACGGGTACGGCAGCTGGCAGCCCAACATCTGCTGGCTACTTTTTTCAACTGGCAGCAGCAGTTGCAGGCCCAGCCCGAGCCCTTCTATCTGGCCGTTTGGCTGGTAGAGCCCGATTTTGCGCATAGCTCGCAGGTGGTAGCCGGCATTCGGGAGCGGCGGGCGCGGTATCAGAAAAGTTTTGGCGAACCTGATCCAACGGGCCCTCCCCTGCCCCCGGAGTACCGGCAATTGCCCGGCGCGGAGCTCCTCAATTGGACCACCCACCCCTGGCAAATCGGACTGGACGCCTTTGACTACCCCAACGGCTGGCCGGCCTGGGCCCTTGCCAAACCTCACTACGCACATATTTATGAGAATGACAACCCGTATTTAATGGTGCAAACCGGTTGGGTATGGGTCGGCCAGCAGACCGCTACGCCAGTTTCAACCCCGTAGCACCACGGCCAGCAGCGCCTCCACAGCCAGCCCCAAGCGGCGCATATCCAGTCGGCCGATGGTGTCGGTAGGCTCGTGGTAGCTCTTGTTGCGGTAGAAGGCCGTGTCGGTGAGCAGCACGGCCGGGTAGCCGAACTGCCAGTAGTTGAGGTGGTCGGAGAAGTCGATGCCGGGCAGCCAGGCGGGGGCTTTGAAGCGCTTCACGGGCAGCGCGGCGGCCGTTTTATAGCGCCGCGCGAATTGCCGGCCGAAGCGGCCGTTCCCGAATTTCTGGGCCACCGTTACGTAGTTCCCCCGGCTGCCATACACCCATTTCAGCGGGCCGAAGGGGTAGTCCTGGCTGCCGGGGCGGTCATCGTAATAGCCCAGCATTTCCAGGGCCACCATGCCGCGTACTGGTACGCCCGCTGCGTGCAGGGCCTGGGCGTGCACGTAGCTACCCATGTTTTTGGTGCGGAAAAACGGCGGCTCTTCCAGGGTGTACGCCACTAGGTCTACCCGATACGGCAGGTTGGCTTGCTGCCCCAGCAGCCGGGCCAGCTCCAGCAAAGCCGCCACGCCGGTGCCGTTGTCGTCGGCTCCCGGCTGTTCCCCGCACACGTCGTAGTGCGCGCCCACTACGAGGCGGGGGCCGGTTTCGGGGCCGAAGTGGGCCAGCACGTTGTAGTAGCGCTGGCCCTGCACCACGTAGGGCTGCTCGGTGGGTTGTCCCCCGGCCGCGGCCAGCTCCGCTTTAATGTAGGAGGCGGCTTGGTTCAGGCTGGCCGGGTGGCGGTAGTTGCGCGGTTCGGGCGTGGTAGTGAGGGCCACCAGGTGGCGGCGCAACTGGGCAGTATCGGCTGGAGTCTGGGCGGCGGCCGACATGGGCAGCAGCAGTGTTAACAATAATAGCGGTAGCAGGCGCAGCATAAGCAATAGCGTGGAATGGGCAGTGGTTGGCGCGGCGCGGGTTTAGCTTTGACGGCCAGCCGGGAAATTACGCCGATAAGTCCGACCTTCGCCCCATGTCCTTTCGCACCATCGACCCCGCCCAGCTTACGCCCGCCGAGCTCCACCCCTTCATGGTGGGCGCTATTGCCCCGCGCCCCGTGGCTTTCGCCAGCACCATGGCGGCCGATGGCAGCGTGAACCTGAGTCCCTACAGCTTTTTCAACTGCTTCGGCTCGAACCCGCCTATTCTGGTGTTTTCGCCCGCCAACCGCGTCCGCGACAACTCCCAGAAGCACACGCTGCAAAACGTGCGCGAGGTACCCGAAGTCGTCATCCACATCTGCGACTACGCCATGGTCGAGCAGATGTCGCTGTCGAGTACTGAGTATGAGAAGGGCGTAAACGAGTTCGTGAAGGCCGGCTTCACAGAGCTGCCCAGCCAGAAAGTACGTCCGCCCCGGGTGGCCGAGGCCCCGGCGGCCTTCGAGTGCGTGGTGGAGCAGGTAATTGAGCTGGGCCAGAATAACGGGGCCGGCAACCTGATTATCTGCCGGGTGGTCATGGCCCATTTCCGCGAGGACATCGTGCTGCCCACCGGCAATGGCATCGACCCGTTCAAGCTCGACGCCATTGCCCGCCTCGGCGGCGACTGGTACTGCCGGGCTTCGGGCAGTAGCCTGTTCGAGGTACCCAAACCCAACCGCAACCTCGGCATCGGCATCGACCAGCTTCCGGCCCACATCCGCTCCTCCGATCTGCTGACGGGCAACAACCTGGGCCGTTTGGCCAACATCGAAGCCCAGTCCATCCCCACGGCTGAAGAAGTAGCCGCCTTCCGCCAGGAGCCCCTGGTGAGCTACACCCTGAGCCAGCACCACGGCTCCCCCACCCGCCAGCGCGAGGAGCTGATGATATTGGGCAAAAAGCTACTCGAAGATGGCCGACTGCTCGACGCCTGGAAAACCCTGCTGCTGGCGGCAGAATAAGGCTGCCATCAACTACCTGCTCAGCCGCCGCTCACTATCCGGCATACACCAAATCCGCCGGCCCCAATACCCCCTGCCGTACCCCATGCCGCTCCCCCACCTGCTCGACTTTCCCGCCACCGGCTCCGACGCGCTGGGCCACCTCATTATTGCGGAGGGTAGCCAGTTGCCGTTTCCGGTGAAGCGGGTGTACTGGACGGCCGATGTGCCCACCACCAAAGTAGCCGGCAACCACGCCCACCACCAGCTGGAGCAGCTGATTGTGGCGGTTCATGGCACCCTGGAACTGCTGGTAGAAACGCCCGACCGTCAGCGCCACACCTTCGCCCTCGACCGCCCCACGCAGGGCCTGTACGTGCCGCCGCTGTGCTGGCGCGAAATCCGCTTCGGGCCCGGCGCGGTGCTCATGTGCCTGGCTTCGATGGAGTACGATGAGGCCGACTATATCCGCAGTTACGACGAGTTTGCGGAGTTAGTGAGCAGGTAGAAAATTATTTTATTCAGGCCAATTGATTGAGTGTATTAAACTATTGCCCGTAAAAATATTTGATACCCTTTGTCATTCTTAGACGAGAGGAGTACACTGCACCCCTACGTGTTGTAACTGCCTATCTCAATCTGCGGCATCCCGCTAGCTGCAACACCGGTGGTTCTTAGTTACGCACAGCAATCATCAAAGCCAGCTCCTTGTAGCGCATATTGAAGCGGCGGGCGATGCTGGCGTTGGTAAGCGAGCCTTTGTAGGCGTATACGCCCGAGCGGAAATGCTCATTGGTGAACAGCACTTCGTTTACGCCGCCATGCTGGCTGATTTCCTGCAGAATGGGCGTGAAGATGTTGCTTAACGCGTTGGTAGCCGTGCGCGGCACCCGCGAGGCAATGTTGGGCACGCAGTAATGGATGACGTCGTACTTGCGGAACACCGGCTTGGCGTGGCTGGTCATTTCGCTGGTGGCGAAACAGCCGCCCTGGTCGATGCTCACGTCGATAATCACGGAGCCGGGCGACATCTGCGACACAGCTTCTTCCGACACCATGAACGGGATGCGACCCTCCTCGGGGTTGAGCGCCCCAATGACCACATCGGCGCGGCGGATTTGCTGGTTGAGGGCGAACGTATCGAGGGTGCTGGTGTAGAGCTGGGGCTGGCCCAGGTTCTGCTTGAGGCGGCGCAGCTTGTAGAGGTGGTTGTCGAACACCTTCACCTCGGCCCCCAGCCCAATGGCGGCCCGGGCCGAATACTCGGCCACCGTGCCGGCCCCCAGAATGAGCACCTGGGAAGGTGGCACCCCCGTAATGCCACCCAGAATGATGCCCTTGCCCTCGCCGCCGGAGCGGGCGGCCAGGTATTCGGCGGCTACCAGCATCACGGTTGAGCCCGCAATTTCCGACATGGCCCGCACCACCGGCCGCGCCCCGCTCGGGTCCTTGATCAGCTCGAAGCTGATGGCATTGATTTTCTTGCGCAGCAGGGCCGTGATGTACTCGGCCGTGAGCGTGCCGAATTGCAGGGCCGAAATCAGGGTTTGGCCGTTGCGCAGAAACTCCATCTCATCGTAGGTCGCGGGGGCTACCTTGAGGATGATATCGGCCTCGAATACCTCTTTCTGCGAATAGGCGATGGTAGCACCGGCCTCAGAGTAATCGTGGTCGGAGTACTTGCTGGGCTCGCCGGCCCCGCTTTCGAGCAAAATTTCGTGGCCGCCCTCCACCAGATGCTTCACGGCCTCGGGCGTAAGGCAGATGCGGTTTTCCTGTAGCGACGTTTCCCGGGGCAGCCCAATGAACAGTTTCCGCTTACGCGTTTCCACGGCCAGCATCGATTCCTGGGTGAAGTAGGCGCGGCTGGCGGCCAGCGACTCGAAGCCGGAGGGTACTGCTTGGGGCATCTGTTTTTAATTAAAAATTAAAAGTGAAAAATTAAAAGTGAAGGACTGTTCCTAACGAACCGAACTAGGCGGACATAGGAGCAGTTTTTCATTTTTAATTCTCAATTTTTAATTCCCGCGAAGCGGGGCCGGTGACGGTGAGCGTGATAGTGAGGCGATGATCGGGCAACAAGGGCTCGACGCGGCCAGGCCACTCAATCAGGCAAAGATAGCCAGAATCGAAGTACTCCGAAGCGCCGATGCCTTCGGCTTCGGCGGGGTCGTCGAGACGGTAAAAATCGAAGTGGTACACGGGCTTGTCGGCGGCCGTACGGTACTCATTTACCAGCGCGAAAGTGGGGCTGCTGATTTCCTCGCTGATGCCCAACTCGCGGCCCAGCGCCTTGATGAACGTGGTTTTGCCGGCCCCCATCTCGCCTTCAAAGCAGATGATGGTGTGGCCCGCGAGGGCGGCCCGCACCTGGGCAGCGGCAGCGGGCAGAGCCGCCAGATCGGGAATGGTCAGGGTGAGCAGCGAAGTGGGCATGGCAAGTTGGAATGAGGCGCAAGTTTACGAAGCCCGGCGCGACCAGACCAGCCGCGGCGACTGCAGCAGCCTGTTACTGCCCCAGGGCCCGGGTGGGTGGGGCTAGCTCCAGATCAGGCCGCGGGGCCAACCGTACCCAGGCGGGCCGCTTGCAGTGGGCGCAGGCGGTCGGGGGTTGCAAGCGGGCGGGCTGGTTGGGATAAAGCCCCGTGCCAGCACCGGCTGCGCGGAGCAGATTGCGGCCCCGCAACTCACTGCATCCCTCTTTTCTTCTGCGTCATCCCCCCGCATATTGCCTACATTTGGCTGACCCTAACCAGTAGAACTACCATGCAAGTTTCGCAAATGGCCGCCGGCCTGATTGGCTCGGAAATCATCAAAATCGGGAATGAAGTAAACGATATGATTCGCAAGGGCGAGCAGATCTGTAACCTCACCATCGGCGACTTCGACCCAAGCATTTTCCCGATTCCGACCGAATTGGAGGCTGAAATTGTAGCGGCCTACCAGCAGGGCCAGACCAACTACCCACCCGCCAACGGCATGGCGGCGTTGCGCGAAGCCGCCGCCGCCTTCACTCAAAACCGCCTGGGCCTACGCTATTCGGCGGCCGATTTTCTGGTAGCCGGTGGCTCACGGCCCCTGATTTACGCCGCTTACCGCGCCCTGCTCGATGCCGGCGACCGGGTTGTGTTTCCGGTGCCGAGCTGGAACAACAACCACTACTGCCACCTGGTGGGCGCCGAGGCCGTAACGGTGGTTACGCGCCCCGAAAACAACTTTATGCCCACCGCCGCCGAGCTGGCCCCGCACCTGGCCGGGGCCACCATGCTGGCCCTCTGCTCGCCGCTCAACCCAACCGGCACCGTGTTTAGCCGCGAAGACCTGGAAGCCATCTGCGACCTGGTACTGGCCGAAAACCAGCGCCGCGGCCCCGACGAAAAGCCCCTCTACCTGCTCTACGACCAGATTTACTGGCTCCTCACCTTCGGCCAAACCCAGCACTACGACCCGGTGAGCCTGCGCCCCGCCCTGCGCGACTACACCATTTACATTGATGGCATTTCGAAGTGCCTGGCCGCTACCGGCATACGGGTCGGCTATGCTTTCGGGCCCACCTTGGTCATCGACAAGATGAAGGCCATTCTGGGCCACGTGGGTGCCTGGGCCCCGAAAGCCGAGCAGGTGGCCGTGGGCCAGTACCTGCCCCAAACGGAGGCCGTAGATGCGTACATGGCTGGCTTCAAGCAAAAAATCCAGCACAGCCTAAACCGGCTGCATGAGGGTCTGCAAACGATGAAGGCGGACGGCCTGCCCGTCGATTCGCTGGTGCCGATGGGTGCCATCTACCTCACCGCCAAGCTCGACGTGCTGGGCCGCAGCACCTCCGCCGGCCAGCGTCTCGATACCACCCAGCAACTCACCTCCTACCTCATCAGCGAAGCCCGGCTGGCGCTGGTGCCCTTCAGCGCCTTCGGCACCGATGGCACGGCCCCCTGGTTCCGCATGTCGGTGGGCGGGGCCTCGCTCGAAGCCATCGAGGCGGCGCTGCCCCGGTTGCGGGCGGCTTTGGAGGCGTTGCGGTAGGTCGCCGGGGACACGCAGTGGGTTTGGGCACCGAACCGCTTATCTTTCAGTTGTTACCAAACCCAAAATCAGGTTATTACCTTATCCTTCCCTCCTCTTATTCTATATCCCTACACCGTGAATCGCCTCCTGCTGCTTCCGTTGCTGCTGCTGGGCTTTGCCGCCAGCGCTCAAGATGTACTTATCGGCAAGGGTGGAACTAACCCCTCCGGCCAAGATGCTACCACTATCATCCGCCTCCGCTGCGCGCCGCTCAAGCCAACAGAACGGCCACTTTTCGTTGTCAACGGCTTGGTCGCAGATAGCTTACGTATCTCCCAAATCAACCCAGACCAGATTGATTCTGTCAGCGTTATGAAGGCACCGGCTGCAACTAAGCGCTATGGTAATTTGGCTAAAAATGGCGTTGTTTTAATTACGTTAAAACCGGGCTTTAGCCCTAAGTAGATTTCCGTAAAACAGAAAAGGGCCGCCATAACTGGCGGCCCTTTTCTGTCTTCGAACTGTTCCAGAACATCAGCTAACAGCCAGCAGCTATAAGCTAACAGCTCCAAAAACCTACCCTTTCGCGCTCAGCGTGACGTACGGGATGATGCACTCCTCCAGGGAGATGCCGCCGTGCTGGAACGTGTCCTTGTAGTAGTTCACGTAGTAGTTGTAGTTGTTGGGGTAGGCGAAGAAGAAGTCGCCGACCGTGAACACGTAGGCCGTGCTCACGTTTTCGCGGGGCAGGAAGATGTTTTCCGGCTTGCGCACCGTGTACACGTCCTTGCTGTCGTCGAAGCCCAGGTTTTTGCCGTGCTTGTAGCGCAGGTTGGTGTTCGTGTTCCGGTCGCCCACGATTTTGTAGGGGCGCTTCACGCGAATCGTGCCGTGGTCGGTGGTGATGATGAGCTTGCCCTTGCGCTCGGCAATCTGCTGGAACATCTCATAGAGCGGCGAGTGCAGGAACCACGATTTGGTCAGGCTGCGGTAGGCCGATTCGTCGGCGGCCAGCTCCCGGATCATGGCCATGTCGGTGCGGGCGTGCGAGAGCATGTCCACGAAGTTGTAGACGATGACGTTGCACTTGTAGTTGTTGTGCAGGTTGGCCATTTTGCCCAGCAGGTCTTTGCCGGCCTGCAGGTTGGTTACCTTGTGGTAGCTGAACTTGTGCTTCTGGTTGGCCTTCTGGAACATGATTTCCATGAACTCGGCCTCGTGCAGGTTCTTGCCCTCGTCGTCGTCGTCCCAAACCCAGAGGTTGGGGTACTTCTTCTGGATTTCGCTCGGCATCATGCCCGAGAAAATGGCATTGCGGGCGTAGGCCGTGGTGGTGGGCAGAATGCTGTAGTAGGTTTCCTCCGAATCGACGGTGAACAGCTCGGCAATGATGGGTTCGAGCACCTTCCACTGGTCGTAGCGCAGGTTGTCGATGAGCATGAAGTACACGGGCGTGTCGCCGGTTTCCTTGAGCAGCGGGAACACCCGCTTCTGAAACAGCTGGTGCGACATGAGCGGGGCATCCTCGTCGCCGTGCAGCCAGTCTTCGTAGTTCTCCTGAATGAAGCGGCCAAAGTAAGTATTGGCCTCGTCCTTCTGCATGTTGAAGACCTCGGCCATGCTCTTGCCCTCGGTTTCGTTGATTTCGAGCTCCCAGTACACGAGCTTCTTGTACACGTCGGCCCACTCGGCGGGCGAGAGTCGGTCGCCGAGCTGCATGCCGAGCTGGCGGAAGTCGCGCTGGTAGCCCGAGTTGGTCTTCTCGCTGACGAGGCGCTTGTTGTCGAGCACCTTTTTCACGGCCAGCAGAATCTGGCTCGGATTCACGGGCTTGATGAGGTAATCGGCGATTTTCGAGCCGATAGCCTCTTCCATGATGTGCTCCTCCTCGCTCTTGGTTATCATGATAACCGGCACAGTGGGGCGCAGGGCCTTGATTTCGGTGAGGGTTTCGAGGCCCGTCAGGCCGGGCATGTTCTCGTCGAGGAAGACGATGTCGTAGTTCTTCTCCTGAATTTCTTCCACCGCATCGGCGCCGGAATTCACACCGGTTACATCGTAGCCCTTGTCTTTCAGGAAGAGGATGTGCGGCTTGAGCAGGTCGATTTCATCATCGGCCCAGAGGATGTTGTATTGTTGCATAGTAGGGGTTGAGAGTAGCGCAAATAGCCGCCGGCGGCTGCCGGCAGTCCATTAAACGAGCTTCGGGGGTGGCAAAATTCACGTTACCGAGCTTCCTGGGTAAGAAGCCACCTGGCTGGCAAAGGTTGCAACTGAAGTTTCGTAAGTAGCTTTACTCCCAATCCCTGGCTTTTGGTTGTCAAAAAATTATCTAAATCAGATATTCTGAGGTAACTCAACTGCAAAGAAGCCGAAAAAAGTTGGTTCGCGGGCCGGCGGCTTCCCAGATACGGCTCCTTCGGCCACCACTGCGGCGCCAGAAAACGGCGCGCTGCGTCTCCTGCATTCGTCGATTATCCCCCTCCGGGCCCTGGTTTGCTCCTTACCCACCAATGAACAAAAAGAAAATCTTCAACGACCCGGTCTACGGCTTCGTCACCATCCCGACCGAGCTGCTCTTCGACCTGATTGAGCACACGTACTTTCAGCGCCTGCGCCGGATTCAGCAGCTGGGCCTGACGATGTTCGTGTACCCGGGCGCCCTGCACACGCGCTTTCACCACGCCCTGGGCGCCATGCACCTCATGTCGCTGGCCCTGCGCACGCTCAAGGACAAAGGCATAAAAATTTCGGCCGAGGAAGGCGAAGCGGCCATGGCGGCCATTCTGCTCCACGACATCGGCCACGGCCCCCTCTCCCACGCCCTGGAGCGCAGCATTTTCGACGATGTGCACCACGAGGCCGTGAGCCTGCACCTCATGCGCAAGCTCAACGCCGAGTTCAGCGGGGCGCTGGACCTGGCCATTGCCATCTTCCAGGGCACCTACGCGCGGCCGTTCTTCCACCAGCTCGTCAGCAGCCAGCTCGACATGGACCGGCTCGACTACCTCAACCGCGACTCCTTTTATACCGGCGTGCAGGAAGGCCGCCCCGGCGCCGACCGCCTGATTAAAATGCTGACCGTGGTGGACGAGCGGCTGGTGCTGGAGGAAAAGGCCGTGTACAGCATCGAGAACTTTCTGGTGAGCCGGCGGCTGATGTACTGGCAGGTGTACCTGCACAAAACCGTGACCAGCGCCGAGCAGATGGTTATCCGCATTATGCAGCGGGCCCGCGACCTGGTGCGCTCGGGCACGGAGGTACCCGCCTCGCCCAACCTGCACTTCTTTCTTTCGCGCAGCGTCACGCAGGAGCAGTTCGAGGCCGACGACACCATCCTGCGCCGCTTCGCCCGCCTCGACGACACCGACGTATGGGGGGCCGTGAAGCTCTGGGCCGACCACCCCGACACGGTGCTGCGCTACCTGGCCCAGAGTATGCTCGACCGCCACCTGTTCAAAATCACGCTCCAGGCCGAGCCCTTCGACGAGGAGTTTCAGCTCGGCATCATCGAGCTGATTGCCGCCCGCTTCGACCTTCCGCCCGCCGACGCGGCCCAGCTCATGATTGCCGGCCGCATCAGCAACAACGCCTACGACGCCGAGGGCCAGGATACCATCGACGTGCTCACCAAGCGCGGCCAGGTCATCAACGTGGCCGAAGCCTCCGACCTGCCCAACATCAAGGCCCTGGGCCAGCGCGTGGAAAAGCACTACATCTGCTACCCCAAGGAGATATTGTGAGTTGGTTGGGAATTGTCGAGTTGTCAGATTGTCAGTTGCCAGTGAAGTCTCGTTGCGGAGTTGCACATCGCACTGTCGCAAGTCGCGCGAGATTCTACGCTGAGCTCTGAATGACGTGCAACTGCCAGAATGACATTCTGCTGAATAATGTTCTCCCTGAACAGCTACCCCCTGACAACTGACAACTAATAACTGCTTCCTACTTTTGCCCTCATGGAATTTACCGTAGGTCAGATTGCCGAAGTCCTGCACGGCACCGTGGAGGGCGATACAACCCAGCAGGTCAACCGGCTGGCCAAGATTGAGGAAGCGCGGGCGGGTTCGCTCTCGTTTCTTTCCAACCCCAAGTACGAGCCCTACCTCTACTCTACCGAGGCCACGGCCGTTATCGTGAGCCGGCAGCTGGTGCTGCGCCAAGCCCGTAACGGCCGCCCTGATTCGCGTCGACGACCCTTACACCAGCTTCACGGCCCTGCTCGAATTCTACCAGCAGGCCAGCCGCACCGGCAAGCGCGGCGTGGAGGAGCCGGCCTACATGGCCGCCAGCGCCCAACATCGGCGACAACCACTACCGCGGCGCCTTCTCCTACATCGGGGAGAACTGCGAAATCGGGGCCGACGTGGTGATTTTCCCCCACGTATTCATTGGCGACCGGGTGAAAATCGGCGACGGCACTATCCTGTACGCCGGGGCCAAAATCTACGCCGAAACCGTCATCGGCCGCAGCTGCGTCGTGCATGCCGGGGCCGTCATCGGCTCCGACGGCTTCGGGTTTGCGCCCCAGCCCGACGGCTCCTACCGCACCATTCCGCAGATCGGCAACGTGGTGCTCGAAGACAACGTGAGCATCGGGGCCAACGCCACCATCGACTGCGCCACCATGGGCTCCACCATCATCCGCGAGGGCGCCAAAATTGATAACCTCGTGCAGCTGGCCCACAACGTGGAAGTCGGGCGCCACACGGTCATTGCCGTCGCAAACAGGGGTTTCGGGCTCCACTAAAATTGGGGATTTCTGCGTGCTGGCGGGGCAGGTGGGCATGGCCGGCCACCTCACGCTGGCCAACCGCACCACCGTCACGGCCCAGTCGGGGGTGGGCAAGTCCATCAAGCAGGAGGGCGTATTGCTCCAGGGCTCACCGGCCTTCAACCTGCGCGACAGTTTGCGCGCCAACGCCATTTTCCGCCACCTGCCCGACCTGGAGCGCCGCCTGCGTCTGCTCGAACAGAACGCCCGCCCGCCGGAAAAGCCCTAACTTTGCAGACCTTTGAGTTGTCAGTTGCCAGTTGTCAGTTGTCAGGCCGTTCTTACTAAACGCCTGCCCTGCTAACTGGCAACTGGCAACTGACAACTGATCAGATGAACGACAAGCAACATACCATCAAGGCCCCCGTCACGGTGAGTGGCATTGGTCTTCATACCGGCGTGCAGGCCACCATGACGTTCTGCCCCGCTCCCATCAACCACGGCTATAAGTTTCAGCGCGTCGATCTGCCTGGCCAGCCCATAGTCGATGCCGACGTCGACAATGTGGTGGACCTCTCGCGGGGCACTACGATTGAGCAGAACGGGGCCCGGGTAAACACCGTGGAGCATACGCTGGCCGCCCTGGTGGGCCTGCAGATCGATAACGTGCTCATTCAGCTCGACGGACCCGAGCCGCCCATCATGGATGGCTCGAGCTACGAGTTCATCCGGCCGCTGCAGGAAGTGGGCCTCGAGGAGCAGAACGCCCTGCGCAACTACTACGAGATACCGGACGAAATCCGCTACGTGGACAACGCCCGCTCGGTGGAAATTGCCGCCCTGCCGCTCAATTCCTACCGCCTCACGGTGATGGTGGACTACAACTCGCCGGTCCTGGGTTCGCAGCACGCCTCGCTGACGGATATTTCGCAGTTTGCCACCGAAATCGGCTCCTCGCGCACCTTCTGCTTTCTGCACGAGCTGGAGGCGCTCTACAAATCCAACCTGATCAAGGGCGGTGATTTGAGCAACGCCATTGTGGTAGTTGACCGCGTGGTAAGCGACGAGGAACTGGACGAGCTGGCCACGATGCTGGGCAAGCCCAAGGTAGCCGTCAAGAAGGAAGGCATCCTCAACAACGTAGACCTGCGCTACAAAAATGAGCCCGCCCGCCACAAGCTGCTCGACCTGGTTGGCGACCTGGCCCTGGTAGGCCGGCCGCTGAAAGGCCAGATTCTGGCCGCCCGGCCCGGCCACGCGGCCAACGTGGCCTTTGCCAAGCGCATCAAGAAGAAGATGATGGAGGCCCACACCAGCCCCATCCCGACCTACGATCCGAGCCGCGAGCCGGTGATGGACATCAACCAGATTGCGGCCACGCTGCCCCATCGCTACCCGTTTCTGCTCATCGACAAGATCATCCACCTCGATGCTACCACCGTAACGGGCGTCAAGAACGTGACCTTCAACGAGCAGTTCTTTGCCGGCCACTTCCCGGGCAACCCCGTGATGCCCGGCGTGCTCCAGATTGAGGCCATGGCCCAGACGGGCGGCATTCTGGTGCTCAACACCGTTCCCGACCCCGAAAACTACTGGACCTACTTCCTGGGCATCGAAAACTGCCGCTTCCGCCGCATGGTGAAGCCCGGCGACACCATCATTTTCAAGTGCGAGCTGACCGCCCCCATCAAGCGGGGCATCGCCAAGATGAGCGGTAAAGCTTACGTGAGCGGTAAAGTGGTGATGGAAGCCGAGATGTCGGCCAGCATTGTGAAGAAACAATAATCAAGAATTACGAATTGGGAATAGCGAATGCCGTGATTAACGCTGTTCGATTTCATTCTTAATTGTTGATTCTTAATTCATACCTGAAAAGAATGACCCAGCCGCTCGCCTATATTCACCCCGAGGCCAAAATTGCCCAGAACGTGGTAGTAGAGCCGTTCACGACCATCGACAAGGATGTTGAAATCGGGGAAGGCACCTGGATTGGCCCCAACGTCACGATTATGTCGGGGGCCCGGATTGGCAAAAACTGCAAGATTTTCCCGGGAGCCGTTATTGCGGCCCAACCGCAGGATTTAAAATTTGCGGGCGAAAAAACAACGGTCCAAATCGGCGACAACACCGTAATTCGGGAGTGCGTGACGGTGAACCGCGGCACCGTGGACCGCCTGAAAACGGTGATTGGCAGCAATTGCCTGCTGATGGCTTACGTGCATATTGCCCACGACTGCATTATCGGCGACAACTGCATTCTGGCCAATACCGTGCAGGTGGCCGGGCACGTAGAGGTGGGCGACTACGCCATCATCGGCGGCTCATCGGCCATTCATCAGTTTGTGCGCGTGGGCCAGCACGCCATGATTTCGGGCGGCTCGCTGATTCGCAAAGACGTGCCGCCCTTCGTGAAGGCCGGGCGCGAGCCGCTGAGCTACGCCGGCATCAACAGCATCGGGCTCCGCCGCCGGGGCTTCTCTGATCAGAAGATATCCGAAATTCAGCAGCTCTACCGCCTGCTCTTCATGAGTGGCCTTAACAACGCGGCCGCCCTGGAGCAAATCGAGCTGGAACTGGCCCCCTCTCCCGAGCGCGACGAAGTAGTTAACTTCATCCGCAACTCGGGCCGGGGCGTGATAAAAGGCTACGGCCGCATGCCCAACGGCGGCGGCGAATAGGGTTTTGGTTTGCTGAAGGCGTCATGCTGAGCGAAGTTGAGCATGAAGGGCTTACTTTCCGCCTAGCCCCTAGCTTCCCAAATTCTCCCAGACCTTTACAGATGCAAATTACGGCTACCGGACTCAGCAAGCGGTTTGCGCGGGAATGGATATTCCGGGAGCTGACGCATACGTTTGCGGCGGGTTCGGCCACGGCCATTCTGGGGCCGAACGGCTCGGGTAAAAGCACGCTGCTCAATACGCTGTCGGGGCAGGTATTGCCGACGCAGGGCAGCTTGGAATACCAGGAAGCCGGTCGGGCCGTAGCCGTGGAGGATGTGCCCCGGCGGCTGGCTTACGCCGCACCCTACCTGGAGCTGATTGAGGAGTTGAGCCTGACCGAGCTTATCCGATTTCACACCCGTTTCAAGCCCCTACGGCCGGGCCTTACGGCCGACGCGCTAATCGGGCTCATGTACCTCGAAAAGTCGCGCCACAAGCTGATCCGGGATTTTTCGAGTGGCATGAAGCAGCGCCTCAAGCTGGCCCTGGCTCTCTACGCCGATGCGCCGCTGCTGCTGCTCGACGAGCCCACTACCAACCTCGACCGGGCGGGCGTGGCCTGGTACCGGGAGCACGTGGCGGCCACGCTGGCCGGGCGCACCGTGCTGGTATCGAGCAACGTGCCCGAGGAGTACGATTTCTGCTCGGCCCAGCTGCTGATTACCGATTTCGGGGCTCAGGCGGCCCGCTAGGGTCATTTAACGGCCGGGCACGGGTGCTTGAGGTCAGCCCGCTATCCGCTCCGGCTGCCCTCGCAGCGCAAGCCGCCGAAGCGGCCGTGCAGGCCCGTCAGGGCAATAGCGCGGGGGGCTCTAAGGCCTACGCGGGGCTACACCAGCTTACGCGGCTGTCACGGCTGCATTTGCCGTTGGCAACGCCCGTAACCGATCAAAAAGCGCTGCCCAAGGTTGGCCATGCAACCTGTACCAGCACTCTGTTCGTATCTTTGGCACCGGGGGGCGTCTTCCGTATCCCGCCAATTTTCACCACTTACCGCCCCTGACAAGGCCATGACACAGCACGACGACTTCGACTTCGACGACGACGACCTTTTTAAAGACGACGACCAGCTGGATGACTACGCCAAAACCGGCGGCAGCAAAACCCGCGGTTCGGCCGAAGAGCGGCTCGCCGCGAAGTACTCCGATTACCTGATGTGGCGCGATACCGGCTCCAGCCACGACGAAGCCCTTGATCTGGCCAACATGAGCGAGGACGAGTACGACGAGGCTGAAGCCGGCAACGACCCCGAAAGCGGCGGCAAGTTCACCTCCCTCGACGAGCTGGACGACAACGATTTCTCCGACGACGACACCGACGAGTACGGCTCCTCGGGCTCCTCCCGCAACAGCGGCCGCAATTCCGACTACGACGACTACTAAGTACCCGAGTGACACAGTCCCTCGCGGGCGCCCTCAACAAAAGCCGGGACCTTCCTGCGCAAGCATGTGCCGTTGATACGGCTGGCTTTGTGCAGGAAGGTCCCGGCTTTTGTTGAGGGCGCCTGATGGCAGCTGGATAGGCTGTCTTGCTCAGGTGCCGCGTTCCGCTAGCCTCTGCCGAATACGCGGCGCAGGATTTCAGTGGTGCGGGCCACGGGGTTTTCGCGGATATTGGCTTCTTCCTGGGCCACGAGCGTGAACAGACCGTCGATGGCCTTGCCGGTGGCGTACTGGTTGAGGTCGGTTTGAACAGGCGTAACCAGCGGGATGCGGTTGTAGCGGGTCGTCAGGTCGGTGTAGTACTTGGTGGCTCCTACCTGGCCGAGGCTGCGCTCCATAATAGGCTGGAAGGCGGTAGTGAGCTGGGCGGTGGTGGTGCGCTTGAGGTAGTTGGTGGCGGCGTCCTTCTCCCCCGTCAGAATCCCCCACACATCTTTGAAAGTAAGGCTTTTGATGGCGGTCAGGAAAATGGGCTTGGCGCTTTTGGCCGCGTCTTCGGCCCCACGGTTCAATGTGAGTTCGAACTTATCAACTTGGCTGCCCAAGCCAATGGTGCGGAGCGTGGTAGCTACGCGCTGAGCGTCGGGCGGGAACGGAATGCGGATGAGGCGATTGAGGTAGAAGCCATCCGTTTTGGCCGCTTGGTCGGCGCCTTTGCTGATGCCCAGGGTGAGGGCCTCCTTGAGGCCGCGAGCGGCCTCGTCCTGGGTAAGGTTGCCGGTGCTGCCAGTGCTGCCGGTTTTAGTGGTGGTAGGCGCGGGCAGCGTTTTAAAGATTTCGCCCAGCTTAGGAAAGCGGAATTGGGCAGCGGCGGGCAGGTGCAGGCCCAGCAGTAGCAAAGGCAGCGCGAGGAAAGAGCGGTAGGTCATGGCAGCAGGAATAAAACGGTTCTGCTCCCGGTTTTGCATAAACCGGACCAGTTAGGAAGGGGAATTAAGAATTAAAAGTGAAAAATTCAAAATGCGCCGTTGAACGTCCAGCCCACGAACCGTTCAACGGCGCATTTTGAATTTTTCACTTTCAACCTTTCCTTACTTCCCGAACACGCGCTTCAGTAGCGCGCTGCCCTGGGCGGCGGGGTTGGCCCGAATTCGGCCTTCCTCAGCAGCAATGAGGGCAAAAAGGCCATCCACAGTTTTCTCGGTGGCATAGGGCACCAGCTGGGGCGTAAGCGGGGTTACGAGGGGGATTTTGTTGTAGCGGGCCACCATTTCGGCGTAGAGCCGGGTGGCGCCGGTTTGGTCCAGCGACTGTTGCACAGTGGGCTGGAAGGCGGTGCGCAGCTCGGATGCCGTTTTTTCGTAGAGCAGCGTGGTGGCCGCGTCGGTTTCCCGGCTGGTGGCCAGCGTGAGGGCGTCCTGCAGCGTCAGGTTCTGGACGGCGGTCAGGAAGATGGGTTTGGCCTGGGTGGCAGCGGTTTCGGCGGCGCGGTTCAGGGCCACCTCAAAATTATCGACCAGCGCCCCGGCCCGCAGCTTACGCAGCGTGGCCGCTACCAGCTCAGCCTCGGGCGGGAACGGGATGCGGATGTCGGCGTTGGCATTGAAGCCGTCCGTTTGCCCGGCCAGGGCCACGGCCCGGGTTACACCCTGGCTGAGGGCTTCGCGCAGGCCACCGGCAGCTTCCTGGCTGCTCAGGGGCAGTTTGACCGGAATAGCGGGCGCGGCAGCAGCGGGTTTGGCGACTGGTTTGGCCGGGGTCTTTTTGGTTGTGGTGGTTTTTTTAACCGGGGTTTTGGTCTGGGCCAGGGCCAGCGGCGCGGTAGCCAGCGCGAGGGCGCCGGCCAGGATGAGGGTACGGAGGGGAGTCATGGAGAAAAAAAGGAGCAAAACCCGGGGGCCATTATGGCGTTGTTAGCGGGCGACGCCCCAATATTGCGTCAAATCCGGCGCTCCTCCTAACCTCTCCCCCCATGTCCGCTATTCCCGACGTTGAAATCATCACTATTGGCGACGAGCTGCTCTACGGGCAGGTCATCGACACCAATTCCGCCTTTATGGGCCAGGAGTTGGGCAAGCTGGGCCTGCGGGTACGCCAGATAACGAGCGTATCAGACCGGGCCGACGAAATCGTGGCCACCCTCGACCAGGCCCGGCAGCGCGCCCGGGTCGTGTTGATGACCGGCGGCCTCGGCCCCACCAAGGACGACCTGACCAAGCACGTGCTGGCCCGCTATTTCGGGGCCGAGCTGGTGCTCGATGAAAACGTGCTCCGCCACGTGGAGAGCATTTTTGCCCGCTTCAACCGGCCGATGCTGGACGTGAACCGCCAGCAGGCGATGGTGCCGGCCAACTGCCAGGTGCTGCACAACGCCGTGGGCACTGCGCCCGGCATGTGGTTCGAGGATGGCGGCGTGGTGTTCGTGAGCATGCCCGGCGTGCCCCACGAAATGAAGTACCTGATGAGCCACGAGGTGCTGCCCCGCCTGCGGACCCACTTCCAGACGCCCGCCATCGAGCACCTGGTAGTACAGACCGTGGGTTTGGGCGAGTCGTTCCTGGCCCAGCAGATTGAGGACTGGGAAACGGCGCTGCCCCCAAACATCAAGCTGGCCTACCTGCCCTCCTTGGGCGGCGTACGCCTGCGCCTGACGGGCCACGACGATGGCCAGCCCCAGCTGCGGGTCCGCATGGAAGCCCTGCTGCCCGAGCTACGCACGTTGCTCGGCGACCACATCTTCGCTGAGGGTGAAATCAAGCTGGAAGAAGCGGTGGGCCAGCTGCTGCTGGAAAAGGGCCTGACGGTGGGCACGGCCGAAAGCTGTACCGGCGGCCTGCTGGCCCACCGCCTCACCAGTGTCCCCGGGGCCTCGCGCTACTACCAGGGCAGCATCGTGGCCTACTCCAATGAAATGAAAATGCAGGAATTGGGCGTAAAGGCTGAAACGCTGGCTGCCCACGGGGCCGTGAGCGAAGCCGTAGTGGCCGAAATGGCCGAGGGCCTGCGCCGCCGCCTGGGCGTTGATGTGGCCCTGGCTACCAGCGGCATCGCCGGCCCCGACGGCGGCACGCCCACCAAGCCCGTGGGCACCATCTGCGTGGCCTACGCCGATGCCCACCGCACCGTCACGAAGCAGATCAGCTTTGACCGGGGCCGTCAGCTGAATCTGGAATTCACCACCACCACCGCCCTGAACCTGTTGCGCCTGAGTTTGCCGGGTGGGGAGGTGGTGAAATAGTGAGGTGGTGAATGAGTGAAAAAGAACGTCATTCAGAGCGCAGCGAAGAATCTCGCTTGAAGTTGTTGAATTGGCATTACAACGTCAGCACGCGAGATTCTTCGCTGCGCTCTGAATGACGTTCCTTTATTCACCGAGTCACTCATTCACCCATTGCCAGTTCTGGTTACCTTTGTGGCTCCAACCCACCCACCCCACCCCCATATCAATATCCCGACCGCATGGCACGAGTGGAAATGACGATGCCCAAGATGGGCGAATCCATCATGGAAGGCACCGTTCTCAAATGGCTTAAGCAAGTAGGCGACGCCATCGAGCAGGACGAATCGGTGCTGGAAGTGGCCACCGACAAAGTAGATACCGAAGTACCCGCCCTCCACGCCGGCGTGCTGCAGGAAATTCTGGTAGAGGAAGGCCAGGTGGTGGCCGTGGGCGCGCCCATCGCCATCATTGAAACCGACGCGGCCAACGCCAGTACCGCCGCTCCGGCCAGCGCCCCCGCCACCCCGGCGGCCTCGGCCAATGGCAGCGCCAACCACGCCGCCGAAGCGGCCCAGGTGCCCCACGTACCGGCCGCTGCTTCCGCTGGCTCGGCCGAGCCCCAGGCTGGCCGCTTCTACTCGCCGCTGGTGCTCAGCATCGCCCGCGAGGAAGGCATCAGCATGAGCGACCTCGAATACCTGCCCGGCACCGGCAGCGAAGGCCGCGTGACCAAGAAAGACATCCTCGATTACGTGGCCGGCGGCAAGCAGGCCCTTACGCCCCAGGCTGCCCCCGCTGCTGCGCCCGCACCTCAGCCTCAGCCTCAGGCGGCCGCACCGGCTCCGGCCGCGCAGCCGGCTCGCGGCGGCCAAACCTGCTGCTCCTGCCACAACCAAAGCCGTGCCTTCCGTCAGCGGGGGCCAGGAGCTGATTGAGATGGACCGCATGCGCAAGATGATTGCCCAGCGCATGGTGGACTCGAAGCGCATTTCGCCCCACGTAACCAGCTTCGTGGAGGCCGACGTGACCGATATCGTGAACTGGCGCAACAAGCACAAGGATGCCTACAAGAAGCGCGAGGGCGAGAACCTGACCTTCACGCCCATCTTCATCCAGGCCGTGGCCCGCGCCATTCAGGACTACCCGATGATTAACGTTTCCATTGATGGTGACTACATCATCAAGAAGCGCGACATCAACATCGGCGTGGCCGTGGCCCTGCCCTCGGGCAACCTCATCGTGCCGGTAATTCACAACGCCGACCAGCTCAACCTCAATGGCCTGAGCAAGAAGCTGAACGACCTGGCCAACCGCGCCCGCACCAACAAGCTCAAGCCCGAAGACCTGGAAGGCGGCACTTACACCGCTGTCCAACGTCGGCTCGTTCGGCAACGTGATGGGCACGCCCATCATCATGCAGCCCCAGGTGGCCATCATGGCCGTGGGCGCAATCAAGAAGAAGCCCGCCGTGATTGAAACGCCCCAGGGCGACCTGATTGGCGTACGCCACTTCATGTTCCTGAGCCACAGCTACGACCACCGCGTAGTCGATGGCTCGCTCGGCGGCATGTTCGTGCGCCGCGTGGCCGATTACCTGGAGCAGTTCGACCCCAACACAAGCATCTAGCTTAGAGCTTAGAGCTTAGAGCTTAGATGTGTATGCAGAAGGCCCCGTCGTGGTTGCGGCGGGGCCTTTGCTGTGGGCGGGAAGCCGTACTTTTGATTTGTTTGTTGCTTTGCGGGGTGTCGGCCAACCGGCTAATGGTCCGCATCACTCGTTTTCGTCCTCCTCATGAACAAAGTTGTGTCATTGGTCGCGTTGCTGATTGCGCTCGGCCTCATCCTGTTCCTCTACCAGCGCCTGCGCAACACCGAAACAGCCCTGCAACGCGCCGAGCAACGCTTCACCGACTGCGAGCAGGTCAGTTTCCAGCTTCAGAACAAGCTCACCCAGGCCACCCGCGGACCCATTCCCGACAGCCTGAAAGTGAGTGACTGAAGTGAAGGATGAGTGCTTTTGTATAGCGGATTTGTGAACCGTTTATCCATTTTGCAGAGACGCCTATTTACGTCTCTATATTGAACTGTGCCGTTGTGATGATACGGACAACAAGACGCAAATAAGCGTCTCTACATTCCAAGGTTACACCATTCACGAATCCGCTGTAAACTGACCATAATAAAGAGCCCGACTAACGCCCTCTGGCCCATAGTTAGGCTACCCAGTAGAACGCCCCTGACGTCTTCACGTCAGGGGCGTTCTACTGGGTAGCTACTGGGAATAAAGTGAAGTGAAATACGCGGCCCGCAGCCGAAACTCACTCATTCCCTACTTCACTCCTTCACCTTAAGTTTGGCCGTTTGCTTGCTACTGCTGGCCGCCGGCGTCGGGAGTGCTGCTACCGCCTTCTTTCAGGTCGTCGTTGCTGATGGCGCGGCGGCGGCGGCGGGGCTGCTGCTCGGTGGTGAGCTTGCCGATGCGGTAGCTCAGGTTGACGCGCACGCCGGCCCGGCGCAGCACGTTCACGCTGTTCTGGTCGAGCACCGGCGACTCGATGCGGCTGCGGATTTTGAACTCCGGCGTGAAGAAGTTATCAGCCCCGATGCCAAACGAGCCGCGCTTTTCGGCGAAATCCTTCTTTACACTCAGGCTGTAAATGCCGAAACCGCCTTGGTAGCCCTGCAGCTGCACCTGCCGCCCGCGGTAGAAGGCGAAGCTCTGGAATCCCCAGCCATTCTCAAACGTGTAGCTGGCAATCAGGCGGCCGCTGGCCACCCAGCCCGAGTTGCTGGCCGCCAGCACGGGGTCGGCCGAATTGTTGTCGAGCACGGCGTAGAATACGTCGGTGCCGCCGCTGAGCGTGAATTTCTTGTTGATGTTGACGTTGGCGCTCAGGCTGCCGCCGTAGCCGTTTTCGGTGCCGATGTTGCCGAAACGGGTGATAATGGTATCGAGCACAGTGGTCCGCACGGGCTGGATAGAGCCGGTGGTGTTGCGGGCGAACACCGAGAAGTTAAGCGAGGTCTGCTTGACAAACGTGTTGTAGGCCAGCTCGTAGTTGTTGGTGTACTCGGGCCGCAGCTCGGGGTTGCCGATGGTAACGTTGAGCGGGTTGGAGGCCTGGCGGTTGGGGTTCAGGAACTGCAGCGAAGGCCGCTGAATCCGGCGGTTGTAGGCGGCCTTGAGCAGGTTGCCGTTGGCCAGCTTGCGCGAAAGGTTCAGGCTGGGCACCAGCACCCCGTACGACGGAATGGACGGCGACGCCCGCTCGGTTTTGAAGTCGGCGTTGATGGTGGTGTACTCGTAGCGGACGCCGGGCTTGAAGGTGTAGTTCTTGAGCAGCGTAACGGTGTAGGCGGCGTAGGCGGCGGCCACGTTCTGGTCGTAGGTGAAGATGTTGGAGAGGCCCCGGCCGGGCTGGGGCTGCCCGTTGAGCAGGGTGGTATAGTCGCTGTTTACCCGACGGATAATATTTTTGGCGCCGAACTCCAGAATCTGGTTGGTTTTGAAAGGCGTGATGTAGTCGGCCTGCAGCGTGTACTCCTCGTTGTAGCTGTCGTTGACGTTGCGCAGCAAGTTACCCGCCCCCAGCCCCTCGCGGATGGCGTTGGTGAAGTTGTTGGTGCGCACGTTGCGGCTGTACTGGCCCAGCACGCTGAACTCCTGGCGCGGCTTTTCGAAGGTGCGCGTGTAGCTGAGTGTGGCATCGAGCGTGATGGAGTTGTCGAGCACCTTCACGTCGCGCAGGCTGCTGACTACTGTGTCGCCCTGGGTGCGGAAGAAGGTGGTGTTCGAGCGCAGCTCGTCCTGGTAACTGGTGCCGTCGCGCTGGCCCAGCTGCACCGACGCAGCCACGAAGTTGAACTTGTTGATTTCATAGTCCCAGCCCAGCGAGTAGCGCCCGAACACGTTGTTCTGGCGGGTATCGGCCTGCTGCACCGAGCGGCTGACGGCCGTGCGGTTGGCGGGGTCGTTGTTGGGGGGCAGCTGGTAGCTGAGCTGCTCGTTTTCGAAGCGGCCGGGCGTGTTGTACTGGCCGCGGCCTCCGGCATTGAACGAGAAGCCCATTTTGCCGGTGCGATAAGCCGCGCTCAGGCCCAGGTTGCTGCTGCGCGAGCCGGCGCTGATGCGCGTGTCGAGCGTGAAGCCGCGCAGGTTGTTTTGCTTGGTGACGATGTTGATGATGCCGCCCGAGCCTTCGGCATCGTACTTGGCCGAGGGCGAGGTAATCACCTCCACACTTTTAATCTGATCGGCCGGAATCTGCTTGAGCGCGTCGGCAATGCTGTTGGCCGAGATGGTGGAGGGGCGGTTGTTGATGAGCACCCGGATGTTGCTGGAACCGCGCAGACTCACATTGCCGTCGAGGTCCACACTCAGCATGGGCACGCGCCGCAGCACGTCGGTGGCGTCGCCGCCGCGGGTGGTTTCGTCCTTTTCGGCGTTATACACCGTGCGGTCCACCTTCTCCTCCACCAGCGCCCGCTGGCCTTCCACCCGCACTTCCTTCAACGCCTGGGCCGTCGATTCAACGCTGATGCTGCCCAGGTTGATGGTGTTGCCGTCGTCGGTAATCACGAGGCCGGTCTTATCGACGTTCTTGTAGCCAATAAAGCTTACCTGCAGCGTGTAGGTGCCGGCGGCCACCCGCGGAATTGTGAACTTACCGTTGTCGTCGGCCGAGGTGCCATCGACGGGCTTACCAGTGGCGGGGCTCAGCAGCACCACCGTGGCGTAGGGCACGGGCTGTTTGGTGGCGGCATCTACCACAGTGCCCGTTATGCGGCCGCTACCCGACTGGGGCTGCGGAGCCGACAAGCCAGCAGGCCGGGCGGAGCCACCCGGGGCTCCGGTGGGCGTTCCGGTGGGGCGGCCGGAGCCGGTGGGCGCCTGGGCCAGCGCCAGGGTGGTGGGGGCTGCCAGCAGCAGCAGGAGTACTTGCTTCTTCATGCTCAGTAACAAAAAAACGCCCCACTCCTCCCCGGTTCGCGCCCGCCCACTGTTGGCCGGCCCCACCAGAGAAAGCCAGCGGACGTGCGCTACAGACGCAACTTTTACTCCTGGGTGGCATGGCAGCCCCAGAATATTTATGGGTCAGCCCGCAGCCAGAACACAGCCAGAACACAGGCAGCCAGTGTAAGCCAACGCCAGGTCCTAATTCTGACGCACCAAGCGGTGAAGTCTGTGCCGCAGGCAACCCTACTCGCGCACACCCAGCAACAGCAGCATAAAGGCAAACTGTCGGGCTACGTCGTGGATGGATTTGAAGCGGCCCGAGGCTCCGCCGTGGCCGGCGGCCAGGTCGGTGTGCAGCAGCAGCAGGTTGTTGTCGGTTTTGAGCTGGCGCAGCTTGGCCACCCACTTGGCGGGCTCGAAGTACTGCACTTGCGAGTCGTGCAGGCCGGTGGTTACCAGCATGTTGGGGTAGTCCTGGGCCCGCACGTTGTCGTAGGGCGAATAAGACAGCATGTAGTCGTAGAACTGCTGCTCGTTGGGGTTGCCCCACTCGTCGTACTCGCCCGTCGTGAGCGGGATGGTGTCGTCGAGCATGGTCGTGACCACGTCCACGAAGGGCACGGCCGCCAGAATGCCCTTGTAGAGCTCGGGGTGCAGGTTGGCTACGGCCCCCATCAGCAGCCCGCCGGCCGAGCCGCCCATGGCAAACAGCCGGTCGGCGGCGGTGTATTTCTCTTCAATTAGAAAGCGGGAGCAGTCGGTAAAATCGGTGAATGTGTTCTTTTTGAGTAGCTTCTTGCCGTTTTCGTACCACTGCCGGCCCAACTCCTGCCCGCCCCGGATGTGGCAGATGACGTAGGCAAAGCCCCGGTCGAGCAAGCTCAGGCGGGCGGCGCTGAACGTGGCGTCCATCGAGAGGCCGTAGGAACCGTAGGCGTACTGCAGCAACGGAGCCGAGCCGTCGGGCTTAAAGCCTTTTTTGTACACCACCGACATCGGGATGCGGGTGCCGTCGGCGGCCGGGGCGTAGAGGCGCTCCGTCACGTAATCTTCTTTCCGGAAGCCGCCCAGCACCGGCTGCTCCTTGCGCAGGGTGCTGCGGCGGGTAGCCAGGTCGTAGTCGAAGGTGGACGTGGGCGTGGTGAGCGAGGAGTACACGTAGCGCAGCACGGTAGTATCGAACTCGGGGTTGATACCGATGGCGGCCGTGTAGGTGGGCTCACCGAACGGTAGGTAGTGCTCCTGGGCCGGGTCGGCCCAAGGGCGCACGCGCAGCTTCAGTAGCCCCTCCTGCCGCTCGCCCAGCACCAGGTAGTCACGCAGCAGCTCCATGTTTTCCAAAAACACGTCGTCGCGGTGCCCAATAACTTCCTGCCAGTTTTCCTTGCCGGGGGCCGTTACGGGCGTTTTCAGCAGCCGGTAGTTCGGCGCTTTATCGTTGGACAGGATGTAGAAGTCGTCGCCGAAATGCTCGACTTCGTAGAGGTGGTCGTCTTCGCGGGCCAGCAGCAGCCGGGGTGCGGCGGTGGGGTCGGCGGCCGGCAAAAACCGCGTTTCGGCCGACATGGTGCTGCTGAGTTGGATGAAAATGTACTCGCGCGACTTCGAGCGGCCCACAGCCGTGTAGAACGTGTTGTCGGTTTCCTCATACACCAGCACATCGGTGGCCGGGTCGGTGCCCAGTTGGTGGCGGTACACCTGGTAGTCGAGCAGGGTGTTTTCGTCTTTTTTGGTGTAGAAAACGGTCTGGTTGTCGGTGGCCCACACGGCGTTGCCGCTGGTGTTGGCAATGGCTTCGGGGTAGGGCTGGCCGGTTTCCAGGTTGCGGAAGCGCAGCGTGTAGAGGCGGCGGCTCACGGTGTCGTCGGCGTAGGCCAGCACCTGGTTGTCGTTGCTGACGTCGAGGCCGCCGAGGTGGTAGTAGTCGTGGCCGGCGGCCAGCTCGTTGGCGTCGAGCAGCACTTGTTCGGGAGCATCCAGGCTGCCGGGCTTGCGGCAGTAGATGGGGTACTCGGCCCCGGTTTCGTAGCGCACGTAGTAATAGTAGCCGTTATCGAGGTAGGGCACCGACTCGTCCTGCTCCTGCATCCGGCCCCGGATTTCGCGCACCAGTGCATCCTGCAAGTCCTTCACCGGCGCCATCTGGGCTTCGAAATAGGCATTTTCGGCTTCCAGGTAGGCCAGCACTTCGGGGTTGTCGCGCTCCTGCAGCCAGTAGTAATCATCGGTGCGGGTGCCGAAGGGTGAAACGAGCAGCTTGGGCCGGCGGGCGGCTACGGGAAGAGCGGGGTGCGACATGGAATGCAGGAGAAAAGGGCTGGGAAAGCGTTCAGCCCCCAAAGAACCGCTATTGCGCCCGATTTTCCGCCAGCCGTTGGTAAATCCCGGCCAGCACCTTGCTGCCACCCGGACCTCCAAGACCGCGGCCGTTAGCAGCGACAGCCGTCAGCCGGCAGCATGGTACTGGCCAAGTACCGCCCAAGTCACCGCCGTATTGTTGCCAATGCTCAATGGGGCCATCGGCGGCCGGCGGGCTCGGCAGAAGCCTTCGGAGCAGGTTGCGAAGTCCGTATTAAAAAAAGCCCCGCCGAAAAAATCGGACGGGGCTTCTGGCTTGATGCGGCCCGTTAGCGGGTGGGCGCCGAAACAGCTGGCTTGCCGTACCAGCGGCGGCGAAACCAGAAGGCTGCCCTGACCAGCGCAATCAGGGCCGGCACCTCAATCAGCGGACCGATGACGCCGGCGAAGGCCTGCCCCGAGTTCAGCCCGAATACCCCGATGGCCACGGCAATGGCCAGCTCGAAGTTGTTGCCGGTGGCCGTGAAGGCGATGCTGGCATTCTCGGCGTAGCCGGCCCCCAGCCACTTGCCGGCCGCGAAGCTGATCACGAACATGATGCCGAAATACAGCACCAGCGGCAGGGCAATCCGCAGCACATCAAGCGGCACCTGCACAATGGTTTCGCCCTTGAGGCTGAACATGACCACAATAGTCAGCAGCAGGGCAACCAGCGTAATCGGGCTGATGGCCGGCAGGTAAACCTGCTCGTACCAGGCGTCGCCCTTGAGGCGGCGCAGCACGGTGCGCGAGCCGAAACCAGCCGCAAACGGGACGCCCAGATAGAGGAGCACACTCGGGGCAATGTCTCCGATGCCGATGTTTACCGCGTAGCCCTTTAGCCCGAAATATGGCGGCAGCACCGTGATAAATACCCAGGCCAGCACCGCGTAAAACAGCACCTGAAAGATGGAGTTGAGCGCCACCAGCCCGGCCGCGTACTCGCGGCTGCCGTCGGCCAAATCATTCCAGACCAGCACCATAGCAATGCAGCGGGCAATGCCAATGAGAATCAGGCCCATCATGTACTCGGGCTTGTCGGGCAGCAGCCAGATGGCCAGCAAGAACATCAGCAGCGGCCCCACAACCCAGTTCAGCACCAGCGAGAGCCCAATGATGCGCGTGTTGCGAAAAACGGCGGGCAGCTGCTCGTATTTCACCTTGGCCAGCGGCGGGTACATCATCAGCATCAGGCCGATGGCCAGCGGTACGTTCACGGTACCCACCGAAAAATAGTTGACGGCGGCATTGAGGCCGGGCACGAAGTACCCCAGCCCGACGCCCAGCACCATGGCCAGGAATATCCACAGCGTAAGGCCTCGATCGAGACCCGAAAGCTTTTTTTCGGCCACTGCGGCCGGGGCCGAGGCAGCAAGGGGGGCGGCGGCTTGCATGAGCGGGCTAATAGGCGTTGCGAAGCATGTCGGCGTACTCGTTGGGCAGCGGCGAGGCCTCTACGGCGGTAGCGGCCTGCTCCACGTCGTAGGCCACGCGCACGAATTCGCTGCGCAGGCTATTGGGGTCGGTCAGGCGGGTGTGCTCGTCGAGGTGCAGCAGCAAGTAGGCGGCGCGGGGGTCCCCGTCTTTGGGCTTGCCCACCGAACCGATGTTGAGCGCGTGCCGGTAGCGGGTTTCGCCTTCATGCTCGTAGGCCATGGCCCGATGATAGGGCTTATGGGTGTGGCCGAAGAGCAGTATATCGGCTCCGGCCCCTTCCAGCAGGCGCAGAAAGCTGCCTTCCGGGAAGTCTTCGGTCAGGTACTGGTTGATGCGGCGGGGCGAGCCGTGCACCATCAGCAGACTGAGCGTGCATGGCTCGTCTTCGAAATCGAGGCGCATGTGTTTGGGTAGCAGGCGCAGGTAGCGCCGCTCGTCGTCGCCCACCACGGAGTTCGTGTAGGCGATGCTCTGCGCCCCCAGGTGCTTGTCTGCGTCGGTTTTGTAGGCGCAACCGCACTCCGCGCTGGCCAGGCCGATGCCCTGGTCGTAGTTGCCGGCCAGCGTGGGGATGCCCCGCCGCCGCACTTCGTTTACCACCTCGTTTGGCCAGGGCGCGTAGCCCACCAAATCGCCCAGGCAGAACACCATGTCGGGCCGGCGCTGGTCGATATCGGCCAGCACCGCCTGCAGGGCCGGCAGGTTGCCGTGCACGTCGGAGAAAAAGGCAATGGTCATTAGCGGGAGAAGAAGGGAAGTACAACAGAACGGCGCAACCAGTTGGTCGCGCCGTTGAGGAGCTTTAGCAGCACCCGCCGCCCGGGGTGCAGGCGGCCATTTGCAGCTGCGGCAGGGCTATTTGCTGGGCATCGGGAATGCCGCAGGCGTCCTGGGCCAGGCAGGCCGTTTGCTTGGGCGTGAGCACGAAATCGGTGCCGTCGAAGAGGAGGCCGAACTTACCGATGGTGGCCTGCTGGTATTCCACTTCAATGGTCAGGTCCTCGCTGCCCAGAATCTTGTCGGAGAGATTGAGGATGTGCAGGAATTTCTGTGGGGCCAGCCGGTGGTCGTAGTCGCCGGCCTCCCAGAGCTGGAAGTTGGCCACCGATTCGCGGCGCTCCACCCCACCGCAGTCGATAAAGTGCTTGTTGACCAGGCCCACTTCCGTAACGTGGAAGTGGGCGGGCAGGTATTCGCCGGTGGGCAGGCGGAAGTTCACGGCCGGCAGCCCCATCAGGGCCTGCTTCATTTCAGCAATAGTCATTGTTCAAAAGGTAAGAATGGAAACAAGGGTTAGCAGGCGCAGGCGTCGGCCGGCCCGCAGGCCGCGCCGCTGGTGGCCTCGGAGAAGAAGGCCATGAACTGCTGCTGCACCTGGCGCAGCAGCTCGGTATTCAGGCAGTAGCACACCGTGAGGCCGTCGATTTCTCCGCGAATCAGATCCAGCGCTTTTAGCTCCTGCAGGTGCTGGAAAACGGTAGTGCGCGAAAGCGGCAGCTCGGCGGCGATATCACCCGAAATACAGGTTTGCTGGCTGGCCAGCAGCTGAATAATGGCCACCCGCGCCGGATGGGCCAGGGCCTTGGCCAGGCGGGCAAGCTGCTGCTGGTCGGCGGTGAAGGCGGCGGTTTTGGCGTAAGTCATCGGGAGGGTGTGCAGTATGTCGTAAACATACGACATATAAATGTCGTATGTTTACGACATACCATTTTTTTTTGATGCCCTACTTACCCGTTCCATCGCACTGGCTAGCCGGGTCGGGCTTCCTACCCTACCTCCGGCCGGTAGTATTGGCCCGGCCTGCTCCTGCCCGAGGCGCCGCTGGTTCACCCGGCATCCGCATCGCCCTCAAACCCGATCGGTAACCGCCCAAAAGGTATTCGCAACGGTTTGCCACCTGAACAATACCTCAGCTGCCTGCTTCGTGGCTCGCGCTGTGGCTACCTGAGTACCTGCTGTTTGATCAGCTTTAGCCAACCAAGCAATGCCGTCGGGCGTTTACACGCTGGCCGGGCATTCTTCCCGCGCCGCGGCAGCCATTTTCCGCGCCTCCAACAACCAACTCCGCCCTGATGAAATCCACCCTCCTGCTCGCGCCCCTGCTTGTGGCCGCCTTGGGGGCCTGCACCGTGCAGGCCCCGACGCAAGCCCCACTACTACTACCACCAATGCCCCTGAGGCCCAGACTACGGCTCTGCGCGCCGCACCCGATCAGCTGGCCACCAAGCAGGGGCCGCTAACGGTGCAGCCCATCACCCACGGCAGCGTGGTGCTCACCTGGAATGGCAAAACTATTTACGTCGACCCCTACGGCGGGGCCCCGGCCTATGCCGGACTGGCCGCGCCCGATATGGTTCTGATTACCGATATCCACGGCGACCACCTCGATGAGCAGACGCTGGCGGCCCTGCCCCTGGACAAGGCCCTGTTTGTAGTGCCCCAGGCGGTGGCCGATAAGCTGCCAGCCCGCTACCAGGCCCAGGTCCGCGTGCTGAGCAACGGCCAGCAGCTCGACACGCTGGGCCTGAACGTAGCCGCCATCCCGATGTACAATCTGCCCGAAACGGCCGATTCCCGCCACCCCAAAGGCCGCGGCAACGGCTACATCCTGGAGCTGGGCGGCAAGCGAGTGTACCTTTCCGGCGATACCGAAGACATTGTTGAAATGCGCGCCCTTGAGCACATCGATGTGGCCTTCGTCTGCATGAACCTGCCATATACAATGGATGTGCAGCAGGCGGCGCAGGGCGTGCTGGCCTTTAAGCCGGGCATCGTATACCCCTACCATTACCGCGGCCAGGATGGCCTGAGCGACGTGGCCGGCTTCAAGCAACTGGTTAACGCGGCCAACAAAAAGATTGATGTCCGGCTGCGCAACTGGTATCCGGCGGCTCAATAAATCTGCCGGCACACCGCCGCTACTTGCGTCAGGCCCGCATAGCATAGTCAGCAGCCACTCAAAGTCCAGTCTTCCCTCAACACCGGCAACCGGGCCATAGATTTGCAATCCAGCTAACATTAGGGCTGAGCGCTTTCACAGGGCGCACTCCCGGGTGTCCATGGCTTCCCGACCACCTTTGGCAGCAACATAAAGCCCCACCGGAAAATCCGGGTGGGGCTTTATGTTGCTGCCGGCCAGCGGGTAGCTGAAGAAAACACGTAGCTGCTTTATCAACTGGCAATTACCAGTGCCAAACCCATCGGCAACAATGCTGGCTGCGTAGCGCAGCTGCTACCGGGTAGCGGGTAGTTTTACTGAAATGGCAGTGGTTCCGTGTAAGGGCAAGCCCTGCATGCTTAGGCCCTCGCCAATGGCGCTGAAGCGCCGCCCGCATCGAGGAGGTGTAGAAGGAAAACCTGAGTTAGCTCACAGGCCCGCCAGCTGTTGCTCCAGGGCCGCAATCTGGGCGTCGGCGTCGGCCAGCTTCTGCCGCTCGCGCTCCACCAGCTCGGGCTTGGCGTTGGCCACAAACTTCTCGTTGCTCAGCTTTTTGCTCACCGATTCGCGGAAGCCCCGGGCGTATTCCAGCTCCTTGGTCAGGCGCTCCTTTTCGGCTCCGAGGTCAATCTGGCCTTCGAGGGGCACAAAGAACTCGGCCCCGCCGGCCACGAAACCCACGGCCGCGGCCGGGGCAGCTTCTACCACCGAAATATCGGTGAGGGCGGCCAGCTTCCGGATGATGCTGCCGTAGTCGGTAAGCAGGGTTTGCAGCGTGGCGTCGGTGGTTTTGGCCGCCAGCGTCAGGGGCTTGTTGGGGCCCAGGCCCTTCTGGTTGCGGATGGTGCGCACGCCGCCCACGACCTCCAGGGCCTGGGTCCATGCGGGCCAGCAGCGCGGGCGCGTCGGCGACGGGCTGGGGCTTGGGCCAGGCGGCCACGCAGGCGTACTCCTTGGGGCCGCGCTCCTTCAGCTCGTGCCAGATTTCCTCCGTGATGAAGGGCATGAACGGGTGCAGCAGCTTGAGCAGCGTTTCGAGGAAGCCCGTGGTGTGGCGCAGGGTTTCGGCGTCGATGGGGGCTTGGTAGGCGGGCTTCACCATTTCCAGGTACACCGAGCAGAAGTCGTCCCAGACCAGCTTGTACACCGTCATCAGCGCATCCGAGATGCGGAACTTCTCGAAGTGCTCATCAAGCTCCGCAATGGCTGGCCTGCAGCCGGGCGCTAAACCACTCCACGGCCTTTTCATTGGCGAATGGCAGGGCGGCGTCTACTTCCCAGCCCTTGGCTGAGACGGAAGGCGTTCCAGAGCTTGTTGGCGAAGTTGCGGCCCTGCTCTACCAGCTTCTCGTCGTAGAGCAAATCGTTGCCGGCCGGGGCCGAGAACAGCATGCCGGTGCGCACGCCATCGGCCCCGAACTGGGCAATCAGGTCCAGCGGGTCGGGCGAGTTGCCGAGCTGCTTGCTCATCTTGCGGCCCTGCGCGTCGCGCACGATGCCGGTCAGGTACACGTTGCCGGAAGGGCACTTCCTTGCGGTATTCCAGGCCGGCCATAATCATGCGGGCCACCCAGAAAAAGAGGATATCGGGGCCCGTCACCAGGTCGTTGGTGGGGTAGAAATAGTTGATGTCGGCGTTGTCGGGGTCCTTGAAGCCATCGAACACCGAAATCGGCCACAGCCACGACGAAAACCAGGTATCGAGCACGTCCTCGTCCTGGCGCAGGTCGGTGAGCTGCAGGTCGGCTCGTTGCCGGTCTGCGCGCGGGCCTGTGCCAGGGCCTCATCGGCCGTGAGGGCCACCACGTAGGTGCCATCGGGCAGGTAGTAGGCCGGAATCTGCTGGCCCCACCAGAGCTGGCGCGAGATGCACCAGTCGCGCACGTTCTCCATCCACACCCGGTAGGTGTTCTTGAACTTGGCCGGGTGCAGCTGCACGGTGTCGTTTTCCACTACCTCGAGGGCGGGCTTGGCCAGGTGCTCCATTTTCATGAACCACTGCAGGCTCAGGCTTGGGCTCGATCACGGCCTTGGTGCGCTCCGAGGTCTGCACGATGCTGGCGTACTCCTCCACCTTCACCAGCAGGCCGGCTTCCTCCAGATCCTTCACGATGTTGCGGCGGGCCGCAAACCGGTCCTGGCCCACGTAAAGCACTGCCTTTTCGTTGAGCGTACCGTCGTTGCTGAGAATGTCGATAACGGGCAGGTTGTGCTTCACGCCCAGCTCGTAGTCGTTCAAGTCGTGGGCCGGCGTCACTTTCAGCGCCCCGGTGCCAAAGTCGATGCTCACGTACTCATCCACAATAATCGGGATTTCGCGGCCCAGCAGCGGAATGCGCAGCTTCTGACCAATCAGGTGCTGATAGCGCGGGTCGTTGGGGTTCACGGCCACCGCCACGTCGGCCATAATGGTTTCGGGCCGGGAGGTAGCGATGGTGATTGAGTTGTCAGTGGCCAGTTGTTGGTTGTCAGCATCGTTCTGCTGCTTCTCTTCACTAACAACTGACAACGAATCACTGACAACTGCATACCGCAGGTGGTACATCTTGGCCATTACGTCCTTCGGAATCACTTCCTCGTCGGAAAGGCGGTCTGGCCCAGCGGGTCCCAGTTCACCATGCGCACGCCGCGGTAGATCAGGCCCTTCTGGTGCAGGTCGACGAACACGCGCAGCACGGCGTCGGTCAGTGCGGGCTCCATCGTGAAGCGGGTGCGGTCCCAGTCGCAGGAGGCACCGAGCTGCTTGAGCTGCTCCAGAATGATGCCGCCGTACTTTTCCTTCCAGGCAAAGGCGTGCTCCAGAAACTGCTCGCGGGTCAGGTCCTTCTTCTCGATGCCCTGCTCCTTGAGCAGGGCCACTACCTTGGCCTCCGTGGCGATGGACGGCGTGGTCGGTGCCGGGCACCCAGCAGGCTTCCTTGCCCTGCATCCGGGCCCGGCGCACCAGCACATCCTGAATGGTATTGTTGAGCATGTGGCCCATGTGCAGCACGCCCGTTACGTTGGGCGGCGGAATCACGACCGAGTAGGGCTGCTTGCGGGGGTTGGCCTTGGCTTTGAAAAAGCCCTGCTCCTGCCAGCGCTGGTACCATTTGGCTTCTACGTCGGCAGGGGTATAGGTTTTGGCGATGGACATCGGGGAGAGATTCGGGAGGCGGATACGGGCACAAAAGTAGCTATTTCGGGCCGGGGCCGGAAATAGGGACTGACAAGGACCAATGCCCGACCGATTTTCTTCAGAATTTGAGCGGGCCGGACCGGTTCCCAACCACCCATTGGTTATTTTTGACGGTGGAACTGAACTTTTCGTATTTGCTTACCCTACTTAGCTAAGATTAGCAGCCCTTCAACTCGTCTGTTTATTTCCGTAGCTGTTGCCTGCTTATGGCCCTTTTTTCTTTCCGTAAAGCTGCCGCGCCTTCCCCGGCGGCCCCAACCCTGGCTACTGCTCCTTCCGTGCCGCCCGCCGCTGCCCTGGCTGGCTCCTTTTCCGGCAGCATTCGCGTGGGCATGGGCCAGCTACTGGTAGAGGGCGGGGAGCCCGAGCGCAACCTCGACCGGGCCGAGCGCATGATAGCCGATGCCGCGGCCCAGCACTGCGAGGTGGTGCTGCTGCCCGAAACCCTCGATTTCGCCTGGACCCACCCCAGCGCCCTGCTCGAAGCCCAGCCCATTCCTGGCCCCTACGCCGACCGCCTCTGCCAGGCCGCCCGCCAGCACGGCCTCTACGTATGCGCCGGCCTGACCGAGCGCGCCCCCGACGGCCGCAATTACAACGCCGCCATCCTCATCAACCCGGCCGGCGACATCATCTGCAAGTATCACAAAATCAACTTGCTTGAGGTTGAACTACCCTTCTACGCCGTGGGCCAGACCCTGAACGTAGTGGATACGCCCCTGGGCAAAATCGGCGTTAACATCTGCGCCGACAACTTCCTCGACGGTCTGGCTATCGGCCATACCCTGGCCCGCATGGGGGCCGAATTCATCCTCTCGCCCTCGTCCTGGACCGTGGATTACTCCATTACCGAGGAGCACGACCCCTACAGCGAAAAGTGGATCAAGCCCTACTCCATTCTGGCCCAGCTCTATAATGTAAGCGTGGTCGGTACCACATCGGTGGGCTACATCGTGGGCGGGCCTTATGAGGGCAAGAAAAGCATTGGTTGTTCGCTGGCCGTTGATGCCAGCGGTATCCGGGCCCAGGGCGCGTTCAACGAGTTTGCCGGCCACCTGGTAGTAGCCGATCTGCCCCGGCCGGTGCGGTCCGAGCAGGGAACCCAAATCGGGCAGATGCTGGCCCGCAAGGGCTTCCGGCTCGATGAACTGCCAACCACGGGCCGGTAACGACCGACCTTTTTTTCCGTATTAATCCCCGCTCCGCTTACCTGGCCGCCCCCTCCCGCCGCTGCCTCCCCGTTACCGACCTGACCCCGACTGGATGCCCGAACTTTACCAACAATGCAGCCGCTGCATCATGGATACCACCGTGCCCGGTATCAACTTCGACGCCCGCGGCGAATGCAATTTCTGCTCCCTCCACGATAAAATGGACCGCGCCTTCCCGTTGGGTGAGGCCGGCGAGCGGCACGTGCAGGAAATGGCGGCCGACATGAAGCGTCTCGGCCGCGGCAAGCGCTACGACTGCGTGCTGGGCGTAAGCGGGGGCCGCGACTCGTCGTTTACGCTCTGGTACTGCGTGGTGAAGCTGGGTTTACGCCCGTTGGCCGTGCACTTCAATGATGGTTTCGGCAACCCCATTGCCGGCGAGAACATGCTTAAAGCCTGCCGCAAGCTGGGCGTGGAAATGCGTACCATCACGTCCGACTGGCGCGAATCCAAGGACCTCAAAATTGCCTTCCTTAAAGCCTCCGTGCCCGATATGGAGCAGGGCACCGACCTGGGCATTGCCACTGCCCTCTACGGCGTGGCGGCCAAAGAAGGCATTCAGCGCATCGTTATCGGCCAGTCGTTTCGCACCGAGGGCATTGCCCCACTGAGCTGGAACTACCTCGACGGCAAGTACCTGAAGGCCGTGCATAAGCAATTTGGCACGGTGCCGCTGCGTCCCTGGAAGCCCGCCGACCCGGGCTTTCACCTCGACATCCGGCAGATGTTCTACTACGCCTTCATCCGGCGCATTAAAACCGTCACGCTGCTCTACCACGTCGATTATGTGCGGGCCGATGTGGACGAGCTGCTGGAGCGGGAGCTGGCCTGGGTGAACCCCGGCGCCCATTACTTCGACGACCTTTACCAAAGCGTTATCTACTACCTCAACCGCACCAAATTCAACATCGACCGGCGGCTGTTCAACTACTCGGCCCTGGTGCGTTCGGGCCAGATGCCCCGTCCGGTTGCCCTGGAGCGCGTCAGGCACGTCAACTCCATTGAAGATGAGAAGGTTATCAACCTCTGTATCAAACGTCTGGGGCTGAGTCGCGAGGAGTTCGAGCAAATTGTAGCCACGCCGCCCACAACGTTCCGTGCCTACCCCAACAACTACGCCCTCATCCGCCGCTTGCGCTGGCCCATCAAGCTGCTCAGCCAGTTGAGCCTGATTCCCGAATCAGCCTATGACAAGTACTTCAACTGCGGAACTTAACCGAGCATAGTTGCAAAGTGCGGCCTAAGCACCCCAAAACGCTACGAATTTAATTTGCCCTCACGCAGCCTGGAGCCCTTAAAACAAAAGCCCCCAACATCTGCAATGACGTTGGGGGCTTTTGAGCACATGAGCGTTTTGCACGCTGAAATTAAACGGGTTACCTACAGTCTACCTCGCAATATCAACAGGTTTAGTTTAGGCTTCCTGGTGGAGCCACTCCTTTTTGGCGATTAGCTTTTCCTGCGATTCGCGGTAGTCGGGGTCGTCTACGCAGCAGTCGACGGGGCAGACGGCAGCACACTGGGGCTCTTCGTGGAAACCCACGCACTCGGTGCACTTGTCCGATACGATATAGTAGTACTCGTCGGAAATTGGCGTTTGAGGAGCTACCCCAGACACAGTCTGGCCGCCGTCAATCTGCACTTCCTGCAGGCTGGTGCCGTCGGCCCAGCGCCAGGCGGCGCCGCCTTCGTAAATAGCGGTGTTGGGGCATTCCGGTTCGCAGGCACCACAGTTGATGCACTCGTCGGTTATCATGATGGCCATAGCCTCGGGAGTCGTTAGGGGTAAGAGAATCGGTTGGTGAAGGTACGCAATCTGCCGGGGGCAGGATGCGACAGGGCAAAAGTAGGAATTACCCGTACACGGTTATGTAATTTCACACCCGCGGTTTTGTTTTCTGCCGCCGACTTTCCTTCTCGCTCTTTTAGTGCCCTATCAGATGATAACCCACGCCGACCGCCTCGCCGCCTTCGTGGCCCTGGGCCAGCGCCTCACTAACCTGCTGCTCGACCCCGCCCAAACCGACGAACTGGCCGAACTAACCGCCCGCGCCCGCAACAACAACCCCTGGTTCGATGCGGCCAACGTGCGGGCAGCCCTGGAAGGCGTAGCCTTCCTGCTGCGCGAACAGCCCCTGCGCCAGTGGGCTGCCCGCTACCGCCCCGAGCCGGCCGCTGCCCGGCAAGTGGGCGTAGTAATGGCCGGTAATATTCCGTTGGTGGGCTTCCACGATGCGCTGTGCGTGCTGCTGAGCGGCCACCGCCTGCTGGCCAAGCTCAGCTCCGACGATACGCTGCTCATGCGCTGGATTCTCGACGAGTTGGTTCGCCTCGAACCCCGCTTCGCCGACCAACTGCAGCTGGTTGAGCGCCTGAATGCCGCCGACGCCTTCATTGCTACCGGCTCCGACAATACGGCCCGTTACTTCGAGTACTACTTTGGGAAGCGGCCCCACATCATTCGGCGTAACCGCACCAGCCTGGCCGTGCTCACGGGCCGCGAAACGCCCCACGAGTTGGGCTTGCTCGGCGAAGACATTTTCCGCTACTACGGCCTGGGCTGCCGCAACGTCAGTAAAGTATACGCACCTGCAGGCTACGATTTTCCATTGCTGCTCGATGCCCTGCAGCCCTGGCATCGGGTGCTGGAGCACAACCGCTACCAGAACAACTACGACTACAACAAGAGCATTATGCTCGTCAACCGCGTGCCCCACCTCGATTCGGGCTTTCTGCTGCTCACCGAAAGCACCCAACTCGTGTCGCCCATTTCGGTGCTGCACCACGGCTCCTACACCAACGAAGTAGACTTGGTAGACCAGCTCACCGACGTGGCGGCCCAAACCCAGTGCATCGTGTCGGCCGGGGGCCAATATCCTGGTAGCTTCCCATTTGGCAAGGCCCAGGAGCCCGGCCTCGCCGACTACGCCGACGGGGTGGATACAATGGCTTTTTTGGCGGATTTGGGGTGAACCCAGCGCGAAAAACGGCTGTTCTCGCTGAACAGTCGTTTTCCCCAGATGAACGGACCGAAAACAGTAGGCAAGACGATTGCATTTTATCAGGCAGCCCATTACCTTACCTCCGTCTTCAAAATCCCCTATGCCCATGTTCACCGTTGCACAAAACACTGAAACCATTGCCAAGGAATCGTTGCGCCATTGTCGCTTTTCGGCGGAAGATGTGCTGCCCTTGTTGGCCGACCGCCAGGTCCGGCGCTACTCGGCCGAGCGGGCTACCACGCTGGGCAACGGCTACCACGGCAAGGTCGATATCTACTTCCAGACTGCTGATGGGGCTGTAAAACGGGTGCAAACCACCGTATGGGCCACCGACGCCGACTTCCTGACCCTGAAAGCCGGTGCTTCCCTCCCGCTCCGCTCGGTGCTGGGCTTCGATTTCTATTAGGAAGCCGCAGAAGAATTCATCAGAATTTCATCTTACCAAGACCAGCCTCAGCTTTATAAACTGAGGCTGGTCTTTCTTTTAATGCCTTAGTATATAATTATAGATATGAAATTTATTTTTTTGCAGCAGAATTTTCTGTCCCGCTCACGGCCTATAGTTTCAGGATGCGGCCCGCTTTGGCATAACAAATGGTCGCTACTACAGAGAACAAAAAAAGGGCGAAGCACTGCTTCGCCCTATAATCGGCCACGAAATTCGTGTAATCCGAAAAAATCTATGCTCACCCGTGCTCTTAGAGACGGTCGAGGGTTTTGGCGATGAGGTCGCCCACGATCTGGTCGGCGTTGGTGGCGAATTCGCCGGTGGCGCGGTTGGCTACGATGGCGTTGAGCGAGAGCACCTCGTGGCCCAGCATCCGGCCCAAGGCATAGTAACCGGCCGTTTCCATCTCGAAGTTGGTGAGACGGAACTCACCCTCGGCGCTCTGGTAGCGGAACTGCTGATAGGCCTCAATAAGGTTAGGCAAACGCAGATCAAGGCGCAAAACCCGACCCTGGGGGCCGTAGAAACCGGGGCAGGTGAGCGTATTGCCCATAATCATGTCGAAGCCAATTTGCTCGCGCAGCAGGTCGGAGCCGCGCACGCAGTACGGGCGGTAGGGCAGCTGCAGTGCCTGCTGGATGCCCTGGCTCACCTCAATTTCGAGCCCGGTTTCAACGAGCGGATAAAACTGCATGAGCGAATCGAGGCCCACGGCGTGCTCAGAGGCCAGCAACGAGCCCACCGGCACATCGGCCTGCAACGAGCCGCTGGTGCCTACCCGCACAATACGCAGGTTGAGGTGCTCGGCCTGGGGCCGCACTTCGCGGGTCATAAAATCGATGTTTACCAGCGCATCGAGTTCATTCATGAGAATGTCGATGTTGTCGGTACCCATGCCGGTACTGATGGCAGCAATGCGCTTGCCCTTGTAATAACCCACGTGGGTTACAAATTCGCGCTTGTGAATTTTGGTTTCGATGGAATCGAAATGCTCACTTACGCTGGGTACCCGCTCGGGGTCGCCGACGGTAATAATGGTATCAGAAATATGGTCGGGCAGCAGGTTGAGGTGGTAGACGCTGCCATCCTTGTTGAGGATGAGTTCCGATTCGGCAATGGGCATGGGTGGGGAATTAAAAATTAAGAGTTAAAAATTAAAAATTGACAGAGAAAAACAGATGAAATTGATTCCGGGAGGATGTTCAATTTTTAATCTTTTGGCCCTTAATTTTTAATTTCTGAAGAGGCGCGGTACGAAATCAGGCCCTGCTCGGGGCGGTAGTGGTTGCTGAGGCGGGGGTAAGTACCGGTGCCGTCGTAGGGGCGCTTGGCGGGGTGCTCCTGGCAAGCCGGTGAGCAGGCCCCGGCCAGCTCGTCGGCGCAGGTTTCGCAGAGCGGCAGATGGGCGTTGCACTGCGGGTTGGCACAGTTTACCATGCGGCTGCTGGGCGTGTGGCAGTGGTGGCACTCGCTGATAATGGAGGGGTTGACGGTGTTCACGTCGATGGCCACGCGGCCATCGAACACGTAGCACTGACCCTCAAAATCCTCCCCCCCGGCTTCGAGGCCGTACTTGATGATGCCGCCGTGGAGCTGGTATACGTTGTCGAAGCCCTGATCGAGCAGAAAGGCACTGGCCTTCTCGCACTTAATGCCGCCGGTGCAGTAGGTCAGGATTTTCTTGTCCTTATACTGCGCCAGCTCGGCTACTTTCTCCGGAAACTCGCGGAAGTTCTCCATGTCGAGCGTTACGGCATTTTTGAAGCGGCCGAGACGATGCTCGTAGTCCGAGCGCACGTCGAGCACCACCACATCGGGCTGGTCTTTGAGGTCGCGGAACTGCTCGGGCGAGAGGTGGATGCCGGTGCGCTCGTAGGGCTTGATGGCAGGCAGGCCCACGTGCACGATTTCGGGCTTCACGCGCACGTGCAGCTTCTGAAACGTGTGCGCCGGCGCCTCCTCGATTTTAAACTCCAACGACGCGAAACGCGGGTCGGCTTTCACCAGCCGCATGTACTCCGCACAATCGGCCCGCCGGCCCGATACGGTGCCGTTAAGCCCCTCGGGCGCCACAATGATGCGGCCCAGCAGATTCAGCTGCAAACACAGCCGGTGGTGCTCCTCCCGAAATTGCTCAGGATTCTCCAGCGGCGTGTAGCAGTAGTAAAGCAGAACGAGGTAGTCCATTTTAATTAATTAGTAACTGACAATTAGTAATTAATAATTACTGTGGCAGCTCTGCCAGCATCGACAATGCCAGCCATGTACTTGCCAATTATTAATCACTAACTATAAATTAAACTTTAGCTGCCGGGTTACCGAACACGGTTTGGCCGGCGGGCACATCGGCCACCACGACCGAGCCAGCCCCAACGCGGGCTTTCGCCCCAATTTTGACGCCGGCCACCACGACGGCGCCAGCGCCAATAAAGGCCAGTTCGCCCACCTGCACACCGGCGTTGAGAATGGCACCCGCTCCGAGCTGGGCGTAATCACCGACTTCAGCTTTCACCTCAACGACCGAATTGGCCCCCAGAATGCAGCCGTCGCCGAGTTTAGCGGTACCGGCCACCACGGCGTTGGCCCCGATCAGGTTGCCGTGGCCCAGCCAGGCGTGAGCCGATACGCTGGCCCGTTGGTGAATGGCGTTGACGGGAGCCACGGCGTACTCTTCGCGCAGCATGTTGGTGAGGCTGCGGCGGCTGGCCGTGTCTTCGGTGGCCACAAATACCTCGCACTTCTTGCCCAGCAGCTTAAGCAGTTCCTTGTCGTCGGTGTTGCCCATTACGGGCACGTCGTTCAGTTCGGTTTCCTGAAGGGCGGTATCATCGTCGAGCAGGCAGTACACCACTACGTCGTTGCTTTGAAAGGCATCGAGGGCAGCAGTACCGACGGCTTGCGCGCCCAGAATGATTACGGGATTTTCCATACTAGCAAAAAACGGCCGCAAACGGCCGATGAGGAGTTCAATTCAGAAAGGCAAAGATACGGTATCAGTTGCCAGTTGAAAGTTGCCAGTTAAAGTAAGGTCATGCTTCGCTACGCTCTGTCTGACGTTCCCTCACTAGCCACTGCCAACAAAGTCTCACCCTTCAACCCGCCGCAACAGGCGGCCCATATAGTCGTTTTGCAGCAGTAGCAACAGCAGAAACGGCAGGAACGTGACACGGTAGCGGTTGAGCGTCCCCAGATTGGGGGTGGTAAGGCCCAGCAGCGCGGCCAGTATCAGGCAGTAGAGCAGCACCACCAGCACCAGCGCGAAAGGCAGCCGGCCGGGGCAACCGCGGGCTACCGCGACCAAGGCTACCCCGAGTGCTGCCAGCAACAGCAGGTTTTCGAGGCCGGCTACCACGTAGAGCACCGACCCACCCTCCCAGAACCAGGGCCGGACCAACGTATTTGCCGCCGCCAGCGGGGCGTGGGCCACTACGCTTGCGGTGGTGGGTTGCAGGTTGGGATAGTTTAGATGCGGGCGGTTGCGGGAGCTGGCCAGCAGGCTGGAATAGTTGCGCTGCAATTGCGAGGTGAAACGGTTGGCCCGGAACACAGGACTAACCTGGCCGGCCGCCCAGGCTCCGCCGGCCAGCAGGGCCACTACCACCACCAGCTGCGCCATCCGACTGCGGACCCACCCGAGTTGCTGCAAAGCCCGGATCAGGCCGAGCCCGGCCAGCACCCCAAACAGCACCACAGCGAAGAAGTAGCGCATTTTGAAGTGCAGCACGGCCGCCGCCAGTAGCCCTGCCACCAATGCCCCCCGGCGGCCGGCCGGACCGTAGGCTAGCTTCAGGACCAACGCCAGTACCAGCGCCCCGCTGCCTACCAGCAGGCTTTCCTTGGTCAGGCCCGAAGTCCAGTACACCACCGTGGGCCAGAGCAAAAAGGCCACCACCGTCGCGCCCGGCACCGATTCGGGCCACCGCTGCCGTACCTGCCGCACCAGCTCCCAAGCGCCCACAAAACTCAGCAGCGACAAATAAAGCGCGTTCAGCCAGGCGTTGCCCAGACTGGCCAGATTGAGCATCGAGAGCAGCTTAATCAGGAAAAATGTGTTCGACAGCCCGTGGTACACCAGTTTCCAGCCGTTCCAATGAAACTCATCGGTCAGTAGCATCAGGGCCCAGTCGGCGGGAGCCTGCCAGAGCTGCTCCGTCAGGCGCCGTGACCAAACCAGGAAGTACTTGGCATCCTCGCTCAGCGTGAGCACCGAAACCACCGTGGCCAGTAGCTTGAGCAACAGCGTGGGCAGCACCCACCTACCCACCGCGGGCAGTTGCCGCACCCGGAGCAGCCACCGCCACAGCAGCCACACCAGGCCAGCATTGAGCAATAAGGCAAGTAAAATTTTCATTTGAGCCGCAGGCTTTGAGCTGCAAGCTACAAGCTGCAGACTATGAGCTGCAAGCTACAAGCTGCAAGTTTCCAGCCACCAGACCATTTAGGCCGCCAGCTTCAGCTGACAGGCACTTTGAACGGACTTGCAGCTTGTAGCTCACAGCTTGCGGCTTAAATTTTCTGGCGTAGCAGGCTCGCGCCGATGCCACAATGCACGCACCGACGGGGCGCGCAGTAGCCGCGCTCCAGGGCCAGCAGCGCCTGCGAGTCGGCGGCACAGGCGTGGCGGAAACCGGCGGCTTCGTAGGCGTCGGTGAGGCGGTTGTGCTCGGCGGGCAGCTGGTCGAGCAGGCTCAGGGCGGCTTCTACCTGCCCGGGCTGGCCCACCGAGCGGGCATGGGCGACACGGAGCGGCACGACGGTGTTGGTTATCAGCAGATGCACGCTGCTGCTGCCGAGAGGTGCCACCTTACCGGGACGGCCGGGGCGGGTGTGGGTTTGCCAGTACTCGGGCAGCGGAGCCCGGAAAAACTGCTCCAGCGCCCGCCCGTCATGGGCCGTGAGCAGGGCGTCGAAGAGCGTGGGCCGGGCATGAAGCAGGGCCGTGAGCTGGGCCAGGCGCACGGTGGGAAAGTTGGCCGGCCGCAGGCGCAGGAAGTTCCACTCGTGGGCGGCCAGCGCCGTGCCGTGCAGGTTGTGTTTGTGGCGCAGAAATTCGTACTCGGCTCGCAGCTCCCGGCTGAAATCGTCGAGCGGCTCCGTCAAGGCATCTTCGGCCAGAAACCCGGCCTGCCCAAACACCAGCGCGGCCAGTTGGCGGGCATCGGCGCGGTAGCGGCGCAGCAGCGCCAGCGGCAGCACTTTAGCCAGCCGGCTCAGCGGCTCACTGTTTTTCTGGAAGCCAAATGCTGCCGCCAGCGCGTGCCAGGCCGTAGCTTCCCAGTCCTGGCCCAGCCGCTCGTGCAGTTCGGTCACGCGGTCGGCCTTCTGCTCCATGCGTTCCAGCAGCGTCCGGCCCAGCATCATGGTGCGCGTCAGCTCCGATACCCGGGGCAGCAGCGCGGCGCAGGGCAGCAGCGTTTCGGGCGGCTGGTGCTGGAGCTGCTCATAGGCAGCCAGCGCCCCGGCCGGTAGCCGCGCCGCCAGTTCCAGCACCGGAATAACGGAGCCGTTGGTGCGTTGCACGTTGGCGTCGGCCGCGTGAACGACGTGTAGCACCACCTGGTCGTACTTGGGGTCGGTTTGGTGGTGGTGGCGGTGCCAGTCGGAGGCCCGCAGGTGTATTTCCACGGCCCCGCTCCACTCCACCTCGCCCACCTGGAGCCGGGCCTGGAGGAAATCGGGGCCCGCATCGGGGTTGCGGTGGCCGGGCCGCAGCACGGTTATCGGCTGGCCGTCCTTGGTGCGCAGGTCCGTTTTATCGAAGTACTGGTGCTGCCAGATATAGTGGAGAAAGTCTTCCTGCATAGCGGAATAGATAAAGCCCGATCAGCAGGTTTGGCATCAAACTACTGAATATCATTCTGTAAGTAAGCATCTTTTTTAGCCTTCTGTATCTCCCATTTATTCAAAAGGCCTTAATTTTTCTACTGAACTTGTTGCCTATAAACCCCACTCGCTGCATTCGCAATCTTCAGACATGACAACAAGCTGTAGATGAACAGTATTGAACTCAACGACTGCCTGCTAGCGGCTGGCTGTAATCCCGAAAACTACGCTATTGAAAGTCGAGGCAGCTACTCCGGCTCTCACCTTTTACACTTTGCCAATGGCTTGTGGCAAGTCTGCTATACCGAACGCGGATGCAATGATGCCCCTACCTTCACTTCCCCTGATGAGGCGGCAGCCTGCACCTATTTCTACAACTTCGTTATGGGCATCCGGCACGACCACTGCGTTGGTTTTTTTCGCACCGAAGCAACTGCTGCGGCTTTAAGTAACCAGCTCTCAGCGTACAACATGACGCCCCATACCGACCAAATCCCCTACAATGGACCGCACGATCCACGATTTCGGGTATTTGTGGTGGGCATAGATATTTTTAAGGCCCGGCATCTACTTGGTGAAGCCCTACCGCTTCAGGGTTGAAACCACTCTCTTATTAGGCTGAACAAAAAACCGGCCCGCCCCTGCTGAAGTAGCAGAAGCGGGCCGGTCAGGTTGGCAGGTGGCGCGGTTAGCGCAGGTCAATCACCTTCACGCCTTTATACTTTGACTTGTCGAAGTTGAAAGTAGTGGCATCGACCGGGGCGTTAGGCTGGAACTTGCTGATGCGGTAAGTGTAGCGGTTGCCGTTCTTCTTGTACATCTGCCAGCTTTTCACCGTTTTATCGTTGCGGTCCACTTTCAGGCGCACTTTATAGACGGGGTTGCTGCGGTCTTCGGGAGCCAGCTCGATGATGTCCACCGTCTGACCGCCTTCCTTCGCCTCGCCGGCATACGTGTACTTGTAGCCTTTCTTGTAGAGCGTGTAGATCTGGGAAGGCGATACTTCCTCCTCGTCGGGCTCGTAGTCAGACACGTTCACTTCGTTTTCCGACTTCATGTAGGTCCACATGGTCTGGCCGTTATTGATGACCTCCTGGCCGCTCATCTTCAACCGGAACTTCTGGCCGCTCACCGTGATGTCGCCGCTCAGGTTCTCCTTTACCTTAGCCGCATCGTTTTCGAGGGTTTGGGTAAAAGTAGCCTTGAAGGCCTTCATGGCCTGATATTTCGCGCTCATCTGGTCCAGAATCTTGCCCGCCTTGGGGTCCTGCTGGGCCGAAGCCACGGAGGAAACCGAAACGGACAAAGCGAGCAGAGCGAGGTACTTTTTCATTGCAAAGATGTTTTTAGGGCTTAGTTGATGGTTGGTAGTGCCGAGACTGTGCGGCGAACAATTGCTGCCGTTAGATACTCCAAAACGGAAATGAAGTTCATTTTCATTCCCCTTCCATCAGATATCCAAGTACTAACAACAAAGCACTACCCTCTACTTAGGCAACGTATTCAACAACTGTTCCAAACTATACTCGTCGGGAATTAAAACCTCCCGGGCCTTGCTGCCTTCAAAAGGCCCCACGATGCCGGCGTGCTCCAACTGGTCGATCAGGCGGCCGGCGCGGTTGTAGCCGAGCTTAAGGCGGCGCTGAATCAGGGAGGTGCTGCCCTGCTGGTGTGTAACGATGACGCGGGCCGCCTCCTCGAACATACTGTCGCGGTCGGCGGGGTTGAAATCGTCACTGTCGCCGTTGCCGCCGCCGCTTTCGCCCACTACTTCGGGCAGGTGGTAGGCATCGGGGTAGCCCTGCTGCCCACCCACGAAGTCGCAGAGGCGGTCCACTTCAGGCGTGTCGATAAAGGCGCACTGCACCCGGATGATGTCGGAGCCCTGGGAAATCAGCATGTCGCCCTGGCCGATGAGCTGGTCGGCCCCGCCGGCATCGAGGATGGTGCGGGAGTCGATTTTGCTGGTCACCTTGAAGGAAATCCGGCAGGGGAAGTTGGCCTTGATGATGCCGGTAATCACGTTCACCGACGGGCGCTGGGTGGCTACAATCAGGTGGATGCCGATGGCGCGGGCCAGCTGGGCGAGGCGGGCAATGGGCGTTTCTACCTCCTTGCCGGCCGTCATCATCAGGTCGGCCAGCTCGTCAATCACCAGCACAATGAAGGGCATGTAGCGGTGGCCCTTCTTAGGGTTGAGGCGGCGCTCCACGAACTTGCGGTTGTACTCCTTCAGGTTGCGGCAGCCGGCATCCTTGAGCAGGTCGTAGCGCTTGTCCATCTCCATGCACAGCGAGTTGAGCGTGTTCACCACCTTTTTGGTATCGGTGATGATGGGCTCCTCGGTGTCGGGCAGCTTGGCCAGGAAATGGCGCTCAATCTTGTTGAATATACTCAGTTCCACCTTCTTGGGGTCGACGAGCACGAACTTGAGCTGGCTGGGGTGGCGCTTATAGATCAGGGAGGCCAGAATCACGTTCAGGCCCACCGATTTACCCTGGCCCGTAGCACCGGCCATGAGCAGGTGAGGCATTTTGGCCAGATCCACCACGAACACCTCGTTGGTAATCGTACGCCCAAAGGCAATGGGCAAGTCCATTTCGGAGGCAATGAACTTGTCGGTATTGAACACCGAGCGGATGCTCACCATCTCCTTCTTGGCGTTTGGCACCTCAATACCAATGGTGCCCTTGCCCGGAATGGGGGCAATAATGCGAATACCAAGCGCCGCAAGACTCAGGGCAATGTCGTCTTCGAGGCTCTTGATTTTACTGATGCGCACCCCGGCGTCGGGCACGATTTCGTAGAGCGTGACGGTGGGCCCGATGGTGGCCTTGATGCTGGCGATATTGATGCCGTAGTGGCCCAGCGTTTCCACGATGCGGTCCTTGTTGGCTTCCAGCTCCTCCTTGGTTACCTGGGCTTTGGCCTGGCCGTAGTCGTTGAGCAGCTCCAGGGTCGGGTACTGGTAGCGGGGCAGATCGAGGGTCGGGTCGTATTCGCCGGTGGGCATTGCCTCCTGGTCCTCGTCTTCCTCCGAGATAACGGCCATATCGGGCCCGGCCGAGGGGTCGAGCTCGGGCTTGAGTTCGAGCTTGGCCGTGGAGTCTTCGACTTCAAACGAGAGCCCGGTTTTGGCCGGTGCGGGCGGTGCCGGAACCGGCAGCGAAGCGGGCAGCGGTGCGTCGTCATCGGCCAGATCAGCCAGCGACAAGGGCGTGGGCACGCTCGATACGAGCGGGGGCGCGGGCGGGCGCACGGGCTCCGGCTCGGGCACTTCAATGGAGAAGCTCGGGCCGCTGCCGGGTTTGGGAGTGGATGCCAGCGCAGCTACCGGGCCCACACTCATGGGCAACGCGGCTGCGCCGGCAGCTAGCCCTCCCGCTGCAGCAGTGGCCGCCGCGCCAGTTGCCGAGGTTGCGGCCGAAGCGGCTGCCAGGGCGGGCGAGGCTACGGCGCCGGTACGGAGCGGAGCGGTTTCGGGCTCGGTGGGTTCCGGGGCAACAACGGCGGGGGCGCGGGTATCGCGCAGGGTAATACCCAGGGGGTTATCGTTGGCGTCGGTGCCGGGCTCATCCACGGCCCAGGGGGCGGGCTCGTTGGTGGCGGGGCGGTTACCGGTGGGGGCTTCCGCAGAGGCTTCGGGGGTGAAGCTGCCCAGGTTCAGGGTGGTGACGTTGAAGAAGAAGACCACGAACGAAATCAGCAGGAAGGCCAGCAACAGCACCGTGCCCCAGCCGATGAGGCTGTCGAGCCAGAAGGCTGTTTCGTAGCCCACGCCCCCGCACAGGAAATCGAGGCTGTGGGCCAGGGCGGGGTCGATGTCGGGGCTTTGCAGTGAGAGCACCACGTAGCCCAGCAGCACGCTCAGCCACAGCGTTGCAAAGAGGCACAACGCCAGCACGTAGGTGACCGACACGCCGGCCCGACGAAACACGATTTTATAGCCCAGGAAGAAAATCACCGGAATCAGGGCAAACGCAGCTATGCCGAAGCCATCCTGAATCAGCCATTCGGCCAGCAATGCTCCTACCAGCCCCAGCCAGTTGCCGGTTTCCTGGCCGGCATCTTTGAGCGGCGTATGGCCCACGCTTTCGGTCACGCTCTGATCGGCGTGGCCCGTGAACAGAAACGAAACGAAGGCAATGGTGAGGTAAATCGACCCAAAGAGCAGAAAGAAACCCAGAAAGAGCTGGAACCGTCGGTCGCGCAGGAACCCGAATATGCCGCCCAACTGCCAATCGGGCATTTTGATGGGGGTGCGGGCTTTTTTAGCCATTGCCGGGGCCTTGGGCTCGTTGCGCCGCGCCTCCTTTGGAGCGGCTTCGGCAGCTACCCGGGGCTGATTACGAGCCGGGCGCGGCGTGGCCGAACGGGGCTCGTTGGTGCGCCCGTTGTCGGAAGCGGAAGGTTGTTTGTAGGTATTTTTCGCCATCAGAATGTACGCCAGAAACCAAATCTAGGCATAAAAGCGGTGAAATGATGACGCCGGGAACGAGGGAGCAGGTGAATGAGCGGGTTCCGTAGGTGCGGCTGGCGCAAAAGCAGAAGCTCCGAGGCGGCCGGCATCCTGGCCGGCAGTTTCCACGTTAAAGCATGAAGTCCAAAAGTGTAAAATCCATTACGCTATTCATATGTTCGAACGCCCGTTGCTTGATTCCGATGGTACCGAGTTCTGCCGGTTGCGCTACTACCCTGCCCGGCAGCAGCTATCGGTGAGCTGGCTGGGCTACATCGACGGCGCCCGGGCTCAGGAAGGGGCGCGGGCCAGCCTCGAAACCGTGCAGCAGCATGCCTGCCGGTGCCTGCTCAATGACAATACCCATTTGCTCGGCCCCTGGTTCGATTCGCTGCTGTGGGTGGCCCAGCAGTGGGCCCCGGCTGCCGCTACTGCCGGCCTGCGCTACGTGGCCCACGTAGTGCGAGCCGGCACGGTGGCCCATACCTTCATTGCCAGCCCCGCCCACCAGCTGTTCACGCAGTTCGAGATTCAGATTTTCGATTCGCTGGCCGAAGCCAACGAGTGGCTGCTGAGCTGCTCCTTTTTGCCGGCCGCCACTAATCCACAGAGCAACTAACCAGGCAGCGGTTAGCTGCGCGGATGGAATTCGGTAATAACCTGGCGCAGGTAGTCGCGGTCGAGATGGGTGTAGATTTCGGTGGTCGTGATGCTTTCGTGGCCCAGCATCTCCTGCACGGCCCGCAAATCGGCTCCGCCCTCGATCAGATGCGTGGCAAAGCTGTGGCGAAATGTGTGGGGGCTGATGCTCTTGCGGATGCCGGCTTTCTCGGCGGCGGCCTTGATGATGTGGAAAATCATGACCCGCGAGAGGCCCGCGCCGCGCTTGTTGAGAAACACGGTGTCTTCGTGGCCGGGCTTGATATCGAGGTGTGCCCGGATACCCTGCAGGTAGAAGCCCAGGTGCTTTAGCGCATCGCGGCCGATGGGCACGAGCCGCTCCTTGTTGCCCTTGCCCGTTACGCGCACAAAGCCCTGGTCGGCGTAGAGGTTGGAGAGGCGCAGGCCGGTCAGCTCGCTTACCCGCAGGCCCGAGCTGTAGAGCACTTCCAGGATGGCCCGGTTGCGGGTGCCCTCGGGCGTGCTCAGGTCGATGGCGGCCAGCAGTTGCTCGATTTCGGGGTAGCTGAGCGTATCGGGCAGCTTGCGGCCGGTTTTGGGCGCTTCGAGCGTGTCGGTGGGGTCGAGCGTGAGCAAATCTTCCATAATCAGGAAGCGGTAAAAGGCCTTGAGGCCCGAGAGCGTGCGGGCCTGCGAAGTGGCCTCCAGGCCCAGTCCGCCCAGCCAGGCCAGGAAGTCGCGCAGGATGCGGGTCGTGACCTGCTGGGGCGAGGCGGGCAGCTTCTCCAGCTCCAGGTACTGCCGCAGCTTGTCTACGTCGCGGGCATATGCCTCCACCGAATTAGCCGACAACGACTTCTCCAGCTGCAGATAGCCTTCAAACTGCCGGATGGCAACGGACCAGGTGGACATGGGCGGCAGGGTTGGGTTTGGAAGAACCGGGAAACTAAAGGAACCGGGACAAAGGAACGTCATTCTGAGTGAAGCGAAGAATCTCGCGTGCTGACGTTGCGGCAGTAACCAGACGCCAGCACGCGAGATTCCTCGTTGCCGCTTAATGCGCGCTCTGCTCAGAATGACGTTCTTTTGTTGCTGTCCTTCCCGACTTTCCCTTAGTCAAGTCCCCCACTCCCCTACCCCATGCAAATCCTTATTCTCAACGGCCCCAACCTCAACCTACTGGGCCGGCGCGAGCCGGGCATCTACGGCACCCGCTCCTTCGAAGACTACCTGCCTGAGCTGGCAGAGGCCTTTCCGCAGTTCGAACTGGAGTATTTTCAGAGCAACCACGAGGGCGTGCTCATCGATAAGCTCCACGAAGTAGGGTTCAGCTACCACGGCATCGTGCTCAACGCCGGCGGCTTCACCCACACCAGCGTGGCGCTGGCCGACGCCGTGGCCGCCATCGGCGCGCCCGTAGTGGAGGTACACCTGAGCAACCTGCACGCCCGCGAGGAGTTCCGGCAGCGCAGCCTGCTGGGCAAGAACTGCGTGGGCAGCATAAGCGGCTTCAAACTCGACAGCTACAAGCTGGCCCTGCACTACTTCGACGGCCAGCGCCCCAAGCGCATGGGCTTCCGGGTCTAGCACCTCACCCCCTAGCCCCCTCTCCTCCGGAGAGGGGGAATTAGCGCTTAGATTATAGCACTAGAAATCAATTTTTTATATCTAATGCTAGTACTAGTCCCCCCTCTCCAGCGGAGAGGGGGTTAGGGGGTGAGGTGCCCGCCAGAACACCTGTCTGGCAGCTAGTTGAAGTTGTAGCGCAGCCCCAGCTGGCCTTGCCAACGCGAGTTGATGGGGTCGGTCTGCCAGGGTGTATCGCCGGGGTTTTTGAACTGGTAGACCGGCTGCTTGTCCTCGATGCGCACGAAGTTGAGCAGCGCGTAGCCCGAGTTGTTGATGTTGGGCACGAAGTACTGCCGGCCCCAGTTGCGGGAGAGCAGGTTGCCCAGGTTGATGAAGTCGAAGGACACCTCCAGGCGCTGGGCCCCGGACTTGCTCACGGGCAGCTTGGCCGTCAGGCGCAGGTCGAGCTGCTGGGTCCAGGGCGTGCGGGCGCCGTTGCGCTCGGCGTAGCCGCCGCGCCGGCCCGAGAGGTAATCGTCTTGGCTGATGTAGCGGTCGAGCTGCTCGTACTGCTGCTGGGCCGTGATGGTGCCCTGGGGCGTCTGGTAGTCGAGCAGCCGGATTTCCGACCGGTCGCGGGGGATGTAGAGCAAGTCGTTTTTGGCCGAGCCGTCGCGGTTGATGTCGCCCTCGTACACGAACGAGAACGGGCTGCCCGAGCGGGCAATGTACACGAGGCTGGCCGACAGCACCGTGTGCTGGCCTACCGGCTGGTTGTAGGAGGCGTTGGCGATGAACTTGTGGCGCAGATCGAAGTTGGAATACGCCAGCGCGGGGCTGTTGGCCACCAGGGCCTGGTTCCACTCGTAGTTGGCGGCCGGCGACACCCGCACGCCGTTCACGATGTCCTTGCTCTGGCCGTAGCTGTAGCCCACATAGGTTTCGAGGCGGTTTTGCACGCGCTTGGTGAGCGAGAACGTGGCGTTGTAGGTGTAGCCTTGGTTGGTGTTCGACATGACAAACACGTTGGTAAAGGCCGGGTCGATTTTGGCCGCGCTGCCCGTCGTCAGGAAGTAGGGCCGCCTGTCAGCGCCCTCGAAATTGCCCTTGTTGTCCTTGAAATTCAACGACTGAAACAGCATGCCCGACACCACCTTTGAGTACAGCCCTTCGGCCGTAAATATTATCTCGTGGGGCAGCTTCACGTCGAGGGCCAGGGTCGATTTCCAGTCGCGCGGCAGCTTGAACTTGTTGTCGATGAGGTTGATTTCGGCAATGCCCGGCTGCACCGACTTGCAGCGCCGAGAGGTCTTCGGCAATGGGCAGCTGGCCGGCGGGGCGGTAGTCGATGTTGTTGTAGCGGTTGCCCGACACGTAGTGGGCGTAGGCGTACCACACGAAGGGAATGCGGCCCGTAAACAGGCCCGAGCCCCCGCGCACCTGCCATGTGTTGGTCTCGTTGAGCTGGTAGTTGAAGCTCAGACGCGGATTAAGCTGGGGCACGCCCCCGAACTTGTTCTGGTAGCGGTCGAAGGCGGGGTTGCGGGCCACGGCCGGGTTCACCGGAATCTTGTCGGGGTGCACCTGCATATCCACCCGCAGGCCCAACTGCACGTTCAGGCGGTTGCTGAAGCGGTAGTCGTCCTGGGCGTAGGCGCTGAGCAGCATGACCCGGAAATCGGCCGAAGGCAGGGCCTTATTGAAAGCGGCGTCGTTGTTTTCGGTGTTGTACACGCCCCGCACCCGGGTGGGCCGGTCGTTGAGAAACGCCTCCACCGACGGGTACTGCCAGCGCCCGTTGAAGGCCGTCAGGAAGCGGTACTCGATGTTATTGAACTCGTTGGTGGTGCCCACCGTGAGCGTGTGGCGGTTCTTGAAGAAGGTCAGGTTGTCGGTGAGCTGGGCCGTGCGCAGGCTGGAGCCGTAGATGGCGGCCTCGCGGTAGGTGCCGGCATAAATGGAGGTGGCCGTGTTGTAGTTGATTTCGAGGTGCGGGAAGATGCGGCCGTCGTAGCTGCGGTTTTCCTCCACCGTGTTCAGGCCCGCAATCAGCTGGTTGGAAAGCTGGTTGCTGAACGTGCTTTTAAGCTCCGCCACCAGGCTGTTGGTGCGGCTGTGGTGGCGGAAGCCCTGGTTGCCGAAGTTGAGCACCGTAGGCGAGCGTTCGAGATTGTCGGCGAAGCCAGTTACGTAGTTGTCGCGCAGCACGAGCCGGTGCTTGTCGGAAAGGTTGTAGTCGAGGCGCAGCAGAAACTTGTCGCTGTTGCGCCGGATGGTGGCGTCGCCGAACGTGCCCGGGTCGTAGCCGTAGCGGCTGATGAGGCGCTGGCTGATTTGCTCGGCTACTTCCCGGGGCACGTTGGCCCCCACTTCGCCGGGGGCGTAAAGCACCGGCTCCTCGCGGCGCTGGTTTTCGTAGTTGCCGAAGAAAAACAGCCGGTTTTTGATAATCGGCCCGCCCACGCTCAACCCCGACTGCACATCATAGTACTTCGAGATGGGCGTGCGCAGCGAATCGACGCTTTTGCCGGTGATTATCTGGTTGCGGGCGAAGCCGTAGAGGCTGCCCTTGAACTGGTTGGTACCGCTCTTGGTCACGGCGTTAATGTTGGCCCCGGTGAAATTGCCCAGCGTGACGTTGAAGGGCGAGAGCACCACCGAAATTTCCTCAATGGCATCAATGGAAATGGGCTGGGTGCCGGCCAGGGCCCCGGGCGTACCCGAAGCTACCGTGCCCGCCGCTCCGCTGGCGGGTTCCTGGAAACCGAGCACGTCGTTGGTGGCCATGCCGTCGATGCTCAGGTTGTTGAAGCGGTAGCTGGCCCCGCCAAACGAGTTTTTGTTGCCCTGGGGCATCAGCTTGGTCAGGTCGCCGAGGCTGCGGTTGAGCGTGGGCACGTTCTGGATGGCCTCGCGGCCCAGGTAAAAGGCCTGCCCGTTTTTGTCGGCCGAGAACGGGTCGCCTTTGCTGCCAACCACGGCTACCTCGCCCAGGGCCGTGGCGGCGGCCGAGCCAGTGTAAAGGTCTGGCGGGCCACTTTGCCCAGGTTCAGGTACAGCCCGTCCTGGGTCTGGGTGGTGTAGCCCACAAAGCTTACCTGCACCGAATAAGGGCCGCCGGGGCGCAGATTATTGAGCAGAAATTTACCGCCGCCATCGGCCTGGGTTCCGCTGCGCGTGCCGGTAGGCACGTGGGTGAGCACCACGGTAGCACCCGGAATGGCGGCCCCGGCCGGATCGGCCACGGAGCCCTCGAATGCGCTGGCAGTCATCTGGGCCTGCCCGTTAAAAGAAAAAGCCAACAGGCAGAGCCACAGCAGAAAGCAAATTTTACGCATACACGATTACGTAAGCAGGGTATACCCGCTGGCAGAAGGGAACGTATGAGGGGAGAAGCGCAATAGCAAAAGCTGGCCGTAGGAGCAGCCAACGGCCGACTTACGGGCGGCCAAAACAACCGGATTTAACGGCCGTTTAATAGCGCAACCCGGCCAGTCGGCAGTATCGACTACTTCGCGGTGCCGAACGAAGGTAGGCTCCAAACCAGATACCTGCTGCTTTCCGGCGGGCAGACCGAGAAAAACCGGCTCGCCAGCCTCCCCATTCCCCATTTCCTACCTTTGTAGCTCCACCCCTAATCTTTCTATTACGATGTATACTTTCAATCCCGGACCATCGCAGGTGTACCCCCAGGTACGTCAATATTTGCAGGATGCTTTTGATGAGGGCTGGCTCTCAGCTCCCCACCGCGGCGAGCGGTTCGTGCAGCTCGTCCGCCAGACCGTACAGGAGCTTAAAACCAAGCTCAACATTCCGCAGGACTACACCGTGTTCTTCATGAGCTCGGCGACCGAGTCGTGGGAGGTGCTGGCCCAGAGCCTGACGCCTACCAAAAGCTTCCACCTTTACAACGGGGCCTTCGGCCAGAAATGGTACGAGGCCGCTAAGGCCCTGCGCCCGGCCTCGGTGGGCCATAAGTTCGGCATCGATGAGGTGCCCGACGTCGACAAGTTGCCCGGCCTCGACGACCAGACCGACCTGGTCTGCATTACCCAAAACGAAACCGGCACCACCACCCAGCTCCGCGACGGCGTGGTGCTTAACATGTACAACCGTCTGCCCAGCCGGGCCCTGCTGGCCGTCGATGCCACCTCCTCGATGGCTGGCATTCAGCTCAAGTTTATCAAGGGCGACATCTGGTTTTCATCGGTGCAGAAGTGCTTCGGCTTACCGGCGGGCCTTTCGGTGATGGTGCTCTCGCCCCGGGCTATTGAGCGGGTGCGCAAAATCAATGAGCGCGACCACTACAACTCGCTGGCCGATCAGTACGACAAGATGCTCAACTTCCAGACCACTCACACGCCCAACGTGCTGGGAATCTACCTACTGAGCCGCTCCATTCACGACAACCCGCCCATCAAAACCACCCACCAGCACGTGGTGGAGCGGGCCACCAAGCTCTACGACTACTTCGATCAGGCCACCCAGCTGCGGCCGTTGGTCAGCAACCCCGAAACCCGCTCCCACACCGTAATAGGACTGAAGGGCACGCCCGCCCTCATCGAGGAGGTGAAGCGCCGGGCCCTGGCCCAGGACATGTTCATCGGTAGCGGCTACGGCGACCTCAAGGCGACCAGCCTGCGCATCGCCAACTTCCCCGCCATCCCCGACGCCGCCTTCGAGCAGCTCGTACAATTCTTCGCCCGCGAGTTCTCCTAAATCGCAGATGGTGCAGATGACTGGATGCCACCGATTCGTTCTGGCGGCGGTCCTGTTCAATTGCCCCACTACTTGCTCACCAGAACGAATCCGCCATCAGAACGAATCAGTGGCATCCAATCATCTGCAACATCTGTGATTCATGTTCAGCCTCAAGGAAATAGCCTCCGTCACGCTCACGCTGTTCGCCATCATCGATATTCTGGGCTCGGTGCCCATCATTATCCAGATCCGGCAGCGGGAAGGGGGCGTGAATGCCGAGAAGGCCACCATTGTGGCGGGGCTGCTGATGGTGGCCTTCTTGTTTCTGGGCCAGAGTATTTTGTCGCTTTTTGGGGTTGATTTTCAGTCGTTTGCCCTGGCCGGTGCTATCATCATGTTCCTGATCGGGCTGGAGATGATTCTGGGCATTGAGCTGTTCCGCCACGACCCGGCGGCCGGCACGGGCTCCATCGTGCCGCTGGCCTTCCCGCTCATTGTGGGAGCCGGCACCATGACTACGCTGCTCTCGCTGCGGGCCGCCTACCAGCTGCCCAATGTGCTGGCTGGCATTTTCGCCAACCTCGTGTTTGTGTATCTGGTTATCAAAAGCTCGGCCTGGATCGAGCGCAAGCTCGGCAAAGCCGGTGAAGACATACTGCGCCGGGTGTTCGGCGTTATCCTGCTGGCCATCGCCATCAAGCTATTCAAGACGAATTTTTGATTTAGAACTGAGATATAAGAAGTGAGAGGGGAGACTTTCGTGCTGCCAGCCTGAATGAATTGGGCGTCAGCACGAAAGTCTCCCCTCTCACTTCTTATATCTCAGTTCTAAAAACTTAATACTCCCCTATCTCCGGCTCTTCGCGGCTCATGAGCAGGCCCACCATCATGAGCACGCCGGTAAGCAGAATAACCAGGAAAAGGATGTTTTCGGACACTTCGCCGATGAGGTGCTTTTGCGGGATGCTGTAGAAGAGCAGCACCGTAATCAGGCCCTTGGGGGCGATGAACAGCTCCGGGATGAGGTCTGTTTTGGCGATGTAGCGCAGGTAGAAATAGCGGATGGCCGTAAGGGCGGCTACGATCAGCACGCCCTGAATCAGGAGCTGGGGGCTGAGCAACTTGCTCAGCGTAATGCTGAAACCGAACAGCAGAAAGAAGAACGTACGAATCAGGAAGGCCGACTCGGCCGTGATGCTGCGCAGCTGGTGCAGCTCTTCGGTCAGGCGTTCGGGGTTGAACCAGCGCTTGAGGGGGCCCACCATGAACTGGTCGGCATTATTGACGGCCAGTCCGAACACGAGCACCAGAATCAGGGATGAGAGGTGCAGGTTTTTAGCTACGCTGTAGAGCAGAATCAGGAAGGCCAGAATCAGGAAGAATTTGACGTGCAGCCGGATGCGGTCGAGCATGAGCACCAGCACGGCCGTGCTGATCACAGCCACCACGGCCACCGACACCACATCGACCCCGAAGGTAACGACCGACATGCCCTGGGCAAAGTTGTCCTGGAGGGCAAAGTTGAAGAACATGATGCCCAGAATGTCGGAGAATGTACTCTCGTAGATGATAAACTCCTGCTTTTCACCCGTCAGGCCGGCCACGCTCGGGATGGCAATGGCCGAGCTGATAACGGCCAGCGGCACGGCATTAACGAGGCAGCTCTGGAAGTTGACATGCAGCCAGAAGTGCAGAATCAGGGCAATAACTACCGACTGCACTACCAGCATAAGCACCGCCGCAAAGAAGGAGCGCCGGATAAGCGGGGCCTTGGCGCGGGTTATCTTCAGATCCAGCGCCCCTTCCAACACAATCATAATCAGGCCAATAATCCCGAATATTTCCAGAATTACTTTGGGTGTGGTGAAGGTAAAGTCGAAGTAGTCGGCCCCCTGGCGCAGGGCAATGCCCGAGAGCAGCAGCATGAGCACCGACGGCACTTTGGTAGCGCGGGCAATCAGGTCGAAGATGTAAGACAAAATCACGGCCAGGCTCAGGCCGATGAGAATGGAATAAGAACCCATAGAAACAGTAGAAAGTAGCCCGGTTGTGGCCTTCGCTATACGCGCCGCAACGGCGAATAGCTGAGACCCGGGGAAGGCGAAGATACAGTTTCGGCGGGCTTGGAGTGGAATTAAGGCCGCTTTGGCGGAAAAGTTGGGGCCGGCCGGCGTGGGGCCGTACCTTTACCAAATGCAGAATTCGTTGGGTTTTGAGGTGGCCGTGGTGGGCGGCGGGCCGGCCGGGCTGCTGGCCGCCCAGCGCCTGGCCGAGGCCGGCTGCCGGGTGCACCTCTACGAGGCGCAGGCCACGGTGGGCCGCAAGTTTCTGGTGGCCGGGCATGGGGGCTTCAACCTGAGCAATGCTGAAGACGTGGCCCCCTTTGCGGCCCGCTATGCCGCCCGCCAGCCCGAATTTGCCCGCTACCTGGCTCACTTCTCCCCGGCTCATCTGCGGGCCTGGGCTACCGAGCTGGGCATCGGCACCTTCGTGGGCACCAGCGGCCGGGTATTCCCCGAGCCCCAGCACAAGCCCGCCGAACTGCTCCGGGCCTGGGTGGCCCGGCTGCGGGAGCTGGGCGTCGAGTTTCATGTTCGGCACCGCTGGCTGGGCTTTGCCGCCGACGGCGGACTGCGCCTGCGCGACGAAGTCACCGGCCAGGAAGTCAGCATCCGGCCCGCGGCCACGCTGCTGGCACTGGGCGGGGCCAGCTGGGCCAAAACCGGGTCTGATGGCCGCTGGCTGCCCGAGTTGGCGCGGGCGGGCGTACCTGCGGAGCCCTTTGCGCCCAGCAACTGCGGGGCCGAGGTGGCGTGGTCGGCGTTTTTTCGGCAGAAGGTTGGCCGGCAGCCGCTCAAGAACGTGGCCCTTAGCTGCGGGCCGGTTACGGTGCGGGGCGAAATCATGCTCACCGACTACGGCCTCGAAGGCACGCCCGTTTACGCCCTCACGCCCCACCTGCGGGCCGCGCTGGCCGCCGGCGGCCCAGCCCTACTCCACCTGCACCTCAAGCCCGACCTCAGCCCCGGCCAGCTCCTGGCCAAGCTCAGCCGCCGCCGCCCGGGCAAGTCGGCGGCCTCCTTTCTGGCCGACGCCCTGCGGTTGGCCGCCCCGGTGCCCACGCTGCTGCGCGGAGCTGGGCCCGCCCGAGTTTCCGGCCGAGCCAGCCGCGGCGGCGGCCCTGCTCAGCGCCCTGCCCATTCCCGTGGGCGGCTTGCGGCCCCTCGATGAGGCCATCAGCACGGCCGGTGGGGTAGCCTGGGCAGGCCTCGATGAGCACCTGATGCTACGCGCCCACCCCGGCACATTCGTGGCCGGCGAAATGCTCGACTGGGAGGCGCCCACCGGCGGCTACCTGCTGCAGGGCTGCCTGAGTACCGGCGCCTGGGCCGCCCACGGAATGCTGCAATGGCTTTCTGTGAATGCGTGAATGAGCGAATGAGTGAGTCGGAGGATGGGTGAGAACGTCATTCCGAGCGAAGCGAAGAATCTCGCGTGCATTGGTAACCCCTGATGGTAGGATTACTTTGGCACGCGAGATTCTTCGCTTCGCTCGGAATGACGTTCTCACTCCCCAAGTCGCTCATTCACTGCCCGCTCGGCTTCTTCGGCTTCGGCGAGCAGGGCCTTGGCCTCATTTAGCAGGCGCTGGCCGTGGTCGAGCTGCTGGCGCAGGATGAGGGCAAAGAGAATAAAGTAGGAAACGATGGGCAGCAGAAAGCCCAGCGCAAACCAGAGCCAGAACGAGCGGCCATAGCTGTAGGCGCAGTAGCCCGTCGTGAACGGCAGCAGCGAAATGGCAAACATGCCGGCTATAACTAAATCGACGAACATGGCGCAGGGGCTGAACGGAAATCTTGCGGAAGATACATCAGCGCGGGCAGGTGCGCAAATGCGAAGAGCCCGGGAGCCCCTGCCTACAACCCCCGACCAGGGCCAAGGTTGGGGCCAGGGCGCATTATATGCCCGGGGGCTTCGTCTTTCGGCGAAGTTTTTGCGTATTTGTCCCTTTCCGCCCTCTTCGTCCTGCTCTCCACGCTCTGCCTGCCGCCCCTATGTGGGAAAACCAAAGCCTGTTTCGCGTATCCGTCCAGCTTTTTGCTGATGGCGTCTTCAACCTACTTGACCGGGCCCTGAAGCCGGAAGTGTTCCTGCTGGGCGTGGCCTCGGCCCGCGAAACCGATGAGCCCGAAGCCGTGGTCGTGGAGCCCCAGTCGCACCGTTACGGGCCCGCCGATTTTGCGGCCGTTAAAACGCATGCCGCCGCCCTTGAGCCCGATGGCCCCCGCGAAGTGGTGTACCACCTGCACCCGCTCGACCACGACCGCTACGAAAAGCAGCACTGGTACGAGTTGTTGCGCCGGGCCACCGAGCACACCCTGCAGGAGCTGGTCAGCCAGCGCCACGAAAACCGCGTGAACTTCTGCTCGCTGCCGATTGGCACCGGCGGCTACCAAGTTATTATTGTGCTTCAGCTCTGCGCCGATGCTTACCAGAGCTACTACGCCCTGCCCGGCGTCGATGAGCCAAACCGGCCTCCTTCGCTGCTGGCGGCTACGGTGCAGGAGTTTCTGCAGGATGCCGCCCGGGCCCTGCGCGAATCGGACCACGACGACGACGACCGGCTGGTGCTCAACCGCGACTATAACGAGGTGCTGCGCGCCGCCGGCCGCCGTTTCATGCTACGTGCCGCCGCCGGTACCCACGGCCTCTACGACGCCTGCAACGGCGTAGCTGCCCTGCGCCACGAGGGCGACGAAGGAGTGGGTATAATGCTGGTTTCGCGCCGCCATCACCCGGCCGTGGTACCCGTACTCACCCTCGAATCGCCGATTCCGTTGCGCGACCACCGCCGCGTTCGGAAGCTACTGGAGCTGAGCGAGGGCCGCAATGCCCTCATTACCGATGCCACCGACGTTTTCGGGCTGGGCTACCTCGTGGAGCCCGACGATGCCCAGTACGAGCCCGTGTTCACGGTGCATTTCACCAAGCACTACAGCTGGGAGCTCAGCCACGATGCCCACCTGATGATGAAAGTGGTGTCGAACACCCCGCGCCTGCCCCAGGGTACCATCGACGAGGACAACTTCACGCGGGCCGTGCATCGGGTGTTTCCGGCCGTTGACGGCGCCGGGGTGGCCTACCTCTGGGAACTGACCCTGAAGGCTACCAAGCAAACCCACGGTACTATTCTGGTTATTTCGGAGGGGGCAGCCCAGGAGGCGGCCCGCCTGACCCGGCAGTGCTTCCGGGTGGCCCCCCGCCTGATGACGCCCTCGGTGCTGCGCTTGGTTACGAACATCGACGGAGCCGTGCTCATCGACCCGGCCGGCGTCTGCCACGCCATCGGGGCCATCCTCGACGGCCTGGCCACCGAAAAAGGTGATTCCAGCCGCGGTTCGCGCTACAATTCGGCCCTGCGCTACGTGGAAAGCAGCCGCTACGCCGTGCTGGCCATCGTCGTCAGCGAAGACGGCTGGATTGACCTGCTGCCGCCGATGCGGCGGTAAGTGGTAGGATTTTTTTAGAACATAGAACTGCGTAAAAAGCCAGTCATGCTGAGCGCAGGCGGAGCCGAAGTTGAAGCATCTCTCCCGCAACAGTAATCCTGGCGTTGAATTTACCATTGCAGTAGAGATGCTTCGACTTCGGCTCCGCCTGCGCTCAGCATGACTGGCTTTTACAAAATCCTAATCCCTACCCATTCACGCTTTTCATCATGGCTTCGGGGTAGCGGGTGCCGGCGGCGGCGTGCCGGGGGGCTATTTCGTTTATGCGGTCCAGGTCCTGGGTTGTCAGCTGAAGGCTGGCGGCGGCTACGTTTTCTTCGAGGTAGCTCACGCGCTTGGTGCCGGGAATGGGCACGATATCGTCGCCCTGGGCCAGTACCCAGGCCAGGGCCAGCTGAGCGGGGGTGCAATCTTTTTCGGTAGCTATTTCCTTGATGCGAGCAACCAGATCGAGGTTTTTCTGGAAGTTCTCGCCCTGGAAGCGGGGCGTGTGGCGGCGGTAGTCGTCGGCGTCGAGGTCCTCGAACTTCTTGATCTGGCCCGTGAGGAAGCCCCGGCCCAGGGGCGAGTAAGGCACGAAGCCAACGCCCAGTTCGCGGCAGGTGGGCAGAATCTCGTCTTCGGGCTCGCGGCTCCAAAGCGAGTATTCGGTTTGCAAAGCGGTAATCGGGTGCACCTGGCAGGCCCGGCGCAACGTGTCGGGGGCGGCCTCACTCAGGCCCAGGAAGCGCACTTTGCCTTCTTCCACCAGCCGGCTCATGGCCCCCACCGTTTCCTCGATGGGCGTATTCGGATCGACGCGGTGCTGGTAATACAAATCGATGTGGTCGGTGCCGAGGCGCTTGAGGCTGGCCTCGCAGGCCGACCGCACGTACTCGGGGCGGCCGTTGATACCGCGTTTTTCGGGATTATCGGGGTCGCGCTGGATGCCGAATTTGGTGGCAATAGTGGCTTCCTGGCGGCGGCCTTTCAGGGCCCGGCCCAACAATTGCTCGTTGGTGAAGGGACCGTACATGTCGGCCGTATCCAGGAAGGTAACGCCCAGTTCCAGGGCCCGGTGAAGGGTGCGGATGCTTTGCTCATCATCGCGCTGGCCATAGAAATCGGACATGCCCATGCAGCCCAGGCCCAGGGCGGAAACGGATAGGCCGCTGCGGCCCAGTTGGCGGGTTTTCATAGTGCAGGATAGTTTAAGTGAGGGGATGAATAGCCAAAACGGCTTCGGCGGCCAGAAGTTTGCCCGCCGCCCCAACCTCCGGGTTTCCCCTGCGTTTCTTTGCCCATACCCTCTACGACCGCCCCGATGCCAACGCCAACGTTCGACCAAGACAACCGCCTGCTGTGGGTGGAGCGCATTTCCCGCCTGCTCGACAGCCAGTTCAAAGTACCCGGTACCACCTGGCGCTTTGGCCTCGACCCGCTTATGGGCCTGATTCCGGTGGTCGGTGGCCTGCCTTCTCTCGCTATTTCCGGCATCCTGATCATGACTATGCTCCGCCACGGGGCCAGCGGCAGCCTGGTAGTGCGGATGGTATTCAACGTGGTGCTCGATGCCCTGATCGGCGCCATTCCGGTGGTGGGCAGCATCTTTGACTTCGCCTATAAAGCCAACGACCGGAACGTGCGCCTGCTGCGCGCCCACTACGCCGAGGGCAAGTACCAGGGCAGCGGCAAGGGCCTGCTGCTGTTCATCGTTCTGACGCTGCTCGTGCTCGCAGGCCTGCTGGTATGGGGCACCTGGACGCTGGGCGCGCTGCTCTGGCACTGGGTTACTGCCGGGCACAACCCGGGCTGGTAGCGGCAAAGCGCGGGCAGCCTGCTCGCCCGCCGGTGGTGGCCCAGGGTGCTATTCTACACCGGGCGCTCATCTTCCGTGCTTACCTTTACCGCATGAACATGCTCCGATTGACTCCGTTGCTGCTGCTGCTGGCGGCCTGTCAGGCCCAGCCCGACGCCGAAGCGCAGGTGGCTACGGCCGAAAAAACCGTGCTGGCCCACCATGACTCGCTCATGGCCCAAATGGACCAGCTTTACGAGTTGCGCCAGCAGCTAACCAAACTACCGGCCGCCGACACGGCTGCCACTGGCCGGAGCCGCCGGGCGCTGCTGGGCGCCGAAAACGGGATGATGTTCTGGATGCACCATTACCGTCGGCCCGCCGATACCGCTACGACCGCCCGCCGCCTCGCCTACTACGCCGGCCAGCAGGAACGCATCGATTCGGTGAGTCGTTTGTTTAAAAGCAGCCAGGACTCGGCCCGCCAGCTGCTGGGCGCTGCCCCAACTGCCACGCCATCAACTGCTCCATAATGACGTCTTTCTTTTCGAACCGCTTCGGCCAGCTGCTGGCCGCCACTGTTACCGGCCTGGGTTTGCTGCTCGGCGGCTGCTCGCCTTCCGCCTCCGATAACGCGGCCACCCAACCCGAGCGCCTGCCCGTGCTGGGCTTTAAAACGGCCGAGCCTACTTCTCCCGCCGACACCCTGCCCGACCGCATCCCGGCCTTCCGCCTCACCAACCAGGACCAGCCAGGTGATTACCAACCAGACGTTTGCCGGCAAGGTCTACGTCACGGATTTCTTCTTCGCTACCTGTCCCAGCATCTGCCCCAAAATGCAGAGCGAGCTGCTGCGGGTGTACAAGGCCTTCGACCAGAACCCCAACGTGCTGTTCCTGAGCCACACCATCGACCCGGCCCACGACTCCATTCCGGTGCTGCGCGACTACGCCGAGCGGCTGGGCATTCAGGATGCCTCGCGCTGGCACTTCGCCACGGCCCCCCACGACACCATTTTTGCCCTCGCCCGGGCCTACATGACCGGAGCCGAAGTCGACCGCACCGTGCAGGGTGGATTCGCCCACAGCGGCACGTTCGCCCTCGTTGATTCCCAGCGCCGGGTGCGGGGCGTGTACGACGGCATGGTACCAGCTGAAGTCGACCGACTGATTCAGGATATTCCGGTGCTGCTGAAGGAAGAAGCGGCCGACCGCCAAACCGCCGTCCGCTAATGCGGACGGCCAGCATGTTGCGCGGGGCGGCAGCGGGGGCAGCGCTGCTCACGGTGGGCCTGAGCGGGTGCTTTACCGAGCGCCAGAATGAGGGCGCGAAGCTCTACGCCACCCACTGCGCCAGCTGCCACGGCGACCAGGGCCAGGGTCTGGAGCGCCTGATTCCGCCCGTAGCGGCCACCGACTATGTGGCCCAGCACCGGGCCGAGTTGCCCTGCCTGGTCCGCAAAGGCATGAAGGGCCCGCTCGTCGTCAACGGCGTCGAGTACAACCAGGTGATGCCCGGCCACGAAGACCTGACCGATTCGCAGATTACCAACCTGCTCAACTTCGTGCAAACCACCTGGGGCAACCAAAACCAGCCCTACACCATCCGCGAAACCTCAGAATTGCTCGGCCGCTGCAACGGCTCGGACGGGCAGTAGCCGGGCCAGGCCCCGGGCGGCCAGCTGAACCGTTGGGCGAGCAGGTTCGGGGAGCTGGTCGCGTATTTTGGTGTGCATCTTCGCCCAAACCTGCTTAGCTTGCACTTTCATCTCTTTGTTTTGATATGGGTCTGTTTGACTTTCTGAAAAAGAAGCCCGAAGACGACGCTTCGGCTCCCATCCCCGCTGCCCCCTCCTCCCCTGCTGCCGACTCCGGCGCAGCGGCCCAACCCAGTGCCCCGGCCCAATCTACCGGCCCGCGCTACAAGGGCTCCAACTACACCATGCCGGCGGAAGAAGCCCCGGCTCCGATGCCCCTTATTCCGCCCGCTCCACCCATCCCGCTGCCCGGCAACCAGGGCGAGATGATGCCGGAGCAGGTTGATTTCCAGCCGCTCAATATTCTGGAGCACCTGCTGATGCAGGCCGCCCAGGATCCACAATTCCGGACGCCTTTCTACCAGGCGCTGCTGGGCGAGGAGATTGTGGTGGTGATGGCGGCAAAGGAAGGCCAGGAGCCCGGCGAAATCACGCCTACCGAAGGCATGGAAATCCAGCTTCAGGCCCTGCACGATGGCAAAATTGCCGTGTTCACGGCCGTGGAGCGCCTCTTCGACAACGGCGCCGTACCCGAAGGCAGCGTAACGTACATGCGCCTGCGGGGCCACGACTTCTTCACGATGGTCCAGGATGCCGACTGCGCCCTCAACCCTTTCTCGGCAGTGGGCAAGCTGCTGCCCGCCGATGAAATTAAAGCCCTGATGGCTGGCCAGCTCTTCGAAGCCGCGCCACCCCAGGATGTGCAGGTTTCCTTGCACCAGCCCGAGCCCGAGCCCACTGAGCTGCTAGCCGGTCTGCGCGAGTACTGTGCCACCCAACCCGCCATCAACAACGTGTACCTCACGGAGATGCGGATGCAGAACGCCCCCGACCAGTCGCGCCTGCTCGTGGCCTTCGACACCGAGGAAAAAGACCCGGCTTTCCTGCAGGATCTGGGCCCCGTTATTCAGGGCAAAATCAATGAGGCCCAATTTGTAGACCTGATGCTGATCGATCCTGCTTCCGAGGAGCCCCTCATCCAATACCTGCTCACCACTGAGCCCATTTATAGCAGAGCTTAGAGCTTAGAGCTTAGAGCTTAGAGCTTAGAGAAAAACGTCATTCCGGGCGAAGCGAAGAATCTCGCGTGCTAATCGTTGAAGTAACCTTCAATGACAGCACGCGAGATTCTTCGCTTCGCCCGGAATGACGTTTTGCTTTTTAGAATCCACAAGTCCCTAACGTCTCATCGCCCGGCGCAGTACTGGCCGCAGCGTGAAGTAGAGCACCGGGCCGAGCACCGCGAAAGCCCCGGCCCAGAGCAGCAGTGCCCCCAGAATGGCATGCCAGAGCAGACCTAGAGCGGCTAGCCAGTCGTGGCTGAACAGGAAGCGGAGCTTTTCCAGCGTTAGTTCGGGCGTGTGGCCGCCCCAGAGCCTGGCCCCCTGCCGCAGCATGGGAATAATACCCAGCAGCTGCACCGGGCTCCAGAGGTGGGCAATGAGCAGCGTGGCGGCCACGTTCAGGCGCAGGCGCACGGCCCCGAACGTGGCCAGCAGCGTCGTCACGCCCAGCATCGGAATCAGGCCGCAGGCCGAGCCCAGGGCCACCGTGAGGGCCAGCTGATGCGGCGTGAGGCCCTGCCGCAGCAGATTCAGCAGCGGCTGTACCACGCGCCGCCGCCACCAGCTGGCGGGAGGGCCGGGCGTGGGCGAAGCAGAATCGGAAACGGCGGCATCGGACATGAGGGCGAAGAGAAAAGCGAATACTTTGCGACACGGCAACGGCCAAAAGCCGGACTCGAATAAGCAATGCCGGCTGCGAAATTGCGGTAATTTCCCGGCCTACGGAAAAACCGCCGGATCCGGTGGCCGGGTAGTACCTTCGTCCTCAGCAGCCGCGCCGCTTACATTGCCCCGATTCGCCTGCGTTTTCCATGCCCTACGTTTCCGCGCTTAGCCGCGCCCGCCGCCCCTTTACCGCCTTTCTGCTGCTGCTGCAACGAGCGGCCCGCGAGTTTGGAGCCCAGGACCCGCTGCGGCTGGGAGCAGCTACGGCCTTCTTCACCACGTTTGCGCTGCCGCCCATCGTCATAATTCTCATTCAGGGGCTGGGCTACCTGTACTCGGCCTCGCAGGTGCGGGTGCTGCTGCTCACCAAACTCTCCCACCTGCTGGGCGCGTCGGCGGCCGGGCTGGTCGAGCAGATTCTGCGCAACGTCACCGACGTTGAGCGCAGCCGGCTGGTAACGTGGCTGGGCTTCGGGTTTCTGCTCTTTATTGCCACCACCCTGTTCGGCGTTATTCAGCACTCGCTCAACCAAATCTGGCAGGTGCGGGTACGGCGCAGCAACGGCCGGCTGCGCACCGTGCTCAAGGAGCGGGCCCGTTCGCTGGGCCTGCTGCTGGCCACCGGGCTGCTCTCGATGCTGGCCTTCCTTTTCGATGCCGGACTGGGGTTTATGGCCCACTACGCCGATTTTTTCGACGCCACCATCAGCGCCTTTGTCCTGGAGGCGAGCAACCAGGTATTTTCGCTGCTGATTCTGGTGGGCTGGTGCGGAGTTACGTTCCGGAACCTGAGCAGCGCCAAAGTGCCCCGCAAAGCCGCCTGGCGCGGTGCCCTGCTGACGGGCGGTCTGATCAGCCTGGGCGAAAATGTGCTGAGCCTGCTGCTGGTACCGCGCAACCTGGGCCCCATCTACGGGCCGGCTTCGAGCATCGTGCTGGTGCTGCTGTTCGTGTTCTACTCGGCCATGATTTTCTACTTCGGAGCCTGCTTCACTAAAGTCTACGCCCACCACGTGGGCCTCGACATCCGCCCCAAGAAATCGGCCGTGCGCTACCGGCTGGTAGATGTGGTGGAGCAGGAGAATGACTAGCGGCAGAAACCGGCTGTCATCCGGAGCGGGGCGAAGAACCTTGTAAGTCTGGCAGTAATTGATTCAACGATTTCGTTCAGCTGCCATACGATCCTTCGCTCCGCTCCGGATGACAGCCGGTTTTTTGCCCTCGTTCCACCCTCCCCTCCCACAAAGCGTTACCTTTGCGGATTGAACCCGCGTTTATGACTCCGACTACCCCGTCCACTTTCGCCGACCTCGGCCTCGCTCCCGAACTGCTCCAGGCCCTGGAAGAGCTCCAGTTTTCGGCCCCCACGCCCGTGCAGGAGCAGGTGGTGCCCATGGCCCTGGCCGGCCAGGACGTGGCCGGGCAAGCCCCCACCGGCTCGGGCAAAACCGCCGCCTACGGCCTCTCGGTACTACAACTGCTCGATTTGAAAGTGGACGCCGTGCAGGTAATTGTGCTGGTGCCGGCCCGCGAACTGGCCCTGCAGGTGCGCGACGCCCTCAAGAAGCTCGGCAAGTACCTGCCCAACCTGCGGGTGGCGGCCTTCTACGGCGGCCACGCCTTCCGCGAGGAAACCGCCTCCCTCACCCAGGCGCCCCACATCGTGGTGGCCACCCCAGGCCGCCTGCTCGACCACTTTGAGCGGCGCAGCATCATCCCGAACCAGCTTAAAACCCTGATTCTCGACGAGGCCGACAAGCTGCTGGAACTGGGCTTTCAGGATGAGCTGGTGGAGATTGTGAAGCGCCTGCCCCGCCGCCGCCAGACGTTGCTGTTCTCGGCTACGATGTCGGATAAGGTGGTGGACCTGATTCGCAAGAACCTGACCCGCCCCCGGGTGGTGAATGCCGGTGGCGACACCGACGAGCTGCCCGAGAGCCTGACCCTGCTCGGCCACTTCGGCCCTATCGAGAAGAAGCCGGCCGCGCTGCTGCACCTGCTGCAGCAGCCCGAAACCGGCCGCGCCCTCATTTTCTGCAACACCCGCGACCGGTGCATGGAGCTGACCCGCTTTCTGGTGGGCCGGGGTGTGGCAGCCGAAGTGCTCCACGGCAAAATGCCCCAGCCCGAGCGCGACAAGGCCCTGCTCAAGCTGCGCAACGGCTCCAGCCAGGTGCTGGTCGCCACCGACGTAGCCGCCCGCGGCATCGACGTAACCCAGCTCGACACGGTGGTGCAGTACGACGCCCCCGACAAGGCCGACGGCTTCCAGCACCGGGCCGGCCGCACGGCCCGGGCCGGTGCCGAGGGCACGGCCCACATTCTGGCCACCGAAAAAGAGCAGGCCCATGTGCAGAAGTGGCCGGTGGCGGCCTCCATTCAGTGGAAGCCCATGCACGCGCCCAAGCTGCCCCCGGCGGCTCCCAAAGCGCCCCGCCCCGAGAACATCACCCTGCACGTTTCGGCCGGCAAAAAGGACAAGGTGAGTGCCCACGACCTGGTGGGAGCCTTCGTGAACGTGGGCGGCGTGGCCCGCGACGAAGTGGGCCACATTGAGGTGTTCGATTACTACAGCTACGTGGCCGTGCCCCGCGACCAGGCCCAGCAGGTGGCCGACCGCCTGGCCGGCACCAAGGTGAAGGGTCGCAAAGTCCGCGTTTCAATCGTCGCGTAAACGCTTCCGCGCCGCTCTACAGCGCGGAGCTTGGTAAGGGTAACCGTTTTCATTCCCGGGATTGGCTTCGCACTGCGCGGCCAATCCCGGGTTTTTTCGTTGTTTCTTATCCGGCCGGTTGGTTAGGGGCCGCTTCGCATCAATTGAATCAGGGGCTGGGAGTGGCAGGTATCAGGTGTGCGGTAAGCGTATAGCCAGCAAGTAAACCCACCGAGGGCCTTGTCAGGCGTCTTTTTTTCCGCCGGGCAGGATTCTATATTTGATTATCTGAACCAGTCGGCAGCAGGCCAAAAATGTTATGGCCGGGGTTGTGGCTGGTGCTGGCTTAGCCAAAACTCCTGTTGGCCGATGCTGCAAAAGCACCCGAGGCAACCATCCGGTCAGAATCGATTACTTTGGTTGGAAGAACCGGTTAGCCGGCCGCCCTTCCTCCCACCAATTATTTTCCCTCCTTATTCCCACCATGGCCGCTCCCATTTCTGCCACCCCCCTCCGCGCCACCCCTGCCACCCCCGGCGCGGAAACCCCCAACTACACGCCCGCCCTGGCCTCACTCACGGTGTTGTTCTTTATGATGGGTTTCATCACCTGCCTGAACGACATCCTGATTCCGTACCTGAAGGCCATTTTCAGCCTCAGCTACACCCAGGCCAACCTCATTAACCTGTGCTTTTTCGGAGCCTACTTCGTGATGGGTATTCCGGCCGGCCGGCTGGTGCAGCGCATCGGCTACAAGGGCGGCATGCTCACCGGCTTTCTGATTGCGGCCCTCGGTGCCTTCCTGTTCTACCCCGCCGCCGACAGCCGCAGCTACGGCCTGTTTCTGGGCGCGTTGTTCGTGCTGGCTACCGGCGTGGTGCTGCTGCAAGTGGCCGGCAACCCCTACGTGGCCATTCTGGGCCCGCCGCAGTCGGCCCCGGCCCGCCTCACGCTCACCCAGGCCTTCAACTCGCTGGGTACCACCGTGGCCCCGCTGCTGGGTTCGGCCCTGATCCTCAAAAACCTGCCCGACCTCGATACCGCCGCCTCGGCCGCTGCTATTGACGTGAAGGCCGTGCAAACGCCCTACCTGGCTATCGGGGTCGTGCTCATCATCATCAGCGGTCTGCTGGCCATGCTGAAGCTGCCCAAGATTGCCCACGCCGAATCGGAAAATGAGGACCTGACCCGCCGCGCCTACCACTACCGCCACCTGGTGTTGGGGTGGTGGGCATTTTCGCCTACGTGGGCGGCGAAGTGGCCATCGGCTCGCACATCGTGAGCTACCTGCACCTGCCCGATGTGATGAGCCTCACGCCCAAAGTAGCCGGCGACAAGGTGGCATACTACTGGGGCGGTGCCATGGTGGGCCGCTTCCTGGGCGCCTACCTGCTCAACAAGTTCAACCCCGGCCGCCTCCTGGCCTTCAATTCCCTGGGCGCCGTGATACTGGTGCTGATTTCGGTGAGCACGACCGGCGAAGTGGCCATGTGGAGCCTGCTGGCCGTGGGCCTGATGAACTCCATCATGTTCGCCACCATTTTCACGCTGGCCGTGGCCGGCCTGGGCCGCAACACCGAGGAAGCCTCGGGCCTGCTGAACGTGGGCATCGTGGGCGGCGCTATTATTCCGCTGCTCTTCGGCTTCATTGCCGATGCCAGCTCCCTGCGCTGGGCCTTCATCCTGCCCGTGCTCTGCTACGCCTACATCATGTGGTACGGCCTGAAAGGCCACCGTCCCGTTGCAGGCTACGGCAGCAGCTTAACAACCCGGCGGCTTCGGCCGCTCGGGTTTTTCTGACCCCGATATCCTCTCTGTCTGAGCCCGATTTTTCGGGTGATTGGCTACTGCCTTGCCCTTCCCACCCGCCATGCTCCGCCCGTTTCGCTCCCTGCTCCCCGTTGCCCTGCTCCTGACGCTGGCCGTCGGCCCAGGCTGCCAACGGCTGGCCCAGACGGAGCAGGCTAACAAGGCGGGCGCGGTGCAGTTCTGGCTTACTACCCCCGATAAATCGGCCCTGTTTCAGCCCCAGCCCGCCCCGGTCTGGACCACGGCAGCGGCTGAATCAGGCGGCGGGCCGGTGCTGGAAGTAAATGACCGGCAGACTTACCAGACCATGGACGGGTTCGGGTACTGCCTGACGGGCGGCAGCGCCGCGTTGCTGCACGCCATGAGTCCGGCGGCCCGGGCGGCGCTGCTGCGGGAGCTGTTCAGCCCTGAGGGCGCGGGCATTGGGGTGAGCTACCTGCGCCTGAGCATCGGGGCCTCCGACCTCGACGCGGCCGTGTTCAGCTACGACGACCTGCCCGCCGGCCAGACCGACCCGGAGCTGACCCGCTTCAGCCTGGCTCCCGACCGCGCCCACCTGCTGCCGGTGCTGCGGGAAATTCTGGCCATCAATCCCGATATCAAGCTGCTGGCCTCGCCCTGGTCGCCGCCGGTTTGGATGAAGACCAACGGCAGCTCCAAGGGTGGCTCGCTCCGGCCGGAGTTTTATCCTGCCTACGCGCAGTACTTCGTGAAGTACGTGCAGCAAATGCGGGCCGAGGGCGTCCGCATTGATGCCGTGACAGTGCAGAACGAGCCCCTGCACCCCGGCAACAACCCCAGCCTGCTCATGCTGGCCGAGCAGCAGGCCGACTTCGTGAAAAACCACCTCGGCCCGGCGTTCGAAGCGGCCGGACTCGACACCAAAATCATCATCTACGACCACAACGCCGACCGGCCCGACTACCCGCTGACCATCCTGCAGCGACTCCGCGGCGCGGCGCTACGTCGATGGCTCGGCCTTCCACCTCTACGCCGGCCCCATTGAGGCCCTGAGCCAGGTGCACGATGCCTACCCCGACAAGCACATCTACTTCACCGAGCAGTGGGTGGGCTCGAAAAGCGCCTTCGCCGAAAACCTGCCCTGGCACGTGCGCACCCTGCTGATCGGGGCCACCCGCAACTGGGCCCGCACGGTGCTGGAGTGGAACCTGGCCGCCGACCCGCAGCAGAACCCCCACACGCCCGGTGGCTGCACCGAGTGCCGCGGCGCCCTTACCCTGGCCGGCGACACCGTGACCCGCGAAGACGCCTACTACATCATCGCCCACGCCAGCAAGTTCGTGCGGCCCGGTTCGGTGCGCATTGCTTCTACGGCCTCGGCCACGCCTGCCCAACGTAGCCTTCCGCACGCCCACGGGCCAGCGGGTGGTCATCGTGCAGAACAACTCCGCCAACGCCCAGCCCTTCGCCCTGCGCTACCAGGGCCGGGCGTTCCGCTCCACGCTCCCGGCCGGAGCGGCGGCGACCTACGTGTGGTAGCGCCCCGGTTTTCGCTCTCCTATTCTTACGCCCTACTATGAAAACGCCCTTTCTCACCCTACTGCTGGCTACGGGCCTAAATGCTCCTGGTGTGGCCCAGCAAGCAGCCAGCCGCTCGAACAGCTACTCCGCCGTTGGCCGCACCGTAACGGTGTACACCACGGCCCAGGGCACCGGCCAGCGCCTGGCCGCCGGCCCGGCGGCCCTCACGTTCCAGGCCCAGGCCCAGCCCCTGGAAACCCAGCCCACCGTTTTCGTCGACCCCACCCACGCCTTCCAGACCATGATAGGCATTGGCGGGGCCATGACCGACGCCGCCGCCGAAACCTTCGCCAAGCTGCCCAAGGCCCGGCAGCAGGAGTTTCTGAAGGCTTACTTCAGCCCCACCGATGGCATTGGCTACACCCTGGCCCGCACCACCATCCACAGCTCCGACTTCTCCACCGGCTCCTACACCTACATCACCGACGGGGACACCAAGCTCAAAAGCTTCAGCATCGACCACGACCGGAAGTACCGCCTGCCCTTCATCAAGCAGTGCCTGGCGGCGGCGGGCGGCCAGCTCACGATGCACGTGAGCCCCTGGAGCCCCCCGGCCTGGATGAAAACCAACCAGAGCATGTTGCAGGGCGGCCAGCTGCTGCCCGAGTTCCGCCAGCCCTGGGCCGATTACTACGTGAAGTTCATTCAGGCTTACGAGAAGGAAGGCGTGCCCATCTGGGGCCTCACGACGCAGAACGAGCCCATGGCCAAGCAGAAGTGGGAATCCTGCCTCTACACGGCCGAGGACGAGCGCGACTTCGTGAAGAACTTCCTCGGCCCGACCCTGAAAAAGGCCGGAATGGGCGACAAAAAGCTCATCGGCTGGGACCACAACCGCGACCTGGCCTTCCAGCGGGCCACCACCCTGTTCGACGACCCCGAAGCCAGCCAAGTACTTCTGGGGCCTGGGCTTCCACTGGTACGAAACCTGGACCGGCAGCGCCATGCAGTTCGATAACATCCGCCGCGTAAAGGAAACTTACCCCGACAAGCACCTGATTTTCACGGAGGGCTGCGTCGAGAACTTCCAGTTCGCGGGTATCAACGACTGGCGGCTGGGCGAGCGGTACGGCTACTCGATGATCAACGATTTCAACGCCGGCACCGAGGCCTGGACCGACTGGAACATTCTGCTCGACCAGACCGGCGGCCCCAACCACGTGGGCAACTTCTGCTACGCCCCCATCCACGGCGATACCCGCTCGGGCCAGCTGCTCTACACCAACAGCTACTACTACATCGGCCACTTCTCCAAGTTCATCCGCCCCGGCGCCCGGCGCGTAGCCACCGCCGCCAGCCGCGACATCCTGCAAACCACCGCCTTCCAGAACCCCGATGGCTCCGTGGCCGTGGTAGTCATGAACAGCACCGATAAGCCACTGGATTTCCAGCTCTGGATCCAGGGCCAGGCCACCCCCACCACCAGCCCCGCCCACTCCATCATGACGATGATGGTTAAGTAGGGCTTGGCTGATTGTGGCACGGACTTTAGTCCGTAGCCCATCTGACAGAACTGTTATGGGGTGGGAGCTACGAACTGAAGTCCGGGCCACAATCCCCCAAATGCAAAGAGGCGACACTGCTCATGCAGTGTCGCCTCTCCTGGTTTTCAGCCCCCGGCAAATCAGGTATCCCAGTGGCCCAGGGCTGAAGCCCTGGGCTACGGAGTGAAGGTGTCAGCCTGTTCTTGATGTCCCGCTGTATAGCCCAGGGTTTCAACCCTGGGCCATTGGATTGCCGGACCATCGAACGTCTTAGTTACCAGCCAGCTTGAAAGCAGCCGTTTGCACGTCGCGGGAGTTGCCGCCCACGAACACCTGGAAGTCGCCGGGCTCGGCTACAAACTGCAGGTCGTTGTTGTAGAACTTGAGGTCTTCGGGGGTGAGGCGGAAGGTGAGCGTGCGGGATTCGCCCTTTTTTAGCATCACTTTCTGGAAGCCCTTGAGCTCCTTGACGGGGCGGGAGATGGAGCCCACCAGGTCGCGGATGTAGAGCTGGGCCACTTCCTCGCCGTCGTAGCTGCCGGTGTTCTGCACCGTTACCTTCACCTCCAGCGTGCCGTTCATGGCCAGGTTGGTGGTGCTCAGCTCGGGCTTGCCGTACTGGAAGGTGGTGTAGCTCAGGCCGAAGCCGAACGGGTAGAGCGGGTCGTTGCTGACGTCCATGTAGCGCGACTTGTACTTGTCGAGCGCCACGCCCTGGTAGGGCCGGCCGGTCATTTTGTGGTTGTAGTACAGCGGAATCTGGCCCACCGACTGCGGGAAAGTGGCCGTGAGCTTGCCCGAGGGGTTGTAGCTGCCGAAGAGCACGTCGGCAATGGCGTTGCCGGCCTGGGAGCCCGCAAACCAGGTTTCGAGGATGGCGTCGGCGTTCTTATCCTCCCAGGGCAGCGTGAGCGGGCGGCCGTTCATGAGCACGAGCACCAGCGGCTTGCCGGTGGCCTTGAGGGCCTTGAGCAGCTCCAGCTGCCGGCCGGGCAACCCGATATCGGCGCGGCTGGCCGCCTCCCCCGTCATGCCCTGCGACTCGCCCACGGCGGCCACAATTACGTCGGCGCTCTGGGCTACCTGCACGGCTTCCCGGATCATTTCCTCGGCGCGAGCGCTTGTCCACGTTCAGCTCGCCGCCGTGCTCGTTGAGGCGGGCAATCATCTGCTCGTCGTCGGTGAAGTTGGCGCCCTGGGCCGTCACGATTTTCACGCTGCTGCCCACGGCATTTTTGCATGCCCTGCTCCAGCGAAACAGCCTGTTTCCAGTCGCCGGCCCCGCTCCAGGAGCCAATCATGTCGCGCTGGCGGGTGGCCAGCGGGCCAATCAGGGCGATGGTGCCGGTTTTCTTGAGCGGCAGGGCGTTGTTGCTGTTTTTGAGCAGCACCATGCTTTTGCGGGCAATGTCGCGGGCATCAGCCACAAACTCGGGCTTCATCATGGTCTGCTTGGCCCGCTTCTCGTTGGTGTAGCGGTAGGGGTCCTGGAACAGGCCCAGCTTCCACTTGGCTTCCAGAATCCGGCGGCAGGCCGCGTCAATCTGCTCCTGGGTCACGGTGCCGTCCTTGAGGTTCTGGGCCAGGTTCTTGAGGAAAATCTCGCCCACCATGTCCTGGTCGATGCCCGCGTTCAGGGCCAGGGCCGACACCTGGGCATCGTCGCCCATGCCGTGGGCCGTCATTTCGTTGATGGCCGTGTAGTCGGTGGCCACGAAGCCCGTGAAGCCCCACTGCTTGCGCAGCAGGTCGGTCATGAGCCACTTGTTGCCGGTGGCGGGCACCCCGTTGATGTCGTTGAACGACGACATCATGGAGCCCGCGCCGGCATCGATGGCGGCCTTGTAGGGCGGCAGGTACTCGTTGTACATGCGCACCAGGCTCATGTCGGTGGTGTTGTAGTCGCGGCCGGCCTCGGCGGCGCCGTAGAGGGCGAAGTGCTTCACGCAGGCCATCACGGTGTTGTTCTGCTGCAGGTCGTCGCCCTGGTAGCCGCGCACCATCACGCGGGCAATCTGCGAGCCCAGGTAGGGGTCTTCGCCGGCGCCTTCCGAGATGCGGCCCCAGCGCGGGTCGCGGGCAATGTCCACCATCGGCGAATACACCCAGTTGATGCCGTCGGCCGACGACTCTTCGGCCGCAATGCGGGCGCTGCGCTCCATGGCCGCCAGATCCCAGCTCGACGACAGCCCCAGGGCAATCGGGAAAATGGTGCGGTGGCCGTGAATAACGTCGTAGCCGAAGATGAGCGGAATTTTGAGGCGGGTCTGCTTGACGGCCATTTCCTGGAGCTTGCGGGCGGCCTGGGGCGTGAAGGTATTGAGCACCGCGCCCACCGAGCCGCGCTTGATGCTGGCGTCCACGTCCTTGCTCACCACGGGGCCGGTCACGTCGAAGCCCACGGTAATCAGGTTGAGCTGGCCGATTTTTTCGTCCAGGTTCATCTTCGCCATCAGCTCCGTGATGAACTTATCCATCCGGGCTTTATCGTCGGCGGCGGGGGCCGTTACGGGGGCCGGGGCGGCCGTGGTGTCGGGAACGGGGAGCAGGGGCGTGAGCAGGCCCAGGCTCAGTAACAGGGCGGTGCGGAATGGGTGTTTCATAGAAGCAATGAAAGGTAAGTAAAGGCCAAGCAGCCGGCCCAATAAGAACGGGCCGGGGCGGCCAGCGGCCTAAATATCCGGTTATTTCTTCAGCTGCGGGCTTTCGAACCCGAGCTTCGTAAGGCCGCGCTGCACATCGGGGCTGCTCATAAACAGCTTCCAGAGCAGGCCCGTACGGTGGTTTTCAATCATGCCCACGATGGGGCCCTGGTCGATGGCCAGGTAGGACTTGGCCTGCCAGTTGTGCTGCTCGCTGAACGCGTCCACGAAGCCATACTCGCCCCAGATGTTGTCGCCTAAGTCATTGTAGAAGTGGCGCAGGGCCTGCATCGAAAACTCCGGCGCGTAGGGCATGGCCGACAGCGCGGCGGTGGGCGAAATCACGCCCAGATCCTCGGTGGGCGAGTGCGCGGCGTAGCCCCGGTAGCTGTCGGAGGCGGTGAGGCCCCAGGTATCGGCCCCGTAACCCTTGTAGTGCTTGGGGTTGTCGATGCAGTAGGCGCGGTTGATGAGGGTGTGGGCCTGGTTCTGCTGCATGTAGTCGGCGTACTGGTCCTTGAGGCCGCGCGGGTCGAGGCCCAAAAACGAGTAGTGCGAGAAGAACAGCGGTCCGCCATAGTCGAAGCCCAGCGGGAGCCGGGTTTTGTAGAACTCCTTGCCATTCTTGAAGTAGTTGCCGGTGGCCCAGCCCTGGTCGTACACCGCCTTATCGATGGCGTATTTGGGCGACGACGCGGCCAGCACGTAGGTCATCAGGCACTCGTTCCAGCCATGAATCTGGTGGTTCATGCTCCAGCCGTTGTTGGGGCTCCAGTGCCAGTACAGCACGTTCTGGCCGCCCTGCGTGATGCCAGTTCCACTCCACGCCCTCCCACATCCAGAGAATGTTGTTGCGCAGGTGCGCTTTCGGCGGGCGTGTCGCCGGTGAAGTACTGGCGGGCGCAAATCAGGCCCTCGAACAGGAAGGAGGTTTCCACCAGGTCGCCGCCGTCGTCCTTGGGGCTGAAGCGGATGGTTTTGCCGGTGGCCCCGTTGAGCCAGTGCGGAAACACGCCGTGGTACATGTCGGCCTTTCCAGAGGAAGTTCACGATTTTGAGCGTGCGCTCGGCGGCCTGCTCGCGGGTAATCCAGCCGCGCTCGGCGGCCACGATAATGGCCATGAGCCCGAAGCCGGTGCCGCCGGTGGTCACCACCTCGTCGCCGTAGTCGAAGCTCACGTTGCTGCGCTCCCGGGCCATGCCCGAAACGGGGTGGCCGAAGTCCCAGAAGTAGCGGAACGTCTGGCGCTGCACCAGGTCCAGCAGCTGCTCGTCGGTGAGGTTGCGGGGGCGCTTGGGGCCTGCCTGCGGGCGAAGGCCACGGCGTGGGGCGGCGGCGGGCTTTTTGGCCGGGGCTTTCTGCTGGGCCTCGGCCAGGCCGGGCAGCAGCAGGGCCATGGTCAGCCAAAGGAAAGTTGGTTTCATAGATATGGGCATCTCACCCCCTGCCCCGCTTCAAGCGGGCTTTCTGCCTGAGAAAGAAGATCGGGAGTGGTGGAAAGATGAGAGAACAATTTGGAAAGAACGGCTAGGGGAATTAGAGCCAGAGCTAGTCCCTCCTTGGAAAGGAGGGGTTGGGGGTGGTTGACAATCGTTGAACCGTCGTTAGGCGCTAATTATCGTTCAGCGAATCAACCACTCCCAACCCCTCCTCATCTGAGGAGGGGAGCTACGTTCTGGCTTTAATTCAACCTAAGCGGCCACCGGTGTTAATACCCCGGGTTCTGGGTCAGGGCACCGCCGCTCAGGTCAATCTGCTGCTGCGGAATCGGGAACAGCTCGTTCTTGCCTTTGGTGAAGGTTTTGCCCTGGGCGGCGAACAGCGGCACGATGCGGCCGGGCTGCACGCTTTCCTGGCGCACGAGGTCGAAGAACCGGTCGTGCTCCAGCGCCAGCTCCACCCGGCGCTCCTGCCAGATCTGGGCCAGCGTGAGGCTGGTGCGCGGGGCCAGGCCGGCGCGCACGCGCACCCGGTTGAGGGCCGTGGTGGCAGCGGCCGTGTTACCCAGCTGGAAGGCGGCTTCGGCATTAATCAGCAGGACTTCGGCGTAGCGCATCACCCGGATATTCTTGGGCAGGTAGTCGTTGTTGCCGCAGTTCTTCTCCTTGGTGCGGCTGTGGTAGGCCTTGTAGCTGTAGCGGAAGTTCTCCACCGAGTCCTTGCTCGGAATCCGGAATCCGTCCCAGAGCACCGTACCCGTCGATTTCTGCCCGGCCGGCGCGGTAGGCTGAATGAAGATGATGCTGGCCGCCCGGCGCACGTCGCCGGTCTCGTAGGCGTCGGCCAGCTGCTGGGTGGGGTTGTTGAAGCCAAAGCCCAAATCGGCCCAGCCGCCCTTGCCGCCGGCGCGTGGGCCCTGGCTCACCACGTACAGGTTCACGGCCGAGTTGTTGCAGGCCGCGTTGATGCCCGTCTGCACCTCAAACACCGATTCTTCGCTGTTGGCGCCCACTTCGCGCCAGATGTTCTCGTAGTTCGGGCACCAGCCCGTAGTTGCCCGACCGGCCCTGGATGATTTCGTTGGTCAGGTCGAAGGCTTTCTGGTAGTTTTTCTGGTAGAGGTACACCTTGGCCAGCATGGCCTGGGCGGCGGCCTTGGTGGCGCGGCCGGTTTCGGTGGCGCCTTTCAGCGGCAGGTTGTCTACCCCAAACTGCAGGTCGCTGATGATGAGGTCGTAGATTTCCTGGGCCGTGGCGCGCTTCTGCAGGTTCGGGTCGTTGATTTCCGAAGCCAGCGGCACCCGGTCGAGCTTGGGCACGCCCCCGAAAAAGCGCACCATATTGAAGTAGAAGTAGCCGCGCAGGAAGCGCACCTCCCCGATCAGGCGGTTGCGGGTGGCCTCCGGGGCGGGGCTGAGCGGAATCTTGTCGAGGGCCTGGTTGGCCCGGTTGATGCCCTGGAAGTAGCCCTGCCAGGTGTTGTTGACGATGCCGTTGGTGGAATTGAGCGTGAAGTTGTCGACTTCCAGGGCCGGCGCCGTAGTCGCTGGGGCGAACTGCCCTTGTCGGCGTCGTCGGAAGCCATATCGGTCAGCATGACGTATTGCAGACCGTGGATGTCGGCCCCGAAGCCGCCGAGGTACATGACGTTGTACACGCCATCAACCAGCTTCTGGGCGGCCGAGGGGTCGGTCTTAACCTGATCTTCGGTGAGCTGGCCCTGGGGCGCAACGTCGAGGAAATCTTTGCAGCTGACCGCACCGGCCAGTGAGCACGAGCCCGAGGGCGGCCAGACGGAGAGGGCGGGGAATATGAGTAAGGCGGGTTTTCATGGGTGGGGCAGACTTGAAGTTGACGTTCAGACCCAGCGCGAGCGTGCGGCTGGTGGGGTACGTGGTGGCCTCGATTCCCGAATCCAGAGGACCACCCGGCAGCTCGGGCGTGAAGCCCGAGTAGTTGGTAATCGTGAACAGGTTCTGGGCCGTGGCGAACACGCGCAGCGACGAAAGGTGGGCCCGCTCAATCAGGCTGGTGGGAATGGTATAGCCCAGCACCAGGTTGTTGAGGCGCATAAAGCTGCCCGACTCGATGAAGTAGGTGGAGTTAGGCGTGTTGTTGCGGATGGCCGAGGGGTTGGTCGTTGAGGGGTTGGTCGTCGTCCAGCGGTTGGCGGCGAAATCGGCCTCCACGTTGTCGGTTACCTGGCCGGTTGCCTGCTTCTTGCGGTTGTACACGTCGTTGTTGACGTTGCCGCAGAACACGAACGAGAGGTCGAGGCCGCTGAACGTAAGCCCGCCGTTGATGCCGAAGTACATGGGCGGCTGGTAGGAGCCGGCGCTTACCCGGTCGCGCAAATCGATGGTGCCGTCGCCGTTGGTGTCGGCGTACTTCAAATCGCCGGGCCGGGGCGTGAAGAAGGTATACTTGGGGTAGGCATCAATTTCGGCCTGGTTCTGGAACACGCCCACGGCCTTGAGCACGTAGAACAGCCCGCGGCCACGCCGTTGTCGGAGCGCGTCACGTTGTTGGCGCCCCCGAACAGGGCCTGCCCGCCGTTCAGGTTCTCGATGCGGTTCTTGTTGAAGGTGGCATTCACCCCGAAGTTATAGCTGAACCGCTCGCCCACATTGGCCTTCCAGTTCAGGGCCGCTTCCACGCCGCGGTTGCTGATGTCGGCGGCGTTGGTGATGTACTGGTTGTCGGGGTCGCCGAACAGGGCCGGGATGTTCACCGGAATCAGCGCGTCGGTGGTGCGCTTGTCGTAGTAAGTCAGTTCCCCGCTCAGGTGGTTGTCGAGGGTGGCAAACTCCAGGGCCGCGTCGTACTCGGTCGTCACTTCCCAGCGCACGTTGCGGTCCTTGATCTGGTTGATGATGGCCCCGAGCACCGGCTGGCCATTAAACACGTAGGGCACGTTGGATTCGGCCGTCATGATGTAGGAGTTGGGGTCGGAATCTGGTCGTTGCCGAGCTGGCCGTAGCTGGCGCGCAGCTTCAGGAAGTTGAGCACGTTCTGGTCCTTGAGGAAGCCTTCCTCGGTACACGATCCAGCCCAGGCCCAGCGACGGGAACAGGCCCCAGCGCTGGTTGGAGTTGAACTTCGAGGTGCCATCGTAGCGCAGGTTGGTGGTGAGCAGGTAGCTTGCCGGCGTAGGCGTAGTTGATGCGGCCCAGGTACGAGAGGCGGCGGTCTTGGCCCAGCGCCGGGGCGCCGTTCACCGACGTATTCGGGTCGCCGGTGTTCAGGTACCACTGGTTGGGGTCGGCGGGCACGTTGTTGCGCGCGCCCGACAGCTGAGTTGGCCTTGCCTTCTTCCACCACCGTACCGGCCAGCAGCGTCAGCTCGTGCTTGTCGGCGAACAGGCGCTGGTAGGTGGCGGTGTTTTCCCACAGGTAGCGGGTGCTGTTCACCTGGCTCACATTCAGGGTACTGCGGTTGTTGCGCTGGTTGCCGCCGGCCTTCAGGAAGGTTACCTCGTCGTTGAGGTACTGGTAATCGTAGATGCGGCGGTTATTGAAGGTCAGGTCGACGTTGATGGCCGAGCGCAGCGTGAGGCCCTCCACGGGCTTCAGGTTCAGGCCCACATTGCCCTGAAGGCGATTTTCAAACGAGCGGTTGTCGTTTTTCTCGATGTCGAGAATCGGGTTGCCCACGTTGCCGAAGGCCGACGTATTGCCGTAGCGCCCGCCCGCGCTTGGCCTCAATGATGGGCGCGGCGCGGTAGGCGTTCTGGAAGGCCGTGCCGAAGTTCACGTCGCGGGTATCGGCCCGGCTGAAGGAGGCCTGGGAGTTGATGCTGAACTTGGGCGAGATGGTGAAATCGGTGTTCGAGCGGACGGTGAGGCGGTTGAACTTGTTGTTGATAGCCAGGCCGTCGTCCTGGAGCAGGTTGCCGCTAGAAGTAGTAGCGCACGTTGTCGTTGGCCCCCGACACGGCCAGGTTGTGGTTCTGGTACGTGGCGGTGCGCAGCAGCTCGTCGTACCAGTCGGTGCTGCCGGTGTAGTCGGGCACCGTGATGTTGGGGGCCGTATCCTTGAGGTAGCTCACGTACTGGCCGGCGTCGGCCATTTTCACCAGGTGGGCCGCCTGCTTGAAGCCCACAGTGGTGTTGTAGCTGAGTACGGGCTTGCCGAACTTGCCCTTCTTGGTGGTCACGATGATGACGCCGTTGGCGCCGCGCACGCCGTAAATGGCGGCTGCCGAGGCATCCTTGAGCACGTCAATCGTTTCGATGTCGGAGTTGCTCAGGTTGCGGATGTCGGTTGTCTGCACCCCATCGACCACGTAGAGCGGGTTGGCACCGGCCAGCAGCGTGCCCGTTCCCCGGATGCGCACTGTGGGCTGGGCGTTGGGCGTGCCGTCGGTGGTAATCTGCACGCCGGCTACCTTGCCCTGCAGGGCCTGGGTGGGCGTCTGGACCGGCTGGTTCACGATTTCCTTGGCCTCGACCCGGGCCACGGCCCCGGTCAGGTCGCGTTTCTGCTGGGTGCCATAGCCTACGACCACCACCTCACTCAACGCCTGGTTGTCGGGGGCCAGGCTGATATCGACAGTCGAGCGGCCATTCAGGACTGCTTCCTGATTCGTGTAGCCCACGAAGGAGAACAGCAGCGTCGCGTTGTCGGGCACGTTGGGCAGGGTGTAGCGGCCGTCGGCGTCGGTCTGGGTGCCGGTGCTGGTGCCTTTCACTACTACGTTCACGCCGGGCAGCCCCCCACCCTTCTCATCTACTACCCGGCCGGTTACCGTCACGTCGGGCGCGGCGGTGGGCCGCAGAATAAGCCCACTGCTGCTGGTTTCGTCCTGAATCCGGAGCATGATGGGCCCGGCAGCGGCGGTAGCTACGCTGTTGCTGAGCAAAGCCACGCATAGCGGCTGCCACAATGCCCCCCCGCGCCAAGACAAGGCGGGCAAAATAGGTAAGGGATTTTTCATACAATGGTGGGAAATAATGGAAAGACAGAGGCGAAAAAAGACCGAACTACTGGCCCGAGGCGCGGCTGACCGACCACCGGGGCCGGGAAGAAATTGCCGCTGGCAGGCAGCGCAGATGGGCAGAAGTGCAGATTATGGGTGCATACGCAAGAACAGCTGATTCAGCAATCAACCAGAAGGGGCAAAACCAGCTGGCTCCGCAACCGGAGCCGTGGAGCAGCATTTGGCCAGCGTTTTTCTCGCAGCAAATCCTCGGATTTTTACGGAGTACGTTTAGCCTAGCCTACAGGGGTACTTCGGAAGCTGTTTAGGAAGTCGAAAAGTTTGTCATCCTGAGCGCAGGGAAGGACCTGATTACGTCGGAGCCGCCATGGTGCCGCCAGGATAAAGCACTTCGCTGCGCTCAGGATGACAGACTCGTAAAAAAACCAACTTTGCAAACAGCTTCTCGCGCAGCTTAAGCGTGACAATAGCTCCCCCGACGGCCACCCGACTATACTGGCTACCCACCGAAAAGTTGCCCCGCCAGAACCAGGCAGCCATGGGATGACTATTTTTGGCCGATGTCTGCTTTTCCTACGCTGGCTACTGGCTGAGCCAACCTCTTTTTCGCTACCTGTTCGCTCTCCCGTGCCCGATTCTGCCCCCACCCAGCTCCTGTTCGTCTGCAGCCAGAACCGCTGGCGGAGCCTCACGGCCGAGCGCCTCTTCGACAACCATCCGCACTATCAGGCCCGCTCAGCCGGTACTGAGCCGGGGGCCCGGGTGCGCGTAACCGCCGGGCACCTGGGCTGGGCCGAAGTTATCTTCGTGATGGAGCGCCGCCACGCCGATATCCTGCGCCAAAAGTTTCCGGAGGCGCTGGCCGGCAAGCGCCTGATTACCTTGCGCATCCCCGACAAATTTCAGTTCATGGATCATATCCTGCAGGACCTGCTGCGGGAACGGCTGCGGGAGCATCTGCCCGACGCTGCCGACGCGCTGTAACCCCAGCCCCGGCCGGCCGTTTAGGCGCTATGCCCTACGTTGTATTTTTTGCGCTGCTGGTCCTGGTGGCCTTCTTGTTCTACCGTTACCTAACCCAGGATACCCGCCGCAAACAGGCCGCGTTGGCCCAGGAATTTCCGGTAGCCTGGCGGCAGCTGCTTACCGAGCGGGTTGCCTTTTACCTGTCACTTTCTGAACTCGACAAAACGCGCTTCGAGCAGCGGATACAGATATTTCTGGCCCAGACGCGCATTACCGGCATTCAGCTGGAAATCGACGATGCGACCCGGTTGCTGGTGGCCGCTTCGGCCATTATCCCGGTGTTTGGGTTTCCCGACTGGGAATATGCCAACCTGAGCGAGGTGCTGGTGGTGCCCGATGCCTGGACCCAGCAGCGCGACCCCAACAAAGAGTACGTGGGCCTCGAAGGCACCCTGCTGGGCAGCGTGCAGGGCTTCCAGACGTCCCACTACATGCGCCTCTCCAAAAGCTCGCTGGAGCGCGGCTTTCAGGATGCCATGGACAAGCAGAATGTGGGCATTCATGAGTTTGCCCACCTGCTCGACGAGGCCGACGGCGTGATTGACGGCGTGCCCGGCCTGGCATTGCCCGCCGCCCTGCGCCCGGAGTGGGAGGCAGTCATGGCCCGGGAAATTGAGGCCATCCGGGCCGGCAACTCCGAAATAAACGACTACGCGGGCACCAACGAGGCCGAGTTCTTTGCCGTCGTGACGGAGTACTTTTTCGAGAAGCCCGAGAAGCTCCAGCAGCATCACCCCGAACTGTACGGGCTGCTGCTGCTGGCCTTCCGCCAAAACCCCAAAAGCCGCTTCCTGGGCCTGGCCACCGACCCGCGCGAGTGGCTTAAAACCATCCGTAGCCGCCGCAAATTCGGCCGCAACTCGCCCTGCCCCTGCGGCAGCGGCAAGAAGTATAAAGACTGCCACCTAACGCAGGCCGAAGCGGCTGCCTGATTTATTGCCCTTGGCTAAAGGCCTGCCTTAACCGCCGGCAGGCGGAGCCTGGCTAAGAAGGGTGGGTCACCAGCCAGGCCGTTGTAACGCTGGGTGGGGCCGCCGCCTGGTAGCACCTGGCACTTACCGCAATTAAGTCCGGATGGGTTTACTTTGTAAGGATGAAAAAATCCTTCCTGCCCGTTCTCACTGCTGCTACCCTACTCTCGGCCTGTGCCCCTACCGCCAAGGCCCCGGTAGCGACTACCCCACCTACTACCCAGGCGGCCCCGGCCGCGCCCAGCTGGTCTCAGCAAGCCGAAACCTTCCTCACCGACTACTCGGCCCAGTACCAGCGCCTCTACACCGCCTCGGCGGAGGCGGAGTGGCGCTCCAATACCCATATCGTGGCCGGCGACACGGCGAATTCCGGCGCTACGGCCCGGGCCAATGAGCGCCTGGCAGCCTTCACCGGCTCGACGGCCAACATCACCCGCCTGCGCGAGCTGCTGGCCCACAAGGCCGAGCTTTCCGAAATCCAGGTCAAGCAGTTGGAAACAGCCCTTTACAACGCTGCCAACTCGCCCCAGACCATTGCCGACGTGGTATCGGCCCGCATCAAGGCCGAAACCCAGCAGACCGAGAAGCTTTACGGCTTCGATTACAAATACCAGGGCAAGTCCGTCACGACCAACGACCTCGACGAGTTGCTGCGCCAGGAGAAGAACCCGGCGAAGCGTCAGCAGATCTGGGAGGCCAGCAAGGAGATTGGTCCTACCCTCAAGCCCGGCCTGCTGAACCTGCGCGACCTGCGCAACCAGACCGTGCAGGCCCTGGGCTACCCCGACTACTTCACCTACCAGGCCTCCGACTACGGCCTGAGCCGGGAGGAAATGATGACGCTGGTGCGCAAACTCAACAGCGAGTTGCGCCCCCTCTACCGCGAGCTGCACACCTACGCCCGCTACGAGCTGGCCAAGCAGTACGGCGTGAAGCAGGTGCCCGACTACCTGCCCGCCTCCTGGCTGCCCAACCGCTGGGGCCAGGACTGGAGCAGCATGGTAGACGTGAAGGGCCTTGACCTCGACCCGGTGCTGGCCAAGAAAGGGGCCGAGTGGCAGGTGCAGCAGGCCGAGCGTTTCTACCAGAGCCTGGGTTTCCCGGCCCTGCCGGCCTCGTTCTATACCAAGTCCAGCCTCTACCCCCTGCCCAAGGGCGCCGACTACAAGAAGAACAACCACGCCTCGGCCTGGCATCTCGACCTCGACCAGGACGTGCGCAGCCTGATGAGCGTGGAGCCCAACACCGAGTGGTACGAAACCACCCACCACGAGCTGGGCCACATCTACTACTACCTCACCTACACCAACCCCGACGTGCCGGTGCTGCTGCGCGGGGGTGCCAACCGCGCCTACCACGAGGCCATGGGCTCCCTGATGGGCCTGGCCGCCCGCCAGAAGCCCTTCCTGGCCGGCCTGGGTTTGATTGACCCGAAGGTGAAGACTGACGAGATGCAGTCCTTGCTGAAGGAGGCGCTGGGCTCGGTGGTGTTTATTCCGTTTGCCTCGGGCGTGATGAGCGAGTGGGAAAACAGCTTCTACGCCGACAACCTCTCCCCCGACCAGCTCAACGCCCGCTGGTGGGAGCTGGCCAAGCAGTACCAGGGCATCGTGCCGCCCACCGCGCGCGGGGAGCAGTTCCTCGACCCGGCTACCAAAACCCACATCAACGACGACCCGGCCCAATACTACGACTACGCCCTGAGCTACATCATCCTGTTCCAGCTCCACGACCACATCGCCAAAAACATTCTCAAGCAGGACCCGCACGCTACCAACTACTACGGCAACAAGGAAGTGGGCGCGTTCCTGGCCGACATCATGCGCCCCGGCGCGAGCAAGGACTGGCGCACGGTGCTCAAGGACAAAACCGGCGAAGACCTCTCGGCCCGCGCCATGGTCGAGTACTTCCAGCCCCTGATGGCCTACCTGAAAGAGAAAAACAAAGGCCGCAAATACACGATGTAAACCCAGACGCCCGGAGCCCGAAACTCCGGGCGTTTGCCTTGCCTGATTGCTCACTCCTACCCATGACGACCCCGCTATCAACTTTCCGCGCGGCCCTGCTGCTGGTGTTGCTGATTCTACTGCTGGGCCCGCCGCGCCGCGCAGCAGCCCAGCAAGCCGCCGCCTCCCCCCTCACCATTGGGCAGACGTTTACGCTGCCTTCCCGGGTGCTGGGCGAGACCCGGCGCATCAACGTGTATATACCCCCGGGTTTTCCCGACTCGGCCAATACGGCCCTGCCCGTACTGTATATGCCCGATGGCGGCATGGCGGAGGATTTCCTGCACGTGGCCGGGTTGGTGCAGGTATCGGTGGGCAACGGCACTATGCGGCCCTTCCTGCTGGTGGGCATCGAGAACACCGAGCGCCGCCGCGACCTGACGGGCCCCACCACCGACCCCAGAGACCGGGCAATTGCGCCCCGGGTAGGAGGCTCTGCCGCCTTCCGCCGGTTTCTGCGCCTGGAGCTGATGCCCGAAATTCAGCGCCGCTACCGTGTAACGGAAGAAAAAGCCATTATCGGCGAGTCGCTGGCCGGGCTGTTCGTGGTGGAAACCCTACTTCTTGAGCCTGATCTGTTCGACACCTACCTCGCCTTCGACCCCAGCCTGTGGTGGAACAAGGAGCACCTGCTTGCCCAGGCGCCCGATTTCCTGCGCACCTACCAGGGCAAACCCAAAACCCTGTTCGTAGCGGAAAGTGACCAGCCCGAAATAGCCCGGGCCACCGACCGCCTCGGCCTGCTGTTTGCAAAGAGCAGTAATCCGCAGTTGCACGCCACGTTTATCTCTCTGCCCACCGAAACCCACCAAACCATTTATCATCCGGCCGCCCTGCGGGGCGTGCGGGCGGTGCTGGCTCCTGCTCCAGTCAAAAAGTAACCCGCAACCTGGCTTGCAGGGCGTGTTGACCGCGGGGGTCGGACAAAAAAAGCCGCCCTATCCGGGGCGGCTTTTTTTGTGGGTTTTGGTTAAGCTGTCGGCGAGGCTTATTCCATTCGCCGGTCCAGTACTTTGGCTACCCCGGCGAGACGGCCCAATACTAAGTTTCGGGTTTCTTCGTCGTCGAGGCTCAGCCCATCGTTGCGGGTGGTAAGGTAGCGGGTGAGGGCAGCGTTATCATCGAGGGTCACAGCCAACTCCTGCTGAACCGCATCCCAATCGTCGGGGCGGCTAGCGTGCAGATACTGGAACCGTAGTTCAATAGTTCGGCTGACAAGGTCGGCCAGTTGGATGAGCACCTCTTCTTCCTGCCCCGACAGCGTACGGGGTTCCCGGCCAATAACGGCCATCATACCAATGCGCGACCCATCGGGCATGCGCAGTGCCGAACCCGCATAAAAATTCAGCCCCAACGATTGGGCAACATCGGGCTTAATCAGCGAACAGCTTTCCGTTTTGTAATCAGATATCACAATCGGGCCGTCGGGCAGAATAGCGGCCGAACACATGCTGGCTGAACGGGGCAGCACCGGAGTTGCCTCGATGCCCGTCATGGCCTTGAAGTGTACCTGGTCTTCGTCAACAAGTGAAATCAGCGCAATCGGGGTATTGAAAAGTTGTGCCGCCCAAGCCACATAATCGTCGAAGATTGGTTCGGGCGTAGTGCCGGCAATCTGGTACGCGTGCAACGTACGCAGGCGGGCAGCTTCATCGGCCGGAATCAGGCTGTCCGGAAAAGAAATGCTCATTCAGGAAATTTAGTAATTGGCTTCAGCAGACGGCAGGTCAATCAAAACAAAACGAGCATCCTGCGTGGCCTGAATTTCGAGTACATGCTCGTTGGTAGAACGAAGCTGGTCGTTTGGTCCCATATCGAGCCCATTGACGAAAAGCTGCCCTTCCATCACGTAAATGAAAGTGCAGCGAATAGGAAAGGTTTTAAACCGGACGGTTTCCTCCTTGTCGAGGTTACACCAGTAAATGGTGCTATTGGAATTGATGAAGAGCAAGTCTTCGAGCACTTTCTGGCCCGAGGCCACTGGCACCAACTTGTTACTGGTCCCAAACAGGTCCACATCTTTCTGCTCGTAGCTCGGGGCCAGGGCCGGCTGGCCGGGCATCAGCCAGATCTGGTAGATGTGGGTGGGCGTGTCGGTGGCATTCATTTCGGCGTGGGCGACGCCGGTACCAGCCGTCAGGCGCTGGGCATCGCCTTTGGTTACGGTGCCATGGTTCCCCATGGTGTCTTCATGCACCAGCTCGCCGGCCAGCACCAGCGTCACGATTTCCATTTCCGAGCGCGGCTGCTGGGGGTAGCCGCCCTTGCCCTGCACAGTTGCATCGTTGAATGCCCGCAGAGGGCCAAAGTGCGTGTTATTAGGCTCGTTGTAATCAGCGAAGCTGAACAGATAGTAGGAGCTCAGCCAGTTGGTGGGCGTGGCGTGGTAGCGGTCGGTGGCGGGAATCAGCTTCATCATAATGGAAAGTCGAAGAGAGGTGATGACTGCCCGGATTTACGCAGCCCAGCCCCGGAAGTTAGGATCGGGCCCGGTAAGCACCGGCCCCGCCGCCAGTAAAGGCAACGGGGCCGGGATGGTTTAATGTGCGTAATGTGAAGGGTGTGCTGAATGTGGAGAATAGATGTAATGGCTGCTGCCAATCATATTGGCCACATTCTCAACACATTTGCCGCATTCAACCGTTAGTTCTCCACCTTCTTCATGGTGCTCACCTGCTGCTGCAGGTCGAGCACGATGCTGGCCAGGCGGGTCAACGAGAGGTCAGCAATCGGGAACGTGCTGCTGATGTAGGCTTTAGCTTCCCAGATCTCTACCACGTCTTCCACATCAATCTGGTAGGGCGAGTACAGCGGGTTGTCGGAATGCAGGGCCAGCATGGCGCTGTCTTTGAGGCGGTTGAAGACCCGCTTGAACACGATACCCTCCTTGCTGCTGACGATGATGCAGGGCGTGCCGTCCTTGAGGTTAAGCCAGTCGTCGACGTAACGGCCCACGATAACGGTGCCGCTGGCAATGGGCAACATCGAGTCGCCGGCAATTTCGAAGGCCCGGAACGTGCCCGAGCTGCCGAGCATGGGCAGCCGGAACTTAGGCAGCTCCTCTAAGTATTCGGGGTCGGCGTAGCCGTTGAGGTAGCCAGCGGCGGCTTTCTGAGGAACCAGCTCGATATTTTCGTTCTGCTCGCGGTCGACGGTGAGAGCCAAAATGCGCAGGTTGCCGCCGGGACGGCTGTTGCTGGTTTCGGCAGCCATCTGGGCATTCTGGGCCTGAAGCTGGGCGGCCGCTTTGGCGTTTTTCTTTTTGCTAAAGTCGGTGGTTACCAGCGCATCGAGCGTGATGCCGAACAGGCGGGCCATATTCACGAGGGTCGCCAGCTTGGGCTCGGCCCGGCCTTCCTCGTAGGCGCCCACCAAAGAGCGTTTGATGCCCAGTTTTTCAGCCATCTGGGCCTGCGTGAGGCTCAGTTCGCGCCGCCAGAATTTGAGGTTCGTATTGATCATAACGCGGGGGGAGCCGGGGAATAAGGCCACAACGGCAAGCAAGTACCGGCTCACGAAGATAGGAACTCCGTTACGATAATACTAATTCAATTAGCCGGAATTTTTACTAATATTTTTGCGCTAAGGCCCCTGCCCCACCGGGCCGGGCAGCACCAATGGCTTCTATCCGCCGTTGGCTAAATACGGCCTATCATGCCGAGCAAGGAGCCTGGCAGGCCCTTTGGTCGGCATATCGTTGCAGCTATCAGAAGCTACGCCGACTACCCCTCGCCGCGCAGGCGGCGGAAGTAGTGCTGGGCCAAGCGGAGACGGAAGTAGTCATAGTCTTCGCGCAGGTGGTCGAACAAGTCGCGTAGCAGCGGCTGTCCACCGAGCTGGGCCACGGCGGTCTGAATGTTGGCCAAGTCCTGGGGCGAGAGAAAATCCTCCAGCCGCAGCTCGAAGCCCTTGGTGTAGAGGGTGGTGAGGTGGCTTTGCACGGTGCTCAGGGCCAGGCCCCGACGCTCGGCAATGGCAGCGGGGCTCAGCCCCATCCGGTGGAGCTGGAAGGTGGCGTCTACGGTGGAGCCGGGCTCGGTGCTGACCTCCTTTTTTACCGGCGTGCGGGGCGCACTGGCATCATCGGGGTCGAGGCCAGCGGGCAGGTCATCGAACTCGGCCTGGGCGGCGGGGTTGCCGCCGTGGGCCAGCACTTCCCGAATAAAAGCCTCCCCGTAGGTGTCGAACTTCTTCATGCCCACACCCAGAAATACCCAGCATGGCCACCCGGTTTACGGGTCGCTCGGCGGCCATTTCAGTCAACGTAGCGTCGGTGAAGATAACGTAGGGCGGCACGCCCTGCTCATCGGCGATGCGCTTGCGCAACGTGCGCAGGGCCTCGAACAACTGGGCCTCGCGCGAAGCCGGAGCGGGCGCGGCGGCGGCAGCTTTGCGGCCCCGGGGCTTCTTCTCGGCCTTTTCGGCTGGCTGAAACTTCTTCATCGACACCGCGCGCTGCCCCTGCAGCACCTCGCGGCCCAAATCGGTGATCTTAAGCGAGTAGCCTTCCTCGTAGGCAATGAAGATAAGCCCGTCGTTGAGCATCTGGTGCACGTAGCTGTACCAGTCGAGGTAGGGCAGGTCACGGCCCGCACCGTAGGTTTTTATCTGGTCGAGCCCCCCGCTGATAACGGCCTGGTTGCGCATGCCCCGCAGCACGTCAATCAGCAGGCTGATGCTAAGCCGCTCCCGGCCCCGCACCACGGCCGACAGCGCCTTTTGGGCAATTTCGGTACCGTCGAAGGTGGTGGGCGGGTTCCGGCAAATGTCGCAGTTGCCGCAGTCGTGGGCCAGGGTTTCACCGAAGTAGTTGAGCAGGATTTTACGGCGGCAGCTGGCCGCTTCGGCAAACTGCTGCATCCGCTCCAGCTTGGTGAGATTAAGCTGGGTGAGCTGGGGGTTTTCCTTGGTGAGCATGTCGCGCAGGCTCATGACGTCGCCGAAGGAGTAGAACAGCAGGGCCGTAGCGGGCGTACCGTCGCGGCCGGCGCGGCCGATTTCCTGGTAATAGCCCTCGATGTTTTTCGGCAGATTGTAGTGAATCACCCAGCGCACGTTGCTCTTGTCGATGCCCATGCCGAAGGCAATGGTGGCCACAATCACCTGCAGATCGTCCTTGAGAAACCCCTCCTGCACGGCCGAGCGCTGATTGGGCGTCAGGCCGGCGTGGTAAAATCCGGCCTTCACGCCCTTGGCCTGAATTTTCTGGGCCAGGGTTTCGCACTGCTTGCGGCTCAGGCAGTAGATAATGCCCGCCTCGCCCCGGTGGCGCTCCAGAAACTCCAGAATGCTGCCCACCCGGTCCTGGCCGGGCCGCACGATGAGGTTGAGGTTGGGCCTATCGAAGCTCGACAAAAACACCTTGGGCTCCGTCAGGCGCAGCTGCTGCTGAATATCGCGCTGGGTGAGGCGGTCGGCGGTGGCGGTGAGGGCAATGATGGGAACCTCGGGAAACTGCTCACGCAGCACCCGCAGCTTGGTGTACTCGGGCCGGAAATCGTGGCCCCAGGAGCTGATACAGTGGGCCTCGTCGATGGCGAACATGCTCAGCCGAAGGCGCTTTAAAAAGGCCATGAAGCCATCGGAAAGCAGCTTCTCGGGGCTCACATAGAGCAGCTTGAGGTGGCCGTTGAGGCAGTCGGCGGCAATGCTATGCTGCTCGCTGCTGCCAATGCTGCTGTTGATGTAGGCGGCCGGAATACCGTTGGCTTTCAGGGCTTCCACCTGGTCTTTCATGAGCGCAATCAGGGGCGACACCACCACGCAGAGCCCCTCCTGCACCACGGCCGGCACCTGGAAGCAGATACTTTTACCGCCCCCGGTGGGCATGAGCACCACCGTATCGTGCCCATCCATGATGTTCCGGATAATATCCTCCTGCATCGGCCGGAACGAGTCGTAGCCGTAATACTTCTTCAGGACTTTACGGGCAGATTCGATGGTTGGGGCGAGGGGTTCGGCAGCAAATAACATAGGGTAAAGATAAGGCGAATTGCGGCGGGGTGAAAGGAAGATGTTAACCCACCGAAAGCGGAAATCGTGCACGAAGCCCGCGAAATCGTGCACGACCGATAACGGCGCGGACCCGTATTCTACTGTGAGCAACGTGCGGAATACAGCAATGTGTGGTTGGCCAACCGCTACCAATAGCCTACTCCCCGCGTTTCTCGCATTCTACTCATTCAATCACTTTTTCCACATTCAATTTTATGGCTCAGTCCACCTCCTCCGCTACCCAGAACCAACAAGTCCTCGACGCCCTCGCCCGCTGCATTGCCGCCTGCGAAATGTGCGCTACCGCCTGCCTGCACGAAGACGATATTAAGATGATGGTGCCCTGCATCCGCCTCGACCGCGACTGCGCCGACATCTGCCGCCTGACCCACGCCTTCATCGCCCGCGGCTCCGACCATGCCCAGCACGTGCTCAAGGAGTGCATCGAAATCTGCCAGAAGTGCGCCGATGAGTGCGGCCAGCACCAGCACGAGCACTGCAAGCAGTGCGCCGAAGCCTGCCGCGCCTGCGTAGAGGCCTGCAAGAGCTACCAGAAGTAAGGCAGAATGGACCCTTACCTGCCAAACGTACTTAAGCCCCAGCGGGGCGGTATATTGGTAGCGTAAGGCCATTCGGCTAATACCAGAGCCCCAGCGGGGCGACACGAACGATTCAACGATTCGTGTCGCCCCGCTGGGGCTCTGACGCGTCGGCGTGCCTGTCAGCTACCGATAGGCTGCCCCGTTGGGGCTTAACGGGCGCGGGGCCCCGAGAACTTATTTTACTTGCCCAGCTCCAGCACCACGGCCGTTTGTGCTGGCAACTGCAATGTACCTAGGTCGGTCAGCATCTCGCCCGTCAGCACGTTGCGGGCCTTGCTGAAGCCGCTCATGCGCTCGGCAAAGCGGGCGGTAGGCAGGCTGCCGGGCTTGTCGGTGGTGTTGGTAGCGACCATAACGGTGCCGGTGGCATCGTAGCGAAAGTACACGTAAAGGCCATTTTCGGGCAGGTACTGCATGAGCTGGCCCGAGCTAAGCATGGGATGGTCGCGGCGGTAGGTGGCCAGGGTGCGCACGAAGGTGAAGGCGTCATTTTCGGCCGGGGTGCGGCCGGCGGCGGTGAATTTGTTCTCTTTATCGCCCGAAAAGCCACCGGGAAAGTCGCGGCGCACCTCGGCATCCGATGGGTCCTTGTAGTTCTTCATCAGGATTTCGGTGCCGTAGTACATGCTCGGGATGCCGCGGGTGGTCAGCAGCCAGGTCAGGCCCATTTTGTACTTGGCCACGTCTTCGCCCACCTCCGAGAGGTAGCGGTTGTGGTCGTGGTTGTCGAGGAAGGTCACGAGCTTGCTCGGGTCCTGGTACACGGCGTCCTGAGCCAGGGCCTGGTAGACTTTCTGGGCCCCACCGTCCCAGCTTGTGGCGGCGGGGGTGCCGGTTTCGCGCAGGCCGGCCAGCATCCCGTTTTCGAGCACAAAATCGAGCCCCCCAGGTTGGTTGGACTTGAAGGGAAAGTCGATTTTGTTGCGCACGTAGTAAGCCTGGTCTACCACATTGTTCACCGACGATTCGCCGAAGATGTGGATGTTCGGGTACTCGGCCAGCAGGGCCGCGTTGCAGCGGTTCATAAAGGGCTGGTCGTTGTACATGTAAGTATCAATCCGCCAGGCATCCACCCCAAACATTTCCACCGACCAGAGCGCGTGCTGAATCAGGAAATTGGCCACGTAGGGGTTCTGCTGGTTGAGGTCGGGCAGGAAGGGCACAAACCAGCCGTCGGTGGTCACGAGCCGGTCGATTTTGGACGCGTGTGGGTCGGTGATGGGCTGCTGGCGGTAGCTGGTGTTGGTATAGCTGGGCCACTGGTGCAGCCAGTCTTTGGAGGGCAGATCCTTCACAAACCAATGGTTGATGCCCACATGGTTGTACACGGCATCCTGCACCACTTTCAGGCCCAGGCTGTGGGCGTTCTGCACGAAGTTCAGGTAAGCCGCGTTGCCGCCCAGCCGCCTATCAACGGTGTAGTGGTCGGTGAAGCCGTAGCCGTGGTAGGCCGAGCGCATGGTGCCGCCCTCATCGGTGAGGGGCTGGTTGTTCTCAATAACGGGCGTAAACCAAACGGCCGTTACACCCAGCTCTTTCAGGTAGTTGAGGTGCTGGGCCGCACCTTGCAGGTCGCCGCCATGGCGGTAAAATGGGTTGGCGCGGTCGGCATTGGGGTCGGCCATATCCGCGAACTTATCGTTGCGCGGGTTGCCGTTAGCAAACCGGTCGGGCATGGCCAGGTAGATGAAATCGGCATCCGTTACGCCCTGGCCCTTGGGGCGGTTATCGCGGGCCCGCAGCTCCCATTTCTGGGTGACGAGCGTGCGGCCGTTACGGCCCACCAGGCGCACGGTGCCGGGCTTGGCATCGGGGGCAATGGTGAGGTCGAGGAAGGCGTAGTTAGGATTCTCGACGGTACTGGCTTTGGTGAGCGTAACGCCGGGATAACTGACGGTGTAAGTCAGGGTGCCTGCCTGCGGCCCATACACCAGCAGCTGCACAGTCGGGTCTTTCATGCCCACCCACCAGTTGGTCGGGTTTACGCGGGTGATGGACTGGGCCGAAGCCAGGAGGGGCAGCAGCACGAATAGCAGTTGCAGCAGCGCCCGGGGCAACTGCGGCGGGCAGAAAGGTTTTCTCATTGGGCTAAAAGAGTAAGCGGACGCTGAATCTGAGTGGCCGGAGGCCGCAGGTTTTACCGTCCCGGGACCTGACGGGCATTATGCATCAGGCCGCCAAGATACTCAAGCGTGCGGACAGGGCCGCCGGCCATTCCGAACCCGCTCCGGCGGTTCTGCCACTCACCCGGCCGCTCATAATCCAAACTCACGACAGCGGAGATTAGCGTTTTTATTCAAATTTTCATATAAATATTCTTATTTCATATAAATATATAAAGTATAATTATAGAATGATTTTATTTTACTATATTATTTTAATATGTTTACAACATGCTTTTACCAATAAATATTTTAACTATTTGGGTCACGACTTCGTTTAATGATTCAAAGGGTTAGAAGTAGCCAGCAACTCGTCGAGTCATTCCAGCATCAGGAAAGCGCGTCGATTTTCAGGCTAAAATCTTGTCGCATCTACATGGTTGCGGCCAGTCTATAGCTTCTCGTGGAACCTGAAACGGACACTCATCTACCCCCTCTATTATGGAAAGTCAACTTACTCATCAGCAGAAGTTCGCCGCTCATAGCTGGAGTGTAGAAAAACGACTCATCGATTGCCTCGTTTCGCTCTTAATTGTCGTTTTTTTCCTAAGCTGGTTGGTTCCGCTCATCGCCGTGCTGATCAAGCTCGACTCATCGGGGCCGGTCTTTTTCCAACAACTGCGCACTGGCAAAGACGGTTTACCCTTTTATTGCTTCAAATTCCGCAGTATGTGCGTCAATAAGGAGTCCGATTCCCGGCAGGCCTCGCGCGGAGACAGCCGCATTACCCGGGTCGGGCGACTGCTACGCAAAACCAGCCTCGATGAGCTTCCGCAGTTTTTCAACGTACTCCGGGGCGAAATGTCGGTGGTGGGTCCTCGGCCCCACATGCTCAAGCATACGGAGCAATACAATAACTTGCTCGACAACTTCATGGTTCGCCACGCCGTGGCCCCCGGCATCACAGGTTGGGCTCAGGTGATTGGCTACCGTGGCGAAACCCGGGAAGTCTCGGCCATGGCCAAGCGCCTGGAAGCCGACCTCTGGTACATGGAAAACTGGTCGTTATTACTCGACCTCAAGATAATACTACTTACTATTCAGGTTTGCATTAAAGATACCCAGCACGTGTATTAACGCAGGACTTTATCAGCCACCTCACAGCAATGACACTGTGCGGCGGCTGGAAGGGTTTGGCGGCCGCAACCGTCAAAGAATCAGGCAGCGCCCGACGTAGGTTGCCGCCTCTCCGGTTCCTCGACCAGCTACTAAGCTTCAGCCAGCAGGCAATCAATTGCAACTAGCGGTGCAGGAAGCCGGGCGGCAAGCCAAAGCCATTTGCACCTAATTCAGCACCTAATCATTCAGCTGCCACGAGCAAGGGCCACGTTCAATTGAACGTGGCCCTTGCTCGTGGCAGCTTGGGTTATCCCTCTACCCTGCTACTGCTGCTACTGCTGCTACTGGTTCGTGGCTGGCACATGAAGCATAGCCTCGGACCCACGCCGCTTCAGGCTGAGTCAGACGGTGGCCGAACCCTGCCCGGAGTCCTGAAACAGGCGGCTCAGCAGCCGAGCGGCCCCGTAGAGCAGCACGTAGGAGAAAATCAGCTGCACCCAGCCCCGGGTCAGGAACGTGATACTGAACACGACACTTTCGAAGGGCAGAAACTGAAACACGCCAGTCAGGGCCAGCAGGGCGCACAGGCTGAAGCGAATACCGGCCACCGAAGCGGCATCTGGCACTACCAGCTTATCGAAGAGAATAAAAACGGGAATCATGCCCAGGCCCAGAATCAGCAGATACCACCAGCCGAAAGCGGCCATCCCGGTGCCCGCGAAATGCCCGGTTCGAAAGCCGCTGAGCGTTTCCTGCACGTTGCCGGCTACGTAAAACATATAGTCGCCGAAGGAGCAGATCAGGATCTTGGTTTTGTCGACGTTGATGCTTAGAAACCGGATGACCGGGTCGGGCATCGACGACCAGATATAGTCGATGGTATAGCGGTAGATGGCCGGATTCTCGGTGCCCACCTGGCGGCTGAGCAGCAGACTTTGGTCGTTGAACTTGAGGTTGGCGAAGCGGGCCGTAAATACGTTGTCGAGGTAACCCTCATCCCAGGCCGACAGGCCGTGGTAGTCGATGGCCCGGTACTTCCGAATGGCCTCCTCATCCCAGAAAGCATCGTAAGTGAGGCCGATAAGCTCAGACTTGGAAATATTGTGCCGCTTGTCGCGCACAATTACCATGGCCGTGCCCAGATCGGCCATCGGGCCCACCAGAAACCAGACGCCCAGGCCTGCCAGCAGCACGTTGCGCCAGCGCAGCAGGTTGTTTTCGAAAAATCCCAGCATCAGTCCCAGCCCGTACGAGAAGCCCACGGCCGTAAAGCTGAGCATGAAGGCAGCCCGGCTGTTGCGGCCTATGCTCACGACGAACAGCATAATGGTAAACAGAAGCAACCACAGGGCTGTACCCTTGGCCGGCCGCTGCCGGCTGCCGTAGAGCCGGCCGCTGTAAATAAAGTAGGGGGCGTAGGAGAACGGAATAAGCGACTGAATAAGCTTGTCGGAGGAGGAGCCGGTCATCGCCCAGCCCACCTGCGAAACAACGTAGATGTAGAACATGGCGGCTACCCCGATCAGGCCCATCAGCCAGAGTTGCAGGTGGGTGGGCGGGGTGTACACGCCCAGGTAGCCCAGCAGGCGGCGGGTGTGCAACACGCGCACCCGCGCCAGCACCCGGTAGCAGTAGTGGGCGGAGATGAGCACCAGCAGCGCCAGCAGCGAGTGTCCGAACACCGCGTAGGGCAACTCCAGGTTGAACACCAGGGGCTTGCCCTCGAGCAGGGTAAAAAGCAGCGGCAAATAGAATTGCGTGGCACCGAAGCCCAGCATCAGAAAACTCGAAATCGGGTAGCGCGCCAGCGTGGAGTACGTCAGGAAGGTGGGCGTGAGCAGGGCCCAGGCGCCGAGCACGTACAAAATGGCTACCTGGTTGGCGGAAGTATCAAACCAGATGCCCTGGGCCAGCGAGGCCGCTACCAGCACGGCCCACGACCAGCGCACGAAGCCACGCAGGAAGGCGGGGCCGCGGTGGGTGGCGAGGGGTAGTCTGCTGAGGGTCGGACGCTGAGCAACAGACGCCTCACCACCTACCGGGGGTGGGGTGCTGAGGGAAGGACGGTCGAGCAGGAGGCTAGGCATGGGAAAAGCAGTTGGAGGGCTGGTAAGCGGCGGGCTAGGCCGTTTTGGGGGCGGGCTGGCGGCTGACGGCCCGCCGCCACTCCCCCACCATTTTCAGGGCCCGCTCAGTGGCCATCAGGGGTAGCACCCGCCAATAGCGCCAAGCGTTTATGCCCAGCCCCAGCAGGGACACGGCCAGCGTCAGCCAGCGGAAAGCGGGCAGCCAGACGATGGCCAGACAGGCTGCGGCGGCTAGTGCCACCGAGGTGAGGACGATACCGTAGGCTCGCCGTGGCCAACGCAGGCCGTTTGCCACCAGCCAGCGCCGCGCCACCACCTGGTAGCCCACGGCCGCCACCACTTCGGCCAGTAGCAGCGCCACCCCAATGCCTACCAGCCCCAAACCAGGCACCAGCACGAACAGGCCGCCCAGTACGCAAGCCGCTGCCAGGGCCGAGAGCAGCACTTGGGGCCGGAGCAGGTTGTTGCCCTTCACGACGGCAATGCCCGGCTGAATGAGCGCGAACACGAGGACCCCAATAGACAGCAGCGCAAACAGCAGCGGATTGAACGGGATTCGGCCCCGCGTCCAGAGCGCGTACAGGGGCTCGACCACCAGTTGCAACACCACGGTCGCCGGGGCCATCAGCCCAACCACAATAATCCAGATAGTACCGAAGGCGGCCTCGCAACGCTCCTGGTCGCGCTGGTGCAGGAAGCGCATAAGCTCCGGCATGAGAGGTTGTACAATGGTGTTGAGGCCCTGCAAAGCCAGGTTAGAACCGGTACGCAGCGTTGAGAAGATGGCCAGGCCAGTGGTGCCCACCAGCGCCGGCAAAAACAACCGCATGCCCTGCTGACGCAGGTTTTCCAGCCCACTTTTACCCGAAACTCCCAGCGAGCGAACGAAATTGTGGTAGCCCAGCGCCAGCGAAGGCGGGCTATAGGTAACCCCTTCCCGGCGTAGCAGCCGAAACAAGTCAACATATATAAGCACTGTGAACAGCAGGCCGGAGGAGGTCATGGCCAAAGCCGTAACCGCCAGGTTCCCGCCCAGCATCACGCTCGCCATCGTGCTGGCCATCATGAAGATGGAAAGCGCCAGGTTCCACCAGGCCATGCGTGGGTAGTAGCCGAACGGCAGCAGCACCTTAAACATGAGCCCCGACAGGCTATTGGTTAGCCCCCAGTGAATACTGAGCAGCAGCAGGGCCACACCACCTTCATGCAGCAGTCCGGGCTCGCTGAGTTGCGCGCTGTCGAACACGACCGACAGTGTGTCGGTAACCAGCAGCAGGGCCACCACAATAGTTTGGACGATGCTGATCATCAGGCTAAACAGCAGCCCCGACCACAGGTAGCGGCGCAGTTGGGCGGGGTCGTCGCGGCCGATGCGCATGAATTCATACATCAGAAACTCGTGATGCCCCAGGTCGACAAGCGACACTAAGCTGATAACTGAGAGCACTGCCAGCCAGATACCGTAGGCTTCTACGCTCCAGTACGATAACATGATGGGCACCAGCGCCAGTTGCGAGATAATCATAAACCCGATTTGCAGCCAGGAGGCTGCCGTACCGGAAATCAGCCTCTGGGCAGTTGACATAGCGGGGTTGGTTGAAAAGAATAAGGCCCTGTCGGTTATCTGCCGGCTTAATGACCGGCAACGGCCGTGCTCGTGAGCAAGGGATTACGGCGCTGATTCGGCGCCAAATGCACCGGAAGGCCTTGGTATTATGTAAACATATACATTATTTATAAATTTTATCATTCTACCGACACCAAAAATTCGGCCCGCCGGGCCTGCATCGCCCCTGGTGGTGGTGGGGTGGCGCAGGCCCGACGGGCCGAATCTGGGAGCTTACGGGTAGCGGGCGCGGCGGCCTAGCGCTTGCTGAACAGGCGTTGCAGGCGGGGGCTGCCCGGCACCTGTACCAGCAGCGAGTAGGTGCCGGCCGGCAACTGCTGCACATCGAGCGCTATTTCCGGAGCAGCCATGGTTCGCTCCAGCAGCACCTGCCCCGTTAGCGAAACCACAACCAGCCGGGCACCCGGCCCGCCGTTACTCAAAACGACGTTCAGCACATCCGTAGCCGGGTTCGGATACACCCGCATCGTGGACGCCGCGGACGGGGCAGCCATGGCAACTACCGCTACCGGGCTGTAGCTGCCGGTGCCGTCCTTATCAACCTGCCGGAGGCGGTAATAAAGCACCTGAGCCGGGGGCGGGTTCATGTTGTCGGGATAAGTGTACTGCTGGGCCTCAGCAGTTGTGCCGTGGCCGGCAACGCGGCCAATCCGTTGGAACTCCACCCCATCGAGACTGCGCTCCACCTCAAAATGACTGTTATTCTCTTCCGTGGACGTGGTCCAGCGCAGCAGTGCCTTCGGATAAGCGGCGGTAGCCGTAAAGTTCACCAGTACCACCGGCAGAGGCCCGCGCACGGGCACCGTGAACGGTACTGCCTTGCTGGTCAGCCCCGTAGTGCTGGTGGCGCTGTACGTAAATACGGCATCGCCCTCAAAGCCAGTCCCAGCCTCGAAGCTGAGCTGGTCGGCCTGCGTGGCCAGTACCGTGGCCGACGACTGTGCCGGCTTTCCGGCCACAAACAAACGGCCCTGGCTAGGCGGCGGCAGCGAGTTGAGCGTAAAGCTATTGATGGTACCACTGGGGTCGGAGCCACTGAGCGGCACCAGGGGCACGGCCGGGGCGTTGGGCCGGACCGCTCCATTGGTTTTGGGGTCGGCTACCGGTGGCTGGTTCGGGGCCCCGGCCGGGCAATCGACGGTGCGCACCGAGGCGTGGGTGGCCCCGTTGAGCACCTCGTCGCTGAGCAGGCGCGGGGCATTAACGAGCTGGGTGTTGCAGACGAGCGTATTATAGGAGCCCGTATTGAGGTACACTGCCCGGTCGGTGTTGATGGCTTGGTTGTTTTGGAAAATACTGCCCAGCACGCTGGGAATCTGCTCGTCCACGTATTTTTCGCTGCCCTGCTGAAACTGCAGGTAGTTGAGGTAACCCTCCGGAAACAGCGCATCGACCACGGCCGGTACGTTGGGCTGGTGAGCCCGCAGCACGTTGCGGCGTACTTCGAGCCCGATAACAGAGGTGCCGAAGGTTTTACCCTGCACAAACTGCACCGTATGCACCCCGATGAATACCCCGTTCGAGCCATCGATGTTGGCCACGGTGTTGTCCACAATCTGGGTATTGTAAGTAGGCACGAACTGTTGAGGCGCTCCGGGCTGCTGCTGCTGCAGGGGCGTCAGGTCGATGGAACCACTGTTGGTGAGCGTGTTGCCCACGATGGCCACCTGATCGGTGGCGTTGTGGTAGAGCGTGATGCCGCGGCGGTTGCCCTCGAGCGTGTTGCCCTGCACCAGCCAGTTGCGGGCACCCCAGTTGAAGATGGCGTAGCGACTGCCTGCCACCGGCACCACGTCCCAGGCCCGGTCGAGCTGCAGTGTGCCACCACTGCGGCTCACAATGCGCCGCCACTGGCCCATGCCCTTACCGTGCACGATGGCCACCACCGGCTGCTTGCGGAAAGAGCCCCAGTTCTTGCTGTTGTCCTGGAGCGTAGTGGCCGTAGCCCCGCTCGCCGTGCCGGTATCCTCGTCGATCCGGTCGGGGCCGCCGCCCTCGGCAATAATGGTTTCGCCGTCGTTGCTGTTCTGCGACGGGCCGTTGATGACGCGGAACAGGTTGTTGAGCACGGCCAGGTTCTGGGCGAAATTGACCACCAGTACGTGGTTGACCAGGCTGGTGGGATAACGGGCGGCTCCGTCGCGAAACACCTGGTTGTCTTCAAATACGCCCTCGTGGGCGTGGTTGAAGTTGAGCCCATCGACGGCGTAGGTGAAGCGGTTGCGGGCCACCACGAAGTTGGTGGTACCATTAAACTGCACCGGCCCATGGTAGCCCGACAGGTTATCGATGCCCTGCAGAAATTCGGAGTTGGTCACGGCCAGCTTATCGCTGTTGGCCAGCCAGAGCCAGTCGCCGGTGTTCAGGTCGAAGCGCATGCGCTGCATGAAAATCTCCGAGCCCGAGCCGGTCAGGTTATTAATCCACTTACCCGACTCGTTCACATTCTGCAGCGTCAGGTCGGCCAAACCAGCCTGCTTAGCCCCCGACCAGAGCACGCCCCAGCGGTTGGAAGCGGCCGTGCCGTAACCGAACTTGAGCATCGTCTGGTCTTTGCCCTCCCCCTGCACCACCACCCGGCTGCGCATGTTCAGGGCCCCGTCGCTGCTGATGACGAGCTTATAGGTGCCGGCCGGTATCAGTACCACTCCGCCCCCATCGGCGGCAGCCCGGTCGATGGCCGCCTGAATGGCGGGCTGGTCGTTGGTCGTACCGTCGCCACGGGCCTTGAGGGCCAGGCGGGCGTCGGTGCGCACGTTGTAACGGTTGGCGTGAAAAGTAAACTTGGCCGCCCAAGGCACCCCCAATTCGAAGTAGTCGGTGCCGGCCGCAATGGCCGTTACCGGGAAATCGACGCGGGTTTCGCCCGCGCTGCCGCCCCCACCGTTGCTCACGAACACGTCGTAGGCCGTGCCGGGCACCAGGCTGGTGGGCACGCCGAGGCTGAGCACGTAGGCGCTGCTGGCCCCGGTTTTGATGGTGGCCATGCCACCCCCGCTACCCCCGCTGCGGGGGGCAAAGCGCACCTGAGCTGTGGCGCCGGGCTGCAGCAGGTTGCGGCCGAATATGCGCAGGCTGCCCCCAGGCACCACCTCGGGCGAGTCGAAGTGCATGCCCTGGGCCTGGTTGACGAATACGGCGGGGCTGCGTTGGCTCTGGTCTTCTACCCACACCCGGAACACGTCGCGGCCCAGCGTGGCCGGCACCTGTACGGTGGCATGGCCCTCGCTCTGCACCATCACCGGCAGCAATTGCCCGGCCGGAGCGGCTCCTACTGCGCCGTACACCCGGGCCCCGGGCCCGAAACTACCCTGTACACTCAGCGCGTCGCCCCCGCGGGCTGTCGGGCTGGAATTGAAAATAGTAACCTGTGCCAAACCTGGCAAACTGATCAGGCAAATGCCAAGTAGTAAACCTGGCAACAACAACACTCGCTTGACCATACAACTACTGCAATGGAAAGTGAAACCAACTGGCCCCGTTCCCGACTGGAAAGAGGCAATCCTTTCACAAACCTATAATTATATTTTTCAAAGATCATGATTTTCTATTAAAATTAGCGCATATCCTTGTCATAATGATAAATCATAACAGGTTAGGCTGTATTTGCCCTGTCGTTTTCAGGCCATTACTGTTGTATTTCAGAAGGGATATAACCTAGCCATTTTCTCCAAAAATGGCTATATCAGTGTATTAACAACAATACCAAACTCAAATCCTTTTCACTAAAGCAAGGATACCAGTTTCTGTTATTTCATAATGATTATCTCCCGCAGGATGATCAAATCAAATAGTTCTATCGTTTCATTCTATTATTCACAAATTATAAATTGAACTATATTTATATTCTCATAGGACAGACACTCATTCGAACAGCCGGTTTAGCCAGAATTGCTCCTACCCCAAAAACCCCACCGCCCACTGGCAGAAGCCAGCGGGCGGTGGGGTTTTCAGAAAGTATTGAGCCGCTTATCAGGCCGACTTCAGCACCTGCCCGACGAACTTATTCATGATGTTGTCGATGGACAGGTACTGTTCGGCGTAGCGCTGGGCGTTGATGCGGATGGCAGCGTAGTCATGGTCGAGGGTCAGGCGCAGCTGGTCTTCGAGGGCGCGCTGATTCTCGGCTGGCACCACCAGCCCGATGCCGTGCTCCGCCACCAGCGCGTGCAGGCCCGAACCCTCGTCGGCCGTGATGATGGCCACGCCGCCCACGGCCAGAATGGTGGTCAGCTTGGAGGGCATCACCAAGTCGCTGGCGATGGATTTCTGGATGACCAAATGCACGTCGGCCATGTTGAGGAAAGCATTAAAGCGCTCCAGGGGCTGCAGGGGCAGAAAATGCACGTTGCGCAGACCCAGCGACTCGGTCAGGGCCAGCAGCTTTTCCTTATAAGGCCCCGAGCCACAGATGACGAACTGTAGCTGAGGCTGCGACTGCTCGAAGCGGTGAGCCGCGTGCACGATGGCCTCCAGGCCCTGCTTTTCGCCGATGGCCCCGGAATAGAGCACCACTTTTTGCTCGGGCGTGAAGCCGAACTCGCGCTTGAGGCCAGCCCGGTTGGGCAACGGGTGGAACTGGGCAATGTCGGCCCAGTTGGGCAACAGCAGCACCGGCCGGCCGGCCTTCTGCCCGACGCGGGCCACCATGGCCGGCGAGATGGTGCTCACGTAGTCGGCCCGCCGCAGAATGGTTCTTTCCAGCCGCAGCATGGCCCCGATGGCCTTTTCTGAGCGGATGATGCCCAGGTCGCGGGCGGCTTCAATCTGCAGGTCCTGAATGTGGTAAAGGAACTTGCTCCGACCCAGCCGCTGGGTCAGCAACCCCAGCAGCCCAAACTGGAACGAGGGGGCCACCACAATCACCAAATCGTAGCGGTGGTGAGCCAGCAGGCCCAGCAGCCGGGCCGTGGCCGAGAGCAGGAACGAGGCGTCGAGGGCCACGCGCTTGGCCCCGCTGGGTTGGGCCGGCACGTACATCGGGCACCGGATCACGCGCAGCGAGCCACCCGACGGAAAGCTTTGCTGCTCGGTGGTATAGCGGAACCGGCGTTGGGTGTAGGGTTCCTGCACCCGCCAGTAGGGGTAGTACGGATAGGCCGTGAGGGCCGTGCAGGCAAAGCCTTCGCGAGCCAGCCAGTGCAGCATCTCACCGCTGTATTTGCCGATGCCCGTAGGCTCGGGATGGAAATTGTAGCCGATCAGCAGGATGCGTTGCTTCATTATGGTCGCGGGTAAGTCGGGCGAATAAAGTCAAATCGGGTGATGGGCACTAGGGCCGGGGGCGTTTACGCCAGGCCCGGGCCCCAGCCGCCACCGCCAGCAGCCCGGCCAGGCCTCCGCCCGCGCCCCAGAGCACGTCGGCGGGGTCGCAGGAGCGGTGGGGCAGCAGCAGCTGCCCGGCTTCGGCCAGCAGCGCCAGGCCCGTCAGGGCAGCCCAGGCCCCCAGCCCGGACCGCCAGCGCCAGCCGCCGTGGTCGAGCAGCCAGCCGCCCATCAACAGGCCCAGGCCCAGGAAGGGCACGGCGGTGCGGATATTCTCGTTGGCGGCCTGGTCGGACCAGGTCGTGAGCCAGGCGGGCAGCAGCCCGGCGGAGCGCAGCTGAGGCCAGGGCAGCCAGCTCAGGTACAGCACTAGGCCCGCGCCCAGGGCCGCGCCGCCGTACCAGAACAGCTGCCGCAGCCGGCGGCGGCCCGCCGAACCGGGGCGGTGACTACGCCGGCGCACCAGTTGGCCGGGGGGGCTGGTGGCGGATTTCGCGCATTTTTATCTGAATCATGAATTCGTAGTAGGCCATGTTGGTGCAGTAGATAAAGCCCGGCACGCCCTCGAGAAAGCCGCCGCCCACCAGGTAGGTCTGCACGAAGCGCAGCAGAGGCCAGCCCGGCAGCCGGCTCAGCCACGACTTAAGGGCCGGGTTGCGGCGGCTGGCGTGGGCGCTGACCACGTCGCGCAGGGGCGGGCGCTCATGCAGGCGGGCTGTGGCTTCGAGACTCGAGTAGCGGTTGTGGCGGGCCAGCCAGTGCGTCCAGCCCTTCGAGAAGCCGTAGTGCAGGTAGGGCTCGGGCAGGTAGTCGATGCGGCCCTGCACCTGCCCTTCTTTCTGGCCGTGGCCGAAGTCGGTGAACCGGGCCCGGGAACGGCGCAAAAGCCGGAACTGCCACTTCGGAAAGTTGTCGCAGCGCCGGAGCCAGCGGCCTTCGAGCATCATTTTCCAGCAGCAGTAGTAGCCGGCCACTTCCGGCGCGGCCGTTGCTACGGCCGCCCGCACGGCGCGCGCAAAAGCGGGCGTGGCTACCTCATCAGCGTCGAGAAACAGCACCCACTCGTGGCGGAGGGCCAGCTCGTCGAGGGCGAAGTTGCGCTGCTGGCCGAAGCTGACGAACGGGTTTTGCCAAACCCGCGCGCCGTGGGCTCGGGCCAGGGCGGCGGTCTGGTCGGTGCTGCCCGAATCGAGCACGTGCACATCATCCGACCAGCCGACAGCGGCCAGGCAGGCGGGCAGGTCGGCTTCTTCGTTGTAGGTAAGAACAATGACTGACACCGGGGCCAGGCCGGGCGGGTTCGCCGCAACCGGCGGGCCGGCAGCGGCGGCCGGGGCAGAAGGAGTCGTCGTCGGCATGAGCTCAGATGCGTTTACGGGGCCGGATGGGGATGCAGGGATGGCCGGCGCACACCATCCACTCGGGCATGTCCTTGCTCACTACGGCCCGGGCTCCCACTACGCAGCCTTCGCCAATGCGCACGCCCGGGTGCACGAAGGCTTCGGTAGCAACCCAGGCGTGGTCGCCGATAATAATTGGTCGGATGACGACTGGAAAGCCCGGCTCGTTGTAGTCGTGGGTACCCGTAACCAGGTGGGCCCCCTGCGAAATGACCGCCCGACGCCCCACCGTGATGTGGCCCATGCTGTAGATAATGGCATCGTTGGCAATGCCGCACTCGTCACCGAGCGTCAGGTTCCAGGGGGCCCAGATGCGCGCCTTCGGGTATACATGCACGCCCCGGCCCACAGTGGCCCCGAAACAGCGCAGCACCCAGGCCCGCCAGGCGTGCAGGGGCCGGGGCGAAAACCGAAATACCAGCAGCGACACTATACCCCACACAAGCCGCCCCAGGCGGTTAGAAAGTGAGAACGAAGCGCCGGTAAACGTATCGTGGTTCTGACCGGGAGACAACGTAGGCAGAGTAGCAGGCATGGGAAGAGATGAAAAAAGCGAAAAGAAGAGCGGCCGGCTCAGGTTTCAAGGGCGGCCCGCAGCCGGGCCGCCGCGGGGCCGAGGGCAAACTGCTGCTCGAAAGTCTGGCGGGCCCGTTCGCCGGCCCGCTGCTGCCCATCGGGGGGCAGCGCCAGCCACTGGCACAGGCCCGAACGCGTGCCCTCGGTCGTGTCGGGCGCGATGAAACTGCCGCCACCCGCTGCCACTTCGCGCCAGATATTAATTTGTTCGGTAATGAGCACCGGCCGCTGGCAGGCCATGGCCTCGACTACGGCAATGCCGAAATTTTCCTGGTGGCTGGGCAGCACAAACAGCTCGGTTCCATAATAAGCCCCCCACTTAGCGTCGTGGGTGAGCATGCCCGGGAAGAAGATGGCCGTCCTGACGGCCGGGTTGGTATCGGCCAGCCGCTGCACCAGCTGCCCGTAGGGCGTATCGAGGCCTGGCCCGGCCACCACAAGCCGGGGTAAGGCGGCAGCAGCGGCCGGCGTTGCTCCGCCAGCCAACTCGGTGTAGGCCTGCACCAGCAAATCCACCCCTTTCTTCTCGTGCAGGCGGCCCAGAAAAAGCAGGTAGGGTGCATCGCCCAGGCCGGGGCAATGGGCCCGGAAGGCCTCGCTCATGGCCGGGCGGTAGGCCGGGGGCTCCTCCACCCCCAGCCCCACAATCAGTTCGCGTTGCGGCGCATAGGGCTGGTACGACTGCCGGGCCATCAGCATTTCGGTTTCGCAGGTAAAGAGCAGCGCATCGGCCTGCTCGATCAGGCGCTTTTCCAGCTGCCAGTACAGCGTGTTGCGCCAGGTTTTCCAGCCGCGGCCCGGAGCATGCTGCAAGTAAGGGTCGAGCATGCCATGGGGCATCACAAACAGCTGCGGGCCTTTACCAGGGCGCCGCCGGCGGCGCAGCTGGCGGAACGCTACCTGCGTGGCATAGCCCGAATACAGCCACAGCCCATGCACAATCACTTTATCGAACCGCTCCAGGTGTTCGGCCAGCCACGGTGCCAGCTGCGGATGGTACTGCCAGTGCCCTCGGGCCAGGCCCAGCGCATGCACCGTGAAATTATCGGTGGTCAGAAAAGCACTGCCCGGATCATCGAGGCTCACTACCTCGTTTTGCACCCCCAGCTCGGCCAGGCCGGCGATGATGGTGCGTACGGCTTGGCAAACCCCGCCCTTTACCGGATTCATATCCGCAATAACGTGCAGTACTTTCATAAGTGGCAGGTAAGAGATGAGTGGTTAGTTAAAGCAGTTGCCAGGTGGATGAAAGCAATGTCTGAACAGCAACTATAATAGGCTTCATTCAATATGTTTTATAAATATAGAAATTTACCTTAAAAAATCCACTCTTCCAGTAATATTATTTCATATATATTATTTCATATTACTTTACCAATACCCGCTTCGCCTTCTGCAACAGGTGCAGTGGCGATAGCACGGCCGAGACCATCAGCTGCCAGCCAAAGCGCCAGCGCCGGCCCGACATCAGGTCGATGCCCGCATTGCGAAAAAACAGCTGAGCGTAGTTGTAGCGCTTACGGTTGAGCTTCGTATACCAGGGCTGGGCATTGCGCACGGCCATAAAGCTGCTGAAGGTGGTTTCGGGCAGGCCGGCCTGCCGGTGGTCGAGGTTTTCCATCACGTAGCCGATGCTGTCGTAGGTGCGCAGGGGCTGGCGCATGGTGATGGCCGTACCATGCACCCGGTACTCCATCAGTATCTCGGGCAGAATGACGAGCGAGTGCCCTTGGTCAATCAGACGGTTGAAGAACTCGAAATCGTCGCTGGGCCAGAAACGCGAATCCAGGCCCCCGCTCTGCTCGAACACGCGGCGGCGGATAATCAGGCCCGTCATGGCGCACTGCACGTACTGGCCCCGGGCCCGGACCCGGGGGCCGTCGGTAGGCTCCAGCAGGCCGGCGTGGCGCTGCACACCCAGGCGCCGGCCATGCTCGTTGATGTAGTAGCAATGGCAGCTGCTGGCATCGACGGCGGGGTGGGCCTGGTGGTAGGCCACCTGCCGGCTCAGGCGCTCGGGCAGCATCAGGTCGTCGGCGTCTAGCAGGGCGCACCACTCACCCCGGGCCAGTGCCACCAGCTGGTTGGTGGCGGCCGGCCGGCCAGCGTTGGGCCCGAAGCTGGCCCGGATGCGCGGGTGCGCGGGCGGCGTAGCGCCGGATAATGGCGGCCGACTGGTCGGTGGAGCCGTCATCATGAACCAACAGCTCGAAATCGGGGTAGTCCTGGGCCAGGACGCTGTCCAGGGTCTGGGACAGGTAATGCTCCTGGTTGTATACCGGCAAAATAACAGAGACGAGTGGGGGCATAGCGAAAGTGATTTTACAGGGAGATAACTCAGCAGTTGGTCTGAGGCTTGTCGGCCGATAAAGCTTAGATTAACTGCTGATAAATAGCTTCAATACGGTCGAGGGCAGTAGCCGGGTCGAAGCGGCGCGCGTTCTCCCGGCCCCGGGCCAGCACCTGGGCCCGGGCAGGCTCAGGCAGCTCTACTACGGCCGCCACTTGCCGGGCCGCAGCCGCCGCCCAGCTCCCGAGCGACTCGTCGGCACCACGCCGGGGGACGTAGAAAGCGGCCGTCCCGCCCACTTCGCGCATGGGGTCGGCGGCGGTCGTGATAACCGGGCAGCCAGCCGCCATGGCTTCGGCAATGGGCCAGCCAAAGCCCTCGGCCAACGACGGAAACAGCAGCACCGAAGCGCCCGCGTACGCCTGGCGGACCGCCTCATCGGGCAACCCGGGCAGAAAATGCACATCAGCTCCGTAAGGCGAGCTGACCCGTTGCTGCTCCAGGGCGGCCGAAGGCGCCTCGCCAATCAGCAGCAGCGGCTGGCTGAACGGGCTGATGCCGCGCCAAGCAAAGTAAAGGGCCAATACACCCGCCCGGTTCTTATACCACTGGTTGCCCCCCACGTGCAGCAGATAGCCCCGGGCCAGCTTCAATCCTGTCTGGTGGCCCAGGTGGGCGCGGGCAGCATCGGCCTCGAGCTCCTCGAACTCCTGGTTGAGCCCGTTATAGACCATGCCCGAGAAATGGGGCTCGGCCGGCAGAAACCGGTGCAAATCATGGCGGGTATGCTCTGAAACCGATATAAAGTTACGGGCCTTGGCGTAGCCGCGCCGGATGTAAGCCAGGTACTGCCGGCCCAGGCGGGCAGTACGGTTCTCGGCAATTTCGCCCAAGGCCGAACGCTGGGCCAGAAAATCGTGGCAGTGCACTACGTGGGGCCGGTGCGCCACCAGCGGTACCCAGGGCCCCAGGGCCTGGTCGGTGAATACGAACAGCGTATCGGGCGGGCAGGTGCGCAGCAAACGGCGCACCCGCGGGGGAAACAGCAGGTACTGGTCGAGGTAGCTAAGCCACTTGCGGGCTACCCTGGGAGCCGGCAGGCGCATAAAATGTGGTTGCGGCGTCCAGATTTCCACCGTATGCCCCCGCTCCTGCATGCCCTCGGCCAGCATTCGGGCAAACCGGGGCATGCTCTGGTGGCTGAGGAAGTTGGGGTGGGTAAAAAAGACGATGTGCATAAGAGGACAAAATAGACAAATCCGGCAGCCGGATTAATGAATAGCCCTCAAATATAATTTATTTTATATAGTATATCATTAAGGCAATTGCTTTTTTTTCTTGTAACCGCCCCCGTCGCGGCCCCAGGCCGGCTTCAGCCCGGGCCCGAAGCCGCGACAGGGTGGACAGATGGTTCTACTGAGCCTCCGGGGCGGGTTTCCGCGAACCGCGGTACAGTTCGTACTTCAGCAGGCGGCAATCAATCGGGCCGTTGTAGAGCGGGATGCGGCGGCTGGCTTTCAGGCCGACGCGCTTGGCGGCCAGCAGGTTGCCGGTAAAGATATAGGCGTCGTAGCCCTGGAAGTTGGTTTTGAGCGTGTCGCCGATGGTTTTATAGAGGTCGTCCATCTCGGTTTCTTCGCCGATTCGCTCGCCGTAGGGGGGGTTGGTGATGACCATGCCGGGCTCGGCGCGGGCGGGGGCTACGGCGTCCTTCACGTCGCGCACACCGAGGCGGATAAAGTCTTCGAGGTCGGCGGCGGCTATGTTTTCGCGGGCCAGCTCGATGAAGTCCCGGCTTAGGTCGGAGCCGCCGATGTAGCACTGGGGCTCCTCCAGCCGCATCTGCCGCGCATCCATCTGCACGGTTTCCCAGAGCACGGCGTCGAAATCGGCCCAGTGCTCGAAGCCGAACTTGCCCTGATGGTAGAGGCCCGGGGCAATGCGCTGGGCAATGAGGGCAGCCTCGGTGAGGATGGTGCCCGAGCCGCACATGGGGTCGACGAGGGTGGTTTTACCGTCCCAGCCGGCCAGCAGCAGCAGGCCGGCGGCCAGGGCCTCGTTGAGCGGGGCCACGTTGGTTTGCTGGCGGTAACCGCGCTTGTGCAACGACTCGCCCGAGGCGTCGAGGCTGAGCACCACCTCATTCTCCAGCATGTGCAGGTGCAGGCGGATATCGGGGTTCTTCACATCGACGCTGGGCCGCTCGCCGGTGCGGTTGCGGAACTGATCCACGATGGCATCTTTAGTGAGCTGGGCCACGAACAGCGAGTGGTCGAAGCTCGACTTGTTGACGACGGCCGTGATGGCAAACGTCTGGTCCTGGCGCAGGTACTTGGTCCAGTCGATGCGGCCCACTTCGCGGTAGAGGGCCTTTTCGTCGGGGGCGGAGAAGCCGGCGAAGGGCCGCAGGATGCGCACGGCCGTGCGGCACCACAGGCAGGCTTCGTAGAGCAGCTGCTGGTTGCCGCTGAACTCGATGGCCCGCTGCCCCACCTTCTCGATTTTGGCGCCCAGGTCGCGCAGCTCCTGGGCCAGCACTTCTTCGAGCCCGAACTGGGTGGTGGCGGTCATGTAAAACGGTTCGGCGCGGCGGTTGGCAGACATAGGGTAGATTCAGGTGAAGCCCCAAAGGTCGGGAATCTGAGGCAAGCGTGTATCTTGGGGCACCACATGACCACAGAGTAGCGGGTATCTATAGCGGTTTCGTGAACGGTATGTCCAGTTGTAGAGACGCATAGTTGCGTCTCCTTGTCCGCGCCGATGTTACGTCGTCGTTCAACGCTGAAATGCAACTATGCGTCTATACATCAGCCGGATTGCACTGTTCACGAAACCGCTATAGCTACCGTTGATATGATACCCGCTACTGGGTAGCGGGTATCAGGATGTTGCCTGCGATACAAAACCCTAAATTCAATGCTTCATTTTAATTCAGACAAGTTTGGCTTTTGGAAGATTTACGATGCGATAAAACGTTTCTATCCTATTGGCGTAAAAAGAGACGACAGCAAAATGTATTTCTCATATCCAGGACTTAAAGATCTTGAGGATATAGTGGTTGACAATATCCACGACGACAGTCACTTTACGGAACGTTGGGACAATTTTAACAAAGACATAGAAAAAGAAATTGGCAAAAAAATTATAGGCACAACTTACGGACAAGCTCCTTCTTTCAGTTCTTATGTTTTGCTTGACACAGTATCGGTAGACGATTTCACACGGACTAAAGAGTTACATTTTTTTGTAAGTTTAGTTGGACCATTTTATACAATTGTTGGACAGGATAATAATGCAGTAAAAATTAACGAAAATCAAAGTTATAAAAGCACAAGTTATTTAGTTATTTCTCCAGAAAAAGAATTTGCAGACCCGTTTAAATTCCTGTGCGGCAAAATTGAAAACCAATTTAAAGGCTATCGTTTTGTTCCTTTTGGAATTTGCAAGCAAACGATTGAGGGTTTATACGTTCGTTATTCAGATGAAAATTTAAATTCCGTTTTTCATGCACTATTCAACAATCATATAGACTTGATGGTATGGAGACAAATAGGAAATGATTATTTCAAAGCGGAAGAATGGATCAATAAAGGTTTCATAGACACAGACGATAGTTAGACAATTTATCCGCCAACTCCATGACGAAGTACCGCAGCTAACATTGGCATTTGCAAAAGCTGGGGAAACGGAAGCTGTATTTCAATTTTTGTTTTTCAATTTGGCATCATATCCGGCAGGACGTTATTAATTTAGCTATATACAAATCATCAACTTTTATTTATAGATTTAGCTTCATGTAGCCAGGCGGACGGAAGACTATTCCCCACCATCGGCAATACCTGCCCGTTAAACAATTAAATCCATATATAATAAAATCCTTTATCGACCCTCAATAGTCTGCATATCCTCCATGAAGACGACCTCCCGACGTTCCTTCGTTAAAAACCTGGGGCTTGGCCTGGGTTCGGCCGCCATGCTGCCGGGGCTTACATCTTTTCAGCACAGCCCCACCAGGAGAATTCCGACGTATTCCGGCAAGAAGCTCAACGTGGCCCTTTGTGGCCTGGGTCGCTACGCGAATATTCTGGCCAAAGGTCTGGCGGAATCCGAGTACTGCACGCTGGCGGGCATCGTTACGGGCACGCCCGCCAAGGCTGCCGCCTGGAAAGCGAAGTACAACCTACCGGAGAAGAATATCTACACCTACGAGAACTTCGATACGATTGCCCGCAACAAGAGCATCGACTTGGTTTACGTGGTGCTGCCCAACGGCCTGCACAAGGAATACACGCTCCGGGCGGCCAAAGCGGGCAAGCATGTCATCGTGGAGAAGCCGATGGCTTTCACGGTAGCCGACTGCCGGGAAATGATAGCGGCCTGCCGGCAGGCGGGCGTGCAGCTGGCCGTGGGCTACCGGCTGCACTACGAGCCCCACCACCTGGAGCTCAAACGACTGGGCCAGGACAAGGTATTTGGGCCGGTGCGGCTGATCGAAGCGTCCTTGGGCTACAACCTGGCTGGCACTCCACCCGACGACTGGCACCTGAAAAAAGCCCTGGCCGGCGGCGGCCCCCTGATGAACCTGGGCGTGTACTGCATCCAAAGCAACCGCTACGTGCTGGGCGAGGAGCCCACGGCCGTTACGGCCCAGTTCGGCCCCGTGACCATGCCCGCGCTATTTACCGAGGTGGAAGAAAACATCAGCTGGCAGCTCCACTTCCCGAGCGGAGCCATCGGCACGTCCACGACCACCTCCAACTGCAACATCGACCGGTTTTACGCGGCGGCCGACCACGGCTTTTTCGAGCTGAGTCCGGGCCTCAGCTACGGCCCGTTCAAGGGCCGAACGAGCGAAAAGGCATTCGACTTTCCCGTCATCAACCAGCAGGCGGCCCAGCTCGACGGCATTGGCCAGCTCATTCTGCAGGGCCAAAAGCTCCCCAGCCACATTTCGGGCGAAGAAGGCCTGAAGGATATCCGCGTGGTGGAAGGAATTTACGAGGCTGCCAAAACTGGAAAAAGGGTGGCGTTGAGTTGATGCGCGCTGGCTTCCCGACTGATGGCTGCGCCGTTGCCAAAACCGATACCGCGTAAACCCAACTTACCTTATGCCCGACCTCCAACGCTTCCTCGACGCACAGCAGTCCACCTACGAAACGGCCCTAGCAGAAATCCAGAACGGCCGCAAGCGTAGCCATTGGATGTGGTTTATCTTTCCGCAGCTGCAGGGCCTGGGGCTGAGCGAAACGGCCCGGTTCTACGCCATTCGGGATGCCCGGGAAGCGGCTGCCTACATGGCCCACCCGGTGCTGGGGCCGCGGCTGGAAACCATCAGCGGGGCGCTGCTGGCCCTGGATTCCGCCGATGCCACCCGCATCTTCGGCAGCCCCGACGATATAAAACTGCGCTCCTCGATGACGCTGTTCCAGGCCGTGCCGGGTGCGCCGGGGGTGTTTGGACGAGTGCTGGATCGGTTCTACGGCGGCCAGCCCGACGCCAAGACACTGGCGCTGTTGAACAAGTAAGTCTAGAAATAGCGCGAGCCAGCTAAGCGGCGGCAGCCGGGCAGAATTGTCGGGTAGATGTCGTTCTTGCACACCTGAAAGCGGCGCGGCACTTTGCGCTGGCTGCCTGCCTGCCGCTTCCTCTCTTCCTTACCCCGCAAAACATGCCCCGGCCCGGTTTTCTGCTCGACCCCAGCAAGAACTCATTGTTCTATCTGGTACTTTTTATGACGTTTATCGTGGTGGGGCTCACGGCCAGCGAGGCGCTGAGCGGGCGCTACTCCATCATCGGCAGCGTGGCCTCGTTTCTGGGGCTGTTTGTGGCTTTCCAGAGCTGGAAGGCGGCCGACGATGCGTCGCGCAACACCGACAAAGCCCTGACCCAAATGCACCAGCTGGCCGAGGAAACCCGCCAGCTGGTGGAGCGCAGCACTACCGTGGAGGAGCAGATTAAGGCTGCCGTCGTTACCATCAGCGACGCCACGCGGGAGCTGTACCGTGGTTTCCAGCCCATTCTGCTGGCCATTCGTGACTTTCTGGAGGAATCGGAAGACAGTGAGTATATGGCCCTGATGACCGACTCGGCCGCCATCGGCACCTTCTACGCCCGCCACCACCGCCCCGAGCTCAACCAGCGCGAAATGCGCGCCCTCACCAACCAGATTCATGACCTGCTGCTGGCGCGGGCCCGCGACGCCCGCGAGTTTTACCTGGCCACGCTGGCCGCCGATACCCCGGCCGACAGCCAACCGCCGACCCTCGACCAGTACGGCCGCCTCCACCACTTTGTGCAGGGCGTCTGGCAGCAGTTCCACCCCGAAGGGCCGGTGTCGGGCGAGGTGTGGGAAGAGCACCGCGAGGAGCACCTGGCCACGCTGCGCCAGATAGAAGAGACGTTTCAGACGCTTTCGGCGCACCCCCAACAGCGGGCCGCCGGCCTTGGGCCGCACCAGCAGGTGCCAGTGCTGCCGCTGCAGCTTTTCCTGCGCTTCGATGCCGAAGCCCACGAGCCGCTGCGGGCGCTGGTGGTGTTTTTGGGCCAGTACAACCTCGATAGAGTAGCCGACGCCCGCGCCATGCAAACCACCGACCCCGAGTTGGTGCGTGCCTTCATCAGCATGTTCGAAAGCCTCACCAGCCTCGACGATAACGCCGCCTACCAGCAGCTTCGCAAGGAGTTTCCGTTGTAATGCAGGTAAGGATGTGGAAGGATTTGGAGGTAAGAAGAACGTCATGCTTCATCTGGCGTCCGCGAAGCCGCAGGTGTAGCCGAAGCATCTCTACCGCAACCCTAATCTCTCCATCAGCTACCGGCAACGGCTCCATAGCCGCAGGTTTAGACTCCAGACGGGTGAACCTTACAACAAAGCGGTAGAGATGCTTCGGCTCTGCGGACGCCAGATGAGGCACGACTGTCGCCGCCTGGGCAGGCTCGGTCGGCGAGTTGTTTCGGCCGGGTCGTGGCAACCGCCTATCTTTAACGTCGCACATTCCTCCTGATTTCCCACATGGCCGCTCCTCTCGCCTCCTCCCCCACTCCTACCGCTGCCCCGGCCGCCACCCGCTCCTATGTGGGGCCGATGGTGCTCATGACGACCCTGTTCTTCCTGTTCGGGGCCGTCACCAACTTCAACGACGTGCTCATGCCCTACCTCAAGGACGTGTGCCAGCTCACCGATTTCCAGTCCACGGCTGTGCAGTCGGCCTTTTTTGGGGCGTACTTTCTAATGTCGCTGCCGGCGGGGCGGGTGCTGGAGAAGCTGGGGTTTCAGCGCGGCATTGTGCTGGGGCTGCTGGTGATGGCGGCGGGGGCGGTGCTGTTCGTGCCGGCGGCCAATTCGCGCACGTTCGGGCTGTTTCTGCTGGCGCTGAGCTTTCTGGGGGCCGGCATTACGTTGTTGCAGGTGGCGGCTAACCCCTACGTGAGCGTGCTCGGGCCGGCCCGCACCGCCGCCAGCCGGGTGAGCATCGTGGGCGTGGCCAATGGCCTGGGCGGCACCATTTCGCCCCTCATTGGCGGCCTGATTCTGTTCGGCGGCTCTACCGTGCTCAAGGCCCAACTGGCCCAGCTGCCGCTCCAGGAACGCCTGGCCCAGGAAGCCACGCTGGTCAAGCCGCTCTACGTGGGGCTGGCCGTATTCCTGACGATTCTGGCCGCCCTGTTTTTCCTGGTGCGCCTGCCCGAAATCGAGAGCCTGCCCGCCGATGAGGAAGCCGCCGCCGCGCAGGCCGCCGCCGAATCCGGCCGCTCCTCGGCCCTGAGCTTCCGCCACCTGACGCTGGGCGTAGTGGCCATTTTCGTGTACGTGGGCGTGGAGGTAGGCATCGGCTCGTTCATCATCCGCTACGGCGAGGCCCAGAATATTCAGCAGCTCAGCGGCTTTACCCAGGAGCTGGTCCGCATCCTCAGCCAGGCTACCAACTGGGCCGCTGCCCTGTTCGGCAACGCGCCCGAGGCCATCGATACCTCCGCCGGCTTCACCAAGGCCATAGGCGCGGTGCTGGTGGCTTCCTACTGGTTTGGCGTAATGGTGGGCCGCATCATCGGGATTCCGCTACTCACCCGTTTCGATGCCCGCAAGCTGCTGGCGGGCGTGTGCGCGGCCGGCGTGGCGCTGGTGCTGTTTTCCATTGCCAGCCAGGGCGAAACAGCCCTGTGGCTGGTGGTGCTCTGCGGCTTGTGCAACGCCATCATCTGGCCGGTGGTGTTCCCGCTGGCCATCACGGGCCTGGGCCGCTTCACCAAGCAGGGCTCGTCGTACCTGATTATGGCCATTGTGGGCGGGGCCATCATCCCACCCCTCATGGGCCTGATTTCCACCCACGGCGGCGGCCTGCGCATCGCTTTCATCCTGCCCGCCCTTTGCTATGCCTACCTACTGTTCTACGCCCTGCGTGGCTACCGGGTAGTCAGATAGGCTGTTATCTGTTAGCTCAAGAAACAAAAAGGCTCTCGTACTCGGTTAAGTACGAGAGCCTTTTTGTTTCTGAATACAGATTTTTGAACGGAAGCTAATAGCCAGCAGCTAACAGCTCAAAAATCACTGTTCGTTCAGGCTCCAGTTGTATTCCTTGTAGCTGATTTTCGCGTTGGGGTCGATTTTCTGCTTGGCGTAGCGGTTCACGGCGTCCTGGATGGAGGTGCTGCCGTTCTTCTCGAAATCCTTGGGATAGAAGCTGTAGATGGCCGACAGCGTGGGCGTAGCGGCGGGCGTCAGGTCGTTTTTCTTGGGGTTGTTGATGAAGTCCCGACCCTGGTCGGCCAGCTGGTCCTGCACACGAGAACCCACGTAGGCCTCGTTGCGCAGCCGTGGGCACGACATGGCGGCGCACACCAGCGCGTAGTGAATCCGGTTCTCATCGAATTGCTTGCGGATGATGCGGTGCTCGATGTCGTTGAGCGTATAGCGCTTGCCCCCGAGCGAAATAAAATCCTGGTCCCAGACGGTATTGACAAAGATTTTGTCGCCACCCAGATCCTTGATGCTCTTCACCGGATACGACCGGATAATGCGCTGGACGGTGAAGGCGTTGTAGGCGTTGAGCCAGTAGGCCAGCTTTTCATCGGCCGGAGCTTGTTTGGCCGGCAGGTTGTCGCGGAGCGTTTTGAGGTAGCTGTTGAGCGCGGCGCTGTCCTGCTGCAAGCCTTTGTAGTTCACCATACCCTGGTCATCGACGTACTTTTTGAGCAGCCCGTCCCAGGCCGCATGGTCGAGGGTTCGGCCTTTGCTGGAAGTCGGGTTAAGGGGAATCAGGTAACTGACGTAGCCGCAGCCGGAATAAGCCAGCGTACCAGCGGCCAGCGCGGAAAACAATGCAAGGCGGGAGGCAAAACGGGAAGTGCGCTTCATGGGGAAGTAGTACAGTGAGTAGCCGGCCAGCAGGGCCGGGCTGGCATATACGGTATTTTCCGGCTGAACAGTTGTCGGGGGCTGGTTGGTGGTTGTGGTTGGTTGTTGGTTGTTAGTGAGAACGTCATGCAGAGCGGAGCGAAGCATCTCGCGTGCTGACATTGGATTACAAAGGCAACATCAGCACGCGAGATGCTTCGCTCCGCTCTGCATGACGTTCTAACCGACAACCAAAGCTGACAACTGACAACTAATGTACCTTTGGGACCTCACGTTTCTGCGCGCCTCCATGCACTCTACCCCTACGCTCGAACACCACGTTTCCCTCCGCCCCTACAACACGTTCGGCCTCGACGTGACGGCCCGGCTATTTGCCCGCTTCACGTCGGTGGAGGAGTTGCGGGCGCTGCTGGCGCTGCCCGAGGTGCAGGCTGCCGAGAAGCTCGTGCTGGGCGGCGGCTCCAACCTGCTCTTCACCAAGGATTTCGACGGCGTGGTGCTCAAAAATGAAATCCGGGGACTGGAAATTATGCGCCAGGACGAGGATACGGCCCTGGTGCGCGCCGGGGCTGGGGAGAGTTGGCACGGGCTGGTGCAGTACGCCCTCGATCAGGAACTGAGCGGCATCGAAAACCTGTCGCTGATTCCGGGCACCGTGGGCGCGGCCCCACTCCAGAATATCGGGGCCTACGGGGCCGAGCTCAAGGACACCTTCGAGCAGCTCGAAGCCCTGGAAACCGCCACCGGGCTGCTGCGCACGTTCTCGGCCCCCGAGTGCGGCTTCGGCTACCGCGAAAGTGTGTTCAAGGGCCCGCTCAAAAACCAGTTCATCGTAACCGGGGTGCTGCTGCGCCTGCACCGGCAGGCCCGCCCCAACGTGCGATACGGCGACATCCAGACCACGCTCCAGGACATGGGTATCGAGGGTGAGCCGACCCCGCGCCACATCAGCGAGGCCGTCAGCAGCATCCGCCGCAGCAAGCTCCCCGACCCGGCCCAGATCGGTAATGCGGGCTCGTTTTTCAAAAATCCGGAAATCTCCCAAGCCAAGTTCGACGAGCTCAAAAGCCGCTTCGAGGCCCTGCCCGGCTACCCCGTGCCCGGCGGCGTGAAGGTGCCCGCCGGCTGGCTCATCGAGCAGTGCGGCTGGAAAGGGCAGCGCCGCGGCCCCCACGGCGTGCACGACCGGCAGGCGCTGGTATTAGTAAACCACGGCGGTGCCCAAGGGCAGGACATCCGCGATTTAGCCTACGAAATCATTGCCTCGGTGCGCGAGAAATTCGGCATCGAGCTCCACCCCGAAGTAAATATTCTCTGAATCAACCCAGCCAATGCGGCCGCCTTCGTGGTGGCCGGACCGTTCCTTGGGTTCTTCACCTTACCGCCACCCACCTTCTTTTGCAGCCGAATGGCCGTAAGGCTACCTGTGCAACTCACATGTCCGCTTCTTTGCCTACTCCTGATTCTATTCTTTAGCAGCCAGGCTGTTACACAACCATAGTACGCAAAACCAGCTCTGCCTGCGCGTCAGCTGGGGTCGGTGGGCTGGTATCCTATAAGAACAGGCAGGTAAATATCATCACTTGGAACCACCCGCTTGAGCTGCCCCAGATGCCAGGCGGCCAAGGCGCTTCGTCCGACCAACGCTGGCTTTTACGCCCCAGGGTTAGGGCAACAGCAGGAACGTCTTGTTCCCTACGGGTCTGTAGGCCACTGGTAGCGCTATTGCCGTGCCGAGCGCCTGTTTGTACGTGCATCCCCGATTTGCCTGGCTTACGCGCTCGGTGCATTCGGATATAATGGCGCCCAGATCCAGCACTACGGCCGTAAGCCAAGCCTGGCAGCCGGTCGGTATATAGTCGAACGCCAGTTATCCTGCCAGCGCCCTTTCTTGGTATACCGATAATCCAGAAAGGCAGCTCGTAGAGTTGTTAGCGCCTGTTGCCGCTATACTGAACAGCTACCGTGCCTGGTTGCACAAGGAACGCAAGCGGTGCTACCGTTGAAGCCGGTGTGATGCCCATTTCGGGCCTTGCCTGCCACCAACGAATCGGTCAGTTAAATAACTACCGACTCCGTTATGGAATGAATTTTTATTCGTGTTTAACTTTTTATATCAATTTGTTAAACATCTTGCTACATAAATGTATTCAGATATAAAGATTTAATTCCCATCCTAACCCACTACACCATGAGCACTGTCTTACTCGACGTCATGCGTATCCCAGTTGATGATCCGGTGGCGTTTACTTTTTTTACGGGGTACATGGCGATGGCCGCAGCCTCTGTCTTTTTTCTGTTTGAGCGGAGCACTGTGGCCGACAAATGGAAAACGTCCCTCCTTATTTCGGGTCTGATTACGGGTATTGCGGCCGTGCATTATTATTACATGCGCGACTACTACGTGAGTACGCACGAAACGCCCATTGCCCTGCGCTACATCGACTGGACGCTGACGGTGCCGCTCATGGTAATAGAGTTCTACCTGCTGGTACGAGCGGCCGGGGCCAAAGCTGCCTTGCTTTGGAAACTGATTCTGGCGGCCGTCATCATGCTGGTGTTTGGTTACATCGGGGAGGCCTTTACCGATGGTTCTATGAGCCATTCGGTGCTGTGGGGGTCTCTCTCTACGCTGGGCTACATCTACATTCTGTACTCGGCCTGGATGGGCGAAGTGGCGAAGCTGGCCGCAGCCTCCAACTCGGTGGCCGTTCAGAAAGGCGTTCGGGCCCTGGCTTGGTTCGTGCTGGTGGGCTGGGCCATCTATCCTATCGGCTATATGGCCATGCCCGGCGGCTGGCTCGGCCCCGATGGCGCCGGCCTACTCCGTCCCCACGACCTTGACCTGCTCTACAACATTGCAGATGCCATCAACAAAATTGGCTTCGGCTTAGTAGTATACAGCATTGCCCGCAGTGAATCGGCGGTGAAGGTGGCTCCGGCTAACGCCGCTTCTGTGGTGTAGCCATGTGCCGCTCAACATAGTATTCGCTGAAGGCACCACCTGATGACAGGCTGGATTTCACTGCTTTGGCCGTGCAGTTCAGCCTGTTTTCGCCTTATCGCCCCGCCGTTATGCTACTTCCCCCAACGCTTTTCGCTGCCAGCTGGCATCACCGACGCTATTCCTACGCGGCGGTGCTGGTAGCCACGGCGCTGGGGCTGTTCTTTCCGAACCAGGTAAGCATCTTGCTGGCCCTGCCCCTGGCTATAGGCATGGTAGTGCTGGGGGTGGCACACGGCGCCTGCGACCAGTTAGTAGTGCCCGCTGGCCAGTCAGCCACGCGTGCTACCAGCAGTGGCTGGCATTATTGGCTGCGGTTTTTGCTCGGTTACCTGGGGTTGGCGGCCGTCGTGGGGGTGCTGTGGTGGTACTGGCCGGCACTTACCGTTGGGGTATTTTTCCTGCTCACCATCTGGCACTGGGGCTCCGCTGATGCCCCGGCAGCAGAGGCGGCCTCTACTTCCTTGTGGCTTATTCACAGCCTGCTACGAGGTTTGCTGCTATTTGCCGTGCCGGCTTGGTGGTGGCCAGTCCAAACCATTGGCATCGTCGACGGGCTCCTCACGTTTACCGGTGCTACCGGTTTAGCGCCTACGGTATTCGCGCAAGTAGCGGCCGGCTTAGGATTGGTAGTGGTAGGCGGGCACGTAGTCTTGTGGTTGCTTTATGCCCGCCTGCACCGCTGGGCATTACTACGCACGGAGCTAGTGGAAGTATTGGTGCTGTTGGCGCTACTGATGGTGCTGCCACCAAAACTGTCGGTGGGAGTGTACTTTATATTCTGGCACAGCCTGCAGCATGTACTGCGGCTCAATAGCTGGTTGGGTTACACGACCTCGCCCCTTGGCACAGTTCGCACCCGCACACGTACCTGGCCCGATTTGCTGACGCAATTCGCTTTTTTCCTGCGGCGAGCCGCGCCGCTGTTGCTGCTAAGCTGCGTGGCATTGTCGGTAATAGGGTGGCTGCTGGCCAGCCAGCTACCCAACGAGGCTGCCTGGTTTAGTCTGGCGCTGATAGTAGCTTCTATCGTGACGCTGCCCCACGCACTGCTCGTGACGTTGGTGATGGATGCCCGGCACTGGCACCGCTTCTAATTGTTCCGACTCACCTGCCAGCAAAACGGCAGACGGCTGCACTTGGCAGCAAAACAGCACCCGTTAGTCTGATAAAACCCTAAAAAAGGCGGCTCCCGAGATTCGGGAGCCGCCTTTTTTAGGGTTTTAATATCGCAGGACTATTTCTCTATCAGGTTGCGCATGACAGGAGCAATAGACGCTGGCGTATCCTCTTCCGAACGGTCGGAGGTAATCAGAGCAAGTACATCACCAGTACTGTCCATTTTCACGAAAGCAGGCACCGCATCTACACCAGTAAGGCTTACGCAAAGCGGCTGTCGCGCGAAGCTCCAGCTTCATACCTTGTTGCTGACAGCTAACGAATTATGTTCAACGATGCGCGAAGCCAGAGCTTCGCGCTACAGGCTGGCGACGCCTTTTTGCGTAAGTCCTAACCGTAAAGTGCGGAGTAAATGGTGTCCTTACCGATGTCAATTTTTATCGGAGTAGCTCTTGACAGCGCCGACTGCAGGGCTGGATTAGGCAACGTTTCCCGGTAGCGACGACACGGACCGCACCACTCAGCATAGAAGTACAAATTTGGCGTTTTGCCAGCTGCTATCCGCTACCGAACCAATTGTGGCAAGTCAGTTTTCTCCGCTGAATACGCTACGATTAGTTATTCGATTTCCACCGCCGCTGGGCCCACTCCTGTCGCTGCTCGGGGGTCTGGAACGTCCAGGCGACGAGGCGGCTGATTTTCTGACCCTGCTTCATTTCGATGGTACGGGTTTCGGGCGAGCCGGCCAACTTGAGGAAGTGGTAAATGCTGGGCAGCGTTTCCTTTTTGGAGATGAGCGTGCTGAACCACAGCACCCGCTCGCGTACGCCCACACTTTGGGCCACCATGCGCTTTAGAAAGCCTTCTTCGCCGCCCTCGCACCAAAGCTCTGTGTTCTGGCCGCCGAAGTTGAGTACCGGGCCACCGGGGGCTTTGGGGTAGCCCAGGTTGCGGCCCTTGCGGCGGCTGCCGGCGGCGGCGTCCTCGGCCGAGGCGTGGAAGGGCGGGTTGCATACCACCAGATCAAACTCCTCCCGGGGCTTCACAATGTCCTCGAACACGAAGGCCGGGTGGCTTTGCGCCCGCAGCTCCACCCGATTGGCTAAGGCAGGGTTGGCCGCCACCATGCTTTTGGCAGCTTTCAGGGCCACTGCATCGGTTTCGGAGCCCACGAAGCGCCAGCCATAGGCTTTGGTACCGATGATGGGATACACGCAGTTGGCACCCACGCCGATATCGAGCACGTGCACGGCCTTATCGGTCGGCACAACGCCCGCGTTGTCGGTGGCCAGCAGGTCGGCGGCGTAGTGCAGGTAGTCGGCGCGGCCGGGAATGGGCGGACAGAGGTAGCCGGCTGGCACGTCCCAGTGCTGCACGTCGTAGTGCTGTAGCAATAGGGCCTGGTTGAGGGCCTTCACAGCGGCGGGGTTGGCGAAGTCGATGCTGTTATCACCGGCCGGGTTGGGCACCACGAAAGCGGCCAGCGCGGGGCTGGCAGCCGTAAGCTGGGCGAAATCGTAGCGGCCGTTGTGGGGGTTGCGAGGATGCATAATCACAGATGTTGCAGATGGCACAGATGGCACAGATTCGTTCTGCTGTTACCAATTAGCAAATAACACACATTCTAGGTCGCCTACAGTGGTTGCCCGGTTTCGCAATCCGGATTAACGCCTGAATCTATGCGACCAGAACGAATCCTTTTTCGTCCGTACCATCTGCAGCCTATACAGTTACAGCAGTTATCCGGCTCTGCAATCTAAGCTAGCGCCCGAATCTGTGGTACCAGTAACGAATCTGTGCCATCTGCAACATCTGTGATCCTACTTCAGCACGGCCACGGTTACGCCGTCGCCGCCGCGGTCGGCGTGCTCGTCGGCTACGCTGGCCACCTCGCGGGCGCGGTGGAGGTAGTCGCGGGCAATCTGGCGGAGTACGCCGTTGCCGCGGCCGTGCAGGATTTTGATTTCCGGGATGCCCAGCATAATGGCGTCGTCGACGTAGCTCTGGATTTTAGTCAGCGCGTCCTCGGCCCGCTCCCCGCGTAGATCCAGCGTGGGGTTGAAGGTGGCCATACGGCCAGTGGTATTAAAGCCCCCGGAGCCGGCGTACTGGGCCGGGGCCAGGCGGGCTGCCTTCTTCTCCCGCTCCCGGATTTCCGACCGCGTGAGCTTTTCGAGCTGACTTACCTTGACGATGGTTTTCATGCCCCCAAACGACACCTCGGCCGTTTTGCCCTTCACGGCCATGATTTCGCCGTGGCCTTCCTGGCCCATGAGGGCCACTTTGTCGCCGGGCTTGAGGGTGGCAGCGTCGGCCAGCTCGCGGGTGGCGCGGGGCTTGGGCGGCTCAATCTGGAGCTTTTCGCGCACAAAGGTGTCGAGCTTGCCCCGGGCTTCCTTGGTGCGCTCCTTCTCGGCCTGACCCAGACGGATTTCCTGGATGGTGGCCTCAATCTGCTGGTTGGTGTCGCGGAGCAGCATTTTGGCCTGCGCCTTGGCTGCCCGCAGCGTCTCGAGGGTGGTATCGTCGAGGTACTTCTTCAGGTCCTGATATTCCTGAGCGGCTTTTTTGAGGCGGCGCTCGGCCTTGGCGGCTTCGGCGGTGCGCTGCTCCAGTTCGGTTTTCTCCTTTTCAAGGCCTTCGAGCAGCTGGTCGTAGCGGATTTTGTCCTTGCCCACGAGCTGGGTGGCCCGCTCGACAATCTGCCGGGGCAAACCAATTTTACGGGCAATTTCGATGGCAAACGACGAGCCGGGCTTACCGATTTCGAGGCGGTAAAGCGGCTGCAGCTTATCGGGGTCGTAGCGCATGGCCCCGTTCACGATGCCGGGCGTACGCTCGGCGTAGTTCTTGAGGTTGGTGTAGTGGGTCGTGATGACGCCGAAGGCCCGGGCGCGGTTGAGCTGCTCCAGTACGGCTTCGGCAATGGCCCCACCCAGACTGGGCTCGGTGCCGGTACCGAATTCGTCAATCAGCACCAGGCTGCGCTTGCTGGCCAGCGTCACGAACTGCTTCATGTTGAGCAGGTGCGAGGAGTACGTGCTCAGGTCGTTTTCCAGGCTCTGCTCGTCGCCGATGTCGATGAACACATCATCAAACATGCCGGCTTCCGATTTCTCACCGGCCGGAATCAGCAGCCCGCACTGCAGCATGTACTGCACCAGGCCCACCGTTTTCATGCTCACCGACTTACCCCCGGCATTCGGACCCGAAATCAGCAGGATGCGCTGCTCGGTGTTCAACTCAATATCGAGCGGCACGACTTCGCGGGGGTCGTTTTTGGCGTGGGCCAGAAAGGTGAGGTAGAGCAGCGGGTGGCGTACCTGTTTCCAGCGCAGCAGGGGCTGCGGGTGCAGCACGGGCAGCGTGGCTTCGAGGCGGCGGGCCAGCTGGGCCTTGGCCCGGATGAAATCGAGCAGGCCCAGGTACTGGTAGGCTTTGCGTAAATCCGGGATATGGGGCCGGAGCTGGGCCGTGAGCTGAGTGAGAATACGTACCAACTCGCGCTGGTAGGCATTGTCGAGGTCCTTGATGTCGTTGTTGAGCTCGAACACGGCTTCGGGCTCGATGTACACCGTCTGGCCCGTCGCCGACTCATCGTGAATCAGGCCCTTCACGCGGCGCTTGTGCTCAGCCACCACCGGCAGCACCAGCCGCCCACCCCGAATGGTGGGCTCAGCACCCTCGGGTACCCAGCCTTCCTGGCGGGCGTGGCGCAGGATGCTGCCAATCTGCTTGCGCAGCTGCACCTGCCGCGAAATCAGCTCCTGGCGCAGCTGGCGCAGCAGCGGCGAAGCGTCGTCGCGCACCAGCCCCTCGTCGTCCACCACCTTGTCGAGCGCGGCCAGCAGGTTGCGGTCGACCTGCACGCCGATGCCCAGCAGGCGCAGCGTGGGGTAGAGGTCTTCCTCGGCGCGGGTGAAAAAGGTGAGGGCCTCGCGGATCGTGCGCAGGCTCATCTTGATGGCGTAAAAGGCGGCCACATCGAGGTAAGAGCCAGGCAGGTTGGCCCGCACGAGGTACTGGTTGACGTCGTGGTAGTGCTGGCTGGGGAAGTCGGCGCCGCTATTGAGCAGCTGGCGGAACTCGTCGGTTTGCAGCAGCAGCTTCTGCAGGGGCTCGGCCTGGGTCTGGAAGCTCATTTTGCCCACGAAGTGGCGGCCTAAACTGCTCAGGCACAACTCATTGAGCATTTCCCGCAGCTGGGAGAAGCCTATTTTCTGCTCGAAATTCTGAGGAAGAATCAAATTCGGTCGTCTTGGAAATCGGAATGGAGTGTAAAGGTAAACAGGATACCGGACGGGAAAGATTCAGCGCGCTTAATAAAGTAGGCAGCTGTAATTAGGCGGATGTAGTAAAGTGGCGGCCACACAAAATAATCAGTGTATTCAGACTATTATATGTGCTTGGAAAATCACTAGTTTTGAGAAACTTATTCTTAGCATATGAAGAAGATCTTACTGCTTGTATTAACGGGTATTTTTTTATCGGGGTGTGAAAAGAAGGTGTATGTGCTGGACCGCTACGCTACTATGCGGGCGGAAGAGCTAATCGTTCCGGCGGCGGCCAAGGCCAGCGACCTGCTAACCGTTGATTTCGTTTCGCCAGCCCAGGGTTTTGTGGGTGGCACCGACGGCACGCTGCTGGCCACGGCTGATGGGGGCCAAAACTGGCAGAATCTCAGTCAGCCCACGTTGGGAACTATTCGCAAGCTGGCTTTTACCTCCGCTACCGCTGGCTGGGCCGCTACTGGCACCGGCCTGTACCGCACTACCAATGGCGGCCAAGGCTGGCAGCGCGTTGCGAATGCCACCACACCATTCAACGATGTGCAATTTGTGACTCCCCAGGTGGGGTATGCCGTGGGCAGTCAGAGCCAGATTCTCAAAACTACCAACGGCGGTCAGACCTGGCAGAGCCAGCGGCAGTCTACCTGGAAGTACGTGGAACTGCGGTCGGTATCGTTTTCGGCACCCGACAGTGGTATGGCCGTAGGCAACCATGAGGCCATGTATACAACCACCAACGGCGGCCAGACCTGGCTCCGCCGCGACGATGGCATCAGTAACCGGGGCTACAATGCGGTACTGAAATACCGCCAGCCTGACCACTTTCTGCTGCTGGGCCAGTCAGATCCGGGTGGCTTGCTCTACTACTCCAGCTTTTTGGAGCGCAGCCCCAATGGCGACAACTCCCCGGAAGACCAGAATACGTTCACTATGTACGGCGTGGCGCGCTTGCAAAACCGCACGGTGGCAGTTGGTGAAAATACCATTATCCGCTACGACCCGGCATATTCCGGCAATGTCAACACGCCCTGGACCCTGGTGCATGCCCCCGACGGCACCACGCTTATCCGTCTTTCCGGGCCGTGGACTTCGCTGATTTGAACACGCTTTATGCCGTAGGGACTGCGGGCCTGCTCATGCGCTTACATTATTAACTTTTGTTAGCTATGAAACATATCTGGACTCTACTGCTGCTGGCAGCACTACCTTATGCTGGGCGGGCTCAGGTCAGCCGGGCACATTTCTCAGGAGGATTCGGCGCGCTCTTGTTGCGCTCAACCGCTGTGGAAGCGGGCTACCCGGACCCCAATTCTATTCCCGGCAATGACGTAACTGCTGTCTACCGCCTACGCACCGTGGATGCCAACCTGCTGCTGGCGCAGGCAGGCGGGGGGCTGGAAGTGGTAGCCCTCAAATTCAGCCCCGACCAAGCCCTTGGCCTGAGCCTGAATGCCCGGTTCGGGCTGGTGGGGGCGCCCGAAGATGCTGCCGGTTTCAACGCGAAACCGCTCCTGGATTTCCCGCAGTACCTCACGTGGCGCTACGGTGCCCGCGCTACCCGCAAGTCCCAAAAAACGTTGGGTGTAGCGATAGGAGCCGGCTACCGGTGGGCGCGTTTTTTCCTGCCGTTCAACTCTCCTTCCGTGATGCTGGAGGGCGTGTATGCTAACAAGCACTACGACTGGTTTCTGCGCCTGAGCGCCGACACCCGCAAAATGCAGTTCTATAACGAGTACTCCAGCGAAGGCCTGGTACCGGTCATGTCGTTGCAGCAGGTCAGCATCGCCGTTGGTCATTCATTCTAAAACAGAAAAGTTTAATACTACTTCTATGAAGTGCCTACTTCGCTGGATTTCGCTCAGCGTTTTCTTTCTCGGCCACCCGGTACTGGCCCAGCAGTCCCCCGTCCAATCTATCCCGCTCACCGCGCATGAAACCCTAGGCGGGGTGGTGCAACTGGCCAACGGCAATACGGTTTTGTTTCTGTCGAATTCGCAATCCCCTGACGTGCGCGTGTACACCCTCCGGCCCGATGGCCAGACGGCCTGGCAGGCGGAGCTGACACGTTATCAGCAAGTGGAGTTGGATGAGCTGCGCCCCAGTCCTAAGAAGGTTAGCCTTAACCGGATGATGGAAGCAAATTCCGGCGTGCTTAACCCGGTAGAAATCTGCTCGTCGGGCGACGATACATACGCCATTGAAGTCGTGCGGAAAAACGTAGCGCAGCAACAAGGTAAGGCCGGCACCCTCAAGGCTGGGCAAATCATGTTGCAGCACCTTGATGGCGCGGGCAAGCTGAGCACGGCGAGCTTCATGGCCCCCACCACGGCCAAATTCGCTGAGCGCAAGCCCCTCGGCTGGTTTGGGGAAGGCCAAACCGTATACCACGTAGCCGCCGACTACAACGACCGGGAAGGCACCACCAAGTATTTTATCGAGCAGTACAACATAACTACGCGGGTTTTTAAGCGCCTACCCGTGGACTTACCAGCCACGCCTGAGCGCACCAAAATGAACGTGTACTACAACGACTGGGGCTACCTGGGCGACCGGCCGGGCTAAACGTATCTGTTTCGGCGACTACGCGGCCACGGCAAACAAGACCGATTTGCCAAGATGCCGATGGAATACCAAGTACTCATCGTCGATAACGCCGGCGCAACCACTGGCGGCTTCACGACCACCCTGGAGCTGGAAGCCAACAACACGCCGGCCTATTCCAGCTACTTCATGCCCCAGCTACAGGAGCAGCAGCATGTGCCGCGCGTGCAGGAGCGCGGACGGGAAATTGTGGATGAGTATCAGGCCAGCACGGGCGGCGTTGGCAATTTTCACCTCGACTATGCCACCGGCGACGTGCTGATTTATGGCGAATACAGCCGCGAAGATATTTGGGGCGACTTAGCCGGCCTGTTTATGCGGCGCTATACGGCGGAAGGCAAAGTGGTGCAGCAAACCCAATTTGCCTATGGCAAAGACATGATCAAGAAGCATGACAACGCCTTTAATGGCCTGACTTTTCTTGGGGCGCTACGTTCCTTCTCCTTCAGCCACGACCCGCTGAGCCACGACTACGAATTTGTTTTCTTTAAAAGAGGGCTCACGGGCAAAAGGCCCGGCCAGTTTCACGTCCGGTTTGGCTCCGACATGCAGTTTCAGAATTACTTGTTTCTGGAAGACGAGCCAGAGCTAAACGTCACGTTTGTGAAGCCAACGTGGCTCTACAGCGGCACTACACAAGAGCAGCGTTTTTTACCCGGCAGCCTCAGCAAACAGAACGTTGCTTACGCGCAAGTGGCCTTGCTGGCGAAGAAACTAAAGAAGGACGAGTACCAGTATTTCGTGGCGGCTAAAAGCACCGGCGGGGCCTTGCTAGTAGAGCGCCAAGAGCTGCTGGGCGGCAACCTGAACGTGTACAAGCTACAGTAGTGCGTTGGATTGCTTGTAACTCAAAACTGGCCTGGCAGTATATGCCGGGTCGATTTTGCTTATATGCTGTGGCTGGGCTCCACCCCCAGCCCGAATAAGGCAAAGTCGTATTTCACCGGGTCCTGGGGGTCGAAGGTGCGCAGGTGGGCGGTGAGCTCCTCGGCAGCCAGCCAGTCGACCTGCTTGCGCTGGAGCAGGCCCAGGCGGCGGGCCACGCGCTCCACGTGCACGTCGCAGGGGCAAATGAGGTCGGCGGGTGAGGCTACACCAACCGCAGGGTTATATTGTGGTAATGCTGGCTTATTGAGTGGGGAAGTCGGCGCCGCTATTGAGGAGCTGACGAAACTCGTCGGTTTGTAGCAGCAGCAGCTGCAGGGGCTCGGCCTGGGTCTGGAAGCTCATTTTGCCCACGAAGTGGCGGCCTAGGCTGCTCAGGCACAACTCATTGAGCATTTCCCGCAGCTGGGAGAAGCCTATTTTCTGCTCGAAATTCTGAGGAAGAATCAAATCGGTTACCGGATAGAAGTAGTCGGAGGATGCAAAGATAAACAGTGGAAGGGCGGCGAAAGATTCGCCACCCTTACTTTATCGGCAACGTACATCAATGAGCCAATCAGCAGCTTTGCCTATAGCGGTTTCGTGAACGGTATGTCCAGTCTCCTTGTCCGCACCGTTGTTACGTCGTCGTTCAACGCTGAGACGCAAGTATGCGTCTCTACAGCAGCCGGATTTAGCAGCCGGGTTTTACTTTTCACGAAACCGCTATAGATTGTCTTAATTTATTTAAACCTCGACAGTAAAAACCCGACTTTGTACGAAAAGACGGGTTTTTACTGTCGAGGTTTATTTTAATCTACAGGCTACAATTTATCAGCCCGGTAATTATACTTATCAAAAATTGCTCCAACAGCCTGATATATCCGGTCTTTGTCGCGGTTAAACACATTGCCATCAGTCAGGCCTGAAGCATAGCCCTGCCATACCTCTTCCCCTTTCTGGCGGTCAATCATCTGCACTAAAATACTACCGCTGTCTAGCTTAACCTCGCCCTGGCGCTGGCTATTGTAAATGTACGGCTCGGAAGCCCCCCAATAACCCTGACCCAGGTTTTCGTTGGTTCTGAGCTCAGTCGGCTGCTCAAAAACGCGGAAGTTTACTACTAAATCGCCGCTACCCTGCTGGTATGTATAGCCACGTGATGCCATTTCGTGGGCCACTGCATCGCGCAGCATCGTCTTGAATACCAAATCGTTTAGAAAGTAAGTGCTGTTCTGCTCGTTCTGTACCTGCGAGGCCCAGGAGTAAGTTTTGTACTTCGAGAAATCGGGGCTGTCGGCACCGATGGAACCATCGATGTAGCCGGTGGGGGTATTGGCGCCGCGCTGGTCACTACCAACTTTCACGGCCTGCTTGGTTTCGTTGCAACCGGTGGCCAGCAAACCCAAGCTTAATGCGAAGAAAAGATGTTTGATATTCATTGCAGAAAATTAAAAGTGTTAGGTTACTATTTATATTCAGTAACATACGCTATTAATTTACAAGTGTTTATTTTCCTTAATTATAAAATCAAATTTAATAATTATTTACTTTGCTTTTACAGGCGCACAACTCTAAATCACTCAACCTGATTAGCACCAACAATCACATTAAACTGGACAGCAATAATTTCTATATTTATTTTATCATACAATAGCAATAGCGGTTTTATATAAGAATTTTTCAAATTCTTATTCTCACGATGGGCTGCTATTTTATCACATCTCCCCTTCAACGCCCAGTCCGAACAACGCAAAATCGTACTTCACCGGGTCGAGCGGGTCGAAGGTGCGCAGGTGGGCAGTGAGCTCCTCGGCGGCCAGCCAGTCGACCTGCTTGCGCTGGAGCAGGCCCAGACGGCGCGCTACTCGCTCCACGTGCACGTCGCAGGGGCAGATGAGGTCGGCGGGTGAGAGGCGGGTCCAGAGGCCGAAATCGACGCCGTGCTCATCAGGTCTTACCATCCAGCGCAGGTACATATTCAGGCGCTTGCAGGCCGAGCCGCGGGCCGGCGTAGCCATGTGCTTGCGGGTGCGCTGGGGCGCGTCGTCGAGGCTGAAAAACAGGGTGTGGAAGTTCTCCAGGCGCTGTTTCTGGGTGGTGCCATGCAGAAAGGCGTCTTCCAGCGACGCATACTGCCCGTAATACCAGCGCAGCCAATGCACGAAGTACAGCAGGTCGGTGTCGCAGAAGGTGCGGTGGCAGAAGCCCAATAGCCGCTTCAGGTCGTCATCGTGGTGCTGGGTGATGAACTGGTGGGGCGCGTTGTCCATGCGGGCCAGCAGTTCCCGGCACTTGCTGATGATGGTGGGCCGCCGCCCCCAGGCCAGCACCGCCGCAAAAAGCCCACTGATTTCCACATCGGCCCGCGCCGAAAACTGATGCGGGATGCTGACGGGGTCAAGCGTGATAAAGCCGGGCTGGTCGTAGTGCCTATATTTCTCGTCGAGCAGCGCCCGCACCTGCGCGTGGTTCATGAGGTGAATGAGTGAATGTGAGTGAATGAGTGAAAACTTCTGTCATCCTGAGCGGAGCGAGGGACCTTGTCATGTAGGCCGACCATCATTGTGACCCATTCCAGCGTGATAAAGTCTTCCCCTGCACTCAGGATGACAGAAGTTTTCACTCATTCACCGAGTCACTCATTCACCGCTACGGCACGTAGCTGGTTTCGACGCGGAAGCGCTGGTCGGGGGTGGCTAGGCGCTGCACGGCGCGCTTGGAGAGGCGGATGAGGATGTTGGTGTTTTCACCCGTATCGGGCAGACGGCCGATGACGCGCACATACACGGCCTGGCCGTTCATGATATTGCGCACCTCCATGATGGTGCCGACGGGCGCCGTTTTGTGCAGGGCCAGGTATTTGTCGGAGGCATCGGTGGGAATGACCGTAGCCAAGCCGCTTTCCGATACCCGGCGCACAATTTCGTTGGCCCGGGCCGGGGGCGTTTCCTTCTCGTCGGGCTCGGCGGTTACGGCCGGCGAGCTGGCCTCGTCGCGGGCTTTGTCGCGGGCGGCCTCACGCTCGGCGGCTTTCTCGCGGGCCGTGGGGCGGGCGGGAGTGGCAGCCACGGGGGCGGGCGGACCGGCCGCGCCGGTAGCGGGCGCGGCAATAATTACCACGTCGCCAACCTTCACGTTGTAATCGGCCTCGAAGCTGTTGAGGCGGGCCAGCTCGGCGGGCGTGGTCTGGAACTGCCGGGCAATGGCGTAGAGCGTCATACCAGGAGTCACCTTATACACCCGGTTGCCGTTGGCATCGGTGGGCAGGGAGCGCACGGCCGCGGTGGCGGGCGCGGCTACTGTTACCGGAGCCGCCGGACGGGCCGGAGCAGGCGTGAGCACGACCCGGGTACGGGGCACAAGCACGATCTGGCCCAGAATCAGCTGGCCCTTCTGGCCGGAGTTGGCCTCCACGATATCCTCAACGGGCACCTTATAGCGGCGCGCAAGGCCATAAAGGGTTTCGCCGGCCGTTACGCGGTGGCGGATGAGCATTTTGTTGTTGCGGTACTCGACCCCGATAGAATCGGGCGGGGCTACCGGCGCGGGGGCCGCCCACGCGCAAAAACCGGAGAAAACGAAGGCGACGGTTAGCAGCGGAAATCGGGACATCATAAGCAACAAGCGAGAAAAACAGCAGCCAACTGGCCCCGGCGCGGCCGAACCAGCCTGACTACAGGCAGCCGAAAGTTACGGATTTGGCGCTAAGCAGCCCCTACGCACCGTTAAATTGGCAGCGACGCCTGGGGCGGGCCGACGAAGTACTGCCCGTTTTTACCGTTTTTTGCGTTCCTCACCTCCTCACCACCCGCTTATGCTCGCCATTGGTATCATTCCGGCCCGTTACGCCTCCACCCGCCTGCCCGGCAAACCGCTGGTCGATTTGGGGGGCCAGACCATGATTGAGCGCGTGGTCAGGCAGGCCCAAAAGTCGAGTCTGAGCCGGGTGGTGGTGGCCACCGACGACGAGCGGATTCTGGCCCACGTGCGCGGGTTCGGGGGCGAGGCCGTGCTCACCAACCCCGACCACCCCAGCGGCACCGACCGGGTGCGCGACGCCTACGAGCAGCTGGGCGCGGCGGCCGACTGCATCGTCAACATCCAGGGCGATGAACCCTTCATCCACCCCAGCCAGATTGACGCGCTGGTGCAGCTCTTCGCCGCGCCCGAACCGCCCGCGCTGGCCACGCTGGTCAAGCCCGTCGTCAGTGAGGAGGAGCTGTTCAGCCCCCACCTGCCCAAAGTAGTGCTCGACGGCCGGGGCCGGGCCCTGTACTTCAGCCGCCACCCCCTGCCCTACCAGCGCCAGCACCCCGAAAGCGAGTGGCTCAGCCACCACCGCTACCTGCGCCACATCGGCCTCTACGCCTACCGCCCCGACGTGCTGCGCGCCATCACCCAGCTCCCACCCTCGCCCCTGGAGCTGGCCGAAAGCCTCGAACAGCTCCGCTGGCTCGAAGCCGGCTACGCCATCCAAACCGCCGAAACCGAGCTCGAAACCATCGGCATTGATACCCCGGAAGACGTGGAGAAGGCGCTGCGCTTAATTAAAAATGCCGGGTTGTCATCCTGAGCGGAGCGAAGGATCTTATCACGCGAAAACGGCCGTAGTAACGACTTATTCTAACGTGATAGGATCCTTCGCTCCGCTCAGGATGACAACCCGGCATTATTAACTCTCCTTAACTCATTTAGCTACCACGCTGATGGCGTAGCCGCCGCCGGGGGCGCAGTATTGTTTGAGCTTGGTTTTGCTCGTGACGGTGAGCTTGCGGATGGCGTAGGCCTGGGGGTTTTTCTCGTAGTGTGCATCCTTGCCATCGGCGTAGATGGTGGCTTCGTACTTCTTGCCGCGCTCCAGGAAACTGAAGTCGATGGTGCTGGTGCGGCCGTTTTCGTCGCAGGTGCTGCCGATAAACCAGTTGCCGGTGCCCTTGCCTTTGCGGGCGATGGTGATGTAGTCGCCGGGCTCGGCTTCGAGCACGTGGGTGTCGTCCCAGTCCACGGGCACATCCTCAATGAACTGGAAGGCGTCGAGGAACTTGTTGTAGGTTTCGGGCAGGTCGGCGGCCATTTGCAGGGGGCTGTACATGGTTACGTACAGGGCCAGCTGCCGGGCCAGGGTGCTATGTACAAACGAGTTGTTGCTCGGGTTATAGGCACTCACCTTGGTCTGGAAGATGCCGGGCGTGTAGTCCATCGGGCCGCCGATGAGGCGGGTGAAGGGCAGGATGGTGGTGTGGTCGGCGTTGTTGCCCCCGAAGGCCTCGTACTCGGTGCCCCGGGCGGCCTCGTTGCCGATCAGGTTGGGGTAAGTGCGGGCCAGGCCGGTGGGGCGCACGGCCTCGTGGCCGTTCACCATGATGTGGTGCTCGGCGGCCTTTTCCAGCACGTAGTTGTAGTGGTTGATGAGCCACTGGCTGTAGTGGAACTCGCCCAAAGGCAGCACGTCGCCTACGTAGCCAGTTTTCACGGCGTCGTAGCCGTACTTGTTCATGAGGTCGAAGGCGGCTTCCAGGTGGCGCTCGTAGTTGCGGGCCGAGCCGCTGGTCTCGTGGTGCATGATGAGCTTCACGCCCTTGGCGTGGGCGTAGCGGTTGAGCTCCTCAATGTCGAAATCGGGGTAGGGCGTTACGAAGTCGAACACGTAATCCTTGTGCTTGCCGAACCAGTCTTCCCAGCCGATGTTCCAGCCTTCCACCAGCACGGCATCGAGCTTGTGCTGGGCCGCGAAGTCGATGTACTCCTTCACGTGGGCCGTGTTGGCGGCGTGGGTGCCGTTGGGCTTCACGGTGGAGTAGTCGATGGAATCGAGCTTGATGTTCTCCATGTTGGTGTACGACCACGAGCTTTTGCCCGTAATCATCTCCCACCACACGCCCACGTACTTGGTGGGCTTGATCCAGCTCGTATCCTTGATTTTGGAGGGCTCGTTGAGGTTGAGCACCATCTTCGACTCCAGAATATCGGCCGCCTTGTCGCTCACGATAATCGTGCGCCAGGGCGAGAGGCAGGGCGTCTGAAGGTTGCCCTTGTTGCCTTGGGCGTCCGGGGTGAGGTGGGCGTTGAGCACGAAGGTCTTATCGTCGAGCTCTAAGGACAGGCAGGAGTAATCGACCAGCGCGGCCTCATGAATATTGACGTAGAGCCCGTCGGGGCGCTTGAGCATGAGCGGCGTCTGAAGGCCGGTGGGCGAAAACGTGTGCTGCGAGGCGTTGCCGGTCACGGCCTGCTTCATCAGCCCCCGCACCTGCGAGAGATTCGACGTGACGGTGCTGTACTCCTGGGTGTCGTAGTCGCCGGGCAGCCAGAAGGCCTTGTGGTCGCCGTTGAGGGCGAACTGGGTTTTCTCCTCCTTCACCACGAAGTAGGCCAGCTCGGGCTGGCGCGGAAACTCATAGCGGAAGCCCAACCCATCATCGAACAGCCGGAACCGGACCAGCATCACGCGCTTGGTGGCGGGCTGGGTGAGCGTGAGGGCCAGCTCGTTGTAATGGTTGCGGATGGTTTTCACCTCGCCCCACACCGGATTCCAGCTTTCGTCAATGGATTTGCGCACGGCGCTGGTCTGTACGAAGCCGTTGGTGAGGCTGGGCGTATCCTTGAGCTCCAGCCCTAGCTGGCTGGTTTTGAGGACCGGCTTGCCCTTGTAAATCAGGCTGTAAGTGGGCGCACCGTCGGCGGTGAGGTTAACGCTGAGCGTGAACTGCTTGTTAGGCGACTGCAGCTCTTCGGCCCGGGCCAGCGTGGCAGTGGTCCAGAGCAGCGTCAGGAGCAGCAGCAGGCCGCGGCCGGGCCGCAACGAGGTATTAAAAGAGAACATAAGTGGAAATGAAATATAGAAGGAGATGAAAGCAAAGGGGCCGGCCGCGCCGGCCGCTGCAAGTTGGGGCTGCCAAAGCGCCCCGGCTACCTTTCCGTTACCCGTTTCCCGCACGGTGTTGACCAATGTAGCCAATCAGAGCCGCTATTGTTCGGCCGGAACTCAGCCGGCGGCCGTGGGCTCGGGCGCGGCACCGGGCGACTCCTGCTGGCGGGCCTGGCGCTGCACGTGGTGCTCGGCGGCGGCGCGATGCTCGTCCTTCATCTCGCGGGAGAGAAAGAAGTTGAGGGCCGTCCGGATGACGGCAATGGCCCCGAGCTTACCAATCTGTTCCCAACTCGGCGCAATGGTGGTGGAGAGAATATCGGCCCCGAGCTGAAATTCGAGGGCCAGGGCCAGGTAGCGGGCCAGCGTGAGGCGAATGGCCGTAAAGTCGGCGGTGTGGCGGGCAAACAGGGCTTTGGCGAACAGGTAACCGGCCAGCAGAATCCCGAGCACAATAATACCGGCACCCACGGCCTCGGCTCCCAGCTTCAGCCAGAGCACCACGTGCACCACGGTCTCCTCGACCTGCGTGTAGGCATCGGAAACGTGCGGCAGCATAACGTCAGGCATCGGCGGTGGCAGGCGAGGTGGGAGAAATTGGTTCGACGGCCGCCGTGGCAGAGGCCGCGGCCGGCGTCAGGCGGCCCAGCAGGTAGCCGGAGCCGCGTTGCAGCAGCACCAAAACTACCACCAAACCCACCGCCAGTCCAAACAGCAGCAGGTTCCCCTCGCCTTCACCAGCCCGGAACGCAAAACTCAGCGCCGTGCCTACGGCCGGCGGGTGCATCACGTTCAGCACGACCATGAGCCCGATGGTCAGGACCATTGACAGGGCCGCCGCCGCGTAACCAGCCCCCAGCACCGCGTGCAGCCCGTAGCCGATAGCCGCCGCGCTCATTTGGCTGATGATAAGTGTGCGGGTACTGTTGGTGCGATGGGTCGGATCGAGGTAAATCAGGAAAGCACTCGAAGCCAGCGAGGCAAACAGCAGCCGCTGGTTGCTGAGCAGCTCCAGCAGCCACAGCATTACGAGCACCGTCAGGGTCGGCAGCAGCGCCAGCAGCAATTCCGCTTTATTGGACAGCCGGGTGCGCATTTTTACATCGATATTAAAAGTGAAAAATCTGCGGTTCCCCACTCTACGCCGATGCCGGACAGGAGGTCAGCTCATTTTTCACTTCTAATTGAAAATCACCCACCGGCCTTCTTCGCTTTGTAGCCTTTTTCGAGCAGCAACGCCAATACTTTGTCGCGGAAATCACCCTGAATGATGACTTCCCCATCCTTGGCGTTGCCACCCACGCCGCAGCGGGTTTTGAGCAGCTTGCCCAGCGCCTGCAAGTCGGCTTCCTGGCCCACGAAGCCCGTAATAAGGGTCACCTGTTTGCCCCCCCGCGACTTCTTATCGAGCTGCACGCGCAGGTTCTGCTGCTGGGGTGGCAGCGTGGCGGTGGTGGCAGCGGCAGGTTCATCGTAACTGAAATCGGGGTTGGTGGAGTACACCACGCCCTGGCGGGTATTTTTCATATGCTGTTTTGGTAGTGAGTAGTGAGTAGTGAGTAGTGAGTAGTGAGTAAAAATACGAACGTCATGCTGAGCGCAGCGGAGCGGAGTCGAAGCATCTCTACCGCTTCGGTGCAATGCTAACTGCTGGCGTTAGGATTACTACTGCAGTAGAGATGCTTCGACTTCGCCTCCGGCTGCGCTCAGCATGACGATACATTTACTTTCCTCACCTCTCCGAATCGCTCATTCACTCATTTATCGCTACACAGCCACTTCCAGGGCCATCGGCTCCAGTTCCACCTCAAATTCGGTGGCGTCGGCTACGTAGTCGCCATCGACGTGGAAGCCCAGCGGGGCCGCGGACCTGACGCGGATGTGGCGGCTGCGGTGGAACTGGGCCCCGCCTGAAGTTGGCAGCGTGCCCAGAGCCAGCCCCACCCCTACCCGCACGGCCCGCCAGATGGGTAGCGCGTCAATCAGGCACAGGTCGAGCAGGCCGTCCTGGATGTCGGCGCGGGGCGCGATGTAGGCGTTGTTGCCGTACTGAGAGGCATTGGCGAAGGCCAGCACGTAGCAGTGAGTGTCGAGCAGGGCTTGGTTTTCCAGTTCCACCTGCACGGCGGTGGGCTGATAGCGACGGTATTCGCACAGGGCTACTTTCACGTAGGTACTCAGGCCCCGGGTGCCGGCCCGGGCAAACATCTTGCTTACGTGGGCATCAAACCCCAGCCCGGCCGTGCAGAAAAACCAGTGCCCGTTGATGCGGCCCGCGTCGATGCGCTGGAAATCGGGGTGGCAGGCCCGCTGCACGGCGGCCGGCAAATCGAGGGGCAGGTGCAGGTGGCGGGCCAGACCGTTGCCTGAGCCCCGCGGTACGATGCCCAGCGCCGCGCCGGTGCCCAGCAGCCCCCGGGCCACTTCGTTCACCGTACCGTCGCCGCCCACGGCCACCACCACCCGGCAGCCCGCTTCGGCCGCGGCCCGGGCCAATTCCTCGGCATGGCCGGCACGCTGCGTGGGCATGATATCGAACTCGACCCCGGCCGCCGTGGCGTGCTCGGTAATCAGGGCCGGCACATCCTGGCGGCGGTCGGTTCCGGACGTAGGGTTGAGGATAAAGCAGATACGCATTTTGCGGAGCTATTAGCTGATAGCTGTTGGCTGTTAGCTTTTGGTCGGATAAGCAGACAGAAGCTGACAACAAAAGAACGTCATTCTGCACGAAGAATTTCGCGCGGAATGACGTTCTGTGAATGGTTAGTTTAGCTCGTCAAGCTAACAGCTAGCAGCTCTCAGCCAACAGCTTAAAAAACCCTAGCCGTTCATTTTATCGCCCAGCATCTTGATGAGGTCGGCGGTGCGGGAGCTGTAGCCAGCTTCGTTGTCGTACCAGCCTACCACTTTCACCAGCGTGCCGTTGGCCGAAGTCAGCTCCGAATCGAAGATGCAGCTGTGGGGGTTACCGATGATGTCGGCGCTTACCAACGGGTCGGTGCTGTACTCCAAAATGCCCTTCATCTCGCCATCGGCCGCCTTTTTGATGGCCGCGTTGATTTCCTCGGCCGTGGCCTCGCGCTTGAGCAGCACGGTCAGGTCGGTGGTCGAGCCATCCGGAACGGGTACGCGCATGGCGATACCGTCGAGCTTACCCTTCAGCTCGGGCAGCACCAGGCCCACGGCCTTGGCAGCACCAGTGCTGGTTGGAATGATGCTCAGGGCGGCGGCGCGGGCGCGGCGCAGGTCCGAGTGCGGCGAATCCTGCAGGCTCTGGTCGGAGGTGTAGGCGTGCACCGTCGTGATGAAGCCCTTCTCGATGCCGAACGTGTCGTTGAGCACCTTGGCCATGGGGGCCAGGCAGTTGGTGGTGCAGCTGGCGTTGGAGATAATCGTCTCGTCGCCGGTCAGAATATCCTCGTTTACGCCCAGTACTACCGTTGGAATGTTGCCCTTGGCAGGAGCCGAAATAACTACTTTCTTGGCACCAGCGGTCAGGTGCTGGCCCGCGCCGGCCTCGTCCACGAAGCGGCCGGTCGATTCGAGCACGATGTCCACGCCCATGTCGCCCCAGGGCAACAGCTTGGGGTCGCGCTCGGCCAAGGCCACAATGCGCTTGCCGTTCACGGTCAGGCTGTCGTCGTCGTGCTCCACGGTACCCTGGAAACGGCCGTGTACGGAGTCGTACTTCAGCAGGTGGGCCAGGGTTTTATTGTCGGTCAGGTCGTTGATTGCCACGACTTCCACGTTGTCGCGCGAGAGCAGCGCCTTGAACGTAAGGCGGCCAATGCGCCCGAAACCGTTGATGGCAACTTTGATTTTAGCCATAGTTGTAGGGGGATGGGATGGGTTGTCGGCCGCGGACGGCCGGAGTGAAAACACAGAGCGAAGGTAGCGCCGGATGCGTTGATACCCAAATCGGGGCCTAATTGTACACTGTGGCCCACCAAGGCAGCGCCGCCGGAGCCAGCCGGAGAGCTGAAATCATAAATATTTGGTCTTGAAAATCAGTTCATTCATTCCCAAGCCGCTTTTTTTTCGAAACCAGCGCTTGCCCCAAACAACTGGCTTCCTATCTTTGCAGCACCAAAACGCACCGCAGCCTCCTTATCTGGTCCGTTCGTCTAGGGGTTAGGACAGTAGATTTTCATTCTACCAACAGGGGTTCGATTCCCCTACGGACTACTCCGCCGCCTTCGTTTTGGCTACCACTTGAAAACCCGCCCCGTAGTATTACGGAGCGGGTTTTTTCGTTTGGCGGTTCTTATCCGGCTCTGCAGGCAGCGCGCGCCGCCCTACACACCGTTTGCGTTGGCGCGGGGCTGCGGGGTATAGGAAGCTGTCAGGCACCCCGAGCTGGGCACTGCGGCCGGCTTTGGCAACGGCCAAATCAACTAATTTAAGAGCGTCCCGCTGGTTTTACCGTAAGTTGAGGATTCGCCTACTTTACTGAAGCCCTATGTCCCGTACCATTATTGTTTCGAACCGCCTGCCCACCAAAGTGCTACGCACCGATGACACCCTCACGTTCCATGCCAGCGAAGGCGGCCTGGCGACGGGCCTGGGCTCCATCTTCCGCCAGGAGGGCAACGTATGGGTCGGCTGGCCGGGGTTGTTTGTGGAGGACGAGCAGAAGGAGAATTATGTGCGCGAGCAGCTGCGCCAAGACCGCATGGTGCCTGTGATGCTGACCGAAGCCGAAATCCGCGACTATTACGAGGGCTTCAGCAATTCTACCCTCTGGCCCACTTTCCATTACTTCCCGCAGTTTGCCGAGTACGAGCAAAGCCACTGGGATGCCTACGTGGCCGTGAACGAGAAATTCTGTGCCGCCGTGCTGGAACAGGCTGGGCCCAACGACACCATTTGGGTGCACGATTACCAGCTGCTGCTGCTGCCGGCCATGTTGCGGGCGGCCCGGCCGGGAGCTACTATCGGCTTCTTCCTGCACATTCCGTTTCCGTCGTACGAACTGATTCGGGTGTTGCCCTGGGCCCGGGAGCTGATGGAGGGCATGCTGGGAGCCGACCTGATTGGTTTCCACACCTTCGGCTACATGCGCCACTTCCTGAGTGCCGTATCGCACCTGCTGGGCTTCACGGCCCAGAACGGCCGCCTCGAAGCCGGCGACCGGACCATTCTGGTAGATACGTTCCCGATGGGGATTGATTATGAGCGGTACGTGGCGGCGGCGGCTTCCGATAGTGCCCGGCAGCACGAGGCCAACTACCGGGAGGCCCTGGGCGACATCCGCGCGATTCTTTCCATCGACCGGCTCGACTATTCCAAGGGCATTGCCCAGCGGCTGCGGGCCTTCGAGTTACTGCTGCAACGCTACCCCGAATGGCACGGGCAGGTAAGCCTGATTATGGTGGTAGTACCCTCCCGCGACCAGGTAACCCAGTACGCGGCCCTCAAGGAGGAAATCGATGAGCTGGTGGGCCGCATCAATTCGGCTTACCGCACCATGAGCTGGACGCCCATCCACTACTTTTACCGGGCCTTCCCGCTCGACGAGCTGGCGGCGCTCTACCGCCTGGCCGAAGTGGGCCTCGTGACGCCCATGCGCGACGGCATGAACCTGGTGGCCAAGGAGTTTGTGGCCAGCAAGAGCGATGAGCGCGGGGTGCTCATTCTGAGCGAGCGGGCCGGCGCGGCCCGCGAATTGTCCGATGCGCTGCTCATTAACCCCACCGATACCAGCCAGCTGGCCGAGGCCCTGCACGATGCACTGGTGATGCCCGAAGCCGAGCAGATGCGCCGCATGCGGTCTATGCGGACGCTCGTGCGCCAGTACAACGTATTTGCCTGGACCGACCTGTTTATGAACCGCCTGGCCTACAGCAAAAGCCAACAAGACTCCCTCGACACCGAAATGCTCTCCCCCGAAGTCACCACCCAACTGCTGGCCGACTACCGCGCCGCCGACCACCGCCTGCTGCTGCTCGACTACGATGGTACGCTCAGCCCCTTCCACGACGACCCCCAGCAGGCAGGCCCCGATGAGGAGCTGCTAAAGCTGCTGCGCGACCTCACCGAAATTCCCGAAAACCGGGTAGTCATTATCAGTGGCCGCGACCGGAAAACCCTGGAAAACTGGTTGGGCCATCTGCCGGTCGATTTCATTCTGGAACACGGCGTTTGGCTTCGGCCCCACGGCGAGGACTGGCGCTTATTCCAGGCGTTGAATAACAACTGGAAGGACGAAATCCGCACTATTCTCGATCTGTACGTGGCCCGCACGGCCGGCTCGTTTATCGAGGAGAAGGACTTTTCGCTGGTCTGGCACTTCCGCCGGGCCGATGCCCAGCTTGGCGCCATGCGCGCCCGCGAGCTGATGAACCACCTTACCTTCATTACCTCCAACGCCGATTTGCAGGTGATGGAGGGCAATAAGGTGATTGAAATCAAGACGGCAGGCATCAACAAGGGCACTGCTGCCGCCCGTTGGCTGGCCAATTACCCGGCCGATTTCACCTTTGCCATCGGCGACGACCGCACCGACGAAGACACCTTCCGGGCCATGCCACCCGAAGCCTACACCATCAAAGTCGGTCCCGCTCCCCGCTCCCTGGCCCGCTACCACGTAACCGGCCCCACCGACGTCCGCCAGCTGCTGCGGCAGATGCTGAAGTAGGGTTTAGAGACTACGGCTTAGCAAAAAGGAACGTCATTCAGAGCGAAGCGAAGAATCTCGCGTGCCAAAGTAACTCCTTTACATCAGGGTTACCATTGCACGCGAGATTCTTCGCTTCGCTCTGAATGACGTTCCTTTTCCAAGTCGCCAAGCCGTCCTAAAACCTACACAAAGTTCGGCCGGTCCAGCTTTTTGGCGATGCGGTAGGCGGCATTCACGAGGCCCACGTGGCTGTAGGCCTGGGGGAAATTGCCCCACTGGGAGCCGGTTTTGGCGTCCACGTCCTCGCTCAGCAGCCCCAAGTGGTTGGAGTAGGTGAGCAATTGTTCAAATTCTTCGATGGCTTCCTGCACCCGGCCCACGCAGGCCAGGGCCTCCACGAACCAGAAAGAGCAGATCAGGAATGTCGTTTCGGGCGTGCCAAAGTCGTCGGCATGGCGGTAGCGGTAGAACAGGCCCTCGGGCGTTTTCAGCTCCTTTTCCAGAGCCACGAGGTGGCGGGCGGCCCGCTCGGAAGCCGGGTCGAGGTAGCCCATCATAATCAGCTGGATGGTGCTGGCGTCGAGGTGGGGCGAGCCGATGGCATTGGTGTAGGCCTCACGCTCGGGGCTGAAGCACTGCTCGATGCGCTCGGCGGCAGCCTCGTTGAGGCGGTTGGCTAAGGCCTCCATATCGGCGTTGCCGAGGACCCGGGCCATTTTGCGGGCGGCGTGGCTGCCGGCCCAATGGAACAGGTAGGTATAGCAGTGGCGCTGGGCCAGATTGCGGAACTCCCAGAGGCCGGCGTCGGGCTGGTCCATGGTAGCCTCAATCAGGCGCAGGGCCTCGTACACCAGCTTTTCGGGGTTGCGCTGCTCGGGGTTCACGAAGCGGTTATCCACGTAGAGCGGCAGCAGCGCCACCAGCACCTGGCCGTATACGTCGTTCTGCACGTGGGTGTAGGCGTCGTTGCCAATGCGTACGGGCTGGTTGCCCAGGTAGCCGGCCAGCGGCAGCTCCTCCTCAATTAGCTGTGAGGTACCACTGATGCCGTACAGGGGCTGGTATTTATCCTGGATATTGCTCGAAATATTGGCGATGTAGTGGAAATACCGCTCCAGCTCCTCGAAGTGGCCGATGTTGTTGAAGGCCGTGAGCGTGTAGAACGTGTCGCGCATCCAGCAGTAGCGGTAGTCCCAGTTGCGGGTACTGCCGGGCGATTCGGGCAGGCTGGTGGTGCTGGCCGCAATAATGGCCCCGGTGTCTTCGTACTGGTGCACCTTGAGGGCCAGCGCCGACCGGATAACGGCTTCCTGGTGGAAATTGCTGATGCTGGTGCTCTTCACCCACTTGCGCCAGTATTCCACCGTGGAGCGCAGAAACTGCTCGACGGTGCTTTCCAGCGGCGCTTCCAGGGGCGCGCCGTAGGTGAGCACGAGGTACTTGGTTTCGTTGAGCACGAAGGCCTCCTCATCGAGCACGTAGGTGAGCGGGATGTTGGTGGTGAGGCGAATTTCTTCCTCCATGCCCAGGAAGGCAATGTGGTTGGAGCTGCGACGGCGGCTCAGTTGCTGGCGGCCATAATCGGCTACCGGGCGGCAGGCCACTCGTACCCGGGGCGTACCGTCGAGGGGCTCCACCTTACGAATAAACATGAGCGGCTTGTAGTACCGCTCGTACTGGGAAAAGCGCGGGGCAAAGTCAGTGACACGATACCGACCCTCGGCGGTGGTGATTTCGGTAGCCAGCACGTTGGTGTTGGTCAGGTAATACTGTCGGCTCTGGAAGCCGCCCTCCGTGGCCGGCCGGATGCTGTACTCGCCGCCTTTTTCCTCATCGAGCAAGGCACCGAACACGAAGCTGCTGTCGAAGCGGGGCCAGCAGAGCCAGCGCACGGCGGTATCGGTGCCAATCAGGCCCAGGAAGGCGCAGTTGCCGATCAGGCCCATATCATAGGTGTGTTTCATCATAGTCGAGCTGGGAGAAGTAGGTGGTAAAATAGGGAACACGGAGAAGGTAGGCCCGCGCACCTTGATTTTGACAGCATAGTTGGGTAGCGGTGCCGAGCCAGGTGCCTGGCGCTTGTTCGGCGTTGGATGAGGCCGCCCCCGGTATTGTTTACCGCTTCCGGGCCGTGCAAGTTACCGTGCCCGGCCGCTCAAGTTGGTGCGAGGACCGTATTTACGGCGTCATCCACAAAATAATCCTCCTGATTCTGTTCCACTTATCGTCTTTTTACACTTTTTTTACCCCTCCCCTCTTGCCTCGAATCAATTGGCCTGTATCTTTGCACCACCAAAACGGAAAAACGCTTCCGCTTTTAACTGGTCCGTTCGTCTAGGGGTTAGGACAGTAGATTTTCATTCTACCAACAGGGGTTCGATTCCCCTACGGACTACTTCACCCGGAACATAACTCCTCCGGTACGCTTTTACAAAGACCTCTTCGCAACTCGCGAAGAGGTCTTTTGCGTTTAGCCCCCCGCAACCTACCCGTCCGCCACCTAAACCGGACCTCGCGGACTCATTTTATCCACTCAGTATGCAACCGAAAGCCTTTCGCGCTTTTCGCAGCCGCAACTACCGCTACTTTTTTGCCGGGCAGGCACTGTCGCTGTTGGGTACCTGGATGCAGAAAACGGCCGTCAGCTGGGTGGTGTATACCCAAACCCAGTCCAAGCTGATGCTGGGCGTAAGCGTATTTGCCACCCTGTTTCCGTCGGCCGTGTTTTCGCTCTTGGGTGGGGTCGTATCCGACCGTTACAACCGCTACCGGGTGCTGCTGCTCACGCAGGTGCTCTCGTTGGTGCAGGCCGCCCTGCTGGCCCTCACCGTGTACCTGCGACAGGATGCGGTGTGGGCCATCATCGGCCTGAGCGCCGTGCTGGGCATGATTAATGGCTTCGACGTGCCCGCCCGGCAGGCGCTGGTGTACGGGCTGGTCGAGGATAAGGCCGACGTGCCCAACGCGGTAGCCCTCAACTCTTCGATGGTGAACCTGGCCAAGCTGCTGGGGCCGGCCATTGCGGGTTTTGCGTTGGAACGGCTGGGAGCAGCGGCCTGCTTTGGGTTGAATGCGGTGAGCTTTGTGGCCGTTATCGGGTCGTTGCTGGCCCTGCGGCTGCCGGTTTACAAGGCCCGGGTGGTTACCCAAAATGTGTTCGACGAGCTGGCCGAGGGCTTCCGCTACGTACGCCGTACCCCCGCCATCCGCTTTATTATGGTGATGATGGGCCTCGTGAGCCTATTAGCACTGCCCTTCACGACCCTGCTGCCGGTCTACGCCAAGGATATTTTCCACGGCACGGCCACCACGTTCGGCCTGCTCGACGGCGCAGTTGGCCTGGGCGGTTTCCTTGGGGCACTGTTCCTGGCCTCGCTTAAGCCCGGCACCAATCTAAATAAAATACTGACTATTAACACGTTTGTCTTCGGAGCAGGACTGCTGCTGTTGGCTTACACTACTTGGTACCTGCTAGCCCTGGTTTTCCTGGCAGTGGCGGCGTTTGGCATGATGTCGCAGATGACCATCAACCTCACGCTGCTGCAAACCAGTGTACAGCCCGAGCTGCGGGGCCGGGTCATCAGCATTTTCGTGCTCGTTTTCACGGGGGGGCTTCCGCTGGGCAGCTTGCTGGTGGGGGCTATATCGCATCATATCGGAGTGCAACCCACGGTACTGGCCGAAGGCATCCTGACGCTGGGCATCGGCCTGCTCTACGTGCGCGAGCTGCGGCGGCCCAAGCCCCTGCCCCCCACCCAACCCCTACCCGTCCTGGCCGAGCCAACGGCCGTAGCAGCGGTAACAGCCTGACGGCCTCAGTACCGTTGCGCTGCTTCAGCATACCCAAACGCGCTGTTCGTTTATTGACGGGGTAGTCCCATTCCTGCTTTTCTGGTGCGCGGAGCTGGTTTTCGGCCGCGGAGGCGGCTACCTTTACGGCGTGGGTTTCCGGCAGTAGGCGAAGCAGTGCTTTGCCTCCCGCCGGGCCACGAAGGGCTGCCGGTGGGTCGGAAGCCGTTTTTCCGCTGCTTGCCGTGTTTAACTTTTTTGGATTTCGTGGGCTGAAAGTGCCGGTGTTGCTCGGCCTGTTTCTTGTTCTGGCCCTGGCCGCCCGCGCCCAGCGCCCGCCCCTGCTACGCGAGCTGAACCTGCGCACCGATACCACCACGTACTACCTGAGCCGCAACACAGTATCGGTGCAGCAGGAGCCCCACTTTTATTTTTACTACCGCCCCGGCGACGACACGGCCGAACTGCTGGCCACCCCCGCCGACCGTTCAGCCGGCCTCATCAGCCTGCAACGCTCCGCCGATTTCACGCTGCTCGACTCGCTGACGCCGGTGGCAGGCGGCCAGTACTACCGGGCCAAATTGCGTTTCACCAACCTGGCCGACGTCCGCTTCCTGAGCCTGACGTTCCGGCAGGCGGCCACCGATTCGGTGGGGGCACAGGTACAGACGGTGAAGCTGCTGCCCGTTTCGCGCACGACCCTGGAGCTGCGCCCCACCGATACGGAGCTGTTCGTGGGCGAGGAAAAGATATTCGAACTGAGCAGCAACAACCCCAAAAACATCCGCCTGAGCCCCGAATGGACCCACGGCCAGGACATCGATTACCGCTTCGATCAGGAGAAGGGTGTATTGCGCCTGCACGTGCTGGCAAACGCCCCCGGCACCCGGGTGCTCACGTTGCGACCTCAAACCGAGCGCCCCTTCCTCACCGATAACAACCGCCGCGTCACCTACGCCCTGCCGCCCCTGCGCCAGGAGTTCACCGTGAAGTCGAGCCGGCTACGGTTTCTGAGCGTCGATAAGAAGGAGATTACGCTTGACGAGGATTCGCGGCGCAAGGGCGTGGAGCTGATTCTCGACAACGGCCGCACCTTCGATTTGCGGCACACCTACCGCATCGAGGACCAGGAGGAGGCCGGCGGCGCGCTGATTGCCGAGGTGTTTACCCGCCAGTACCTGACCAACGACCGGGTGCTGTGCTGGCTGCGCGTCTACAACACCCACCGCCAGGCCGACAGCTACCTCTACATCAAGGAAAACGACCAGGCCAAGTACATCACCAACTTCAACATCTCGCCCCAAACGACCGTGACGGCCCTGAGCGTACGCCACCGGGGCGGCGACTGGACCAGCTCGAACACCGTGAACCCGGGCGAAACAGTGGATGTACGCCTCGAAGGCGTGTCGCTGCTGCGGGGCCGCTTCCACTTTGAAGACGTGCGCGTGGTGCCTTCCGATTCCAGCGTACGCTCCGATGCCGCGGTGGTGTACCGGGTGCAGGTGCCGATTGGCATCGATAAGAAGCGCGTGGCCATTGATAACGCCGGCCAGAGCACTGGCTTCGCGCTGGCCGTGCGCGAGTTTCAGCGCCCCCACCCCCTCGATTTTGTGGGCGTAACGTTCGGCGAGACGATCCGGCCCGTTACCCGCCTCAACGGCCCGATCCTCTACGACCGCACCATCCGCGACGTGGTGTTCAGTTTCAACGCGGGGGCCATCGACTCGGAGCGGCAGCTCTATGGCAAGCAGCACCTCACGTTCGAAATCCGCACCCAGAACGCCAAGGGCGACCTGATTGAGATGCGCACGATTGATAACGTGGTCGTCTGCCCCGATGGCTCCTCAGTGCGCGCGGCCTTTTACCAGGACAAGCAGTGCCAGGTGGGCAACCTGAGCCTCAACAACCTGCTAAGCGCCCGCAAAACCTACGACCTCGACGACTGGAGTAAAATCATCATCACCATCAAGCACACCCAGGCCCAGTACCAGGAGCCCGGCTTCACGCAGCGGCTGGAGCTGGTGCTCCAGCGCCGCGTGAAGTTCGATATCGACGTGAGCTTTCCGGCGGGTTTGCTCACCAAGCAGCTCGGTGGCGGTGAGGCGAACAACTACACGGCCTTCAGTGGCATCAGTCTGGCCACGCTGGCCCAGTTCAGCTTCTACAACCCCAATAAAATCAATAAGCTGCGACCCTATAAAGTGGGCGCGGGCTTTGTGGCCCTCAATGCCTTCAACCTGAACTCCAACGCCAACGCCGCCCGCGACCTGGGCCTGGTAGTTCTGGGCTCGGTTTACCCCACCCGCTCCGACGCCAAGCTCACTTTTCCGCTTTATTTGGGCGCCGGCTACCTCGTGAATAAGGGCAAGCTGTTCTTCCTGTTCGGTCCCGGCATCGGTATCAGGCTGTAGTGGTGCGGCGACCTGGTTTGCCCATTAGGCCCTTGGTTTACATCACGTAAAAGTCCGTATCGGGCGCCGTTACGTGGCGCACGGCCTCATGGTCGCCAATCATCTGTTTCAAGTTTCGCTCGATGGTTTGGGAGATGATGGTCATGGGGGTATCGGTGGGCTTGTCTTCGAAGGGGTCCTGCAGGTGGATGGCCATGCGCTCGATCAGGAAGAAAGCCGTGGAGATGGCCAGCACAATCAACACCTCCAGGATGCCGAACACGGTGAGTAGCGCGAAGGGCAGCAGCATCACGAAGAAAAACAGGCAATAGTGCGTGTAAAGCGAGTAGGTTACCGGGAACACGGTACTCTTGATTCGCTCGCACTTGCCCATCGAATCGGTCAGCTTGGTCAGCGTCTGGTCGATTTCTACCTGCTGGTAGCTGTTGAGCCAGCCCTGTTGCAGGCCGTAGCGCAAATCCTGGGCGTGGAGCTGCAGCAGGGCATTAGGCACATTTTCGTGCGTCGTGATGAACTTCATCTCCCGCGCCGACAGATAGGGCCGGATTACGTCCAGGTCCATCTTCTTGCGCAGGGCCATGCTCAGCGCGTAGGGCCAGGCAATCTGGCGGTTGGTTATCCGGGTCTGCCAGTTTCGCATTTCTTCCGATTCGTAGGGAGTTTCCGCGAAGCTGAGCACCTGCCGCACCAGGCTCCGGGAATCGTTGACAACGGCCCCCCAGACAATGCGCGCCTCCCACCACCGGTCGTAGGCCTGGTTGGACTTGAAGGCCAGCAGCAGCGACAGCACCGTGCCCATAACCATGGGCACACTCAGCGGAATGTCAATTTTGATCAGATGAATATACCGGTCTTCCAGGGCGATGATGCCGGCATAAATGATGACAAAGACTAATTCCGTCTTTATTCCTTTCAAAATGTAACGCAACGGAATATTGGTTCTCAACAGCATGGGCAAGCAGTAAAGGCAAAAAATGGCGATGATTCGAGCAAGGTCGGACGGGCCACCAAAACCGGCACCGGGTTCAACCGGGGCACCCGACAGCAGCTATCCGGGCCCAGGCTGGGTACTCACCGGTTTGGGCACCGCATAGCAATAACGTACTGCTGGCCGTAAAGATTAGGCTGGTTACCACTATTGCACGTCCTATTTGGAAGAAAGCCAGTTTTCAGCATAACAAAACCTTCTAGCCGGCTCGCGGCTTTTCCTCCGATTCTTTCTTCCCTGATTTCATGAAAATACTTTTCTCTTACCTGCGGCACTACCGCGGGCTGCTGGTGCTGGCCTTGCTGCTGGCCGCTATCAACCAGGTTTTCTCCCTGCTCGACCCCTATATTTTTCGGCAGATTATCGACCGGCACGTGGTGAAAGCCGGGACCAATGTGCTCGAAAATGGGTTCTGGTCTTTTCTCATGGGCGGGGCGGGCCTGCTGATTCTGCAGGCCATGGGCGTGGCTATGGTGAGCCGCATCGCCAAGAATTTCCAGGACTACTACACCAACGTCATCACCCAGCGCCTCGGGGCCGAGCTGTACTCCGACGGCCTGCGCCACTCCCTGGAGCTGCCCTACCAGGTGTTCGAGGACCAGCGCTCGGGCGAAACCCTGGGCAAGCTCCAGAAGGTGCGCACCGACGTGGAGAAGCTCATTCAAAGCTTCGTCAACATCCTGTTTATCTCCCTGGTGGGCATCGTGTTCGTGACCTGGTACGCCCTGAGCGTGTACTGGCCCATTGCGGTGGTGTACTTCCTCACGATTCCGCTGCTGGGCTCCCTGAGCCTGTTTCTGAGCAAGCGCATCAAGGTGATTCAGAAGACGATTGTGGCCGAAACCACGGCCCTGGCCGGCTCCACCACCGAGAGCCTGCGCAACATCGAGCTGATTAAGAGCCTCGGGCTGGCCCAGCAGGAAACCCTGCGCCTGAACGCCACAACCGAGAAAATCCTGAAGCTGGAGCTGCGCAAGGTGCGTTATCTGCGGTCCTTGTCGTTCATTCAGGGCACGTTCGTGAACCTGATGCGCAACGTGATTCTGCTTATGCTGCTGTTTCTGGTGGTGCGCCAGACCATTTCGGTGGGCGAGTTCTTCTCGTTCTTCATCTACTCGTTTGCCATCTTCGGGCCGCTGCAGGAGATGGGCACCATCATCAACGTGTACCGCGAAACCGAGGCCTCGCTGGCCAACTACCAGCAGATTCTTGACACGCCCAAGGAAGTCAAGCCGGCCCACCCCAAGGTCATCAACCAGATTGAAACCCTGGAATTCGCCGATGTGCATTTCCAGCACCTCACGGCCAGCACCCCGGCCCTCGACGGCATCAGCTTCCGCACGAAGCTAGGCGAGACGGTTGCCTTCGTGGGCCCCTCGGGCTCGGGCAAAACCACGCTGGTAAAGCTGCTGGTAGGCCTGTACCCACCAGCCGAGGGCCAGATTCTCTATAACGGCATCCCCGGCCCCGAGCTCGACCTGGATACCCTGCGCGAGCAAATCGGCTTCGTGACTCAGGACACCCAGCTGTTTGCCGGCACCATCCGCGAAAACCTGCGCTTCGTGGCCCCCAACGCCACCGACGAGCAGTGCATAGAAGCCCTCCACCAGGCGGCGGCCGAGTCGTTGCTGGCGCGCGCCCCCTTGGGCCTCGACACGGTGATTGGCGAGGGCGGCGTGAAGGTTTCGGGCGGCGAGAAGCAGCGCCTGAGCATCGCCCGGGCCCTGCTGCGCCGCCCCACCCTGCTCGTATTCGACGAGGCTACCTCGGCCCTCGACTCGCTCACGGAGGAGGAAATCAGCCAGACGGTGCGCGAGCTATCGGGTTCGCGCCAGCACATTACTATCCTTATTGCCCACCGCCTGAGCACCATCCTGCACGCCGACCGCATCTTCGTGCTCGAACGCGGCCACGTGGCCGAAGCCGGCCGCCACGCCGAGCTACTGGAACAGCGCGGCCTTTACTACGCCATGTGGCGCCAGCAAATCGGCGAGCGGCCGTTGGCAGTGGTGGCGCGGTGAGCGAGTGAGTAGATTCGGTGATTCTTAGCGGCGCGAAGCAGTTTATTCTTTTCAGCGCGCGAAACATTTAGCCAGTAAAAGCCCCTAACGCCTGCACGTTAGGGGCTTTTTGCGTCAGGCTGGCGGGGCAGGATGCATCGGCTTGGTGTTGCTTCGCCCTAACATGGCGGGCACTAATCCGGCAATTTACTTTCACCCTTTACCGTTACTCTTAAAGCGGCTTGCCCCCTTTTTGGCGCATGCTGGAATGTAGTTGCAAAGCCTGATGTTTTCTGGTAACCCTACTGTTGCTTTGCCTGCCTTAAATGCAGTGTATTGCCCGGACAAACGGCCAATTCAGGCTCCAGGCCAGCTTTCCGGCAAGGTAGTTGCCTTGTTTTACGCGTACTCTAGACGACTTATCCATGACCAATCCACGCTTCTTTCGCCGCTTTGCCGGGTTACTGCTGGCCGGGTGGTTTCTATTAACTGGCGTTGCCGAAGCCCAATCTGGCGGCCAGCGCGACGTACTGCGCGAAATCACCGATGTTGTCGGTCTTAAGCCCCGTTTCCAGCTCCGCGCTACCAACGAGGTACAGAACGCGGCTGCCGTGGTGTACGGTGGCCAGCGCTACCTGCTCTATAACCCGCAGTTTGTAACCGCCGTGAACCGGGCCGGCCGCACCGACTGGGCCGGCATCAGCATTCTGGCCCACGAAATGGGACATCACCTCAATGGCCACACCCTGCGGGCCGGTGGCTCGAACCCCACCGACGAGTTGGAGGCCGACGAATTCTCGGGCTTCGTGCTGCGCAAGATGGGCGCCAGCCTGGCCCAGGCCCAGGCCGGCATGGCTATTGTGTCCGATGAGCAGGCCTCCCCGACTCACCCTGGCCGCCAGACCCGCCTGACGGCCATTGGCCAGGGCTGGCAGCGCGCCAGCCAGCAGATTGCCGCCAGCACCCGCGGGGCAGCTCCTTCGGCCGAGCCGGCTATGCTGGCCACCCGCCCCACTCCTACTCCTGTGCGCCAGGTAGCAACCCGCCTGACCGCGCCGGTGAGTATGCTAGGCAAAATCACGTTCCGCAGCAACCCCAACGAGGATTTCTATGTGACGAGCCGCCTGAGCGTGGTTCATTTGGGCCGCGACGCGCAGACAGCCGAAGTAGTCGGCCGCCTCACCCGCTCCGAAAGCCTCACCTACCCCTACGTGCTCATCGACAGCCAGCAGCGCCGCCTTTACATCAGCCGCTCAGGTGATATTTTCGATACCCAGGGCCGCCAGGTAGCCCTGCTCACCGACCCATCGTAGTTTAGGAAAAACGTACAGAAGGTGGCTGGGGAATGTAGCACCCCAAAGATGAACGGTCGGTTTCTCGGAAGGGAAGCCGGCCGTTTATCTTTGGGCCTCACTCCTCTTTTTGCGCAATGCCCGTTTACCCTTTTTTGCTGGTTGATGCCTTTACCGACACGGCTTTAGGTGGCAACCCCTGCGCCGTGGTGCTCGATGCCGACGACCTTAGTCCCGACCAGATGCAGCGCCTGGCCCGGGAGTTCAACCAGTCGGAAACGGCATTTGTGCGCCGCTCGGCGGTAGCCGAGTTCGGGGTGCGCTACTTCACGCCGGGCGAGGAAATTCCGCTGGCCGGCCACCCCACCATTGCCACCCTCACGGCCCTGCTGCACACCGGCCGGTTGACACGCCCCACCGAGGGGCAGCCCCACGACCTGCTCCTGGAGTTGCTGCACGGCCCCGTTGCCATCCGGGTTTCGCCCGCCGAAGACGGCCAGCCGCACGTCATCCGCATGACCCAGCGCCGGCCCGAGTTTGGGCCTTTGCACGAGCCGGCCGAGGTGTTGCCGCTTTTTGGCCTCACGCCAGCCGACCTGCTGCCCGGGGCCGTCATCCAGACCGTGAGCACCGGCACGCCCCAGCTGATGGTGCCGCTGCGCGATGCGGCCACGTTGCGCCGGGCCCATTTACCCGATCCGGCTGCCCTGAATGCCTACCGCCAAACCAGCGGGTTTTTCAGCTCCCACTTGTTTTGCCTTGAAGGGGCCACACCCGCTGGCACTACCTTCGCCCGCCACTTGTGCACCCCACCCGACCTACCCGAAGACCCGGTAACCGGCTCGGCCACCGGCGGCATGGCCGCCTACCTCTGGCACTACGGCTTACTCACCAGCCCCGAATTTATTGCCGAACAAGGCCACTGGATGGGCCGCCCCGGCACGGTGTACGTGGCCGTGCAGGGCCCGCCCGAGGCCATCGAATCTGTGCATATCAGCGGCCAGGGCGTAGTAGTGGTGCAGGGCGAACTACGGCTGTGAGTTGGGAAGTTAAGGGCGCTGGCCGGTTGTAGGGGCGGGACTTATACCCGCCCGCCGTTGAACGGCCTGCCTTGGCGTTGTTTGGCGGCCTGTAACGGAATCATTTAATGGTGGATGGGGGCCAGCCCTGCCCATACAAAACGTATACTATGCCCGAATTACCCGAAGTCGAAACCTACCGCCGCTTCCTCGATGAGCTGGCCGTGGGCCAGACGATTGCCGCTTTCAAGTGCTCGATGCCCATGTGCTGGCCATGCCCGAAGACGTGCTGCGCCAGGCCCTGGTGGGCCGCACCATCGCGGGCACCAGCCGGCTGGGCAAAAACTGCTTTCTGCTGCTCGACGACGGCCATGTATTCGTGCTGCACTTCGGTATGACCGGCGACATGGGGGCCTACCGCGACGAGGCCGACGCCCCGCGCTTCACCCGCGTGGCCCTGCACCTCGCCGACTCGGGCCTGCGCATCGCCTTTATCGACCCGCGCAAATTTGGCCGCATTGCGGCTGGCCGAAAGCGTGGCCGCCTATCAACAAGCCAAAAAAATCGGCCCCGACGCCCTGGAGCATCACCGCGGCCGAACTGCACCGACAAGCTGGCCCGCCGCAAAACGCTCTCAAGCCCCTGCTACTCGACCAGCACCTCACGGCCGGCCTGGGCAACTGGATTGTGGACGAGGTGCTGTTTCAGGCCAAAATCCATCCCGAGCGCATTGGCCAATAGCCTGAGCGCGGCCGAGGTGAAGCGCCTGCACGCGGCCATTCAGCTGGTGCTCACCACGGCCATTGCCCAGGAAGCCAACTACCGGAACTTCCCGACCAGCTTCCTCATCCACGCCCGCGAGTGGGACGAGTCGGCCACGCCCGGCACCGACGCCCACCGTTCTGCCCCCGCCACCCCAACGCAACCATCGAGAAAAACTACGTGGGCGGCCGGGCAACTTACTTCTGCCCGAAGTGCCAGCCCGAAGCCGGCGTCGTAAGTGCAATTTGGCCTACGCTGCCGCCGCCCTGTATTCCCGAAGGCGCTGCCTATTCACCCAGCTCATTGTTCTCTTCCGCGGCTTTGCTGGGTGAGGGTGGTGAGCCAGCGATTGGCTGAGGGCCGACTGGCTTTCGTAGCCGAAGCGGCGCTCGTCGCCCATGAATTCGGCCGGGCCGGGCAGGGCGCGGTTGAGCCAGCTGAGCACGTTGGCGGTGGTGCCGGGCAGCAGGCCGTGGAAGGCAGCCAGTAGCTTGGCGGGCAAACTCAGAATCACTTCGGCCTCGCCGCGGCGGCAGGCATTCCAGATTTCGCGGCCCGCCCGCTCGGCATTCATCGACACGGCCGGCAGCGAGTCGGCGATACTGAAAGCGGCGTACTCCTGCTCGTGCTGGCCTTTGATGATGGCATTGCGCGGACTACCCGTGCGCAGCAACCCGGGGCAGATGGTGGTCACCTTGATGCCGTGCTCCAGCAGCTCGGCCCGGAAACCTTCGGAGAGGCCCACCAGCGCAAATTTGCTCGCGCTGTAAGGCACCAAGTGCGGCACGGCCACCTTGCCGCCCACCGAGGCAATGTTTACAATGCGGCCCTCGCCGCGGCGGCGCATATCGGGCAGTACGGCCTGCATAGCGTGTAGCGGGGCCCAGAAGTGCACGTTGAGCGACTCTTCGTAGTCGCGGATTTCCATGTGGTCGAGCGGCCCGGCCATGATGATGCCGGCGTTGTTAATCAGCACATCGATGCTGCCCAGCTGCTGCTGCACTTCGGCCACCATGGCGCGCACTTCGTCGGCGTTGGTGAGGTCGTGGGCCAGGGCCAGCACCTGGGCTCCGCCCCGGGCCAGCTCCTGGCGGGCACGTTCGAGCTCCTGGGCGTCGCGGGCACAGATGGCCACGCGGGCGCCCTCGGCCACGGCCTGGCGGGCCAGAATCAGGCCCAGGCCGCGCGAGCCGCCGGTAATGAGTACGGTGCGGCCGGCCAGCTCGTAGCTGCCGCGGCGGTTGGCGTAGAGGGTGGCGGCCAGTAGCGTGGCGGCGCTGGCGGCGGCCACCAGCCAGGAGTTACGGGTATCAGTTTTCATAAGCGGTTGGAATAGCGAGGGGGTATTAAGCTGTAAGGGATTTGGGGCCGAAAGGTTGCGGGCTGGCCCGGCAGCCGGGTGGTTTTTTGGCAATTTTTGGAATATAACCATGTCCTGAAGCGTTGCAGATAGCAGCCGCGTAAAACTGGCATCATCTTTACTACCCCGCCCTCCTACCCGAGGGCCCTACCTTTGCCCCATCACCACTTCGGCCTTAGCAGCCGGCTTCCTTCGTTTCGTCTTCTTCTGCTTATGAAAGCGCTTTTGTTCGCCGCCCTACTCACCCTTACTGCCACCCCTGCCCTACAGGCCCAAACTACCGCCCGCCCCCGGCCGCAACCCGCCCGCCCCGGGGCGACGAATGCCCCCGCCCCGGAGCTCAACGAGGAAAAAATTGCGGAGCGAGCCACGGCCCTCACCGCCAACATGCAGAAAGCCTTAGGCCTGAATCCTCAGCAAATGGCCAAAGTGGGACAGATCAATTTGCTGGGAGTGCGCAACGTGGAAACCGCCCGCCAGACTTACCGCCAGGACGTGCGCAAGATGGCCAGTGTCATCGACGACATCGGGCAGTCGCGCCTGGCCCAGCTCAAGGACGTTCTCAGCCCCGCCCAGTTCGACCGGTACCAGCGCAAGCGCGAGGAGAAAATGGGCGTACCCAGCTCCCAGGGCGTCCAGGGCAACCCTGCCCCCGGCTTGCCGGGCAATTAGTGGTGAAATAGTGAGGTGGTGAAATGGTGAGTTGATGTTCGTGTAGCCAAGCGGCGCAAATGGCGCAATCTGGCCCCACGAACATCAACTCACCATTACACCACCTCACCATTTCACCACTCCACCATCCCTACCCCCAGCTTCAGGATAAAGGCACTGACGACGACCAGGAACAGTACGCGCACGAAGCCCGTGCCGTGGCGCAGGGCCAGGTGGGCCCCGATGGTGGAGCCGACGACGTTGCTGGCGGCCATGGGCAGGGCGGCGGCCCACAGAATCTGGCCGGTATAGGCGAAGTAGGCCAGGGCCGCCAGATTGGTAACGGCATTTACGAGTTTGGCCGAGGCCGAAGCCGAGAGGAAATCGTAACCGAATAGGCCCACAAAGGCAAAAAGCAGAAACGAGCCCATGCCGGGGCCAAAGAAGCCGTCGTAGAAGCCCAGCACCACGCCCATGGCGGCCCCGTAGTAGGGTTCGCGGCTGGCCGGCAGCCGGGGGGCATGAATGCTGCCGAAGTCTTTGCGCCAGAAGGTGTAAAGCGCAATGGCCACCAGCAGGCCCAGCACCAGCGGCGGCAGCAGCTCCTGGGGCAGATGGCTGACCACCCGCGCCCCCAGAAACGAAAACACGCCCGCCACGGCCGCCGCCGTGCCCACCGCCCGCCACCGCAGCGGCACCTGCCCCGCGTAGCGCCGCAGCGCCGCCAGCGTCCCCAGCAACGACGACACCTTGCCCGTACCCAGAATGGTGGGTACCGGCGTGCCCTTGAGCAGCAGCAGCATGGCCGGCAGCTGAATCAGCCCGCCGCCGCCTACTACGGCGTCAATCAGGCCGGCTAAAAAGGCGAATCCGCACAGTAGGGCAATCGTAGTGGCAGTCAGCATAGGGCCGCGAAGGTAAGCGGCAGTTGGCAGTTGTTGGTTGCTGGTTGTGAGTTGCTGGTTGTCAGTTGTCAGTTGTCAGTAAGCACGTCATGCTGAGCGAAGCCGGAGGCGCAGTCGAAGCATCTCTACTGCTTCGTTGCCATGCTAGCCGGCCGGTAGGATTACTACTGCAGTAGAGATGCTTCGACTGCGCCTCCGCCTTCGCTCAGCATGACGTGCTTACTGACAACTGACAACTGACAACCAGCAACCAACAACTCACAACTGCCCTCCGTCCCGGCCGTACAGCTTTGCTTATGACGGAAGAACTTACCCATCGCCAGAAGATGCTCACGTTTGGCGGCGTATTGCTGGCCATGTTTCTGGGGGCCCTCGATCAAACCATCGTCAGCACGGCGCTGCCGCGCATTGTGGCCGATTTGCATGGGCTCGACCGGTTTACCTGGGTGGCTACGGCCTACTTGGTGGCCAGCACGGCGCTGGTGCCCATTTATGGCAAGCTGGCCGATACGTACTCGCGGCGCACCATCGAAATTGTGGCCGTGAGCGTGTTTTTGCTGGGCTCGATGCTCTGCGGGCTGGCCGGTGAGTTCGGTACGCTGCCGTTGCTGGGCGACGGCATGACCCAGCTCATCATCTTCCGGGCCATTCAGGGTCTGGGCGGGGCGGGGCTGTTTGCCATGGCCTTTATTGTCATTGCCGACCTGTTCCCGCCGGCCGAGCGGGGCCGCTACCAGGGTTTCGTGGGGGCCGTGTTTGGCACTTCGTCGGTGCTGGGTCCGTTTCTGGGCGGGTTTCTGACCGACAACGGCACCGACCTGATTCCGGGCGTGGCGGGCTGGCGGCTGGTGTTCTACGTGAACCTGCCGCTGGGGGCGCTGGCCCTGTGGTTCATCCTGACCCAGATGCCCCCGCTGCGCCCCCGCACCGAACGCCGCCGCCTCGACTACTTCTCGATGCTACTGCTGGTACTGGGGCTGGGGCAGCTGGTTATCGGCCTGCAGCTCAACAAGAACGAGTACGGCTGGGGCCACCCGCTGACGCTGGGGTTACTGGGCGGGGCCGCGCTGCTGCTCACGCTGTTCGTGCGCCGGAGCCTGCGTCATCCCAACCCAATTCTGGCCTTCAGCCTGTTTAAAAACCCGGTATTCCGGACGGCCAACGCGGCGCTGTTTCTGCTGGGCGGGGCGTTCCTGGGCCTTATCATTTTCGAGCCGCTGTTCATGGTAAATGTGCTGGGCGAAACCGCTACCCGGGCCGGCGTGAGCCTGATTCCGCTGTCGATGGGCGTGGTGACGGGTTCGCTGCTGGCCGGCCAGATGGTGTCGCGCTACGGCCACTACAAGCGCTGGATGCTGGCCGGGTTGGTCGTGCTTATGGTGGGCCTGAGTTTGCTGGCCACGATGCCCGCCACCGTAAGCTACGGGCAGGTACTGGCGTACCTGCTGATTTGCGGGGTGGGCCTGGGGCCGAGCATGCCGCTCTATACGCTGGCCATTCAGAACGCCGTCGAGCCCCAGCTAATTGGGCAAGCCACCTCGGCCAGCCAGTTTTTCCGGCAGATTGGCGGCGCCATTGCGGCCTCTATTCTGGGCACCATTCTTACGTTGGGCCTGAGCAGCGCCCTGCCCGCTGCTGGTCCGGCCGGCGGCACTGCCCCCACGGCGGCCGCAGCATCGGTTAGCGAAGGTTCGCCTGTTGCCTCGGCCCCCGTGCCCGCCTCGCCGGCCCTGAAGGCGGCGTTTTCGCGGGCTATTTCGCGGGTATATCTGGTAACGCTGCTGCTGGTGGCGGGGGGCTTCGTGATGACGCTGTTTGTGCCCGAACTGCCGCTGCGCAAGACCAACGCAGTCGGCAAGCCGGAGCCGGTGCAGGGGTGATGACAGAACGGGTGTAGCGCGGCGGGCAGCAAACTACTTGCCGCCGTTAGCTGTTCCAACTGATCCAATCAGACTCTTTCAGTCAGATTTTCCTCTTGATTGCTCCTTATGCCTACTGAAAATAAAATCCAGCTCAGCGTCCTCGACCAGTCGCCGGTGCCGCTGGGTCGCACCCCGCGCGAGGCGCTGCAACACACCGTGGAGCTGGCCCGCCTCACCGACCGCCTGGGCTTCACCCGTTTCTGGGTTTCGGAGCATCACAACACCCGTACCCTGGCCGGTTCGTCGCCGGAAGTGCTGCTGGGCCGGCTCGGGGCCGAAACCAACCGCATCCGCCTGGGCTCGGGTGGCGTGATGCTGCCGCACTATTCGGCCCTGAAAGTGGCCGAGAACTTCCGCCTGCTCGAAGCCCTCTATCCCGGCCGCATCGACCTGGGCATCGGGCGCGCCCCCGGTACCGACCGCGTAACGGCCCACGCTCTCAACCCCCACAACCAGTTCAGCGACCAGGATTTCGCCGAGCAGCTCATGGACCTGCGGGCTTACCTGCGCGACGAAACCGCGGCCGATACCATTCATGCCAAAGTAAAGGCCGCACCTTTCATCGATACCGTGCCCGAGATGTGGCTGCTGAGCTCCAGCGGGCAGAGCGGCCTGTTCGCGGCCCATGTAGGAGCGGCCTTCAGCTTCGCCCACTTCATCAACCCAAATGGGGGCCCGCGCATGGTAAACATGTACCGGGAGCGGTTCCGGCCCTCGCCCGAGCTGACTATGCCCCAGGCCAACGTGGCCATTTTCGTGGTTTGCGCCGATACGGCCGGCCGCGCCCAGCTGCTGGCCGACAACCTGGCCCTGCAAATGCTCAAGCTCGAAACCGGCCAGTTTACGCCCATCGAGGCCGCCGAAACGGTGAACGTATCGACCCTCTCGCCCGATTTACAGGCCCGCCTCGCCTACCATCACCAGCGTATCATCAGCGGCACTCCCGACAAGGTGAAAGCCGAAATCGAGGCCCTGGCCACCAGCTATGGCGTGAATGAGGTAGTCGCCGTCACCATCACCCACGACTACGACGACCGGCTCCGCTCCTACGAACTGCTGGCCGATGCCTTTGCCTTGAACCCGTCTGCCATTCGCCCGGCTATGGTCATGACAGCCGGCTAGCAAATCGATTCGGGCATCTGAATTTATGTGGAGCCCCGGTACCACTATTCTAGTCCAATAGGGCTGCTGCCAGCTGGTGGCTCACGGCCGGGGCCTTCGGGGAAACCATTTAAGCTGTTTAACTTTATTGTTTTGCCGCTATTGAAGCTCTTCGGCAAGTTAACTGAACGTGGTACTTAGATAAGCGCACCTGACGTCCTCACAAGGCTGAACGACTTCACTGCCTTAATTCCTCAGGACCGCTGCGTGAGCCCAAAAACATTCATCATCTGAAACAGCAGGTCGTCGGCTGCACTCAGGTTATGGGCCTGCTCATTGAGGGCATCAGGTCTTGTATAGCCTGCCAATTCCTGAAACTGTTGTGGTGAAATCGTTTGAAAAGCCATGGACCAGTTAGCAAAGCTGCGGTGGCTGATTTCCTTATCGGCTAATTTGGTCAGTGCCGTATGCCGGGGGTCGCGGCATACCTTCTCGTAAATCGCATCCAATTCTGCTTTCTCCCCTTCCATTATCTGCATAAACTGCCCGGCACCGTAGGCCAGCGCGCCGGTAATGTTGCGCTGTTCATTGTAAAGGCGAGCCTGCCGAAGAATTTTCTCCAGGTCATCGTCATTCATTGAATAAGTGGCGCGACTCATGTAGATGATATGATGCATCTGACGACTAGCAGAGAGAGTGGTTGATGGAAGTTAGAAGCAGCAAAAACTTAACTTATTTATATGTAAAAACCTAGCCACAGCGACGCTGTACAGGTATTGTAAGAACGCTGATTCAGCGTGAATCCTGAGTTACACCATAGCTTGAGAACAGGATTTGTTCCATAGCGGTTGCGTGTGAGCAACAAACGGCAGCTGCCTGATAGTGTGATGCAGATGGCAACGCACTCAGGCGTTTTGGCATGCCGGGTACATCATGCTATCAGGCAGCCGTTGTGGATCCGTTGGCAGTCCGATAACATAAAGCCGGCTGTTTTTTTGGCTATCATTGCAAGCTATGATCATTAAACATACAAACGGGTTTGGCAAGGTTTACCACACTATTGAGTACGATCAGGCCAACAAATGGGTTTACAGCAATTGGATCGGCTACCAGACGTACATCGGCATTGTGTCAGGGGCCGATTCATGCCTGGATTTATTGCGGGAAAATGATTGCACTCTGCTGCTCAACGACAACCGCGAGGTGATAGGCCCCTGGGACCATGCAGTGGAATGGATTGTGACGAATTGGAGCCCCCGGGCCATTGCGTTGGGGCTCACGCATTTCGCCAATGTGGTCAGTCCTGAATCAATGGCCGCTCTTTCGGCCGAATCCATGCATCTGGGTATGGGCAATCAACTCCAGATGCGTTCTTTCGGTGATATAGCCCAAGCACAGGCGTGGTTACGAGCGTCACAACGGACCAGTCGTCACTAGGTGTATTGTTACAAGGTGCGCCGGTGTATTTTTCTGATTGATATTTCGCACAGGCCTATGGGACAACTACGTGCATGGGAAGGTCTGTACAACGGCGACTTCACAGCGCAGTATTCAGCATAAACAGCGAACCAGCGAGCAGGTAAAAAAACGAACCGTCGCTGGGGCCTTGGGCTACAGTGGCGGTGGACTGATGATGAAGCTGTCCGACGGCTTCAAGCGGAAGGGGTAACTACCAGCAAAAAAACCATACGTGCTGCCGCCTTATTAACCGCGTCGGCTACCAACGGCGCAACCGGGTGGAGCGTTTCTTCCACCGTTTCTCCCCACCGCCTGGCCACACATTACGAGAGAACAGCCACCAGTTTCCCGGACTTATTTTTTTCTTTTGCTGCACTCTGTTGGCACGAGTAATTATCCGTAAATCTTATTGAAGCTGTTTACAAACTTTTCGACTTTCTAAACAGCTTCAATAAGTAAACGCGCTGGTCTAGTTTGGCCCGGCGCGTTTACTTTTACGGCCACTATGCCTGCCCTCTCTTCTTCTACCTTGGCTCCCGCTCCGCCGCCGACCCCGGAAAACCGCCTGCTGGCCCTGCTCCGCCGTGCCGGCCTGCTCGATTGGTTTTTGCCCGCGCTCGTGGGCGTGGTGGGGCTGGCCTACCTGGTACCGGAAGTGGGCAGCAAGGCCAGTCCGCTGCCCTGGAAGGTTATCACGACGGGCGGGGTGGCACTGGTGTTTTTCTTTTACGGCCTGCGGCTGAGCCTGGATAAGCTGCGCACCGGCACCCGCAACTGGCGGCTGCATCTGGTGGTGCAGGGCACCACGTTTGTGCTGTTTCCACTGCTGGCGCTGGCGGCCCGGCCGCTGTTTGGCAGCGCGTCGGGGCAGCTGCTGTGGCAGAGCATTTTCTTTCTGTGCACACTGCCGAGTACCGTTTCCACGTCGGTGGTGATGGTGAGCCTGGGGCGGGGCAACGTGCCGGCAGCCATTTTCAACGCCAGCATCAGCTCGTTGGCCGGCATCGCACTCACGCCGCTGTGGGTGCGGGCCGTGCTGCACCCGCCCGGGGCCGAAGGCTCCGATCTGAGCGGACTGGCTCTGAGTCTGATCTGGCAGGTAGTGCTGCCGGTGGCCGCGGGTATGCTGCTTAACCCGCGCTTCGGGGCCTGGGTTGAGCACCACAAGGGCCGCCTGCGCATCCTCGACCAGATTATCATCCTGAGCATCGTCTTCACTTCCTTCTGCGAATCGTTTGCCGAGGGCGTGTTTCGCAGCTATGCCCCGGCCAGCGTGGCGTTGCTGGCGGTGGGCATGGTGGGGCTGTATTTTCTGGTATTTGGGCTGGTAGCAGGGCTTAGCCGGCTGCTGGGCTTTGCGGCGGCCGACCGCACAACGGCCATTTTCTGCGGCTCCAAGAAGTCGTTGGTACATGGCAGCGTAATGGCCAGCCTGCTGTTCCCGGCTACGGCCGCCACCGGGGCGCTGTTGCTGCCGCTCATGCTCTACCACGCCCTCCAGATTATTCTGGCCAGCATCATGGCCCAACGCTTCGGGCGGCAGGCGGCGGTGGCAGAAGGCACTTTGGCCACTAGCTGAAATTGACTTTTGACCTGATGGGCACCAGCTTTAATCAGCCTCTTTAAGAAAGTCAGGAGCCGGAATTATCCGCCAACCTGCTATCTTCCGGCCGATTTGCTTCTCCCCCACCCTCGTTTCCCGGCATGAAAAAACTTCTTCTTGTATTTGCGCTATTTCTGGCGAGTGGCTGCGTAGCCTGGGCCCAAACGCCGACCCAGAAAGTGTACGCGGCGGTAGCCAAAAACCACCCGGCCGATGTGGAGACCCTGCTCGCGGCCGGCGCCGATGCCAACGCCCCCGTCGAGATGATGCCCGGCTTCCCGACCACGTTCCTCGTCATCGCGGCTGGCAACGGCCACCTCGACGTGGTGAAGGCGCTGCTCAAAAACAAAGCTCAGATTGATAAAACAGATTCTTTCCAGATGACCCCGCTCATGGCCGCCGCCGCCAACGGCAGCCTCGACGTAGTGGAGTTTCTACTCGCCAACGGCGCCAACCCCAAAGCCAAGGACAAAGACGGCAAAGACGTTCTGGCGGCCGCTAAAGAAGGCGAAAACGAGGCTGTTATTAAGCTGGTTAAGAGCAAGCTGTAGGATCGAATCTGGTTGGAGCAAGAAAGCGGAACGTCATTCCTCGTGCCTGGCTTGATGCGCCACGTGCTCGGAATGACGTTCCGCTTTATCTACTCTTCTCCCAAAAACCTACTCGTAGCCCTGGTAGCGCAGTAGCCGCACAACGAGGCCAGTCCAGCCGGTTTGGTGGCTGGCCCCGAGGCCCCGGCCGGTGTCGCCGTGGAAGTACTCGTGAAAGAGCAGGTGGTCTTTGAAATAAGGGTCAGTTTGCAGCAGCTCGTCGCCGTTGAAGGCCGGGCGCAGGCCGTGCTCGTTCTTTAGAAACAGGCGGGTCAGGCGCTCCGACAGGGCTTTGGCAATCTGGTCGAGCGTGTGCATCCGGCCCGATCCGGTCGGGTACTCGCACTGGAAAGCGTCGCCGTAGTAGGCATAGAAGCGCTGCAACGACTCGATGATGAGGTAGTTGATGGGGAACCAGATGGGGCCGCGCCAATTGCTGTTGCCTCCGAACATGCTGCTCTCGGCCTCGCCCGGCACGTACTCCACCGTAAAATCGGTTTCCGGAGTGCTGAACACGTAGGGGTTGGCCAGGTGGTCGCGCGACATGGAGCGGATGCCGTAGTCGGAGAGGAACTCGGTTTCGTCGAGCATACGCTTGAGCAATGCGCGCAGGCGGGAGCGGCGCAACAGACTCAGCAAATGCCGGGCGCCCTTGCCCTTCTCGCGCCAGCGGGCCACCAGCTGAGCCAGGTGGGGCCGGTTTTCGAGCAGCCAGCGGGCCCGCTCCGTGAAATCGGGCAGCGAGTTAAGCAGCTCCTCATCAATTACTTCCACGGCGAACATCGGAATCAGCCCCACGATAGAGCGCACCTTGAGCATGGTGCGGGCGCCGTCGGGGGTGTGCAGCACGTCGTAGTAGAACTGGTCTTCCTCGTCCCAGAGATTGAACTGCCCGTCGCCGCTGCGAGTCATGGCGTCGGCGATATAGAGGAAGTGCTCGAAGAACTTGCCGGCCATTTCCTGGTACACCGAGTTGTGGCGGGCCAGCTCCATGGCAATGCGCATCATGTTGAGCGCGAACATGGCCATCCAGGCCGTACCATCCGACTGCTCGATGTAGCCGCCGGTAGGCAGCGGGGCCGAGCGGTCGAAGACGCCAATGTTGTCGAGGCCCAGGAAGCCGCCCTCGAATACGTTCCGGTCGCTGCGGTCCTTGCGGTTCACCCACCAGGTGAAGTTGAGGGCCAGTTTGTGGAAGACGGCCTCCAGAAAGGCCGGGTCGCCGTGGCCATTAAGCTTTTTGTCCATCTGGTACACCCGCCAGGTAGCCCAGGCGTGCACCGGCGGGTTCACGTCGCTCAGGTGCCACTCGTAGGCCGGCAGTTGGCCGTTGGGGTGCATGTACCAGTCGCGACAAAGCAGCCGGAGCTGGTTTTTGGCGAACTCGGCGTCCACCATGGCCAGCGGAATGCAGTGAAAAGCCAAATCCCAGGCCGCGTACCAGGGGTACTCCCAGGTATCGGGCATCGAGATGATGTCGTGGTTGTGCAGGTGGCGCCAGTTGTGGTTGCGCCCCTTGCGGCGGCGCGAGGCGGGCGGGCGGGGCAGGGCCGGGTCGCCGTCGAGCCACTGCGTGACGTCGTAATAGTAGAACTGCTTGCTCCAGAGCATGCCGGCAAAGGCCTGGCGCTGCACGTTGCGAGCGTCGGCGCTTTCCGGAATATCCTCCTGTACGCACTCGTAAAACTCGTCACACTCCTGGCGGCGGGCTTCCAGCACGGCTTCAAACTGGGTGAAAGGCGCGTCCTGGGCCTGCTGGCTCAGCCGCACCTGCACGGTCACCGACTCGCCGGCCGGCACGGCCGGCAGGTGGCAGTGCACCGCCATTTTGGTACCCCGGCGGGCAGGGTTCACGGCCGTAACATCGCCTTCTACTACGTAGTCGTTGATGCCGTCCTTGAAGTAGCGGCTGGGATTGTGGTAATTGGCCCGGCTGCCGGTACGATGGAAGTTGGTGTCATTGTCGCAGAACAGCAGCTCGGCTTCGGGCTGGTCGCAGTAGAAATGGTATTGACCCAGGCTCGGGTGATCCACCAGCACGGCCCCAGGGCCATTGGCAGCCAGCACCGGGCGGGTTTCCTGGCCGGGGTAGCCCCAGCTCCAGGTGTTGCGAAACCAGAGGTGGGGCAGCAAATGCAGCTCGGCAGGCTCGGGCCCTCGGTTGTGGGCCGTAATGCGCAGCAGAATGTCGTCGGCCTCGGCCTTGGCGTACTCCACGAACACGTCGAAATAGCGGCTTTCGTGGAAGATGTCCGTATCGAGCAGCTCAAATTCGGGGTCCTGGCGGGTGCGGGCGGCATTTTCACGCACCAGTTGTTCGTACGGAAACTCGGCCTGCGGATACTTGTAGAGCATCCGCATGTAGGAGTGGGTGGGTGTGCTGTCGAGGTAGTAGTACAGCTCCTTCACGTCTTCGCCGTGGTTGCCCTCGGGGTTGGTCAGGCCGAAAAGGCGCTCCTTGAGCAGCTCGTCCTGGCCGTTCCAGAGGCCCACGGCCAGGCACAGGCGCTGCTCATCGTCGCTGATGCCGCCAATGCCATCTTCGCCCCAACGGTAGGCCGTGCTGCGGGCCATGTCGTGGGTGAGGAAGCTCCAGGCCTGGCCGTCGGGGCTATAATCCTCGCGCACCGTACCCCACTGCCGCTCAGTGAGGTAGGGGCCAAATTTCTTCCAGGGAGTGGTCAGGGCGTTGGCTTCAGCCAGCCGCAGTTGTTCGTGCGTCATAAAAAGAATCGGGCCGGCCAACGGCCGCCGGTTCAGGAAACCAAAAATCAGGCCCTGTTAAGTCGGCAAAGGTAGGGATTCAGTTGCCAGTTGTTGAAATCCAGTTGCGGCCTTGGTAGTACCCGCCTATCTTTCCCTGACTATTGCGGCTTAGCTGCTTCACTCCTATTAAGCCTGCTATGAAAGTTCTCACCGTTGCCTTGTTACCGTTTTTCGCGGCTGGCCCCGCAGCCTGGGCTCAGGCTTGTCGGCCGGTTGACGTTGCGACCACAACACTGCAACAGACGCTTCTACAAAAATACATTCAGGAGTGCCACCAGGGCCGGTATTTCGTTGAGAATAAGGGGCTGGTGAAGCTGGTATCCTACCGGAATGCCGCCGGGCAGCAGGTATGGGAGTTGATGGCGCTAATTGATGACCGCTACACCAGCAACCCACCGACCACCTACAGCCTGTTCCGCGACGATGTGGTGCTGGTGTATCAGGCCGATAGCCTGGGCCGCATCAGCGAGCGGCCGGCCCGCGACCGACAGGCCGCCAATGATATCCTCGCGCCCATTGTTGCCAACCGGGCCTACCGGCAGCCGCTCATTACGGAGCGCTACGTGGAGGTACCCAAGGCAGGCGGGGGCACGCGCCGCGTTCAGGCGCGAACTATCATTGGTGGCAATTACTGGAACAGCCAGAAAATCTTGTTCAACCCGGACGGCACCTACAAAATTCTAACCGGCGTGTAGCGAACGGGCGGGAAGTCGCGCCGGATTTACCGGCATGGTTTGTCGCCCGCTTGCTACACTTTTCTACTCGGCCAGCACCGTAACCGGCCCAGCGTATTCGGGATGCTCGGGCACTTCCCCGTTGGGCAACGCCCACTCGTCGAGCGGCTTGAGGGGCATGACCAGCAGGCGGGGCGCCGTCTGGCCGGCCGGGTCGGAGAAGGCGGGTACGCCGATGGTGATATCCTGCTGGGGCACATTGAGGCGCAGGGTGCGGTGGAGCCGGTCCCAGAGCGTGAGCACGACGCCGAAGTTGCTCTGCGTTTCGCGGTCGACCATGGAGTGGTGGATGCCGTGGGCCCGGGGCGTGACCATGAACGGGGCCAGGCGGCGCTCTACTTCGTAGGGCAGCTCCAGGTTGGTGTGGTGAAAGGCGGTGCAGGCCTCAAACACCACCTCGAAGCCCAACGCCGTGCTGCCGCGCACGCCCATCAGGGCCGCAATGCCGGCCCGGTACGGGATGCTGGCCAGCATCTCGCCGAAGTGGAACCGCCAGGCCGTGGTCAGGTCCATGTCGAGGTCGCAGTGGTGGACGCGGTGGAAGCGCCAGAGCAGCGGCGAGTGCAGCAGCCGGTGCCAGGAGTAGCCCAGGTAGTCGAGCAGCAGCACTTCCAGCGGCAGGCGCAGCGCCTCGGGCAGGCGCGAGAGGGGCGTGCGGTAGGGCGCCATGAGCTGGCCCAGGCCCACCATGGCGGGCAGCAGCGTCAGGCGCATAGCCGGCAGCGAGGGCGCGGCCACCAGCACATTGCGCACCCACCGCTCGGTGCGGGGCCGGGTGCGACGCCGCAGCGGCTTGCGGGTTTCAAATAACAGCAGGCCCAGGCCCACGGCGGCCAGAATGGGGGTGCCCCACTTATCGAAGCGTTTGAGCAAGGGGATGAGAGACGGGAAGCCAGTTCATATGTGAGTTGTTGGTTGCGAGTTGTCAGTTGTCAGTTGTCAGTTGTCAGTTGCCGGTTGTCAGTTGTCAGTTGTCAGTTGTCAGATACGGGAAGTAAACAAAGAACGTCATTCAGAGCGCAGCGAAGAATCTTGCGTGCATTCGTTGAGCTACCCGTGCAACATCAGCACGCGAGATTCTTCGCTGCGCTCTGAATGACGTTCTACTAACAACCGACAACTATCAACTGACAACTGACCAACTGCTACCCAACAACTGAATCCGTACCTTTGCGGACGCTTATGCTCTTTTTCGGTTTCCCCATCTTTCAGCTGACCCCACCCTGAGGCCAGGGTCGTTAGCTTGTCCGCCGCCGCTCCTGACTTCAGGGGCTGGCGGCTTTTCTTTGGCCTTTTCATCCGCTTTTATGCAACAAGTCCTGCACTACTTCACGCAGTATAAAGTCAATTACAAAAACGAAATCCTTTCGGGCCTAACGGTGGCCCTGGCCCTGATTCCGGAGGCCGTGGCCTTTTCCATCATTGCCGGTGTGCCCCCACTCGTAGGCCTGTACGCCGCCTTCATGATGGGCCTCGTAACCTCCATATTGGGCGGCCGGCCGGGCATGATTTCCGGGGCGACCGGGGCCGTGGCCGTGGTGCTGGTGGCGCTGGCCAAAACGCACGGGGTCGAGTACATCTTCGCTACCGTTATCCTGGCCGGCCTGCTGCAGGTGCTGGCGGGCGTACTGCGGCTGGGCAAGTTCATCCGGCTGGTGCCTCACTCCGTGATGTTCGGCTTCGTCAATGGCCTGGCCATTATCATCTTCCTCTCCCAACTAGTCCAGTTCCAGGCTATCGGGGCCGATGGCGCGTTGCACTGGCTAACGGGAACGGCGCTGCTGACAATGGCTGGGGTTGGTGGGCCTTACCATTGCCATCATCGTGCTATTGCCGCGCCTGACCAAGGTGGTGCCGGCCTCGCTGACGGCCATTCTGGTGGTATCGGCGCTGGTTATCGGCTTCGGCATTAATACCAAAACGGTGGGCGACATTGCCTCGATTCAGGGTGGCTTCCCTCCTTTCCACATCCCGAGCGTACCGTTCACACTGGGCACGCTGGGCCTGATTTTCCCCTACGCCGCCATCGTAGCCGGGGTAGGCCTGATTGAGAGCCTGCTCACGCTGAACCTCATCGACGAAATCACCGAAACCCGCGGCCGCAGCAACAAGGAGTGCGTGGCCCAGGGCACGGCTAACATTCTGTCGGGCCTATTTTCGGGCATGGGCGGTTGCGCCATGATCGGGCAGAGCCTCATCAACATATCCTCCGGTGCCCGGGCCCGCCTCTCGGGCATCGTGGCCTCCGTTATGCTGCTGGTGTTCATCATGTTCGGGGCCTCCCTCATCGAGCAGGTACCCATGGCCGCCCTCACCGGCCTCATGATTATGGTCTCGGTAGGCACTTTTGAGTGGGCCTCGCTGAAGACGTTCGGCAAAATGCCCGTTTCCGACCTGGTGGTAATGATTCTGGTAACCCTGATTACGGTGGTGCTCCATAACCTGGCCCTGGCCGTGCTCATCGGCGTGGTTATCGCGGCGCTGGTATTCGCCTGGGAAAACGCCCGCCGCATCCGGGCCCGCAAGCACCTCGACGAGGCCGGCGTGAAGCACTACGAAATCTTCGGGCCGCTGTTTTTCGGCTCGGTGCAGGCTTTCGGCGAGAAGTTCGACGTGGCCGACGACCCCACCGAAGTTATCATCGACTTCCGCGAAAGCCGGGTAACCGATATGTCGGCCATTGAAGCCCTCAACAAGCTAACCGAGCGCTACCACCGCTTGGGCAAAACCGTGCACCTGCGCCACCTCAGCCCCGACTGCCGCCACCTGCTCCAGCGCGCCGACTCCCTCATCGATGTAAATATCCTGGAGGACCCGACCTACCACGTAGCTGGGGCCGATTTGATGTACTAGGCTCTGTTTACTAACAAAGAGGCCCCCTTCTGCTTGGCAGGAGGGGGCCATTTTTTTTAGCAGTTCGGCTTGCGCAAAGCCCGGGCGGCGGGCGGCAGCGGGGATTTATTCGTAAAAATTCCGCATCCGGCGCATGGTCGTGAGCACCACCCAGTCGCCGAGGCGGGGAAAGTTGCCGTGGACGATGGCAATGAGCCAGCCCAGGGCCGAAATAACGGTGCGCTGCCGCCGCTTGCGGATGTGACGCAGGATGATGGCGGCCACTTCGGCCTGGGTTTTCTGCCAGCGGGGCTTGCGGTAGGCAATGGGCACGGGCTGGCCGGCGGCATCGAGTACGCGCTTATCCTCATCGTTTTCGGTGAAGCCGATATGAACCACCCCAAAGTGCACGCCCGTGCCGTCCAGCTCCAGGCGCAGGGTGTGGGCCAGGTTGGTGAGGGCCGCCTTGCCGGCGCAGTAGGCCGAGCCGCTGGGCATCCCGTTCAGCGCCGAGATAGAGGAAATAAACGTAACGCTGCCCTGGCTTTCGAGCAAGTGGGGCAGGGCGGCCTTGAGCGGGAACACGGCCCCGTACACATTGCTGTCGAGCACCTGCCGGAACACCTCGGGGCTCATATCGAGGAAGTAGGCCCGCTGCGAGATGCTGGCGTTGGCAATGAGAATATCGAGGCGGCCAAACTCGCTGATGGCCGTTGCTACCAGCGCTTCGCAGGCGGCGTAATCCGTTACGTCGGCTACGCGGGCCGCCACGGTGGCCCCGGCAGCTTCGAGCTGCTGGCGGGTGGCTTCGAGGCGGTCGAGGCGGCGGCCGTTGAGCACCACGGCCGCCCCGGCGGCGCACAGGGCCCGGGCCGTTTCGCGCCCAATCCCCGATTCGGAACCCGTCACAATAGCCACCCGCCCCGCCAGCGGCCCCACCGTGGGCAGGGCGCGGCGCGAAATAGGGGCGGCAACCACTTCAGCTGCTTGAGCCGCCGACGAAGCAGCCGCGGTACGTTCAGAAATTTGGGTGACTACCATTGATCAGGATTGCATTGCGGCCGGGGCCGGATGTGCTGCAAACATACGCGTTAAACATACCGCCGGGCTTTAAACCAGGCAAAAGCTTCGGTTATAGCCTGGGCTACAGGCGTCTGCGGAAGGCCCAGCTCCTGCCGGGCCTTGTCGGGCCGGAAGTAATGGCCGTCGTTGGCCACGGCGGTCATGGCGGCGTTCAGGCGGCCTGGCCGGCCCGTCAGGCGAGCCTGCCAGCTGCTGATGGCCCCGTAGAGTTGGGCAGCCCCGGCCGGCACGGGCCAGCGCGGTGGCGCTACGCCCAGCAGCCCGGCAATCAGTTGGAACGCTTCGCGGTAGCTCAGGTTTTCATTGCCCAGAATGTACGACTCGCCCACCCGCCCCCGGGTAAGGGCGTTGACGGTGGCCGTAGCCACGTCGCGGACGTGCACGTAGTTTTTGCCGCCGGGCGGGTAGCCGGGCACCTTGCCCCGGTAAATTTCCAGCAGCAATGCCCCAGAGGTCGGCTTTACATCGTCGGGGCCCAGCATGAAGGTGGGATGGACCAGCACGGCCGGCAGCTGCTCGCGGGCCACGGCGGCCAGCACGAGGTCGGTGGCGGCGCGCTTGCTGTCCATGTAGTCGAGGCCGTAGCGGGCGCCGGCGTAGGGCCGGGTTTCGTCGCCTGGATTTTCCTGGGTTCCGAAGCCGAAGACGTTGGCCGTGCCCACATACACCAGCCGCTCCACGCCCGCCTGCCGGGCCAGCTGCAGCACGTTTTCGGTGCCGCCCAGGTTCACGGCCCACAGCGCCGGGTCGCGGGCCGGGTTCACGCTGGCCAGGGCGGCGGCATGGATGATGGCCCCGCAGCCCTCGGCCGCCCCGGCCAGGGTGGCGGGTTGGATAAGGTCGCCGGGCCGGTAGTCGACGTTCCAATCGGGCGGGAAGGGCGGTGGGGTACCGGGCCGCACCAGCGCCCGTACGGCGTGGCCGCGGCGGTGCAGCTCGGCCACCAAATGGCGGCCAAGGAACCCGTTGGCCCCGGTCACGAGCACGGGGGCTGGTTTTTGGTGGGTGGGTGGTGGTTTTTGGTGGGTAACCGACATGCTGAAGCGGAAAACTATTTTCTAAGGCTAGAAAACTAGCTCCCCTCCTCAGATGAGGAGGGGCTGGGGGTGGTTGATGCTTTCTGGACAGTTGATAGAACCAAGCTTCTAGCTGATATTCAACGATTGTCAACCACCCCCAACCCCTCCTCATCTGAGGAGGGGAGCTAGTTTTCCAGCGCTAACTTCCGTTATCCAACAACCAAAAACCACCAACCAAGAACCACCCCTACCGATGCTTGAGCATGGACTTGTAGGTGCGGCCAATGCGGGCGGGCTCCACTTTCATAAAGTAGAGCGCAAAGGCCGTGAGGTTGGCCAGCTGCACCCGCAGCCAGCCGTTGTGTCTCGTACTTGCGGGCCGATACCACCACGCTTTGGGGCACGATGAGGAAGCGCGCCACCCGGCGAATTCGCTGGATAATCTCGAAGTCCTCCATCACGACGAACCGCTCGTTGAAGCCACCCAGCCGCTCGAACAGACTCCGGGTAACGAACAGCGTCTGGTCGCCGCCCCGGCTCATGATGCCTTTAAACCGGGTGCCGTAGCTGTTGATGCGCAGCAGCGGATGAGCCGAATCGAAGCGGAAGCGGTAGCAGCCGGCTGGATAGCCGGCGGCCACGGCCTCCCTGATGGTGGCCACGTAATCGGGGTGAATGCCGACATCGGCGTGCACAAAGTACAGGATGTCGCCGCTGGCGTGGGCGGCACCGTGGTTCATTTGGGCCGCGCGGCCGGGCCGGGAATCCAGTAGCACGGTGGCCCCGGCAGCTTCGGCCAGGGCCGCGGTACCGTCGGTGCTTTGAGCATCCACCACCAGAATTTCTACCGCGCCGGCCGGGCCGAAATCGCGCAGTTGCTGCACCAGCCGGGCAATGTGCGGGGCCTCGTTGTAGGTGGGAATGATAATGCTAAGGAACATGGAAAGAAGTGCTGGGGGCGCAATTTGCGCATTTTCCGGCAGGCTGGAGCACTACGGCGCAACGGCTACGGCAACCAAGGGCGCTGTTTGGCTCGTGCCCAGCCCCAGGGCCCGGTTTATACCGTACGATAAGCAACGGGTGGAGAGTTTGGCTTGGCTGGCGAATCCGGGACCCGGCGCGGCGCGTTAATTGCAGTAGCGCTTATCGGCTCCCGCGTTTTTGTCGTATGCCCTAACAACTTACCAGCTGCCATAGCTGGCGAAACAGTCCTTTTCCTTTACCTCTCTCCGAATGATTTTTTTCCGCCCCTTTCTTCTGACGCTGGTTTCTGCCACTTCCCTCACGGCCACGGCCTGCGACGGCTCGGGTACTTCCACGAGTGCCACCACCACCACCGAAGCCCGTTCCACAACTACCTCGGCTGCCCCGGCGGCGGCAGCCACCCTTACCGCAGAAGCTCCGGATACCGCCGAACTGGTGGCTGCGCCGGCTGAACCCACTGCTCCGCCCACCACGCCGGCTGCCAGCGTGGCATCTGCTGCGCCGGCTCCCGCAGTGGCAACCAAAAAGACCACTGCTTCGGCTCCGGCCGCGGCGGCAGCTCAACCAGTTCCGGCAACCCCAGCCGCGGCGGCCCCCGCACCAGCCGCTGCCTTCAGCCACGCCACCTTCGACCGGCTCCTGAAAAAGTACGTCAACGCCCAGGGCCGCGTGAATTACAAAGGATTCAAGAGTGAGCAGAAGGCGTTCAACGACTACCTGGCTCAGCTCAGCAAGAATGCACCTACGGCCACCGACAGCAAGGCCGAGCAGATGGCGTTCTGGATCAATGCCTACAACGCCTACACCATCCGCCTGATTCTTGATAACTACCCACTCAAGAGTATCAAGGATATCGGGGAGCCCTGGAAGAAGGTGTTCTTCAGTATTGGGGGGGAGAAGATGAGCCTCGACAACATCGAGCACGGCATCCTGCGCAAGAAATTCGACGACCCGCGCATTCACTTTGCGCTGGTGTGCGCCTCCATTTCCTGCCCGCCCCTGCGCCCCGAGGCCTACACTGCCGCCCGCCTCAACGCCCAGCTCGACGACCAGGCCCGCGACTTTCTCAACAACGCCGGCAAAAACAAAATCACCCCGGCCAGCGCCCAGCTCTCCAGCTACTTCGACTGGTACAAAGACGACTGGAACGCCAATGGTCAGTCGGTGGTGAAAGTGGGTGAACAAGTACTCGAAGACCAAAATCGACGCCAACACCAAGATTGGGTTCATGGACTACAACTGGAACCTGAACGAGCAATAATCTTTCTAACAGATTTACCCGCTGGGGTCCGCGCAGAAATGCACGGGCCCCAGCGGGTAAATCTTCTATTCCCGCGTTGAAATACCTCTTCCTACTGCTGTTACTGCCGACCCTGGCCCGCGCCCAAGCGCCCGAAACGCGGCGCTACGCCATTGAGGTAGCGGGCCTGCGGGTAGGCACCATGACGGCCACCCGCCAGCTGCCCACGCCTACCCAGCCCGAAACCATCAGCACGCTCACCAGCGATGTGCAGGTGGATATTCTGTTCTACCACCTCGTCATCTACTACAAGGTCACGAACTACATGCGCGGCGGGCAGTTGCGGCTGTCTACTGTAGATGCGCACACCAACCAGGGCAACTTCCGCTCCCGCACCGAGTGGAAGCAGGACCACTACGACATTGTGGCCGACCAGTACAAGTACCACTACAAAGGCACCGAAACCCGCCCCATCCGCTACACCGTTACGGATATGTTTTTCGGAGAGCCCACCGGCCAGAACCGCGCCTTCGCGGAGTACTTCGGTGATTTCTTCGTGGTGAAACCTGGCAAAGCCGGCCGCTACCAGGCTACCCGCGACGGCCGCGAAGACGAGTACCAGTACGCGAATGGCCAACTGGTTACGCTCATCAAGAAGAACCCGCTCAAGAATTTCATCATCCGGCTACTGTAGGGCGAAGCACTGCTGCGCCCCCGGCCGAAAGCCCGGATTTTTTTGGCCGAAAAGCCGCCGCCGCGTAGTCCGGCGGCGGCTTTTTGCGTATCCGGAGCCTATGCCCACGCGTCGCATCGTCCTTTCGTCGCTGGCCGCCGCTACCGTGGTGGCCAGTCTTTCCCCCATCCTTGCCGCTATGTCTGCTACCGCCCCCCGCCCCAAGCTGCTGCTTTTCGATGTAAACGAAACCCTGCTCGATCTGGGCAAGCTGCAACAGGCCGTCAACCAGGAATTCACGTCCGAGTTCGCCTTCAAGCAGTGGTTTTCGCTGCTGCTGCAGTATTCGCTCGTCGATACCACCACGGCCAACTACCACGATTTCGGCCAGATCGGCGACGCGGCTCTCGATATGCTGGCCCAGGCCCTGGATCAGGAGGCCCGTCCGAAAGCCCGCAAAAAGGAGCTGCTCCAGCTCATCACCGAGCTGCCCCCCCACCCCGACGTAGTGCCCGGCCTGAAGGCGCTTCAGCAGGCCGGCTTCCGGCTCGTCACGCTCACCAACTCGCCGCCCGCTACGCTGCAAAAGCAGATGAAATACGCCGGCCTCACCGACTACTTCGAGCAGCTACGCAGCATCGATTCGGTGCAGCGCTACAAGCCCCACCCCGATACCTACCTCACCACCTGCCGGGAACTGGGTGTGGCCCCGGCTGACACCATGCTCATTGCCGCCCACGGCTGGGATACAGCCGGTGCCCAGCTGGCCGGCCTGCAGGCCGCCTTCGTGGCCCGGCCCGGCCAGCAGACATACCCACTAGCCCCCGCCCCTACCTTGGTCGGCCCCACGCTGGAGGATATTGCCCGGCAGTTGGTGAGTAGGGAGTAGGGAGAAGGGAGAAGGGAGAAGGGAGAAAAGGAACGTCATTCAGAGCGGAGCGAAGAATCTCGCGTGCTAATCGTTGCAACAACAGCTCAACGATTAGCACGCGAGATTCTTCGCTCCGCTCTGAATGACGTTCTTCTTACTCCCTTCTCCCTACAGCTTATACGCCACATCGAGCCCCAGCTGCATGAGGGGGGTGATTTCCTGGTGGCTGACAATCAGCTTCTGGTTGATGCGGGCGGCCACCGGATAAGGGTATACTTTATCGAAGATGGCGCTGATGTCAAGGCCGCTGGTGTTGGCCAGAATCAGCTCCTGAATAAGCTCACCGGCACCGGGCGCAACCATGGCCCCGCCCAGAATCCGGCGTTTCTGGCCGGGAATAGGAAGCAGGTTTTTCTCGATGAACAGCAGCAGCCGGCCGTAGCGGTGTTCGTCTACCACGGCCCGGTCGTCGTCGGCGAAGTCGGTTTCCCACCGCTCGTAGCGGGTGCCGCGCTTTTTCAGCTCGGGCTCGTCGAGGCCGAAATGGGCTACTTCGGGGTCGGTGAACGTGACCCAGGAGAAGTGGTCGTAGTCGAGCTTTTTCTTGATAGGCGAGAAGAAGTTGAATACCAGCAGGCGCATGTGCAGCTCGGCCCCGTGGCTGAATTTAAGCGAATTGGCTGCGTCGCCGGCCACCACAATGTCGGGGTTGGTGGTAGTCAGATGCTCATCGAGCTTGATGTGGCCATCCTCATCAACCTCCACCCCGGCCTTTTCCAGCTGTAAGCCCTCAAAGCTGACCTGCCGGCCAATGGCCACATAAACGATATCGAACCCGAGGTCGAACTCGGTGCCCGCTTCGGGTTTCACGCGAGCCTGGGTGGCGCTGCTGAAGCTGGTTACTTCGGCATTGAAATGGATAGTGAGACCCTCGGCCCGCAGGCGCTCCTCCAGTACTTGGCTGATGGTGGCATCTTCGTGTTCCAGCAGCTGCGGGCCGTGGTGCACAATGGTTACCTGAGAGCCCAGCCGCTGCATAGCCTGGCCCAGCTCCACGCCGTTGGGACCGCCACCCACCACCAGCAGGCGGGCGGGCAATTGGCGCAAATCCCAGATGTGCTGGTTGTCATAGAGCTGTACCAGCTCGGCCCCGGGTACCGTAAGCTGCCGCGGGCGCGAGCCGGTTGCTATGGCCAGCTTGCGCCCCCGGTACGTGCGCCCATTGATTTCGACCTCGTGCTTGCCCACGAATTTCGGCGTTCCGATTTCCACCGTTACGCCCTGCTCGCGCAGGTAGTCGGGGTTTTCGTGGTGGCGAATGATATCCTGGCGGCTCTGCACGTAATCCATGACCCTGGCCATGTCGGCCGCGCCGCTTACCTGCAGGCCGAACTGGGTGGCCTGCCGGGCCTGGTGCACCTGCCGCGAGGCATGGATGAGGGCCTTGCTGGGCACGCAGCCGTGGTTGAGGCAGTCGCCGCCCACGTCTTCGGCGGTTTTGTCAATCAGCAGTACCCGCATATCGGCTTTGGCCATAAACAGGGCCAGCCCCAGCCCGGCCGAGCCGGCGCCCAGCACAATCAGGTCGAATTCAGTTGCGTTTTCCGTCATAGCTTCTCTCTACGGTGGGGCTGGGTTTGGGGGTTGGGTTCTGGCGTAAACCCCACCCCCTAGCCCCCTCCCCACCGGGAGAGGGGGAACTAGCTTTTTAGTTTTTAGGACTTACGCAGAACTACTGTAGCGCGAAGCTCCAGCTTCGCGTTTCGTTGAACGTAATCGATTGGCAGTCAGCAACGGCACGCGAAGCTGGAGCTTCGCGCTACAGTAGTTCTGCGTAAGTCCTGGTTTTTTAGAATTAAATCCAAAGCTAGAAACCAGTCCCCCCTCTCCCGGAGGGGAGGGGGGTGGGGTGTTACTTCCGCTTCCCCTTAACGACCTTTTCGCCAGTGAAAATGCTTTTCGGAATCATCGCATGCACACCCTTGGTGCCGTCGACGAGCTGGGTGATTTCCATGTCGGCGGCTACGCTGGCCAGCATGTAGGCGTCGTCGTGGCTAAGGTGCTTGGTGGTCATCAGGAAGTCGAGCATCTCGCGCAGGGCAATTTTGGTGGCCTTGGTCAGGTCCTCATCGGTGCCCATGGTGATGTAGTGGGTGGGCGTTTCGGCCCGGGGCCAGGTCAGGTGCATGTCTTTGCGCACGATGAACTCCAGCTCCCCGGTCAGCGACGTTTCGAGGGCCGTAATATCGACCTCGCCGTTGCCCTGGCCGGCGTGGCCGTCGCCTACCTCGAACAGCGCCCCCGCCACGTGCACCGGAATAAAGAGCGTGGTGCCCGCTACCAGCTCCTTGTTGTCGAGGTTGCCGGCATGGATGCCGGGCGGGGCGCTATTGACGCGGCCGGCGGCGGGCGGCGGGGCCACGCCCATGCTGCCGAAGAAGGGTCGTAGCGGAATATCGATGCCGGGCGCGAAGTGGGCCAGCATCTTCTTTTTATCGAGGGGGATGATGCGCATGCGGGCGTAGCCGAAATCTTCGGGCAGAAAGCCGCTGGTGGGCCCAAAGGCGTTGTAGGCGTACGGAATAGCCAGCTCCACCTTATGGATGCGCACTTCGAGCACGTCGCCGGCCTCGGCCCCGGCCACGTAAATCGGGCCGGTGAGGATGTGGCCGCCGGGCCCCTTGTTGCTGACGGTGCGGTAGATGTCGCGCAGGGCCGGCTCCACCTGGTCGGGGGCTACGCCGGCTCCTTCCAGACGGTCGGGGCTGGAGGTGATGAGCGTGCGCACCCGCACCCGGTCGCCGGAATTGATGCGCAGCACGGGCGTAGCGGCCGCATCGTAGAAGCCCCAGGCCACGGTGGTAGGGCGTAGGCTCCAGCTCGTGGGTAACGGGCCGGGCAGTCTGGGCCCGGGCTCCGGTAGCAAGCGTTACGCTGAGCGCCGTTATGGGTAGCAGGAAGCAGGATAGTTTCATGGGGCGAAGAGGGGTTTGGCTAAGGGCGCACGCATAGCCCAGAGGTTGCGTGAGAGGACGTGGGTTGGTTGGGTGGCAGTGCTAGAGCTAAGACTAGAGACTAGCTCCCCTCCTTGGAAAGGAGGGGCTGGGGGTGGTTGACGGATATTGAACGTCAACTAGAAACTAATACTAATAACCGTTCGAGCGTCGTCAACCACCCCCAACCCCTCCTTTCCAAGGAGGGGAGCTAGTTTCTAGTCTTAGCTTTAGCCTACTATAGATACCTTCGCCCTCCCCCCTCGCTCCTGCCCTCATGTCCCGCATTCTTCCTACCATCGTGCTGGCGCAGTTCTGCTGCACTTCGCTCTGGTTTGCCGGCAACGCCGTGGCCCCCGAGCTGGCCGCCCAGTTCGGGCTGCCACCGGGGTTCGTGGCTTCGCTGACCAGCGCCGTGCAGCTGGGCTTTATTGCCGGCACGCTGGCCTTCGCGCTGCTGGCCGTGGCCGACCGGGTGTCGCCCTCGCGGGTGTTTGCCGCCAGCGCCCTGCTGGCGGCGGGCTGCAACCTGGCCCTCAACGCCCCCGGCCTGGGGCCCGACGGCCTGCTGGCCTGCCGCTTCCTGACCGGGTTTTTCCTGGCCGGCATCTACCCGGTGGGCATGAAAATCGCGGCCGACTACTACGCCGAGGGGCTGGGCCGCTCGCTGGGGTTTCTGGTGGGGGCGCTGGTGCTGGGCACGGCCTTCCCGCATTTGCTCCGGGGCCTGCTGAGCGACTCGCTGCCCTGGCCGGCCGTTACGCAGGCCACCTCGGCGCTGGCGGCGCTGGGCGGACTGGCCCTGGTGGTGCTCGTGCCCGATGGCCCCCACCGCCGCCCCGGCCAGCGCCTGCGCCCCGCCGCGCTGCTGGCCGGCTTCCGCGAGCCGCAGTTTCGGGCCGCGGCCTTCGGCTACTGGGGCCACATGTGGGAGCTGTACACGTTCTGGGCCTTCGTGCCGGCCATGCTCACGGCCTTCAATGCCGCGCGGCCGGTTGCAGCGGCGCTGCCGGTGCCGCTGCTCTCGTTTGCCATAATTGGGGGCGGCAGTCTGGCCTGCGTGGGGGCGGGCCTGCTGGCGCAGCGGCGCGGGGCCCGGCCGGTGGCGGCGGGGGCGCTGGCCTTGTCGGGGCTGTGCTGCCTGGTGTCGCCGCTGGTGCTGGGCAGCGCTTCGGCGCCGCTGCTGCTGGCGTTTCTGGGGTTCTGGGGGCTGGTGGTGGTGGCCGACTCGCCCCTGTTCTCGACGCTGGTAGCCAGCAGCGCCCCGGCCCCCACCCGCGCCACGGCCCTCACGCTGGTTACCTGCCTGGGCTTCGCCCTCACCATCGTCAGCATCCAGCTCACGAGCCTGCTCGCCCGCTCCCTCGACCCGCGCTACCTGTTTCTGCCGCTGGCCATTGGCCCGGCGCTGGGGTTGTGGGCGTTGTTTGGGCGGGGAAGCAGGAGGTATGAAGTAACTTAAAAGCATCAACATTCGCTTATATTGCCTACAGTAGACATACACGCGAGACTCAATTGCGGGCTAAGCAGATATAAGCTAAACAGAGCTTGGCTGTCAGTTTCGGCAACAGGGATGTTACCTGCAAGCATAGAGAATGATAACCAATGAACAAACAAGAAAAAATAATTAAATTATTCAGACTGACAATTATACTCGTAAGTGTCGTCGGACTATTGAGCTCTTTACCACTATTAGCAACAATGTTTGCATATGGCGTGGGAGACAATAATTCGATGTTTCTCTACTTCCCTAGCCTCATAATTTTATTAATTGCTATTATTCTTAACCTTTTCAAAATAAAATTAGGCTATTATTTAACTATGATAGCCGCTACGACTGGCTCTATCCTGTTAACAAATGAAGTTGGACACTTTTTGATTTTTAACCTTCATAACTCAGTTCTTTTACTCGTTCTGTTATTGCCATACATTTCATTTATGACACTAATTCCATTGACGACTATTTATTTGACGCATAACTCAGGACAAAATAAAATCATTCAAATAAATTCAATAATTCTTACTTTTTCAATTTTCGTTTTTGCTATTGCAGATAGATATAATAAAAACTATTCTGACAACATATTTATTGACGCTGAAATTAGTGAGCAAGGACAAATTACATTGAACTGCAGTCCAGGGTTTGCGGACTCAAGGAATTTTATCATCACAACAAAATCCAACGAACTTGAATACCATATAAAGAATTATGGCGAATATTATCAAGGCAGTTATTTTATTCACAACGTTAAAATATCAAAGAATTTTAGATTCACAGAATTAAAATCAATTACAATTAAACAATTTGGCGACCACAAACTAGTTAACCACCTAACCTGGACAAAGGACAAATTAAATGGTGAGACAACTTTTTTACAACCTTAAAATGGCCGCAATGACAAAACATCAGTAAGTAACAGCACGTTGTAATAGACGGGGTTTCGTGCTCCGTAGATAATTTATTGGCAACCGGAAGTTTTGCACTTTGCACCAGCATTTGTGGTGAAAAAACCGCCCACCGCAACTCTGCAAACTGTCGTCGTCAGTATTAAAACCTTACAACGCAAAACGCCCCGCAACCTTCCGGCTGCGGGGCGTTTTGCGTTACGTCAGCGGCGGCGGTTACAGCAGCTTATCGAGCATGATGGGCGGGCAGGTCGCGGACGCGCTGGCCGGTGGCGGGGAAGACGGCGTTATGGCGGCCGTGACGCCGGGTTATTGCTGGGGCAGCGAGGTGCTGGCGGCGGTCAGGGCCTGGCCGAGCTGGCGCAGCTTGCTGCTGACTTCTTCGGCCACGTCTTCGTCGGCGGCTTTGGTGGTGAGCTGGCCCAGGGCGTCGAGCGTGTGGGCGATGTTGGCGCTGTCGTTGGTGCTGATGTAGTCCTTCAGGTTCTTCAGCTCCAGCGCGATTTCGCCCTGCGAGCCAGGGCCGGTGAGGCTGAGCTGGCCAATCCAACTATCAATCTGGTGAGCGGCGGGCGCAGCAGTGAGGTCGCCGGTAACGGCTTTAATAGCATCATTAAGCGACTCGCTCGCGGCGTAGGAAGTTGAATCTGACATAGCAAATTGGGTTAGTGAATGAACACTTGGGTTTACTGTTGCCAGCGCGGAAAGGTTAGGCAGCGCCGCCCGTTTTGCCCGAATACAACAAAAAGCCGCCCCGCGACCATTCGGTTGCGGGGCGGCCTGGCGTCTGAGCTTATGTTGTTGTGGACAAGCTGTTTGCTTGAAATTCAAAAGTAGGAGTTGTGTAGAAACCTCCAAACCTTTGCCTTACCTGAATGCCGTTGAGAAAAGCTAACAGCTAATGGCTTCAAGCTAACAGCTAAACCACTTACAGCAGCTTATCGAGCATAATGGGCAGGTCGCGGACGCGCTTGCCGGTGGCGTGGAAGACGGCGTTGGTAATGGCCGCCGTCACGCCGAGCATGCCCACTTCGCCGATGCCCTTCACGCCCAGCGGGTTCACAATGTCGTCGTCTTCGTGCACGAAAATGACGTCGATGTGCGGAATGTCGGCGTTGACGGGAATGTGGTACTCGGCGAAGTTGTGGTTCACGTAGCGGCCGAACTTATGGTCCATCACGGTTTCTTCCATCAGGGCCATGCCCAGGCCCCATATCACCGAGCCCAGCACCTGCGAGCGGGCCGTTTTCTGGTTGAGGATGCGGCCGGCGGCCACGGCACTCACCACCCGCGTCACCTTAATGGTGCCCAGGTCCTCGTCAACTTCCACCTCGGCGAAGGCCACGTTGTGGGCGTGCAGCGAGTAGGGCTGCTGCTTGGCCGCGTTGGGCTTGGCCGAGCTGGTGGCTTCGAGCTGGGTTTCGCCGCTGGTTTGCAGCACGTCGCGCAGCACTACGGCCTGGTCATGGTCGAGGCGCAGGCGCAGCTGGCCGTTCACAAACTCCACCTCGTCGAACTTCGCGCCTTTCAGGGGCGAATCGTCCGGCTTCTGGGCCAGTTTCAGGATTTTCTCGCCCAGCGCGTCGCAGGCATCCTTCACGGCTGTGCCCACCGAGGCGGCCGTCCAGGAGCCGCCCTGTATAGGGGCTTCGGGCTGGTCGGTGTCGCCGAGCTCAAAAGTCACGGCTTCGAGGGGCAGGCCCAGGGTTTCGGCCGCAATCTGGGTCATGATGGTGTAGGTACCGGTGCCGTTTTCGCCGGTGGCGCTGCGCACCGTCAGGTGGCCGTCGGCCGATATAATGGCCTTGGCCGCCGACTTGTTCTGGGTCGCGTCCCAGACGCCGCCGCCCATGCCCATGCCCACCAGCTTGCCGCCCTGGCGCATCGAGCGGGGCTCGTGAGAACGTTTTTCCCAGCCGAATTTTTCGGCGGCCTGCTGGTAGCACTCGCGCAGCTTCTTGCTCGAAAAAGGCTTGTCCTGGTTCTGGTCGCGCTCGGCGTAGTTGCGCAGCCGGAATTCGAGCGGGTCGAGGCCGGCGGCGTAGGCCATTTCATCCATGGCCACTTCCAGGCCCACGTTGCCCGAGGCCGCGCCGGGCGCCCGCATATCCTGGGGCGAGTAGATGTCGAGCTTGGCCAGCTCGTAGCCCAGCTTCACGTTGTCGCACTGGTAGAGCATGCCCGACCAGTTGACGATGTTCTCGGTGTAATCCTCGAACTGGGAGGTTTCGTGGAGGGCATGGTGCTGGAGGGCCGCCAGGGTGCCGTCGGGGTTGGTACCCATTTTCACCAGCTGCAGCGTGTTGGGCCGGTGGCCGATGCTGAACATCTGCTGGCGCGTGAGGGTGACGCGCACCGAGCGTTTGAGCTCCAGCGCGGCCAGCACGGCCATAAACACCGAGTACTGGGGCCGCAGCCCCGAGCCAAAGCCGCCGCCCATGAACTGGTTCACTACCCGCACATCGTCCTTGCCCAGCCCGAACACGCCCATCAGGTAGTTCTTGACGTTGTACACGCCCTGGGTTTTGTCGTAGGCCGTTATCTGGCCGTCGCCGCGCCACTCCGCGGTGGTCGTGAACAGCTCCATGGGGTTGTGGTGCTGGGCCCCGTGGGCGTACTCGGCCTCCATCTGGTGGGTGGCGTTTGCCCAGGCTTTGTCGGGGTTGCCCCGGGGTGGCGGTGGCGGCTGGAAGCCGGTTTTGCCTTTGCCCGGCGCGTAGCCTTCGGCCCGCTTGGTTTCCAGGTTGGTTTCGTGGGCTTCCTGCTCGTAGTCGATGCGCAGCAGGGCGGCGGCGTAGCGGGCCAGCTCGAAGGTATCGGCCACTATCAGGGCCACGGGCTGCTGGTTGAAGGTGATGTCGGGCGAGTGCAGGGGCCGGAAGGGCGAGCCGCCGGGGGCAATCTGGTCCTTGTAGCTCTTATCGAGCCAGGCCAGATGCGGCACGTTTTCGTGCGAGAACACCTCCAGCACGCCCGGCAGCGCGCGCACCTCATCGGCATGGATGGCGACAATTTTGCCCTTGGCAATGGGGCTGCTCACCACGTAGCCGTAGGCCAGGTTGGGCACATTGAATTCGCCCGAGTAGTGCGCCGTACCCGATACTTTTAGCGGCCCGTCGACGCGGTTCGGGCCTTTGCCTATATGATTGGTCTGGGTCATGGGTTGGAGTTTTTAGCTGTTAGCTTTCAGCTGATAGCCAGTAGCTTTCGTGCTGATTGACAATACAATGGCAGGAACCGGGGCCAGCCCCGCCCCTACTGGCCGCCCAGGTACATGTCGCCGGCTTGCTGCTGGCCTTCGGCGGCCTGCTTGAGGGCGCGCACGATGGCGCGGCGGGCCAGCTCGATTTTGAAATCGTTGGAGCCCTGGCCCACGGCATTGGCCACCACGTGGGCCGCCACGCGGCCAAAGGTTTCGGCGGTGGCGGGCTGGCCTTTCAGCAGCGCCTCGGCCGACTTATCGCGCCAGGGCTTGTGGGCCACGCCGCCCAGGGCAAGGCGGGCATCCGTAATGGTGTCGCCATCCATTTCCAGGCCCACGGCCACGCTCACCAGCGCGAAAGCGTAGGAGTGCCGGTCGCGGAGCTTGAGGTAAGCGAAGTTTTTGGCGAAGCCCTTTTCGGGCAAATCGAGCGACAAAATCAGCTCGCCTTCGGCCAGCGTATTGTCGGACTCGGGCTGGTCGCCGGGCAGGCGGTGGAAGTCTTCGAAGGCAATGGTTCGCTCGCCGTCGGGGCCGCTCACGCGCACGGTAGGCGCCAGGGCCGCCAGGGCCACGCACATATCCGAGGGGTGGGTGGCAATGCAGGCCTCGCTGGCCCCCAGAATAGCATGGATGCGGTTGAAGCCCCCGATGGCCGAGCAGCCCGAGCCGGGCTCGCGCTTGTTGCAGGGCGTGGCAACGTCGTAGAAGTAGTAGCAGCGGGTGCGCTGCATGAGGTTGCCGCCGTTGGTGGCTGCGTTGCGCAGCTGGGGCGAGGCCCCGGCCAGAATAGCCTGGTTGAGGAGCGGATACCGCTTTTTAACTTCTTCGTTCCAGGCCGTATCGGAGTTGGTGGCCGTGGCCCCGAGGCGCAGGCCGCCGTCGGGCAAGTCCTCAATTTTGGAAAGCGGAAGCCGGGCCACGTTTACTAAGTGAGCGGGCTGCTCCACGTTCATCTTCATCAGGTCGATGAGGTTGGTGCCGCCGCCAATGTAGGCCGAGCCATCGTGGCCGGACTTGTCGCGCACTGCATCGGCCACATCGGTGGCGCGGGAGTAGGTGAAAGGATGCATTTTTTAGAGCTTAGAAGTTAGAGCTTAGAACGTTCAATCGTCAATCATTGAGTCAATCAGGTTCTAAGCGCTAGGCTCTACCCGCTAGGCTCTCTTTATCAACGACTTCCTTCACGGCATCCAAAATACCCACGTAAGCACCGCAGCGGCAGAGGTTGCCGCTCATCAGCTCCTTGATTTCGGCTTCGGAATGGGCGCGGCCCTCGTTGAGCAGCCCCTGGGCCGAGCAGATCTGGCCGGGCGTGCAATAGCCGCACTGGAAGGCATCGTGGTCGACGAAGGCCTGCTGCAGGGAGCTGAGGTTGTCGGGGGTACCCAGGCCCTCGATGGTCGTGATGTCATCGTCTTCGTGCATCACGGCCAGCGTGAGGCAGCTGTTGATGCGGCGGCCATTCACGAGCACCGTGCAGGCCCCGCACTGGCCGTGGTCGCAGCCCTTTTTGGTGCCTGTGAGGTGGGCGTACTCGCGCAGGGCATCGAGCAGACTGGTCCAGGGAGCAAGCTGCAACGTCTGGGTTTCCCCATTGATGGTCAGGCGCACCGGGCCGGTGGGCACCGGCGCGGGCGGGCCACCGGCCGGAGCCGGGGCACTGGTAACTAGTTGCGACATAGTGAGATGGTGGTGGTGGTGGAGTAAGAAAGGCCGTTGCCAAAAGGACCCGGCTCTTTTTCCTTACGCCGGGAATGGCCGGGGCGTTATATCTCAACAGTGGATTCAGGCGGCCCGGCGGCGGGTTTCGCGGTCCGCCAGGCCACTCCCGGCTCCTTCTCAGTTGATTGTTGCGCCGGGGCTTACTTTGCAGCCTATTATAGGCGCTTCTATGAAATTCATATTGCTTTTATTGCTGGCCGCCTCTTGGAGCTTTTCCCCGGCCCGGGCAACACCCGTTCTACGGGTTCACCTGCAAGTCGACCCGGTAACGCACTCCTTTACCTGCCGCTACCGCTTCACCCTGCCGGCTTCCGATACCGCTTCGGTGGTGCGCCTGAACCTGAATAGCCGATATAAGCTGCAACCGGTAGTAGCCCCGCGGGCCGAACAATCACGCGTTGTGCCGGTGGTGTATGCGGGCGATGCGCTCCAGCAGATTCAGGTTCGCTACGCCCCCAACCCACGCCGGAGCCGCTACATTGAGCTGGTCTATGCGGGCACCATCGAAGAGAGCAACCACACCGACCACGTCAACTTCTTGAGCGCCCACAGCCTATGGCTGCCTTTCCGGCCCTATCAGGAGTACGAAATAGTGCCCTACCAGCTAACGGTGCAAGTACCGCCCGGCTATCAGGTCCGTAGCACCCGCCCGCCCAGCCGGCAGCAGTCCGGCCGCTACACGTTTGCGGGCACCACCAGCACCATCGAACTCACGGCCTTGGTCGCCCGGCAGTTCTATCAGGCCGTATCCGTCCCGGGCCCGCCCATCACGTTCCTTAAAACCGGCGCTCCGCTGACTGCTACCGACTCGGTCACGTTGCAGCAGGCGGCGGCCATTACGGCGTACTACAACCGCACCATCGGGCGGCAGGATTCTATTACACAGTTCACCGTTTTCCTGCCCGGCACCAATAGCGGCGGGGCGTATGGGCTGCTGGACAACGCCACCATTGTTCCTTACTCCGACTTCGACGTGGCCGAAGCAGAAGACCTGTTGGTTCTGGCCCACGAAATCAGCCACAAGTGGTGGGGCTACGGGTCGTTTCACGATGAGACCGACTGGCTCAACGAGGCCTTCGCCACCTATTCCAGCCTGCTTTATCTGCAGGCCAGCGGCGACGAAGCGGGTTTCCAGAAAGCGCTGAACCGCCTCGCGCAAACCACCGTCGGCACGCCGCCCCTGTGGGGTTTCGACCGTTACAATTACGAGTATGCCATGCACCGCCGCGTGGTATACAACAAGGGCACCGGTATCCTGCACGCCTTGTGCACCCGCATCGGCACTGAGCAGTTTCTGAATCTGCTGGCCACATCTGCCGCTCGCAAGACCAGCACCACCCCGCAGTTTCTGCAACTGGTGAAGCAGGTAGCCGGCCCGGAAACGGAAGCCTGGCTGCGGGCCGAGCTGCAGCGGTAGACATACACCGGCGCCAGCGCTAAAAAAAAGCCGCTTTTCCGTCCTGCAACCGCTTAAAGTCACCGGATGGAAAAGCGGCTTCTTTCGAAGGGGGGGCAGCGACTACGCTCCTTTGGCGGCCAGAATATCGAGCATTTCTACGGCTGGGGCGGAGGCGAATAACTCGGGCGCTTGGGCAAACAGGGCTTCGGCCACTTTGCCACCCAAATGGGCCTTGCGGCCAGACTCATCGGCAAATGTATCGAAGATGCCGAAGGTCGTCGGGCCCATCTGCACCCCGTACCAGGTGGCGGTATCGGGCTCCTGCTCCACCAGGGCCAAGCCGCCGCGCAGAAAATCCGCTACTTCCTGCTCTTTACCGGGCTTGGCTTCGAGGCGCACAAACAGTCCTACTTTTACCATGATATCAGGGGGTTGAGGGGTGGACCTATAGGACCGGCTCGGCAGTAGAATGTTTCGGCACTTACCGACACAGTCGATTCCCCAAAACCGACCAAACGTTGTAGAGACGCATCTTTGCGTCTTGTCGTTGCTGATGTTGACCGCTCAATGTGGCCCATTCAACGACGAGACGCAAAGATGCGTCTCTACAGCCCGTAGGTTACCTGCACATAGTACAGCCCGCCCACGCTGGGGCCGCCGAGGTAGCTGACGTAGTAGGTATTGCGCACGTTGCTGGCCCCGAGCTTGAGGCGCAGGTTGGGCGCGGGCAGGTGGTAGCTGAGCTGGGCGTCGAGCGTGCCGTAGGCCGGCACGGTGCCGCTGACGAGGAAGGTTTCGGAGAAGTAGCTCGTCTGCCAGCGGTAGTTGAAGCCGAAGCCGAGGTGGCGGTACACGTTTTCGTGGCCCAGGTTTAGGTTGTAGCTCCAGCGCGGCGTGTTGAACCCGGCCTCCAGCCCGTCGCTCGACTCGGTGCGGTCGAGGCGGGCGTAAGTGGTGCTGGCCCCGGCCAGCAGGCCGCCGGGCACGTCGTAGCGCAGGCCCAGTGAGCCACCGTAGTTGTACACCCGGCTGCGCGAGTTGGTCCAGAGGCGGTAGCGGGCCTGGGTGGCGCGGGCGTTGAGGGCAGTGGCCACGGCGTTCAGGTCCGCGTCCGGGGCCAGGGGCTGGCCGGCCGCATCCAGCGGCACGTACGCTTCCACCTGGGCAATGAAGTCGCGGTAGGTGTTGGCGTAGAAATCCACATCGGCCAGCAGGCGGCCGCCGGGCCGCAGGGCCGCCTTGTAGCCCACCTCCCAGGAGCGCACAAACTCGGGCCGCAGGTAAGTGTAGGGGTTGTGCGTCAGCAGGCCTTGGTTTTGGGTTACGGCCTGGCTGCGGCTCAACCCGCCGGTGTTCACGCCCTGAGTTACGGCCGCATTAAACGCATCAATCGAGCTTCGCAGGTAGCTGTTCTCAAACACCCCGTCCGACATCACCCGCAGCCCGCCAATGCGCCGCACCTGTCCGCTATTCACGTTGGAAAACCCCTCGAACAAGCTCGGAAAGCGGTAGCCACTCTGGTAGCTGAGCCGGAAGTTGTGGCGGGTCGTGGGCGAGTACACGGCCGTAAGCCGGGGGTTGAACTGGGGGCTGAAGTAGCGGTTTTTGTCGGCCCGCAGCGTGGCCGTGAGGCGGAGCTTTTCATCCGGCAGCAGCCGCGCCCCGGCCTGCACAAAGCCCCCCGTTTTGCCGTAGGCCAGGGTGCTGAACTGGTCGCGGCCGGGGTTGGGGTTGATGAAATAGTTGCCGTCGGGCTGCACGAAGTAGGTGCGGTGGTCGGCGCCCACGAGCACATCGGCCCAGGCGGGCAGCACCCCGCTCCTGCCGCGCCGTAAGGCCGCACCCAGGTTCAGCTGAGCTTCGGCGTGGAGCAGTTCGGCCCGCACCCGCAGTGCCGCACCCTCGTCCCAGTTGTTGATAGCAGCCAGCCCACTAAGGCGCTCTTTGAAGGCGGGCGTCCCGGGCTCGAAGCGGCCGGCATCGGCAGCGGCGCGCGCGGCGGCGTGGGCGGCGGCCACGGTTTGGCCATCGCCCACGGCCGCGTTCCAGGCAGTCGTATAGTCCTGGTTCCACTGCCGGTCGGGCTTGAAGCTGCGGTCGAGGTTTTCGGCGGCCGAGCGCAGGTTGTAGCTGCGGCCGGTATTTTCCTGGGTGAGGTAGGCCCGCGCCTGCACCACGGGCGTCGTCAGCTGCAACGCGTGCTGCTGGAGGTGGTAGCCGGCCAGCCGGAAACGGTTGCTGCGCTGATACACGTTGTCGAAATTCGCCCCCCGGTACGTGTAGGCCAGCTCCGTGCGCTCGTTCAGTTTGTAGTGCAGGGCCGCGTCGTATTTGAGCGTCTGCAGATGATAGTCCACCACGTCGCGCTCCTGGTAGCCAGTGCGGGCCACCTGGTAGCTGCGGCCGCCCAGCGTCAGCGTCGAGCGGTCCGACGATTCGTTGCCGTAGCTGCTTACCGGGTCGCGGGCGGGGTTATCGGGGCCCAGCAGACCGGTGCTGGCGTTGCCGTTGGGGTTGAGGTCGGTCGGGTCGGTAGCCATCCAGTCGTAGCCGCGCAGGTAGGTGCCGTTCACTTTGAAAGCCCACTTCGGTCCCAGCACCCGGGCATAGCGCAGGCTGGTTTCGGCGTAGGGCCGCGGGCCGGTAGTCGGGTCATTTACGTGGTTGACGCCCCCCTGCTGCCGCACGCTCAGCCCCTCGCTCATAAACGGGTTCCGGGTGCTGAAATTGGCCAGCCCGTTGATGGCATTCAGCCCGTAGAGCGCGGCGGCCGTGCCGGGCACGATTTCCACGCTCGCAATATCCAGATCACTCGGCCCGAGCACGTTGCCGATTGGCCCGCCGATGTGGGGGGCCTGGTTGTCGATGCCATCCACGAGCTGGGCGAAGCGCACGTTGGTCGTGTTGGCGAAGCCCCGGGCATTGAGCACCTTAAATCCCAGGCTGGGCGTAAGCACTTGCACGCCCTTCACCTGCTGCAGGGCATCAAAAAACGAGGGTGCGGGCGTCAGACGCAACGCCCGCGCATTCAACTTCTCCACCGTTACCGGCGACTGCATGCATGCTTTCCTCCACCCTGGAAGCGGCCACCACCACTTCGCCCAGCACTACCGGCCGACGGGTGGTGTCAGCCCCAGCAGCAGCCGGCGTCTGGGCCTGCGCCAGCCACGGCAGGCCACTCAGCAGCGGCAACAGCCAGAAACGGACAGAAGGAAGCGTAGCGGAAACCATGCGTTATGTTTCCACAAACATAACGACAACGACGGAACAAATTCGCCTTCTCTTCCGCCTACTATCCAACTACCTGAGGGAATACAACCACTCGTTGAACGCCGCGAAAGCGCGTTCCTGCCGCCTACACCAATACACTCTCCTCAATGGCCGCCGAAATATCTACCTCCTCCATCGGTGGCACCGGCGCAAAGCGCGACTCGTGGAAATTCGCCTCCGGGAAACCCGGGGCCACGGCGGCATTATTAATTTCCTGCAGCGTGATGCCGTAACCGTTATGCGTGTCGTACACATTGCGCACCGTATAAATGGGGCCGCGCTTGGGGGTCTGGATATTGGGGTTTTGCACCAGCAGCATCGTAAAGTCGTCGTTGGTGCACACAACTTCCTGGCCGGGATGAAAAAGGGGCGGTTTCATAAAGTAGGAACGTGGGTGTTAGCGCCTGGCACGCAAAGAGTGATGCTTGGCAGCGGAACCAGCTGGTTAGGGCCGGGTAGCTGGCATCCAGCCGGAGTCTGCCTATAAAAAAAGCCACTTACCCCAGTGGCTAAGTGGCTCATTATGAGCGTGGCCCCGATGTGATTCGAACACATGACCGGCTGCTTAGAAGGCAGCTGCTCTATCCAGCTGAGCTACGGGGTCAAAAAACAAAAAGCCGCCCGCCCCAAAGGCGGGCTGACGGCTAATTGCTGGTCGGGGTGGCAGGATTCGAACCTGCGGCCTCCTGCTCCCAAAGCAGGCGCGATACCGGGCTACGCTACACCCCGAAAAGGATAATTAAAAATTGAGAGTTAAAAATTGAAAATTGACTGTGCCGTAAGAACACTTAATTTTCAATTTTTAACTCTTAATTTTTAATTCAAACGCGCGGAGAGGGGGGGATTCGAACCCCCGGTAGCCTTTAGAGCTACGGCAGTTTAGCAAACTACTGGTTTCAGCCACTCACCCACCTCTCCAGGTGGCATTGCTTTCCGGTTAAAAGCTGTGCAAATATACGAGCGGAAGGGAGAAACAAACCCTCTTCAAAAAAAATATCTTCCATCTTGCCGCCGCGTTCAGCGGTTTAGAGGGGCTTTTCGGCTTCCTGGAAGCCTCTTTTTGTCGCACTTTTGCGTTGGTTGTATTGTGAACATGAACCCGTTACCGTGGCGCTGAACTGGGCTTACCGGCCGGGCTGGCCGGAAGCAGCGGCGGCCCTGTTTTTTTTGTTTTTTTACCTGGGCTACCTGCTCCGCACCCGCCGGCTGGCTGCTCCGCTGGGCCAAAGCGGGGGTCGGCTGAGCTGGAAGCTGGTGTTGCGCCTGCTTTACGTGGGCCTGCTGGGCGCGGCGCTGCTCGGCCCCGCCTACGGCCTCACGAAGCACGCGGTGCGCACTGCCGGCAAAGATGTCTGGCTGCTCGTCGACCTCTCCCGCTCGATGGACGCGCCCGACGTGGCTCCCTCACGCCTGCAGAAGGTGAAGGCGGAGCTGGCCGCTTTGGTGCGCCGCTTCCCGGCCGACCGGCTGGGACTGGTGGTGTTTTCGGGCGAAGCCTACGTGCAGTGCCCGCTCACCTACGACCAGGATGCGCTCCAGCTGTTCCTCAGCACCCTGCAAACCGCGCTGGTACCGCCCACCGGCACCGACCTGGTGCCCCCGCTGGAGCTGGTACTCAGCCGCCTGGGCCCGCCCGCTCCCGAAACCGCCCTGCCCCAGGCCCCGCCCCGGGCCACCGTGCTGGTATTAGTGACTGACGGAGAAGATTTCGGCGACAACCTCGAACCCACCGTGCGGGTGCTGGCCCGCTCGGCCACCCGGGTATTCACCGTGGGCGTAGGCACTGCTGAGGGCAGCCGGATTCCGGCCCCGGCCGGCCAGGGCTACCTCCGAGACGCCCGGGGCCGCGACGTGGTGACGCGCCTCGTGACGCCCCCCTTGCGGCGGCTGGCCGAACAAACCAGCGGGCAGTATTTTGAACTCAGTGCCGAGCGCAACGAGTTTCCCCTCCTGCTCAATGCCCTGAACCGGGTAGAAGGCCAGGCCCAGCAGGTGCGTACCGTATCGGTGGCCGACAACCGCTACCGCTACCCGCTGGCCCTGGCCCTGCTGCTGATTATGCTCGACGTTCTGATCACCGTGAAAGTAATTCGGCCATGAAGAGTCTGTTAACGGGCAGCGTATTGCTGGTGAGTTTATGGGGCGGCCTCACGCGTATCCATGACCGCAATGCCGCCGTGCAGCGCGGGGCTACCGCCTACGCCCGGCAACAATACGCGGCGGCAGCAGCGGCCTACCAGGAGGCCGCGCTCCGGTTTGGGGCCACCGATGATGCCGTGTGGCTGAATCTGGCTCACGCCACCGCCCGGGCGGGCCAACCGACCGAAGCCCGCACCTATTACGGCCACTTGCTTACCAGCCCCAACCTGCCTATCCGGAGCGTGGCGCTGCAGCAGCTGGCGGCCCTGGCGGCCGGGCGCGGCGAGTACGCCCAGGCCGTAACGCTGCTGCGCCAGGCGTTGCTGGCCAACCCCAAAAACGCCGGCGCCCGTTACAATTACGAGGTGCTGCGCGAATTCCTGGCCGCCCGCCGCCCCCAGGCCCCTGCCCCACCCCCGCCCGGCTCCGATGGCAGTCCGGAAACCGCCCAGGACGGCCCCCGCACCCAGACCCGCCCCAAAGCCGGTCCCGACACGCCCGGCCAGCGCCCCGATGCCAGCCAGCTCCAGGACCCGAACAGCGCCCCCGAACAGCGCGCCGACGCCAACGGCCAGCGCGACCCAAATCAGCCCTCTGCCCAGTCTGGCGGCTCGGCCAAAGGTGGCTTCCGGCCCGGCGCGGGCGAGCAGCGTAGCGTGGCCCGGGGCAGCCAGCCCGGCACCGTGCGCGGCCTCAGCGACGAAGAAACCGGCCCCGAAGCGCCCGGCGGTACCAGTCGGCGCGGCGGCACTGAAGCGGCGGCGCCGGATGAGGCCAACCTGCAAACTCAGCGCGCCCGCCTGCAACAAATGAACCTCAGCCCCGGCCAGGCCCGCCAGCTACTCGAAGCCCTGCACACCGCCGAGCAGCAGTACCTCCAGCAACTACCCCGCAAAGCCACCAAACCCACCGATAAGAGCAAGCCGGGGTGGTAAGCGGTGGTGAAATGGTAAGGTGGTGAGAAAAACAGTGTCATTCAGAGCATGTGGCGCATCAAGCCAGGGACGAAGAATCTCGCGTGCCAAAGCAATTCCTGCCATCAGGGTTGCCCGGACGAAGTAAGAGTTAGTGTTGCACGCGAGATTCTTCGTCCCTGGCTTGATGCGCCACATGCTCTGAATGACACCCCTTTTCCTCACTTCATCCTTTCACCGCCTCACTCCCCTATTCACTCATTCACCGAGTCACTCATTCTCCAATTCGTACCTTTAGCGTCTAATCTCACCCCACCCAACAACACAGATATGCAAATCAAGGAAGTAGTCATCGTTGCCGCCGTACGGACCCCGATTGGATCATTTGGCGGAAGCCTGGCGTCGTTGTCGGCCATTGAGCTGGGCGCTATTGCCATTAAGGGCGCGCTGGAAAAGGCCGGCGTCGATGGCAAGGAAGTACAGCAGGTAATTATGGGCAACGTTATTTCGGCCAACCTGGGCCAGGCTCCGGCCCGCCAGGCCGCCAAGAAAGCCGGTCTGCCCGATACCGTGGAATGCACCACCGTGAACAAAGTGTGCGCCTCGGGCTCGAAAGCCATTATGTATGGCGCCCAGGCCATTATGCTGGGCCAGGCCGATGTGGTGATGGCCGGCGGCATGGAAAGCATGAGCAACGTGCCCTACTACCTCGACAAAGCCCGCTTCGGAGCCAAGTACGGTAATGGCCAAATGATTGATGGCCTGATGAAGGACGGCCTCTGGGACCCGTACCACGACTACGCCATGGGCAACGCCGCCGACGCCACCGCCGCCCATTACGGCATCACGCGCGAGGAACAGGATGCCTTCGCCCAGCAGAGCTATGAGCGCAGCGCCGCCGCCGCCAAAGCTGGCAAGAAGAAGGACGAAATCGTGCCCGTCACCATCACGGTGCGCGGCAAGGAAACCGTTATTTCTGACGATGAGGAGTACCTGAAGGCTGATTTCAGCAAGTTCGCCGGCTTGCGGGCCGCCTTCACCAAAGAAGGCACCGTAACGGCCGCCAACGCCTCCACCCTCAACGACGGCGCCGCCGCCGTGCTGCTCATGAGCCGCGAGAAGGCCGACGAGCTGGGCATCAAGCCGATGGCCATCATCCGGGGCTTCGCTGATGCCGAGCAGGCTCCCGAGTGGTTCACTACCACGCCTTCGCTAGCTATTCCGAAGGCATTGAAAAACGCTGGCGTGGATGCTTCGGAGGTAGATTTCTACGAAATCAACGAGGCCTTCTCGGTGGTTTCGCTGGCTAACAACAAGCTCCTGAACCTGGAAGGCACCAAGGTGAACGTGTACGGCGGCGCTGTTTCGCTGGGCCACCCGCTGGGCGCTTCCGGCGCGCGCATCGTGACCACGCTGCTGAACGTGATGGAGAACGAGGGCGGAAAAATCGGCGTTACCGGCATCTGCAACGGTGGCGGCGGGGCCAGCAGCATCGTGCTGGAACGCGTTTAATCACGGATTAGCTCGGATTTTTTCGGATTTCACGGATTTTGTGAACGGCTGATTTCCGGCTGATACCTGAAGCCCTGCCGCATTTTTGCGGCAGGGCTTTTGTTTGGCGGGTTCCCCACGCAGACTTGGGTTAGCAGTTAAACGACCACACCGATAGCCTGCACCACCTACTACGACACGCTGCGTGAAATCAGTAACGCACTACTTTGCCATTTCCCCCGTTCTTGCTGCTATGAAACGAATTTTCATCCTGCTGCTGCTCACTGCTACCACCGTTCAGGCCCAGAAACTGCGGCGGCTGACCACCTATTTCGACTCCACGAGGGTTCACAAGCGTGAAGTCTTCTCGGCGCTTGTGGCCGGCGACACGGTGATGCAGGGGCCGTATAAGCGGTTTTACTATGCCGGCAAGCTCGAAGCCCAGACCCGCTACACCGCCGGCAAGCGCGACTCGGCTTACGTGGAGTTTCACCCCAATGGTGGGCGGCGGCTCGAAGTAACTTACCAGGACGGCGTGCGCCAGGGGCCGTTCAAAACGTACTACGACACCGGTAAGATAGCGCAGGAAGGGTCTTTTGAGGCAGATGAGCCCAGCGGCGACCTTCGCTACTATTTCCCCGATGGCCGCGTGAAGCTCGAAACCACCCTGGCCAAGGGCCAGCCCTCTGGTTTGGTGCGGGAACTCTACGATTCGGGTAAGCCCAAGGCCGAAATCACCTTTACCGAGGGCCAGGCCAACGGGCCGGTGAAAACGTACTACGAAAACGGCCAGCTCCAGAGCGAGGGTACTTACAGCCGCGGCCTGCTGGCCGGCCCCTACAAAACCTACTACGACAACGGCCAGATCGAAACCGAGGTGCTGGCCGACAAAACCGGCCGGGGCCGCTACCGCACCTATTACCGCTCAGGCCAGCTTCAGACCGAAGGCACTTACGTGGCCACTCCGCTGGTGGGCCGGGCCGTAAAGAACCCGCTCGGCGACGACCTCACGAAGCAAGCCCGCTCCCTGGCCGGCGGCACCAACAACCTCGACGGCCCGGCCAAAGCCTACTACGAAACCGGCACCGTGAAAAGCACTCTGAACTACCGCCAGGGTATATTAACAGGCACCCAGGAAGATTTCCACCCCTCGGGTAAGCTGGAGCAGAAAATTGAATACGGCAACCAGGCCCGCGACCGAAAAATCACGGCTTATTTCGAGGATGGCACTCTGCACCGGGAGCAGCAGTACAAGAACAACCTGCCGGTGGGCCAGTGGCGCACCTACTACCCCGGCGGCAAGCAGGTGCAGCAGCTGGAAACCTACCAGAACGGCCGACTCGGGGGCGAGCAGCTCACGTACTACCCTACCGGCACCCTGCAAAGCAAGCTGCTCAACGAAAGCGGCAAGCCCGCCGGTCTGAGCCAGGAGTTCTACCCCTCGGGCAAGCTTAAAGCCGAAACCACCTACGTACGTGGCCTGAAAACCGGCCCCTACCGCCAGCTTCGCGAAGACGCTACTCCGGAAATAACCGGCGCCTTCCGCAACGGTAAGGAAACCGGCGTCTGGACCTACTTTGGCCCCGATGGCACGACGGTAAAGGAGAAAAAGACCTTCCGCAACGGGCAGGTAGTGGAAGCCGGGGCCGCCGCCCCCTCAAAAGCAACACCCGCCCGCAAGCCCCCGGTGAAACGGTGAAGCGGTGATTGAGTAAAAAAGGACGTCATCCTGAGCGCAGCGAAGGACCTTATCCCACGAGAACGAGTCGTTGTGACATTCATTCTCGTGGGATAAGGTCCTTCGCTGCGCTCAGGATGACGTCTCTTTTTTACTCTGTCCCTAAAAATATGCAGTGCGGCTATCGACCTCCCAGACTAAAGCGGGGCCAGTGCTGGAGCAGAATGCTACGGATGAGGCCGATGGCCCCCCTGGCAGTCGTGCTTGATACTGAGGTGGGGTGAGAATAGGCGGCGCTGTCGGCCGTTGAGCCAGGGTCGGGCCCCACTTACCGGGCAGCGAGCATGACAGTTTTCAGCTCTGGTCCAGATTAAACGAGGCGTCAAATCGACTTGCTTAGCGGAGCATTAATAAAATACCTCTCTGCCAGGCAACGGCTGGTGCAGTCGGGCCATCTGCCCCACTGATAGCCTGCTACAAGCTTGTACAACAAGCTATCAGACCACCTTAACGCCGCTGAATCCAACGATTTCCAGGAAGCTGAAAAATAATACACCCAGTACCTTGCGTTACATAGTACCTTTACTTATCTTTGGTTTGTTGATTAGATAATCTACCGGCCGCGATGCTGCCCCTGAACGGGAGCCCGCCGCGGCCGACACCCCAAGCACCACCTTTGCGCCAAGCGGGCCGGGTGGGAGGCCGCAGTCGGAAGCCCTGCTTTTCCCGCTGCCGCCCGTTGCACGGGGTAGTAGGCACCCGCCCGGTGGCGGTTTGTGCCCCTTCATCTCACGTCTGAATTGCTGGCAACTATGCCACCCCGGCGGAACCGCGGCCGCCGGGAACGGCCTCTCCTTGCCCTATTTTTTCGTCCAAACCCCTTCCCCATGACTTCCTCTACTACTTTCGGCCGGACCCTGCGGGGTCTGGGGCTCCTTGCTGTGCTCTTTCCACTGGCTGCCACGGCCCAGCAACAGTCTACCGGCTACGTAGCCGGCACCTTGCTCGACAAGACCACCGGCCAGGCGCTACCCTTTACTAACGTGGTGGTGCTACGGGCCCAGGATTCCAGCTTCGTAGCCGGAGCCGAAACCCTGGAGAATGGCACCTTCCGACTCGAAAAACTGGGCCTGGGCAACTACCTGCTCAAAACTTCGGCCATTGGCTATCAGGGTTTCCGCCGCACGGTGAGCCTGACCACCGCCGCACCCGGCGTGCAGCTGGGTACCATCCGGCTGAGTTCGACGGCGACCCAGCTCAAGGGCGTAACGGTGACGGGCGAGCGGGCCACGGTGGAAAACGAGCCGGGCAAGCGCGTCATCAACGTGGAGAAAGACCTGGCCAGCGTGGGCGGCATGGCCACCGATGTGCTGCGCAACGTGCCCTCGGTGGCCGTAGATGCCGGCGGCAGCGTGAGCCTGCGCGGCTCCTCTAACCTGACCATCCTCATCGACGGCAAGCCCAGCGGCGGCAGCAACGGCGGCCCGGGCCTGCGCCTGGATCAGATTCCGGCTTCCCGCATTGCCCGGATTGAAGTCATGACCAACCCCTCGGCCAAGTACGATGCCCAGGGCACAGGCGTCATCAACATCATTCTGAAAAAGCAAACCAAGAACGGCGTGAATGGCACGGCCAGCCTGCTGGGCGGCACCGGCGACAAGTACAACGCCAGCCTGGGCCTCAATAAGCACCAGGGCGCGGCCAACTGGCGCCTGAGCTACGACCGCCAGGACGAAACCTACCGCAACCGCACCGACAACCGCCAGACCAGCGGGCCGGTAACCACCCGCCAGGAAGGAACCGGCCGGGAGCTCAACGCCTCCCACAGCCTCAACCTGGCCCTCGACTACGAGCTGAGCAAGGAGCAAAGCCTGAGCCTGAGCATAAACCCCACCTGGCAGCATGAACTGGACCGCAACCAACAGCTGCTGACCACTACCCGCACCGACCAGCCCACCACCACCCAGCAGGGGGTGCAGCAGCTCGACGTGAATGTGCTGGTGATGGAAAACGTGGGCAGCTACCGCCATACCTGGGAGAAGCACCCCGGCCGGGAGCTAACGGCCGCGGGCGGGGCCGTGCTCGTGCGGGCCGATGTGCCCGTCACCCAAACCCTGGAAAGCGGCGCCCTGACCAGCTGGCGGCAGCAAATGGACGTGGACGTTAACATTTACTTCGCTCAGCTTGATTACACGTTGCCCCTGGCCAACAACCAGGGCAAGCTAGAAACCGGCCTCAAAACGCAGTACCAACGCAGCCAGGGCATCGCCGACCTGTTTGCCCGGCAGCCCGACGCGCCCGGCGGCTACGTCCGCGACGCGGCCCGTTCGCTGGCCTACACCTCGCGGGAGCTGGTGCCGGCCGCCTACGCTAATTACCAGCGCGGCTGGGCCAACCACTGGAACGCCGAGGCCGGGTTGCGCACTGAGTACACCCGCGTGAACGGGGCCGTTGACGGCGGCCAGGGCCAGTTTGATATCCGCTACCTAGGCCTGTTTCCGACGGCCAGCCTGAGCCACAGCTTCGGGCAGACTGATTCGACCAAGGCCAACGAGCAGCCCCAGCGCCTGACGCTGAGCTACGCCCGCCGCCTGAGCCGCCCCAATTTCATGCAGCAGCTGGCCGTTCCGCTTTACCTCGACCCGCGCTTTTACCGCCTCGGCAACCCCGCGCTCCGGGCCGAATTCAGCCACAACCTGGAGGTAGGCCACCAGCTGAGTTTGCCCGGCGGGGCCGAAATCACGACCACCCTGTTCGGGCGTTTCACCAACAACTCCATTCAGCGCCTGCGCGACGTGGACACGGTGGCCACCAACCGCAACCCCGCCGCCGGGCTGGTGCTGGCAGAAACTTACCGCAACCTGGGCACCACCACCAACGTGGGTCTGGAGCTCAGCTGGAGCCAGCCGATTACGGCCTGGTGGCGGGTGCAGGCCAACGGCTCGATCTACCGCGCCCAGCTCCAGACCAACGCCCTCGACGCCGGCTCGCGCCGGGCCCTGAGCGGCACCGTGCGCCTCAACCAGAACTTCAGCCCCACTCCCGCCCTCGATGTGCAGCTGACCGGCTCCTACCGCTCGGCCACCATTACGGCCCAGGGCCGGCAGCTGGCCACCGGCGGCCTCGAAATTGCCCTGCGCCAGCGCCTGTGGCAGAACCGCGCCGCCCTCACGCTCCGCGTTTCCGACTTATTGAACACCCAGGTACGCCGGGCCGAAGTCAACGCACCCGAGCTGCAATCCACGCTCTATACCAAGCCCGAAACCCGGGTTGGCTGGCTGGGCTTCACCTGGTACATCGGGGCTAACAAGGCCAAAGCCGGCCGCATCGAGGCCGCGCCAGCCGGTGGCGGCGGCGGGTTCGGGGGCTAGCAGCTGGCAGGCAGGCGGTGGTGGCTGGGCGTGACTGGGCCCGGCCGGCCAGTCCTTGCGCCGCCGCCTTGCCCTGCCGGCCGGCGGCGGGGTAAATATGAGCTTACGGGTTGAGGGCGGCCAGTACGCGCTTAATCAGTTCGTTGGGGCTGCCATTGTGCCAGCGCCACACAATTACCAGGTCGTGCTCGGGGTCGATCCAGATGGTGTTGGAGCCCGCGCCCAGGGCGGCGTAGCTGGAGGCCGGAGCATCGGGCCAGGCTTTCTTTTCGGTGTTGAGCCACCAGAGGTAGCCGTAGTCGGGGCCGACGGGGCCACGCGTGGTAGCCTGCCGCACCCAGTCGGACGATACGATTTGGCGGTTGCCCCATCGGCCCTGGCGCAGCATCAGGTAACCAAAGCGGGCCTCGTCGCGGGCACTGATGCGCAGGCCGCCGCCCCAGCGCGTGCCGCCGCTTACCGAGGGTAGGGCCTGGCCGTTCACGGTAGCCACGGCGTTGGGGTAAGGCACCCACTGCCAAGAGGTAGATGCGCCGATGGGGTCCATCACTTCCTGCTTGAACACGACCGGCAGCGGCTTTTGCCACAGGCGCAGCAGCGAGAGGGCAAAGCGGTTGATGCGCACGTCGTTGTATTCGTAGTACGTACCAGGCGCCTGCAACACCCGTGGCTTCCGCTCGCCCTTGCCAAAGGCTTCAGAACCAATAAAATCGGCATTCTTACCCCACAGCTCGCCTTCCCACTCGCTGGTTTGGCGGGCATGATGCTCCCAGGTAATCAGGCGGTTGTGGGCAGAATCGTAGCCGCCGTCGTGCACGTACCGGGCCACAGGGTCATGCACGTCTTTGATGAGGCCACGGTCGAGGGTGATGCCCAGCAGGGTAGAAACGCGCTTTTGGCCACGCTGTAGGTAGGGTCGGCGCGCTCGGTGTCGCCCCACTCGGCCACCAGGTAACCATGCCGCAATATCGAGGCCGTTGGTGGCCGCCCGGCTGGTGGGCATGGGTCCCAGCAGCTTGCCGAAAATTTCCTCCTGGGTGGAGAAATCGGGCTTCATTTGGGTGGTTTCCTGCGTTTGGGCAAAAGCGACGGCCTCCGCCAGGCGGGCGCCATCGAAGCCGGCCGTGGCCGGGCTCAGGCGCTGCCAGGCCTTGCCGGCGCCTGGAAAATATGTAGGGCTGCCGCTGCCGCCATTAGCGGTGGGCGCGGCCGGACGGGTGCAGGCAACCATTGCCGGCAGAGCCAGCCAGAAAAGCAGTTTTCGAAGCATAGAGAGCAGCAGCAAACCGGAGCTGAGAGCCAAGTTGGCCACCGAATCCGGAGTTAAGGACGCAACCAAGGTAGTACATGTAGCCTCCTCCCCCACCGGCGGCAGTCAGTTTTTCGGAAGCAGCCCGCCAGGCAAGCCAGGCACTATCTACCAAACCGGTAACACTGCGCACAACGATAGTGTCAGGCCCATAGGCCCGGCCGGCATTTGCCCTCCCTACCATGTATAATATTCTAATTAATAGAATATTAACACAGCAACACCTTCACCTTAACCCATGCATCCAGCTTCGCGCTGCATACTTGTGCCCCTTTATGCGTAGCCCCGAATAAACCTCTTCTTACCCCAACATGCGCCCCTGCATTCCGGAGGGGCGCACGTTCTTGGAATCAGATTCCGTCCTTAGCCTTGCTCAACATGATATCATTTCGGCTCCGCGAAGCGCGGATCGGTAATGAAGGCCGAATCGGTGAGCGTGCGCAGGAAGGCAATTATCTGCTTTTTTTCCTGGGCGGTTAGCCCCAGGTTGGGGTTTTCCTGGAGCGGGTCATTGGTCGTGTTGAGCAGCAGCGGGTCGAGGTTTGGGCTGTTGAACTGTACATGCTCGTTGTAGTGGTCGAGCACGTCTTCGAGGGTAGCCAGCCGGCCGTCGTGCATGTAAGGGGCCGTAAGGGCGATGTTGCGCAACGAGGGCACCCGGAACTTTCCGTTGTCGGTGGGCTTGCCTGTGAGAGCCCCCAGGCCCAGGTCGGCACCGAAGGTAGCGTCGAGGCCGTTGTTGCGGAAGTTGCGGTCGGTTTGCAGCACCCCGCTGTGGCAGTCGCTGCAGTTGCCCCCCCGGATGCGGCCGTTCGGATGAATACTGAACAGCTCCATGCCCCGCACTTCGTCGGCGCTTAGTACACTCTGCTGGCCCCGCCGGTACCGGTCGAAGCGCGAATCAGCCGAAATCAGGGTCCGCTCGAACTGGGCCAGGGCCTTGAGCACGTTTTCCTCCGTGATGGCACCTTGGCCGAACGCCCGGCCAAACAGGGCCGGGTACTTGGTGGTCTGCCGGAGCCGGGCCACGCCGGCGCTCAGGGGCTGGTGCAGCTCCAGCGGGTTTTCGATGGGCGTGCGGGCCTGCTGCTCGAGGCTGGTGTGGGCCCCGTCCCAGGTCAGGCGGGGTTCCCAGAGCAGGTTTTGCAGCGGCATGGCGCTCCGGGCGTGGCGGGTACCACCCACCCCCTCGGCCCGGGCCAGCCCGTCGGTAAAGGCCTTGCTTTGCTGGTGGCAGGAGCCACACGACTTACTGTTGTCGACGGACAGGGCCTTCTCGTAGAACAGCTGCCGGCCCAGCTCCACCCCTTCCACTGTGAGCGGGTTGTTGGCCGGCTGGGCCAGCGGCGTCGGGAACAGCGGCGGCAACACCAGCGCGTAGGGCGTGGGGGCCGCAAAAGCGTCCGGGCTCGGGTCATCACCATCGTTGCTGGAGGCGCAACTGGCCAGCAGCACCGTTAGGGCCAGCAGCAGCGGCCGGGCCAGCCCTGGCGTAAAACGCTGAAGCAAGTTGGTCATCAACAGATAGGGTTTCGGATGAACAAGATACGGTCCGGCCATCAGGTTCCCGGCGTGGCCTTTTTGTGCAGCAGGTACTTGGTCTGCCGCAGGCTGTAGCCCACCGATACCACCACCCGGCCAGCGCTGGCCGGGTGGTCGGTGAGGGCCGTGTACACGGGTAGTTGCACGCTGGTACTAAGCGACACGTTTTTGTAGTACACGTCGAGGCCGGGGCCGAGCAGCGCGTTTTCCATGGCATGCTCGCCGGTGAGGTTTCCCTCCAGCATCTCGCCTTTGGTTTGCTCGTAAAAAAACTGCGCCGACGGATACAGCTGCCAGTTGGAACCCAGCGGCACCCGGTAAAACAGGCTGGCAAACGTGGCCGTACTCGGGGCAAAGCTGTTGCGGAAACGGTTTTCCGACGCCCGCCGGTAGCTGGTGTTCACGCTCAGGCCCGCATTCCGGAAGCTGCCGATGTAGTTGGCATACACGAACCCATCGGTCGTACCGGTGCCCACCTGGTTGAGCAGGGCGTAGCGCTGGCCCTGCCCGCTCTGGCGCGTGTATTCGCCGGTGGGCAGTTTCAAGCCCCCGCCCACAATAAGCCGGCTTTGCAGCCCGGCCGTTTCAATGGCCCGGATGAGGTGGTAGCCGGCAAAAACCGTTACGTCGCCGAGGCCTGCGGCATTTAGCTGCCGGCCGCTGATCTGCGACGTGTTCATCACATAGGGCACGAAAGCATTTAGCTCCAGGCGCTGGGCCAGGAAGTATTTGCCCCGCAGCTCCACTACCCGGAAAGCCTCAAAATCGGTGGGGTCGCCGTGGTGGCTATGGGCGTAGCCATCGTCGGAGTTTAGTTTGGTGGGGAAGAATATCCGGGCCCCGGTGGGCCGGAAGTCGGGGCTTTGCCCGAGCTGCCGATACCCGTTGTAGATGCGGTAGCGGTGCATGAGCGAAAAGCCGCTCTGATTGTCGTAGGGCGTGATGCCCATAAAGCAGCCGCAAATGTCGCAGGCGTGCGCAGCCGGGCCGGCCAGCCCCCACAGGAGGCTGGTTAGCAGTAGTCGAAGGAAGCACTTCATGATTTAGACATGAGATACGAGAGGCGAGAAGTGAGACAGTTACCCTTATTCAAGGCGCACTATCCATCTCACCTCTCTAATCTTACTTCTCTAATTGGCGTGAATATGCTCGACGGAGAACATGCCAGCGGCAATGTTATCGGCAATTTTCACCGAGTTGGGGCCGCCCATGGAGTTGTTCACCGTGGCGAAGCGCACCGTGGTAGGGCCGCTGAACATCTTGAGCACGTCGGCCTGCAGATGAATCTGGGGGGTGTGGTCGGCGCGGACCAGCAGCTTGGTGCTACCACCAAAAGGCAGTGTTACGGTCCGGATGGTGTTGTTGGCCCCGTTGGCGCCCTTGTAACCCGCAATATGAAACACAAGCCCGCCCTTCGGCGACTGGGGCGAAGTGCCTTCCAGCTTCAGGTTGATGAACTCCTTGCTCCAGTCCCACCACATGTTGTTGTCGCTGCCCAGGATGCCGGTCAGGTTGCCGGCTTTGGTGCGGGCACTATCAACGCCCACCGTGAAGCGCAGGCTGGTATAGTCGCCCGTGGGCACGTCGGTCAGCTTCAGCGTCTGGCTTTCCGGCTTGGCCTGGTCTACCAGAAAATAGGTTTCGGGCAAGGCGTACGTGCTCCCATCGGCCCTGAGCAGCGTCAGGTTGGACAGGTAGTACCTGAAGGTGCTGATCGTGAACTGGTCGCCGGCCGGGGTGGTGTAGGTATCGGTATCGAGGCGCAGGGCACGGTTGCCTACCGTGTTTTCGAGCTCTACGGAAAACACGCCTTTTTGCGGCGCGGCGGCCGGGTCGTTATCTTTATTGTTACAGCCAGCCACCAGCACGGTGGCAACGGCCATCGACGCGGTAACGGCCGCGAAACGAGAGAAAATCATCAGAAAAGCAGTAGCGGTTTAACCCAGACATAACGAGCCGCGCGCCAACGCGCGGCCCCAGATCAGCCCCAACCAGAGCTGACTAAATTATCTCAGCAGCTCTTCTAAGCTACTGATAGGGGGAGTTAAACCAGTGGCGGCCGGAATACGCCAGGCGTGGGGGCGTCGGCGTAGCGAGGGGCTACCGGCGCGGGGTAGCTACCCGGCTGCACTGGCCAGTGGCGCGGGGCCTGGAACGTCAGGCGGCCCGCGGCGGGCAGCACTTCAAACTTCAACCGACCTGCGGTGGCTGGGGCCTTTTTACCAGTGTCGTCGGCTTGGCCCAACTGTTTAGCCAAGTGGCATTTGCCGTCGCACTTCAGTTGGGGGCGGGCCTTGTTCACGCAGAACTGGGCCGTAATGCGGGCTTTATTCAGCTCGTAGTTCACAACTAGCAGCTCCGGCTCCAGAGTCTGGAGCAGCAACAGCGTGGTGAGCAGATAGGCGAGCAGGCGGACCAAAGATGGGGGCTGTTGGAGTAACGGCAAAGATACGGCTGCGAGGCCACAGTAAGGCATTAGCGCAGTTCAAACGCGAACCTTTACAGTGGCAACGGCCGGCTGGCGGCGGGGGTCGGAAGCCCGCCCTATCTTTGCCCGCCTCTCACCCATTGCGTTATGCCCGCCTTCGTAGCCTTTGTGCTGTTGCTGATGACCGGGGCCCTGGTGCCGGTAAACCGGCAGTTTCGGCCCACGCCGGGTGGTGTGCCCGTGTTCGTGGTATCCAACGGCATTCACACCGACTTATTGCTGCCCACCCGCGACCCGCAAACCGGCCACGATTGGTTGCGGGAGCTGGGCCAGCCTGGCCTCACGGCCCGGTTCGGTCGGGCGCCCTACGTGGGCTTTGGCTGGGGTAATGAGGGCTTTTTTCTGGGTTCGATGGGCGGGCGCACGCCGGGGCCGGGGGCCGTGGTGCGGGCCCTTTTTCCATCGAAAACCCTGGTACACGTCAGCTTCTACCGCGCCGCGCCCGACTCGGGCACCTACGTAGTGCCGCTGCACGTATCGGCCGCGCAGTACGCGCAGCTGGTGCGCCACGTGCGGGCCGCATTGGCCGCGCCCGACTCGGCTGGGGCGCGGCAGTTGCGGCAGGCCACGGGCTACGGCGGGGCCGACTTTTTCTTCCGAGCCCGGGGCCGCTACCACGCCCTGCGCACCTGCAACGACTGGACCACTCAGGGTCTGCGCCGGGCCGGAATACGTGCTCCGCTCAAGTCGCCGTTGGCAGCTCCCGTTTTGTTTCAGGTTCGTCGAAACGCCCAATACCCTCGTTAAATTAGCCACTTTACCCGTTTAAATATAATTTACTCAGTATAATACCATTTTTTCTTATTTATCCCCGTAACTCGCATCTTTAAAAATTCGCTTTAAGCACCTCAGTAGAGTGTTCCACTACGAGGTCCGGAGATGATGTTGGAAGTTCAGCGCGAGAAATTACCCCAGGCTTATCTGCTTATTCTTTCCGGGACCGTCTGCACCCCCGCCGATGAGGAGCCCTTGCACCGGGCCTTACACCGGGCCAGCCGCGCTGGTAAAGCGGCCATCGTCATCGATTTGAGCATGGTCGAGGACGTATCAGAAGATGTAGTGGAACTGCTGCTGGCCTATGCCTTCGTGCTCCACGCCCAGGTCCGCCGCCTGATTTTGTGCCATGTGCCGCCAGTCAGCCGCCACCGCTTTTTGCACCTCGACGACTCTTCTCAACCCCTGCTGGTAGCCTCGGTGCTCGATGCCATCCACGAAATAGAGGCGGCGGCGGGGTACTATCCTTCAGTGCTTTAAAGTACACCGTAACCAGTAACGCCATTTGCCCCTTTCCCTGGCCAAGCAGCTAGGGAAAGGGGCAAATGGCGTTACTGGGCCACACTCAGCAGCAGCGGCTGTTGGTTTGGCTCCGGTTAAGCTGTACCAACCATGGCGTCAGCAAGCTTACTGCGCTATGGCAAACCGGTAGTTGACGACACGGCCATTGGCCAGCAGGCGGCACATATACAGGCCGGTGGGCAGGTCTGCACGCGCAAGAGTGAGGTATAACTCTTCTCCCCCCTGGGCTTGGGCATCGTAGAGCGTGGCAATTAGCATACCTACTTCGTTGTAGAGCAATACCTGCACCTTACCGGCCGCCTGAGTCCGGAAGTGCACGGTAGCCTGCTCGCCGCTCATGGGGTTAGGAAATACTTCCAACAGGCTTGCGGCCGTAGCCACGGGTTGGGCCGCGACGGCCGAACCACCGACGGTGGCATTAGCGGTATTGGTAGTTTTGGTCACAGGCGCAGCCGTAGCCGCCAGCATATTGCGCACTTGTATGTTCCCTCCTCCCAGCGGCTGCGGCATCGTTTTGGTGCCGTTCCAGTCGCTGGCAAACAGCAGTTGGGAGCCATTCGACAACTGCATCCCGACCTCATCGTTTTGTCCGCCCGTCGATATATCGTTCATCCAGACTGTCAGATCCATATTACCGCCGCCTGATATGGGGTTAAGCGGGTCGGTAATATCGGTATAGTTGGCCTTGGTGTTGAAATAGGCCGGGGTAGCGCCGTTGGTGGTAGCCCCCACCGAAAGGGTATTGACGGAGTTGCTCTTGATCTGGTAGACGCGGCCGTTGCTACGCACAATAATGTTGCACTGGCCCTTGAGGTTACTACCCGAGCGGGTATACTTCATAGTAAAGCCAAAATTGGTTTTGGCGCCCGTGCTGCCGGCCAGCGTGCCCCGCGAGTTGGCCGTATTCACTATGAAGCCGCCACCCGTTACAAAATCAGCCCCTGGCAACGAGAGGGTTACCATCACGGGATCCAGCGCCAGGTTGGTGTAGTAGCCGCTTACCTCCGGGTAGATGGTGAGGCTCAGGCCGCCGTTGTTCTGGTCGACGTTGCTGATGGGGCAGTTGTAGAACACGGAGGCCGTGCCCGTTTTGGGGTCGGTGCTACTTACCAGCGCTACCGGAGCCGAGCCGATGACGGGACCATTAATGTTGTCCTTGTGGAACACCACTACCGCGTTGGAGATGTTGCCAGGCGTGGCATCGTAGCTCGTACTGGCGGGCAGCGCCGTGATATCCTTCACGGTAGTACTAAGCAGTATATTGAAACTGCTGGCCGTAGCCGAGGGAAGTGTGTAATACGTTTCGCCTGTGTAGGTAGCCTCGGCGTGCTCCCGGGTTACGACGAGGGTACCAGCTGTAAGGTTGGTCACCCCGCCAATGTTGCCCTGGTTGGGCGTGAAGATGGCCTGTATCGCGTACGAGCCTGGGGCCTGCTTGATGTTGAATTCGCGTATCACAGTAGCCTTATTTGCCACCACCGACCAGTCGGCCGGATACGCGGAACTGCCCAGCGCTATAACCGCGCCCGAGTTTGGCTTGAGCAGGAATTGCACCGTGCCGCCCGTGCTGTTCACTTCGTTCTGCACCGTAGCCGAAGAGATAGTGGCCGTGAGCGTTACGTTATCAGAATATTGCACCGGTCCACCGACCACAGCTACGCCGGGCACGGCCACGGTAATGTCAGCTAGCGTGGTCTTTACTGAGGTCAGCGAGTAATTGGGGGCGGCCGAGCCGCTCAGTGCCATCTCGCTGGCCGTTACGGTTTTGCCGGTGCCCACCGTGGAACTGCCGAAGCTGGCGCTGCCGCCTGTCAGGCTCACGACATCGGGCGAGAGCACGCCTACCAGGGCCTGCCCCGTTACTGCTGCGGCAGTTGTGCCATCAAACACCTTGCTGGCCGCCGTGAAGGTGCCCGTGATGGGCCGCGGCGTAATGGTAGCCGTAGTGGTGGCCATCGGCGACGTAAGCTGGTAGTTAGCGGCCGCGGTGCCCTTGAGGGCCAGGTTAGCCAGCACTGGCTTGGCGACACCCGCTTTGGCATCGTTAAGAGTTGCAGTGGCATCTCTGAAGTTTGCACTAATTACGTCTGCCCCCACCACATCGCCGCTGATCAGGTCGGCCGTTGGCACAATAGCGGTAGCAATAGCAGTGGCAGTAGCATCGTACACCTTATCCTGAGCCGTAATGCTGGCAGTCAGGGCTTTCGCTGTGATGCTGGCCGTGGTAGCCGCCGAGGAGTTCACGGTATAGTTGCCGGCATCGGCCCCGGCCAACGTCAGCGCGGCCGTTACCGGCTTGCCCACTGCTACTACAGGCGTGTTGAACTGCGCTCCGCTAACTACCGCCGATACATCGTCTCCAACTATCTGGCCTTGGAGGCTGCCGATGGCGGTAGCCGGCAACGTACCATCGTACACCTTATTGGCCGCCGAGATGGTACCGGTAATACCCAGTGCCGTGATACCGGCCGTAGTGGTAGCCATGGTGTTGGCGGCATAGTTGCCGGCATCGGGGCCGCTGAGGTTGATACCAGTCACGGTTACCGCACGGTCGGCGCCCACCTGCTTGCTGGCAAACGTAGCAGTGGTGTAGGCCGTGGTCAGCACGTCTGGGCTCAGGCGGTTATCAGCCAGCGTTACGGCAGCGGTGGTAGTGCCGTCGTAAATTCTACCAATGCCCGCGGCAGTAACCTGTAGCGGCCGGGCCGTGATGTTGCCTACCGCCTTGGAGAGGCTTGTAGCCACCAGCTGGTAGTTGGGAGCCGCCGCGCCATCCAGGCCCAGACCGCTTACGGTCACTATTTTACCCGCGCCTACTTGCCGGGTATCGTAGCTGCCGCTGGTGGGCATAATCAGGCTTACGGCGTCGCCATCTATGCGTCCGTTAAGCTCATAGTTGGCCGGCATAAGCGTGGCCGTAGTAGTGCGGTCGTAAACTTTGCTCACGCTGCCCAGTAGGCTGGCTGTGAGCGGGCGTTTACTGATGCTGGCCGTAGTAATGGCAGTGGTGTTGGCCGTATAGTTGCCAGCGTCAGTGCCGGTTTTGCTTACGGTGGCCGTTACGGTTTTGCCAGTGCCGGCCATCGGGCTATCGAACTGCCCGCCGGTGGCGCCTACTGTTACCCCGTCGCCGGGCAGCAGGCCGCTGCCGGAGCCCAGGCTGGCCACAACCGCAGCCTGCGTGTTGCTGTCGTATACTTTGTCGCTGGCACTGATGCTGATGGTAAGGGCAAGGGGCGTGATGCTGGCCGTAGCCAGTGCCGTGGCATTGGGCGAGTAGTTATCGGCATCGGCTCCGCTGAGGCGCAGGCCGGATACGGTCACGGTTTTGTTGGTGCCTACCTGCTTGTCGGCGAATGTGGTAGTGGTATAGGCTATTGCCAACACGTCACCCTTCAGGCGGTCGTCGCTGAGGGTCACGGTAGCGGCTCTCGTGCCGTCGTAAGGCTTGTCGGCGGCGGCGGCCGTTACCAGTAGCGACCGGGCCGTAATGTCAGCCGCAGCATCGCTGATAGAAAGCAGGCTGTAGTTGCCGGCCTGGGCACCGCCCAGCACGGCCCCACTCAGCGTTACCAACTTGCCGGCGCCCACATGCTTGTCGGCAAAAGTAGCCGTGCCGCCACTCAGCGTCACCACATCAGAGCCCAGAGCATTTGTGGGAGTGCGGGTGAGCACTGTGGCCCCCACCGTGCCATCGTAAGGGCGGCTGGCAACCGTGAAGCGGCCAGTGATGCCCAGCGGCGTAATATCGGCCGCGGCCGGCGTGACGGCCGTCAGCTGATAGTTACCGGCATCGCCGCCTAACAGCCCGGCATCGGCCAGGGTTACGGGTTTGGCGCTGCCCACCTGTGCGTTGGCAAAGCTGGCGATACCGCCGCTCAGTCGTACGTCGTCGTTGGTCAGCGTGCCCGACAGGCTCCGACCGCTTATGGTGGCAGCCGCCGTGTTGTCGTATACCTTATCGGCTGCCGTGAAGCTCCCCGCAATGGGCTTGGCCAAGATATCGGCCGTGGCGGCCGGGCTGGTGCTGACCAGCTGGTAGTTGATGGCATCAGGTCCGCTCAGCACAAAACCACTGGCAGTAACCGGTTTAGCCTTGCCGGCGTTTTTATCACCAAATGAGGCTATGCCACTGGTTAATGTTACATCATCCTGGTCCAGTTTTCCGGTCAGGGAACGGGTCAGGATGCTGGCGGTCGAGGTGCCATCATAGGTCTTATTAGCGGCCGTAAAGTTTCCTGTGAGGGAAGCCGCCGTAATATTGGCGGTGGTAGTGGCCGTGGTGGCCGTCAGGCTGTAGTTGGCAGCGCTGGTACCGCCCAGGGTCAGGCCGGTAGCCGTAACCGGTTTGCCGGCACCCACCTGCTTATCGGCAAATGCCGCACTGTTTTCGATTAGCGTTACGTCATCGGCGCCTACCACGCCCCCACTCAGGCTGCGAGCCGTAAGCGTGGCGGCCGGGGTGCCATCGTACACCCTGGAAGCGGCCGTTACCGCCGGCGTAAGCGGCCGGGTAGCTACGCTTAGCACTACGCTGGCTGTGCGCGGCAGGTAGTTATCGGTTTCGGCAACCGTAACCTGCAGTGTATGAGGCCCTGCTGGCAGCACAGTGCCGGCGACGGGGCTATAAGTCAGCACACCGTCGCCTACCGGCCGGCCGGCGTTCAGCTGGGTCCCGCTCAGGGCGGTACCATACCCAATACTAGCCGGAGCGGCCCATACCAGTTCTTGCGGCGCTTTATTGATGAGTAGCGAGGCGGTCAGTTGGGCCGGCACCAAGGGTTGGCCACTGCCGGCATCCACCAGCTGATAATTGGGGTTGTTGAGCGTGGCCACCACCGCGTACGTACCGGCCTGCATTGCCGACGCTACCGGGTTGTTGTTCTGGCGGTACGCCACCTGCACGGCCGCCGCCGCCGGACTGGCCGCAGCCCGCACCAGCTTGGCAGTGCCATCATAAGTCTGGCTGAAGTCGGCGGCCGTTAGGGTGATGGTGGCCGGCGCCGGCAGGATCACCAGCGTGCCGGTAGCAGTGGCGGGCAGGTAGTTGGAATTGCTGAGCGAGGCCGTTACGGCGTAGCTGCCCACGCCGGTCGGCGCCAGGGCGGCACCTTCATAAAGCACGGTCACGCCGCTCAGGCCCGCTGGGGTAGTGGTATAGGTGGCCGGTTTGGGGCTGCCGTCATATACCCGCCCCGCGAGGTTATGCAGCGTAATACTAGCCGCAGCCGGTACAATCGAGAAGGTTTCGCTGCCGACAAGACTCAACGAGTAGTTGCCGCCGGCGCTCAGGCTGCCCAGCAGGAAAGGGTAGCTGCCCACATCCTGGCCGGGGCTGCGGGCCAGGCTGCCCGTGAAACTACCCGCCGGCAGGCTCCCGCTGTTACTGAAGCTGTACACCGGCTCAGGTGCATCGTAGGACTTATGCTGGTTGGCGCTTGGCGTAATGCTTACGGGGCGGGCAGTAATGCTCAGCAAAGCCCCGGTGTAGGTAATGGCATAGTTGGCATTGGCCAGCGTGCCCTGGGTAATGGCATAGGCTCCCACATCCTGGCCCGGCGCGCGGGTTAGGCTGCCGCTTAGCACATCGCCGGTCAGCAGCAGCGGGGCACTGAACGTGAGGACAGGGTCAGTGTCGCCGAAAACCTTGGATTTGGCTTCCGCCGTCACGGCCAGCGGCCTGGTCGTGATGTTGGCAGTGGCGGTGGCCGTGGTGTTGGCGCTGTAGTTGCCAGCATCAGTTCCACTCAACGCAATGCCGCTAACTGTTACCCCTTTACCCACTCCAACGTTGGTATCCGTAAACGTTGCGCTGGTGTAAGTGACCGTAAGTGCATCGCCGCTGATACGGTTGTCGCTGAGCGTGGCATTGGCGGCCGTCGAGCCGTTGTACTCCTTGTTTGCCGCCGTGGCACTAATGGTCAGGGCGCGAGCCGTGATGTTGGCCGTGGCGTTGCTCACAGATGCCAAGCTATAGTTAGCGGCTTTAGCACCGGTAAGCGCTGCACCGCTCATCGTTACCTGCTTATTACTACCAACTGCTTTGGTGACGAACGTGGCCGAACCACCCGTTAGGCTGACGGCATCCCCGTTTATTACTCCATTCAGGCTTAAGGCCAAAGCAGTAGCGTCAGTCTTTCCGTCGTAGATTTTGCTGGCAGCCGTAAACGAGCCGGTGATAGGTTTGGGTGAGATGGTAAAAGACCCAGTAGTGCTTACTGTGCTGCTCGGTGCTGCCGCTGTGGCAGTAACTGTAAATCTGCTGCGCTGTAACCGCTTGGGCGAAGCCGTAGTTTGCAGGGTCAATGTAGACAACCGTGATGCTACACTGTTTTTGCCGGGACCGAAGTCAAGTGCAGCCGGGTTAAAGAATGCAGATAACTCCGGCAGTTGGGCTCCCACCGACAGGCTGGCAGTTTCATTATTGGCAGTGCTACTCGGGTTACCGTTACGGCAAACGTAATAGTGCCAGCCACTCCCATATACTGCGCTGTTGCTGCAGGGCCTACCGTCACGGCCTCCAGGGTTGCCCTACCATCTGTAAACGTGGTGCTGGCACTCAGCCCGGAGCGTTGCCCGCTGGCCATGAGCGTGAACGATTCGCCTAAGTGAATGGGCTGAATCAGAAACTCATCGTTGTAAACGTGCCCGCTGGCGTCGGCTGTGGCCGTTAGTATGGTGTTGCCGTGGCTGACGGTGGAGTGGTCGATTTCAAGCCGCACCTGCTCGCCGGGCAGCCAATGGTCGCCTTCTATGAGCACGATATCGCCGGGCAGGTAGTCCTCCCGGTCGGTACTGATAGTGGGGGCCTGGGCCAAAGCGTTCAGCGCAAAGCCGAAACATGCAGCAGCAGTAGCACTAGCTGTCGGCCAGCCCGAAATGCAGAGCGCAGTGTGTAGGAACGTAAAGGTGTGTCCATGTGGCAGATGTGATTAAAAATGAATTCCTTTTAACCACTATCTATGGGCACTATCAAGCCGCCCCCGGAGCAGATCAGCAACGGGAAAAGATTAGAAAACACCTGAAAGCAGTTATCGGTAACTAAGGTACCTAATAGATTTAACATATAATTAATATAACTATCTGAAGCGAAAATATTTTTCATTAATGGCCTCAGAAGCATGATTTGCGGCCTTATGGCGCTTGCAGTTTGCCTGCCCAACACCCTCATTCGTCCGGCCTGACACGCTAGTTGGTACCAGCGCCGGGCCGAATGAAGGTGGCACACTATCAAAGTCTGTTGTGTCGCCGAAAACAGCATCTTTCGCTGCCCTACATGCAGCCCGGCTTCATATTTTGTAGCTTCGCGGCCACATTCAGTAACTCATGCAAAAGCCCAGTATCCCACAAGGCACCCGCGACTTCGGCCCCGCTGTAGTAGCCCGCCGCACCTATATTTTTGGCGTGATTCGCCGCGTGTTCGAGAAGTTCGGCTATGCCCCGCTCGAAACCCCAACCCTGGAAAACCTGAGCGTGCTCACGGGCAAGTACGGCGAGGAGGGCGACCAGCTGCTATTTAAGGTGCTCAACTCGGGCAACTTCCTTAAAAAGCAGAAGGGGGAAGTTGTCAAGGAAGAAGTGACGGCCGAAGATCTGCTGGCCGGGGCGAAAACGGTGCTGCCCAAAATTGCCGAAAAAGGCCTGCGCTACGACCTGACGGTGCCCTTCGCCCGCTACGTGGTGATGAACCGCGGCACGCTCGTGTTTCCCTTCAAGCGCTACCAGATTCAGCCCGTGTGGCGGGCCGACCGGCCCCAGCGCGGCCGCTACCGCGAGTTCTACCAGTGCGACGCCGACGTGGTGGGCACCGATTCGCTGCTTTGCGAGGCCGAAATCGTGCTCATGATGTCGGAGGTGCTCACGACCCTGGGCCTCACCGACCATACCATCAAAATCAACCACCGCGGCGTGCTGGGCGCATTTTACCAGGCACTGGGCGGCGAGGGTACCGAGGTGGATCTGTTCACGGCCATCGATAAGCTCGACAAAATCGGGCGCGAAGGCGTGGAAAAAGAGCTGGCCGGGCGCGGCTTCTCGGTAGAGGCCACCGAAAAACTGTTCGATCTGCTGGGCGTGGCGGGCTCCTTTGAAGAGAAGCTCGACCGGCTGCTGGCGGCCTTCGTAACGGCCGGCGTGGAGCCCGACAATGCCACCGCCGACGGCTACCGGGGCCTGCAGGACCTGAACCGGGTGCTGGAATACCTGCGCGGCTTCGGGTTTGAAAAATGGGCTAACCTGGAGTTCGACGTAACCCTGGCCCGGGGCCTGAGCTACTACACGGGCTGCATCTTCGAAATTAAGATCAACAACGTGAACATGGGCAGCGTGAGCGGCGGCGGCCGCTACGACAACCTCACCGGCGCCTTCGGCCTGCCCGGCGTATCGGGCGTGGGCTTCTCGTTCGGTGTCGACCGGCTCTACGACTGCCTGGAGGAGCTGGAGCTGTTTCCGGCCGCCGTGGCCGCTACCACGCGCTGCCTGATTGCCAATTTCGACCCGGCCAGCGAAGTTGCGGTGCTGCCTGTGCTGCGCAGTCTGCGCGAAGCCGGCGTGGCAGCCGAGCTTTACCCCGAATCAACGAAACTGGCCAAGCAGTTCAAATACGCCGACGGCAAGGGCATCCCGTACGTGCTGCTGCAAGGCCCCGAGGAGCGCACCAACGGGCAGTTCAAGCTCAAAACCCTGGCCACCGGCACCGAGCAGACGCTAACGATGGCCGAGGTGCTGGCCGAGCTACGTTAATGGCTACGGTGAGCCACCGCTAGTGACTAGGAGCTGCCCGGCAACGGGCAGCTTGTTAGCGGAGCCGCGCGTTGAGGGCCTGACGTACTTCGGACCAGCTGAGTTCGCCAGCCACGTAGCTCGCGTAGAGTTGCAGGGCGTAAGGCGTGGCTTTGGTGCGGAGGCTGGGAATGGCATCCTGCAAGCGTAGCAACACATAGTAGCGTTGTGCAGGCGTCTGGGCTCCAGGGCCGTATTTGGAGTTGTATTCCATGGCGTAAGCAGATAGAAGTCAGCGCAATACTTCAAATTACGGCAAGAATAAAACAAGAATCAAGCGGATAAATACGGGTTTACCGCAGCGGCTCCTCCGTATTTATCCCGTTGAGGAAATGAACTTCTTTCGGTAGCCCCAACGGCCCGGACTTACGGGCGGCGGCAGTTTCCGTACTTTCGCGCCTCCTGCCTTCCGCCCTTTTTCCGCTCCCGCTCATGGCCGCCGACTACGCCCTTACGCCCAGCACTCCCCTCGATCTGGCTACCCTCGATGAGTTGCTGCGCAGCCGGGCGCGGGTGGTGCTCAGCGACGAGGCCCGCCAGCGCATCACCACCTGCCACGATTACCTGCACCAGCGCCTGGAGCGCGACCCCGATACGGCGGTGTACGGCATCAATACGGGTTTTGGGGCGCTGTGCGGGCAGGCCATTCCGGCCCCGCAGCGCCAGCAGCTGCAAATCAACCTGCTCATGTCGCATGCCTGCGGCACGGGCCCCGAGGTGCCGGCTGAGCTGGTGCGGCTGATGTTGCTGCTGAAGGTGCAGAGCCTGAGCTACGGCCACAGCGGCGTGCAGTTGGCCACGGCCCAGCGGCTGCTCGATTTCTACAACCGCGGCATGCTGCCGGTGGTGTACGAGCAGGGCAGCCTGGGCGCCAGCGGCGACCTGGCCCCGCTGGCCCATTTGTGCCTGCCCCTGCTGGGGCTGGGCGAGGTGAACTACGAGGGCTACCGCCTGAGCGCAGCCGATGCCATGAGCCTGTTCAGTTGGGAGCCCATCGGGCTGAAGGCCAAGGAAGGATTAGCCCTGCTCAACGGCACCCAGTTTATGCTCGCCTATGCCGTGCACGCGCTGCTGCGCACCCAGCGCCTGGCCGCTGCCGCCGACGTTATCGGGGCCCTTTCGCTGGAGGCCTTCGATGGGCTGGCCGAGCCGTTTGATGAGCGCCTGCACCGCCTGCGCCCCCACCCCGGCCAGCAGCTGGTGGCCACCCGCCTACGCGAATTGCTGGCGGGCAGCGAGTTGCAGCAGCAGCCCAAAACGGCCGTCCAAGACCCCTACTCGCTGCGCTGCATGCCCCAGGTGCACGGGGCCTCCCGCGACGCGCTGGCTTACGTGGCCCGCACCGTTGAAATGGAGTGCAACGCCGTCACCGACAACCCCATCATCTTCCCCGCCGACGATGCTATTCTGAGCGGGGGCAATTTCCACGGCCAGCCGCTGGCGCTGGGCCTCGATATGCTGGCTATTGCGGCGGCCGAGCTGGGCAGCATCTCGCAGCAGCGCACGGCCCAGCTTATTGGCGGGCAGCGGGGGTTGCCGCCGTTTCTGGTGGCCGAGCCGGGCCTGAACTCGGGCCTGATGATTCCGCAGTACGCCGCCGCCGGCCTCGTGAGCCAGAACAAGCAGCTCTGTACCCCCGCCTCCGTCGACAGCCTGGTGAGCAGCAACGGCCAGGAAGACCACGTGAGCATGGGCGCCAACGCCGCCACCAAGGCCCTGCGGGTAGTGGTTAATGTGGAGCAGCTGCTGGGCATTGAGCTACTGAACGCCACCCAGGCCCTGGCCTTCCGCCGCCCCGCCCGCACCTCCGCCGCCCTGGAGCAAGTGGCCGCCGCTTTCCGCGAAAAAGTAGCCTTCGTGAGCCAGGACCGGATTCTGTATCCCGATTTGCAGGCCGCGGCCAGCTTCGTGCGCGACTATGCCTGGGAGTAGCCTGGAAGCAGGCGGCTCGGGCTTCTACTATCTGACCGGCTGAAGCAGAGGTGGCGCTTTCGCTTACATTTCGCTTTCTTAGGGCACAGATTACAGCCCGCGGGGCGTTAGGCGTATCATGAGGAAGACCGCACTGCTGCTTTGTGTTTTGCTGCTGGCCGGCCTGCTAGGCAGCACGGCGCGTGGCCAGACGCCGTGCGTGTCGCAAACTGATGCGGGTGCCTGCTTTGAAGCCTATGATGCTGCCACCCGCCAGCGCATTGCCACGCTGCTGTGCGTAGGGCGGCCCGTACGCCTGCGCGACTGCAGCGGCAAGGGCCTGAAGCCGGGCGAAATTTATTACCGTCAGGGCTCTACCACACTCTGCACCGGCTTCACCGACACCACCACTACGTTCACGCCTACTGTGGCGGGGGCGCTGGTTATCACCCAGAATACCCAGGGCAGCGGCAGCGGCTCGCAGGGCATTATCTTCTCCAAAACCTACGAGGTAGTGGCCGCACCTGCGCCCACGTTTACCGTGGCCGTCTGCTCGCCCGGGCTGGTGCAGGTTACCATTACCGACATCAATACCAGCTACAACCAGTATTTCGTCCAGATTGGCAACGGCCCGCTGGTGCCGGCCGCCCGCAACACGCCCGTCAGCTACCCGGTGGCCGCCCCCAACACCGTTACGGTGACCGGTCGCAACAGTCAGGCCCTGCTCTGCGACGGCGTGGCCACTAAGCCCTTCACGCCCCTGCCGGCCCCGCGGGCTCCGGTACTGCGCAGCCTCACCACGCCCGGCGACGGCACGGCCAGCTTTACGTTCGATGCCTTGCAGCCCGAGTACCGCTACCAGTTGCAGGTAACCGATGCCGCCGCGCCCGGCGGCTACCGCGACGTAGCGGCGGTGCCGGCCGGCACTACCACGCTCACGTTGCCAGCGGCCCCGCTACCGGGCTGTTTCCGGCTGCTACTCCAGGATCAATGTGAGCCCCCGGTCTTCACCCAGGGCTCAGCGGCGGTGTGCTCGGTGCGCCTGACCGGCACGGCCCTCAATGGCCGCAACCAGCTCAACTGGATTAGCGCTGGCACCGGCACCTACTCGCTTACCCGCACCGACGCCACTACCACCATCCCGCTGCCGCTGCCGGCCGGGGCTACCGAATACGCCGACGCGGCCGTCACCTGCGGTACTGTTTATCGCTACCGCCTGACCCTGACCAGCGGCCCCGCCGTGTCGGTGGCCAACGAGGTAAGCCTGACAGCCCAGTCGTCGACGCCGCCGGTTGCGCCCCGGCTGGCGGCCAGCTTCAACCTGCGCAACCAGGTGGTGCTCACGACCAACGCCACCGGCACCGGCGGGCAACTCACCTACCAGCGCAACGGCACGCTGCTGGCCAACACCACGGCCCGTACGCTCACCGATTCGCTGGCCGGGCGCCCGACCCGGCCACGCCGCGCTGCTATACCGTGAGCTTTCAGGACGACTGTGGCAACCGGGCGCTGACCAGCTCGGCACCCGCCTGCCCGGTGCAGCTGCGGGCTGAGTCGGCCAACCTCACCGGCTCCGAAATCCGCCTTACCTGGTCGGCCCTGGCCGGACCCGACTCCACGGTGCGGGTCAGTTACCGAGTACTCACGCTCTCGGCTACCAACGCCGTGCTGGCCAGCGTGCCCGTGGGAACTGCCCGCACCTACCTCGACCTAACGCCCCCGCCCGACCAGCAAGCCGTGCGCTACCGCATCGAGGTCACCGGGGCCGGCCTGACGGCTCCCTCCTACTCCAACGTAGCCACGGTGGCGCGGCCGGTAAAGGTGTTTGTGCCCACCGCCTTCACGCCCAACGGCGACGGCCTCAACGATGTGCTGGAGCTGAAAGGCCGCTTCCTCGACAACTTCCGTTTCACTATCATCGACCGCAACGGCCAGATGGTCTTCCAGACCACCGACCGCGCCCGCTCCTGGGACGGCCGCATCGGTTCGGCTGCGCCCGCGCCCGGCACTTACGTCTGGCAGTTCGAGGCCACCGACCAGGCCGGCCGCCGCACCACTGAGCACGGCACGGTCACGATTCTGCGCTGATTCTGCGCCAACGCCGAACGGCCGTAGCGCGAACCGCAGAACAGCGGAGCTAGGCTCTAGCTTCGCACATTGGGGCTGACTTTTGAACAACCTCGTTCAGCGCTACGAAGGCAGGAGCTTGGCTCCGCTGTTCTGCGGTTCGCGCTACGGCCCATTGGACGTACCTTTGCCTTACTTTTCCACCTTTTGATACAACGACGCTTATGTTTGATATGGCCGGGATGATGGGCAAGATGAAAGACCTTCAGGATAAGATGAAGGTGGCCCAGGACCAACTCCAGTATATAACGGCCACGGCCGAATCGGGCGGCGGGCTCGTGAAGGCCACCGCCAACGGCCAGCGCCGCCTGCTCAAGCTCGAAATTGATGAAAGCCTGCTCCAGCCCCAGGACCGCGACATGCTGGCCGACTTAGTGGTAGCCGCCGTGAACAAGGTGATGGACGAGGCTGCTGCCAAGGCCCAGGACGAACTCAAAAAGACCACCTCCGGCCTCATTCCCAATATTCCTGGCTTCGACCTCGGCGGCTTTGGCCTCTGATACCAGCTCCCAAAGCTGCACCGATGTAGCCGTGGTCATCCTCAACTGGAACGGCCGCGACTACCTGCGCCAGTTTCTGCCCGGCGTACTGGCCCATTCGGCCGGCGCCGCCGTATTCGTGGCCGACAATGCCTCCACCGACGATTCGGTGGCTGTTGTGCGGGCCGAATTTCCGGCGGTGCGGGTGCTGGAAAACGGCGGCAACCTGGGTTTCTGCGAAGGGTACAATGTGGCGCTGGGCCGGCTCGGGCCCGAGTTCCGTTACTATGTGCTGCTCAACTCCGATGTGGAAGTGACGCCCGGCTGGCTCGCGCCCCAGCGGGCGCTGCTGGAAAGCAACGCCACCATTGCCGCCTGCCAGCCCAAAATCCGGCAGCATAGCCCCGATCCGGCCCTGCGCCAGCTAGTTCGAGTACGCCGGGGCGGGCGGGGGCTACCTCGATTCGCTGGGCTACCCCTTCTGCCGGGGCCGGCTGTTCGATACGCTCGAAACCGACCACGGCCAGTACGACGACCCGCGCCCGGTGGCCTGGGCCACCGGGGCTTGCCTGCTGGTGCGGGCCGAAGCTTGGCACGCGCTGGGCGGCCTGGAAACGGCCTTTTTCGCCCACATGGAGGAAATTGACCTCTGCTGGCGGCTTCAGAATGCGGGCTGGCAGGTGTGGTACCACGGCGGCAGTACGGTGTTTCACGTCGGGGGCGGCACGCTCCACAAATCGAACCCGCGCAAAACCTACCTCAACTTCCGCAACGGCCTGGCCCTGGTCTACCTCAACACCCACCCGGCCGAGCTGCCTGCCGTGCTCATCGGCCGCATCGCCCTCGATGGCGTAGCGGCCCTGCGCCTGCTCAGCCAAGGCCAATGGGCCGACTGCAAGGCCGTGCTGCGGGCCCACTGGCACTTCTGGGGCCGCTTCGGCTACTGGCAGCAGCGGCGGCGCAAGTTCCCGCCCCGCCTGCGCCTGGCCGAGCGGACCGGCACCTATGCCGGCAGCCTCGTGTGGGCGTACTTTGTTCAGGGCAAACGTTTTTTCGGGGAGTTAGAAGTTAGAGGTTAGAAGTTAGAAGTTAGAGGTTAGAAACGGTACGCGGGGCTGGTAGCCCGAGGTTTAGGCCTGAGCATAATAAAAGCCTGCTTGCCACGGCAAACAGGCTCCTGCGGGTCTCACTTCTTACCTCTAATTTCTTCCTTCTAAATATCTCACTTCTAAAAACTACAAATCCCAGACGGTGCTGCGTTGGCGGCGCAGGGCTTGGCGCACGTTCATCCAGAAAGCCAGGGCGAAGTAAAGCACGATGGGCGAACCAAAGGTGAAGAACGACGCGTACACGAACGACAGCCGAACGCTGCTGGTTGAAAAACCCACCCGCTTGCCAATGGTGTCGCAAACGCCGAAGCTCTGTTTTTCGATGAAGTCAGTGAGTCGTTTCATAGCAGTGATTTTCTCTGGCAGAAAGGCGTGTTGCCCGGGTAATATACAATGATTCCGGCCCGGTATCAAGCACTTACGTGAGAAGCCCCCGGCAAGATACGTCTATCGGCTACCTTTCGCCGTTTGTTTTTTGAATCTGAAGGTCCTTGGAGGGCCGATGCCTATGCGAATGTTGAGCTTGCGAGCGTGGCCGGTAATAGCCGGCGTACTGCTAGTGGGTGGGCTGCCAGCCTGCTCGCCGTTACCTAAGGTGCTCAGGCAGGCCCAGGCCGGCCAGCGCATTACCGTGCAGCCCGCCGTGCTGGAAAGCAACGGCGAAAACGTGCGGTTCGAAGTAACGGCCCGGGTGCCCGCCGCCCACCTGCGCAAGGGCGCGGCCTACAACCTGGGCCTGAGCTACCGCTACCAGAACGGCCTGCGCGAGGACACCGTGGGTCGGCTCACCTTCCTCTCGGGCGAGTACGTGTACGATGAAGAGCAGAAAAACATGCTCGTCATCCGCCGGCAGTTCTCCTTTCCTTACTCAGCCCAAAAGAGCCCCGGCGAGCTGCTGGCCTACCCCGATGCCCGCCTGACCCGCCCCGGCGGCAAGCGCCTGAAGGGCCGCGAAATGCTGCTGGCCCGCGGAATCGTAACCACCAGCCGGCTGGTCGTGCGCCAGGATACGGCCCTGCAGCTGCTGCCCGAAACCGTGAGCAACAACCGCAGCGGCACCCGCATTCTGCCGTTTTACTTTGATGCCGGCCAGGCCGAAGTCCGCAACTTCCTGGGTACCAACGTGGCCGCGCTCGAAGATTTCATTGAGGCCAACCAGCGCACTGACAAGGTGATGATTGTGGCCGGCCACTCGCCCGACTCGCTCGACCGCCACGACCCGCGCCTGGCCGACAAGCGCGTGCGGGCCCTGCTCAACTACTACAAAAAGCGCGTCGATACCGATTCCTACCTCAACAAGGTCCGCGACATCGACTTCGAGACCGAAGCTTACCACCGCCGCTGGGACCTGTTCCTGAGCAAGGTGCAGCAGTCGGCCCTCAAGCCGGCCCAGATCGACTCGGTGGTGCTGCTCATCAACGACTCGCCCGGCACCTACGCCCAGAAGGAGCAACGCCTGCACCAGCTCAGCTTCTACGACTACCTGGCCCAGTACATTTATCCGGTGATGCGCTTTGGCACGGTGGCCGTGCGCTACACGGCCCCCAAGCGCTACGACTCGGAAGTATACCTGCTCTCGAAAAAGATTGTGGAGAAGCAGACCGAGGCCGACGCCCTCACGCCCGAGGAGCTGCGCTATTCGGCCTCCCTCACGCCGTTGCTGGCCGAGAAACAGCGCATTTTTGAAACCGCCGTGGCCAATACCGGGGCCTGGCAGGCCTACTACAACCTGGGCGCAGTACTGCTGATGCGCTCCGAAAAGGAAACCAACCCCAAGGTTATTCGGGCTTACCAGCGCCGGGCGGCGGTCAACTTCACGCTGGCGGCCCACCGCAACCCCACGGCCGAGCTGTTCTACCGCGTCGCCAACGCCTACCACCAGGCCCACGACCACCTCGAAGCGCTCCAGAACTACGATTACGCCATTAAACTGGGGGGCGCCCCGGCCATGCTGAGCAAGGTTTTCGCCGATAAGGCCGCCCTCGAAATCGAAATCGGCCAGCCGGATGATGCCCTGCGCAGCCTGGGTTATAGCAACCCGCGCAGCTACCAGAACATCATGAACCGGGCCCTCATTTACCTGCTGAAGGGCAACTATCCCGGCGCGGCAGGTATCTACGAGGAAGCGCTGGCCCAACGCCCCCAAGACCCGCTGGTACACTACTGCCTGGCCATCGTGGCCGCCCGCCAGCGCAACGAACCCGCCGCCGCCCTGCACCTGCGCCACGCCGTGCAGCTAGACCGCACCTACGCCAACCGCGCCGTCGAGGACCTGGAGTTTCGCGAATTTGCCCAGGGCAAGCAGTTTTTAGAAGCGCTGCGGTAGTGGGTCAGGTGGTTGTAAAAAAGTGAAAACAGCCGTCATCCTGAGCGGAGCGAATAACTCTCTTCCGACAGACAACTTGCTATAATGGCAGTGCTACCGCAAGAAGGTCCTTCGCTCCGCTCAGGATGACGGCTGTTTTCACCAACTCACCATCTCTCTATTTCACCATTTGCCCAACCGCCCGGCTCGTTGTAGCTTTACGCGCCGGCTTTGGGCCGGCTTTTTTCTGAACCGAACCTTTCGATTTTCTACCGATTATGCGGACCATCCAATTCCGGGAAGCCCTGCGTGAAGCCATGAACGAGGAAATGCGTCGCGATGAGCGTGTGTTTCTGATGGGCGAAGAAGTGGCCGAGTATAACGGCGCCTACAAAGTAAGCCAGGGCATGCTCGACGAATTCGGGCCGCAGCGCGTGATTGACACGCCGATTGCGGAGCTGGGCTTTGCCGGCATCGGGGTGGGCGCGGCCATCAACGGCCTCCTACCCATCATCGAGTTCATGACTTTCAACTTCTCGTTGGTGGCCATCGACCAGGTGATCAACTCGGCCGCCAAAATCTACTCCATGTCGGGCGGGCAGTATTCCTGCCCCATCGTGTTTCGCGGGCCTACCGGCAACGCCGGCATGCTTTCGAGCCAGCACTCCCAGAACTTCGAGAACTGGTACGCCAACTGCCCCGGCCTGAAAGTAGTGGTTCCCTCGACGCCCTACGACGCCAAGGGCCTGCTGAAAAGCGCCATCCGCGACCCCGATCCGGTAATTTTCATGGAGTCGGAGCTGATGTACGGCGACAAGGGCGAGGTGCCCGAGGAAGAGTACCTCATCCCGATCGGCAAGGCCAACGTGGTGCGCCCGGGCGAAGATGTGACCATCGTGAGCTTCGGCAAAATGATGAAAATTGCCCTCGAAGCCGCCGACGAGCTGGCCAAGGACGGCATCAAGGCCGAAGTAATCGACCTGCGCTCGGTACGCCCCATCGACTACGACACTCTGATTGAGTCGGTGAAGAAAACCAACCGCATGGTGGTCGTAGAGGAAGCCTGGCCCCTGGCCAGCATCAGCTCGGAGCTGGCCTACATGGTGCAGCGCCGCGCCTTCGACTACCTCGACGCGCCCGTGCTCCGCATTACCTGCATGGACGTGCCCCTGCCCTACGCCCCTACCCTCATTGAGGCCTCGCTGCCCAACGTGGAGCGCACGGTGAAGGCGGTGAAGGAAGTGCTCTACGTGAAGGGCTAACTCACAGATAGTGCAGATGAAAATGATAGCGCGGATACTTTAGGATCCGTGCAGCCAACAAAAAAGCCCGCTTGAAGCGGGCTTTTTTGTTGGCTTGATTGCACAAGCCCTAATCCATCGTGCTGAGCTTGTTGAAGCGCCTCTGCCACGTCGTTGGGTGCGGCGCCGGCCGCCGGAAGCAGGCGTCAGACAAGGGCCCTTGGCAGGAACTGGACCGGGAGGTGGCACGCCAAGCGGCGCGATGTCAGGTGTGGTAAAGGATGTTGCTACGGCACAGCAGACCAATTTCGCCAATGTCGGAGTGCTGCCAGGTACCGAGTGGGTAGGCGGGCGTTGCAAAGCATAGAAAGGACGTAAGCGGGTACGTGGCGGCAGATTTTGCGTACCTTTTCCCACAGCTACCGTCTTCTGCCCAGCTTCCCTTCCCATGAACCAGCGCCTGCACCTTCGCCTCGAACATCTCGAACGCGCCACTACGCACTTAATCGAGAGCGTGGAAGCGCTCGGCGAACGGGCTACCCAATCGCCGGGGCCCGGGCAGTGGTCGGCCGCGCAGGTAGTGCAGCACTTGCTGGTTTCGGAAACGGGTATCGGGCAGTACATGGAGAAGAAGCTGCACGAAGCCGATAAGCTTCAGCACTCGGGCTTTAAAGCCTTCCTGAAGTCGCGGCTGCTACGGCTGGCATTGCGACTACCCTTCACCCGCTTCAAAGTACCTAAATACCTTGCGCAGCTTACCCCCACCGAACTGCCGCCACTGCCCGAGCTAAAGGCCCAGTGGGAAGCTACCCGCCGCCACCTCGAACGCCTGCTCAACGAGTATCCGGGCAACCTGCTGAGCCGGGCTATATTCAAGCACCCCCGTTCCGGGATGCTCACCATCCATCAAACCCTCGACTTCATGCTCGACCATGTACTGCATCATCAGAAACAGGTAGAGCGGATTGCCCTAAAAGTAAGGGCGGCGTAGAGAACCGCGCGTCATCTTGTGCCCGGTTCTCTGCGCCGCCGTTGTTACTCCGCTTTTGCCTTCACGGTCAACTCCCGGTACAGCTCGTGGCGGGGCATCTCAGCCATTAAGGCCGTAATTTCCGGCGGCGGAGTGGTGAGCTTACGGGTGCGCAGGTCGAGCCAGGCGCCCTCAACGCTGACAGTGGCGGCGGGGCGGCCGTCGGGCTTGTAGAGGGTGTGCACAATATTCCAGCGCGCCCCGTCCGGGCTCAGGCCCGCCAGCTCACCCGTTACGCGCACAGTTTCGTTGATGTGGAACTCCTTCAGGAAGCGGGTATCCTCGCGAAAAAGAATAGGCCCCAGACCAGCTTTAGCAAAATAGCCCAGCGTGAAGCCCCCGGCCGCCAGCATTTCAATGCGGTGCTGGGCGGCATAATCGGTATAGGCCGAGTGGCGCATGTGGCCATTGGGGTCCATGTCGGCCCAGCGGGCCGTATAAGTTCTCTCGAAAGCAGACATAGTTTAGGGTTTGGTAGCTGATAGCTGATAGCTGGAAGAACGAAAAGCTATAAGCTAATAGCCATCAGCTAACAGCTCAAATGGTGAGACGAACGAGGTACTGTTGCTGGTCGTCTTCTTCCAGAAATTCGACCTCGTAGCCGGCCGTTGTGGCGGCGTCCTGCAGCAGGCTGGGGTCGGCGAAAATCCAGCGAAATTCGGGGCCCTGCACCTGAGCATACTGCATGGTGTAGGTGACCTCGCCGTAGTAAGGGCCATTGAGGTTGAAGACCAGCGCGCCGTCCTCGTCCTCGTAGAGGTAGCTGATATCGGAAGACGTGGCCAGGATCTGGCCACCGGGGTTGAGCAGGGTTTTTGCATGCTGAAGAAACTGCTCCAACCCGCTCAGCGTGCCAGTCAGGCCGATACCGTTCATGAGCATGAGCACCGTATCGAACCGTTCGCCCTGGGCCAGCGCGGGGTCGAAGAGGTCGTGGCAGGCTACTTCACGCACGCCACGCTGCTGCATCACCTGCACCGCGCCCGGCGAAATATCCACGGCCTTTACCGCGAAGCCACGCTGCTGCAATTCCAGGGCGTGGCAGCCGGCGCCGGCCCCGAGGTCCAGGACGCGGCCCCGGCACTCATCCAGTGCGGTGCGTTCCATTTCGGGCATTTCCCAGAGCGAGCGAAAAAAGTAGGCAGCCGGCAGCTCTTCCTCGTCGGTAACGGAGCTGTGCACGGCTAGCATGGCGCTCAGCTGGCCCTGTTCGTAGGCCAGCAGGGCCTGCCCCAACGGGTCGGGGGCGGCAATATCGGGGGTTGACATGGGGCAAAGATACGCCTTACTCAAAGTGTACGAGTAAAAACCACAGCTTCCGCTGCCCGGGCGGGCCACATACCTTACTTTTCGACCCAGCCCCCGGGTTTTCCGTTGAACTGATTTCACCCTTCATCTTTCTTCTCTTGACTTACCAAAAGGGCCAGCTACCCACCAAAATCTGCCTGACCTGCGGGCGCCCCTTCGAGTACCGCAAGAAGTGGCGCAACAGCTGGGACGAGGTGAAATACTGCGGCGAAAAATGCCGCCGCAACCGCCCCCCGGCCCCGTCCGAAACGTAACCCGTGCATCTTTCAGAGGCTATCCTGCGTTCTGACAGGCATCTCCCTTCCCTTTTTCCGCTTTCGCTTTATGGCCAGCAACCTCGACTACCTCGCTCCCGAACTCAAACCACTCGAAGAAAAAGTACAGGCCTACCTGGACGCCGAAAAAGATATGGCCCAGGCGGAAATAGCCGCTACCACCCTCACGCAGGGCCCGCCTGAGCCTACTGCGCCCATTCTTGAGCAACGCCCGGCCCCCGGCAGCTTCCCTGAACCAACCGACGAAGCCGCCAACAAGCTGCAGAACCTGCGCGACGACCTGGCCGCCCAGCGCCAGGAAATCATTAGTATGCTACCCGTACTCGACGAGTGGGTGAAAATAAACCTCGGCTATGGCCCGAGCCGGGTGGGCGCGTTCCGCGAAGCCGCTCCCGGCACCGGCTACGAGCTACGGGTGGTTATTTAAGTAACTCACCGTGGCTACCAGCCACAAAAACCGGGACGTATCGTGGGGTAGACTTTCTACCCCACGATACGTCCCGGTTTTTGTTTTTACCCTTATGGCTTAGTAAGTGGCAGCGCGCGACAACCACTCGCAAAAAACTGATTTACAATAAAATAAAAAAGACTCCGGCAACGCCGGAGCCCTTTTCCACAACCAAAACACCTAAAAAACTATTCTTTCGAAATCGTTTAAACAACTATCGAGCCAAAGCTTGAATAAATGTTGTGAGCAGATTCCGACGGAACGGTTTTAAGTGTCTACACGAACAAGAGGCGGCCGGATGTAGGGAAGGTTGCAGACCGGCCGCACATTTTTTTGGCGGCCGGCCGAGCAGCGAGTCTACTCCCTTTCTCTCAGCCTTTTGCAAGCTGATTATTCCTTGGTGAGGCGGCTCACAATGCGGGAGCCGTTCACATCAAGCAGCAATAGGTACACGCCCGGAGCGCCCGGGATGCGCACTTCGGCGGTGTTGGCACCGGGGCGCACGGTCAGGGGGCGCGAAAGCACCTCCCGGCCCAATACGTCGGTCACGCGCAGCGTACCCGTGCCGGCCGTGCGGGCATCGAAGCGGACGCCCAGCGTTTCGCGGAATGGGTTAGGGGCGGTGGTAAAGGTTTCGGCAACCAGCGCGGCGGGCTGGGCGGCCAGCAGCACGCTCAGGCTACGGGCCCCGCGCAGCACCTGCCCGCGGATTTCGCCGCTGGGACTGGCAACGGTGTGCAGGTTCACATACATGCTGTCGCGGCGAAACTGCAGGGCGCGCTTGGCCGTGAACGGGTTGGTGGCGTTAGGCGCATCGTTGGTGGCGTTCCAGTAGGCATCGGCTCCGCTGGGCGGGGTGGTGGTATTAAAGAACGGCATCAGGTTGAATACCACCGGGCCGCTCTGGCTGCTCAGGCCGGTGTGGAAATGGCCCATCGTGGCCGGGCCCGAAAGGCCGCCCCAGGTCATGTTCAGGTGCACGTTCGACTGGTCGCGGTCCATCGACACGTAGCCCGCGCCATAGCCGCTGCTCACGACCGGATTGGGCCGCTCCTGCTTGCCGCTGAGCACGAAGGTGTAGCCCTCGCGCGCCAGCCGGTATACCTGCCCCCTGATTTCGCCGTTGGGGTTGGCGGCCGTGGCAAGTACAACATTGACTCCACCGCTCAGGAACAGGTTGACTACCTGCTTGCTTAGGCGCACGATAGATATACCGAACGCATTGGGTGCATTGGCCGGCAAAGCGACATCTACGATAGTGCCCAGACCTGGATTAGCTGCTCCAGCATTGGCGGCAAAAAGTCTGAAGGCAGTGGGCGGACCACTTAGGCCGGTATGAGAGATATCAACAAACAATGAATCCAGGGTGGTGTTGAGCAGAAAAACAGCGACGCCCTTGCCGGTTGAGGCAGTAGCGGGCACTACCTGCGAGGCATCCAGCCGGGCATCGTGCATCAGGAAGCGAGCCTCCCGAGTGAGCTGGCTGCGGATTTCCCCATTGGGATTAGCAGCCGTATGGACATTGATGTAGATCTGGCCGGCGGCCAGCGCCGTGAGGAAGGCCGCCGAAGGCGTGATTTCGCCCTCAATCACGTTGCCGTTGAGGAAGGGCATTAGGTCGACGATAACCGGACCGGCAGTGCCGGCAGCTCCAGTGTGGAAGTGCGTAACGGTCACCGGGCCGCTTAGCCCCGAAAATACCACCCGGAATTTGAGCTTGTTCTGTTGCTGGCCTAGGTTGAAGGTACCGATGCCAACTGCATTGGTAGTCACGGCCGGCACCTGCTTGCTGCCAACCAGCACCGCCTCGTACTCCTCATCCTTTTCCAGTTTGATCTGGCCGCGGATTTCCCCGTTGGGGTTGGCGGCCGTATGAATGTTGATGTAGTAAGCGCCCCGCAGGTAGCGGTCGAGCTTGTCTGGCGCGATGTCGGCCCCGGTCAGGAAACCGTTGAGCTGGTTGCCCCTGATCATCGAAAACAGGCTCGTGACTACTGGCCCGGCTACGCCCTCGAAGCCGTTGTGCACGTGGGCCATCGTGATGGGGCCGCTCAGGCCGGTGAATGAGCCGGCAATGAAGAGCGTGTCCTTGCCCTCATTGAGCGTGAAGCTGGCCGTACCCCGGGCGCTGGTATTCACGGCGGGGACTTCCTGGGCGCCGGTCAGCTGGGCCCCGAGCAGCAGGTGGGCCCGGAGGTGGTCGGCCTGGGCACCGAAGGGCCGTAGCAGGAAGCTCAGCAACAGGCTGAGCGTAGCGTAAGTAAAGGTTCGTAGCATGATGGATTGGTTGAAATTGAGAAAGTGTTGATAGTAGGGAACTTGCTAGCATAAGTAAGGTTGCTAACCGGTTTCCAGGATATAAGACTATTTCGATAGGTACTCTCTCCTACCTCAGCGGCCAAAAGCGTATTTTGCGCCCTGTTACGGGTTTTTAGTGGCTATTGGAAGGCCAAAATTTTCCTGTTTTTTCTCTTATAACTTCTTTTCCGCCGTTACCTAATGGAAGCTCCTGACCCCGATTTCATGCGCGAAGCCATTCGCCTTTCCATTGAAAAAATGCAGGCTGGCCACGGCGGTCCGTTTGGGGCCGTGGTCGTGAAGGATGGCCAAATCATTGCCCGCGGCTTCAACCAGGTCACCAGCACCCACGACCCCACCTGCCACGCCGAGGTCGACGCCATCCGCAAGGCCTGCGCCGTGCTGGGCACCTTCCAGCTTACCGACTGCGACCTGTACACCAGCTGCGAGCCCTGCCCCATGTGCCTGGGCGCTATTTACTGGGCCCGGCCCCGGCGCGTGTTCTACGGCAATACCAAGCAAGACGCGGCCGCCATTGGCTTCGACGACCAGTTCATTTATGAGGAGCTTGAAAAGCCCCTCGACCAGCGCCAACTGCCCCTGCAACAGCTGCTGCGCGACGAGGCCCAGGCCGGCTTCCGGGCCTGGCAAGAGCACGAAAGCCGGGTCGATTACTAACTTCCGGTCGCGGCGGCGGGCGGCAGCGCCGGCCGTGGCTTTCGCGTAAAGCAGTTTCGTTCGCGCCTTCTGGTTTTTCCTGCCGCCCATGAAATTTTCCACCCTTGTTAAGCTCCTGGCCGGCTGCGCGCTGGGCGTGTTGCTGGTGGTGGGTGTGGGGGTATGGCTGGTGGGCTCGGAGTGGGGCCGGCAGCAGCTCGAAAAACGGCTGCGGGCGCGGCTGGCCGAACGCTCCGACCTGGTGCTGGGGCCGCTGCAAATCGACTTTTCGCTCTGGCACGACTTCCCCCACCTCACGGCTTCCGTGCAGCACGTGCAGCTCACCGACACGTCGTTTGGGCGCTCGGTGCAGGTGCTGCGCGTGGGCCGGGCCGATTTGCGGCTGGCTCTGCGTCCGCTCTGGCACGGCCGGCTGGAGGCCGGGCACCTAACCCTGCGCGATGCCGAGTTCCGCCAGCTCACCGACTCGGCGGGCCACGACTGGGGCCTGCGCGGCCGCGGGCCCCGGCTGGCCCGGCCCAAATCGCCCCCCGATTTCGACCTCGATTCGCTGCTTATTTACAACCTGCGGGTATCGGATCGCAACGAGCTGCACAATAGCGGCTTCGCGGCCCACGTAAGCCGGGGCCGGCTGGTGGTGCGTGTGCGCGATGGGCAGGCCCGGGTACACGGGCTGCTGATGGGGGAGCTCGACTACCTACGCAGCAGCCGGAGCCTGATTTTTGCCCGGAAAGCTATGGTGGCCCGGGTGCGCTACGGCTACGACTTTCAGCGGCGGCAGGGCACGTTCCGGCGTACGCTGGCCACGCTCAACGGCGATACGGTGCGCGTGAGTGGCACCCACCGCGGGGCGGGGCCGCGCGAACCCCGCGGCACCCACCTCAACCTGCGCTTCGCCGGCAACCAGCCCCTGCTCGAAGTATTGCGGGTAGCCCTGCCGGCCGGCCTCGACCGCTACCTGGAAGGTGCCCGCAGCCCCAGCCACGCCCAGATCGAGTACACCATCAGGGGGCTGAGCGGGCCCACCGTGCGCCCGCGCACAGTACTGCGCTTCGCCCTGCATGATGCCCAGGTGCAGTGGCCCGATTCGGCTTACCGCATCCGCCGCTGGGACGCCCGCGGCGTGTTCGATAACGGCCCGGCTCACGCCTCGCGCACCACCTACCTCGCCTTCGAGCAGTGCCGCCTCTATTCCACCGCCGGCCAGCTCGATGCCCGCCTGACGGTCCGCGACTTTACGCGGCCCCGGCTACAGGGCCACATTATGGGCCGCACCGAGCTGCAAACCGTGGCCATTGTGGTAGTGCCCGAACTGTGGCGGGCCCGCAGCGGCCAAGTAGCGCTTGATCTGCAACTTGATGGCTGGCTGCCCGATTTCAAACGCCGGGCGGCGCTGGCCCGCGGCCCGGCAGCCAGCCGGCCGCTGCGGCTGCCGGTGGCCGTGCGGGGCACGGTGCGGCTGGAGCACGCCTTTTTCGACATACCCAGCCGCCAGGCCGAAATGCGCGACCTGAACGTGCGGGTGGGCCTGCGCGACAGCCTGTGGCGGCTCGAAAACCTGAGCGGCCGCCTTAATGGTATGCGGCTGCAAGCCAACGCTACCACCACCAACCTGCTGGCCTACGCCAGCGGGCAGCATCCCACCACCCGCATCAGTGGCGAGTTTGCGGTTGATGAGCTGCGGCTGTCCGAACTGCGCCGGCTGCTGGCCGCGCCGCGCCGTACCGGCGCGCAACCGGCCCGGGCCCAGCCGCGGCCACCGGCCCGCGGGGGCCCGATGCAGGTGGCCGACATGATGAACCTGCTACCCGAAGGCCTGCTGCTGAACGCGAGGCTGCGCTGCGGCCGGCTGGTAGTGGGCACCGATACGCTCCGCGACTTGGCCGCCACCGTGCAGCACGACGGCCACCGGGTGGCGCTGAATAACCTGCGGGTACGGGCTTGGCGCGGGCAGATCAGCGGGGCCGCATCCTGGCGCACCGATACCACTGCCCTGCCGCCGGTACAACTGCGGCTGAAGGCACACTTCCCCACCCTCGACTACCAGCAGCTCCTGGCCCGCATTACGCGCCCGCCCCGCCGCCAGCCGGGCCAGCGGGCGACCGACCCCACGCTGCGCGAAATCCTGCTGGACGCCGACGGCCAGATCGATGCCACCATCGCGCGGTTACAGTTGCCCGGCCACAGTGGCCTGGAGCAGGTGGCGCTGCACATCGATAAGGATGGCTCCGACTTCCGGATTCCGGCTTTCACATTCCGCACCAATACGGGCGGAACCGGCCAGATCCAGGCCAGCGCAACGCTGGCCGGCATCCATCTGGCCAGGGCCCAGGCCAACGTGGAGTTGCGCTACGGCACGCTCGATGTACAACGGTTTCTACAGCTGCTGGCCGCGCTGGGCACCTTTCCGGCCCCCGACCCCAACCAGCGCCGGCCACCCCGCGGCCCCAACCGCCGCCGCGACGTAGCCGCCCGCCCCCCTCGCCCGCGCCCCGCGCCGCGGGGCGGCCCACGTCGGCCGGGCCGGCCGGTCCGGGAAACGTCTCCGTTTCTCGATGGCACCATCACGGGAGAGGTGCACGTAACGGCCAACCAGATGCGCTACGGGGTGTTGCGGGGCAACAACTTCGAGCTGCTGACGTCGCTCGAAGCCGGGCGCGCCCGCCTCGACGACTGTTCGGTGGAAGCTTTCGGGGGCAAGCTGGAGCTGCGGGGCGTGCTCTGGACCGACTCCGGGGCCAGCCACCACCCGCTACGGGCCCAGATGCAGCTGCTGGGCGTAGAACTGCCCCAACTATTCGCGCTGGCCGCCCCGCTGGGCCTCGATGTACTGGGCCCCGACAACGTGCGCGGCACCATGCGAGCCGAAGCCGACATCCAGACCGACCTCGGGGCCACCTTTTTGCCCCAGTTGGCCCGCACCCGCGCCTTCGTTCACGCCGACTTGCGCGAGCTGGAACTGCTCGATGTGGAGGCCCTTACCCAGGCCACGGGGCTGCTGAGCCCCCGCCGCACGGGCCATCTGTACTTCGAGCCCGTGCAGGCCGATTTTCTGCTCGACCGGGGCACCTTGCTCATTCCGGAGCTTAACCTGAGCAGCAACCTTACCGATATGCAGGTATCGGGCAAATACGGCCTCGACGGCCGTGCCGACCTCTACGTGGGCCTTAGCCCGCTGCAAACGTTGTTCGGCAACAACCGCAAGCGCGTGGCCCGCATCCGCAGCGGCGAGGCTACCCAACGGCGCAGCCGGGGCCTGATTTACCTGCACCTGCACCGGGCAGCCGGCAGCCGCTACCAGGTCCGGCTCTTCAAGAAGAAAGACCAGCAGCAGCAGCAAGCCGAAATGCGGGCAGAATACGAGCGCCTACTCCGCCAGCCCTCCTCCCGCACCAACCTCTGGCCGATGAGTGATTCGGTGATTGAGTGAATAGGTGGAAGACTGGAAAGGAACGTCATTCCGAGCGAAGCGAAGAATCTCGCGTGCCAAAGTAATCCTGATTATCAGGGGCTACCAATGCAAGCGAGATTCTTCGCTTCGCTCGGAATGACGTTCCATTTCACTCACTCATTCACCTTCAGCACCAATGTAAACTCGGTAAATTCTCCCTCCTCCGACTCAACCTGAATGCTACCGCCGTGGCCTTTGATGATGCTGTCGTGGGCCAGGGAGAGGCCCAGGCCGGTGCCTTCGCCCAGGGGTTTGGTGGTGAAGAAAGGCTCGAAAACCCGGGTTCGCACGGCGGGGGGCATGCCGGTGCCGTTGTCGCGCACCTGCACTTCAATCGTTGCTCCGACTTGGCGGGTGCTTACGCGTAGCTCAGGTACGTAGCCGGGGCCAGCCTGCCGGGCGCGGGCGGCCAGCGCGTAGAGGGCATTGGTGAACAGGTTGAGCAGCACCCGCTCCAGATCGGCAGCCAGCAGGGGCACCAGCGGCAGCGCCGGCTCCAAAACCTGGTGCAGTACCGTGGGTGGCAACGCCCCCGCCGACTCGGGCCGGCCTTCGTAGGCGAGCCGGAGCTGGTTTGCCACCAGCGCGTTGAGGTCGGTGGGCAGCAGAACCGTAGCGCCGGTGCGGGCGTGGCTGAGCATACTGCTGATAATGGACGAAGCCCGCTGCCCGTGCTGGCTGATTTCGTGCAGGTTCCGGCGCAGGCCCGCCATAATTTCCTGGCCCAGCTCGTCGGCCGCTGTACTGCCGGAGGGCTCGCCCACGAGGGTCGGTTCCCGGGCCAGCAGGGAGTTGCTGACGGCCGCCAGCCGGTTCATGAAATTGAGCGGATTTTGCAACTCGTGGGCAATACCGGCCGAGAGTTCACCCACGAAGGCCCACTTTTCGGCCGCTACCAGTTGGCGCTGCGTGGCCACCAGCTCGGTTTGTTGCCGGGCCAGCAACTCGTAGGCCCGCTGCTTCGAGCGGTAGCTCCGCCACAGCACCACGCTCAGCCCCGTTACCAGCCCCAACCCCACCAACGACACCAGCAGCAGCCACTGCTGCTGGCGGTTTTGCTGGCGCACCAGGGCCGTGGTACGAGTCAGCTGGCTGATGCGGGCCTGCTGGCGGGCCAGTTCGTAGCTGTATTGCAAGGCCGCCGTACGCCGGATCAGGGCCCGGCTGCTGAGCGTATCGTGGTAGGCGGCGTAGAGGCGGTGGTAGCGGTAAGCATCGGCGAAGCGGCCAAGCCGGGCGCTGGCCTCGGCCAGCACGGCACTACCATCGCGGATATTCTCCTTCACCCCGCTGGCCTGGCTGGCTTCCAGTCCGGGCCGGCCGTAGTACAGGGCACTATCGGGGTGCCGAAGGTGGAGTTGGGCCCGGGCCATCACCAGGTTCAGCAGCGGCAGGTAGCCCACCGCATCGAGGCGGCGCAGCTCGGCCCCGGCGTGGCGCCCGTAGCGCAGGGCCTCGGCGGGGTGGCCCTGGCGCTCGGCCATGTCGGCAATGTATATCTCCTGCACCACCTGCCCCGGACGGTCGCCGAGGCGGCGGGCCAGTACGGCTCCTTCAGTATAATACTGGCGGGCCTGGGTCCACTGGTTTTGGGCCTGATACAGGTCGCCGAGGCCGCGCAACCCCTGGGCTACCCCACTCTGGTCGTGGGTTTGCCGGGCCAGGGCCAGGCACTGCTCCAGGTAGCGCAGGGCCTGGCTGTATTCGCCCAATTGGGTGCTGATAAAGCCCAGCTGGGCGCTGGTGAGTATCAGCCACTTATTATCGTGTAAGGCTTCGGCCCAGGCCAGCCCTCTTTGGGCGCTGGCCAACGCCCGGGCGTAGTTGCCCTGGCCGAAATAAATGTAGCCCAAGTTGTAGCCGACAGCAATCAGGTTCAGTGAGTCGTGCTGCTGGCGAAACAGCCCCGCGGCCCGTTGCGTGAGGGCCAGCGCGGGGCCATATTCGTTGCGCTTGCGGTAGTAGAACCCCAGCCCCAGCCAGGCCTGGGCCTGCCCCGGCTCGTAGCCCAGGCGGCCCGCCAACGCGGCCGCCTCCTCGAATCGGGCCCGCGACTGGCGGGGGTCAGAGGAGCGCAGCTCGAAGGCCAGGCGGTTGAGCTGGTTGATGCGGGCCGTATCGGCGGCGGCGGGAACGGCCGGCAAAGCCACACCGGGCAGTAGCCCCAGCAGCAAGGCCAGACCAATGCAAACCCATTTGCGCAGAGACAGCAGCGGATCAACCATAAAATACAGCCGCGAAGATATAGTGTGGTTACTGGCCACAGCCTACGCAATGCAGAATTTTCAGATTAATTTGTTTTCAGCCAACCCCGGCAGACTTTTTAAAATCCTTTGGGCAGATCAATTCCCCGAATAGTGCGGAACAGGCTAAGCGCGTTCTGGTCGGTGAGGCCGCCGATGTAGTCGGTGAGCAGGATGATTTGCTCGTAGGCCGCCGCCCCCTGCTGCGGGCCGGTAGCCCGAAACTGCTCGGGTAGCAGCTGGCCCAGTTTGCGCGAGCGGGCGCTGCCCTGGGGGTCGAAAGTGGCGTGCAGAAAAGCATCGAGCAAACCGGCCAGCACCTCGAAGCCGGCGGCCTCAATTTCAAGCACCGGACGGCTCTGATACAGGTGCTCCACGGTGAGGCGATGCACCTCCTGGAGTTGTTCCCAGCAGTCGAGTTGCCGGACCAGGGGCTCGTCGAGGTGGCCGCGCAGCAGCTGGGGGGCACGGTCGGCGAAGCGGCGGGCGGTTTGCTGTACAAGCCGGTTGATGAGCCGGGCCCGCAGGTAGCCCAGCTCCTCGCGCCAGTCGCGCCACTCCACCGAGCCCCGACGGCCGGGCGCGTCGCCGAGCATGTCGCGCAGCAGCGCCAGGCCCGGCTGGCACGGAATCAGCCCCAGTTTGAGGCCGTCCTCGAAGTCGATGATGCGGTAGCAGATATCGTCGGCGGCTTCTACCAGAAAGGCCAGCGGGTGGCGGTGGTAGAAGCCGGCCGCGTCGGTGCCGGCCGGTTTGGCCAGTAGCCCCAGCTCCCGGGCCACCTCCTCGAACCTGGCGGCCTCGGTCTGAAAATACCCGTACTTCTTCTCGCTGGCCGTCGCCTGCGTCAGGTCGGTTTCGGCCACCACCGAGGGGCGCGGGTACTTGCTGAACGCGCCCAGCGTGGCGTAGGTCAGGCCCAGGCCGGCCGAGCCACTGCTGTGGGTGGGGTAGGTGTGGGTGAGTACCCGGAAGCCGGCCGCGTTGCCCTCAAAGTGCTGCAAATCGGCCCGCTGGGCGGGGTTCAGCATCCGCACGAAGGGCTCGGCGGCGGGCGAGCGGAAATAGGCCGAAATGGCATCTTCGCCGGAGTGGCCGAAGGGCGGGTTGCCGATATCGTGGGCCAGGCAGGCGGCGGCCACGATGTCGCCGAAGTCGGCGTCGAGGTGGGGCAGCTCGGTGGCCAGGCCGTCGGTTTCTTCGAGCAGCAGCCGGCCCCCGAGGCGGCCCAGCGAGCGGCCCACGCAGGCCGTTTCGAGCGAGTGGGTCAGGCGGGTGTGCACGAAGTCGGTTTCGGGCAGGGGCATGACCTGAGTTTTGCGCTGCAACCGCCGAAACGCCGAGCTGAACACCACCCGGTCGTAGTCGGCCACGAAGGCCCCGCGCACCGGGGCGGCATCCGTTACCACGTGCAGCTGGGGCTGCTCGGGGTAGCGGCGGCGGCTCAGCAGCCGGGCCCAGCGCATGGCGGGGGCGTTTTCGTCGGCGTCGGTGGGGGGCGTGAGGTGGAGCATGGCGGCAGAAATAAAGGACAGCAAATCTAAGGCTCAGAGAGATTCCAGAGGTCGGGCGCGATTATTCCCGGCATCGGTTCGGCGGCACGGCCAGACCCTTGCGAGCTTACGGAAAATCACCCCAACTGATGGGTAGCTCTCAACTACCTATCCCTCCCCCATTTGTTACCGCGCGCTGCCCTATAAAAGCAGTTTCACGAAATGGCTAACGCCAAACCGCCGGCCGCAGCCGGGGCAGCACATGGTAAAGGACAGCGACACCCAACGTCTCCCCGATTTGTATGCCTAATTTCGCGGTTTGGCGCCCCGGCTCAGCATTGTGCTGGTGAGCCGGGGCACCGTGCCCCGGGCCAATTGCTCCGTTTCTGTTCGACTATGCTTGAATCTCTGACTACTTCTCTGGGCTGGCTGCGGCTGGTGGCGTTTCTGGAAGGCACCTCATTTTTGGTGCTGCTGCTGATTGCTATGCCGCTCAAATACCTGGCGCACCAACCCGCCGCCGTGCGGCCGGTGGGCATGGCCCACGGCGTGCTGTTCGTGCTTTACGTGCTGCTGGTGCTGCAAAATGCGCTGGCACTCAGCTGGCCGGCTCGCAAGGTGGCGCTGGCGCTGCTGGTTTCCATCGTGCCTTTCGGCACTTACTGGGCCGATAAGCGCCTGTTTCAGGCCTAAGTTACGCTGCTTCCCCCTCCTGCCCTATCCGGCCCAGCAGCCGCACGGTGGCGTAGCCGATGAGCAAAAACACGCCATAAAGCAGCGTTACGCCCCAGGTGCCGGAGTGGGCCGTGGGGTGCAGAATGCGGCTTACGATGTCATAGAACAGCGTAATAGGGTTGGTGAGCACGTCCCAGCTGTTGAAGCGCAGGTAGCGGCCCAGGTAAATCCCGAAGCTGCTCAGCAGCAGGGCCACCGTAGCAAACGCCCAGCCGGCGCCCGCACCCAGGCGGCGCGCCACGAGTTGCTGCATGTCGGTGAGGGAGGCGTAGGCCAGCATCAGGCCGTTCCAGGCGCAGCTCAGAATCAGGGCCAGATCGTACCAGTAGGGCACGCCGGGGCGGGGTTCGAGGTGGAAGAGGTCGGTGAGGATGTAAGGCGCGTTGGGGAAAAACAGCAGCCAGGCCACCCCTACCGGCACCAGCACTCGGGCCCGCAGCCGCCCGGCGCTCAGGCCTAGCATCGTGCTCAGCCCAAACGGAATTAGGGCCAGAAATAGGTTCCAAAGCAGGAAAACAAACGAAATCCGGTGGGTCAGCACCATCCGAAACGTAATCAGCGCCACGCTCAGGGCCAGTGAAGCGCCCAGTACCAGCAGCAGGTTTAAACGCTGCCGCAGTTGCGGCTGGGATAGGGTAGCAACGGACATCGACATAACCCTAAGTACGGAAATTTTGCGCGGGCTGTAGCGCTTAATTAGAGCTAGAAAACTAACTCCCCTCCTTGGAAAGGAGGGGTTGGGGGTAGTTGATGCTACTGGAACGGTTGCTAGAGCTAATTTTTAGCTAACGAGCAACGATTGTCAACCACCCCCAACCCCTCCTTTCCAAGGAGGGGAGCTAGTTTCCTAGCTCCAGCTCCCCTCGAACGTTGCCCCCACGCTGTGGCTACTCCTCTACGATACCGCCGGCGGCCCAGCGCAGGGTGGCCTGGGTTTGGGCGTACTTGGCCTGCAGCTCCGACAGCTTCTGGCGGGCTTCCAGCAGCTTGGCTTCGCGGGAGTTGAGCAGGAATACCGAACTCTCCCCGATTTCGAAGCGGGTTTGCTCTCCCTGGCGCAGGCGCTCGGCGTTCTGCACTACCTGCTGCTGCAAAACCAGCTGTTCGCGCAGGGCCTGCCAGCTGTTGGCCACCGTCTGCACGCCGGTTTCTATTTCGCGGGTATCCTGCTGCAATTGCAGCTGGGTGTCCTGCTGCTTGAGGCGGTTGAGCTGCAGCTTGGCCCGCTCCTGGCGCAGCAGCAGCGGGTAGGCAAAGCTCACGCCCAGCTTGTAGTTGTTTTCGAGGTAGCTCCCGCTCAGGCTGGCCGGTTTTTCGGGGCTGAAGGGCTGGCCGGCCTGCAGCAGGTTGTAGTCGAGCGTGAGCTTGGGCAGCAGCTTATTACGCAGCAGCCGGTTTTCCACGCCGAGCTGGCTGAGCTTGGCCCGGCTCTTCTGCAGCTCGGGATGAATCTGTTGGGCCAGCACGGCCAGGGCGGCCACCGAATCGGGGGGCAGATTGCGCCAGTCGGCGGGGCCGGGCAGCAGTTGGGGGCGGGCCGTGGCGGGCAGGTTCAGGGGCTGCTGCTGCTCGTTCCAGAGGTAGTTGCTGAGCACCAGCGTGGCATTACCGAACTCCATACGGGCCTGGCTGAGCTCGGCCTGCCGCTTTTGGAGCTCACCCAGGGCCTCGACCGAGTCGATGGCGGCCAAATCGCCGAACAGCACGCGCTGGCGCACGGCCCGAAAGCGGACATCACCAAGCAGCACGTTCTGGCGGCGCAGTTCCAGCTGGCGGTAGTTCAGGCTCCAGTCCCAATAATCTTTGGCAGCTTGGAGCAGCAGCTTGTTGAGGGCCCCGCGCCGTTGGGCTTCGGCCAGGCCCTGCAGGGCCTGGGCCTGGCGCACGGCGGCCCGCCGCTCATCAATCAGCAGGCCCTGGGCCAGCGGCAACGAAAGGCCGATGTAGCTCAGACCGGCCGGCGAGGTGAAGTTTTCGGGGTTTACGTAGGTGCCGGTGCCCCGCTCGAAGCCGGCCTTCACCTCGAACCCGTACCAGACCGGCACCCGCAGCTGGGTGTCCCAGTCGTGGAAATACTCTTTCCCCTTGAAGGTTTTGCCGTAGTATTTGCTCGTGGCGGCAGGGTCGAACAGGCCCCGGGCATAGCGCACCTCCTGCAGGGCCCGCTCGGGCAGCAGCCCCGCCTGCCGGGCCACCGGATGGCGCAGGGCCACGTAGGTCAGCATGTCCGTCAGCGTAAACACCCGCCCCGAATCGGCGGCCGGTACCGGGGGTACCAGCGGCGTTTGGGCCCGGGCGCGGGGCGCGCTCAGCCAGATCAGCGACAGAAAAAGAAGAATTCGAAAAGGCATTGTAATAGTGCTGTGCGGAACGGGCTGCTTAGTACGCGTCGTCCTCGTATGCGGCCGACTTATCGGCTTTCTTACCGGCCTTGCCTCCTTTATCCTTGGCGGCCGGGGTGCCCACGAAATCGGGCGGGAAGCCGTTGAGCTGGCGCCAGAGCTCGTACCAGATGGGTACGTCGTCGAGCAGGGCCCAGCCATACACGCCCGAACCCACGCGCAACGGGGCGGGCCAGGCTTCCAGATCGGGGTCGGGCGTAACCAGGATGCGGTACTGGCCCTGCGAATCGATGTTGTCGATGACGGCTACCCGGCCCCCGAAGGTGCCGAAGCTCGTGCCGGGCCAGCCGCTGAACACCAGCGCCGGCCAGCCATCAAATTGCAGGCGCACCTTGCGGCCCACGCGCAGCAGCGGAATATCCATGGGTTGCACGTACAGCTCGGCGGCCAGCACGGGCGAAATGGGCATCACCGTCACTACGCCTTCGCCCTCCTTCACAATTTCGCCCAACCCCTCTTTGAGGGCCCGCACCACGTAGCCATCCTGGGGGGCCTGAATGTGGTAGTAACCGGCCCGGATGCTGAGGTTGGCCAGCTCGTTGCGCAGCTTGGCAATCTGGCCCTCCGAATCGAACTGGTAAGCCACGGCCGAACGGCGGTCCGACTCCGACTTGGCCAGCTTGTCCTGGTACTCGGCCTGCAACGACGACAGCTCCAGCTGGGCGTTGGTAAGCTCCTGGCGCGAGGCCCCGAGCTTGTTTTCTACGCCCTGGCGCTTGGCGGTGCTTTCCTGGAACTTGAGGCGGCGCTGCTCCAGCTCAGTAAGGCTCTTGAGACCCTGCTTGTACAGCTCTTCCTGGCGGGCCAGCTGGCGGGTGGCAATGGCAATATCGTTTTCGGCCGCCCGCAAGTCGGCCTCATCGGAGTTGACTTTCAGGCGCGTCTGCGTCACTTTGTTGCGGGCCTTGTCGAGGCTCACGGCCAGGCCGCTGCGCAGCGCATCCTGCTGGTCGCCGAGGGCCACGGTTTTGCCCTTGTTCTGTTCCAGAGACGATATTTTAGCCGCCAGCTGCTCGCGGGTACGCTCCAGCAACTGCGGGTCGAAGTACTTCTCCTTGATTTCGGTGATGGTAACCAGCGTATCGCCTTTTTTCACCTTCTGGCCCTCGCGCACATGCCAGCTGGCAATACGCCCCCCAATAGTGCTGGGCACGGTTTGAGGACGGTCTTGGGGCCGCAACGTGGTAAGCGTGCCAGTGGAGCGGATGTTCTGGGTCCAGGGCAGAAAGCCGGCCGCCAGCACCAGCACGCCCAGCACGGCCAGCCAGCGGGCCAGCGTGCGACCGGCCCGGGGCGTCTGCACCCGTCGGAACGAGCGAAAGCCGGCCGTCAGCGGGTTGGTTTCTTCCAGGGGATGTTGGGCGAAAGGCATTTTTTCTGAATGTGGGGTGAATGTGGGGGGAATGTGCGTGGAAAAAGGAATGACGCAACGAACAGCGCCACTCCTCTTTCACCATACATTATTCTCACATTAATTTCGATACCGTTTCATAGTCGCCATCGGCCACCAGGCGGCCTTCACGCAGTAGTGCAAGGCGGGGCAGGCGCTGCAGCACGGTGGGGTCATTGCTGGACAGCAGCACGGTCCAGGACTGGTCGGGAGCCAGCAGACGGGCCAGAATGCGCTGGCGCTCGGGTAGGGCTACGTTTTGCAGTGGGTTGTCGAGCAGCAGCAGGCGGGGGCGGCTGACCAGGGCGCGGGCCAGTAGCAGCTTTTGGCGGATGCTGTCGGAGAGCGGGGTGCCCACGCCCACGAGCGTATTCAGGCCCTGCGGACGGGCATACATATCGTCGCGCAGCCCCACCAGTTCCAGGGCCCAGGCCACATCGTCGGCACTAATGCCGGGCTGTTCGAGGGTTAGGTTCTGAAGCAACGTGCCATCGAACAGGCTCTGGTGCGAGATGTTGTCGGTCAGCACCCGGCTCAGCGTGGCCGGGGCCAGGTCGCGCAGGGGCAGCCGGTCGTAGGCTACCACACCGGTATACCCATCGAGCAAGCCGGCTAACACGCTCAGCAGCGTGCTTTTACCCGAGCCGTCGTGGCCGGCCAGGCCCAGGTGCTCGCCCGGAGCCAGCGTCAGCGACACATCCTCGAAAGTAGGCTTGGGGTTGTCGGGATACTGGTAGCGCAACTCGTGCAGCTCTACCCGCAGGCCGGTGCGGGTGGTAGCCAGCGGTAGCTCCTGCGTGCCCGTGTGGGGCTGTAGCACCGGCAAATCGAGCACGTGGCCGATTTTATCGAGCGACGTCAGAGCATCGTACACCACGTCGAGCTTGAGCAACACTTTTTCCACGGCCGAAATGGTGAGGATAATTACGATTTCAGCGGCCACAAACTGGCCGATGTTGATTTGCTTGTTGATCAATAGCCAGCACCCGATGCTGAGCAAAGCGGCCGTAATAAGCGTTTTGAAGGCCACAAAGCCCCAGAACTGGGTCAGCAACACCTTAAAGTGGCCCTGGCGGGCCGTGAGGTAGCCACCCACCAGGTCGTCGGTACGGCTCAGGGCCAGCTTTTGGCGCGGTGGGTGCCGGAAGGTGTGCACGGTGCGGGCCACGTCTTCGAGCCAGGCCACCACCCGGTACTTGTACTTCGACTCGTCGAGGCTGGTTTCGAGGCCGTGGCGCCCGGTGAAGCGGATGAGCAGGGCCAGCAGCCCCACCAGCAGCAGCCCGAAGGCGATGAAGATGGGATGGTAGAACGAGAGCAGAATCAGGCCGAACAGGATTTGCAGGGCGGCCGCCGAAAACTCAATCAGCAGCGTCGAGAGACCTTTTTGCAGGGTAGGCGTGTCGAGCAGGCGGTTCATGAGCTCGGGCAGGTACTGGCCATCGAGCCCCTCGGTACGCACCCGTGGCAGGCGCACGGCGAAATCGAAGCTCACCCGCGCAAACAGCCGCTGCTGAATGAATTCGACCAGATACAGCTGCATCACCTGCAAGGCTCCCACCGCGAAGGTGCCGAACACGATAAAGCCAATCAGCACCACAAGCGAGGTGCTAACGCTGCCGCTGCTCACGAACCCGATAACCGACTGCACGCCCAGCGGCAGCGAGAGGCTGATGAGGCCGGTCAGGGTGGCGTACACGTAGAGGTAGGTAATGTCGCGCCGCTCGGAACCGATAAGCTGCCACAGGCGCTGCACGGGCGTGAGAGAGGCAGGAGAGGAAGTAGAAGCCATAAACAGAGAAGTGCTAAAAATGCCGCGGCCCCGAAACCGGGGTAGCCATTGCCCGGAGTGGGCCCGCAACTTCCGCGCGGCAGCCGGAAAAAGCCGTTTTTTAGTTGCCACAAAGGTACCGCTACCCGGGCGGCACAGTCTTAACACGGTATTAAATCGAGCTTAAACTTTGATTAAAGCCAGCTTAATAACGCATTAATTTCGACTTGAGAACCGGTTGAGCCCCCACCCCCACCAAGCCCGTTAGCTGGGCGCGGCCGTGGCTTCCCGACGCCGACTCCGTACCTTTGCCCGGCCCGGCACGCCTATTAAGCTAGTGCGGGGGCTACTTGTTTGTTTCTGCCTTTTCCTGCCTGCCTGGTTTATGAGGTCCTTTTCCGCTTTGCTTGCCCTGTTGCTGGGCGTCGCGACGGCCCTGCCGGCCCGGGCCCAGCTCAAACCTACCCCCAAACCGGCGGCTCCTGTAGCCGCGACCCGGCCGGCCTCAAAACCGGCGCTAAAGCCAGCCCCCAAGCTGGCCGCCACGGCCACGGCCAAGCCCGTAGCCAAACCTGCTGCCCCGGCCAAATCGGTGGCCCCCGCCCCGCCCCTGCCCACCGGCCTGGGTTCGGCCGACCAAGACCTGCGCTACAAAAACGGGAAGATTCTGGTAGAGCAGGGGCGCTACGCGCTGGCTATGCAGGAGCTTGAACCCCTTACGCTCCCGGCCGCCAAGTTCGAGCGGGCACCCGAGGCAGCCTACCTTTATGCCGTTGCGGCCAGCCGGGCCAAAAAGTGGGCCGAGGCCGAGCAGATGATCAACCTGCTGCGCAACCGCTACCCCGACTGGGCCGGCCTGCCCGAAGCCCTGTTCCTGCAAAGCCAGGTGTCGTTCGAGCAGCAGGACTACGATAACGCCCTCAAGGTGCTCAATAGCCTGCCAGCGGGTACGCTGGTGCAGGAGCGGCTCAATATGGAAGCCGCCTACCTGCCGCGCATCGCCGAAAAAGCTACGTTCCAGCGCCTGCTTAAAGCTTACCCCCAGGATGCTGCCCTGGCCCGCACCTACGCCGATAAGCTGGTGGGCGGGGGCTGGTACACGGCCGCCGACCAGGATCAACTCGACCAGCTCATCAGCCAGTTCGGGCTCAACCGCAATGCCTACACGCCCCGCCCGGGAGCCGCCAAAAAGAGCTCCTACAACATTGGGGTGCTGTTGCCCTTTGAGTTCAACGACCCGAGCTGGGAAAAGCGCCGCCGCAACCAGTTCGTAACCGACCTCTACGCCGGGCTGCGCCTGGCCCAGGACTCGTTGCAACGCGAGGGCCATCCGGTGCAGCTTTTCGCCTACGATACCGGGGCCGATACCATCCAGCTCAAGCAGCTGCTGACGTTACCCGAGCTGGCCGGGATGGACCTGCTCATTGGGCCGGTCTATAAGTCGGGCTCCAAAATCCTGGCCCGCTACGCCCAGCAGCACCAGATTGCGGTGGTCAACCCACTCTCGCAGGATGGCAGCCTGGTGCTCGACAACGCCTGGCACTACCTGTTTGAGCCCAGCACCGCCACCCAGGCCCGGCAGGCGGCCCAGTTCGCCTATACCCGCCTGGGCGGCCCCCGCACGGCCGTGGTCCTTTACGAAGACACCAACGACGAAGAGGCATTCGGCCTGGCTTACAAGCAGGCTTACGAGGCGCTGGGCGGCAAAGTGCTCCAGCTGCGTAGCCTCAACTCCGACGATGAAACCTCCCTGGCTGCCGGCTTCGCGGGCATTGATCTGAAAACTATCGGCCACCTGGTCGTAGCGTCCGACAACCCCAAGTCGGGCGTGTACACGCTCTCGGCGCTACGGGTCCAGAATGCCCGCCCCCCGCTTATCACCTACGCGTCGTGGCTCACCAACAACCGCCTCAGCCTCGACCAGCTCGACTCCCGCGACATCTACTTCCTCAACCCCAAACACCTCGACCGCAACAACGCGGGGGTACGCCGGGTGCGCCAGCTCTACACCCAGCAGTTCAAGCTGCCGCCTTCGGTGTTTACCTACTCGGGCTTCGAGATGCTTTATTATTTCGGCAACCAGCTCCACCAGCATGGCCCGGCATTCCAGCAGCAACTGGCCACTGGCGGACCGGTTTCGGGGGCCGTGTTCCAGGGCATCGGCTACCCCGAAGGCGCCCACGACAACCAGTACGTGCCCATCACAAAACTAGAGCGCCTCGAAGTAGAAGTGCTGAACCCAGTGGGCTTCCGGTAGTTACTCTAATGTGCAGAACGAGCAAATTGGCATTAGTGTGAAAATGATGTTCTGTCAGGCTTAGCCGCGTTGGCCCTGAATCGTTTTCCACTACCTAATTGCAAGCACGTACTGCCCATTTTTCCCCTTACGCACATTCAAAGAAAATCATGTCCGCTTCCACTGCTCCCAATCCTACGCTCAACCTCGCTACGTCCGATACCTTATTTACCCGTGCCCAGCACCATATTCCGGGCGGCGTGAACTCGCCGGTCCGGGCCTTCCGGGCCGTGGGCGGCCACCCGGTGTTCATGCAGTCGGCCAAGGGCGCCTGGCTCACCGATGTCGATGGCAATAAGTACCTGGATTTCATCAATTCCTGGGGGCCGATGATTCTGGGCCACGCCCCCGACCTCGTGGTAGACGCCGTGCGGGCCGCCGCCGAGCACTCCCTTTCGTTTGGCGCCCCCACGCGCCGCGAGGTCGAAATGGCCGAGCTGATCAAGCAGATGGTGCCCAGCATCGAAAAGGTGCGGCTGGTGAACTCGGGCACCGAGGCCTGCATGTCGGCCATCCGGGTGGCGCGGGGCTACACCGGCCGCGACAAAATCATCAAGTTCGAAGGCTGCTACCACGGCCACGGCGACTCGTTTCTGATTGCGGCCGGCTAGCGGTGCCCTCACCCTGGGCGCGCCCGATTCGCCCGGCGTCACCCAGGGCGTGGCCCAGGACACCCTCACCGCCCCCTACAACGACCTGGCCGCCGCCGAAAAGCTCGTGTTGGCCAATGAAGGCCAGGTAGCCGCGCTTATTCTGGAGCCGGTAGTGGGCAACATGGGCCTCGTGGAACCGGCCGAAGGCTTCCTCCAGGGCCTGCGCGACCTGTGCACCCGCGCACGGCATCGTGCTCATTTTTGATGAGGTAATGACCGGCTTCCGCCTGGCCCGCGGCGGTGCGCAGGAGCTATACGGCGTCACGCCCGACCTGACCACATTGGGCAAAATCATCGGGGGCGGCATGCCCGTAGGAGCCTACGGCGGCCGCCAGGATATTATGGACAACGTGGCTCCGGCCGGTAAAGTCTATCAGGCGGGCACACTTTCGGGTAACCCGATTGCCACCGCTGCCGGCATCGCCCAGCTCACCTACCTACAGGAGCACCCCGAGCTCTACACCGAGCTGGACCGCATCACGGCCCGCCTCGCCGACGGCACCCGCCAGATTTGCCAGGAACTGGGCCTGAACTATACCGTGAACCGGGTGGGCTCGATGTTCAGCGTGTTCTTCACCGACCAGCCCGTTACCAACCTCGACGACGCCAAGCAGTCCGACACTGAAGCCTTCGGCCGCTACTTCCGCGCCATGCTTCACCGCGGCATCTACCTCGCCCCTGCTCTCTACGAAGCCCTGTTCGTGAGCACGGCCATCACCGACGAGTTAGTGGACGTGTACCTGACGGCCTGCCGCGAGTCGATGAAGGAGGCCCACGGGCTGTAGTTGTCGGTTGTTCGGTTGTCGGTTGTCAGGGAATGCCGTTCCTCTGACAACTAACAACCGACAACTAACAACTAATCCCTAAAAAACCGACCTTTGCGGCAACCAACCGCATGTTCATGCCCCGATTCCGTCTGCTGCTGCTGCTTTCTCTGTTACTCGGGTTTGCGCTGCCCCTGGCGCTGCAGGCCCAATCGGCTAACCCGGCCGAGGCCAACAAGCGCCTTTTCGACCGTACCGTAGACGAACTGAATTTCCGGACTATGGAAATCGTGTACGACAAGTCGTTTACCCGGGCCAAGTTTCCGGTGAGCCTGCGCACGGCGAAAGCCCGGCGTGAGTTCGACAACTTCTTCGGCCGCGAGGACCTTAAAAAGCTCTTTCGCAATTACAATGGCGTTTCGGAGCGGTTTAAGGGCCAGTTTGGCAAGGGCCGCACCGATTTGCTGGAGTTCGAGAAGGAGCTCAACAGCATTCTGGTCGACCGTAACTTCGAGTTCTTTATCCGGGTGCTGCCCCGCGAGGAGCGGGTGTCGCTGGTACGTACGTTGCAGCGCATCATCAAGCAGGGCGCAGCCCAGTTCAACGCCTCCCAGGACCCCACGGCCGAGGAGGTAGCCGCCGACGGCGCCGCCGTGCCGCCCGCTGCCGACGGGGCTGCCCCCGCTACCCTGGCCACCCCCGCCGCCGTCGCCGAAGACCCGCAGCCCCAGCCCGAAGCCGATCTGGCCTCGTCGCCCGCCTACGCCGGCCCCCGCCCCCTCGATGTGCCCGCCCGCCACGACTGGCTCGATTACCTGAGCCTGATGCTGGCCAGCGGCTCGTTTCTGCTGCTACTCTACCTCACGCTCAGCGTGCTGCCTACCTTGCGCCAGCGCCTCGATGCTTCACTGCCAGGCTACGATTATGAGCCGGAGCCCCTCCCTAAACCTTCCCGCCGCGCCACTACCCTCCCCGAAGACCGGTACGAGGAGGAGGAAGAAGGGAATTAAAAATTAAAAGTGAAGAATTAAAAATTGTTCGTTCCCGCGCCTCCTAAGGCAGGTATCAGCTCTTTTTTCAATTCATTTTTAACTTTTAAATTTCAATTTTTAACTGAAAACATGATTCTTTCCGACCAGCAGATTCTCGCCGAAATTGAGCGGGGCACCATCGTTATCGAGCCCTACGAGCGGAATTGCCTCGGCACCAACTCCTACGATGTGCACCTGGGCCGCTACCTGGCCACCTACCGCGACGCCGTACTAGACGCCCGCAAGCACAACGAAATCGACGTGTTCGAAATCCCCGCCGACGGCTTCGTGCTGGAGCCGGGCACCCTGTACCTGGGCGTGACCGAGGAGTACACCGAAACCCATGCGCACGTACCCTTCCTGGAAGGCAAAAGCAGCGTTGGCCGCCTCGGCATCGATATTCACGCCACCGCCGGCAAGGGCGACATCGGCTTCTGCAACACCTGGACGCTGGAAATCAGCGTGTCGATGCCCGTGCGCATCTATTACGGGATGCCCATCGGCCAGCTCATCTACTTCACCGTGGAAGGCGAGGTGGAAAATCTATACAACCACAAGCCCAACGCCAAATACAACGAGCGCACGGTGAAGCCAGTGGAGTCAATGATGTGGAAGAACGCGTTCTAGCTGTGCTTACGCGGTAAGTAGCTAACAAGCAGCGGCCGGAATCAAACTCCTTGGCATAGTTTTTCGTTAGGGAAGAAGCAACTGCCGGTTTTCGCGCCCCGCGTGAACCCCGGCCAGCAAGACATCCATCTGCTCACGCTATTCTTCCCCATGAAAAAGATACTTGCCTTCGCCTCCGTTATATTATTGAGTTCCGTCAGCGTTTATGCCCAGCAACGCGCGCCATTGGTCACGGTTCAGGACAAAACCCAGCCCTCACCCCGGCTTAACCCCGTGCAGCAGCACGCCCGTGAGCTGTCGTACCAGATGACGCACGACCTGCGCCTGAACGGCTACCAGAAAGCCCGTTTGCAAGCCATCAATAACGATAAGCAGGCCAAAATAGTAGCCATTCTGCAAAAGAATAACGGCAACGACAAGCTCGTGAAGGACCAGTGCGACGCCGTTTGCAAGGAGCGTGACAAAGAGCTCCAATCGGTACTCAGCACTGACCAATACAGCAGCTACTACAGTTCGCGCCGCGAGTACAATGAGTTTAGCATGAACTACAATGCTCAAACCACCAACGACGCCTTTGTGAAGTCGGTAAAGGACCCTTCTCCGGTTAGCAGCAAAGGCGCTACCATCGGCCCGGCCCGGACCACCACAGTGACCAAGTAGTGCGGTTACCGCCGCCCGCAAACGCAGAAAGCCCCGCCAGCACGTTGCTGGCGGGGCTTTCTGTTGTTATGACTAACGGCCAAAAATCGAGCTACACCAGTTACTTCTGGTTGCGCTGCTCTTCCTCGATGTGGTCCATAAGCTCACGGCAGAGGTTGCGCATCTTAGTGGCCATCACCGAGTCGTTGGTGGCAGTGAGCACGCTTTCGGCCATGGCCCCAATAGTATCGACGTAGAAGTGCTTCATCTCATCGACGGGCATATCCTTGGTCCAGAGGTCGATTTTCATCGTGCCCCGCTCGTCCCGGTCCCAGAGGGCGATGTTGATGGCTTTGGCAAAGTGAATATCGGGGCCCGCATCGGTAGCCGACCAGCTGATAGCCTCGGGTACTTTCTGGTCGTCGAGGGCAATGCTGAAGCGGATTTCTGATTTCTTCATCACAGATGGTGCAGATGGCGCAGATCACGCAGATGCAGACGACTACTTACGCCTCCGCGTTCTTCCGGCCATTCAATGTAAGGGGTACTCTATTCAAAAAAGGACTGGTATAAAGGCGTGGGAGTCGTCCGCATCTGCGTCATCCGCGCCAGCTGCACCAGTTGTAATCAGACGTAGTTGTTGAGCATCACGGGCATCACCAGCATCAGGATGCTCTCGTGGTCGTCGGGGGTGGTGGGCATGAGCAGGCCGGCACGGTTGGGCGTGCTCAGCTCCAGGGTAATTTCCTCGGAGTCGATGTTGCTGAGCATTTCCTGCAGGAACTTGGCGTTGAAGCCGATTTCCATGTCTTCGCCGTCGTACTGGCAGGCCAGCTTTTCGTTGGCCTCGTTGCTGAAATCAAGGTCTTCGGCCGAAACCGTCAGCTCCGAACCAACCAGGCGTAGGCGCACCTGGTGGGTGGTTTTGTTCGAGTAAATGCTGATGCGCTTCACCGAGTTGAGCAGCTCCTGACGGCTGATGATGAGCTTGTTGGGGTTGCTGACCGGAATCACGTTCTCGTAATCGGGGTAGCGCTCATCAATCAGGCGGCACACGAGGCGCATCTGGTTGAAGCTGAAGTAGGCGTTGGAGGCGTTGAACTCCATGCGCACCGGCGTGGCCTCGGAGGGCAGCGCGCCCTTGAGCAGGTTGAAGGCCTTGCGCGGGATGATGATGTTGCTGGTCTGGCCCGCGCCCACATCGGAGCGGCGGTAGCGCAGCAGGCGGTGGCCGTCGGTGGCCACGAAGGTTACCTGGTTATCGGCCAGCTGCACCAGAATGCCGGTCATGGCCGGGCGCAGCTCGTCGGTGCTGACGGCGAAGATGGTCTTGTTGATGGCCCGGCTCAGCGACGACGACGGCATCTCGACCGGAGCCGTGCCCTTTACCACCGGCACGCGGGGGAAGTCGGTGGCATTCTCGCCGGCCAGCTTGTAGCGGCCGTTGGAGGAGGCAATTTCGATGGTGTAGGTTTCCTCGTCCAGCGTGAAGGTTACGGGCTGGTCGGGTAGGTTCTTGAGCGTATCGAGCAGGATGCGGGCCGGGGCGGCAATGCGGCCGCTTTCGCGGGCTTCCACGGGCAGTTCGGTCATCATGCTCGTCTCCAGGTCGGAGGCCGTAATCGTCAGCTTGCCATCCTCGATTTCAAAGAGAAAGTTCTCCAGAATGGGTACCACGGGGTTGTTCGTAACCACGCCGTTGATGCTCTGGAGCTGCTTGAGCAGGGCGGAAGACGAGACGATGAACTTCATATCAGGCAGTTGGGTTGGAAGCGGTTTGGATAGTAGGCAAAGATAGGCAACCGGGGCGGGGTTTTCTAATGAAGCCGGGCCACCTCTCCCGCTGCCGAACCAGTCAGAAAATCAGGGCCAGGACTCCTGCTATCCATAAAGCCAGCAACAGCCCTATTGCCAACGCCTGCAGCAGCACCCGCAGGACCGCTGCCCCGGCAGTGGCGTAGCGGCCGCTGTAGTATTTCGCCAGTTGCGCGCAAACCTGTTGCGGCTGCCAGTAGCGCAGGTAGAGGTATAAAGAGCCGATGCAGGCTTTCACGGCGTGCCAAACCGACCCTAATAGGGATTCAAACAGTACTTCAGCAACGAAATCATCGAGCATTTTATTTTCTCAATACTCCATGACTTACGCAGACCGGCTGTAGCGCGAAGCTCCAGCTTCGCATTTCGTTTCTGACTGTCAATTGATTACGTTCAACGGAACGCGAAGCTGGAGCTTCGCGCTACAGTCGGTCTGCGTAAGTCATATATTCAATACCACTACTACTAAAACCGGGCGTACCGCCGTTTCCGCCGCCAGGCGCGCACCAGCCCGAACAGGCCCAGCAGCACCAGCGGGGCGGCCAGGTTCAGCAGCTGCCAGCGGCGGCGCTCGGCAATTACGCGGAGCTTATCCAGGGGGCGCAGGGTGATTTGCTTGCCGCGCACGCTGATCAGGCCCGACTGGTCGAGCATGTAATCCACGGCGTTGAGCACCAGCTCGCGGTTGGCGAATTCGGTGGGCGCGAGGCGGTCGAAGCCCAGGCGCATGGGGCGGCCGGTTTTGGGGTCCACCTCGTTGCGCACGAAGTCGCCGTCGGAGATGACCAGCACCTTGGCGGGGCGGGCGCCGGCTACCGTGGCGGGCTGGAAGCTGGTGGTGCCGGGCGCGGCGCGGTTGGCGTAGAGGGAGCTGAACTGGCCTTCGAGCAGGTAGCCGACGGGCTTGAACTGGGTGTTGTAGAGCTTGGGGTCGGGCGGCAGGCGGGCGTCGTTGAGGTTCACGGGCACCGGCGAGGGCAGCACCCGGGTGTAGCGAGAGGTGAACAGCAGGGGCGTTTTGCGGATGCCCGTGGCCTTCACCGTATCAATGCTGCTCACGAACTTGGTGTACACCGCGTCGAGGTTGCGGGTGATGGGGTGCGGGCTGAACTTGTTGATGAGCGGGTAGAACTGCCAGGGCATAGGTTCCACCTTGGGCTTGTCGCCGTTCATGCCCGTCACGAGCGGAATAACGCCGGAGTTGAGGTCGAGCAGCAGGTCGGGGTTAATGCGCAGGCCGTACTTGAACAGCAGGTCGTCGAGGCCGAGGCTCTGGGGAAACGCGAGCATGCCGCCCCGGCTGGCGCTGTCGAGGTTCACGCGCATGGCGTCCACGAAAAACAGGGCATTACCGCCCTTGGTGATGAACTGGTCGAGTTTAAACTTCTCGGCCTCGGAGTACTCCTGCGTCGGCTTGGCCACAATAATGGCGCTGAGCGTAGCCAGCGCCTCGGGCTTCGACTGGCTTAGGTTTACCCGGAACACGTCGTAGTACTGGCTCAGGGAGCCAATCAGGTCGCCGGCTTCGAGGTTGGTGAGCTCGCCGTGGCCTTCCACCACGCCAATGCGCCGGCGCTGGCCGGGGCTGAGCCGACGGATGGCGCTGGCTAGCTCGTACTCCAGGCCCTCGATGCTCTGGTTGAGGCGCACATCGGCCGGCGCGGCCTGGTTGCCGCGCAGCAACAGCACTTTTTCCTCCTTGCCGCCGGCCGATACCACAGCCCAGGGAAAGATGATTTTCTCGGTGCGCTGGCCGTTCTCGTTAGCCCCTAGGTTGGTAGGAGTCAGCCCTTTCTTGAATAGGGCCTGATAGGCTTCGTTGCGGGCCTGCTCGGTGCCGGCCGCCGAAGGGTCGATGAAGACGAAGTGCAGGTTGGCGCCCCCGTACACGCGCATCTCGTTCAGGGTTTCGCGCACGGCCTGCTGGAGGCGGCGGAAGGCCGGCGGAAAGTCGCCGTCGAGGTACACCGTCACGGTGACGGGCGCGGGCAGCTTCTCCAGCAGCTCCCTGGTCGCCCCCGACATGGTGTAGCGCTTCTCCTCCGTCAGATCGAGGCGGAAAAAGTACAGGCCGCCGAGAAATTGAGCAGCAGCAGCGCCCCCACCAGCACCCCGAACCGGGTCAGGTCGCGCCTTTTGGTAGCTGTTGGCTGAGAGCTGTTAGCTGTTAGCTGCTGTTCTGGTTCAGTACTCACAAATTCACGCTGAAAAGTCGTTCGAAATCAATTTTCCCGGCTAGTAGGACTCATCCCACCTTAGTAGCACAGAAAGCTAACAGCTAACAGCCATTAGCTAACAGCTCAAAAACCCTTACCAGTTGCGGCTTTGCAGGACCAACCGGGTGGCCAGCAGGGCGCCGGCAATCAGGCTGCCGAAATAGAGCAGGTCGCGGGAGTCGATGAGGCCCTTGCTCAGGTCGCGGTAGTGGGCCGCAATGCCGAGCTGGCCGATGTAGTAGGCCGGTGCGCCATCGAACACCGAGGCCAGCGAATCGAAGCCGGTGTACACCAGAAAGCACCCTACTACGGCCGCCAGGAAGGCCACAATCTGGTCGCGGGTGAGGGCCGAGGCAAGCACGCCGATGGCCGCAAACACGGCCGCCAGCAGCATCAGGCCCAGGTAGGAGCCCACCGTCGCGGCCGAATCGATGTTGCCGACGGGGTTGCCGAGCTGGTACACCGAGTAGTAGTAGAGCAGCGTGGGCACCAGCGCCAGCAGGGCCAGCAGCAGGCAGGCCAGGTACTTGCCCCCGATAATCTGGGTGTCGGTGAGCGGGCGGGTAAGCAGCAGCTCCATGGTGCCGGCTTTTTTCTCCTCGGCAAACGTGCGCATGGTCAGGGCCGGAATCAGGAACAGGAACACCCAGGGCGCGGTACTGAACAGGGTCTGCAAATCGGCAAACCCGTAGTCGAGCACCGAGCTATCCGGGAACACCCACACGAACAGCCCGGTAGCCACCAGAAACACGCCCAGCACCACGTAGGCCACGGGCGAGTTCAGGAAGCTGTTGAATTCTTTGCGAAGGATGGCGAGCATCGGGGGGGTGATGGTTGAATTGTTGGATGGGTGAACTGCTGGGTCGGTGAAGGGGTGAAGGGGTGAACGGTCAAAAAAGAACGTGTCATGCTGAGCGCAGCGAGCGAGTCGAAGCATCTCTACCGCAATGGTAATCCTGACTTAGCAACGAAGCGGTAGAGATGCTTCGACTCCGCTTCGCTGCGCTCAGCATGACGTTCTTCTATTATCGCCTCACTCTTTCCCCCCTTTCGTCAGGTTCTTGAATACCTGCTCCAAACTCTGTTCTTCCTGCCTTAGCCCCAGCAGTACCCAGCCCTGGGCGGCGGCGAGGCGGGAAATGGCCCCGCGCTGATCGGAACCGGCGCGGGCCCGGATGCGGTAAGTGGACGAGCCGGCCTCCGCATCGGCGGCCACGATGCCGGGCAGGGCCAGCAGGGGCGCCACGTCGATGGGCTGCTCGAACTCGGCGCGGATGATGGTTTCGCCGGCCGCGCGCGCGCCCAGCTCCGAAACGGGCGAATCGGCCACGAGGCGGCCGCGGTTGATGATGACGGCCCGGCTGCACAGAGCTTCCACCTCGGGCAGGATGTGGGTGCTGAAGATGACGGTTTTATCCTGGCCCAACTCCCGGATGAGCTGGCGGATTTCGCCGATCTGGTTGGGGTCGAGGCCAGTGGTGGGCTCGTCGAGGATGAGTACGCCGGGGTCGTGGATGAGGGCCTGGGCGAGGCCCACGCGCTGGCGGTAGCCCTTGCTCAGGGCCCCGATCTGCTTGTTCTGCTCCCGACCCAGCCCCACGCGATCCACCAGCTCGGCGCACCCGCTGGCGCAGGCTGCTCCCGCCCAGCCCGTGCACCGACCCGATGAATTCGAGGTACTCGTGCACGTACATATCCAGGTAAAGCGGATTGTGCTCGGGCAGGTAGCCCACCCGGCGGCGCACCTCCAGCGGAGCCGTCTGCACGTCGTAGCCCTCCACCACAATGGTGCCGGCCGAGGGCGGCAAATACCCCAGGGCCATCTTCATGGTCGTGGATTTGCCCGCCCCGTTCGGCCCCAGAAAGCCCAGGATTTCACCCTTGCCCACCGAAAAGCTGATGTCGTCCACGGCGGCCTGGGTGCCGAAGGTTTTCGAGAGGTGCTGAACTTCTACCATATTATTCAGTTGCCGGTAAGAACGTCATTCAGAGCGCAGCGAAGAATCTCGCGTGCAATGGTAACCCCGCCATTTTTTAGCCTTCAAACGTCAGCACGCGAGATTCTTCGCTGCGCTCTGAATGACGTTCGTTTATCTTCTACAATCCCGCCGCCTTACTTCTTCGGCTGCAAAGGCCGCATCTCGATATCTACCAAGTGGAAATTAAACGGCGTTTCCAGGGCGTACACCATGGTTTCGGCAATATCCTTGGGCTGCATCATGCCTTCGTTGGCTTCCACGCCGGGGATGTCGTCGAAGAAGTTGGTTTGGGTGGAGCCAGGATAAATGCAGGTGACCTTGATACCATCCTTGCGCACCTCCTTGAACAAGGACTGCGAGAAGCCGCGTACCGCAAACTTGGAAGCGCAATAGCCAGCCATCTTCTCGATACCAGTGGTGCCGGCAATGGAGCTGATGTTGAAAATATGACCCAGCTGCTGCTTTTTCATGGTGGGCAGCACAGCCTGGGTGCAGTAGAAGGTGCCGTGCACGTTGGTATCGAACATCAGCCGCCAGTCATCCGACGAAAAGCCATCGACCTCGCCCGAAATGCCCAACCCGGCATTATTGACCAGCACATGTACTTCTTCGCCCGTCTGCTTCAGGGTGGCGGCAAACGCCTGCTGCACCGACTTTTCGTCGCGCACATCGCACTCGATAAAATGAAAGCGCGGGTGCTGAAAGTCGGTGGGCGCGGTGCGGCCCCAGCCGGCCACCGTCATGCCCTTAGCCAGCAGCGCCTCCACGGTGGCCAGCCCGATACCTTTGCTGACACCTGTGATAATGGCTACCTTGTCGCTCAGATCCATAGGTTGAAAATAAGATGGCGGGGGTTCGTTTGAAGATGCAAGGTAAGGCCCCGGGGCGGGTTTTGCGCACGGCCGCCGCAGGGCTGCTGCTGGGCGGGCAGCTGGGGCTGAGCGGCTGCAACAAGGAAAGCGAAGCCGGCTGCTTTACCAGCACCGGCCGTATCGTGACCGAAGCCCGCACACTGCCTCCCTTCCACGTCCTCACTACCTACGATAACGTGACTGTCATTTTGGTCCAGGACCAGCAGACCTATGCCGAAGTGCGGGCCGGCCAAAACCTGCAGGACGATATCCGCCTCGAAGTGAAAAACGGCGAGTTGACGGTGCGCAATACCAGCCGCTGCAACTGGATCCGCCGCTACGATACGCCCCGGGAAGTAACCCTGCACCTGCCCCGCATCACGGATATTTTCCTGCGTGGGCAGGCCGATATCAGCACCCAGGGCGCGTTTCGGCAGGACACCATCTTCCCCCACCTGATCGGGGCCGGCGACTTCCGCCTGAACCTCATCAGCCGCTACATCAACATGACCCAGTACGAGCTGGGCGATATTTACCTGACCGGTTCGACCAACGAGCTGCACCACACGCTGGGCGGCAGTGGCAGCCTCTACGCCCAAAACTTCCCGCTCCAGGACGCCTACCTGCAACTTAATGTAGACAGCGACGGTGATGCCCACGTACGCCCTGCGCGCCTGCTGGCCGGCACCCACGCCGGCACCGGCACTGTGTTCTACACCCGCCCTAACCGGCTTGATGTGAAGGTAACGGGGAAAGGAAAATACAGGCCGAATAATCCGCTTTTATCACGCTATGATGACCTCGATCCACCTCCGTCCTGCTACTGACTGCTACCGCGTACTGCCTGATGTTATGGGTTATCTGGAACGGCCAGTTGCGCCGAAGCCGGCTTTTCGCGCCAACGGTCGGGGCAACTGCCGCTATTTTGCTTGGGCTGCTGTTTCAAATCCAGCACTGGGCCGGCACGATGGAGATGCTGGTTGGTGGCGGCGTGGCACTGGCAGGCATCTACAGCTGGTGGTTTAGCCGCAAACCTGGCAAATCCCGCCTTGATGTGCTTAAGTTCAGCTATGTGGTGTGCTTGGGACTGTGGAGCTTAGCTTTGGGAATGGGGTGGAGGTCGCTGCTGCCGTGGCTCAGTAGCGGCTTGCTCATGAGCTTTTGGGCCGTCCTACTAGATTTCGTTTACGTTACCTACGTGCGCCGGACGGCCACGGAGTAGCCCACAAAGCGCCTACTGGCCCGGGACACCGGCTACAAATCGCCCAACTGGGGCCGGATAAGCAGTTCTTCCACCACGGCCTGGGCCGAGAGGCGGTAGGTACCAAAAATAGCTTCGGCCACGTCTTCGGCCTTGATGAAGCGCTCGGCCGGCAAATCCACGCCTTCCCAGCTGGCCGTGAGCGTGGGGCCGGGCAGCACGGCCGTTACCCGAATACCAGCCTCCTTGAGCTCCTCGCGCAGGTTTTTGGTGAAGCCCAACAGCGCGTGCTTGGCAATGCCGTAGGAGCCGCCGTTGGGGTAGGCCGTGGTGCTGGCCGTCGAGCAGATGTTGAAAATGTGGCCTTCCTGGCGGGCCAGCAAGGTCGGGCAGCAGGGCCAGCGTCACGTCGTAGGCGCTGAGCAGGTTCACGGCCAGCATCTGCCGGAGCTGGGAGCCATCGGCGGGCTCGTCCTGCAACCTGCCGGGGATGAAACGCACCCGTGTTGTTGATGAGCACGGCCACCGGATCGAGCCCGCGCACGAAATCGGTGAACCGGCGCGTATCGGCGGGCTGGCTCAGGTCGGCGGCCAGCGTGTGCAGCACGGCTCCGGGTACCAGCTCGGCGGCGGCGCCTTGCAGGGCCGTCAGGTCGGCCTGGGAGCGGGCGCAGGTTATCACCGGGTAGCCGGCCCGCAGAAAACGGAATACCAGGGCGCGGCCAATTCCTTTGGTGCCCCCGGTAACGACGATATTTTTTTGCATTTCCGTGATTCGTGTAGCGTTTTTTACGTAGGGAAACCGGACCTTTCTCCGGCCGGGCTTCAGCTTAACCGTTCCGGGCTGCAAGTTTCCGCTTTTCCTTCTTGTTTTTCTGTTTTATGGTTAAATCATTTGGTCAATTTCTGCTCTTTATTCAGAGCATGCTTACCCGTAAGGAGCGGTTTGCCGTGTTATGGAACCGCACCATTGATGAATGCGTGACCATTGGCGTGAATTCCATTTTCATCGTGGCCATTGTATCGGCTTTTATCGGGGCCGTAACCTGCGTGCAGATTGCCTATAACCTGACCAACCCGCTCATCCCCAAAAGCACCATCGGGTACATGGTGCGCGAGATGACGATTCTAGAGCTGGCCCCCACTATTACCAGCATCGTGCTGGCCGGCAAGGTCGGGTCGAGCATCGCGGGTGGCTTGGGCACCATGCGCATCACCGAGCAGGTATCGGCGCTCGAAGTGATGGGCATTAACTCGGCCTCTTACCTGGTGCTGCCCCGGATTCTGGCGGCCATCTTCATGTTCCCGCTGCTCGTGATTCTGGCTATGGCCCTATCCATTGTAGGCGGTTACTTGGCCGGCTCGCTCACGGGTGCCATTTCTGCCCAGGAATACGTGGAAGGTATTCGCACTGACTTTATTCCCTACAACATCGTATTTGCCCTTATCAAATCGGTGGTATTCGCCTTTTTGGTGTCAGCCATTTCGGCCTTCAAAGGGTACTACACCGAAGGTGGAGCGCTGGAGGTAGGTAATGCCAGCACCACGGCCGTTAACAACTCCATCATCGCCATTCTGGTAGCCGACTTCGTGCTGGCCGCCATTCTCCTTTAAGACTTTGCACTTGAGGGAGAGCGGAGGCTAGTTGCGGTGCCGCAAGCAGCCAGTTTGTATTATCTCCGCCTCCCCGCTATCGCAAGCACGCAGTCAAGGAAGTTCTCAGACTTTTCCAATCATGATTGAAGTTCACAACGTCCAGAAGTCCTTTGATGGCAATGCGGTGCTCAAGGGCATTACCTGCACCTTCGAAACGGGCAAGTGCAACCTGCTGCTGGGTGGTTCAGGCACCGGTAAATCGGTGTTGTTGCAGTGCATTGTGGGGTTGATGCAGCCCGATCTGGGCAGCATCACCTTCGATGGCACCGTGTATACCAACAACAAGGTGCAGATTCGGCAGGAAATCCGCCGTAAAATTGGGATGCTGTTCCAGGGCTCGGCGTTGTTCGACTCCATGACGGTGGCCAAGAACGTGGAGTTTCCGCTTCAGATGCTGACGCCCGAAATGAGCCGGGAGGAACGCCGTGACCGGGTGGAGTTCTGCCTCAAGCGCGTGGGCCTCGAAAATGCCGGCGAGAAGATGCCCTCCGAGATTTCAGGCGGTATGAAAAAGCGCGTAGGCATTGCCCGCGCCATTGCCGCCAACTGCACCTACCTGTTCTGCGACGAACCCAACTCCGGCCTCGACCCGCTCACGAGCATCAAAATCGACGAGCTGATTCAGGAAATCACTTACGAATACAATATCACCACCGTTATCATCACCCACGACATGAACTCGGTGGTGGAAATCGGCGACCATATCATCTTCCTCTACAAGGGCAACAAGCTCTGGGACGGCACCAAAGACGAAATCCTCAACGCCGATGTGCCCGAGCTCAAGGAGTTCATCTTCAGCAGCAGCCTCGTGCGCGCCGCCAAACGCATCGACGACGAGACGCACAACGGCTTGGTCAGTCGGTGAATGAGTGACTCGGTGAATGAGTGAGTTCTTTCATGCATCAACCTCCGATAAACAGCAAGCCCCTGACGTCTAGTGACGTCAGGGGCTTGCTGTTTATCGGAGGTTGATGCAAAGGCGAATTAGCTACGATGGCCACTGGGTGCTTTGTCGCACCTCCTCACAATAAAGAATCTATCACTTATTCACCGCTACCAACCTTCGCGGCGGCGTAACTCAGTGAGATGAGCCAGGTGATGGCGGCTGTGCCAGGAATAAAGCACCAGGGTTTGGTCGAGGGTGAAGGTTTTCCCGGTGCCGGGATGGAAGAACGTGCGCTGCCACTGCGCGTCGCTCAGGTTGCGCAGCAGCTGCACCCAGCGGATATGCAACGCTTCGAGCAGCGCCAGCGATACGGCCGGAGGCGTGGCAGTTGCGTCGGGCAGCTCGGCCCAGGCGGCCTCATCGTAGGGTTTGATAGTGGGGTTATCCTCGGTGAGGGCAAATTTGAAGCGTGCGTAGGCGTTCAGGTGCGAGTCGGGCAGATGATGCAGGAGTTGGCGCACGGTCCAGCCCCCGGGGCGGTAGGGCGTATCGAGCTGAGCAGCCGAAAGGCCGGTTATAGCCGCCCGTACCTGGTCGGGCAAGGTGGCCAGGTGAGCCATATAGGCCGTGCGGCTGCCCCTGTTGAGGGGTTCGTCGGGCAGTACGGGCTGCCCGATGGGGTAGCGCAGGTCGGGCGTAGGAGAATCCGGCATGGGATAGAAGTAAAGATGAGGGGCAGGCAGTAAGGTACGGCGCAAATCAAAACCCCGGCCGGGCGCAAGGCTCAGCCGGGGTTTTTAAGGATTAAAGCACTCAGCCAGCCGGCTGTCAGCTTAGCCGTTGCGCTTGTTGAGTTCGTCGCGGATTTTGGCGGCTTTCTCGTAGTCCTCGCGTTCCAGCGCCTGGGCCAGCATCTTGGTCAGCTCATCGAGCGAAACCTGGCCGCTGGGCTCGCGGGGCTCCGGCGTGGGCCGGGGCTGGTCGGAGTCGGTATCGTCGTCGTCCTCATCGTCGTCGTCCGTATCGTCCGCGTTTTCATCGAGGTCGGAAAGGATGATTCCGGCTTCGCTCAGAACGCTTTCAACCGTAAAGATGGACACCCCGAACCGTAGGCCGATGGCAATGGCGTCGGACGGACGCGCATCGAGCTCAAAGGTGCTGGCCCCGTCGGAGCACACGATTTTGGAGTAGAACACGCCTTCTTTGAGGTCAGAAATCACCACTTCCAGCACCACCACATGCACCTGCTCGGCAAACGAGCGGAACAGATCGTGGGTCAGGGGCCGGTTGGGGCTGATTTTTTCAATCTGGATGGCAATACTCTGCGCCTCGAACATGCCGATGATAATGGGCAGGCGGCGGTTGCCGGTCTTCTCGCCCAAAATAAGCGCGAAGGACCCCGACTGCGACTGGCTGGACGAGAGGCCCAGTATTTCGAGCGGTATTTTTTTCACAAGCGGATTCTTGGAGAATGTACTAATGTGTCAAATGCGAAAATGTGCTGATGTGTCGAATGACAGAAAGAAACTCGTTTCCTACGTTCCGGGCATCAGCACATTCACCACATTAGTTTAATTCCTTCACGGCCTGGGTTAGCTTAGGCAATACGTCGAACACGTCGCCCACGATGCCGTAATCGGCGGCTTTGAAGAAGGGAGCCTCGGGATCTTTATTGATGACCACGATAACCTTACTGGAGTTCACGCCGGCCAGGTGCTGGATAGCCCCCGAAATGCCGCAGGCAATGTACAGGTTCGGCGACACCGTAATGCCAGTCTGGCCCACGTGCTCGTGGTGAGGGCGCCAATCGACGTCGGACACGGGCTTGGAGCAGGCCGTAGCCGCGCCCAGCGCCTTGGCCAAATCCTCGATGAGGTTCCAGTTTTCGGGGCCTTTCATACCGCGGCCACCCGACACAACGAGGTCCGCCTCGGGCAGCAGAATGCCGCCGGCCTGATCCTGCATCACCACTTCTTTGGGCGCATCAGCAAAATCGGCATCCGTGAGCTGGGCCGAGAACGACTCCACCTGGGCCGTTTTGCCTTCTTCATGCAGGGCCTCGATGGAGTTTTTCTTAACGGCGATAATCTTCCGGTCGCCGTCCAGCGTCACGTCGGCAAAGGCTTTGCCCGAAAACACACCGCGCTTCACCGCGAACGAGCCGCCCTCCGTTTTGGGCAGGGCTACTACGTTGGTAGCGAGGCTGGCTTCGAGGCGGATCGAGAGGCGCGAGCCCACGGCCGCGCCGATGTTGGAATTGGCCAGCACGATTACCTTGGAATCTTCTTTCTGGGCGGCCGTGGCGATGAGCTTAGTGTACGCACCGTTCACGAAATCCTTCAGGCGAGGCTCCGAATCGTAGAGCACCTTCGTGATGCCCTGCTCGCCGAGCTTGGCCAAGTTGGCTTCCGTGGCTTCGCCCACGGCCACGGCCGTAGCCGTGGTGCCCAGCATCTGGGCCACCTGGCTGCCGTAAGAAGCCACCTCCAGCGAGGACTTCTTTACCTCGCCGCCATCACATTCAACAACAACTAGTACTGACATTTATTTAGAGCTTAGAGCTTAGACATTAGAGCTTAGATTTTTGTGTTGAGGGCAAACAGCGCAGCATCGTTATCGGATTGACTACAGCTCTGAGCGCCAACATCTAAGCTCTTCAAAACTAGATTACCTTGGCTTCGTTGCGAAGCAACTTGATTAGCTCGCCGGCATTCTCGGCCGGAATGAGCTTAACGCCCTGCTTGGCAGGCGGCAGCGCGAAGATGTCTACCTCGGTGCGGGGGGCATCGGCGGTGGGCTCCACTACCTTCAGGGGCTTGGTGCGGGCCGTCATGATGCCGCGCATGTTCGGGATGCGGGGCTCGCACATCGGCTGCTGGCAGGAAGCCACGAAAGGCGTATTCACCTCCACGATTTCCTTGCCGCCTTCGATTTCGCGCTCCAGCGTGGCCGTGTTGCCGCTCATATCGAGCTTCATGGCCGGGGCTACCGTCGGGATGCCGAGCAGTTCGCCTACCATGCCGTGCACCTGGAAACCGTTGTAGTCGATGCTTTCCTTGCCCATCAGAATCACGTCGTAGCCGCCTTCTTTGGCTACGCTGGCAATTTGCTTGGCTACGAAAAAGGCATCTTTGGGGTGGGCGTTGATGCGGATAGCATCATCGGCGCCGATGGCCAGCGCCTTACGGATGTTGGGCTCGGTGTCGGCTTCACCAACGTTGAGTACCGTAACGGTGCCGCCGCCCTGGGCCTCTTTCAGCTCAATGGCGCGGGTGAGGGCATATTCGTCCCAGGGGTTAATCACGAACTGCACCCCGGCCTTATTGAACTCCTTGTTATCGGGCGTGAAGGTGATTTTGGTGGTCGTGTCGGGTACGTTGCTGATGCAAACGAGAAACTTCATCTACGGCTGCTTATATGGAAGAAACTAAAGAAAGTGTCAAATTTGGGCGAAGATACTCAAAACTCCTGCCCTATGGAAACCGCGCCCAGCCGTTTGCAACAGCTTCTGGCCTTCTACGAAGACGACCCTACCGACGCGTTTACCATTTACGCGCTGGCCACCGAATACCGCGAAACAGAGCCCGAAACGGCCATGCGCTACTACCAGAAGCTGCTTGACCAGCACCCTGATTACGTGGGTACGTACTATCATGCCGGCAAGATGCTCCAGCAGCTTCAAAAGCCAGATGAAGCCGAAAAAGTTTACCAAAAAGGCCTTCGCGTAGCCCGCAAAGACGGTCAGATGCACGCCGCCAGCGAAATTCAGCAAGCCCTCAACCAGCTGTTGGGCCTGGATTACGAGGATGAGTGAGCTTCTTATCCTCCTGCTGTCCCAGGGCTAAAGCCCTGGGCTAGTCAGCGGTTCAGGCAGAGTGCTCCGTAGCCCAGGGCTTTAGCCTTGGGACGCCGGAACTGAACGCCAGGACTGGCAAAATCCCAATAGCTACCTCCGCCCATGAAAATTCTGCTGGTTGAAGATGAGCCCAAGGTGTCCGCTTTCATTAAGCGGGGGCTGGAGGAGGAAGGGTTTGAGGTGGAAGTGGCTTACGACGGCCGGTTTGGCCGCCAGCTGGCCCTGGCCCACGCCTACGACCTGATTATTCTGGACGTGATTCTGCCCCATTACAGCGGCCTGGAAGTGCTGGAGGCCCTGCGCACCCAGGACCAGGAAACGCCGGTGCTCCTGCTCACGGCCCTGGGCACCACCCAGGATAAGCTGCTGGGCTTCGGGGGCGGGGCCGACGATTACCTGGTGAAACCCTTCGATTTTTCGGAGCTGGTAGCGCGGGTACGGGCCCTTACCCGCCGCCGGGGCCAGCAAAGTAAAAGCGCGGTGCTCACGTTCGAGGACCTGACGCTGGACACGGCCGCCAAAACCGTGGTCCGGGCCGGACAGCCCATCAAGCTCACGGCCCGCGAGTTCGGCCTGCTGGAGCTGCTGCTGCGCCACCCCGGCCGGGTACTAAGCCGGGCCGAGCTGGCCGCCGACGTGTGGGAAGACTCCTTCGACGCGGGCTCCAACGTGGTGGACGTGTACGTAAACTACCTGCGCAACAAGGTGGATAAAGGGTTCCCCCAAAAGCTCATCCATACCGTCGTGGGCATGGGCTATGTATTGCGGAGTGAGAAGTGAGAAGTGAGAAGTGAGAAAAGAACGTCATTCTGAGCGAAGGCGCAGCCGCAGTCGAAGAATCTCTACCGCTTCGTTGCAACTGACAGGGTTACCACTGCGGTAGAGATTCTTCGACTCCGCTCCGCTTCGCTCAGAATGACGTTCTTTTCTCACTCCCTCGCTCCCCAACCTCATCCCCCCCCTCCTCTTCCCCATGACCATCCGGAACCGATTGACGTGGCTGTTTATGGGGTTGGTGGCCGTGATTCTGCTGGCGGCCATGATAACGGCTTTCCTGCTTCAGGCCGACTATACCCACGAGGAATTCCATCAGCGCCTGCGCGACCGGGCCGAGGTGACGGGCTACGTGTTTTTGGAGCAGGATGAGCTGCGGGCCGAGGCTTTCCGCAAATTCCAGCGCCGCTACCTGCGCACACTTACCGGCGAGGTGCTCCAGATTTACGACAGCCAGCGGCGCCCCCGCTTTATCGACCAGGATACCCGCCTTAAGATTTCGGACCGGTTGCTGGCCCGCATCCTGGCCGAAAAAGAGGTGTATTTTGACATGGGGCCGCGGCAGGCAGTGGGGCTATTTTACAAGGACAACCAGGGAGAGTTCATTATTGTGGCCGCCGCCGAAAACCACTCGGGCCGGGCCCGGCTGGAACATCTGGCGTTTATCATGGCGGTTATTTTCGTGGTGAGCCTGCTGGTGATTTACGGGGCCGGCCGCCTGTTTGCGGGCCGGGCCCTGGCCCCCATTGCCGCCGTCAACGACCAGGTGGACCGCATCACGACCCAGGATCTGCACCTGCGGGTGAATGAGCGCATCAGCCACGAGCAGGACGAACTCACGCGCCTGGCCCGCACCTTCAACCGGATGCTGGAACGGCTGGAGGAAGGTTTCGAGGCCCAGCGCACCTTCGTCAGCAATGCCTCCCACGAGCTGCGCACCCCCCTGACGGCCACCATCGGGGAGCTGCAGGTGCTCCTGAACCGGGAGCGGGACCCGTCCGCCTACCGCGAAGCCGTGGCCTCGGTGCTGCTGGAGCTGCAGCAGCTCAAGCTACTCATCAATAACCTGCTCGACCTGACCCAGACCAGCACCGGGGGCAGCGACGATATCCGGCTCGATGAGCTGCTCTGGGAAGCCCGCGAGGCCGTGGCGCCCGACCAGCGCCGCCGCGTGCTCATCACCCTGGGTACGCTGCCCGAAGAATCGGAACGACTGGAAATCCGGGGCAGTCGCCAACTGCTCAGCCGCGCCCTGACCAACCTGCTCGACAACGCGCTAAAGTATTCCGCTCCCGAGCAGCCGGTAACAGTGCACTTTGAATACAACCAGGGCCGGTGTCGCATCCGGGTGCAGGACCACGGCATCGGCATCAGTGAAAAGGCCCTAACGCAGATTTTCCAACCCTTTTTCCGGGCCGATAACGCCCGCGACGTTACAGGGCACGGCGTGGGCCTGCCCCTGGCCCGCAAAATCATTCAGCTCCACGGCGGCGAGCTGCGCGTGACGTCGGAACTGGGTAGCGGCACGGTGGCGGAAGTGGTGTTTTGACGCACCCCACCCCCGGCCCCTCCCTCGGGAGCGGCAATGCCGACGCGAGAATCGGCAAGCTGCACCCCGCTCAAATGGCTGGGGGTGCAGCTTGCCGCGTCAGGAGCTTGCCGCTCTTTTTTTAATGCTTCTAATCCATTTCTAATCTGCCTCTAATTCGGCCCTAATACGGGGGGCGTACTCTTGCATAACCCAACACCAAACCGGTTATGCAACGCTCTTTCCTGCTGCTGATGACGGCCCTGCTGCTCAGCTTCCTTGCCCGCCCGGCGGCGGCGGCCCCTTTTGGAGCCGATACCATGCGGCTCACGCTGCCCGAGGCAGAGCAGCGGTTTGCCCAGAACAACCTGCTGCTACTGGCCCAGCGCTACAACGTGTCGGCCGCCGAGGCCCAGATCCGGCAGGCCCGGCTCTGGGATAATCCCACGTTTTCGATTGAGCAGAACGCCTACAACCAGTTCACCCACCGGACCCTCGATGTGACGCGCCAGGGCAACACGGCCCTGCAGGTGCAGCAGCTGTTTGCTTTGGCCGGCCGCCGCAAGGCCGCCACTGCCGCGGCCCAGCAGAACGCGCTGGTGGAGCAATACAGCTTCGAGGATTTGCTGCGCACCCTGCGGTTCCAGCTCCGCAGCACGTTTTACGACCTCTATTTCAAGCAGCAGAGCGTGGGCGTGTACGACCAGGAAGTGGCCAGCTTCCAGCGCACCGTGAACCTCTACCAGGGCCAGTACGACAAGGGCAACATCGCCCTCAAGGAGGTGATTCGCCTCAAGGCCTTCCTGTTTCAGCTCCGCAACGAGCGGCAGGCCCTGCTCTCGGACATTGCCTCCCAGCAGGCTGATCTGCGTATCCTGCTCCGCGACACCACCGGCGCGTACTACCGCCCCACCGCCGATGCGGCCCAGCTCAAGGCCCTCACGCTCACGGGCCGCACCGAGCAGCAGCTCATCGACTCGGCCCAGGTGAACCGGGCCGACCTGAAGGCCCGGCAGGCGGCCGTGCAGCAGCAAACCCAGAACCTGCGCCTGCAACGCGCCCTGGCCACCCCCGACCTGGCCGTGGGCTACGTGTACGACCGGGCCGGCAACTACATCCAGAACTACAACGCCCTGAGCGCTGGGCATTGCGGTGCCCATTTTCAACCGCAACCAGGGCAACATCGGCACGGCGCGGCAGTCTGGTGGAAGTCAGCAAGGCCCAGCTGAGCCAGCAGCAGCTGCAGGTGCAAAACGACGTGCAGGAAGCCTGGCGCCAGGCCCGCCAAACCGACCAGCTCTACCAGAGCGCCGACCGCGAAACCGGCGACTTCGACCGCCTCATGCAGGGCATCGACCAGAGCTACGCCAAGCGCAACCTCACCATCGTGGAGTACCTCGATTTCTACGAGAGCTACAAGAACAACCTCGTGCAGCTCAACAACCTGCGCGCCAGCCGCGTGCGGGCCTTCGAACAGCTGAATTACGCCGTCGGAAGGCCGGTATTTTAGTACCCGGCCCTGCTGTCCCAGGGCTGAAGCCCTGGGCTAGTCAGCGCTCCGATTTAGTCCAACCTTCTTTTCGCTCCGTAGCCCAGGGCTTCAGCCCTGGGACTCCTGGGACGCTGCCTAACCTAATCACCCAACGATATGAACCGCCTCCTCCCCCTGCTGCCTTTTGCCCTCTCGCTGACGCTGGCGGGCTGCTCGAAGAACCGACGAATCGGCCGCGCCGCCGAAGGCCGAAGCGGGCTTTTCGCTGTCGGACCAGATGCTGCGGGAGCTGAAGATTGACACGGTGCGCCAGGAGCCCGTGCGCGACGAGCTGACGCTTTCGGGCCAGATTGCTTCGGACGGCGACCAGACTGTAAAGGTGTATCCGCTGGTGGGCGGCGTGGTGGAACAGCTGAGCGTAGAGCTGGGCGACCACGTAACGAAAGGCCAGGTGCTGGCCGTGATTCGGAGCGGGGAAATTGCCGACCTGCAAAACCAGAGCAGCAGCGCCGGCACCGACCTCGACATTGCCCGCAAAAACCTGGCGGTGCTCGAAGACCAGTACAAATCGGGGCTGGCCTCGGAGCGCGACGTGAACCTGGCCCGCCAGGAGCTGCGCAAGGCTCAGGGCAACGTGGGCAAGAGCCGCAAGCAGCTGAGCGTGTACGGCGTTTCGGCCGACGGCACCTACACGCTGCGGGCCCCGATTTCGGGCTTTATCACCGAAAAGAACGTGTCGGACCACATGCAGTTCAACGCCGACAACGTGGGCAACCTGTTCACGGTCAGCAATCTGGACGACGTCTGGATTATGGCCAACGTGTTCGAGTCCGACATCAGCCGGGTGCAGCAGGGCTACGCCGCCGACGTGACCACCCTCTCCTACCCCGACAAGCACTTCACCGGCCGCATCGACAAGGTGTTCAACGTGCTCGACCCCGAGAGCAAGGTGATGAAAGTGCGCGTGCGCCTGCCCAACCCCGGCTACCTGCTCAAGCCCGAAATGTACGCCCAGATCAAGGTCTCGACCACCGGCACCAACCGCATGCTGGCCGTGCCCGCCCAGTGCGTGGTCTTCGACAAGGACCGCAACTTCGTGATGGTGTTCAAGGACCGCAACCACGTGGAAACCCGCGAGGTGCAGATCGAAAAAACCGTGGGCAACGTGAGCTACGTGGCCTCCGGCCTGAAAGACGGCGAACGAATCATCGCCCAAAACCAGCTGCTGGTGTACGACGAGCTGAACGACTAGTAGGGGCGCGTTGCACGCGCCCGCCGGAACCGCGCTATGCACGCTGTGCTATTCTATCTATTTAAGGCTCCTTTTGATTGCGCCGCAGGTGCTCGTTTGGCACCCACTGAGCAACGTCAGCAACACCGGGCGCGTGCAACGCGCCCCTACCTCCAGACCAATGACCAAATTCATCCAGGGTATCGTCGCCTTCTCCTTGAAGAACCGCTTTTTCGTGTTCTTCCTGACTGCCTTGCTCATTGCGGGCGGGGTCTATAGCTACGTGCACACGCCCATTGAGGCGTTTCCGGACGTTACCAACACCCAGATAATCATCGTGAGCCAGTGGCCGGGGCGCTCGGCCGAGGAGGTGGAGCGCTTCGTGAGCGTGCCCATTGAGGTGGCCATGAACTCGGTGCAGAAGAAGAGCAACATGCGCTCCATCAGCATGTTCGGCCTGTCGGTGCTCAAAATCAACTTTGATGACGACGTGGACGACTTCTACGCCCGGCAGCAGGTGAACAACCTGCTGGCCGGCGTAAGCCTGCCCGACGACTGCGACAACCACGTGCAGCCGCCCTACGGCCCCACCGGCGAGATTTTCCGCTACACCGTGCAGGGCAAAGGCCGCAGCACCAACGAGCTGCTCACCCTCCAGGACTGGGTGGTGGAGCGGGCCCTGAAAAGCGTGCCCGGCGTGGCCGACATTGCCGCCTTCGGGGGCACCAAAAAGGTCTACGAAATTACGGCCGACCCCGCCCGCTTGCAGGTCTACAACCTCACGCCCCTGGAGGTATTCCAGGCCGTGCAGCGCAGCAACATCAACGTGGGCGGCGACGTGATTGAGAAGAACGGCCAGGCCTACGTGGTGCGCGGCATCGGCCTGCTCGAAAACCCCGCAGGAAATCGGCAACGTGATCGTCGACCACGTGAACGGCACGCCGGTGCTGGTGCGCAACGTGGCCCAGGTAACCGAAAGCCACCTGCCCCGCGTGGGCCAGGCCGGCCTCGATGGCAACGACGACGTGGTGGAGGGCATCGTGATTATGCGCAAGGGCGAAAACCCGGCCGAGGTGCTGGGCCGCGTGAAGGAGAAGATCGAGGAGCTCAACACCAAAGTGCTGCCCAAGGGCGTGCAGCTCGTCACGTTCTACGACCGCGACGTGCTCATGGACAAGTGCACCGAAACCGTGATTCACAACCTCATCGAGGGCATCGTGCTCGTGACGCTGGTCGTGTTCCTGTTCATGGCCGACTGGCGCTCTACGCTCATCGTGGGCATGGTGGTGCCGCTGGCGCTGCTGTTTGCCTTCATCTGCCTGCGGCTGCAAAGGCATGAGCGCCAACCTGCTCAGCATGGGCGCCATCGACTTCGGCATCATCATCGACGGGGCCGTGGTGATGGTGGAGGGCATTTTCGTGGTCCTCGACCACAAGGCCCACAAAGTGGGCATGCCGGTGTTCAACAAGCTGGCCAAGCGCAGCCTCATCAAGAAAACCGGCGGCGAGCTGGGCAAGGCCGTGTTCTTCTCCAAGCTGATTATCCTCACCTGCCTGCTGCCGATTTTCGCCTTTGAGAAGGTGGAGGGCAAGATGTTCTCGCCCCTGGCCTACACGCTCGGGTTTGCCCTGGTCGGCGCGCTGCTGCTTACGCTCACGCTGGTGCCGGTGCTGGCGTCCATCCTGCTCAACAAGAACGTGCGGGAGAAGAACAACCCCATCGTCAACTTCTTCGACCGGATTGTGGTGCGGGCCTTCGGCTTCACGATGGCCAACAAGGCCCTGAGCCTCACGGCCTCGTTCCTGCTGCTGGCGGGCGTGCTTTACTCCTACACGTTTCTGGGCTCCGAATTCCTGCCCGAGCTGAACGAGGGCGCGCTCTGGGTGGAAGCCAAGCTGCCCATGTCGTCGTCGCTCACGGCCACGACCAAGCAGGTGGGCGAGTTCCGCAAAATTCTGGGCTCGTTCCCCGAAGTCAACGGCGTGCTCAGCCAGACCGGCCGCTCCAACGACGGCACCGACCCCTCGGGCATGTACTACGTGCAGTGCCAGGTCAACCTCAAGCCCCAGGAGGAGTGGAAGCGCCACATCACCAAGGAGCAGCTCATTGAGGAGATGGACAAGAAGCTGCGCCAGTACCCCGGCGTGATTTACAACTACTCCCAGCCCATCATCGACAACGTGGCCGAGGCCGTGGCCGGCATCAACGCCTCGCTGGCCGTCAAGATTTTCGGCAACGACCTGAAGGAAATCAACGCCAAGGCCGACTCCGTGGCCGACATCCTGCGCGGGATTCGCGGGGTGAAGGACCTGGGCATTCTGCGCAACCTGGGCCAGCCCGAAATGAGCGTGCTGCTCGACCAGAACCGCATGGCCACCTACGGCGTAACCGCCGCCGACGCCCAGGCCGTGGTGGAAATGGCCATCGGCGGCAAAGCGGCTTCGCAGCTCTTCGAGGGGGAGCGGAAGTTCGATATCCGCATCCGCTACCCCCAGCAGTACCGCAGCTCCGAGGAGGAAATCGGCGACCTGCGCGTGCCCACGCTGCGGGGCCGGCAGGTGGCGCTCAAGGAAATTGCCACCATCCGCACCAGCAACGGCCCCGCCTCCGTCTACCACGACAACGGCCAGCGCTTCATCGCCGTCAAGTTCAGCATCCGCGACCGGGACATGGGCTCGACCATCGCCGAGGCCCAGAAGAAAGTGGATGCCAAAATTCACCTACCCAAGGGCTACAGCATTGCCTGGGCCGGCGAATTTGAGAACCAGGTACGGGCCACCAAGCGCCTGGGCCAGATGGTGCCGGTGGCCCTGGTCATCATCTTCATCCTGCTCTTCATCACCTTCGGCAACGCCAAGGATGCCGGCCTGGTGCTGATCAACGTGCCGTTTGCCCTCATCGGCGGCATCGTGGCGCTCCACCTTACGCACACCAACTTCAGCATCTCGGCCGGTATCGGGTTCATTGCCCTGTTCGGCATCTGCATCCAGAACGGCGTGATTCTGATTACGGTCTTCAAGCAGAACATGCGCCAGCGCATGAGCCTGACCCGGGCCCTGCACACCGGCGTGGCCTCCCGCGTGCGCCCCGTGGTGATGACGGCCATGATGGCCATGATCGGCCTGTTCCCGGCCGCCCTGAGCACCGGCATCGGCTCCGAAACCCAGAAACCCCTGGCCATCGTGGTTATCGGCGGCCTGGTCTCGGCCACCATCCTCACCCTGCTCATCTTCCCCCTGATTTTCGAGTGGGCCTACCGCGCCGAGCACAGCCGCTACGGCGATGCACCGGAGCGGCAGCAGGAACTGGAGTTGGAGCCGGTGCTGGTAGGATAGCACGGCAGCCGCCTAATCGTCACCTGGTTTCGGCTGCTTTGCTTATATTTGCGTATTGATTTCTGAACCGCAGAAATGAAAATAGCAGGAGCCAGCCTCCGCCAACTCCTGCTACCGCTCTAGTGCCGGTGCAACCAATCGGTTACCACGGCGCGAACTATACCGCTCAGCACTGATTTGCTCAGTTCAAGCAGTACGCGGAAGAAGCCGACCTTGTCGGCCCCTTCCACTTTAACACGTTTCTTCATGCGAGTAGAAGTTAGGTGTTTGCCCACCTGCTTCTTAAGTCCCCGGCTGCTCCAACAGTCGGGGACTTTGCGTTTCTGGCGCAACCCGCAGTTCGGTGAGGTGGCTTAACCACCACGCGTTAAGGAGGCGAAGATACAAACCCAGCTTCGTAGCTCGAACGATGTAGAGACGCGTATTCGCGTCTCAGCGTTGAACGGGATGGTACCACGCAGTTACAACAACATCAGCAACGACGAGACGCGAATACGCGTCTCTACACCGCACAATGCTCAAGAACCGCGGCGCCGCTGAGACACAAATAGGCGGTGCTACTTTACCGTCACCCCACCCGCGTCCAGCACTTTCTGGAAGAAGACCACATGGTAGGGCAGCGCGTTCTGCCAGTACTCCCAGGTGTGGGCGCCGGGCCGCTCGGTGTAGTCGTGGGGCGTGTGGTTGTAGACGAGGCGGCGGTGGACTTCGCGGTTGATGTCGATGAGGAAGTCGTCGACGCCACAGTCGATGATGAGGGGCAGGCCGTTGCGGTAGAACGCGTCGGTCATGTTGACGACCGAGTTGGCCCCGTACACGTTGGGCGTGGGGCCTTCGGGGCCGAGGATGGGGTTGAACAGGCTCTGGCGCTGCTGGGCTTCCTGGGGGTTGAGCTTGCGGTTGGTGATGCTCAGGTCCAGGGCCCCGCTCATGCTGCCGGCCGCCGCGAACAGCTCCGGGTGCCGCCCCGAAAGGTAAAGCGCCCCGTGCCCGCCCATCGAGAGGCCCGTGATAACCCGGCCCTCCTTGCGGGCCACGGTGCGGTAGGTCTGGTCGATTTTGCCGATGACGTCCCGGGTGAGGTAGGTTTCGAACTGGCTGGCCTTGTTCACCGGCGAGTCGAGGTAGAAGCTGAACGTTTCGCCCTCGGGCGTCACGATGAGCAGGTTGTACTGGTCGGCGAGACGGTGGAGCAGGGTTTTGTCGGGCGTTTTGCTCGTCCAGTCGGCGAAGTGGCCGTAGGCGCCGTGCAGCAGGTAAAGCACCGGGTAGCGGGCCTTTTTGTTTTTGGCGTAGCTGGCCGGCACTACCACGGCCGCCCGGTAAGTGCGCTGCATGGCGGCGCTCGGAATATCGAGCGTATCGACGCGGGCAGCGCGGGCCACCGGGGCGGCCGACAGGCTCAGGAGCAGCAGCACCAGAAGGCGGAGAGTTTTCATACTTTCAGGAATGAGATTATTCGGTTGAAAGTACTGAATCCACCCTGAAATCTGCCTTCCGATGCCTAGCCAACCAACCCCTGCCCCCGCCGCCTGGCCCGCTTTGCCCCTGGCCGATTGGGCCGACACCCTCGCTACCCTGCACATGTGGACCCAGGTGGTGGGCAAAATCCGGCTGGCCCAGACGCCGCTCGTCAACCAGTTCTGGAACGTGCCGCTCTACGTCTCGGCCCGGGGCCTGACCACCTCGGCCATGCCCTACGAGCACCGCAGCTTCGAAATCGAGTTCGACTTCATCACCCACCAACTCCACGTCCGGTGCTCCGACGGGGCCGCCCGGCAGCTGCCGCTGGTACCCCGCTCCGTAGCGGCGTTCTACCGGGAAGTGCTGGGCCTGCTCGCGGAGCTGGGCATCAACGTAAAAATCTGGCCGGTGCCGGTAGAAATCGAGCACCCGATTCCGTTTGCCGACGACGAGCAGCATGCCAGCTACGACCCCGCAGCGGCCCATCGGTTCTGGCGGGCCCTCACGCTCATGACGCCGGTGCTGGAGCAGTTCCGGGCTGGCTTTGTGGGCAAGTGCAGCCCGGTGCACTTTTTCTGGGGCTCGTTCGATCTGGCCGTCACGCGCTTTTCGGGCCGCTCCGCCCCCGTCAAGCCCGACGCCGACTTTATCACCCGCGAAGCCTACTCCCAGGAAGTCATCAGCCACGGGTTCTGGCCGGGCGGCAATGGGCAGGAGGCTGCTTTCTACGCTTACTGCGTGCCGGCTCCCGCGGGCTTTGCCGAGGCTGCCGTGCGGCCCGCCGCGGCCTATTACAGCCTGGAGCTAGGCGAATTTCTGCTGCCTTATGAAGCCGTACGCACCGCCCCCGACCCGGCCGAAGTGCTCCTGCGAATTTCTGCGAAGCACCTACGAGGCCGGCGCCAACCTGGCCGGCTGGGACCGGGCCGCCCTGGAGCGGTAAGGTAGCTTAGTGAACGATGCGGGTTGCAAAGCAGACGCTGCCTGACACCGGCCGGTATTAGCTAACCCAAGTTGCGGACTAGAAGCTAAGGCTAGCTCCCCCTCCTTTCAAAGGAGGGGTTGGGGGTGGTTGATGATGTAATAACGACAAGCTAAAATTAGTTTTTAGCTGATGTTCAACGCTAGTTAACCACCCCCAACCCCTCCTTTCCAAGGAGGGGAGCTTAGTTTTTTAGCTCTAGCTCCTACTCCGCAACTTGGGTTAACTAACGGGCCCGGGCGGCGTTTCGAGGGCCCGGCACACGGCCGCCGTCAGGTCGGTGGTCGAACTGGTGCCCCCAGGTCGCGGGTGCGGGTGAGCGGGTTTTGCAGCACCTTTTCGATGGCCCGCATGAGTTGGGCGGCCAGGTCTGTTTCGCCTAGAAATTCCAGCATCAGCTGGGCCGACCAGATGCTGGCCAGCGGGTTGGCTGCATTCTTTCCGACCAAATCGAAGGCGGCACCGTGGATGGCCTGAAACAGGCTGGGGTACTGGCGCTCGGGATTCAGGTTGGCGCTCGGGGCCAGCCCGATGCTGCCCGTCAGGGCCGCGCCCAGGTCACTCAGGATGTCGCCGAACAGGTTGGAGGCCACGAATACGTCGACAGTTTCGGGCTGCGCGACCATGCGGGCCGTCATCGAATCGACCAGCTGCTGGTCGGTGGCCTGGCCGGGGTATTGGCCCGCCACCTGCTCAAATACCTCATCCCAGAACACCATGTTGTGCTGCATGCTGTTCGATTTGGTGACGTTGGTGACCAGCCGGCGCCCGTGCTGCTGGGCGTAGTCGAAGGCAAAGCGCATGACCCGCTCGGTGATGCTGCGCGTGAACACAATCGACTGCACGGCCACTTCGCGGTCCTTGCCCCGGTGCACCCGCCCGCCCACGCCCGCGTACTCGCCCTCGGAGTTTTCCCGGATGCACACCATGTTAATGGGGTGCTGCGCCGGGTTGCGCAGGGGGCCGGCTACGCCCTCCAGCAGGCGCATGGGGCGCAGGTTTACGTACTGGTCGAAGCCCTGGCGGATGGCCAGCAGTAGGCCCCAGAGCGTGATGTGGTCGGGAATATCGGGGCTGCCTACCGGCCCCATCAGGATGGCATCGAAGCCCCCGGCCGCCAGTTGCGCCAGCCCGTCGGCGGGCATCATGGTGCCGTGCTTCTGGTAATAGGCCGAGCTCCAGTCGAACTCCCGGCACTCGAAGCGCAGGCCGCCGTGCAGCTGCGCCAAGTGCTGCAGCACTTGCCGGCTGGCCCCAATCACGTCGGGCCCGATTCCGTCGGCGGGAAAAACCGCCAGGTTGATAATTTTCATAGCCCGGTTCTGATTGACGTATTAGCTGATAGGTCGGCAAGCCCTTTTCTGATCGTAAGCCGCCGCTGCCAGGCGCGGGCCCGGCTACCGTTCCGACATGCCCGGCCGGGGAGCGGCCGGCTCGACGGGCAGGTTGGGCAAGGAGGGGTTGTACTGCTCAATGGCCTCGGCCACGGTCGAAACGGTGGTTTTGCCGCTCAGCACCCGCTCGAGCTGGGCGTGGTCGAGGGCGCCTTCGTTGTGGGCCAGGAAGATAGTGGCCACTCCGTTGCCGATGAAGTTGGTGATGGAGCGGGCCTCCGACATAAACCGGTCGACGCCCAGCAGCAGGGCCAGGCCTTCCACCGGAATCACCTTCACGGCCGTGAGCGTGCTGGCCAGCACCACGAAGCCGCTGCCCGTTACGCCGGCCGCCCCCTTGCTGGTCACCATCAGAATGCCGATAATAGTCATCATCTGCACCCCGGTCAGCTCCACATGGAATACCTGGGCCAGGAAAATGGTGGCCAGCGAGAGGTAGATGGTGGTGCCATCGAGGTTGAAGGAGTAGCCGGCCGGCACCACCAGCCCCACCACGGGCTTGGCGCAGCCCAGGCGCTCGAGCTTCTCCATGAGCCCCGGCAGGCCCGCCTCCGAGGACGACGTGCCCAGCACAATCAGCAGCTCTTCCTTGATGTAGCCTAAAAACGCGAGCATGCTCACGCGGCAGTAGCGCAGAATGGAGCCCAGCACCAGAAACACGAACAGGGCCATGGTAGTGTACACCGTGAGCATGAGCTTGGCCAGGGGCAGCAGCGTATCGATGCCGTACTTGCCGATGGTGAAGGCCATGCCGCCGAACGCGCCGATGGGCGCAAAAATCATGACCAGGTGCAGGCCCTTGAACACGTAGCGCGAGGCCCAGTTGAGCCGGTCGACGATGGGCTGGCGGCCGGCGTAGTGGCTCAGGATCATGCCCACGGCAATGGACACGAGCAGCACCTGCAGCGTGAGGTTATCGGCCAGGAAATGCAGCCACGAAAACTCGCCGGCCCGCTGGGTGAACTCGCCCACCGCCTGCCCGTTGAGCTGGCCCGTGCTCACGCCGTCGCCCGGCCGGATGACGTAGGCCACGCCCACGCCGATAAGCAAGGCCAGCGTCGTCACGACTTCAAAGTAGAGCAACGCCTTGCCCCCGATGCGGCCCACCTTTTTCAAATCGCCCATGCCGCTGATGCCCAGCGTGATGGTGAGGAAGATAATGGGATTGATAAAGAGCTTGACGACGTTGATAAAGCCTTTGCCCAGCACGTCCATCTTCACGGCGGTGGCGGGGGCCAGATGCCCCAGCAGCGCCCCGGCCACAATGGCCGTCAGCACCCAGAAGGTGAGGTTGGTGAAGATTTTTTTCATAAAATCGAGCGATAAGCCGGAATGAGAAGACAAAGAAAAGAAACGCGCCGCCCGCCTAGCCCCCGTGGGTGAGCCACCAGGCCAGCAGGGCCAGCAGGGGCAGCGAAAGCGGAATGCCCAGCCCCACCATCTGCGCGGCCAGCGGCGGGTTGAGGCCGTAGCGGTCGGCCACCACGGCGGCCGTGTTCATGGGGCCAATGGCGGCCCCCAGAATGCAGAGGTCGACCACGCGGCCTTGCTGCTGAGCTACTACGTGGTAGAGGCCGTAAATCAGCAGCGGGGCCAGCACCAGCTTGTACGACAGGCCCAGCAGCAGGGCCCGGCGGTTGTGCCGGGGCACCGACAGGTTCATCTGCAGCCCGATGGAGAGCAGCGCCAGCACGGAGAAGGGCGCGCTGAGCATTTCCAGCACCCCGCGCACCAGCGCCGGGTGCTGGTAGCCGGCCGCGTTGGCCACCATGGCCAGCACAAAGGCCAGAAACGGCGGAAATCGTAGCACGTTGCTCAGCAGCCCCCGCCACGAGGGCTCCTGGGCGCCGTACCACGACGCCACGGCCACGCCCAGCGTCACGCCGATCAGAAACGAGCCGGCCTGGCTCATCATGATGCCCAGCTCCAGCCCCTCGGCCCCGTAGAGCAGCTCGAAAATCGGGAAGCCCACGAACGAGGTGCTGCTGATGCCGGCCGTCAGAATCAGGGCTCCCACGGTGCCCCGCGCCAGGCCCAGGCGCCGGCCCACGACCGTAAAGAACAGGTAGCTGGCCCCGAATAGCAGCCACGGGGCCAGCACCGGCAGCAGAAAGTGCCGGTCGAGGCGGGCATCGGCCAGGTGCAGGAACGTGAGCGCCGGCATGAACACCAGCACCAGCAGCTGGTTGAGCACGGCCGGAGCGCTGGCCGGCACCGCCTGCCGCCACCGCAGCACCGCCCCCAGGCCCAGGCACACGAGCAGCACGAGCAGGTTAGTCATGGGGCAGCGTCAGACAGATAACCAACCACGCCGCCGCCCGCGCCGCCGTCAGGCACCCTTACCACTCCGTTGCAGCGGAGCGAGCAGCTGGCTGCTCGGGGTAAGGGTGCCCCGGTTGGGACCGGAAAAGCGACGGAACTTGGCAGGACTAGAAAGTAAACGTCAGGTTGGTGTAGTAGTAAGCGCCGTTGAAGCCGAACTGCGCCACGTTACGCGAGTACGGGATTTCGCCGTTCGAGTAGCTGGCGAAGCGGTTGGAATCGACCTTATCGGGGTACACGTTGGTGATGTTGTTAGCCCCCACCGTCACCGATACCACTTTGGCCGGAGTATAAACCAAGGCTAGGTCAAACAGGGTCTTGCCATCGAATTTCTGGCTGATGTGCCGTGGGTTCGGACGGGCAGAGGTGGCCGTTGGCTTTTCATAGGCCGTCACGGACCCGAAGTAGGAGGCGCGGGGCGTGATGCTGAACTTGCCCACCTGGTAGGTGGCCGAGAGCAGCACCTTCTGGCGGGGCTGGGCCCGCTCGATCAGCCCGATGCTCACCGTGTCAATGAGTAGTATCCGGTTGGCCGTGCCTGCCTGCAGCTGGGCCGGCGTGTCGCGGGTTCCAACGATGTTGGTGGCGTTGAAGGTCAGGGCCAGGCTGGCCGTGAGGCGACTGCGCTCGGTGAAGTCCGTTTTGTAGGTCGTTACCAGGTCGATGCCGCGGGTGCGGGTGTCGATGGCGTTGGTGAAGAAGCGGATTTCACTGATGTTGTCGAAGGCCGGTGTCTGTAGGGCTTTGATGCCCGTATTCCCCGAGCCCTTAATCAGCCGCTCGCTGTTGATAATCCGGTCGTTGATGTCGATCTGGTAGGCATCGAGCGTGAAGAGCAGGTTCTGGCCCACCTTGGCAGCTACTCCCACGCTGTAGTTCCAGGAGGTTTCGGCCTTGGGAGCCTGCACGCCCAGCGGCACGAGGCGGGGGTCGTTGTTGCGCAGCTGCTTGGTTTGCACAATGGCTCCGCTCTGCACCGTGGACGTGCTCACGCTATTAAAGGTCTGTTGCAGCGAGGGCGCCCGGAAGCCCCGGTTGATGGAGCCGCGCAGCGAAATGTCTTCCGTAAGCTTGAAGCGCGAGGCAAACTTGCCCGACACGTTGCTGCCGAAATCGGAGTAGCGCTCGTAGCGCAGGGCCGTGGTTACCAGCAGGCGCTCGGTCAGGTCGCTTTCCACGTCGACGTACACGCCCACGTTCGAGCGGGTCGTGTTCGGTTTCGTCGTCGGGGGCGATGCCCGGCCGGCCGCTGCTGCCCGGGGCCTTAGCCGTGCGGGCGGGCGAGGTGGGCGTAGCCGGGGCGGCCAGCGCGAAAGGCCCCACCAGGTACGACTCGGGGCTGCCGCGCTCCAGCTGGAAACGGTCGACCCGGAACTGGCTGCCCAGGGCCAGGTTGAACGACTTGGTGCCGAACAGGCCCGCGTAGTTGCGCGACACGTTCACCTCGCTCGTGCTCTGGCCGAAGGCGCTGCGGCCCACGTAAAAGTCGGTCGGCGAATTGGCACCCATCGACGGGTTGGAGGTGTTGTTGGCATTCAGGTCGAGGCGGTTGTAGCCGTAACCGGTGCTGAAGTCGAGGTTCCAGCCCCCGGCCAGCTTGCGGCTCAGGCCCACCACGCCCGAGAGGTCGTCGCTGCGGCCAGGCAGCTCGGGCAGGTAGCCGTTGGGGTGAATGGGGCTGTAGTTGACGTTGGCCGGCTGGGCATTACGGAAGAAGCCGTAGGCCAGAATGTCCTTGCGCGAAAACCCGCCGAAGCTGTACACCGACCAGCCGCTGCCGCCCACCGGGACGCCCAAATTGAAGAAGCCCTGGTAGATATCGGCCTGGTTGCTGCCATACACGCCGACTTTGAACGGCGTTCCGACCTGCGGATATACGTTGCCCCGCTCGGCCCGGGCCTTGTTTTCGTTGGCAATCTGGGTGGCCGTGGGCTGAGCCGGCAGGGCCGGGAAAGCCGTGTAGATGCCCCCCACATAGTTGTCGGAGCGGTTGGTTTGCTCCTGGCGCTGGTATTGCAGCGTCAGGTTGAGGTAGCCGGGGTTTGTTTTGCCCAGCTTCAGCCCGTAGTTAGCGCCGGCCAGGTACTGGGCCCCGTCGCCTTCCTGCGTAACGCCGAATTGCGTTTTGACGGTGGCCACGCCCGTGCTCTTGTTCAGGCCCAGGTTGATGACGCCGGCAATGGCATCGGAGCCGTACTGGGCCGCCGCGCCGTCGCGCAGCACCTCGATGCGCTCAATGGCCAGCGACGGGATGGCGTTCAGGTCGGTAACCACCGTGCCGGCGCCCACCGTCACGTTCAGGTTCAGGGCCGAAAACTGGTGGCGGCGCTTGCCATCTACCAGCACCAGCACCTGGTCGGGCGAGAGGCCGCGCAGCGAGGCCGGGTCGGCGTAGTTGGCCACCCCGTTGACGCCGGTTTTGGCCGAGTTGAACGAGGGCGAGTTGAACTGCACCTGCTGGCCCAGGTCGGTCTGGCCGGTGAGCTGCAATTCTTTGGCATTGAGCACATCAACCGGCGAGGGGCGCTCCACGTCGGTGCGGGGCAGGCCGCGCGAGCCCACCACCGATCACTTCGCCCAGGTCGGTAGTGCTCATTTCCAGCCGCACATCGAAGTTCGTGCGCCCGCCCACCGTAATCACCTGGCTTTTAAAGCCGATGGCCGATACCACCAGCGTAGCACCGGGCTTAACGGTCAGCGAAAAGCGGCCGTCGGCGTCGGTGCCGGTGCCGTTGGTGGTGCCCTGCTCCAGCACCGTAGCGCCCGGAATAACCTCCCCCCCCGCACTCATAATCCGGCCGGTTACCACCTGGTCGACCACCCGGCTGCCGGCGGCGGACCGCAGCGGGATACTAACCGCGGTTTGGCCCCGGCCACCCCCGCTCCCGGCACCCCATCTCCCCCACCGTTGGCGAAAGCTACCCCGGGCAGCCCCAGCAGCAGAAAAACAACCTGTCCGGGTAGTAGCGGCCGGCGCAGGGAAGCGAAGCGTAAGGGAGTGTTCATATGGTGGGATTGGGGTTGGAAATCAAGAAGGAAGACGCGGCTTGGGTGTAGCGCGAAGCTCCAGCTTCGCGTGTCGTTGCTGGCGGCTACGCTGCTATTTACCGTTCTGCGATGCGCGAAGCTGGAGCTTCGCGCTACAGCCTGACTGTGCGATGATTACTATAAAGCAATGGCCGCTTCGGCCGGGTCGGTATCGTGCAAAGAGGTGAGCCGGGTTTCGGCCATCAGCAGGCCCACGACCAGCGAAATGGCGATGCAGCCCGCTACGTACCAGTAGAAGTAGGCCTCGTGCCCAAGTCCCTTGCACCAGAGGGCAATGTACTCGGCTGTGCCGCCGAACACGGCCACAGTCAGGGCGTGGGGCAGGCCGATGCCCAAAGCCCGGATTTCCACCGGAAACAGTTCCGACTTCACCACCGCGCTGATGCTGGTGTAGCCGCTAACCGCCACCGAGGCCAGCAGCAGCAGCAGCAGCGTAACCCAGGGTGCGGTGGGGTGGCTCAGGGCCGTGAGCAGCGGCACGCTGCCCAGGGCGCCCAGCACCCCGAAGCCAATGAGCAGCGGGCGGCGGCCAATGCGGTCAGAGAGGCTGCCAAACACCGGCTGCATGGCCGCAAAGCCCAGCAAAGCCAGAAAGCAGATGTTGGTAGCCACGCTTTTGCTCATATGGGCCGTGTTCACCAAAAACTTGGGCATATAGGCCGTCAGCGTATAAAAAGCCAGCGTGCCGCCCAGCGTCAGGCCCACTACCTTCAGCACCGAGCGCGGGTAGTGGCGCAGCACTTTCAGGCTGCCGCGAAGCTCCTCGGGCCCGACTTGCTGGGAGGTAAAGGCGGCGGTTTCATCCAGATTCTGCCGCAGGTAGAGCGCCACCACCGACAGCGCGGCGCCAATCACAAAGGGGATTCGCCAGCCCCAGGCCATCATTTCGGCTTCGGTGAGCAGTACTTTCAGCAAAACCAACTGAATGCCCAAAGCCAGCAGCTGGGCTACAATCAACGTGAAATACAGGAAGCTGGAGTAGAAGCCGCGGCGGCTCGGGGTGGCCATCTCGCTCAGGTAGGTAGCCGACACGCCGTATTCGCCGCCCACGCTCAGGCCCTGCAGCAGCCGGGCGGTGAGCAGCAGGATGGGCGCCACGATGCCCACCGTCTGGTAGGTGGGCGTGAGGGCGATGAGCAACGAGCCCAGCGACATGAGCAGCACCGAAAGCGTCATGGACTGCTTGCGGCCCACTTTGTCGGCAATGCGGCCGAACATCCAGCCGCCGATGGGCCGCATCAGAAAGCCCAGCGCGAAAATGCCCGCCGTTTGCAGCAGCTGGGCCGTCGTGTCGTCGGAAGGAAAGAAGGAGGCGGAGAAGTAGAGCGAAAACGCCGAGAAGACGTACCAATCGTACCACTCCACCAGGTTGCCCACCGAGCCGCTGAAAATGGCCCTTAGCCGCCGCCGCGAAATCCCCTCGCCCCGGGCATACCCCGCCAAAGCAGGCGGGGCAGGGCGGGGCGATAAGGAAGTAAGGACGGCCACAGGGCAGCGGAAGCGGGGTGAGAGGAAGCGAGCAAGGCCGCCAGGTGAGTAGGTACTCACTCCGTCGGCGCTAACAAATGAACAACCTGATTTTGAGGAAATTTCATAGAAACTTTAACGTTACTATGAAATTTCGCCCTCTCACGGCGCTGATATTCGGCCCCTCCAGCTGACGTCGTCGCCCGCCTCTTGCCCCTACCCCACCACCACCAACGGCGCGAAAACAATGCGGAGGCGGTGCCAGCCTGCCGCGTAGGTATAGCTCGATTTGATGGTTGTACAACTCGCTGATTCGCTTGACAATGGCCAGGCCAATACCAATAGAGTCGAGCGCGGCATTGCCCTTCTTGAAGCGGCCGAACAGCTCCCCGACCGGCACCGAGGGCGGCTGGCCGGTATTTTCCAGCACCAGCTCGGTGGCCGTAAGCGTCAGGCGGATTTCGCCGTTGGGCAGGTTGTGGCGGATGGCGTTGCTGAACAGGTTGTTGAGCAGCAGCCGGGCCAGCGACTCGTCGAGGGGCAGCAGCACGCCGGGCGCTACGTGCTGGGTGGTACGCAGGCCCTTCATTTCAGCCAGGTCGGCGAAGGCGGCTTCGGTGCTCAGCACCAGCTGGCTCAGGTCGGTGAGCGGGGCCGGGCTCGACTCGAAGTGCTCGAGCTTGGCCAGCAGCGTCAGCGACTGGTTGATTTTGGCCAGCCGCTCCAGCTCGTCGTGCATGGCCGTGAGCATGAGCAGCTGCTTTTCGGTCAACTCCGAATCCATGAGCAGCTCAATTTTGGCTTTCATGCTGGCAATGGGTGTTTGCAGCTCGTGGGAGGCGTTTTCCGAGAATTCCTTCAGGCCCTGGTAGTCGCTCTGGGCCCGGCTGGTCATTTTCATCAGAAACTCGTTGAGCACGTTAAACTCCAGCGTGCGGCTGGGCTGCAGGGCGATGGTGGTTTTCTGGCTGAGCTGAAACCGCTCGATGCCCTGCAGAATGGCGTTGAAGGGCTTGAGGATGTACCAGGAAAACACCTCGCTCAGAATGACCACCAGCGCCAGCAGAAACACGAACGTCCAGGCAAATACCAGCACGATGCCCGTCAGGTACTCGTCGCTGGGCATCACCACCACGGCCCGGCTGGTAATGGCGTAGCGCTGCCCCCCGAAGCGTGGGTAGGTGGTCAGGCGCACCACGCGCACCGGCGACTGCAGTGCGGGCTCCCACTCCCGGCGCACGCGCACGAGCTGGGTGTGGCGGGCCGTATCGGCCAGGGTCAGCGGCCGAATCCGGACGTTGGCCCGGGCCGGGTGGCCCGAGTAGTCGCGGCCGCTGGCGAGCTGGGCGGCCACGATGTCGTTGAGGTGGCGCAGCTTGCCAATGGTGCTCTGCGTCACGCTGCGCGACATGGCCCCGTACACAATGGTAAAGCCCACCGCCAGTACAAACAGGGTAATAACGGCGTAGGCGATGGTGTAGCGGTAGTTAAGCTTCACTACTCGGCCGCGTTTAGCTTGTAGCCCAGCCCGTACACGGTACTGATATAGTCCTTGCCGCCGGCGTCGGTGATTTTCTTGCGCAGGTTCTTGACGTGCTGGTACACAAAGTCGACGCTGTCGAGGTTGTCGGTGTAATCGCCCCAGAGATGGGCAGCAATGGCCTGGCGGGTAAGCATGCGGCCCTGGTTATTGATGAAATAGACCAGCAGGTTGGTTTCCTTGCGCGTGAGGGGCAGCAGCTTGCCACTCACCCGGCACTCCATCGACTCCAGGTCGGCCGTGAGGTTGAGAAATGTGAGGACGTTGTTTTTGTGGGGGCTGCGACGGCGCATAATAGCCTTGATGCGGGCGTGCAGCTCGGGCAGCGGAAACGGCTTGGTGATATAATCGTCGGCTCCTTCGCTGAGGCCGGTCAGCTTAAAGTCGAGCGCATTCTGGGCCGAAATGATGATGACGCTGCTCTCGACCCCGTCTTTGCGCAGTAGCTTAAGCAGGTTGATACCGTTGCCATCGGGCAGCATGACGTCGAGCAGCACGCAGTCGTAGGTGAACAGAATCAGTTTCTCGCGGGCCTCGTCGAAGGTAGTGGCGACTTCGCACACGTAGTGCTCCTGGGTAAGGTAGCTGGCAATGCTTTTGGCCAGCTCCGGGTGGTCTTCGACCAACAGAATTTTCATGATTAGCGGACGGAATGGTGGCAACCTACCGACAGTCTTTAAACCGTAGCCAGACGCTGTCTCAAGTTAGTACGCTTCCAGGTAAAAATATCTCCTCCGGGAATGAATGGAGATAAAAGCCAAGAATTAAGGACCCAACCGCAGCAAAAAGCACGGTCCGGTTCCGTTATCGGCTGAGCACAGCAGTCGGGTTGGATGGAAAGAATCAGCGTACTGTTTCTGATGCCGACACGCTCAGTTTGCCCTTGGCTGGCCTGATGATGAATGCCGAACTGGTACCTAACCAATGATAGTCGCTCCAACGGCTGACGTGACGACAGATTTCTACGGGCGATACTGAGTAAGCACTGTCATTTGATACTGCCGTGGGAATAAGGCCGCTGGGCACCAGGCAACCCCGGCGTCAATTCCCGCATCTTCAGGTCGGCTGGCTGCGCATCTGTGCCAAAAAGTTTGCAACTAGCACCTTCGTTTTCCCTTCCGCTATTCTTACAATGACCAAAGCCCTGTTACTCGGCCTCGGACTGCTGGGGGCCGTGCCGGCCTTCGCCCAGAACGGCCCCGCCCGCCCCGATTCGGTAGCCCTTATCCCCTACCGCGCTTCCCGCACTAAAATCAACGATTTGGTGCACACCAAGCTCGACGTGCGTTTCGACTATGCCAAGCGCCAGCTCCTGGGCAAGGAGTGGCTCACGCTTCAGCCCCACGCCTACCCCACCGACTCGCTGCGCCTCGATGCCAAGGGCATGGACATCAAATCGGTGACGATGCTCGATAAGAATGTGGCCAAAACCCTCACGTTTGGCTACGACGGCGAGCAGCTCACCATCAAGCTCGACAAAACCTACCCCGCCGGCCAGCCCTACACCATTTACCTGGAGTACGTGGCCAAGCCCGACGAGCTGAAGGTGAAAGGCAGCGCCGCCATTACCGATGCCAAGGGCCTGTATTTCATCAACCCCGACAGCGCCGTGGCCGGCAAGCCCCGCCAGATCTGGACCCAGGGCGAGACGGAAGCATCGTCGGCCTGGTTTCCGACCATCGACTCGCCCAACCAGAAAACAACCCAGGAAATCAGCATGACCGTGCCCGCCCGGTACGTCACGCTGAGCAACGGCCGCCTCGACGCGCAGAAAAACAACGCCGACGGCACCCGCACCGATACCTGGAAAATGGAGCTGCCCCACTCGCCTTACCTGTTTATGATGGCGGTGGGCGATTTTAAGATCACGAAGGAAACCTGGCGCGGCAAAGAGGTTAACTACTACCTCGAACCCAAGTACGCGCCCTTCGCCAAGCAGATTTTCGGCAACACGCCCGAGATGCTGGAGTTCTTCTCTAACAAGCTGGGCGTGGAATATCCGTGGAATAAGTACTCGCAGATTGTGGTGCGCGACTACGTGAGCGGGGCCATGGAAAACACCTCGGCTACCCTGCACGGCGAGTTCCTGCAGAAGGACGCCCGCGAGGCCCTCGATGCCGAGTACGACCGGGGCGAGTCGGTGATTGCCCACGAGCTGTTTCACCAGTGGTTCGGCGACTACGTAACGGCCGAGAGCTGGAGCAACCTGACGGTGAACGAGTCGTTTGCCGACTTCTCGGAAGCCCTCTGGGCCGAGCACAAGTACGGCCAGGAGGCCGGCGACGCCCACGCCTACCAGAACATGCGCAACTACCTGCGCAGCCCCCGCGACGCCCAGAAAAACCTCGTCCGCTTCCACTACGCCGACAAAGAGGACATGTTTGACCTCGTGAGCTACCAGAAAGGCGGCCAGGTACTGAACATGCTGCGCAACTACCTCGGCGAGGAAGTTTTCTTCAAGGGCCTGCAAAAATACCTCACCGACAACAAGTTCAGCAACGGCGAAGCCCACCAGCTGCGCCTGGCCATGGAGGCCATATCGGGCCAGGATCTGAACTGGTTTTTCAACCAGTGGTACTTCGGCGCGGGCCACCCCGTCGTTACGATTGACTACAACTACGACCAGCTTAACAAGCAGCAGGTCGTGACCATCAAACAAACCCAGCCCGGCCAGGTGTTCGAGCTGCCTATGGCCATCGACGTGTATCAGAACGGCAAGCCCGTCCGCCACCGCGTGACCATGACCCAGGCCACCCAGACCTTCCGCCTGCCGGCCGCCAGCAAGCCCGAGCTGGTGAACGTGGACGCCGATAAGGTGCTGCTCTGGCAGAAAAAGGACAACAAGCCGTTCTCGGAATTTGCCTACCAGTACCGCAACGCCCCGCGCTACGTGGACCGGCGCGAGGCCGTGGCCGCTGCCGCCCAACTACCCACCGATGCCGCCGCCCGCCAGTTGCTGCTGACGGCCCTGAACGACAAGAGCGAAATTATGCGCCGTGCGGCTCTCTCGGCCCTCAAGCTCGATGATAAATCCGTAGCCAAATCGGCCTCCTCGGTTATTCGCAAGCAGCTGGCTCAGGAGAAAAACAACAATAACCAAGCGGCCCTACTCCAGGCCCTGGCCGTCATCAACGACAAGAAGGACGAAAAAACCTTCGTAAAGGCCCTTAACAGCCAGTCGTACGCCGTGCAGGGCGCTGCCCTCGAAGGCTTGGCCGCCGTGCAGCCCAAGCAGGCTTTGGCCCGGGCCAAAGCCCTGGAGCCCGGGGCTAAAGGCGACGTGGCTACTGCCATTGCCAACGTGTACGCTACGGCTGGCGACGCCAGCGCCTGGCCCTACGTGCGCGACCAGTTCGACGCCGCCGGCCCCCAGGGCAAGTTTCAAATGATGGAGAGCCTGGTGGGTTTCATGGCCCGCCTCGACGACGCTACGGTGCTGCGCGAAGGTGTGGACCGGCTCCAGAAAATGGCCATCCAGTACAAGCAGTACGGCGTGGCCCAGCCCATTCTCGGGATGCTCGAAAAGGTGAAGCAGAGCAAGCCCGCCGACCAGCAAGCAACCGTCCAGGCCGCTGAAGACGCCATCAAGGCCGCTCAGTAAGCTGGTAGCTGTTAGCTGGTAGCTGGTAGCTGCAGGAACGTCATTCCGAGCGAAGTGAGGAATCTCGCGTGCTAATCGTTGAAATAATTTTCAATGACCGCACGCGAGATTCTTCGCTTCGCTCGGAATGACGTTCTTTCGTTAACCACTGTCCCCCTGCCGGCTACGCAACTGAACTTTTCGGCGATACCGAACGTCGTGGCAGCCATGCGTACGACCACTCTGCTGACTGCCGGGGCGCTGCTGCTAGCTGCTGCCCCCACCCGCACCCTGGCCCAATCTGCCGCCGCCGATGCCGTTAATTCCAACGGCGAGTCGCCCTTCGTGCGCCTCATCCGTCCCGACCGGCCCGGGCAGACCATCACCACCAACATGCTCTACCCCGGCCAGTTTCAGCTCGAAACCGGCCTGACGCGCTTCGACGCGGGCAGCAGCGTCGGCTACGCGGGCCGCTCGGCCTGGGGCAACACGCTGCGCGTGGGTTTTTTCAACCACATCGAATTGCGCGCCACCCAACAGTACCTGCTGAGCCCGACTGCCCGCCCGGTGCTCGGGTCCGAGGGCCGGCCGGCGGCTTTTGCCGGCCCGGCTGGTTTCGCACCCCTGAACGTGGGGGCCAAGTTTCTGGCTTCTACCGTTCAGAATGCCCGTTCGCAGGTAGTAGTGCTACTGGACATGAACCTGGGCAACGGCGACGCCAGCTTCGGCGGTAAGCAGCTGGAGCCCGGCGGGCGGCTGCTTGTATCGCAGCAGCTGGGTCAGCGGTTTGGGCTCGAAGGTAATTTCGGTTTCCGCCAGCAGGGCTTCAAGGCCGAGGGCACCAAGCAGGGCCGCTACCTCACCACGCTGGCCCTCAACGGCCCGCTGGGCCCCGGTACCCACCTCGGTTTTCTGGCTGAAACTTACGCCACCTGGCAACGCCAGCAGGGCTGGCTCCCTGGCCTCACCTCCGGCCTCTACTACCGCCCTCTGCCCGGCCTGCGCTTCGATGTAACCGCCAGCCACGGCCTCACCCCTTCCGCCGGCGGTTTCAATGTTGGGGCCGGCATCAGCGCCCGGCTGGGGAAATGAGTGATTCGGCGAATAAGTATCGGTCTGGTTTTGGGGTGGACCCGAAACTACCTTGGCTTCCATCATCAAGCCGCAAGTAAACACGAAGGCCCTGACGTATGCACGTCAGGGCCTTTTGAGTTAGTCAACCAAGAATAAGGTGAAGGACAGGTTAGCCGAGCTGCGTTGCGGGGGCTTTGGCTTTGTGTCAAGAACACCACTTCCCTGGACTACTGCTTTACCATTTCGGGCGCAATGCGGGCGGGGGTTTGCTGGCCGCTGATGATGGGTGCGGCGGCGCGGCCGATGGCCGTGATGACGGCCGTCATGTTGGGCAGGTCGAGGCTGTCCACTTCGTCATCGACGGAATGGTAGCGTTTGTCGGTCGGAATCTGGTCGGTGCTGATGGTATGGGCCGGCACGCCCAGGCGGGCCAGCGTGGCGTTGTCGGAGCGGTAGAACAGGTTCTGTTCGGGATACGGGTCGGGCTCGAAGCGGAAGATGGAGCCCTTGGCGTTGCGCTGAAGCATGGCACCAAAATCCGACTTGTCGAAGCCCGTGATAAAGGCCGTGTTCGGGCCAAACTTGGCCTGCTTGCCAATCATTTCGATGTTGAACATCGCTACTACTTCCTGCGGGTTGAGCTGGCGCGAGAAGTGCCGGGCCCCAAATCCCCCGATTTCTTCAGCCGCGAAGGCCACGAATACCAGCGGCCGGGCGTTGTTGTGCTGCTTGTGGAAATATTCGGCCAGGGCCACTACGGCCGTCGTGCCGCTGGCGTCGTCGTCGGCCCCGTTGGCAATGGAGTCGCCGGCCACGGCGGGCAGGATACCGATGTGGTCGTAGTGGCCGCTGAACACAACCTGCTCTTTGGCCCGGGCCTCATCGAGGCCCGGCAGCACACCCACCACGTTACGCAACGCCACGGTACGGATGGTGGTGGTGGCGGCCACCTGAAACTTGAGTTGCGCGGCCGGGGCGCGACCCAACACCAGCAGCGTGGTAAAGGGCGCCGGCTTATCGGCCCGCAGGCCGCCACGCTTCACCAGGCCAGCGACCCGCTTGAATGTGGCCGCCTGAGCCGAATCGACGAATACAATGGTGTTGGCCCGGGGGTCGAGCAACGGCCGGATTTCCCGCATCAGGTTGTCTTTGGGCCCAATGGAAACCACCCGGGCGGCAGGCTCGTCGAACTGCGTCCAGTTGAGGTGGGGCTGCCCGGAAATAAGCACGAACCGCTCGGGGCCAACGGTGGCCCCGTTGACAGACACGAATGCGGCGGCCGTGCGGGCCTCGTAGGCCGGAAACGACTGGGCAAAATCAGTCAGTCCGGGCAGGGGTTGCAGGCCAATACGTTGGAACTCGGCGGCCAGAAAATCGGCTGCTTTCACACTACCGGGCTGCCCAGAGGCCCGGCCCTGCATGTCGTCGGCAGCCAGCGTGCGCACGATCCGCTCAACGGTGGCAGCGGCTACACCGGGTTCGGTTGGCTGCTTAATGAGCTTTTTCTGCGCGAAGGCCGAACTAGCTGCCAGGACAAAGAAGAGAACGAAGGGGGGAATTTTTCGCATAGCGCAAAATAACCCTTTTGTGCTGGATTTAGTGCAACTTTTCCATCAGGTTTCATTTAAGATTATCATCTGCTTCTCCACTGCCGGGGGCTTTTTCCCCATGCGCCGTTTTTTCCCCTTCCTGCTGCTGCTGGCGGCCTGCCAAGCCTCTGCGCCCACCAAGGATTCAGTTGGCGTGGTAGTCAGCTCCGCTCCGGATATCATGGTCTCCCAACCCGACCTACAGGAGCCGCAGTAGCAACTATTCCAACTCGACTGCCAACCTATAACCTTATCGACTCGCCAACCTGCTATACCTGCAACTGAGCACTGCCTGCTTCAGCCGCGTTGCTATTGTGGGCACGAATTACCAGGGTCCTACTTGGCGTCCACGGCATCCAGCACTGCTCTCCACTCTAGGTCTGTTTGCGCCCGCGCGGCAGCAGGTGTGGCCTTAAGGGAAGCGGCTAACTCGGGGGCGGCGGCCTGCAGCATTTTCAGCGTCAGCTTCAGGGGCACCAGTTTTTTATCGGGCCGCAGCAGGTAGTACTGGTTTTTGTCCTCGATTTCGTCGTAGCGCTGACCGCTGCCATAGGCCTGCTGGTAGCTGGCTTTGGTGAGTAGCTTGGTGTAGCGCTTGAGCAGCGTGTAGCGGCCTTCATGCAGCACCTCCACATATTCAGCCTGCTGGGAGGGCACTGGTGCTTCGACGAAGCGACGGAAATGCCGGGTGTGAGCCGGCTGCAGGCCGGCCGGCTGGTCGAGTTCGAAGCTGATTACCCGCTGGTCGTCGAGGCGTAGTGAGTCGTTGGGCCGGTCGATGGGCCGCATCAGCAGCTGATGGTTGAGCACGTCGTACTTGAGCGGCACCGGGGCTAGGGGCACATTGCGGTTGAGCCGCAGCCGGGCTAGTAGCCAGCGGTCATCTACGTAAGGCGAGCCTTTGGTTCCATAGGCACCGCCGTTAGGCAATACGGTGGGAGCCCCCATTGTCAGCGCATCGAGATTGGCCTGGCCCGCCGCTCCCGAAGTAAGAGGCGAGCTTTGCTGAGCATGAGCGGCCGCAGCGCTCATAAGCGCGATGAAGGATAGAATGAACGTCCGCATAACAGGTAGTATTCAGGATTTACGCTTCTAAAGTAACAACTTTTGACCGGCCAACCCACCCGCCCGCTTAGTTCAGCGTCAGCACCAAATCATCGGCGTTGACCAGCGTACCCTCGGCTAGGTTCACGGTTCCGATGGAGGTATCGTCGGGGGCCGTGATGGTTGTTTCCATTTTCATGGCTTCGATGATGAACAAGGGCGTGTTTTTGCGCACCTGCTCACCGCTTTTTACCAGTACCCGGCTCAGCAGGCCCTGCAACGGCGCGCCCAGCTGGCGGGGGTTGGCCTTGTCGGCCTTGGTGTTCATGATGCGCTTGACCTCCACCGAATTGTCCCGGATTTTAAGGTTGCGGGTCTGGCCATTGAGGGAGAAGAACAGGGTCCGGTTGCCATCCTCATCGACCGGGCCGATGCTTTGCAGGCCCACGATGATGCTCTTGCCGCGGGCAATTTCGATGAGGGTTTCCTCTCCCGGCTTCAGCCCGTAGTAGAACACCGGCGTAGACACCACCGACACGTCGCCGTAGTCTTGGCGGAAGGTCCAGTACTGCTCGAATACTTTGGGGTAGAGCAGCCACGAAAGCACGTCGGTGAACTTGCCCTCAACTTCAAACTTCGCTTTGAAATTTAGCTGCTCCTGCTCGAAATCAATCGGGGCCAGGTGCTCATTGGGCCGGTCGGTGAAGGGCACTTCGTCCTTGAGGATAATGCGCTGCACATCCTGGGGCCAGCCGCCCTCGGGCTGGCCGATTTCGCCCCGGAACAGCTGGCGCACCGATTCGGGGAAGCTCAGCGACTCGCCCTTTTCGAGCACGTCGCGGGTCGTCAGATCATTGGAGACGAGGTAGAGCGCCATGTCGCCCACCACTTTCGAGGAGGGCGTCACCTTCACGATGTCGCCGAAGAGCTGGTTGACGTCGGCGAAGGTCGTTTTCACGGTCTCGAACTTATCGAGCAAGCCCAAAGCCGCCGCTTGGGGGCGCAGGTTGGAGTACTGCCCGCCCGGAATCTCGTGCTGGAACACCTCCGAAGTGCCCGCCTTCAGGCCCGACTCGAAGGGGTAATAGTACTCGCGCACGGTTTCCCAGTAAGTCGAGAATTCGTTGAGCGACTTCTGGTCGTACTCACGGTGGCGGGGCTGGCCGCGCAGCATTTCCACCACCGAGTTGAAGTTGGGCTGCGACGTGAGGCCCGAGAGCGAGCCCAGGGCCACGTCAATCACATCGACACCGGCTTCCACCGCTTTCAGATAAGTAGCCGGTTGCAGGCTGCTCGTGTCGTGGGTGTGCAGGTGGATGGGCAGGCTGATGGTGTCGCGCAGGGCCGTGATGAGCTCCTGGGCGGCGTAGGGCTTGAGCAGGCCGGCCATATCCTTGATGCAGAGGATGTGCGCCCCGGCATCCTCGATCTGGCGGGCCAGGCGCAGGTAATACTCCAGGTTGTACTTCTGGTGGCGGCTCACGTCGAGCAAATCGCCGGTGTAGCAGATGCTGGCTTCGGCGAGGCGGTCGGTTTTGGTGCGCACGAAGTTGATGCAGGCCTCCATGCCCGGCATCCAGTTCAGCGAGTCGAAAATGCGGAACACGTCGATGCCCGTTTCGGCGGCCTGCTGCACGAACCGCTCGGTCAGGTTGTCGGGGTAAGCCTTGTAGCCCACACCGTTGGCCCCGCGAATGAGCATCTGGAGCAGAATGTTGGGCACAGCAGCGCGCAGCTTGGCCAGCCGCTCCCAGGGGTCTTCGTGCAGAAAGCGTAGGGCCACATCAAACGTAGCCCCGCCCCAGCATTCGAGCGAGAAGGTTTGGGGATGCTGGTGAGCATAGCGGTTGGCCACCTTCAGCATGTCGGTGGTACGCATGCGAGTGGCCAGCAGGCTCTGGTGGGCGTCGCGCAGGGTGGTGTCGGTGTAATGAATCTGGGGGTCGGCCCGCAGCCACTTGGCAAAGCCCTCCGGGCCCAGCTCCGTGAGCTTCTGCTTGGTGCCGGCCGGGGGCGGGCTGGTGGGGTCGTAATCGGGCAGCAGGGGCTTGCGCAGCTCCTTTTTCGGGTCTACGTTGCCGGCTACGTCGGGGTGGCCGTTCACGATTACGTCGCCCAGAAAGCGCAGCATGCGGGTGGCCCGGTCGCGGCGCTGCTCGAAGCGGAACAGCTCGGCGTGGTCCTTGATGAAGTCGACCGTTGCCTCGCCGGCCATGAAAACGGGGTGGGCAATGATGTTCTGCAGAAACTGGATATTGGTGCTCACCCCGCGCACCCGGAACTCGTCGAGGGTGCGAGCCATCTTCTGGGCCGCATCGGCCAGCGACGACGAGTGGGCCGACACCTTCACGAGCAGCGAGTCGAAAAACGGCGACACCCGCACGCCGCTGTACACCGAGCCCTGGTCGAGGCGGATGCCAAAGCCCCCCGCCGAGCGGTAGGCCGTGATGGTGCCGTAGTCGGGTTTGAAGTCGAGTTCAGGGTTTTCGGTGGTGATGCGGCACTGGATGGCGTAGCCATTCTTCATGGGCACCACGCCGGGCCCAAGGTTGATTTCGGGGCTGTCGAGCCGGTAGCCGGCCGCTACGTAGAGCTGGGTTTTGATCAGGTCGATGCCCGTAATCATCTCCGTCACGGTGTGCTCGACCTGGATGCGCGGGTTCACCTCAATGAAATAGATACGGTCGAGCTCGGGGTTCACCAAAAACTCGACCGTACCCACGTTATTATACTCCACGGCCCGGCCCAGTTGCAGGGCGTAGGCGTAAAGCCGCTCGCGCATGTCGGCCGTCAGGTGCAGGGAGGGGGCCACTTCCACCACTTTCTGGTAGCGGCGCTGCACCGAGCAGTCGCGCTCGTAGAGGTGGGTCAGGCCACCATGGTTGTCGGCCACCAGCTGCACCTCGATGTGCTTGGGGTTCTCCACGAACTTCTCCAGAAACACGGTATCGTCGCCGAAAGCCTTCAGGGCCTCGTTGCGGGCCTCAAAGAAGCCGCGCTCCAGCTGCTCGTCGTCGCGGATGACGCGCATGCCGCGGCCGCCACCACCGGATGCCGCTTTCAGCATCACGGGGTAGCCAATGCGGTGGGCCTCGGTCAGGGCCACATCGAGGTCGGTCAGGTCGGCTTCGCTGCTCTCGATGATGGGCACGCCGCAGGCCACGGCCACGCGCTTGGCGGCTACCTTATCGCCGAGTGCCTCCATCACCTCGGGCCGGGGCCCGACGAAGATAATACCCTCCTCGCGGCAGCGGCGGGCCAGCGTAGCGTTTTCGCTCAGGAAGCCGTAACCCGGATGAATGGCATCGATGTCGTTTTCCTTGGCCGTGCGGATGAGGCCCTCAATATCGAGATAGGGTTTGAGCGGGTCGTCGTCGCGGCCCACCTGATACGCCTCGTCGGCCTTGTAGCGGTGCAACGAGTAGCGGTCTTCATAGGTATAGATGGCCACGGTGCGGATGCCCAACTCAGTGGCGGCGCGGAGTACACGGATGGCAATTTCGCCGCGGTTAGCGACCAGTAATCGACGGATATTCATGCAGCAGGACAAGGAAAAGAACACTGAAGAAGATGCCGCAAGCTACGTAACGCAACGGAAAACGATAGCGAATTTTTGCTAATAGCGAAATTTTGTCTTGACTACCAGCACCAAGCCCCAGTTAATCAACTGTTATAATAGATTCTTATCAATTACTTCGCCTTTATATTCTACTTTACAAGTACCCGCAGGCTTAGCCGACGATTCATCGCGCGTCCCGCAGCCGTCAGGTTAGAGGCCACTGGATAGTTGGGGCCATAGCCACGGGCTTCGAGCCGGTTCGGGCTTACGCCCATTTCCACCAGCGTGGTCCAGGCGGTGCGGGCGCGGGCCTCGCTCAGTTGGCGGTTCATCTGGTAAGTACCTACGCTGTCGGTGTAGCCCCCTATTTTGAGCCGCATCTGCGGATAGCTTTGCAGCATCAGCGCAATATTTTTCAACTGATGCCTCGATTCGGGCGTGAGCGTAGCCTGGCCGGTCGTGAAAAATACCCGGTCGAGACTGATCCAGCCGCGGGTACGGTCTACGGTGTCTACCTGCTGGCGGGGGTCGTTGAGAAACTGGTAGAGCTGGCTTTCAGTAGACTGGCTACCTACACCGCGCAGTTGCTGCCCATGGGGTAGGCGCAACGTAGTAGGTGCTCCCGGTATGGTAAATGAAATACCCCGATTTAACGTCGTAGTGCCCGTCGACGATGGGCGGCACAATGCTGCCCGGCTGCCTGCTACCTGGTTGATGCGGCATTGGCCCACCGCCTATCGCTACGTTGCGCCCTGCTGCTATTGCCGGTGGTGGCGGAGTGGCAGCAGTAGCAGGCTGGGCAGCCACCGGCCGGGCCCTGGCCGCTGAGCGGGTGGCCGGTACGGCGGGCGCAGTTGGCGGCAATGCCGCAGTCACTGCTTCGCCGGGCGGAATGATGCGGCATTGCTGGATATAGGTCAGGTAGTCGCGGCTCGGACTTTGGTTAGCGCCTTTTTCAACAGGAAAAAGCACGAACGTACCGTTGGCTGTTTTACCCGCCAGCAGAAAGATGTTTTCAATTTTTTGGGGCTGAAAACCAGTCTGGCTCACTTGCACTGAGTATGGGCCTCCTATTACCAGGCCTTTGATTGCGAAGTTGCCGGCTTCGTCGGTAGTGGTAGTAGTTCGGGTTTGGGTCGGCCCGTACACCACCAACACCGACGCCTTTTCGAGGGCTTGGTTGTTGGGTGCCATCACGTTGCCAACAATACCCACCAATTCCTGAGCTGTGCCGGGCACCGCCAGGCTGAGAAGGGCCGCCAGTAACAGCAGCAGGGAAGCGTAAAAATGTTTCATGCGAATGATTTAAGGAACGTGACACGTAAACCAATACTTCAATTTAAGCACTATTTCGCATGCGCTACACCAAAATGCAAAAATATTTCTCATTTTAATTATATAGTGTAAGCCACTTATTCTTACGCATCGGCGCACCCTCAGTAGCCTTAGCTAAAAACCTTCCCTAAGCGGTCTAGTTCTCTGGCCAGATACCTCATTTAAACTCCCACGCATGGAATTCGCGGATAAAAATATTCTCCTCATCGGAGCCTCCTCGGGTATCGGCCTGGCTACGGCCCGGCTCCTGAGCAAGCTCAACGCCAATCTCTACACGGCCTCGCGCACCCACTCACCCGAGCTGGCCGAGCTCAACACCACCTTCCTTGAGCTTGACGTTACCCAGCCCCTGGGCACGGCCCTCGACGGCCTGCCAGAGGTGTTGCACGGCGTCGTGTACTGCCCCGGCTCCATCAAGCTGCGCCCCTTCGAGCGGATTCCGGTAGCCGATTTCCAGGCCGATTTCCAGCTTAATGTACTGGGTGCAGTGCAAGTGCTACAGGCCTGCATGAAGCGACTCAAGAAGGCCGACGGCGCCTCTATAGTGCTTTTCAGCACGGTGGCGGCCGATACGGGTATGTCGTTTCACGCCAGCATTGCCACGGCCAAAGCTGCCGTTGAGGGCCTCACCCGCGCTTTAGCCGCCGAATACGCCGCCAGCAACATCCGCGTCAACTGCGTGGCGCCTTCGCTTACCGATACGCCCCTGGCCGCCGCCCTGCTCAACAGCCCCGAAAAGCAGGAGGCCGGCGCCAAGCGCCACCCCTTGCAACGCATCGGCCAGCCCCTGGATTTGGCCTATATGACCTCGTTTCTGCTCTCCGACCACAGCTCCTTCATTACCGGCCAGGTGATGAACGTGGACGGCGGCATGGGCAATTTGAAGTAGGCTTTCGGGAACTCAGACGCTTGGATGACGTGCCGCTTTGCCGAACCTATGCGCACAGAAAACGTGCTTACAGGAAGCAGGGCGCTTACTGCTCCGCTCTCCCCCATCCCCCCCGATGGCCAGCCAGGTTTCTGAGTTCCTAAGACCCAAGACGCTACTATGAAAATCGTTCTTTTCTGGCACCGGCGCGACCTGCGCATTCACGACAACGCGGGCCTGACGGCGGCCCTGCAAAGCGGCTACCCGGTGGTGCCGCTGTTCATTTATGACCGCGAAATTCTCGACCTGCTGCCCACCCGCCACGATGCCCGCGTCACGTTTATCTACGACCAGGTGGAGCGCCTGGGCCACGAAACGGCGGCGGCCGGCGGCAGCTTTCTGGCCTTTTACGGCCGGCCGCTGGAGGTTTTCGAGCAGCTGCTGAGCCAGCACGACGTAGCCGCCATCTACACCAACGAGGATTACGAACCCTACGCCGCCGAGCGCGATGGGGCCATGGCAACGCTGGCCCAGCGGCACGGCGCCGAGTTTCGCGCGTTCAAAGACCAGGTGATTTTTGCCAAAAGTGAGCTGCTGGGCAAGTCGGGCAAGCCGGCCCGCACGTTTGGCTCCTACCGCAAGGCCTGGCTCGAAAAAGTGCAGGACACGGATTTGCAGCCTCACCCGTCGGCCGGGTTGTTTAACGCAGAAAACCTGGCTTCCTTACCCGAAGCCCCGGCCCGGCCCACGCTGGCCGATATGGGCTTTGAGCGGCACGAGCAGTTTGTACCGGCTGCCGAGCTCCCTGCCGAAAGCCTGGTGCGCGACTACCACAATACCCGCAACCTGCCGGGCCTCGTGAACAGCAGCACCCGCCGCTCGGTGCACCTGCGCTTCGGGACGCTGAGCGTGCGCGAGCTGATGGGCCAGGCCCGGGAGCTCAATCCTAAGCTGCTGGCCGAGCTCATCTGGCGCGACTACTTCATGATGCTGCTCTGGCACTATCCCGGCACGGCCACCGAGAGCTTCGACCCACGCCTGCGCCACGTTCCCTACCGCAACAACGAGGACGAATTTGCGGCCTGGTGCGCGGGCCAGACCGGCTACCCGCTCGTGGATGCCGGCATGCGCGAGCTCAATGCCACTGGCTACCTGCCCAACCGCGCCCGCATCGCAGCGGCTGGTTTCCTGGTTAAGCACCTGCTGATTGACTGGCGCTGGGGCGACCGGTATTTTGCCGACACACTGCTCGACTACGACATGAGCCAGAACGTGGGCAACTGGCAATGGATGGCCGGCACCGGCGTAGTAGCCGCGCCCTGGTTCCGGGTGTACAGCCCCCAGAGTCAGCTCGAAACCTACGACCCCGACCTGGCCTATGTGAAGCAGTGGGTGCCCGAATACGGCACCAGAGCCTACCCTGCCCCTATAGTGGATCATAAGTTTGCCCGGCAACGAGCCATCGATACCCTGAGAGCGGCCTACCGGGCGGAACAATAGTAGGTAGCTCCGAATGGACAACTAGCAGTTAAAGCCAAGAAGCCAGCGCCTCTCTTCATCCGAGGAGGGGCGCTGGCTTCTTGGCTTTAATGCTAGTTGTCCGCGACCTTGATTATACATCAGCTTTCCGGCACGAAACACTGCGGGAAACTCGGTTGTTATACTGTCACTTATGAAGCAGCCAACTACCGCCGCGCCCGAAGCGGCCACGCCTAAAACCCGCATTAAGCAGGCCTATTTCGATTACGTGCTCAAAAAAGGGCACCCGCCGATGTCGGTCCATAAGCTTACCCAGAAGCTGGGCCTGCCGGAGCAGGAGTTCTACCGGGTATATGCCAACTTCGACGCCATCGACCGTGAAATCTGGGCCGACTTTGGCCGCGAGGCCCGCGAAACGGCAGCCCGGGAGCCGGTGTGGGAGCAGTACGGTGCCCGCGAAAAGCTGCTGGGCTTCTACTACACGCTGGTTGAGATTCTGAAGCGCAACCGCAGCTATGCCCTGCAAAGCCTGCGCCGCTCTTTGCACCGCATGCCCGGCCTCACGCCCCGCGTCCTCGACGACTTCCGTCAGGATTTCGAGGAGTTCGTGGGTGAAATACTGCGTGAAGGCCGTCGCACCGAGGAAGTGGCCGACCGCCGCCTCATCCAGGACGGCTACCCGCGCTTCTTCTGGCAGCAGCTGCTGTTCGTGCTCGGCTTCTTTGCCAAAGACGACACCATCGACTTCGAGCGCACCGATGCCGCCATCGAAAAAGCTGTTACGTTGAGCTTCGACCTCGTGGGCCGCAACACGCTGGACTCGGCCGTAGATTTCGTGCGGTTTCTGCTGCACAGCCGGCGGCGGTAGGTAAGTCGGTTGCCAGTAGAAGAGAACGGCCATGCTGAGCGAAGTCGAAGCATGACCGCTTTCTTAACTATCCTGTGAATGCCCTACTTCCTTCCTTGATGCCCAACGAAACCCCAAAATCCCTTACGTCGCTGCCGACTACCAAAGTGGCGCGGGCGGCACGGTTTGCCAAAACCGGCCTCAACGTAGGGGCTAACTACGTGAAGCACTATGCCAAGCGGGCCGTGGGGGCCGACAGCCAGATGGCCGACCTGCACGCCGCCAACGCGGCTGAGCTCTACGGCACGCTCAGCGAAATGAAAGGCTCGGTGCTGAAGGTGGCCCAGATGTTGGCCATGGAGAAAAATCTGCTGCCCACGGCCTACGCCGACCAGTTCGCCCAGGCCCAGTACCAGACCCCGCCTCTTTCGGGCCCGCTCGTCGTAAAAGCCTTCCGCGACGCCTTCGGCAAGTCGCCCTTCGAGGTTTTCGAGGAGTTTGACTTGAATGCCCGGCAGGCCGCCAGCATCGGGCAGGTACATTTTGCGCGGCAGAACGGCCGGGAGCTGGCCGTAAAGGTGCAGTACCCCGGCGTGGCCGACAGCATCCGCTCCGATATCCGGCTTGTGAAACCCATTGCCCTGCGCGTGCTGGGCCTCGATGAGGCTACCGTGCGGCCATATATGCAGGAAGTCGAAACCCGGCTCATCGAGGAAACCGATTACGCCCTGGAGCTGCGCCGGGGCCAGGAAATTGCCGCCGCCTGCGCCGGGTTGGCCCATTTGCAGTTTGCAGCGTACTATCCAAATCTGTCGTCGGCGCGCATCCTTACAATGGACTGGCTGCCCGGTAAGCACCTCAAGGAGTTCCTGCTCACCGAGCCCACCCAGGCCGTGCGCAACCAGCTGGGCCAGGCGCTCTGGGATTTCTACATGTTCCAGCTCAACGAGCTGCGCCGCGTGCACGCCGACCCCCACCCCGGCAACTTCCTGCTGCGCACCGATGAAGGTGGTACCGTGGGCGTGCTCGATTTTGGCTGCGTGAAGGAAATTCCCGCCGACGTGCACCGCCTCTTCACGGCCCTGCTCACCCCCGAAACCCTGGACAACCCGGCTCAACTGGCGGCTTTGCTCGAAGAAGGCGGCGTGCTGCGCGTCCGACGACGCGCCCGCCCGCCGGGCCTTTTACGTGGATACCATGCGGGCCTCGCTGGAGCTGGTGGGCCGCCCCTTCCGCCAGTCCACCTTCGACTTTGGCGACCCCAGCTACATGCAGGCCCTCTACGCCCTCGGCGACGACCTTATGCAGCAGCCCGAGCTACGCCAGCAGCGAGAACCCCGTGGCTCCGAGCACTTTATATACCTCAACCGCACCTACGTAGGCCTTTACGCCCTGCTCACCGAGTTGAAAGCCAGCATTCGGACCCAACCTGAATAATAGTTGGCCGAAACTAATCTTCCCGCTTCCGGTTAAAGCAGCCCCGGCTCATTCATGTAGTTACATGCAAAGAGCCGGGGCTGTCTTCATCCCCTCATTTTCCCCTCTCTTATCATGAAAAAAATCTGGACTTTGTGCGTCGCGCTGCTGAGCGTCGTTTCCGTGGCTTCGGCCCAAAATTCCCTCAGCTGCTGCGCCAAACCCGCGGCCGGCCAAAACGCCACCGAAGTATTCGCCATGCTGGCTACCAACGAGGATTTCTCGGGCGGCCACGATGCGCCGCTGCCCTTCACTTACGCCGGCGACGGAGAGATGATTGAGTTCAAAACCACCGACGGCGGCACCAGTAAGGCCTTTGAAATCAAGAGCAACATCCGCTCCGACAAGTACCTGTTCGTGATTCACGAGTGGTGGGGCCTCAACGACTACATCAAGCAGGAAGCGGCCCGCTTCGCCAAGGAGCTGCCCGGCACCAACGTCATCGCCCTCGACCTCTACGACGGCCAGGTAGCCAGTACCCCCGATGAGGCTGGCAAGCTCATGCAGAGCGTAAAAACCGAGCGGGCCCAGGCCATCATCAAAGGCGCGCTGCTGCACGCCGGGCCTCGGGCCCAGGTAGCCAGCATCGGCTGGTGCTTCGGCGGCGGCTGGAGCCTGCAAACGGCCCTGCTGGCCGGCAAGCAGGCCGAGGGCGCGGTCATGTACTACGGTATGCCCGAAAAGGACGTGGCCAAGCTCAAAACCCTGAATACCGACGTGCTGATGGTGTTTGCCAAGCAGGATAAATGGATCAACCAGGAGGTAGTAACGCAGTTCGAAAAGGACATGAAGACCGCCAAAAAAGGCCTCACTGTGAAAGCCTACGACGCCGACCACGCCTTCGCCAACCCCTCCAACCCCAAGTACAACAAGGCCATGGCCGAGGACGCCCACGCCGCCTCGGTAGCCTACCTCAAAAAGAGCCTCAAGCTCAAGTAGGATAACGGATTAGCACGGATTTTAGCGGATTTCACGGATTTTGCGAATAGTCGAGTATAGAAAAGGCTGCCCCACCGGGGCAGCCTTTTTCTGTTTTAGCCGGGTTACGGGCCCCGGGCCGCTTACTCATCGCTCCCCACTATGGCCCGCAGCTGCGCCAGGCTTTCTGGCAGCTGCTCCAGCGTGTCGAGCACGAAGTAGAGGTCCTGGAATTTGTCTTTTTCGAAGGGAGTTTCCAGCACGCCGGTCAGGCTGAAGGGCAGGCGGGTAGGCTGGTCGCTGAGGCTGAACTTCACTTCCCCATGCGAGGAGAGCAGTCCGGCTCCGTAGATACGCAGGCCCTCGGGCTGCTGTACCAAGCCGAACTCGGCCGTAAACCAGTACAGGCGCGTGAACATTTCCAACACCTCGGGCCGGCCGGTGCCATGCGCTACGGCCGCGGCCCCGAGCCCCTGCAAAAACGCCGCGAAACCCGGGTTCGTGAGCAGCGGCACGTGGCCGAAAACGTCGTGGAACATGTCGGGCTCCTCCAGGTAATCAAGCTGCTCCAGCGTACGCAGCCAGGTGGTAGCCGGGAACTGGCGGTTGGCCAGCAGCCCAAAGAAAATGGCGTCGTCGACGATGCCGGGTACCACTACCAGCTCCCAGCCGGTCTGTTCGCGCAGGCGCGGGTTCACTTCGCGGAAATCGGGAATGGCCTCGCGGGTGAAACCGATCTGGCGCACGCCCTCCAGAAACACATCGGCGGCACGACCCGGCAGCAGCTCCATCTGGCGGTCGAAAAGCAGCTGCCATACGTGCTGGTCGGCAGCGGTGTAGCGGGCGTATTCCTGGCGCATGAGGGCTAATGGAGCGGGGGTTTCAGTCAGGGAGTTCATCATGGGTAAAAGCAGAAAATCAGGAAGGCGAAAAAAAAAAAGCCTGCCCCCGCGCGGAGCGGAAGCAGGCTTAACAAAACGTGGGAAGGAGAATGCTACTCCTGCTTCCGGCACGCCGCCGCCGCTCCGCTCCGGGCCGGAGCGTAATAGGCATAAGCATAATAGCGGGAAGTGAAGCGCATCATCAAAGGCAAATGTAGGTCGGTCGCGGCGGAAAACAAGGCTGGCGAATGAAAAGCCGGAATTTTATGCTGTAACGTGAACGTCCGTTTCCCGATAAGCAACAAGTGCTTTTGCCGGTTAAGCTACGCTTACAACCTCAGCTTGCGGACTACTCACTCCGCTCGTCACGAAACGGACTTTTGCGCTACGTTTTATTCAGCTATCAGCGCCGGCTGCGGCTCCGAGGACAGGGCGGCGGCCAGGTCAGCCACGCTTTCGGTGAGCTGGTCCCAGCTGCTGAGCTCGAAATAGTGGTCCTGCAAATGCGCCTCGCTGTAGGGGGTGTCGAGCACGGCAGCCAGCTCGAAGGGCTGGCGCGGGGCCGTGTCGGCCAGGTAGTGGTGGATTTCGCCCGACGAGGAGAGCAGGCCAGCTCCGAACAGGCGGGTTTCACCACTCTCTTTCACCAGCCCGAATTGCACCGCGAAACCGTAGAGCCGCTCCAGCCGCACGAGGGCCGCCGGGTCGTGCAGGTGGCGGGTGGCAACATGGCCGAGGAACTGCAAGAAATCGGCAAAGGCCGCATCCATCAGCAACGGCACATGGCCGAACACGCCGTGGAACAGATCAGGCTCCTCGATGAAATCGAATTGCTCCATGCTCCGGATCCAGACCGTGGCCGGGAAGCGGCGCCGGGCCAGCAGGCCGTAAAAATCAGCATCGTTGAGCGTACCGGCTACGGGCTCCAGCTCCCAGCCGGTGGCCTGCCGCAGCCGCTCACTCACCTGCGAAAAGTCGGGCAAGGCGTTGCGGTGGAGGCCGGCGGCCGTCAGACCCTGCCAGAAAGCTGCGCAGGCCCGCTTATGCAAAAGGGCGGTCTGGCGGTCGAACAATACTTTCCAGACCAAGTGGTCCTGAGAAGTGTAGTGCTGATAGTTCTGTTCAAGCATGGCAATAGGTGTAAAAAAAAGGCCCGGTTCCTGTCGGAATCGGGCCTTACTGGATTTCAGAGGAGAAGGATTTTCATGGTTCCTTTAACTTCTGCACCGGCAACGCCGCCCGACCCCGTTCTGCATATAGCAGACGGTAATAGAGTTAAAGCGCTGGGTCGTTAGGTTCAACATGATGGGCGAATATAGGAATATTTTTTAATTGCTCAGCAGTCTTTTGCTGTTGCCACCACTATAACACGCATGTCCTCTGTTTTTGAGGACACAAAGCTAACTAGGGCAATACCAAGCTGGAGAGCGTACCGTCGAGAGTAGTGCCGTTGGCAAAACGGGAAGTAAAGCTACCCGAAACCGTGTTTTTACCGGTATCACGCACGGTACGTCCACTGGTCTGTACCGCATCGCCCAGCTTCTCAGAATACACCTCTACCTGATCGGTTGCATTGGCACCGGCAGCGGCCGGACTACTTTGCTTGAACGTGATGCGCACAGCAGTGCCCGTATTCAATCTACCGCTCACCACCAGCAACGCCGTGGGCCCCTGATAAGTAGCCAAGCCTACTTCCGCCTCGGGCAAAATGTAAGCAGGAGCTCCACCCTCACTGACGGAAACAGCAGTGGAATACACTTTAGCAACAGATTTTGGCTTAGCCGAATCTTTGTCGTTACAGCCGTAAAGCAGCGAACAAGAAATTAAAGCACTCAGGAAAAATAATTTCATGGTTTATGAGCTACACGCTTAACTGAGACGGGCAAGTTACGGTGCTTTCCAGAAAATCTGCAAAGCCATACAGCATCCCCATAAATTTCGCAGCCCCTACTCCAGCTCCTGCCGTAGCGCATACACCCGGCGCAGGTTGCGGATCAGGCGGGCCGATTCCTGGAAGTTCAGGGTCTGGGCCCCATCGGAGGCAGCCTTCTCGGGCGTTTCGTGGGCTTCGTAGATGATGCCGTCGGCTCCGGCCATCACGCCGGCCAGTGCCATCGGGGCCACGTAGTCGCGGATGCCGATTCCGTGCGAGGGGTCGACGATGACGGGCAGGTGGGTTTTCTCCTTGAGAATTGGCACCGCGTTCAGATCGAGCGTATTGCGCGAGGCCGTTTCGAAGGTCCGGATACCCCGCTCGCAGAGAATCAGCTTCTCGTTGCCGCCCGAAAACACGTACTCGGCCGACGAAAGCAGCTCTTCGAGCGTACCCGAAATGCCGCGCTTAATCATTACCGGCTTATCAACCCCACCCAACGCATCGAGCAGGTTGAAGTTCTGGGTGTTGCGGGCACCCACCTGAAACACGTCAACGTAATCGTGCATTTCTTCCACCTGCGACACCTGCATCACCTCGGTAATGATTTTGATGCCGCGGGCGCGGGCCATTTGATGAAACAGCTTCAGGCCCTCCATGCCCAGGCCCCGGAACGAGTAGGGCGAGGAGCGCGGCTTGTATACCCCGCCGCGCATGATGCGCACGTCGTTGTCGACCAGATGCTGCATGATGCTTTCCATCTGGGCCTCGCTCTCGATGCTGCACGGGCCGGCAGCCAGCGTGAGCGAACCCTCCCCGATGCGCACCCCGTCGCCGAGGTCGAGCACGGTGGGGCGTACGCGCCACTTGCGGCTCACCAGCTTGTAGTCGTCGGACACGCGGTGGATGTCCTGCACGCCGGGTAGCTGGCCAAGGCTGCGCAGGTCGATTTCGGCCTTGCCGATGGCCACCAGGTAGTGGGCCCGCTGGGTTTTTACTTCGGTGGACTTGTAGTTGAGCGCCGCTATTTTGGCTTCAATTTCCTGCTGGTTTTGCGCGGAAATCTGAGGGTCGAGTTGGATGATCATGAATCGGGGAAGAATCTTCTGTCAGCGTGAGCGGAGCGAAGGACCAGGTCCTTCGCTCCGCTCACGCTGACAGTTACTGAACGATAGAAGAAACAAAGCGGGCGGCGGCAGCCGGGGCGTCCTCGGTGCCCTCCAACGCCTTGATCAGCGCCGAGCCGATAATGGCTCCTTCGGCGTACTGGCAGGCATTATCAAACGACTGCTTGTCCGAAATGCCGAAGCCGATGAGGCGGGGGTTGCGGAGCTGCATATCCTCGATGCGCTGGAAATAGGCGTCCTGCACGCCCGCTGCCTGGGTGTTGGTCCCGCCCGTAGTGCCGGGGCCCGACACGAGGTAGAGAAACGAATCGGTCAGCTCGTCGATGCGGCGGATGCGCTCGGGGGCGGTTTGGGGCGTGATGAGGAACACCGGCCGCAGGTTGTGGCGGCGGAAGATATCCTGGTACTCGGCCACGTAGTCGTCGAGGGGCAGGTCGGGCAGAATCACGCCGTCGACGCCGGCGGCGGCGGCTTCGCGGCAGAAGTCTTCTACCCCAAACTGCATCACTGGGTTAAGGTAGCCCATGAGCAGAATCGGCGTGTCGGGCACATCCTGGCGGATACCTTTCAGTTGCGTGAAAAGCACCCGCATATTCATACCATTCTGCAGGGCTACCGTGCTGCTGGCCTGAATTACCGGGCCGTCGGCGAGGGGGTCAGAAAACGGCATCCCGATTTCGATCAGGTCGGCGCCGGCTTCGGCCAGCGCTTTGAGCACAGGCACCGTATCGTGGAGGCGCGGATAACCGGCCGTGAAGTAAATATTGAGCAGCTTCTTCTTGCTCTGGAAGGCGTTCTGAATTCGGTTCATGGATTGGGTATGAACTGTCGTCCTGAGCTTGCCAAGGGTTTAGCAAGCTCAGGACGACAGCGCCTGACTACATTAGATCCTGCTGGATGTACGTTTCGAGGTCCTTGTCTCCGCGGCCCGAGAGGTTCACCACTACCACGTCGTCGGGGCCAGCCCCTATTTGGCCGAGTACAGCCAGCGCGTGCGCCGTTTCGAGCGCCGGGATAATGCCTTCGAGACGACTGCATTCCACCACCGACTTAAGGGCATCTTCGTCGGTCACGCTGATAAAGCGGGCCCGGCCGGCATCGGCCAGAAACGCGTGCAATGGCCCGATGCCGGGATAATCGAGGCCCGCTGAGAGCGAGTAAGGCTCGGTAATCTGGCCGTCCTCATCCTGCATGAGCAGCGTGCGCGAACCGTGGATAATGCCCGGCTTGCCCAGCACCGACGTGGCCGCCGAGTGGCCCGAATTTACGCCGTGTCCGGCCGCTTCCACGGCCACCAGCTGCACCTCCGGATCTTCCAGGAAATGATAAAACGCGCCGGCCGCATTCGAGCCGCCGCCCACGCAGGCCACCACGTACTGGGGCAGCTCGGAGCCGGTTTTTTCGAGCAACTGCTTGCGCATTTCCTCGCTGATAACAGCCTGCAGGCGCGCCACCAGATCGGGGTACGGGTGGGGGCCCACCACCGAGCCGATGATGTAGTGGGTATCGACGGGGTTGGAAATCCAGTCGCGGATGGCCTCGTTGGTGGCATCTTTCAGGGTTTTGCTGCCGCTGGTAGCGGGCCGCACCTCAGCCCCGAGCAGGCGCATCCGGTACACGTTGGGCTTCTGGCGCTCCATGTCCACTTCGCCCATGTACACGATGCACTCCATACCCATCAGGGCGCAGACGGTGGCCGTAGCCACGCCGTGCTGACCGGCCCCGGTTTCGGCAATGATGCGGGTTTTACCCAGCCGCCGGGCCAGCAGAATCTGGCCCACCGTATTGTTGACTTTGTGCGCCCCAGTGTGGCAAAGGTCTTCGCGTTTTAAAAAAACGCGGGTGTTGTACTTGGCCGACAGCCGCTTGGCCTCGAACAGCGGCGTGGGCCGACCCACGTAGTCGCGCAGCAACTGCTGGTACTCCTGCTGAAACGCAGGATCAGCCATGATGGTCAGGTATTGCTGGCGGAGCTCCTCCACATTGGGGTAGAGCATTTCGGGGATGAAGGCCCCCCCAAACTGGCCATAGTAGCCGCGCTCGGTGGGTTGCTGGTAAGTCGGAGTGGTAGTCATGACAGAGAGGGGGTAGTTCGGATTGAATGGCCCGCGGCGGGGCGGGTACGGAGTTGCGTGAAGAACGCCTGCAGCCGAACGGGGTCTTTGCGGCCGGGCGCGGTTTCAAAATGACTGTTGAGGTCGAAGCCATAGAGGCCCGGCAGCGTCAGCTGGGCCAGTTCAGCGGCCTGCTCGGGGCCAATACCCCCGGCCAGCAGGTAAGGAACCGGCAGCTTGTAGTGCCGTAACAGCTCCCAGTCGAAACGCGTGCCGTTACCGCCCGGCTGAGGGCCCAACGTATCAAAAAGGAAGTAGCTACAATGCGGCACGTAGGGTTCCAGCGCCGCAAAATCGACGGCCTCACCCACTGCAAATGCCTTGATGACGCCCACGCCGGCTGCCTGCAACTCGGCACACTGGGCCGGCGTTTCGTCGCCGTGCAATTGCACCAGATCGAGGCCGTAGCTGGCCACCCGGCGCAGAATTTCGGGGGTGCTTTCGTTTACGAACACGCCCACCTTGCGCAGCGTTGGCGGCAGGTTACGCAGCAGTTCCCCATCCAGCTCCTCACCCACAAACCGCTTCGATTTCGGGTAGAAAATAAAGCCGATCAGGTCTGGGGCCAGGCCCGCCACTTCCCGAATGTTTTCGGCGTATTTCGTGCCGCACACTTTTAAGTGCAACGGGGCAACGGCAGACGGGGAGGCAGACTCGGGAAGCATGGCGAAAGTGTTTGGGGAGCCAACAACGGAACAGGGGCGAAGTTTGATACAGGACGAAGCCGGCGCCCTGGCCTAGAGCTGCTGCACCAGGGCGGCGCAGGCCAGTTCGGGGCGGGCGTGGCGCATAAAGGCCTCCCCCATCAGGAAGCCCCGGTAGCCCACTTCGCGCAGGGCCCGGATGTCGGCGGCGCTGGTCAGGCCGCTTTCGGTCACCTTCACGTAGTCGTTGGGGATGCGCTGGGCCAGCTCACCCGACGTGTCGAGGGTCACGGAGAAGTCGTGCAGGTTGCGGTTGTTGACGCCCACCAAGCTCACGGCATCGGGGTGCAGGGTTTTGTCGAGCTCCTGGGCATCGTGGATTTCGAGTAGCACTTCCAGGCCCAGGCTTTTGGCCAACCGGCCCAGGCGCAGCACCTCCTCGCCCGAGAGCACGGCCGCAATCAGCAGCACGGCATCGGCCCCAATGCTTTTGGCCTCAATAATCTGGTACTCGTCCACCACAAAGTCCTTGCGCAGAATGGGGCAGAAATTGTAGCGCCGGGCTATGGTCAGATCCTCGTTCTTGCCCCCGAAAAACTCCGTGTCCGTGAGCACCGACAGTGCCGAAGCCCCCGCCTGCATATAGCCCAGCGTGGTGCGCTCGACCGGCGCGTGGGCGTTTATAACACCCATGCTGGGCGATTTTCGCTTGAACTCGGCAATAATGCCGCTCAAATCCTCGCGCAGCAGGTAGCGGCGCAAGCTCAATGGTGTCGCCTCCATATACAGGCTCGTTTCCAGCAGCTTCACCGGCACGAGGCTCTGGCGGTCGGCTACCTCGCGGCGCTTATGGGCAATGATTTTATCGAGAATGGTCATTGATTCTGAGCTAATAGCTGACAGCTATTAGCTGTTAGCTTTATGAAAAAAGGTCTTCTTTTGTGGATTGGTCAGAACTGAAAAGCTATCAGCTAACAGCTCAAACTTCGGCTAATAGCTTCAACGCCTTTCTCGCCCGGCCCGAATCCAATGATTCGCGGGCGGCGGCCAGGCTGTCGGCGAAGCTGAAGTTGGGTTCCCGGCAACTGATGGCCAGCGCCGCGTTGGCCGTTACCACGTCGCGCTGGGCGCGGGTGGCGTGGCCTTCGAGTACCTCAACAAATAAACGGGCCGATTCGGCGGCGGTGCTGCCGCCGGCCAGCTCCTCGGGGCGCGTGGTCGTCAGGCCCAGGTCGGCGGCCGACACCACCCGCTCGCCTTCAGGCGTGGCCAGTTTGGCGGCCGCCGTCAGCGAGAGTTCGTCGTAGCCGTCGAGGGCGTGTACCACGGCGTAGCGGGTATCGGTTTGCTGGAGCAGGTAGTGATAAAGGCGCAGCAGCTCCAGGCTAAAAGTGCCGGCCACCTGGAATTTGGGCCGGGCCGGGTTCACGAGCGGCCCCAGAATATTGAAGAACGTGCGCACGCCCAGCTCCCGGCGTACCGGCCCGGCATGGCGCATGGCCGGATGAAACGAGGGCGCATGCAGAAAGCAGATGCCGGCCCGCTCCAGCTGCCGCTTCAGCCCGTCGTTGTCGGCCGCCAGATCAACTCCCAGCTGGGCCAGCACATCGGAAGAGCCGCACACCGACGACACGCCAATGTTGCCGTGCTTGGTAACGTGGTAGCCGGCGCCCGCCACCACAAAGCAGGCCAGCGTGCTGATGTTGAGCGTGTCCTTGCCGTCGCCGCCGGTGCCTACAATGTCGATGGTGTCGCGGGTGCCCAGTTCCGGGTCGCGGCTCAAACTCAGCAGCGCGTCGCGGAAGCCGGCCAGCTCGGGCACCGAAATCGGCCGCATCCGGTATACGCTCATAAAGGCGGCCATTTCGGCGGCGTTGGCCTCGCCCTGCCCAATGCGCAGCATAGCCTCGTGGGCCTCGGCGTGGGTGAGCAGCTGCTGATCGAAGAGTTGCGTGAAGAATCTGTTTCAAAATCGCTGATTAACGCTGATTGAATTGATTACGCTGATTTTTCTCTTGTCATCCTGAGCTTGCGAAGGACCTTATCCCGCTATCAACAAGCCGTGGTTACGTGATAAGGTCCTTCGCAAGCTCAGGATGACAGTTGCTGCACTCGACAGCCAGTTTACTTCAGCCAGTTGCGCAGCATCTGGGGGCCGTGTTCGGTGAGAATGGATTCGGGGTGGAACTGCACGCCGCGCACATCGTACTCGCGGTGGCGAAAGGCCATTACCTGGCCGTTCTCATCCACGGCCGTTACCTCCAGCACTGCCGGCACCGACTCGGGCCGCACGCTCCAGGAGTGGTAGCGGCCCACCTTAAAGGTGGCGGGCAGCTCGTCGAACAGCCGGTCGGGGGCCGTCAGGCGGGCGTCGGTGGCGAGGCCGTGCAGCACCTGGGGCATATTATACAGCTCGCCACCGAAGCTCTCAGCCAGTCCCTGATGGCCCAGGCACACGCCCAGGATGCGCTTGGTGGGCGCATAGCGGCGGATAATTTCCGGCATCAGACCCGCTTCGGAAGGCAGGCCCGGGCCCGGCGACAGTAGCACCGCGTCGTAGGCTGCCACGTCGTCGAGGGCCAGCTGGTCGTTGCGGATTACGGTCACGTTGTCGCGGTACCCCAGCTCGCGCAGTACCTGCACGAGGTTGTAGGTAAAGGAGTCGTAGTTGTCGAGAACGAGGATATTCATGAGGTACTAGTTGTCAGTTGCTGGTTGTCAGTTGTCGGTTTGTTGACTGTGTTCAGGCGATAAGCAAGCCTGACAACTGACAACCAACAACTGACAACCCATATCATACGCGCTCGGCCTCCTGCAGCGCCTTGCGCAGGGCAGCCAGCTTATGGTGCACCTCCTGGAGTTCGGAGTTGATATCGGAGGCGGCCACCACGCCGGCCCCGGCCTGGAAGTAGAGGCGGCTGGCGGTGCTCAGGAAGGAGCGGATCATGATGGCGTGGTTGAAGTCGCCGTTGAAGCCCAAATGGCCGATGGCCCCGCCGTAGTAGCCGCGGGCGGTAGGTTCCAGCCCGTCGATGAGCTGCATGGCCCGGTGTTTAGGAGCTCCTGAGAGCGTGCCGGCCGGAAACGTGTCGGCCACTACCTGCAACGAGTTAGCGCCTTCGGCCAGCCGGGCCGTCACCTCGCTCACCAAATGAATGACGTGCGAGTAGAACTGGATTTCGCGGAAGGTTTTCACCTCCACTGCGTCGCCGTGGCGGGCCAGGTCGTTGCGGGCCAGGTCCACGAGCATCACGTGCTCGGCGTTTTCCTTGGGGTCGTCGGCCAGTTTCTGGGCCAGGGCGGCATCCTCGGCGTCGTGGCCGGTGCGGCGGAAGGTGCCGGCAATTGGGAACAAGCTGGCCTCGCGCCCCTTGATGCGGACCTGCGCCTCGGGCGAGGAGCCGAAGATCTTGAACGCGCCGTAGTCGAAATAGAACAGATAGGGCGAGGGGTTGATGGAGCGCAAAGCCCGGTATACGTTGAACTCGTCGCCCGAAAAACCCTGCTCAAAGCGCCGCGAGAGCACAATCTGGAACACGTCGCCACGGTGGCAGTGCTGCTGGCCGGCGGCCAGCACTTTCAGAAACTCCTCGTCGGTCTGGTTGGTCTGCTCCTCCCCTTCGGTCCTGAACTTAAAATCGGGCAGCGAGGGGTTCCGGATCAGGTTCACGAGCCGCGTCAGGCCATCTTCATCCACCGGCTGCCCTTCCAGCGTGTGCTCGAACACGTAGAGCTCGTTGCGGAAGTGGTTGATGGCAATAACGTGGCGGTAGGTGCCGTAGAGCATATCCGGAATCTGGCCGGCGGGCTGCTTTTCGGGGTTCAGGGTGAGGTCCTCAAAGGCCTGCACAGCCTCGTAGCCCAGGTAGCCGAACAGCCCGCCGGTAATGAAGTCGTGGCCCGTATCCTCCGTTTTAAAGGCAGCCGTAAACTCCTGAAGCCGGCCCAGCGCCGCCCTAGGCGAGTCGAGGGTTTCAGTTTCCACCGTATCGTCGGGCAGGCGCAGCGTCAGCTCCCGGCCCCGCAGCTCGAAACGGGCCAGCGGGTCGAAGGCCAGATAACTAAAGGCATTCTGCTGACCGTGGTAGTCGGAGCTTTCGAGCAGCAGGCAGTTGGCATACCGGTCGCGCAGGCGCAGATACAGGCCCACCGGCGTTACAGTATCGGCCAGTACGCGGCGGAAGCGGGTAGTCAGGGAGTAAGATTTCATGGCGGGCTGGATGCGGAGAGAAGAAGGAGGCCAGCACCGGGCACAAAAAAAGCCCGGCGGGGCGGCCGGGCTGACTCTGGAGCAGTTACGAAAGAAGAAACAAATCGATTCTAACGCACGCACAGGTTGTCCCGTCCGGAATTTCCGTAGGGCCACCACCAGATCTGCTGCGTCGTTGTCGAAAAAGTCATTGCTAAAAACGGAGTTGGGCCGTTGAACGCTGCAAAGCTAGCCACGGTTGCCGGCCCGGCAAGAAAAAACCCTGTTTTTTTTGAGTTGCCGGCTGGTGAAGGGAAGGTTGATGGGTAGCAGAACATCATTCAGCGCATGTGGCGCATTAAGCAAGGTTCTTCGTTCCTTACTTAATGCGCCACATGCGCTGAATGACATTCTTTTTCCAGCCCCTCTCTCCTACTCCTTCAACAACGCCTGCGAGCCCTGGCGGCCACCGGCCGTTACGCGCAGTTGATAAAGGCCTTTGGCCAGAGAACTCACATCGAGCGTGGCACCGCTGCGCAGCTTTTCACGCAGCACCAGCCGGCCAGCAGTGTCCGTAATTTCGACGTGGGCGGGGCCCCGCGCGTCGGTGGGCAGCGCCAAGGTCAGGCGGCCCTGGGCCGGGTTGGGATAGGCGCTGAAGGCCAGCGGGGCCGGCCGGCCGGTGGCCGTAGCGACGGCCGGCGCAAACAGCCACTGATAAGCGGCCGCGAACTCGCGCCGCCAGAACCACTCGGCGTGCTGCCCATCGGCCACGGCCTGGTAGCTGAGGTTGCGGGCCGGTACCCCGCCGCGGGCCAGCGAATCGTGCATGGCCCGCATCAGGGGTGCCATGGTGGCGCTTTCGGTGGCGCCGCTCACGAAGTAGAAGCGCGTATCGGGGTTGGCAGGATGCTGGCGCAAATAGGCAAACAGGGGCTGCTGGGCAAACCAGAAGGCCGGCGAAAATGCGCCTACCTTTCCATACACAAGCGGGTATTTGAGGGCCGCATAAGTCGAAATAAGGCCGCCCATGCTGCTGCCGGCCACGCCCGTAAACTCCCGGCCCGTAAGGGTGCGGTACTGGCCATCAATGTAGGGTTTGAGGGTCAGGGCCATAAAATCGACGTACTGGTCGCCCTGACCGCCGGCCTGGTACTGGGCATTTTTCCAGGGCGACATTTCGTTGAGCCGCTCGCCCCCGCCGTTGTCCACGGCCACCACAATGCTGCCAGTGGCGTCGAGGCCCTGCTGCTGGAGCCGGCTCAAGGTTTCATCAACGCCCCACTCGCCGGCGAAACTCGTGCAGGCGTCGAACACGTTCTGGCCGTCGTGCATATATAGCACCGGGTAGCGCTTGTTCGGGGCCGTGGCGTAATCATTGGGCAGATATACCCACACGCGGCGGGTGCGCCCGAGCTGGGGCATGGCAAATGTCTCGCTGATAACCCGCACGTTGGGTTGCAGGGCCGTACTCGCGCACGGAGCCGGACCGCCGCCGCCCTGGTCTTTCCAGCCGGCCACCTGCCACTCTACTGTGGCCGGACTGCTGCCCAGCGTGTAGCTGCGGTTGCCGATATCCTGCTGGCGGGCATCAGCTTCGACGGTGGCCCAGGAGCCCCGGGTGAATTTGAATTCCACCTTGCCCGTAATGGAGGCGGGCAGCGTGAGCTGGTAGGTGCCATTGGCGGCGGGGCTGGGCGCGAAGGCGTAGGCCGGGTTATCGGGAGTCCAGTTATTGAACGAGCCAGCCACATAAATAACGGCCCCGGCGGGCGTACTGGCCGGCACGCTAGTGAGCCGGAAGGTAGTTTGGGCGTGCAACGTGGCGCTGGTAGCCAGTAGTATCGGTAGCACCAGAGACAGAAAACGGGTCATGGCTTTTTTGAAGTTACGTGAGTGGTTGGCCCCGCAAGCTACGCCAGCAGCATCAACCCACCAGCTTCCAACCTGAACGGGACATTGAAACGGCCTCTATTCATCCGTTTTCGGCTTAATGCAACCTGCATTTTTCCGAGAAAACCATTCCGCCGCAAAAATCAGAACCAACCGGTGAGTAGTAAGTAAGTCCTCACAGAGAGTAAGCATTTCAAGCTCAACTGCTGGTTTGTTGAGCTAACTGGAACAAGCCAGTTTTAGAAGAAGGCGAATCCTGAGATATATGCAAAAAACCTTGTGGAAAGCCAGTAATTCCTAACCCACCAACTATTCCTGTATTAACATTAACTATTCCCCTATTTACCCAATCGGGCTCAGCAGCCTTGTTTCCTGCTACCAATTCCTGGGTTTCGGGAAGCTCATTCAGGTCAATACAAGCCCACTAATGAGCCGAAATGAGTGTTAGAAGCATTTTCCAGCCGTATACATCCAGTTTTTGTGACCGGATGATAGAACTGGTGGTTTCTGTACTTGGCCATAGCAATAGGGCATTGCATTTAGTCAACCCAAAACCAGCATCTGGGCAACCTGCATCCAGTCTGATAATGCTGACCAGAAGCGTTTTTACCACTTTTTGACCTTGCCAACCCCCAAACCCTTCCCCTTCAACCCATCAGCCAGTCGTAAGCAACTACCCATATCCAATCCGATAACCCACAAAATGCAATTATAACTAAACCGATTTTACACTGGCTAAGCGTTGTTTTTGTGCGCTTTTACACGTTAACTTGCGCTGTTTATTAACATTTTGGTGCTGTTGAACGCGGCTGTTTACTCCCGGTACAGAAGGGGTCACTTACCTCGTCAATTCCCGACCACTACTCTTGGTTAGGACCACTAAATTCCCACTTCGGCTTCGCCGGAAAACCACTTCACCCCCTAACACTTTTTCCATGAAACACCCTTATCTAGCGAAATTGGTGCTGCCAATCCTGTGCGCAGGCGCAGGCATGAGCAGTGCGCACGCTCAGGGAATCGGAACGGTCAGCGGCCGCGTACTGGACGAGAAAGGCGCCGGCCTACCCGGCGTGACCGTACTTATTGAAGGCTCCTCGCTGGGCGGCTCCACCAATTCCGATGGAACGTACGCAATTCAGAACGTACCGGCCGGGCCGCATACGCTCATCCTGTCGTTCGTGGGCTTTTCCACCCAGCGCCAAGCCATCAACGTAACCAACGGCCAGAACACGGCCGTGCCTGCGTTCACGATGTCGGAGAACACCACCCTGCTTAATTCGGTGGTAGTAGTGGGCTACGGCACCCAGCGCAAGCAGGACCTGACTGGGGCCGTGGAGCAGGTAACGGAAAAGCAATTTGTGAAGGGGCAGGTATCAAGCCCTGAGCAATTGATTCAGGGTAAAGTGGCGGGCTTACAGGTGACGACCAATGGCGGTGCACCCGGTACTGGCTCTTCCATCCGAATCCGCGGCGGCTCCTCGCTGAGCGCCTCTAATGACCCGCTCTTTATTATTGATGGCGTACCGGTCGACAACCGGGGCATCCAGGGGTCTTCCAACCCGCTCACGCTCATCAACCCCAACGACATTGAGAGCGTATCGGTCCTCAAAGACGCTTCGGCAACGGCCATCTACGGCTCCCGGGCTTCGAACGGGGTAATTATCGTGACCACCAAAAAAGGCCTGCAGGGCGAGTCGCTGCGCGTCAACGTATCGACCCAGAATTCCGTTTCGACTCCTTACCAGTACGCCGATGTACTCAGCGGCGACGAGTTCCGGGCGCTGGTGAATGCTCGGGGTAATGCCCAGCAGAAGGCCTCGTTGGGCAAAGCCAACACCGACTGGCAGCGCGAAATTTACCGCACGGCCTACACCACCGATAACACAGTCAGCCTGCTTGGCTCCACGAGCAACATCCCGTTCCGGGTTTCGGGCGGCTACCTCAACCAGCAGGGCTTGCTGAAGCAAAACGACCTCAAGCGTTACACCGGCTCCATCGGCCTGACGCCGGTGCTGCTCGATGGCAACCTGCGCGTCGATGCCAACCTGAAGGGCTCCTGGATCGACAACAGCTTTTCCAATCAGGGAGCCGTAGGGTCAGCCGTAAACTTCGATCCTAGCCAGTCGGTACGCTCCGCTGAACCGCGGCTGTCTCGGTACGGTGGCTATTTCGAGTTTCTCAACACCGATGGTCTGGTGGAGCCGCTGGCCCCGCGCAACCCCGTGGCCCAGATTGAGCTGAGCCGTAACCGGAGCACCGTGAAGCGGAGCATCGGCAACATCCAGCTCGACTACAAAATGCCCTTTCTGCGGGCGCTGAGTGCCAACCTGAACGTGGGCTACGACTACCAGCAGGGTCAGGGTACCGACGTTGTAAAGCCAAACTCCGCCATTCTGAATGGTGGCCGCCTGGGCCGCAACAACCAGTATCGCGAAGAAAACAGCAACCGCTTGCTCGAAGCGTTGGGCAAGTACAACGCCGAGTTGGGCATTGGCCGGGTCGACGCACTGGCGGGTTACTCCTACCAGAATTTCAGCTACCGGACCTATGTATTCGATGACCGGCTGGCCGACGGCAGCCTCAATAATGGTCAGCGGACGGACCGTCCCATCAACGGCCGCGAGTACTACGACCCCCAGTACAACCTGCAGTCGTTCTTCGGCCGGGTGAACTACAATATCCAGGACAAATACCTATTCTCGGCCTCCTTCCGGGCCGACGCCTCGTCGCGCTTCGCTAAGTCGGAGCGGTGGGGATACTTCCCGGCTGCTTCCGCGGCCTGGCGCCTGAAAGGCGAGGAATTCCTCACCAACTCGACGGCCATATCGGAGCTGAAAATCCGGTTGGGCTACGGCCAGACCGGCCAGCAGGACCTGGGCAACGACTACGCCGACTACTACGGCTACCAGGCCCTCTACGACCCCAGCCGCGTAACGGCTCAGTACCAGTTGGGCGGGCAGTTCATCACCACCCAGCGCCCGGCCGCCTACAATGCCTTCCGCACCTGGGAGAAGACGACCACTTATAACGTCGGCCTCGATTACGGTTTCTTCGATAACCGCCTGAGCGGCGCCGTTGATGTGTACCAGCGCGACACCCGCGATTTGCTGCTGACGGTAAACCTGCCCGCCGGCTCGAACCTGTCGAACGCCTATAAGGCCAACGTGGGCAGCCTCACCAATAAAGGGGTAGAAGCGTCGCTGAACCTAGCAGCCGTACGGGGCGAGCAGTTCAACCTGAACTTCAACGCCAACGCTACCTTTAACCGCAACAAAATCACGGCGCTGGACGACAACTCGGCTAATAACCCTAATTTCCGGGGCTACGAAACCGAAGGCATCAGCGGCGGCGTAGGTAACAACATCCAGATCAACTCGGTGGGTTACCAGTCGAACTCCTTCTACGTGTATCAGCAGGCCTACGGCACCGACGGCAAACCGCTGGACGGCGTAGTAGTGGACCGCAACGGCGACGGCGTTATCAACAACCTCGACCGTTACCACTACAAGTCGTCGCGGCCCCAGGCAATTTTGGGCTTCGGCTCGAACGCCAGCTACGGCAAGCTGAACCTGGCCTTCACGATGCGTAGCAACCTCAACAACTACGTTTATAACAACGTCCGGTCGCAGGCAATTTTTGTTCAAAACTCCAACGGTTTCGTCAACAACTTCAACCGCGAAGTCCTCAATAACAACTTTACCAGCACGAACCCGCAGGTTATCCAGTCGGATTACTTCGTGGAAAACGCTTCGTTCCTGCGGATGGAGAACATTTCGCTGGGTTACGATTTTGGCAGCATCTACAAGGAAAAGTCGAACCTTCGGGTTTCCTTCGCTGTTCAGAACCTGTTCGTCGTTACCAAATACAAGGGGCTTGATCCTGAAGTATTTAATGGCGTTGACAGGACTATTTACCCCCGTCCGCGTGCCTATACGGTTGGTCTGAATCTCGGCTTCTAAAATTCCCACTCGATGAAAAATAAATTTACCCGGAGCGCCGCTACTGCCCTGCTGGCGCTGGCGCTAATGCCCCTCTCATCGTGCCTGAATGAGCTGGACCAGAACCCCTCATTTCAGGACAACACGGAAACGGTATACAAGGACCCTGTGAAGGTGAAGGGCGCTTTGGCCCGCCTTTACGCCACCCTGGCCGTCAGCGGGCAGGAAGGTCCTGCGGGCCGGCCCGACATCGTGGGCATCGATGAAGGATTTTCCAACTACCTGCGCCAGTACTGGAAAGCGCAGGAGTTGACCACCGACGAAGCCATTATTGCCTGGAACGACGGCTCGCTGCCCGACTACAACAAGGTGAGCTGGAACTCCAGCAACGAGTTCGTGCGGGCCATGTACGACCGTATTTTCTATCAGATTGCCCTCTGCAACGAGTTCATCCGGCAGACCACCGATGCCAAAATCGACGAGCGGGGTTACAGCGAAGCAGAGAAAAGCAACGTGCGGGCCTACCGGGCCGAGGCGCGTTTCCTGCGGGCTCTGAGCTACTGGCACGCCATTGATATGTATGGCGATGTTCCGTTCTTCACCGAAACGGCCAACGTAGGCAGCACGCCACCGCCCCAGGGCAAGCGGGCCGATATTTACGCCTACATCGTAAAGGAGCTGCAGGAAATTGACGGTGATCTGCTGGCGCCGAAAACTGAGTATGGCCGCGCCGACAAAGCCACGGCCTGGACCCTGCTTTCCAAGGTGTACCTGAACGCGCTGGTGTACACGGGCACTGCCCGCAATACCGAAGCGGCCACGTATGCCAAAAAGGTACTGGACGCCAACGTCTACAAGCTGGCCCCTACCTACAAGAATCTCTTCCTGGCCGATAATGATAAGGGCGCGGCCCGCGACGAAGTAATCTTCCCGGTTACGTTTGACGGTCTGCGGACGAAGACTTACGGCGGGATGACGTTCCTGATCCACGCTTCGGTTGGTGGAGCAATGAAGCCGAGCAACTTCGGCATCAATGGTGGCTGGTACGGCCTGCGCACCAAGAAGAACCTGGTAGACTTGTTCTCGCCCACCGATTCGCGGGCGATGTTCTTCACCGATGGGCAGAACAAGGAAATCAACGACATCTTCAGCTTCACGGATGGCTATGCCGTTTCGAAGTACCGGAACGTAACGGTAGCTGGTGTTGCCGGTTCGGATGCAACCGGCGACTTCCCGGATACCGACTTCCCGATGTTCCGCTTGGCCGACGTATACCTGATGTACGCTGAGGCCGTGTTGCGCGGTGGGTCGGGCGGTTCGCTCACGCCCGTGCAGGCGGTTAACACGGTTCGGGAACGGGCTGGCGTTCCGGCTTTGGCCACCTTGTCGCTGGATGATATTCTGGCGGAGCGCGGCCGGGAGCTGTACTGGGAGGGCCATCGTCGGACTGACCTGATTCGCTTCGGCAAGTACGTTGCCGGTTATAACTGGCCTTTCAAAGGGGGCGTGAAGAATGGGCAGGATGTGAACGTGAAGTTCCGCCTCTTCCCCATTCCGGTTACCGACCTGACGGCGAACCCAAACCTGAAGCAGAACCCCGGCTATTAATCGGACGGTTGAAATAGCATAGAGCGGAGTAGCTGCGCTATTGGTATCGCGGCGGCTCCGCTCCCATATTTCTTTTCACCTTGCACTTTTTATTTCTCCCATGAAAACTTTGTTCTCAAAGCTGGCTGGTTTGGGAATGGTTGCCACCATGTTCTTCGCTTCCTGTGAAAAGGAAGGAGACATCGTAACCATTAACCAGACCAGTGTTCCCAAGCTCACCGCTTCTACTACGGCTCCGGTACTAAGCAAGCCCGATGCTGACAAGGCGGCTGTAACCTACACCTGGATCCCGGCTAGTTACGGCTTCTCGGCTGCGCCTTCTTACACGCTCGAATTCGACGTAAAGGGTAATAATTTCAAGTCGGCTCGTACAATCGGCGTTGGCTCTGCTACCAAATACACGCTCACAGTTGGCGAGTTGAACACCATTTTCAATGATTTGAAGCAGGCCCCGAATAAAGAATCGGAGTTGGAAGTTCGGCTTAAGTCGACGCTGAGTTCCAGTGCGGGCTTGGCGATGTCAGCGGTTAGCTTGGTGAAGGCCACGCCTTACGAAAGCCGCGAACTACCCAAGAATGTCTGGGCTATTATCGGTGCTGCTACGCCTGGTAGCTGGGACAAGGACACCCCTATGACGTACGATTTCGACAAGCAGGTGTGGGTAGTGACGCTACCGCTTGTAAGCGGCGAGTTCAAGTTCCGGGCTAATAACTCTTGGGCAACTAACCTAGGCGACGCAGGAACCGGCGCCGCTACTGGCGCGGGCAGAGAGTTGGTTTACAACGTAGATCCTACCCCCAACCCACCAAACCTGGTAGCCCCCGCTACTGCCGGCACTTATACCATCACCCTCAACACAAATGCTTCGCCGAAGCCTACGTACACTATCCGGCCTCAGTAAGCTGTTCCGCCTGGCTTATGCCGGCTGCGTGAACAATTGATCGGAACAAGCTAAAGGCCCCACTCGAACTATTCGGGTGGGGCCTTTTTTGCGCGCCTGCATTTAATGTACGCGTGCTCTGGTTGTCCTGCCTCTCTTTTGTACGGTTTCTGCAAACACCGTATTAAGCAGAGTGTAGGGAAGCCTCTTTGCTTCTGTTCGCTGAACGATGACAGACCAGCAGCGCGGACGACTAGACGCAATGTCTCTCCCTCCCCGGTCTTCATACTCGTACTCTACTATCGACTTTACTCTACTTAACCGACAGATTCAGGCGATACATTACCCTCTTGCCCTACCGAGTTCAATTTTAACCATGTCCTCAGCCAGCCATCACGAAGAACCAGCACAGTACCTGAATGTGACAGTTGGCCGGGCAGCTGATATTCGAATATTACGTAAATCGTTATAAAAAAAGAAGGCCCAGCAATTGCTGGGCCTTCTTTTTAAAGAGTTGAGATGAAGGGCAATTACTGCACAATCAGTTTCTGGCTAGTGCTTTGGTCGCCAACCTGCAGCTTTACGAAGTAGGCACCGGCGGCCAAGTCGCTGATAGTCTGCTGCTGCAGACCGCCCTGGCGGCCGGAAGCCAGCGAGCGTACGCGCTGGCCGAGGGCGTTGAATACCTCAACGCTTACCTCTTGCTGGCCGGGTACCATGTACGATACCGTAGCAGCGCCGGCGGTAGGGTTAGGGTATACACCGAACTTAAGTGCGGTGGCTACGGCGCTTTGGTTAGCCGTTACAACGGCGGCGTAATCGATGCGCTGGATACCGGGCAGGGTAACAAAGTTCGGATCAGTCCCGAAGTTACCCTGTGCATTAGTACCAATTGGAAGTACCTGAGGAGCCGTGTTGCCAACGACCTCTGGAATCACATCGGAAGAGAAGAACCCACCATCACCGCCGTTCTGGGCAGCAAACAGCTGGATCACAGCGCCAGCGGTAATGCCGAGGTCATCCTTGTCCAGTTCGATTTCCCATCCCTCGATACCAGTATTGGTAGTCAGCAGGTTTTTGTTGAGGAAGGCCATACGGGTCTTGCTAAAGCCCCCGGTGATACCACCGGCAACAGTAGTGCTAACCGTTTTAACGGTGCCATCGATGGGGAGGTCACCCGTGAGCTGGTTGTTCGCTTTGCCAGCCGTTACGTTGGTGTAGTCGATAATGCTGGTAGAAGAAGCCGTTGCTCCACCTTTCGTTCCCAAGGCGAAGTCCACTTCCATTTCCATGGTAGGGGCAGCCTTTTCAAACGAAGTTCCAGTGATGTTGCTAACCGGCAGCTTAGTACCCAGAGCCACACCCGTTTTACTGGGCAGGTTCATATAAATCTGGAATGAGTTGCCATTGGTTTCCAACGCGCCTACAAGGGCGATATACAATTTGGTCGCCGTTGTTTTAGCATAGAGAGCCGTCAGGCCATGGTCGCCAAAGCCCCGTACCGTGCTCTTGTATTCGCCGATTTTAGTGTAGCCTTCAGCCGCCTGCACTTTGCCGTCGAGAGTCTGGGCCTGGGCCGAGAAAGAGCCAGCCGTGAGCAACCCAAGAGCCGCGAGAGTAAAAACTTTTTTCATAATAAAAGAAGAAAAGAATGTGGGTGAAATGTCACAAAACTCAGCATCCGACGAATAGCCAAACACTTTGTTTCGCGTTATAAAAATAGTGTTTTAGCTCGGAAAATCGATATTTACTCTAAAAAAATATACACATTTTATATATTGACATTCAGCTATTTACATTCTATGCAGCACCGTAGCAGTCATCCTACATCAACGGTCACTCTTTGAGTTGACCAAAAAGACGAGCAACTCAACCGCGAGTCATTTTTTTCTACCGAAAAGTTTTCCGTGTTTCGTTCTTCTCTGCCGCCATGAGGGCCTTATTGGCCTTCTGGCACACGCTTTCTTTCTTCACTTTTCAGACCCTAATATGATTCTTATTGCCGACGGTGGCTCGACCAAGAGCAGCTGGTGCCAACTCGACGAAACTGGCCACCGCGTGTACTTCAACACCGAGGGCTACAACCCCGATTTCATGAAAACGGCCGCCGTGGCCGAGTCGCTCGACCATAACCTGCCCGACAACCTGCCCCGCCCCGACGTGACGGAGGTGCACTACTACGGAGCCGGTGTATCGTCGGCAAAAAAGGCCGAGGTGCTGGCCGCGGCCATGCGCCAGATTTTTCCGAACGCCCAGGTGACTGTCGACCACGATTTGCTGGCTGCTGCCCGGGCCCTGCTGGGGCGCAAGCCGGGTTTCGGCGCCATTCTGGGTACCGGCACCAACTCCTGCCTGTATGACGGGCAGAAGATTATTCACAACGTCGATTCGCTGGGCTACTTTCTGGGCGACGAGGGCTCGGGCTCGTTTATTGGCAAGCGCCTGCTGCGCGACTACCTGCGCGGGCTGCTGCCCGAGGGCCTGCAGGATATTTTTCAGGAAGAATTCAACCTGACCCGCGAAGACATCCTGGACCGGCTCTACAACCAGCCGTTGCCCAACCGTTTCCTGGCCAGCTTCGCCAAGTTCACCTACGACCACAACAACATCAGCTACTGCCGCGAAATCGTGCTGCAGGGGTTCGAAACCTTCTTCGCCAACATCGTAGCCCACTACCCCAATTACCAGGACTACACTTTCAACTGCATCGGCTCGGTAGGCTACAACTTCCGCGACGCCCTCACCGAAGTGGCCCTGTCGCACAATATGGAAGTCGGCAAAATCATCCGCTCCCCCATCGACGACCTCGTGGCTTTCCACGAAGCCGAAATGGGCGCTTAGCTGTTAGCTGTTAGCTGTTAGCTGTTAGCTCAAAAACGAAGAAGGCCCCGCACTCGGTTGAGTGCGGGGCCTTCTTCTTGTGCAAGAAAACAGGTCTGGCTAAACGAAAGCTAACAGCTTTACTTATTTACTACCAGGCGGATCGACTGTTGCTGGGCACCGGCGTTGAGGCGCACCAGGTACACACCATTGGCCAGGTTCTGCAGGGGCAGTTCCAGGGTACGGGTGCCGGCCGACTGGCGGCTGGCGGGCAGGGTCTGCACCGTGGCGCCGAGCAGGTTGGTTACCGTTACCTGCACCGTGGCAGCCTGGGGCAGCTCGTAGCGAAGCTGGGCCACCGAGCCGGCCGGGTTAGGCTGAGCCGTAAGCTGGAGCACGGCGGCGCTGGCGCGCTGGCTGCTGAGCACGGTGCCGGTCGGCAACACAATTTTACGCGAGGTGTAGACCGCGAACTGGCCGGGGGCCAGCGTGAGCGGAGCCGACGGATTGGTTACCGTCAGGGTTTCGCCGGTGAGGTAGTTGTACCAAGTGCCGGCCGACTGGAAGTCGGGCACCACGGTGGCGGTCTGCACGTCGAAGTTGCCCACGATGGTCACGTTCAGGCGGGGGTCGGTGAGGTGCAGACTTTTCACGGCGCCGTTCAGATTCTGGGTGAAGCTGGCGGGGTTTTCAAAAGCCGGCTCCTGCACTTTCAGGGCAATCAGGCTACGGTATACGTCGTAGAGGTGACGGCGGTCGGCCTGCTTATAGTAGTCCCAGAGGATGGGCTTGTTGCTGAGCTTGCACTGGTCGTTACCGTAAGGCGTGGGCACTGTGCCATCGGGGCACTGGAAGATGGACTTGTCGTAGCCAACTTCGCCGAACTGCCAGATCATTTTCGGACCGGGTACCGTGAAGAAGAAGGCACCTGCCATTTCCTGGCGCTTGAGGGCGGTGGGCAGGTTTTTTACCGAGTAGGAGCCCGAGCTGTTGCCGAACGTCAGGTTTTTGTACATGAGCCGCTCTTCGTCATGGCTTTCCATGAACGTAATCAGGTTTGGCTGGCTCCAACCGCGGTTTTGGTAATAGCCATAGCTAAAGTTCGACTTACCGTTTTCGTGGTAGCCCATAGTGGCTTCGTTGTATGGGTCGGTCATTTTGCCCCACAGCATCAGGCCCATATCCGACAGCACTTTCTCCTCGTCGTTGTTGCCCAAATGCTCCAGAATGGCGTACGAAGTCGGCGACACGCTCACCTGGTAGTCGTGGTAATCTTTCCAGATATCCACCCGCGACTGGTCGTACTGGTTCCAGGCGCCTACGTCGTTCGATACTTTCTGGGTGAAGCCTTTGCTGAGGTCGAAGCGGTAGCCGTCGATGTTGTACTCTTTCAGCCAGAACTCCATAACGCGCTTGCTGAAGTAGCGGGTAAAGGCGCTTTCGTGGTTGAAATCGTAGCCTACGTTGAAGGGGTGGGTGGCGGTGCGGTTGAACCAAGGGTTGTTGGTAGCCGGGTTGCCGTCCTCGAAGTACATCTGCACCATCGGGCTCTGGCCAAACGACTGGTTGAGCACCATGTCGAGCACCACGGCAATGCCGCGCTTGTGGCATTCGTCGATGAAACGCTTAAGGTCGTTTTTAGGGCCGTAGTACTTGTCGGGCGCGAAGTAGAACGACACGTTGTAGCCCCAGCTTTCGTTGCCCTCAAACTCATTGACGGGCATCAGCTCAATCACGTTAATGCCTAGGCGCTGAATGTAGGCCAGCGTATCGGTGAGGGTTTTGTAGTCGTGGCGGGCCAGGAAATCGCGCACCAGCAACTCGTACACCACCATGTCTTCTTTCTTGGGGCGCTGGAAGTTGGTGCTCTGGAAGGTGTAGCCCGGGGCGTTGGGTTGCAGCACCGACACGAGGCCGGTGGTTTTGCCGCTGGGGTAGGCCTTCAGGCCGGGGTAAATCTCGGCCGAAATAAATCGGTCGTTCTGGGGGTCGAGCACCTTTTCGGTGTAGGCATCCGGCACACGCAGCTGGCCGTCGATCAGGTACTGGTAGGCATACTCCTGGCCGGGCGTCAGGCCATCGACCTGTAGCCACCAGCGGCCGTTTACCGAGTTGTCGGGCTGGCCGGCGGCGTCGGGGGTGCGCTTCATATAGCCGGCGGCCGTGGCCGTCCAGTCGTTGAATTCGCCGATAACGTGCACGAACCCTTTGTTGGGCGCGGTCAGGCTGAAGATGGCGGAGGTGCCATTGTTGATATACGTTACCCCATCGCGCTTGGCGGTGGCGGGCAGCGCGGCTACGGTTACGGCTTCGCGGGTTTGCAGGGCCAGTTCGGCGGCGGCCGTAGCACTGCCTTTGGTGGCGGTGAGGCGCAGCGTGTTACTGCCGGCCTGGGTGAGCGTAACGTTGGCCTCGATGGCGGTGGCGTTGGTAGCAGAGGCTATCTGGGTGCCGTTGAGCAGCAGGGCCAGGTCGGCGGCTACGGCCGAGGTGCCTTTCACGAGCGTGGGCGAGTTCAGGGCAAATACGAACGGGCCGGGGCCGCTGGGCTGGGTGAAGCGCAGGTCGAACTCGTTCTGGGCTACGTCCACGAAAATGTCGCCGCCGGGGCCGCGGCCCACGATAGAGCCAGTAGCGTTACGGAACACCATGGCCAGCTTGAGAATCTGCTCGCCGGCCGGCACGTTGTACCAGGCCCGCACGCTGGGCGTGATGTTAATGGTGTAGAGGTTGGGGTTGGTGGCGCTACGCGTGAGCTTCACCGACGGGTCGGGGGCGCTGAAGTTGGTGAACTTGACGTACTTCCAATCCGAGGGGTTGGAGCTTAGGTTGGTAATGACGCCGGTGTGCACGTACACGTCGCCGGTGAAGTTGGCTAGTGCTGCATTGCCCTGGGTGGCATCGAAGGTCAGCGTAACGGCCTTGTCGGGCGTAAAGGAGGTGGGTTGGGTGGTGACTACCTGGGCCCACGAAACCGGCGTAGCGGCCCCGAAAGCCAGCAGAACCAGCAAGAGTCGAATTATTTTCATGAAGAATTGGGTTGGGAATTTTAGCGGAACAAAAAACCCACATAGTGCTCTATTGACTCTAAACTTCGTTTAAAAGCGTCAATACAGCACATTGGGGCATTAAATATACAACCAGGCAAGAATAGTTACCAAGTCAATAGCCGCATTTCTCGTAGCTTTAAACAGTTTTTCACCCCCTACCCCACCCGTGACGCTGCTCCCCAGCCTTCGTTGTTTCTTGCTCGCGGGTATGCTGGGTCCGCTCCTGCTGGGAGCTAGTCCGGCGCGGGCGCAGGTGCCGTTGGCCGCCCCCGCCGTTGCGCCGGCTGCCCTACCCGCCGCCCCGGCCGCCGACACCCTGCCCACCCGGATGGATATCAACCGCCGCCTGCCGCTGCTGGCCGGTGGGCTGGTGGTATCGTACTCCTCGTTAATGTACCTGCTTAGCAAGGGCTGGTACACGGGCGAGAAAAGCCGGTTTCATTGGTTCAACGACTTGCCCGAGTGGGAGCAGCTCGACAAGGCCGGGCACTTCTGGGGCGCCTTCCACGAAAGCCGGGGCGCGGTGGACATGCTGCGCTGGGCCGGGGTGCCCGACCGCCGCGCCATCTGGTACGGGGGTTTTGTGGGGTTTCTGCTCCAGAGCCCCATCGAGCTGTTCGACGGCCGCGACCCGGCCTACGGGGCCTCGGCCACCGACCTGACGGCCAACTTCCTCGGCTCGGCCGGCCTGATCGGGCAACAGCTGGCCTGGAACGAAGTGCGCATCATGCCCAAGCTCTCGTTTCATACCACGCGCTACGCCGGCCTGCGCCCCAACGTGCTGGGCCGCAGCCTGGGCGAGCAGTTTCTCAAAGACTACAACGGCCAGACCTACTGGCTCTGCACCGATGTAGGTGCGTTTCTGCCTGCCGGCAACCGCTGGCCCCGCTGGCTGCAGCCGGCCATCGGCTACGGCGGCCAGGAAATGGTGTACAACGACGACGGCACCAACGCCGCCCTGGGCCTGCGCTCCTACCGCCAGTTCTACCTCAGCCTCGACGTGGACCTGCGCCACATCCCGACCCGGAGCAAGGTGCTTAAAAAGGTATTCTACGCCCTGAGCATCTTCCACCTACCCGCCCCCGCCCTCGAATGGAACCCGCGCCGGGGCTTCGTGGCCCACGGCCTGTACTTCTAGATCACAGATGTTGCAGATGGGGCAGATGCCACAGATTCGTTCTGGTAGCAGATCCGTTCCGAAAAAGGTTGTTTGAAAATTTACGCTCGCTCTCTGGCAGCCGGTTATTGGCATCCCTACTTGGCCCTGCAGTGGCACTTTTGAAGCAAGGCCTACGCTGCGGGTTATTTCGCCCTACTAAGCGGCTGATGATTTTACCGCAATCAATCAAGCCGGGATTTCCGTAAGCAATGGCGACCTTTACGCTTTCACCCGTAAACAACGCCAGAACGAATCTGCTACCAGAACGAATCTGCGACATCTGCCCCATCTGCAACATCTGTGATTTATGAATATAGGAGACCGAGTACGCCTGCTCACCGGGCGCGAAGAAGGCATCATCACCCGCCTGCTCAGCGACGAGCTGGTGGAAGTAGCCATTGACAACGACTTCACGATTCCGGTGCTGCGCCGCGAAATTGTGGTGGTAGCGGCCGAGGAAACCAAGGCCTTCGGCAAGAGCGCCACGGCCGTAGCGGCCGAAAAGAAAGCCGCCGCCAGCGGAGCCGCTATGGCTGCCCAGGCCGCCAAGAAGGCCGGCGTCGCCACCACCCCGGAAGCAGCCAAACCCACTACCAGCGAAGGCCCGCCGCCCCTCAAGGCCGATAAAAACCAGGCCCCGCCGGTACAGAAAGGCCTGTATCTGGCCCTCACCCACCAGTCGCCGGAGTTGCTGGCCCTGCACCTGGTCAACCACACCGACCGCGACGTGCTGTTCACGTTCGGCGAGGAGCGCCGCGAGCAGTACCGGGGTCTGAAGGCCGAGAAGCTGGAAGCCAAAACCGCCAGCGCGGCCCTGGGCCACTGGCACCTCAAGGATTTCGATCAGTGGCCGCCCATTGTGGTGCAGCTGCTGCCCTTCCAGTTCAATGGCACTACTGCCTTCGAGCTGCTTACCAAGCGGCTCCAGTTCAAGGCGGCCAGCTTCTATACCAGCCGCCAGCCCAATGTGCCGGTGCTCCAGCGCGAGGCCTACCTGTTCCAGCTCGATGAGAAGCCCGCAGCCCCGGTAGCCGTGGCCCCCGAGAAGCTGGCCGAAACCCTTAAGGCTCAGCTGACCGGCAACGCCCCGGCCAAGCCCGCCGCCGTGGCCCCCGCGCCCCAGCCGGCCAAAGCCCTGGTAGCCCCGCCCCACGAAGTGGATCTGCACCTGGAGGCGTTACAGCCCGAAGGCGGCACTGAAGGCCTGAGCAACACGGCCATTCTCAAGCTTCAGCTTGAAGCTTTCGAGGACACGCTCAGCCGCGCGTTGGCTACCAACATGCACGAAATCATTTACATCCACGGCTCGGGCAACGGCACGCTACGCAAGGAGCTGCACAAGCTGCTGAGCCGCAACCGCGACATCAAGTTCTTCGAGGATTCGATGAAGGAGAAGTTCGGCTACGGCGCCACGCTGGTGCGGCTGAAGTAAGTAGGGATTGGGTTGACAAGCTGTCATCCTGAGCAGCGCGAAGGACCTTACCGCGCTGGAACGACCGTAACAACGGCTTGTTCCAGCGCGGTAAGGTCCTTCGCGCTGCTCAGGATGACAGCTTTTTTATGCCATCGTCTCTGCCAACTTTCTACCTTTCCACCTTCAATCTTTTAAACCGACTACATGAAGCTCCCCGCGCTCCTTGCCGCTACCCTCCTACTTCCCCTGTCTTTAGCGGCTCAGCAGCTGCCGGTGTCGCGCACTATTAAGGCCACGTACGCCAAGGGCACCCGCGCCGAGAGCGGGCTGCCGGGCCCTAAATACTGGCAGAATTCGGCCGACTACACGATTAAGGTGAATTTTGATCCGGCCACGCGGCGGGTGAGCGGGACGGCCACCATTGCCTACCACAACCAGAGCCCTGACTCGCTGCGGCAGCTCTGGTTTAAGCTCTACCCCAACCTCTACCAGAAGGGAGCACCCCGGGCCAGCGGCATGAGCCCGGCCGATGTGGGCGAAGGCATGACGGTGGAATCATTGACCATCAACGGGCAGGCTGTGGCTGCCGCCGACCGCCAGGCCAGCTTCACTAACCTCACGGTGCCCGCCCGCCGGGCCATTGCGCCGGGGCAGACGGCCAATATCACGGTGGCCTACTCTTACACGCTCAACAACGGCTCGCACATGCGCACCGGCGAGGTGGAACCAGGGGCCGATTTCGTGGCCTACTTCTTCCCCCGGGTGGCCGTTTACGACGACATCGACGGCTGGAACAAGCACCCCTATCTGGGCTCCCAGGAGTTCTACAACGACTTCGCCAACTTCTCGGTCGATGTAACGGTGCCCCGCAATTTCGTGGTTTGGGCCACCGGCGACCTGACCAACGCCGACCAGGTACTGGCCAAAAAGTACGTACAGCGCCTGCGCGAGGCCGAAACCAAGGACGCCATCACGAGCATCATCGGGCCGGCCGATCTGAAAGCCGGCCAGATTACCGCCCAGCAGCAACCGCAGAACACCTGGCACTTCGAGGCCCGGAACGTAACCGACTTCGTGTTTGCCACCACCGACCATTACGTGTGGCAGGCCAGCTCGCTGGTCGTGGACCCGGCCACCCAGCGCCGCACCCGCGTGGATGCCGTGTACAACCCCCAACACAAGGACTTCGAGGAAGTGGTGCAGTTTGCCCGCAAAACGGTGGAGGCCATGAGCTACACGTTTCCGAAGTGGCCCTTCCCCTACGCCCACGAAACCGTGTTCGATGGCCTCGACCAAATGGAGTACCCGATGATGGTGAACGACAACCCCACCCCCACCCGCGAGGACGCCATTACGCTCACCGACCACGAAATCTTTCATACCATGTTCCCCTTCTACATGGGCATCAACGAAACCAAGTACGGTTGGATGGATGAGGGCTGGGCCACCATCGGCGAGTGGATTATCTCGGGCATCATCGACCCCAAGCTCGACGACGACTATGGCATTGCGCCCTACGCCGCCGCCGCCGACACCGAAGTCGACATGCCCATCATGACCCTGAGCACCCAGCAAACGGGCACGGCCTTCTTCCTCAACTCTTACCCCAAACCCGGCCTGGGCTACCTCTACGTGAAGGATTTATTGGGCGACGAGCTGTTCACGAAGGCCCTGCATACCTACATCCGCAACTGGAACGGCAAGCACCCCATGCCCCACGACTTCTTCAACTCGATGAACGAAGGCGCGGGCCGCAACCTCAACTGGTTCTGGCAGCGCTGGTTTTTCGACGGCGGCTACCCCGACCTGGCCATCAGCCAGGTCACCAAAACCGCCACCGGCTACGACGTAGTCGTGGAATCCAAAGGCACCAAGCCCGTCCCGGTTGATTTAACCATCACCTTCGCCGATAACTCGACCGCCAGAAGATTCACCGCACCATCGGCGTCTGGGAGTCGGGCACCCGCACCGTCACCGTGCCCGTAGCCACCAGCAAAGCCGTAAAGCAGATGAAGCTCGGCGCTACCCTAGTGCCGGACAGCTACCCCAAGGACAACGTGTGGACGGGGAAGTAAAATTCAGACCTGGCAAAAGCCTCTGCCGGGCGACATATCGGTAGCATTAAACCCGGTTGTGAGTACCAAAAAAAGGCCCGCCGATTGGCGGGCCTTTTCAATCAATTAGGAGCTGTTCAACCTGATTACAGGTGTGCAATCGGGTCGGCATTGCCATCGGGGTCGTTTTTGACGGCGCCGCTGGTGGTGAAGTTCTTGCCGCTCATCAGCAGAACGCCGGCCATGTGCGGGGCCGCCATCGAGGTGCCACTGATGCTGTTGTAGCCGCCGTTGAGCCAAGTCGAGTTGATGCCAACGCCGGGCATGCAGTAGTCGATGGGCGGGTTGCCGAAGTTGGAGAACGACGCCCAGGTATCGGTGCTGTTCATGGCCGAAATCGTGAAGATATTCGGACCATTCACGCGGGCCGGGGAGTGGTTGTTGGCATCGTCAGTTTCGTTGCCGGCGGCCAGGGCGAAGAGTACGCCCCCGGCCGAGGCCCGCAACACCGCGTCGTCGAGGGCCTGCGAGGCCCCGCCACCCAGGCTCATGTTGGCTACGTCGCCGGCTTTGCCGTTGGCACCCACGTAGTCGACGCCAGCAATGACACCGGAATTGGAGCCACTGCCGCGCGAGTCGAGTACCCGTACGGCCACCACCGTGGCGTTGGCGGCCACCCCAACTACACCAATGGAGTTGTTGATGGCGGCAATGGTGCCAGCTACGTGCGTACCGTGGCCGTTGCCATCGTTAGCCGTTTTGGCGTCGCGGCCACCCAGGAAAGAGGCGCTGCGGGCCACGTCTACGTTCAGGTCGGGGTGGTCGAGGTCGATACCGGTGTCAATAACCCAGGCCGTGCGGCCGGTGCCATCGGCCGTGCCTACCCGGGCAATGCCGTAGGGCGTAGTCTGGGCTGCGGCGGTGCCGCCCCCGCCCGTAGCCGGCTTACCCAACGTGATGATGCGGTCCTGCTCCACGTAGGCCACGCGGGCGTCGGCGCGGAGCTGCTTGGCCTCCTGAGCCGTGAGGGCGGCTGAGAAGCCTTTCAGGGCATGGCCATAGGCGTAGCCAATGGCCTCGGGCCGGGACCCACGAGCCTTCAGAATTCCCTGGCCAATAGCCTTTACTTTGCGAACCTTCTCCGTATAGGATTCGCGCCCACTCAGATCAACTGCTCCGTCCTTGAGCACGACAATGTACTGGCCGGCAATCAGGTCGTTAGCCCCTTTGGCGTCGCTGCTGCTTTGCGTTACGCCGGGTAATTCGGGCTCCACGCCATCCTTGGAACAGCTGGAAAAGGCCGCACTGGCCGCTACGGCTGAAGCGCTCAGAAACCAGGCCAGACGAGTACTGCGTTGCTTTTTCTGCATACTACGGGAGTAATGGGTAAAAATGAAACCAATGAAATGAGCTGGTTGTCACCAGACAATTTCTTTAATAAGTTCTATGTCAACCAGACCGCTTTTTAGCATCTGTTCGATGGCAACTTACTGAATTAATTTTAACCCACCATAGATTCATTGCAATTTTACACGCAAAATCATATTAAAAATATGTTTTTACCTCCTTAAACCACTATAATCATCATGAAAATGGCTGTTGTATTGATAATATTTGATTACATGAATAAATACACCCACACCCCTTAGGGGCAGTCGATTTCAATCAACCAGAACAAACACCCCGCTTAAATACCAATCAACAAGTAACCAGGTTGCTCACCTGAACGGTTGCACTGCCTGCCGGTAGAGCCGTTGCGTTGGTTTCGGCAGCAACTTATGCAAGCTCACCTGCCAAACTTCGCCTACCTTTGCTTGCAGTGATGGGTCGCCCCACCGCGGCGCGGAACGCAAGAACCGCGACGAGGAAAGTCCGGGCAACGCAGAGCACCCTGCTTCCTAACGGGAAGGACTGGCAAGCGTAATGCAAACCAGGACAGCCAGTGCCACAGAAAATAACCGCCTCTTTTTAAGCTTTTAGCTGAGGGCTATTAGCTGTTAGCCTTCGTTCAACGAAAAGCTAACAGCTCTCAGCTAGTAGCTAACAGCTCAGAAAAAGGTAAGGGTGAAAAGGTGCGGTAAGAGCGCACCAGCGGCTGGGTGACCAGTCCGGCTGGGTAAACCTCAGGGGTTGAAAGACCAAATAAGCCAGCACGTCGGCCCCGCTTCCAGGGGCTGGCACCGGGCGGCTCGTCCGGCGCTGGCGGGTAGGTTGATGGAGCCTTTCGGCAACGACTGGCCTAGATAAATGGTGGGGCCGTTTGCCCTCGGGTAGGCGGACAAAACCCGGCTTACAGACCCATTACCCACTACACAAAAAGCCGCCGCAACAGTAGTTGCGGCGGCTTTTTGCATTAGGTCCAGACTGGGCAGCGGCTATTTTTTGTTGGCCGCCCGAATGGCTTTCACTTCCGGGGGCTGCACGGCGCTGGCCTTGTTGCCAAAGCTGTTGCGCACATAGGTGAGCACATCGGCAATCTGCTGGTCGGTGAGGAAGGCGTGCGCGGGCATTACGTTGTTGTAAGATTCTCCCTCCACATCGAGCCCCTGCATGCCGTTGAGGATTATTTTGGTGAGCCGGGCTTTATCGCCGAGTACGTAGCTGGTTTTAATCAGCGGCGGGTTTAGGCCGTCGACCCCGTAGCCATCGGCCATGTGGCAGGTAAGGCAGTTTTGGGTGTATACCACTTTCCCGCGGGCCAGCACGGCCCCCGGCACTGCCGCTGAGGCGGCGGGCTTGCCTTTTGCGGCCGGTTTTTGCTGGGCCGCTGCCGGGAGGCTTGCGCCCCACCAGCACAGGGCCAGCAACAGTGTTAATCGCTTCATCAGAATGTTTATTTGGCGTTGTACACGATACGGTAAATAGTCCCCTTCTTGTCATCCGACACATACAGGGAGCCATCGGGGCCCTGGGCCAGGCCGCAGGGCTTGTGGTCGGCGCGGCCGGAGGCCTCCTTTTCGGGCGAGCCGGCAAAATTATCGGCAAATACCTCCCAGTCGCCGCTGGGCTTGCCATCCTTGAACGGCTGGAAAACGACTTTAAAGCCCTTCTGCGGTTCCGGTGCCCGGTTCCAGGAACCATGGAAAGCAATGAAGGCCCCGTTGCGGTAGCGCGCCGGAAACTGCGTGCCGGTGTAAAATAGCAGGGCGTTGGGGGCCATGTGCGCCGGGTAGGCGGCGGCCGGCTCCAGGTACTTGCCGTTCACCGTTTTTTTGCCGTCGCCGCCGTACTCGGGAGCCAGCATCTGGGCTTTCCGCTGCTGATCGTAGTACATGTAGGGCCAGCCGGCGTTGTCGCCTTTCTGCAACGCGTACAGGCATTCGGCCGGATTCCGGGCTGATTCTTCGGTGGTGTAGAGCTCGGGGAAGATGCTGTTGAGCTGGTCGCGGCCGTGTTGCATCACGAATAACTGGTTGTTCTGGCTGTTCCAGTCGAGGCCCACCACGTTGCGCAGGCCGGTGGCGTAGCGCACGCCATCGGTATAAGTCTGGTTGAGCTTATCGGCCCGGAACTGCCAGATGCCGCCGGCCGAGTCCAGAATCGGGCAGTTCGGAATGCCCATCGAGCCCTTCTGCCGGTCCTGCACCTGGCAGGAGTTGGAATAGGCCCCGATGTTGACGTAAATGTTGCCGGCGTTATCCAGCGCCACCGACTTGCTTTCGTGCTGCCTGCGGTTGATAAGGCCCTTGATGATGGTTTCGGGCTGCTGCTTGTTCACCACTTCGCCCTGGTCGTTGAGCTTGTAGCGGTACACATTCTCATCCGACGATGCGTAGAGGTAACCGTTTTTGGTGGCGATGCCGGTGCCGCCGTAGCTGCCGAATCCGCCGGCCACCGTGGCTTTACCATTCGGGCCGGGCTGCAATACCAGAATGCCCTGGCCCGCTTTGTCGGGCCGGTTTAGCTTTACATAGATGGTGCCGGTGGGCGTAATGGCCAGGTGGCGGGCTTTGGCCCCGGTTTCGGCCACCACCAGCGCGCCGAATCCGGCGGGCAGCTTCAGGTCGGCGTTGTTGGCATCGGCCACCACCACGGGGCGGAAAGGAGCCGGCCGCAGCGCCACCAGGGCGGTGCCGCTCCCCAACACGGCCAGGGCTACCAGCCCGGAAGAAAGAACTGAACGTTTCATAAACTAACAAAACCTGTGCCCCGGCAGCCCGACATTGAGCCTGCCCGACACAGCAGGTATACAGACGCAAGATAGCCCCTGCTTCGTTGCAGATAGGCCAAAACACTTTGTACCGGGTGCACCTGCGGCCGCAAAATCATCCGTTTCCTGCGGGGCTTACGTATCTTTCAGCAGCTGCGGCACGCCGGATCGGGTGCGCCGCGTTGTTTCCACCCGCCCTCTGTTACGTTTCGCTTTATGCCCCGCTTACTCATTATCGACGACGAAAAAGCCATCCGGCACACGCTCAAAGAGATTCTCGAATACGAAAGCTACCAGGTCGACCAGGCCGAGGACGGTCCCACTGGCCTCGACATGCTGATTCAGGAAAAGTACGACGTGGTGCTCTGCGACGTGAAAATGCCTAAGATGGACGGCCTCGAAGTGCTGGAGCGGGCCCGCATCCTGGCCCCCCACTCCACCTTCATTATGGTATCGGCCCACGGCAACGTCGAAATGGCGGTCGAGGCCACCAAAAAGGGCGCCTACGATTTCATCCAGAAGCCACCGGACCTCAACCGCCTGCTCGTGACGGTGCGCAACGCCCTTGACCACGTGCAACTGGCCACCGAAACCACCAAGCTTTCGAGCGAGAACAAAACGCTCAAGAAAAAGCTGGCCAAGGGCTCAGAAATGATTGGCGACTCGGCCGGATTGCAGGCCGTGCGCAAAGCCATCGAGAAGGTGGCCCCCACCGATGCCCGGGTGCTGATAACCGGCCCCAACGGGGCGGGCAAGGAGATGGTAGCCCGGCAGCTGCACGAGCTCAGCAACCGCAGCAGCGGCCCGCTGGTGGAAGTGAACTGCGCCGCCATTCCGTCGGAGCTGATTGAATCGGAGTTGTTCGGCCACGAGAAAGGCTCGTTTACGTCGGCCGTCAAGCAGCGCATCGGCAAGTTCGAGCAGGCCGACGGCGGCACGCTGTTCCTGGACGAAATCGGCGACATGAGCCTTTCGGCCCAGGCCAAGGTGCTGCGGGCCCTGCAGGAAAGCAAGATTACCCGCGTGGGTGGCGAGAAGGAAATTTCGGTGAACGTGCGCGTGCTGGCGGCAACCAACAAGGACCTGCTCCAGGAAATTGCCGACAAGAACTTCCGCGAAGACCTCTATCACCGCCTCTCTGTCATCCTCATCCCGGTGCCCTCCCTCAATGAGCGCCGCGACGACGTACCCCTGCTCATCAGCAAATTCCTCAAAGACATTGCCGACGACTACGGCAACAAGCCCAAGAAAATCGACGACAAGGCCCTCTCCTACCTCCAGAATCTCGACTGGCGCGGCAACATCCGCGAGCTGCGCAATGTGGTCGAGCGCCTCGTCATCATGAGCGACGCCACGATTACCGAAGCCGACGCGAAGGCATTTGCCGGAAAGTAAGTTTTCAGTTGCCAGTTGATAGTTGCCAGTCTTGTTCATTGGACGGACTGGCAACTATCAACTGGCAACTGAATTTACACCATCTGATTACAGCCACGCACATCCGAATTATCCAGCCGGCCCAGCACTTCGAAGGAGCCGTCGGGGTGGCGGCGGGCTAGGTCTTTGGTTTCGAGGAAGGCGCAGCTGTCCACGTTGGCCAAGTCGATGACGTTGAGGGCCCCGGCGGAGCGGGTGAGCGAGGCCGAGAAGGGGTCGGAAGGGTCGCGGAGTAGGATTTGGAGCTGGGGCGGGGCGTGAAAGCGGCCGTCGCCGAAGCTGTAGGCCTGGCCCAGCATTTCCGTCATGCCGTACTCGGAGTGGATGCCGGCCGGCCCAAAGGCGCATTGCAATTCGGCGTGCAGCTCCTCGCGGATCATTTCGCGGCGGCGGCCTTTCATGCCGCCGGTTTCCAGCACCGTAAGATCCAGCAGCTCGGGGCGGCCGATGTAAGCGGCGGCGAAGTCGAGCAACGCGTAGCTCACCCCGATCAGCAGTACCTTCCGGCCCGGCTCTCGCTTTGCCTCGGACAAAGCCGCAAGCAGCGCGGCGTGGTCGTGCAGAAAAAACGCCGGTTGGTGCTGGCCCGACACCTGGGCGAAGTGCTCCACCATAGCCACCAGCGAGGAACCACCCTGCTCCAGGTAAGAGGGCAGTAGCGCCAGCACCGTCCAGCCGGAGAGCGGACCGTAGTATCGCTCGAAAATGCGCTGGGCGTGCTGCCGGTACAGCTGCGGCTCGCGGATATAGTGGTGGCTGCGCGACTGTTGGGTGGTGCCGCTGCTCAGGAACGTTTCCTGCGGCTCCCAATCGGCGGCGGCGGTGCGTACGGCGTGGGTCTTAAAAAATTCGAGGGGCAGAAACGGGATATCGGACAACTGCTGCACGGCAGCCGGGTTGTGGCCCAGGGCGGCCAGGTAGGCGGCGTAGGGGCCACAGTGGGTGGCTTGGTAGCGGAACAGCTCCAGGGCTGCGGCCGGAGCAGTGGCAGCCGTCAGGTGGGGTAGCGCTTGCAGGTACTTATCGCGGAAACTCATTCGGGGGTGTTGGGGTTAGCGAATCGTAGAACAATGCGGGCGCTGGTTCGTTCGTTGAGATGTTGTACCTTCCGGGCCGTCCACTACGGCCGGCGCTGGCCGTTATTTCTGCTGCTATATGACTCTTTCCCGTACTCTCTGCTATGCCGCGCTGCCGGCCTTACTGGCCCTGGGGGTTACCAGCTGCCTCAACCCGCCCGACTATCCCGACACGCCTTCCATTGAGTTCAAAGGTATTACCAAACAGCGAATGCCGGGCCCCAACGGCACCGCCGATTTCGACCGGGTGGTTATATCCATCGACTACAAAGACGGCGACGGCGACCTCGGCCTGCGCGAAACGGAACTCGACCCGCCTTACAATACCAACAAGCCCGACGGCAGCCTCAACCCTGATGGCTATAACTACCTCTGCCGGCTTCAGATCAAAGACAACAACAACCAGTTTAAGGATGTGGTGTTTCCGCCCAATGAGCCGGGCTACGATGGGCGCTATCCCTACCTGACCCCCGACAGTCAGGGCGACCGGCCCGCCCCCCTCAAGGGCACCATCGACTACGAGCAGAACCTGTTCAAAAACTCCGTGTTGCGCACTGGCACTACGCTGCGCTTTCGCGTCCGCATCAAGGACCGCGCTCTGCATGTGAGCAATGAGGTGTTTACTACTCCCATCACACTCGAATAGGCGCTGCAGTCATCCCAAAGCAAACCGGCCGCTTTTCCCTGGGGAAGAGCGGCCGGTTTGCGTTATTCAGGGCGGGCAGGGCCCGCTGGCATACGATACTGCTTAGCACATATAGACCGGTGTAACGCGAAAGTCCGTTTCGCGCTACACCGGTCTATATGTGCTAGTAAATGGCCGGGAAGCGCTTAGGCTCGGCTTCCTGCATGACTTCGTAAACGGCGTCAAACACGTCCTCCACGTTGGGCTTGCTGAAGTAGTCGCCGTCGGAGCCGTAGGGGGGGCGGTGGGCCTGGGCGGCGAGGCAGCGGGGCTGCGAGTCGAGGAAGCGGTAGGCCTGCTGCTCGTCGAGCACCTGCTGGAGCATGTAGGCAGTGCCGCCGCCGGGCACGTCCTCATCAGCGAACAGCACCCGGTTGGTGCGGCGCAGGCTGTCGGCAATCACGTGGTCGAGGTCGAAGGGCAGCAGCGTCTGCACGTCGATAACTTCTACGTTGATGCCCACCTCGGCCAGTTGAACGGCGGCGTCGAGGACGATGCGGCACATCGAGCCGTAGGTAACGATGGTAAGGTCGGAGCCGCGGAGCAGCGTTTCGGGCTGGCCCAGCGGCAACGTAAACTCGCCCACGTTGCTCGGCATTTTCTCCTTGAGGCGGTAGCCGTTGAGGCACTCAATCACGATGGCCGGCTCATCACTGCGCAGCAGTGTGTTGTAGAAACCGGCGGCCTGGGTCATGTTGCGGGGCACGCAGAGGTGAATGCCACGGATGGCCCCCAGAATCATCTGAATGGGCGAGCCCGAGTGCCAGATGCCTTCGAGGCGGTGGCCACGGGTGCGCACGATAAGCGGCGCTTTCTGGCCGCCCTTGGTGCGGTACTGCAGGCAGGCCACGTCGTCGCTGAGTGGTTCGAGGCCGTAAATGAGGTAGTCGAGGTACTGGATTTCGGTGATGGGCTTGAGCCCCCGCATAGCCGCGCCCACGCCCTGCCCAATAATGGTGCACTCCCGGATACCGGTATCGGTCACGCGCAACTCCCCGAACTTGTCCTGGAGGCCGGCAAAGGCCTGGTTTACGTCGCCGATGCGGCCCACGTCTTCGCCAATGGCGAAAATGCGGGCGTCGCGCTCAAAGTTAGCCGTGAAGCAGGCCTGGAGCACCTCGCGGCCATCTACGGAGGCAGCGTCGGCGGCATAGTCCACTGCTACCTCCGTAGATGTTGCCCACGGCTTCCTCGCTCTGGCTGAAGAGGTAGGAGTTGTAGCGGTCGGCGTTTTCGGCCAGGGCCTGTTCGAGCCAGTTCTGCAGCTCGCGGCGGGCGCCGCTGCGCAGGCTACGTACCTGACGCAACGCCCGGCGCGCAGTGCGCACCAGGTCGGCCCGGATGGGTGTAGGGTTGTGCTCCAGCGGCTCCACCAACTCGTGCAGGTTGTTTTCGGTGCCGGTTTCGGCCACCAGCTTATTGAGCAGAACCACTAGCTCGTCGCGCTCCTGTTTGATGGGGTTGAAGAAGTCGTTCCAGGCGGCGGTGCGGGCCTGCTTCACGGTTTCCTGGGCTTCTTTTACGATGGCGTCCAGCTCCTCATCGGTAGCGTAGCCCTCGGCCAGCAGCCACTCGCGCATCTTGCGCAGGCAGTCGTGCTCCTGCTCCCAGCTCAGGCGGTCGGCGCTCTTGTAACGCTCGTGTGAGCCCGAAGTGCTATGGCCCTGCGGCTGCGTTACTTCCTGCACATGAATGAGTACGGGCACGTGCCCGGTCCGGCAGATTTCGGCGGCCCGTTGGTAGGTATCGACCAACGCGGCGTAATCCCAGCCTTTCACCCGGTAAATCTCGAAGCCTTCCTGGCCTTCGCCTTCGCGCTGGAAACCCTTGAGGATTTCGCTGATGTTCTGCTTGGTCGTCTGGTATTCGGCGGGCACCGAGATGCCGTAATGGTCGTCCCAAACGCTGATGAGCATCGGAATCTGGAGCACTCCGGCGGCGTTGATGGCCTCGAAGAACATACCTTCGGAGGTGCTGGCGTTGCCGATGGTGCCAAAGGCTACTTCATTGCCATTCACCGAAAACTGCGAGAACTGGTGCAGGTCGGGGTTCTGGCGGAAGAGCTTGGAGGCGTAGGCCAGGCCCACGAGGCGGGGCATCTGGCCCCCGGTGGGCGAAATGTCGGCCGAGGAGTTCTTGCTCTCGGCCAGGTTCTTAAACTGTCCGTCCTCGTCGAGGTGGCGGGTGCCGAAGTGCCCGTTCATGGCCCGGCCGGCGGTGGCGGGCTCGGCCTCCACGTCGGGGTGGGCGTAGAGCTGGGCGAAGTACTGCTGGAGCGTTAGCTCGCCGATGGCCAGCATGAACGTTTGGTCGCGGTAGTAGCCGGCGCGCCAGTCGCCAGCCTTAAAGGCGCGGGCCATAGCCAGCTGGGGCAGCTCCTTGCCGTCGCCGAAGATGCCAAACTTGGCCTTGCCCATAAATACCTCCTTGCGGCCGGCCAGCGAGGCGTGGCGGCTTTCCCAGCCCAGGCGGTAATCGTGGAGTAAGTCGTCTTTGGAAAGCGAGGCAACGCGGGTGGGCATGGCGGCAGCGGGGTCGGCAGTAAGCATACGTATTGGCGGCGGGTGGGTAAAACCGGGCAGGACAAACGGGTGGGAGCCCGCTTCCCGGAAAGCAGGCCCCCAAAAGTACGGATTTGCCGCCGATGCGGCGGCGCCCTGTATTTGTTGGTTATCTTTGGAGAAGATAAGCCAGGAGTTAGAAGCTAGGAGCTAACCGTTTCCGTGCATGATGACTGCCTTGCTTCTCTGCTTTCTACCGAGGCCTTCATTTCAGCTTCTGTCGCCCGCATTCCAGCTTCCAGCTCTAACTCCTAGCTTCTCAAAAAGATGAAACAGCTTTTCTTTCTGCTCTTTACCCTGCTCGGAGCCACGGCGGCTCAGGCCCAGGGCGTACTCACGTTCGATAAGGAACTGCACGATTTCGCCAGCGTGCCCGAGGGAACCATGGCCACCCACGAGTTCCGGTTTAAAAATACCGGCAACCAGCCCATCATCATCGCCAACGTGCAGGCCAGCTGCGGCTGCACCACCCCCGACTGGACCAAAACGCCAGTACTGCCCGGCAAGAGCGGTATGGTAAAAGCGGTATACAGTAGCGCCGGCCGGCCCGGCATCTTCAATAAAACTGTAACCGTGATGAGCAACGCCGCCACACCCAGCACAGTGCTTACCATTAAAGGCAACGTGCTTAACAAAGAGCAGCTGCGCTCCACCCTCACGCCGACTCAGCTGGCCCAGTCGCCCCGGCTCAAGCTCGACCGCACCAGCCACGATTTTGGCAAGATGGAAGCCGGCCAGAGCCTCACGGCCCGCTTCAAGGTGACCAACACCGGCAAGCAGGAGCTGGTACTTGGCGCCGTTACGTCGCAGTGCTACTGCGTGGGCTACCAGAATGTACCCTCGCCTATCAAACCCGGCGAAACCGCCATGGTGGAGCTGGTTTACAGCCAGCGCAAGCTCGGCGTTCAGCACGAGCAGGTAACCATCACCAGCAATGATCTGAACGGCGACACCAAGCTCACGCTCGATGCCACGGTTGTTAAGGACCTCAACGCTGGCAGCATGGTCAAGGAAAGCTCGGTATCGGTACCATTCAAGTAACAAAGGCGGACAGAAAAAAAGTATGTCATTCTGCGCGGAGCGCAGGACCTGGTGAACAGCTAATCGACTAACAATAGCTGCTTACCAGGTCCTGCGCTCCGCGCAGAATGACATACTTTTTTTCTCCCCTTACACCAATTTTCCCCCGTATCTTTGCGGCGCTTTTAACGGCGCAACCACCCATTTCCCCACCCCCTTCTCTGCTGCGTATCATGCTGATTGGCGTTCCGAAAGAAATTAAAAACAACGAAAACCGGGTGGGCCTGACGCCCGCCGGCGTATCCGAATTCGTGAAGTACAACCACGAGGTGTACGTGCAGGCCACGGCCGGTAACGGCAGCGGCTTCACCGACGAGGAGTACGAGCAGGCCGGCGCCACCATTCTCGCTACCATTGAGGAGGTGTACGAGAAGGCCGAAATGATTGTAAAAGTTAAGGAGCCGATTGCCTCGGAGTATCCGCTCATCAAGGAAAACCAACTGCTGTTCACTTACTTCCACTTTGCTTCGGGCGAGGCGCTGACCCACGCCATGATCGAGCGCAAGGCCGTGTGCCTGGCTTACGAAACGGTGGAGTCGCCGAACCGCGCACTGCCCCTGCTCATTCCGATGAGCGAAGTGGCCGGCCGCATGGCCCCGCAGGAAGGTGCCAAGTACCTCGAAAAGCCCCTGAAGGGCCGCGGCATTCTGCTCGGCGGCGTACCCGGCGTGAAGCCAGCCGAAGTACTGGTGCTCGGCGCCGGTATCGTGGGCACCCAGGCCGCTAAAATTGCCGCCGGCCTCGGCGCCCAGGTTACGGTGATGGACATCAACCTGAACCGTCTGCGCGAGCTCGACGACTTCATGCCCAAGAACGTGACCACCCAGTACTCCAACGAGTACAACATCCGGCAGGCCATCAAAACGGCCGACCTCATCATTGGCGCGGTGCTGATTCCGGGTGCCAAGGCCCCGCACCTCATCACCCGCGACATGCTCAAGACCATGAAGCCGGGCACCGTGCTCGTCGATGTGGCCGTGGACCAGGGTGGCTGCATCGAAACCTGCAAGCCCACGACCCACGAAGATCCGACCTACATCATCGACGACATCGTGCACTACTGCGTGGCTAACATGCCGGGTGCCGTGCCTTATACGTCTACGCTGGCCCTCACCAACGCCACGCTGCCCTACGCCCTTAAGCTGGCCAGCCAGGGCTGGCGCGTAGCCTGCCTGCTCAACGAGGACCTGCGCCTCGGCCTGAACGTGGTGAACGGTAAGGTGGTTTACAAAGGTGTGGCTGATGCCTGGGGCCTTGAGCTGACCGACGTTAACCAGGTGCTCAACGAGAACGTGATGTTCGAGGAAAGCAACTTCCTGAGCGTTTAACTTCCTTCGCACCTCCATTGCAAAGCCTTTCCCGCCTCGTGCGGGAAAGGCTTTGTTGTAATTTTAGCCTGCCTGGTTCACCAACTTCTCGCTTCCCAGGGCTGAAGCCCTGGGCTAGTGAGCGGAGTAGTTGACTGGTTGGCAAGCAATAGAACAAACACGCTGCATAGCCCAGGGCTTTAGCCCTGGGTAACCAGGGCAGCAAGCATTTTCATTCCATGAAAGGAATTATCTATACCGGCGGCGAGCTGACTGACTTAGTGACGCTGGCCCGGCTACCGGTTTATTTGCAGACGTTTCTGCGGGCTCAGAACGGGGTAGTGGCCTACTTCGGCGGGCTACACCTGCGGGGCTGCGTAGCGGCCCCAGGCTGGCACTCGCTGGCAGCGGTGTGGCAGGGCGAGCGGGCGCTGTGGCGCACTTACGCGGAGCTGAAAAAGTCCGATATTCCGTTTGGCCAGGACTGCGTGGGCAACCAGTTTCTGCTCCGCGGCGACGCCGTGTGGTTTCTGGATACCGAAACCGGCGAGCTGGCCGACCTCGACGTGGACTTCAAGCACTTCCTGTTCGGGGCCGAGAAGTTCCCATTGGATGCGCTGGGCATGGAGCCGCTGCGCGCATTTCAGCAGGCCGGTGGGGTGCTGCAGCCGGGGCAGCTGCTGAGTTTGTATCCGCCGCTGTGCATTGCCTCCAACCGCGCCGCCGCGCCCGCCGCCAAGGCCGTGCCCGTGGCCCGGCGCCTGGACTGGCTGGCCGATTTTTACCGCCAGATCAAGGATCTGCCCGACGGGCAGGCCGTGAAGCTGGCCCCCTTGTAGCGCGAACCGAAGGACAGCGAAGCACCGGCTTCGCGTATTGTTCGGTGGTTGCTGCTCAACCGACTTTTCATTTTCCCTTACCCGGGCCGAGTGGCGCTTCGCTGCCCATTGGTTCGTCCTGTTGCCTATGCCATCTGAGTTTTTGCGGTTGTTGGTTCGGCGGTTTGCCCTGCTGCTGGGGGTATACCTGCTGCTGCGGGTGGGCTTCTACGCCTTCAACCAAAACGTATTCCGGGAGGCGGCGACGGGGCAGGTGGCGCTGGCCTTCTGGCATGGCTTCCGGTTCGATGTATCGGCGCTGCTGCTGCTGAACGCGCCGTGGCTACTGCTGAGTCTGGTGCCGAGCCGGGGCCGGGGTTGGCAACGGCTGGTGCGAGGCGTATACCTGCTGCTCAACGGCTTCGGGCTGGTGCTCAACCTCGTCGACTGGGAGTATTTCCGCTTTATCGGCCGACGCACGAGCAACGAGCTAAGTACCATTGGGGCCGACGTGCAGCGGCAGGCGGGGCAGCTGCTGCTCAGCTACTGGTGGCTGCTGCTGCCATTTGGCGCGCTGCTGGCCGCGCTATGGTACTTCTATCCCATGCCGGGAAGGGAGCTGCCAGCTACAAGCTCCAAGCCGCAAGCTGAGCCCGACAGGCCTGATAAGGCCGAAAAAAAGCTTGCAGCTTGGAGCTTAAAGCTTGGAGCTAAATACACCTTGCAGCTGGTAGTTGTTGCCGCGCTGGTCGTGCTGGGTATCCGGGGCGGGCTGCAGCTGAAGCCACTGCGTACGGGGGCGGCCTTCGTGCAACAGCCGGCCGTGCTGGGGCACCTGGCGCTCAACAGCACCTTCACTTTTCTCAAAAGCCTGGGCTACGAAGCCCCCGAGCGCAAGAACTATTTCAGCTCGCCCCAGCAGCTGCAAGTGGCACTGGCGGCCCGGCCCCTGCCCCAACGGGCTGTGGCTCCATTGCCGGGCCGCAACGTGGTGGTGCTGCTGCTGGAGAGTTTCGGCTCGGAGTACAACGGCATTGAGAACCCTGGCCGGCGCAGCTACACGCCCTTCTTCGACTCGCTGGCCACCCACGGCGGGCTGCTGCTGCCCGACCACTACGCCAATGGCCGCCGCTCCATTGAGGCGCTGCCGGCCGTGCTGGCGGGCCTGCCCAGCCTCATGGAGGGCTCCTTTATCACTTCCGATTTCCAGACCGACGAGCTGCATGGGCTGGGCGGCATCCTGGCCCGCCACGGCTACCAGACCAGCCTGTTCCACGGGGCTCAGAACGGTACCATGGGCTTCAACACCTTCGGCGGCATGGCCGGGATGCAGCAGTATTTCGGGCTCGATGAGTACCCCGGCGCGGCCAGCAGCCCCGATTTCGATGGGCACTGGGGCATTTTCGATGAGCCGTACCTGCAGTACTTCAGCCAGCAGCTAAGCCGGCAACGGACGCCGTTTTTCAGCACGCTGTTCACGCTCAGCTCTCACGAGCCGTTTGGGCTGCCGGCCCGCTACCAAGGCAAAATGCCTACCGGCACGCTGGCCATTCAGCCCACTATCGCCTACGCCGATCTGGCCCTGCGGCAGTTTTTCGCGGCGGCAAGGCGCCAGCGCTGGTACGATAACACGCTCTTCATTCTGCTGGCCGACCACACCTCGCAGTCGGATGCGACGGACTACCAGAACGTGCTGGGCGAGTACAAAACGCCCCTGCTACTCTTTGCGCCCGGCCAGCAGCTGCCGGCCGTTGCCCTGCCCCGCATCACCCAACAAACCGATGTGCCGGCCACCGTACTCGACTTGCTGGGCCTGCCGGCCGAAAACCAGTTGCTGCCCTTCGGCTACTCGGTATTTGATGCCGGTACCAGCGGCCGGGCGCTGTTTCTGAGCGGCGGTAGCTATTGGCTGGTGCACACCGACTTCGTAACTGAGCTTACGGCCGACAACCAGGTGCGCCTCTATCCTTACCGCACCCATCAGCTACCTGCCGTGCCGCTCGCCCGACCCAACCCCGCCAAGCTGCGCCAGTACGGCGACGAGCTGAAGGCCTGCGTGCAGTTCTACCTCAATGGCCTGGCCGAAAACCGCCTCTACCCTACTCGCCCGGATCGGCAGCCCTAGCCGGCTAGGGCCGGTTTAGTGTGGCGGGGCCGTCGGGGGGCCCGGTAGTGGGTAGCAGCTTCGCCTGGATGGCCCGGATTTCCCCGCTGTCGATGGGCTTATGAATCAGGCCGGCGACCAGCTCGTAGTGGCGGGACTTTTCCAGGTCGGTGAGGGCCAGCGAAGAGGTCAGGATGTAGATAGCGCAGTGGCCCAGCAGCCGTTCCCGGTAGGGGTGCAGAGCTTCCAGAAACTGCCAGCCGTCCATCAGGGGCATGTTCAGATCCAGAAAAATCACCTGCGGCGTGGTATCGGCCTTCTCGCCCAGCAACGCGGCCAGAGCCTCGCTCGCCGACTGGAAGCTGCAGATGGAATTAGAAAAGTCCTCCGCCCGCAGCAGCTGCTCCGTTAAGTAGATGCCGAGCTTGTCGTCATCAATCAGGTAAGTTTTCATGCCCGTAGGAGCTAAAGTATAGAACGAATTGGGTGCCTACCCCCTCCTGGCTTTCCACGCTGACCCGGCCGCCCATGGATTCAACGTGGGCCCTCACTAAAAACAACCCAATTCCCCGGCCCTTCTGGTCGGAATGAAAGCGCTGGTAGAGCTGAAACACGGCGTCGCCGGCAGTGGTCAGGTCGAAGCCCCGGCCGTTGTCGCGCACCCGGATGGTGGTGAGTTGGTCGGCATCGGTTGTGGCCTCGATTTCCACGCGTAACGGCCGGTCGTCGGAGCGGTACTTGATGGCATTGGAGAGCAGGTTGTGGAAGATACTATGAAAATACGCCCGCCGGCCCGGCAGGTGCAGATCCTCGGCAATAGCCACCTGCACCTGGCCCTGGCAGGCCTCCAGCAGCTGCCCGACACCCTGCAGGGCCTCCTTGCACACGGCCGCCAGTGCCACGGCCTCGGGGCGGTAGCCCCCCCGCTGGTCGCGCACCGACAAAATGGCATTCACGTCGGTGAGGATGCCATCGAGCTGCCCGAGGCTGGTATGCAGATTCTGTAATGAATTTTCGAACACTTCGGAGCCGGGTACAACCCGCTCCAGCAGCTGCGCAAAGCCCAGGGCATTGGCCAGCGGAGCCCGCAGGTTATGCGACACGATGTAGGTGAACTGCTGTAAATCGGCGTTCTGGCGAAACAGCCGCTCCCCCAGCAGGCGCTGGCGTTCCTCCGCTTCCCGGCGCTCCGAAATGTCCTGCATGGCCCCGATCATGCGCACGGGCTGGCCCTGCTCGTCGCGCAGGATGTAGCCCCGGTCATCCACCCAGGCCCAACTACCATCAGCTCGCCGGAAGTGGTATTGCTCCTGCCAGTGCCAGTTAGTGGTTTCGTAGGCAGCATGGCGTAGGCCATTCACCACGCGCTGGGCGTCGGCGGGCAGCACATGTTCGGCCCACTGGCTGAAGAGCCCGGGATTTTGCTTCAGCCGGTAGCCGAACAATGTTTCGTAGCCTTCCCCCCAGTACAGCGTGTCGGTGGCCACGTTCCAGTCGTAGAGCGCATCGGTGGTGGCCTTGATGGCGTACTGAAACCGCTCGTTGCTGATCCGCAGGTCCTCCTCAATCTGCTTCTGCCGGGTCAGGTCGTGCACGATACCCACTAACTGACAACACTCCCCAGCCTCGTTGAGTACGGGCGTGATGGTGACCTCCCCGAACAGACGGCCGGTAGGATAGTCAGATATTTCCTGCCAGACCACCGGCTGGCGGGTGCGAACCGCCTCGGCGTACTTGCCCAGCACCAGCGTCAGGGAAGGCTCGGGGATGATGTCCTGCACCAGGCTGCCAACGCCCAGCTCCGGGGGCAACCCCGTGATTCGGTGGAAGGCTCGGTTGGTGAAAGCGAACCGGTACAGTCCTCCGGGCTCCACTTCCAGCACGAACGTGACGTCGGAGATGCTATCGAAAATAACCGACAGCTGCCGCTCCCGCGCCAGCACTGCCCGGCTGGGTGGGTGCTGCGCGCCAAGGCGGCCGGCCACGCCATAGACACCAGCAATCTGGTTGTCGGCCAGCAGCGGCAGCAAGGTGATGCGGCATTCGGCGGTCACGCCCGAACAGCGTAAGGGGCCCTCGTAGCACACCACTTCGCCGGCCGCCGCCCGGGCCACCAGCTGCCGGACCCGGTCGTGGTCGGTGGCCGGCAGGTAATGGGCTAGGTGGCGGCCCGGCAAACCGGCTGGCGGCTGGCCCAGCAGCCGGGCAAATGCCGGGCTGGTCTGCTGAATTTCCCCTCCGGGACTTAAGGCAAAAAATGCTTCTGTCTCGTTCAACAAGAGCGGGCTGGCAGCCGAATTATCCGAAGGGTTCATAGCACTAGCAATACAAGCTGCCGTTCTGCTCGCCTGCAAGCGGGGAACGGCGCACTTCTCCTAAAATAAGCCCAACTGTTGTTTTCCGGTACTACGTGAAACGCCGCCGGTCGGTGGAAAGCAACGCTTAATTCCACCCGGCCAACCCTGCGGCGGGGTGATAAATGCCGGGGAAGGGATAACAGCACTGTCACACGAATCAGGGCATCCAGGCGGAACACCGGGCCATGTTCTTGCTTATTCTTATTTAAAATAATTAAAAATAAGCTTGGTCGGTCGCCATGCGGCCTTTACATTTGTGTCATAATTGAAACGATTCTAAACAAGCCCTCCCCTTTTTTATGCGCGCTGCTACCCGCTTTTTCACGCTGGCCGCTTTGGCTCTTACCTCCGCTACGTTCACGGCCTGTTCCGACGACAACGAGATGGTAACGCCCAAGTACGATGTGCCCACGACCTACAACTTCGCCAACGTGAGCTACAGCGGCCAGCAGGCCCGGATGGCCATGCTTGGGGAAATGGATGCCTACATCAAAACGGCTAATACGGGCGCGGTGCTGGATGCCCAGAAGCTCCAGAACATGTACGCCAACACCAATAATCCCTTCTCGACCAGCGCCCTGAATACCGCCGGCAAGCAGCTGCGCGACAAGACCCTGAGCACCGTGCGGGCCGACTACGACAACTACCTCAAGGACGTGGCCACGGCCAGTCTGAGCGCCAACCTGCCCGCCACCAACGGCACGGCCGGCCGCCTCACCTCGGCCGACGGCACCAAGAAGTACCTGGTAAACGCCAAGGGCGTGGAGCTGGGCCAGCTGATTCAGAAGGGTCTGATGGGGGCCGTGTTCTACTACCAGGCCGTGGACAGCTACCTCACCGATGACCAGATTGGCAGCGCCGTGGACAACAAGACCGTGACGCCCGGCGAGGGCACGGCCATGGAGCACCACTGGGACGAGGCGTTCGGCTACTTCGGCGCCCCCGTTGATTTCCCGACCAACCTCACCGGCCTCACGTACTGGGCCAACTACAGCAACCAGGTCAACCCCGCGCTGCAGTCGAACAAGACAATGATGGACGCCTTTCTGAAGGGCCGGGCCGCCATTTCCAACAACGATATGGCTGGCAAAACGGCCGCCGCCACCACCCTGCGCACCGAGTGGGAGCGGCTGGTAGCCGCCTCGGCCATCCACGAGCTGAACGCAGCCAAAGGCGTGGTAGCCGACCAGGCTCTCAAGAGCCACTACCTCTCCGAGGCCCGGGGCTTCGTGATGGGTCTGCGCTACAAGGGCGACCGGAAAATCAGCGACGCCATGCAGGCTCAGGTGCTGGCCAAACTCGGCGACAATTTCTACCTGACCACCGCCACCGACATCAACGACGCCCTGAACCTGCTCAGCGCGGCCTACGGCTTCGACGCCATCAAGGGCACTATTTAAGTGAACCTAGGCCCCGGCCTATCTGTTGTTTGCACCCGGCAGCGCTTTTCTCCTCGCGGAAGAGCGCTGCCCGTTGCTTTTCCATTTTGCTTTATGCTGATGCCTGACCTGAAAACGCTCCGCCTGACGGCCGTTACCCTGAGCCTCGCCCTGCTGACCGCCTGCGGCTCCGACAAAAGCGAGGACAACGCCCCCGCCGACTCCTTCGACCGGGCCGCCATGCTTACCAACTACAGCGGCCAGCTGATTGTACCCGGTTTCCGCGACCTGAGCACTGAGGCCGGCCAGCTGAGCGCGGCCGTTACGGCGCTGGCCGCCAGCCCGTCGGTGGCCACGCTGCAAACGGCCCGCACGGAGCTGCGCGAAGCCAGCCTGGCCTGGCAGGCGGTGAGCAGCTACGAGTTCGGCCCGGCCGAGCAGCAGATGCTGCGCTCTAACCTTAACGTGTACCCAACTTCCACGAGCCAGATTGAGAGCAACATCGCGGCCGGCACCTACGACCTGAAAGCGGCGGCCAACCTGGCGGCCAAGGGCTTTCCGGCCCTGGATTATTTGCTGCACGACGGCGCAACGCCCGAAGCCGTAGCGGCCAAATTCGCGGCTTCAACCAAGCGCGGCGACTATGCGGTGGCCGTGGCGGCCGAAATAAAGCAGCGCACCGAAGCGGCCTACAACGGCTGGCTCGCCGGCGGTTACACCAGCACTTTCCAGCAAGCCACCGGCACGGCCGTGGGCAGCGCGGTAGCCAACCTGGTCAACCAGCTCAACGCCGATATCGACATGACCAAGCGCTTCAAGGTAGGCATCCCGGGCGGACGCTTTACGGCGGGTACGCCCCAGCCTCAGAAGGCGGAGTCGCCCTACGGCAACCTCTCGCTGGAGCTGCTCAAGCGCAACGTGCAGGCCGAAAAGAACCTGTTCCTGGGCCAGGCCGGCACTGCCAACGGCCTGGGCCTCGATGACTACCTCACCCACGTGAAGGCCCAGTACAACGGCAAGCCGCTGGCCGGCATTATCGAGCAGCAGTTCGACGCCGTGCTCACGGCCATCAACGCCGTGCCCGGCCCCCTCACCCAGGCTGTGGCCACCCAGCCGGCCGCCGTCAATAAGGTCTACGACGAGTTCCAGAAGCTCATCGTGCTCACCAAAACCGACATGCCCTCGGCCCTCGGCGTTTCGATTACCTACACCGACAACGACGGCGACTAACTCTTGAGCTGTTAGCTGAGGGTTATTAGCGGTGATAGCTTTTTCCGTTTGATAGCAGCTGGGCGACTACTTGTACCTGACGACTCTCCTATTCCGCTAACAGAAAGCTAACAGGCTAATAGCTCTCAGCTAAAGCTCAGATATACCTTTTCCTGGTTAATGCGGCCGGTTTCGGTGGCGCCGCTGGTGGTGTTCCGGGTGCTGTTTGGGGGCATGATGCTGGCCAGCATTGCGCGGTTTGCGGCCAAGGGCTGGATTACCGAGCTCTACGTGGCGCCTAAGGTGTTCTTCCCGTATTATGGGTTTGAGTGGGTGAAGCCGGCCGGCGCGGTGGGCATGCATGTGGTGTTCGGGCTAATGGCGCTCGGGGCCCTGGGCATCCTGCTGGGAGCTTGGTACCGGTGGTCGGCGGCGCTGTTTTTTTTGGCGTTTACTTACGTCGAGCTGCTGGATAAAAGCAACTACCTCAACCACTACTACTTCGTGTCGGTGGTGGCGTTTTTGCTGATCTGGGTGCCGGCCAACGCGCAGTTTTCGCTCGATGCGCGCTGGCAGCCGGGGCACTGGCGGGCTACGGTGCCACAGTGGGCCGGGCTGCTGCTGCGGACTCAGCTGGGACTGGTGTACTTCTTCGCCGGCGTGGCCAAGCTTAACCCCGACTGGCTTTTTGAGGCTATGCCCTTGCGCCTGTGGCTGCCCGCCCACACCGATTTGCCGCTGCTCGGCCCGCTGTTCGATGAACTATGGGTGGCCTACGCGTTCAGCTGGTTCGGCGCGTTCTACGACCTCACGATTCCGTTTTTTCTCAGCGCCCGCCGCACCCGGGGCTGGGCCTACGCCACCGTAGTGGTGTTCCACGTGCTTACGGCGGTACTATTTCAGATCGGCATGTTCCCCTATATTATGCTGGTGAGCACGCTGCTGTTTTTCCCGGCATCGTTCCATGAGAAAGTGCTGGCCGCCGCCCGCCGCCTGCTGGGCCGCCCAGCCGGGCTGCGCGCCGCCTCGGTAGCCGAAGTGCCTGCCGCCGCCTCGCCCTGGCTGGTGGGCGCGCTGGGTGTGTGGCTGCTGGTGCAGGTACTGGTGCCGTGGCGGTTCGTGCTGTACCCGGGTACGCTGTTCTGGACCGAGCAGGGCTACCGCTTCTCGTGGCGGGTGATGCTGATGGAGAAAAGCGGCACGGCCTTTTTCTACGTGATGGACCCGCGCACGGGCCACGAAACCGAAATCCGCAACCGCGACTACCTCACCGTGACGCAGGAAAAGCAGGTAGCCACCCAGCCCGACATGCTCCTGCAGTTCGCTCACCTGCTGCGCGACGACTACCGCCGCCGCGGCATCCCCAACCCCCAGGTCCGGGCCGAGGCGTACGTCACCCTCAACGGCCGCAGCTCCCGCCTGTTCATCGACCCGAACCTGGACTTGGCCACGCAACGGGAGGGTTTCGGAGCCAAGCCATGGATTCTGCCGCTGGAACGAACGGTGAATGAATAACGAAAAGAACGTCATGCAGAGCGCAGCGAAGCATCTCGCGTGCTGATGTTGCAACGCTAACCCAATGTCAGCACGCGAGATGCTTCGCTCCGCTCTGCATGACGTTCTTTTTCTCACTCATTCACCCATTCACCGAGTCACTCATTCACCGCTCATGCCCCGTTCACTACTTCTCTTCTCCTGCTCCTGCTCACCTTCCCCGCGTTCAGCCAGAACCTGACGCTAAGCGGGCAAGTGACCAATGCCCGCACGGGGAAGCCGGTGGCGCAGGCGGAGGTGCTGGTGGCCGGCTCGGGCCAGCTTACGCGCACCGATGCCCAGGGGCGTTACCGTTTCGCGGGGCTGTCGGCGGGTACCTACGCCCTGACCGCTTTTGCCGAGCAGCTTACTTCACTGACCAAACCCGTGGAACTGACGGCCGACGCGACCCTGGATTTCGCCCTCGCCCCTTCGGATGTGAAGCTGAGCGAGGTGAACGTAGAAGGCCAGCGCGAGCAGGGCTTTGGTATCCGGCGGCTGAATTCGGTGGAGGGCACGGCCATTTATCGCGGCCAAGAAAACGGAGGTGATCGAGCTCGAAAACGTAACGGCCAACCTGGCCACCAACAACGCCCGGCAGGTGTATGCCAGGGTGGCCGGCCTCAACATCTGGGAAAGCGACGGGGCGGGCATTCAGCTCGGCATTGGCGGGCGGGGCCTGACCCCAACCGCACGGCCAACTTCAACACCCGCCAGAACGGCTACGACATCTCGGCCGACGCGCTGGGCTACCCCGAGAGCTACTACACGCCCCCCACCGAGGCGCTGGAGCGCATTGAGGTGGTGCGCGGGGCGGCCTCGCTGCAGTACGGCACCCAGTTCGGGGGCATGCTCAATTTCGTGCTGCGCCGGGGGCCTACTGATAAAAAGGTGCAGTTCACGACCCGGCAGACGGGCGGCTCGTTCGGGTTTTTCAACTCGTTCAACAGCGTGGGCGGCACAGCTCGGGCGCACCAACTACTACGCCTACTACCAGTACAAGCGCGGCGACGGGTGGCGGCCCAACTCCGGGATTTGATGTGCACACGGCCTACGCCAGCGTGCAGCACGCGGCCACCGAGCGGCTGAAAATCGGCCTCGACTACACCCGCATGTACTACCTGGCCCAGCAGCCCGGCGGCCTCACCGACGCCCAGTTTGTCCAGGATGCCCACCAAAGCACCCGCACCCGCAACTGGTTCCGGGTGAACTGGAACCTGCTGGCCACCACCGCCGACTACCGCTTCTCCGACGCTACCCGCCTCAACTGGCGCACCTTCGGCCTCCTGGCCGACCGCACCGCCCTGGGCAACCTCAGCCGCATCGACCGGCCCGACGACCTGAGTACGGCTCGCTTGCTCATCCGCGACGAGTTCCGCAACGTGGGCTCCGAGCTGCGGCTGCTGCACCGTTACGCCCTGGGCGGCTCCTTCTCGACCCTGCTGGTGGGCGGGCGCTATTACCACGGCTTCACTGACCAGCGCCAGGGTCCCGGCTCCAGCGCCGCCGACGCCGATTTCACGTTTTATCCGGCCGAGCAGAACGCCTCCATCACCCAGGCCGCCTACAAATACCCAAGCCGCAACGCGGCCGTATTCGTCGAGAACATCTTCAACCTCACGCCCCGCCTCAGCCTCACGCCCGGCCTGCGCTACGAGTTCATCCGCACCCGGGCTACGGGCACGTTTGCCAAGGAAGAGTACGACCAGGCCGGTAATTTCCTCTCGGAAGAGAAGTTTGCCGAGCAGCGCCAGACCACCCGCGGCCTGCTGCTGGGCGGACTCGGGGCCAGCTTCAAGCCCACCGAGCAGGTGGAAGTGTACGCCAACTTCTCGCAGAACTACCGGGCCATCAACTTCAACGACATGCGGGTGGTGAACCCCGGCATCCGCGTCGACCAGAACCTGCGCGACGAGCGGGGCTACAGCGCCGACCTGGGGTTGCGGGGCGGCCGGCCGGGCGTGTTCACCTACGATGCCAGCCTGTTTTACCTGGCCTACAACAACCGCATCGGCCTGCGCCCCGAAAAGGATACGGTGCGCTTCCAGAACTACCTGCTGCGCACCAACATCGGCCCCAGTCGCAACCTGGGCCTCGAAACTTTCGCCGAGCTCGACGTGCTGCGCCTGATGCGCGGGGCGGAGTCGCGGACCGGCCTGAGCGTGTTCTCCAACCTGACCCTAGTGGATGCCCGCTACAACATCGACAACGCCCTGTTCCGCGACAAAAAGGTGGAGCTAGCCCCCTCGCTCATCGCCAAGGCCGGCCTCACCCTGCGCCGGGGCCCGCTCAAGCTGGCCTACCAGTACGCCTACACCAGCCGCCAGTTCACCGACGCCACCAACAGCCTGCGCGAGCCCTCGGCCGTGTTCGGTGAAATCCCGGCCTATTGGATCATGGACCTCTCGGGCAGCTACGAGTACAAGTTCCTCAAGCTCGAAGCCGGCCTCAACAACCTCACCGACAACCGCTACTTCACCCGCCGCGCCACCGCCTACCCCGGCCCCGGCATCATTCCCGCCGACGCCCGCAGCTTCTACCTGACGCTGCAGGCGCAGTTTTAAGATATCAGTAGTCCGTCATTCTGAGCATGTGGCGAATTAAGCCAGGGTACGCAGAATGACGGGCTATTTTACCCCAAATACGCCGGCACCTCCGTCAGCAGTTCATTCGTGCGCTTTTCCGCGTCCACGCGCCAGCAGTAGTGTTGCAGGCCGTTGCTGAGCAGCAGCAGCGGCGCCCCAATGGTGGCGTTGTAGGTGGCAATCTGGTGGGCCACGGCGGCCGTAATGGGCACCGTGGGGCGCTTGCATTCCACCAACAGCAGTGGCTGGCCGGCGGCATCGAGGGCCAGTAAGTCGGTGCGTTTCTGGCGTTTGTTGTACTGGTGGCTGCGCTCCAGGCTCAATAGCCCCTTGGGGTAGCCGCGGTGGTTAATGAGGTAATGCACCACATGTTGGCGCACCCATTCCTCGGGCGTGAGCACTACGTGGCGGCGGCGCAGCACGTCCCAGATTAGCAAATTTTCGCCGCTTTGTGTAACTTTGGCTTCGAAAGGCGGCAGGTTCAACTCTTGCATCACCTCCAAAGGTACGGCCCTGGGGCCTCAAGTCCCGCTTTTCATTCCGTGCCGTCGTTCCCCCGTTCCGGGCCTCGACGGCTTTTTTGTACCTACCCTTTCCGGCTGATCGAGCCGGCCGCCGCTTTCCTAGCAGCTGCCGGTTTCGGTGTAACCCTATCTTTCGCAACCTTAACCCCCACATATGAAAACCAAAGCCGACATTGTAAAGAACTGGCTGCCCCGCTATACCGGCGTGGAGCTGGAAGAATTTGGCCAGTACATTCTGCTGACCAACTTCATGAACTACGTGACCATGTTTGCCGAGCAATTCGGCACCGAGGTCCGCGGCCTCGACAAACCCATGCAGACGGCTACGGCGGGCGGCATCACCATCATCAACTTCGGCATGGGCTCGCCGATGGCGGCCACCGTCATGGACCTGCTCTCGGCCATCGAGCCCAAGGCGGCCCTGTTCCTGGGCAAGTGCGGGGGCCTGAAAAGCAACACCAAGCTCGGCGACCTGATCCTGCCCATCGCCGCCATCCGGGGCGAGGGTACGTCCGACGACTACCTGCCGGCCGAAATTCCGGCCCTGCCCTCCTTCCGCCTTCAGCGCGCGGTGAGCAGCATGATCAAGAAATACGAAATGGACTACTGGACCGGCACGGTGTACACCACCAACCGCCGCGTGTGGGAGCACGACGAGGAGTTCAAGGAGTACCTGCGCCAGATCCGGGCCATGGCCGTGGATATGGAAACGGCCACCATCTTCACTGTGGGCTTCGTCAACGGTATCCCCCACGGTGCCCTGCTGCTGGTGAGCGACAACCCGATGACGCCCGAGGGCGTGAAAACGTCGGAGAGCGACAAGAAAGTAACCGCCGGCTACGTGCTGAATCACCTGAAAATCGGCATCGAGTCGCTGCTGGAGCTCAAGAACTCCGGCGAGTCGGTGAAGCACATGCGCTTCGACTAGTACGGCTTTTTAGAAGCCAGAAACTAGCTCCCCTCCTTGGAAAGGAGGGGTTGGGGGTGGTTGATGAGGGAAGAACGGTTTTTAGAATTAGTTTCTAGCAACTGTTCCACTAGCATCAACCACCCCCAACCCCTCCTTTCCAAGGAGGGGAGCTAGTTTTTTAGCTACTGTTCGACTTCACGCAACAAATCCGGCTTTTCCCCGACCTTCCCGTTTCCAACCACCTACTCCCACGCTATGCTTCCACGTTTCCGCTCATTACTGGCCCTGCCCCTGCTGGCAGCCGGTTTCAGCGCCTGCCAGTCGAACTCGGCCGGCAACCGCCAGCCCGCCGACCTGCTCGTGTACAACGCCACCGTGTACACCGTCGATTCGGCCTTCAGCCAGGCCCAGGCGTTTGCCGTGCAGGATGGCAAGTTTGTGGGCGTGGGCACTGCCGAGGAGCTGCGCGGCAAGTTTGCGGCCAAGGAGGAAGTCGATGCCCAGGGCCAGTTCATTTACCCGGGCTTCTACGACGCGCACTGCCACTTCTACCGCTACGGCCTGGGCCTGCGCGACGCCGACTTAGTGGGCACCAATTCCTGGGCCGAAGTAATTCAGCAGTTGCAGAAGCAGCGGCAGCAATACCCCCAGGCGGCCTGGCTCACGGGCCGGGGCTGGGACCAGAACGACTGGGCCCGCAAGGAATTCCCGACCAAGGACACCCTCGACGCCCTGTTTCCGAACACGCCGGTCTTCATCGTCCGGGTCGATGGGCACGCGGCCCTCGTGAACCAGAAGGCCCTGGATCTGGCCGGCGTCACGGCCCGCACGCCCATCAGCGGCGGCACCATCACCCGCGACAGCAACGGCAGGCTTACCGGCTTACTGGTTGATAACGCCGTAGACCTGGTATCGGGCAAGATTCCGGAGCCCACGGCCGCCGAGGCCGAAACCCTGCTGCTCCAGGCCCAGCAGCAGTGCCTGGCCGTGGGCCTGACCAGCATGGCCGACGCCGGCCTGGAAAAAGCCCAGGTCGACCGCCTCGACCAGCTCCAGACGGCCGGCAAGCTCAAGGTGCGCCTCTACGCCATGCTCGCCCCCACCACCGAAAACAAGGACTTCTACCTCAAAAACGGTCCCGTATTCAAAGACCGGCTCACCGTCAACTCGTTCAAAGTGTACGCCGATGGGGCCCTGGGCTCCCGCGGGGCCTGTTTGGTCGAGCCCTACCACGACCGGCCCAAGGAAACGGGCTTCTTGCTCTCGACTGAACAGGAGTTCCGGGCCCTGGCGAAGCTGTTGGCGGCCAGCAAATTCCAGATGAACACCCACGCCATCGGCGATTCGGCCAACCGCATCATCCTCAACATCTACGGTGAGGCGCTCAAGGGGCAGCAGGACCGGCGCTGGCGCATCGAGCACGCCCAGGTCGTGACGCCCGCCGACATGGGCAAGTTCGGACAGTTCGGCATCGTACCCTCGGTGCAGCCCACCCACGCCACCTCCGATATGTACTGGGCCGGCGAGCGGCTCGGGGCCGAGCGTCTGAAAACGGCCTACGCCTATGCCGAGCTGCTCAAGCAGTACGGCCAGCTGGCGCTGGGCTCCGATTTCCCGGTTGAGGACATCAACCCGCTCTTCGGCTTCCACTCGGCCGTGGCCCGGCAGGACGCCAAGAACTACCCGGCCGGCGGCTTCCAGATGGAAAACGCCATTACCCGCGAGCAGGCCCTGCGTGGCATGACCACCTGGGCCGCCCACGCCGCCTTCGAGGAAAAGCAGAAAGGCCAGATCAAGCCCGGCATGGTGGCCGACTTCGTCATCCTGAAACAGGACCTGCTCAAAATGCCCAATGAGCAGCTCCGCAACGCGAAGGTGCAGCAAACCTGGATTGCCGGGGAGCGGGTATTTTCAGTGAAGTAGAAAGCGAAACGTCATTCAGAGCGAAGCGAAGAATCTCGCGTGCTGACGTTGTAATAGTAGCCCTTCGATAGGATTACCATTACAACGTCAGCACGCGAGATTCTTCGCTTCGCTCTGAATGACGTGCTGCTTTTATCTTCCCCTATCCCCAGATTTTATCGTCGGCCGAGGGGCCGTACATGGCGGGAATCGGGATGTCGAGCAGGCGCAGGTAGACGATGAGCTGGCCGCGGTGGTGGATGCTGTGGTTGAGGCCCATGATGCGGATGGCGGTGGCTTTGGGCATTTCCAGCAGCGTCTGCTCGCCGCGGTGGAGGCGGAAGCTGTCGGTCAGCTGTGCGTCGTCGGATTCCTGCAAAGCCGCGCGCAAGCTGGCGCTATACTCATCGAAGCGGGCCAGCAGCTCTTCGTGGCTCGTGGGTGCGGGGCCGGGCTTGGGGCCGTTGGGGTCGAGAAAGTCGCGGTTGGGGTGCTGCACAAAGAGCTGCTTGAAAGCCAGCAGGTTCACAATGTGCACGGCCAGCTGCCCCAGCTTCATGCTCTTGGGGTGGGGCTGGTAGTCGGCCTGCTCGAAGGGCACCAGGGCCAGCAGCTTGCGGGTGGTAGCCAGCTCGTGGTCGAGCTCAGCAAGGATGTTCTGTTGGAGGGAGGATGTGTGCATTCTTTGGCAATAAAAATTAAACGTGCTTGCTTGCTAAGCCCCCTGTTTTTTACCTGGCATTATTTTCTTCACCAGCCGTACCACCTGGTCAATCAGAAAGCCCAGAATAAGCCCGCCGATACCGCTAACTATCACTTTGGCCAGCCAGGCAATTATTGGTACTGAGGCCAGCGCCAGTTCCAGCTCGTGCAGCAGGTGGGCAGTGTAAGGAATGCCGTGGGCAATGATTTCGGCCCCCACCCACAGCATGGCGGCGGTGCCTACGTAGCTGAGGATATTCAGGAAGCTGGGCATGAACTTCACGATGCCGCGGCCCAATTTCTGGATGCCGGGGCTGCCGTCTTTCTGCGCCAGATGCAGGCCGATATCATCGGCCTTCACAACCAGGCCCACGAAGCCGTACACGGCCACGGTAATAAACACGGCTACGGCCAGCATCACGATAACCTGGTTCATTAGTGGGGAGTCGACTACCTGGCTGTAAGCAATGGCCATAATCTCGGCCGACAGGATAATATCGGTGCGCACGGCGCCGGCTACCCGCTGCTGCTCCAGCTCCTGCGGCGTAATGGTCAGCACCTGCTCGGCTTCCGGGTCTACTTCGGGATGCTTGCTGAACATCGAATGCACCTTTTCGTAGCCTTCGTAGCACAAATACGCGCCACCCAGCATCAGAATAGGCGTAATGGCCCAGGGCGCAAAATACCCCAGCACCAGCGCCGCCGGCGTGAGGATGAGCAGCTTGTTGAACAGTGATTTTTTGGCAATCTGGAAGATGATGGACAGCTCGCGGGAGGGGCTCAGGCCCACCACGTACTTGGGCGTCACGGCCGTATCATCAATCACAATGCCCGATACCTTGCCGGTCGTTTTGGCTACCTGCGCCGGCACATCGTCCAGGCTGGCCGCACTGACTTTCACCAAAGCCGCTACATCATCTAATAAAGCAAAAAGTCCAGTGGCCATAAAGTGGGTTGAGTGCTTGGGTGTAGCGCTGTTTAGTGTGAAAGCTGTTTAGAAAGTGTCCGGAATCAGGTTAAAACGTCATGCTTCGGCAAGCGCAGCATGACGTCCTTTTGACTTTCTAAACAGCTTCGTTTCGTGAACGATGCACCCGGTTGTTGTAGAGACGCATCTTTGCGTCTCGGCATTGAACGACAAAGTTGAACGACGACGTAACAACGGTGCGGACGACGAGACGCAAAGATGCGTCTCTACATCGTTCCGCTATGTCGGCCATTTTTAATATTGAACTTCTCACTCTCCTCAAAGCGGGGTGCCGGCGGCTACCGAAGCCGGCGGCGGGCCGGGGAAGGTTTCGGCCATGGAAACCGGCTCATCACGGAGCTTCTTGCCGCGTAGAGTGAGCAGGAAAATCAGGCCCAGCACAAAGAACACAATGAGTGAGAGGATGCTGTTGCGCATGGAGCCCGTGATTTGGGCAATTACGCCGAATACAGCCGTGCCGATGACGATGCTGAGCTTCTCCGTGACATCAAAAAAGCTGAAGAAGGCAGCCGTGTTGGGCGTGTTCTCGGGCATAATCTTGGAATAGGTGCTGCGCGAGAGGCTCTGGATGGCGCCCATCGTGAGGCCGATGACGGCCGCCAAGGCGTAAAAGCTCCAGCCGGCCTGCACGAAGTAGCCCGCTACGCAGATGCACATCCAGATGAACACCGACCAGCTCAGAGCCCGGGTGTTACCGATGCGCTCCGAGAGCTTGGCAAACAGGTAAGCGCCCAGAATACCCACCACCTGGAGCAGCAGAATCGTGACGATGAGGGCGGTGCTTTCGAGGTGGAGTTCTTTGTCGCCGAAAATGGTGGCCACGTACATCACCGTCTGTACGCCCATGTTGTAGGTGAAGTAGGCCAGCAGAAAGCGTTTGAGGTTGGGCAGGTGCTTGAGCTGGGCAAACACCTTACCTAATTCCCGAAAGCCGTCGAGCAACCAGCCCGAATCGGAAACGGCGGCGTTGGCGGCCCGGCCGGGGTCGGCGGGCAGGGTGAAGAAAGGAATCTGGGCGAAGCCGGCCCACCAGAGGCCGGTGAGCAGGAAGGAAAGCCGGGTAGCGAAGCCCTTGGTCAGGCCCAGCTCCTCGTTAAACGTAATCAGCACCAGGCAGATAATGAGCAGCAGCACCGAGCCGATGTAGCCCATCGAAAAGCCCCGGGCCGACAAGGAATCGAACTTCTCCTCACTCGAAATCAGCGGCAGGTAGCTGTTATAGAACACGATGGAACCCGAAAAGCCCACAGTGGCCGCGATGAACACGAACGTACTGAGCGTGAGCGTGTCGGGAGTGAAGAAGAACAGAGCCGCGCAGGAAAACGCCCCGATGTAGCAGAAGATCTGCATGAACAGCTTCTTGCGCCCCGAGTAGTCGGCCAGTGAGGTGAGGAACGGACTGACCAGCGCAATGAGCAGGAACGCCGCCGAAATGGCGTAGGTCAGCAGCGAAGAGCCGGGCACCTCGAAGCCGAGGAAGTTTACCACGTCGGTTTCCGGGCTGAGCTCCTTGGTGACCGAGCCCCAGTAAATGGGGAAGATGGAGCTGGTAATCACCAGCGGGTACACCGAGTTGGCCCAGTCGTAGAACGTCCAGCCCCGGGTAATGCGCTTGTCGTCCTTGGGAATATCGTGGAAGCCGGTTTCGGGAGCTGAAACGGCAGCGTGTTCGGTCATAAAAGCAGGGTTTGGCAGTGGTGCGGACAAGATAACGGGATTTCACCGTTGCGGTTGCTGCGGGGTACCCCACAGCGGCGGCCAGCAACCAAAGGCAGGCTATGCGGCAGGATCAGCCAGCATCTACACTCGGCAATACAACGTTTCATATATGCTTGCATTATTATAATAATTATATTTTATTACACAACAAGTGCAATTTTAATTGTAAATTAAGTTACTCTTGCCACTCTTTTTACTACCAAACCTACTGCTATGAATACGCCATCTTCTTTCTCGATGCGGGCCTGGTGCCGCACTCTGCTTCTGACCCTGGGCATGCCCTTGTTGCTGGCCTGCGACAAAGAAACATCGGATGATCTGCAACCAAGCGTGACTTACGGGCCAACCGTTCAGGTTGGCAATGGTACGGCCCGCAGCTTTATCGCCTCTGATGCCCAGCAGCAACCCACCGAAATCGGCGTTGCCTTTACCGAAGCCGCCCTGACCGGCCTGCCCGCCACGCCGGCTTTTGGCACCATGTACGACCTGGCGCTGCCCACCGGCAGCGCGGCGGCCCGGCTACCCTTCGACCACATTTCCTTCGACTGGAACCCGAACGGCCACGAGCCGACCAACACCTACACGGTTCCCCATTTCGACGCCCACTTTTATATGCTGCCGATGGCCACGCAGCACAGCATCACCCTCGACGACCCGAAGGGCGACATTCTGCCGGCCGCCAACAAGCTGCCGGCGGGCTACATTACGCCCCCCAACACGGCCCCGGGCCGCACAGTACCCATGATGGGCCGCCACTGGATCGATCCAAGCAGCCCCGAGTACCAGCCCGGCGGCAGCTTCAGCCATACCCTCATCTATGGCAGCTACGACGGAAAGGTCACCTTCGTCGAGCCCATGTTTACCAAGGCTATGCTGGTGCCTGGGGTAAACGTAGAAAAGGAAATCAAACAGCCAACCGTTTACGAGGCAGCAGGCAAATACTTCCCCACTCTCTACACCATTCGCCACGATGCCGCCCGACGCGAGTACATCATTTCGCTTAAAGGCATGCAGTTGCGCTAAGCCGGGAGGGCTGTTCCGGTAGATGGCAGCCAGCCAGGCCTGGGCTCAGCCGGTGGCGGGCACGGCATCTGGGGTTGGAGGGGCTTCGGCCAATAGGGCCGCATACTGGGCTTCGGTATCCACATCTACCGCGCCGGCCGCAAACGGCACCGTGGCTACCAGTTCCGGGTGCTGCCGGAGCAGGGCAGCGGCCCCGGCCAAATCGGGCAACTGGCGGAGCAGGGGCAACATTTGCGCTGCAAACAGCACCGGCACGCCCGGCACCCCGGCGTACTCGCTCGCCACGATAGGCTGGCCGGTGGCGACGTGAGCATCGGCCAGTTGCCGCAGCAGGGCAGGCGTTACGTGGGGCTGGTCGCAGAGGAGCACAATCATGGCAACTGGCGCGGCGGAAGTCAGTTCGGCCAGCCCGGTTTTGAGCGATGCACCCATGCCCCGCTCCCACTCCGCGCAACGCACCACCCGCACCGGCAGGCCCGCCAACTCCGGCAGCAGTTCCTCGTGCCGCGCCCCGGTTACCACCACTACCATGGCCCCGGCCGCCGCCGTCACGGCAGTTTCGGCAGCCCGCCGCAGTAGCGTTTGGCCTTGGTAAGCCAGCAGTTGTTTGGGGCGGCCAAGACGGGAGGAAGCGCCGGCGGCGAGCAGGATAATGGCGGGATGAATCATTGACCAAGGCTGTTTAACGGAAACAGAACGTCATTCCGAGCGGAGCTGAGGAATGACGTTCTGTTACTCCCCAACCGCGCAGGCAACATCTACCCGGCCCTCGGGTACCAGGGGGCCGTCGGAGCGCAGGGGCGGGTGGATGGGGTGAGGCGAGTCGCGGAGAAACCCGGCGGGGCGGCCGGTGAGGACTGCCTGGATTTCGGCCACTACCGACAGGGCAATTTCCTCCGGAGTTTCGGCCCCCAAATTCAGGCCGATGGGGCTGTGGATGCGGCCCTGCAGGCGTTGGGCGGCATCGGGGAATTCCTGCATGAGCTCGTCGAGCAGGCGCTCGTACTTCTTGCGCGGACCCAGCAACCCGATGTACGTGGTGGTAGGGTCGGGCAGCAGATGGCGCAACACTGCCAGGTCGTAGTAGTAGTTGTGGGTCATCAGCAACGCAAAGCTGCCATCATGGGGTTCTGCTGCTACCTGGGCCAGCGGCAGCACCCGCACTTCATCGGCCTCCGGGAAGCGCGCCAAAGCGGCTTGCGCCGGGCGGCCGTCAACTACCCGCACCCGCCAACCAAGGCCGGCGGCCATGCGCACCAGCGGCTGCACATCGTTACCGGCCCCGTACACAGTCAGGCGCACGGGCGGCCGCAGAATTTCCAGGCTCACCCGCACGGCACTGCTACCCACCGGGTAGTGGCGGGTGGCGGGCTGCCCGGCCGCCAGAGCAGCGCGGGCATCGGCAAGCAGTTCGGCGTACAGGTCGGCATGGGCGTGCACAGTGCTTTCCACGGTGCCATCGGAGAGCAAGAGCAGCCGCTCCCCTACCCGCACCCCGGAATCCGGCCCGGCCGTGCCGAATACCGTCACCACTACAGCAGGAGCTTCCACGCCCCCGGCCCAGCGGCGCAAGAGCTCTACGGGGTTGTCGGGGTTCTGGAAATCGAGGGGTTCGAGCAGGATCTGGACGATACCCTGGCAGCCCAGCGCGGCCCCGAATTGCAGGTCGTCATCGGGGTCGGTGGAGTCGTAGGTGACTACTGTGGGGCGGCCCTGCCGGATTACGCGGCGGGCGCGTTGGCGGGCGTCACCTTCCAGGCAGCCCCCGCTGATGGCCCCGGTCAGGCGCCCTTCGTCGGTGACCAGCATGCGGGCACCGGGGCGGCGGTAGGCCGAGCCGGCTACGTCCACCACCGAGGCCAGAGCGCAGGCCCGGCCGGCGGCGCGGTGCTCGTCGTAGGCAACAAGCAGGCGTTGGAGTTCGGTCATATTTATAAAGCTGTTAGCTGAGAGCTATTAGCTGTTAGCTTTCGTTCTGATAACATTCTGCCAAGATGCAGAGGACGAGTATTCTGATAAATACGCCCTCCGAACCAACGCTATCAGCCAATGGCTCTCAGCTAACAGCATGAAGATTATGCCGGCTGGCGCAGCGCTTCCAGCACCTTATCGGGGGTGATGGGGAGGCTGCGCATACGGCGGCCGGTAGCATTGAAGATGGCGTTGCCCACGGCTGCGGCCACGCCCACCATGCCCAATTCGCCGATGCCCTTCACCCCCAGATAGTTGATGTAGGGGTCGGATTCAGGCACGAACTCCACCTGAATATCGGGAATGTCGGCGTTGACGGGGACGTGGTAGCCGGCCAGGTCGGCGTTGGTGTAGCGGGCGAAGTTGGGGTCGCGGAAGGTGTCTTCCATCAGAGCGGCCCCGATACCGTAAATGGCACCGCCCATCATCTGGCTGGTAGCAGTCTTCAGGTTGAGCACTGTGCCTACGCCGTGCACGCCCACCCAGCGGGTGATGCGCACCGTGCCCAGGTCGGGGTCAACTTCCACCTCGCAGAAGTGCGCCCCAAACGAGTGCATGGAGTGGCCACCCGACTTCTTTTCTTTGTTGTCGTTGTTCTGGTCGGCGCCGTTCTGGCCGAAGTTCTTCTCCTCGTAGCCAGCGCCGTACTTGCCGGTGCCGCTGCCCTCAATGTCGGGCTGGCCGCTACGGCCGAGAGCGGCCAGCAGCGTTTCCCCCTTCTTGGGGTCCTTCGTGAGGAACATGCGGCCCAATTCCACCTTCACATCGGTGGGCTTGGCTTTGTAGAGGGGCGACTTCTTATCGGCCACCGCCATCTTCACCACCTTGTCCCACACGTCCTCGGCGGCAGCCATGATGGATGAGGCCACCGTGCCAGCCGCCACCGAGCCACCCGAGCCGGGGGCCGTGGGCAGGCGGGTATCACCTAGCTCAAAGCGAATTTTCTCGGGCGGCAAACCCAAGGCGTCGGCCGAAACCTGGGTCATGACGGTGTAGGTACCGGTACCCAGGTCGGTGGCACCGGCCTCTACCACGGCGTGGCCGTCGGCAAACAGGCGGACGCGGGCCGTGCCCTGAGAGCTGTGCACGGGGTAGCTGGCCGTAGCCATGCCGTGGCCCACCAGTACCCGGCCCTTGCGGTTCTGGCCAGGCTTGGCGTTGCGCTTGTTCCAGCCAAACAGCTCGGCCCCGCGGGCATAGCACTGCTTGAGGCTCTTGCTGCTCCAGGGCTTGTCGTTGCTGTAATCGTGGTCGGCGTAGTTGCGGAGGCGGATTTCGAGCGGGTCGATACCCAGTTGGTTTGCCAGATCATCAAGCGAGCTTTCCAGGGCGAACGAGCCGGGTGCCTCACCGGGGGCCCGCATCCACACCGAGGTCATGACGTTGGCCCGCGCCAACTCGTAGGTAGTCGAGTAGTTCGGACAGGCGTAGAGCATGTCCATAATCTTGCCGTTCGACTCGGTGTAGTTGTCCCAGGGCGAGGTGGTAGCCCGCTTGGTATGCACCAGCGACACCAGCTTACCATCGGCCGTGGCACCCATTTTCAGGGTCTGCTCCTGGTCTTCGCGGTGGCCGACTCCGGTAAACATCTGTTGGCGCGTGAGGGCCAGGCGCACCGGCCGGTTTACGGCCTTGGCGGCTAGCACCGTCAGGATGGTGTGAGGCCAGAACGAGCCCTTGCAGCCGAAGCCGCCCCCAATGTACTTGGTCACCACCCGAATCTGCTCCCGGGGCATGCCCAGCAGGTCGGATAATGCGCCCTGATGCATAGTCACGTTTTGGCTTGCCTCGTACACCGTCAGCTTATCATTTCCCTCCCACACGGCCAGCGTAGCGGCCGGCTCCATGGGGCTGTGGTGGTTGATGGCGTGCACATAAGTGGCCTCGTGCTTCACGGCGGCCCCGTCGTACGCCGCCTGGGGGTTGCCGCGCACCACGTGGGCGTCCTTTTTGCCCTGCTGGATTTTCTGAGGGTCGAAGAGTTCAGCCTTGGGGTCGGTATAAGAGTCGATGGGCACTTCGGCCTGGTAGGTCACCTTAATGAGGGCCGCTGCCTGAGTGGCCGCCTCCAATGTAGCCGCTACCACCAGGGCCACCGGCTGGCCGGCGTACTGCACCTTATCATCCTGCATGGGCAGGTACGACTGCGCCGCCCGCCACTTCTCCACCTGCTGGGGTGTTTTGGCCGGCTTGGGCAGGTTTTGGTGGGTGAAGATGTTGAGGATGCCCGGCTCCTTGGCTGCCCGGGTCGTATCGATGCTGGTGATGCGGCCCTTGGCGATGGTGCTGGTCTTGAGCACCCCATACACTGTGCCGGGCACGCTTATTTCGGCCGAATAGCGGGCTGCGCCGGTTACCTTAGCCGGGCCATCTACACGATCAAGGGGTTTGCCAACAACGTTGGTAGGCGCGTTTTTTGTCTGATTGGTGTCCATATCTGTTCAGATTGATTTCCCGCAGAGGAGCGCGGAGGTTGACGCAGAGGCTCGCAGAAAACGACCTCCGCGAACCTCTGCGGAAACCTCTGCGCGCCTCTGCGGGAAAGCTGTATAACCCGATTAAGCCGCTACCTCACTCAGGGCGCGAACCAGCGTGTTGCGGGCCATTTCCACCTTGAAGGCATTGTGCTCCCGGGGCTTGGCCCCGCGTAGCGCCGCTTCGGCAGCAACCCGGAACACGGCTTCCGATGGAGCCTTGCCCACCAGCATCTTTTCGGCTTCGGGGGCGCGCCAGGGCTGCGCACCTACGCCCCCCAGGGCTACCTTGGCCGAGCGAATAACCCCGCCCTGCACCTCCAACCCCACCGCTGCCGACACCAGAGCATAGGCGTACGAGGCCCGGTCGCGCACCTTCAGGTACATCGACTTGCGGGCCGCCTCGGTCTGCGGAATCGTTACGGCCACTATTAGCTCATCGGCTTCGAGCACGTTTTCGCGCTGGGGCGTGGTGCCAGGCAGCAGGTAGAACTTCGTGATGGGCACTTCGCGCTGCTTGCCCTTTGCGTTTTCCAACGTCAGCACGGCATCGAGAGCCGTGAGAGCCACGGCCAGGTCGCCGGGGTAGCTGGTAGCAATGCAGGCGTCGCTGGTGCCGAGAATAGCCAGGTTACGGTTATCGCCTTCCAGGGCCGGACACCCGGTGCCAGGCTCGCGCTTATTGCACGGGAAGGCCGTATCGCGAAAGTAGCCGCAGCGGGTCCGCTGCATGATGTTGCCCCCGATGCTGGCCATATTGCGCAGCTGGGCCGAGGCAGCCAGCAGCAGCGACTGCGACACGGCCGGGAAATTCTGCACTACCAGCGGGTGCTCGCCCACGTCGCTCATGCGCTCCAGCGCCCCGATACGCAGCCCGTTCTTGGTCATTTCAATGCCCCGGAAGGGCAGCATATTCACGTCAATGAGCTGGTCGTGGTTTTCCACGTTGAGCTTCATCAGGTCAAGCAGCGTGGTGCCGCCGGCAATGAAAGCCGCCGACTTATCGTCGCGCTTGGCGGCGGTAGCTTCCTTGGCTTTTTCGGCCTGGAGGTAGGAGAAGTTATTCATGGGGTCTGATAGTCTTAAGCTTGGGATTTTGGATGCCGGCCGTGCGCAGCACAACCAGTTGTTGACGCAGGCGCTACCCCATCTTCCCTTTTGCTTCCAAAATGGCCGCCGTAATGTTCGGATAAGCGCTGCACCGGCAGATGTTGCCGCTCATCCATTCGCGCACCTCGTCGGCCGAACCAGCGTGCCCCTCTTTTACGCAGGCCACCCCCGACATAATCTGGCCGGGCGTGCAGTAACCGCACTGGAAGCCGTCGTGCTTAAGGAAAGCCGCCTGCATCGGGTGCAGCTCCTCTCCTTTGGCCAGGCCCTCAATCGTAGTAATTTCCTTGCCCTGGGTCATCACGGCCAGGGTCAGGCAGCTGTTCACCCGGCGGCCATCCACGAGCACCGTGCAGGCGCCGCATTGGCCGTGGTCGCAACCCTTTTTCGAACCCGTCAGGTCGAGGTACTCGCGCAGGGCATCGAGCAGCGTCACGCGGGGCTCGGCCTGAATGGTGCGGGCAGTGCCATTCACCTTCAGACTGATAGAAGAAACTCCCTCCACTTTTTTCGAAAGGGCCGTCAGGCGCTCCGCCTGGCTGATAAAGGGCGGGGCCAGGGCCAGGCCCAGAATGCCGCCGGCCTGCTTCATGAACGTACGGCGCGACCCATCATTGGTGGGTTGGCCCTGGCCACCGGCCGGGGCAGCGGGAGTAGATTGATCGGACATAAACGAAATCGTGGTGGTGAAAGGAACGGCCGCGGGAGGGCAGTAAACCGAAACGTGGCTGATTGGTAAACACTCGTTTGCCCGCCGGGTTCGGCGCAGCCGACACATAATTCGAGGCGGGGCCGGAAGTAAGGGCAGCAGGAACCGGTGTTTTCTTACGCGAAAACTTCACTATACGTTTTACAAAGTGCTTGCTCTGCACAGCACCTGAATGGGCATTTTTTTGGTTGTCAGCCCATTGCTGGTCAGCTGAAGATTCGGCTGCTTACAGCTGCTCAGTTGAAAAGGTCATTTTCCCGGCCTGCTCGGACCAGGTAATTAAAAACCGAAAAAAGCGGCAGGATCATTTCTATACAATGTAATTATATATATAAAATATTTAATTATTAGATAAAATTTCGTATATTCCTTAGCATCGTGTCTTTACCATTCACCTTTATCAGCCCCAGCTATGAATGATCCTACATCTTCTCCCGACCCCGCTCAGGAAGTCCCCAACGACTGTACTCAGCAAGTATTCGCCTCGTCGGGCAGCTGGCAGCATACCGTTGACTTGTATGAATTAGCACTAGGAAAGTCGCCCAGCCCGGCCAATCCACCTATGGCGGTATTCGACCTGGGTGAGGGTAATACGCTCTGCGTCATACAGACCGACGAAGATAAAGTGCTGCTTGACCAGGCCGCCAAACCTACTTTTTTCCTGGAGCTAAAAAGCGCTCAAGGAGTAGAAGACGTCTTGAAAAAAGCCCGTGCCTGGGGTGCAAAACTCATCATTCCTTACACTGCTATCGAAGTAAGTCCGGTACCCAAAGAACCGGGGGGTGTTGTACACCTATTCTTGGGTAGCGCCCAGTTGCCTCAGCGACTCGAGGCTGCGGCCCCGGAAGCGGAACTAGGGTTTATCCATAACCCAAACTGGTAATTCCCGGCCGGCCCGCCGCGGTGCGGCTACCACCTGCCTTCTTTGCCAGTATGCCAGTAGTCTGATTGCCGGTTAGCATCCGTGCTCCGTTCTGTTTTCCTGCCTTACCCACACCTATGAAACGCTCCCTGGTTGTGCTGTTTCTGACCCTGCTGGTTATGAATCCGCCCGCATTTAGCCAACTCGCTGCCCCCGATGATAGTCTGCGGCAGTTGCTGCGCACCCAACGCCGTCCTGATACCGTGCGGGTGCGGCGGCTCCAGGCCCTCTCTCACCTGCTCAAGAACGCCGATGCCGTGCAGGCCACCCAGCTCAGCCTTCAGGCGCTGCAGCTGGCCCGCGCCTTAACCGATTCGGTGGGCCAGGGCGAGGCGCTGCTGGCGCTCGGCAACCTGTATCGTCGCCAGGATCAGCCGGCGCTGGCTTACCGTTACGCCCGGCAGGCCCGGCGCCTCTACGCCCGCCGTCACGACAGCCAAGGCGAGGGCCGCGCCTGGCTGGAACTCGGCACCCTGGGCATGGTGCAGGATGACCCCGTGGAGGCCCTGGCGGCCGCGCTACGAGGCCTGCCCAAGGCCGAGCGCGCCCATGACCTCAAAACCCAGTCCCGGCTCCAGTGGGTGATGGGTACGGCTTATTTCCAGACGGGCAATTACACCGAAGCCCTGCCGGTGCTCCAGGCCACGCTACGAATTGGCCGGCAGCTCGCAGACCATCAACTGGTCATGTCTTCGCTGAGCACCCTCGGCGATACGTACCAGATGCTGGAAGATTGGGCGCGGGCCCGGCGCTGCTACCAGCAGGCCCTGCGCCTGAGCCGACAGGAGGGCGACCGGCAGGGCGAAGCTGGCTTCGAGGTCAGCCTGTCCGACGTATACAGCCAGCTGGGCGACCCAGTGGCGGCCCTGGCCCACGGCAAACGGGCCCGCCAGCTGGTGCGCCTCAGCGACGATGCCTTCAACCGGTCGGCCGTGGCGCTGGCCCTGGCCCGCGCTTACCAACTGAGCCGCCAGCCCGACAGCGCGCTGGTGCTGGCCAACGCGGCCTTGGAACTGGGCCAGCAGAGCGGCCGCAAAAGCATTGTGCGCGGCGCGGCCCGCCTGCTGGCCGAAACCTACGCCGACCAGACCAATTTCGGGCCGGCTTACCGTTTCCGGACGTTGCAGATGGCCTACGACGATACGCTCTCGGGCGAGGACACCCAGCGCCGCACCGGCGCGTTGCGCTACAGCTATGAGTTGGACAAAAAGCGCAGCCAGATTGCCCTGCTCACCAAAACCCGCCAGCTCCAGACCCAAGAGGCGGGTCGCCAGCGCCAGCAGTTTTATGCCCTGCTCGCGGGGCTGGGCGGCGTACTGCTGCTGGCCGGTTTGCTGGTGCGCAACGTATATCTCAAGCAGGCCAGCAACCGCCGCCTGAAAGAGAAAAACCAGCAGATTGCCGCTCAGCGCGACCACCTCGACCAAACCCTGAACGAGTTGCAGGCCGCCCAGGCCCAGCTGGTGCAGCACGAGAAGCTGGCTTCGCTGGGCGAGCTGACCGCCGGCGTGGCCCACGAGATGCAGAACCCGCTTAACTTCATCAACAACTTCTCCGATATCAGCCTGGAGTTGCTCGACGAGCTGACCGAGGAGTTGAACAAAGAGCCGCTCTCGGCGGCCGGCCGGGCCCTGAGCGCGGAGTTGCTGACGGAGCTGCGCGAAGATCAGGCCCGTATCAACCAGCATGGGCACCGCGCCGCCCGCATCGTGAAAAGCATGCTGGAACACTCGCGCGCCAGCAGCGGTCAGCCCCAGGAAACCGACCTCAATGCCCTGCTCGAAGACTGCCTGCACCGTGCCTACCAGCACTGGCTGACCGAACACCCGGGGTTCAGCGCCCACTTTACCCTGCATCTGGCCCCTCACCTGCCCCAGCTGCGGGTAGTGCCCCAGGACCTGTCCCGGGTGATGCTCAACCTGTTCACAAATATGTTTTATGCCCTGCACGAAAAGCAACAGCAGCAGGGGCCCGCTTTCCAGCCGGAAGTAATCCTGTGCACGCAGCAAACGGCCTCGGAAGTGCGCATATCCGTCCGCGATAACGGCACCGGTATGCCGCCGGCCGTGCGCAGCCGCGTATTCGAACCCTTCTTCACGACCAAGCCCACCGGCGAAGGCACCGGCCTGGGCCTCTCGCTGAGCTACGACATTGTTACCAAGGGCCACCGCGGCACTTTCAGGGTAGAAAGCCAGGAAGGTGAGTACACCGAGTTCATCATAGGCCTGCCCCTCTCGCTGGCTCTCCCAGCCAACCCACGGCCGGTGCTGCAATCAGTAGGAGTGGCAGCCTGATGGCCATTTCAGACGCGTTATACTGCCTGTACGCCTCACTGCGAAAAGCAAAAACCCCGCTTGCTGGTAGCAAGCGGGGTTTTATGTAGAGGGGATGGGATTCGAACCCACGATGAGCTTTAGACCCATACACACTTTCCAGGCGTGCTCCTTCAACCACTCGGACACCCCTCTGGGTGCGCATCCAGGATGCGGTTAGGTGGCGCAAAATAACACCCGATTTTCGGGATACGCAAGCCCCGGCGGCCCTAAACCTCAGATTGGCGTGATTTCGCCGCGCAAATCCTGAGCCAGCAGGTGGCGGGCCTGGGCTGGGTTGTCGCTGAGGCCGAGCACGAACATGAGCTTGGTGATGGCCGCTTCCACCGTAATATCGTCGCCACCCACAATACCGATATCGGAGAGATAAGCGCTGGTTTCGTAGCGGCCCTGCAGCACCCGGCCCTCCTCGCACTGGCTCACGTTGAAGCAGCAGCACGCCCCGGTCGGCGGCCTCGCGCAGGCAGCGCAGGAACCAGGGCGCGGTGGGCGCGTTGCCCGAGCCGTAGGTTTCGAGCACGCAGCCGCGTAAGTCGGCAACTTCCAGCTGGGCGCGCACCATGCGTTCGGTCAGGCCCGGAAACAGGCGCAGAATGGTTACCCGCTCATCCAGCCGCTCGTGCACCCGCAGGGGGGCGGCGGGCAGCAGCCGGATCTGCTCATCGTTGAAGTCCAGCTCGATGCCGGCCCGGGCCAGGGGCGGGTAGTTTTCGCTGCGGAAGGCATCGTACTGCTGGCTTTCGACTTTTTTGGCCCGGTTGCCCCTGATGAGTAGGTCGTTGAAGAACAGGCACACTTCGGGTACGCGCACCGTTTTGGCCATGGGGTGGCGGGAGGCGGCCATTTCGAGGGCCGTAACCAGGTTGCGGCGGGCATCGGTGCGAATGCGCCCAACAGGTACCTGAGCTCCGGTGAAGACCACCGTTTTGCCCAGGTTTTCGAGCAGAAAGCTCAGCGCCGCCGCCGAGTAGGCCATGGTGTCGGTGCCGTGGAGCACCACGAAACCGTCGTAGCGGTCGTAGTTCTCGGCAATGAGAGCGGCCATGCGCAGCCAGTCGCCGGTGGTTACGTTGCTCGAATCAATGGGCTCGCCCAGGTTGGTCACGTCCACCTGCATATTCAGCTGCCGGAGCTCGGGCATTTTGCGCCGGATCTGCTCGAACTTCATCGGCACCAGCTCGCCACGCTTGTTGTAGGCCATGCCGGCGGTGCCACCGGTATAAATCACGAGGATGGAGGTCTGGGGCGCTTCGGGAATAGCAGGCACGGGCAGCAAGAGGTTCGGGTGGGGCCGCTAAGGTAGTTGTTGGTTTTTGGTGAGGAGGTGTGGGGGTGAGGGAAGCGGGGTGGTTAAGCTCTGTCATCCTGAGCGGAGCGAAGGAGCCTTATCACGTTGCAACGAGTTGTTGGTGACGGCCGTTTCGAGGTGATAAGGTCCTTCGCTCCGCTCAGGATGACAGTCCTTTTGCCCCCTACCTCCTCCTCCCTCACCTCCTCTCCTACTTCCCCACCTCCCCGAACAGCGCCAGCGTGTTGCGGGTGGTGGCAGCGGCTACTTCTTCTACCGGGCAATGCCCAGCAGCTCGGCCACGCGGCGGGCTACCAGGGGCAGGTAGGCGGGCTCGTTGCGCTTGCCGCGGTGGGGCACGGGGGCCAGGTAGGGGCAGTCGGTTTCCAGCAGCAGGTGCTCCAGCCCGATGCCGGGCAGCACCTTATCGAGCGCCGCCGTTCTTGAAGGTGGCCACGCCCCCGATGCCCAGCTTAAAGCCCAGCCCGACAACTTCCTCGGCTTCGGCCGGGGTGCCCGAGAAGCAGTGGAACACGCCTCGCAGGGTGCCGTCCTGGGCTTCGGCAATGATGTCGGCGGTTTCGCGGAAGGCTTCGCGGGTGTGGAGCACCAGGGGCAGGTCGTGCTTTTTGGCCAGGGCCAGCTGCACCCGCAGCGCCTCCTGCTGCTCGGCAAGCAGGGTTTTATCCCAGTACAAGTCAATGCCGCACTCCCCCACCGCCGCGAACGGGCGGCGGCCCAGCCACTCCTCCACCTCGTAGAGCTCCCGCTCCAGGTTGCGCGTCACGTGAGCAGGGGTGCAGGCCCATCATGGCAAAGCACTGGTGTCGGGTAGCGCGCTTCCACGTCCAGCATGGCGTCGATGCTTTCGTGGTCGATGTTGGGCATGAAGATGGTTTCGATGCCGTTTTCATAGGCCCGCAGCAGCATCTCGTCCTGGTCGGGCTGGAACTGGGGTGAGTAGACGTGGGCGTGGGAGTCGGAAAAGGTCATGTTGGGGGTCTGGGGGACTGGGAGGTCTGGGGATAGGCCACAAAGATACTGTCATCCTGAGCGGAGCGAAGGACCCTATCACCTCGAAACGGCCGCACCAACGCCTCGTTGCAACATGATAAGGTCCTTCGCTCTGCTCAGGATGACAGTTTATCAACTCAGTTCCCCAATACCCCGGTTCCTGAGTCCCTCAAACCCCCTAAAGCTCTACAGCTCTACCATGCCCTGCTGACGAATGTCGCGGGAGGAGCTGCCGGCGAGCAGGGTGAAGCGGCCGGGCTCCAGGGTCCACTGCTTCTGGGCTTCGTTGTAGTAGCGGAAGGCGTCGGGGCTGAGGGTGAGGGTAACGGTTTTCGTTTCGCCGGGCTTCAGGAAGACCTTCTGGAAGGCTTTGAGCTCCTTCTCGGGGCGCTTGATGCTCGACTGGTCGTCGTGGACGTAGAGTTGAACCACTTCGGCCCCGGCCACCTTCCCGGTGTTGCGCACCGCGAGCGTAACGGTGGCATTGCGCGAGCCGGGCTTCACATCCATTTTACCGTACTCGAAGCTGGTGTAGCTCAGGCCGTGGCCAAAGGCAAACTGGGGCGCTACGTTGTAGGTATCGAAGTAGCGGTAGCCCACGTAAATATCGTCCTTGTAGGTCTGCCTGAGGGGGTTGCCGGGGGTGCTGGGGTATTCGCCGAGCTTGTGGGCGGGCGAGTCTTCGAGCTTCACGGGGAAGGTGAAGGGCAGCTTGCCCGAGGGGTTCACGTCGCCGAACAGCACGTGGGCCAGGGCGTTGCCGCCCTCCATGCCCGGGTACCAGGCCTCCACGATGCCGCGGGCCTTGCCGGCCCAGGCCGATACGTCGATGGCCCCGCCGCCCATAAGCACGACCACGGTGTTGGGCTGGGCCGCCAGCACGGCATTTACCAGCTCATCCTGGCCGAAGGGCATTTTCATATCGGGCTTGTCGTAGCCCTCGGCGTCGTAGGCATTGTCGCTCCACACCTTGTAATCGTAGCCGTGGGTCGAGCCGCCCACGAAAATGGTGACGTCGGCGGCCTTGGCGGCGGCTACGGCCTGGGCAATGAGCTTCGGGTCGGCCTTCTGGCCCCGGGCAATGGTATAGCCGGGCACGTAGTTGATCTGGGCGTTGGGCCCGAGGGCCTTTTGCAGGCCCTGGAGGGGCGTAATTTCATACTTGGCCTTCACCTGAGAGCTGCCCCCGCCCATGGAGTTAGGCCGCGTGGCGTTGGCCCCGATAACGGCGAAGGTTTTGGTGGATTTGCTCAGGGGCAGCAGGTTGCCTTCGTTCTTGAGCAGCACAATGCCTTCCTCGGCCACCTTGAGGGCCGTGGCCTGGTGCTCGGCCGAGTTATAGACGCCGGTCTTGCGCTTGGCCCCGTCCAGCATGTTGGTGGCGTACATCACGCGCAGAATCCGGCGCACTTTATCGTCCACCATCGGTACCAGCGCGGGGTCTTTTTTCACGGCTTCCAAGGCGGCGGTGCCGAAGAAGAACCGGTCGTAGAGGGCCGGGGTGAGGGCGGGCATGCCGGCGCTGGCCGTCTGGTCGACGGTGCTGTACATGAGCGTCAGGTCGGTGCCCATTTCCAGGTCGGTGCCGTTGCGCAGGGCCTCCTGGGTGTTGTGCACCGAGCCCCAGTCGCTTATCACCAGTCCTTTAAAGCCCCATTCGCCCTTCAGAATGTCGTTCATCAGGTAGGCGTTGTGGGTGGCGTAGGTACCCCGAAACTTGTTATAGGAGCCCATGAGCGTGTTCACGCCCCCCTCCTGCACGGCGGCCTGAAAGCCCGGCAGGTAGATTTCGCGCAGAGCCCGCTCGCTCATGTTCACGTCGATGTCGTTGCGGTGCTCCTCCTGGTTGTTGGCCGCGTAGTGCTTCACGCAGGCCGATACGCCCTGGTCCTGCACCCCGCGGATATAGCCGACCACCATCTTCGACACCAGATACGGGTCTTCGCTCAGGTACTCGAAGTTGCGGCCGTTAAGGGGCGTGCGGATAATGTTAATGCCGGGGCCCAGAATCACGTCTTTGCCTCGGAAGGCGGCCTCGCTGCCCAGCACCGTACCGAAAGCGTAGCCCAGCTCGGGGTTCCAGGTAGAAGCCAGGGTATTGCCGGTGGGCAGGTAGGTGCCGGAGTCGTTCACGTCCTTGTCCACTTCCCAGTCGCGGCCGTGCTCCACGCGCACGCCGTGGGGGCCGTCGGAGGTCACGAGCTCCGGAATATTGAGCCGGGGCACGCCGCCCGAAGTGAAGGAGGAGTTGGCGTGAATCATGGCAATCTTCTCCTCCAGCGTCAGCTTGGCCAGCAGCGCGTCAATCTTGGCCTCGTTAGCCAGCAGGTGCTGCTGGCGGTTGACGTCCGCGGCGGCAGGCGAGTCGGCGGCAGCGGTTTCGGTGGTGGAAGTGGACGTCTGGCAGGACGCGCAGAACAGGGCAGCCGCCAGGATTGCGGCCCGGGAGTGGAATGGGAACATAGGAAAACGTAGAACGCGGTGGGAATTAAGTGGTGGGGTATTCAAATGTAAGCCCCTACACCAGTAAAAACCACCTTCACGCTATGCAAACGGCCTTTCCACCTACCCTCTCGTGCCATTTCATACGCTTAGGGCACACGTAGCCGGCCTCGTGCGGGCTCCTCCAGCATTCAAAAGCGGAACCCGGAACGGTTAAAAAACAATCGATTATTTACCGGTACCGTCGCCCCTTCCACTCGAAATGCAGGGGCAGCAGCCGAAACAGCAACAAACTGCCGGAGAGGGCCAGGGTGTAGAGCTCAAACAACGGCAGCAGTTCCAGCGGCGGGCGGCGGCCCACCCGCCGGAAGCACACCCAGGCCAACGCGCCCTGCACCAACAGTTTGGCGGCCCAAACGGCCAGCGCAGTTCCCGGCCCCACCACCACGGCCAGCGCCAGCAGCACCAGGTAAAACGAGCCATAAAGCGCCAGGCATGCCTGCAGCCAGCCGGGCAATTGTTCCACCCCGCGCAGCCACCGCCGCCGCTGGTGCAACAGCCCCCGCCAGCTATACTGGGGCAGCGACTTGGCCAGCACTTCGGCCCGAAACAGGTTGCGGCTGCCGAAGCCCCGGTCCCCTAAGGCCTTGAACAGCTCGAAATCTTCGGTTACGGAAAACGGCAGGGCTTCGTAGCCGCCGGTGGCCTCGTAAGCAGCGCGGGTCACGAGCATGTTGTTGCCCATGGCCGTTACCGGCTGACCCAGGTCCGTGACCACCTGCACCAGCCCCAGAGAAAGCAGCCAGTCGAGGCCCTGGAGGCGGTGGAACAGCGCCGGGCCGGTAACCACCGTGAGGCCCGTGACGCTGCCCACGCCTGGGGCCAGGTGGGCCAGCAGTCCCTGCAGCCAGGTGGCGGGCACAGCAATATCGGCGTCGGTGATGAAGAAAAAATCGGTGGTAGCCGCCCGCGTGAGGTGGGCCAGCACGTTGGCCTTGCCCCGGGCCGAGCCCAGGTTATCCCGGATATCGAGCACCCGAAACGAGCCCGCGTAGCCCTGCATAGCCGCCGCCGCTACGGCCGTGGTTTGGTCAGTCGAGCCATCGTTGCCAAGCAGCACTTCCACTAGTTCCGGCGGGTAGTCCAGCGCCCGAATGGCCTGCAGGCAGCGGCCGATGGTGGTGGCTTCGTCGCGGGCGGCAATCAGGATGCTTACCCGGGGCAGCGGCTCCGGAACTGGCCCGGGCTGGCTCCCCCCACGCCGGGCCAGCACCAGCGTAGCCACCACCAGCAGACTGAACCAACCCGTGAAGTAAAGCGCGAAGAGGAGCATGTTGTGGGTTTGTGGTGGGCTACCAGTCCCTAAAGCGCCGCGAACTGGTAGCCCAGCGCGGCGAAGTGGTCGAGGTAGCGGGGCAGTACGTAGCGCAGGTTGGGGCTGGCCTTGACGCTGTCGTGGAACACGACGACCGAGCCGGGTCGGGTGAGACGGATGGCGGTGCTAAGACACTGAGCGGGAGCGTAATCCCGATCGTAGTCGCAGGTGAGCAGGTCCCACATCACCACTTGGTGGGTGGCGTGCAGCTGCCGGGCCAGACCGGGCGTAATGCGGCCGTAGGGCGGGCGCAGCAGGGGCCGCGCTTCGGGCTGGAGCTCCTGCAATAATGCCTGGCAGCGGGCCACATCAGCCAGGTAGGCCGGGCGGGTGTTGCTCCAGCCGCTGAGGTGGTGGTAGGTGTGGTTGGCCAGCCGATGCCCCCCCGCCAGCACCTGCCGGGCCACATCGGCGTGCCGCTCCAGGTTCTCGCCCACGCAGAAAAACGTGCCCCGCGCGTCGTGGCGGGCCAGCTGCTCCAGCACGAAGGGCGTTTCCTCGGGAATCGGGCCGTCGTCGAAGGTGAGGTAGAGCGTGGGCGGGTCGGTGGCGGGCATGGTCCAGAGGCAGTCCGGAAACAGCCCCCGCACCAGCTCCGGCATGCGGTGTAAATGCAAAGTGAGAGGTGAGTGGTGAGTGGTGAGTGGTGAGTAAAAATACGAACGTCATGCTGAGCGCAGCCGGAGGCGGAGTCGAAGCATCTCTACTGCAATGGTAATCCTGTCGGCTGCCTGGCGTTACAACGAAGCGGTAGAGATGCTTCGACTGCGGCTGCGCCTTCGCTCAGCATGACGTTCTTTCACCAACCCACTCATTCACTCACCTCAGCCGCCTGTTCAATTTCCTGCCACAACCGCCGGGCACTTTCGGCCCAGCTGAAGCGCATCACGTTGCGGTGGCCCCTGCGTTACCAACTCCTGCCGGTAAGCGGCCGACTGGTACAGCTGCGTAAGGCCAGCGGTGATGGAATCCACAGAAAACGGGTCAACGAGGCAGGCGGCGTCGCCGGCTACTTCGGGCAGGGAGCTGCAATTGGAGGTGATGACGGGCGAGCCGCAGGCCTGGGCTTCGATGATGGGAATGCCGAAGCCCTCGAAGTAAGGCACGTAGCAGGTACCGAGGGCGGCGGCGTAGAGCTCCACCAGCTCGGTGTCGGTTACGCGGCCGGTTAGGTGCACGTCGTGGCGATGCGCGAGTTGCTGGTAGACATCGAAGATGGGACTGGCTTTCCAGGCGGTGCGGCCAACTACCAGCAGTTTCACCGGGGCGTTGGTGGCCGTTTTGAACGCATCGAAGGCGCGCAGCAGGTTTACCAGATTCTTGCGCGGCTGCAGGGCCCCCACGAACAGGAAGTACGGCTTGCCGGCTGCGTACCGCTCCCGGGTTGCCTGCAGCGAGGCGGCCGGCTGGGGCCGGAAGTGCGCATCCACGGCGTTGTACACCACGCTGATCTTGGCCGGATCGGTACCGTAGTCGGGCCGTAATATCCTGCTTCGTGGCCTCCGACACGGCCACCAGCCGCGCCGAGGCCCGGGCGAAGCGGGGCGTGAAGTAGCGGTAGTACGGCCAGCACCAGCCGGCCCACATCCTGCGGAAAGTGCTCGAAGGCCAGGTCGTGCAGCACCGTTACGCGGGGCACGCGGGTACGGAGCGTCGTGAAGCCGTCGGGGCTCAGAAACACGGCCGGGCGGTGCCGGTCCAGCCACCTGGCCACCGCGCCCTCAAACCAGGCCACCCACAGCAGCGGGTGCCGGGCCGGCGGACTCAGCACGTGGGCCACCACGTTTGGCCCCAGCAGATACCGCTCATCAAAGGCGCCGGTCGAAGAGGAAGTGAAACGTGTGCTCAGGCTGCTGCTGCACCAGCTCGCGCAGCACTTCGAGCGTGAAGCGCCCAATGCCCTCCAGCTTATCGCCGGGCAGCAAAAAACGGACGTTGACGGCGATATGCATGGTGGTGGGTTTGCATTGTAGAGACGCATCTTTGCGTCATCTCGTTGCTGAGGTTGAACGGTAGCCCGGAACAATCAGCGTCAGCAACAACAAGACGCAAAGATGCGTCTCTACAGGTTTTCAGCCTTTTTTCTGCGTTGCAGCACGGCTTTTACCTCTGCTACCCGCACCACGCCCAGCGCGAATACCAGCGCCAGCAGCCAGCACCGCGGCCAGGGCAGTTTCAAGCCACCAGGGCAGGCCGGCGTAGGTGCCCAGCGCGTACCAGCCGGCGCAGAGGCCGGCGAAGGCCAGCGCCAGCCGGCCCAGCAGCCGGAGTGGCAGCGCCACGCCGGTGCGCCGCGGCACCAGCCCCACGTAGCCCACCGACACGAATACGGCGCACAGCAGCGTGTTGAGCGGCCGCGGCCAGCGCTCCGTAGCGGGGCATCAGCCAGAAATTCAGGCCTACGTTGAGGGCAATGCTGCCCGCTACGAGCCAGCTCACGGGCTTTTCGTGGTCGGTGCTGGTGAGCAGGGTGCTGTAGATGGCGAAGAAGGCATGGACCAGCACGTTGAGAAACAGGATTTGCAGGCACTGGGTCATGCGCGCTATTTCGGCCGGGGTGCTGTGCCCGAACTGCCAGAACAGCACCTCGCCCCGAAACAGCCCGAAGGCCACCACCAACAGCAGCGGCAGCGTGACCACCCGCTGCCCAAACCAGAGCAGCTGCTGCTGCTCGGCGCGGCTGGCCGGTGGCACGCGGGCGAAACGGGCGAAAAACAGCGGCAGCACCGTCCAGAGCGTACATCATCACGGCATCGACCCAGCGGTAGGCGCCGGCGTAGTAGCTGGCCTCGGCGGGCGAGGCCAGCCGTTCGAGCATCACCATGTCAATGCGCTCGTTCAGGCCGTAGAGCAGCGTGATGAAGGCGAAGCGGCAGGCTTTCGAGCAGCAGCTGCCGGGCCTGTTGCCAGCGTGGGCGCAGGCGCACCCGCCCATAAAAGCGGCGCATAAGCCCATACAGCAGCAGCAGCGTGAACAGCCGCCGCCGCCACCCGCGCCCCTACGAATCCTTCGAGCGTGAGGCCCAACGGCAGCAGCGCCAGCACTACCCCCAGCAGCAGCACCCTCTCCAGCACCGAGAGCACGGCATCGGTATTGAAGTGCTGGCTGGCCTGGAGCGCGCCCCGCAGAAACTGCGCGTACTGGGTGAACAGCAGCGCCGGCCGCCGTGAGGGCCAGCACCAGCAGCCAGTAGCCCCGGTAGCCCAGCAGCCAGCCCAGCCCCACCATGAAGACCAGGAAACCCACACCCAGACCGGCCCGCAGGGGCAGCAGCGTCGGGAAGAAATCGGCAGAAGTAGCTGGCCGAGGCGGCCACGCGCTTGGTGCTGAGCTGGGTGAGGCCCAGATCGGAAACGGCCGCCACAATGGTCGCCAGCGTGAGCACGGCCGTGAAGGTACCGAACAGCTCGTGGCCCAGGCGGTCCTGCACCAGGTTTTCGACCACCACCCAGCCGGGCTTCACCAGCAGGTTGAGCAGCACGACGAAGCTGATATTTCCAAAAAAGCGTTTGATGCGCGAGAAAGAGCTAACCTGGGAAGAAGAAAGTCGGGTTGCAAACCGGGCCGGGGTGGGCCCCGGCGAAGCGACGGGGCGTAAAACTACGCAAAACCCGGTGGGCTTCGAGTGGGCCTACAGCGCTACCAACGGGCATTTTTTCCGCTATCTTTGCCTGCCTTTGCCAGCGCATCTTCTCTTTCCACTTTCTGCTGGCGTGGTCTGTTTTATCTATGTCGGAGCCTACTTATTCGCTGTTGGGCCTATGGCCGATTATTAATCGTTGGAAGAAGCTGGTGCTGGCCGCCGTAGTGCTGGCCGCCATCGTGAGCGTAGTGGCAGCGCTGCTTCTGCCCAACATATACAAGTCAACGGCGGTCTTCATCCCTACCAATCCCGAAACCACCGACCCCGACCGCATCGCCACCGAAGGTTCCAAGCTGGAGCTCAACGGCCGCACCGAAGACCTGGACCGCGTGATTACCATCGGCGAATCGCAGCCGGTGGCCGACCTGGTTATCAAGCGCTTCGACCTCTACAAGCACTACAAAACCGGCCAGGCCGGCGACGATGCCGCCGACGATGCCACGCTGCGCGAGTTCAGTTCCAACCTGAGCATCGTGCATAACGAGCGCGACGCCATCGAGCTCACCTTCCTGGACCGCGATAAGAAACTGGCCGCCGATATCGCCAACGCCATGGTGCAGGCCATCGACTCGGTCAACCAGCAGCTCACGCTCGAAAACCGGCGCAACGTGCTGGGCATTTACGAGCAGCGGTTTCAGTTTCTCAACGCCGAATTTGAACGCTCACGCCAGCAGCTGATACAGGCCCGCAAGCGCTACGGCATTTACGGCCTCGAGCAGCAGTCGCGCTACCTGGGCCGCGAAATTGTGGAAGTAGAAAGCAAGCTGCACCAGGCCGAGGGCGAGGGCAACTCCGGCAAGGCCGCCGGCCTGCGCCGGGCCCTGCGCGGCCTGCTCCGCGCCGACGGCGGCAACGTCATGAATCTGGAAGCCTACATGCTGGGCGTCGATTCGCTTAACCTGCTGGCCTCGCGCACTACCGACCTGCAAAATCGCCTCGTAAAGGCCCGCGGCGATTACGAAACGGCCGACGTATCGCTGAAAGGCAAAATTTCGTCGCTCTACATCGTGCAGAAGGCCTACCCGGCCACCAAGAAAAGTCAAGCCCGTTCGCTGGCTTATCGTCGTGGGGTCGGTTTTCCTCACCCTGGCCCTGTCCATTGTCGTGATAACGCTGCTGGAACTGTGGCGGCGCACGACCCGGCCGCGTGTAGCTCGGGCTTAGGGCTTAGGGCTTAGGGCTTAGAGCTTAGGCTAGCTTAGAGGGTATTGTTGGCGCGGCCGCTTTGTTGCGGTTGCGGGCTGATTTTACCTGCGGCCCGCCGGAACGTTGCGGCCCTGACTGCGGCATTGCCATCCGTCTACAAAATCCGTGAAATCCGTTAAAATCCGCGCTAATCCGTGATCCGGCGACTGACCTCCCTGCTGCCCTCCGACCCGGCCCAGCGGATTTTCGTGGGCTTCGTGCTGCTGCTGGTAACGAGCGGAGTGGCGGCGCTGCTGGGCAGCTCGCCGATGGCGCTGCTGCCGGTAGCCGGCGCGGTGGGCCTGCTGGTGCTTTTCACCGAGTGGCGCTTGCTCTACTACCTGCTGTTCCTGACTTGGCCTTCTCGCGCGAAATGGGCCTGCCCGGCGGCCTGAGCCTGGACGTGCCCTCCGAGCCGCTGATGCTGCTGGTGACGGGCTGCGTGCTGGCCACCCTGCTGCTGCGCCGGGCCTCCATTGCGGGCCGCGAGCTGGCTCACCCCATCGTCATCATCCTGGCCCTGATGCTGTTCTGGTCGGCAGTGTCGGCCGCATTTTCAGTTGACACGACCAAGTCCATTAAGTATCTGCTGGCCAAGGTGTGGTATATCGTGCCGTTTGTGCTGGGCACGCTGCTGCTGCTGCGCCGGTCCGCCGACGTGTGGCGGGTGGCCGGCATCTACATCGTGGGGGCCGCCCTCACGGTGCTCCTCACGGCGGGCAAGCACGCGGCCCACGGCTTCAGCTTCGACTCCATCAACTGGGCGGTGCGGCCGTTCTACCGCAACCACGTGATTTACGCCACCGTGCTGGCCCTGGCCCTACCCTTTGCCCTCTACCGCGTCCGTACCACCACGGGGCGCACCCGGCTGGTGTGGGCGGTGGGGCTGCTGGTGCTGCTGTTCGGGCTGATCACCTCCTATACCCGGGCCTCGATGCTGTCGGTGCCGGTGGCGGGGCTGTTTTATGGGGTGATGCGCCTGCGCCAGACGCGCCTGCTGCTGCTTGGCGCGTTGGCGGCAGCAGTGGCCGGGGGGGTGTACTTCGCCAGCCAGAATACCTACATGCTCTACGCCCCCGACTACGAAACCACGGTTTTCAACGGCGACAACTTCGAAAAGCACCTGGAGGCGACCTACAAGCTCGAAGACGTATCGGGGATGGAGCGGGTGTACCGCTGGGTGGCAGCTGGTCGCATGGTCGCCGACAAGCCGCTGGTGGGCAGCGGCCCGAGCACGTTCTACCCTGAGTACAAGCGCTACACGGTGCACAGCTTCCGCACCTACGTGAGCGACAACCCCGAAAAATCAACCACCCACAACTACTTCCTGCTGCTGCTGGCCGAGCAGGGTTTTCCGGGGCTGATCGCTGTTCATTGCGCTGGTGGCCGTAGCCCTGCTCACTATTGAGAACCTGTACCACCGCACTACGCCCGGCTCCCAGCCCCGCTACGTAGTGCTGGCCGCCGGCCTGAGCCTGGTCATCATCGTTTTCCACCTGCTACTCAACGAGCTGGTCGAAGTCGATAAAATCGGCTCCTTCTTCTTCATCGATCTGTTTTTGCTGATTCGGGTGGGCAGCTGGGTACGGGAGGAGAGTACAGTGAAATAGTGAAGTGGTGAGTTGATGTTCGGGCATCCTGTTTGGCGCAAGTGGCGCAGTCATGACCTACCGAACATCAACTCACCATTTCACCACCTCACTATCTCACTATCTCACTTAAACCGGCAGCTCAGAATTGTCACGTCGTCGGCGAAGCCGGTGCCGGACTGGTCGAAGGCCGTGATTTCGCGCAGCAGTTCGCTGTGGATGGTGCGCAGTGGGGCGTAGCGGGTCTGGCGCAGCACGCGCAGCACGCCCTCCTCGCCAAACTCGTTCTGGGCGGCGTCGAACACTTCGGTCAGGCCATCGGTGTAGGTGAGCAGCAGGCTGTGGGGAGGCACGATAACGCGGCCCACGTTGAGCATGGGCACCTCGTCCATCACGCCAAGCATGATGGTGCCGTCCTTGAGCGCCTGCACGGGGCCGGAATCGGGCACGAGCAGCGGGTCGTTGTGGCCGGCGTTCACGTATTGCAGCTCGCGGGTGGCGCGGTCGTAGAGGCCAAAGAACACAGTAATGAACTTGTCGCCGCCTGCGTTGCGGAAAATGAGGTGGTTAAGCTCGTGGACCACCGTGGCCAGATCGGCCTTCTGGCGTAGCAGGGTGCGCAGCCCGGCCTGGAAATTCGACATCAGCAGCGAGGCCGCCACGCCCTTACCCGACACATCGGCCACGGCAAACAGCACCCGGCCTTCGCCCAGCTCCACCACGTCGTAGTAGTCGCCGCCCACGGCCGTGTGGGGCACATAGCTGGCGTGCACGGCCACGGCCGCATCGTTGGGCAGGGTGCGCGGGAAGAGCATGGTCTGCACTTCCCGCGCAATTTCGATTTCCTTGCGCATGGCTGCCGAAGCCACCCGCTGCCGCGCCAACCGCCGGTTCTCAATGGCCCCGACCAGGATGTTGCTCAGCGTCTGGAGAAACTTGGTGGCCTCCTCGCCGGCGTAGTCTTCGTACACATTGCCAATGAACACGTAGGCCAGCACGTAGCCGTTCTGCACCACCGGAATGGCTATTTCAAGGTTTTCCCACACGGGGCCTAGCCCTTGCATATCGCGCAGCGAGCAAGGGTTGGTGGTGCAGGTATCGGTGATGGCCGAGGGCAGTTCCACCTTACGAAAATCGGCCAGTCCGGCTCCGAAGCAGGCCATGCAGGCCCAGGCTCCCTCCTCCTTCACATAGAGCACCAGCCGCCGGATGTTCAGCTGGCCGAGCAATGTAAACTGGAATATGCGGTAGAGCGCGGCCTCGGAATGGTCCTGGTTGATGGCCTGGGTGATTTCGAGCAACGCCCCCAACTCCCGCTCTTTCAAAAACAACTTCTTCTCGGGGGTAGTGGTCGGCATAATTGGCGGTGAGGTGGTAAAATGACTTGAGGTAAGATGGTTGACGTCATTCCGAGCGCAGCGAAGAATCTCGCGTGCTGTCGTTGAATTACTTTAGCAACGTCAGCACGCGAGATTCTTCGCTGCGCTCGGAATGACGTTCTTTTTTATTTCACCACCTCACCTCATGCCAGGGGCGTTTTGGGGTCGTAGGCGTCGCGCAGGCCGTTGCCGAGCAGGTTGAAGCTGAGTACGAGCAGGCTGATGGCCAGGCCGGGCAGCAGCGTGAGCCAGAGGCCGGCCTGGGTACCGAGGAGCTGAAAGCCCTCATTCACCATCAGGCCCCACGACGGGGCCGGCGGTTGCACTCCCAAACCTAAGAAACTCAGGCCGGCTTCCAATAAAATGGCGGCCGCGAAATTGCTTGTGGCCAGCACAATCAGCGGGCCGGTCATGTTGGGCAGCAGGTGGCGGGCAATCAGGCGGCTTTGAGGCAGGCCCAGCACCCGGCCGGCCTCCACGAAGGTGGCCGAGCGCAAACTCAGCATCTGCCCCCGCACCACCCGGGCCACATCCACCCACATGGTCAGGCCCACGGCCACAAACGAAGTCCAGACGCCCTTGCTGTCGAGGGCCAGCGAAATGGCAATCACGAGCATAATGCCCGGAATGCTCCACACCACCGTCATCAGGCCCAGCAGCAAACTATCGACCCAGCCGCCCACGTAGCCGGCCACGGCCCCCACCAGCATGCCCAGCAGCACCGAAATCAGCACCGCCACCAGCCCGATACCCAGGCTGATGCGGGTGCCCAGCAGCAGCCGGCTCAGCTCGTCGCGTCCGGCCTTATCGGTACCCAGCCAGTAGGTGCGTTTGATGATGTTCTGGCGGGCCAGCGGCGCCAGCTCGGCCGCCGAGCCGGTTTGGCCGGCCACGGCACTCAGGGCGTAGGCCTGGCGCTGGTCGGCCAAAGCCGAATGGTTTTGGTAGGGCGTGGTGAGGAGCGAGTCGCCTACGATGCGGTAGCTGGCAATGGGCACCTCGCGGAAGCGCGGGCGCGCGGCCCTGCCACCAGGTCAGGAGCGGGTTGTCGGCTCCGCGCACCGAATCGGGCCGGGGCAGGCGCAGGATGGTGGCCCGAAAACCGGGCGGCTTCCTTCTGCAGCTGCACGAGGCCGTTGTTGGCCGAGGGCGAATTGTCGGGCAGCACCCAGTAGCCGAGCACGGCTACCAGCGTGCAGAGCACGATAAAGCCCAGGCCCAGCATGGCGGGCGTGTTGCGCAGCAGGCGCTGGCGCACGTAGTAGCCCGGCGGCCGGGCAGGCGGCAGCGCGGCGGCTACGGGTACAGGAGGTGCGGCAGCGGGCGCGGCGACGGCCATTTAGCGGGTATTATGCTGGAGCAGTCCTTCTTTGGAGGCCAGAAACTGGCAGTCGCCCACCAACGCGCCGAAAGAGCTTTCCTCGTAGGCCAGCTCCGTATCGGGGTCGGGCCAGAAGCTGCGCACGTAGCCCACGTCCATGAGGCGGCGCAGGGTTTCCACGAGCTCGGGGCGCGGCAGGCCGGTTTTCTTCAGCAGTTCGGCAAAAGGGGTGACGAAGTAAAGCTCGTCGAGGACATCAAATTCGGCGTCGGTCACGGGTTGGGCAGCGGGTTCAAGGGTAAAGGTAGCACGGCGGGCTGTTCTTGCCGTATTTTCTCGCAGCGGTTCGCGGAAGCCTGCGCGCAGGCAGCGTACAGTTGCTCAGTCCAGGACTACTCCAACACTTACTCTGGCAATGCCTTCCTCCGACTGCACGTAGTCGAGTATCTGGCTGATTTCCTTGTCGGAGAGCTGGAAGCGGGGCATTTCCTGCTTCTGGTACTGGTTGTAGATTTTCACGGCGTATTCGTCGCCGCTGGCGATGAGCTTGCCGGAATTCCTGACCCAGGTCCGCAACCAGGGCTCGGGGCGCCGCTTCCGCACCCCGGACAGGGCAGGCCCCACCACCACATCATGCACGGCGTGGCACTGGGCGCAGTTGCCTTTAAAAAGAGCATCGCCGGCGGCAACGCTGGCCGGATCTATCTGAAGCCGAGCCGAGTCTATAGGCAGAAGATACCGGGCGGCCAGCGAATCGGGTAGCCGCTCAGCGCCTGTTACTGTCACGCGCATCACGCCATATGACGTCACCACCACCGAATCGGTCGGGGCGGTGGTAGTAACCTGCGCCACTGGCGCACTCAGGCTCTGGCCCAGCAGCAACAGAAAGTAGCCAATGGCCCCGGCCACAGCCAGCATACTGGCAGGCATCACGATTTCCAGCATATTCCTATTCATCGGACAAATCAGCTATAGTGATTATCCTATGAAGTAAGCCCCTGAACGCGGCAAAAGCAAGGGGTTTATGGGGTTTCTAAGGATTGGCCGATAGGCACCCAGCGCGGCTGTGGCACGGACTTCAGTCCGTAGCCCGCCCAGCTCGGCAACTTCAACTGAGCGACGACCGAAGCCCCTGCTCCCGGTCTACTTCCCTCCTACTTGCCGGCCCTTCCATTCGTAGCCACCACGCAGACCGGCCAGGCCCACGAGCAGGGCATAGGGCGCATAAGCCAGCTGAAGCACCGGCACCCAGCGCAGCCAGCCGGGCCGGCCCAGGAACCGCAGCACCGGCCGCAGCAGCAACCCGTCGCCGAGCAACTTGGCGGCCCAGGCCAGCCCCACCACCGGGGCGGGCACCAGTCCGGCGGCCCACAAACCGCCCCGGCTGGAAACGTGAGGTTGGCGGCCAGCACCAGCACGGCCAGCCGTTGGGGGGCGCGGGTTTGGTAGTGCTGCCACTTGCTGGCCCAGCGCACCCGCTGCCGCAGCAGCTGCCGCAGGGTGGGTTGGGCAGCCGTGCGCACAATGGCGGCGGGCTCGGCCAAAAACCGGATGCTCCCCGGAAAGGCCGCATGGAGCTTGTGGAGCAGAAATTCATCGTCGCCGCTGGCCACGGCCTCGTTGCCGGCGAAACCGCCCACGGCGAAAAAATCGGCGCGGCGGTAGGCCAGGTTGGCCCCGTTGCACATGGTAGGCTGCCCGAGCCCGATGCCGGCCGCCCCCACTCCTACCAGCCCCGCCAGCTCCAGGCCCTGCAGCGTGGCCAATGCGCCCGCACCCGTCAGCAGCACCGGGCCGCTGATGAAGCGGGCTGCCGGGTCGCGGGCTACGGCCCCGGCGTAGGCCCGCACCCAGCCGGTGGGCAGCCGGCAATCAGCATCAGTAAACAGCAGCCAGGGAGTTCGGGCCGCTTGTACAGCAGCCCGAATGGCGGCTTTCTTGCCGGTAGGTGCCCCGGGCTGGTCGGCCAGCGTGAGCAGGCGCACCGGCAGGCTGGCAGCAGCTTCGCGCACCAACCGGGCCGTAGCATCAGTCGAGTGGTCATCAACCAGGAGCACCTCGAAACCTCCCGGCACTGGCTCCTGGGCCGCCAAATCGCGCAGCAGATGGGGCAGGTTATCCGCCTCGTTGCGGGCGGCGATGAGGACCGTGAAGGCATGGGTATCAGTTGCCAGTTGATAGTTGTCAGTTGTCAGGTCGTTATCAGTGGCCAGGCTATCCTTATCAGAAACTGCTCCTGACAACTCAACACTGACAACTGGCAACTGACAACTGACAACTGATTTCCACGCCTGTCGGAACCGCCACATGTGGCCCAGGTAGAGCGCGGCGGGGGCCAGCAGGGCGGCGGCGCTCAGCCAGGTAGCGGCCCTCACGCGGCGGAAGCCGGGGCCGGCTTTTTGCGGCGCAGCACTTTCAGGCGCAGCACGAACACGAGGCCCAGGGCGCTGGGCACGGCAATGTTGAGCACCCACAAGCTCAGGCTGGCGCTGAGTACCGGCAGTACCGGCTGGCCCAGCAGCCCGAACAGATGAGTGGCCGAAAGCTCCCGCACGCCCACATCGGCCAGGGCGTTGAGCGAGGGCACCAGCGACTTGAGCAGGAAAGTACCCGCCACGGCCGCCGCGGCCGGCCCCAGCGGCGCGCGCACCCCGTAGGCCAGCAGCAGCAGCCCGAACTGGGCCGCGAATACGAGGTAGCGCAGGCCCGAAATCAGCAGCACGTGCGTGAGCAGGCGGGCCGGATAGGTGGGCATCACGGCCAGGTAGCGGCTGAAGCGGCGCAACGGCCTGACGGCCTGCACGGCCGCCACCAGCAGCTCGGAGTGGTAAAGCGGCAGCAGCACCAGCAGGTTGATAACCAGCGTAAGCACCACCAGCCCAAGCTGAGCGGCCGGGTAGCCGGGCAGGTAAAAGCGCACCAGAAAATAGAGCAGCCCCAATGTACCGGCCACCACGGTGGCCACTAGCTGGCAGTAGCGCCCCAGAAACACGGCCCCCAGCGCATCGAGGCGGCGGCTTTTGAGTTCCATGATGCGGCCGGCGTAGTCGCCCACCCGGTTGGGGGTTACGAAGCCCAGCGTGAGGCCCACCAGCACGGCCCGCAGGCTGCGCCGGAACGAGACGGGCTCCAGGTGCCGGGCCAGCCGCCACCACTTCCAGGCCTCCAGCCCCCAGTTGGCAGGCATCAGCAACAGGGCCAGCAGCACCGGGCCGCGCCCCTGGCCCCCGAGGCTGCGCGCCAGCAGCCCCTGCCACGCGGCGGCCGTGGCGTCGTTATCGACCACTGAGTGCCACAGCAGGCCCAGCGTGAGCAGCGTGATACCCAGCTTGCCCGCTATCACCCAGCCACGCCGCCGCGCCGGGGCCGGACGGGGTTCGGTAGTTTGGACGTAGCTTTGGGGTGGCAACATAGGGTAGCTGATAGCCATTAGCGGTTAGCTGTTAGCCTTTTTTCAGGCGAAGCTAACGAGTAAAACGCTAGCTTTGAAAAGCTACCGGCTCAGCGTACAGGCTCGTATTTTCTTTTCAGTAAGCCTAACAGCCCACTAGCCGCTCACAAAAAGCTAACAGCTACTAGCTCTCGGCTAACAGCTCCCTAAAAATGATTCTTCCTCTTGCTTCCTCTTCCGAACTGCTGCCCAAAGTAATTATGGGCGTCGACCCCGGCACGTCCGTTATGGGCTACGCCGTGATTGAGGTGCGAGGCCAGAAGGTGACCGTGCTCTGCTACGACGTCATCGACATGAAGAAAATTGGCAACAACCACGCCCTCAAGCTCAAGCGCATTTTCGAGCGGATGCTGGAGCTGATTGACGAGTACCTGCCCGATGAGCTGGCCATTGAAGCGCCCTTTTTCGGCGTGAACGTGCAGAGTATGCTCAAGCTGGGCCGCGCCCAGGGGGTGGCTATTGCCGCCTGCCTCTCCCGCCAGATTCCATACGTGGAGTACGCCCCCACCAAGGTCAAGCAGTCGGTGACGGGCTCGGGCAACGCCACCAAGGAGCAGGTGGCCCACATGCTGCGCCAGACGCTCACGCTGCCCCCCATCGAGGAGGCCAGCAAGTTTCTCGACGCCACCGACGCGCTAGGCGTGGCCCTCTGCCACCACTACCAGAAGGGCAACAACGTGAAAGCCGGCGGCAAAAGCTGGGGCAAGTTCCTGGCCGACAACCCCGGCAAACTTGCTACTCCGGTAGCTGGCAAGAAAGTGGCCGCGGCCAGGAAGAAGCCGGCGGCGTAAGGGGTACCAGTTTATGGCCCGCCTTAAGCAGCTTACAAACTACTTATTTCTGCTTCTATCCTGCGTAGCGGCCGTAGGTAGCATGGCCGTAGCCAGCGTATTTTGCCTATGCTCTCATGAGTCCATTCAGCGCATGATTCAGGCGGATGGGCTACTCCATATTTTCGGCAGCAGATGGCTCGGCTATTCTATATTCGGCACCGCGTTGGCTGCGGCTATTGCCCTACTTAAATTAATTTCCTGTCTTGTTGTTTACCAACGTTGCTGGACAGACACTAGGCGAGTGTTCCTGTTGGCCTGGGCCCTGCAATTGCTAGCCACTTTTGTCGGAAGTTTGATATTCACCTATTCCATTAAGTAATCCGTTTGCCTAATTCCTCAACTATGCTCCGTCGTCCCATTCGTTCTACCTCCCTCAAAGCCGTAGGCTACGACCCGGCCACCCAGACGCTGGAAATTGAGTACCGCCATGGCGGGCTGGTGCGCTACACCGGCGTACCCGACGAGCTACACCAGGCGCTGCTGCGGGTGCCAGGCAAGGCCTTGTTCGTGGAGCAAGTGATAGAGCGCGGCGGCTTCGGGCGCGAAGAGTTGCGAGGTTAGCCCCGCCCCTACTTCGGCCACTTGTACGCCTCCGACCACTGCCGGAACTCCTCCAAGGTAGCGGTGTGGGTCGCCAGCCACTGCTGCACCTCGGGCGTGGCCCCGGCGCGCGACTCCTGCACCGAATAGGCCAGCGCCGGCAGGTAGCCCTGCTTTTTCAGCTCCACGAAATAGGGCACGAAGTACTGCCAGGCAAAGCCCTGTCGCTGATCGGGATTCTGCTCGGCCAGCACGCCGATCAGCGACTCCAGCTTGCGGATGAGCTGTTCGGTGGGCGTTTTGTTTTTGTTGGCTTCGTCAAAATCCAGGGCCCCACTCATACTCAGCAGCAGGTCGGCGCTGGCGAAGTTGTCGGGGCCGCCTTTTTTACCGGCGCCTTTCATGGTTTGGGCCGATACGCTGATGGTTACGGCCTGTTCGCCGGTCTGCGCTACGCCCTGGCCCACCAGCTTATCGAGGCGGGTCAGGGTGGCAGCGGCCCGCTCGCCGGTGGGTTCGAGCTGGAGTTGGCGCAGCATTTCGAGCAGGGCCGGTACGCGGTTGCCCTGCTCCAGCGTAAGCTGCATCAGCGAATTAAGCGAGTTGAGGTGGGTGGGGCGGCAGCGCACCGCCTGTTGCATGCTCGCCAGCGACTCGTTCAACTGCCCCAGGCTCACGGCCTGGGTTACGCCCAGGTTATAGTAAAGCGAGCCTTCGTTGGGATAACGGCTCAGGCCCTGCTGGTACACTTTTACGGCCTCCTTGCCCTTTTTGAGGCCATCGAGGGCGTTGCCCCAGGTGTCGTAGAGGCTCGGGCCGGGCTCGGGGTCGTCCTTCGCCAATTTACGGCACAGGTCTACCGCTTCTTCATTCTGACCTAATGCGTTATAAGTCATGGCCAGCTCGTAACGGGCGACGTGGTTGTCGGGCTCCTGCCGCAGGGCCTGCTTGTAGCGCAGTACCGCTTCGTCGGGCTTCCCCTGGTCGTAAAGCGCCACGCCCTGCTTGATGAGGTCAGCGGCCGTAGTCGTTTGCTGGGCCTGCAAGGAGCCGGCAAGCAGGTTGAGGCCGAGCAGCAGAATGGGAGAGCAGAAATTCAAACGCATAACGACAGGGTAAGTAAGGTAACCGAGAGATAATAAAAAAGGACGGAGCCATCTATAATGTGGCTGGGACGAAGCAGGGCAGCGGGCTAATAACCGCCGGCCCACGCCCACCCGGATCAGCCTTCGCGCAGCTCAATTTCGCCTTTCAGATACGTCACGGCGTGGCCGCTCATCAGCACCCGGTCGGCGCGCAGCTCGCACCACAGGTCGCCGCCCCGGGCCGATACCTGGCGGGCGTGCAGGTGGGTTTTACCCAGGCGCTCGGCCCAGTAGGGAACCAGCGTGGTGTGGGCCGAGCCGGTTACCGGGTCTTCGGGCACGCCCACCCGGGGGCCGAAAAAGCGCGACACAAAATCGACCCCATCGGAGCCGGGAGCGGTGGCAATAACACCCCGGTACTCTACCTCAGCCAGCCGGGTTTGATTGGGTTGCAAAGCCCGCACCTCAGCCTCGGAGTTGAAAACGCACACGAGGTCGGGGCCGGCCAGCAGGTGCAGGGGTGTCGCCCGCAGGCCATCAATCAGGCCGGTGGGGTGCTGGCTGATGGGGTGCGGAGGCCGGGCCGGGAAGTCGAGGGTGAGCATGCCCTCCGGTTCGGCCCGACTTACACGTAGCGGGCCGCTTTTCGAGTGAAATACGATTTCCTGGCCCTGGAAATGGAGGTGGCGGTAGAGCACGTGGGCCGAGGCCAGCGTGGCGTGCCCGCAGAGCTCCACTTCCACGGCCGGCGTAAACCAGCGGATTTCATACTCGCCCGCGCTACCGGCTTTCGGCACGAAGAAGGCGGTTTCGGCGAGGTTATTTTCGGCGGCAATGGCCTGCATGGTTTTGGCCGGCAGCCACTCCGGGAGGGGACATACGGCGGCGGGGTTGCCGGCGAAGGGCCGGTCGGTAAAAGCATCAATCTGATAGAGAGGCAGCAGCATAACGAAGCAGGAAAAGAAGCACCATGGCCGCAACCGAAGCGGCCCGGCGAAACTACGGTTTCGGGCGCTATTGTCCGCCGGGCGAGCCCACCTGCCACCGAAGTCCGAAAACATACTTGTTTCCTAACGCAACCCGCCGCCGGCTTGTGTCGGTCATGACAGCAGAATGTTAGCGCACGAGGTGTCTATCCGCTTATTTACTTGCCGCCCATGGCCGAATCAATTGAAGCATTGGTAGCAGGCTGCCGCCGCAGGCCGCCTGCGGTCCAGCGGGCTTTCTATGAACGGCTGGGTTACCAACTGATGGGCGTGCCTGTGCTACTATCCTGTAGCCACTGGCGGTGGTATATCAGCTCACCTAGTTGCTTCGGCTAGCTACGTGCTCAGGCCGACAGCAACCAACCAGGAGAATACGGGGCATCATCAATTCAAGAAGAAAACTTGCTAAAGCGCAGCAGAAGTCGGCTACTGCCGCAGCATTAGTTGCCAGCTATTCTGACTAACGCTGAACGCCTTATTTTTTTAAAGTGCCCGGCATATAACGACTGGTTTTGGGACAACAAAACTGCATCTTTCCGTATATTAGAATAAATACTCTTTTTAGTCCTACATTTATCCGCAGCGCAAAGTCGTTATAAACAGTTAATTCACAGTATACTATCTTCCATATATTCGTTATTACCGACTCCTCCACCTTCGCCGCTTTCCCAAAATGAAAAAATATCTACTGCTGCTGCTGACGCTTAGCTTGGTTATCCAGGCACGGGCGCAGTTTCCATCTAACAGCTTCGCCGTGCGCTCGGCCTGTCCAGGTAGTGCCAACAACCCCTCCACGCTCGAAATAATCAACGTCGATGGGTCGCTGACGCTGATTGGTACCGTGCAGGAAGGCACTACGCCGCTGGTATTAAACGCGCTGGGCAATGATGCCCAGGACCGGCAGAATCTTTATGCCATGAACGTGGTGCAGCCCACTATTATCAACTTTAACACGCCCCCCAACCTCTATCGTGTGAGCCTGACCACAGCCCAGGCCACCAACTTAGGGCCGGTGGCATCGCCCCCACCCGCGCCCGCTACCACGGGCCCAACCAGCCCTGGGTACGCGACGATCAAGTTCAACCAAACCCTCAACTTCATCGGCGACGGTGATAATACATCGAGCTATTTTGTGGGGGGCATAGCCTTCAACTATAACCGTAATTTCTTCAACACCAGCGCCAGCACTATCACCGATTTTCGTTTTTACGTAGGGCAGGTGCAGCTGACGCCCTTTACTACGGCCACGCCTACCTGGCGCCTGCTCGATGTGAGCGACCCCGCCACTGCGGCCATCATCAATACGTTTGCCGCCAAAACCCAGGCCTACCTCAACAGCGACGGCAGCGGCCCCTTGCCGGAGGGAGGGATTCAGGACTGGGTGTTCGATCCATTTTCGGGCAATCTGGTCAGCTACATCGGCCAGGACAACAAGTTTCTGACCATCAGCGGTATCAGCGGTAACCCTATAGCCGTTACCACGACCCCCACCACGCCCGTGCCTTCTACCCAGGATATTGGGGCCATGTTTTCGGACCGCCAGGGCGGAGTATATGCCGTGACGGCCAACGATGGCACTATCTACAAGATTGACCGCCTGACCGGCAACTGGACAAACCGGTCCTTCGGCTCGGCGCTGGGCTGCAACCGGGGCGATGCCGTGAGCTTCCCCGATGCGGTGCCCCTGCCCGTTACGCTCACGCGCTTCGAGGCCGCGGCGGCCGGGCAGGTGGTGCGTCTGAGTTGGGCTACGGCTACTGAGGAGCGGGTCGGCTACTTCGAAGTGGAGCGCAGCGCCACGGCTACCAGCTGGAGCCCCGTAGCCCGGATAAGCGCCGGCAACCAGCCCGCGGGCCAGCAGTATGCCCTGACCGATAAGCGCCCGCTTACCGGCCCGGCCTACTACCGGCTGGCCATCCACGACCTCGACGGCACGGTGGCGTACTCCGGCGTCCGGACGGTACGCACCGCCTCTTCGGCCACGGTGTACCCCAACCCGGTTCGAGGCGAAGCCCAGGTGCAGCTCCCCGACGCGATGGGTGCAGCCACGCTGGAGCTGCTTTCGAGCCAAGGCCAATTAGTGCGGCACCTCACGGTGCCGGCCGGCAGGGGCCACGCCAGCCTAACCACCACCGGTTTGCCCGGCGGTGTGTACCTGCTACGGGTGCAACAGGCCGGAGCCAGCAGTACAACCCGGCTGGTAGTTCTCGAATAATAGCCTTGCCTCATTGGAAAACCGAAGCCCAGACCGAGGTTTTCCATCTGCCAATACCCCCGATCTGCGGCCAGCCGCGTATCGGGGGTATTTTGTTACCTGCCCATCCGTTCGCTACTGATGATTGACGCTCCCCTGATTCTAACGCTCACCCTCGATGAAGAGGCCCAGCAACACTTCGACCAGCTGCGCACGGCCCACTTTCCCCCGGCCCGCAACTACCTGCGGGCCCACGTCACGCTGTTTCATCACCTGCCGGGCGCCGATTACGCGGCCGTAGTGGCCCGGTTGCGGATGGTAGCGGCGGCCACACCAGAACTAACGCTGGGCGTGACCGACGTGCGGTTTTTAGGCCAGGGCGTGGCCTACACGCTCGAAAACGCGGCCTTGCAGCACCTGCACCGAGAACTGCAGGCCATCTGGGCCCCAGCGCTCCGCCCCCAGGATCTTCAGCCATTACGGCCCCACATTACGGTGCAGAATAAAGTATCGTCTACTACTGCCCGCGCCCTCTACCAGGAGCTAACGGCTAGCTTCGTCCCTCATACTATTACCGGCACCGGGCTGGCCCTGTGGGCCTACCGCAACGGCCCCTGGGAGCTGCTGGACCGCTTCGCGTTCGGTGAGAAGTAAGGGGTGAGAAACGGTTGGAAGCCAGGAGCTAAAAGTACGCGAGATTTCTCGCTGCGCTCGGAATGACGCTCCTTATTTCACCTGGCTTTAATGGTGTGGGTGAGGGCTTTGAATTGGCTGAGAGCCTGCTCGAAATCGGCGTGGGCGATGCCCTGCATGGCCACCGCTGTGCTGCCCACCACCGTCACCTGCTGGTACACCAGCACCGCCCGCCCCCGCAGCTGTGCCAGGCCTTCGGTTTCGTAGGTCACCAGCTCGTTGATCTTGCCCGAAGTCGTTTTGCGGACGTGGTAGCCATTGAGGCCGGTTTCGCGGCTCAGCACCTGCGCGCCGATATCGGCGGCCGTGATGGAGGGGTTGTAGGGGTAGGTGCTTACGGTCAGTAGTGGTTCGAGGCCGTAGTCGGCCTTGCGCTGCCCCCCAACTGCGTAAGTGTAGCGGTTGTGGCCGGCCAACGCCAGCGCGAAGGGCGACTTGCTACCATCGAGCACAAACACAGTGTTGCCCAACTCGGCCGGACTGGTTGCGTTGGTGGGGCGATAAGTAGCCGACAGCAAACTCCGGCGCAGGGCCGCGCCCGTGGCAGTATCGGCGGCGGGGTAGCGGGCATCGAGCAGCACCACGAAGGTGGAGTCGCCGAACAGCAGCTGGGCCGATTCCTGGGTAGGGTTCAGCCGCACCCGCGCCAGCTGGCCCGCGTACTCGCCCGCCACCAGCGGCCGGAATTCGAGTACCTGGCCCCCGCGGGCCGTAAAACGGGCGGGGCTGAAGCCGGCCGCCTGCTGGTAGTAGTTGCTGCCCGGCATCTCCATCACCTGCAACGCTGCCGCTCCCCGGCGCACCCCGCTCAGGCCGGCCGTGGGGCCAAAGCCCGGGGGCGGTACCAACCAGACCTTGGTGCCCGATATTTCGTGGGCCACCGGCTCCGGCGCCGCTACCTGGGCCCGGACCTGCCCGGCCAGCACTGCGCTGCCGCCCACTAGTACTACTACCGCAAAAAAACGCTTTTCCATGAATGTTACTACCAAACCCGACCGGCCGATTTCCGGCCCACGCTGCCGCAAGGTAGGCAGGAATCGGGCTCAGTCGTAGGCCGCCGGCAGTTAGGGGCGGTAGCGCACCGCCTCATGTAGCACGGTGTACTGAAAATCCTGCAGCAGCAACTGGAGCGTGTGGTCGGCGAGGGCATCGGGGGTCGGCTCGCAGCTTTGTCCCTGCTTCAGCAGCCGACCCGACCTTCGCAGGATGGCCATTTCCCAGCATTGGAACTGTCGTTGCGCAATGACCCCATTGGCCAGCACCTGCACATCGGTGTGGCGGCAATCGAGCCGGATGCGGGCAAACAACTCGCGCACCACGGCACCGGGGCCCTCCAGGATATGCAAAAAGCGCTGGCCATCGTACCACAGGATTCCCGTGATGCCAGCCCGCTGACTGGACTGCTGCGACTGGTCGCGCAGGCGCTCCAGTTCGGTGGCCGATAGCGCCCGTAGCACCCGGCTCTGGTAGATGAGATGATGTAGGATTTCCATAATACTACAGTTGAAGCTAATTGCGGCGGGCCGGCCAACCGGTGGCCCGGATAAATCCTACAGAAAATACGTAGCCCAACCGTAAACACGCACTCAGAAAGTATACTATTTTGAACCCCGGCCATCCCATTCTGACACCGCCAACCTCATTGGCCCGCCTCGTACCTTTGCGCTTATGAAAGCCCTCCTGCTCATCGATATTCAGCTTGACTTCATGCCCGGCGGCGCGCTGGCCGTAGCCGACGGCGACGCTATTATACCGCTGGTTAACGCCTTGCAACCGGCTTTCGGGCTGGTAGTGGCCACTCAGGACTGGCACCCGGCCAACCACGGCAGCTTCGCCAGCCAGCACCCCGGCCGTCAGCCCTTCGAGCCGGCCGAGCTGCATGGGCTGCCCCAAACGCTCTGGCCCGACCACTGCGTGCAAACCACGGCCGGCGCCGGGTTCCATCCGGCCCTCGACCAGCACCGCATCGAGGCCATCTTCCGCAAGGGCACCGATCCGGCTATCGACTCGTACAGCGGCTTTTTCGACAATGGCCACCGCAAAAGCACCGGCCTGGCCGACTACCTGCGCGGCCGAGGCGTCCGCCAGGTGTACCTGGCTGGTCTGGCCGCCGACTACTGCGTGTATTTCTCGGCGAAAGATGCGCTGGCCGAAGGCTTTGAGGTGTTTTTTGTGCAGGATGCCACCCGCGCCATCAACCCCGGGGGCTATGCGCAGGCCCGCACCGACCTGCACCAGCGGGGGGCACACCTGATAACGGCAGCCGAAGTACGGTAACCGGTGCCGGCCACCAGCTGGCTTCGCGCTCCTGCGTGAGCCCGGCCCTTGGAGTCGCGTAGCAATCCGCAAACCGGCGGCTTTGTCGGCGCGAGCGGGTAGACCGTGAGCCGGGGAATAGTTGTCCGCTTCGTTAGGCTTAATGCTCCGGATGGCATCACTCCGGAGAGGGGCTACCGCGCAATGTATATAAGAAAGACATTTGCATTATGCCGGTAAGCTAAGTCATGAACCCGGCGGACCCGGGTACTTGGTTGAAGTGCAAATTTTACCGGCTGATCCCAACCAAAACCTGCCCTTCCGGCCGTACCTTTGCCATCCGCCGGCCCGCTGTCTGCGGCTGCTGTTTGCTTCATGATTCGCCTCGATTACTTCACTCCCGCCGATTTTTCGCAACTTATTTCCTGGATTGCCGATGAGCGCCTGCTGCTAAACTGGTCGGGCTCGCTCTTCACCTTCCCCCTCACCCCCGACAAGCTGGCCTGGTACCTGGAGGGCACCAACGACCCGGCCACTGCCGATGCCCTCGTGTATAAGGCTACCGATACGCTCACCGGCGAGGTGGTGGGCCACATTTCGCTCGGCGGTATCAGCCGGAAAAACCAGGCGGCCCGCATTAGCCGGGTAATTGTTGGTGCGCCCGAGGCCCGGGGCCGGGGTATTGGCCGGCAGATGGTGGAGGCCGTGCTGGACGTGGGTTTCGGGCAGCTGGGCTTGCACCGCATCGATTTGGGCGTTTACGATTTCAATACGGCCGCGCTGCGTTGCTACGAACAAGCCGGCCTGGTGCGCGAGGGTTGCTCGCGCGACGTGCTGCGCCACGAAAACGAGTACTGGAGCCTGGTGGAAATGAGCATGCTCGCCCCCGAGTGGCGGGCCCGGCGAGCCGCCCGCGCCAATCGGCCGACGGCGGGAGAGCTGGCTTCCTGAGTCCTGCGGACCGGGTTCTTTACTCGCAAAGGCGGCTTTTTTTGGGTTAATGCCGTAGGATAGATGTTCTGTTTTGACTTTTCCCTATGAGCCAACCAACCCCAACTACCCCCCCACTCACCGATGTGGTGCTGATTGGAGCGGGCATTATGAGCGCCACACTGGGCCTGATGCTCAAGGAGCTCGACCCGACGCTGAGCATCACCATTTTTGAGCGCCTTGATGTGGCCGCCGCCGAAAGCTCCGACGCTTGGAACAACGCCGGCACCGGCCACTCGGCCTTTTGTGAGCTCAACTATACCCCCGAGCGCCCCGATGGCTCCATTGATATCAGCAAGGCCCTCAAAATCGCCGAGCAGTTCGAGCAGAGCAAGCAGTTTTGGGCCTATCTTATCGAAACCTATGATGTTCACGAGATAGAGCGTTTCGTCAACCACATTCCGCACCTGAGCTTCGTGATGGGAGCCGAGAATGTGGAGTTTCTGCGCAAGCGCCATGCTGCCCTCACCGAGTCGGCCTTGTTTAAGGGCATGAAATTCACGGAAGACCGGGCCGAGATGGCCGACTGGATGCCGCTGGTTATGGAAGGCCGCGACCCGGCCCAAAAAGTGGCCGCCACCCGCATGGACCTGGGCACCGATGTCAATTTCGGCTCCCTGACCCGGGGCATGTTCTACCTGCTCCAGGAAAAGCCCGGCGTGACGGTACACTTCCATCACGAGGTAGAGAAGCTACGCCACAAGTTCGATGGTGCCTGGAGTGTGCAGGCCGAAAACCTGGATACGGGCGAAAAGATAAAAGTGCGGGCCCGGTTCGTGTTCATCGGGGCCGGGGGTGGCTCGTTGCCGCTGCTCGAAAAATCGGGTATTCCGGAGGCCAATGGGTTTGGCGGTTTCCCGGTGAGTGGGCAGTGGCTGCGCTGCACCAATCCGGCCGTTATTGCCCGCCACGAGGCTAAGGTATACGGCAAAGCCTCGGTAGGCTCGCCGCCTATGTCGGTGCCCCACCTCGACACCCGCCTGATTGATGGGCAGAAGCAGTTGCTGTTCGGGCCATACGCCGGCTTCAGCACCAAGTTTCTCAAAACGGGCTCCTACTTCGATTTGCCGGCTTCCATTCAGTTTGGCAACGTGAAGCCCATGATTATGGCCGGCCTCAAAAACCTCTCGCTCACCAAGTACCTCATCCAGCAGGTACGCCAGTCGCCCCAAGACCGGCTCGCGGCCCTGCGCGAATACATGCCTGAGGCCCAGGCCGCGGACTGGGAACTGGCTATTGCCGGCCAGCGCGTGCAGGTCATCAAAAAAGACAAGAAGGAAGGCGGCGTACTCGAATTCGGTACCGAAGTCGTGACGGCCACCGATGGCTCGATTGCCGCGCTGCTCGGAGCCTCGCCTGGGGCTTCCACGGCCGTAAGCATTATGCTGGGTCTGGTGCAGAAGTGTTTCCCCGAGCAATCGGCCACGCCTGCCTGGCAGGCTAAGTTTCACCAGATGATTCCCTCCTTCGGCCATAACCTGGCCGAAGAGCCGGAGCTGGTAGCCCAGATCCGGGCCCGCACCAGCGCCCTGCTGGGGCTTACTACCGAAGTAGAAGGGTAATGGGCTCACAATAAAACGCCCGGTGTCATGCTCAATTCATGACACCGGGCGTTTTACTGTCCCCTACGTCCAGTACAGCACGGGCGCGTTAGGGAAGCGGCGCTGCCATTCGGCGTAGAAAAACTCCTTGAGCTGGCGCATATCGGCGGGCTGATACACGAATTTGGTACCGCCAAACTTGTTGCGCTTTACGGCCCGGGTGGCTTCGTCGAAATCGAGGCTGGTGTTGGGGTACCAATCGAGGAGCACGTTTTTGGAGCCCGGCGTGAAACGGTGGGTAATAAATTCCACCGTCAGGTCGCAGTCGAAATCGAGGGCCGCCGCTACGCGGTCGAGCAGCTGGCCGTATTCCTGTTGCCAGCCCGGCAGAGGCATAATGGGCGCCAGCACCACGCCCACCGGGTAGCCGCCCCCGCCCTGCTCCCGGGGCAGCGCCAGCCGGCGCAAGGCCTGCAAACGGGCCTCCACCGAGGCCGTGCCGCCCTCCAACCGCCGCACCACAGGCTCGGCGTTCAGGCTAAAGCGGGCCCGGGTGCGGCCGTGGTGGGGCAGGCCGAGCAGCGAATCCACGTGGTCGTACTTGCTCACGAAGCGCAGATGGGTGCCCTCACGCTGCCCGTAGTAGCGGATACACTCGGCCAGCGAGCCAGTAAGATGCTCAATGCCCAGCACATCGGTATAGCAACTCACCTCGAAGCTCGTTGGGCGGCCGGGCTGCTCGTAGGTTTGGGTGTTTTCGAGCAATTTGGGCAGGTTGGCGAAGGCCTTGACTACCGGCGGGCCGCTCAGGCTGCCGGCCAGGTAGCAGTACTGGCAGTGGGCCGGGCAGCCCTCGGCCAGGTTCATCTGCCAGTCGGCCGACGGGGGCGTAGGTTGCAGACGCAGGGCGCCGGGTGGGGCGCACACTACGGCCAGTGTACTTTTGGCCCGGCGGTAGGTATCGCGCACATCGTCGCCGCGCAGGCCGGTGAGACGGTTGCTTTTGAGCAATTCCACTTCGAGGCCCTGGGCCGTTACACGCTCCAGCATCTGCTGGCCAAAAGGCTCGTCGAGGGCCGCGGGCGTAAACACTACCCGCTTGGGCAACCACAGCTTGGCGGTATGCCGGCGCGGGGCAGCAGTAGCGGCCACCGCAGGTTGGGGCAGGATATCGAGCGAGGGAAAAAGGGCAGTTTGCGTCATCAGATACAGAACACCCCCGGCGGCCGGATAGCTCCGTTACGAGCCACGTTTTCCGACTTTTTTAGCCCCGCAGCCGACTATTTTTCAGCACAAAAAAAGTACGCCCCGGTTAGGAGCGTACTCTTTTAATCTACGAAAGTAGGCTGATCTAAGCGCGACGCACTTTAACAGCGTTCAGGCCCTTACGACCCTGCTCCACTTCGAATTCTACCTTGTCATTGTCGCGAATTTCGTCAATGAGACCGGTTACGTGTACGAAGATGTCTTCGCCGGTTTCGGCGTTGTTGATGAAACCAAACCCTTTGGTCTCATTGAAAAATTTTACGGTTCCCGTCTGCATGATGCTTTTTAGGAGGGTGATGGATGATGAAGCAAGCAGCAGCGGAACCTTAACATTAATTCAAACACACTGAATTAAGCTAATGACTCGTTGGCGATTTGCCTTTTAACGCTGTAAAGATAGACTTTATTTTGACATCGCGCCGTTGGATTGCCGAGGCAGGTAAACTCGGCTGCAACTATCGTTGGCAATCGGCGTCCCACTTCCCGGCCAGCGGCTTCGTAGCGGGCATTTACCTTGTTTACAGCGGAGGAAATATCCATTGCACCGAATCGGATAATCGGACGGGCACAGCATCTACGATTTTAAAAATCAATCTATTATATCGTCAGCCCTTCGTTGTTCACGAACGACCGGAGCAGAACCCGCAGGCCCTCGTCCATTTCGGATGGGTGAGCCTCCAGGAACCGGAAGCGGCACGGATTCACGTAGCCGGTAAGGCGGACAAAATTCTCGTCCGATAGCCTTTCGAAGCCCATCGACCAAGCAGCAAAAACCCGCTTCTGGATGGGGCCGGCCGACAGGGCAATCACCCGGCTGTGGCGGCAATCCTGTTTGATTACGCTGAACAGCTGCTCGAGGGGCGTTTGCATGCCTTCCAGCACTTGCAGGTAGTGGCCATTGCCGTAGAGCAGCAGCCCCGTAATACCCAGTCCCGCATTGTTGCGCCGCGATTGCCGGAGCAGGAGGCGTAGGTCTTCGGTCGTGGGCTGCCCAACGGCAACGCTGTAGTAAACGATATGATACATGGCTACAGGCAACTAAAAGCAGGATGAATATAACGCGCCCATGTAAAGGGGCATATTGCCTTTCAACAAGTTACCTTTTTAAACCCTATTATGCAAGCTCCCGGACACCGCCCTGAACTTATGAACCGGGAGGCCAACACGGCACAACCGGTTTGCCCGCTGGTCGTTGAATAGCGGGACCGGTAACGCTTTCGCAGCCCCCCCTCCCTTACTTCCGTCGTACCTTACTCTCACTTATGACAGCTCCTGCCACCTCCTCTGCTTCCCCTACCCCACTGATTGTGCTGGCCGGCTCCACCGGGGCACTGGGTCTGCTTATTGCCCACCACCTGCGCCGGCGTGGGGCCACCGTGCGGGCGTTGGTGCGCCCCCAGAGCAGCACCGGCGCGGAAGCCGAATCGTTGCGCCTCCAGGGGGCGGAAGTACTGGCCGTGGACTACGATAGTGTAGCCGACCTCACGCAGGCCTGCCAGGGTGCCAGTTGCGTGGTATCGGCCCTTAATGGGCTGCGCGCTACTATCGTGGATACCCAGAGCCGGCTGCTCGAAGCAGCTGTGGCGGCCGGGGTGCCGCGCTTTATTCCGTCGGATTTTTCCGCCGATTTTACCCGCCTGCCCGAGGGCAGCAACCGCAACTTCGATCTGCGCCGGGAGTTTCAGCGCCACCTCGACCAGGCACCCATCCAGGCAACCTCCGTGCTCAACGGCATGTTCACGGACCTGCTCACCGGCCAGGCCCCGCTGATTCAGCCTGGCATTGGTCGGGTGCTGTACTGGGGCGACGCCGACCAGCCCCTGGACTTCACGACGATGGTTGACACCGCCGACTTCACGGCCGCAGCCGCCCTCGATGCCACCACACCCCGCTACCTGCGCGTGGCCGGCGAAGTAGCCAGCATCCGGGAGCTAGCTGAGGCCGCTGGAACCGCCACGGGCCGGCGCTTCGGCCTGCTGCGGGTGGGTAGCCTGGGTTTGCTCAGTACGCTCATTAAAGCCACCAAAACCTTCGTACCGGCCCCCGACGACGTGTTTCCGCCCTGGCAGGGCATGCAGTACCTGCACAACATGCTCAGCGGCCAGGCTAAGCTCCCCGAGCCCCTCGACAACGCCCGCTACCCCGATATCAGCTGGACGCCGGTGCGCGATGTGCTGGCGAAGGGCCAATAGTCGGGCCCGGAAGCTTGCCTTAGAAGCATAAGCAATGCCCAGCTCACGGCCGCGACTGCCACCACGCCCACCCAAGCCGGCCCACGCTGGCTACTGCCAGCACCCAGAGCACCAACACCAGCCCGCCTACCAGCCAGTTGGCGCGCCGGGAAACCGGCGTAGTGGCTGCCCGCTGCCGGGCTTCGCGCATGACCTCGGCCGGCACCAGCCGGATGCTGAGAGCAATGCCCGCCGGCACCAGGATCAGGTCGTCGAGGTAGCCCAGTACGGGGATAAAATCGGGAATCAGGTCGATGGGACTGGCGGCGTAGGCCAGCGTTGCCAGCATTACCAGGCGGGCATACCAGGGTGTGCGCGGGTCGCGGGCGGCATAGTAGAGGGCCACCAGCTCGGTTTTGAGGGCCCGGGCGCGGTTTCGAAGGTTGGCGAACATCATCGGCAAGGTAAGCCGCCGCCTGAGAACGGCAAACCACTTCCCGATGAGTATAACAAGACGTTTCCGCTCTTGGCAAGGCAGGCAGGACTCGCGCAACCTGCTCAGGGGCGAGGCATTAAGTTGGCGGCCGTAGCTTTACCGTATCATCGTCTGCGCCCATGAATAACCGCCCCTCTCCCCTCGCTCCCTCCTGGAAACGACATATCTACCGCGTCGTTTTTGAAGCCGACACGTGGGCCGGCCAGCTGTTCGACATTCTGCTGCTGCTGGCCATTCTGTTGAGCGTACTGGCCGTGATGCTGGAAAGCGTAAGCAGCATCAACGCGCACTTCGGGCCAGTGCTGCGGGTGGTGGAATGGATGTTTACGGGCTTGTTTCTGATTGAGTACTTGGTGCGGCTGCTGATAGTGCGGCAGCCACTACGTTACGCGCTAAGCTGGCTGGGGCTGATTGACGTGGTGGCCATTATTCCGTCGCTGCTGGCGCTGGTGCTGGCGGGCAGCCACTACCTGCTGGTGGTGCGTACGGTACGGCTGCTGCGGGTGTTCCGCATCTTCAAGATGGGGCAGTTTATTGGCGAGGGCGAGTTCATCCTGGGCGCCCTCAAGGCCAGCCGCTTCAAAATTCTGGTGTTTCTGTCGTCGGTCCTGACGCTGGCCGTACTGATGGGCACATTTATGTACGTGCTCGAAGGCGGCGAAAACGGGTTTACCAGCATCCCTAAAAGCGTGTATTGGGCTGTAGTAACACTGACGACGGTAGGCTACGGTGACATTTCGCCCGTGACAGTGCTGGGCCAGACGCTGGCCACCATCCTCATGATTATGGGATACGCCATCATTGCCGTGCCCACCGGCATCGTGTCGGCCCAGATGGCGCGCAACCAAACGGCTACTGCCGCCGCCTCCGAAGCTCCAGTGCCAACGACTACCGAAACTGCCGCCGCGCCGCCTGCCCCCGCCTACAAGCAGGCCCGCTGCCCCCGCTGCCAATCGGCCGCCCACCACCCCGACGCTGCGTTTTGCTGGCACTGCGGCGGCCCGGTATAGCGGCGGTTTTTTGGGGTAAGCAAGTCCTACGGACGGATAAAAACCAGCTGGCCACAGCTTTAGTTAGGGCAGCTCATTGAACGTGCGCACGTGCACGTTGGGCATCTGTTGCAGCAGCAGGCGCATCTGCTGCCCGTGCGAGGCACCCACGGCTACCAATACGCGACGTGCGCCCTGCTGCCGGGCCTGGCGCACCACGTTGTCGCACATGCCCTGGTTGCGCAGCACCCATTGCCGATGCATTTCCTGCACGGCTTCGGTGGGGAAGCCCGGTGCTCCGTACAACTCGGTGTCACCGAAAAAATTAAATTTCTCGTCGATCTTTTCGTAGGCGGGGGCGTTGAGCAGGCGGTACGCGTCCACGTCGGTATCGGCCTGGTTGAGGTGGGCAAAGTACGCCTTGCGGGCGGCGTCTATCCGGCGATAGGTCTGGGCCTGAGCGGTGGAAGAATCGGTTTGGAAGGCCGCTTTCAGCGCTTCTTTCTGGGTGGCTGCCTGGGAATAGGCCTGGCCCCACGAGTCGTCATAGCGCTGGCAGTCCATGCCGTAGATCTGGGCCTGGCCCAACTCCGTGAGCAAGGGAAAGATAATTTTGTGGTATTCGGTCAGGGGCCGTACCAGCCGGACTTTACGCAGCGAATCGACCGGCCCCAGCGCCGCGGTATAGTAGCGCTGGTCGGCGGGAGTCAGGTTCTTTTTCAGGGGTTCTTCCAGCAGGTATAGCTGATACTCGGCGTTGCCACGGTCGTGGGTGGCTATATAGTAGCGGGCCAGATCGATGTGCGGGCGCGCGAGCTGGGGCTGGCGGCGCACCTGCCGGGTGGCAGCTGCGGCGGCCCGGCTCGTGAGGGGGGCGGTGGTGAGCGCACGGCGGCGGAGGTAGCCCAGGCGGCGCTGTTGGGCCAGCTGGTACTGACTGGTGGCGGGCAGGGCCTGGGCATCGGGGGCGGCGAGGTACTCGCCAAACACCATCTCGGGCTTATACGCCCGGAGTTTGCCAATGATGGGCTGGTAGGTGGCAGCGGGGCCGTCGTTGTAGTGGGAGGTGCCAATAATCACGACCTCCAGGGGCTGCTGGGCATGGGCCAGGCTCATGGCCGCGCCCAGCAGCCCAATGAGTACGCTCAGATGACGAAATAAACGCATAGTTTAGGAATAGAATGGCTGGTACAATGGGTGCTGACAAGGGGCCAATACTACTCATAAATCCTCAGCCCTGTACGGCGACAGGTAGCTTATTCCTTCCCGGAATCTGTATGCCCCACTCCCGGGCTACGTCCTGCGTAAGTTCAGGCCCCACGTCGGCATGGTGAAGGGTAACTGGACCGGGGTCAGTGGTCAAAATTCGTTTTAGTCTTTCGGCTTCTTCGGTGCGGTGGCTACGATGACCATGCCGGAGGAGGTGCCATTGCCTATGCCCACACCGCCGCTGTTGCGCAGGGACCAGTGCGGCCGATGACAAAAGAGGCTGAAGCAGGCATGAGCCTGCAAAAGAGAGGCCAGCAAATGGCATACGATAAGGTATTGATTATCCTCCCGCGCTTCCGGGCCGGAGAAATATCGCCCTGTTTTCGGGCTTCACGGCCCATAAATGCCTGTTCATCTAATAATAATCTTGCGTTCATCGACCAAGGTTTACCTTTGCCGTATGTATCGGCGTTGCCCCCAGGTGGTGGGCAATTTATTGACCAGGCTTTCTTTTTTATGCAGCGTTTCTCTACTCTGTTCCGTTTTATCGCTTTGCTGTTGTTACTCGCGCTAGGTGCCGCCAACCGGCCCCGCCCCGTGCAGCAGTCTACCCTCTCCGATGATGTTTCGGCTCTCCTTCGGACCGTTGCCATTACCAAGGGCTAACGGCCGTTTTTCTTTCGGGTGTACTGACCAGACGCGGCGCTTCGGCTCCGCGTTTTTTTTGTGCCATGTAGCTTTAGATGCGGTTTGCGGCACCACAGAAGCTGTTGACTTGCTAAACAGCTTCATGGCCGGTGTAAAGGCGCGTTTCTACACCGGCCCGTGGCGCAAGTCCGGGCTTGATTCAACGCCCGGACGTAATCAGGTGTCTCTGCAGTGCGCTTCCCGGCTTACCCATCCAGCCGGGCCAGGAGCTCTTCCACCTGCCGCTCCAGGCGGGTCACGCGGTCCTCGATGCGGGAGGGCGGGCGCAGGTGGGTGGTGAATACGGCCTTCACTTCCCAGACTTCCAGGGCCTGATCGAAGGCGAACTCCTGGGCGCCGTAGTCGGGGTTATCGGCGCGGAGCTTGAGCAGGCCGCCGGGCAGGCGCTCGGCGAGACGGCGTACCAGCAGGCTGTTCTGGGTGACGAAGGCATAGATGCGGCCGGGGCGCAGGGTGGCCGTGGCCTTATCCACACGGCAGCACAGCACCACGTCCTGATGGCGCAGGCCCTGCTGCTGGTGCTGCATTTCGGCCCCCACAATTTCAAAGGCCCGGGTGGCGGGGCCAAGCTGGTGCGGAAAGGTGAGCGGGGGCAGCGCATCAACGAAGCCGGTGTCGTGGTGCTGGACGATGTATTCCAGGAGCCGGTCGGCGGGCACGAAGGGGGTGGTGTTGGCCTGGCGGTCGGCTTCGGCGGTGGGCGGCGGGGGCGGCGCGGCGGCGCCTTCCTTGCGGAAAATATCGAAGTGGTAAAGCTCGTTTACCGTCAGCTCTTTCGTTAGTAGCAGGTCTACCGACAAGCCAAAATGCTGAGCAATCTGAATCAGGGTCTCCATTTTGGGCTCCGAACGGCCCTCTTCGTACGCCCCCACGCTGGGCCGGGCGAGGCCAAATAGCTCGGCAAAAGCGGCCTGACTGAGTTTCTTGACGGTTCTGATCTTACGGATGTTCTTTCCTACGTGCGACATACGGGCAAAATATTTTTCGCTCAAACCTTGAGCATATCTCAAACTTTGAGTACACTTGCATCGTAAAGCTAGCACATTAGTTCCGACCACCCCGGGGAAAACGCTCTTTTTTTGAGCAGACACCTAACCACTGTTACACTACTCTTCCAACACCTCCTTTCGCCCCCTATCCTTTCCTGCCCATGACCGACTCCTACTTTACCACCATCCGCACCTATCTGCTGGAACTGGGCTACGAGCTGCACCACGAGCACGAGGCCAGCAACCTGCTGGTAGTAAGCCGCCCGGAGCTGGGCATCGACCACCTGGTGCTGGGCTGCGGCGAGCCGCTCCTGATTCTGGAGCAGTACCTGCTGGAGCTGCCCGCCCCCAACTGCGACATTTACCAGCGCCTGCTCCAGAAAAACCGCGACATCATCCACGGGGCCTTCGTGCTCGACGAGTCCGGCCTCAAGGTGATTTACCGCGACACGCTCCAGCTCGATTTCCTGGACCGCTCCGCCCTGGAAGCCGTGCTCAATTCCCTGGCTCTGTTACTCAGCGAGTTTGGCGACGAGCTGATTGAATTTTCGAAAGGAGGCTAAAGGACTAACCCACCCTCCCGAACCCCTACCAACCCCAACCGCTATGAACTTTCTCAACCGCCTCTTTAAAATCGGCCAGGCCGAAGCCCATTCCGCCGTCAATCAGCTCGAAGACCCCATCAAAATGACCGAGCAGGGATTGCGCGACCTGCGCGAGGACCTCGATAAGGCCCTGCACGCGCTGGCCGAGGTGAAAGCCCTGGCCATCAGGAGCCGCAACGACGCCGAGCAGGACCGCAACCGCGCCCTCGACTACGAGAACAAGGCCGTGCTGCTGCTCCAGAAAGTTCAGCGCGAGGAGCTGGAGCCCGCCGAGGCCGACCGCCTGGCCACCGAGGCCCTGCGCCACAAAACCCGGCACGAAGCCCAGGCCACCCGCGCAACCCAAGACCAGACCAAGTTCGAGGCTTCCGCCGCCCAGCTCGACCAGAACGTGCAGCAGCTCAAGCAAACCATTTCGCAGTGGGACAACGAATTGCGCACTCTAAAGGCCCGCGTAACGGTGAGCACGGCCACTAAAACCATCAATCAGCAGCTGGCCCAGCTCGACTCCTCGGGCACCGTGACGCTACTCGAGCGCATGAAAGAAAAAGTAGCCACCGAGGAAGCCCTGGCCGAATCATACGGGCAGATAGCCCAGGAAAACAAAACCATCGACCAGGAAATCGACCAGGTGCTGGGGGCCGATGGCAGCAGTCAGGCATCCACTGATTTGGCGGCGCTCAAGGCCAAGCTGGGCATGTAAGAAGTAGCCGTTCGTCCAGCCGCTGCTCTTTTCTTCTACTGCTATCTATCGACCGATGAATACTCTCCGAAAAACTCCTCTTCTATCTGGGTGCGCTGCTGGCTTCCGTGGCCATGCTGACCTACGCCTTCCACTTGCAGCCCGCCGATAAGCTCATCATTCCGCTTATGCTGGGCACCGTGTTTCTGGCCAACGGGCAGCGCCGCTACCTCACGCGCCTCAAGCAGCGCAACCAGCAGCTGGAAGCCCAGCTCTAGCCTTTTCCCTTACTTCCCATTCCTATGAAACGCTCCGACTATCTTATTTTCCTGCTGGCGGCCCTGCTGCTGCTTGCCAGCGTGGTGCTGCGCTCCGTGACCGGGGCCGATGCCCGCTGGTCGCCGGCCCTGCTGCTATTCGGCTTCAATTTTCTCACCATCGCCTTGGTACGCTACCGCCGCCGCCAGGACAAAGCGGACGCGAATTGCCCATAAGAACCGCGTAGTCTCCTGATTTTCCTACCTTCCCGCCGTTAATCCTATCTATCCTTATGCAAGAATTGCTACACGCGGCCGTCGCCCCGGCCAACCTGCTGCCCACGGGCGTGCTGGTGTTCGTGCTGCTGTACTGGCTGACGGTGATGCTGGGCGTGCTGGATTTCAAGTCGCTGGATCTGGAAGTGGAAGCCGACGCGGACGCCGAGGTGGATAGCCACCTGGGCCACCACGCGGGCGAGGCGGGCACGTCGTTTCTCAATGCCGCCCTCTCCTTTTTCAACCTCGGACGGGTGCCACTGATGGTATTCGTGAGCTTCGTGGTGCTGCCGTGGTGGGTGGGCAGCATTCTGGCCAACTACTACCTGGGCAACGAAACCCTGCTGGTGGGAGCCATCCTGCTCCTGCCGCTGCTGCTGGCTAGTCTGCTGGTGGCCAAGGTCCTGACGACTCCGTTCGTGCACCTGTTCGCTGCCATGGGCCGCGACCACGAGGGCAGCAACTCGCCGCTGGGCAAGATGTGCACCGTGTTGTTGCCCGCCTCCCACGAGCAGCTGGGCCAGGCCAGCGTCCGGCTCCGGCAGGGGGCACCGCTCATGCTCAACGTGCGCGCCGCCTCCCCCGCCGCTGAACTCCGCAAGGGCGACACGGCCCTCATCATCGACTACGACCAGACCCGCCGCTGCTATCTGGTAGAGCCCTTCGAACTGGACCGCTAACCCACGCTCACGGTGCCTTAAAAACCCCTGCCTCCCCTTTCACGCCTCTTATTCTACTTTTATGAGCCAGATATTTCCTTCCAAAATCAGCTGGTGGCTGTTCGGGCCGATTATCGCGTTGCTGATTGGTTGCGGCGTATACGCGGCTCTGGAACAGACGTGGCTGAATGCGCTGACGATGCTGGCCCCGCTGGGCCTGCTGGGCTGGTTGATGGGCCGTACCTACTATGAGGTACAGTCCGACCAGCAAACCCTGCGTATCGTGTCGGGGCCCATGGTATGGCGGGTGCCGGTGGACAGCATCACCACCATCACGCCCACCCACAACCCGCTCAGTTCCCCGGCCCTCTCGCTCGACCGGCTCCGCATCCGCTACGGCAAGCACGATTCGGTTATGATTTCGCCGGCCGATAAAGCGGGGCTGCTGGCGGCCCTTTCCCACCTCAACCCGGCCATCCGCCATGACTGAGCTGCTCGATTTACTTTACCGCGGCCTGCACTGGCTCGGCGAAGTCCTGCTCGACGGCCTGCTGGCCGATTTTTTCAACTGGCTGGCCGACTGGCTGCTGAACTAACGCTGCCCCCCTCGCCGGCTGCGCTCAGGCGGAGCTGTGCCTTTGCGACCCGTCTTTTTCTTTTCGCCTTTCCCCTCCCTACTCCCTAGCAAACCTCTACTCTCTACTTTCATGTTCGAACAACTTTCTCTGGTGGTGCTGGTCATCATCGCCGTCTTTGTGCTGGGCTTTATTGCCATTGTGGCCCGCATGTATAAAAAAGCCGTGCAGGGCGAGGCCCTGGTGCGCACCGGCATGGGCGAAACCCAGGTGTCGTTCAGCGGCATCTTCATCGTGCCGGTTCTCCACAAACTGGAGGTGATGGACATCAAGCTCAAAACCATCATCATTCAGCGGGCCGGCTCCGAGGGGCTGGTCTGCAAAGACAACCTGCGGGCCGACGTGAAGGTGAACTTCTTCGTGCGGGTCAATAAAACCCACGACGACGTGCTCAACGTGGCCCAGAGCATCGGCGCCCACCGCGCCTCCGACCCGGCGGCCCTGGAAAACCTCTTCGACGCCAAGTTCTCGGAAGCCCTCAAGACTGTGGGCAAGCACTTCGATTTCATTGAGCTCTACAACTCCCGCGAGCAGTTCAAGCAGGAAATCCTGCGCATCATCGGCACCGACCTCAACGGCTACGTGCTCGACGACTGCGCCATCGACTACCTGGAGCAAACCCCGCTCACGGCCCTCAACCAGGACAACATCCTCGACGCCGAGGGCATCAAGAAGATTATTGCCCTGACTTCGGAGCAGAAAATCCAGGCCAACGCCATTGAGCGCGAGAAGCAGAAAACCATCAAGAAGCAGGACGTGGAGGCCCAGGAGACGATTCTGGAGCTGGAAAAGCAGCTGGTGGAAAACCAGGAAAAGCAGAAGCGTGAGGTGGCCAACATCCGGGCCCGCGAGAATGCCGAGGCGGCCAAGGTACAGCAGGAAGAAACCCTGAAATCGGAAAAGGCCCGCATTGCCACCGAGGAGGAAGTGGGCATTGCCCAGCAGAACCGCGACCGGCAAATCCTGGTGGCCGAGCGCAACAAGGAGCGCACCGACGCCGTGGAAACCGAGCGCGTGGCCCAGGCCAAGGCCCTGGAAGTAAACGAGCGGGAGCGGATTGTGGCCCTGGCCCAGATTGAGAAGGAAAAGGCGCTGGAAGAAGAGAAAAAGAACATCCAGACCATTATCCGGGAGCGGATTACGGTGGAAAAAGCCACGGTCATCGAGGAGGAGAAAATCAAGGATACCCGCGCCCAGGCCCTGGCCGAGCGCGAAAAGCTGGTGGCCCTGACCGCCGCCCGCCAGGAAACCGAAGCCGCCACCGTGAGCATGGTGGGCTCGGCCGACATGGAGCGCCAGGCCGCCGAGTTCCGCGCCAAGCAGGCCCTCATTGATGCCGAAGCCGAAAAGGCCGCCGCCGAGTTCAAGGGCCAGGCCATCCGCACGTTGGCCGAGGCCGAAGCCAGCAAGGCCACGGCCGTGGGCATGGCCGAAGCCCAGGTGATGCAGGCCAAGGCCAGCGCCCGCCAGAAGGAGGGCGAATCGGAAGCCAACGTGCTCCAGCTGACGGCCGCCGCCGAGGCCCAGGGCATCCAGGTGAAAGCCGGGGCCCAGGCCGAAGCCGACGAGAAGCTGGGCCTGGTAGCCGCCAAGGTGAACCGCGAAAAAGGCCTCGCCGACGCCGACATCATCCAGGCCCGCGCCGACGCCGACCAGAAGAAAGGGCTGGCCGAGGCCGCCGTGTCGGAGCAGAAGTTCGCGGTGGAAGCCAAGGGCATCGAAGCCAAGGCCGACGCCATGAAGAAGCTCGACGGCGTGGGCAAGGACCACGAGGAGTTCAAGCTGCGCCTCGACAAGGAGAAGTCGGTGGAGCTGGCCCAGATCAGCATCCAGAAGGACATTGCCGCTTCCCAGGCCGACGTTATCGGCGAGGCCCTCAAGGCCGCCAAAATCGACATCGTGGGCGGGGAAACCATGTTCTTCGACCAGATTATCGGCTCCATCACGAAGGGCAAGATGGTGGACCGCGCCGTGCACAACTCCGAGGTGCTGGGCACCGTGAAGGACGCCTTCTTCGGCGAAAACGGCGGTGGCGACTTCAAAGCCAACCTGCGCCGCTTCATCGACCAGTTCGGCCTGAGCTCCGAGGAAATCAGGAACCTGAGCGTCTCGGCCCTGCTGCTGCAAACTCACCAGCCAGGCCGGCGACGACGCCACGCTGAGCACCCTCAAGCAGCTCACGGGCACGGCCAAGGCCCTGGGCATTGGCGAGACGCCGGTGAAGCTGCTGATGTAACCCTGCAGCGCCTCACCCCCCGGCCCCCTCTCCCGGAAAGGAGAGGGGGAACTAGTTTTTAGCTGTTTAGAGCTAGTGCTAAAAGCTAGCTCCACCTCACTCAGATGAGGAATGGCTGTTGACAAGCAGCTGGAAGACAATCGTTGCCCGACAACTCAGGCTGAAGCATCGTCTGCAGCGTCAGCCATCCCTGCCTCTCCTCGAGCTGAGGAGGCCGGAACTGAGTCTCTAGCTCTACTAGCCCAATGGATGTCACAGCCACCGAGCCAACCGCTCCAAATTCGCGCTATCAGAAACCAATGCGCCGGGCGCTACCGTGAAGCAACCGACCCAGGCCGAAACCCTGTTTGGAAAGCATTGCAGCGTAGCAGCTGGGCTGGGCGACATTTCGGCGCCAGCACGTATCGGGACATACATCGTGGATTTCGTAGTGTCTGGCGGAACGGCTGGTGGTGGAACTGGACGGACAGCATTCCACGGCCAGTGGCGAAAGCCAGGATGCCGCGCGCGACCGCTTACCTGAATGCGCATGGGCTATCGGGTGCTGCGGTTTGACGAATAAGTTCGTGCTGAGTCACCTAGAAGGTGTGCTGGCAAGCTATTGAAGCGGCTTTTCAACGGGTCGTTCCGCCAGCCCCAACCACCCCTAGCCCCTCCTCAGCTGAGGAGGGGAACTAGTTTTTAGCTTTTAATTTCTACTAATCACCGGCTGGTTTCTAGTCTAAAAAGCTAGCAGCTAGTCCCCCCTCTCCCCCTGGAGAGGGGGCTAGGGGGTGAGGCAACCATATGGAACAACTCGAAACCGGCACCTACGAAATCCTGCGCAACCGCCTGCTCAAGAGCAGCACCGAGCTGCGCCAGCGCCTGAGCACCCTCAACGCCGAGCGCAAGCAGGTGTTCGGGGCCGTGGATACGCGCCTGATTGGGACGGGCCGCATTACCACCGACAACAACTGCGTGGCCTGGGACCTGGTGCCCGTGGGCGAGCAGTTCATCTTCGGCTACAACGTGGTGCTGGGCCTCAAAACCGAGCCCGATCTGGCCGACGTGTTCGGGGTGTATGCCTACCAGAACCACGATTTCCGGCCCCTGGGGCTGGAGTTGCTGGCGCAGCCGCAGTTTCTGGAGGAGTTCCGCAACCTCTACCGCTACTACCGCAACACCCAGTTCGTGAAGTTCGCCGTGCGCGGGCCCCACCTGTTCATGGTGTTCCGCATTGGCAAGGGCGCTTCGGACGTGAAGACGTTCAAGTGGCTCATGCAGGGCGACACGCTCACGTACGTCGACAACCGCTCCGACCACGAGTACAGCTTCCCGCCCCAGCACGAGTTCCAGTGGCAGCGCGCCACCCGCGACATGCACCGCGGCGGCAAGCACCCGCACGTGAGCATCGAGGACAAGGTGTTCGTGGAAACCGTGGGCGGCGACCTGACCATCAAAATCGAGGACAACACCGCCACCGGCCAGGGCATTCTGAGCGAGCCGGTGGACGACGCCGACCAGACCCTCGACGACTCCGAAATCTACTACGCCGTGGTGGGCAACCTGGTGCTGCTGCGCATCCGCCCCTACCAGGAAACCCAGTACCGCCACTTCCTCTTCAACCACAAGCTCCAGACCGCCCAGCGCCTCGACGCGCTGGCCGATGCCTGCCTGCTGCTGCCCGACGGCCAGGGCCTCATCTTCCCCCACGGCTTCTATTTGCAGACCGGCGACCACAAGCTCTTCGACAACGGCCTGCGCGACATGCTGTTTGAGAAGCGCCTGGTGTCGCCCAACGGGGAGGATTTTCTGTACGTGTTTTATCAGAAGGACAGCGGCCTGTACCTGCTGCTGAGCTACAACCGCATTGCCCAGCGCGTGGACAACCCCATTGTGTGCCACGGCTACGCGGTGTTTGAGAACGGGGAGCTGTGCTACTTCCGCACCGACGAGGAGCCCAAGAAGCACCACGCCGTGCAGATCTGGCAGACGCCCTACACGGGCCCCGATTTCGAGCTGCCCGTCACCTCCGATTCCTACCTCTACAAGCTGGGCAACAAGGAAATTGTGCGGGCCATGAGCGAGGTGCAGGAGGTGCTCACGCTCACCGGCAAGGACGACTCCTACGCCGGCCTCTACCTCGACCTGATTCGGCAGACCACCGCCCTCACCGACGCCTACCACTGGCTGCGCGAGCCCGCCGCCCAGGCCCTGGCCGAGCCGCTGACCGACATCCGCCAGGCCGCCACGGCGGCCGTGGAGGAGTTCGAGAAGGTGCGCGCCCTGCGCAAGAGCACCGCCGAGCAGACCCGCGGGTGCTCAGCCAGGCCGAGGAGCTGAGCGGCCGCATCCGCCGCAGCGCCCCCGACGACGTGACCGGCTTCGTGGAGCAGCTGGGCGAACTGCGCACCGTGCGCGGGGCCGTTATCGGCCTCAAGGAGCTGCGCTACGTGGAGCTGCCCGCCGTGGAAGCCCAGGCCGCCGCCCTCGAAGCGCTGAGCCAGGAAGTAGCCGCCCAGACGGTGGAGTTTCTGCTCCGCGACGACGCGCTGGCGCCCTACGAGCAGCGCGTGCAGGCCATTGCCGAGGGCGTGGAGCAGGTGAGCAAAACCGTGGAGGCCGACGCAGCGCGAGCAGGAAACGGCCGCCGTGGCCCGGGAGCTGGAGCTGCTGATTGAGGTGGTCAGCAACCTGCCCATCCCCGACCCCACCCAGACCACGGCCATCATCGACCGGATTTCGACGGTGTACGCCCGCTTCAACCAGATTCGGGCGGCCCTGAAGCGGCGGCGGCAGGCGCTGGCCGGCACCGAGGCCCAGGCCGAATTCACGGCCCAGCTCAAGCTCCTCGACCAGGCCCTGACCAACTACCTCGACCTGGCCGACTCGCCCGCCAAGTGCGACGAGTACCTGACCAAGCTGATGGTGCAGCTGGAGGAGCTGGAAGGCCGCTTCCCCGATTTCGACCAGTTTCTGGAGCAGCTCACCACCCGCCGCGAGCAGGTGGTGGAGGCCTTCGAGACGCAAGAAAACCGCCCTGGTGGCCGCCCGCAACCAGCGCGCCTCGGCCCTGCTGCAAAGCGCCGAGCGGCTGCTGAAAGCGGTGCAGAGCCGCGTGGGCCGCCTGGATTCGGTGGCCGATATCAACGGCTACTTCGCGGCCGATTTGATGGTGGAAAAGGTGCGCCAGACCGCCCAGGACCTGCTCGCCCTCGGCGACTCGGTGAAGGCCGACGACGTGCAGAGCCGCCTCAAAACCCTGCGCGAAAACGCCGTGCGCCAGCTCCGCGACCGGGCCGACCTGTTCACCGACGGCGGCCAGACCCTGCGCTTCGGCGACCACGCCTTCACCGTGAACACCCAGCCCCTGGAGCTGACCCTGGTGCTGCGCGACGACACGCTGCACTACCACCTCACCGGCACCAACTTCTTCCAGCCCATCACCGACGAGGCCCTGCTGGCCGCCCGGCCGGTCTGGGACCAGACGGTGGTATCGGAAAACCCGGACGTGTACCGGGCCGAGTACCTGGCCTGGCGCATCCTGCAAGCCGCCCACCACCCCGCCCCCGCCGACGCGGCGGCGGGCCGCCCGGCGGTGCTGTCGGTGCCCGAGCTGGCCCACTTGAGCGACGCCGAGCTGCTGGCCTACGTGCAGCAGTTTATGGCCCCGCGCTACCAGGAGGGCTACCTCAAGGGCGTGCACGACCACGACGCGGCCCGCCTGCTCACGGCCCTGGTGCGCCTCACCCGCACCGCCGACCTGCTCCGCTACCCCGCCGACACCCGCGCCGCCGCCGCCCTGTTCTGGCTCCGCTTCTGTGACCCCGCCCGCCGCGCCCACTGGCAGCAGCAGCTCCAGGGCATCGGCGTGCTCCTGCAAATCTTCCCCGACTCCCAGCAGTTCAACCAGCTCCAAACCGAGCTGCAAACCGCCGTGGACGCCTTTGCCATCGAAACCGGCCTCTTCACCTCGGAGCAGGTCCAGGAAGCGGGCGAGTTTCTGTTCTATGCCTTACTGAAAAATGGCCCGGCAACCGGCCTGGAACTACCCCAAAACGACACCAACAACCAACAACTGACAACCAACAACTCCTTCCCCATTTCCCAGGAAGCCGCCGACCTGTACCAGCAGTTCCAGCAGCAGCTGCAGGAGCGGCGGGCCACGGAGCTGTTCGGGCAGTCGGTGGAGCGCCTGGCCGGGCAGCCCGTGGCCCAGTTCCAGCTGGTGCAGCAGTGGGTGCAGGCGTCGCACCTCACCCCCCGGCCCCCTCTCCTCGGGGAGAGGGGGAGCCAGTCGTCCGCGGACGGCACTGGTTTAGGTTTTGAAAACGACAGTCGTCAGGCTCCCCCCTCTCCCCCCGGAGAGGGGGGCCGGGGGGGTGAGGCAACCGAGGTAGCCGTCCTCCTGCTCACCCACTCCTTCGACCCCGCCCGCGTCATCCACACGCCCACCCGCGAAACCCTGACCGATTTCCAGGGCACCCACCCGCGCCTGAGCGACGCGCGCACCTACGAGCTGGACTTCCCGGCTTTCCGCCGCCGGTTGCGCCGGTTTGAGGCCCTGACGGTGCCGCGGTTCGAGCAGTTCCAGGCCCTGAAAAAGCAGCGGCTGGCCGAGGCTACCGAGGCCCTGCGGCTGGAGAGCTTCCGGCCGCGGGTGCTCACGTCCTTTGTGCGCAACCAGCTCATCGACCAGGTGTACCTGCCGCTCATCGGGGCCAACCTGGCCAAGCAGATCGGCACGGCCGGCGAGGGCAAGCGCACCGACCTGATGGGGCTGCTGCTGCTGATTTCGCCCCCCGGCTACGGCAAAACCACCCTCATGGAGTACGTGGCCAACCGCCTGGGGCTCATCTTCATGAAAATCAACGGGCCGGCCCTGGGCCACGCCGTGGTCAGCCTCGACCCCGCCCAGGCCCCCAACGCCGGGGCCCGGCAGGAGCTCGAAAAGCTCAACCTGGCCTTCGAGATGGGCGACAACGTGATGATTTACGTGGACGACATCCAGCACTGCCACCCCGAGTTTCTGCAGAAGTTCATCTCCCTCTGCGACGCCCAGCGCAAGATTGAGGGCGTGTACCAGGGCCGCCCGCGCACCTACGACTTCCGGGGCCGCAAGGTGGCCGTGGTGATGGCCGGCAACCCCTACACCGAAAGCGGCGACGTGTTCCAGCTCCCCGACATGCTGGCCAACCGCGCCGACATCTACAACCTGGGCGACATTCTCACGGCCGGCTCCGAGGCCGCCTTCCGCCTCTCCTACCTCGAAAACGCCCTCACCAGCCACCCCACCCTCGCCCGCCTGGCCACCCAAAGCCCCCAGGACGTGCCCGCCCTGCTGCGCCTCACCGAAACCGGCTCGGCCGAGGGCCTCAGCTTCGAGGGCAACCACTCGCCCGAGGAGCTCAACGAGTACGTGGCCGTGCTGGGCCAGCTGCTGCGCCTGCGCGACGTGGTGGCCCGCGTGAATGCCGCCTACATCGCCTCGGCCGCCCAGGCCGACGCCTACCGCACCGAGCCGCCCTTCAAGCTCCAGGGCTCCTACCGCAACATGAACAAGCTGGCCGAAAAGGTCCGCCCCGTGATGAACGACCAGGAAATCACGGACCTGCTGGCCGCCCACTACGCCAGCGAGGCCCAGACCCTGACCAGCGCCACCGAGGCCAACCTGCTCAAGCTCCGCGAGCTGCTGGGCTGGCTCACCCCCGCCGAGGCCCAGCGCTGGGAGGAAATCAAAACCACCTACCGCGCCAACCTGCGCAACTCCGGCGCCGGCCAGCTCCTGCAGCTACTGGAAAAGCTGGAAGGTATTACGGGTGGTTTGAGTGGGATTCGGGAGGTGTTAAAGGGATAATCACTCTTTTCAGGTATTCGCATTTTTAACTCCTTGACTTATGCTTAAACAGTTCATGGAAATCGGAAAAGTGTCGCTTTTCGCTGTTGGATGCACTATTATAGCTGTAATGCATCCTTGGGATACCAAGCAGGGCTGGCAGGAATTAGCAGATAAGATCCGCGCTGAACATGTCCAGCTTGTTGTGCAGTCTATAGAGGATGATTCTGGAATTCCCTGGAAGTTCACCGCTACAGGCTATGACCCCGATACGCAAATAGCTACTACCTATTCACCGACAATGGGACGTTGGTGTACTTATCTGCGGGGGAACTTAGAACTTGGCGACACCCTGATTAAGCGGTCAGACGACCTTAGCTACCTAATTAAAAAGAGCAATGAAAATATCGTACTACCCTTCGAAGCGAAGGACATACCACAAGCTGTGCTCAAACTTGCAAAAAACGAGCAGTCTACAAAGTATTAATGCCTAACTGGCGCAAAACGACACCAAACCACTGCGGCGGAGCAGCTCTGCCGTGAACGTCCCACACCGTCCATCTCCAAGACCTAGCGGCCCCGATTAGCCACTGTCGGCAGCCTGATCGGGATTCAAGAGATGCTGAAGGGCGGGTAATTTTCATCTCACCCCCAAACACTATCAACCTTGCTTGAGCTATTCTGCGGCGGCCTGAGTATCGTGCTGCTGCTCGTGCTCCTTTACGACCGGAAAACGAACCCGCCTCCACCCGCCCCGCCGAACCGGATTGCAGTACTGAGGCGGGGCGTAACGGTGGAAGGAACCATTGTGGGCGTAGAAACCGTGGGCTTGCGCTTCTTCGATAAGTTTCCCATTGTCCGCTTCAGAACGCCCCGGGGCCAGTGGCTTACCCTGACCTGCCGGGAAAGCACCCGGGGCCCGGGGTTCCGGAAAGGACAGAAGGTGCAGGTGCGTTTCCTGCCCGATTTCCCGGAGGACTTCGTTGTGGTTTCCGGCTTCGATTTTCTACTATAGATAGCGCTCAATAAGTATCCATTACCATTTCAGCAACAGCCCGTACCTACTGAAATCGGAGGCCCAATAATGATTAGGTTTGGATTTAAGAAGTCTTGAATACATCATCAATGTAATATATGAATGACGGTCAACTCACGCTGTTCATCATCCTGTTGACCATTCCGGCAGTCTTGACCTACGTCGCCTACAGGAAAAAGCGATGGTATCAGAAGAACGGCATATTGGCAACGGGCACCGTGCTAAAGCTGGTTTACGATAAAGATGATGACGAGTCACCAAGCTATCCTATCGTCCACTTTCGGACCAAGCAACATGGGTGGATAGCGGCACGCTACGATGTCGGCAACAACCAGCCGGCATACCGGGTCAACCAGTCCGTTCAGCTACTCTATGACCCTAAGAATCCAATGAAATTTATCATTGGAGTTGAGCCGTTCGGAGTATCGGATTGGTGGCCGTATGCGCTGGCAATTGCGATACTATGCGTTGGCTTCTACGTCAACTTCGCAGACAGTCTACCTTTTTGACAATTTCACCCTGTGGCGCTTCAATGGCCAGCCAGCAGCTTGACGCAAAAAACGCCCCGCCGCAACCGCGCCGGGGCGTTTCCATTCTAAAAAATCGTCAGGCTCCCCCTCTCCCGGAGGAGAGGGGGCCGGGGGCCAGGGCCCCTACGGCGTGCCGTTGCCGCCCATGGCCCCGTACACCTGCCCGGTGGTGTAGCTCGACTGCGAATCGGCCAGCAGCACGTAGATGGCGGCCAGCTCCGCCGGCTGCCCGGGGCGGCCCGTGGGCGTTTTGCCGCCGAACTTCACCAGGTCGTCCTGGGTGGCGCCGCCGCTCACCTGCAGGGGCGTCCAGATGGGGCCGGGGGCCACGCCGTTCACCCTAATTCCCTTCGGGGCCAGCTGCTTGGCCAGGCTGCGCACGTAGTTGGTGGTGGCCGCCTTGGTCTGGGCGTAGTCATAGAGGTTGGGCGAGGGGTCGTTGGCCTGCTCGGAGGTCGAGCCAATAATGCAGGAACCCGGCTCCAAATGGGGCAGCGCGGCCTTAATAATCCAGAACGGGGCGTAGATATTGGTTTTCATCGTGGCGTCGAAGTCCTCGGTGCTCAGGTCCAGAATCGACTGGTGCTGCTGCTGCCGCCCGGCATTGCTGACCACGATATCGAGGCCGCCGAGCTGGCGCACGGCTTCGGCCACCAGGTGCTGGCAGAACGATTCCTCGCGGATGTCGCCCGGAATAGCCACCCCTTTCCGGCCGGCTTTCCGGATCAGGTCGATAACTTCCTGGGCATCGGCTTCTTCGGCGGGCAGGTAGTTGATGGCCACGTCGGCGCCCTCGCGGGCGTAGGCAATGGCGGCGGCGCGGCCCATGCCCGAGTCGCCGCCCGTAATCAGGGCCCGGCGGCCCCGGAGGCGGCCCGAGCCCTGGTAAGTCTGCTCGCCGTGGTCGGGCCGGGGGTCCATTTTGCCCGCCAGGCCCGGCCAGGGCTGCTCCTGCCGGTTGAAGGGTGGCTGGGGGTACTTGGTGGTCGGGTGCTCGAGTGGGGCGGCGGCCGTGGTGCCGGCGTTGCCCGCAGCGGGCTGGTGGCTGGAGTCAGTGGGGTCGTTTTGCATACGAATAGCGAAAGGTAGTTTAGGGTTGATGAGTTGCTTACGCAGGAAAGCCCCCCTGGTGTTACCGGCCACGGGGTTACCTTCGGCAAGCCTGCCGGCGGCCACCACTCCGGCGGGGTTGGTTGTCCGGCCTCAGAACCCTTGCGCTGCCCATGAACGCCACCACCTTCCCTGCCCTACTCGACGAGCTGGAATTTCTGCTCACCGAAGGCAACGCCCACGTTTCGCTCGCAGATGCCTGCCTGGGCCTGACGCCTGCCCTCATCAACGCGCCCGCGCCGGGGCTGCCGCACACCATCTGGCAGCTGGCCGAGCACCTGCGCATTGCCCAGTGGGATATTGTGGAGTTCTGCCTGAACCCGGCCCACGAGTCGCCGGCGTTTCCGGCCGGCTACTGGCCCGCCCCTAACCCGCCCGCCAGCGCGGCCACCTGGCAGGCTACCCTGCAGGCATTGGCGGCCGACCGCACCCGTTTTCTGGGCCACCTGCGCCACGCCCCCGACCTGCTGGCGCCCCTGCCCCACGGCACCGGCCAGAGCCTGCTGCGCGAAGCCCTGGTTATTGCTGACCACAACGCCTACCACATAGGCCAGATAGTGCTCGTGCGCCAGCTGCTCGGGGCCTGGGCGTAGCAGGGCGCCCACAGCAGCAGAGCCGGTTTTTCAGTAGGGGGCTGCCACTGTGGGCCAGTTCGGCTACTTGCTCGGCTTACACGGAGTAGTGCTCGTCGATGGCTTTGTCCATGGCTTTCTTGAAGCAGGCCAGCAGCTGGGTGCGCTCCGTTTCCGGCAGCTCCTTCAGGGTCTGCTCGAACGTCATGCGGTAGACGTAGGTCATGAAATCAGCCCCGTACATGGTAAAAAAGCCGTCATGAATTTTGTCGAAGGCAATTTTTTCGGCCGACGAAATGGAAAGCGAGAGTGCCAGCCATTCCTTGGCGTTGTTGGCTAAGCTGAGTTGAAGGTCCTGGTCCAAGGGGAAGGGGTTGAGCAAGAAAAAAAATAGGAAAAGCACGCAAACGTTAGCCTTGCTTGGGGGCACTCCGCATGACGACACCGACCAGCGGCCGCCGGGTTCAGCCGGATACTTCGGCGGGCCAGTTTACCTGGCGGAGCAGCACGCGCAACTCGGCTTCCGAAGCCAGGCGGCCCTGGAAGCAGTACAGAATCTGGGAGTTCACGGCTTCGAGCAGGCCCAGCTCGCCATCGTCGTAGAGTACCATGGTTTCCTGGCCTACCTCACTGGGCCGGCTGTAGCGCACCTGCCCGGCCGGGGAGGCAAACCGGACAAAGCCGAAAGCCCGCAGCAGTTCGGGAGAGGGCTGATAAACAGAAGCCATAGGCAGAAAACCAGTTACTACAACACGCTTGGCCGGCCGGCCAGGCGCTAAGCCACTCCACCCCGGGCGCGGGCCGTATCCGGCGGCGGTAAAACCTGGTCCCGCCGTCGGGCTCAGGCTCCACTACGGTTGAGCTCCGTAAGGTCGTCATTTTCCAGCCAACTTCCTGTGGGCAGGTGGCTGGGCCGGCACAACAAGTACCCAGGCTGATGCTCAAACGGGCTATTTTTCGCCTATCCGCCTGGTTCCTGCTCCAGAAACCGCCGCAGGTACGGGGCCGTTTTGCTGGCCTTGGCCCGGGCTACGTGCCGCGGCGAGCCTTCGGCCACCACCCGGCCGCCCTCGTCGCCGGCTCCGGGGCCCATATCGAGCACCCAGTCGGAAGCCGCCACCACGCGCATGTCGTGCTCCACTACCACCACCGTGTTGCCGGCCGATACCAGGCCCTGAAGCTGGGTCAGCAGCTTTTCCACGTCGGCGGGGTGCAGGCCGGTGGTGGGTTCGTCGAGCACGTAGAGAGTGGTACCGCGCTGGGTACGCTGGAGCTCCGTGGCCAGCTTGATGCGCTGGGCCTCGCCCCCGCTCAACTCGGTGGCCGGCTGGCCCAGGCGCAGGTAGCCCAGGCCCACTTCGCGCAGCACCGTGAGGGCCCGGTGCACGGGCGGCTCCTCGGCAAAGAACTCGGCCGCGGCGTCCACACTCAAACCCAGCACCTCGGCAATATTCTTGCCCTGATACTGAATTTCGAGGGTTTTGGCGTTGTAGCGGGCCCCGTGGCAAACCGGGCACGGCGCGTACACGCTGGGCAGAAACAGCAGCTCCACCATCACGAAGCCTTCGCCCTGGCAATTTTCGCAGCGGCCCTTAGCCACGTTGAAGCTGAACCGGCCGGCATCGTAGCGGCGCTTGCGGGCTTCGGGGGTGGCCGCAAACAGCTTGCGCACGTGGTCGAAGAGGCCGGTGTAGGTGGCCATGTTGGAGCGCGGCGTGCGCCCGATGGGCTTCTGATCTACCCGCACCAACCGCCGGATGTGGTCGAGGCCGGCCACAATCCGGCCCTCGGTAGCGGCGGTTTCCACGCGCTCCAGCGGATCGGTTTCCTCGGCTTCGGCTTCCACCCGCTGGCCCAGCTGTTCGGCCACCAGCTCCACCAGCACCTGGCTCACCAGGCTCGATTTACCCGAACCCGACACGCCCGTGACGGTGGTGAGCACGCCCAACGGGAACTGCACCGCCAGGTTTGCCAGGTTGTTACGGGTCACGCCATCAAGCTGCAACCAGCCGGCGGGCTGCCGGGGGGCGGGGGCCGGCGGGGCGGCGTGGTCTTCGCGAAACAGGAAGCGGCGGGTCTGAGAGGCGGCTACCTCGCGCAGGCCGGCGGGCGGACCGCTGTAGAGGATTTCGCCGCCCTGCTCCCCGGCCTGGGGGCCCACGTCTACCAGCCAGTCGGCCTGGCGCACCACGTCGAGGTTGTGCTCGACGACGAACAGGGAGTTGCCCGCCCGTTTAAGGCTGGCCAGGGCCGCGAGCAGGGCCTCGGTATCGGAGGGGTGCAGGCCGGCGGAGGGCTCATCGAGCACGTACACGACCCCGAACAGGTTGGAGTAAAGCTGAGTAGCCAGGCGCAGCCGTTGCAGCTCGCCGGGCGAAAGCGTAGGCGTGCTGCGCTCCAGCGACAGATACCCCAGCCCCAGGTCGAGCAGCACGGCCAGGCGGGCGCTCAGGTCCTCGGCAATGCGGCGGGCGGCCTCTACCTGGCCGGGGTGAGCAGCCGCGTGGCGGGCGTGGCCGGCTTCGGTACCAGCCACGTAGGGCCGCATAAGCTCCACTACCCGCTTGAGGGGCAGGGCCGAAAAATCGGCAATATCGAGGCCCGCGAAGGTCACGCTCAGCGACTCGCGGCGCAGGCGCTTGCCGTGGCAGGTGGGGCAGGTGGTGCCCAGCATGTATTGCTGCACCCGCTTCTTCATCAGGGCACTCTGGGTGGTGGCGAAGGTGTGCAGTACGTACTTTTTTACGCCCGTAAACGTGCCCATGTAGTTGGGCTGCTCCTGGCGCTTAAGGGCCCGCTGGGTTTGCTCGGGCGAGTACCCGGGATACACCGGCACCACGGGCTGCTCGTCGGTGAACAGAATCCAGTCCCGGTCTTTTTGGGGCAGCTCCTGCCAGGGCGTGTCTACGTCGTAGCCCAGCGTCACGAGAATATCGCGCTGGTTCTGGCCGCCCCAGGCCTGGGGCCAGGCCGCAATGGCCCGCTCCCGGATGGTGAGCGTGGGGTCGGGCACCATAGTTTGCTCCGTTACCTCGTACACCCGGCCCAGGCCGTGGCAGGTGGGGCAGGCACCCTCGGGGGTGTTGGCCGAAAAAGCCTCGGCGTAAATGATGCCCTGGCCCGCCGGGTAGTCGCCGGCCCGCGAATACAACATGCGCACGAGGTTGGAAAGCGTGGTCACGGAGCCCACCGACGAGCGGGTGGTGGGCGTGCCGCGCTGCTGCTGCAGGGCCACGGCCGGCGGCAGGCCCTCAATGGCCTCCACCTCGGGCACCGACATCTGGTGAAACAGCCGCCGCGCATACGGCGACACCGATTCGAGGTAGCGCCGCTGGGCCTCGGCGTAGAGCGTGCCAAAGGCCAGGCTGCTCTTGCCCGAACCCGAAACGCCGGTAAAGACCACCAGCGCATCGCGCGGAATATCGACGTCGATGTTTTTGAGGTTGTGCTCCCGGGCTCCGCGTACGCGCACAAAGCCGGTGAAATCAGTGGTTGGTTGAGGAGAATCAGGCATGTAAAAGGAGTGGGTTAAGGGCTCCGTATACGGCGCCGATCAGAAACCGGTCCGGCGGCCTCAACCGGCCACTTTACGGCCAGTTTTGCCGAGAGGCGAAGGAGTGCTGATGTGCATTACAAAAAGGTATCTTTGTTGCGTTATACCAAACCCATCAATGCGCGCGCATGCTGTCATTTATTCGCCTTATTATCCTATTAATCACTTGCACGCTATCGGCTCTCCCCACCAGCGCGCAAGGCCCGCTACTTGTCAGGCACTGGGACAAGACCTACAGTGGAAACGCTGGCGACAACCTGCAGGTCATCCGGCCCACTCCTGACGGCGGCTACCTGCTGGGCGGCACGTCGTCGTCGAATGCAGGCCTCGACAAATCGCAGGACAGCCGAGGAGGCGATGATTACTGGTTGGTTAAAATTGACGCCGCGGGCACCAAGCAGTGGGACAAAACCTACGGCGGCGCCGGTCCCGACTGGCTGAGCGCCATCATTACCACCCCGGATGGCGGGTACCTGATCGGCGGCTCGTCCGCGTCGGGGGCCAGCGGCGACAAGTCGCAGGCCAGCTTTCCGTCCGAAGTGGCGGGCGTACCGTCGTGGGATTACTGGGTAATACGGCTGGATGCACAGGGCAACAAGCTATGGGACAGGACGCTGGGAGGCGACCGGATCGACATGCTTAACTGCCTCGCCCTTACTGCCGAGGGTGGTTTTCTGCTCGGCGGCTACTCCTATTCTACCGTATCGGGCCAACGGACCCAGCCCCGCACGGGCCAGGTCGATGGCTGGGTGGTCAGGCTCGATGCCCAGGGCAACACCCAGTGGGACGCGGCCTACGGCAGAGGAATCGATAGCCGGGTCAACAGCATCGCGCCCACCCCGGATGGCCGTGGGTATGTGCTGGGCAATACCTGCTACCAGGAAAACAATTCCGACTATTGGCTGGTGCAGATTACGTCCGGCGGCGACGTGGTCTGGAACCGGGCGTACGGGGGGACTTCGAACGATAACCTGACCCTGGTGCAGGCGACGGCCGATGGCGGCTACCTGGCGGGCGGCTGGTCGTACTCTGGTGCTTCGGGCCAGAAAACGCACGCCAACCGTGGCGGGCCCGACTACTGGGTGCTGAAGGTGGATGCCGCCGGCCAGCCGCAGTGGGACCAGACGCTGGGCGGCAATGGCTTCGATTACTTGCGGGCCGCGCTGCCCACGGCAGACGGGGGCTACCTACTCGGCGGGTTCTCGGAGTCGGGCGTGAGCGGCGACAAAACCCAGCCCGTCAGCGCCGGCACCCGGCCGGGTGCTTTCGATTACTGGGCCGTTAAGCTGACCAGCGACGGTACCAAGGAGTGGGACCTGACGTTCGGTGGGCCGGAAACCGATAACCTGTACGGCTTGGCCGCCACAGCTGATAAAGGCTTTCTGCTGGCCGGCACGTCCAGCTCGGGCGTAACGCTGCCCGACAAAACGCAGGCTTGCCAGGGGGGGTCCGACTTCTGGCTGCTCAAAATTGCGCCCCCGCCGCCGGGCCTCGTCAGCATCAGCGGCCCGGCAGAACTGTGCCCGGGCGCTACGGCCGTGTTGCAGGCGGCTACTACGCCACCGGCCACCAGCCTGCGCTGGAACACAGGTGCCACCACTGCCACCATCAGCGTCGGGCAGCCCGGCACGTACACCGTTACGGCCACTTTCCCGACCGGGGAACCCGTTACGGCGCAGCATAGCGTAGCGGCCAGCAACGCAGTGCCGCTGCCCGTACAGGGCCTGGGCCCCGATACGACCCTGTGCGCGGGAGCATCAGTAGTGCTGTACGCGCCACTGCCATTGCGCAGCGGCTTGCGCTACCAGTGGTCCGACGGCTCCAGCGGCCCGTCCCTGCGGGTGCAGCAAGCGGGCAACTACACGCTCGAAATTAGCAATGGCTGCTCCTCACGCCTGCTTACCCGCCGCGTGGCCGTTGCCTCGTGCCTGGTAGTGCCGAACGTCATCACGCCCAACGCCGACGGACGCAACGACTACTTTGTGTTGCAGGGCGTGGCGTCCGGGTCCTGCAAGCTGCAGCTGTTCAATCGGTGGGGTCGCCAGGTTTTCGCTGCGGATGCCTACCAGAACGACTGGGGCGCGGAGGCAGCGGCCGGCACCTACTACTGCGTCCTGCAACAGGCCGGTTTGCCCGTTTACAAAGGCTGGCTTGAAGTGATCCGCTAACCCACTGGACCGCCCCCGCGGGACCCGGCCGGCCCACCTCAGCCAACCCCTGCCTCCAGCACCAGACTCGCCGAGTTGATGCAGAACCGTAGCCCGGCCGGTTCCGGCCCATCGGCCGAGACGTGGCCCAGGTGGCCCTGGCACACGTTGCAAAGCACTTCTACGCGGTGCATGTGGTGGCTGTCATCAAACTGAAACCTGAGGGCATTGCGGGCAGCGGGCTGGGTGAAGCTGGGCCAGCCGGAAATGGCGTGGTACTTCGCGGCCGAATCGAACAGCACCTGGCCGCAGCCGGCGCAGGCGTAGCGGCCGGGCTCGTAGGAGCGGCAGTACTCGTTGCGGTAAGCAGGCTCAGTACGGGCCTCGCGCAGCACCCGAAACTGCTCCGGACCCAGCCGGGCGGCCCATTCGGCTTCCGGCAGCTCCAGGCGGCGCGGGGGTTCGGGGTTGCCGTAGCGGGCAAACGTGAGCACGTCGCGCCAGCGTAGCAACTGGGGAGAGTTCAAATCCTCTGACACTGACAACTGACAACTGACAACTGACAACTGAGATTACGAGCTGCACGAGAGCGTGGCACTGCCGGGCTTGGTGGCTGCCCAGTCGGGGCGGCGAGCGGCCAGGGCCTCGTGCTCGGGTTGCTCGTCGAAGGGCCGTTTCAATACCTCGTGCAGAGTGTGCAGCAGGCCTAAATCGCCGGCCTCAGCGGCTTCGATGGCCTGCTGGGCCAGGTAGTTGCGCAGCACGTACTTGGGGTTCACGGCCAGCATTCCGGCCCGGATGGCCTCGGGCGTGGCCGGCTCCTGCCGCAGCCGAACGGCGTACTGCCCCAACCAGGCCAGCAGCGAGGCCGATTCCGGGGCCTCGGGCGCGGCATACGACGCGGCAGCCAGCAGCTCGCGGCCCAGGCTTTCTATTGGCTCGGTGGCAGCCAGCAGGTGGGGTGTAAGGTGGGCAAGGCGGCGGTAGAAGATGGTCATGTCCACCTGCGCCCCTTCCATGGCCGGCAGCAGAGCTCCCACGAGCTGCTTGTCAGCGGCCTCGTCGGTGGAAGCCGTGAGGCCGAGCTTGGCCAGCAGCCGCACGTGGTGGGCGCGGTTGAAAGTGGCCACGTACTGGTTGAGGGCCGGACGCAACAGCTCCGGGTCGGGCACGAGGGGCGTGAGGGCCTGGGCCAGCTGCGTGAGGTTCCAGAGAGCCACCTGGGGCTGCTGCCCGAAGGCGTAGCGGTAACTGGTAAAGTCGGTGGTATTGGGCGTCCAGCCGGGCTCGTAGGGCTCCAGCCAGCCGTAGGGGCCGTAGTCGATGGTCAGGCCCAGAATGCTCATGTTGTCGGTGTTCATCACCCCGTGCACGAATCCCACCGTTTGCCAGTGGGCTATCATTTCGGCGGTGCGCCGGGCTATTTCCGTTAGCCAGGCCACATACACTGCCGGCGAGCCGGGCGCGCCCAACTCGGGGAAGTGGTGGCGGATAACGTAGTCGGCCAGGGCCCGCAGGTTGTCGGTTTCCTGGTGGGCCAGCAGAATCTGGAAATTGCCGAAGCGTACAAACGACGGGGCTATGCGGGCTACCACGGCCCCCGGCTCGGGGTGGGCATTGCCATCGTAGAACATGTCGCGCACCACGGCGTCGCCGGTACCTACCAGACTCAGGGCCCGGGTGGTGGGCACGCCCAGGTGGTACATGGCTTCGGAGCACAGAAATTCGCGTACCGAAGAGCGCAGCACGGCCCGGCCATCGGCGCGGCGCGAGTAGGGCGTGGGCCCGGCGCCTTTAAGCTGCACTTCCCAGCGGCGGCCCTCCTGCCCCGGCAGCTCGCCCAGCGAAATGGCCCGCCCGTCGCCGAGCTGTCCGGCCCAGTTGCCAAACTGGTGCCCCCCGTAACGGGCGGCGTAGGGCCGCATAGAATCGGCTACGCGGTTGCCGGCCAGCAGCTCGGTAGCCGGGCCCTGCTCCGGCGGCCGCTCCAGCCCCAGCTCCGCCCCCATTTCTTCCGACCAGATCAGCAGCCGGGGCGCGGCCACCGGCGTGGGCACTACGGGCGAGTAGTGGTAGCCCGGCACCTGCCGCGGCACATTTTCCCGCGAGGGGTCGCCGGCCAGCTCATCAACAAAGGAATTGGTAAAGATGGCGTTTTCGAGGGGCTGTGGCATCATGGGGGTCTGGGTTAGCTAGAGCTGAATTTTGGCAATTTAATATTCCTCGGCGCGTAGCCAGGCCTGAAGCTACGTGGCCGGCCGACGCCGGTTTCTCTGGGCCAGCAAGACAGGCTGTAGCGCGAAGCTCCAGCTTCGCGTGTCGTTGTTGACTGTTGCCGGGTTACGTTCAACCGATGCGCGAAGCCGGAGCTTCGCGCTACAGCACCTGCCGCGCCGCCCGTTCGCCGGCCTCAATGGCGCCATCGAGGCGGCCCCACTCGCCGGTGGCGGTTTCGGCGCCGGCCCAAAGCAGGCGGTTCTGCCAAAGCGGCGCGGCCAGCTCCGCCGGGGCCTGCAAGGGCACCGACAGCGGCGGGGCTTCGTCGGCGGGGGTGCTGGTGAACGGTTCGCGGGTCCAGTCGAGTTCCTGGTAAGCCAGTGGGTGGGCGGCGAGCGGGCCAAACAACCTGGTCAGCTGAGCCGTTACCGCGGCCTCGCGGGCGGTAGCAGGGGCGCTGCGCAACGGGTGAGGCCCGGCAAAAAAACCGAACAGTACCCCGGGCCGGCCCTCGGGCGGGGTGGCATCGTGGATTTCGGTAAGCGGCCCCAACTGGCTCACGGCAAAGCCCGACCAGCCCTGCCCGCGCCAGAATGGTGTTTCGTAGGTGATAATACTCTTCATGGCGTGGCTCATCCAGGTAGGCATGGCCTGCTGGGCGGCCCGCACGGCGGCCGGCAGTTCGGGCTCGAAATGCAGGCTGTGCGCGGCCAGCCGCGGCGGCAGGGCCACCACCACGGCGGCGGCGCGGTAGGTATGGAGCTGCCCGTCTTGCTCGGCCTCTACTTCTACCCCATCTGCCAGCTGCCGGAGCCGGGTTACGCGGGTGTGCAGCTGCACGGTGCCCGCGGGCAGGGCGGCGGCTACCGTCTGGGCCAGCACGGCTGCGCCGCCCCCAAACCGCAGGTACCCCGCCGACCCCGACGCCTGCCCTAGCCGGTGCACGGTGCCGCCCGTTTCGTAGGCCAGATGCCCGGTGCTGTACTGCTCGAAGGGAGTAACACCCAGCTCCCGGGTCAGGCCAATCAGGTGGGGGTGATGAGCCCAGCCCCAGGTGGCGCCCACATCAACGAGGCCGGCCCCGGCGGTGGCGGGCACGGCCCGGGTACGCCCGCCTACCAGGCTGCGGGCTTCGAGTACCCGCACTTTATGGCCGGCAGCCACCAACCGCCGCGCCGCCACGAGGCCCGAGAGCCCGGCCCCAATAACTACCACTCCTAAATTTTCCAACATAGGTCAGTTAACCATTCAACGCGCATAAAGTAACCAGCACCCTGCTACTTCCCGGGTCCGGGCCCAGGGTAAGCGCCCCCCGCCCCCCTGTGCGGGCCCGGGGCCGGTAGGGCGCAGAGTTGCATATATGGCTTTTTATAACTATATTAACTTATTAGTCTTCTGGCAATTACCCCTCCCGCCTCTCCACTCCCTACCCCTATCATCATGAAAAACATTCTGGTTCCCACCGATTTTTCCCCCGAGGCCCAATACGCTTTCGATGCAGCCCTTCAACTGGCCCAACGCAGCGGCGGACAGCTCCTGCTGCTGCACACCATTGAGCTGCCCACTACCTCGCACATTGCCACCTCCGGCGGCCTGGTGGGCGGGCACGGCCTGAATGATGTGTACGTGCTCAAAACCCTGCAGGCCACCAAGCGCCGCATGCACCAACTCATCGACCAGGCCCACCGGGTAGCCCCCGCAGTGCCGGTGCGCGAACTGGTGCTCACCACCGATCTGGAAGCGGCCGTGCTCGATACCATTGAGCAGCACGAAATTGATTTGGTTGTGATGGGCGCCCATGAGCACACGTCCTGGACGCGGTTTTTCCTCAATTCCAGCACCGAGCAGATCATGCGCGTGGCCTCCTGCCCGGTGCTCACCGTGAAGCATCCGGCCCCCGATTTCGACGTGCGCCACCTGGTATTCGCGTCCGACTTCTCGGACGAAGCCAATCTGGTAGCCCCCGATTTGCACCAGTTGCTGGCCCTGTTCCCCGAAGCCACCCTGCACCTGCTCGATGTGGTGCCCTCCGCCGACCGCCACGATCAGGCCCTGGCGGCCATCCACGAATTTGCCGAGCGCCACGAGTTCCGGCATTACGAGGCGGAGGTATTCGACGCGCCCCGGGCCAGCACCGGCATCCCGCGCTTCGCCGAGCAGGCCCACGCCGATCTGGTCGTTATGCTCACCCACGGCCGTTCTGCGCTCAGCCACCTGTTCCAGGGCAGCATCTCCGAAGACGTGGCCCTGCATGCCATCCCGCCCGTCATGACGGTGCATGTGTAGAAGTTAGAAGTTAGAAGTTAGAAGCGGTACGCCCCGTTGGGGCGAGCTGTTTCATAAAGGTAAAGGCCCTGTTTTCTGCCCGAGTGGGTAGAAAACAGGGCCTTTACCTTTATGGGAAGATCTGGGGAGGGCTTACTTTTTCAGCGGGTCGTGGCCCCAGTTCATGAGCGAGTAGCGCCAGGGCGACGTTTCCACGTCCTTTTTGTGCTCGGGCCCGCCCTGGGCTAGGTGGCGGCTGATGTAGCTGTGCACCTTGTGCATGTGGGCGCGGTCGTCATCGGTGAGGTCGGCTTTCTTCTTGCCCAGAATCTGCACGATTTTCTCGCCCGAATGGTGGCCGATGCTCGTGCCGTCGCCGCTGTCCTGGCCCACCGACTTCGACTCGTCGGTTTTGAGCCACTTTTCCAGCTCGGCGGCGGTCATGTTAATGTCTTCCTTGAATTCGGCGTAGATGTCGGCGGAGTCTTGCTTTTCAGTAGGCATAAGCGGCAATGATTGTGGGTGGAAAATAAGTAGTAAGCCTGTGCGGCTGGTTTCTTCAACGCAAACTTACTGGCCGCCGTTGCGGCCGACTGTGGTCAAAAACCCATCAAAAAGGGCGGAGAAGCTACGGCCGCCAGACCTGCTCCCCCGCCCCGCTGCCCGGGGGCAGCCTTATCAGCTGGCCGTTACAGCAACCCCACACCGGCCCTGGCCAGCTCCTGGCGCACGCTCTCGGGCCAGATGCTCACCTGCACCTCCCCGATGTGGCCTTTGCGCAGCATAAACATGCACACCCGGCTCTGCCCGATGCCGCCCCCGATGCTTTCGGGCAACTCGCCCCTCAGCAGCCGGGCATGGAAATCCAATTCTTGCCGGTCTTCGCACCCCCGCAGCACCAGTTGCCGCAGCAGCGCCACTTTATCCACCCTAATTCCCATCGACGATACTTCGAACGAAGTCTGGAGCACCGGATGCCAGAGCAGAATGTCGCCGTTGAGGCCGTGGTAGCCGGCGGTAGTTTCGGTGCTCCAGTCGTCGTAGTCGGGGGCGCGGCCGTCGTGGGATTCGCCGTGGCTCAGGGCGCCGCCAATGCCCATCAGAAACACGGCACCATACTGCTTGGTGGCCTCGTGCTCGCGCTGCTTGGGCGAGAGGCCAGGGTACTGGCGCAGCAAATCTTCGGCGTGCAGGAACTTGATGCTGCCGGGCAGCACGGGCGTAATGGCCGGGTATTCGGCCACTACCCGGGCTTCGGTGGCGCGCAGCGCCTCATAAATCTGCTCCACGGTAGTGCGCAGGAACTCCGGCGTACGGTGCCCAGGCTCGATGTGCTTTTCCCAATCCCACTGATCAACGTAGATGGAATGGATGGGCGAGTAGTCCTCGTCGGGGCGCAGGGCGCGCATATCGGTGAGCAGGCCACGGCCGGCGGCTACGCCTAATTCGTGCAGGCGCAGGCGTTTCCACTTGGCCAGCGAGTGCACCACCACGGCTCGCCGCTCGGCCTGGGCCTTAATCGGGAAGCCCACCGCCCGCTCCACCCCGTTCAGGTCGTCGTTGATGCCCGTGCCGTCGAGCACGGCAATTGGCGACGATACCGGACTCAGGCCCAGCCGGTCGGCCAGCTCCCTGGCGAAGGTGTCCTTCACGAGCCGGATAGCTTCTTCGGTTTGCAATAATTCGGTCGGGTACATGGCGTTATTATTTAGGGTTTGAGCATGGATTTTATTTAAAAAAAAGCACACAGCTTCCCCTCCTCCCGAAGGAGTATTTTTTTCAGAAATCTGAAAGAAAAAAGAAGCCTGCTGAATTTATCGGCAAAGGTTGCTTTGCAAGCCCAGGCCGGACACTAATGGCACAAAAAAAGCCTTCCGGTTACGGAAGGCTTTAAAAGGAAATCAGTTACTGATTTTCCGTTTCCCCTAAGGGGCAATAGCCTTCCAGTCTCGAATAATATTATTATTCGAATTATTAAACTGGCGGTTATTGCGGAAAAGACGCATAAGAGGGCTCCGTTTTATATCGGGAGTACACAAGTATAAGCAACTGCAATTATTCAACCAACAATAAACGGCTTTATTTTTTTCGATACCGCCCAATTGGCCAATTACAGTCCCTACTCCACGTCGTTGTCGCCGGAGAGGGCGGCGCGTACCTCGCGCACGGCCGGCAACACCGACAGCGGCACGGGGGCTTCGGGCCGGAGCAGGTGCAACAGACGCAGGTACTTGGCCCGGCCCTCGGAACGCATCAGCGGCGGCACGGCGTACACGAATACCTTGAACGGCTCTACCTTCTGCACACCTACCAGCAAAAACCGCTCGGCCTGCAAAGCATCGGCATAAAAAGCCGCCTGCCGGTCGTAGTCGTAGTTCGCGCACTGCTCCACAAAGTGGTTATGGTCGCGGGCCATGGTGGTTTTAAAATCGACCACCGTGTAAGGGTGGCCGGGATGATCCACCACGAGGTCGGCGCGCAGCTTGCAGAGCGTGCCGGTGGTCGGCTCCGTGAAAACGCAACTCGGCTCGGGCGTGCCTACTTCGAGCAGCGCCTTCATTTCGGGGTCGAGTTGCACGCCTTCCACCATCCACCAGATGAGGGTATCATTGATGCCGGGCTGACCGGGTTCGTAGAGGTCGGGTTCGAGCAGGGCCGTGTGGAAGGCCGTGCCCAGGCCCAGGGCCCCGCCCACGCTGGTATGGGGGCGGGGCGGGCGGCCGTTGAGGGCGTCGCGCAGGCGCGAGAGGTCGGAGTTGGCAATGGCCGGCAGGGCCCGATAGTCGTCGTAGGGGATGCGCAGCAGGTCGGGGCGGGGCAGCGGAAGCGTTGAGTCAGTCACGGATACGGAACAGCGGAGCCAGGAAAATGGCTCCGGGAAAATGCAGGAAGGTAGTTTCAGGCAACGGGCTAGTATGGAAGCTATTTACAAAGTCGGCTTTTTTACGAGTCTGTCATCCTGAGCATTCCGCGCATCAAGCGGCGACGAAGGACCTTATCGTGGCGGCACAATGAGGGCTCAGCCGTGATAAGGTCCTTCGTCGCCGCTTGATGCGCGGAATGCTCAGGATGACCAACTTTTCGACTTCCTAAACAGCTTCATGGCAAAGATACGCCCATCCGCCCCCATCTGCCCGGCACTTGCCTAGCACGTGCTCAGCCCTTATCGTTCGGGGGCATTTGGTACTCTCCCACCCGCCCGAACCGGCGTTCGTGCTTGATACCCTCGTCCTCGCCGTAGGGGTGGCCACCGAAGCCGTGGCGCATCATGGCAATGGCTTTGGCCCAGGTAGGGTTCTGGTCGCGAGAGGTAAAGAGCTGCATCACCGACTGCGTAATAACCGGAATCGGCACCTCCATGCGCAGCGCGTCGGCTACGAGCCAGTTCACTTCGCCGGTATCCTCGATGTAGCTGGGCACGTCGAAGCTTTGGCCCTCCTGGTCGTACATCTGCTTCATGAGCTGCACGAGCCAGGAGCGCACCACCGAGCCGTTGTTCCAGAGGCCCAGAATGGCGCTGACATCGAGCTTGTCGCGGAAATGGGTGAGCATACCCATGCCCTCGCCGATGGCCTGGAGCATGCCGAACTCGATGCCGTTGTGCACCAGCTTCACGTAGTGACCCGAGCCGGCCGGACCAGTGTGCAAAAAGCCATCGGGCACGGCCGTTTCCACGAAAAAGTCTTTCAGCTGGCTCACGGCTTCGGTGTCGCCGCCCACCATGTAGCAGGCCCCGTTGCGGGCGCCGGTAGGGCCGCCGCTGGTACCGCAGTCGAGGAAGTGAATGCCCTGCGCCTGGAGCCGCTCGGCCCGCCGGATGGAATCGCCCCAGTAAGAGTTGCCGCCGTCCACGATAATGTCGCCGTCCTCGAAATGCGGGAGCAGCTTGTCAATCAGCCCGTCGACGGCTGCGCCGGCCGGAATATAAAGGAACACCTTGCGCGGGCGCTCCAGGCTTTTGGCCAGCTCGGCAATGGTCGTTACCACATGCAGGTTGTTGGCTTCCAGGTCGGGCCGGGGCCGGATATCCATTCCTATGACGGGGTAGCCTTTTTCGGCGGCCTGCTGGGCGAGGCCAGCGCCCATCTTACCGAGGCCAATGACGCCAATTTGTGTCTTTTTCATCTTGTCAATGAGTGAAGGAGTGACTCGGTGAATGAGCGACTCGGTGAGGCTAGACAGGTCTGTTGTGGCGGCGCAGGAGTACTGTCTGGGTATCGGGCCCGCACGCGCCGAGTCACTCATTCACCGAGTCACTCTTCACCCCCGCCTTACCGCTTGCGGGCGATAACGCGGGCCGGAGCGCCGTCGGCTCCCTTAATCTTCAGGGGCAGGCAAATCAGCTCGTACTCGCCGGGCTCGGCCTGTTGTAGCGCCAGGCCCTCGATGATGCTGATGCCCGCTTCGAGCAGGATGTGGTGGGTATCGGCGGGGCCCACGGAGAGGTAATCGACGCCCACGCAAACAACGCCCTGGTCGCGGAGCCAGGTGGCGGCATCGGCCCGCACGCGCACGAAATTGGGGTTGAAAGGTTCGGTGGCCCACTCGCGGCGCGAGTTGCGGGTTTTGAACAGGACCCGGCTGCCTTTTCCGAGCTGAAGGTGCTCGATTTCCGGTTTCGTAATGAACTCAGGATGGTCGATTTCGACCACCAGCGCCGGCCCCATCAGGGTATTCAGGTCGATTTTGGTCACGTCGTCGCCGGCAGGCAAAAAGTGCAGGGGCGCATCTACGTGGGTCGAGGTATGCACGCTCATACTGATTTCTGACACGTTGGCCGCCGCGCCGTCGGCCATGCTTAACGTTCGTTTGATATGCACCGGCGCGTTATCGGGCCAGTAAGCCATGCCGTCGGAAATAGTGGTAGTGAAATCGAGCCAGTCCATTGGATTTAGTTGCTAGTTGTCAGTGGATTGTTGCCAGTTGCCAGGGTGTTCTGGATACTAGCAACTGCATACTATTAACCGCCCCCGTTATCATCGCGGGGCTTGATGAGCTTGGCCACCAAGCCAGTCCAGCCGGTTTGGTGGTTGGCGCCGAGGCCCGCGCCGGTGTCGCCGTTGAAGTATTCGTGGAAGAGCAGGTAGTCGCGGAAGTGCGGGTCGGTCTGCATCTGCCGGTTGGTGCCGAAGCAGGCGCGGTTCCCGTTCTCATCGCGCAGAAACAGGCTGATGAGCCGCTCCGACAACGCCTGCGAGATTTCCAGAATGGTGCAGTACCGGCCCGAGCCGGTGGGGTACTCTACCTTGAACTCGGGTCCGTAGTAGTGATAGAAGCGCTGCAACGACTCCACGATCATGAAGTTCATGGGCATCCAGACGGGGCCGCGCCAGTTGCTGTTGCCCCCGAACAGCGACGTGGTGGACTCGGCCGGCTCGTAATCAACCACCGCATTCACGCCGTCGGCCTTATCGAATACGAAGGGGTGCTGGAGGTGGTAGCGCGAGAGGGCCCGCACGCCGTGCTCCGACAGGAACTCGGCCTCGTCGAGCATCCGGTGCAGCAGCAGCTTCATGCGATGGCCGCGCAGCAGGCTCAGCAGGTGGGTCTGGCCCTTGCCCGGCTCCTGCCAGCGGCTTACGAGTTTGGCCAGCTCAGGGCGATTATCCAGAAACCAGTTCATTCGGCTCACGAACCGGGGCACGTCCTGGAGGGTGGCCGTATCGAGCACCTCCACGGCAAACAGCGGAATCAGCCCCACCATGGAGCGCACCCGGAGCGGGAAACGGCCGTATTCGGGCGTGTTCAGCACGTCGTAGTAGAAGCCGTCCTCGTCGTCCCACATGTCAATGTCCTTGTCGGCCATGCGGGTCATGGCCTGGGCGATGTAGAGGAAGTGCTCGAAGAACTTGCTGGCCAGGTCCTGGTACACGGTGTTGGTGCGCGACAACTCCAGGGCCATGCGCATCATGTTGAGCGCGAACATGGCCATCCAGGCCGTGCCGTCGGCCTGCTCGATGTGGCCGCCGGTAGGCAGCGGGGCCGAACGGTCGAAGACGCCGATGTTGTCGAGGCCCAGGAAGCCGCCCTCGAACACGTTGCGGTTGTTGCGGTCTTTGCGGTTCACCCACCAGGTAAAGTTGAGCAGCAGCCGGTGGAATACGCTTTCCAGAAACGCTGTGTCGCCCTGGCCGCCGCGCTGCTTCTGGTCGATTTTATAAATGCGCCAGGTGGCGTAGGCGTGCACCGGCGGGTTCACGTCGCTCAGGTGCCACTCGTAGGCCGGCAACTGGCCGTTGGGGTGCATGTACCAGTCGCGGCAGAGCAGCCGGAGCTGGCCTTTGGCGAATTCGGCGTCCACCATGGCCAGCGGAATGCAGTGAAAAGCCAGGTCCCAGGCCGCGTACCAGGGATACTCCCACTTGTCGGGCATCGAGATGATGTCGGCGTTGTTAAGGTGCTTCCAACTGCAGTTGCGGCCCTCCAGGCGGCTGGCGGGCGGAGTGGGCAGGGCCGGGTCGCCGCGCAGCCACTGGGCAACATCGTAGTAATAGAACTGCTTGCTCCAAAGCATTCCGGCCAAGGCCTGGCGCTGCACGTTGCGGGCGTCGGCGCTTTCGATGCCGGTCTGCAGGTCGTGGTAATAAGCGTCGGCTTCGGCCTGACGCTGCTCCAGCACCTGGGCAAAGTCGGCGAATGGGTCGGCCAGGCCCGGCGCCCCAAGGCGCACCCGCACCATGCGGCTTTCGCCGGCTGGCACGTGCAGCTGGTAATGCACCGCCGCCTTGGTGCCCTCCCGGGCCGGGTTCACGGCCTGCGGCTGGCCGTGGAGCAGGTAGTCGTTGATGCCGTCTTTGTGGTATTGGGTTGGGTTGGGTGCCTGGTAAAGGCGCTCGGCATTGGTTTCGTTGTCGCAGAACAGCAGCTCGGCGGGTTGGCCCGCAGGCTGCTCGTAGTATAGCTCCAGGGCCGGCAGACTTGCATGCTCGATGGCCACCGAACCGGCGTTCTGCCCGCGCAGGCGGGGCCGGTAGTCCTCGTAACCCCAGGCCCAGGTGTTGCGCAGCCAAAGCTGAGGCAGCACATGCAGCGGGGCGGCCTCGGAGCCGCGGTTGTGCACGGTAATTTGCAGCAGCAGGTCGTTGGGGCCGGCTTTGGCGTATTCAAGGAAGATATCGAAGTAGCGGTTCTCCTTGAAGATGCAGGTGTCAATAAGGTCGAACTCGGGCTTCTGGCGGTTGCGGTGGGCATTTTCCTTCACCAGCCACTCGTACGGGAAAGCGTGCTGCGGATACTTGTAGAGCATCCGCATGTAGGAATGGGTGGGCGTGTTGTCGAGGTAGTAGTAGAGCTCCTTTACGTCCTCGCCGTGGTTGCCCTCAGGGCCCGCCAGCCCGAACAGCCGCTCCTTCAGAATAGCATCGTGCCCGTTCCAGAACGCCGGGGCCAGGCATAGCAGCTGCTGCTCGTCGCAGACGCCCCCAATGGCCTCCTCGCCCCAGCGGTAGGCGTAGCTGCGGGCCATGTCGTGGGTGGTGTAGGCCCAGGGCTGCGCCGTCGGCCGAGTAGTCCTCGCGCACCGTGCCCCACTGCCGATCCGACACGTAGGGCCCGAAGCGGTGCCAAGCGGCCTCACCGTCGCGTAACTGCTGCTGCCGCTGCTGCTCCTGGTTCATGCGGTAGGGTTTTGCTTAGTTGTTGGTTGTTGCAGTTGTCAGTTGTTGGTGCGAACGTCATTCAGAGCGCAGCGAAGAATCTCGCGTGTTATCGTTGAACAATCGTTACAACGTCAGCACGCGAGATTCTTCGCTGCGCTCTGAATGACGTTCGCACTGACAACTGACAACTGACAACCAACAACTAGACGCCTCAGCCATTATCGGCGAAGCCGGGGTACAACGTCATACCGCCGTCGGCGAAGATGCTGGTGCCGGTGACGTAGTCCGATTCATCGGAGGCGAGCCAGACGGCCACTTTGCCGATGTCGAGGGGCTGGCCGATGCGGCCGTAGGGAATAAGCGTGAGCAGGGCATCTTCCTCCTCGGGCGTGTCGCGGGCCGTGAGGTTAATGGGGGTGGCAATGGCGCCGGGCGCGATGCTGTTGATGCGGATTTTATGGGGTGCCAGCTCCTGGGCCATGCTTTTCATGAGCAGCATAATGCCGCCCTTGCTGGTGGCGTAGTTCACATGGCCGGCCCACGGAATCACCTCGTGCACCGAGCTCATGCAGATGATCTTGCCCAGGGCGGCCGAAATATCCTCCTGCGGGCCCCGGCGCAGAAACTCACGGGCCGCCTCGCGGGCGCACAGAAACTGGCCGGTCAGGTTCACGTCAATTACTTTCTGCCACTGAGCCAGGGTCATGTCCACGAACTTGGCATCTACCTGAATACCGGAGTTGTTAACCAGGATGTGCAACGTCCCGAACTTCTCGCGGATAAAGTCGAACATGGCCAGCACGTCGTCCTCCTTACTCACGTCGGCCTGAAACGGGACGGCCTGGCCGCCAGCCTCGGTGATTTCCTTCACTACCGCCGCCGCCTCATCGGCACTGTGGGCGTAGTTGACGATGACGGAGGCACCCTCGGCTGCCATGGCTTTGGCCACACCTGCCCCAATGCCGGAGCTACCGCCCGTGATAAGGGCAATTTGGTTTTGAAGGCGGTTAGCGGAAGTAGCGGCCATAGCAGAAGGGGGGGAAATTGCGTGTAAGATGGGTGAGAAGCTCTGTAAGCTAGACTGCAATTGAAAGGCTTAGGTTACATGAGCATTCAATGAAGCATTAGCAATCAGGAAGTTACCCATAAAATGAGTTTCCAAGTAGGCTGCTTTCTGCATTTCCCATTCCGCTGGCCTGCTATTCGCCACTGTTGGGTTTGTACAATCAGCGCACCGTATCAGCACGTTGCTTTATGCAGGTTGTTTTCTCGTTGCCAGCCGCGGTATGGGCGCGGTGCGTTTTTCACGAGGTTCATAATCCCTAACAAGCCCAAAGCCCCTGATGCACAAACATCAAGGGCTTTGGGAACAGGTAGAAACTGCGGGCTTCATAAGAGCCAGAATGCTTCAACCCTGCCGCGCAATTGGCAGAGCTGAAGCAGTGCTTTATTCACTTGCTTACTCCACCAGGAGCACAATTTTGCCGGTAGCGTGGCCTTTTTCGCTGTATTCGTGGGCGGCGGCGGTTTCGCTCAGCGGGAAGGTTTTGTCGATGATGACGCGCAGGGTACCGGCTTGCAGCCAGGCCGAAATCAGGGCCAGATCGGTGCCGCGTTCCTTGGCCAGCAGCACATGGGCCGACTTGTTGGTGAAGGCCGCCGCCAGCTTGTCGGTGACGACGGTAGTGGGCTGCGGGTCGGTGCTGACGTAACGGCCGTTGCGGCGTAGCGCGTGCTGGCTGGCCACGAAACTGCTCTTGCCCACGGCATCGAATACCACATCGTAGCGGCTCGAATCCTTGGTGAAATCGTGTTGCTCGTAATCCAGTACCCGGTCGGCCCCCAGCTCGCGCACCAGATCCATATTCTCGGCGCTGCACGTGCCGGTTACCTCGCCCGCGCCCAGGGCCTTGGCAATCTGTACCGCGAAGCTGCCCACCCCGCCCGAAGCTCCGTTGATGAGCACCCGGTCGCCGGAGAGCACCTGGCCCTGGTCGCGCAGGGCCTGCAGGGCCGTAAGGGCAGCCAGCGGCACGGCCCCGGCCTGCTCGAAGCTCAAGTTGTCGGGGATGAAGGCGGCCACCGGCTCGGCCAGCAGCGCATACTCGGCATTGGCCCCACCGGTGCCATCGTTGGGCATCCCGTACACCCGGTCGCCGACTTTAAACCGGATAACGCTGCTGCCCACGGCCGCCACCTCGCCGGCCACGTCGCGGCCCGGAATCTTCGGAAAATCGTGGCCCGTGAGCAGCTTCAGGTCGCCGCGGCGTACTTTCCAATCGATGGGGTTGACGCTGCTGGCCCGTACCCGAACCAATATCTGATGCGCTTTGGGCGTAGGCGTGGGCTGCTTGCCATAATGAAGCACGCTGGCAGAACCGTATTCGGTGAAATAAATGGCGTTCATAGAAAGAAATAAGATATGAGAAATGAGATGGGCGAAGTAGGCGGCGGAGCGGGCACAATCGGTTGTGGCGGCCCGGCGTCCCTGAAGTAAGTGTACGGCACCTCCCCTGCCGGGCGTTGCCCAAACATTGTAACGCGCTTGCCCCAAGCACAAAAAAAACCACCGCATCCAGCGGATGCGGCGGTTTCACCCATCGGAGGCACTCCCCTCAGACTGCGCCCGATGTTGGCAGTAGTGGTAGCTGACACCCGGTTATCAGGCGTCCGTCTTTTTATCGTTGCTGATGCCGTAAATGTGCTCCAGCTCGGTGATAAGGTCGCTTTCCACGTTCAGGTCCTTGAGCAGACCTTCTTTGATATCGTAAACCAGACCGTGCAAACGGGGCGGGGTATCGCCTTTAAGAGCGTTCTGGATGATGTTGGTTTTGCCCAGGTTGCGCACCTGCTCAATCACGTTCAGCTCCACGAGGCGGCGCATGCGGGCCTCCTCATCGCCGACGGCCTTAATTTCGGCCTCATGCGTGCGGATAACGTCGCGGATGTTGGTCAGCCAGCCGTCAATCAGGCCGTACTGCTTGTCGCCGGCCGCCGCCGCCACGCCGCCGCAGCCGTAGTGCCCGCACACAATAACATCTTGCACCTTAAGCACCTCCACGGCGTACTGCAACACTGAGAGCAAGTTGTAGTCGGTGGGCACTACCATGTTGGCGATGTTGCGGTGCACGAACATTTCGCCCGGACCCGTGCCGGTGATATCGGAAGCCGGCACCCGCGAGTCGGAGCAGCCGATGAATAGGTATTTGGGCTGCTGGCCCTTGGCCAAGCGGCTAAAAAAATCAGGGTCGGCAGCACGTTGCTTGTCTACCCACTGGCGGTTATTTTCGAGAATAGTTTCGATGCCTTTCATAAGGGAGGGGAAAAGAAGGTTGGATGGAGGGGAGAAATGGAAAGGGAGCTTAGCGTTGGTTAGTGGCCTATGACCTCTACCCGGGGGATGTCGCGCAACTCCAGGTCGATGCCGCGCTCGGGGGCTGAGAGGCGGAAGTTTTCAATGGCTTCGAGCACATCGTAATCGATAAACGACGAACCGGAGCCATCGACCACCACGGTCGAGTCGAACGGCAACTCTTCCAGCACCTTGATAATACTGGCCTTGTTGAGAAAAGATACCTGCGCCGAAAGGCGTAAGACAATCGGGCCGTCGTCGGGGCCCTTTACGGCGGGCTTAACCAGGAAGTAAGCCGAGTCGTAGTTGGCTTTCAGGATGTAGAAGACGCCTACTACCAGGCCCAGCACGACGCCCTTGAGCAAATCGGTGAACAGGATGGCCACGATGGTAATGATGAAGGGCAGAAATTGCTGCCAGCCCAGTTTCCACTGGGTACGGTAGAGGGCGGGGTTGGTGAGCTTATAGCCAATGACGAGCAGAATGGCCGCCAGCGCCGAGAGGGGAATCCGGTTGAGCACCGGCCCGAGAAACAGCAGGCTCACGAGCAGCAGCAGGCCGTGGAAGAAGGCCGACATATGCGTCTGGCCGCCGGAGTTGATGTTAGCCGAGCTGCGCACGATAACTGCCGTCATGGGCAACCCGCCGAGCAGGCCGCTGATCATGTTGCCCGTGCCCTGGGCCATCATTTCGCGGTTGGTGGGTGTCGTGCGCTTGTAAGGGTCGAGCTTATCGACAGCCTCCACGCTGAGCAGGGTTTCGAGCGAGGCCACAATGGCAATAGTGAAGGCTACGGTGTAGGTGGCCGGACGAGTGAAGGCTGACCAGTCGGGTGAAGTGATGAGCTGGGCCGCGTCCTGCAGCGAACCGATGCGGGGTAAATTCACCATGTGGTCGGGCCGGATGCTGAGCATGGGGACCATTGAGCCAAAGTACATGTTGAGCAGAATAGCTACCACCACCACGACCAGCGCCCCGGGTACCAGCTGAGCTATTTTGGTGTGCTTGCTGAGCACCTTATCCCAGAGCAGCAGCACCATCAGGCATACCAGCCCGATCAGGGCCGAGCCGGGCCGGAAATTTTCCAGCGCGTTGCCGATTTCGCTGAACGTGTTCTGGCCGTCGAACTGCAGGAAGCTCAGGTCGGAGAAATAATCGGTATCGATACCCAGAAAGTGCGGAATCTGCTTGAGAATCAGAATCAGGCCAATGGCGGCCAGCATCCCGCGGATAACGGAGGTGGGAAAGTACAGGCCGATGATGCCCGCCCGGGCCACGCCCAGCCCGATCTGGATGGCGCCGGCAATAACGGTGGCGGCCAGCACGGCCTCGAACGAGCCGAGCGTGCCGATGGCGGCCACAATAATGGCCGTCAGGCCGGCGGCCGGGCCGCTCACACTCAGGGACGAGCCGCTCAGCCAGGAAACCACTACCCCACCCACAATGCCCGCGATAACGCCCGACAACAGCGGCGCACCCGAAGCCAGCGAAATACCCAGACACAGCGGCAACGCCACCAGAAACACGACCAGCCCCGCCGGCAAATCTTTGCTAAATGAAGAGAATGGGGAGGGCAGACGCCCGACCGAACCTGCCGGCGCAGTGGGCTGGGCTGCCGGAGCAGTTTTAAGCATAATGTTGAGGGGATGCAGAGAAAATCAGAACCAACTACTGGACACTCCTAGGGAGCCTCCCGGTTAAGACAATGGTACAGCGGCGGCGTTAAGACCCTGTTAAAAGGAAATTAAAAGCGCATTAAATTCAACTGCACAACTTGTTAACACCCACTTACTCGCAAAAAATCACATACAGTATTCTAACGGCCAGCATGATATCTTCAGACTGTAGTAATACCGGGCAGGTCGAGCTCAACGGCCGTGCCCCGGCCCAGTTCGCTCGTTACTTCCACGCGGCCACCGTGTAGCTCCATGATTTTGGCCGTAAGCGGCAGACCGATGCCGTGGCCGGGCACGGTGCGCGCCGCTTCGGCCCGGAAAAAGGGCACGAATACCTGCTGGCGGTCGGCCTCACTCATGCCCGGGCCCTGGTCGCGGACAGTGAGCCGGACCCGGGTGCGGGTGGCAGCCAGCGTGGCCACAATGGGGGCCGTGCAGCCGGCCGAAAACTTGCAGGCGTTTTCCAGAATATTGAGAAAGGCCGAGAGCAGCAGCGCCTCGTTGCCCAGCACGGCGAAAGGCGCGTGCCGGGGCGCGTCGGGCGTTTCGCTGAAATCGAGGTCGATGCGGCAGGTGGGCTGGCGGCGGTGGAGCTCCTCATGGGCCTGGAGCAGCAGTTCGTCGAGGCGCAGGGGCGTGCGCGGCACCTGGCTGGGGTCGTCGGAGGCGCGGGCAATCTGGAGCAGGCCATTGGTGAGGTCCTTGAGCAGGCGGGCCGCATCGAGCGTGCCCTGGAGCACGGCGCGGTACTCGGCGGTGCTGCGCTCCTGTTGCAGCAACGCCACTTCGAGCTGCCCGATGATGGCGGCCAACGGGGTGCGCAGCTCGTGGGAGGCGTCGCGCACAAAGGTGCGCTGGCCCCCGAATGCCGTTTCGAGGCGGTCGAGCAAACTGTTGAAGCGCTGGGCCAGCAACGACACTTCGTCGTAGCCCTCGGCCCGGCTCAGGCGGCGGTGCAGGTCGGAGGCCGTAATCTGGTCGACCTCGCCCACAATGCGCTTCATGGGCTGCAGGGCCTGGCCGGCGAAAAACCAGCCCCCGATGCCCACTATTACGAACGAGCCCAGCAACCCGAACCCCAACACCGTGAGCAGGTTGTCGAGCTTCTGGCGGCTGTCAGCATCCACCGACGAGGCCACCACCACGAAGTCGCCCCGGCCGGGGTCGCGGTAGAGCAGGCCCACCGTCTGGCGGTGCTGGCCTTCGAGCAGCACCTGGCGGCCCGTGCGGCGCACTTGGCGCAGCAATGGCCGGGGCACCGAATCGCGCCCGGCCCGCCCTTCCTCGAACACAACCTGGTTGCGGGCATCGAACACGCGCACTTCCTCCTCGGGCAGGGTACGGTAGAACTGGCGCAGGTAGCGCCGGTACGAGGCCCGGCTGGCCTCATCCTCGCGGCGGGTGCCGTCGAGGTAAACGTGGGCCACAATACGGCCCCGCGCGAACAGGCTTTCGGTAAACGCCTCCCGCCGCGACTGGTAGGTGAAGTAGTAGATGACGGTCGCAAACAGCAGCAGCGTCACCACCAGAATGGCCACGAACTGCAACGTCAGCCGGGTACGAATGGACATTGATTGGCGGTTGGTAAGTAGTTGGCGGTTGTTAGTTGGCAGTTGTCAGTTATTAGTTGTCAGTAAAGAGCCGTCATGCGGGGCGGAACGGATTCGAGGCATGGAGGGCCTTTGCTGACAACTGACAACTGACAACTCATTACGAACAACCATATTTCTACTCTTCCTTCATCACGTAGCCCATGCCCACGAGGGTATGGATGAGTTTGGGGGTGAAATCCTTGTCGAGCTTCTTACGCAGGAAGTTGATATACACATCGATGACGTTGGAGCCGGTGTCGAAACTGGTTTCCCAGACCTGCTCGAGAATGTCGACCCGCGACACCACGCGGTTCTGGTTGCGCAGCAGGTATTCGAGCAGGGCAAATTCGCGGGCCGTGAGCTGAATGGGCTGGCCCGCCCGCTGCACCACTTTGCGCATTGGGTCGAGGCTGAGGTCGGCGAGGCGGAGCACGCTGGCGGCCGCGGGCGTTTCGTGGCGGCGGCGCGTGAGGGCCCGGATACGAGCCAGCAGCTCCTGAAAAGCAAAGGGCTTGACCAGGTAGTCGTCGGCCCCGGCATCGAGGCCGCGGATTTTGTCGTCGGTTTCGCCCAAGGCCGTGAGCATAAGGATGGGCACGCCCGTGTTCTGGGCCCGCACCTGCCGGCACACTTCGAGCCCGCTCAGGCCCGGCAGCAATGTGTCGAGAATGAGCAAATCATAGGCTCCCTGCAAGGCCAGGCGCAGACCCAGCAGGCCGTCGGCCGCCAGATCCACGCTGTGGTGTTGTTCGGTGAGGCCCTGATGCAGAAAGGCAGCTACTTTGGGTTCGTCTTCGACCAGCAGAATTTTCATGGGAGCATGAGGGGGCTACGGATGAGCCCGAAGGTAGCACCGCCGACGTAATACGCGGACCCGGCTGCCGCTGCAGCCCTCCACACTTCTTCATCCGCATTTTATTCACTGTCTTTCGCCCCTGTTGCAGCCGCCCTTTTTTTCATGAATATTATATAAATAATTTTATTTTGTCTTGTCTTTTATTTATTAGTCCAATATGTTTGCGGAAATGTTCAATACTCTTACCTTAGTACCGAACTCTTCTCAAACGTCTTCTTAGTTTTCGCTCCACTTCTCCCCCATTATGCAGCTGTATCGTCCTTATTTCCTCTTATTGCTGCTGGTACTAACCGGACTGGGTGGTTGCATCTCCCAAAAAAACCTGCCCTATCTGCAAGGATCCGCTTATAACAGCCGCCAGCCGGTCGTAGTCGAAAATGCCCGGCAGCAGTACCGGGTGCAGCCGGGCGACGTGCTTAGCATCCGGGTACAGAGCGTGCAACCCCAGCTCAACGACATTTTCAACATCGATAGCCGGTCGGTGCTCAATGGCGACCCCGGCAACCTGTTTCTGAGCGGCTACTCGGTCGATCAGGCCGGCAATATCAACCTGCCCACTGTGGGGGCGCTGCGGGTGCAGGGCCTGCTGGTAGAGGAAGTGCAGGTGGCCGTGCAGCAGCAGATCAACAAATTTGTACGCGATGCAAACGTGCTCGTCAAGCTGCTGTCGTTCAAGGTTACGGTGCTGGGCGAGGTGCGTACCCCAGGCCGCTACTTCGTGTACAATGCCCAGTGCACGTTGCTCGAAGGGCTGGGGCTGGCCGGCGACCTGACCGAGTTCGGCAACCGCCGGAATGTGAAGCTTATCCGCCAGACGGCCAACGGGTCGGAAGTGGTGCTGCTCGACCTCACCAACCCGGCCCTGCTGTCCTCGCCTTACTTCTACTTGCTGCCCAACGATGCGCTGTACGTGGAGCCGCTGCCGGCTCGTGCCAACCGAGGCAATGCCAGCAATCTGGGGCTGGTATTCGCCGGCATCTCGTCGGTAGTGCTCATTCTCAGCTACCTGAACGTGTTCAAGTAGCCGCCTCGCCGCCGACGTAGCGGGCTGCCCGCCGGCCGCTACGCCAAGCTCTTCTTCTCTTTGCATCAGCGCCTATCGTTATGGAATCTACCCAACTCTCCTCCGCCTCTGCTCCCGACATAACGCTGTCCGAACTCTGGTTTCAGCTGCGCCGCCGCTGGCCATGGTTTGTGGGCTCGCTGCTGCTGGCGGGGCTCGCTGCTTTCCTTTACCTGCGCGTTACGCCGCCCGAGTACGCCTTCCGCAGCACCCTGCTGCTGGGCGGCCAGGCCACGGGCTCGAAGCAGACCCAGGAGCTGCTCCAGATGCTGGAGGTAAAGGATAAAAGCCCCAAGATGGAAGATGAAATTGGGGTGCTTACGTCGGCCGATCTGGTGGGCCAGGTACTCGACCGCCTGCCCTTCGACGTAACGTATCACGTCGCCCCCGCCACTTGGCTCAACTCGGTGGCCGAGGTGCAGGTACGCGAGCAGGCTGCCACCACGGCGCCCTTCCGCCTGCGGCCCCTGCCTACGGCCCCACAGCTCACGGGGGTGCGTATTTACGTAACACCGCTGCCCAATAACCGTTTCCGGGTGCAGGCCGATGCCGCCAAGGGCCAGCTCTACGAATTGCCCACCGGCCGCCTCGTGCAGGATGTACTTGCCCCCCGCCTCGACGAGGTGGTGGGGGCCGGCGATACACTCCGGACTCCGTTGCTCACGGCCGTCATTGAGCCCGTTACTACTAACGCAGCCGAGGCCGCTACGGCCAACGGGCACTACTTCGTGCTGCTCCACGACCGGGGTAACCTGATTCGGGAGTACCAGCAGCACCTGGGCGTGCACCCCATCGACCGCGAATCGCGGATTGTGGAGCTCACCAGTAAGGGTGCGGTGCCGGCTAAAGAAACGCAGTTTCTCGACACGCTCATGGCCGTGTACATGCAGAACGACCTGCGGGCCAAAAACCTGACGGGCCATAAAACGTTGGACTTCCTCGACGAGCAGATTCAGCAGTTGGCCCAGTCAGTCGGCACATCGGCGGCAGCAATCAGCTCGTTTCGCACCGCCCAGGGCGTAGTCGATGTGGAGGCACAGTCGGTGAGCGGCATTCAGCAGCAGAGCGAGTTGGAAACCCGCCGGGCCCGGGTAAGCACCAATCAGAAGTACTACCGCAACATGCTCAATTACCTGCGCGAGCACCAGGGCACAGGCCAGATTGCTGCCCCGACCAGCATGGGTATCGAAGACCCGGTGGTGGACAAGCTGATTCTGCAGTTGGCCGAACTCAACAGCCAGCGCGCTGCCTTGGGGGTGAATGCCAGCGCCGGAAACCCGTTGGTCACGATCCTCGACGAGCGCATCCGGGTAGCCAAGGAGAGCCTGACGCAGACGCTATCCAACATGAGCCGGGCGGCCGACATTGCCCTAAGCGACCTGGATACCCAACTGGCCCGGGTCCGGAGCACGATGAGCCGCATGCCGGAAAACGAGCGGCAGTTGTCCGAACTGCGCAGTAAATCGGAGTTCAACGACAAAAATTATCAGTTTTTGGTGGAGAAGCGGGCTGAGGCCGCCATTGCGTTGGCCACCAATGCCACCGACAAAAAAGTAGTGGACGCGGCGGCAATGAGTGGAACCGGCCCGCTGGCGCCCAAGCCGGGCATGGTGCTGCTACTGGCCCTGCTAGGCGGCCTGCTGGTGCCAACCGGACTTTTACTGCTGCTCGACAAGGCTAACAGCCGCATTCAGAGCAAGCAGGATCTGTCCCGGATTACCAGCATTCCGATGCTGGGCGTGGTGGCTCACGGCACCAAACAGGACAAGGCGACCATGCTGCAAAACCCCAAGGGGCCACTGGCCGAGTCGTTTCGCTCCATCCGCGTAAACTTACAGTATCTGTCGGCCGGCCTCGACAAACAGATTATTGGCGTTACCTCGTCGGTACCGGGCGAGGGTAAAACCTTCTGCGCCGTGAACTTGGCGGCCGAGATGGCCCTAAGCAACCGCAAAGTGCTGCTGCTCGAATGCGACCTGCGCCGCCCCGCCGTCATGGCCTACTTCGGTCTGGCCGAAGCGGGCGCAACCTACGGCCTAAGCACGTACTTGGCCGGAGAAAGCACGCTCGACGAAAGCCGCCAGCCCTCGGGCGTACCCAACCTCGATGTGCTGGGCTGCGGCCCCCTGCCGGCCAACCCCACCCAGTTGTTGGAAAGCCCGCGCATGACCGAACTCATGGCCGAACTGCGCCAGCAGTACGATTACGTGCTGGTTGATACGCCGCCCACAGGCTACGTGGCTGAGTTCTTCCTGCTGTTGCACCACCTCGATGCCAACATCTATGTGGTGCGTCAAAACTACACGGACAAGTCGATGATCAACAACATTGATGAGCTGCACCTCAATAACAAAATCAAGCACTTATACCTGATTATCAACGATGTACACTTTACCAGCACCTACGAATACCGCTATAAGAAAGACGCCTACACCTACGGCTATTAATCTGCGGTAGCTGTCCGCAACTGCACCCTTCGCGACCCCACTAACGAAAAAACCCTCACTACGCTACGTAGTGAGGGTTTTTGGTGATCCCGCTGGGATTCGAACCCAGGACCCATACATTAAAAGTGTATTGCTCTACCAGCTGAGCTACAGAATCAATTCCCGACTGTTGGCCAAATGCTTTTCAGAAGGGAGTGCAAAAGTAACGGGGTGTTCCGGATTGTGCAAGTTCTGTCCAGTATTTTTGGGCAGACAAGTTGTTCTTTACAGGTAATCACCTGATTATCACAGGAAATATTTTTACCATTGAATATATTGCTTCACCGCTTGCGGCACTACAGCTTAGCCATTTCGTCCCGCACGAAGTCGGCCAGGGTGCGCAGGTACTCGGTGCTGAAATCGAAGCGGATGCCGGCAGCGGCGTAAATCTCGCCGATGGGCGCGGTGTAGCCCAGGGCCAGGGCGCGCTTGTAGGCGGCCAGGCCCTCGGCTGCGGGTTCTGGCGGTAGTTGCGCCACACGGCAATGGCCCCGAGCTGGGCCATGGCGTACTCGATGTAGTAGAAGGGCACTTCGTAGAGGTGCAGCTGCTTCTGCCAGAGGTAGGGCTTGATGCTGCTCCAGCCCCTGCCAGTCCACGGTGCGCTGGTTGAACTCGTCGAACAGCTCCACCCAGCGGCTGGTGGCGCTCGGCTTCGGTGTGGGTGGGGTTCTCGTACACCCAGTGCTGAAACTTGTCGATGGTGGCCACCCAGGGGAAGGTTTCGAGCACGCTTTCGAGGTGGGTTTTCTTGGCCCGGCGCAGGTCGTCGGGGTTGGGGAAGAACACGTCCCACTGGTCCATGCTCATCAGCTCCATGCTCATGGAAGCCAGCTCGGCTACTTCGGACGGCGGGTGCTTGTCGGCGCCCAGCGGCAGGCGGCGGGTGAGGAAGCTAGTGCACGGCGTGGCCGCCTTCGTGCAGCATGGTCACCACATCGCGCAGCGAGGCTGGTGGCATTCATGAAGATGAAGGGCACGCCGGTTTCATCCAGCGGGTAGTTGTAGCCGCCGGGGGCTTTGCCCTTGCGGCTTTCCAGGTCGAGGTGGCCCATCTGGCGCATGGTGCGCAGGCAGTCGCCCAGGTAGGGGTCGAGGCGTTCGAAGACGGTAATGGTCTTTTCCAGCAGCTCCTCGCCCGGTGCTCGAAGGGCCGCAGCGGGGGCTGGCCGCTGGGGTCCACGTCGAGGTCCCAGGGGCGCAGGGCGGGCAGGTTCAGGTCCTGGCGGCGCTCCAGGTCGAAGTCGTCGATGAGCGGCACCACCGTTTCGCGGATGGCCGCGGTGGAAGTTGAAGCAGTCCTGGGGCGTGTAGTCGAAGCGGCCCAGGGCGGCAAACATGTAGTCGCGGAAGTTGGCGAAGCCGGCGTTCAGGGCCACCTGGTGGCGCAGGCCGCACCAGCTCGGTAAAGAGCTGGTCGAGCGGCTTGGCGTCCTGCATGCGGCGGGCCTGAATGGCCCGCCAGGCGGTTTCGCGCACGGCCCGGTCGGGGCTTTTGAGGCGGTCGGCGGCCTGGGGCAGGGTCAGCTCCTCGCCGTCGAGGGTCACGGTCATGGCCCCCACCGTGGCGGCGTACTGCTGCTGCTTGGTGCTGATTTCGGTTTTGAGCGGAATGTTCTCGGCCCGGTAAATTTCCAGCGCCTGCCGCACCGAGCGCAGGAACACCCCGTAGCGGCTCTCGATCAAGCCCGGCCAGGTAGGGCGAGGCCATCATCTTCTCGTTCAGGGCGTGGTCGTAGGGGGCTACGTGGGGCTCAATTTCGTTCACGAAGTACTGGAACGCCTCGGTGCGGCCGCCGTCCTGGGTGTCGCAGGTCATGCGGATGTAGCGCCAGGCCAGGTCCTCGCTCAGCACCGCTTCCAGCTCCGAGCGGTCGAGCAGCCAGCGCTCCAGCTCCGGCGCGGAAGTAATGTCCCGGTCGCGCAGCTCCATGAAGAAAGGCTCGATAGTGGCCCAGTCGGTTACGTGAAAGTCCTCGGGCAGGTAGTGGCGCGGCGGCCGGCTGGTATCGGTAGCCGAGTCGGCGGTGGGTTCAGCAAGTAGCATCATAGTCGAAAAAAGAAGAGGTCTGCCCCAATAACAGGCAGCCAACAAGATAGTACCGCGAAACCGGCTGACGGGTTAGCCAGCCGCAACAGTTACGCACGTTTTTATGTCCTTAATCCGACCAGAACCATGCCAGCCGCCCACACTCGGCAGTTCTGGCAGCTCACCTGGGCGTACATCACCGAAAACTAAAACGCCTGTCATCCTGCACGCTGGGCAGGATGACAGGCGTTATTTCGGCGCTTGCCGAAACAGCTTACCCGATTTCAATCACCACGTCGTCCGTGAGCGGGTGGCCGACGCAGGTCAGCACGTAGCCTTGCTTCATCTCGGAGTCGGAGAGGCCTTCGCGCTCGTCGAGATGCACTTTGCCGCTCAGGCACTTGCCCCGGCAGGCGGTGCACAGGCCCGCCTGGCAGGAATACGGCAGGTCGATGTCCTGGTCGAGGGCGGCTTCGAGGATGGTCTTGCCGGCCGGCACGGCAACTGAGTACTCGCTGCCTTCGTAGTGAATCGTTACGGTGCGGGTGGCTCTTGGCCTTCGTCGTCGGGCTGGCCGATACGTCGCCGTGGCCGTTGGGCTGGGCGGCGGCCAGCTCGGCCGTTGTCGGCGGCGGCCACGAAGCTTTCGCGGCGGATGCGGGCTGGCGGGCACGCTCAGCAGGTCCAGGGCGGCGCGGGCTTCGGTCATCAGGCCATCGGGGCCGCAGAGGAAGTACTCGGCCTGCTCGGCCGGAAACTGGTGGCGCTGCTCCAGAATGCGCAGCAGCATGGTGCGGTTGAGGCGGCCGGTGTGCTGGTGGGCGCCGCCGGGGCTGCAGGGGCTGGCTGTACACGTGCTCCACCTGCAAGCGGCCGTCGGACTGCTGGCTTCCAGGTCGGCCAGCTGCTGCTGGAAAAATCACCGATTCCTCGTTGCGGTTGCCGTAAATCGAGCAGCACGTGGCTCTGGGGCTCGGTCGCTGCAGCACGGCCTTGAGCATGGACATGAGCGGCGTGATGCCCGAGCCGGCCCCGACCAGCACCAGCGAGCGGGCCGCCTTGGGGCTGGGGCTGAGCGTGAAGTTGCCCAGCGGCGCCATCACTTCCAGCTGCTGGCCCACCTGCACGGTATCGAGCAGGTAGTTGCTCACCAGGCCGCCCGGCACGCGCTTCACCGTCACGGACAGGCGCGGGGCCTCGGCGGGGTGCTGCTGAGCGAGTAGGCGCGGCGCTCCTTTTTGCCGCCGGGGCCGCAGGGCAGAATCAGGGTCAGGAACTGGCCCGGCTGGCTGGCCATGGGCTGGCGGTCGGGCCGCTCGAGGTGAATGGTAACGGAATCGGCGGTTTCCTGGGTCAGCTCAACTACGTTCAGCGTCAGGTATGGGCTACTCATAAGGGAAAGCAAGGCTTGCGGGTGGGTTTCGATGACAAAGTTCGTTATTCGTTATTTGTTTTCCGCGCCGAACATTCCCCGCCGAACGTCATGCTTCATCTTGGGTCCGCGCAGCGGAGCGCCGTCGAAGCATCTCTACCGCAACAGTACTCCCAATGTTTGGTTAGCATTGCGGTAGAGATGCTTCGACTAGGGCTGCGCCTTCGCGGACCCAAGATGAAACATGACAGTTCTTATCCACCATTGAAATGCTCACCCAACTACTCCAACGCCACCAGGCACGAATTCGGCCCCGTGCTGCCCGTTGACCTAAACGCGCCCACCGTGGCTCGCCTCGATTTCACGGCCGCCAACCCGCTGCTGCCTAGACGCCGACCTGCGCGACACGGCCGCCTTCGAGGAACTGGTAGCCACGCCTGCTGGCAGCCCAGAATGCCGTTAATCGGCGTGGGCGGCTACCTTGAAAACCGCGTTATCTACCGTCGCAGCCCTGGTTTATTTGTGCCGACCCCACCGTGCCCGCCCGCTCCCTGCACCTGGGCGTAGACGTGTGGCTGCGGGCCGGCACGCCGGTGCTGGCCCCGCTGCCCGCCACCGTCCACAGCCTGCCGACAACGAAGTTCGGCGACTACGGCCCCACCGTCATCCTGGAGCACGAGTTGGAAGGCACCGCCTTCTACACGCCTCTACGGCCACCTCAGCCGCCGCGAAACCGGCCTGCTACGCCCCGGCCTGACCATCGAGAAGGGCCAGACCTTCGCCAACGTCGGCCCCGCCCCCGAAAACGGCGACTGGCCTCCCCACCTGCATTTCCAGGTGATAGCCGACCTGCAGGGCCGCGTGGGCGACTTCCCCGGCGTGGCCCTGGTCCGGCAGAGCGGGACCAATGGGCCAGCCCTCTGCCCCGACCCAAATTTGATTCTGCAAAGCCGCTGGCTGACCACGGATTAGCCTGGATTTAAGCGAATTTCACGGATTCTGCAGGCGAACTTGGCGTCCTTTTAACATATAAATCAACAAGTTAACACTGCCAGAAACACAAAAGCCACCTCGTTCGAGGTGGCTTTTGTGTTTCGCTTACAAATCGTCTACAGAATCCGTGAAATCAGCTGAAATCCGAGCTAATCCGTGATCAGTCGAATTTGATGGCCGTAACGGGCTTGATGCGCGAAATCAGGTAGGTGGGAACCAGCACGGCCAGCAGGGAGGTGACGAAGGTGGCCGCGTTCAGGATGAGCACATCATGAGGTCCCAGTGAATGGGCACGCGGTCCATGTAGTAGTTCTCGGGGTCGAGGGGGATGAGGTGGAAAAAGTACTGAATGGCGCAGAAGCCCAGCCCGATAACATTGCCGATGAGCATGCCCCGCACCGTCAGGCGACAGGCCCCGGAAAAAAAACATGCTGCCGAATCTGGTTGTCGGTGGCCCCAGCGCCTTCAGCACCCCAATCATGTTGGTGCGCTCCAGAATCATGATGAAAATGGTGGCCACCATGTTGAACGTGGCCACGAAAATGATGAGAATCAGGAAGATGACCACGTTGCGGTTGAGCAGCTGCAGCCAGTCGAAGAGCTGGGCGTACTGGTCGGTAATCTTGTCGAGTTTGAGGTCGTAGGGCAGCGTTCTCGTAGAGGTTGTCGGCCACCGGATCGAGGCGGTTGAAGTCCTTGAGCACCACTTCCAGGCCGCCCACCAGCGAGTCGGGCCAGGCGTTGAGCTCCCGAATCTGCCGGATGTCGCCGATGACGTACACTTCGTCGAACTCGTCGAGGCCGGTCTGGTAAATGCCACTGACCCGGAACTGCCGCATCCGGGGCGGGTTCTGGATGAAGTAGAACAGGGCTTTATCGCCCACTTTGAGGCGCAGCTTGTCGGCCACTTTGCGCGAGAGCAGCACGTCGTTGCTGGCAGCCGAGTCGGGGAAGCTGATGAACTTGCCGGCCACCAGGTTCTGGCGCATCGGGCGAGGGGCCGTCGGTTTCTCGTCCATGCCCTTGAGCACCACGCCCAGCACCTCGTCCTTGGTTTTGATGATGGCCGTTTTGCAGGCGAAGGGCTGGAGTTGCTTTACCTGCGGGAATTGCGGCGCAGCTCGCTGCACCAGCCGGGGCCCGCCGATGGGCGCTACTTCCAGCGAGTTGTTGGTGTCGTAGCTGCGAGATCTGCAGGTGGGCGCCGAAGGAGAAAATCTTGTTCTGGATCTCGTTGCGAAACCCTTCCAGGATGGCAAACGACACAACCATCACCGCCAAGCCCATGGCAATGCTGATGATGGCTATTTTTGTCACCGACGAGGTAAAGGAGCCGGAGTCGGCCCCGTCAATCTTACTGAGAAATGTAGCGGCGAAACGTTCACTGGCCGTAAAGCTACGTATTGAATCCCGGCCAGTTTTCGCAGTTCCCGCCTCCGCCCTATGCCTTCTTTCCTGCCTTTCGGGCCTGCTCAGTCTCGCGACTATTTCCTCTCCGACTGCACCCGCCTGCCGCCACACGGCCCCGGCAGCGCCGGCCGCCGCACCCGATACGCTGCTGCGCCAGACCGTGGCCGCTCCGCCCCAGGTGCTGCTGCCGCGCCGCCGCGCCCGTGCAGGTGGGGGCCGCGCAGTTCGACCAGTACCTGCCCCTGCTGAAGGGCAAGCGCGTGGGGCTGGTCGTGAACCAGACCTCCCGCGTGGGCCAGGCTTATCTGGTGGATACGCTGCGGGCGCAGGGCGTGAAGTGACGGCCATTTTTGCGCCCGAGCACGGCTTCCGGGGCGAGGCGGCCGACGGGGCCACCATCAAAGACGGCCGCGATGCCCGCAGCGGCGTGCCCGTGCGCTCGGCTGTACGGCGCAACCAAAAAGCCCACGCCCGAAATGCTGGCCGACGTGGACGTGCTGGTGTTCGATATCCAGGACGTGGGCGCGCGCTTCTACACCTTCATCAGCACGCTGCACTACGTGATGGAGGCCGCCGCCGAGCAGGGCAAGCCGGTGCATCGTGCTCGACCGCCCCAACCCCAACGGCGGCTACGTGGACGGCCCGGTGCTGGAGCCCGCGCACAAGATCCTTCGTGGGCCTCGACCCGCTGCCCATTGCCCACGGCCTCACGGTGGGCGAGCTGGCCCAGATGATGAACGGCGAAAAGTGGCTGGCCGGCGGCAAGCAGTGCCGCCTGACGGTGGTGCCGGTGGCAACGGGCTACACCCACGCCACGCCGCTACGCACCTGCCCGTGCGCCCCTCCCCCAACCTGCCCACCGCCCACGCCGTGGCCCTCTACCCCAGCATCTGCCTGTTTGAGGGCACCAACGTGAGCGTGGGCCGCGGCACCGCCACGCCGTTTGAGGTGATCGGCAGCCCCACCCAGCCCGCCACGCCGGCCGTATCAGCTTCACGCCCGCGCCCAACGCCGGCTCGCCCACCCCGCCCCTGAACGGCCAGCGCTGCTACGGCCTCGAACCTGGCCGAGCACCGGCCCGACGAATCGGCTTCACGCTGACGCTACCTGCTCGACTTTTACCAGCAAAGCACCGACAAGGCGCACTTCTTCGCAACTATTTCGAGCAGCTTGATCGGGCACGGCCGACGCCTGCGCCAGCAAATCATCGCCGGCAAGTCGGAAGCCGAAATCCGGGCCTCCTGGGAGCCGGCGCTGAGCAAGTACAAGGCGCTGCGGAAGAAGTATTTGCTGTACCCGGATTGTAACTGAGTTGATGCGTGAGTATAGGACTGCCGCGAAAGCGGGCCGTATGCTTGTAGCGCGAAGCTCCAGCTTCGCGTATCGTTGATGACTTGCGCACGACATCGTGCAACGACACGCGAAGCTGGAGCTTCGCGCTACATCGCCAATACCAATGCTGAATATCATTTTCATGGGCACCCCCGATTTTGCCGTGCCCACCCTCGAAAGCCTTGCTGGCCTGGCCGGGCGGTGCCAGGTGGTGGCCGTAGTTACGGCGCCCGACCGGCCCGCCGGGCGCGGGCGTCAGCTGCAGGCCTCGGCCGTGAAGGCGGCGGCCCTGGCCCACGGCCTGCCCGTGCTGCAGCCCACCAACCTGAAAGTCGCCCGGAGTTTCAGGCCGAGCTGAAAGGCTACGCCGCCGATTTGCAGGTGGTGGTGGCCTTCCGGATGCTGCCCGAGGCGGTGTGGAACATGCCGCCGGCTGGGCTCCATCAACATCCACGCCTCGCTGCTGCCGCAGTACCGGGGCGCGGCCCCCATCAACTGGGCCCTGATGCACGGCGACACCGAAACGGGCGTCACGTCGCTTTTTCCTGCGCCACGAAATTGATACCGGCGACCTGATTTTCCAGGACGCGCGTGGCCATTGCGCCCGAAGACGACTTCGGCAGCGCTCTACGAGAAGCTGCAAGCGGCCGGCGCGGCCCTGGCCCTGCGCTCGGTGCAGGCCATTGCGGCCGGCACCGCCCCCAGCACTCCCGCAGGAGCAGCGCGCGACCTGCGGCCCGCCCCCAAGCTCACGAAGGAAACCGGCCGCCTCGACTTCACGCAGCCGGCCGCCGGAGCTGGTGAACCTGGTGCGCGGCCTCTCGCCCCTGCCCACCGCCTTCACCCCGCTGCCCGACGGCCGCACGCTCAAAGTATTCCGGGCCCAGCCCTTCAGCGACGAGGAAGCCAGCGGCCCCGACACCGGCGGCGCGGGCACCTGGTACTCCGACGGCCGCACCTACCTGCGCGTGCAAACCGCCGACGGCCTGCTCGACCTGCTCGATGTGCAGCTCGAAGGCAAGAAGCGCATGCCCGTTCAGGAGTTTCTGCGCGGGTTTGATGTGAAGCTGCTTGATTGAGTTGCCAGTGCTCAGTTGTCAGTTGTCAGTTGTCAGTTGTCAGTAAACGGAACGTCATTCTGAGCGAAGGCGGAGCCGGAGTCGAAGAATGACGACCTTTTCACCCCTTGAACGGCAACTCACCACCCCACCATTTCACCACCTCACCGCATGACCGCATTCGTTGTAGCCGTGGCCGATAACGGCGTTATCGGGGGCGAAAACCGCTTGCTCTGGCACCTGCCCCTGGACCTGAAGCACTTCAAGCAGCTCACCCAGGGCCACCCCATGATCATGGGCCGCAAAACCTACGAGAGCATCGGCCGGGCCCTGCCGAAGCGGCGCAACATCGTGGTCACGCGCCAGGCCGACTGGCGGGCGGCGGGCTGCGAAACGGCCGCTTCGGTACCCCAGGCCCTGGAGATGGCCCTTACCTCGACAAGGAAATCTTCGTCATTGGGGGCGGCGAAATCTACCAGCAGGCCCTGCCCGCCGCCGACACCGTGTACCTGACTGAAGTACACCACGCCTTCGAGGGCGACGTGACCTTTCCCGAACTGCACCCCGGCGAGTGGCGTGAGGAAGCCCGCGAACGGCACGAACCCGACGAGCACCACGCCCATGCCTTCAGCTTCGTCACGCTCCGGCGGCGCTGAGTGGTGAATGGTGACTGGTGAATGAGTGAATCCGGTGTGACGGTGCCGAGAGCAGTAGCAGCGCACCTTATAGGCAGTTCCGAAGTCCCGTTAAACAAGATGCCCCTGACGACCGTGTCGGCGTCAGGGGCATCTTGTTTAACGGGACTTCGGAACAAATTCACTCATTCACCGAGTCACTCATTCACCACTCAGCGCAGCAGCACCAGCTTGCCCCAGTCCTTTTTAAAGGCTTTGTCGGCGGCGGTGGCGCGCTGCTTGAATTCGCCGTTGGGGTCGTCGAGCACCACGCGGTAGAGGTAGGTGCCGTTGGCCAGCCGGTCGCCGAACTCGTCGGTGCCATCCCAGGCGTACTCGCTGATGTTGTTACCGATGCGCAGCGGGCCCAGTTCGGCCATCATGATTTCCCGCACCACGCGGCCCGTCAGGCTCACGATCTGGATTTTCATGTTGCGCGGCGGGGCGGTGCCCGTGAGCGTGAACACGAACTTGGTTTTGCTCGTTACCGGGTTCGGGTAGGGGAACACATTGGTGATGGATGAGCTGCTGATGACCTCGAACGTGATGCGGTAGGGCTCGGTGCCGGCTTGGTTGCCGCTACCGTCCTTGCCCTGCACTTCCAGCGTGTACACGCCGTCGGTGAGGGGCTGGGTTTTGCCCGGCTGGAATTCGAGGCGGGCCGTGCCTTGGGCCGAATCGGCCACGAAGGCCGTGATATCGGCCGCGTTCAGGTTAACGGCCTGGCCGGCCTGACCCGGACGGGTGAGCACGAGCAGGAAGTTGGAGCGGCTGGTAATCGGGCGCAGCTTGTCGAGGTCGCGCAGCTGAATGCTGATGACAGGCCGGGCCGACACAATTTCGCCGTTGAGCAGGTGGCGGCCATCAAAGGCCACATCGAGCAACGGCGGCGTATCGTTGTTGACTACCTCGAAGGGCGCGATATCGAGCGTGTTGTTGAAGTAGTTGAGCTCAGGCTGGCGGCGCGGATTGAGCACCACCTGGCCCGAAATAGTGCCGAACAAGCCGCGCACATCGAGCGCTACGGGATAGGTCTGCTGGGTATGGGCCAGCAGGGCCGGGCCAGTAAGCGGGTAGTACCGCTCGCGCGGGGCCCCGGCCGAGCCTGAGCGCAGCACGATGTAGCCCACCAGCGGGGACTTGAAATCGAAGTCGGCCACATTCTGGAAGGGCACCGGAATCGTGACCGTGCCGGTCTTCTGGGCCTGATCAGTCAGCTGGGCGGCCGTCAGGGGCGTGGCGCTGGGGCGCACAACCCCTTCGGGCACGCCTTGGTAGGTTACCAGCCACTGCTCCAGTTGGGGCGTACGGCCGGGCGTAGCATCTTCCAGCACCGCCTGCAACTGCAGGTAGGGGTACTTTTTGGCCGAAACGGCATTCAGCGTCAGCACCCGACTCTTCACATTGGCATCAAGCACCGTGGTGGCCCCGAGCGTATCAATGCCCAGCAGCTGCAGGGTGTACTTGCCCGTGGCGCTGGTCCGGATGGTGTGATAGAGCGTTTCCCACTGCCGGGCCGGGCCGATGCGAGTGGAGGTAACGGTAGCCTTTTGGCCGTTGGCATCAAAACTCCACTGCCCACCGGGCACGGCTACTTCGGCCCCGCTCCGCTCGTCGCGGCGGAACTGGCCGGGGTGGCTCTGCGACCAGCCGCCCTGAGTGCGGCCGTTGATGAGGCGGAACGAGCTAACGGCCCAGTCGGCACTTTCGTCGCCCTGGGGAGCGTGCAGGCGCACCCGCCAGTACCACACCACGCTATCGGGCTGGCCGGGCAGCGTAGGCAGCGCGGGCGTCCACTCGGGCACCATCGTGGCGCTCAGCCGCTGCTGGCGCAGGGGGTTGGTAAAGGTTTGGGTGGTATCGAGCTCGAAATCGTACTCCCGGCTGCTGGTAGTGGGCACGTTGCTCTGGGCCACCAGGCGCACACTGGGCGCCCCCACTATGGCAAATTCGGGCGGGCTAAGCGGCGTCACGCCGCCCGTCAGGAAACTGTAAGTGAGCGTGGCGCGGTTGTTCGTTTCGTCGAGCTCCGGAATTACGTTGTCGGGGTCGATATCAACCTGGAACGTGTTCTGGCCCGCGATGCTGCCGGTAGCCGGGTTTTCCAGCGCCAGCGTGTAGGTGGTATCCTGCCGGGCCTGGGGCACAGAGAAGTCGAACGTGCTGGTGCTGGTGCCCACTGTGCGCGTTACGCGAATTGGCAGCGGGCCCTTGTCAATTTTGCCGGGGTTGCTCACGCCCAGCTTCAGGCTGAACTTGGCGCCGGGCGTAGCCGGCACCGGCGTGGGCGAAATCTGCAACCGGTTGTCGGCCGTCTGGAAATCGGGCCGCTCGGGCGAGAACAGGCGCAGGGCTGGGTCGCCCTGCCAGATGGTGCTCATCAGGGTCGGGATGGCGAAATCGTTGAAGCCGCCGTTCAGCAATGGCTGCTGCAGGCGCCGGAAAGCCTCCGCCTGTACCTGCACAATGGGCTTACCGTACCACTGCGGGTCGTTGAAGAGCAGTTTGAACGTCGTTTCATCGAGCAGATGCATGTTCGGGTCGATGTCGAACGTCGAGGAAGCCATGAAGCCCACGCAGCCCTTATCGGGCAGCAGTACCCAGTCCTCGGCCATCGAGCCGCCCAGACCCACGCCAAAACGACCGGCCGCACACCCGCTCAGGAAAAATACCGGATAACGCCCCTTGTTGGCGTAGCCGCTGGCCGGGTCGCGGATATCGAGCGGCGTCAGGTCGAAGTTGCGTAGGCCACCGTGCCCAAAGTAGCTGATGACCGACAGGCCCGCGTTCATTTCGGGCGTGATGTTGACAATGGCCGGCGTGTCCTTCGGATAGTCAGCCCGTTTCAGCGTCCGTACTACCTTCCCCCCAAAGAGCGGGGCCGACATAATGCGGCCGTAGTCGGCCATATGGTCTTCGAACGTGGCTCGCTGCTGGTCATCTTCTCCTCCGGCCATCAGCAGCACATTGCGGCGCCAGGGCTCCAGCCCCAGGGCCTCATGCTCCTGGAGCTTGCGCAGGTAATTGAGAATATGATCGGGATTCTGGGCAGCAACCCGGCCCGTAAACATGGTAGCGAGGTAGCTGCCGTTAGGCCAGTCGGCCGTGAAAAAGATATCCGAATCGCCCCGGGAGCTGGTAGGCACCCAGTCCGGGCTCTGCCCATGCACCGAAGCCGGCGTCCGGCGGATGTATAGGGCGTTGTTGTTGTTGATTCGGGCACCGGCTTCGTAGCCTTTGCCCAGCAGCAACAGGTAGCGCTGGCGGGTACCGCCGGTAGCCTGCACCCACTGGGTGAATTGCCGGATGGCCAGGGCCGATTTCTCGCCGTAGTGGAACTGGTCGTAGAGCTGCTCTACGCTCACGACCAGCGTGTCGTACTTACCACCCGCTACCGAGCCCCGGTAATCGGCGTAGCTGCGCACGGGGTTGGCCGAAGCGCCGTTGGTGGTGGGGCGCATAAGCCCACGCGCACTGATGATGAGAAAGTTAGCCGTGGCAGCAGGCGAGCGGAACCGAACAGGCTGTGCCGCCAGGGGCACGAGCTGGCGGGCCGCATCGTGCAGCCGCAGCTCATGCGTCCGCCCAACTGCGCCTGGAAACACGAATCGGGTGGCGCTTCCGGCCGCCTGAGGGGCCACGCGCTCCACGGCATAAGGGTTGCTGACGTCGTAGCCCACCACCGTGGCCGGCAGGCCCTCCAGCTGGTAAGCAGCGGGGCCGGCCAGCGTCGAATCGGAGTAGAAGCTGACGCTGGCGCGCCCCGCTACCCAGCGGCGGGTTTGCGGGTAGGTTACGCGCACGTAGCCGGTCCGGATAAAGTTGTCCTTGGTGTAATTGGGCACCTGCGGAGCTACCACGCGCACCTGTACTTTGCCATCGGCCCCGATATCGGAAGCGCGCAACGTAGCCCGGAAAGTGGTCTTTTCGAACTCGGTAAGCGTGAACGTGCCCAGGTCGCGGGGAGCCGGGCCCGAAACGAGCGAGACGGTACCCGTTCGGGTTACGTACGCCGCACTGCCCACCAGCAGCACCTCCAGCACCGGGTCGCCGGCCACGGCCGCCACCGAGTCGATAGTATAATTCCCCTCCCCAATTCTGGTCTGGTTGCGGAAACCGATATACCCCGACAAGAACCCTTCCCCGGCTTCCATCCAGGGCATATACACCAGCTTGTCTTCGCTGATTTCGGCGTACGAATTCACCTGCAGCTGGGTCTGCTGCTGCTGCCAGGTGGGGTGCAGCGTGGTGGCCGTAGCCTGGGGCTGGGCCATGCGCTTGCCCAGCGTGGTGGGCGAAACGGTCAGGAAGTAGGCGGCCGTATCGGTGTAGAGGCTGTAGAGCGTGTGGGTCTGATCGGAAGCTTTTTTGTACATGCCCCGGTCGAGCAGGCCGTCGTTGCGCTGGCCGAAAAACTCGACGAACGAGGTGGCATCGAGGGTGCTGGCGTTGCCGCCCACATGGATGGCCACCTCCCGGCCCCGCCGCCATAGCTGCAAACGCTTCGGGTCGGCGTTGCCCACGCCGGTGCGCAGCAGGTACTGGTAATCGAGGCGGTAGATGCCGTCCTGGGTGATTTTAATCTTATAATACTGCTGGCCGGGCACAATCCACTCGTTGCCATAGGGCCCCGACTGGGCCGAAGCCGCCGACGCGCTCAGTAAGCCGAGCAGGCACACCAGCCACCACAGCTTTAGTTTTTGGTAGGGTTGTTTCATAATATGAAGCTTATAGCTGAGAGCTATGGAGGGTTGTTCTCAATGACCAGTAAGGTGCGCTGGCCCGATGTAATGACTATTCTGGCTGACTACTGCTGTTCTACGGAAAGCTGGCAGCTGAAATTACCCTACTTGATACCGTAGCCCAACGACACGATAATGGACGTTGGCTGGGAGCGTTGGCCGAGCTTTTCGACGGCCAGCCGGGACAGGGCCATATCGAGCCGCAGCCCGCTCAGGGCCACGCCCAGGCCCAGGCTGGGCTGCACTTTCCAGGTTTCGGCACCCGTGAACGACTGCATCTGCTGGGCGTTGCCCACCCCGCCGCGCAAAAACACCAGGTTCTTGTAGCCCAGTTCCAGGCCCGCTCGCGGGTCGAGGTTCACGGCTTTGCTCGACACCAGCGTGTTGCGCTGCCCGTCGGTGGTTAGCTCCAGGTCCAGGGCGGCCAGGGCCGTGAACTCGCCGGGCAGCTTAACAAGGCGGCTGCCCCCAAACACGAAGAGCGGCAGCGTGATTTCGGTGCTGTTTTTGGGCAGCGTGCCCAGCGCCGCCGAGGGCCCTTCAAAGGACTCCGGCGTTAATGGTCCAGGCATTGAAGGTCGTGGTGATGTCGCGGGCCATCAGGCCCAGCTGCCAGCCGTTGCGGCGGTACTGCACCCCGGCATCAATGCCAAAGCCGTAGGCATCGGCAAAGTCGCCGATGTTGCGGTAGATAATTTTGGCGTTGGCTCCCACGCTCAGCCCCTCGATGCTCCCGATCTTGCGGGCGTAGGAGAGCAGCAGGGCGTAGTCGGCCACCGAGAAGTAGTGGATGTTGTTGTAGTCGATGTAGCCGTACTCGTTGATCAGGTCGCGGGTGTCGGCAATGTCATCGACGCCCAGGCGGATGCACGCTGGCGCCCAAGGCGCTCTTGTCGTCGAGCGGCATGCGAGAAGGCCGCGTAGTCGTTTTTCACGATGCCCGAAAACAGCTCGGAGTGCATCAGCACGCCGTCGTACTTGGTTTTCTGGTTGACCAGCCCGGCCGGGTTCCAGTAGCCGGCCGTGGCATCGTCGGCCAGGCTGACTTGCACTTTGCCCATGCCCAGGGCCCGCGCCACCCACGCCCACATTCAGGAATTCGTTGCTGTATTTGGGCGTCTTGGTCTGGGCCAGGGCCGGCGTCAGGGCCGCTACGCTCAGGCCAAGGCCCAACAGCAGGGCGGCGGTACGAGGGAAAAAGTGAGGCATAGATAGTAGAGCCAGATACGAATCCAAAAAAGAAAAAAGCTTATTCGGCAGCAACGCAAGATACTCAGTTTATAGTGCGGGCCGGATTGCATTTGTCGGCAAGCAACCGAAAACATCCGGCAAAGATACGGCGCATTCCACTGCTGCCGAAGCCGATACCGGAGCCACTGCACGAACCATCAGCAGCCCGGCTGCCCAGCTGGAAGTGACTCTCAACCACCTGCAATATTCGGGCTCGCCTTTGAGCGCACGGGCGGGCCGCCAGCAGTCCGATAGCCATTCGACTGCCTGCCCTCCACCCTCTTTTTTCTGCCTTTTACTGCGCAGCAAGCGCCTAGGCAAGCAGATTGAAATTTATTTTCACCAGTACCTTGCGTTACAAAGTACCTTCTATATCTTTGTACTCATTCTTCACCCACATCTGCCTTACGCCCATGAAAGTCGAGAACACCCAGGTGCAGATGCGGAAGGGCATCCTGGAGTTCTGCATCCTGGAAATCATCGCCCGCGGCGAGGCCTACGCCTCCGATATGCTGGAGGAGCTGACCTCCGCCCGCATGATTGTGGTCGAGGGCACGCTCTACCCGCTGCTCACCCGCCTCAAAAACGCGGGCTTGCTGGACTACACCTGGAAGGAATCGCACCAGCGGCCCGCCCCGCAAGTACTACACCCTCACCGAAGCCGGCCAGGAGTTTCTGCACGAGCTGCGCCAGACCTGGGAAGAAATGGCCAGGATTCGGTGCGCATCATCCGGCAAAAGCCTGCCGGCCCGCCGGAACCGGCCCAGTAAGCGCCGCCCTTCCCGCCTTCCAAACTATTGTTGACTTGTTGCAGCAAATAACGATGAAAAAGAACATCAGCATCAACCTTCAGGGCATGATCTTCCACATTGAGGAAGACGGTTACGACGTCCTGAGCCGCTACCTGGCGGAGGTGAAAGCCCACTTCTGCCGGCTACCGCGGACACGAGGAAATCGTGGCCGACATTGAGGGCCGTATTGCCGAGCTTTTCGCCGCCCGCCTCTCCCCGCTCAAGCAGGTCATCACCCTGGACGACGTGGAGGCCATGACCGCCAAAATGGGCCGCGTGAGCGACTTCCAGACCGCTGCCGAGGCTGAAGACGACGAGGACCTACTGGCCGGGGCCGTAGCCAACGGCTCGGCCGAAGGCGCTTACACCGGCTCCGCCGGCAGCTCCCGCAGCACCACAACGCCCCCACCTACCGACGGGGCCACCCCCGACGACGAGGCCGGCACCAAGCGCCTCTACCGCGACATGGCCAACCGCAAAATTGCGGGCGTAGCCGCCGGTATTGCCCGCTACTTCGCCGTCAATCCGCTCTGGATTCGGCTGGGCTTCCTGGCTTTGTTGCTGTTGAAGCCTCTCATCCGGGGTATTTTCGACTTCGGCGACGGGTTCGATGTCAGGGGCTTCAACCTGGGCAACTTCGCGGTACTGGCCTACATCGTGCTCTGGATTGTGCTGCCCAAGCGCTACGACGCCACCCCGGCCGACGAAGACCCGGCCTTCAAAAAGCTCTACCGCGACACCGACGCGGGCAAAGTAGGCGGCGTATCGGCCGGACTGGCCGCTTATTTCCGGGTCGATGTGGTGCTGATCCGGATTCTGTTCCTGGTGGGCTTGTTCGCCGGCGGCTTCACCCTGCTGCTCTACATTGCCCTCTGGGTACTGCTGCCCGAAGCCAAAACGGCCTCCGACAAGCTCCGCATGCGGGGCAGCGCCGTCACGCTTTCGGCCCTCGACAGCAACCTGCGCGGCGCAGCCTACACCGATGAGGCCGGCAACCCGGTTGCCCCGGCTACCAACCGTCCGGTGGGCGTATTTCTGGAGAATTCCTTCCAGAATGTCAGGCCCCTGGTGAACCTGCTGGGCGCGGCCATCCGCATTTTCGCCGGCGGCCTGCTGGTCCTCATTGGCTTCTCGCTACTGCTGGCCTTCGTGATTATGCTGGGCGTGGGCCTGGGTATGATTCCCGAGTCTGATAACATTGTGATGGGGGCCATGCCGGCCTACACGTTCTTCAATGGCATGTCGCCGCTGGCCGTGCTGTGCTTCTTCCTGCTGGCCGCCGTGCCGGCCCTGGCGCTGCTGCTGGCCGGATTGGGGTTGCTGGTGCGCCGCAGCATTATGTCGCGCACCGTGTCGCTGTCGCTGCTGGGCCTTTGGCTGCTGGGCATCGTGGGCAGCTCGATTGCCGGGGTGCGCATGGCCCGCGAGTTTCAGCGCGAAGCCGAGATTACCGAAACCGTCAACCTTACGCCCCTCACCAGCTCCCGCCTGGTGCTCGAACGCCGCTACCAGAACGTAGGCCAGTGGGTGAACCTCGATATCGTGGCCGTTGATAGCGGCCAGACGCCCCGCCTGGAGCGCGTGATATCGGCCCGGGGCGCCACCGAGGAGGCCGCCCGGCAGCTGGCCTCCACCTCCATCGAGCACGGCATCCGCACGCCCAACGACTCCACGCTCAGCATCGACGACCACTACACCTTCCGGCCCGGCACCCGCTACCGCGACCAGGAAGTGCGCCTGCGCCTGCTGCTGCCCCGCAACCGCACCTTCCGCATGAGTGAGTCGTTTGCCAACTGGCTCCGCGACGAGGACTACCTGAACGGCCGCGCGCCCTACCACCCCGAGCAGCACGCCTACCGTCTGCGCGGCAACCGCCTCGAATGCCTGGGCTGCACCGACGCCGACCTGCACGGCGGCAATAACGACGAAGACCGCAACAACAACGAGGACCGCACCGACTACGACGAGGGCCGCGACGACGCCGATATCAACCTTGATTTCGGCCAGATAGAAGCATTTGACACCAATGAGAATGGTTACGGCTCCGGACGGCGCAACTTCTCTGACAACGATTTCGACCACGTGAGCGTGGTAGGCCCCTACCGGGTGGTTATCCGGCCCGGCAGTAGCTACTCGGTGCGCGCCGCCGGCTCCGACGACGCATTGCGCCAACTGATAGTGGAACGCGAAGGCGATGAGCTGGTCATCAAGCCCCGCAACCGCAGCCTGTTTGGCCTGAGCCGCGGCAACTCCGACCCCGTCCTCGTAACGGTGGAGCTGCCCGTACTCAACCACCTCGAGCTGGTGGGGGGTGCCCGCGCCCAGGTGAGCGGTTTCCGCACCGGCGACCTGCGCATCGAGCAGGCCGGGGCCGCCCAACTCGCCCTCGACGGCAAGTTCGACGAGCTCAATATGGAGCTGGCCGGCGGCTGCCGGGCCAACCTGCGTGGGTCGGCCGAGCAGCTCCAGATAGACGGCGCCGGGGCCTGCGAAGTGGCCGCCCCAGGCTTCACAGCCCGCCGCGCCAACATTGATGTAGTAGGAGCCAGCAAAGTGCACCTGCGCGTTACCGAGGAGCTGAAGGCAGAAGCCACCGGAGCCAGCCTCATCGAGTACAGCGGCAACCCCACCGACATCAGCCGTAGCGCCATCGGGGCTTCCACTATCCGGGCCGTCCGCGACTAGCTGTTTAGCTAACCGTCGGAGCCTTTAACCGGCTCCGACGGCAGCCTGTTTCCGCGAAAAAGAGGGCTTACCTAGCCCTGCAAAGCCCTCGCCTATTTCGTGTAACCATCAGGCAATTCACCCGTTATACTTAACAGATGCTCGTTTTTGGCGTTCTACTTTCAGCCAGGTAACGATTGGCCTGGTTTTCTCATCTATCGAATTCGATGCCGCTAAGGTATTTCCAAGCAAGGGTCCATTTGTGAGTGAAAAGGTGAGACCCGAAGGAAGCCCCGACCTAGTTACCTGCTGCAACAGGATGGCCGGAGCTTCCTTTATTGGTTTTCCGATGAGCCCTAAGGGTTAAACAACTGCGGCCCCCACCCTCGTAAAATCGGGGTGGGGGCCGCAGTTGTTTAACCCTTAGGGCTTCTACCCTACCGCCGTGAGGCCCTGCTGCCGGCCCAGTTCCAGCAGCAGCGCCAACGCCTCGTCGTACTCATTGCGGACTTTGCCTTCCAATATAGCATCCAGCAATGCCTCTTTCAGCTCGCCCACGGCGCGGCTGAGGCTTCAGGCCGAAGGTTTCCATGATGATTTCGCCGGTGATGACGGGCTTGAAGTTGCGCAGGTGGTCCTTTTCCTCCACTTCCTCAGCTTCTGTTCCACCACTCGAAGTTGCGCAGGTAGCGGGCCTTGCGGTTGTGGTCTTTGCTGGTGATGTCGGCCCGGCACAGCAGCATCAGGCGGTCCATGTCGTCGCCGGCCTCGAACAGCAGGCGGCGCACGGCCGAGTCGGTCACGGTTTCCTTGACCAGCGCAATGGGGCGCAGGTGCAGGCGCACCAGCTTCTGCACCATGCGCATTTCTTCGCCCAGCGGCAGCTTCAGGTCGGTGAAAATGCCCGGCACCCAGCGCGCGCCCTTGTCCTCGTGGCCATGAAACGTCCAGCCCACGCGCTTGGGTCGTAGCGCTTGGTGGCGGGCTTGGCGATGTCGTGCAGCACGGCGGCCCAGCGCAGCCACAGGTCGCCGCCGGCGGCGGCCACGTTGTCGAGCACCTGCAGGGTGTGGTAGAAGTTGTCTTTGTGGGCGTGCTGGCCCACTTTTTCCACGCCGTGCAGCTGGGCCATCTTCGGGAAAATGAGCTGCAGCAGTCCGCAGTCTGAAACAGCAGCTTGAAGCCGTAGCTCGGCTTGGGCGACCAGCATCATCTTGTTGAGCTCAGTCGTAATCCGCTCCTGCGACACAATTTTGATGCGCTCCTTATTGCGCGTCAGCGCATCGAAGGTGTCGGGCTCGATGTCGAAGTCGAGCTGAGCGGCAAACCGGATGGCCCGCATCATGCGCAGCGGGTCGTCGGAGAACGTAATATCGGGGTCGAGGGGCGTGCGGATGAGCTTGCGCTGCAGGTCGCCCATGCCGTCGTAGCGGTCCACGAGCGTACCGAAATCGGCCGGGTTCAAACTCAGCCCCAAGGCGTTGATGGTGAAGTCGCGGCGGGCCAGGTCTTCTTCCAGCGTGCCGGCCTCCACTTCGGGCTTGCGGCTCTCGGCCCGGTAGCTCTCCGGCGGGCCCCCACAAACTCCACTTCAATGTCCGGGCGTGGGCAGCATGGCCGTACCGAAGTTCTTGAACACCGTTACGCGGGGTTTCGCCGGGCAGGCGGCGGCCAACCTCCTGGGCCAGCCGGATACCGTCGCCTACGCACACCACATCCACGTCCTTGCTGGGCCGCCCGAGGGCCAGGTCGCGCACGAAACCACCAATAACATAGGCCGGATACCCCAGCTCGCCGGCCGCAGCGGCAATGGTCTGAAACAGGGGCAAATCGGGCAGGCGCGGGTTTTCCATGCCCCAAAGGTAGTAAGGCCCCGCTTTACAGGGCCGCAAAAAAAGCTCCCCCGGAACCAGTCCAGGGGAGCTTTCGGATAAGTAGCGGTTAAGCCGATTACTGCTTGGCAGGCATTTCTTCTACCATGCCGTTGGTGGCGCGGTCCTGCACAACAGCCGTGTCGCCGGGCTCAGGAGCCATTTCGGCAGCGGCGTTGTCGGCCGTGTTTTCGATGGCGTTGCCAGCCTCGTCGGTGGCATTAGCAGCATCGTTGGCAGCGCTTTCGGCCGTAGCCTCGGCGTTGTCCTGGGTTTTCTCCGAGCACGAAGCCAGAGCGAAAGGAGCGAAAGCGGCTACTACGAGCAGTGATTTGAAAGAGAATTTCATAATTGAAAAGCAAAAGGATGAAGAATGAATTCCCCCTTCATACCCGCAACTCCGGAAAGTAACCTCCTGCCGAGCTTGATTTTTTTTAGCCCCAGCCTAATCGCGCAGCACCTCCACGGTCCCATCGGCCCGCAGCCGCACCACCCGCGATGGGGCGGCCCGGGTATCGTCGTCCTGTCGCCAGTTCACCACGTAATCGGCTTTGCGCACAATTTCGGGTGCTACTTCGCTGAACACGGCCGGCGACGGCTCCCCGCTTTTATTGGCCGATGTTGATACCAACCCGTGTCCCAATCGGCGCAACACCAACCGGCAGAACTCGTCGTCGCGGGCTACCCGCAGCCCAATGGTTCCGTCGGGCGCCAGCAGATTGGGGGCCAAATGGCGGCTGCCGGGCACCACATAGGTGGTGGGCCGGGTTTGGGCAGCCAGCAGTTCGGCCAGGTTAGGCGGCACTACGGCAGCATAGCGGGCAAACATGGCCTCGTCGGCCACCAGCACGATACAAGCCTTTTCAGTCGGCCGGTTTTTCAGCTGGTATACCTGATCGACGGCTCGGGGCAGCTCGGCGTCGCAGCCCAGCCCCCATACCGTATCAGTAGGGTACAGAATGACCTGTTGCAGCAGCAACGCGTCTACCGCCATATCGGCTTCGGAACGCAGGAATTTAGGGAGCATAGCGGGGGATGGAAAGACTTGGGAGGCTGATTTTCTGAGTTGCGAAACTTGGCACGGTCATTCAACCCGCTAAACCGACTGACAGAGCTCCACGAGTACCCCGGCGGCCGATTTAGGATGCACAAAGCAGACGAGCTTGTTATCAGCACCACGCTTAGGCTCCTCATTTAATAAGGTAAAGCCCTCGGCCCGCAGGCGGGCCATTTCCGCCCTGATATCGTTGACCTCGAAGGCAACGTGGTGGATGCCTTCAGGCTTTTTGGCCAAGTATTTCGTGATGGCGCTATCGGGCGAGGTACCGGCCAGCAGTTCAATTTTGGAGCCGCCCACCTGGAAAAACACCGTATCGACGGCCTCAGAGGCTACGTGTTCGCGCTTGTAAGGCTCCTGGCCGAGCAGGGTGGTGTAAAGGGCCGTGGCCGCTTCGAGGTCGTTGACGGCCAGGCCGAGGTGTTCGAGGTTGGTAAACATAGATGCGGGGAAAAGGGGCTGCGGGTACATAGCGCAGCTTCTTTGGATTTGTTCTACTTTTGCAGTTGCAAATATGGGTAGAATCGTAAACCTGTTTCCCGGTTTTCGTGTTCTACCTGCGAATGATTCTCCGCTGCCAAACCAGAACTCCGAGCCATGCTCAAGCTACCCATTTACCTCGATAACAACGCCACCACGCCCCTCGACCCGCGGGTTCTGGAAGCCATGATGCCGTACCTGACCGAGGTATTCGGCAACGCGGCTTCCCGCAACCACCCCTTCGGCTGGGCCGCTGAGGAAGCCGTTGATTACGCCCGCGAGCAGATTGCCGGCCTTATCAACTGCGACCCTAAGGAAATTATCTTTACCTCGGGCGCTACCGAGTCGGATAATTTGGCCATCAAGGGCGTATTCGAGATGTATGCCCAGAAAGGCAACCACATCATCACCACCACCACCGAGCACAAAGCGGTACTCGATACCTGCAAGCACATCGAGAAAATCGGCGGTAAGGTAACCTACCTGCCCGTAAACTCGGAAGGCCTCATTAGCCTGGAAGAGTTGGAAGCTGCCATGACCCCGGAAACCATTCTGGTGACCATCATGTACGGCAACAACGAAACCGGCACCATCCAGCCCATCCGCGAAATTGCTGCCATTGCCCATAAGCACGGTGCGCTGTTCATGACCGACGGCACCCAGGCCGTAGGCAAGATTCCGGTCGACGTTATTGCTGACGGTATTGACCTGATGGCTTTCACGGCTCACAAAATGTACGGCCCCAAGGGCGTAGGTGCCATGTACGTGCGCCGCAAGAACCCCCGGGTAAAAGTAACCGCCCAGATGGACGGTGGCGGGCACGAGCGCGGCATGCGCTCGGGTACCCTCAACGTTCCCGGTATTGTAGGCCTGGGCAAAGCCTGTGAGTTGGCCAAGCAGGAAATGGCTGCCGACGCCGCGCGCCTGAGCACCATGCGCGACCGACTCGAAAAAGAGTTGCTGACGCTGGAAGAAAGCTACGTGAACGGTTCGATAGAGCATCGCCTGCCCCACGTAGCCAACATCTCTTTCAAATACGTGGAGGGCGAAGGCTTGATGATGGGCGTTAAAGACCTGGCAGTATCTTCGGGTTCAGCCTGTACGTCGGCCTCGCTGGAGCCTTCTTACGTACTTAAGGCATTGGGCCTGAGCGATGACCTTGCCCATAGCTCGTTGCGCTTCGGCCTGAGCCGCTTTACTACCGATGAGCAGATCGACTACGCCATCGGCCACGTAAAGGAGGCTGTCACGAAGTTGCGCGAAATGTCGCCGCTCTGGGAGATGTTCCAGGATGGCATCGACCTCGACAAAATCGAGTGGGCCGAACACTAATCCGTTAGCTCTTAGATAGGAAAGCCTAGCATGCAGTTTATTCTGGCTTTAAGCTTTCTATCTTTCTAAGCGCTAACTTCTCACATCTAAGATCTTAATTTCAAAAAGCCATGGCTTACTCCGATAAAGTAATTGATCATTACAGCAACCCCCGCAATGTGGGCACGCTGGATAAAAGCAAGAAAAGCGTAGGCACGGGCCTCGTAGGTGCTCCCGAGTGCGGCGACGTAATGCGCCTGCAAATCGAGGTTGACGAAGCTACGAACACCATCACCGACGCTAAATTCAAAACCTTCGGCTGCGGTTCGGCCATTGCTTCCTCGTCGCTGGCGACGGAGTGGCTCAAGGGCAAGACCGTAGATGAGGCGTTGGCTATCGACAACATGGAAATTGTGGAAGAGCTGGCTTTGCCGCCCGTGAAAATCCACTGCTCGGTTTTGGCCGAGGATGCCATCAAGTCGGCCATCAACGACTACCGCGTGAAAAACGGTATGCCGGAGTTGGAAATGGCTAAGTCGCACCACTAGTTCCGGTTTTTTTAAGCTGTTAGCTGATGGCGGCTGGCTGTTAGCTTTCGTTTGAAAACGAGCTAGCGGCCAGCCGCCATCAGCAGCTAACAGCTTGAAAAAATGTCTGACGTTCACGTAGAGATTGCCCGGATTCAGCAGCAGATAGAAGACTATCTGGGGCTGGGTGCGGGCAATCTGGTATTTGAGTTTCGGCTCTTGGAAGGCCTCACGCGGCTGGATTTGATAACTATCAACCCACGCCACCACCAGAGCTTTCTGTTCCGCTACGAAACAGGTGCCGATAAACTGGAAGCTTTGCGTAAGATGCTGGCTTACGTGCAGCGCTACCGCGACGAGGAGAGCCCCTATACGATTCAGTGGCGGGCCAGGGGCGAGAAAGAGTTACAGACCTCCTACTTCCGGGCCCACAATGTGTACGAGGCGCTCGACAAGCTCTACTACGGCCGCGACCTGAATATTATCACCGTATTCAGCGTAGTGCTCAACCCAAGCTCGTGAAACGCTAGTTTATTAGAACGATTCTGAACAAGAGCCGTATCTTTGGTGTTCTGTTGCTGTGCCGTGGCCCGGCGGCTTTTTACCAGGATTTTCCTTTTTTGCCCATGATTACCGTTTCTGATAAAGCCAAAGAGAAAGTCGAGAAGCTCATGCACGACGCGCAGCTCGATGCTACCTATCGTCTGCGGGCCTCGGTGGCCGGCGGCGGTTGCTCAGGCCTGAGCTACAAGCTCGACTTTGACGACGAGGTAAAACCTATGGATCAGGAGTTCGAGGACAAGGGTGTGAAGGTAGTAGTGGACATGAAAAGCTTCCTCTACCTAGCTGGCACCGAACTCGACTTTTCCGACGGCCTTAACGGCAAGGGCTTCTTTTTCGACAATCCGAACGCCTCCCGTACCTGTGGCTGCGGCGACAGTTTCTCAGTCTAGCGTTCCATTATTTTCTCCTAAAAAAGGAGCCTTTCCCATCAGGGAAAGGCTCCTTTTTTATATGCATGGCCAACGTAAAGGCGCGTGTCACTGCTTAAGGAATTTACGGATTTGGCTGCCTGCTGCCGTGGTCACTTCCAACTGATACATCCCGGCGGGTAAGGCGGCCACATCGAGCACAGCCGTGCCGGAGGGGGCCTCCCCTACCAGCACTACATGGCCTGCTAGGCTAATCACCCGGTAGTTTATTACGGCCACCGGGGCTACTAGCGTCAGTTCCGTCGAGGTCGGGTCAGGGTAAAGTTGCCACTCCGCGCTGGCCGCGAGGCTTACCACAGCCGAGTATGCTTCCTTGCCATCGCCGTCTATCTGATGCAGGCGGTAATAGCTAGTGCCGGGTAACGGCTGCCGGTCCTGGACAGCATAGGTGTGGTGATTGGTCGAGCTGCCTTGGCCGGCTATGGTGGCAATCGTCTGGAACACTTGCCCGGAGGCGGAGCGCTGCACTTCGAAATGGGCACTATTGCGCTCCGAAGCCGTAACCCACCACAACCGTACTCCACCCGCTACCCGCTCGGCCCGAAACGCTAGCAGTTCAACGGGCAGTGGGTTATTACAGGGAGCCACCGCCGTGGCCGAGTTTCGTGGCGCAGGCGTTCGGATGTCAAAATCTGCTTTGTTATCATTAGTATCCTGGCAGCCATTGGCCTTGCGGACAGCGGCTGTTGAATTGGCAATACCGCCGGTCGCATTACCGCCTTCTGCTTGGGTAGACGTTCCGTAACCCACAAAATCAACCACGTTGGCACTCGTGGGGCCTGTTACGAGGGTAGCGGAACTGGCCAGTGCCACCTTTCCATTGCTCGCACTTAGTCTGGTAGTACCCGTGAAGTCCGGTGTAGGCAACGATGCCCCAACGGCCCCAGTGGCTCCGGCCAGCTGTAACAGAAAGTAGCCGCCCGCCGGAATGGAAGCTGTGGCTGGCAGCGTTTCCGAATTAGAGGCGGTGAAAGTGCTGTTTGTTGCCGCCGACGCGTATTGCACCGACCAGCCGGCCAATGACACAGTTGTCCCGCTACGGTTAAATAGCTCCACAAAATCGTTTTTATACGTCGCGCCCGTATTGCCTCCACCTCCGTAGAGCTGGCTGATGACTACCCTGCCGGCCAGCGGTTCGACCGTAAAGTTGCCACTGCTACTGCTGGCCTTGCTACCCAAAGCCACCGTTATCGGGCCGGTACTACTGCCCGCTGGTACGGCAGCCCGCAGTTGCGTAGCCGAAACTACGCTGACGGTAGTAGCAGCTGTACCGTTGAAACCAACACTTACTTCATTGACGAACCCAGTACCATTGATGGTGACGACAGTCCCAACTGGTCCGGCGGCCGGGGTAAAGCTACTGATGGTGGGGGCAGCGACGGAAGGCCCTACGCTACTCGTTACTACTACTTCATCCAGACCAATACGGGTGCGGGCACCACTCCCGCCGGGCAAACTGTAATACAGCCATCGTAGCTGTACCACCGGCTGATCATTTACCGCTTCAGGCAGCGCAATAGTATTGAACGGCACACTTTGCCCAGCAACACTACCTTCAAATCTGGTGTCAGCCACCTCCACGAAGTTGCCCATTTGCCCCAACCGGTACTGCAGCCTCAACCCGTTAGGCCGGCCACCGGCGACGATGACATTAGCAACCCAGCTAACAAGTACTCGGGCGCGCCCAGTAGTATTCAGGCCCAATGTTACAGCCCCAATGTTATTGGTACCGCTACCGAGCACACTGATACCATTTGCCCCTTCATTGCGAATATTGCTGTTGGTAACTGCCCCTCCGGCTACCAGCGCTACATCGGCGCTCGGAGGACTGACAGTTGTAGCATCCGGTTCGCTGTTGAAGCTGTGGCCCTGCAAGGATACCGGATAGCTGGTTGAAGCAGCATCACTGAAACCTCTGAATTCGTAAGCTCCCGACGCTAGATTATAGGGCGACGGGTTGGTTTGCCCCCACCCTATTCCAGGTATCAACAGTAACAATAGCAGCAGGCAGGTAAGTATGCACTGGAACGCCCAGGTCCTGTGGGAAAAGCAAGGATATTTCATAAAGCTGAAGAATGTAAGTAACAGTATTTGACTAATCTATACACAAATACTCAATAATAATCCTCCTAGCCGTCGTTGCATCCACTGCGGAGACCACATCTCGCCTGACAACAAAAAAAAGCCTCTCCCGAAGCGGGAGAGGCTCTTCATTAGACAGTTAGCACATAATTTAGTTACGCACCACCCGGCGGGTCACTTTGCTCTTGCCTTCGCCTACGGTTACCAGGTAGGTTCCAGTCCGCAGAGTCGACATGTCCAGTTTTCCATCGGCCCGCAGTTTCTGCGTGCTGAGCACGCGGCCCGTTAGGTCGGTAATAGTTACTACCGTGCCTTCCATCGGAGCACCACCCACCGTGATGGTCAGCTGGTCGCTTACTGGGTTCGGGTACATGCTGATCTCCCCGGCCTTGATCAGGTTAACAGCCACCGGAGTCGAGTAAGTGGTTTTGCCATCCCGGTCTACCTGCTTGAGGCGGTAGTAAGAGAGGCCGTCAAGCGGCTGACGGTCAACCTCGTTGTAGATCGTACCGGCACTGGTCGTACCCTGGCCAGCGCGGGTCAGGATGGTAGTGAACGAGCGGCCATCGCGGCTACGCTCTACTTCGAACTGCTTGTTGTTGAGTTCGGAAGCCGTTTCCCAGCGCAGGGCCACTTGCGAACCGTTTGCTTTAGCCGAGAACGACACGAGAGCTACGGGCAGCGGGATCTGAGGCTCGTTGTTAGGCGTCAGATAGTTCTCCGCGTTCAATACACCGTCGTTGTTGAATTCGAAGCCAAAAAACTTATACTCGAGATTAGGGTCGAGATTGGTAACCGTAAGGTTCTGACTGCTACCGCTGAATACGACAAACGTATTGCTGCTGCTTTCAATAGCCGTACCCGTACCAAATTCATAAGCGCCATTATTAGTGGTGCCTGGATTAAAATTTTGCTTATCCTGTGGGAAGAGTGTAGCAGGCAACTTATCAAGGTACGTGCTGCTGGCTATAACCAAACGATTCTGACCATAAGTACGGCTAGCTGGAGGGCTGGTCAGATCGAAAGAAATAGTAGCTGAAGTACTTCTAGCAGCCCGAACTACCCGGGCAGTCGACTGAGCAGTGGGCTCAACTGCGATGCTGAAACCAGTAGTCCGGCCAAAGCCGCTATTAAGGGCAAAAAAAGCATTACCGTTGAAGCTTTGGTTGCGGAACTGTAGATCTTGAGCAGCATTACCTACGCGCACTGGCGCAAAGCGCACAAGCAACGGCAAGGTAAAGTTGCCTTCGGCATCTGGGCTGATAGTAGCCGTCTTGGTATAAGTACCGCCGTTATTGCGCGAAAGCTCAAACAATGGCGTTTGCAAAGGATTCCGTTCGGCATCCGAAATATCGGGAGGGAAACGGAGGTCTACATCGCCGGTGAGCAGAAAACCTTCTACTGTAACGGCACGCGGGTCGCTGGCAGTGCCTTTCACCACATTATTAGGAAAGTTGCCAATAGGAGCTTTAAGCCGAATAGTAGGCTCACTGATACCAGTTACCGACACGTCGAAATTCGGAGCGGGCGCACTGGAGTTGCGGATAGTGCTAGTAACAGTAAGTGGTTCGTTTCCAGGCACAAAACGGACGTAAATACGACGTTGTTCCACATTACGATCCCCATCTGGGGTAAACGACAGGCGCCGTACGTATGTACCCGTAGCAGACTCGGATATCTCGAAATATTGCGAATTCGGGCCAGAAGGCTCTACTACGAGTGGCTGTACCAAGTTGGTACCAGCCAGCAGGAAGCTCTGCGCAACGGAAACCGTATTCGGACGCGTAGCAAATGTAAAGCTAGACGCATCAGGATTGGAAACTGAAATGTCAGAAGTTGTTCCGCTGGTATTGTTGCCTGTGATAGAAACCTGTGCCGTAGCACCTTGAGTGGTCAGATCTATCCGCTGATTGAATTCACCCTGTGCGATGCGACTCACTAAACGCACTTCAATCGTCTGCGGCGATACCGTAGACCCGGTACGTGATACAGTTAATGGTGCGGTGCTGAAGGTACCATTGAGTGAAGCATTACGAATCTCAATGTTGGGGCTACTCGGCGTAAGCACGATATTGCTCGACAAATCTGTACCACTCACTTCAAAGGTTCGGTTGCTGGCGCTACCACTACTGGTAATAATACCAAAGTCCAATGCTCCTGGGTTTACCAAGATAGAAGCAGTGCCAGAGCTAGGGTTAGCTATGCCGGTTACCCGAACATTACGCGTGGTAGTGGCCGAGTTATTAGGAGTAGAAACTGTTACGTTATCGTCGTAAGAACGGGCGCCACCAGGCACAAAGCGTACGTCAATAGTTGTGCTGGCAAGGGTACCGTTAGTTGGCGTGAGCGTAATAGGGCTAGACGAGAAGAAACCCGAGCCAGTCCGGATCTGGAAGCCACTAGGTGCACCAATGGTTACATTGCCTTGCAGCTCGGACCCGCTAACTGTGAACGGCTGACTCGCGGTAGCAACACCAACAGTAGTTGTACCGAAATCTAGGTTAGTTGGTGATACGGTCAGCGTTGGAGAGGGCAGTATGCCCGTGCCCGATACGGTGGCTGTGGCTGTAGCCGTGGAGCTAGTGAATCGAACGATGTCGATATAGCTTGTAGCTGCTGTAGGCAAAAACCGCACATTAACTACAGCGCCCGAAACTGATCCGTTGGCGTTAGTTGGAATGGTAGCCGTAGTACCGTAGGCACTACCATCATAGCTTACTTGAAAGCCGGTAGGCGCAGTGACCGTAACAGGCGTAGTACCCAACGACGTAGCGTCTACTGTAATCGTCATAGGCGCGGAAGGCGTATTCACCTGCTGCTGACCAAAAGCCCGAGCATCTGGGGTTACCTTGATGGTAGGAGTACCGGGGGTACCGGTGCCTTGAACAAATATGTTTTTGCTGACATTGTTGAAGTCAGCATCACTACCAGTCACTATTATACGCTCAGTAACAGTGCTAATAGTAGTTGGACGAAAACGAACATAAAGAGTACCACCTGTAGCCGGCAGGACCGGCGAAGTATTAAATACTACATTATCGGTACTGCCTTCAAATGACGGAGCATTAGCAAAGCTTACTGATATGTTTCCAACGAACCCACTAGCCGTAATGGTATACTGTTTTGCCGGAGACGATACCGTTCCAACTTCTACAGAACCATAAGTATCGGGCGACCCCGATGAAGTGGCAGGTGTGATTGTTAACGTCTGGGCCTGCGTGATGAATGGGGCAAACACCGCAAACAACACCAGCAGCCACACCCATGGGCGGCTGACGAGCGAACTTTTACTTAAGTACGTGTTTTTCATGATTATATGAGGAAGGAATGTTTTACAAAGAGAAGGGAACGTGTGCTATGATGCTACAACCCGATGCGTTGAACAACGAGCATGCCAGAATTTTAGTGAGTTATGAATGAGGTACTTGACCATAAGTGTCTATACGGGATAAAATAGACACAAGATTATAATTATTCCTTTATTGAATCATACATATATCATAAAATATTTTCCACAAAATCTCCTCCATCTCCTCTACTCATAACGATTAACCGATACTTTGACTTCCGCCTGGCATCAATGAGTGCTACTCTTGTGGATGGTTCAGTAATCAGAAAGAAGCCATGATACATTGTATTAGCCTTTTTTGCTTCATTCGACAAGATTACCGACTAGCTACCCAACTTCATTCCTAATCCATAAACCGGGTCAAATTTAGGTAGGATACCTCACATGACAATCATCACTGCTGAAAATTGGATATAGTAATAATCAAGTGTTTACTGTTTTACAACTTACTGATGTTACCAGTTAAGTGATTATCAAGCTATGCGCCATCACCTTCCCAAACGAACACTCAGCAATCCAATAGCACCGTGAGTACACAATTAAAAGGGCCGCTAGCGTAACGCCAGCGGCCCTTTTAATTGTGTACTCACGGTGCTACTTCCAATCAGGCATCGTAGCCTTCTCGAATAGCCGGACCCGGTTACGGCCGTTTAAATCGGCCGTAAAAATTTCGGGCACCGACTGCGCCACGTTGCTCACCTGCACGAAGATTAGCTGTGCCCCGTTGGGTGAGTAATGCGGCAGTATGTCGTTGAAGCCAGCAGGTTTAGTGGAGTTGGCAGTACCACCCGAACCCGACGATACATCAACCTGGCCACTACCATCGAGGTTTTGCGTGAAGATATGCGCGTTAAGCTGCCGGCCGTTACCATCATTGAACGCATCTATATCGCGGGTGTACACGATGCGCTGCCCGTCGACGCTAAAGGAGGGCGAATCGAGGCGGCCCGGAACGTTGCCGATGAGCTGCGTAAAATTTGATCCGTCGGCATTGAGCAAGTAGAATTCCGAATCGTAGATGCTAACGCCTACTGTCTGTACTATAATGCGGTTACCCTGCCCCGTCCAGTCCATCTCGCGGAAATGACGCTCGGCTGGGGCTGTAGCCAGCAGTGTCAGGCCAGTACCGTCGCGGTTGATGCGGTAGAGCTTGTTGTAGCTACTATAAATAAGCTGCCCTCCATCAGGCGACCAGCGGTAACCGATGCCCTGATTGAAATACCCATCCACTGGCTGCATCGTTATCTGCCGCGAGTCAGAACCGTCGCGGTTCATGGTATAAATTTGGAACTGGCCAGTAGCGTTTGAGGTATAGGCAATCCGGTCGCGATTGGGACTGAGTTGGGGATTATATTCTACGAAGGCCGAAGTGGTCAGGCGCGTGAGCGTGGTACCGGTTTCGTTGCTAGAGTAAATGTCGGTATTGCCGTTTTCGGTACGTGCAAACAGGTAACGGTTGTCGGGCTGCGCATCGGTACGGAAACTCCATAGCGGTGACCGCGCTGAGCTACCGCCGGGGGTGCGTACTGTTACCTGCCAGAAATACGTAGTGTTATAGCTCAGCTGTTTTGCCAGCACAGTGGTATCGCGGCTGTTGGTGAGCAGGTTGCGGGCGCTGCCATTGGTACCTTGGTACAGCACCACATCGTATCGTAATGAATCACTTGGCTTGGCTCCTACCGGATGCCACTCTAGCTTCACATCAGGCCCGGCTACGGTAGCCTGGTCGGCCGGCGCGGGCCGGACTGGCGGGGTGGGCGGGTTGGCTGAAAGGTTCTTCTCCAGTACAATAGAGACGGCTACAGAGGCTTCGTTTTCCACGGTTACCGCTACCGTTACCGAGCGATAATCAGCTTTGGAAGCCGCGATGGTCAGGCGGCCAACAGGCACTCCCGCCAACTCAAAGTTGCCTTGGGCATCGGTTACTACCGAAGAAGTAGCGGGCGTTGTGGTTATAGAAGCGTTGGCCAGCGGCTGATTATTTCGGGCGTCGCGCACGGTGCCGGTTACCTTACCATACAGCACGGGCTCGACCGGATTGTCCTCGCAACCCGTGAGCCATAATGTACAGCAGGTTAACAGCAGCCACAGCGTTCGGAAGCGGAGGGGAAGCAACATGGATGAAAGCATATACAATGAAAAATAAAAGCGTCCTCTCTAGTACATCGGCTCTTCATCGCCGAGCTAAGATGGTAAACTTAAAACTACTTATTCCCGGGCTCATGGCGAACAGAATCCTGCGCCAGCAAAACATTATGTCCATCAAAAACGCGAAGATGACCAATGTAGGTAGTCTGGCCATCAATATTTACCTGTGTACTGGACAACACGACCGACTGGCCAGCAGCCAACTCGAATTCGCTGCCTTGCTGGCTTTTAGAGCGCCCACCGGAGGAATGGCGCTCTACGCTCATCTCGTAGCGGTATCGGCCGGCAACTCCTGCCAGACTGCTACAGTTGCCAGTCAATTCAAGCATGTTGCCGCGAGGCGTGGCCTGCAGCCAGGCCCGGCAGGGTGGACTGGGAGTAGCTTGGCTCACCCCAAGCAGAGCAGCCCAGCCCGCCATAAAAAGCAGGATAATATGCATGGTTTTTATTGTTATTTATGAATGTCAAATATACTTTTTTTTAGAAACAGTGCACTATCTAAGTTAAATTATTTGATGAATTATTATGGTTACTAACTCAAACGCACAAACACCCGCCACTTCTGGTGGACGGGTGTTTGTGTACTTGGGCAAAACGGCAATTTGTAACCAACAGAGATGCTACTGACCGATACGGCCGTTCTGAATAGAGAGCTGAATGCCATTGCCGCGCATCTCTACCTCATAACGCGGAGGAGCCAACGACTCAGTACCGGTTTGCCGGAGCTGGTTGTTGTTACCGAGTTGCGTCAGCTTGAAATCAGTTTGGTTGGTAGCTACATCACGCACAAGGCGGTTATCGTTGCCAATTTGGTTGAGGCGGGTGGTATTGCCGTCACCTTCTACCTTACTCGTGGCTTGGTTGCCGCGTCCGAGTTGGTTGATGGTGGTCGTATTGCCACTACCCTTCTGGGTAAGGAGAGCTTCGTTGAAGAAGCCTACCTGTGTAATAAACGCCTGATTGGCTGTAGCACCCGGATTATACTGTTCGGCCCGGGCCTTATTGGAGTTGCCCAGCTGCACCAGTTTTGCCAGGTTACGGGTGTTAGTCAGCAAAGGAGTCAAAGACTGGTCGCCAGCCGCAAGGCCAAAGTCCTCCACCAGGCGCTGGGAGGCGCTAGCGGCTTCGCTGAGGCCCTGTTGCTGCGCCTGCGCCATATTAACCCAACTCAGCAGCCAGACCAACAGGCTGGCAGATGTAAAAAAACGGAGCTGTTTCATAGTATGGGAAGTTACGCAAAGTTCTATGGATGACCTGCTAAGTGGTAACAGGCATTGGCCGGGCTCTTTTCTCCGGCGAGAGAAGAGGCCCGGCCGTTGCTACCTGCTAAGCAGGCTTACTTTGCTATACCCGAAGGCCTAGCGACGGTTCTGCATTACCAGTGCCTGGTTGCCGTTGCCACCCTGCTCGATGCAGCTACGCTGACCGCTGATAGTAGAAATTGCGTTGGCTGTACCACCCTGCAAGGTTACAGCAGTATTGTCGTTACCAATCTGCATCTGCGTGGCGGCACTGCCATTCACACGCTGGAAGATACGGCCGCTGTTGCGGAGGCCATTCTGATCCTGAGAGGCAATGTTTCGTATCGCCATACGTTTTGATGTCGGCATCATTCGATTCGCCATTCTGGCGCTGCTGGGCGAGGTTGTCGTCCCCGTTTCGGGAGTCAAGGCGAATCCAATTATCTGGTCAACGTTGATACCTGCTCTGTTGCGTCGACCAGTCTGCATCTGCATCGTAGTGTTCCGGTTGCCATACACAACAGCTTGAGCTTGGTTGCCAGTACCAGTCTGCATCTGCAGACCGTAGTTATTGCCGCCTTCCAACTGAGCGAGCGAGGCACGGTTGCCTGAACCAGACTGGTCAACTACTGCACGGTTGTTGTCGCCACGGTTAATACCGGAACCACCCTGTATCACCACTGAGCAGTTATCGATGGCCGCAAGAGCAGGCGTACCATTAGGGTTGCTCTGGTCGGCATCACGTAGTTGTGGGTGCGACAGGCTCGCAACCCTGGCAGGCGTTTACTGTACGGAAGGAGTCGCGGGTGCCCGTCTGGGCATAGGCCGAACTGGCGAAGAGAACAGCAGCAGCGGCGAGTAATTGTACTTTTTTCATGGTAATAAGAAAAAAATGGTGGAAAAATGGATGAATGAATGAAGGCTTCAGGCATACGGAGCATCCACGAAAAGTAACTATTCCTTTTTATGATTGTCCTTTGCCATTGATTTAGACAAATATAAATGGGAATAATCAATAGTCAATACCTTGCTATAAAAAATTTGTTATATATTTTAATGATAATGTCATAATTCTTAGCTAAAGGAATCAATTTTGATTCGTAAGTGTCTAACTGTCAATCAACAAATCACCAATAATATGACATTAATATTTTTTAATTATATTTTATCCATAACCGTATATTATATCACCAATGACTGATTTAAAAGACAAAATACAACTTACAATAAACTGACTACCAATATATTAAGTCAATTTTTCATATAACCTATGACATACCTGAATTAGAGCACCGGCAAGTAGACAGTCAACTCTTGTCAGCATAAATCCATGTATTGGGAGAGGCAACGGATAAAGCCAGCGCCCCACGACAGCCACCTTATAAGGTAACTGTCGTGGGGCGCTGGCTGACTTCTTACTGGTTTTATCTATTCGTTATCTGCGCTTATATATCCGCGCTTCGTTTGGCTTAGTGGCCAGCTTTGTTTTTGCAAACCGTACTACTGCTGATAAGCCGTAAAGCAGTATTGGCAGCTATTTGGCTGTTGGCTTAGGACGACGAGCACTGAGTTGATACGTAATACCAAGACGTGCTCCAAAAGTGTTGTCGTTGTAGCGTCCGACATCGGCACCGTCAATGTCATCGCGCAGGAATAAGCGACTATCTACTCCCCCAAACATACTCCAGTTCACGCTGAACCGGTACTCAAGACCTGCCCCGGCCGAAATGTGCGGTGTAAATCGCCTGGAAGCCTGCACCGTGGATTGGCTGTTACCACTCGTAGTTACGCCGCCACCCAGTTGCAGATAAGGTGTGAAGCGGTCGGTGGGCAGCATGCGCATCATCACGCCGGCTTCGGTGAAGTAGAATTTTTGATCGAAGAACTGGCGGGCAGCCAACCGGCTTTGTCCAATGGCAAAGTAAGGGTTCAGGAACCCGCCGGCGGGCTGATAGGCTACCTGGAGCTGAGTGATGGCGGTAGTGCGGGGCGAGGCAAAATCGCCGGCGTAACGCTGCCCACCAGCTGAAACCGTAGCCAGCAGGGCCTTCTCGCGGTTGAGTACCTGCCGCCCCAGCACGTCGTAGTACTTGCCGTACTCCCGCTCGGTTACATACTGCATCATTTTGGGGCCGGTAGCCTCAACCGAATCTCTGGGTAGCCAGAGCCGGTCCTGAATGCCTTCGTATATAAGGGCCTGCACCGCTTTCTCGATGGCTTCTTTAATAGCCATTTCGCTGGGTTCATTATAGGTGAAACCCGTTTCGGCTTCCATAAGGCGCTTAAAGCTTACGAAGCGGAATAAGCTGCCCTGAATCTGCTGCGAGAGAATGGTTTTAGAGGTATACACAGTTCGCAGAATACGGCCATTGCTGGTACTGATGGCCCGCAGATACACCGTTACTCGATCCTGGCGATATTGGCCTGAGGCACCGGTACCGAAATAGCGCAGCCCGGCTCCACCAGTGAGCATATTGGCATCGTAAGAGATAATACCGCCCTCCAACATCACGCCCGCAAATAGCAGGGGCGGTAACACGGGCTGCTTCACGCCGGTCTGCTCGGTAAACTCGGCCCGGGTAGACCGGATAATTTTGCGCTCATTGAGCAGGTTGCCCAGGTTCTCGCGCTCGATGGGGTCAAACCAGCCCGATTCTTCGAGAGCCCGCAGCAGAATAGTAGTCGTGCCCTGGGTTATGGCCGTTGAGAAGCTGGAGCCGTTGGTTTGGGGCTTGTACTGGCCGGTCTGGTCGCGAAACTTATACACAGCTACTACTGTGCGGGATTTAGGCGCAGGCAAATTGCGCATATCGGCGTTACCATCTACTTCGGCCCCCAGCCGGGCTCGCTCGGGGCCGAAAGGTTGATGGAAGTAGGGGCTGCAGGCGGCCATTAGTAACCCAGTCAGCAAGCACCCTATATAAGTGAAGGGGCGCACGGTAGCAGTATTCATAGAGAGACAGCGACTATTGTCGGAGAGAAAGGAATAGCAGAAACACGCAAGTGCATACGATACCGACGGCAATGCCCGCAGGCTCACCGCCAACACCACATTAGGCCGTTAAGGCAGATTGGGAATGGTAACGGTGGTCTGGTTGCCGGTGGCAGGATCGGAAATAACGATGACGACCCCATTGGAACCGGGCGTTACCTGGATCTGGTAGCCCCCTACCGAATAGTTGCCGGCCCGCACCGTGCCCTTGCCGAACTGGTCGCTGATGAAGCGGTCGGTGAGCTGGCTTAAAATCTGGCGATTGAGGTTGGTAGCGAAAGATGTAAGCGGATCTTCGACGGCTTGGGCCCGGGCGGCATCCGGATCTTTATAAGTATCCTGCGCCGTGGCTGAGCTGAGCAGCGAAGAATAATTGAACGTGTTGCCCCCAAAGTTCGGATTGACAGGCTCGTAGATAAAATCCTGCGCGGTGGCAGCAGGTGCAGACACCAGGGCCAGCAGCAGGGCGAAAACTGAATAGTAGAGGTATTTCATGGCGAAGCAGGTTGAGGTCGGAAATAAGTGTACGAATGCAATTAATAGACTTCCAGGGGCTGGCTATTGCCTTGTTCCAGTTCGTTACCCAGGCGATTGTTTTCGAGCAGATGTTGCGTTACCGTGCCGACGGCTTCGCTGGCGGCAGCTTCTATATACTCCTCATTCGGCTGGAGTGGCATTTCGAGCAAATCGGTATTGTTGACGGCTACCGTAATGAGGGTGCTGGTGCCCCGGGCAGGTTTCTCGGTAATAGTGACTAAGTAGTCGCCCGAGCCTGCTGGTGCTTCAAACGTACTGAAGAACTGACTATAAAAGTCGCGCCCCAACTTGCTGATGGTCTGGTCGACGACAAGGCCATCGATTTCAAATCCGCGCTGAAGTTTATCGGTATTGGCTGAATCGGCAGTCGCTGCTAGTAACAGCCTCAGGGCTTCTTCCAACTGCTTTGGCGACAACGGATTAGCTTTTGATTCCTGCGTAGGGATGTTGGTTTTGTCTGGGGCCTTTTCTCTGACCGGCGCCCGCTTTACCCCCTGAGCCCAGCCTACCTGGGTGAACAGTAACATCCCCAGCAGACACCCCAGCTGAATGAGCATCGACCGCGTCGGATCTTTAGCGGGTGCCGACCATTGCGCCAGAAACTGCCACCAACTGGTTTTCATCATGATTGGAGCGCTAAAGGAGGAATATGCAGAAGAAATCAGTTGTAATGCAGAAAGGTATTCGTCTACCAAAAGGAGCACTTCGACGGCATAAATGTAATTATTTAATCAAAAAATACAAGTAAAAGCACGTATTTCCATTTAAATCAATCTTGGCTTATTACTATTCAAAGCCTGAAATAATGTTTTAATACGCTATTATATAGCAACTTATCGAACCAAACACACCTATTACAGGCCCCCTAAGTCCCATTTCACTTTCTGGAATAATGACGAAACCCCGGCTTACCGAAGAATGGGTTCGGTAAGCCGGGGCTTTGTGTTTGCCATTTACAAAGGCAAAGGTTACTCCCAGAGCGGATAATGCTCCAGTTGCACTTCCTGTCCGAAAAAGATGCGGGTGCTTTCTTCAAACGAGCGGGTGAAATCGGAAACGTAGAAGTGGTGGCGTGGCGACGCACAGGCCGGTTGGGCCAGCAATTGCTGGACAGCTAAATACTGCCGCACATGCTGGGCCACTACGTCGGAAGCGTCGAGTACTTCGGTGCGGCCCTGGTAAAACTCGGCAATCTGCTGCTTGATGAGCGGATAGTGCGTGCAAGCCAGTACCAGCGCCTCAATGCCCTCAAGGGCCGGATTGGAGAGGTAGGTTTCGATGACGTTGCTGGCAATGGAGTCGTTGAAAAAGCCTTCCTCAATCATGGGAGCCAGCAGCGGGGTGGCCAGGCTGCGCAGGTCTACGCCCGCATCGAGGTCGTCAATCTTCTTCTTATAAACGTTGCTGTTCACCGTTTGCTTGGTGCCGATCAGGCCTACCGTGCGGCCGGCGTACTGCCGGCCCACATGCTCCACGATGGGGTCAATAACATTGAGCACCCGCGCCTTGCGAGCCCACGTACTCGCGCACCAGCTCGTAGGCCGCGGCCGAAGCGGAGTTGCAGGCAATGAGAATGACTTTGCACTGCTGGCGCAGCAGCAGGTCGCAGATTTTCACCGCATAAGCCTGGATGGCGGCCGTGCTTTTGTCGCCGTAGGGCAGGTGGGCCGTATCGCCGAAGTACACCAGTCGCTCATCGGGTAGCGCCTGGGCTACGGCCCGCGCTACGGTGAGGCCGCCGATGCCACTGTCGAATATGCCGATGGGGCGGGTAATCAGGTCGGGAGAAGCAGTCAGGGAAGTCATCAGCAGACGAAGATAAGGAGTGAGGACGTGGAGGCCCGGCTTTTTTACCGTGGCCCCACCGCAAAAGGGTGCTCCCTCCTACCCGCTTAGCCGCCCATCGGCGGCGTAGCGCAGTTCACCCAGCTCCACTAAATCGCGGAGCAGAGCCGTAACGGCCGAGGCTTGGCCAGGGGCGTAGTGGGTGAGCACCTCGCGGGGCGTCTGGGGAGCTGCTTTCACCAGCTCCAATAGCTGGGCCCGCAACTCGGGCAGCGGAATGGCTTCCTGGCGGGCCTTTTTGCGGGCCAGGCACACGTCGCATACCCCGCAGGCGGGCGCGTCCGGCTCCCCGAAATACTCCAGCAACAGCTGCTGGCGGCAGCGGGTGCCGCCAGCGTACTGGACCACGGAATCGGTTTTGTGGTGGGCCAGGTCGCGCTGCGGTGCAGGCGCTTCTGGTCGAGGGGCAGCTTGGCGGCGTCGTGGCGCGGCGTAGTGAACAGGGCCTGGGGCGACTCCTGCCGGGGCTGGTAGTGGAGGATGCCCGAGCGTGTGCAGGAACACAGCATCTGGCGCACCTCCACCACGCTGCGGCGCAGGTGCTGGGCAAACGTTTTCCGAAATCTTCTGGAAGTCCGCAAACAGCTCGCCGCCGTGCAGCCGCAGCAGGCTCTTTATCAGCTGGTCGTGCTGGGCGTTGGCCACCTGGAAGGCGGTACAAATCCGTGGTGGTCGATGGATGAGGTGCACCCGGGCCGGGGTTGTTGACGGCCTCGTTGAGCTGCACGAAGCCCTCGCGCTGCAAAATCCGCAGCGCGTTGTGCGCGTCCAGGGCCTTGATGCGGTAGGTTTCGGCAAACTGCTGCAGGTCGAAATCGAAGGCCACCAGCTCGCCGCCACCCACCGCCGTGCGCGAGTAGTTGGCCAGCGCCTGGTACACGCGCCGCACGGTATCGAGGGGCGGGAAGACTAGGCTGGTGCGGCGGCGCAGCTCGTCGGCGTCGTTGGGGCCGGCCAGCAGCACGGCAAAGGCATACTTGCTCGTCGCGCCCGGCCCGGCCGGCCTCCTGGTAGTAGGCCTCCAGGGTGTCGGGCGCATCGAGGTGGGCCACCAGGCGCACGTCGGGCTTGTCGATGCCCATGCCGAAGGCGTTGGTGGCCACAATGACGGCGGGTTTTGTTCTGCATCCAGTCCTGCTGCACGCGGGTGCGCTGGTCGGAGGGCAGGCCGGCGTGGTAGGCGGCGGCGGTAACTCGCTGCTGCTGCAGATAATGCGGCCGCGTCTTCGGTTTGCCGGCGGGTGCGGGCGTACACAATGCCGGTTTTGTCTGGCCCCACGCCGCGCACCACTTCCAGCAGCCGCGCAGCTTGTCTTCGGTATGCAGCACCGAGTACGAGAGGTTGGGCCGGGCAAAGCTCTGCTGGAAAACGCCGGTGACTGGCCCGAAAGCAGCTTCTCCACAATATCCGGCCTGCACCTGTTCGGTGGCGGTGGCCGTGAGGGCGATGACCGGCACGCCCGGCAGTAGTGCTCCGCAGCTCGGCAATGCGCAGGTAGGGCGGCCGGAAATCGTAGCCCCACTGCGAGAGGCAGTGGGCTTCGTCGACGGCCAGCAGGCTCACGTTCATCTTCGGCCACCCGCGCCCGAAACAGCTCGGTTAGCAGCCGCTCGGGCGACACGTACAGGAACTTCACCGGCCCGTACACGCAGTTGTCGAGGGTCTGGTCGATTTCCTGGTGGCTCATGCCCGCGTACACGGCCTCGGCCTTGATGCCCGCGCTGGCGCAGGTTTTCCACCTGGTCCTTCATCAGCGCAATTAGCGGCGATACCACCAGGCAAACCCCGGCCGGGCCAGCGCCGGCACCTGGAAGCAGATGCTTTTGCCCCCGCCGGTGGGCAGCAGCGCCAGCGTATCCTGCCCCGCCAGCACCGAGCGGATAATCTCCTCCTGCAAGGGCCGAAACCGGGTATGGCCCCAGGTCTGGCGTAACACGTGCAGGATATCATCGGTAGCAAGTTCGGGCATGGGGCAAAAGTACGGCGAAGCACCCGGCCTTCCGAACGGCGGTAGCGCGAAGCGTCCGCCTCTCGTACCACTGCTAACATCAGCACACGTCTGGTTTACGATAGGCGAAGCGGGAGCTTCGCGCTACGGTCGTTCAACCATCGAAAAAAAGCCCGGCTCTTTACAGAACCGGGCTCTTAAAATCTGGTTGCAAGACCTTACGCAGCAGCGGCGGTTTGGCCGTTCTCGCGGTCATCAATAGCCTTTTTCAGCTTGCTGATGGCCTGGGTGGCGCGCTCCTCATCGAGGCGGTTGATGTTGAGCAGCATCTTGGTTTTCTCGGCCCGGGTAACGACCGGGTGGTTAAGCAACCGGATGATTTCCTCCTTCTGCGAAGCCGAGGCGTAAGCCGGAGCCGACGACTCGGTGGCCACCGTGGGCTCGGCGGGCACGGCCTTCATGGCGGCTACCGGCGCAGGAGCAGGCTGAGGGGCCGGCGTAGCGGGCGTTTCAGCCACGGTGGGCGTGTTGTTGCCGTAGTCCATCTCCTCGGCCGGCGTGGGCTCGTAGCCGGCGGCGCGGATAATCCAGGCCAGGATGTTGCGGTAGGCTTTGCCGATGGCCCGGGTCTGGGCCATGCTCATGATGGCAAACTCCTGGTAGAATTTCTTGCCCTGCTCCTTGTTCGAGCACACGGCGAAACCGGCGCCCACCGTCTGGCTGCTCTTCAGGTCGAAGAGAATGACTTTGGCCTGATACTTAATTTCCTGGTCGTTGCTCACGTTGATAACGTGCTCGACCACGGGCACGATGCCCAGGCGCGAGCCGGCGTACTGCCAGCCCTCTACGTTCACGTACTCCTTGCCCTGCACATTGGTCGTGAGCTTGTTTTCCTTGATGAACTTAGCCAAATCGGTGGCCAAGTGCAGCGTTTCATCGGAGTGCGACAAGTCGTAGCTCTCAACTTTGGGCTTGCGGATGGGCTCTTTGGGGGCTTTCACTGCTTGGCTCATGGTGTTTTCCGTTAGGTTCCTGTAATACCGTATGTGGGGTTCGGTTATATAACCTTCCCCGGACGCAAATAGTGCAAAAATTCACTGATTTTTATATAATTTTTATTATTGATTTTCAGATGCTTATGATTTTCATTTCCAACCATATTAGCCACTAACTTATTTAGATCTGCAGTACACACAGCCTTCTCTGGCACAAGTGGCCTCATACGCCTCTTACTGGCTCGAGCGATAAAACGGCCGCCGGCTCTGGCTACCTGCTGAAGTGCCGGCGGGCAAGCTGTTGCCCTGTTGGTATGGAGGCCTGGGAACGCAAAACGCCGGCTCAGGGCCGGCGCTTCGTGGTTGGGACAAGAATTGCTGAAAACCTGAACTTAGTTCGGGCCTTCCCAGATGTTGCCGTCCTTCATCGTGATGGTGCGGTCGGCCATCTCGGCCAGCTGGTCGTTGTGGGTGACGATGACGAAGGTCTGGCCCAGCTCTTTGCGGAGCAGGAAGAAGATCTGGTGCAGTTCCTGGGCGTTCTGCGAGTCGAGGTTGCCGCTGGGCTCATCGGCGAAGATAATTTCGGGCGAGTTGATGAGGGCCCGGGCCACGGCCGTGCGCTGCTGCTCGCCCCCGCTCATTTCGGAGGGCTTGTGGTCGGCGCGGCGCTCCAGGTTGAGCATGCCGAGCAATTCGCGGGCCCGCACCCGGGTTTCTTTTTCCGAGCGACCCGCCAGGTAGGCCGGGAGGCACACGTTTTCGAGGGCCGTAAACTCGGGCAGCAGGTTATGAAACTGGAAAATGAAGCCGATATGGCGGTTGCGAAACCGGGCCAGATCGGAGCGTTTCAGCGAGCTGACCGACTCGCCATCGAACAGCACCTCGCCCGAATCGGGGTTGTCGAGCGTGCCCAGGATGTGGAGCAGCGTGCTCTTGCCGGCCCCCGACGACCCCACGATGGACACGATTTCCGATTTTTCAATGGTCAGGTCGATGCCCTTGAGCACTTCGAGCGTGTTGTAGCTTTTGCGGACGTTGATGGCTTGCAGCAAAACAGATCGGGGAGTAAGGCAAAGGAGAGTACGGAAACAAATCTACGTAATGTCGGGCGTTGGGGTGGCATCGGGCGCGTGGCAAGCCGGTTATTTGGCCTCTGCCCGTTCGGTTTACGTTATCTTCCCACACTTTATGGATGCGATGCCCTTCCCTGCTTTTCGATTTGCGCGTTGGTTGCGGTGGCTGCTACTTGTGCCAGCGGCGGTGCTGGCGGTGCTATTAGCGGCCGGGCTGGGCTGGTGGCATTGGCCCCGCACCACCGAATCTGTTGCCATAGCGCCGGCCCAGGCCTCAGCAACTGCCCGGCCCGTCGGCCCACCGCCGCCCGATGGCCGGATGCGGGGCGTGAGCTGGGTGGGTTCCGATTCCGTTTCCTCGCTCGACCTGGAGCCCCTGACCCAAGCCGGCGTGACCTGGATTGCCCAAACCCCCTTCGGCTGGCAGCCCGGCGCGGCAGTGCCCGAGGTGCAGCTGCACACCGGCAGCGGCAACCGCCACTACTGGGGCGAGAGCGACCAGGGCATTCTGCTCACGGCGGCCCGGGCCCGGCAGCGTGGCATCCGTACCCTGCTCAAACCTCATTTGTGGCTGCGCGGCGAGGGCGGCACCTGGCCCGGTGACGTCAAAATGACTTCGGAGGCCGACTGGCAGGCCTGGTTTGCCAGCTACTCCGTCTTCATCCTGCACTACGCCCAGGTGGCCGAAACCGGCCACCTGGAAGGCTTCTGCATCGGTACCGAGCTGGCCCAGACCGTAAGCCACGAAGCCGAGTGGCGGCAGCTTATCGGGCAAGTCCGGCAGGTGTACCACGGGCCGCTGACTTACGCTGCCAACTGGAGCGGGGAGTTCGAGCAGGTAAAATTCTGGGATGCGCTCGATTTCATCGGGGTGCAGGCCTATTTCCCGCTCAGCAAAACCAAGAGTCCCACCAAAGCGACCTTGCTGGCTGCCTGGCAGCCGCCCCTACGCCGCCTGGAGACCCTGCACAAAAAGTACCGCAAGCCCATCGTATTCACCGAAGTCGGCTATAAAACAACACCCGACGCGGCCATCGAGCCCTGGGCGTGGCCCGACCGGCTGGCCGTCCTCACGCCCGCCGATGAGGCCACCCAGGCCGCCTGCTACGCCGCCCTGTTCGAGACCTTCTGGCCCCGGCCCTGGTTCAAGGGCCTGTTCGTCTGGAAGTGGTACCCCGGCCTGCAACCCGACGGCCCCGCCCGCCGCCACCTCGACTTCACCCCCCAGCACAAACCCGCCGAGCAGATTATGGCCCAGTGGTTTCTGAGGGGGAAGTGAGAGGGTGTATGCAAACTGAATGACGATTCTTAGTTATCACGCTTTATTCAGCCCTAATTCATCCTCAGACCGGCAACTATTCCGGCCGCTTTATTAACTCCCAATTCAATTCTGCCTACTTTCGCGAATAGAAACCACCCCCATAACTGACCTCTATGAACATTCACGAGTATCAGGGCAAAGACATTTTAAAACGCTACGGCGTGCGCGTGCAGGAAGGCATCGTGGCCGATACGGCTGAGGAAGCCGTGGCTGCCGCCGAAAAGCTCACCGCCGACACCGGCACGAGCTGGTACGTTATTAAGGCCCAGATTCATGCTGGCGGCCGCGGTAAAGGCGGTGGGGTGAAACTCGCCAAAAACCTGGAGCAGGTAAAGGAAATTGCCGGCCAGATCCTCGGCATGCAGCTCGTCACCAAGCAAACCACCGCCGAAGGCCGCAAGGTGCATAAGGTGCTTGTGGCCCAGGACGTGTACTACCCCGGCGAGTCGGAGCCGAAGGAGTATTACATGAGCGTACTGCTCGACCGCGCCACCGGCCAGAACGTCATCATCTACACCACCGAAGGCGGCGTGGATATTGAGGAGGTCGCCGAGTCGCACCCCGACAAAATCCACCGCGAGCATATCGATCCACGCGTGGGTCTGCAGGGCTTCCAGGCCCGCAAAATTGCTTTCAACCTCGGCCTCTCGGGTGAGGCGTTCAAGGAGATGACCAAGTTCGTGACAGCCCTTTACAAGGCTTATGACGAAACTGATTCGGCCATGTTCGAAATCAACCCTGTGTTGAAAACGTCGGATAACAAAATCCTGGCCGTTGACGCCAAGGTTGACCTCGACGAAAATGCCCTTTACCGCCACAAGGACTTCGTGGCCCTGCGCGACACCAACGAGGAAGACCCGCTGGAAGTAGAAGCCTCGGCATCGAACCTGAACTATGTAAAGCTCGACGGTAACGTAGGCTGCATGGTGAACGGCGCCGGCTTGGCCATGGCCACCATGGACATCATCAAGCTTTCGGGTGGCGAACCGGCCAACTTCCTCGATGTAGGGGGTGGGGCCAACGCCCAGACGGTGGAGGCGGGTTTCCGCATCATCCTGAAGGATCCTAACGTGAAGGCTATCCTCATCAACATCTTCGGTGGCATCGTACGCTGCGACCGGGTAGCCAATGGCGTTGTGGAAGCCTACAAGAACATCGGCGACATCAAAGTGCCCATCATCGTGCGCCTGCAAGGGACCAACGCCGAAGAAGGCGCCCGCATCATCGACGAGAGCGGCCTGAAAGTATACTCGGCTGTGCTGTTGAAGGACGCTGCCGAGCGTGTGAAAGAAGTGCTGGCTGGCCAGACTGCTTAATTCATATTAAGTTTGCTTAACGAACAACCCGCTCGGTTATACCGGGTGGGTTTTTTGTTGGCGCTTAAGCCAACTTCCCGCAGCTATTTGCGTTAAGGCCAGTTCCGTTTATTGTTGACTTTAGCGTATGATAAGTAGAACTTTACCCATTTTACTTGTAGCCGCCATTTTTTCGCTCACGGCGGCGGGCCAGGATAAGGTCAGCAGCAGTTCGCGACAGTCGTTTACTTACCAGACTGCTCCCGACCGGGTGGCTTACCCAGTAGCGTTCAGTTCGCCCGACTCGGCTTACCTGACCCGTTTTCGGGAAATGTTTGGGCTCAAAAGCGTTATTGCCCACGAAACCACCGATTTGGGCCGGGCCCGGGCGCTGTGCCAGTGGGTATATTTCCGGTTGGAGCATGATGGCCACCAGACCTTCGAATCGACCGACGCCTTCGATATCCTGCAGGCTGCTCAGGCCGGGGAGTCAGTGCAGTGCGTGGAGTACGGACTGGTGCTGGCCACGGCCTTTAACGCGGTGGGCATCCGGGCCCGGCCATTGTATCTGAAAGCGGCCAACGTGCAGACCAAAGCCTCGGCCGCCAGCCACGCCCTGGCCGAAGCCTGGCTACCCGATTTAGGCAAGTGGGTGATGGTAGATGCCCAGGCCGATATTATCCCAATGCTTGGGCCTACCCCCCTTAATGCCCTGGAGCTGCAGCAGGCCCTGCTGGCTCGCCGCCCCGACCTGACGGTACTGACCTCGACCAAGGCCCAGGCGGGCTCCTACTTCCGGTGGGTGAAGCCCTATTTATTCTATTTCGACACCGTGCTCGACAACCGCTACGGCGTCCGGAAGTCGCCGGTGGGGCTGATGTTGGTGCCACTCGGAGCCCGCAACCCAACCGTGTTTCAACGGACTGCCCGCATCCATAACATGCGCTACACCAACTCGGCAACCACCTTTTATGCCTCCCCGGTGCCCGTATCTCAACTGGCGCAGTCGGATGGTACCACGAAGCAGCAGGTCCACTGACTTTTTACTGGTAATGCTGAAACACAGACCGGCCCGAAATCCTAGTAGGATTTCGGGCCGGTCTGGTAATGGCTGACGTGAACTTACTTCTCGCTGGCTACGCCGGCGTTGTCTTCGGCTTTCACGGCAATGGCTTTACCTTTTACGCGCAGTTCCACTTCCATATTGCCCCGCGTACCTACCGAGTAAGGGCAGATTTTGTGGGCCTCGCGCACCATGTCGATGCTCTTTTGTTCGTCGTAGGCTTTCAGATCTACATCGAGCACCGCCGAGAGGCCGTAGCCTTCGCCTTCCTGAAACAAGCTCACGGAGCACTTCACCTCTGTGCCGGAATCGAGTTTATCGCCGGCCCGCTGGGCAATAACGAGCAACGCCTGCTGGAAGCACGACGAGTAGCCGGCAGCAAATAATTCTTCGGGGTTGGTGGCGCCCTTCTTGCCGCCAAGGCCTTCGGGCACCGACATGTCGAGGTCGATGATGCCGGTAGCGGAACGGACATGGCCGCTGCGGCCGCCTACGGCAACTGCGTCGGCGGTATATAGGGTCTTCTTTTCGGTGCTTGCCATAAACGGGAATAGCTGGTGAGAAAGAGGTTTGGCTAATTAACTCCCTTGACTGCCGGAAGGTTACCTTTAAACGGTATAGGATTTCGCAGAAAAAGCGGAACGCTGTTTGGCAAACGTGCTTTTTCTCTCTAGTTTTGCGCCTCACTACCGGGTTGCGTAGTACAACGGATAGTATGGGAGCCTCCGAAGCTCTAGATCTAGGTTCGATTCCTAGCGCGACCACACCTAAAGCCTTCTGCCTCAAGCAGAAGGCTTTTTTCATGGTTATTATCCGAACTCTCCCTCCTACCCTGCTTCTGGGTATAGCCCCAGGCCAGGCAGTGGTGGGCCTGCAGCGGGAAAGGGGCAGCAACGCTCAGCCTACAATTGGCCGAGAACCAGGCCGCGAGAAAGTTTACCGACCTTTGGAGTCCATTTCTTTCTCTCTAACCACCTTTTGCCCTTTTGATGAAGCACTTCTTCGCTTGGATAATGGTTGCCGCCCTGAGCTATGGGGGCGGTACGCTTTCGGCCCAAACCCTGCCCCCGGCTGCGCCCGCGGCTTTGCAGGGCCAGCAGCTTAAAGACTGGCTCCGCCAGAACTGGTACGAGGGCAAGCGCGTCGAGCTGAGTTATACCGTTGCCCGCGGCCGTATGTACAACTACATCGACAACCAGGATGGCCGGGTGGTGTGCGTGTATTCGGGCTACACGGAGAGCGTACCGCTCGATTCGGGCAATACCAACCCGGCCGTGGTTAGCCGCATCAACACCGAACACACCATTCCGCAGTCGTGGTTTGATGAGCAGGTACGGATGCGCGCCGACATTCATCACCTGTTCCCGACCTACGATACCTGGAACTCGAACCGTGGCTCCGATCCGTTTGCCGATATCCCGGACGACCGCACCCAGCTCTGGATGCGCAATACGAGCAGCCAGACCAGCATTCCCACCACCAACATCGACGAGTACAGCGAGGACACCAACTCGCAGTTTGAGCCCCGCGAAGACCATAAGGGCAACCTGGCCCGGGCCGCGTTCTATTTCTATACCATGCATCAGGATCAGAAATTTGATGCGGGCAAGGAGCAGATTGCAGCGCTGGCCGACCTGAACACGCTGTACAAATGGCACCTGGCCGATCCGGTAGATGCCCGCGAGCGGGAGCGGAACCGGCGGACGGCCAAAAGCCAGGGCAACTTCAACCCCTACGTGGCCTACCCCGACCTGGTGGCTCGGGCCTGGGGCTTCGTGGTGCTCCCAACCTTCAGCTTTGCTACTGCTACCGGCAGCATCGTGGAGGGCAACAGCGGCACCAGCACGTATACGACCACCGTCACCATCAGCCCCGCCCCAGACGCCCCGCTTTCGGTGCAGGTAGGGTTCGAGGCCGCTAACTCCACGGCCACCAGCGGCCAGGATTTTAGCTTTACTTCGCCCCAGACGCTGACCTTTGCCGCCGGCCAGACCTCGCAGGCGCTGACCGTTACCGTCAACGGCGACCTGACGCCCGAGGCCGATGAGACAGTGGTGCTGAGCCTGAGCAACCCCTCAACCGGCGCGGCGCTGGGCGGCGCGGCCCAGCACGCTCTCACCATTCTTAACGACGACGGCCCGGTGCCCACCATCAGTTTTGCTACCGCTACCGGCAGCATTGTGGAGGGTAATACCGGCACCAGCACGTACCGCGTGAACGTGACGCTGACCGGCGCCGCCCCTACCGCCGACGTGACCATTCCGGTAACGGTGAGTGCCACCGGCACCTCGGCCACCAGCCCCGACGATTACGTGCTGACGACGACCAGCCTGACGTTCGTGGCTGGCCAGGCCAGCCAGACCAGGTCGGTGGCTCTGACGGTAGTGGGCGACACCCAACCTGAACCCAACGAAACCGTCCGGCTGGTGCTGGGTACGCCTACTACTGGCGGCGCCCTGCTCGGGTCGCCGGCCGCCCACGTGCTCACCATCCTCAACGACGATGAGACGCCGGCCGGGCTGCCATGCGCCAACCTGTTTTTCTCGGAGTACATCGAAGGCTCAGCGACCAACACCAAGGCCCTTGAGCTCTACAACCCATCGGCAGCCCCCATTAGCCTTAACGGTATCGAGGTGCAGCTGTTCTCCAACGGCGCCACTACCCCTAACAGCACCCAGGCCCTGACCGGGACGGTAGCGGCCGGCGGCGTGTACGTAATTGCCAATACGGGCGTGGTGTCGCCGGTGGTGCAGGCCCAAACCAACCTGCAGTCGGCCGTAGGCTTCTTTAATGGCGACGATGCCTTGTTGCTGCTGAAAGGCACCGACACGCTCGACATTATTGGCGTAATCGGGCAGCGGCCCAGCGGCGGCTGGCAGCTGCCGGGCGGTGGCAGCACCACCAATGCCACCCTCGTGCGCAAGGCTACCGTGAGCCGGGGCCAGAAGCGCTGGCGCGACGCGGACGCCGAGTGGGAGTTTGTGGGTACCGACGAGTACGCCAACCTCGGCCGCCACACCAGCAATTGCGCGACTGTAACGGCCACCACCACGGCGGCCCGCCTCCACGAGGGTCTCGACGTTTTCCCGAACCCGGCGGCGGGCAGCGTGCAAGTGCGCGTGCCACAACTGCGGGGCCGGCAGTCAGCCAGCATCAGCCTCTACAATATGCTGGGCCAGCAGGTGTTTCACCGCACCCAATTGCTCACGGCCACCGACGCCGCCACCCTCGACCTACAAACGGCGGCCAACGGCCTCTACCTGATCCGCGTGACCGTGGACGGGGTGCGCTATACCAGCCGCGTAGTGGTGCAGCATTAACGGTAGCTAAAGGAAGCACAAGTATGTCGCGCGAAGCTGGAGCTTCGCGCGACAGCGAATACGCGTTTTCAACTACCCTAAACAGAGTGCCCCTGACGTCATGGCTATGACGTCAGGGGCACTCTGTTTAGGGTAGTTGATCAGGTTAGCTTTTCTCCAGCAAATCCTGGTATTCGAGGTGCTGGGCTACGTAATCGCGCACGAAGGTACAGGTGGTGCGCACCTGCAGGTTCTCGTTGCGGGCGTAGGCAAGGCCGGTTTTGGCCAGCTCTTCGCCAACGCCCTGGCCGCGCAGGTCTTCTTCCACGAAGGTGTGGGTGAAGTCGATAACATCGTCGGTGGGGCGGCTGTAGGCCAGTTCAGCCGAGTGGCCGTCTTGGGAAGCGGTAAATTGTTGATCCTGGGCCTGATGCTGGATGGAAAGGGCCATAAAGTGGAGTAGAAAAGGAGGAAGGGCCAGGGCCCAATGGTAGGCGGCGGCCCAACCGGACACCGCCATTTTCCGGAAGTCTACGTATGAAAGGCAACAGCGGCCATTTTCCGCGCCGCCTCTTCCTTGTTCCCTCCTATTCCCTTTCGTATGTCGACCAACCCCTTAAACTCTTCCAATACTCCCCACGACCCTTCCCAGGCTGACAGTGATACGCCGCATTACGGCGAGTTTGGCCACCCCGACAACGCCGCCACACCAGTTAAGGAAGGCGAAAGCGTAACCAAAGGTGGCCAGTCGGCTCCGTCGGTGGCTTTTACTGAGCAGCGCGGCAGCAGCCCCCAAAACCTCGATTCCGACGCTGTCCACAAGGCCGAGGACGCCGAGTACGACGAGCAGCGCGAAGGTTGGGCCAAGGATGACCCGCGCTACGGCGGTGGCACCCGCAACTGGGCCACCAACGAGCCGGCCAACCACACCGATGGCCCCGCTCCCGAAGGCGACGAGCACGCCAAAAACCCCAACGTGGGCACGAACGACAACCCCGACGAGTTCAGCGCCCTGCGTAAAGACAACGGCCGCGGCATTCCCGGCTCGGGCAAGGAAAACGAAATGCCCAAGCCAGATAACGACTAGGCTAGGTTCGTTTTTTATTCTTCACTTCTGATCTACTTCCCATGAGCACCGATAAAAAGAAAGAATCCGACCAGCCACTCAACCAGGACCCTGCCGCGGCCCTCGACGCTAAGAACGCCAACCTGACCGAGGAGCAGATGAAGCACCGCGAGGAGCTGTATGGCTACAAGCACGATGCCGAAGGAACCCTCGATACGTCGGAGCGCCTGGAAAACGCCATGTCGGGCACTCCTAGCGGCAGTGCCACCACCGGCCCCGACCCCGACAACGATGTTACGGCCGAGGAGCAGCGTATAAACGGTTTCAACAACCCCATCGACGACAACAACCGTTAGGCTAGAACCAATAATTTTCTGAAAAAGCCCATTCGCGAGCTGCGAATGGGCTTTTTGCATTTGAACGCGCAGTTCTGCAAACCAAGCAGCCGGACAGCTGGTCGCGGGCTGTTACCAGCGCACCGCCACGCCGGCGTACCAGTTACGGGCGGGGGCAGGCTGGAAATAGCGCCCCCCGAAGGCGTTGAGGTCGTTGCCGAGTGAATAGCGGCGGTCGGTGAGGTTTTCGCCGCCCCCAAATACGTCGAGCCGGAGCGGGCCGAGGCGGCCGCGCCAGCCGCCCCGGCTACCGAAGGTCCAGTAACCGGCGGCGTATTCGGTGTTGGCATCGTTGAGGGGCAGGCGGCTTTGGTGGTTGACGGTGGGGCTAAGGTAGAAGCCGCGCCGCGCCGTGAAATCGAGGCCGGCGCTGAGCGTGTGCGGGGCGGTGCCGGTGAGGCGGTTGCCGCTGAAGTCCTGGGTGCCGCGCTGGTAGCTGCCGAAGCGGTAGTGGTTGTAGGCGTAGCTCACGAAGGCCCGTAAGCCTACTGGCAGTGCCCCTTCCCTGTTGGTTCTGCCGCTTCTTGCCACCGAGCTTGCAGCTTGCGGCTGGTAGCTTGCAGCCCTTGCCGACTGCCACAGCCAGCCGCTCAGCGCCGCTTCGGCCCCGCGCTGGCGGGTGGTGCCGGCGTTGAGGAACAGCTGGGTACCCAGGTCGGTGGTGCGGGTCATGATGGTCTGGCGCTGGCGCTGGTCGTAGAGGGCCACGTCGTAGCGCAGGCGCTGCTGCCAGAATTGGCCGCGCGCCCCCAGCTCGTAGCTGGTGCCCCGCTCGGCCTGCAAAGCCCTATTGATGGCAGCCATCGGAGGGCCGGATTTCCTCCTCGGTGGGCGGCGAGAAACCGGTGCTCACGCTGGCGTACACCGCCAGGGCCGGCCCGAATTCGCGCAGCAACGCCACCCGGGGCGACACCTCGGGCCGGAAGTTGCGCTCCAGCTCGTAGCCGGTGGGGTTGGTGGCGGCATCGGAGAGGCGGCTGATGCGGTAGCGGAGGCGGTTGTAGCTGGCCCCGGCCGTGAGCAGCAACCCGGCGGGCAGCTCGTAGTCGGCCTGGGCAAAGGCAAAGCCCGTAAGGGTGCGGATTTCGTCGTCGTAGCGCAGGGCACCGGGCTGGCCGGCGCGGTTCTGGTAGCTGCGGGAGCTTTCGAAGCCCGTCTGCCCCTCGGCCCCGGCTTGCAGGCGCAGCGTGCGGCCGGCCAGGGTGGTGCGGTAGCTGAGTACCGTGCGCCCGCCCCCACCCAGTAACGTGTTGCGCTCAAAATCAATCAGGTAGGGCGTATTGATGCGGCTGCCGCTCAAGTAGAGCACTGACCGCAAGCTCAGACGGTCGGTGAATCGGGCTTCGTGGGTGGCGCCGAGCAGGCCGGTGCGCGAGGCGTAGTAAGTGCGCTGGGCCACCGTGCCGGGGGCCGTGGCCGTACCCGGCCGGGCCTGGCGCGGGTCGGCCGCAAACTGGGCCCGGGTGAGGCCGCCGGGCAGCTGGTAGTCGATATCGGAGTATAGCGCGTGCAGGCCCACGGTCTGGCGGGCGGTGGGCTGCCATTCGCCATCGAGGGCCACTACGTCGCGGCGCAGGGCGCTCTGCTGGCGGTAGCCGTCGAGGGTCTGGCGGGCGTAGGCGGCCCGCAGGTAGCCGGTAGCGGCACCTGTTTCGACGGCCACCGTGGTACGCCGCAGCCCGAAGCTGCCCGCCGTAAAGCCCGCCGACACGGAAGTTTCGCCGGCGGCCGGGCGGCGGCCGGTGAGCAGCACGGCCCCGCCGGTACCGGCCCCATACACGCTGCCGGCGGGTCCTTTTATCACCTCCAGCCCGCCCAGCAGGCTGGGGTCGAGCAGGTTGAGCGGCGTGCTGCCGCTGGCTTCGGTGAACGGAATGCCGTGGTAGTACACTTTCATGTTGCGCACCCCGAAGGGCGAGCGGAGCGTGCTGCCCCGCATGCTGAGGCGGTAGCTGGCCGTGGCCCGCTCCTCCAGCCGCACCCCGGGCAGCGTGTTCACGGCCTGGGTGAGGGCGTTCTGCGGGAACCGCTCGAAATCGGCCTGGCTCAGCACGCCCACGGCGGCGGCCGTGCGGCGCAGCGGCAGTTGCTGGCCGTAGCCGGTTACGGTGGCCTGGGGCAGGGCCACGGCGCGGGTGGTATCGGGCGGGGCGGTAGTTTGGGCGAGGGCCGGCAGGGGTAAGAGCAGCAGCGCGGCGGAACGGTAACGCATCAAAAGAGAGGAAATAAGTCGGTTTGCCTTCCTAACCGCAAAATCGGCTCCGGGGTTGGTTTGGGCCCAAACATCCGACTGAAACCGGCTATCTTCCGCTGGTTATCCGTGCTTTCCCGCTATGCTATTTGCTCCGCTTCCCCGCCGCCACCGCCGGCCCCTGCTGCTACCCCCAGGGCTGCTGGCACTGGCGTGGTTGCTGTGGCTGGGTTGCGTGGCGGTGCCACAGTTGCGGGGGGTGCACAAGCAATCAGTCATGGAGTTTGTTATCCCTACCCTGTATCCTCAAAATGAGAGTTGGCCCAATATGCCAGTGGATTCAAACTCTATTTACTGCGTCTAAATTGGCAGCCTTGCGCCCTTGGCATAAAGTCATCCTTACCGGGCGACTGTATTTTGGGACTACTTCGACTTGAGCAATGCTCAAACCGTTCAGCGTTGAATTAGGAGCCGACCCTAACCACGACCGGGGCCTACGAGTTACGAATTGTACAGAAGGCTAAGCTATTCCAGTCTGATTCAGTCTCCTTGATTATTTGACGATATGTAGACATTAAGAAGTATTGGATTGACATTCGCCATGGGCCAACGATCCATCTATGAGACTTACAAATAAGCCGTCGCCAAACCGAATAGAAGTGAGAAGACACCTTATCATTTACACGTATATTATGCGGGATATTCCGATAACATTACCATTATTCGACTTCCTGGAGTGGACAATTTAAAGCTATACTCCTAGCCCCCGACTGGCGCAACTCTACGCTGCTGCTACTGCTCATCGGCACGTTTTCGGTGTTCCGGTTGGGCCGCAGCTGGCGGGGGCGCTAACGGGCAGCGGAATCAGAAAACGGCAGGATTCGTTACTTCGTCCTATGCCTGCCCTTTCCCCCGACCTGCGCCGCGCACTGCTGGCGTTGCCCGCTAAAGAAAAAGACCACCTGCTGCTGCGGCTGGTGGCCAAAGATGCCATTCTGATAGAGCAACTCACCTTCCGGCTGCTGGAGGGCGATGAGGCCCTGGAAACCCGCCGCGCCGCCCTGCAGCATCAGGTCGACGACCCGGTGCGCGGCTTCCACCAGACGCCCAACGACCTGCTACACATCGTGCGCCAACTCCAGCAGCGGCTGGCCTACCACGCCAAAATAACGGGCGACGCGCACGGCGAAATAGAGCTAACGCTAAGGCTGCTCCGCAACGTGCTGCACCACCAGCCCGAGGCTACGGCTCGCCTTCACGGCCCCACCCAACCGCTGCTGCAGCACCTGGCCCGGCGTACCCAGGAGGTACTAAAGGCGATGGGCAAGCTCCACGAAGACTACCACCTTGAATACGCACCCGCCGCCAACGAGCTACTGATGCTGCTCTACGCCTCGGCCGCTGCGCCGCTAGCCCGGGAGTTGGGCCTGCCTACCATCTGGCGCGAATAGCGACGACTCCCGGGGTGCTTTTTGCCGCCGGTTTTGGTAACTTGGCTCTGAGCCTCCGACGGAGGTTCTCAACCAGCTGGCTTCTCCTTTTTCCCTCTATTCGTATGGCTACCGTTCCCGACCCCAACCATGTGCGCGTACCGGCCCAGCTCAGCGCCGAGGCCCTTCACCAGGCCCTCACCGAGCTCGACGCGAAAATCCGCACCCTCCACCAGCGGGCCCACGCCACCGTGGCCGGCACCACCGCCACCTACCAGCAGCACGCCGAGGCTCTCGAAGCCAAGCGCGCACGCCTGCTCGACAAGCTTCACCAGACCACGGCCAGCCCCACCGAAACCCACACCGCACCATCGGCTGAAACTACGGGCGTTTGGGATGAAATCAGGCGCGGGGTGGAGAACCTGCGGCACGATTTGCGCGACCTGTTGTAAGGGTTTAGGCGGTAGCCAGAACGTGGCAGGTTTGCAATTGCCAATCACCTGTTTCTCCCCTCCGCGCCCTTTTTCCCACAAAACGCCTCGTCCCTGCCCGTACTACTGGCTGCCTGCATTGTTACTACCCTACTCGCCGAGTAGCCCTGTCCCTTGGTTCCGCGCACCCTGCGGCACTCGGAGCGAGGCCTCGACGGGTGGGGTATTTTTTTCAGGCTAACCGCCAGCAAATCGTCAATCTCAACTTAATGAAAAACATTGCTCCTCGCATCAGCAACACACTTACGATCAGCTGATAGCGCGTATATTATGTAGGTATATCGTGCCGGTAGTGGGGCTAATTATGATGCTTATTGAGTTTACATGCATGTAAGACAATGGGGTGGGGTTTTTCCTTTTCCAGTGAATCCTTTTGGGTTTGGTTGGAGTAAACGGGCCAGTAAGCAACTGATTTTCTGGCGAAATCAGCTCCCATCACCACCCATTTTATTGCCCTTCTATGAAAGCTTCTTTACTCGGCTCCGCCCTGATTTTGTTGATTTTAAGTACCGCTTCCTGTTCCAGCGAAGATAAAATGATGGAACGGCCCAGCCGCTACGGCTCGGTCTCGACCAAGCGCCAGAAACGCAGCAACGACAAATCGCGGCCCCACAAAGACCGCAACCGCGTCGGCCTGGGTCTGAATATCGACCTCAACGCCAAAGACCCCCAAAAGCACCGCACCGTCGACGCCCCTAAAAAGTACAAATACAGCAAAGGCCATTAATTAGCTGTTAGCTGTTAGCTGTTAGCTGTTAGCTGTTAGCTCAAAAAACGAACAAGGCCCCGTACTCGATTGAGTGCGGGGCCTTGTTCTGTGCGAAATAACTGAGGATTTATGAACGAGAGCTAACAGCTAATAGCTCTCAGCTAACAGCTTAAACCACCGGCTCGCGGAAGCCAACCCAGGTGAAGCGCTTGATGACAAACTCGGGGTTGGTGAAGCTGGCGTTGCCGGCCGGGTTGCCGCCGGTTACGTGGAAGTCGGAGAAGCCGGCGTTCTGGTTCACGTAGATGCCGCCGGTCAGGTTGAAGCTGACGGGCGTGCCGGCCAGGCTCATCTCGTCCATGATCTGCTCCTTGATTTCGGGGTCGGTGGTGTAGGCGCCGCACGAAATGGCCCCGTGCTCGCGGGCCAGCTGGGCGGCCAGCCGGATGCTCTCCTGGGTGTCCTGGGTTTTGATCACCAGCATGATGGGGCCGAACAGCTCCTGGCTGAACTGCTCCACGCGGCTGGCGTCCACTTCGTGGATGCTGGTCGAGCAGGTGCGGGCGTTCTGGAACACGGGGTTGTCGATGGTGCCGTGGGCCAGCACGTTGCGGCTGCCGTCGAGGGCCAGGTCGCTGCACCCGCTCCTGGGTGGCCGCGCTCTGGATGGCCCCCAGCACGTGGGGGCCGGCCTTGGGGTTCTGGGCCAAGCCGGTTACGGCGGCCGAGAGCTTCTGCACCACGTCTTCGTAGGGTACTAGCTCGCCAGCCACCTTTACGCCGGCAGCGGGAATGAAGAAGTTCTGGGGCGCGGTGCACATCTGGCCCGAATACAGGCTCACGGAGAAAGCCAGGTTCTGGGCCACCTTGTCGAGGTCGTCGCAGCTGTCGAGAATGATGCAGTTGACGCCGGTTTTCTCGGTGAACACCGTCTTGCCTTTCAGCCCTTCAATGTACTCGCCGAACGGCCGAGCCGCCGGTGTAGTCGATGAGTTTAACCGCCGGGTTTTCGGCCAGCTCCTTGGCAATCAGGTGGTCGTCGGCATCCACGGCCAGCTGGCAGATGCGGGGGTCGAGGCCGTTTTCGGCCAGCACGCTTCTGCACTTCGGCCACCACAATGGCAATGGGCAGCACCGCCTTGGGGTGGGGCTTGATGATGACGGGGTTGCCGGTTACCAGCGAGGCGTACATGCCGGGCACCGTGTTCCAGGTCGGGAACGTGGAGCAGCCGATAACCAGGGCTACGCCCTTGGGCACGGCCCGCCAGGTTTTGTGCAGCGCGAGGTTGTACTTGCCCATGGGCTTCTCCCAGCGGGTTTCTTCGGGGAAGCGGGTCTGCTCCTCGTAGCCGGCGGCAATGGCTTCGAGGGCGCGGTCGGCGGCGTGGGGGCCGCTGGCCTGAAACGACATCATATAGGCCTGGCCGGTGGTGTGCATGGTGGCGTAGGCAATTTCAAAGAACCGCTCCTTCATGCCTTCCAGCGTTTCGGTGAGCAGCGCGGCGCCGGTCGGCCGGCTTCAGCTTGCGCCACTGCCCGAACACCTCCTGGGCGTTGGCCACCAGCGTGGCGGGCTCGTAGTAAGGGTACTGAATGCCGAGTGCCTGCTGCTCGTAGGGCGACTCTTCCTGGCCGGCCCAGCCGGCGGGCTCGCCCTGCTGCAGCTCGGTGAAGCGCTGGCCCGCGCGTGCGATTTGAACTTTTCGCGGCCTTGCTCGTCGGCATCGGCCCCATAAATATCGGGCGAGGGGTTTTCGGGGAAGGCGGCAAAGAACGTGCGGCCGTGCAGGGCCTCCACGGCCGCGTCGAGAGTGGCCTGGTGCTTTTGGGTGGTTTCGGTGGTCATAGATGGGGTGGGAAAGAAAGATGAAGCGCGCTTCGCCTGGGGAATAGATGGGGAAGAAAACCTGTTGCCGTAGCACGAAGCAACAAATAACCGGCTGGTTTCAGCTTTGAACAAAACAATGAAACGAATTGGCCGGCCCACAGGTCTCTTTAGTCGAGAATACCGGTGCCTACTGCTCCGTGCCGGTTAAATTTACGGAATCGGCCCCGAACCAAAGCCCGGGCATCCGAACCAGCCGGCCTTTCGTTCTTCTTAGTACTGGCTTTCCCCAGCCTTTATCGTCTCTTTAACTTCCTACCTATGGCCTTAGCCTTACTCCGTCGATTAGCGTTATACGGCTGGCTACTGCCCCTGGGCGCGGCCTTGCTAACGCCCGCCCGGGCCCAGACCCTGGCTGCCCCTAACGCCGCTTCTACCCGTACGGTGCGGCCGGGCCAACTGGTTATCAAGCTCAAAGCCGACCCCAACCAGCAGCGCCGGCCGGGCCCGATTGACTTACCGTCCGCCCTCACCGCCACGCTCAGCCGGCTGGGCATGGCGGCCCGCCTCAAGTTTCCGCAGGCCATACCCCCCGACCCGGCCCGACCCAGCGGAATTGATTTGGGGCTGATTTATCAGTTGACGCTCCCCGCATCTACCCCGGCCGCCGAGGCCCGGCGGGAGCTGCTCAGAACCGGTTTGGTGGAGTACGCTGAGCCCCTCTACGACTACCAGCCCCTGCAACTGCCCAACGACCCACTGGCCGATTCGGCCCGGGCCGATGGCCAGTACCACCTGCGCAACATTCGGGCTTACCAGGCCTGGGATGTCAGCCAGGGCGATACGAGCATCGTTATCGGTATTGCCGATGGCGGCACCCGCTTCAGCCACGAGGACCTGAAAGGCCAAAACCAACTCAACCGCCGCGACCCGATTGATGGCCTCGACAACGACGGCGACGGGTACGTGGACAACTACTACGGCTGGGACTTTGCCGACCAGGACAACGACCCCGACCGCCGGGATGCCCGTTTGGTGCACGGTATTCTGGTGGCCGGCTGCGCATCGGGGGCGGTGAATAATGGGCGCGGCATTGCCGGCGTGGGCTATAAGTGCCGGTACCTGCCCCTGAAAGTTTATGCCAGCACGCCCTTAGGCTCGTTCGGGGGCTACGAGGCCATTGTGTACGCCGCCGACCACGGCTGCCAGGTTATCAACCTCTCGTGGGGCGGACCGGGCAGCCCATCGCGCTTCGAGCAGGACGTTATCAGCTACGCCGCGCTCAACCGCGATGTGGTGGTAATAGCTGCCGCCGGCAATACGCCCGCCAACCTCGATTTCTACCCCGCCAGCTACGAGCACGTGCTGTCGGTGGCCTGGACCACCCGCACCGACGAACGCGACCCCTTTTCCACTTACAGCCGCCGCGTCGATTTATCGGCCCCCGGCGCCCAGGTACTTACCACCTACGGCCTCACCGACTCCGACTACATTGCCGTGGGTGGCTCCTCGTTTGCGGCCCCGCTGGTAGCGGGAGCTGCCGGGCTTGTGCGCAGCCGGTTTCCGAACTACAACGCTGCCCAGGTCCGGGCCCAACTCAAGCGCACCACCGATAATATTAATGCGCTGCCGGGCAATGTGAATTTCGCCGGCTTTCTGGGTTCGGGCCGTCTGAATGCCTTCCGGGCCCTTACGGAAAACGCGCGCTCGGCCCGCCTCACGGCCCGCACTTTCGCCCCGGCCCGACCCGCCTACGCCCCCGCCGACACGCTGCGCCTGACGGTGGAGGTGCAGAACCTGCTGCTGCCGCTGAGCAACCTGCGCGTGACGCTAACCTCGCTTTCGCCCTACTTGCTGGTGCGCCAGGGCGAGTTTGCGGCTGGTTCGCTGGCCACACTGGGGCAGCGAACCAACGCCGCCGCGCCCTACCGGCTGGCGGTGGCTGCCTCAGTACCCCTCAACACCGAAGCCACGTTGCGCTACCACTTTCAGGATGCTACCACCGGCTACGAAGAAGACCAGTACGAAACCGTGCTTCTCAACCCCGATTACGTGGTGCTCGATGCCAACAACCTCACGCTCACGCTTACCAGCCGCGGCAACATCGGCTACGATGGACTGGGCTCCGCTATCGGGGTGGGTGTAAGCTACCGCCAGGGTCCGCCGCTGCTCTCCGAGGGCGGCCTGCTGGTGGCCACGTCCGCCACCCGCGTTTCCGATAACGTCCGCAACGACCAGCGCGGGGCCAACACCGACTTCGCCGCCCTGGGCCAGGTGCACCGGCTGCCCCGCCCACCCCGCGCCGACCAGGAAGCAGAGGGTGTCTTGCGCGACCAATTGCCCACTGCTGCTCAGGCCCGGGCCGTGGGCGTGCGTGTGCGCCAGCATGCCTACGCCTGGGCTACTGCGCCCCACCAGAACTACGTGGTGCTCGAATACCGCCTCACCAACCTCACCACCGATACGCTGCGCCCTCTGCATGTGGGCCTGTTTATGGATTGGGACCTGCCCGCCGCGCCCGAGCGCAACATCGCCACCTGGGACGCCGCCCGCCGCCTGGGCTACGTGTACGGGGCCACCGCGCCGGAGGTATTCGCCGGCGTGCAGCTGCTGGCCGGAGGAGCGCCCAGCGTGTACAGCCTCGACAACGCCTCGCCCCTGCCCGCGCCGGTGCGCCTGTCCGACGGCTTCAGCACGGCCGAAAAGTGGCTGAGCCTGAGCAGCGGCACCACCTATCAGGAGGCAGGCCATCCCAACGGCTCCGATGTATCGCAGGTGGTAGGGGCCATGCTGCCCCGCCTCGCCCCCGCCGACTCGGCCACCGTAGCCTTTGCTGTGCTGGCCGCCCCCACCCTACCCGAACTACGAGCCGCCGCCGATGCCGCCCGCACCCGCTACCAGCAGGTGCTGCCCGTCAGTCCGGCTGCAGCCCGGGCCGGCATATCCCTGTACCCCAACCCCACCACCGGTCTGGTTAACCTGACGTTGCCCCGTGGTCCGGTTACGGTGCGGGTGCTTTCGGCCCTGGGCCAGGAACTGGCTACTTACCACTTTCAGCAGCCCGTCGCTCGCCTCGACCTGCGCGCTTACCCAGCGGGCCTATACTTGGTACGCGTCGAACACACAGCCGGCGTGGCTACCTACCGCTTATTGCGCCAGCCGTAAGCCGATGCAGCCAGCAGGAGGCCGCTAACGCATTACGCCCAATTCATTTAGCAAATCTGTTTTAATAATTAATTTTAATATATATTGTTTATTAAATATTATCAAAGACAGCTAATACGCTTATTGCCATATAATGTTGTTTTCAGGCCCTAATCTTATACAACTTAAGAGGCCGAATATTGGCTAATACAATTAGTTTTTAGTGTCAATATCATTATCTTTGTATATGTCGAAAATCAAGCTTCCCGTTCCCCTACCAGTGCAGCAATATGCGCGCTGCGTAGATGCCCAGGGCCGCCCCGCCGACCACATTGGCGACTGGCCCGAATGCGGCCAGGTGTATCCCATCGAGCTACGGCGCAACGCGCACAATGGCGAAATGCAGGTGCACGTGCTGGGTTTCTATGCCGAGCGCCCGTACGGGGCTTTTGCCCGGCAGCGTTTTGTACCCGTGGCCCAGGTCTGGCTTAATAACTGTTAGCTGTTAGCTGTTAGCTGTTAGCTGTTAGCTGTTAGCTGTTAGCTGTTAGCTGAAAAAACGAGAAGGGTCCAGCATTCGGTTGAGTGCGGGACCCTTTTTTGTGAGATGAACCAGCTTCTTTTGAACAGAAGCTAACAGCTGGTAGCTCTCAGCTCAATTCAGCCAAAACAGCAGTTAGTAGTGCCAGAACATGCCGAAGTCGAAGGGCGTCCAGAGGGCGGCGCGCTGGCCGGCTACTTTAAGGCCTTCGTTGGTCCAGGTGTTGCAGGTGTCGAAGAGGTTGTAAGTGCCATCGGCCTCGTAGAAGGCATCGTACTGCCCATAGCTGTGGCCCGCAATGTGCTGGGGCCGGCCCTGGGCATCGAGCTGAAAGCGTTCCTGAATGAAGCTAACGAGGCGGTCGTACTCGGCCTGGGTCAGGTTGAGGCGTACGCAGTCTTCGCCCACCTCGGGCTGGTGGTGAAAGGTGGTGTGCATGGCCGTGGTGCTGAGCCAGAACATAGCTTTCAGGCCGGTGCTGAGCTTGAGCTCAGACCAAGTGGGCGTATCGAGGTAGAAGCCCTTGTCGCCCCAGCCAAACCCCACGAACTCGCGGGTGGTGTCGTTGGCGGGGGTGTCGGCGTAGGAGATTAGGCGCGTCCAGTCCATCTGGGAGTTGCGCACGGGCAGCACCAGGTCGGTGTGCACGCCGTTGGTGAGCAGATAAACCGTCACGCCTTCGCCCGGAGCAGGGCGGCCCCCGTCGCCGGCCACCGGAATAGCCGACAGGCCCACCGCCGCCAGCAGATACACTGCCACCACGCCCACGATGCCGCCAGCGGTCCAGGCTACGGCTTTCACTACTTGTTTTGCGGGAGAGTTCTGCATGAGATAATAAGGAGGGAGTAGAAGCCTGCCTATACGCGGCCCGCGCCAAAAAGCTCGGCTATTTATCGGGAAGGCTGCCCCAACGGGAAAACCAAAGCCGGCCGCTCAGCTATGGCCGGCGTAGTCAGCCGCAAAAAGTCAGCCCACAAACAGCACTCCGGCAACGTAAGGTCAGGCAAAAGGACGGAAATACCGCCACTGCCAGGCCCGGGCAGCGTACCTGCAATACCCAGTGGTTTCGCATCCGTGTAAGTTGCCCCACAACGCAACGGCCGCCTCCCCTGTTCGGGAAGGCGGCCGTTTTCAATCAGCAGCGAAGCTCGTTATACGCGCTCCGAAAGCTGGGCGTCGCCGGATTCCATCTGGCGAATCAGGTTGAGGGCCGAACCGGCCTTGAACCAGGCAATCTGGCCCGCATTGTAGGTGTGGTTCACCGTAATGAGGTCCGTGTCGCCGTCGGCGTGGTGCAGACGCACCTGCAGGGGCTTGCCGGGCTGGAAGTCCGTCAGGCCGAGGATGTCGATGGTGTCGTCCTCCTCGATCAGGTCGTAGTCGGCCTTGTTGTCGAAGGTCAGGCCCAACATGCCTTGCTTCTTGAGGTTGGTTTCGTGGATACGGGCGAAGGATTTCACCAGCACGGCGCGTACGCCAAGGTGGCGGGGCTCCATGGCGGCGTGCTCACGCGAGCTGCCTTCCCCGTAGTTCTCATCACCAACTACCACCGAGCCAATGCCCTGGGCCTTGTAGTTACGGGCCACGGTTGGCACGGCCGAGTACGGCGTACCCTGGGTCAGGGCGTCCTTCACGGCGTTGGGCTGCTCGTTGAAGGCGTTGATGGCCCCGATGAGCATGTTGTTGGAGATGTTGTCGAGGTGGCCACGGTATTTCAACCATGGGCCGGCCATCGAAATGTGGTCGGTGGTGCACTTGCCCTTGGCTTTGATGAGCAGGCGCAGGCCCATCAGATCAGTGCCTTCCCAAGCCTTGAAGGGCTCGAGCAACTCCAGGCGGTCGGAGTCAGGCGATACCATTACCTGAATGCCCGAGCCATCGGCGGCGGGCTGCTGGTAACCGGCATCCTCCACGGCAAAGCCCCGGGGGGGCATTTCGATGCCCTGGGGCTCCGAGAGTTTCACCTGCTGGCCGTCTTTGGTGGTCAGCGAGTCGGTGAGGGGGTTGAAGGTGAGGTTGCCGGCAATGGCGAAAGCCGTCACGATTTCGGGCGAGGCCACGAAGGCGTGGGTGTTGGGGTTGCCGTCGTTGCGCTTGGCGAAGTTGCGGTTGAAGCTCGTGATAATCGAGTTGCGGCGCTTGGGGTCGTCGGTGTGGCGGGCCCACTGGCCGATGCACGGACCGCAGGCGTTGGCCAGCACCACGCCACCCATCTGGGCAAACGTGTCGAGCAGGCCGTCGCGCTCCACGGTGTAGCGCACCAGCTCCGAGCCGGGCGTTACGGTGTACTCAGCCTGCACGGTCAGGCCTTTTTCGGCGGCCTGCTGGGCGATGCTGGCGGCGCGGGTGATGTCCTCGTAGCTGGAGTTGGTGCACGAGCCAATCAGGCCTACTTCCAGTTTCTCGGGCCAGCCATGGGCGCGTACGGCGTCAGCAAATTCCGAAATCGGCCAGGCGGCGTCCGGCGTGAACGGACCGTTCACGTAGGGCTCCAGCGTGTTAAGGTCGATTTCGATGAGCTGGTCGTAGAAGTTGGCGGGGTTGGCATACACCTCTTCGTCGGCGCGCAGGTGCTGGCGCACGCCGGCAGCCAGTTCGGCTACTTCGGCCCGGCCGGTACCCTGCAGGTAGGTGGCCATTTTATCGTCGAAGCTGAATACCGACGTCGTAGCGCCAATTTCGGCGCCCATGTTGCAAATGGTGCCTTTGCCGGTAGCCGAGAGGTTTTCGGCGCCTTCGCCGAAGTACTCTACAATAGCACCCGTGCCGCCTTTTACGGTCAGGATACCGGCTACTTTCAGAATCACGTCCTTGGCCGACGTCCAGCCCGAGAGCTTACCGGTCAGCTTTACGCCGATTACTTTCGGGAACTTCAGCTCCCAGGCCATACCGGCCATTACGTCGACGGCATCGGCGCCACCTACGCCAATGGCAATCATGCCCAGGCCACCCGCGTTGGGCGTGTGCGAGTCGGTGCCGATCATCATGCCGCCGGGGAAGGCGTAGTTTTCGAGCACTACCTGGTGGATGATACCAGCACCGGGCTTCCAGAAGCCGAGGCCGTACTTATTGGAAACCGAGGCCAGGAAATCGTATACTTCCTTGTTTTCGGAGTTGGCTTCGGCCAGGTCTTCGGTAGCGCCGTCTTTGGCCTGAATCAGGTGGTCGCAGTGTACGGTGCTGGGTACGGCGGCCGTGGCTTTGCCGGCCTGCATGAACTGGAGCAGCGCCATCTGGGCGGTAGCATCCTGCATGGCCACGCGGTCGGGGGCGAAATCGACGTAGGAAACGCCCCGCTCGAAAGCCTGCGAAACCGAACCGCCATACAAGTGAGCGTACAGGATTTTTTCCGTCAGGGTGAGCGGACGACCGACCGCCGCACGGGCCGCCTCAATGCGGGGGCCCATGTTGGCGTACACGGTCTTAATCATTTCTAAATCGAAGGCCATAATCAAATTGAAAAAGTGGAGAGAACGAGCCTGCCGGGGGCAGGCATGCAAATATAGCTAAGTGCCGGGGCCGAACAAAAATAGGACGAAGCGCTGCCTCGCCCTCCAATAAATAAAAGGAACCGGCCTGAATCAGTGAAAAAGCCAGTTCGGGGCAACGTAGCACCTGCTCCGATAAACTATCCGGGCTCCGCCGTAGTTTAGCTGCGAATTCACTTTTACTCCTTTTCGCTTATGCCCGTTGCCTTCTTCTGGCGCAAGGCCATTGCCGGAGCCTCGCTTGCGCTGGCCGCGGCCGCCTGCCAATCCAACTACCTCGACCTCCGAAACCACGGCGGCTACGGCCGCCGCTTCGCCCCTTTCGGCCGGCACCTGGCGCGGCGTGCTCTCGACCCAGGGCCAGGAAATCCCGTTCCTCTTCGACGTAGCCACCGACAACGGCCAGCCCACCGTGACGCTGCGCAATGGCGAGGAGCGCCTCAAGCTCGACGAAATAACCACCGCCGGCGACTCCACTACTATTAAGCTGGGCGTGTTCGACGCGGCGCTGGTGGTGCGGGCCGATGGCGAGGGCAAGCTCAGGGGAGCCTGGGTGAAGTACGACGCCGGCAAGCCCTACCGGGTACCGATGGTGGCAGAAAAAGGTCAGGTGCCGCTCTTCCCGGTAATGGCAGATCAGAAGGCGTTATCGTTTGATGGTACCTGGAAGGTGACGTTCAAAGACGAAAGCGGCAAAACGTATCCGGCCGTGGGGGTATTTACTCAAACGCCGGCAGGCGTTACGGGTACGTTTCTCACCAGCACCGGCGACTACCGCTACCTTTCTGGCCAGGCTGACGGCAACATACTTAAGCTGAGCACTTTTGATGGCAGCCACGGCTTCCTGTTTACGGGTAAGCAGCTGAGTGATGCTAACGCTGCTACTGCTGCACGCATTGAAGGCGACTTCTACTCCGGCCTGAGCGGGCACGAAACCTGGACGGCCACGCTCGACCCCAACGCCAAACTGCCCGATGCCAACGCCCTGACCGGCATGAAGCCCGGCCAGAAAAAGCTCGACTTTAAATTCCCGGGCATTGAGGGCGACACTGTTTCCATCACCGACCCCAAGTACAAGGGCAAAGTGGTGGTAGTACAGCTACTGGGCTCCTGGTGCCCCAACTGCATGGACGAAACCAATTTCCTGGCCCCCTGGTACGCGCAGAACAAGCAGCGCGGCGTCGAGATTATCGGCCTGGGCTACGAGCGGGCTTCCGACGACGAGGCTACGGCCAAACGCAAGCTCAGCAAGATGAAGCAGCGCCTGAACGTGGGCTACGACCTGGCCCTGGCCGGTGTGGCCGACAAGGACGCCGCCGGCCAGACCCTGCCCCAGATTCAGAAAGTGCTGGCCTTCCCGACCACCATTTTTATTGATAAGAAAGGCGAGGTGCGGAAGATTCATACCGGCTTCTCGGGCCCCGGCACCGGCAAATATTACGAGGAAGAAAAAGTCCGATTTCAACAAAACCATCGACCAGTTACTGGCCGAATAGGTCATGGCCGTTGAGCTGCGTATAAGAAGGTAGGCACGTATCGTGCCGGTTTATCTTTCCACCTTCTTATCCCTCAACTCATGAAAAACATCCTCGTTCCCACCGATTTTTCAACCGAATCTCATCATGCTTTCAAGGCGGCGCTGCAGTTGGCCCAGCGGGCCGGCGGCAACGTTACGCTCCTGCATGTGCTGGCCATCCCGTCAGCGCAGCATTCGGCCAATTTCAGTTCTTTTGGCGGGCCGGTAAACGGAGCCGAGTTGCCCAACAGCCAAGGCATCGACCGGATATTTGCCATCAAGCTACTCCAGGTGACCAAGCAACGGATGCACCAGCTGCTTGAGGAGGCCGCCACCCTGGCTCCCGGGGTGCCGGTGCAGGACATCACCGACCAGCTGGAAGTAGACGAGGCCATTTTAAAGGTAATTGAGGAGCGGCGGATCGACCTGGTGGTAATTGGAAGCCAGCACCACGATGGACTGGAGCAACTTCTGGCAGCCTCCAACACCGAGCAGCTGGTGCGCCTCGCGCCCTGCCCGGTGCTGGCCGTGAAGCAGTCCACCGACCTGAGCCAAGTGCGCGACATCGTGTTCCCGTCGGATTTCTCGGCCGAAGCCGACCATGCCGTAACCGACCTGCGCCAGATTCAGCAGCTCTTCCCCGAGGCCCAGCTGCACTTGCTCCACGTAACCGCCGACGAACCCGCCCACGCCCAGCAGCAGATGGCCGATTTCGCCAACCGCCACCAGCTAGCCAACGCCTTGCCGGTAGTATTCGAGGGAGACAGCGTGAGCCAGGGCATCGAGGAGTTTGCCGAGCAAGTGCGGGCCGGCCTGATTGTGATACCGACGCACGCGCGCAACGGGTTCAGTCGGCTCTTCCAGAGCAGCGTGGCCGAAAAAGTGGCGAATCAGAGCACGATGCCGGTGCTGACGTTTCATCTGTAAACGCATGCTAATCAGCCATATTCTTTAGCTAGATGGCTGATAAAAGTTGTACGGGGTTAGGCGGCTGCTTGGGCCAGCTTAACCCCGTACTGTATTTTCTGCGTACAGCTACCCATGGCCACTGGCCGCCCCACTCTTTCTCCCATAACCCAAACTGCGCTTTCTTTATGTGGATTCAGCAAAAAAATACGCCTGCTCCCGTCGATGAACTTCAGGGCCGCACGGTAGGCCTCAAGTTTGAGTGCAACAAGTGCAACAACGACGTTTTTACGGCCCTGATTGGCGTACCCGCCGCCGAGCACTTCGCCAACGGCCCCGACGAAGGCCAATACGAAACCGAGCAAATCAACTGCCCGACCTGCGACATGACCCACGAAATCACCGTCAATAGCAGCCCCAAAGGCGTGCGCTTCGAGGTGTCCGACGTGAAGCCCGAGCAGGTGTACTACCAGGTGCAGGCTTAATCATAGATTTTTTTCGGCTTCCACGGATTGTGGAACCGCTTAGAAAAGCCACCTCAGTTGAGGTGGCTTTTTTGTTTGCGTTGCTTACCGGAAGGACAGCTACAAAATCTCGTGAAATTTGGAAGACTCCGGGCTAATCCGTGGTCCGTTGCTTGAACAGGTGACTTGCCCCAGGTGATACCCCAGTAGTCGAGCAGCTGCGCCTGCACTTCCGATTCGGTGTAGTTCGTTATGGGCTGCCAAGCCAGTACGGGGCAGCTCTGGGGTAGCGGCACGGTGGGCGTGCGGGCCTGGGCCAGCGTTTCGAGGGCCTGCCGCTGGCAGGCATTGGTGGGATAGCGCCAGATATTGTCGGAGACGGTATAAAACAGGCACAGCGCCCCCACCCAGCCCCAATACCAGCTCCGGGCACGACCCGGCAGGTGGCCCGCCAGGTAATAGGTGGTGGCCGCGTAAAGCGCCATCAGGCCCAGCAGCACGGGCATCAGCGTGTCGCGCCGCACGATGAGGGGGCGGTAGTCGCGGTAGCCGCCCAGGGGCAGCAACAGGGTATAAACGGCCGCAAACAGGGCCAGCCAACCCAGCGCCCGACCCAGGCGGCGGCTTTCGGACGTGGGCGGCAGGAAACGCTTTATCAAGAGGGAATTCAGCAGCACAGCCCCGAGCAGAATGGCCAGCGCGGGCCGCCGGAAAAACGTTTCGTTGAGGCCCGCCGGCAACCGCCGGTACCGCTCGGCCAGCGGCACGGCAGCGCCCTGGCTTTCGACCTCGAACTGTCCGATATAAAGCGAGTAGAGGCATAAGCCACCAAACAAAACCAGCAGGCTAAGCGCCTGCCACGGCACACGCGACCAGATAATCCCAGGCTGCCCACCCGTAGCCCGCCACTGCCGGGCCAGCCAGTACAGGCAAATGCCCCCATTCAGCACGGCCACTACCCCGGGAATAATGGGCCCGTTGAAGCTCAGCACCACGGCCAGCAGCCCCAGCAGCGAATACTGCCACCACTGCCGCCGGAAAGGCGACTGCCCCCCGGGCCGCCTGGTAAAAGGGCCAGTAGAAAAGCAGCAGCAAGGCCAGCGGGAAGGCGTAGAAGAACGTGTAGGTAACGGCATTATCGATAATGCCCATCTGGTTGTGGTTGCTGGCAGCCTGAAACAGCGGCACGAGCAGCGCCACCACCAGCCAGAACCGGCGGCCCGGCCGGGCGCTGCCACTGGCGTACATGCCCAGCACGTACAATACCAGCGCCTGTACCAGAGCACTAAATAAGGCCCCGGCCGCATACACGCTGCTAATGGGCGAGAGCAGCCGCTGCAGGCCAAATGGCACCGATTTAAAGTAGCCCACCATGGCAATGTGGGCGAAAAACCGGTTGGGGGCCAGGTATACTTCGTGGCGGGTTAGGGCGGCCCAGCCGAAGGGGTCGGAAAGCACCGGGCGGGCAGCGGGCGCCGGCAGCACAATGCGGGCCAGGTCGCCGTCGAGGGGCATCTGGTAGTTTTCCCAACCTGTATAGGCCAGATCCAGCGCCACAAACAACACGAGCAGCGGCAGCAGATAACGCGTTTTCATCTTGGCGGCTAGCGAATAGAACAGGTATCGTCGATAACGCCGCGCTTACTTTTCGCGCTCAATTGTGTAGTTGATAAGCTGCTCCAGCGACGTGCGCGACGACGACTCGGGGAAGGTATAGAGCACGGCCAGGGCTTCGTCGCGGTAGCGCTTCATCACGGAAATGGCGTAGTCGAGCCCACCCGACTGCTTCACGAACTCAATCACCTGCTGCACCCGGTCTTTGCGGCCATCGTTGTTCTTCACGTTGAAAATCACGCGGCGGCGGGTGAGCCAGTCGGCCTGCTGAAGGGCATAAATGAGCGGCAACGTCATCTTCTTCTCCTTGATGTCGATGCCCAGGGGCTTGCCGATTTCGGCCGTGCCGTAGTCGAACAAGTCGTCCTTGATCTGGAAGGCCATGCCCACCTTCTCGCCAAAAAGCCGGGCCCGCTCCACCGTTGCCTTGTCGGCCCCGGCCGAGGAAGCGCCCACGGCGCAGCAGGAGGCAATAAGCGAGGCCGTTTTCTGGCGGATGATATCGAAGTACACGTCCTCGGTGATATCGAGGCGGCGGGCCTTCTCAATCTGCAGCAGCTCACCCTCGCTAAGCTCCTTTACGGCGTTGCTCACGATTTTGAGCAGATCGTAGTCGTCGTTTTCCAGACTCAGCAGCAGCCCCTTACTTAGCAGGTAGTCGCCCACGAGCACGGCTATCTTATTTTTCCAGAGGGCATTAATGGAGAAGAAGCCGCGGCGGTAGTTGCTTTCGTCCACCACGTCGTCGTGCACGAGCGTGGCCGTGTGCAGCAGCTCAATCAGGGCCGCGCCCCGGAACGTGGCTTCGGGCAGCGGGTCGCCGCCGCAGATTTTGGCCGTGAAAAACACGAACATCGGCCGGATCTGCTTGCCCTTGCGCTTGACGATGTAGCCCATGATTTTGTCGAGCAGCAGTTGCTTGGTCTGCATGGACTGACGGAATTTCTTTTCGAATTCCGCCATCTCGGGGGCGATGGGAGCCTGTATCTGATCCAGCGTAACGGTCATGCGGCGTATTTGGGCACTGCAATGATACAAGAAAAGGGATTGAAGCGTGAGGTGAGGTGCTAAGGAACGTCACCAACTCACCATCTCCTATCTTCGCCCCATGCCTACTTCCCAGCCTACCACCGTCGATTTTCTGCTTACCAACCCCGGCCACAACCGGCCCTTTGCGGCCGATGCGCGGTTTGTAGCCGATGGCCGGGCCAAGCCGGTGGTGGTTTTTGTGCACGGGTTTAAGGGCTTCAAGGACTGGGGCCACTTCAACGTGCTGGCCGACTGGTTTGCCCTCCGGGGTTTTGTGTTCGTGAAGCTTAACCTCTCGCACAACGGCCTCGTGGTGGGCGGTACCGGCGACCTGGAAGACCTCGAAGCCTTTGGCCGCAACAACTTCAGCCTCGAACTCGACGACCTGGGCGCACTGCTCGACGCCCTACACACGCCCGGCCAGACGGGCATTCCGGCCGCCGACATGGAGTTGAGCAAGCTGGCCCTTATCGGCCACAGCCGGGGCGGCGGGCTGGTGCTGCTCAAAACGGCCGAAGACGAGCGGGTGCGCGCCACCGCCACCTGGGCGGCCATCAGCGACGTAAACCCGGGCTGGACGGAGCCGCAAATGGCCCATTGGCAGCAGCAGGGCGTGGTGTACATCGAGAACTCGCGCACGAAGCAGCAGCTGCCGCTCTATTTTCAGCTGGTCGAAAACTACTACCAGCACCGCTCCCGCCTCGATATCGAGCAGAACCTGCGCCACCGCCTGGCCGGCCGGCCCTTGCTCATCGTGCACGGCGACCAGGACGAAACCGTGCCCCTGGCCCGCGCCCACCAGCTCCACCAATGGCAGTCCGCCGCCGAGCTGCTGGTGCTGCCCGGCGTTACGCACAACTTCGGCGGCGCCCACCCCTGGGAAAAGGCCGAGCTGCCCGAACATACCCGGCAGGTTGCTGAGGCCACGGCAGCATTTTTCGAGCAGAACCTGTAACTGATTTCCCTTGAAAAAGCTACTTACCGGCTTGCTTATGCTGGCCGTCAACCTCTGTTTCGGGGCGGCAGTGGTTGGCGTACTGGCAGCCCTGTACACCACCGAGCAAGGACCGATTCCGCAAGCCGTGGCCACCGGACTGCTGGCCCTGACGCTGCTGGTTTGCCTGGGCTATCAGGTGTTTCGCGCGGCCTTCAACTTCCTGAGCCCCGGCGAGGAAATCCTGAGCAACACCAGCAAAACGGACTTGGGAGTCCAGGAGAAGCACTTTTCTATCAGCCGCCCGCCTCTGTTTCTGTTGCTGCTGCTCACGCTGGCCCTGCCGAGCGCTTTTCTGGCTGGCATCGGCGACGGGCAGACTTATACGCTTGCCCAGTGCTTTACCCTTGGCCTGCTGTACCTGAGTTTTTACCGTGGCCTGCAGTTCTTCGCTCAGCCGAGCTTTTTGGCCAGTGCCATGTTCGCCGGTGGCCTGTTTCTCTGCATCACGATGGCCGAGACGCTGGGGCCGGCGGGGTATTGGCTTCTGCTCTGTTCCTGGGGCTGGCCGGCCTGTGGTTGATTGCGTGGTTCATATATCGCCGGCACTACCTGCCAGCAACAAACGCCTGACCCTGTGCCTACCGCTTACCTCCTGCTCGGCTCCAACCTCGGCGACCGGCTTGCTACGTTACGGGCCGCCGCGCAACACCTGGCCCAACTCGCCGGCCCCATTACGGCTTCCTCCGCCCTCTACGAAACGGCCGCCTGGGGCTTGGCAGACCAACCCGCTTTCCTCAACCAGGCCCTGGCCGTGCAAACCAGCCTCGCCCCCCCCGACCTGCTGGCCGCCTGCCTGGCCACCGAGCAGTTGGCGGGCCGGCAGCGGCGGGTGCGCTGGGGTGCCCGCACCCTCGACGTGGACATACTACTCTACGCCGATCTGGTGCTCGACACCCCTACGCTACAACTCCCCCACCCTCGCTTGCCGGAGCGCCGCTTCGCCCTGGTACCGCTGGCCGAAATTGCCGCCAACCTGGTGCACCCGGCGCTGGGCCGCACCGTGGCGGAGCTGCTGGCCGAATGCCCGGACGAGTTGGAAGTGCGGCGGATTTAATGTCGCTGAGAAGCACCAACGTCAGACGCCGAAGTCCGCAGAGTCGTTCTTAAACAGCTCTGCGAACCTCGGCGTCTGACGTTGGTGCTCCTCAGCGAAAAACGCTACACGCCTGCCGATTGGGCCGTTGCCTCCGGCGCAATTTTCTTTACCAGGCCTTGCAGTACCTTGCCGGGGCCGCACTCCACGAATTCCGTGGCACCGTCCTGCACCATGCGCTGTACGCTCTGGGTCCAGCGCACGGGAGCCGTGAGCTGGCGCACGAGGTTTTCGCGGATTTCGTCGGGGTCGGTGTGCGGGGCGGCGTCTACGTTCTGGTACACGGGGCAGATACCGGCCGCGAAAGTGGTTTTGGCAATGGCCTCGGCCAGCGCGGCCTCAGCCGACTGCATCAGGGGCGAATGGAAGGCCCCGCCCACGGGCAGCGGCAATGCCCGCTTGGCTCCGGCAGCTTTCAGCTGCTCGCAGGCCAGCTCGATGCCGCGCTGCGACCCTGAAACTACCAGCTGGCCGGGGCAGTTGTAGTTGGCAGCTACTACCACGCCCTCACCGGCCGCCGTAATTTCCTGGCAGATACGGGCCGTCGTGTCGTCGTCGAGGCCCAGAATGGCGGCCATGGTACCGGGCTGCTCCTGGCAGGCGGCCTGCATGGCCTGGGCCCGGCGGGCCACAAGCTGGAGTGCGTCTTCAAACCGAAGCACCTTGGCCGCTACCAGCGCCGAAAATTCGCCCAGCGAGTGGCCGGCCACCATATCGGGCCGGAAATCGGGCAGCACGGCAGCCAGCGCCACCGAGTGCAGGAAAATAGCGGGTTGCGTAACGTCGGTGCGGCGCAGGTCCTCATCGGAGCCGGTAAACATGGTATCGGTCAGCGAGAACCCCAGGATGTCGTTAGCCTGGTCCATGAGGCGCTTGGCGGCGGGGTGCTGCTCGTACAGGTCGCGGCCCATACCGCTGAACTGGCTGCCCTGGCCGGGGAAGATAACTGCTTTCATGTAGTCGGAATTAGCCCGGCGGCAATTCCTAGCAGGAAGCCTGAGCCGGGTCGGAGGTGGAAAATCGGAGGCGCAAGCTGCATAAATCAACCCGAAAGCACAACGCCCCCGCCAAGCAAATTACGCGGTGCCCGCAACTACAGGGCACCAAAAAGCCGGGCTCCTGGTAAGGAACCCGGCTTTGCATTCGGTACTCACGCCCGGCTTAGCGGTTGATCTGCACCCAGCCTTTGAAGGTGCGCTTGGTGCGGTTGAAGTCCTTGAACTCAACTTCGGCCTGGTAGAAGTACATGCCTTCCGATACCCGGCCGTCGGAATTGCCTTCACTAGAGCCACCGCCGGTCCAGTTTATGAGCGGATCTTGGCTGCCTTCGTACACCTTCTTGCCCCAGCGGTTGTAAATTTTTACCACCGTGCGCTCAATCGGGCTGAACACTTTGGGCCGGAACGTGTCGTTCTTGCCGTCGCCGTTAGGCGTGAAGATGTTGGGTAGCAGGAACAGCAGGCAGTTGTCTTTGCACTCCTTGTTGCTGAAGTCGCTGATGGCCCCATTGCCATCCACGGCCCGCACCGCATAGCAGCCCTGGGCCGATTTGAGGTTAGCGTGCTGGTAAGTCGTCTGGGTGCCAGGCACGCGGGCCAGCTCCACCAGCGCATCGTCGGGCGTCGGGGCGTAGTAGATGATGTACTGACTGATGTCGCGGCTGCAGTCGGCGGTGGGCAGGTTACTCAGTGTCCAGCTCAGGTAGTTGGTGAACACCATGCCGGTTTCGGGCGTCATATCCAGCTGAAACAACCGGCTGGCCAGACTGTCGCAGTTCGTGGGCTTGAGCGTGAGGATGGGCGTACACGGCACCGCCTGCAACGGCACGCACTGCTCCTGGCTCAGGTTGATGAGGGAGTCGAGCGGGGCCAGGAGGGGATAACGGCCGTTCGTTTTCACGTAGTAGCAGTAGGTGCGGTTTTTAACCAGCGGCACCACTTTGCCATCGTCCACGAACGAGCCGCCGGTATTCGTGCCCGTTACCTTGCCCACCGGCCGGAAAGTGCCGCCGGGTTCGCGCCGGTACACGGTGCTGGGTTGCACCGTGTTGTCCCAGGGCACATTGTACGTCCAGCTCACGGCCACGGTACTGGTCAGCGGGTTGGGCGTAGCTGTCAGCCGTACGCTGGAGGCCGGGGCCGTACGCTCCACCGAATCCACCGGATTGGTGGCTTGGCTGAAGAAGTCGAGCCGGTAGGTATAGGCGTTGGCCGTCGTATTGAGGCCCGCGTTCACGAAGGTTGTATCGTTGAGGTTGGTGGTGGTGTACACCTTGCGGAAGTCCGTCGCGACCGGGTTCTGGCCGGTAGCCCGGTAGAGGCGGTAGCCGCGGGGCGCATTGAAGTTGCCCAGCGGGGCGGGCTTGGTCCAGCGCACGGTAATCTGGCCGGTGGCCGGGTCGGTGCGGTCCACCGTCACGTTGGTAAGCCGGGGCGAGCGGCCCTCAATCTTGATGCAGGCCTCGTTCGAGGTCAGGCTGGCCCCGCCGCTGGGCTCAGCAAACTGCACGTAGATGCGGTAAGAGTAAGTTCTACCCCTTACCAGGCCTTGCCCGTTGTTGTCGTCGAGGAACGTGCGGGTACCCGCGCTAACCGAGCCCACCTGCACGTAGCCAGCCGCGGCCGGCAGACCGGTTTCGCAGGGCCCGGGTGTGAAGGGGTAGCAACCCTCGCGGCGGAAAATCAGGATTCTTGCCTCCGGGTTCTGGCAGCTGTAGCTGTCCCAGTCGAGGCGGGCAGTGCTGCCGCTCAAGGTAGCCCGCAGGTTCTGCGGGGCCGGCCCGATGACGGTGATGTTCCAGACACGCTCATCAATAAGGGGCGTCAGGTTACCGCCGGGCTCATCGGTAGCCTTGAACAGTACCTGGTAGGGCTCGCGCCGGATGTAGGAGCAGTCGGGCGTCCACTGGAACTGGGCCCGGGCCGTAGGTGGCCCTTTGGTTGATTGAACGAACGTGGCAGGCCGGGGCAGCAGCCCCGAAAAGGCTTCGAGCAGCACCGGGTTGCCATCGGGGTCGGTGGCCGTGACGGTACCGCCGGGAACGGCCGTATTGGCTACCACGCACACGTCGGGCGGCACCATAATGGTAGGCCGGCGGTTGGTCTGGTTGCGGACGATGATCTGCATATCGCGCAGCACCTCGCCAATCAGCCGGGCTTTCGAGCCCGGAGTCCGGCGGTACTCGCGCGTCACGAAGGCCACGTTGTAGATACCGGCCAGCGCGGGCGCGTTCCACACAATCTGGCCCGTGCGGGAGTCAATGGTAAAAATGGCTGGAGCGCCAACCTGGGCGGCCGGCGGACCGCTGTACGCCACCTGGGTAGCCGCTACCCCGGCAATGTTGTTGGGGAAGGTAAAACCCGTCGTAACAGTTACGACCGGGGTATTATTAACGACTTCGGTGGGGTTGCCGGCTTTTTTGCTGGGCTGCAACTCAAATACCAGCGAGTCGCCATCGGCATCGAAGGCGGCCGGATTGTGCAGAAACACCTGGTTGATGCTGCCCTTATCGATGGCCGGGGCCAGCAATACAGGCGAAGTGTTCTGCAAAAAAGGGTCAATCGTGATAACCGTGGATATATAGAAGCTCTCGTTGGTCGAGTTGGCCATGTTAAGCACCCCCGCCGGCCGATTGACGCTGGCATACCCGACAGTATAGACACCGGGCGAGTTATAGGTATGGTCGAAGGTGTAGATGTTGAGAAAGTACTCGGGCGCTACGCGGGTATGGGAGATGAACGGAATGTCCTGCTTCGAGGTCCGGTCACCGAAGAAAATCGTGACCACGGGCTCTTCGGCCACGTTGGGGTCGGCACTCACATACAGCGTGAGGGTAAAGAAGATGTGCCGGGGGTTGGCCGGGTCGGTGCGGGTCTGGATGTCGCCGGCGGCCAGGTGGGTGGCCTGCGCCGCCGGGGCGAGCCCGAGCCCGGCAACGAGTAAGAACAGGCCCATCAGCCAAAGCCGCAGGGAGCGGGTAAGTAGGGGGATACGCATACAGTCAGCAGCTTAGCGGGCAGATGGATAGCAGAGAGAAAGGTCAGCAAAAACCCAGCGGAAACCTAACAAAAATCGGGTTGCGCAGGTTATCCTGACGCAGCAAGATACTAACGGAGTTGGCTTACGATAGATTCCTCCCCGTGCGAAAGCCACTAATCAGATTGTTTCTTATGGGCTTGGGGCCTAACTTTGGCCACTAGAATTGTCCTACCTACCCCCCACATTAGTAGCTCTCCATGAGTTGGATTTCCAAAACTCTTTCCAGCAGCATCGGCCGTAAGATCATCATGGCCACCACCGGCCTGTTCCTCTGTTCGTTCCTGCTCATTCACTTGCTCATCAACCTGCAGCTGCTCCGCCACGACGACGGGGCCAGCTTCAATTTCTGGGCCGAGTTCATGGGTACCAACCCGGTTATCCGCTTCATGGAGATTGTGCTGATGCTGGGCTTTGCTTTGCACATCTACCAGGGCTTGGCCCTGGCCCTGAAAAACAAGAAAGCCCGCGGCAGCCAGGGTTACGTGAGCAACCACTCGGAGCAGAACTCGCAGTGGGCCTCGCGCAACATGGCCCTGCTGGGTACGCTGCTGCTTATCTTCCTCATCGTGCACCTGATGAACTTCTGGATTCGCTCGCGCTTCGACGCCTTTGGCGGTCTGGCCGAAGTAAAGGTGCCTAACCTAGACCACCCCGTTGGCGACCTGTACTCGGTAGCCGCCACGTCCTTTAAAATTCCGTGGTACGTGGCCTTGTATGCGCTAGCCCAGATTGCCCTTGGCTACCACCTCTGGCACGGCTTCCGCAGTGGTTTCCAGACCCTGGGCCTGAGCCACCGCAAGTACACGCCGGCCATCTACTACACGGGTTACATTTTCTCGGTAGGCGTAGCCGTGCTGTTCGCCATCATCCCGATCATCATGTTCTTCAGTGCCGAATACCAGCCCCGGGCTGCTACCGCTCAACCAGTCGAGCATTCGCTCACGGAGGAGCCGGCCCTGCGCTAATTTCCCACTCTCTTACTTTACATCCAATGGTACTCGAATCCAAAATCCCCGAAGGCCCAATAAGCGAGAAGTGGGAAAAGCATAAGTTCAACGTTAAGCTCGTCAACCCATCCAATAAGCGCAAGTACGACGTCATTGTCGTGGGTACCGGCTTGGCCGGAGCTTCGGCTGCCGCTTCGCTGGCGGAGCTGGGCTACAACGTAAAGGCCTTCACTTACCACGATTCGCCCCGGCGGGCGCACTCCATTGCGGCTCAGGGTGGTATCAATGCTGCCAAGAACTACCAGAACGACGGTGACTCGGTGTACCGGCTGTTCTATGACACCGTGAAAGGTGGTGACTACCGCTCCCGTGAAGCCAACGTATATCGGCTGGCCCAGGTATCGGTTAACATCATCGACCAGTGCGTAGCTCAGGGTGTACCCTTCGCTCGTGAATATGGTGGACTGCTGGCCAACCGCTCGTTCGGCGGTGCCCAGGTAAGCCGCACGTTCTACGCCCGGGGCCAGACCGGCCAGCAGTTGTTGCTGGGCGCCTACTCGGCCCTTTCGCGGCAGGTGGCTTACGGCAAAGTAAAGCTTTACACCCGCTCCGAGATGCTGGATCTGGTGACGGTAGACGGCCAGGCCCGGGGCATCATCACCCGCAACCTGCTGACGGGCGAGATTGAGCAGCACGCGGCCCACGCCGTGGTACTGGCGACTGGCGGCTACGGCAACGTGTTCTTTTTGAGCACCAACGCCATGTACTGCAACGCTACCGCCGCCTGGCGGGCCCACAAGAAGGGCGCGTACTTCGCCAACCCCTGCTTCACCCAGATTCACCCCACCTGCATTCCCGTATCGGGCGACTACCAGTCGAAGCTGACGCTCATGTCGGAGTCGCTGCGCAACGACGGGCGCGTATGGGTGCCGGCCACCAAGGAAACTGCTGAACGGCTGCGCAAGGGGGAAATCAACGTCAACGACATTCAGGAGGCTGACCGCGACTATTTCCTCGAGCGTAAGTACCCGGCTTTCGGCAACCTGGTGCCCCGCGACGTGGCTTCGCGCAATGCCAAGATGATGTGCGACGAAGGTCGTGGCGTAGGCTCAACTGGCTTGGCCGTGTACCTCGACTTCGCCGACGTAATCAAGCGCACCTCAGCCGAAGCAGTGAGCCAGAAGTATGGCAACCTGTTCGATATGTACGCCAAAATCACCGGCGAGAACCCCTACGAGCGCCCCATGCGCATCTACCCGGCGGTTCACTACACCATGGGCGGCCTCTGGGTTGATTACAACCTGCAGACCACCGTACCCGGCCTGTATGCCACCGGCGAGTGCAACTTCTCCGACCACGGCGCCAACCGCCTCGGGGCTTCGGCCCTCATGCAGGGTCTGGCCGACGGCTACTTCGTGATTCCTTACACCATCGGCGACTACCTGGCTCAGACGCCGCCCAAGCCCGTTACGACCGATAACCCGGCTTTCGCCGAGGCGATGGCTGGCGTGCAGGCCCGCGTGCAGCAGCTGATGAGCATCAACGGCACCCGCACCCCCGACGACTTCCACAAGAAGCTCGGCCACCTGATGTGGGAGTACTGCGGCATGTCGCGCAACGCCGAGGGCTTGCGCTACGCCAAAAAGGAGATTCAGCAGTTGAAGAAGGAATTCTGGAGCGACCTGAAACTGGCCGGCACCGAAACCGAGATGAACCAAGCTCTGGAGAAGGCCGGCCGCGTAGCTGACTTCATCGAGCTCGGCGAACTGATGGTTGACGACGCCCTCGACCGTAACGAAAGTTGCGGTGGTCACTTCCGCGAGGAGTACCAGACGCCCGAAGGTGAGGCCCTGCGCAACGACGACGAGTATGCCTATGTGGCAGCTTGGGAGTATCAGGGTGAAAACCAGCCCGAGAAGCTCAACAAGGAGGAGTTGACGTTTGAAAACGTTAAACTCACCCAGCGCAGCTACAAGTAATTTTTTCAGCTGTTAGCCCTTAGCTGTTAGCTGTTAGCCCTGTGCCGACAGTCCTTTCAGCCCGATCAGCTAACAGCTATCAGCTAACAGCTAATAGCCAACCATACAATGGCCGGAAGTAACCCCAACGCCAAACCGATGAACCTCACCCTGAAGGTGTGGCGGCAGAAAAACCGCATAACCGATGGCGGTATCGTGGACTATCAGGTGAAGAACATTTCGCCCGATATGTCATTTCTGGAAATGCTCGACGTGCTCAACGAAGACCTGTTGCGCAAGGGCGACGAGCCGGTGGCCTTCGACCACGACTGCCGCGAGGGCATTTGTGGTTCGTGCAACCTGTTCATCAATGGCCGGGCTCATGGCCCCGAGCAAGGCACGACTACCTGCCAGCTGCACATGCGAAAGTTCTCCGATGGCGACACCATCGTTATCGAGCCCTGGCGCGCTACGGCATTCCCTGTAAACAAGGACCTGAGCGTGGACCGCTCGGCCTTCGACCGCATTATTCAGGCGGGCGGCTACGTGAGCGTAAACACGGGTGGTACGCCCGATGCCAACGAGATTCCAATTCCGAAGGATGTTTCGGACCGGGCTTTCGAGGCCGCTACCTGCATTGGTTGCGGGGCCTGCGTGGCAGCCTGCAAGAATGCTTCGGCCATGCTGTTCGTATCGGCTAAGGTAAGCCAGCTCGCGCTGTTGCCCCAGGGCCACGTCGAGCGCAAAACCCGCGTCGAGAACATGGTAGCCCAGATGGATATCGAGGGATTTGGTGCCTGCACCAACATCGGCTCCTGCGCTGCCGAGTGCCCGGTGGGCATTTCGCTTGAAAACATTGCCATTCTCAACCAGGAATTTATCTCGGCTAAGGCAACATCGAATAACCTGGCCTAGCATTTTCGGTTATTCTTCTGAGAATTCCTTAAAAGGCGAAACGGACTTCCGTTTCGCCTTTTTTTATGGTCGCTGCCTGGCAGCTCCGTTTCACGCATTTCTTTTCAACTGACTGAATGATTACTATTATTGCCGGCACCAACCGCCCCGATTCCCGCGCCCGGCGCATTGCCAACCTCTACCTGAACCTGCTCACTGCGCACGGCACGCCCGCGCAGGTCCTCGACCTGATCGGGCTGCCAGCCGATTTCACCACCTCCGCCCTCTACGAAAACGCCGGCCGCCACGAAGGCTTCAACGAACTAGCCGCTAAGGTCAGTGAGGCCGATAAGCTGGTCTTTATCGTGCCGGAATACAACTGCTCGTTTCCGGGCGTGCTGAAAGCCTTTATTGATGGTCTACCCTATCCCAGCGGCCTCGGCGGCAAACAAGCAGCCCTGGTAGGCCTGAGCAGCGGCGGCCAAGGCGGTCTGCTGGCGCTTAACCACCTCACCGATATCCTCATGTATTTGGGCACGGCCGTGTTGCCCCAACGCGTGCGCCTACCTTTCATCGACAAGCACCTGCACGAAAACGGCACCCTCACTGATGCCTTTCTGCACCAGATGCTCGAAGAGCAGGTAGCCCACTTTCTGCGGTTTTAGTTTCGGCAGCGGTTTGGGCTGATTTCAACGGCCTGCTATACCTCCCGCAGGGCCTTGCCCTGTTGGCGTACCCAGCGACGGTGCTTGGGTTCGCCAATAACCTGAGCGCTATAAATGCCTTGGTGGCCCGAGAATAGATAGCTCACCACACAGGCTAGTCCGGCGTACAGCCCACACTCGTGGCCAAAGAGCTCTATGGCCATGAGGGTACAGGCCAACGGGGTGTTGGCCGCGCCCGCAAATACGGCCACGAACCCCATACCCGCCAGCAACGGCAACGGTAGCGGCAACACTCCGGCCAGCGCATTGCCCAGCGTGGCTCCCACGAAAAACAGTGGCGTTACCTCGCCGCCCTTAAAGCTGGCCCCAAGCGTAAGGGCGGTCAGCAGAATCTTAAGGGCGAAGGCGTACGGCACTAGCGGCCCGGCAAACGAGGCCACAATAGTGGGCACACCTAGCCCAATATAGTCGGTAGTACCCAGGCTCCAGACCAGCAGGGCTACCACTACTCCACCCAAGGCGGGCCGGAGCGGAGGCCAGCTGATGCGACTCTTGTAAAACCGGCTCACCATGTGCGTAGCGCCCGCAAAGAGTCGTCCGCCCAGCCCGAAAGCTATGCCTGCTGCCACTGCCAGCAGCACATTTTCCACCGAAAAAGCCGGTACTACAGGCACAACCAGGTGCGGATAAACCGTGTGGCCCACGCCCCAGGCGCGCGTCACGAGGTCGGCCCCGGCGGCGGCTAAAAAGGCAGGCAGAATGGCATCATAGCGGATGCGGCCCAGAAAGAAAACCTCCAGCCCAAAGATGGCGCCGGCCAGCGGGGTACCGAATACCGAAGCAAACCCCGCACTGATACCCGCGATGAGCAGAATCCGCCGTTCGCGCCGGGGTAGCTCCAGCCGTAGGTGAAGTTGGTCGGCCAGCGAAGCGCCCATTTGCACAGCGGTGCCCTCGCGGCCGGCCGAGCCGCCGAACAGGTGAGTAAGCACCGTGCCGATGAGCACGAGCGGCGTCATGCGGAGCGGCAGCACCCGTTGGGGCCGGTGGATTTCGTCGAGCAGCAGGTTGTTGCCGGCCTCCACGCTCTGACCCAGGTAATGGTAGAGCAGGCCTACCATCAACCCGCCCACTGGCAGCAACGCAATTACCCAGACGTGCGCCTCGCGCCAGTTAGTAGCCCAATCGAGCGCCACCAGAAATCCCGCCGATGCCGTGCCCGCCAGCGCCGCCACCACTGCTCCCAACAGCAGCCAGCGGCTCAGGTAGAGCAGCAACAGCCGGTATTCGGACAATAGGGCGCGGATGGCAGGCAGCATAGGCAGTTCCGGCAAAGGCCGGCCGACAAAAGTACACCGCCTTGGCGGACTGCCAGCACACCTTGCGCACCATGTCGGGACTTGACCAGTTGCATTGTTGATTGAAGCACTGGCCAGCGAGCAACAGAAAGCCGGCAGCCGCGTTACAGGAGCGGCTATCGACCAGGATTACCCTGTACTCGAAGTATCCCCTTAAGCTGCTTAAGCACACATGAAACACCTGCCGGCCTTTCTGATAATCACGCTACTGGCAGCCAGCTGCACCATTGCCCCCCGGCGCGGGAAAGGCAGCGGCCAACTCAGCCCCGACTCCGAGCGCATGGAGCCCATTCGCTTCCCTATTGATTCCGGGGCGGTGCGCCCCGATTCGCTCCGCTGATCCGGGCTAGTTCGCGCCTTTCAAACGGAATTCCGTTGCGTTGCAGAAAGAACCAAGGCTCGTAGGTCAGTAACAAGACCATACAGCCGCTCGGCCTTATTAAGTAGCGTGACCCTACTGATGCCCTTTCTACCGTAACCGCTCATCTGCTTAAAGCAGTATAATAACCAAGAGGCCGCCCCGATTGCTCGGGGCGGCCTCTTGATTGCTGGTCAGGACCAGAAAGCTAATCCACGTTGTCGTGCAGGAAGCGGTTATCGCCCAGTAGCTCGTTATCGTCGGAAAGGTTGAAGCGGCTCACATTCTGTTCGGAAGATGGCACCACATTTTCCAGTTTCACCTGCCGACGCAGGTAAGCCGGGGTTTCGAGCTGATCCTTGAGCGTTTCGTTGGTCAGACCATTGCTCAAAGCCTGCAGGCGTTGGCGACGCTCTTCAGCCCGCACGTCGAGTGAGGGCCGGGGCAGCGCGTGCTGAGCCGTAGCAGCCGCGCCCGACTGGGGCTGCGGCCGTTGGTGCTGGTACTGCAACTGCGGCTCCGGCGCGGGCGTCGAAGGAGCAGCCACCGGGGCCGGATCGTGCTGCGGAGGCGACGTTTCCAGGTCTAGCTTCACCACCTCGGGTTCGGCCGGCGCAGGGCTCCCGAACGTGGGCACGAACGAAGTGGGCTCGGCTGCTTCGGCCGGCTCGCGGGCCGGGGCGGCATTGCTGTCGTCGCCACGGGGTATTACTTCGGTGATGTTGTGGGCGTCGCGGGCGAAACCGGTGGCAATTACCGTCACCCGGATACTCTGGCCCAGGGTCGGGTCGATGCCGTGGCCGAAAATAACCTCCGCGTTCTGGCCAGCCTTCTCCTGGATATACTCCGTGATTTCGGTCAGCTCATCCATCTCCAGCTCGGCCTGGTCGCCCGACATGATGCTGAGCAGGATGCGCTGGGCTCCATGAATATCGGTGTTGTTGAGCAGCGGCGAAGCCAGGGCCTCCTCGGCGGCCCGGGCGAGCGCGGTTTTCGCCTTCGGTTACAGAGCTGCCCATAACGGCCGCGCCCGAGTCCTTCATCACCGTTTTCACGTCTTCAAAGTCCACGTTCACATCGGCCGTTACCGTAATGATTTCGGCAATGGATTTGGCAGCCGTGCTCAGCACGGTATCGGCCTTGGCAAAAGCCGAGCGGATGGGCAGGTTGCCGTAAATCTCGCGGAGCTTGTCGTTAAGAATTACCAGCACCGTGTCGCAGTTGTCGCTCAGCTCCTTGATGCCCTGCTCGGCCTGCAAGCGCTTCTTCTTGCCCTCGAACATGAAGGGTGCCGTCACGATGCCCACCGTCAGGATGCCCAGTTCCTTGGCTACTTTGGCAATTACCGGGGCGGCCCCAGTGCCGGTGCCGCCACCCATACCCGCCGTAATGAACACCATGCGGGTGCCGTTGCTGAGCAACTCACGAATTTGCTCACGGCTTTCCACGGCAGCCTGCTTGCCCCGTTCGGGGTTGGCCCCCGCTCCCAGCCCCTCGGTCAGGTCGGCCCCGATTTGCAGGCGGTTGGGAACACTCGACGAAGCCAGCGCCTGTTTATCGGTGTTGCAGATGACGAATTCCACGTCCTTGATGCCCTGACTGAACATGTGGTTCACGGCATTGGAGCCGCCTCCCCCCACACCAATCACCTTGATGATGGACGTCGATTGCGCCGGAATGTCAAATTTATAATTCATGCTTGAGGGTCAGTTACGAAAATTATGAATTATGAATCGTGAACTATGAATTGAGGCAGCTAAGCTGGCTCATCATCTGAACCAACGAAATTCTCCCTTCATAATTCACAATTTATGTCTCATAACTAGTATTGTTTATCGTCGAAGTCGTCAATCAGCAACCCTTTGGTACGGCTGAGGATCTTCTGAAAGAAATCACCGGCTCCCGATGATTTCTTGACGGGCTGCTCGACAGCTGGCTGGGCCGGCGTCTGGATATTCTGCGGGGCAGCCGCCGGAGCAACTGTAACGCGCGTATCGGGCGCAGCCCGGTAATGGTTCTGCTCGGGCTCCTCGTAGCCGCGCTGGGCTACGCGGTCATCAATAGAGCGGTAGCCGGCCAGCACCAGGCCCACCGTAGTGGCGTACATGGGCGACTTTACCGCCTCAATCTTGCTCTTGCCCAAATGCTCGTTGGGGTAACCGATGCGCGTGTCGAGGCCGGTAACATACTCGGTGAGTTGCACCAGATTTTGAAGTTGCGAGCCGCCACCGGTCATCACGATGCCGGCCGCCAACTTATCCTGGAAGCCCAGACGCTGGATTTCGGCGTACACCAGCTCCACAATTTCCTCCATCCGAGCCTCAATGATGTGGGCCAGGTTTTTTAGGCTGATTTCCTTGGGAGCACGGTCGCGCAGGCCAGGAATGCTCACGATTTCGTACTCGGAGGCTTCCTCGGCAATGGCCTTGCCGAACTTTACCTTGAGCTGCTCGGCCTGGTTCTGCATGACGAGGCAGCCCTGCTTGATGTCGGAAGTGATGATGTTGCCACCGAAGGGCAGCACCGCCGCGTGGCGGATGATGCCGTCCTTGAATACGGCCAGATCGGTCGTCCCGCCCCCGATATCAATCAGGGCCACACCGGCTTCCTTCTCTTCGTCGCTGAGTACCGACATGCTCGACGCCAGCGGCTCCAGAATCAGGTTATCGATTTCCAGGCCCGCCTTCGTGACGCACTTATAGATGTTGTTGATGGCCGTGCTCTGGGCCGTGATGATGTGGAAGTTGCCCTCCAGGCGCACGCCCGACATGCCCACGGGGTCCAGGATGCCCTCCTCGTAATCGACCTTGTAGTCCTGGGGCATCACATGGATGATCTGGGAGCCGGGGGGCGTTACGAGGCGGTACATGTCGCTGGTGAGGCGCTCCACGTCGGCCTGCGTGATTTCAGTTTCGGCCGAGGCGCGGGTGATGCTGCCGTTGTGCTGCAGGCTCTTGATGTGCTGGCCTGCAATGCCCACATTCACCACCCCAATGTTGATGCCCGACTGCTCCTCGGCCTGCTTGATAGCCTTCTTGATGGCGTCCACCGTTTTGTCGATGTTCGACACAATACCGCGCACGACTCCCTCCGACACGGCCTTGCCCAACCCCAGAATTTCGAGCTTGCCGAATTCATTTTTACGGCCCACCAGGGCGCAAATTTTGGTGGTACCGATATCGAGGCCGACTACAATCTTATCGTGTTGCATGGGGAGGGAGGGCGAGAGAGTTGCGGGTAAATGCAGGAGAGTAGTGCTTAATACGCTTTAAGGTAGCGTTTTAGGCGGATAATTTTATTCGCAGATGATTTGATCCTTGAACTCGACGTTGACCCTATGGTAGGTATCCCAGCCGAGAACAGGCGGAATTTGCCGGTAAAATACCATCAGTTTCGCGAATTTTTCTGAAATATTATCGGGAAAGCCAAATTCTACCCGCTGGTCGCCCACTTGCTGGGTGAACGAAATTTTACCGCTGGGTGCCACAAACACCTCCGCAACCTGGGCCCGCCAGAACGGTTTTTCATCCAGGTAACGTAAAAAGTCGAGGTAGCGTGTGCCGACACTGTCTTGAAAGAACCGGGCCGAAAGTGGCGCACCACCCGGCCGGGAAATGGGCACGACCCGGGCGGTGAACAGCGGCGAGAGTGGCAACTGGCGGCCATCGGCATCGAGGTAGCTATCCTGGCGCGAGTCGGCATGCACGAGGCGGGCGATGGGCCGGCTCTGGCGGATGTCGGCGTGCAGGTTGCCCGCCAGGTCGCGGTACACTTGGGCCTCCTTCACGAAGCTGTGGGCCTTAAGGCGGGCTTCGAGGGCCTTCAGGTCCACTTCGTCGGGGTCGGCACCTTCGAGCCGGTCGCGGCCCTCGCGGGTGAGCAGGCTTGTGACTTCGCGCTGGCTGATAAAGAAATTATTGAACTCGTTGCTGATGGAAACGATAACGCCCCCCACATGCCGGTTCGCCTGCCGTACGGCCGCGAAAGCCCCCAAGCCTACCAGCAACAGCAGGCAAACGGTGGCAAACAGCAGGTTGTTGGCTTTACGCTTCATGGAGGCTTGGGGAAATTGAGATGTTATATGCTGCTTTAGCCTACGCCCTGGAAGAGGTCTTATCGGATTCACCGTCCGGCGGCTAGCTGCTTACAAGATAGTGCTTATTCCTGCCAGCGGAGGTTCAAAATATTCCTTAATTGAGGTACCAGTTGGTCGATGTCGCCGGCCCCAACAGTGGCTAGTACGTCAAAATTGGGATTGGTTTCGGCGTTTTGCAAAATTTCATCCTTGGTTTGCAGACTTTTTTCCGGAGCCGTGATTTGGGACAATATCAACTCGGCCGTTACGCCCGGCAGCGGCTGCTCGCGGGCCGGGTAGATGTCGAGCAGCACTACCTCGTCGGCAAGGCTCAGACTCTCAGCGAATCCGGCCGCGAAATCGCGGGTGCGGCTGTACAGGTGAGGCTGGAAAACGACCCGTAGTTTCCGTCCCGGGTATAAGGCTCGCAACGATTTGAGGAAGGCCTCAATTTCGCGGGGGTGGTGGGCATAATCATCCACGTACACTTTCGGGGCAGCGGGCGTACCGGCCGTCACGATGAACTCGAAACGACGCTTTACACCCCGGTAGGCGGCCACGGCAACGCGCAGCTGCTCGTCGGAAAGGCCATGCAGGCGGGCCACGCAGGCCGCGGCCAGCATGTTCTCCACGTTGTGGAAACCCGGCACAGCCAGTTCCAGCCCGGTTACGCTGCCGGCCGGACCGTGCATATCAAAGTCGAACCGGTGGCCTTCGGCGGTAATGTTGGCGGCGTACAGCTCGGGGCCCTGCTCGGAGCTCAGGCCGTAGCGCAGTACCCGCACACCGGCCGGAGCAGCGGCAGCCACACTGGCATCGGCCGTGTGGTTGATAAGCAGCGTACCGCCCGGCTGAATCTGGCCCACAAACTGCCGGAACGACTCGAGCAGCGTTTCCGCGTCGCCGTAAATGTCGAGGTGGTCGGCATCGGTACTCGTCACAATGGCGATGGTCGGAAACAACGTCAGGAAGCTCCGGTCGTACTCATCGGCTTCGACTACCACAGGAATGCTGGTAGTTTCTTCGGCTAGTAATCCGGCAGCAGCAGGTTCGAGCCTAGGTTCACGCTGATACCACCCAGGAAAGCGGCGCAGGGTACGCCGGCGTGATGCAGCAAATGCGCCACCATGCTGCTGGTGGTGGTTTTGCCGTGGGTGCCGGCCACCGCGATGGTGGGGCGGCCCTGGGTGAGCAAACCCAGCACCTGGCTGCGCTTACGGATGTCGTAGCCCTGCTCCCGCAGCCAGGCCCATTCGCGGTGGTCTTTCGGAATGGCGGGCGTAAGTACCACCAGCGTGTCGGCCGGGTTTTCGCGCACGGCGGCCGGAATGCTTTCCACCGCGTCGTCGTAGTGAATCACGATACCCTCGGCCGTCAGTGCTTCCGTCAGGGGCGTTTTCGTTTTATCGTACCCGCTCACGACGTGGCCGTTGGCCTAAACCAGCGGGCCAGTGCCGACATGCCGATGCCACCGATACCGAGAAAGAAAACGTTGGTTTGCATTTGTTGGGGTCTTGGGAGCTTAGGTTGAGGTTCGAGCGGAAAAGACCACGATTTACTTATCCGGAATCAGTTTCAGCAGTTCGTCCACAATCGTAGCCGTAGCCTGGGGGCGGGCCATTGCCCGAATATTGGCGGAGAGTTGCTGCTGCCGCGCCGGGTCTTGGAGCAGGGCCAAGGCCTGATCATAGAGCGTAGCGCCGGCTTCTGCGTCGCGGACGAGCAAGGCGGCATCCTTGGTGGTGAGGGCCAGGGCATTCTTGGTCTGGTGGTCTTCGGCCACGTTGGGCGAGGGCACCAGGATGCTGGGCTTGCCCGTCAGGCACAGTTCCGATACCGACAGGGCCCCGGCCCGGCTCACGACCACATCGGCGGCGGCGTAGGCCAGATCCATGCGGCGGATAAATTCGTGGGCATGCAGGCCCTCGTCAACGAAGGGCGCAACCTGTTGCTGGGCTTCGGGGAAGTAGAGCTTGCCGGTTTGCCAGAGCAGCTGCACGCCGGCGGCCTGCAGGCGCGGCAGCGCGGCGGCCGTGGCGTGGTTAAGGGTGCGCGCCCCCAGGCTGCCCCCAATTACCAGCAGCACGGGCCGGCTGGCATCGAGGCCAAAAAACGCCAGCGCTTCCGACCGCTGGCCGTCGGCAATTTCGGTACGTACGGGGTTGCCGGTGAGCACCAGCCGGTCGGCGGGAAAGAACTTTTCCATGCCCTCGTAAGCCACGCAGATGCGCTGCACTCGCTTGGCCAGGAGCTTGTTTACGAGGCCGGCATAGGAGTTTTGCTCCTGAATGAGGGCCGGAATGGCCCGCGAGGTGGCCGCCAGCAGCACCGGCGCCGAGGCGTAACCGCCTACGCCCACTACGGCATCGGGCCGGAAATCCTCAATGATTTTACCGGCCTTGCGCACGGCCCGCATCACTTTAATGGGGAAGAGCAGATTTTGGGGCGTAAAACTGCGCTGCAACCCCGCAATATCGAGGCCCACAATGCGGTAGCCGGCTTCGGGTACACGGGTCATCTCCATCCGGCCATTGGCCCCCACGAACAGAATTTCCGCGTGGGGGTGGCGGCGGCGAATTTCGTTGGCAATAGCCACGGCCGGGAAAATGTGCCCTCCGGTACCGCCGCCGCTGATAATGAGTTTCATGGTTCAGTTGTCAGTTACTAGTTGTCAGTTGTTAGGTTTTCATAAATTTGACAATCAACTTATTACGTGACCGACAACTAGCAACCAGCAACTGACAACTAAAAAAATCAGGCATACTGCGATACTCGCGGAATGCGGGGGGTGTCGGCGGGCTCGCCGGCCATCGGGCGGATTTCCCGCTCGCCCCGGCTCACGGCCAGGATAATGCCGATGCTGATACCGGTAAAGATCAGCGAGGTGCCGCCCATGCTCAGCAACGGCAGCGGCAGACCGGTAATTGGGCCCAGGCCCACGGCTACGCCCATGTTCACCATGGCCTGCAGCACCAGACTAAAGGTAAGGCCCGCCGAGAGCAGTCCCCCGAAGGCCCCGTAACTGTTCATCACCGTTTTCAGCCCTCGATACAGAAAGGCCAGGTAGAGAAACAGCACGACAACACCCCCAAACAGGCCGTACTCCTCAATGATGATGGCGTAGATGAAGTCGGAATACGGGTGGGGCATGATGTTGCGCTCGGTGCTTTTGCCGGGGCCCTTGCCGAATACACCACCAGTAGCTTCGGCGATGTAGGCGTGCTCCAGCTGAAACGGCACCGGCTTGCTTTTGTCGGTGAAGCTTTCGATGCGCGACTGCACCGTTTTCCAGCGCTGCCCGGCTACCAGGCCCACGCCGCCCACTACCACCCCAATGGCCACCATCACGGCCATCTGCTTGAGCGGCACCCGCCCAATGAACATGAGCAGCAGGCAGGTAGCAAACAGCAGCAGTGCCGTGGAAGCGTTAGAAAGAATGATGAGCCCGCAAATCACGCCCACCCAAATCATTACCGGCAGCAGCGTGGTCTTGAAGTCGCCGACGTGCTGCTGGCGGCGGCTGAGCATGGAGGCCAAATGCGAAATCAGGGCCAGTTTGGCCAGGTCGGAGGGCTGGAAGGTTTGGTTGATAACCGGGATGGTAAGCCAGCGCGAGGCCTCATTAAGCGTCGAGCCCATCACGAAAGTGAAAATGAGCAGCGGCACCGACGCCAGCAGGGCGTAAAGCGAGAGGCGCGAGTAGTGGCGGTAGTCGACGCGGTGAGCCAGCCACATGAACAGCAGGCCCACGAAAATCAGGCCGGTGTGCTTCATGAGGAAGTACTCGGTGTTGCCGCCCCGGCTTTTATACGCCAGCGTGCCCGTGGCGGAGTACACCACGGCAATTGAAATCAGCGAAAACAGCACCACAATGCCCCACAGAATGGGGTCGCCCTTGAGGTTCTTGCGCAGCCAGTTGGTTAGCATTTCCATAAAGCACTGATTTTCGCTGATTGAATCAATAACGCGGTTTTCTTCCTGTTTACCTGTCGCAGCGCGTTAGGCTGGGCGCAGCGCAGCCACGGCGGCGGCGAATTGCCGGCCCCGGTCCTCGTAGTTCTGGAACAAATCGAAGCTGGCGCAGGCGGGCGAGAGCAGCACCACGTCGCCGGGGGCGGCGAGGGCGGCAGCCCGTTGCACGGCCGCTTCCATGCGCTGGCTTTCTTCGAGGTGGGGAACCAGTTGACCGAAGCTGGCTTTCAGCTTCTCGTTGTCGAGGCCCAGACAAATTAGCGCTTTTACGCGGCTTTGGGCCAGCGGCAGCAGGCTGGTGTAGTCGTTGCCTTTATCGGTGCCGCCCGCAATCCAGATAATGGGCGCCGAAATACCGTCGAGAGCGTACCAGGCAGCCTCCACATTGGTGGCTTTGCTGTCGTTGATGAAGCGGACCCCGTTGATTTCGCCTACCAGCTGCAGGCGGTGGTCGGCGTTGCGGAAGGTGGCCAGGGCCGCCTCAATCTGGTCAGTTTCGAGGCCTGCAACCCGGGCGCAGAGTACGGCGGCCAGCGTATTTTGCCGATTGTGCTGGCCAATGAGCGGGGAGTCTGCAGTGCTGACTTGCTCGGGTTCGGCGGGTGTGCCGGGCTGCAGGTGTACCTGCATGGTGGTTTCGTCGAGGTAGTAGCCGGCCAGTTGCAACCCCTCCTGCGGGTGCAGGCTAAAGGGCAGCTGGCACATGGGCCGCAGCGCGGACAGGAAATTGCGCTGAATTGTTTCGTCGTCGGCGTTGTAGATGAAGAAGTTGTTGCTGTCCTGGCGTTGGGTGATGCGCAGTTTGGACTGGGCGTATTTTTCGAGCGAGTAGTCGTAGCGGTCGAGGTGGTCGGGGGTGATATTGAGCAGCACCGCAATCCAGGGCTGGAAGTCGTAGGTGTCGTCGAGCTGAAAGGAGCTCAGCTCCACCACGTAGTAGTCGTGCTCGTCGGCAATAACCTGCTCGGCCAACGAATAACCTACGTTGCCGGCCAAACCCACGCGCAGGCCCGCCTCCTTCAGCAGGTGGTAAGTAAGCAGCGTGGTAGTGGTTTTGCCGTTGGTGCCCGTGATGCCGATGCACCGGGCCCGGGTATAGCGCCCGGCCAGCTCAATTTCGGAGATGATGGGTGTGCCCTGCTGGCGCAGCGCCTGAATAACGGCCGCCTTTTCCGGAATACCCGGACTTTTCACCACCTCATCGGCCGTCAGGATTTCGGCCAGCGTGTGCTGGTTTTCCTCGAACCGAATATTGGCGTTGCGCAGCTTCTGCTGGTAGCGGGGCTGAATCGGGCTCTGATCAGACACAAACACGGAGTGGCCCTTGGCCTGCGCCAGCAGCGCCGCCCCTACCCCACTCTCGCCCGCTCCTAAAATGACAATCTTGGACATGAGATTTAAGAACTTAGCGCTTGGATAGTAGAGCTTGGAATTCAGAGGTCAGCGCTTAGACAGTAGAAACAGCAGCTCCACTACCAATGCTCTGGGCGCTGAGATTTAGCGCAATTTGAGTGTAACCAGAGTCAGCACGGCCAGCATAATGCCCACAATCCAGAAGCGCGACACGATTTTGGACTCGTGGTAGCCGAGTTTCTGGTAGTGGTGGTGCAGGGGCGACATGCGTAGCAGCCGGCGACCTTCGCCGTACTTTTTGCGGGTGTACTTGAAGTAGCTCACCTGTACCATTACGGAGAGGTTTTCGATCAGGAATATGCCACAGAGCACTGGAATGAGCAATTCTTTACGCACAATGAGGGCCAGCACGGCAATAATGCCGCCAATGGCCAACGAGCCCGTATCGCCCATGAAAACCTGGGCCGGGTAGCTGTTGTACCACAGAAAGCCCACGCAGGCCCCCACGAAGGCAGCGCAGAAAATGACCAGCTCGCCCGAGTTCGGGATGAACATGATGTCGAGGTAGTCGGCCAGCAGGGCGTTGCCGCTTACGAAGGCGAAAATGGCCAGCGTGGTACCGATAATAGCCGAAGTGCCCGCCGCCAGCCCGTCGAGGCCATCGGTGATGTTGGCCCCGTTGCTGACGGCCGTGATGATGACGATGACGATGGGAATGTAGAAGAAAGCGTAGTACTCGTTGAAGAAGTCGCCGGCCGTAGCGAACAGGTCGCCGTAGTTGAGCTCGTTGTTCTTGAGGAAGGGCACGGTGGTAATCATCAGCTTCACATCCTGATACACGCTGCTGGCGTCCACGGCCGAAAACGTGCCGTTGGCCAGCGCGTATTGGCGCACGGTTACATCGTTGCTGAAAAACAGCACCCATCCCACCGTAAGGCCCAGGCCCACCTGGCCCAGAATCTTGAAGCGCCCGGCCAGCCCCTCCTTATCCTTCTTCACGACCTTGATATAGTCATCGACAAAGCCAATCAGCCCCAGCCACACCGTGCTCAGCAGCATCAGGATGATGTAGATGTTCTCGAGTTTGGCAAACAGCAGCACCGGCACCAGAATGGCCAGCAGAATAATGAGCCCGCCCATGGTGGGGGTGCCCTTTTTCTCGGCCTGGCCCTGCAGGCCCAGGTCGCGGATGGTTTCGCCGATTTGCTGACGCTGAAGTAGCCGGATCAGCGGGGCGCCGAAGTACTGCGCAATGATGAGGGAGAAGACAATGGCCAGTGCCGCCCGAAACGAGGTGTACTGCATCACGCCGGTGCCCGGAATGTGGTGTACTTTATAAAGGTAATTAAAGAGGTAGTACAGCATGGGCGCGGCGGTCAGCAGTCGGGTTGTGGAGGTTTTTGGACTGCAAAGGTTCAGTTTTTTGGGTTGGGGTCAAAGGTGCGTTGTCAGTTGATAGACGCAGCATTCCGTCGGCCAAGCATCCCAGGGCTGAAGCCCTGGGCTAGTCAGTGTTCCAGACGAACGCTCCGTAGCCCAGGGCTTCAGCCCTGGAGTGCCGGATCGGCTGGCTAAAACTCATTTCCCCAGCAGCTGAAACATCTCGCTCAGCACCTGTTTATCGTCGAAGTCGTTTTTGACGCCTTTGATTTCCTGGTAGGTTTCGTGGCCTTTGCCGGCAACCAGCACGATGTCGCCGGGCTGGGCCAGGGCGACGGCCGTTTTAATGGCTTCGCGGCGGTCGGCGATGGTGAGGACTTTACCCAGCGCGATAACCGGCACACCGGCCTGCATCTGGGCCAGAATCTCGTTGGGGTCCTCGAAGCGGGGGTTGTCGGAGGTAAGCACGGCGCGGTTGGAAAGTTCGGCGGCCAGGCGGGCCATGATGGGGCGCTTGGCCCCGTCGCGGTTGCCGCCGCAGCCCACCACCGTAATCACCTGCTGGCTGGGCTGACGGATATCGGCAATGGTCTGGAGCACGTTTTCCAGTGCGTCGGGCGTGTGGGCGTAGTCCACAATGCCCGTGATGCGCGTTTTGACCGACACCACCGGCTCGAACCGGCCGGGAGCCGAGGTCAGGCCCGAAAGCACCGTCAGCACTTCCGTAGGGTCTTCGCCCAGCAGCACCGCCGTGCCATAAATGGCCAGCAGGTTGTAGGCGTTGAACACGCCAATGAGGCGAAACTGCACCTCCCGGCCCTCGATTTCGAGGTGTAGGCCATGCACGGCATTTTCGAGCAACCGGGCCCGAAACTCGCCGTGGCCGCGCAGCGAGTACAGCTCGCGGCGGCCGGCCACATTCTGCAGCATCACGGCCCCACGCTTGTCGTCGGCATTGCTCAGGGCAAAACCCGACTTCGGCAGCATATCGAAAAAGCCCTTCTTTGCCTTCAGGTAGGCATCGAAGGTGCCGTGGTAGTCGAGGTGGTCGTGGCTGAGGTTGGTAAACACGCCCCCCGCGAAGTGCAGGCCCGTGACGCGGTGCTGGACCACAGCATGGGAGCTGACCTCCATGAAGACATGGGTGCAACCGGCCTGCAGCATCCGGGCCAGCAACTCGTTGAGGCGGATGGCGTCGGGCGTGGTGTGGGTGCTCGGAATCACCTGCTCATCAATCTGATTCTGCACCGTGCTCAGCAGCCCGCAGTGGTAGCCCAGTTCCCGGAACAGCTTGTGCAGCATGGTGGCGCAGGTAGTCTTGCCGTTCGTGCCCGTAATGCCCACCAATTGCAGCTGCCGCGACGGATGCCCATAGAACTCGGCCGCCATCAGGGCCATCGCCTCCGCCGAATCGGCCACCCGCACGTAGCTGGTAGCCGGGTTCAGCTCGGCCGGTAGCACCTCGCACACCACCACGGCCGCGCCCTGCTCTACCGCTTTGGCAATGAACTCGTGTCCATCGGTGGCCGTGCCGCGCAAAGCAAAAAACACCGTCCCCGGCCCTACCTGCCGCGAATCGAGGGTAAGGGCCGTTACGGCTACATCCGTCGGACCGTGCTGGTCGAGCACGGTGATGGCGGCGAGGAGCTGGGGAAGAGAGGTAGTCTGGTTCAAGAGGATGCTGTTGTATTGTTCGTGTTGCTTCCCGAGGTCCCGGGGCTGAGGCCCTGGGCTACGTAGCGGGGCGTTTTTTCACCGCTGACTAGCCCAGGGCTTCAGCCCTGGGGTGCCGGGCAGGCGTCAGGGCGCGGCGGTCTGCACCGCCAGCGGCCTCGATTGGGTGCCAATTGGCTCCAGCTGGAGCACCACCGTAGTGCCACGCCGGGCAGGCGTGCCGGCGGCTACCGACTGGCTTATCACCCGACCCGAACCGTTGCTGCGAACCCGCAGGCCACGGTTTTCGAGTAGAAACAGCGCATCGCGCAGCGTGAGGCCCTCCACGTTGGGCACCCGGCCGGGGCGCAGGGGCATGGGCCGCAGGCGCACATCGGCAGATTCCGAGTCGGCACGGGCGGTCCGCACCCAGTCGTCGGTGGAGGCCGCGCCCTCGTGCTGCACGCCGAGGCGGTCGAACATCATCGTCAGCTCGTCGTGCAGGCCGGCTTTCACCAGCGGCACCGGCGACTTATGCAGCGGGGCACGGGCCAGCAGCGGGCGCTGCGAGGCCGCATCGCGGGCCATGGCTTTGTCGGCCAGCTCGCGGAAGACCGGCGCGGCCACATCGGCCCCGTAAATGCGGCCGTTCTTGGGCGAATCCACTACCACAATGCAGCTGTACTTGGGGTTGTCGGCCGGGAAGTAGCCGCAGAAGCTGGTGGAATAGGTGCGGGTGTAGGCCCCGTTCTTGAATTTCCAGGCCGTGCCGGTTTTGCCCGCAATCAGGTAATCGCTCGTGCGGATGCCGCGGGCCGTGCCGTGCTCCACCACGCCTTCCATCATCGTGCGCACTTTCTGCAGGGTTTCTTCGGAGCAGATTTTAGGGTTGAGCACCACCGGTTCAAACCGCTCAATCACGTTGTCGGCCTGCTTGATTTCGCTGACAATCATGGGCTGCATCTTCACCCCGCCGTTGGCCACGGCGTTGTAAAAGGCCAGCGTCTGGAGCGGGGCCAGCTTCAGCTCGTAGCCGATGCTCATGGTCGTGAGCGAGGTGCGGCTCCAGCTCCGGTCGTTGGGGTCCTTGATATAGGGCCGCGCCTCGCCGGCCATCTGGAAGCCCAGGGGCTTATCGAGGCCAAAGCGCTTGAGGTAGTCGGTGTATTTCTCAGGGTTTTTGCTGAACACCTGGTCGGTAAGCTTGGCCACGCCGATATTCGACGACTTCTCGAACACCTGCTGCAGCGTGATGCGGCCGTAGGGATGCGAGTCGGTTTTCACGGCCCCGCCAATTTTCAGCGAGCCGGTGCGGCCAGTGTTTATGGTGTCGGTGAGCTGCAGATCGGAGTTTTCCTCGAAGGCGGCCATCATCGAGGCCAGCTTGAAGGTCGAGCCCGGCTCGGTACGGCCCTGGTCGGCAATGGCGTAGTTGTAGTTCTCGCGGTACACACCCTCGGCTACCTTACCCAGGTTGGCCACGGCCTTGATGTGGCCGGTTTTCACCTCCATCAGTATGACGGTGCCGTACTGGGCATTGTTCTCCACCAGCGACTTGTACAGGGCATTTTCGGCCATGTCCTGGAGGTTGATGTCGAGAGTCGTTTTCACGTCGTAGCCCGGCTGGGGCTTCACCTCGGTGCCGTCGTAAATGGGCTTGTTGCCCCCGGGCAGGCGCTCGAACAGGGCCTCCCCATCGCGGCCGGCCAGGTGGCGGTTGAAGGTGAATTCCAGACCCGCCCCGTTCTTGTCTTCGTTCAGGAAGCCAATCGTGCGCTGGGCCAGCCCCCCGAAGGGCCGGAAGCGCTTGTCAATTTTCTCAAAAATGACCCCGCCCCGGTTTTTACCCTCCCGGAAAATCGGCCACGCGGCCAACTCCTTTTTCTCCTGGAAGTTGATCTGCCGCGAGTTCAGGCGGATATAGCGCACGCCCCGCTTGGGGTCGTGGGCGTTTTTGAGCTTGCGGAAATACTCCTGCTTGCTCCGGTCGCCGAAGAAGTTGGCCAGCAAACCGGCCAGCGAATCAACCTTCTGATTGAACAGCGCCTCATTGACCACGCTCGGGTCCCAGGCCACCCGGTAGAAGGGCAGCGAGGTGGCCATAATGCTCTCGTTATCGGAGTAGATATTGCCCCGGGTGGCGAAAACCGGCTGGTACACGATACGGCGCTCCTGCTCCAGCGCACTCCAGCGCGCTCCTTCCTGAAACTGGATGTGGGCAATGCGCCAGACAATAGCGGCCGAAAACAGGCAGACGCCCAAAAACGCCAGCCGGATACGGGTAACGATGCTTTTTTTGACGTTTCCTTTCACTTGCGGCGGGGTGCAGGAGTGGCAGATGCGGCGGCCGGTTCGCCGTTAAGGTCGGTGCCGACGGGCACGGGCGGGGCGCCTACCTCCACCGTGTCGCCGCCCAGGGCCGGGCCCACGGCCCGCCGCAGCGAGTCGGCGCGGGCGCGGGCGGTCATGGCGGCCACCGAGTCGGCGGTCAGCACCGGCATCATGTCGAGCTTGGCCGCGTCGAGGCCGCCGGCGGGCACGGCAATGCGGAAGGGTGGCGAGGAGCTTTCAACCAGCCCGTAGGCCGCCACCCGGCGGGCCACCTCGCTTTGCTTGCTGGCCTCCATGTAATCCGACTTCAGGGTTGTGTAGTCGGCCCGCAAATCTTCGGTTTCAATTTTGAGCTTCTGAATGCTGCGGTTCAGGCGGGTGGCGTAGTGGGTGTTGCCGATGTAGAGCAGCACCAGAAACATAATAAACAACAGGTGTGGCAGCAGCCGCACGGGCAGCCCCTCCCGGAACAGCCCGTCCATGCGCGTAGCCCGCTCTAGCAGCGTAAACACGCTCCAGGTGCTGCGCGGGCGCGGCGCGGCGCGGGCCGCCCGTACGGGCTGGGCCACTGGCTGCGGGGCCTTGGCCGCCGCCGGCTCCTCCACCGGTGGGCGCACCGGCTCCGGCTCCACGGCGCGGGGCACGTTGGCGCGGGGCGGGCTGCTGGCAGGACGAACGGTGTTGGCAGACATGAGGCTAATTTTTGATGGCAATGCGCAGCTTCGCACTTCGTGCCCGGCTGTTGAGGGCAATTTCTTCGGCGGTGGCTTCGATTGGTTTGCGCGTGACGACGGAGAAAGGCAAATCGGTGCGGCCGAACAGGTCTTTGTCGGCCTCGCCGAAGAACTTGCCCTTGGCCAGGAAATTCTTCACCAGCCGGTCTTCGAGCGAATGGTAGCTCATCACCACCAGCCGGCCGCCAGGACGCAGCACCTGGGCCGTTTGCTCCAGCATCTCGCGCAAAGCCGCCATTTCGTCGTTGGCTTCAATGCGCAGGGCCTGGAAAACCTGGGCCAGGTACTTGTTTTCCTTGCCCCGGGGGGTGCAGGGCATAATGGCTTTTTTGAGGGCCGCGATGGTTGTAATAGACTGCCCGCGCCGGGCCCCGGCCACGGTTGCGGCCAGGGTACGGGCGTTGGTCACCTCGCCGTACATGCCAAAAATGCGGTGCAGCTCGGCCTCGGGGTAATCATTGATAATATCGGCGGCCGAGGCGTCGTCGCCGTCGGGGTCCATGCGCATGTCCAGCGGCCCGTCGAAACGGGTGCTGAAACCGCGCTCGGGCGTATCGAACTGGTGCGACGAAACACCCAGATCGGCCAGCAGCCCATCGACGGGCAATACGCCGCGCTGGTCCAGCTCCTGGTGCAGGTGGCGGAAATTGGCCCGGATGAAGGTGAACTCGGGCCGGGCCAGCCGGGCGGCCTGGGCCTCGGCGTCGGCATCCTGGTCGAAGCTGAACAGGTGGCCGGGGTGTTGCAGGCGCTCCAGCATCCGGGCCGAGTGGCCGCCGCCACCGAACGTTACGTCCACGTAGCGGCCGTGGGGCTGCATGTCGAGGGCGTCGAGGCACTCGCGCAGCATCACGGGGCGGTGGTAGGCAGTATCGTTAGCGTAGTCGGTCACGGCGGCGTTGGGTAAACAGGAATTCAGGCGGACAAAGGGCCGAAAGGAGCCTCGGTGGTCAGAAACTTCTGGGCCAGCTTCGAGAAGTTCTGCTGGTCTTTGATGAGGTAGTCGTCGTAGCGGGTGGGGTCCCAGATTTCGCAGCGGTTGCCCAGCCCGACAATAATGGCCTCCCGCTCGATGCCGGCGTAGCGTAGCATAGTGCGGGGCAGCATAAACCGGCCGATGCTGTCGAGCTCCACCTCCGTCATGCCCCGGAAAAAGTTGCGCTGAAACTGCCGGTACTCCTCGTTGAACTCATCGAGGGCCATCACCTTCTCATGAATCACGCGCCAGGCCGAGCGGGGATACAGCACTAGGCAGGGCTCGAAGCCGCGCACCAGCACCAGCTGGCTGCCCGAAGCCTCGGGTAGGTTGGCCTTTACCTTCGCCGGCAACACCAGCCGACCTTTGGGGTCGAGCTTGCACTCGTACTCGCCGGAGAGCAGCTGGGTGGTCATGACGAAGGAGAAAACGGGGCACAGCAACGGGATATAGCAAAAGTACGGAACCCGCCGGAAAAGCCAACCACGATTTACCATTTTCTACCACCCACCTAAAAACCCACTCCATAGCCCATTTTGCCCACTTCCGGGTACGGGTTACGGGTCTAATCGAACGTTCGTGGCGGCGAATTGCCCGGTGCCGACGATGCTTCGCCTCCGGGAAGATGCACAGCTGCTAAGCTTCTGTTAAAGCGCATCGATGCGCTTTGGTAAGCATAAAGTCAGTTGAACAACCACTCAGGCCCTGGCTCCTATTGGTACTGCCGACCGAATTTCGAACTGCAGACTGACCTGCAAAGCCAGCGAACGACTCAGCCGCCGCCAGTTTGTACCCGAGATTTCCAGCGTGAAAAACTCGGCCCGCAGGAATTCGAGCAGATTGGGCTGGCCCAGCAGCTCCATCTCAATCTGCGAAGGCTGCACGTTGGTGGGGCCAAAGCTAGCAATGGGCACTTTGCGGCTGTTGGCGGTCAGAAAGCAGTTACCCTTTTCCAGGGAACGGAGCGAGGCGCTACCCCGCCCAGCCACCGGATTGGGGTTTTGAATCCGGGTGAGTGTGGCTTGGCGGAGTACTACGGCCGTTATGGCCGGATGCGTGAGAACGGCCAGGCAGGGTAATGAGCCCGGCACGACGGCCTCGCAGAGAAAAATCAGGTCCATGACCGGATCGACACGCAAATGGAGCGTCCGGGTACGTAATCCGAAAGCCGACCGCAGGGAGCGACGGATGCTCTCGTGCTGATTGATAGTCAGTACGAGACCATCCAGCACGAGCACTGACGGCTCACTCGTTAGTTGGATAGGGGTTGAGGTAATAAGGTCCATAATAACCGGATAAGCATGCCGTTTTAACTGCTAGCCACCACCACATTGCACGGTACCCGCCGGCCGGGACACCCAAAAAAAGATCAGAACAATTCTTTATAGCGCGGACTTTCGCCGTCCGATCAGGTAGCTGACAATAAGGTAAGTAATGATCTATTGATCAAACCATTAATAGTATAGCAACCTGCTAAAAAAGTAGACAAACACTACTTCACGGTCCATATAAATTGTTTTCTTTCTATAATTTATAAGACAATTTAGCTTTATACCCCTATATTCACCTACTACACCTCGGCTACTCTTTTACTTTATGAAGATTTCGTGCCTGCTGCTCGACGATGACCCGCTGGTTCTGGACCTCTTGCAGGCTTACATTTCCATGACCGACGTGCTGGATGTGAAGGCGGTCTTCACCGATCCGCTGGAGGCCCACCGCTACCTGATGGAGCACCAGGTACAGGTCCTGTTCTCCGATATCACCATGCCCCACCTTACGGGCATCGATTTGGTCCGGTCGCTGCAGCAGCCCCCACTGGTGGTGCTCATGACGGCCCACCCCCAGTATGCCATGGAAGGCTTCAACCTCGATGTTATCGACTTTCTGCTGAAGCCAATTTCGCTCGACCGGTTCCTGAAGGCCGTCAATAAAGTAGCCAGCATCCTGCGGGTGCAGACCGCAGCAACCGAAATACCAAGCGACACGCTTACCGGCTGGGGCTCCTTCTTTATCCGCACCGATGCCCAGTTTGTACGCCTGCACTATCGGGAGGTACTCTACATCGAGGCGCTGAAGGATTTCACCAAAATCAATACTGCCGACGGCCGTACTCACCTCACGCTGGTCAACCTCAAAAACCTGGAGCACCAGCTCCCGGCCGGCCTGTTTATCCGCACCCACCGCTCCTATTTGGTCAATGCGGCCCGCATCGATTCCATGACGTCACTGGAAGTGAAAGTAGGCGGCCACGCCTTACCCCTGGGTCAAACTTACCGCGAACGGGTAACCGAGCAAGTCGTCAACCACTCCCTCATCAGGAGGAATTAAGGGTTAAAGTTGTAACGCTCGTCGTGCGGCAAGGGCACATGGAAGCCCTTTTTCTGTCCATTCAACCCCACTACCGGCATTAAGGCAAGGCCAATCTCTGACTAACCCTTGGCCTGCCATAGCCGCCACCAGGGCAAATAGGGCTGATCGTGGTGCTCGTAGTGGTAGCCGAAAAAGTAACAGCTCACGAAAGCCCAGAGATGGTGGCGGAACTGGCTGCGCGATTTGTGGGCGTTATCGGGGGCGTGCTCGCCGCGGTGGGGCCTATAGGTGCCGAAGTAAAACAGCTGCACAGTGGCCAACACAGCCGGTAGCATCCAGAAGGCTATAACGTTGGCCTGGGGGAAAAACAGCTTGAGCAAGTTGTAAGTCGCCGCCATCAGCACCACCTGCCCCAGCGTCACGTAGTTCCAGGCGAAGCGGGCGAACCAGGGCAGAAAGCCGGGATGGCGGCCGTCGTGGAAATCGGGGTCGTGCTCGGTGGCCACGTGGCGGTGGTGGGCGTGGTGCTTGGGGAGCATCCCCGGAAACCAGTTGAAGGCAAACAGCCCGGCCGCAAGCAAGCCGATGGCATTGTTGAGCCGTTTGCGCGAACTTACTACACCGTGCATAGCATCGTGGGCCGTAATGAACAGACCAGTATACAGGTGCGTTTGCAGCAGAGCCAGTACGTAAGGCCAGGGCGTACGCCAATCGGGCTGATAGAAGGCCAATAGGAACGTAAGCAGTCCGGCCCAGGAAGCCAGAATAAGTCCCGCCATCCCCACGCCCCGCCACCCCAGCGGCGCGGGCCGTACCCGGCCGGGCTGGCCCTTGGCAGGGCTGGCTGAACCAGAAACGGCTGTTTCGTCCATGGAATAGGTCAACTCGCTCATGCGCTTATTCACTCACCAAATCACAGCGCCAGCAACGCGTCGCGGACTTGCTCCATCTGCCACAGGGGCGTGCTGGTGGCTCCGCAAATGCCGATGCTCTGGCCGGGAGCAAACCACTCGGGCCGTAAATCATCGACCTTGGAGATGAAGTGCGTGGCCGCATTGGTATCCTTACAAACCTGGTACAGCACCTTGCCATTGGAGCTTTTCGTACCCGACACGAATACCACCTGATCGTACTGGGCGGCAAAGCGGCGCAGGTCCTTGTCGCGGTTGCTCACCTGCCTACAGATGGTGTCGTTGGCATTGACCTCGTAGCCGCGCTCCTGCAGCTCGTTCTTGATGCGGTAAAAGGAATCGGTACTCTTGGTGGTCTGGCTGTAGAGGGTGAGGCGGGCGGGCAACTCGTGGCCGAGCAATTCCTCCAAGTTCTCGAATACGATGGCGTTGCCGCTGGTCTGGCCTAACAAACCGCGCACCTCGGCGTGGCCGTGCTTGCCGTAAATAAAGATGCGGTCCTGCTTATCGTAGCTGGTTTTGATGCGGTTCTGGAGTTTAAGCACCACCGGGCACGAGGCGTCGATGAGCGTCAGCTCATTTTCCATGGCCATCTGGTAGGTGCTGGGCGGCTCGCCGTGGGCCCGGATGAGCACTGCCTCCCGGCGCAGGCCAGCCAACTGCTCGTAGTCGATAATGCGCAGGCCGCGGCGCTCCAGGCGCTCTACTTCTTCATCGTTATGCACGATGTCGCCCAGGCAATACAGGTAGCCCTGCTCATCGAGCAGGTCTTCGGCCATTTGAATGGCATAGATGACGCCAAAGCAGAAGCCGGAATTAGGGTCAATACGGACGCTCAGGTGGTGCGGCATAGCTAACGCAGTAACCGGGGAACCGCCCGGAAGGTTACGGCTGAGGTAAGATAGAAATCAATTAGCGAAAACCCAGCCGCATGAGGCTGGCAACCGCCCTACCGCAACCATCTGGTATGCAAGCCTCTACCTAAAATGTGCCGAAAGCCTTCTGCTGCTCCAGGTCGCGAATAACGCGCTCCTCGGTCGGCGAAGCCCGCAGAATTTCTCGGTTGCGCCAGAATGCCGGGTCGTAGGTTTGCTTGCTGGCCTGCTTGAGGTCGTGGTAGTTGACGCCGGTAGCTTTATAGCCCTTACCAGTCGCCCCGGCGGTGTAGCGGTAAAAAAACAGGTTGCCGCTCACGGTAGTAGTATCGGGGCGGCCCTGGTAGCGAAGCACGATGCGCTGCTCGGCCCGCACGGCCTGTAGCCGGCTCAGCGAGTCCTGGTAAGGCGCAAAGTCGGTGGTCAGGTGCATAGTTTGTGAGTCGAGGCTGGTGCCTTCGCCAAATTGCAGGCTCATCAGGTCGGCAATGGGTACCTGGCTTTCCACCCGGCGCAGGGCGGCCGTTTTTAGGTCGAGGTAGAGCGTACCACTCAGGCCCGACTGGCCCAACTCGGGGCGGGGGGCAAAGTTGATAACAGCCGTTTCCTGCCCTTTGCTTTGCAGAATTTCGCGCAGTTCGAACGTGAACTGCCGGGTAGCCAGCGGCCCCAGTGGCACGGCCACTTTGCGCCGGCTGGGCTTGGGGTCGTACACCGGAATCAGGCGGATGGCGGCCGAGAAGTTCATCATTTCCACGCCCGTTTCCTCCGCTACCTGTCCGTAGCGAGCCTGCGTCAGCTGCCAGCCGCTCACGCCCTCGGGCGTGGAGCGCACGTTGTAAAAGGCATCCACAAACTCGGTATAGCGGCCGTTATGGCGCTGTTTCTGGCGATAAAAAGCCTGGCCGTATACTGGCTGGCGCCGGTGGCGGGCCAGTTTGGCACTGGCTCGCTGCACCAGTTCGTTGGCCAATTGGGTGGGGTTACGCACCCGTACTTCGGGTAGGGCCACGGCACTGGTCCGGAGCGTCAGGGTGAGCGGTGCGGCAGCCGAAGCCACCGTTACCACAAGCGGCTCGTAGCCCAGGCTTACAACGGTTAGCTGTTGGGGCAACTGGGCCACGCGCAGCACAAACTCACCAGCCTCATTGGTGGCAGTGCTTGGTTCGTCCCCAACCAGGCCCACGTTGGCGTAGGGTACCGGCTGCCGCCGCTCATCGAGTACGCGGCCTTTCAGCAGCACCTGCTGCGCCAATACCTGCCCCCCGCTTAGCACAACGGCCAGCACCAATAACAATACAGCTTTCATATCGCGAATGAAGAAGTGAGAACCCCAACCACCTGTTGGGCGCGGTGCAGGATAAAAAACGGCCCCGCAATGCCCAAACGGACACAACGGAGCCATCTGCTGACCGACTAAAAACCTTGTGCCTATAACCGGGCCAGCTTTTGCGCGTCGGAGTCGGAAACGTGGCCGCGCTCCACGAGAAAGCTACGTACCAAACCGAACGATTCAGCATCGAGACCCGAGTTGGGATGACGCAGCAAGGTATCGAGCAGAAACTGGCGGTCTTCGTCGACGTGCTGGCTCAGGCCCAGGAAGCTGGGCAGGTTGCTTTCCACGCTCAGACGCAGAAACCGGATTTCGGGGTTGTCATTGTCGAGCTTCACTGCCTGCTCGAACTGCTTGCTGGCCTGCTGCACGTAGGTAAGCTTGTTGAACATGGACGCGTCGCGGGCCCGGATAGCTTCGGCAGCGGCCTTGTAAGCCAGCACCACGGCGTTCTGGTGGGTGTAGGCGGCCATGAACTTGTAGAACTTCTCGCCGGCCTCCTTATCAGCAGCCGCCTGCTGGTACTGGCGACGAAGGTGCGAAAGGGCGTAAGGGTTGGCTTCGGTAGACACGAGGGTGGAAAAAGTGAGGAAGAGGGTCAGGAACAGATATTTAAGCACGAAATCGAGGCTAAAAGGCAGACTAAGGGGGTACAACCAGGTCGGGCACGCCCGCTAATTTCCCTTCAATAATAACGCCAAGCGGCGAAACTTAGTCTGTCAGTCCTTTTGCTGCCTTAAATACGCGCCAGCCGATATCGGAACCAGGAGCCCATGAGTAGCAGCAGTTTGGTGTTTGTAGGAACGCGCACCCGCTCGCCCAGAATGCGGCGCGCGGGCAGCTGACGAATTTTGTGGAAAAGCTTGAGGTAGTACACGTAAGCCAGATAAACACCTAGCCGGGCTGCCCGCGGCAGCTGCACAATACCCGCGTAGCCGGCCTCAAAATCGGCCCGGATGTCGGCCTCGATGTTGCGCTTCACCTCGTCGGTAAACTCCTCGTAGCGTACGCCCGGAAAATAAACCCGGCCGCGGTCCTCGTAGTCGGAGCGAATGTCGCGCAGGAAGTTGATTTTCTGGAAGGCCGAGCCCAGCCGCCGGGCCGGCTCGCGCAACCGGTCGAACTGGGCCCGGTCGCCCTCGCAGAATACGCGCAGACACATCAGGCCCACCACTTCGGCCGAGCCATAAATGTATTTCGCGTAGAGCGACTGATCGTAGCTGCGGTCATCAAGGTCCATTTCCATGCTATACAGAAACGCGTCGATGAATTCGCGGTCGATGCCATAGGTATGCACCACATCCTGGAACGCGTGCAGTACCGGGTTCAGGCTGATGCGCTTGTCCAGGGCCTCGTAAGTCTGGCGCCGGAAATCGGCGAACAGTGCAGCTTTGTCGTGGTCGTGAAATGTGTCCACGATTTCGTCGGCCCAGCGCACGAACCCATACACCGAGTACACTGGCAGATGGAACCGCTGGTCGAGCGTGCGGATGCCGAGCGTAAACGAGGTACTATACCGCTGCGTGATAAGCTTACTGCACGCCCGGCTGGTTTCGGTGAAAAGAGCTACGTGGTCCAAATTTGAATTAAGAATTAAAGTGAAAAATGCGCTAATCACATACACAACAGATTCCGGCGATATGGCAGCGCTTTTATGAGCTGAACACTTAGCTATATCATCGAAAATACTTTTTCACCTTTTAATTTTCAATTTCCTTCATTACCTCCCCTGCCACTACCTGGCCCGAAATGAGCGAAGGCGGGACGCCAGGACCAGGAACGGTGAGTTGGCCGGTGAAGTACAGGTTGCTCACTTTCTTGCTCTTGAGGCTGGGCTTGAGGATGGCCGTTTGGCGCAGCGTGTTGGCTAAACCATAAGCGTTGCCCTTATAGCTGTGGTAATCGTCCATGAAATCCTGGTGGGCGTAGCTGCGCTTGTACACCACCGCATCGCGGATGCTGGTGCCGCAGTGGCGCTCGAGCCGCTCCATGATGAGGTGGTAGTAATGTTCCCGGGTTTCCTCGGGGTCGGGCAAGTCGGGGGCTACCGGAATCAGCAGGAAGATGTTTTCGGAGCCTTCCGGGGCTACGGAGGAGTCGGTTTGCGAGGGAGCCGACACGTAGAACAGCGGGCGGCTTGGCCACTTGGGGTCCTCGTAGATTTCTTCGGCGTGCAGGCTGAAGTCCTCATCGAAGAACAGGTTGTGGTGGCGCAGGTTGGGCAGGCGCTTGTTCACGCCCAGGTAGAACAGCAGCGACGAGGGTGCCATCGTGCGCTTATCCCAATAGGCTTCGTCGTAGGTGCGCCACTCGGGAGCCAGCAAGTGTTGCTCGGCGTGGTGGTAGTCGGCCCCGGCCACCACTACGTCGGCAGCCAAGAAACCAGCGGCGGTCTGCACGCCGGTGGCGCGGCCGTTTTCCACCACAATTTTTTCTACGGGCGCATTGTATTCAATGCTGACGCCCTGCTCATGGGCCAGGGCCACCATGCCCTCCACAATTTTGTGCATCCCACCCATTGGGTACCAGGTGCCCAGGGCCAGGTCGGCGTAGTTCATGAGCGAGTATAGCGCCGGCGTGTTTTCGGACGTGGCGCCCAGAAACAGAATCGGGAACTCGACCAGCTCCAGCAGGCGGGGGTCTTTGAAAAACTTGCGCACGTGCTTGTGCATGCTCTGAAGCAAATCGAGGCGCACGGCATCGACGAGCAACCGGGGGTCAGCGAATTCGAGCAGCGAGCGGCCGGGCATATGCACAAACTTGCCGATGCCCACCTTATACTTATAGGCCGCCTGGCGCAGAAACTCATCGAGGCGCGCCCCACTACCGGGCTCAAACCGCTCGAATAATGCCCGCAACTCACTCATGGCGGCCGGGATATCTACCGCCTGGGGGCCCTTGAAAATCACCTGATACGAAGGGTCGAGCCGCACCAAGTCGTAGTAATCTGAAACTTTACGGCCGAAGCGGGCGAAGTACTGTTCGAAAATATCGGGCATCCAGTACCAGCTTGGTCCCATATCGAAGGTAAACCCTTCGGCCCGGAACTGCCGGGCCCGGCCACCCGGACCCTCGTTCTTTTCCAGCAACGTTACGCGGCAGCCGCGTTGGGCCAGGGAAGTAGCCGCCGACAACCCTGCGAAGCCGGCCCCGATAACAATGACGTGTTTACTGCTCACAAGCAAAATGAATTATCCCGGTCAGATGACCCCGGCTTGCGCAAAGATGGGATTTTGCGGCTTCACTACCCGGGTACCGCTTACCATACCGGCTACCGCGCCAGAGGTTTTGGGTGCGGCGCAATCGTAGAGCTAGACTTCTGCTTCGCTTACCGCAGAACAGAGTTATTCAGGAGTCAGCACCAATACGCGAAGCCGGAATATGCGCTACAAGCAGACGGGCCGCAAACCACGTCGCCCGAAGGCGAAACGTAGTCCGCGGCCCGCGATACGCCCGGGGCGGGTCTGTACTCTCTCCCTATTCCCTACACGCCGGGGGCGTATGTCTTCAGCGCCAGCTTGAGTTCTTTGCGGGCGATGTGAATGCGGTTTTTAACGGTTCCAATCGGGATTTGCAGCTTCTCTGCAATTTCCAGGTACTTGTAACCAATGTAGTACATCATGAACGGCGTCCGGTAATCGGCCGAAAGGCCGGCAATGGCCGCGTTGATGTCGGTTACTACGAAATCGGAGCTGGCTCCGTTGTGCGTAATGTAGTTTTCATCGGTATTAAAGTACTGAAAGTACTCCGTGCTATCGATGTTGCTATTGCGCTTGGTAATCTTGTTGTAGTTGTTGATGAAGGTGTTGCGCATGATGGTGTACAACCATGCCTTCAAATTGGTGCCCGTCTTGAACTTGTCCTTGTTCAACATGGCTTTGAGCAAGGTTTCCTGTACCAGGTCCTTGGCATCGTCCGCGTCGCGGGTCAGATTCATCGCCACAGGCTTCAGCGAGTAGGAAATCTTCTGTACTTGGTCAGTGAATTCTACGGAGGTCATACTGTTTAGCTTTTCGTGGCAAAAAGTTAAACAAATATACGAGCCTTCGCCTAAAAAGGACGGGGTGACTGAGATTTATTTCACTTCTTTTTTCAATGTATTGCCTCTCCGCGCCTGAGGGCCGTTTTTATATTCATAATAACTCGCCGGACCGGCGCAAAACCTAGGCATCCCTCCTATTAGCCCGGATATTATAGCGCGTCACCGCTCAAACACGCATGGCAGTGGGCACCAACCAACAAGATGTGCATTACACCGCTACACTGCATTCTACTTTCTGGTCGACCGGCATCAACGAATCGGCTAGGGCAATGAAATCAGTAATCAGAGCCAGGCGGGCTGCTTTGGGCGGCAGCGGGAAATCAAGCTGGGCCAGCGGACCATACAGGTAGATGCGACTATCGGGGCAGTATTCGCCCAATTTCTGCACGAAACCGGCTACATGGTCGCGTTCGGGCACGGCCGTCATCACCGTCAGCAGGGCGTGGGGCTCGTAGATGTCACAGACCACCTTCAGCTCGGCTATGGGCAAGTTCTGGCCCAGATATAGCACGTGGTGGCCCCGGGCCCGTAGCACGTAGTTCATGAACAACAGGGCCAATTCGTGCATTTCGCCTTCGGCCAGAAACAGCACCCAGCGGCGGGCCGTGGCGGGTGCTACCGGTGGCAGCGCATCGGTGGCCGCCATCATCTTCTGGCGCAGCAGATTCGTAACTAAGTGCTCCTGGGCCGGATTCACGCTGCCAGCCTGCCACATCACGCCAATGCGCTGCAGGAAAGGGTAAGCAACCCGCAGAATAGCCTCCTCGAACCCGCGTTGGGCGATAGTATCGTTGAGCAGCTTGACGAGTTGGCACTCGTCCATTTCAATCATGGCGGCCAGCAGCGCGTTCACGCGCTGGCAATAATCATGGGCGTCGTCGTTGCAGGAAATAACCGCCTCGGCCAGTTCCTGCTCGCTAAGCTTGGCCACCTGCGAAATCCGGTGGCCCCGGCTACAGAGCGTGGCCACGTTCAGCAGCCGGCGCAAATCATCATCGCAGTAGGTGCGAATGTTGGTTGCGGTGCGCACCGGCCGCAATATGCCATAGCGTTGCTCCCAGACGCGAATTGTATGCGCCTTGATGCCCGAAAGGTGCTCTAAATCAGAAATGGAGAAATGTCCCACGGCGTTATCTATACAACCAATAAGGTCAGGTTAGCCCGCCTTCGCGGAGCGCGATTTAATTACCCGGGTTGGCGCAGGCCGCCGCCGGGCCAACCGGAAATATTTAGGCGAAATCCACAACAGGCCAAACTCCTCGCTACCGTCGCGGCCAGTAGTTTTGTGGTGAATTTTATGAGCCATGTTCAAAGCTCGCAGGTAGGTATTGCGCGATTTGCGCCAAAACCGTAACCGGCCATGAATCAGCACATCATGCACGAAAAAATACAGCGTCCCATAGACGGCAATGCCGACTCCCATCCAAAACCGGAAATCGTGGGTCGGCGCGCCGAACACGATAAGCAGCATCGAGAGCGAGCCGTAGAACAGGAAGAAAAAGTCGTTGCGCTCAAAATTATGCGGATGGCGCACATGGTGGGAGCGATGCAAAAACCATAGCGGTCCGTGCAGCACAAAGCGGTGCATGAACCAGGCTACAAATTCCATCCCGAAGAAAGTAGCCGTGGTCACGGCTACGGCTGCCAGCATTGTCATACTAGGGCTAACCAGCTTAGAAGTGATAGGTTTTACCGGTTGGTAGTGCGTCGGAAATAAAAAGGACGTCATACTGGGCTCAGCATGACGTCCTTTTTATTTCCGACGCACCTAGTTGTCCCAGGTGAGCTTCTCCTTATTGAGGAAGGCGGCAATGCCCCGGCGGCAGTCGTCGGAGCTGCGGGCATCGGCATTCATGCGGGCGGCATAGCGCAGGCTGTCCTCGAGGGGCATTTCGGGCAGGCGGGCCATCATTTCCTTCGTGATTTCCATGCTCTGCCCCGAGTTCTCGACGCAGAGGCGGCGGGCGAAGCGGTACACCTCGTCGGCCAGCTGCTCGCTGGGCACCACGAAATTCACGAGGCCATACTCCATCGCCTTTTCCGCCGATATCACGTCGCCGGTGAGCAGCAGCTGCTTGGTGCGGGTTTCGCCGATTTTGCGGAGCAGGAAAATGCTGACGATGGCGGGCAGAAAGCCGATTTTAACTTCCGTATAGCCGAATTTGGCAGCCGGCACTGTAAAAGCGAAGTCGCAGATAGTGGCCAGCCCGCAGCCGCCGGCCAGCGCGTGCCCGTGCACCTGCCCGATAACCACCTTGTTGAGGGTGTAAATCTGGTGGAACAGCTGCATAAGGTGGGTCGAGTCGGCCAGGTTATCCTGGTAGCCGAAGTTTTGGAGCTCCTGGATATAGCCCAGGTCGGCCCCGGCGCAGAATACGTCGCCGGCGGCGCGCAACACAATAACTTTGCAGTCATCGTCGTCTTCGGCAAAGGCAAACGACTGCTTAAGCTCGGTTACCACATTGGCATTTAGCGCGTTGCGTTTATCGGGGCGGTTCAGGGTGATGTAGCCAATGGAATCCTGCACATCGTAGCGGATGTAGCGCAATTCTTCCAGCTCCTGAGTAGGCATGTCTTCCATGGGTCAGGGGGATATGGGGGCGGTGAGAAAAGTCGGCGGAAGCCAGCGGATGAAACCGCCCGGGCCGGGCCGAACAGAAAATGGGTAGATGCGGTCGGAGAAACCAAACCTAGCAAAATTGATGCTACTATGATACGATATACTGACTTAATACGGCTAGTGGTTTCGATTAATGGACCAGGCTACTCCGCCTAGGGCCGGTGCCGGACGATAAAAGCCCCAGCCAGCGTTACGTCGTGGGTGCGGAAGCCGGCGGCCCGGAAAAGTGAATCCTGGCGGGCCACGTACCAGCTTTTGCAGCTCGAATCGAAGACGATGGGGGGTGCGGTACCGAATACTTCGGCTACCTCGGCAGGTTTTACGCGGGCATTGCGGCGCAGCACCACCGCTGCCAGCCCCGGCAAGGGCCGGGTAGCACCACTAAGGCGGCCATGCACAAACGCCACCCGCCGGCCCCGCCAGCTGGTGAGAATCAGGCCTGGCTCGGCCACGCTTACCGGCACTGGCCCGCCCCGCCAGCCGGGCCAGTAGCTAACGCGGCGGGCATTGCGGCGGATGCTGCCCGGCACGATGCGGTAGGTGCGCTCGGTTTCGCTTAGCGGCAGCGAGTCGAGCGTCACGATATCGGCCGCCGCGCCCTGCCAGAAGCCCACTACCGAGCGGCGCGGGATGCTGTAGATAAGCAGCTGCTCGTCGGGGGCCAGCTGGTGGTCGGCCCAGACCCGGCTGCCGCCGAACACGCCCAGAAAAACGCAGGCCAGGGCCAGCCACGACAGCTTTTTCAGGGCGAAGAAAGCCAGCAGGGCCAGAATCACCCCAAAAATAAGCCAGGCCTGCGGGGCCGTGATATGGATGCCCGATACCAGCGCCCCCGGCAGCGCCCGCCCGATGAAGAAGATGTACTCGTTGAACATCCAGATCATGAATTCGAACAGCCAGGCCAGGCCCTGGGTCAGATAGTCGAACCAATAAGCGCCCGTGGCCGAAACCAGCCCGATCAGGCTGCCGAAGCCCTTCAAAAGCAACACCACAATGCCCACGTACACGGCAAAGCTGGAAATAGGCACGGCCACGAGGTTGGAGAGCAGGAAGCTGAGCGGAAACTGATGAAAGTAGAACAGCCCCAGCGGAAACGTGGCCACCTGCGCCGCCAACGACAGCGCCGTGGCCTGCCAGACCCAATCGAGGAGCTTGCCCAGTATCTCCCAGGCTTTCTGCACGGCCTTGGGCTGCCAGGGCCGCTGCCGGCCCAGGAAATACGCCTTCGGGTGCAGCCAGGCACCAATGCGCGGCTGCAGGTACACGATGCTGAGCACGGCCAGAAACGAGAGTTGAAAGCCCACATCGCAGAGCAGATAGGGGTCGTAGCAGAGCAGCACAAAGGCGGCCACGGCCAGCAGGTTGAACATCGACGTTTGGCGGCCGGTGGCCCGGGCCGCAATCAGAAACGAAAACATAACCGCCGCCCGCAGCACCGAGGCCGACAGCCCCGTAAGAAAGGCGTAGCTCCAGATAACGGCCAGCCCGATGAGGGCCGTAGCCAGGCGCAGCAGCGGCCCCCGCCGGCCCGGCAGCAACCCCAGCAGCCAGCTCACGGCTCCGAACAACAAGCCCACCTGCAGGCCCGACACGGCCATGATATGGGTGGTGCCGGTGTTGGCGTAGGCCTGCTTGGTCTGCTGGTCCACGTCGTCTTTGATGCCCAGCACCAGCGCCGAGGCCAGGGCATACTCGCGCTTGGCATGCACGTAGTGCCGGAATACACCCTCCACGGTGCGGGCGGCCCGCATGGCCACGGCCCGCAGCACGCTCGGCGGGGCAATGGCGATGCGCTGGTACTGGTCGGGGTGAATGAATTGCTGGTGGTAGATCTGGTGGTATTGCAGGTAGCGGCGGTAGTCGAACTCGCCGGGGTTGAGCGGGGCCTTGCTCGGGGCCGGCGCCCCACGCACCAGCCAAACGTCGCCGTACTGGGGGGCGGGCAGCGTATCGGTGCGCGGAATAGATACCCGGATGCCCCCCACCGCCGGCCGCCACCGCCCCCCTACCCGCACCGCCGATACCCGCACGGTGGTGGCGTACGTAGCGGGCCGCAGCACCGTATAGTCGTCTACCACAGCCCGGTAGAACTCAATTTCCGGTCCGAAGCGAAACAGGTGGTTATCAGCCCGGCTTTCGGTAGCCTGCTGGCTGAACGTGAGGCCGGCCGCGTACAGGGCCGCCACTGCCAGCAGCCCCGCCGCGTCGGTTGCGCCCGGCGTGGGCTGCCGGGCGGCCCACCACTGCGCGCCCCCAAACAGGGCCACCAGCCCCAACAGCCACGGCCAGACAGCGGGCAACTCTGAGCCAATGTACAGGTAGGTCAGGATGCCAGCCATCAGCGGCAGCACGAGGCGCACGAAAGCGTTCGGGGCCCATTTGATTTGCATACCGGAAGCGCAGGATTTATAGGATAGGCTAACTGATTATCAAAGTGTAAAAAATCTCACAAACGGCAAACCATCAAAGCCCTGAATGTAGGACGAAGCTATGCTGAACGCTACTTATGCCACGTCATTTTATAGTGTTCAATGTCGGCCTCCACAAACTTTTCCCCGGCTTTTACAAAACCGTGGCGCTCGTAAAAGCGCACGGCGGGCAGTTGGGCGTTCAGGTATACGGGGGCAGCGGGTTGGGAAGCCTGCACGTCGGCAAGCACGGCCGTGAGCAAAGCCGCGCCGGCCTGTTGGTTGCGGTGTTCGGCCAATACAGCGAAGCGCTCCAGCTTCACGCCGTTCTCCGTGAGCCGCCAGCGGGCGGTGCCGCAGGGCTGCCCTTCGGCCGTTAGGGCCAGGTAGTGGGTGGCGTCGGTACGGTCGTGGGCATCGTGCTCCAGGTCGGCGGGCACGTTCTGGCCCAGCACGAACACGGTGCGGCGAATGGCCAGGGCAGCTTTCAGGTCGGTTTCGGAAGTGATGCGGTGGACTTGCATAACGCGCATGAGTGACTCAGTGAATGGGTGAAAAGCAATTGTCATCCTGAGTGGCGCGAAGGAACTTGTACCCCATTCAGGTGATACAAGATCATTCGCGCCACTCAGGATGACAATTGTTTCTACTGCTATATTTCTACTGCTCGTGGTTGACCGGCAGCTTCGTGCCATCGTCTTCGTAGCGGGCATCGGGGTGCTTGCCGGGGTCGGGGGCATCGGAGCCGGAGCCATTGGGGCGGCGGAAGGGTTGGGCGGGCCGCACGGGGCGGTTGGCCTGGTTGGCCCGCTCCTGCTCCTCCTCGGTGTCGAACTGGTCGTAGGCCTGCACGATCTGCTTTACCAGGCGGTGGCGGACTACATCCTCGGCCGTCATCTCCACGAAGCCGATGCCGTTCACGTCGCGCAGGATATCGAGGGCCTGGTTGAGGCCCGATTTCTGGCGGGTGGGCAAGTCGATCTGGCTCCGGTCGCCGTTCACCATTACCTTGGCATTCGGGCCCATGCGGGTCAGGAACATCTTGAGCTGGGAGGGCGTGGTGTTCTGGGCCTCATCGAGCAGCACGAAGGCATGGTTGAGCGTGCGGCCACGCATGTATGCCAGAGGCGCAATTTCGATGGTCTTGTTCTCCATGTAGAACTTGAACTTCTCGGGCGGCAGCATGTCTTCCAGCGCATCGTAAATCGGGCGCAGATAGGGGTCAATCTTGTCCTTCATGTCGCCGGGCAGAAAGCCCAGGCTTTCGCCGGCTTCCACCACGGGGCGCGAGATGATGATTTTTTTGACCTCCTTATTTTTAAGCGCCCGCACCGCCAGTGCCACCGAGATGTAGGTTTTACCCGTACCGGCCGGCCCGAGCGCGAACACCAGGTCGTTTTTCATCACGGCATCTACCAAGCGCTGCTGGTTGGCCGTGCGGGCCTTGATGACGCCGCCTTTGGCCCCGAACAGAATGACGTCGGGCGCGGCCGCCATGCGGGCCTCCTCCACTTCCTCGTCAGCCGACGACAGGTACTGGCTTACCGTTTTGTTGGTAATGGTACCAAACTCGTGGTAATGCTCAATCAGGGCCGAGAGGATTTCGTTGATACGGCTGATAACGGCCGGCTGACCTTGAATCTTAATTTCGTTGCCTCGGGAAACTACTTTGCTGCCCGGAAAAGCCGCCGCTAACTGGCGGATGTTCTGATTATCGGGTCCCAGGAACTCAATCAGGGACACATTTTCCAACGTGATGACTTTTTCGACCAAACTGGGGAATTTTAAAAGAGAAAGAGAAGAATAACGGGCTGAGTGCCCGGCGCGTGAGGCTTGCTACCGCTAATAACAGCGAAACCCGGCTTATCGTTGCTTAAGGCGGTTCGCGGCAAAAGGGCTACTTTTACCGCCTTCGCAGGGGACAAAGCAATAGTACGAATAACTCCGAATTTCCGGTCATGGGTTTGATTACGTTTCTGTCAGATTTCGGCTACCGCGACCACTACGTGGCGGCCGTCCGGGCCCGGATTCTGCAGCTGGCCCCCGAGGTGGCCGTCATCGACCTCACCCACGGCATCGAACCATTCAACATTGCCCACGCCGCGCACGTGCTGGGCGCAGTGTACGCCGATTTCCCGGCTGGCACGGTGCATTTGGTAGGCGTCAACGATTTGGGCGCCCCGCACGCCGCTTGGCTGGCTGCCCGTTTCCAGGGCCACTATTTCGTAGTTGCCGATAACGGCCTGCTACCGCTCCTCTGCGACGGCCCGCCGGAGGAGCTGGTGACGCTGAGCGCCGGGCAGGAGCCCACCGCCTCCCCCACCCGCGACCTGCTGGTACCCGCCGCCGTGCACCTGGCCCAGGGCCGGCCACTCACCGAGCTGGGTCCGGTGGCCACCGAGCCCTACCAGCTGCTCAACCGCCAGCTCCGCCTCCAGGACAACTGCATCACCGGTCACGTTGTGCACATCGACCATTACGGCAACCTCATCACCGACATCTCCCGCTCGGCGCTTGAGGTGCTGGGCCGCGACCGACCCTTTGTTATCCATTTCGCCCGCGAAACCGTGCGCACTATTGCCCCCCACTTCCAGGCCGCTGACCCCGGCGAGGCCGTGTGCATTTTCAACAGCCAGGACCGATTGTGCATCGGCATCAACCAGGGAAATGCTTCTGAACTCTTAGGCCTGCATTTCGACTCGCAGGTAGACATCCGATTCGTGGGGTAGCCGAAAACGGCTCCAGTAGCGCTGAAAAGCTATTTATAACTCAATACATTTATTATGTTAAGTAATGAATGTCAGTCTGTCAGGTTTTATTCGCATCATTTGCCGACTGCCTCCACCGTCTTACCTGCCCAATAATCGTATGCTGATTCGCATTGTCCGCCTCACCTTCGCGCCCGAACACGTGCCCGCTTTCCTGAAGATTTTTCAGGAGTCGGAGCACCAAATCCGGCAGATGCCCGGGTGCCGCCACCTGGAGCTCTGGCAGGATGCCGACGACCCTCGGGTGTATTGCACCCACAGCCATTGGGCTTCGGCCGCCGACCTCAACGCTTACCGCCGCTCGTCTTTATTCGGGCAGGTGTGGCCAGCCACCAAGGCCTTGTTTGCGGCCCCGCCCCTGGCCTTTTCAGTGCGCCCTGCCACCCTGCCCGCAACGGCGACCGACGCTTAGCCGGCCAGCGTAACCTATTGGCCCAGCCGGGAGTTGAATCCAGCTGGGCCAATAGCCGGCCGGCGCCCATTTTCCCGCCCTTCCCCTTTCCAATGAGTTCTACCCCCGACTACTTCGAATTTTACGGCCTACCCGAATCTTTCCGCCCCGATGAGGCGGCGCTGAAACAGCGGTACTACGCCCTGAGCCGCGAGTACCACCCCGACTTTCATGCCACGGCCAGCGCCGAGAAGCAGCGCGAAATTCTGGAAATGGCCACGCTTAATACCAATGCCTACCGCATCCTCAGCCACCCCGACCAGCGCATGGCCTACGTTCTGGGCCGCCATGGCCTGCTCGAAGAAGGCAAACAAGCACTGCCACCCGATTTTTTAATGGAGGTTATGGAGCTCAATGAGCAACTGATGGAGCTGGAATTCGAGCCCGATCCGGCCATAGTCACGCGCGTAGAAGCGGAGGTTAACGAGCTGAACGATACGCTGGAAGCTGGTATCGAACCGATACTGACAGGCTATGAGAAGCTACCAGCAGACGCCCGTGCAGATGCCCTAACCCAGGTGCGAACCTACTACCTGAAAAAACGCTACCTATTGCGCATTCGGGAATCTCTGGCTAAGTTTGCAGCCCGTTCCTGATCTACCAGCAGGAATGGTTTAGATGCCCAGATGGCGGAACTGGTAGACGCGTCGGTCTCAAACACCGATATCGAAAGATATGCCGGTTCGATCCCGGCTCTGGGTACCATACAACGCAAAAGCCGCTTACTCTTTCGGGTAAGCGGCTTTTGTGCATATTGCCCTTATGCTGACTACGCCTTTCGCCCCGCCTGCCCTCGTGCCCGAACTGACTACGGACCGCCTGCTGATGCGGGGGTTTCGGCAGGACGATCTGGTAGAATTTGCGGCCCTGCACCAGGATCCGGCCTTTTACCGCTACCTGGGTGGCCGCCCCCTTTCCGAGGAGGACACATGGCGCCGGCTTCTTACTCACCAGGGCCACTGGGCCCTGCTGGGCTACGGCTACTGGGCCGTAGAGGAACGCGCCACCGGCCGGTTCAGCGGGGCTGTGGGCTTTGCCGAGCTTCATCGGGACCTGACGCCGCCCTCCATAGCTGGAGTGCCGGAAGGCGGTTGGGTGCTGGACCCGCGGCTACACGGCCAGGGAATAGGAACGGAGGCACTGGCGGCCGCGCTAAGCTGGGCCGACACATACCTGACGAGCCCGCGCACCGTCTGCCTTATCGATCCGGACAACACCCCCTCCCAACGCCTGGCCGCCCACTTCGGTTACCACGAAACTGCCCGCCCCAACTACCAAGGCAGCCCTATTGTGTTGCTGGAAAGAGGCAGAAATATGGCCTAAAAAGCGAGCGGGTCAAAGACGATGCATTTCGTCTTTGACCCGCTCGTCTTTTGCCTCGCGCCCGATACGCTTACTGGATAAAATCCGGGCGAATCAGGTTTTCGAAGGTGAAAATTTCGTCCCACTTGGCCTGGGTAAGCAGGCCGCGCTCGGTTACGGCAATAGTCGTGTACCGATTTGCCGGTTTTCAGGGCTTCCTTGGCAATTTCGGCCGAGGCCTCGTAGCCGAGAACGGGGTTGAGCTGCGTGACGATGCCCACGCTGCCGTACACCAGGTTTTCGGCGTGCTCCTTGTTGGCCGTAATGCCGACCACGCACTTCTCGCGCAGGGTGCGGCAGGCGTTGGTCATGTAGCTGATGCTGGTGAAAAGCGCGAAGCTGATGACCGGCTCCATCACGTTGAGCTGGAGCTGGCCAGCCTCGGCGGCCATGGTGACGGTCAGGTCGGCCCCGATCACGTAGAAAGCCGTCTGGTTCACCACTTCCGGAATTACGGGGTTCACCTTGCCGGGCATGATGCTGGAGCCGGGCTGGATGGCGGGCAGGTTGATTTCGTTGATGCCGCAGCGCGGGCCCGAGGAGAGCAGGCGCAAATCGTTGCAGATTTTGGACAGCTTCACGGCCGTGCGCTTAAGCACGCCCGAGAGCTGCACGTAGGCGCCCGTGTCGTAGGTGGCCTCGAACAGGTCGCCGGCCAGTACCAGGTCCAGGCCCGTAATGGTGCGCAGGTGCTTGGTTACGAGCTCGGCGTAGCCGGCTGGGGCGCGTTCACGCGCGGTGCCGATGGCGGTAGCGCCCATGTTGATTTCGCTGATGAGGCGGCGCGAGTCCTCGATGCGCAGCAGCTCTTCGCGCAGGTTGGTGGCGAAGGCCCGGAACTCGTCGCCCATGCTCATCGGAACGGCGTCCTGGAGCTGGGTGCGGCCCATTTTGAGCACGTCGCGAAACTCGTCGCCCTTGGCCGCGAAGGCCTCGGCCAGCTCGCCCAGGGCTTCGCGGTAGCCCACCAGCTTGTTGTTAAGCGCGATGCGAAAGGCCGTAGGATAGGCGTCGTTGGTGCTCTGCGAGCAGTTGACGTGGTTGTTGGGGTGGCAGAACTGGTAGTCGCCCTTCGCGTGGCCCATAATTTCGAGGGCCACGTTGGCAATTACCTCGTTGGCGTTCATGTTCACCGACGTGCCGGCCCCGCCCTGAATCATATCGGTCAGAAACTGGTCGTCGAACTCGCCGGCCGCCACCCGGTCGCAGGCCTGGGCAATGGCCTCGGCAATGTTGGCCGGCAACACGCCCAATTCGGCGTTGGCCAGGGCGGCGGCCTTTTTCACGTAGGCCAAGGACTGCACAAACAGCGGCTCCGACCGAATCGGAATTCCCGTGATGGCGAAATTCTCGAGGGCCCGCAGCGTCTGAATCCCATAGTAGGCGGCGGCCGGAATAGACCGCTCACCGAGGAAGTCGTGTTCGAGGCGGAAATCGGAAGTACTCATATAAGGCGAAAGGAGTAGAAGGTGGGAAGTAGGTTACGAAGGTAGCAGATAGGAAAACGGGGGCACCCTGAGCTGCGCTCAGAATGCCCCCGTTTTCCAGCGGTACACAGCCGTAGCTCCGCCGTGCGAAGCCCTAAAAATTATAGGCCAGTCCGCCGGTCAGGCCAGTCGATTTGCCCACATTGCGGCCCGACACGTAGGTGCTGGCACCCACCACCAGCCCGAAGCCCTGGGCCAGAGGCCGGAACCCGCTCACGCCGACCCGGATGAAGTTCACTTTCGTGGCCGGAAACGTACCGTCGAAGCCGGGCTGCAGGATATCGGTACCGGAGGCCGATTTCTGGAGCGTAGCCCAACCATCGACATACACCGAAGGGCCGGCGTAGCCCACCTTGGTTTCGGCCAGGAAGGCGTTGGGCACCGGGCCCGAGCGCAGGCTGTAGCCCGCCTGCCCGGTCAGGAACACGCCCGAGGCCGTTTGCAGGTGCACAATGCCCGCAGTAGTGGCCTTCGTGGAGTGGTTGCCGATGGCGATGATGTATTCGAGCCCCTGGCCGGTTTTGTAATTGCTCAGCGGTGTGCTCAGGCTCACGGCCCCCATCAGGTTAAGAATACTACTACCGATAACCGTGGAGTAGGCCTTGAACTTGAGTAGCCCGGTAACGTCCTGCAGACCCTGGCGCACGTTGGTGTAGCCCAAATCGGCTGTTACCTGGTCGTTGGCGTGGCCCTCGGAGCGCACGTAGGGCAGGCTCACGACTGCCTCAATTTTATCGGTGAGGCCATAGTTGGCATACACATTCACCGATTGAATCTGGATGCGCTCAAAAATTGGCACCCGGTCCACTTTCTCGGGCACCAGGTACACCTGCTTGTACCACTCCTGGGTAGTAGAGAGCGAAACCGAGCCGTGTTTGCGGCCCGACATGAAGCCATTGCTCAGGCTCTGGGCCTGGCTGGTTAGTCCGCTCAGCAGTAAAAGAGCCACGATGGGCGAGAAGTAAGGCTTGTTCATCGAAGAAAAAGAAGGTGAGGCTGAAAATTATCTATGAGGAGCTTAATCAGAATAACACAATTCCCGCTTTGATTCTAAAATTGAAAGATCACAGGAGATTCTGTTTTTTCGACCTACGAAAACAATTCGTTCGGTGGTTTGATATTGTGCTAAATCCAGTGAACTTTTGTTTTCGTTAGTATCCGCATCCGCCAGCAAAAGTAGCTGAAAAGCGGTACAAACAACGCAAAAAAACCCGCCAAAACCCATGAAAAGCATCTTTACTGCGCCTAAAGTCTTGCTACTAGCCGCCACACTCCTGCTGGGCAGCTGCTCCGATAAGCAAAATGAAGTTCCTTCGATTGCCAGCATCGCCGTTCATAATCCCGATTTCCAATTATTGGAAGATGCGGCGGTAAGGGGTGGTGTCGCAGGAACCCTTTCCAATAAAAATCCTAATGATCCAAGCGGTAACTACACCGTATTCGCTCCCACCAACGCGGCCTTTGCCCGGCTGGGCCTGCGCTCGGCGGCCGACCTGAACGGACTACAGCAATCCTTCCTCACCACAACGCTGCTCTACCACGTTGCCAACGGCAACGTGCCCGGCTCGGCACTTAAGGCCGGCAGCACCACGGCCTCGCTGGTCACCGATGGCAACAAGCAGCCGCTAACGCGCCGCGTTATTGAGCGCCAGGGCGTGCGCTACATCAACGGTTCGCGCCTGTTGGCTACCGACGTGCCGGCAGTCAATGGCACGGTGCACCCCATTGATAAGGTGTTGCTGGCAACCGGAGTTGATATTGTGCAGTCGGCCATTGCGCTCAAAGACGCCAAAGTCTTCGTTGCCCCCGAACTCGGTTTTCTGGTGGAAGCGGTGCTTTACGCCGAGCTGGCCCCGGCCCTAACGGCTTCGCCCGGCAGCCCCGCCCTCACCGTGTTTGCCCCTACCGACCAGGCTTTCCGCGAGCTGGGCACCTTGCTGGGCGTGCCCCTGAACGTGCCGGCCGATATCCGCCGCTTGCCTAAAGCCACGGTGCAGGCCGTACTGCTCAACCACGTAGTGCCCGGCGGCCAGTTTACCCCGGAGATGCCCGAAAACAGCGCCGTTAAAACGGCGGGTGGCGGCAGCCTGCAGCTGGGTCCGTTTCTCAACGGCACCCTCACGGTACAGGGTAAGGGCAACACCGCGCCCGCTTCCATGATTATCCCCGACGTACAGTGCACCAACGGCACGGTTCACGTTATCAATAAGGTACTGCTACCCTAAAGCCCTGCCGGCACGGCTAGCTGCCGTTGCCAGCTCCCGTTATATTATTTCTGAGCCTGCCGCTTACCCGATTACTACCCTACTCTTCTGCTCTTTCCTATGACTGACCGTATGCGCTTTGTTTTTTCTTTGCAGCCGTTTCGCATTGTAGCGGGCCTGTGGCTGTTGCTGCTGCCCGGGCTGGTGCTGGCCCAGGGACCGGGCAAATACTCGCTCGAAGGGGAATGGAAGGGGCCGTTGGTAGTGCCCGGCGGCAGCCTGCCCATTCAGGTGCAGGTGACGGAGCTGGCCAGCGGTAACCGGTTTGCGGTGCTCAACGTGGTGCCCCAGCGCATCAACCGCATCCCGACTACCGTGGAGCAGCGCGGCGATACGGTGGTGTTTGTGGCTGAACAGGTGGGCTGCCGGTTCAAGGGCGTACGCACGCCCGACGGCACCCGGCTCGAAGGCACCTGGAGCCAGCCCGGCTACCAGGCTGCCCTCACCCTGACCTACGTAGCTCCGCCGCCCGCCGCCACGGCCAAAGCCTTTCATTTCCCGCCTCCCTACCGAGTGCAGGAAGTGACGTTTAACAATGACCTTGACGCAATTTCGCTGCAGGGCACGCTTACAATTCCGGCCGGGACCGGACCTTTTCCGGCGGTAGTGCTGCTTTCCGATTGGGGGGCGCAGGACCAGGACGGACAGAACGGCGCTTACAAGCCCTTGGGCAACCTGGCCGACTACCTGACCCGGCGCGGCGTGGCCGTGCTGCGCTTCCACGACCGGGGCGTAGCCGGTTCGGGGGGGCGTACCGAACTGGCCGGCATCGAGGACCGCACCCGCGATGCGCAGGCGGCGATGCAGTTCCTGCGCACCCAACCCCTGCTCGACCCCAACTACCTGGGCTTGCTTGGCCACGGCGAGGGCGGCAACGTGGCGCTGCTGGCGGCGGCGCGCCCCAAGGCCCCGGCCTTCGTGATTACACTGGCCGCAGCCGGCCTGCCCGGCTCCGACATCCTGGCGACCCAGCCGGCCATTGGCTGGCCCACTGCCGTAGCCGATACGCTGCTGGCTCGTATGGCCCGCCAGCAGGCGGCAGCCCAACTGGTGGTGCAGAGCAAGCTGGAGAAGATGCGCTCCAGCGGAGCCAACGCCGCCCAGATCCAGATTCAGCAGGAGCAGCAATTTCTGCGGCAGCGGGCCGAAGACAAAAAACGCCTCGACGCGCTGGCCAAGCAGCAACGCCCCCTGCTGGAACTCGTGAGCCAGAACCCCGACGACCAGACGGCGCGCGACTTGATGACCAAGGTATTGCGCCAGAACGTACCCAACCAGGCTGATACTGCCTACGCTGCCGTCGCCGCCCGCCTCAGCACTCCCTGGGCCCGCTCCTATCTGCGCTTCTACCCACTCAAGGAACTCGATGCCGTGCAGTGCCCGGTGCTGCTGCTTCACGGAACCGACGACGTGCTGCTGGAGGCCGATGCCAACCTGAGCGTGCTAACCAAGGGGCTTAAAACCAATAAAAAGGTGAATGCCCGTCAGCTCAACGGTCTCAACCACCTGTTCCAGGGCCCCGTTACCGAATGGCCGCTTATCGACGGCAAGCCGTCCCCCGCTTTTGCGTCATCAGCCCTCGACCTTATTCGTGACTGGATTCACGAATTGGTTCCGCCTGTCAAGCAACCCAGCAACTAAGCACTCTGGCCTCCCCCCCTACCTAACAGCCACATCGAGTAGCCCATAAACCAGGTACAAGCAACAAGGCCCATTCTCCGGATAGAGAATGGGCCTTGTTGCTTGTACCTGATGCCGGCTGCGGGCCTGGCCGCCTACGCAGCCCGGGCCAGCGGAGCCACCACTTCCACATCCAGGATTTCAACTACGAAGCCCTGCTCGGCGGCGTAGCTTTTGCGATACGGAAACCAGCAGCGTTCGGCCTCGGGGCGATACAGCCGTGGTGGTGCAAATAGCGTCGTAGGCCGGCTCCTGCTCCAGAAATGGCCGCAACTGTCCAATGGTGGGCAGAAATTCGGCGGGCAGCAAACCTTGCCGTTCCTGGAGCTGCACGGCGCTAACGGGATAGAGAAAACGAGTGGGGAAGAGTAGCATGCTTTCGGGCAGAAGATGAGGAAATTCAACTCCCGGAAAACACCCCAAACAGCCCGATAATTCCGCTCAATCGCTCTATTCAAGCATTTTTCAGTCAACTACTTAGGCCTGACACCAACGACTGAAAACCGGCACAGCAGCAGCCTCACATATGCTTCTATTTTACAATCGTGAACTCGACCCGGCGGTTGAGCTTGCGTGTTTCTTCCTGGGCATTGGAGGCCCGCGGCTTAGCCCCGCCGTAGCCCACGGTGCTGATGCGCTTTTCGGCTACGCCCCGGCTCACGAGGTAGCGCTTCACTTCGGCCACTCGTTCTTCCGAGAGCTTCACGTTCAGGGCGGCATTACCCTGGTTGTCGGTGTGGCCTTCGAGGCGGATGTTGACCATCGGGTTGTCGTCGAGGGTGCGGGCCAGGCGGTTGAGCTCGGTGTAGGAGGCTGAGAGCAGCGTGTACTTGCCCTGGGCAAAAATAAGCGTCGGTAGCTCCAGACTCGACCCCACGGCAGCCGGCACCAGCTCCAGCACAAGGCTGCGCGAACCCGTCATCGTGATAGTGTCAGTAGCCGTAAGGTAGCCCACCCGGGTGGCCTGAATGCGGTAGCGGCCGGGGGGCGGGTTGGAAACGAAGCTACCCGCGGCTACGTCGGTACGGAGCGTAGCATTGTACATGATACCATCATCGCCCAGGCGGTTGAGCTTTACCTCCGTAGCCAAAGGCTTGCGCGACTTAGCATCGATGGTACGGCCCGTGAGCAGAGTGCGGGGCGTGGCTGCCGTGGGCACTGCCGCTACCGGCGGCTCGGTAGGCACCACTGGCGGGGCTGCCTGAGCTCCAGTGGCCGTCCGGAACAGGTCGGTGGGGGTATTGGCCGAGGCCGTGGAGGAGTAAAACGCCTGCTTTTCGTCGGCCGACAAACTCAGAAAGGCGTTGAAACCCGGCCCGTTGATGGGCAGGCCCAGGTTGCGCGGCTCCGTCCAGTTGGTCCAGCTGTCGTCGAGGCGGGTACTCACAAAAATATCGGAGCTGCCGTAGCCGGCATGGCCGTAGGAGCTGAAGTAGAGGGTTTTACCATCGGCCGCCAGCCAGGGCGCGAAATCGAAGCCGGGCGAGTTAACGACCGCACCCAGATTCAGGGGCTGGGTCCAGAGGCCGCTAGGCGTGGGGCGGCTCACGTACAGGTCGTTGCCGCCCTCCGAGTCGCTGCGCTCCAGGCTAAGGATCAGCAGTTGCTGATCGGGGCTCATAAAGAAGCTGCTGGAAGTACTGGTTGAGTAGTAGTTGGCTACTTCCACCACCTGAGGGCGGTTTTTCTTGAGCGACACGTTGCGCGGCACCTTGCTCAGCCCCAGGTCGCGGAACGTGCCGTCGCGCTCATACTGCCCCCGTACAATCAGGGACTTGCCATCTTCCACCACGCTCATTACGCCGTTGTGCTGGTTGGTGTTCAACTCATCGAAGCGGGTGGCCGGGGCCCAGGTGCGCCCCTGGTTGGCCGACGTGCTCACCCAGATGTCGCCCGATTCGGTGATGCCCTCCATATTGCCGCTGTAGCGCGTCCGCGTGAAGTAGAGCGTGTTGCCATCGGGCGCCAGCACGGGCTGCTGCTCGTTGCCGGTCGGCGTATTCAGGCTCAGCAACGGCTCGGGCACGCCAAAGCCGGGCTGCGAGGGGTCGAGGTTGAGGTGGAGCCTGAACAGCTTCCACTGCTGGGTGGCGCGGTTCTGGGGCCGCTGCCCCACAATGGGCGTGCTGTTAGACTTGTCGGCCGCCGCCAGCGAGGCGCACTTATCGTTGCCCCGGCTGATGAGCATAAAGCTGCCCAGCGGGCCCGAGGGCACCAGCTTCCACTGCTGGTAAAAGCTGCCGGTCCAGGGCCGCTGCACGAGGGCGGCATTTTCATCGGGCGAGGTTAGGGTAAGGCACTGCCCGGTGTGGCGGGCGACGATGCGGAAGAACTCGCTGCCCGTTGCGGCCGGAATAAAGCGCCACTGCTGGCTGTCGGCGTGGGTGAACTCCCACTGAATGGCGGTAGCGCCGGCCTCAGCCGAAGCGTTGGTAATGTCGAGCGAGCGGCCGCTGCTACGGGAAATTACCCCATACCAGGAGTTTTCGTCGGGCAGCAGGGGCCCTTGGGCATGGCTGGCAACGGGTAGCAACAGTAAAAGCAGCAGCCACGAGGCAGCCCCGCGAATCAACAAATTAATCATGCACGCAAAAGGATGGACGAAGCTGCAAGTTAGCCCAAAAGCCCGGCCCGCTCTTTACTGAAGCAGGTAAGGCGCCGCCCTCCCCGCCGGAAGAGCCGCGCCTTACCTTGGTTGTTGGTCGGCTAACCCGCCGTTTAGTCGCTACCCGAATGGGTGGCAAGACGGTAGCTGTTCTTAGTTGTTGTTGATGTACTTGAAGCGCACAAACCGCTCGTTCTCGTAAATAGCGGTGAAATGGCCCCCAGCTTGCTGGGCATTGGTTTTACGCGTCGCCACTTTAGGTGCGGTAGCAGTCGGAACGGCGGGATAGGCTCCGGGAGCCATACCCGGTACATGGCAGATGAATGAGAGGATTTTGGAAGGCATAATGGCTGGTGCTTTGAGAGGTAGAAGAAGTATGTTAAAGGCAAATTGCTAAGGGTTCCTGGCGCAACTCCGGGCACTTCTCTGTTGAAAGGCTTAGGCTGCTGATCAATCAAACATAACGATATTATTATTTGATTGCATGATGCTAAGGTATATTTTTTATTGTTAAAATCTAACTCTTATTCCCTTATTTCTAAAAAATGCGTGCTAGTACTGAGTTCGTTCCCCCAGGCTAGCGCTTAGTCCGCCTCAGGCAATAACTGCCTAAAAACCACTTATAGACGCTTTCATCCCGCATACCTCCCCCACAGCCGACCAACTGATGGTGGCTCTCCTCTACGGTCCAACTTAATTATTTCTTGTAGCTGGCCGGTTTAGGCTGCCTGACACCTGCCCAAACCAGCTAAATAGCACTATACTGCTATTACTGAACCATACCCATCAGACTTTAAGCCGCTTTAATGAGGCTACGGCTACGAAATCAGCTTGTGCCGGATGGCGTATTGAATCAGGCCCACCACCGATTTTGACTCTGTTTTGGCTAGCAGATTACGGCGGTGCGTTTCCACTGTTCGCTCGCTGATAAACAGCTCTTCAGCAATTTGCAGGTTGGAATATTCGCGGGCGATTAACTGCAATATTTCTAGTTCGCGCCGGGTAAGGGTGGGGCGCTGGTCGGGTTGTGGGCTGGCGACCAGAATCTGTAGGTTCTGGAGCAGCGTATCAGCTACTTCCGGGCTGAAATAGGCATTGCCGCCGGCCACCTGCCGGATGGCCATGCTAAGCTCGGCCCGGCTGGCAGTTTTAAGCACGTAGCCCGCCCCGCCGGCTTCCAGCACCTCGGCTACGGTGGCGTGGTCATGAAACATGCTCAGCACTAATACCCGCACCTCAGGCCAATTGGCGCGGATGGCGCGGGTCAGTTCCACTCCGCTCATGCCGGGCATGTTCAGGTCGAGCAGGGCTACGCGCACAGTGGGCTGGGTGGCCAGCACGGCCAGGGCCTGGGGGCCGTCGTGGGCCTGGGCCACAATGTGCAGGTCGGTTTCGGGCCGTAGCATTTGCCGGATGCCCTCCACAATCATCGGGTGGTCATCAACAAGCAGTAGCGGGATAGGTAATTCGATGGCGGGTAAGGGTATGGGCATACAAGTACATAGAACGGCCCGGGCGAAAGCGCATTGCCGGCAGGCACAATACAGGGTAAGCAACCTAAGAAAGGTATCTAAATAATCTTGTTTTCACCTTATTGTAGCGCTTACGCCCCTTAGCAAACGGACGCAACATGCCGGCCCAAACTGTAGTACAAGCCAAGTGGCTCCCAGCCTCTCATTCATCCTCCTTTAATCTCTCTCCATCATGCGCAAAGGAACCCAGGTAACCTGGAAATACGGCACTGGTACAGCTACCGGCAAAATCGAGGAAACCCACAAGGATACCATCACCCGCACCATCAAAGGTTCCGAAATCACCCGCCACGGCACTCCCGAGAATCCTGCCTACCTCATCGTGCAGGAAAGCGGCGACAAGGTTCTCAAATTGAAAAGTGAGGTATCGGAAGTGAAGAAGTAGATTATTAGAGCTTAGAGCTTAGAGCTTAGAGCTTAGAGCTTAGAGCTTAGAGCTTAGAAGGTACTGAAAAGGGCCCGCAACGGTTGTTGCGGGCCCTTTTTTATGGACAATTTTGCCGGACACTGAGCCCTGAAATCTAAGTTCTAGGCTCTAAGCTCTAAATTCCAGGATCTAGAAACCTACCTGGCGGCGGCTTCGGCCTCCCGGGCGCGGTTGAGCTTGCTGTTGTGGCGGCCGTAGAAGTAGTAGATACCTACCCCGATGACCATCCAGATGATGAGACGCAACCAGGTGTCCCAGGGCAGGTTAACCATCATGTAGCCGCAGATGAGGATACCCAGAATAGGCACGAGCGGTACGAAAGGCGTGCGGAAGGGCCGCACCACATCGGGGTCGCGGCGGCGCATGACGATAACGCCGGCGCACACAATGATGAAGGCAAACAGCGTCCCGATGCTCACCAGCTCGCCCAGCAGGCCCACGGGCAGAATGCCGGCCACGGTGGCGGCAACTATTCCCGTGAAGATGGTGGTCACGTAGGGCGTCTGGAACTTAGGGTGCACTTTGCCGAAGATGGCCGGTAGCAGTCCGTCGCGCGACATGGCGAAGAAAATACGGGGCTGGCCCATCAGCATCACGAGCACCACCGAGGCGAGGCCGGCAATGGCCCCGATGCCGGTGAAGAAGTACAGCCACTTGAGGGCAGGGCCGGCAGCAGCCAGGGCCACGAGTACCGGATCGGGTACGTTGAGGTTTTTGTACGAGGTGAGGCCGGTGAGCACCAGCGCCATCAGCACGTAGAGCAGCGTACAGATAGCGAGCGAGAGCAGCATGCCAATAGGCATATCGCGCTGGGGGTTTTTGGCCTCCTGGGCAGCAGTACTCACGGCATCGAAACCGATGTAGGAGAAGAATACCACGGCCGCGCCGCGTACAATACCCTCCCAGCCGTAGCGGGAGCTACCGTCGGGCAGAATTTCGACCTGCGGGATAAAGGGCTCCCAGTTGGCCGTGTTCACGTACTTAAAGCCGAAGCCGATAACGAGCAGCACAATGGCTACTTTAATGAACACAATGACGTTGTTGAAGCGGGCCGACTCCTGAATACCGATAACGAGCAGCGTCGTCATGACGCCAATCAGCAGTACGGCGGGCAGGTTGATGACGGCGCCGGTCATGGCAAACTGGCCGCCGTCGTAGCTGACGGGGGCGCTGGCAATGGCGACGGGCAAATCGATGCCCGATTTATGCAGGATGCTGACCACGTTACCGCTCCAGCCCACGGCCACCGTAGCGGCGCCGAACAGGTATTCGAGAATCAGGTCCCAGCCGATAATCCAGGCGACGAACTCGCCCAGCGTGGCGTAGCCGTAGGTATAGGCCGAGCCGGCAATCGGAATCATGGAGGCGAACTCGGCGTAGCACAGGCCCGCGAACAGGCAGCCGAGGCCGGCGATAATAAAGGAGATGACGATGGCCGGACCAGCGGCATTGGCCGCTGCCGTACCCGTGAGTACGAAAATGCCTGCTCCAATAATAGCACCTACTCCGAGCAGGGTGAGGTTGGTAGCCGTCAGGGTCCGGTTAAGCCCGCCGCCTTCGCCCTCATCAGCCTCGTTCATGAGCTTATCGAGCGATTTTCTGGCGAAAATATCTGCCATAGAAGAAAGAAAATTAGGAAGGTGAAAAGGTTGAATTGACGAATGAAACAGGGCAAAACCCCGTTCAGATGGCCCGAATATAGGCTATTATCTGGTTTACTCCGGTAAAATCCTCCGCGCAGGTGCCGGGCAGCAACCCGTTAAACCCTGGCCCGCGGCGGCCGTCTATGCTTTGTAAACCATCAACACAGACTCCACTCAGATGAAAAAGATGCTCCTTCTGCTGGCCGCCGCGGCCCTGACCGCCGGCACAGCTAACGCCCAGACGACCACCCCCATGCAGCGCCCCGACCGCGGCCAGATGCAGCAAGCCACGCCCGAGCAGCAGGCCGACCGCCTCACCAAGCAGCTCGGCCTCTCGGCCGACCAGCGCACCCAGCTCGTAACTATGGAGCAGGCGCGCCGCACCGAGATGCAGACCATGCGTGGCCAGATGCAGAACGGCGGCGACCGCTCGGCCATGCGCCAGAACATGCAAACCATGCGCGACAAGTACGATACCCAGCTCAAGGGCATCCTCACGGCCGACCAGTACGCCAAGTACGAGCAGCAGCGGGAAGACCGGATGGACAACCGCGGCAGCCGCAAGACGAAAATGAAGTCCAAAAGCTAGCGCCCCCGCCCCGCGGCCCGGCCGCAGTCAGCAAAAAGCCCCGAACATGCTTGTTCGGGGCTTTTTTGGCACCTGGGCAGCGCCTGATGCGCGCTGGCAGCCGAGGCGGGAAGGCAACTTTTCGGCCCGTTAGCGGCGGGCTTGCGTATATTTGAAACTATGCCTCCCCGGCGCCCCTTCCGGCGGCCCGGGGCCGGTTTCACCCCAACCAACACCCCATGAGTCCTCTGCCCAGTAGTACCGGTTCGGTACAGATTCAGCAGTTTTACGATAAAGGCCTGGCCCACGCCAGCTACGCCATCCGCAGCGAAGGCCAGATTGCCCTCATTGACCCGGCCCGCGACCCGCAGCCCTACTACGACTTTGCCGATGAGCACGAGGCCCGCATTGTGGCCATCATCGAAACCCATCCCCACGCCGATTTTGTAAGCTCCCACCTCGAAATTGCCGAGGAAACCGGGGCAGCTATTTATGCCAGCAAGCTCACCCAGGCCAGCTACTCCCACCAGACGTTCGATGAAAGCCAGCGCATCAGAATCGGCAGTGTGGAGCTGCACGCGCTGAATACGCCTGGCCACTCGCCCGATTCTATCAGCGTGCTGCTGCTCGACGAGCTGGGGCAAACCCGGGCCGTGTTTACCGGTGACACGCTGTTTGTGGGCGACGTGGGCCGGCCCGATTTGCGCGAGGCCGACCAGGTGGGCGGGCACAGCCGCGAGTCGTTGGCGGCCCAGCTCTACCACAGCACCCGCCAGAAACTGATGACGCTGCCCGCCACCACCAAGGTGTACCCGGCCCACGGGCCTGGCTCGCTCTGCGGCAAAGCCACCAGCACCGACCTCGACAGCACCATCGGCCGGGAAATCAAAACCAATTACGCTCTCCAGCCGATGTCGGAGGAGGAGTTCGTGCAGGTGCTGCTTAAAGACCAGCCCTTCATGCCCAAGTACTTCGGACACGATGTGCTGCTGAACAAGCAGGGTGCCCAGCCTTTCGAAGATGGCGTACGCATGGTGCCGCGCCTACGCTCGGAGGACCCCATCGAGCCCGGCGTGCTGCTGCTCGACACCCGGCCGGCCGAGGAGTTCCGGGCCGGCCACCTGCCCGGGGCCATCAACCTAATGGACGGGGGCAAGTTTGAAACCTGGCTCGGCTCCATTGTAGGGCCCGACGAGCCGTACTATCTGCTGGCCGACTCGCAGATTGCGCTGGATGCCGTGATCCGGAAGACAGCCAAAATCGGCTACGAAACCACTGTCAGGGGGGCTTTGCTCACGCCCCGGGAACTGCCCGCTACCAATTCTGCACCCGATCTGGAGCGCGTGCGTCAGCATCCCGAGGAGTTCACTATCGTTGATGTTCGCAATGCCATCGAGGCCCGCGAGCCCATCTTCGCCAACGCCCTGCTGATTCCGCTGCCCGAACTGCGGGAACGGGTGGCCGAAATTCCGACTGATAAGCCCATTGTGGTGCATTGCGCCGGCGGCTACCGCTCGGCGGCAGGCAGCAGCATTGTGCAGGCAGCGCTACCGGGGGCAACGGTGTACGATTTGAGTGAGGCTGTATCACAGATGACGCCGATTTCGCGCTGATTGTACTGATTCAGGCATTATCATTACACTGCTATTGTGATGCGTCAATTAGCCGGCAGTATGTGGTACGCTGCCGGCTATTTATCTTCAATTTTTATTCGCCGGGCATCTGCTATGTCTGAAGAGTATAAGCATCAGGCACTCACACGCACTGTTATTGGCTGCGCGATGCGGGTGCATTGTACGTTGGGAGAAGGCTTTCCCGAAGTCGTTTACCAACGTAGTCTGGCCCAGGAACTCACCCGTTCGGCAGTTCAGTTTCAGCGGGAAGTAAACCTGCCGGTGTATTATAACGAGGAAATTGTTGGTTATCGGCGAGTCGATTTTTTAGTTGAAGAAACCGTGTTGGTGGAGTTAAAAGCTACGTCCGCACTGACTACAGCACACTTCAACCAGATCATCAATTACCTGAATGCCTACCGCCTCGAAGTTGGTCTGCTAATTAATTTTGGTGAATCCAGCCTACGTTTCCGACGGTTCATCAAAACAAAAAAGTAGCTCACCATTTCCTACATTTCACGCTTCTCGCACGTGCTAGTTGCATCTGCGTAATCTGCCGAAAAATCAGCGAAAATCTGTGATAGTGCTACATACCGCCGACTGGCACCTGGGCCAGCGGTTTATTCAGGGCCACGAGCGAACCGAGGAGCACCGCCATTTCCTGAACTGGCTGGTCGCTACTATCGAGGAGCAAAAAGTGGAGGTGCTGGTGGTGGCCGGCGACATTTTCGATACCGGCTCGCCCTCCAACCAGGCCCTGGAGCTGTACTACGATTTCCTGCTGCAACTGCGGGCCACCGGCTGCCGCGACGTGGTGGTGGTGGGCGGCAACCACGACTCGCCGGCCACCCTGAACGCCCCGGCCCGGCTGCTGCGCCACCTGCGGGTGCACGTGGTGGGCTGCGTGCCCGAGTGCTTCGAGGAGCAGGTGCTGGTGCTCGACGATGCGGCCGGCCGGCCCGGGCTGGTGGTGTGCGCCGTGCCGTTTCTGCGCGACCGGGACGTGCGCCTCTCGGTGCCGGGCGAATCGGCCGAGGAGCGTGAGGCTCGCATCAAGCAGGGCCTCGCCGACCACTACGCCCGGGTGGCCGAGGTCGAGCAGGTCTGGCAGCTCAAGGATTTGGGGTTGCCGGTGCTGGCCACCGGCCACCTCTACGCCGCCGGGGCCGCCCCCTCCGATTCGGAGCGCACCATTCATGTGGGCAACCTGGGCCAGGTAACGGCCGACCACTTCCCGGCTATTTTCGACTACGTGGCGCTGGGCCATTTGCACCGGCCCCAGCGGGTGGGCGGGCGCGAGCATATCCGCTATTCGGGCTCGCCCATTGCCCTGTCGTTTTCGGAAATCGACCACCCCAAGGAGGTGCTGGTGCTTGACTTTGCGGGCGGCAAGCTGGCCGAACTGCGGAGCCTGACCGTACCGGGCGTGCGGCGGCTGGTGCGTTTCCACGGTACGCTGGAGGAAGTAAGCACTGGCCTCGTGGGCTACGACAACGCCGGTTTCGCGCTGCCCGCCTGGGCCGACGTGCAGGTGCATTCCGAGCTCAGCCAGCTCGAAGTAGCCGATGCTCTGCTTAAAGTAATTGAGGCCCTCGACCGGCAGCAGCTAGTGGTACTGGCCCGCCGCCACCTGCGCCTGCTGCTGGTGCGGCCCCTGGGCGCCCCCGACGACGAGGCCGAAACCGCCCTCACCCGCAGCCTGCACGACTTCACGCCCCGCGAGGTATTCGAGCAGCGCCTGGCGTCTGAGCCAGCCGAGGCCCGGGCCGAGCTGCTGCGCACCTTCGACGAGCTGCTGGAGGGCTTGTAGATTCCCCGGAGCTGGCTGGCAAAAAGCGTAGCGCGCGAAGCTGCGCGGCGGCGGCTACGGGCGGTAATCGTACCTTTAGGGCCGAAACCTGCCCGCAGCCTTGGCAGTAAGCAGGTTTTAGTGAGCGGGCGGCACGGTGCCGGCTGCCACTGCTACTCTGCCCCGATTTTGTCTATGGCCGTTCCATTACTCGTTCGTCCGCTGGTGCGGCCGTTTGCCGAATTCTTTCGCCGGGAAGCCGCCGGTGGTATTATGCTGATGGTGAGTGCCGTATTGGCGCTGGTGCTGGCCAATGTTAACTGGGGTCCGGCCCACTTCTTTCCCGAGCTGTGGGAGAAGCACCTCGACCTGGCTCTCAACGGCTTCGGCCTAGAAATGAGCCTGTTGCACTGGATCAACGACGGACTGATGAGCATCTTCTTCCTCATTGTGGGGCTGGAGATCAAACGGGAAGTGCTGGAAGGTGAACTCTCGGACCGGCGGCAGGCCACGCTGCCCATTGCGGCGGCCCTGGGCGGCATGGTGGTGCCGGCCCTGATCTACTTCTTCATCAACCGGGGCCAGCCCGCCGCTAATGGCTGGGGCATCCCGATGGCTACCGACATTGCCTTCGCCCTGGCCGTGCTGCAGCTGCTGGGTCCGCGGGTGCCGCTGGGCCTCAAGGTATTCCTCACGGCGCTGGCCATCGTCGATGACCTGGGCGCGGTGCTCGTTATTGCCGGCTTCTATACCACCGACCTGCACCTGACCTACCTCTACCTGGCCCTGGGTACCTGGATGCTGCTGCTCAACCTGAACCTGCTCGGGGCCCGGCTGCTGGTGTTTTACCTGCCCCTGGGTATCCTGATGTGGTATTTCATGCTCGAATCGGGGGTGCATGCCACGTTGGCGGGGGTACTGCTGGCGCTGGCTATTCCCTCGCGCATTGGGCTGGCCAAGCCCGAGCTGCTGATGATGCTCAACAGCCGCCTGAGCATGCTCCAGGACGAAGTGCACGGGGCCGACGCCAACCCGCGCATCATCAGCGAGGAGCTCGAATACCTCTCCGATGCCATCAGCTCGCCGGCTCAGAAGCTGGAGCAGCGCCTGCACTCGGTGGTAGCGTTCGGTATCATCCCCATCTTCGCCTTTGCCAACACCAGCCTCGAAATCGACGCCGCCGTGTTCCGGCAGCTGGCGTCGCCCCTGGGGATGGGTATTATTCTGGGCCTGACGGTGGGCAAACCACTGGGCATTGGCGGGCTGAGTTGGCTGAGCATCCGGCTGGGCTGGGCCTCGCTGCCCGCCAACGTCACGTGGCGGCACCTGTGGGGCGCGGGCCTGCTGGGCGGCATCGGCTTCACCATGTCGCTCTTCATCACGCTGCTGGCCCTGGGCGAGCATACCGTCGGCGAACCAGTAGCCAAGCTGGCCATTCTCGTCGCATCCACCATTTCCGGCACCATGGGCTTCCTGCTGCTGCGCACCATGCCGGAGCCGGTTAAGAATTAGGGATAAGGGATAAGGGGAAGAACGTCATGCTGAGCGAAGCGGAGCGCAGTCGAAGCATCTCTACCATAGTGGTAAACCTAATGACAGGATTACTATTGCGGTAGAGATGCTTCGACTGCGCCGCCGGCTGCGCTCAGCATGACGTTCTTTCCCTTATCCCTTCTTCCTAATCCTGCTTCCCGCGCACAAAAAACGGAATGTTGGCCGTGGCCACGTTGTCGTGGCCGTCGGAGGCGTAAATGAACAGGCGGTAGGCTCCTGGCTGGCTGGGCGCGGTGAGGGTGGTTTTGGCGGCGGCTTTGGCCGGAATAAGGCCTGGTACGGCGACCGGGCGGCCTTCCCGGTCGCCGCCGGTTTTCAGGTCGGTGCTTTCGGGCAGCAACTCCCAGCGGTAGGTCAGCGGGTCCTTGTCGGGGTCCGAAACGCTGACAACGGCGGGGTACTTTTTACCGGGCTGCAGGTAGATGCCCGCGGTAGCTGACTGCTTGTTGAGGCGGAAATCGGTGAGGTGCGGGGCACGGTTGGCGGGCCACTGGCCGCTCCACAGGTACTGCATCACGTCCACCACTTCCGACTCTTTCCCGTCCTCGGTGAAGATGCCGTACCAGGTGGGCGTGCGCTCCTGCTTCTGGCCCCACAAAAACACGTAGGTGCCCAGGCACTGGGTCGTGTCTTTGGCCACCGAGGCCTCGTAGCGGCTCTGGTACACGGCGGCTTTCTGGCTGCTGGTTTCCTCGACGGAGGCTTTCCAGGGCGTAACCGGGCTTTCCCAGTGGCCGGTGGGGCCCCACTCGGCTACCACGTAGGGGCCGGTCCAGCCCATGGTGCGGACCTGTTGCGGAATGGCCGCCAGCCCGGCGTAGGTGTTGATGCTCAGAATATCCACCGACGGACACCGGGCCTTGATGAGGTCAACTTCCTTTTGGTTGAGGCCGGCCAGCACGGTGCTGGTGGGGTGATTGGGGTCTACTTCGTGAATCATGCGGGCAATCTGCTCCACCGCGTTCCAGACGTTGGGGTTGCTGTACTCCAGGTTCAGCTCGTTGCCGATGCCCCAGAACAGCACCGCCGGGTCGTTTTTATACTTGAGCACTTCGGCCCGCACCTTGGCCAGCTGGGCAGCCACGGCCTGCGGGTTGTTGTAGTCGAAGCCGTGCCGCTCCCGGGCCACATCAAGGCCCATCATTACGGTGAGGCCGTTTTTGTTGGCGTCGGCCAGTACCTTCTCGGCGCCCTCGGTGCCCCAGGTGCGCAGCGAGTTACCCCCGTAGGCCTTCACCCGCTCGGGAAACTGCCCCCCGCCCGCGCCCTTGATGAAGTAGGGATGCCCGCCGCGCAGCATTTCGTAACGGCCGTTAGTCTGCTTTACCTCGACCTTGATGGGGCCGGTCTGGGCATAGGCGGCGGTGGTGAGGGCGGCGGCGGTGGTAAGGAGGGCAAGGAAAGTTTTCACAGGTAGCGGATGAGTGGTAAGCAAAGCACTAACTTACGCCGAAGCGCCGGCTTCTGCTCAAGTTAGCCTATACCCGAATTTCCCCTGGCTTTGGTGACGGGTTTGCCTGACATAGTTTTTTCGGGGCGCTATTCTTTAACGCAACTTCGGAAAGCTTTGCCATTAGTATAAGCGGCGTGGGTGGCAGCTACTATGTGCCTCAATGGTCGTAGCTCACGACCCGCGTGATTTGCCAGCGGCCGTCTTTCAGCCGCCACACCATCATATTCTTGAAGGTCCCACAGTCGTCGCGGCCGTTTTCTACATGGCAGAAGCGGTGCAGGTAGGTTTCCACGGCACCGTAGCCCTTGATGGGGAAAACTTCCAGGGTGCCGGGCACTAGCTGGCGGTTGAGGCCGGTGGTTTTGTTCTGCTCGAACATCCGGCGGAAGGCGTCTATCGTCTGCTTGAAATCAGACAGGCCGCCTTTGTCGTGGTAAAATTCCAGGTCGTCGGCGAAGTAGGTTTGCAGCTTTTCGGCATCGTGCTGGTTGAAGGCCACGAACATAGCGCTATCCAGGCGGGCGATAGTGCGGTACAGCTCCGGCGAAACGGGCGCTTTGGCAACTACCGGCACCGGCGGCAGCGGCTTTACCGTGGTGCAGGCGCTGCTGCCCAATAGGGCCACCGTTGCCAGCAGGGCGCCAATGCAGCTGAAGTAGCGGCTCCTGATTGGTGAATGAGGGTTGCTGGACATAGCTCAAAGAAAGGGATTCGGAAACACTTCGCCGCTCACGGGCTTTTGCCTGCCGGCCCGAAAGAACGAATTCGGCGCGTCGTGCGGAAAGCCCACGCCCCCGCCCGAACGTCTTACCTTTGCAGCGCCTCCCTCCTGCCCTAGTTACCCCGCATGAAAATCCTTCGCGTCCGCTTCTTCAACCTTAACTCCCTGCGCGGCGACCATTTCGTGGATTTCAGCCGGGCCCCGCTGGCCGATGCGGGCCTGTTTGCCATTACGGGGGCCACCGGGGCGGGCAAAACCACCATCCTCGACGCCATTACGCTGGCCCTCTATGGCCAGGTGCCCCGCCACGAAACAACAGGCCCCGAACACGTGATGAGCCACGGCACGGGCGAGAGCTGGGCCGAGGTGGAGTTTGAAGTGAACGGCCAACAGTACCGCAGCAAGTGGGGCCAGCACCGGGGCCGCCGCAAGGCCGGAAACCCGTTGCAGGACGCCAAAATGGAGCTTAGCGAGCGGAAGCAGGCCGAAGACGGCACCGAAACCTGGGAGTTTCTGGAAACCTACAAATCGAAAGTACCCGCCAAAGTGGCCGCCCTGAGCGGGCTGGAATACAAACAGTTTCTGCGGTCGGTGCTGCTGGCCCAGGGCGACTTCACGCGGTTTCTGAAGGCCCCGGCCGGCGAGCGGGCCCAGCTGCTGGAAAAGATTACCGACACCAAAAAGTACTCCGACATTTCGCGGGCAGCCTTCGAGCGGGCCAAGCACGAAACCCAGCAAGTGGAGCAGCTGCGCCAGGGCCTGGCCGGCGTGGCCCTGCTGTCGGCCGATGATGTGGCCTTTCTGGAAGGTGAAGTGGAAACCCTGAGCCGGCAGCTGCGCGAGGCCACGGCCGGGCAGGAGCAGCTGCGCGAGGCCCAGCAGTGGCACCGCCTGCTCCAGGACCTGCAAGAGAAGCTCCAGACCACGCAACAGCGCCAGCAGCAGCTCGCCAGCCAGGCCGAAACCCTCGCGCCGCTACGGGCGCGCCTGGCCCGGCATCAGCAAGCCCAGCCCTTCGCGCCCGACCTGGCCTTGTTGCGCCAGGCAGCCGGGCAACTGGCCCGGTTGCAAACCGAAACCAACCGCCTGCGCCAGCAGCTGCCTCAGTTGCAGGAGCGCGCCACCGCCGCCGAAACCGCCCGCACCCAGGCCCGCCAAGCGCACGATACTGCCGCTGCCGCCCGCGACACCCAGGACCCTATCCTGCGGGCCGCTGAGCAGCTCGACCTGACAATCAGCCAGCAAAGCCGGGAGCTGGGCACGAAGCGCCAGGAATACGATAGGAAGCTGGCCGAATGCAAGGCCCTGACGGCCGAGCTGGAAGCCATTGAGGCCCGCACCCGGCAGGCCCGGGAGCAGCACACCGCTACCACCGAATGGCTGCGCCAGCACGGCCGCCGGGCCGAGATGATGGACGTTTTTGCCGCCTTCACGGGCTACGTGCAGGACCACGACCGCCTGCGCGGCGAGGACGGCCAGCTGAGCACCCGCGTGGCAACGCTCGATGCCCGCCGCCGCGAGGCCCAGCAGCAGGAGCAGCAGGCCGCCGCCGCCGCCCGCCTTGCCCGCCAGCACCTCGATGCCCACGAGCAGGAGGCCCGCGTGGCCGCCGCCACCCGCGACGAACGGCTCCGGCTGCTTCAGCACCACGTAGGCATCCTGCGCCGGGAGCTGGCCGAAAAAGAAACCCACCGCGAAACCCAGCGCCAGCTCGTGCAGGCCCACCAGCTGATTATGAGCCACGAAGAGGCGCGCCGGGAGCTGCAACCCCACGCGCCCTGCCCCCTGTGCGGGGCACTGGAGCATCCATACGCGGCCGGCGTACTGGGCCTCACCGATGCCGGGCTGGCCCGGGAGCAGGCCCAGGTGGAGAGTCTGACCCAGGAAGCCCACGCCCTCAATGCCCGCGTCAACCGCCTCAGCACTTTCCTCAACCTGCTCGAAAACGCCGGCGGCGATGCCAGTCGGGTAGCCCCCGACGCGCCGTTGCAGCTCATCACGCCCGCCCGCGAAGAGGTCGTACCGGCCGAAAGCCGGGCCTTGGTGCTGCAGCTCAAGGAGCTGGAGCAACTGCGCGCCACTGCCGAAAAGCAGCTGGCCCAGGCTAATTCGGAGCAGCAGGCCGCCATCAAAGCCCAGGCTACCGCCCAGCACGATTTGCAGGAAGCCCAACAGCTGTTGCAGGATGTGCGCGAGCAGCTGCCCACGGTGAAAGGTCAGCTGGAAAGCCTGCTAAGCAACTTTGGGCTGACGTTTACGGGCGAGAATGGGGCCGCCATGATTACGCAGCTTCGGGCTTTGGAAGCAGAATACCAAACCCGCCTGGCCGAGCAGCAGCAGGCCAGCCAGCAGGCCGAAGTAGGCGCGGCCCGCGCCGAACAGTACGCTAAAAGCATCCGGGAAATACAAGCCTGGCTGAAGGAAAACAAGCAGGGCCTCGTCGACCAGCACCAGGCCATTGAGCGCCAGAAAGCCGAGCGCCAGGCCCTGCTGCCCGAGTCCGATGTAGCCCAGGTTCGCCAGCAGCTGGAGCAGGCCGTAAAGTCGGCAGTTGAGCTCCGCGAAAAGGCTGAAGAGCAGTTTCGCCAGCACGACCTGGCCCTGGGCGTCGCCGCCGACCAATTCCGCCAGCGCGAACAGGACACCGCCGCCCAACAGCAGGCCCACGACCAGCTGCACACGATGCTCACGGCCGCCCTGCAAGCCGCCGGCCTCGCCCCCGACCCCGCCGCGCTACCTCCCCTGCTGCTGCCCGAAGCCGAAGCCACGGACCTGCAAACCCAGTTGCGCCGTCACGAGCAGGATACCGCCCTGGTGGCCCAGGTGCTCGCAGAAACCACTGCCCAACTCGATACCCAGACCACCCGCGCCCTCACCACCGACGCCCCCGAGCACACGGCCCAGCAGCTGGCCACGGCCAACGAGCAGCTAGCCACGCTCAACCAGCAGCTGGGCCAGCGCCAGGAGCGCCTCAGCACTCACCGCGCCGGCCAGCAGCGCCACGCCGAGCTGGCCACCGCCCTCGACCAGCAGCAGCAGCAGGCCCAACGGTGGCGGCACCTGGCCGATATCATCGGTGCGGCCGACGGCAAGAAGTTCAGCGAGTTTGCCCAGGGCCTCACCCTGGCCCGCCTCGTGGATCTGGCCAACCGCCACCTGCACCGCTTCACCGACCGCTACCGCATCCTGCGCCACGCCGAGCAGCACCTCGACCTGCTCATCCAAGACGAGTACCAGGCCGGGGCCATCCGGACGATGAACTCGCTCTCGGGCGGAGAGAGTTTTCTGGTGAGCCTGGCCCTGGCCCTGGGCCTCTCGGAGCTGGCCGGCCGCCGCACCCAAATCGACACGCTCTTCATCGACGAAGGCTTCGGCACCCTCGACCCCGACACGCTCGACGTGGCCCTCTCAGCCCTCGAAACGCTGCAGGGCACCGGCAAAACCATCGGCATCATCTCCCACGTCGAAGCCCTCAAAGAGCGCGTCAGCACCCAAATCAACGTCCGCAAAGGCACCGGCGGCGTGAGTAGCCTGCAGGTGCTGGGCTTTGGGGAGGAATAGAGGTGAGAAGTGAGAAACAGAACGTCATTCTGAGCGAGCGGAGCGTAGTCGAAGAATCTCTACCGCAGTGGTAACCCTGTCGGCTGCAACGAAGCGGTAGAGATTCTTCGACTACGGCTGTGCCTTCGCTCAGAATGACGTTCCTTTTTCCTTCTTCTCCCCTTTCTCCGTTTCCTTACCTTCACTCCTGCCCTGCCTCTTTCATCTCTGCCCAGGTCCAATACTTCCGAGCTTCTACCCCGGCGTAACCGGCCTCAAAAAACGCCACTACTTCCCGCTCCAATACGTCGGGCGCGATGGACGAGGCATAAATCGGGCGCTGGTCGGGGTCGGCGTAGCGTTGGGGCTTGCTGAGGGTGCGGCCGCTCAGGCGCAGCAGCGGGCCGGTGTCGGTGATGCCGTCACAGGTCCAGCGGCGGGCGGTGGTTTCGAGGGCGTTGAGGCGGTCGGCCAGCGTTGTAAGGGGGAGACGGGGTAGCGTGGGGCGGCTTTCGAGGTCGATCCAGGTGGTGTACTTGTACTCGAATTCGTAGCGCTGCCCTTCATAGAGACTCAGGACCATATCGGTACCGATGCTGGGGCTGAACAGAGCGTAGTAGGGCAACGGCAAGGGCGTTTGCACCACCGTCAGGCCAATGGCCGGGTAGCGGCGCACGGCGGCGGCCGGGCTTTGCAACGCCGCTACGGCTTGCTTTACACGCTGGTACTCCGGCTCCCAGGCGGCGCGGCCGGTTTCCGGGTTTTCCAGCACTTGCGCGAAACGGGGCAGAAACCAGGCAAACTTTGCGGCCGAGGCCTCATCCTCGCGCTGGCGCCGGGCCGGGGCGCCGAAGGGCTCGTAGAACCGCGCCTTTTCCTCGGCGTTCAGCCAGCATACCAACTGCAGGGCCTGGTCGGCCAGCGGGTGCTGCCAGTCGATTTCGCGGAAGTCGCCGAGCCTAGCTACCAGCCGCAGCAGGGGTTCGTGGCGCATGGCCAGTTCCGGATTCAGCAGCGCCCATACGCCCACAAACCCATCCACATCGAAGTGGTTGGCCGTAACGGCCGCCGCCTCCAGGCCCGGCGTGGCGGGCGCGTGCAAGGCGCGCAGCACCGAGCCGGCGCTGGTATCGTCGCGCAGGGCGGCGGGCGTGGCCGCGCCGCGCCAGTGGGCCAGCGTGAGCACGGCGCCCAACCCGGTGCTATCGACTACAATGGTGGGCTGCTGCCGCAGTTGCCGGAACGGAACGAAGTGTCGGGACAATGGGGGGAGAAGTGAGAGGTGAGAGGTGAGAGGTGAGAGGTGAGAGGTGAGAAAGAACGTCATTCTGAGCATGTGGCGCATCAAGCCAGGGTGCGCAGCCGTAGTCGAAGAATCTCTACCGCAGTGGTAACCCTGTCAGCTGCAACGAAGCGGTAGAGATTCTTCGGCTTCGCTCAGAATGACGTCCCTTTTCTCACTTCTACACTCCCCGTTTATCTATTCCCTGCCCTATTTCCTCCCCCGCCGGTTGCTGATGCGCTCTACGCGGCTGCGCCGGATCCAGTGCAGGTACTTCTGCAGCTCGGGAGCAGCGCGCAGCGTTTCGAGGGTGTGGTAACGGCGGGCCAGGGTTTTGTTGTCGAGCAGCAGGTGGATGGTGCTGTGGCAGGGTTGGCAAAGTTCGGCCGTGGGACCGTGGCGGCCGCCTTCCTCACGCGGCACCAAGTGGTGGCGGGAGGTATGCTGCACCAGCCGGCCGCACAGCTCGCAGGGGGGCAACGAAAGTTCAGGCATTTCAGGAATCAGAGCGGGGTAATGAGTTGTGGTTTTCAATCATACAATTGACCATCGATTTCTTCCCACCATAAAACAGTACTTTCCCTATAAATACTATTACTATAAAATAAATACCAGAATCTTATGGTAGGGCAATGGATATCGGCTATATTTGGTTTCTTCCCAACAGCGTGCCTGCTAACCATTTGCAGCTGAACGGGCAACAGCGCACAACTCTCATTACTGATTTCTGACCACTGTTTTTTCACCTTTTTAACCTCCTGCTATGACCCTTTCTACTCCTGCTTTTTCTCTCCGTTGCTTTCTGCAAGCAGCGGCGTTGCTGCTGGCGCTGGTGGTTTTTACGCCTCAACGGGCTCAGGCTCAAACCTGGCTCGTGTCTACCGATGCCTACGTTAAGCTGGGCGTAGTGGACAAATTCGGCCAGCTGGGAGCCTACAAGGCCAAGTTTGTCGTTATCAACCAGCGCACCGGCAAAGAATACATTCTGGTAAAAGACATTGAGAAGGGCCAGAACGGCATCGACGTTATATATCCGTCGCCGGCTACCGAAGCCGATTACTTTAAAGCCGTCAGCGGCGAGTCCGGCACGGCCTTGCCCGGCTCCTACACCTGGGAGTGCCAGGTAGGGGGTAAAAAAGTGGTTGGCGGACGCTTCAGCTTCTCTGAAGTTACAAATGATGTTAACTTGGTAAGCAAACAGTAGCGGACTAACGTTCTTTTTGCTCACCTTCTCACCCATAACCCAGAAGCCCGGTGTTGCAGCACCGGGCTTTTTTGGGTCCTTTTCAGTCCTTAAAAGCCACTTTTAGGTCGGGCAACCCGTACAGAGTAATTACCGGCGGCAGGTAGCCCCGGTACAACAGCTCAGATCCTATGCCTAAGAAATCCTTCTCCGAACTCATCAGCAGCCCCGGCATGCCAGTTTTGGTCGATTTTTACGCCGATTGGTGCGGTCCCTGCAAAACGATGGCCCCGATCCTCGAACAGGTTGCCAGCCAGCACCAGGGCAAGCTCAAAGTCATCAAGATCGACGTTGACAAAAACCAGGCGGCGGCCCAGCAGTTTAAAGTCCAGAGTATTCCTACCCTGATTCTGTTTCACCAGGGCAAGCCCGTGTGGCGGCAGGCCGGCGTAGTGCCGGCCACCCAAATCAGCCAGGCGGTACAGGGCGTGCTCAAGTAGCCGCCCGCCGCCAGGAAGCCGGTCGTTTGCGGTTCCCCGCGCACGTTTCCGCGTTGGGGGGCGTTACCTTTGTTCGCTCCTGCACGGCTGAATTAGATGATTTTACGGTTTCTTCTCGGGTTTACTTTCCTGGCTTTCCTGCTGCTACCGCCCGCGGCCCTGGCCCAGGCCAGCTACGTCCTTAGTGGCTTGGTGAAAGCCAGCGGCACCGGCGAAGTTCTCACCGGGGCTACAGTGGCTGTGCCGGCACTGGGTTTAGGCGCCAGCGCCGACGAGCTGGGCACCTACTCACTCAGCCTGCCCGAGGGCCGTTACCAGGTAGTAGTGTCGTTTATCGGCTACCGAACCCTGACCCGCGACGTAAACCTGACCCGCAACCAGCGCCAGACGTTTCAGTTGGCCGAGGCCGGCAACGAACTCGGTGAAGTAGTGGTGGAGGGCACCGGCAATCTGCAGCAGAAGCTCCAGACCACCCAGATGAGCGTGGAACGCCTCACGGCCAAGGAGGCAAAACTGCTGCCGGCTTTGTTTGGTGAGGTCGACATTTTGAAAACGCTGCAGCTCAAGCCTGGCGTGCAGAGCGGTGGTGAGGGCACCAGCGGCCTGTTCGTGCGCGGCGGCTCGGCCGACCAGAACCTGGTGCTCGTGGACGATGCGCTGGTGTATAACCCCAGCCACCTGTTCGGGCTGTTCTCGGTTTTCAACCCCGACGCGGTGCAGTCGGTGGACTTGTACAAGGGCGGGTTTCCGGCCCAATACGGCGGCCGGCTCTCGTCGGTGGTCGATGTGAAGCTGCGCCCGGGCAATCCCGACAAGTTCACGACCAGCGGCGGGCTGGGCCTGATTTCGTCGCGCCTGACGGTGGAAGGGCCCATTAAGAAGGGCAAGGGCGCATTTTTGCTCGCCGGCCGTCGCACCTACTTCGACGTGTTCACTCGTCAGATCAATAAACTGAACAAAGACGACCCCGACTTCAACCCCATTCCCGATTACTACTTCTACGATTTCAACGCCAAGGCCAACTACAAGCTGGGCGCCCGCGACGAGGTGTTTCTGAGCGGCTACCTGGGCAACGATGCGTTCGGATTCGGCTCGGGCCGGGGGTTCGATTTCAACTTCAACTGGGGCAACAAGGTGGCAGCCCTGCGCTGGAGCCACCAGTTCAATAAGCGGCTGTTTCTGAACACCACCGCCTCCTACACCGGCTACAAGTACGATATCACCAACCGCCTCGACCAGTTCGCCTTCAACCTGGCCTCCGATATCCAGGACGTCAGCCTGCGCTCCGACCTCGACTATCGGCCCAACGACCAGCATACGCTGAAGCTGGGCGTTACGGCCACGGCCCACCGCTTCGGCACCGGCCGCCTCAAGGCCGGCTCCGACGATGGCCGCCTCAACCTGGGTTCCGAGGTTACTTACTACGGCCAGGAAGCGGCCGTGTACGCCTCCGACATCTATAAGCCGACCGAGAAGTGGCAATTCGAGTACGGGCTGCGGCTGTCGGGCTTCCAGTCGGGCGGGCAGCAGTACGGCGGGCTCGAGCCCCGGGCGGCGGCGCGCTACTCCCTCACGCCCACCCTGTCGCTGAAGGGCAGCTACGCGCTCATGTACCAGTACGTGCACCTGGTCACGAACTCAGGGGCCTCACTGCCGACTGATATCTGGTACCCCTCGCGCGGGTCGGTGAAGCCCCAGCGCAGCCAGCAGGTGGCCGCCGGCCTCAGCTGGCTGCTCGGCGACGGGCGCTACCTCATCACCAACGAGGTGTACTATAAGTGGGCCCAGCGCCAGATTGATTTCAAGGACGGGGCCCAGCTGTTCGTGAATCCCGACCTCGATTCGGAGTTTCTGTTTGGCAAGGGCTGGGCTTACGGCAACGAAATCTACCTGGAGAAGAAGCAGGGCCGCACCACCGGCTGGCTGGGCTACACCCTGGCCTGGACCAAGCGGCGCTTTCCGCCCCAGCGCGGCACCTCGGGCGTCAACAACGGCGACACGTTCTATCCCAGCTACGACCGCCGCCACAATCTCACGGCCGTCATTATTCATAACCTCTCGGACCGGCTGAAGCTCTCGGGCTCGTTCGTGTTCAGCTCGGGCCAGGCCACTACCCTGCCGCTGGGCCGTTTCGGGTTCCAGGACGTATTCGGGGCCGACGCCGCGGCTGTGCCCGTTTACCCTCAGCGCAACACCTACCGCCTGGCCCCCTACAACCGCCTCGATCTGGGCGTAGTGTGGCAGATGAAGCCCACCCGCTGGATTCCGGAGTCGGACCTTACGTTCAGCATCTACAACGCCTACAACCGCCGCAACCCCTATTTCGTGTACTTCGATCAGGTGAAAAACGAGCAGACCAAGCAGGTTACTGGCTACCGGGCCCGGCAGGTGTCGCTGTTTCCGGTTATTCCGTCGGTGACCTATAACTTTAAATTCTGAGCGCGGATGATGCGGATTTTTGGGATGATGCGGCTGTTGCATAGGGTGCCGGCTTCGGTTCGGCGGGTGGTTGGGCTGGCGGGTGTTGGCCTGCTGGCGGGCTGCGGTCTGCAGCAGGACATCGACGTGGTGCTACCCGCCTACCCGCCTCAGCTGGTGGTAGAGGCCTACCTCGAAAACGGCCAGGTGCCCCACATTACCGTGACCGAATCGGTGCCCTACCTGGCCGCGCCCACGCCTCAGGTACCCACCGACGTTACGGCCACCCTCACGCTGCCCAATGGCCAGCGCACCATCCTCAAATTCGCGCCCGGCGTGGACAAGCGTACCGGCAAAGCCTACACCCACCTGGGCACCCGCAGCCTGGTGGGCCAGCCGGGCCAGCGTTTCGGGCTGGAGCTGACCGACACCCAGGGCCGCCGCGTAACCGGCTCGGCCCTGGTGCCCGTGCAGGTGCCCCTCGATACCGTGGAGTGGGTCTTCAACGACAAGCCCGCCGAGCAGCGCCAGGCTTACGTGCTGGGCCGCTTCCGCGACCCCGCCACGCCCCTCGACTACTACCGCTTCCAGATCCATCGCCGCCGCGTAGACCGCGACCCCGAGGTGGACTATACCGTGGAGGACCGCCTTAGCAACGGCACCGAGTACACCCTGGGCACAGGCTACGACTTCAAAACCAACGACACGCTGTTCGTCACGCTTTACCACTTCGACCGGCCTTACTTTCAGTTCCTACAATCGGTGCAGGACGCCCGCAACGCCAACGGCAACCCCTTCGGCCAGCCCTCCAGCATCAAGAGTACCGTCGAGGGCGGGCTGGGCGTGTTCACGTTCCTCAGCTACCAGCGCCGACGGGTGGTACTGAAATAAAACAGCACGTCATCCGAAGCCCTGCTCCGGATGACGTGCTGCTGCTGGCAACCAGTAGTTCTATAGCTTGGCCAGCACGGCCTTGATGATGGCCGTGAGGCGGGGTTCTGCCACGGCGGCGGTGCGCAGGATGTCGGCGATGTTCACTTTCTGAAGCTTCCCGGGGGCACACAGGTCGGTGATGACCGATATGGCCAGCACCGGCAGGCCCATGTGCACGGCGGCAATTACCTCGGGCACCGTGCTCATACCCACAGCGTCGGCCCCGATGGTGCGCAGGTAGCGGTACTCGGCGGGGGTTTCGAGCATGGGGCCGGGCAGGGAGGCGTACACGCCCCGGCGCAGGTACTGGCTCAGGTCGAGGTCGTGGGCCGCTTCCTCGGCCAGGGCCAGCAGGCGCACGTCGTAGGGCTCCATCATATCGGGAAAGCGCGAGCCCAGCTCGTCGAGGTTTTTGCCAATGAGCGGATTGGTGGGCTGCAGGTTGATATGGTCTTCGAGCAGCATCAGGTCGGAGTACTCGTAGGCCGGGTTGAGGCCGCCGCTGGCGTTGCTCACGAACAGGTTCTGGATGCCCAGCAGCTTCATCACCCGCACCGGAAACACCACCTGCTCCATCGAGTAGCCCTCGTAGAAGTGGAACCGGCCGCGCATGACGAGCACCTTTTTGCCGGCCAGCGTACCGGCCAGCAGCTCGCCGGCGTGGCTTTCCACCGTCGAGACCGGGAAGTGCGGGATGTCGGCGTAGCTGAAGCGGTGCTCAACTTCTACGTCGTTGACCAATGCGCCTAGCCCGGTGCCGAGGATGATGCCCGCTTCAGGCCGGAAATCTTGCAGCGTTTTTTTTAAATAAGCAGTGGCTTCGTGAAGATGTTGCATTAGTGATTTACAGTGGGTGGTTGTTGGTTTTCGGCGGCAAGGTCTGCATAAGTACTGTCATCCTGAGCGCAGTGAAGGACCCAATCACGTTAACACGAGCAGCGGTTAGCTCGGGCCAGCGTCATGAGGTCCTTCGCTGCGCTCAGGATGACAGTAGTCTCAATACTCGAAAACCCTACTGTACGTTCAGCTCAAACGGCAAACGGGCCTGGGCCCCGCGCATTTCCGAGAGCTTCTTGTACTGCTCGAACATCGGATAGAGCGGGCCCATCTCCGATTTCACCATCCGCAGCCGAACTTCCTCATTGAAGGAGCTGAACAGGCTTTCGGCGAATGACTTCTGGTAGGGCAGCTTCTGCAATCCGGTAGTCACCGTCCTTGAGCTTGGCGCGGCGGGCGGCAATGCGCAGGGCATCATCGAACGAGCCGAGCACATCGACGAGGCCGCGGGCTTTGGCTTCGGTGCCCGACCATACCCGGCCCGAGGCGAAGCGGCGCAGGCGCTCGACCGGCATGTGGCGGCCGGCGGCGGCTTTGGTGGTGAAGTCGGCGTAGATGCGGTTGATTTCCTGCTGGAACTGCTGCTGCTCGAAGGGCGTAAGGGCGCGCGTGATGGTGGGGAAGTCGGAGAACTTGCCGGTAGTCACGCGGTCGGTGGTGATGCCGATTTTGTCGCTCAGGAAGGGGCCGATGTTGGGCAGCACCCCGAACACGCCAATCGAGCCCGTGATGGTGGTGGGGTGGGCCACAATCGTGTCGCAGCCCATGGCAATGAAGTAGCCGCCCGAAGCCGCCACGTCCGACATGCTGGCGATAATGGGCTTTACTTTCTTGGTCAGCATCACCTCGCGGTAGATGATATCGGAAGCCAGCGAGGAGCCGCCGGGCGAGTTCACGCGCAGCACCACGGCCTTTACCTTGTCGTCGAGGCGGGCCTTGCGGATGGCTTCGGCGAAGCGGGTGCTGCCGATGCTCTCGTTGCCACCCTTGCCCGTCACGATGTCGCCATCGGCGTAGATGACGGCAATCTTATTGCTGCTCGAATTATCATCCTCGTTGCCGTTGACATAGTTCGACAGGTCAACCAGGCTCAACTTGGCGTCTTTTTCGAGGCCCAGCTTACCCTTCATGTAGTCGGTGGCCTGGTCGTAGTAGCCCAGGTCGGTTACCAGCTGCAGGCGCTTGGCATCGTCGGCGTTGTGCACCAGCATCGAGTCGCTGATGACTTTCAGGCGGGCCGGGGCAATTTTGCGCGAGGCGGCCACATCGGCGAGCATGGCGTTGTTGAGCGAGTTGAGGAACGAAGACGTCTGCAGCCGGGCCGAATCGGACATGCTGGTGCGGAAGTAGGGCTCAACGGCGCTCTTAAACGAGCCCACCCGGAAAATCTGCACCTGCACGCCCAACTTATCGAACAGCCCTTTGTAGTAGGTCGGCTCCGAGCTCAGGCCGTTGAATTCGAGCGTGCCCTGGGGGTTGAGGTAGAGCTTATCGGCCACCGAGGCCAGGTAGTAGCTCTTCTCCGACTGCGCATCGGCGTAGCTCACAATGAACTTGCCGCCCTTTTTGAACTCCAGCAGCTCGTGGCGCACTTCCTCCAGCGAAGCCATGCCGCCCTGCACCAGCTCCAGGTTCAGGAAAATACCCTTAATGTCGCCGTCGGTTTTGGCCCGGCGGATGGCGGCCTTCAATTCATCGAGCCCGATGCTGCTGGCCTGCCCGCCCACGAAGCCTGGCAGCGGGTTATTGAAGGCCCGCTCGCCGATGGGCTTGTCGAGCTTCAGCTCCAGCACCGAATCCTTGGCTACGGTCACGGTTTTATCGGAGGAGGCCAGCCCCACAATCAGCCCCACTACCAGTATCGTGGCAATCAGGCCCAGCACCAGCACGCCGGTGATAGTGGCCAGGACATATTTAAAGAACTGTCGCATGATGAAAATCGGCTAACGGGTTAAGTGCTGTAACAAATGTAAGTGCTTTACGACCGCGCCGCCGGGTATTCAACCAACGGGCCGTTTCGCGGCCGGAACGGGGTAGCGGCGCGTTGCACGCGCCCGCGCCTACAGCCCTTCCTGCGCGATGTGGGCACGTGGAACGGCCGCTTGCACCTAGTAGCCGGCGGGCGCGTGCAACGCGCCCCTACATCCCGTACTTCTTGCCCCACAGTGCCCGCAGCCGTTCGCGGGCTTTGGTTTCGGCGGGGTTGTCGGCGGGTTGGTAGAAGGTGGTTCCGCTCAGCGCTTCGGGCATAAACTCCTGGTAGGCGAAGTGGCCGGGGTAGTCGTGCGAGTACTGGTACTGGCTGCCGTAGCCGAGCTCCTTCATGAGCTGGGTGGGCGCGTTGCGCAGCGGAATGGGCACCGGCTGCACGCCCTGCTGGCGCACCAGCGCCCGCGCCGCCCGAATGGCCTTGTAACTGGCATTGCTCTTGGGCGAAGTGGCCAGGTACACCACCGTCTGCCCCAGAATAATATCCGACTCGGGCATGCCAATCACCGTCACGGCCTGAAAGCAGCTCTGGGCCAGAATGAGGGCGTTGGGGTTGGCCAGGCCCACGTCTTCGGAAGCCAGAATGAGCAGGCGGCGGGCAATGAACTTGGCGTCCTCGCCGCCTTCGAGCATCACGGCCAGGTAGTAGAGCGCCGCGTTGGGGTCGGAGCCCCGGATGCTCTTGATGAAGGCCGAAATAACGTCGTAGTGCATCTCGCCGCCCTTGTCGTAGCGGGCCAGGTGCTGCTGGGCCAGTTGCTGCACGCCCTCATCGGTTATCACGATTTCGCCGGTTTGGGGGTCGGGCCGGCTGGCTTCCACCACAATTTCGAGCAGGTTGAGCAGCTTGCGCGCGTCGCCGCCCGAAATGGTGAGCAGGGCGCCATAGTCCTGCATGCGCACTTTTTTCGTCTTCAGCACCTCGTCATCGGCCAGGGCCTTGTCCACGAGGCTGGTGAGGACTTCCTTGCCGAGCGGCTCCAGCACGTACACCTGGGCCCGGCTCAGCACGGCCGGAATAACTTCGAAGGAGGGGTTTTCGGTGGTGGCCCCGATGAGCGTAACGATGCCCTGCTCCACGGCCCCGAGCAGCGCATCCTGCTGGCTTTTGCTGAAGCGGTGGATTTCATCAATGAACAGCACCGTGCCGCGCTGCTTGCGGGCCCGCTCAATTACTTCGCGCACATCTTTCACGCCCGCATTCACGGCGCTCAGCGAGGCGAAGGGCTTGCCCAGCTCCTGGGCAAGCAGGTTGGCCAGCGTGGTTTTGCCCACGCCCGGCGGGCCCCACAAAATCAGGGAAGGCAGGCGGCCGGCGTCGAGGTAGCGGCGCAGTACGCCCTCGGGGCCAACGAGGTGTTTCTGGCCGGCGTATTCGCCGAGGGTACGGGGGCGCAGGCGCTCGGCCAGGGGGGCGTTGGCGGCGGGCCGGGCCGGCTGGGCGGCCGGGGCGGGGTCAGAATCGAAGAGGGAACCAGTAGACATGTCGGGGGCTTCAGGCCGCAAGCTACAAGCTGTAGGCTCGGGGCAACGGCAAGGACGAGGAAAACGGGCGGCGCAAGGGCCGCCACTATAAGGGCGAGCCTGCTGTAACCCTTTCCGCCTTTTTTAGTTCTCTTCTACTCCATTGCCCGCTGGCAGCTTGTAGCTTGCGGCCTGAAGCTCCCCTCCCCTCATGAAGAATTCCGTTAAGGTCCACGCGGCCCTGTTTCTGGTGGCCCTGATTTACGCGGCCAACTACAGTATTTCCAAGGACGTGATGCCCCGCTACATGGGCCCCTTCGGGCTGGTGGTGCTGCGCATTGTGGGGGCCACCCTGTTCTTCACCATCGCCAGCCGCCTGGCCGCGCCCCACGACCGGATTACGGGCCGCGCCGACAACCTGCGGTCGGTGGCCTGCGGCATGCTGGGCATCGGCCTCAACCAGCTGCTGTTCTTCTCAGGCCTCAACCTGACCTCGCCCATCAACGCCTCCCTCATCCAGACCATCGCCCCGGTGGTTACGGTGCTGGCTTCGGCGGTGCTGCTGGGCGAAAAGCTGACGCTGAAGCGGATGCTGGGCGTGGGCGTGGCTGGGCTGGGGGCGGCCAGCATCATCCTGAGCAAGGGACACGTGGCGGCCGGCGGCCAGGACGGGCTGCTGGGCAACGTCTTTATTCTGCTCAACGCCGCGGCTTTTGGGGTGTATTTAGTGCTCGTGATGCCGCTCATGCGCAAGTACCACCCCTTCACGGTGCTGGCCCGCATCTTTCTGGTGGGTGCCTGCATTGCGGTGCCAGTCGGCTGGCAGCAGGTGCAGGCCGCCGACTACGCCAATTTCCCGCCGGGCATTTGGGCGGCCATTGCCTACATGGTTCTTTTCCTGACCATTCTGGCCTACCTGCTCAACAACTGGGCCCTCAAATATGCCTCTCCCGCCCTGCTGGGCGCCTACATCTACCTTCAGCCGGCCCTGGCCGTGCTCATTGCCGTGAGCCTGGGCAAGGACCACCTTACCTGGGACCGGGCCTGGCAGGGCCTGCTGATTTTCATCGGCGTGTTCCTGGTCAGCCGCAAGCCCCGCCCCAGCCAGCTGGCCGCCGTGCCCCCGCTCGAACCGATTCAGGACTAAGGCAACAACAGGGTCGTGGCACGGCCGTAGCGCCGTAGCGCGAAGCTCCAGCTTCGCGTATCGCAGAACGAAATCGTTGTTACGTCAGCAACGAAACGCGAAGCTGGAGCTTCGCGCTACGGCCGCTCTAGGGTACCTTTGCCCCGTGGACCCAGCCGCCGAAACCCGCAAAATCATTCACCTCGACATGGACGCGTTCTACGCCTCCGTGGAGCAGCGCGACCAACCCGCGCTGCGGGGGCGGCCCGTGGCGGTGGGCGGCTCGCGGGAGCGGGGCGTGGTGGCGGCGGCCTCCTACGAGGCCCGGCAGTTCGGGGTGCGCTCGGCCATGTCGTCGGCGCTGGCGCGGCGGCGGTGCCCCGAGTTGGTGTTCGTGAAGCCGCGCTTCGAGGTGTATAAGGAAGTATCGCGGCAGATTCGGGCCATTTTTGCCGAGTACACCCCGCTTATCGAGCCGCTTTCCCTGGATGAGGCCTACCTCGACGTAACCGAAAACCTCAAGGGCATTGTGCTGGCCAGCGAAGTAGCCCGGCACATCCGGGCCGACATCCTGCGCCAGACCCAGCTCACGGCCTCGGCCGGCATCAGCTACAATAAGTTTCTGGCCAAGCTGGCCTCCGACTACCGCAAGCCCAACGGCCAGTTCGTAATTCGGCCCGAGCAGGGGCTGGCTTTCGTGGAAAAGCTGCGGGTGGGCGAGTTTCACGGCATCGGGCCCGCCACGGCGGCCCGGCTCAACCAGCTCGGCATCTTCTCGGGCCTCGATCTGCGCCAACAGTCCGAAGCCTTCCTGCGCCAGCATTTCGGCAAGGCCGGCGGGTACTACTACCTCATCGCCCGCGCCCAGGACCCGCGCCCCGTCCGCCCCGACCGGGTGCGCAAGTCCATCGGCTCGGAAACCACTTTCGAGCACGACCTAACCAGCTACGACGACCTCTGGGCCCGGCTGCTGCCCTGCCTCACCACCACCTGGGACCATGCCCAGCGCCTGGGCGTGCGGGCCCGCACCCTGACGCTCAAAATCAAGTACGCCGACTTCCAGCAGATTACCCGCAGCCGCACCCTCTTCGCCCCCCTCCCCCACCGCGACCAGGCCGAGCGCCTGGCCCAGGAGCTGCTCCGGGCCCAACTGCCCGTGCCCCAGGGCGTCCGCCTGCTTGGCCTCACCCTTTCCAACCTCGAAAGCCAGGAAGATGCCATAGGCCAGCAGTTGGGGCTGGCATTGTGAGTTGTCGGTTGTCAGTTGCTGGTTGTCAGTTGTTAGTTATCGGTTGTTAGTAAAAGCACGTCATCCTGAGCGCAGCGAAGGACCTTATTACGCGTTACGATAATCGTACAAACGATTCGTTTCAACGTGATAAGGTCCTTCGCTGCGCTCAGGATGACGTGCTTTTACTGACAACTAACAACTGACAACCGACAACTGAATTACTTCAGCAGCTCGTGCAGTACGGTTTGCATGGAAATCGTGCGGTTGCTGGCTTCCTGGATGATGAGGGAGTTGGGCGAATCGAGCACGGCGTCGGAAACTTCCACGTTGCGGCGTACGGGCAGGCAGTGCAGGAATTTAGCGTTGTTGGTTAGGGCCATGTGCTGGGGCGTCAGCATCCAGCTGGGGTCGGTGCTGAGCACTTCCCCATATTCCAGGTAGCTGCTCCAGTTTTTGGCCTGCACGTAGTCGGCACCTTCCAGGGCCTTCTGCTGGTCGTACTCGATGCGGGCGCCGCGCGTGAAGCGGGGGTCGAGCTCGTAGCCTTCGGGATGGGTAATCACGAGGTCCACCCAGTCGATATCCGTGAACCAGTCGCAGAATGAGTTGGGCACGCACTGGGGCAGCGCGCGCACATGCGGGGCCCAGGTGAGCACCACTTTCACGCGCTCCTTCTGCTTGGTTTCGGCCACCGTAATCAGGTCGGCGAAGCTTTGCAAGGGGTGTAGGGTGGCGCTTTCGAGGCTGATGACGGGCACCGTGGCGTAGTGCAGAATCTTATTGAAAAATACTTCGCCATAGTCAGCCTCACGGTCCTGGAGCGTAGGGAAGGTGCGTACGCCCAGCACGTCGCAGTACTGGCTCATCACGGCAATGGCATCCTTGATATGCTCCTGGGTACCGCCGTTCATCACGGCTCCATCGGCCATTTCCAGGGTCCAGGAATCGGTGCCGGCGTTGAGCACCCAGGCCTGCGCGCCCAGGTTATAGGCCGCCTTCACCGAGCTGAGCCGGGTGCGCAGGCTGGGGTTGAAGAAGATGAGCCCGACGGTTTTGTTGCGCCCGATGTGCTGGTAGCCGTAAGGGTTGGCCTTGATTTCCAGGGCCTGCTGCAACAGGGCTTTATAGTCGCCCGCATCGGCGAAGGAGGTGAAGTTTTTCATGGGGAGTAGTGTCGAAGTGAATGTAATAAAACGTCATGCTGAGCAAGCCGAAGCATCTCTATCACGCCGTTGGTAACAGTTGTATAAAATATATCCGCCAGCTTAGAACAGCTACAAGCAGATTTGGTGAGCAGGAGAGGCGTACTCTTGAACACACATTGAAAGTGTCAAAGAGATCAACCGGCACCAGTGCTCATCTCTGTTATGTGTTTTGCCCATATGGCAGAAGGCAAACAGGGACATCTACACCGTTTGAAGCTATTAGCTAAAATTCCGAAAAACAATGTATTTGCTATTACGCTCTACGCATTTCCTCGCTTCGAGCATCCACACAGGACGATCACTGTCGAAAGTCGCGGCCTATGCCAACTGATTACAAGGCCAAGCTAGCGGCAGGTTAAGCGTAGCCAAACCGACGATGGCGGCATGGTCTGCTTTTTAGTGGTACATGCAGCTACATTACAAACAAAGCAACGTCATACTGAGCTTGCCGAAGCATTTTACCGCAGTGGTAAAGGAATACCTGGAACTAAGCGGTAGAGATGCTTCGACTTCGCTCAGCATGACGTTCTTATTTTACTTCAATATTCGCGTATTACATCGCCTTATACTCGTTCCAGCTCTTGATCTTCAGAGTCCGCCATCTCCAGCTTGCAGAAAGCCTGGATGAAGGCCTTGGCCAGCCGCGCATTCGTCAGTAACCCCACGCCCGAATCCACGGCCGTGCGGCGGATCTGGTAGTCGTTGTCGAGCTCGCCCTTGCTCAGGTTCTTGGGAATGTTGATGACCAGATCCAGCTTCTTTTCCTTCAGGTAGGTGAGCACGTTGGGCTCCTGCGCGTCGCTGGGCCAGAACAGCCGCTGGCTGGGCACCCCGTTCTCGGCAAAGAAGCGGTGCGTGCCCTGCGTGGCGTAGAGCTGGTAGCCCTTCTTGACCAGCAGCTCGCAGGCCGAGAGCAGGGCCACCTTCGACTGGATCGGGCCGCCGGAAATCAGCACCGACTTCTGCGGGATCTTATAGCCCACGCTCAGCATCGACTTGAGCAGCGCCTCCTCGGCCGTGTCGCCCAGGCAGCCCACTTCGCCCGTGCTGACCATGTCCACGCGCATGACCGGGTCGGCCCCGGGCAGGCGCGTAAACGAGAACTGCGGGGCCTTCACGCCCACGTAGGGCAGATCGTACACCCGCTCGCTCTCGTCGCGGGCTACTTTTTTGCCCAGCAGCACCTGGGTGGCCTTTTTGATCAGGTTGTTGCCCGAGATTTTCGACACGAACGGAAAGGAGCGCGAGGCGCGGATGTTGCACTCAATCACGCGGATCGTGCCGTTCTTTTCCAGGAACTGGATGTTGAACGGCCCGCTGATGCAGTAGCGTTTCGCAATCTTTTCGGCAATGATTTTGAGCTTGCGCACCGTGCCCACGTACACGCGCTGGGGCGGGTAGTACATGGTCGCGTCGCCCGAGTGCACGCCGGCAAACTCGACGTGCTCACTGATGGCGTAGCTGACAATCTCGCCCTTGTCGGCCACGGCGTCGAGCTCGATTTCCTTGGCTTCCTGCAAAAACTCGGACACGACCACCGGGTACTCGGCGCTGACCTGCACGGCCGTCTGCAGAAACGCTTCGAGCTCGAAGGCGTTGGACACCACGTTCATGGCCGCCCCCGACAGCACGTAGCTGGGCCGGATGAGCACGGGGTAGCCCACCTGCTGGACAAATTCGTGCATGGCCTGCAGCGACGTGAGCTCCTGCCAGCGGGGCTGGGCGATGCCCAGCTCGTCCATGATGCGCGAGAACTTGTGGCGGTTCTCGGCCTCGTCGATGCGGGCGGCCGGCCGTGCCCAGGATGGGCGCCTCGGCCTCGCTCGAGGCGCATGGCCAGGTTGTTGGGAATCTGGCCGCCGGTGCTCAGGATCACGCCGCCGGGCTGCTCGAAATCCAGGATGTCCATCACCCGCTCGAAGCTCAATTCCTCGAAGTAGAGCCGGTCCGAGACGTCGTAGTCGGTGCTGACAGTTTCGGGGTTGTAGTTGATGATGATGGTTTTGTAGCCTTCCTCGGCCGCCGTCTGCACGGCCTGCACCCCGCACCAGTCGAACTCGACCGACGAGCCGATGCGGTACACGCCCGAGCCCAGCACCACCACCGACTTGGCCGTTTCGCGCGTCCAGGTCGTTTTCGGTGCCGTGGTAAGTAGTGTAGAGGTAGTTGGTGCGGGCCGGGAATTCGGCCGCCAGCGTGTCAATCTGCTTGACGACGGGCAGCACGCCCAGGGCCTTGCGGCGGGCGCGCACCCGCAGCTCGTCGGCCTTCACGTCGCCCTCGCCCAGCAGCAGCACGGCCAGCTGCTGGTCGGAGAAACCGGCCTTTTTTACCTCGCGCAGCAGCCGGGTTTCCAGCCCGTCGAGGCCGGTAGCGCGGCCGGCGGCCAGCTGCTGGCCCAGGGCGAAAATGGTGTGCAGGCGCTGCAAAAACCAGTGGTCAATCTTGGTCAGCTCGTGCACCTGCTCCAGCGTGTAGCCGGCCTCGAAGGCCGTGTTGATGGCGAAGATGCGCTCCTCGTTGGGCTCGCTCAGCAGCTGGTCGATGGCGGCGTGGTCCAAGTGCGTCCTCGGGGCGGTTGGCCACGAAGCCGCGCTTGCCCGTGTCGAGCATGCGCAGGCCCTTCTGGATGGCTTCCTCGAACGAGCTGCCGATGGCCATCACCTCGCCCACGCTCTTCATGGCCGAGCCAATCTGCCGGTTCACGCCCGCGAACTTGCCCAGGTCCCAGCGCGGCAGCTTCACCACCACGTAGTCGAGCGCCGGCTCGAAGAAGGCCGAGGTGGTCTGCGTCACGCTGTTTTTGAGCTCGGCGAGCGAGTAGCCCAGACTCAGCTTGGCCGCCACGAAGGCCAGCGGGTAGCCCGTGGCCTTGGAGGCCAGGGCCGAGGAGCGCGACAGGCGCGCGTTGACCTCAATCACGCGGTAGTCCTCCGAGACGGGGTCCAGCGCGTACTGAATGTTGCACTCGCCCACGATGCCCAGGTGGCGGATGGTCTGGATGCCGATGCTGCGCAGCTTGTGGTACTCGCGGTTGCTGAGCGTCTGCGACGGGGCCACCACGATGCTCTCGCCGGTGTGGATGCCGATGGGGTCGAAGTTCTCCATGTTGCAGACCGTGATGCAGTTGTCAAACGCATCGCGCACCACTTCGTACTCCACTTCCTTCCAGCCCTTCAGGGATTCCTCCACCAGAATCTGGTCGGAAGTGGTGAAGGCCTGCCGGGCCAGGGCCCGCAGCTCGTCCATGTTGTTGGCGAAGCCGCTGCCCAGCCCGCCCAGCGCAAACGCCGCCCGCACGATGATGGGGAAGCCGATGGTTTCGCCGGCGGCCAGCGCCTCGGCCAGGCTGGTGCAGGCCACGCTGCGGGCCGAGAGCACGCCAATCTGGTCGAGCTTCTCCTTGAAAATCTCCCGGTCCTCGGTGTCGATGATGGCCTGCACGGGCGTGCCCAGCACCTGCACGTTGTACTTCTCGAACACGCCGGCGCGGTACAGGGCCACGGCGCAGTTGAGCGCCGTCTGGCCGCCAAAGGCCACCAGAATGCCATCGGGCTGCTCTTTTTTGATGACCTCCTCCACGAAGTAGGGCGTCACGGGCAGGAAGTACACGTCGTCGGCGATGTTGTCCGACGTCTGCACGGTGGCAATGTTGGGGTTGATGAGGATGGTGCGGATGCCTTCCTCCTTGAGCGCCTTGAGCGCCTGCGAGCCGGAATAATCGAACTCCCCGGCCTCGCCAATTTTCAGGGCGCCGGAACCAAGGATGAGAACTTTGTTGGGTTTGTTCATGCGAAGGGTTGGGTTCTGTTTGAACGTCTGGCGGAGCAAACAGAACGTCATGTTGAGCGGAGCGCAGCGGAGTCGAAACATCTCTACCGCTTCGTTGAATTCGTTGGGTTCAGCCTTCCCAAGTTTCTAAGTCAATGGCTTGCCACGTCGGATTAAACGCGGTAATCAGTGCATCTTTTTTCCGGCGCGTCCAGCCCTTTAACTGCTTTTCCCGCGCAATGGCCTGCGTTGCATCGGATGCTATTTAAAAGTACACCAACAAATCCGCCTGATACCGTCCGGTGAATTTCTCGACATCGCCCCGGCCGCTGCTGTGCTCGTAAAGTCGCCGCGTGAGGTCGTTGGTGACACCGATGTAGAGGACGGTTTGGGTTTGGTTGTTCAGAATGTAGACGCAAACGCTGAATAAATTACGGCTTGCGAATGAGAGTGCGATATTCCTTGATGAAGCGAGGACTTCTAATGGCAGTCTTCTTGGGAATACAACTTTAAAGTGTCACCCTTTAATCTGAAGGTTTCGTTGTGAAATAAACCGTGTTTCTTTCTAGAATCTAGGACTAATTTATTGGGTAGCTTATGCCATATCCCTTTGTGCATTCTATTTATCTTTAGGGCCATTGTGATTCCAAGTTGAGTAAGAGAAAGTAGAATCGCTGAATAGTATTAGAATAAGGTGTGTACGATAGGGATACCCACCCTCATACTTCTCTAATACCTGCTTGCGGAAGGGCAATAGCATCAAAATTAACAAGCTTAATAGTTTCATCTTGAAATTTGCAAAAGGTCGATACTATCGGTTCGTATTTTTGAAACGTATGCAACGAAGCGGTAGAGATGCTTCGACTTCGCTGCGCTCCGCTCAGCATGACGTTCTATTTTGCCTCAGCTGGTACTCTTATACTCCACCACCGCTTTCAAAAAGTCATCAAACAGAAACTCCGTATCCTGCGGCCCGCCAGCCGCTTCGGGGTGAAACTGGGTCGAGAAGAACGGTTTGGATATGTGCTTGATGCCTTCGCAGGTGCCGTCGTTCAGGTTCTCGAACAGCATCGTCCAATCGGCCGGTAGCGTTTCGGTGTCCACCGCGAAGCCGTGGTTTTGGCTGGTGATGTAGCAGCGCTGGGTGCCGGTGAGCTTGACGGGCTGGTTGTGGCTGCGGTGGCCGTATTTGAGCTTGAACGTGTCGCCGCCCGCCGCCAGGCCCATGAGCTGGCTGCCCAGGCAGATGCCGAAAATCGGCTTGTCCTGTTGCAGGGCTTTTTGCAGGTGCGCGATGGTGGCTCGCACATTTTGGGGTCGCCGGGGCCGTTGCTCAGGAACAGGCCGTCGTAGTCGAGGGTCGTGAAATCGTAGTCCCAGGGCACGCGAATCAGCTCCACGTCGCGCTCGAGGAAGCAGCGGATGATGTTGGTTTTGGTGCCGCAGTCCACGAGCACGATTTTGTGCTGGCCGTGGCCGTAGTGCTGCACGCCGGCCGGGCTCACCTGGGCCACCAGGTTGTCGAGGTTGGGGTCGTGCAGGGGCACGTCGGTCTTCGGCCACGATTTTGCCCAGCATGGCGCCTTTCTCGCGCAGCTTCTTGGTGAGCATGCGCGTATCGACGCCGAAAATGCCGGGGATGTTGTACTCCTTGAGCCAGTCGCCGAGGCTTTTGGCGGCGTGCCAGTGGCTGTGCTCCTCGGAGTAGTAGCTCACCACCAGCCCGGCAATGTGAATCTTGTCGGACTCGAAGATCTTGGAAATCGACTCGTACAGGTCTTCGCCGGGCACGCCGTAGTTGCCCACCATGGGGGTGGTGAGCACCAGAATCTGGCCGGCGAAGGACGGGTCGGTCAGGTTTTCGGGGTAGCCGGTCATGGCCGTGCTGAACACCACTTCGCCCGCGGCGGAGGTGAACGCGCCGAAGGATTCGCCCTCAATGGAGGTGCCGTCTTCGAGGATGAGCTTTACTGTTTGGGTCATGTCGTAGGTTGTAGAGACGCGTATTCGCGTCTCAATCGTTGCTGATCGTTGTGGTAATACCGGGGTCGTTCTGGCTCAGGCCGTTCAACGACGAGACGCAAGTATGCGTCTCTACACTCGTGCTAATCCAGCGCTGAGGCTTGCTGAATGGCTTCTACCGATTTCGCGGTCAGCGCATACAGCGCCTGCAAAAACCGGTCAACCTCGGCCCGCGTAATATTCAGCGGCGGCAGCAGCCGGAGCACCGTGGGGTCGGAGGCGTTGCCCACGAAAATGTGGTGTTCGGTGAGCAGCTTGTCGCGGATTTCCTTGATGGGGAAGTCGTATTTGATGCCCACCATCAGGCCGCGGCCGCGGATTTCTTCGGCGCCGGCGTGGGCCAGCAGCTCGGTGCGGAGGTAGTCGCCCAGCTCGGTGGCGTGGGTTAGCAGGTGTTCGTCTTCGATGACTTCGAGCACGGCCAGGGCGGCGGCGCAGGCCAGGTGGTTGCCGCCGAAGGTGGTGCCCAGCAGGCCATAGGAGGCTTTCAGCTCCGGCGCAATCAGGATGCCGCCGATGGGGAAGCCGTTGCCCATGCCCTTGGCCACGGAAATGATATCGGGCCGGATGCCGGCGTGCTGGTGCGCGAAGAACTTGCCGCTGCGGCCGTAGCCGCTCTGCACCTCGTCGGCAATCAGGATGACGTCATGCTGCTTGCACAGCGCCGCCAGCCCCTGCAGGAATTCATCGGAAGGCATGATGATGCCGCCCACGCCCTGAATCGGCTCGATAATCACGGCGCACACGTCGCCGCCTTGCAGGGTGGTCTCCACCGCCGCCAGGTCGTATTCCAGGAAGCTGATGGCGTGGCCGGCGTTGAAGGGGGCCACGATTTTGGGGTTGTCGGTTGCCGCCACCGCGCCGCTCGTGCGACCGTGAAACGCGCCTTTGAACGCCACCACGCGGGTTTTGCCGGTGTGGAAGGAGGCCAGCTTCAGCGCATTCTCGTTGGCCTCGGCCCCCGAGTTGCACAGAAACAGCGCGTAATCGTCGTAGCCCGACACCTGGCCCAGCTTGCGGGCCAGCTCCGTCTGAATCGGAATCTGCACCGAGTTGGAGTAGAAGCCGATGTTCTGCAGCTGCTCGGTGAGGCGCTGCACGTAGTGCGGGTGGCTGTGGCCGATGGAAATAACGGCGTGGCCGCCGTAGAAATCCAGGTATTCCTGGCCCTGGTCGTCCCACAGCTTCGCGCCGAGCGCCTTCACGGGCGTGATGTTGACGAGGGGATAAACGTTGAAAAGCTCCATTTTTAATTAGCTGTTAGCTAGTAGCTGATGGCTGTTAGCTTTTTGAAGAAGACGGCAAACGAATGGACTGTCCAGGACGAGAGCCTGACAGCTGACAGCTAAAAGCTAGCAGCTTTAAGAAGCAGCCCCGTCGTTTCCGGCAGGCCAAACAGCAGGTTCATATTCTGCACCGCCTGGCCCGACGCGCCTTTCACCAGATTATCAATCACCGAAGTAATCAGGAGCTGCTTGCCCTGCTTCTGCACGTGCAGCAGGCATTTGTTGGTGTTCACCACCTGCTTGAGGTGAATTTCCTTGTCCGACACCGTGGTGAACGGCGCGTCGGCGTAAAACTGCTGGTACAGCGCCCGCGCCTCGTCCTGCGTCAAATCCGAGGGCGTGTAGACGCTGGCGAAAATGCCCCGCGCGAAATTGCCGCGGTAGGGGATGAAGTGCATCTCGGCCTCCGACTGCGGCTGCAGCTGCGCCAGGCTCTCGCCGATTTCGCCGAGGTGCTGGTGCGTGAAGGGCTTGTAGATGGACACGTTGTTGGAGCGCCACGAGAAATGCACCGTTTCCGCCAGGCTCTGGCCCGCGCCGGTCGAGCCGGTGATGGCCGACACGTGGATGTCGTCGGTGAGCTTGCCGGCCTGGGCCAGCGGCAGCAGCGCCAGCTGAATGGCCGTGGCGAAGCACCCCGGGTTGGCAATGCTCTGGGCCTGCTGGATGCGGCTTTTGTTCAGCTCCGGCAGGCCGTACACGAACTCGCGGCCTTCAAACTCGGCATCCGCGGCCAGGCGGAAATCGTTGCTCAGGTCGATGACGTGGGTGGTTTCGGGCAGGGCGTTTTTGAGCAGCCAGGCTTTGGAATTGCCGTGGCCCAGGCACAGAAACACCACGTCCTCATCACCGGCCAGCTCGGAGGCGAACACCAGATCGGTTTCGCCCACCAAGTCGTCGTGCACCTGGTGCACGGGGTTGCCGGCGTTCGAGGAGCTCACGATGCCGCCCAGCTCCACGAACTCGTGGTGCAGCAGAATGCGGATGAGCTCGCCGGCCGTGTAGCCCGCGCCGCCTACAATGCCGGCTTTAATTTTGGTGTCTTGCATGTTCTGCCGGTTCGCCTCACCCCCCGGCCCCCTCTCCGGAAGAGAGGGGGAGCCACGGCGGCGCTGAGAGTTAGAAATTAGAGCAAGAAACGCTAAAACTAGAAACTAGTCCCCCCTCTCCTATCGGAGAGGGGGCTAGGGGGTGAGGCACCCGTGAGGTTAGGCGTTGAACGAGCCGTGAATCTTCAGCTGGTTGCTGAAAATCTTGATGAAGCCCTTGGCGTCGCGGCCGTCCCAGGCGTTGTTTTCCTCGCCGTAGGTGGCCACTTTCGACTGCATCATGTCGAACTTCGACTCGATGCCCTGCAGCTCGAAGCGGTAGGGCATGTAGCGTCACGAACACCTTGCCCGACACCCGCTCCTGCGACGACTCCAGGAAGGCCTCGAAGTCGCGCATCACCGGGTCGAGGTACTGGGCCTCGTGCAGCAGCGTGCCGTACCAGTTGGCCACGTAGTCCTTGTGCAGCAGCTGCCAGCGGCTGGCGGTGTGCTTTTCCAGCAGGTGGTGGGCCTTGAGCAGAATCAGCGGCGCGGGGGCCTCGAAGCCCACGCGGCCCTTGATGCCCAGAATCGTGTCGCCCACGTGGGTGTCGCGGCCGATGGCGTAGGTGCCGGCCAGCTCGTTGAGGGTCTGAATCAGGGCCACCGGGCTCATGGTTTCGCCATTCAGGGCCACCGGCTCGCCTTGCTCGAAGGTGATTTCCACTGCGGTCGGCTCCGTGGCGCTGTAGCTGCGGTGGGGTAGGCCGACTTTCCGGCAGGGCCTGATCGCGAAGTCAGCGTTTCGACGCCGCCCACGCTGGTGCCCCAGATGCCCTTGTTGATGGAGTATTTGGCCTTCTCCCAGCTCATCTCGAAGCCGTGCTGGTTGCAGAAAGTCAATTTCGGCCTGGCGCGACAGTTTCAGGTCGCGGATGGGCGTGATGATTTCGGTGTTGGGCGCAATCACCGAGAAGGCCACGTCGAAGCGCACCTGGTCGTTGCCGGCGCCGGTGCTGCCGTGGGCGATGTAGTCGGCCTTATGCTCGCGGGCGTACTCGGCAAGGGCCAGGCACTGGAACATGCGCTCGGCACTCACGCTCAGCGGGTAGGTGTCGTTTTTGAGGATGTTGCCGAAGATGAGGTAGCGCAGGCACTCCTGGTAAAACCGCTCGGTCACGTCAATCACCTCGTGGCGCGTCGAGCCCAGCTCGTAGGCCCGCTTCTCGATGCCCGCCAGCTCTTCCTGCCGAAAAGCCACCGGAGTTGACGATAACCGTGTGCACTTCCAGACCCAGCTCGCGGGTCAGGTACACCGCGCAAAAGGACGTATCCAATCCGCCGCTGTATGCTAAAACTACCTTTTTTTTCATGGCTTGATGGGGCTATAGTAGAACGTCATGCAGAGCGCAGCGAAGCATCTCGCGTGCTGATGTTGCAATGGTATTTCTTGACGTCAGCACGCGAGATGCTTCGCTGCGCTCTGCATGACGTTCATTGGGGTTTCTGCTACTCTACCCTTCCTGACGCAGGATTTCGATGGATTGCTGGCTGAAGCGGTCCTGGAGCTTATCGTAGACCATACCGGTGCAGAGGCACATTTTGCGCTCATTTTCCTGCAGGATGGGGTAGTTTTTGCAGCTCGCGCAGCCCTTCCAGAAGTCTTCGCTCTGGGTGAGCTCGGGGAAGGTAACGGGCCGGTAGCCCAGCTCGCTGTTGATCTTCATCACGGCCGCGCTGGTCGTGATACCGAAGATTTTGGCCGCCGGATACTTGGTGCGCGAAAGCTCGAACACACGCTCCTTGATGGCGCGGCCCAAGCCCTCCTTGCGCAGCTCGGTATTCACAATCAGACCGGAATTGACGACGAACTTGGCGTCTTCGAAGGTTTCGATATAGCAGAAACCGGCCAGCACCTCATCAATGAAGGCAATGATGGCATCACCCTTTTCCATTTTCTTGATCAGATAGTTAGGGTCACGCTTGGCAATGCCTACGCCCCGCTGACGGGCCGATTCGGCATACCACTGGCACAAGGTGTCCGCGTACTGCGCATCAGCAGCCTCGGCGACTCGTAGAAACATGGCGGGGAAGAGTTGGTTGCCGGTTTTCGGGGCAACGGACGAAGGCAAACACAGGGTGGGCAAACGCTTTTCCGGCTCGCACCGACGCGTAATCGGCGCAGAAAGTAGAGTCGGAAAAGTGCGGGACGGGGTCAAAGCCAGCCGTCGGACGGGAGCAGATTGCTCAGTAATTTCCCAATTACGCGTACCAGGGTTTACACTCGTGTCAGTTCGTTATTCGTAAGACCTTCCTTCAGTGGGGCGCTTCTTTCAGCGGACCCTCGCCGGTTCTTAGGGATAAGTAAGAACGCAGACGAAAATTGCGTGCCAGCTGTTAAGCTGGCCTGGTTCGCACGACCAACGCAGGTCGTCGCAGAAGCGCAATAGAGGAGAGACGAATCATGACCGGGCCGCGGGGCGGCGTGGAGTGTTTCGCGGTTTAAATCGTTTAAACCGCTAAATCGTTGCAAAACTAGAGTAAAATTTTCGGAAACTTTGTCGGCCCGGTCGCAAAAATATTTTCTCTACCTGGCCGGCCCGTGGTCGGCGCCAACCGGCTCGCAACGCACTTTCGGCCCTGCGGCCGCCCCTACCCCACATTTTACTTCGCCTCCGGCTCATGAGCACAGACCTGAAAATATTCAAGATTGGTGGGGGCATCCTCGACGACGTGGCCGAGCTGCGCCGCTTTCTGGCCGAGCTGGCCCGGGTGCCGGGGCCGAAAATCCTGGTTCATGGCGGCGGCAAAGGGGCCAGCCAGATGCTCCAGGCCCTGGGCATTGCCCCCCAGATGGTGCAGGGCCGCCGCATCACCGACGCCCCCACCCTCGACATCGTGACCATGTTCTACGCCGGCAAAACCAACAAGCAGGTGGTGGCCCTGCTCCAGGCCGAAGGCGTGAATGCCCTGGGCCTCTCGGGGGCCGACGGCAACCTGATCCGGGCCGTAAAGCGGCCGGTTACAGGACATCGACTACGGCTTTGTGGGCGACTTACCGGCCGATGCCGTGAATGCCGGGCTGCTGGCCCAACTCTTGGAAGCCGGCCTGCTGCCCGTACTTTGCGCCATCACCCACGACGGCCACGGCCAGCTGCTCAACACCAACGCCGATACCATTGCCAGCGCCATCGCCTGCGCCCTTTCCGGCCAGTATGCAGTGGAGCTGCATTTCTGCTTCGAGAAAAACGGGGTGCTCTCCGACGTCAACGACGACAACTCCGTGATTCCGCGCATTACGGCGGCGCAGTACCAGGAGCTCAAAGCCGCGGGCGTTATTGCCGCCGGCATGGTGCCCAAGCTCGATAACGCCTTTGCCGCCCTCGAGGCCGGCGTGGCCCGTGTGGTTATCGAGCACGCTCAACGCATCAACGAGCCCGTAAAAACCATCCTATGCCGGAGCTGATTGACACCCTCACCGCCGATGCCATCGAGCTGCTGAAACAGCTGATTCAAACGCCCTCATTTTCGCGGGAGGAAGACCAGACGGCCGACCACATTTATCCGTTTCCTGACCTTCCACGGGGCCCGGCCCGAGCGCAACGCCCACAACGTGTGGGCCGTGAGCCGCCACTACAACCCCGCCCGGCCCACCGTGCTGCTCAACTCCCACCACGACACGGTGAAGCCCGGCGCCGGCTGGACCTACGACCCGTTCGGGGCCACCGTGGAGGGCGACCGACTCACCGGCCTGGGCAGCAACGATGCCGGGGCGTCGGCCGTGAGCTTGCTGGCCACGTTTCTGTATTTCGAGCAGCATCCGCCGGCTTTCAATTTCATCTGCGCCATTACGGCCGAGGAAGAAATTTCGGGGCGCCAATGGCATTCGCAGCGTGCTGCCGCTACTCCGGAAAATTGACCTGGGCATCGTGGGCGAACCCACCGGAATGGACCTGGCCATTGCCGAAAAAGGCCTGGTGGTGCTGGACTGCACAGCCCACGGCAAAACCGGCCACGCCGCCCGCGAGGAAGGCGAAAATGCCCTCTACAAAGCCCTGGATGATATCCAGTGGCTGCGCGCGCTTCCGGTTTACACGCGTGTCGCCGCTGCTGGGGCCGGTGAAAGCTGAGCGGTGACGCAAATCAGCGCCGGCACGCAGCACAACGTGGTGCCCGACCGCTGCCACTTCGTGATCGATGTGCGCACCAACGAGCTGTACTCAGAATCAGGAAATGGTGGATATTGTGCAGGAGCTCAATGTGCAGTCCGAGATTGATGCCCCGCTCCACGCACCTAAATTCCTCGCGCATTAGCGCCCAATCACCCGCTGGTGCAACGCGGCCGTGGCCATGGGCACGACGTAACTTACGGCTCGCCCACGCTCTCCGACCAGAGCATGATGCCCTTTGACAACGCTGAAAATGGGCCCGGGCGAAACGGCCCGCTCCCACACCCCCGATGAGTACATTCTGCTCAGCGAAATTCGAGCGGGCATCCGGGATTATATCGAATTGCTGACCGGGCTGGAGTTGTAGCGCGAAGCTGCCAGCTTCGCGTATCGAGGAACGATACCGGCCTAATGTCAGCAACGACACGCGAAGCTGGCGCTTCGCGCTACATTCATTTAGGTGCTCCGCGCCCTCATTTCCCGGCTATGCGCCGACTTACTCACTACCGCTATGAAAATCTGGGAAAAAGGCATTTCCGTTATAAGAAACCATCGAAAAGTTCACCGTGGGCCAGCGACCGGGAGCTGGATATGTACCTCGCGCCGTTCGATATGCGGGCCTCCGAAAGCCCAGGCCAATATGCTGGCCAAAGCGGGGCTGATTTCCGAAGCCGAACGCAGCAGCTCATTGCAGGGCCTCGACGAGCTGCTGGCGCAGGTGGAAGCCGGCACGTTTCAGATTGAGGAGGATTTTGAGGACGTGCATTCCAAAATCGAATCCTACCTGACCGAGAAATTCGGCGACGCGGGCAAGAAAATTCATACGGCCCGCTCCCGCAACGACCAGGTGCTGACGGCCATTCAGCTTTTCCTGAAAGACTACACCGAGCGCGACCGCCGCCCAAATGCTGGCACTGGTCGAGGTGCTGCTGCAAAAGGCCGAGGCGCACAAAACCGACCTGATGCCGGGCTACACGCACTTTCAGGCGGCCATGCCCAGTCAGCTTCGGGCTGTGGTTTTCGGCCTACGCCGAGCATTTGCTGCTGGACTTGGCCCTGTTTGACGCCGCCCATTCCGTGGCCGACCAGAACCCGCTGGGCTCGGGCGCGGGCTTCGGCAGCAGCTTCCCGATCGACCGGCTGAAATGACGACCCGGGAAATGGGTTTCGGCAGCCTGGCGGTGAGCAGCGTGGGCGCCCAGATGCTGCGCGGCAAAACCGAGAAAACCCTGGCCTTTGCCATTGCCGGCGTGGCCGGCACGCTGGGCAAAATGGCGTACGATTTGGTGCTCTACAACAGCCAGGATTTGGCTTTCGTGGACGCTGCCGAAGGAGCTTCACCACGGGCTCCAGCATCATGCCCCACAAGAAAAACCCCGACGTGTTCGAGCTGGTGCGCGGCCACGCTGCAACCGCCTGCAGGCCCTGCCCAACGACATCATGCTGGCCACCAGCAACCTGCCCAGCGGCTACCACCGCGACTTTCAGCTGCTGAAGGAGATGCTGTTCGGGCCGATGATGCAGTTTGCTCGACATTGCTCGATATCGCTGCTGTTTGCGCTGCCCGAAATCACATCAAGCCCGGCGTGATTGAGCAGGCCAAATACGACGCCGTTTTCTCGGTCGAGAATATCAACCAGCTAATTCAGGCCGGCGTGCCGTTTCGGGAGGCCTACAAGCAGGTGGGCCGGTCGGTGGAAGATGGCAGCTACGTGCCGCACCGCGAGTTCCAGACCACGCACCTGGGCAGCATACACAACCTGGGGCTGGCAGAAATCCGGGCTAAAGTGGCGCGCTTTCAGGCAGGCAGCCGGCTAGTTGGCACAAAACAGACCGAATAGCGAATCAGGGCCAAAATTTTGCACAGCATAGTAATCCACTTCTTATCAGCACCTTATCCTGATAATACAAACAGTGAGTGCGCACTCACCCAGAGAAAGTAAGCTAACACTTACTAGTACTGCCAAAGAATGTGTAATATTGCTCCCGCTATCAGCTAACGACTCCCACTAGTTACTGACGGCCAATTCCCCGCCCTGATTACCCGGATGTACTCCCACCCACATCCGGACCCCTCTGAAAGACGCGCAACCTTGCCCCCGGCGCTGCTGCTAGTCGGCTTTCAGAACTCATGTAGCCGGCCGATTCGGAAGCCCCGAGTCGGCCGGCTTCTGTATGGGCCAAACCCAACGCCAGGCACGGGCGGTAGCGGTAAGCGGCGCTTTATTTTTGAACTGAACTGCACTTTTTGCTTTTTGAGCGCGTACTTGCGGGTTCAATTGCCAACTGCTGGCCTTATCCGGCGTTTCATCGCTCCATTCCGCTACCCATGACCAACCGTAAACAGCACATTGCCGACGTTGCGCTGCGCCTTTTCGGGGAGAAAGGGTTCGACAATACCTCTACTCAGCTTATCGCCCGCGAAGCCGGCGTATCGGAAGCCCTCATTTTCAAGCATTTCGGCTCCAAGGACCAGCTACTGGAGTTCGTAATTCGGAGCGGCTACAAGCGCATCATCGAGGCCAACCGCGGAGGCCTCACCGAGCCCGATCCGCTCACGTTTATTCATAGCGTTATCGAGCTGCCCTTCAAGCTTGTGCGCGACGAACCTTATTTTTGGAAGCTCCAGTACCGCCTGGCCGACTCCGACATGGCCCGCCAGCAGCACGAGCGGTTTATGCGCCCGCTGCCAACCCTGCTGCACCAGGCATTCGAAAAGCTCCACTACCCCGACTCCGCCAAGGAGACGGCCCTGCTGCTGCTGCTGGTTGAAGCGCTCTGGAAAACCGAAGCCACTAAAACCGAAGACTACGGCCAGGATATGCCCGGCTTCATCAAGGGAAAATACCAGGCGCAGTAATGCAATGTTTTAGCGCTGATCCTTACGGTCAAGGCGCATAAAAAACTTTAGCAGAATAAGCAGTGGCGCTATGACCATAAGTGCCAATCCAATCAGCATCACCAGCTGAAGAACACTACTCCATGTGTAGTTGCCAAAAGCAATTGTAGAGCCGACGCCTCCTATGAATTGGAGCATCAGCCCTGCAACAAAAACTAAAAATAACACTGTAAAAGAGGGAAGACGCTTCATAAAGTATCTGACTAAAAGATTACACAGCAATATACAAAAGTGGCCCGCACCTTATATGGTGCGGGCCACTTTTGTATACTACGTCTTAGTGAAGAGCGGCTGCTATAGGTGAATCACTTCGCCGTAGGCGGCGGCGGCGGCTTCCATGATGGCTTCGCTCATGGTGGGGTGCGGGTGTACCGATTTGATGATTTCGTGGCCCGTGGTTTCGAGCTTGCGGGCTACGACCACTTCGGCAATCATTTCGGTTACGTTGGCGCCAATCATGTGGGCGCCCAGCCACTCGCCGTACTTCTTGTCGAAGATGACTTTTACGAAGCCGTCCTTGACGCCGGCGGCCGAGGCTTTGCCCGAGGCTGAGAAGGGGAATTTACCCACCAGCACGTCGTAGCCTTGGTTTTTGGCTTCGGCTTCAGTGAGACCGACCGAAGCAATTTCCGGCGAGGCGTAGGTGCAGCCGGGAATGTTCTGGTAGTTGAGCGGCTCGGGGTGGTGGCCGGCAATCTTCTCGACGCAGATGATACCCTCGGCCGAGGCTACGTGCGCCAGGGCGGGGCCAGGCACGATGTCGCCGATGGCGAAGATGCCGGGCACGTTGGTCTGGTAAAAATCATCGACCACCAGGCGGCCTTTCTCCACCTTGATGCCCAGCTCTTCGAGGCCCAGGTTTTCGAGGTTCGTAATGACGCCCACGGCACTCAACACCACGTCGCAGGCAATCTGCTGCTCACCTTTAGCCGTTTTGATGGTTACGTTGCAGCCTTCGCCGCTGGTATCGACGCTGGTTACTTCGGCGTTGGTGAGGACGTTAACGCCGATTTTCTTGAAGGATTTCTCCATCTGGCGCGACACTTCTTCATCCTCCACGGGCACGATGCGGGGCAGGTACTCAACCACCGTTACCTCGGAGCCCATGGTGCGGTAGAAGTAGGCAAACTCGACGCCGATGGCCCCCGAGCCTACTACTACCAGGCGCTTGGGCAACTCGGGTAGCACCATGGCCTGGCGGTAGCCGATGATTTTTTTGCCATCGACAGGCATAGCAGGCAGCTCGCGCGAACGGGCGCCGGTGGCCAGAATAATGGATTTGGCCTCAATGGTATCCTTGCTGCCGTCGGCCTTGGTGAGCTCGATTTTGCCGGGAGCCAGCAATTTGCCGGTACCCATGAGGGCATCGATTTTGTTCTTTTTGAACAGGAAGTTGATTCCCTTGCTCATGCCCTCGGCTACCCCGCGGCTGCGCTGAATCACGGCCCCGAAATCATAACTCACGTTTTCGGCGCTCAGGCCATAGTCCTTGGCGTGGTTGAGGTACTCGAATACCTGGGCGCTTTTGAGCAGGGCCTTGGTAGGAATGCAGCCCCAGTTGAGGCAGATACCGCCCAGCGACTCGCGCTCGACTACACCTACTTTCAAGCCCAGTTGCGAGGCCCGGATGGCGGCTACATAGCCGCCGGGGCCGCTGCCGATAACGACCAGGTCGTATTGCAATGCCATATTGTGTTCAATTGAAGGGTAAGTAGAAGCGCCGCGCCGGGCTTTGTGAGCCGCCGCGTGGCCGGGCAAAGATAGGCAGGCCCGGGCAGTCGGCCGCACTGCCGGGCCATTGCGGGGCAGCCCGGGCCGCATAAAATTTCGGGGCCACCTTCAGCCCCCGGGCCCAGACCGCCGTACAAAGGTCCAACACCGAAAAACAGGCTCCAAACGGGCTTTTCCCTCTTCCCCGAACTTCACTTTTCATGAAAGCATCCCTACTTTCCTTGTTGGCCAGCACCACGCTGCTACTGGCCGGCGCCTGCGCCCGCGGCACTACTGCCGACGTAGAGCGCCCAACCTCGGCCTCCCGCAACGCTGCTGTTGAAACGGCCGTGGCCCGCGCTGCCGATTCGACGGCCGGCACCCTGGCGACGGCAGCTGCAACGCCCGCTACGCCTACGGTCGTGGAACCGGCGGCCCGTAAAACCAGCACCGACTACCGCGAGGATATCCGTTTGGCCGACGCCCGCCTAAAGGCCACGCCCCGCGACTTCGACGCCCTGCTGAGCCGGGCCAAGGCTAAAAGCCACCTCAAGGATTACAAGAACGCCATGGACGACTACAACTCGGCGGCCCGCCTGAAGCCGACCAGCGGTGAAGTGTATTATAACCGGGGCCTCAACCGTCTTAAAATGAAGGAGTACAGCGGGGCTATATCTGATTTCACCAAGGCCACCAAATACAACCCCCAGGATAAGGACGCCTACTTCGGCCGGGGCGCGGCCAAGATGCAGATGTTCAATTACCGGTCGGCCATCCCCGACTTCACCAAAGTCATTGCCCTCGACCCTACCTACGCCGATGCTTACGAGTATCGCGGCATCAGCTACTCGTCTATCAACAAGCCTAAAGAAGCCAAAGTCGATCTGGAAAAAGCTGCCCAGCTCAACCCCGAAGCCGAGAAAAGCCTGCGCCGCTACGCCGGTAAGGAATAGGGTTTGGTGCATAGTCAGTAGTGCTTGGTGCTTAGCTAGAAGTACCGAAAAAAACCTGTCATCCTGAGCGCAGCGAAGGACCTTGCACCACTTGATTGTTGGTGGCACAAGGTCCTTCGCTGCGCTCAGGATGACAGGTTTTTTCCGGTAACTGACAACCAACAACTATCCCCTGACAACTATTTTCCCAGCAGTAGTTTCAGGTAGAAGCTGGGCTGGCGGAGCCGTTCGCGCAGGTCGAGGTCGAGGAACATGTTGCTGATGGTTTCAGCCAGGGTAGGATTGTTGGCGGCGCGGTTGGCGATGAAGTTGAACAGCCAGGGGTAGCCCAGCAGGCGTTGCATGGCCCGGCTCAGGCGCAGCTCCTGCCAGAGGCGGTTGTACACGGCCGCATCGTAGCCTTTCAGGAATGCGGGGCTGAAATCGTGGGCGGCCACGGCCCGGGCGGCCCAGTCGGCGGCATGCCGGCCCGATACCATGGCGTGGCTGATGCCCTCGCCCGAGAACGGGTCGATGAGCGAGCCGGCGTCGCCGAGCAGCAGGTAGCCCGGGCCCGAAAGTGGGCGGCGCTTAGAGCCCAGCGGCAGCCCGAAGCCGCGCACCGGGCCCAGCCGCTCGGCGCTGGCAAACCGCTCCTTCAGGGCCGGGTGGGTACGCAGAATTTCATCGAGCCGCTCGCGGAGCTTCACCTTTTTCTTTACCACGGCTTCGCTGAGCATGCCTACGCCCACGTTGGCCTCGCCATTGGGCAGCGGAAACACCCAGAGGTAGCCCGGCAGAAACTCCTTGATGAAGTGCAGCTCGATGAAATTATCGGGATGCAGGCCCGTAACGCCCCGGTAGTATGCCCGCAGACCGGCGCAGTGGTGGGCCGGCTCCAGCTCGTGCCCGCCTATTACGCGGGCAAAGTTCGACTGGGCCCCGTTAGCCACCAGCAGCAAGTCGGCAGTGGTTATTTCGGTGTCGTCTTTGGCAAACAGGCGCCAGCGACCGTCGGGCAATTGCTCGTGGCGGGCCACATCGGTGTTTTCGCGCAGGTCTATTTCGGGGCGGCGGCGCACTTCCTCGATGAGAAAATTGTCGAAATCAATACGCTTGCTGATGTGGCCGGCGGCGCGGTCGAGGGCCGGGTTGTAGTTCGGTTTAAAGGGCACGGCCAGGCGGCGGCCGTTGGGGGCATAAAAGTCGATGCCCCAACTGGGCAGCTGGGCGGGCTCGGCGGCCAAGCGGGCAGGCAGCTCTTCCCCGATCCGGCGCAATTCGCTGAGCACTTTGCCGCTGAGCGCGTCGCCGCATACTTTGTCGCGCGGGAACGTGGCGCGGTCGAGCAGCAGGCAGCGGTGGCCGGCATTGGCCAGGTGCAGGGCCGCCGTGGCCCCGCCCGGCCCGGCCCCGAGAATGCAGATATTCATGTATTTGGAGCTGTTAGCTGTTAGCTGATAGCCAATAGCTTGTTTGTTTGAGCCGCAAGCTACGCGGTGCAGGCCATACGCTGGCTGCCGCAAGCGCGTTCAGGCTGTTCGCAAGCCAAGTTTTGCACCCTATTCGCCAAAGCTTGTAGCTTGCAACCCAAACATCAAGCTAACAGCCATCAGCTAGCAGCTAATAGCTCCAAAAAAATGACAAAACTGCTCGACGGAAAAGTGGCCCTGATTACGGGGGCTTCGAAAGGAATTGGCCGCGCCATTGCGGTGTATTTTGCCCAGCAGGGCGCGCAGGTGGCCTTTACCTACCTCTCCAGCGTGGAGAAAGGCCAGCAGCTGGAACAGGAACTGGCCGAGCACGGTACCAAAGTGAAGGGCTACCGCTCCGACGCCTCCGTTTTTGCCGAGGCCGAAAAGCTGGTAGAAGATGTGGTGGCCGAGTTCGGCAAGCTTGATATTCTGGTGAATAACGCTGGTATTACCCAGGACGGGCTGCTTATGCGCATGAGTGAGCAGCAGTGGGACCAGGTGATGGCCGTGAACCTGAAATCGGTGTTCAACCTGACCAAGGCCGCCACCAAACCCATGATGCGGGCCAAAGCCGGCAGCATCATCAACATGTCGTCGGTGGTGGGTGTGAAGGGCAATGCCGGGCAGGCCAACTACGCGGCCTCTAAGGCCGGTATTATCGGCTTCACGAAGTCGGTGGCCCTGGAGCTGGGCTCGCGCAACATCCGTTGCAACGCCGTAGCCCCCGGCTTCATCGAAACCGAAATGACCGACGCCCTCGACGCCAAGCAGGTCGATGAGTGGCGCAAGGCCATTCCGCTGCGCCGCGGCGGCACCCCCGAAGACGTAGCCAAAGCCACTGCCTTCCTGGCTTCCGATGATAGCAGCTATATCACGGGCCAAGTGTTGCAGGTAGATGGCGGCATGCTGACGTAAAGGTTAATAGCGCGAAGCAGTCGCTTCGCGCTATTTTTTTACCCTATGGTTATGCGGCGTCTCTTTTTTCTGCTACCGCTGGTTCTAGTGGCTTATCTGGCCTATCCGCGCTTGCAGCGCCGCTTCGTGCGTTACCAGGCCAGCCGGGCAGCCGGCCAAACCGCGGCGGAAACTACGCCCCGTCTCCGCAACGGCGACCTGATATTTCAGACTTCTCAATCGGCCCAGAGCCAGGCTATTTCAGCTGGCGACGCATTCGGCGTACAGCCACTGTGGCATCCTGTTTCAGAAGCAAGGCGAGTGGCGGGTATTTGAGGCGGTGCAGCCAGTAAGCGAAACGTCCCTGGCTGCCTGGGTGGCCCAGGGCAAGAATGGTACGTTCGTAGTTAAGCGCCTACGCGACGTCCAAACGGTACTCACACCTGCCGCCCTGCGGCGCCTGCAGGCCGCCGGCGAGCAATATCGGGGCAAGAGCTACGACCTCTATTTCGGTTGGTCGGATGAGCGCATCTACTGCTCCGAGCTGCTCTGGAAGATGTATCGGCAGGCTACAGGACGCGAAATTGGCAAGCTCCAGACGCTCCGCGAGTTCGACCTCTCCCACCCCGCCGTGCAGGCCAAAATGCGCGAGCGGTACGATAATAAGCTCCCACTCGATGAGCGGGTGATTTCGCCGGTCCGGATGCTGGAAAGTCCGGAATTGGTAACGGTGCGGTGAACCGCCGAACAATAAGTCAACTTCATGCCACTGCTGCTTTTGCCCACCGGATACGGGAACGGCAGTTGCATCCGAATCTTGTAGTCGTGGCTGCCAGCGCAGTTTCACCCCAGGTACTCACAGAAGTCAAACCTTGGTTAGGCGGCCGTTACCGCACCGCAGCCCGCGGCAACTGGCGTTGCGCTGGGCTAGGTACCTTCTGGGGGAACCAGAGTTTACTCCCAGCCAGCTGCTTGAACCACGTTAGCTTCGGTCGGGTCCAACCACGACCGGTTATGACTGCTTGGCAACTGAAAAGCACAACTCATTTCCTTTCGCTGTCGAGGGGGCAACTTCTGAAAAAGCGCCCCCCTCCAGCAGACTTTAAAAAATCATATCGTATAATTGACAATTCATAAAGCAGAGTGCAATATATTTGAAGGGCCAGGAACGAGTAATGTCTATCGTTTCGACGGCGTTCGGCATTCTCTCCCGGGGCGGAAGTGGGTAACAGGCACCTACAGATGGCTTGCGCCACCTCCATCGCCGGCCAACTACCTACCCTTCCTTGCAACAGCAGGGTTGGGGCCGCTGCTTAGCCGCATTCACCGACGGGGTGCCGCGCCATCAGCAAACCCGATTATCAACCATTTACCTACCCTACCCATGAAGCGTGCATTAATTACCGGGAGTTACCGGCCAGGACGGGGCCTATCTGGCGGAGCTGCTGCTGAGCAAAGGCTACGAGGTGCACGGCATCAAGCGCCGCTCGTCGCATGTTCAACACCGAGCGCATCGACCACCTTTACCAGGACCCGCACGAGACAGAACGTGCGCTTTAAGCTGCACTACGGCGACCTGACCGACTCGACCAACCTGATTCGCATCGTGCAGGAAGTGCAGCCCGACGAGATTTACAACCTCGGGGCCATGTCGCACGTGAAGGTGACTTCGACACGCCCGAGTACACGGCCGATGTGGATGGCATCGGCACGCTGCGCCTGCTGGAAGCCGTGCGCATTCTGGGCCTGACCAAGAAAACCCGCATCTACCAGGCCAGCACCTCGGAGCTGTACGGGCTGGTGCAGGAGGTGCCGCAGCGCGAAACCACGCCCTTTTACCCCCGCTCGCCCTACGCCGTGGCCAAGCTCTACGGCTACTGGATTACGGTGAACTACCGCGAGGCCTACGGCATGTATGCCTGCAACGGCATCCTCTTCAACCACGAAAGCCCGCTGCGGGGCGAAACCTTCGTGACGCGCAAGATTACCCGCGCCGCGGCCCGCATTGCCCTGGGCTTGCAAGACAAGCTGTACCTGGGCAACCTGGACGCCAAGCGCGACTGGGGCCACGCCAAAGACTACGTGGAAGCCATGTGGCGCATGCTGCAGCAGGACGACGCCCGAGGACTACGTGATTGCCACCGGCGTGACCACCACCGTGCGCGAGTTCGTGCGCCTGGCGTTTGCCGAGCTGGGCATCGAAGTGGCGTTTCGAGGGCGAAGGCGTGGCCGAGAAGGGCGTACGTGGTGGCCTGCCACCAACCCCGAGTACCAGCTGCGCACCGGGCACGGTGGTGGTGCAGGTAGACGAGGCTACTTCCGGCCCACCGAAGTGGAGCTGCTCATCGGCGACCCCACCAAGGCCAAGCAGCAGCTGGGCTGGGAGCCGCGCTACGACCTGGCGGCCCTGGTGCAGGAAATGGTGCAGTGCCGACGTGGCCCTGTTCCGGCGCGATGCCGTACCTGCGGGAAGGCGGGCACGACGTATCTAAATTATTACGCCGAATAGCCCTCGGCCTACTGCGCTTCACCATTCCGATACTCGCTTCTTACATCATGGAACACAGAATGCCAAAATATACGTGGCCGGCCACCGCGGCATGGTGGGCTCGGCCGTGGTGCGCCGCCTGCAGCAGGCCGGCTACCACAACCTAGTGATGCGCACCTCGCAGGAGCTGGACCTGCGCGATCAGGCCGCCGTGGCCGCTTTCTTCGCGCCGAAAAGCCCGAATATGTGGTGCTGGCCGCCGCCAAAGTGGGCGGCATTCATGGCCAACAATACCTACCGGGCCGATTTTCTGCTACGACAACCTGCATGATTCAGAACAACGTCATTCAGCAAAGCCACGTGCACGGCGTCACGAAGCTGCTGTTTCTGGGCTCGTCGTGCATCTATCCCAAACTGGCCCCGCAGCCCATCAAGGAAGAATACCTGCTGACCGGGCCGCTCGAAGCCACCAACGAGCCCTACGCCATTGCCAAAATTGCGGGCCTGAAGCTCTGCGAGGCCTACCGCGACCAGTACGGCAGCAACTTCATCTCGGCCATGCCCACCAACCTCTACGGCCCCGGCGACAACTACGACCTGCACAACTCCCACGTGCTGCCGGCGCTGCTGCGCAAGTTCCACGAGGCGCAAGGAAAGCAGGCTCCCGAAGTAGAAGTGTGGGGCACGGGCACGCCGCGCCGCGAGTTTCTGCACGTCGACGACCTGGCCGATGCCTGCCTGCACCTGCTGCGCCACTACGACGGCCGCGAGCCCGTGAACGTGGGCACCGGCCACGACCTGACCATGCCGAGCTGGTGGAGTTGGTGCGCGCGACGGTGGGCTACACCGGCCAGGTGCGCTTCAATACCGACAAACCCGACGGTACCCCGCGCAAGCTGCTCGATGTATCGAAGCTGGCCGAAGCCGGCTGGCGGTACAAAATCGAGTTAGCGGAAGGGATACGAAGCGTCTATCAGGAGGCCTTTCAGCCCGTGGCAGGGTAGCCGCGGCCGTTGGTAGCACCGGGGTGGGTTGCGCCTGCCCGGGTGCTGCGACTGCTGCTGACCAGGTTCGTACCTTCGCGCAACTCCGGACTGCGTTTTGGGGTTCTTGGGTTTCTACTGACCATACCGGCTTTTGATTTTATCTGCTTCTCCCTGGTTTATCGGGCTGTGCCTGCTAGTGGGCGCGGGCTACGCGGCCCTGCTGTATTCGGCCCAAGCGCCCTGGAGCCGGGCCGTAAACTATGCGCTGGCGGCCGTGCGCTTCGCGGTAGTGAGCTTTCTCTGCTTTCTGCTGCTCTCGCCCTTCCTCAAATCCATCACGACGAGCACCGAAAAGCCCACCGTAGTATTAGCGGTTGATGATTCGCAGTCGGTGGGGCTGTTTACGCCGCCGCCGGTGCTTCGCGAAGCCACGGCTGGCCTAACCCGGCTGGCGGCCACGTTGCGCAGCCAAGGCTTCGAGGTGGAAACCCGCACGCTCTCGGCCACCCGCGCCGCCCGGCCCGACTCGGTGCGGTTCGGGGCCGCCGCCACCGACCTCGACGGGCTGCTGGCCGGTATCGGGGAGGCCTGGCAGGGTCGCAACCTAGCGGGCGTGGTGCTGCTCTCCGACGGCCTCGTAAATCAGGGCCAGGCCCCGCAGTTTGCCGACTACCGCTTTCCCCTCTACGCCGTGGGCGTAGGCGACACCATCCCGAAAAAAGACCTGAGCCTGCCCGCCCTCACCTACAACCGGGTGGCATTTAGCGGCAACCAGTTTCCGATTGAGGCCGATCTGGCCTACGACGGCTTCGCGGCCGGCACCGTGGCCACGGTGCAACTGCGCGAGAAAGGCCGGGTGCTGCAAACCAAAAAGGTAGTCCTGCCAGCAGGGCAGCGGCGCACTAAAACCACGTTTCTGGTGACGGCTACCGGTACTGGCAAACGGCGCTACGAGGTAGTGGCCGAGCCGCTGCCGGGCGAATTCACCCGCCTCAACAACCAGAAATTTGCCTACCTCGACGTGGTGAAAGGTAAGCTGCGGGTGCTGCTGGCCGGGGCCGCCCCCCACCCCGACCTGAAGGCGCTCCGGGCTGCCATCCTGCAAAACGACAACTTCGACCTCATTACCTTCCTGCCGGGTATAAGTCCGCTCAAAAGCCAGGATTTCGACGTGGCTATCCTGCACCAGCTACCGGCCCGCTCGGGTGTGGGCAGTGAGGTGCTGGCCCAGGTGAAGGCCCGCCGCGTGCCGGCCCTGTACGTACTGGGGGCGCAGTCTGATTTCGGGGCCTACAACCGCCTCGGCACCGGCCTTACCGTGACGCCCCGGGGCTCGCAGACCGACGACGTGACGCCGGTGCCCAACCCGGCCTTCACGCGCTTTACGTTTGATGACGACGCGCTGCGGCGGTTTGTAGCGTATCCGCCGGTGCCGGTGCCGTTTGGGGAAGCCCAGCTTGGCGGCGGGGCAGAGGCCGCGCTGTGGCAGCAAGTGGGCCGCATCGCCACCAAAAAGCCGCTGCTGGTATTCGGCGGCACCCCGGCCCAGCGCCAGGCCACGCTGCTCACCGAGGGTAGCTGGCAGTGGCGCCTCCAGGAAGCCGTGGAGCACGACGACAAGCCCGAGGCCTACGATCAGCTCGTGTTGCGCACCCTCCAGCTGCTCACCCAGAACGCCAACCGCAAGCGCCTCGATGTGTACCCTACTCAGGATGCCTTTAATGCGGCCGATGACGTGACGTTTGGAGCCGAAACCTACAACGCCATTTTCGAGCGGGTGTATGGGGAGCCCGTCACGCTCACGCTCACCGACGAGCAGCAACAGACCCGCACGTTCACCTTCGCTCCCACCCCCGACGGCGCGCCCCTGCACCTGGGGCCGCTGCCGGCTGGCCTCTACCGCTACCAGGCCCGGGCCACCCTCAGCGGCCAGGCCCAGCAGGATGCCGGTGAAGTGCTGGTGCAGGAGCAGCAGCTCGAAGCCCTGCAAAGTCGCGCCGACCACAACCTGCTGGCTCAACTGGCCCGCCGCAGCGGCCAGCGCCTCTACTTCCCGCCCCAGCTCAACCAGCTGGCCCAGGACATCGAAAAGGCCGGTTACAAGCCCGTCATCTACGAGCAGGAAGACCTGAAAGACCTCATCAACCTGAAATGGCTGTTTTTCCTGCTCCTGGGCTTGCTAACGGTGGAATGGGCCACCCGCAAATACTCCGGCGGGGTGTAATTATCGGTTTTCAGTTGCCAGTTGCCACTAAAAAGAACCTCATTCAGAGCGCCGCGAAGAATCTCGCGTGCCGAAATAAACCCCAACGCTGAGTTACTGTAGAAACATTAGCACGCGAGATTCTTCGCGGCGCTCTGAATGAGGTTCTGTTACGCTGAATACCCATGAAATACTTCCCCCTTCTTGCAGCTGTTCTGTTGTTCACCGGCTGCGCGAAATCACCTGAAAAAAAGGCCGAGCTGGCCGTGCAGGAGTTTCTGCGCACCCGCGTTTCCGACCCCAAGCATTACTTTCCGGGCAAGTTCCGGCTGCAGCCCTACACCCGCCGCGACTCGCTGCTGTACCTGGCCCAGCTGGCCCGGATAAACGCCGTAGCGGCACCGCCCGCGCCGGGCGCCGCCGATACGGCCCGCATCGGCATCCTCGTTTACCACGATTACCGCGACCAGACCTCCACCGGTATTATGGTCCGCGATAGTGGCGAGTACGTGGTGCGGCCTAATGGCGAGGTGCGGCTGCTGATTGCCGAAAGCGTTCGGCAGCGGCGATTGGCACAGTAAGCGTACTTTTGCTACCCGGCACGGTTCGTAGCGAGTATCTCGGACAAACCGTTTTCCATTTGCCACTCCCCCGCCATGCGCTACATTCTGCTCAATAAGCCCTACGAAGTCCTGACCCAGTTTACCGACGAAACCGGCCGGCAGACACTCAAGGACTTCGTGGAAATTCCCGGCATCTACCCCGTCGGGCGGCTCGACTACGACTCGGAAGGCCTGGTACTGCTCACCGACGACAAGCAGCTGCAGCACCGCCTTTCGGAGCCCCGCTTCAAGGTGCCCAAAACCTACTGGGTGCAGGTGGAGGGTGAGCCCACGCCCGAGGCGCTGGAGAACCTGCGCCGGGGCGTCGACCTGAAAACCGGCTACACTTCCCCCGCCGACGTGGAGCTACTACCCGAAACTCCCGAATTGTGGGAACGCAGCAAGCCCGTGCGCTTCCGGGCGGCCATTCCGACCAGCTGGGTACAGATTCGCATTTCCCAGGGCATGAACCGGCAGGTGCGTAAAATGACGGCCGCCGTGGGCTACCCCACCCTGCGCCTGGTGCGCGCCGCCATTGCCGACATGGAGCTGGCCGACCTCCAGCCCGGCCAGTGGCGGGAGCTGACGGCTGCCGAAGTGGCCCGGCTCACCGAGGACATGGCCGCCCAAACGGCCGCAGCTGGCACTTTCAAGACGCCTAAAAGCTCCGAGTATTGGCCCGGTGGCATTCCGCCCGGCGGCAAAAAGAGCGGTGGCAACCGCGGCGGCTTCACGGCCCCCGGCACCAAACCCGCGGCTGCCCGGCCAAACGGTAAAGCGGCGGGCGCTAAGTCTGCCGGCCCGAAGTCAGTGGGTGGTGGCAAGCCTGGTGCCGGCCGGTCTGCCGGCAAAGCGGCCGGCGCGAAGCCGGCGGGTGGTAAGGCCGGTGCAGGCGGTAAAACCTTCGGTTCAAAGCCTACCAGCGGCAAACCCGGCGGGAAGCCCGGCGCGGCGGGTGGCGGGCGCAAGCAGCGCGGCTAATGCAACGGCGGCGGCGGATTCGGCTGCTGCTGGGAGTTGCCTTGGTATTCGTGGCCCTGAATGTGGTGGCCGCTTTTCATGCCTGGCGCTTCACCCACTTCACGGCGCAAACTGGGTCGCATACGGCCAACCCCGAGCAGCTGACACCCGCCCAAAAGGTGGGCGTTCTGCTGACGGGCATTAAAATTCCGAAACCGCAGAACTACCGCCGGCCAGCGTTTCCGTACGCTACTGTGCAGTTGCTGGGGCCTAATGGTCGGCTGGAGAGCTGGTACGGGGCGGTACCGCGGGCCAGGGGCACGGTAGCCCTGTTTCACGGCTATACCAGCTCCAAAAGCCAACTCCTGACGGAGGCCGGTTATTTCCGGAGCCTCGGCTACAACGTACTACTCACCGATTTTGCGGGCAGCGGCGGCTCGGCGGGCTACCAGTGCACTGTGGGCCACCACGAAGCGGCCGATGTGGCGGCCGTGGTGGGCTGGCTGCAGCGGCGGCCGGCTCCGGTGTTCATCTACGCCAACTCCATGGGCGCGGTGGCCACCCTACGGGCCGAGGCCGAATTAGGCGTGCGCCCCACCGCCAACGTGCTCGAATGCCCCTACGGCTCCATGCTCGAAACCGCCCAGAGCCGCTTCCGGTCCATGCACGTGCCCGCCTTCCCGCTGGCTAACTTACTGGTGTTCTGGGGTGGGGTGGAAAACAACTTTTGGCCCTTCGACCTCGACGCCACGGCCTATGCGGCCCGTACGCCCACGCCCACCCTGCTACTCTGGGGCACCGCCGACCCGCGCGTGACGTCCGCCGAAACCAATGCCATTTTCGCGGCTTTGGCCGGCACCAAGCAGCGCCAGGATTTTGCCGGCTCCGGCCACGAGCCTTACTGGTGGAAGCACGAGGCGCTGTGGCAGCGCACGGTGGCGGGGTTTCTGGCCAGGCAGAAGTAGCGACGCAGCTCCGTAGCGCAAAGCCTTTGCTTCGCGTATCGCCGCACGGTTGGGTATTATACTCCGCAACGACACGCTGAGCGAATACTTCGCGCTACAGACTCACTCTGCCCGCCTGTCAGGATATCCGGCGGGCGGGTTTTTCGTAGAAGTCAGTCCGGCACGAAACCGGTATAGCGTAGCTGCTGAAATGACAATCTGTCACAGGAAATGGGCTTTTCGGGGGCTGGTACGCCTCTTGTAATTACCACTATGCACAGGGTAGCCCCTGTTTCAACTGACATCTTACCTCATAATAATACAACCAAAACCATGGGCAAAATAATCGGTATTGACCTCGGCACCACCAACTCGTGCGTGGCCGTGATGGAAGGCAACGAGCCGGTTGTAATTCCCAACAGCGAAGGCCGCCGCACCACCCCCTCATCGTCGCTTTCCTCGACAATGGCAAAGGCGAGCGCAAAGTGGGCGACCCGGCCAAGCGCCAGGCCATTACCAACCCCAAGAACACCATCTCCAGCATCAAGCGCTTCATGGGCCGCAACTTCTCCGAGGTGACCGCCGAGGAAGCAAGAACGTGCCTTACGACGTAACCAGCGGCCCCAACAACACGGTAGCCGTGAAAATTGGCGACCGCAACTACACGCCCCAGGAAATTTCGGCCATGGTGCTTCAGAAAATGAAGCAGACCGCCGAAGACTACCTCGGCACCACCGTAACCGAAGCCGTTATCACGGTGCCGGCCTACTTCAACGACGCCCAGCGCCAGGCCACCAAGGAAGCCGGTGCCATTGCCGGCCTCGACGTGAAGCGCATCATCAACGAGCCCACCGCGGCCGCCCTGGCTTACGGCCTCGACAAGGAGCACACAAGACCAGAAAATCGCCGTGTACGACCTCGGCGGTGGTACGTTCGACATCTCCATTCTGGAGCTGGGCGACGGCGTATTCGAAGTACTGAGCACCAACGGTGACACCCACCTCGGCGGCGACGACTTCGACCAGGTGATCATCAACTTCCTGGCCGACCAGTTCAGCCGCGGAGAACGAAGGCCTCGACCTGCGCAAGGACCCCATGGCCCTCCAGCGCCTGAAGGAGGCCGCCGAGAAAGCCAAAGTGGAGCTGTCCAGTCGTCGATCGGAAACCGAAATCAACCTGCCCTACATCACCGCTACGGCCTCGGGCCCGAAGCACCTGGTGGTGAAGCTGAGCCGCTCGAAGTTCGAGCAGCTGGCCGACACGCTGTGCAAGCGCTCGATGGAGCCCGTGAAAAAGGCCCTGCAGGACGCCGGCCTGAGCACTTCGGACATCGACGAGGTGATTCTGGTAGGTGGCTCGACCCGCATTCCGCGCATTCAGGAAGAAGTGGAGAAGTTCTTCGGCAAGAAGCCCAGCAAGGGCGTGAACCCCGACGAAGTGGTGGCCATCGGCGCCGCCATTCAGGGCGGCGTGCTCACCGGCGAGGTGAAGGACGTGCTGCTGCTCGACGTAACCCCGCTGTGCGCTGGGCATCGAGACGATGGGCGGCGTGATGACCAAGCTCATCGAGAGCGAACACCACCATCCCGACCAAGAAATCGGAAACCTTCTCCACGGCTTCCGACAACCAGCCTTCGCGTGGAAATCCACGTGTTGCAGGGCGAGCGGCCGCTGGCCAGCCAGAACCGCACCATCGGCAAGTTTCACCTCGACAGCATCCCGCCCGCACCCCGCGGCGTGCCGCAGATCGAAGTGATCTTCGACATCGACGCCAACGGCATCCTGCACGTAACGGCCAAGGACAAAGGCACCGGCAAGGAGCAGAAAATCCGCATCGAAGCCAGCGTCGGGCCTGTCCGACGCCGACATCAAGCGGATGCGCGACGAGGCCGCAGCCAACGCCGAAGCCGACAAGGCCGAAACCGAGCGAATCGAGAAGGTCAACGCCGGCCGACTCGATGATTTTCCAGACCGAGAAGCAGCTGACCGAGTACGGCGACAAGCTGAGCGGCGGCAACAAAACGGCCATCGAAGACGCCCTCGCCGACCTCAAGAACGGCCCACGAGAGCAAGGACCTCGGCGCGCATCGACACCGCCATGGCGGCCATCAACACGGCCTGGCAGGCTGCTTCGCAGGAGATGTACGCCCAGGGCGGTGCCGAGGGCGGCCAGCCCGGCGCGGAAGGTGGCTACCCCGGCGGTGACGGCCAAGCCGACGGTAACGGCCAGGCCAGCCAGCCGCCGACCACGTGACCGACGTTGACTACGAAGAAGTAGACGGCAAGTAAGCCACTGATTGGCGCTGATTGCGCTGATTTTTGAAAATTGAAAGGCCCGGAGCAGCTTGCTCCGGGCCTTTCTTTGTTAGCTGAAGTACTGTTTTATTCTCACCCGACCCTTAATTAAACCCATCGCCGGACTGACTCCTCCGACTTGTTCTATTGCGGACTGGACTGCCGTTTAGTCTGGCCGGGAGCGAGGCGGCGCTTTGCCTTACGTTGCTGGTTTTACCAGGAATCTATTCGGCGGATTCACCTTACTGTTTTAGCAGGAATCAAAATATGGCAGAATTCATCATTATTGGGGCCGGAATTGGAGGCCTGGCTACGGCGCACGGCCTCCTGAACATGGGCCACGCGGTGCAGGTGTACGAAGCAGCAACCGAGCTACGTGAAGTGGGAGCCGGGATAGTCGTGGGGGCCAATGCCATGCGTGCCCTCCACGAGCTGGGCCTCGCCGAACCCGTGCGCACCCACGGAACGCCCATCAGCCATCTGTCCCTGTTCGACCAGCGGGGTCGGCAGCTGCACGCAGCCGACACCTCGGAATTCACCCAAAAGCTGGGCTTCGAGAACATCGGTATTCACCGGGCCACGTTGCAACGAATTCTACTGGCGGGCCTGCCTGCCGACTGCCTGCAGCTGGGCACGCCCTTCGAGCGGTTTACCACTACGCCTGCCGGCGTGGTGGCCCATTTTGCCAACGGCCGCCGCATAGCCGCCGACGCCCTGCTGGGCGCGGACGGTATTGGCTCCCGGGTACGGCAGCAGCTCTGGCCCCGCGCCCAGCCGCGCTATGCGGGCTATACCTGCTGGCGGGCTGTAGTAGATGCTGCCCAGCTGAACCTACCGCCTGGTGCTTCGGGCGAAACCTGGGGCAATGCGGGCCGACGGTTCGGGTACGTGCCGGTGGGCGCAGGCCGGGTTTACTGGTTTGCCTGCCTCAACAGCGCCATGCCCCGCAACCCCCACTTCCGCGACTACTGCGTGGCCGACCTACAGCGCGAATTTGCCAGCTTCCATGCGCCGGTGCCCCAGCTGCTCGGCCTCACCCGCGACGATCAACTACTCTGGAACGACATCCTGGATATTCGCCCTCTACCCCACTTTGCCCAGGGCCCAGTACTGCTGCTCGGCGACGCGGCCCACGCCACCACGCCTAATATGGGCCAGGGTGCGGGCATGGCCCTCGAAGACGCCGCCGTGCTGGCCCGCTGCCTCCGCGCTACTCGCACCGATTTGCCCGCGGCCTTCCGCCAGTTCGAACAGCTCCGGCAAGCCCGCACGGCCCGCATCATCCGGACCTCGCGCCAGCTGGGCCGGGTGGGGCAGTTCCAAAATCCGCTGTTGGTTGCCCTTCGTAACGCCGCCATGCGGCTGTTACCCAACGCCGTGGCCCGCGCCCAAATGGCGTGGCTGTATGAGGAGCTTTAGGTAGCGGGCTTTAACAAGCAGCCAGTAAGCGCTACTTCCCGCCTCCGCTGGCGGCCTCTTCGGCTTCCTCTTCTATTTCTTCCTGAATGCCTTCGCGGATTTTCTCGTCGGCTTCCTGCTCGTCGCCCGCATCAGCCTGTTCGCAGTTCTCTTCCTGCTCTTTTTTGTCCTGAGGTTCGAAGCTGAGCCTGATATAGATGGGGAAGTGGTCGGAGCCCACATAGGGCAGGCGCTCCATATCATCGACCTTGAAGTGGGGCGAAACGAATACGTGGTCGAGGGGCCAGCGCATCAGCGCGTGCTCGGCGTGGAAGGTGGGCAGCAGGCCCCGGCCCACCCGTGGGTCGAGCAGCCCGCTGATGCGGCGGAACAGCTCCGAGGTATGCGACCAGGCCACGTCGTTCATGTCGCCGAATACGATGGTGGGCTCGTCGCGCTTCTCCAACTCCCGGCCAACTACCATGCAGCTCGGCGTCGCGGCGGGTGCTGGTATCCGCTTCGGCCGGGGCTGGGGGTTTGGGGTGCAGTCCGTAGATGCGCACCCAGGTCTGGCCGTCGGCTAACTGCACGCTGGTGTGCAGGCTGGGCACATCGTCGTCGATGAGGTACTTGATTTCGCAACCATCCAGTGGCAGGCGCGAAAAGAACAGCAGGCCGTAGGTATTGTCGAGGGGCTCGTGGCAGGTATGTGGGTGGGTCTGCTCCATCGGCCGGAGCTGCTGGTGCCACCACTCATCGGTTTCCACGGCCATAATGATGTCGGCATCAGCCTCGCGCAGTACTTGCAGCGCCTTTTGGCTCTGCTTATTGTACTGCAGCACATTCATCATCACCAGGCTCAGGTGGGCCTGGCCATCGGAGCGTGTACTATCGCCTACCTGCTTGGTGGCCAGCGGAGTGTAGGGCATGATGCGGTAGCTCTGATAGAGCGTGGCCACCACCAGGCTACCCAGCAGCGCTGGCAGCCAGTAAGTGTCTTCCAGCGGCTGATACCAGTGCAGCAGCACGCCCGCCACTACCACCCCCACCAGCACGCCCACAATTTGGAGGCGCGGAAAATCGAATATCCGAATCCACCAGGCCGTTTGGCGCAACAGGGGCAGCAGGGTGGCTACCAATGCCGCGAAGGCCAGCAACAGCGTCAGGCCATGGGCCAGCGCGAGCCAGGAAAAAGAGTCGAAGTTGGGCAAAAGGCTGGAGTTGGAAGGTGGGGCAGAAAGGCGGCAGGCAAGGACCGCCTCGAGCAGCGGAGAGCGAAAGTCACATTTACGCTGCCTCAGCGGCAGGGTTATGCGGTCAAATTTAGGATTTTTCCGCACGCCGCCGGCTAAAGGGTTGTACCTTTGTCCGCTGAATTTCGCTGCTGTCTATGAATATCCTGCTTGCCACCTTTACAACGCTGCTTTCGGTGGTCAATCCGTTCGGGGCCATGCCGGTTTTCCTCTCCCTGACGGAAAACGACTCGGCTGCCGAGCGAGCCAACATCGGCCTAAAGGCCTGCATTTCCGTGCTGGGCGTGCTGTCGGTATCCTTTTTTGCAGGCCAGTACGTGCTCAACTTCTTCGGCATCAACATTCACCACCTGCGCATTGCGGGCGGCATTCTGCTGATGCGCTCAGCCTTCGATTTGCTGACGCCCGGCGGCAACCGCACCAAGGTGTCGGAGGAAACCATTGAAGCCAGCCGTGAGAAGGACGACATCAGCTTTACGCCCCTGGCCATGCCCATGCTCTCGGGCCCCGGCGCCATTGCCGTCTGCATCAGCCTCTACACTAAAAAGCTCACGTATTTCGATATGGGGCTGATATTTCTGGGCTTCGTGCTGGTTGCTCTGGCCGCTTATATCATCCTCATGTCGTCGCTCCGGCTCACCCGGTTTCTGGGCCGGCCGGGCCTGGCAGCGCTGGCCCGCATCATGGGCTTCATCACCCTGGCCATCGGCGTAAACTTTATCATGACGGCCATCAAGGCGCTGTTCATGACGTCGTAAGCCTCCGTAGTTACGCCCGCGAATCATGGTGCTTTTCTGGCTGTTCCTGCTGGCCCTTGCGGTGTTGCTCCTGCTGTGGGGGTTGGCTTGGTTGCTATACAAGGCCAGTGGCGGACGGCACCAAAGGCCTGCTTCGCTGCTTCTGCCCGGCGCTTTGCTGGCGGTACTCGGTTACTTTATCTTCACTGCATTCTACCCCAACGACGAGTTTTACGAAGAGCAATACCAGCGGCTTACGGGGCAGCCGTTTCCCGAATCAGGGGTTATCGTGGCCAAGGATGCCAGCTACCCCGACCAGCACGGCGACTACGCGGCCTGCGCCCGGCTCGAAGTATCGATAGCGGCGTATGAGCAGCTGCTGAGCCGAATGTCGCGGGACTCCGCTTTTTCGGCCGTCACCTTCGGCTCCGACACCACCTTCATCGGCAGTGAGCCGTTTCAGAAAGTAGCCGGGCCGGTTTCGGACGCCCGCTACGCTCGCAGCTTTTCCAAGGGCAACGTTGTTTCCGACGCTTACCTCTTCATTGGGTTTCTGGCAGACCGCCGAACCTTAATTATCTACCGTTGCAGCAGCTAACGAGGCCGTCGTTTTCCAAAACAGCGGGCTTACCTTTGCTGCCCGATAGCCCGCTGGGGCTTTCGCTTCACTTCAACCTGATTTCCGTGCTCAAAAACGACCTTCTCCTGCGCGCCGCCCGCGGCGAAGCCACCGAACGCACGCCCGTCTGGCTCATGCGCCAGGCCGGCCGCATCCTGCCCGAATACCGCGCCCTGCGCGGCCGCCTGTCCGGCTTCAAGGAGCTGGTGGAAACGCCCGAGCTGGCCGCCGAAGTCACCATCCAGCCCGTCGATGCGCTCGACGTGGACGCCGCCATCATCTTCTCCGACATTCTGGTGGTGCCCGAGGCCATGGGCCTGACCTACGAGATGGTGGAAGCCCGGGGCCCGCTGTTCCCCGAAACCATCAAGTCGGCGGCCGATGTGGACCCGCATGCGCATCGCCGACCCCGAGGAGCACCTGGGCTACGTGCTGGAAGCCTTGCGCATCACCAAGCGGGCCCTCAACGGCCGGGTGCCGCTCATCGGCTTTGCCGGCGCGCCCTGGACGATTCTGGCCTACATGGTGGAGGGCCACGGCTCCAAAACCTTCAGCAAGGCCCGCCGGCATGCTCTACCAGGAGCCCGCCCTGGCCCACCGAGCTGCTAGCGCAAAATCACGGCCACCACCATTGCCTACCTGCAGGCCCAGGTAGCGGCCGGCGCCAAGCTGGTGCAGGTGTTCGACTCCTGGGCCGGCATCCTGCCGCCCGCGCACTACACCGAGTTTTCAGCCGCGCTACATTGCCGAAATCTGCGCGGCCCTGGCCCCGCTCGTGCCCGTCACGGTATTTGCCAAGGGCGCCTGGTGGGCCGTGCGAAGAATTTGCCGCCATGCCCTGCCGCACCATCGGCCTCGACTGGAACCAGGACCCCGCCCACGGTGCGCCCAGCTCGCCGGCGACAAAACCCTGCAAGGCAACCTCGACCCCTGCGCCCTCTACGGCACGCCGCGCCCAGGTGCGGGCCGCCACCGAAGCCATGCTCGACCAGTTCGCCGGCGGCCCGCCACATCGCCAACCTCGGCCACGGCGTGTACCCCGATACCAACCCCGACAACGTGCGCGTTTTCGTGGAAACGGTGAAGGAATACAGCACGGGCATGCGGGGCTAAATTGGCTATGCAGTTATGCCCTTCGCATCAGTCTGATTCTTCCAGGCAGACTGATGCGAAGGGCAACTAACCGATAATTAATACATAAAAAAGTAGTAACCCGACGTTATTTCCGGCATAAGCCATTTTACTCTTAGCTAACTATTGTTGTGCAGCTCCTGGATTCGCGTTTGACCCGTTGGATAATGGGACACTGGTGGGAACTGCTGGCTACTGGTGTAGTTTTGGGCCTGCTGCCTTTCCTGCTGCTGTGCCATTACAACCACCCTTATTCCGACGATTTCACCATGGCCTCGAAGGTGGGGGCTTATGGGTTGTGGGGAGCTCAGGTAGATTTTTTCGCCAATTGGTCGGGCCGGTACTTTACCAATAGCCTGATGTTCGTTGCTAACCCCCTAAGCTACCAATGGCTGCAGGGGGTGCAACTGACGGCCCTACTGAACCAGGTACTACGAGTGATGGTGTTGTATGCAGCTGTGCGCCTGTTGGCAGGCCAGCAACTGCGCCGCCGCGATGCCAGCCTGCTGGCGGCGGGCCTAGCGCTGGTTTACAGCAGCTTGGTTCCTTCTCCGTTTTCGGCGCTTTACTATTTTACCGATCTGGCAGTTTACCACATTGCGGCGTGGCTGCTGCTGTTGGTGCCCTTGGTTATCGCCCGACTCCAGCGTGCCTCTAGCCGCAGGGCACGCTGGGCATGGGGCCTACTGGCCGGAACCGGCACGGTAGCTGCCGCCGGCTCCAACGAGCTGACCCTTATTCTGCTGGGCCTACTGCTGGCGCTGGGAGCCAGCCTAAGTCTGTGGCGACAACAGCGGGCCTTTGCCCGCGTGTGGATAGGATTCGGGGTATTGCTGGCCTTGGCTGGGTCGGTAGCCCTGCTGGCCCCCGGCAACGCCGCCCGCTTGGCGCTTGACGGCTCTTTGCGGCCTGCATCGTCGGTTTGGGAAGGGCTGGCCCGTTTGACCGTCTTACTCCGGCACTTATTCACGGACCCGGCTTTTCTGATAATACCGGCCCTCACGTTGCTGCTGCGGCCGCTGGCAGCTCGGGTAGCACCGGCCCGGCCCCCGGGCCTGCAGATACCGCTACTGCTAAGTGCGGCAGCACTTGTAGCTGGTGTCGTGCTGAGCACATTGCCCTACGCCCTGACGTGGGCACGCGTGCCACTCATTCCAAGGGCGACTAACATCATGGTGTGGTGGTGGCTGCTGGGGTGGGTTTTTGCCGGCTGGGCCAGCTTGCCGGTAGCTCCGGCAGCAATTGCGCCCCTACCGGCCGCAGTGCGCGGGTTGGTGGGCGGCGTCTTGGTCATAGTGGTGCTCAACGCCAGCGGCCACGCTTACCTGGACCTACGTCGGGAGGCACCGATATATGCTCGTCAATGGCAGCACCGTTTTGCGGCCTTAGCACAGGCCAGCCGTGTGCCGCACGCCCAACTCACGCTACCGTCGCAGCCTCCGCTTATCAACCGCCAGATAATCATGCCGCCCCTCTACCTATCGGATAACCCTGCCTACGGCATCAATACCCGGCTGGCAACGTGGTTCGGCCTCGATTCCGTGCGCGTTGCTTCTACGCCATAAGGTGCTGTGGTGGTTTCAGCCCATATGAAAGCTGAGACAGGATATAAGATGGTAGTCGATTTTCCTAGCTGCTAAAAGCTAAGCGCCTCCTGGGCTTCGGCCAGTAGCTTGCTTTTTTCGATGGGTACCACGCCCACCTGCTCGCAAACCAGCCCGCCGCCCAGGTTGGCCAGCGCAGCCGTAGAAGGCGACGGACAGGCCCAGGGCCACGCACAGCGCCGCGATGCTGATAACCGTATCGCCGGCCCCCGACACGTCGGAAATGGTGCGCAGGTGGGCGGGCAAGTAGGTTTTTTGGGTCTTCCTGCTGGGCAAATACGCCGTGCTCGGAAAGCGTCACCAGCACCGTTTCGGGCCGGCAGCACCTCGCGCAGCCGAGCCACGGCTGCCTCGAAACCGGCGCCGGTCGGTGGTAGGGTCGCCAAATTCCAGCTTCAGACCTTCGCGCAGCTCTTTCAGGTTGGGCTTGAAAAGGGTGCAGTGCCGGTAGGCCAGGAAGTTCTTTTTCTTGGGGTCCACCACCGTCGGGATGCCGCGCTGCCGGGCCAGAGCGATGAAATGGCGGATAATGACCTCGGTGAGCACGCCCTTGTCGTAGTCCTCAAAAATCACCACATCGGCGCGGGCCAGCAACTCTCGTAAGCGGGTGGTGAGGTCGCGGTTTTCTTCCTCATTGAGGTCGGTTTCCACTTCCGAGTCGATGCGCAGCAGCTGCTGGCCCTGGGCCAGAATGCGCTGCTTAACCGTAGTGGGCCGTGCCCCGGACTGCGCACGATGCCCTCGGCCGACAAGCCATTCGCTCTGCAGCAGCTCCAGCAGCTGGTCGCCGCCCGTATCCTGCCCGATAACGGCGCACAGCAGCGGCGTTGCGCCCAGGGCCTGCACGTTCAGGGCCACGTTGGCGGCCCCGCCCAGGCGCTGCTCGGTGCGGCTCACGTGCACCACTGGCACCGGGGCCTCGGGCGAAAGGCGCACCGGCGCGGCCCCACACGTAGGCATCCACCATCACGTCGCCCACAATGAGCACGGTGCAGGTTGGTTGAAAGCGGCAAACAGGTCGGGCAGCGTGGCAGGCGGTACGGCAGCGGGCATCAAAGGCAATTTCGGGTACAACCGCAAAGGTAGGCCTTGTTGGAGAAGTGAGAAGCGGTACAGGCAGCCGAACGGAAAGCGGGTCCTGCTGAGTGGCGCCGCGGGTGCTTCAACTGCACCTGCAATGCCACTTAGCAGGACCCGCTTTTCTACCCACCTACTACTCGGTGTTACCCCAGCTTCGCCAGCGCGCCTTTAATGCGGACGAAATGCCTCGCGCAGCTTATCATCGGCGGCGGCGGTGCTGAAGCGGATGCAGTCGGGCGCCCCAAAGGCGGCCCGTCCACAGCGGCTACGTGGGCTTCGTTCAGCAGATACATGGCCAAGTCGGCGGCGCTATTGATCGGCTCGCCGGCCGGGGTGGTACGGCCGAAATAGGCCGCTCACGTCGGGAAACAGGTAGAAGGCGCCGCTGGGCACGTTGGTGCGGAAACCGGGAATGTCGCTGCACCAACTCCAGCACCAGGTCGCGGCGGCGGCGGTAGGCGGCCACCATCTCGTCGGCCGAGGCGCGGCCGCCTCCAGGGCCGCAAGGCCGGCCCGCTGGGCAATCGAGCAGGTGCCCGAAGTAATCTGGCTCTGAATTTTCTCGCAGGCAGCGGCAATTTCGCGGCGGGCGGCCAGGTAGCCCACCCGCCAGCCGGTCATGGCATAGCCCTTCGAGAAGCCGTTAACGGTAATCACGCGGTCCTTGACGGCATCGAACTGGGCCAGGCTCACGTGCTCACCCACGAAGTTGATGTACTCGTAAATCTCGTCGGCCAGCGCGTATACCTGCGGGTGGCGGGCCAGCACCTCAGCAATAGCGGCCAGCTCTTCGCGGCTGAATACGGCCCCCGTGGGGTTGCAGGGCGAAGAGTACATGATGCAGCTTGGTGCGGGGCGTGATGGCGGCTTCCAGCTGCGCGGCCGTCACCTTGTAGTCGTTTTCCAGCGTGCCCAGCAGCGGCACCGGCACGCCCTCGGCCAGGCTTCACCATCTCCTCGTAGCTCACCCAATAGGGCGCAAACACGATTACCTCGTCGCCGGGATTCACCAGGCTCAGCACGGCGTTGGCCAGGGCCTGCTTGGCCCCGGTGCTCACCACAATCTGTTCGGGCTGAAAGTAAGCTGGTTGTCGCGCTCAAACTTGTCGCAGATGGCCTGGCGCAGCTCCGGGATAGCCGGGCACGGGCGTGTAGAAGGTATAGCCGTCGTCCAGGGCCTGCTTGGCGGCGTCCTTGATGTATTGCGGTGTCTGGAAATCGGGCTCTCCGAAGCTCAGGTTAATCACATCGACGCCCGCGGCGGCCAGCTCCCGCGCCTTTTTGGCCATGGCAATGGTCTGCCGACTCCTGCATGGCGTTGATGCGGTCGGACAGGATGAGGGGCGGGGTGAGAGTGGCGTCGGTGGCGGCAGATGACATAAGCGGGGGGATTGGTGGGAAGGGTAAATGTAGGGCAGAAACAAGTAGCGCGAAAGTCCGTTTCGCGACGAACGAAGCGAGTATCCGGGACTGAACCGGCAGAACCTACCACGGGGCAACTCGCTCTGCTTATCGCGAAACGGGCTTTCGCGCTACTCGCTCCCCCTACTCCTCCCGCCCCAGTTGCCCGAAGCATTGCCAGAGCACCCGCAAATCGGTGGTGGGCGCGTAGTCTTTGGCGTAGAGCAGCTCCAGGCGGCGGCGGGTGGTATCGGTGAGCGGGGCGGCCGACTGCACGGCATCGGCGGGCGAGAGCACGGCGGCGGACGGCGTGCTGAGGGGCGGCGGCGTGGCGCAGGCCCACCCAGGTGCGCGAGCCGCCCAGCACCCGCAGGCAGTTGCGCAAAAAGCCACCTTTGCGGGCCTGCACCCACACCAGCACGGGGCTCAGCACCAGCAGCAGCAAGCTCACCAGCACATCGAGCAGGCGCTTGGTGCGCGCCTGCTCGGGGCTGGTACAGGTTCAGGGCAATGTCGAGGGCGTAGTAGTCGCCGGGCGAGTCTTTGCCCAGCTGCCGATGATGTACTCGCTGTCTTCGGGCAGAATTTTGTAGGCTACCGGGGGCTGCTGGGGCAGGCTCACCATCAGGCTGATAATCTGGCTGGCGGGCAGGTCGTTGCCGCAGAAAATCAGCTCGTTGAGCCCATAGATGCGGATGATATCTTCCAGCTGGCGCAGTTCGCCCAGCAGGTCGTCGGGCGTGGGCGGCGGCCGGGCGCGGGCGTGGCAGCCGTAGGCTCCACGTAGCCAATCACGCGGGCCGGTACGGCGGCCTGCTCCAGCAGCTGGCGCACCCGGCGGCTTTCCTCGCCCGAGCCCACGATGGCCACGTTTTTCTGGTGGTGGTCGGTCAGGCTGAAGCGGCGGTAGCGCAGGAAGTTACCCGCCAAGCGGCGCAGCCAGTAGCGCCGTGACGGCCCAGGCGCCGCCCAGTACGATCAGGGCTTTTGAAAAGCGCCAGGCATCGAGGAAGTTACTGAAGGCCGAAATAAGCAGCGTGCCCACGGCAATGCCGCGCACCAGCCGCCCGGCCCGGAACGGCCGGTCGTAGGCCCCGCTGAGGAACGCCGCCAGCAGCCACACGGCAATATAAACGGGCACCGCCACCAGCATGTACTGCGCGCGGGTAGGGCTCGCGCACAAACTTGTGGTTCTGCTCCCAGTACGTTTTAAGCAGGTACATGCCCGCCTACACCAGCCCGGCATCGAGCAGCACCGGGGCGGCCCGCACCAGCAGGCGCTGCCCCACCGCCGCGCCCGCCCGCAGCCAGATGGCCAGGTTGATCAGCAGCGAAAACATGCCCGCCCGCTGGGGGGCAAAGTGCTTGCGGGCAAAAATCACCATGGCCCGGTAGAACACGAACACGTAGTTCACGCTCGTGCGCTTGGTGCTCTCGCCCTTGTAATGAATGATGCGCGTGCCGGGGAAGTAAAAATTTTTCCAGCCGCCCTGGGTTAGCCGGTACGAGAGGTCAATGTCCTCGCCGTACATGAAGTAGTCCTCGTCGAGCAGCCCCACTTCGTCCAGCGCGGCGTTGCGCATGCAGCATAAAGGCCCCGCTCAGCACTTCGATTTGGTGGGTTTCGTCGGGGCTGAGAAAGCCGAGGTGGTAGCGCCCAAACGTGCGCGAGGTCGGGAATAGCCGCGCCAGCCCGAATATTTTGTAGAACGCCACCAGCGGCGTGGGCAGCCCGCGCTTGCTCTCGGGCAGAAACCGGCCCTGGCCGTCGAGCATTTTCACGCCCAGGCCGCCGCAGCGCGGGTGCTCATCCATGAATTCGCAGCAGAGCCGGAAGGTGTCTTCCTCCACCACCGTGTCGGGGTTGAGCAGCAGCACGTACTGGCCCCGGGCCCGCCGCAGCGCCTGGTTATTGGCTTTCGAGAAGCCGGGGTTGTCGTGGTTTGCGATGAGGATAACCTCCGGAAACCGGGCCCGCACCATGGCCACCGAGCCATCGACGGAGTTGTTATCGACCACGAAAACTTCCAGTGGCTGGCCCAGCTTCTCCACCGCCCGCCGCACCGACAGCAGCGCCTGCTCCAGAAAGTAGCAGACGTTGTAGTTGACGATGATAACGGACAGGGCAACTTCGGGCGGCACGGAGGAGGGCGTCGGCGGTTAGGGCCGCGAAAGTTACGCAGAAGGGGCTTAGGGGAGGGACTTGTAGTAACTCTGAAAAGACGTGTCATCCTGAGCGGAGCGAAGGACCTTGGAACACCTAAACTTCTGGTGTTACAAGGTCCTTCCCTCCGCTCAGGATGACAGAGGTTCACACACCTCTTGGCCTCTCGCTCCGCCCCTACTGAACCTGGCGCAGGCGGTCGACGATGCTACGGCCGAGGGTGATTTCGTCGGCATATTCCAGCTCGCCACCCATGGGAATGCCGCGGGCAATGGTACTTACGTGCACCTGGGGCAGGTCTCGCAGCTTGCGCGAAAGGTAGAACGCCGTGGTGTCGCCCTCCATCGTGGGGCTGATGGCCAGGATGATTTCGCGGATTTCGGAGCCCTCGCGGGTCACGCGTTCCAGCAGCGAGTCGATGTGTAAGGTCGGAGGGCCCAATGCCTTCAATGGGCGAAATAACGCCGCCCAGCACGTGGTACATTCCCTGATACTGGGCCGTATTCTCAATGGCAATCACGTCGCGGATGTCCGACACCACGCAAACCGTGCTCTGGTCGCGCAGGTGGTTGGCGCAGATGGCGCACTCCGCCGTATCGGAAATATTGTGGCAGGTGTCGCAATAGCGGATTTCGAAGCGCATCTTGGCCAGCGCCTCGGCCAGCGAAGCGGTGGTGTCGGTTTCGGCTTTCAGCAGGTGCAGCGCCAGCCGCAGCGCCGTTTTCTTACCCATCCCCGGCAGCTTCGAGAGCTCGCCCACGGCGTTTTCAATCAACTTGGAAGGAAATTCCATGCAGGTTTAGTTGTTGGTTGTTAGTTGTTCGTTGTTCGTCTCAGGCAGCGCATCGGATTAGCGAAGCGAACTGACAACCAACAACTGGCCAGCTGACAACTAAATCAAAGGACATCGGCCGAGATGCCGCGGTCGTGGATGGCGGTGCACATGCCGGCCAGCTCATCGTAGCTGCCGTGCTTAACGGTGCACTGGCCTTTGTAATGAATGAGCAGCGTACACTGTTCGGCCTGCTCGGGCTGGTGGCCACACACATCGATCAGGGTTTTGATGACATGATCGAACGTATTGTGGTCGTCGTTGTACACGATCAGGTCGCGCACGTCAATCGTTTCTTCCAGGAGCAGAACGTCCTCGTCGTACTCGATTTGCGGGTTGCTGTTCATGGCACAAAAATACGAAAAAACGGGCAAAAAGCCGGCTGCCAGGGCCTTGGCAGCCGGGTATAACAGGCCGGCGGCCCGAATCGTTTCCAGGGTTGCAAAAGAGTCGGGCCGCCGGCAGCTACTGCCTCGCAAACCCGACGAAACAGCTTGTTGAACCGGGCCGTTAACTTTTAATTCTTCACTTTTAATTTTTAATTCTCTCCATGCCCGTCCCGTCCGCCGAATTCAAGCGCGCCCTCAAACAGCTTTCCGAAAAGGAGAAGGAAGCCTTGCTGCTGCGGGCGGCTCGCCGCGACGCTGAGCTTTACGACACGCTTTGCTACGAGCTGCTGCCCGACGTAGACTCGGAAACGGTATTCGAGCAAGCCTCCGACCAGATTCACGAGCTGTTTGCCGTGGGGGCCACCGGCCGGCTACTCAACCGCAGCCTCACGAAAGCCCTAAGCAAAACCGTGAAAGAAGTGGCCCGCGCCCGGCGTATCAGCAAGGACAAACGCCTGGAAATCGATTTGAATCTGTACGCGTTGCGCCATATTTTCGAGAACTACACCGGGCAATTCGAGAGCCCCTACGCTGGGTTTTTCACGGCTACAGCCCGCCTTGCGGCCCGCACCGTGCAGTTGGTGCAGAAAAACCTGCACGAGGATTTATGGCTGGAGTACAAGACCGATTTGGACGATTTCCTGACCCAGCTCCACGGCCGCAATAAAAGCCGGAGCCTTAAATTCGAGCTTCCCCACGAACTAACGCTTTCCGATTGAAAAGCATATCATTCAATCGGCTTTCAATCAGATTGTTACAAATAGTTATGGATTGCAGCAAGAAAATTCATAAACTTTCTATTGCGTCAGTCCAGCCTATCAGACCCACAATTATATTTGCTTGAGAGTATCAACGCCCGATATTCATATCCTATTCCTCCTTTCGTATTACTATATGCGGAACACGCTTACCCAATTAGCCGCCATTGCATCGGCGGCCACCTTACTTTCTGGCTGTGCCGGTAGCTACCACGCCATCCAGCCCGAGCGAATCACGTCGTACCAGGCGGTTACGGCAACTGGCGCACCAATTGATTTCAGCTACCACTACAGTGCCCTTTTGGCCAACGGCGCCAACAAGAAGTACGTGAAGAAGGAACGCAAGCGGGGTTACCAGATTGTGGCCGTGCAGCTGCGCAACAACACGGTGGCCGACCTCAATTTCTCCCGCGACCTGGAGTTGACTTTTGCAGACCGGCCGGTACAGCCCGTTTCGTCGCTGCAAGCTTCCGACGACCTGAAACAGGGCGTGGCGATTTACTTGCTGTACGTGTTGCTGAATTTCAACGTCGGCAACTACACCACTGTAAACGGCCAGATAACGGAAGATAACCGCACGTTTATCCCCACTGGCCCATTCATTGCTGGCGGCAACATGCTGGGGGCCAGCGCCGCCAACAAAAACATGCGTAACGAATTTGCCCGCTACGACCTCACCAACAAAGTATTGCGTCCGGGCGAAACTGTATACGGCATCGTGGCCCTGCGCGAGACGGGCGTAGCTCCCCTGAAAATCAACTTCCGCAACAGGGCAGCCGCTGTTCCGGTAACAGTCCCCGCCCCCATTAATACCATACCCGTGCCCGGCAACGGCGGACAGTAAAGCAAGCAACTCACAAGGACTAAAAAAGCCTCCGCAACAGCTGTTGCGGAGGCTTTTTTTAGTCCTTGTGAGTTGCTTGCGAGCTGGGCCCTACTTCTTGGCAATCACGTTGAAGCTGAGCGTGAAGTCGTCCATGATGGCTTTGTCGCCGATGCTTTCGAAGAACGACTTCGAGCCGTACTTGATGTCGAATTTGGTGCGGTCGATGGTGGCCACGCCGGTAGCCGAAGCCACACCGTTCTTGACGCCGGTTTTGGCCGGGAAGCTGATGGGCTGGGTGATGCCTTTGATGGTGAGGTCGCCCTTCACGGTGGCGTTATTGCCCTTGGCATCGCCTTTAAGCGGCGTTACGCTCGTGATTTTGAACGTAGAGGTAGCATTCTTGTCGATGCTGAAGAAATCCTCCGAGCGCAGGTGGCCCACCAGTTTGGCGTTGTACTCCTGCTCCTTGAGGTCATCTACTTTCAGCGAGTTCATATCGACCACGAAAGTGCCGCCTACCACCTGGCTGCCGCGCACCAGGATAGTACCATCCTGGAACTGCATGGTACCGTTGTGCTCGCCGGTTACTTTTTTACCCACCCATCCAAGCGTGCTCAGTTGCGGCTGCAACTGGTAGCTCGTGGAAGAGGCTTTCGACGAGCCGGGAGTCATTTTTTTCTGGGCCGAGGCCGGGGCAGCAGCCAACAGCGAGGCGGCTAGCAGAGCGGGCAGAAGAATCTTTTTCATGAGAAGAAAAACAAGGAGTGAAAAGCGTAAGAAAGGCTGAATTCAACCGTCAGTCGCGGATTTTATCGAGCAGGTCGCTGAGCTGGGCAGCTTCGGCCAGCGTCAGGTTCTGGGTACCCAGACGCTGGGTTTTCATGGCTTCATCGAGACGGCTGAGCAGGGCCAGCCCGGCCTCAGTAATGCGGATATCCACGGCCCGACGGTTGCTGGGGCACACGCAACGGGTTACGAGAACCTTGCTTTCGAGCTTATCAACGATGCGCGAGGCATTGCTGGTCTTATCAAGCATCCGCTCGATGAGCAGGTTGACGGTAGCCGGCTTGGGGTGCTGGCCGCGAAGGATGCGCAGAATGTTAAATTGGGGCAGCGTAAGACCGTACTCCTTGAAAAAGGCGCTCTGTTGTTGCTGAAGCCAGCTGGCCGTGAATATCAGGTTGATATGAGCCTTGTGATAGTCGCTGTGGAAAGCGGGCTGCTTGATTTCGTCTTCGATTTTCATAGGCGGCAGAAAGAACCAGAACGCGATACAAATATATGTACATACATTTTATGTCGCAACATTGTTTCCAGATATTTAATTTAAAGCTAGTACAAACGAGCCTTTCAGGGCCCAGGAATATCCCGTTGATCTGAGCGTTGAACGCTACCGGCCGCTTTGCGTAAAGCGGCTGAGTTTTGCTCCCTAACCCCGTGTCCCATGAAAAGAATCCTGTTTGTTTTGCTATTCGGCCTGAGCGCCGCCCCCGCCCTGCTGGCCCAGACCACCACCAACGTAGCCGGCCCGGTTGAAACGAACCCCTCCGACCGCTTTATGCTACAAAACGGCGAGGTAGTGCTTGTGCAGGGCAAACGCCCCACCGCACTCACCAAGAATGTACTGCTCAGCAATGGCACTAAAATCAATTACAAAAATGGCATCGTGGAGTTGCCCGGCGGCAAAATAACCACCCTCAAAGAGGGCGACTACGTGCGTCCCGACGGTAGCATCGTGTTCGGTTCACCCGCCAGCGCGGCTCAGGCCCGCGGCGACAATTCAGTAGCTGCCGATGCCCAGTTCAACACCTACATCGACCCGCGCCCGGCCCCGGCCAACGCCGCCGCCATGGAAACCCGCCTCACCGAAATGAACACGAAAATTGGTCTGATGGCCGAAAAAATCGGTTTGCTAAACCAGAAAATCAGCCTGCTCAGCACCCAGCGCAAAGCCGATACCTCCGCCCTCGACCGGCAGATTCAGGCGCTGGACGCGAAATTGAAGTGAGTTGGATAAAAACGCAGGCCGTAAGCTTGTAGCGCGAAGCTCCGGCTTCGCGTATCGTTGAACGTACTCCGCTAGTAGTCAGCAACGATACGCGAAGCCGGAGCTTCGCGCTACAAGCTTACGGCCCCTTTTCGCGTAACATCAGATATCAAATCGTCCACTCAACCACTTATTTCATCCCTTCCCATCAACAACCCATCAGCCTCGCGCACCAGCCCAAACGGCTCGTCGCGGACGATGAGGAAGCCGTCGAGGTCGCAGACGTCGGCCAGGGCGCTGATTTGCAGGGCCGACCAGATGCCGAGCGAGGTTTCGACCATGCAGCCGAGCATGGTTTGCAGGCCGTGGGTGCGGGTTTCACGCAGAATCCGCAGGCCGTTGAGGTAGCCGCCGGCCTTCATGAGCTTCATATTGACGCCGTCGAACTGCCGGGCGATATCGGCAAAATCGGCGGCATCAGTCACCGATTCGTCGGCGAACACGGGGCAGCCGAGTTGGCCTTTAAGGGCGCGGTAGTCGGCGGCGCGGGCGGCGGGCAGGGGCTGTTCGAGCAGGCGCACGCGCAGGCCGGGCAGGCGCTGAATGTCCTCCCAGCTTCGGCGCAGGCTGTCGGCATCGGGCCAGGCTTCGTTGCCATCAATGATGAGCGGGTGGCCGGGCAGCAGGCGCGTGACTTCTGCCAACAAAGCCAGGGCGCCGCCGCGGTTCACCTTTATTTTGAGCAGTGGAAACCGGCCCAGCCCCTGCTCGCGCACGAACCCAGCCACCTCCTCCGGCTCCATAATGGGCAAAGAAACGGCGGTGGGTACTGGCCCATTCGGCGCGGGCACCCCCAAATAGGCCGGCACAGACTGCCCCAGCCGGCTGGCCTCACGGTGCACCAACGCCGATTCGAGCGCGAAACGCAAGGCCGCCGCCGGCGGATGCTGGGCCAGAAAGGCGGTCAGGTCGGCCAGCGTTTCGCAGCGGCTCAAGCCATTGGCCACCAGCTGAGCAAATTCCTGCTGCAGCCCTTCGGGCGTTTCGTGGTAGCGGATGTTGGGAGCTGCTTCGCCCCGGCCTACGTACCCGCCGCCGGCCACTTCCACCAGCAGGTTGGTTTTGGTAGCGGTGGCGTTGCGGGCAATTTTCCAGGTAAAGCGCAACGGCAGCGGCAGCGGCGTCAGGGTCCAGGTGAGCATGGTAGGGGCGCGTGGCACGCGCCCGGCGGTTTAGGTGAATGAACGAAGAAACGCGTCGCCCCGGCATCAGCCACAAAACCCGCAAGCAGTGGCCCGGGCAACGGCCGAAGCTAACGCTTCGGCCGCACTTCTCCGGCGCGGAAAGCTATATTTGTCCAAACCCGCTTTTTTTCTGAGGCGGCGGCTGTTCCGAATCCTTATCTCCCACCAAACCGGGGGGCGTGTGCCACGCGCCCCTACCCCGCATGAAAATATCGCGACTCACGCTTCTCACACTCATCTTGTTTGCGCTGGCGGCCGGCCTTACGGTGCTTGCCAGCCGGGCCCAGCCCCTGCTCGACCCCACCGTAGCCCTTGCTGCCCGCTGGCTGTTTCTGGCCGCCTTGGCCTGGGTGGGCTGGCAGCGCCGCTCGCTCACGTTCTGGATTGTGGTGAGCATGTTCGTGGGTGCCGAGGTGGGCAACGACTTTCCGGTTCTGGCCGTGAACATGAAGGTGCTGAGTGACATCTTCCTGCGCCTCGTTAAAACCATTATTGCGCCGCTGGTTTTTGCCACGCTGGTCGTGGGCATTGCCGGCCACGCCGACCTCAAGCAGGTGGGCCGCATGGGCATCAAGGCCCTGGTGTACTTCGAAATTGTGACCACGTTTGCGCTCTTCATCGGGCTGGCGGCCATCAACCTGACCAAGGCCGGGGCGGGCATCAACCGCAGCGGTATTGCCGCCGACACCGAGCAACTCCAGACCGTAGAACAGACCACCAGCGACATCATCCTGCACATCTTCCCCGAAAACATTGCCAAATCGGTGGCCAACGGCGAGGTGCTGCAGGTAGTGGTGTTCGCCATCATCTTCGCCATCGGCTTGGCCATGGTGCACCAGAAGCACCGCCAGCCCCTACTCCAGGTAACCGAGAGTTTGTCGGAGGTGATGTTCAAATTCACCAACGTGGTCATGTACTTCGCTCCCATCGGGGTAGGCGGGGCCATTGCCTACACGGTGGGGAAAATGGGCTTTGGGCCTTTGGTGAACGCCTTCCAGTTGCTCCTGACCCTTTATGCGGCCCTTATTGCCTTCGTGCTGCTGGTGCTGCTGCCGGTGGCCCTTATTGCCCGGCTGCCCATCCGCCGCATCGTTACGGCCATTGCCGAGCCGGTGAGCATTGCCTTTGCCACCACCTCCTCGGAAGCGGCGCTGCCCCGGGCCATGGAGGCCATGGAAAGCGTGGGCGTACCGCGCCGCATCGTGGCCTTCGTGATGCCGACAGGCTACTCGTTCAACCTCGACGGCACTACCCTCTACCTCTCGCTGGCGGCCGTATTCGTGGCTCAGGCAGCAGGCGTCGACCTGACGTTTGGCCAGCAGCTCGTGATGGTGTTTACGCTCATGCTCACCAGCAAGGGCGTGGCCGGCGTACCCCGGGCCTCGCTCGTTATCCTGCTCGCTACGGTGGCCTCGTTCAACCTACCTGCCTGGCCGGTATTTATCATTCTGGGTATTGATGCGCTGATGGACATGGCCCGCACGGCCGTAAACGTAGCCGGCAACTGCCTGGCTTCGGCCGTAGTGGCCCGCTGGGAAGGCGAGTTTATCGACAACTATGTGGCCCCCGACCCTGTGATTGATTTGGCTGAAGTAGACAGTGCGCTGGCTCAGCCAGTTCACTAGTCGTTTGGTTTTCAGCTGATTTAAGCCCCCGTTGCCTTCGAGGCAGTGGGGGCTTTTTTTGAGTTTGTCGAAAGGGACATAATATTTTTCCATTGAAAATTATATTTTTTAATATATTAATACTATTATAGTGTGATATTTCTTCGCGTAAGAAGGTAGAATTCATTTGGCAGCACCGTATTTTTGCACTTCTACCTGATTGCTAGCTTGCTAAACCCCCAGCGTATGCCTACTCTTTACCGTGGTGCCGTTCTGCTTCTGTTGGCTGGCTTTAGCCTAACCAATTGCAAATCAACGGAAAAGGCTGTTTTCCACACTATCCGCTCCAACAGCTCGGTAGCGGTAGGTACGCTACCCAAGCTGGAAGCCGTTATTGAAGCCGGCCCACTCACGACCACCTCGGAAGATGGCTACCCCGATGACCCGGCCAATGTATTCCGCCAGGAGCTGGCCTATCATCTGGCCGAGTCGGCCGCCACTGGCCTCGATGTGGGTACCGACAGCCTCACGTACGGCTACGCCAAGCTGCAGGTGGTGCAGGTAGACCAGCAGCGCACGGGCCGCTTTCTGCAGTTTTTCCAGATGCTGACGCTCATGACGCCCAGCCTGTTGGGCATTCCGCTGGAATGGTACCGCACCGACGTAAAGGCCGAAGTGCAGATTATTGATTCGCGGGGCCAGGTAATTGGCACCTACGCCGGCCGGGGCCGCAGCAAGGTGCGCGTGGCCATGTACCACGGCTACGGCCAGAGCAAAGCCGCCCGCCTCGCCGACGTGCAGGGCCTACGCCTCGCCCTCGACCAGATTCGCCCCCAGCTCGATGAGGCCGCCGACACGCTACGCCAGCAGCTAGTGGGTACCGGCCCGGTAGAGGAAATTACCGGGGGCGTAATTGGGCTGAAGTAGGTATTTAGGAAGACAGGAAAATCCCTGCTCTGCTCACCCCTGCCTCCCACATTTATTTTCAGCTCCTCCATAACCAGAAATAGATAGTCCGCAACGGCCGCGGCCCGGAGATAACGCCTAACTTTGTTTCCCGTTATGCCAGACCGAAATTCCACTTCCGCGGCTGCAACGGCCAAGTACATTTTTGTAACGGGCGGCGTTACTTCCTCCCTGGGTAAGGGCATCATCTCGGCCTCGCTGGCCAAGCTGCTGCAGGCCCGTGGCTTCCGGGTCACGATCCAGAAGTTCGACCCCTACATCAACATCGACCCGGGCACGCTCAACCCCTACGAGCACGGCGAATGTTACGTGACCGACGACGGGGCCGAAACCGACCTCGACCTGGGCCACTACGAGCGGTTCCTGAACGTGCCGACCTCCCAGGCCAACAACGTCACGACCGGCCGCATCTACGACCACGTGATTACCAAGGAGCGCGAGGGTGCCTACCTGGGGAAAACCGTGCAGGTAGTGCCCCACATCACCGACGAAATCAAGCGGCGCATGCTGCTGCTGGGCCAGACCGGTCAGTTCGACGTGGTGATTACCGAAATCGGGGGCTCGATTGGCGATATTGAAAGCCTGCCCTTCGTGGAATCGGTGCGGCAGCTGCGCTGGGAACTACCCGAAAACAGCTCGCTGGTGATCCACCTCACGCTGCTGCCCTATCTGAAAGCGGCCGGGGAGCTCAAAACCAAGCCCACCCAGCATTCGGTGCGCGATTTGCGCAGCGCCGGCCTCCAGCCCGATATTCTGGTTTGCCGCTCCGAGTACCCGATTCCGGCTGAGATGCGCCGCAAAATCGCGCTCTTCTGCAACGTCAACATCAACTCCGTTATCGAGAGCCTCGACGCCGACAGCATCTACTCGGTGCCGCTGCTCATGCTCAAGGAGCACCTCGATGAGCGCGTGATCAAGAAGCTCAACCTGAAAGGCGGCGCGGCCCAGCCCGATTTAGAAGTCTGGAAGGAGTTTTTGGGCCGCCTGAAAAACCCGACCGAGGAAGTGACGATTGCCCTGGTGGGCAAGTACGTGGAGCTGCCCGATGCCTACAAGTCCATCATCGAGTCGTTTATTCATGCCGGAGCTCAGAACGAGTGCAAAGTCACGGTGCGCAGCATCCAGAGCGACAACCTGACGGCCGAGAATGTGGCCCAGCAGCTGCACGGCGTGCATGGCGTGCTGGTGGCCCCGGGTTTCGGCGAGCGGGGCTTCGAGGGCAAGATTGCCGCCGTGCAGTATGTGCGCGAGAACAAAATCCCCTTCTTCGGCATCTGCCTCGGCATGCAGGTGGCGGTAGTCGAGTTTGGCCGCAACGTGCTGGGCCTGGCCGAGGCCTCCTCTACGGAGATGGACCCGAACACGAGCGAGCCCGTCATTGCCATGATGGAGGAGCAGAAAGACATCACCCAGAAAGGCGGCACCATGCGCCTGGGAGCCTACGACTGCGAGCTGCGCCGGGGCTCGAAGGCGGCCAAAGCCTACGGCCGCAACCACATCAGCGAGCGGCACCGCCACCGCTACGAGTTCAACAACGACTACCTGGAACGTTACGAGGAGGCCGGCATGATAGCCTCGGGCCGCAACCCCGAAACCGGCCTCGTGGAAGTGATAGAGCTGCCAAACCACCCTTGGTTCGTGGCCGGCCAGTTCCACCCCGAGCTGAAAAGCACCGTTCAGAACCCCCACCCGCTATTCGTACGCTTCGTGAAAGCTGCTATTCAGTATCGGAAAGGGTAGTTGGGAATTAGACAGAACGTCATTCAGAGCATGTGGCGCATCAAGCCAGGGACGAAGAATCTCGCGTGCTGATGTTGAATAACATTGCAACATCAGCACGCGAGATTCTTCGTCCCTGGCTTGATGCGCCACATGCTCTGAATGACGTTCTGTTTTCCTGCTCATAACCGCCTTCGCTCACAAAAAAACACCCCGCAAAAAATATTCGGCTTACAAACCCGACCTTTGCGGCAGGATTGCTGGTTTTGGCCGGCAGCCCGGTTTTGTATTTCCCGTCCGGGCCGTTGCGGCTGCGGGCACACTCTACTTACTAAATGGACAGAAATTCAGCAATCGGCCTGTTTTTGATGGCGGCCTTGCTTCTGATTTATCTTCAGTTCGCGCCCAAACCCGAGCCCGCCGCCGTCGAGTTGGCCAAAACCACCAAATCGGCCACCGCGGGTACCGATTCGGCCCGCGCTGTGGCGGTGCCCGTTGCGCCTGATTCTGCCGCTTTGGTCCGGCAGCTGGGCTCGTTTGCCGGCGCTGCCCAGGGCACGGCCCAGACCAGAGAGCTGAAAAATGAATTACTGACCGTGACCTTCTCCTCGAAGGGCGGTTTGGTGCAGGCCGCGCGCCTGCATAAGTACAAAACGTTCTTTGGCAAGCCCCTCGATATTTTCGATCAGCAGAGTGCCAAGATGGACCTGGGCTTCCGGACCACCGACGGCCGGCAGGTAAAACTCTCCGACCTCTACTTCCGGGCCGAGCCCCAGGGCAGCAACGCTCTGCGCTTCGTGGCCGACGTGGCCGGCGGGCAGATCGAGCAGACCTACACGCTGGCGCCCGAGCTCGTACGAGGTAGGCTACCAACTGCGCTTCAATGGCCTGAACCAGACGCTGGCCCAGGAGCCGCTCACGTTCACGTTCGTGGACAACGTGCGCCAAACTGAGCAGGACCGGCAGCAGAACCGCAACCATACCACCATCAACCGCTACCTCACTTCGGGCGACCATACGGCGCTGGCCGAAGCCAGCGAGAAGCCCGAGGAAATTAAGGTGGCCGAGCCGCTGAAGTGGGCGGCCCACAAGCACGACTTCTTCATTGCCGGCATCGTGGCCGACCACGAGTTTGCTTCGGGCCAGCTCAACTCGACGGTAAACCTGGAGGATACAACCTACATCAAAACCCTGAGCAGCACGCTGAAAATCCCGGTAGGTGATGTGCAGCAGGGCAAGGCCAACTTCCGGTTCTTCTTCGGGCCGAACTCGTTTAACCTACTCAAGAGCGTAGCCCCCGATTTCGACCGCAACGTGTACCTGGGCTGGGGTTTGTTCCGGTGGGTAAACCGCTTCGTAGTGCTGCCGGTGTTCCATTTCCTGCAGCAGTTCATCAGCTCCTACGGCCTGATTATCGTGCTGCTGGTGGTGCTCATCAAGCTCGTTACCTGGCCCCTGACCTACAAAACCTACGAGAGCCAGGCCAAGATGAAGGTGCTCAAGCCCGAAATCGACGCCATCAAGGAGAAGTACCCCGACGACCAGGTAAAGCAGCAGCAGGAGACGATGAAGCTCAACCAGAGCATGGGCGTGAACCCACTGAGCGGGTGTGTGCCGACGCTGCTGACGCTGCCGATTCTGTTCGCCATGTTCCAGTTCTTTCCCAATGCCATTGAGCTGCGGCAGGAGCCGTTTCTGTGGGCCCGCGACCTGAGCACCTACGACAACCCGATTATGTTGCCCTTCGCCTTGCCGTTCATGGGCAACCACATCAGCCTGTTCACGGTCCTGATGACGCTCTCGACGCTGGCCATGACCTACCAGACGAACCAGAACAACCCCTCGGCTATGCAGGGCCCGATGAAGTTCTACAGCTACCTGATGCCGCTGATTTTCTTCTTCGTGCTCAATAGCTTCGCTGCCGGCCTTACCTGGTACTACCTGGTGTCCAACCTCGTGACCATGGGCCAGCAGGCCATTACCCGCCGCTTCGTGGACGACGACAAGGTGCGGGCCAAGCTCGAAGCCAACAAGGTGAAGAACAAGGACAAGAAGCCCAGCGGCTTCTCGGCCCGCCTTGCTGATGCCATGAAGGCCGCCCAGGAGCGCGAGGCCCAAACCAAGCAAGCCGGCAAAGGCGGCAAGAACCTGGCCGTCAACGACGCCACCGAGCCCGGCACCGGCGCCGACGACGTGACGGACCCCAAAAAGCCGCGCAAAACGCGCCGCTCGTAACAATTCCCGCTTCTCGGGAACTTTAAGCCCCGCAGCCTTCCGGCTGCGGGGCTTTTTGCTGGTTCTGGCACCAAGTTTGGCTATTACAGATTTACTATATAATCTCCTTCTCTACACCCTTCACTTATGCGCTCTTCCCTGCTCTCGCCGTTTTTCCTGCTATTGGGGTTGAGCACCTTGCCAGCTTGCACGGTTAATTATTACGTACCAGCCGCTACCAACGCAGGTGTGGCCACCAACAGTCCGCGCCGCCAGCCGCAGCGGCCGGGGCGTTGGCAGCAGGCTCCCGGACCAAATTACCCGGGCGGCTATTACCCCGCTCCTTCTTATCCGGGCCCCTCCTATCCGGCCCCGCACTACCCCTCGCCCCAACCGGGGCCAACGCCGCCGGCCCCGGGCCCCGGGCGCGGACCGGTGCGCGAAGCACCGGTTCCGCAGCCCGCCCCCGGCCCCTCGCACCCGGTACCGGCTCCTGCTCCCCCACAGCCGATGCCGATGCCGCAGCCAATACCGCAGCCGATACCCTCTCCTGGGCCGGCGCCGATGCCTACCCCCGAAACGCCGCCAATTTTTATTCCGACCCCTGAAAATGAGCCTGCTCCCGGTCCGACCAAGCAGCCGCCCGTCGACCCCGAGCCGATGCCGACCCCTATGCCCGGGCCAACTAGGCAGCCCCCCGTCGACCCTGAGCCTGCCCCGCCGACCAAGGAGCCGGAGCAAGGACCCGCACCCACCAGGCAAATGCCGGTTAACGATGAAACGCCGCCCATTTTTATTCCGGCCCCGGAAACGACCAAAACGGACGGTGGCCCCAATGCCCCCGGCCCGCTGAACGAGGCCCCCCAGCAGGTGGAGCCGGTACTGGCATTCAGCCGGACCTCCTGCTTCGGCACCTGTCCCGATTTCACGGCCCGCTTCTTTGCTGATGGCCGGGTGGAATATGAGGGCCGCCAGTTTGCCCCCGTTCAGGGCCAGCGGCTGGTAAAGATTGACCCAGCCATAGTACGGCAGTTGCTGCGCGAGGCCGAGCAGCTTAGCTTCTTCCAGTTGCGCGAGCGTTATACCACCGGGGCCGTCGATGTGCCTTCCACCATCCTCACCATTACGACCCCGCAGGGCCAGACCAAGCGCGTGCAAGTCGAGGAAAACGCTCCGGCAGCCCTGCTCCAGCTCTTCGCCCACCTAGACCAAGCGGTACTGAATGCCGTGGGGTCAACTGCTAAGTAGAGGTTAGAAGTTAGAAAAAAACGTCATTCAGAGCGAAGCGAAGAATCTCGCGTGCTACCCGTTGAGGCTTATTTCAACGACAGTACGCGAGATTCTTCGCTTCGCTCTGAATGACGTTCTCGTAATAACAGCTAACAGCTAACAGCTAACAGCTAACAAAATTACCCTTTGCGGGCGGCGTCGTAGCGGCTGCCGGCTTCGCTCCAGTTGACGACGTTCCAGAACTCCTTGATGTATTCGGGGCGCTTGTTCTGGTGCTTGAGGTAGTAGGCGTGCTCCCAAACGTCGAGGCCCAGGATGGGGGTGCCGCGCTGCATGCCGGGCAGGTCCATGAGGGGGTTATCCTGGTTGGGGGTCGAAGTAACGACCAGCTTGTTGGTTTTCTTGTCCACCATCAGCCAGGCCCAGCCCGAGCCGAAGCGGCTGCCGGCGGCATTGGTGAACTCCTCGCTGAACTTATCGAAGGAGCCGAAATCCTTGGTGATGGCCGTGGCGAGGTTGCCAGTAGGCTGGCCGCCGCCTTTAGGGGCCATAATCTGCCAGAAGAAGGAGTGGTTCCAGTGGCCGCCGGCGTTGTTGCGGATAGCCTCGGGCTGCTTGTGCATGGAGGCCAGCAGGTCGGAGAGGCTCATCTTTTCGGCGGGCGTGCCCATGACGGCCGCGTTGAGCTTCGACACGTAGCCCTTGTGGTGGGCGTCGTGGTGGATTTCCATCGTGCGGGCATCGATGTGGGGCTCCAGGGCACTGAAGGAATAGGGCAGGTCGGGGAGGGTGAAGGGGCCGTCGGCCATGGGCGTAGCGCGGGCTTCGCGGAGCAGCTTCTCTTCGTGGGCGGCGGCCAATACGGCGGGGCTCACCAGGGCACCTACTACCGTGAGCAGGCCATTTTTAAGGAAATCTCGCTTGAGCATGGGAAAGGGGTTTCGATGTTTGTGTATAATTATCTGCTATGCGTTGTTCAGGAACTAACTGATCTGGTTACAGGAAGTGCTTTTGCCTGAAAGGTTGGTCAACAAGCTGATCTAACAGCAAAAAGCGCGCTGCAATTAACAAATCAAGATACACTCTTAACTACAATGGCCGGACACGGTTGCGTTTCGGACGTACTTTTACGGCGGCGGGCACGGTTTTGGGTAAGGCCCGCGTTGTATTTTTTTGGTTCTGTTTCGCTTCTCTTCCCTTCCGCTGTGCTTATGCCCACTGCCCGTTTCTCTGGCTTCCCGCTATTTATTGCTCGTATTCTGGTCTGGCTGCTCCCGCTGCTGGCCCTTGCCCAACTTGGCCAGGCCCAGGTACAGGTGCGGGGCGTGGTGCGCGACCGGGAAACCCAGGAAGTACTGCCTTTCGCCAGCATTGCCGTTATCGGTACCACCAATGGCACCACCTCCAACCTGGAAGGCGAGTTTACGCTCGTCGTGAAGCAACTGCCGACCATGCTGCTGGTGTCGGAGCTGGGCCACGTGCGCGACACAGTGCAGGTAACGTCGGCGGCCGAGCCACTCAACATCGGGCTGGCCTCGGCGGCCGTGGCTTTGCCCGAGGTGAAAGTGGCCAGCTTCCCGTTCCAGCTCGTCGATAGGGCTTTCCGCAACCTGCAGCGCAACTACCGCCGCACGTACTACGGCCGGGCCTTTTACCGCCAGATTACGCGCATCGACAACGAGCCCACCGAATTGCAGGAGGTGGTCTGGAACGTGAAGTCGAACCCAGCCCGAATTGAGGGCACTACTCTGGCTCAGGGCCGCTACGCGGCCGTACCGGCCGCTATCAGCCTGAGTAACTTCTCGGTTTACTCGCGCCGCTACGGCCTCTTCGATGCCAACCAGGACAGCGCTACCTCGCTGGCGCTGATGAGCCCCAATGTGGAGAAGAACTACCTGCTGGAGCTGAAAGGCATCCTGGGGGAGGACTCGACGGGTGGGGTGGCCGAAATTTCGTTCGAGACCCGGCCCGAAGTGGCCTACCGGGCCCAGGGCACAGTTTGGATTGATATTGAAACCAACCAGATAGTGCGCTACCGCGTGGTGCAGCCCAGCTTCACGGGCAGTACCAACAACCCGCGCCAGCAATTTACCAACGCCAAGCTCACCATTGAAATGGCCTTCAAAGAGGGTGGCGAGGCCGGCGTGGGCCCGCTGGAACTGATCAAGATGGACTTGAGCACCGACCTAACCGAGCCCGGTAAAGACCCGCTGGCCATCAAAGTGTCGTCGTTTACTTATTTCTACGACCAGAGCACCAAGGTTCAGCGCCTGCCCTACGCCCGCGCCAGCCTCACCGACCGCGACCTGGCCACCATCAAGGCCAAGCCCTACGACCCCGAGTTCTGGGCCAACAACCCGGTGGTAAAGCGTACCCCCGCCGAGGATGAGGTGGTGGCGGCCTTCGAGAAGAAAGGCGCCTTTGGCTCGATGGTGAAGAAGAAGTGATGAGGTGATGGGGTAATAACGTCATTCAGCGCGAAGCGAAGAATCTCGCGTGCCACAGTAATTTCCTACAACAGGATTACTGTGGCACGCGAGATTCTTCGCTTCGCGCTGAATGACGTTCTTACATCTTCCCTCTGCCCTCTCCTTCTATCCTAAAAACAGCACCAGGGCCAACAAAACCAGGCCGGCCAGGAAGGCGCAGCCTAGCCCGATGCCGATGAATTTGAACAGGCGGGCGTCGCCGTCGGTAAAGAAAGGGGGGCGGGAGTTGGCGGGTTTGGGCATAGCGGTCAACCGCAAAGCGGGCGAAAAGTGAGCGGTTGAAAAAGAATAGTTTCGGGCGGCGGTAGGCAGCCTTATGGGGGCATCCTCTAAATTAGGGGTCTAAACCCTCCCGCCGTGCTCCGCTCCTACTACCATTGCCTGCTGCTAACTGCGCTGTTGCTATCCGCTTCGCTTCCTGGCTGGGCCCAAAAGCGCTCCTCCCCGACTCCCGTTGCCGCCACCGCCGCCCCGCGCAACCAGCCCGTGCCGTTTGCCGGGCAGCTGGCCCGGTCCGGGTGGGTTGATTCGGTGATGGCCACGCTCACGCCCGACCAGCGGGTGGCCCAGCTGTTTATGGTGGCGGCCTACTCCAACCGCACCCGGATCGATGAGGATTCGGTGTCGGCGCTCATCAAGCAGTATGGCATTGGGGGGCTGATTTTCTTCCAGGGCGGGCCGGTACGCCAGAGCAAGCTGCTGAACCGATACCAGGGCCAGAGCAAAGTACCGCTGCTGGTAGCCATGGATGCCGAGTGGGGCGTGGGCATGCGCCTCGACAGCGTGGTGCGCTTCCCGTTCCAGATGAGCATGGGCGGGCTGCGCGACAACGCCCTCATCTACCAGATGGGCCAGGAAGTGGCCGGCCAGTTCAAGCGGCTGGGCATGCACGTCAATTTTGCCCCGGTGGCTGACGTGAACAACAACGCCCAAAACCCGGTCATCGGCTTCCGCAGCTGGGGCGAAAACCGCGAGAACGTCACTGAAAAGAGCTACCAGTACATGAAGGGCATGCAGGACGCGGGCGTGCTGGCCGTGGCCAAGCACTTCCCCGGCCACGGCGACACCGACGTGGACTCGCACCTGGCCCTGCCCCTGCTGCGCATTGATCGGCAGCGGCTGGATACCCTGGAGCTGTTCCCGTTTAAGAGCCTGGTCCGGCGCGGGCTGGGCGGCATGATGGTGGCCCACCTCAACATTCCGGCTCTCGATACCACTGGCGTCCCCTCTACCCTTTCCAAACCCATCATTGAAGGGCTGCTGCGCCAGAAGCTGGGCTTCGAGGGCATCATCTTCACCGACGCCATGAACATGAAGGGCGTCATCACGAAGTACCCGCCCGGCGAGGCCGATTTGCGGGCCGTGCTGGCCGGCAACGACATTCTGGAGTTCAGCAAGAATATTCCGCTGGCCCTGCGCATGATTCGGGAGGCCATCAATCAGGGCCGCATTTCGCAGGCCGAAATTGACCGCCGCTGCCGCAAGGTGCTGGCCCTGAAACAGTGGTCGGGCCTGAACCACTACCGGCCCATTGAGCTGAAAAACCTCGTGGCCGACCTCAACACGCCCCACGCCCAGTTCCTGAGCCGCCAGCTGACGGAGCAGAGCATCACGGTGCTGCGCAACCAGAACAGCCTGCTGCCCCTGCTGCGCCTCGATACGCTGCGGCTGGCCACGCTCACCCTCGGCACCACCGACACCACCTACTTCCAGCGCATGGTAGCCGATTACGCGCCCGCCCGCCACTTCTGGCTGCCCGCCACGCCTTCGCTGGACGAGCTGACGCGGATGCGCGAAACACTCAAACCCTACAACCTGGTGCTGGTGGGCGTGAACAACCTAGGCCGCCAGCCCGCCACCAGCTTCGGCGTGACGCCCGAAATGAACGTGCTGCTGCGCGAACTGGGCGGCCCGGGCCAGAAGCTGGTCGTGACGGTGTTCGGGACGGCCTACGCCGTGGACCGCCTCCGCGACCTGAGCCGGGCCGAGGCCGTGGTGCTGGCCTACCAGGAAAGCCAGAACGCCCAGGAAGTGGCCGCCGAGGTGATTTTCGGGGGTGTTTCGGCCAGCGGACACCTGCCGGTGGCGGCCTCAGGCCGCTACGGCTACGGGCTGGGCCTGCCTACTAAGGGCGGCATCCGGCTGCGCTACAGCTTCCCGGAGGCCGTGGGCATGAACAACAACCTCGAAAGCCGGGTCGATTCGGTGATGAATGCGGCCCTGGCGGCCGGGGCCTTCCCGGGCGCGGAAGTGCTGATTGCCCGCCGGGGCACGGTGGTGCTGCGCAAGAGCTACGGCACCCAGACCTACGGCCCGAAGGCCGGCGCCCCGTCCGCCCGAGACGACCTCTACGACCTGGCCTCGCTCACCAAAGTAAGCGCGGCACTGCCGGCCCTGATGAAGCTCCAGGACCAGGGCAAATTCTCGCCCGACATGACCCTGGGCCAGCTGCTGCCCGAGCTGCGCGGCACCAACAAGCAGGACCTGAAGCTGCGCGACGTGCTCACCCACCAGGCCCGCCTCAAGGCCTGGATTCCGTTCTGGAAGGACTACACCAAGCCCCAGGGTTTCTTCAATTCGATTTTTGGCAAGAGCCCGCCGGCCCGGGAGGTTTCGCTTACGAAGCCTTCAGAGCTGAGCCGCCGCTATTTCCGCCCCGATTCGTCGGCCCGGTTCCCGCTGCGAGCCGCTACTGGCCTGTGGGCCCGTCAGGATTTTCCGGAGCTTATTTTCAAGGCCATTGCCGAGTCGCCGCTCAACGAGAAGCCGGGCTACGTGTACTCCGATTTGTCGTTCATTCTCTACCCGCGCTTTGTGCAGGCCGCCAGCGGCCAGCCCCTCGACGAGTTCGTGACCCGGGAGCTGTACCGGCCGCTGGGCGCCACTACCCTGGGCTACAACCCCACCCGCCGCTTCCCGCTCGGCCGCATCGCGCCCACCGAGTACGACTCGCTGTTCCGCCACCAGCTGCTCTACGGCACCGTTGATGATGAGGGCGCGGCCCTGCTCGGGGGCGTGTCGGGCCACGCGGGCCTGTTCGGTTCGGCAAATGATTTGGCCAAGCTCGTGCAGCTCTACGCCTGGAACGGTAAGTACGGCGGGCAGCAGCTCCTCAAGCCCGAAACCCTGGCCGAGTACACCCGCTGCCAGTTCTGCCCCGACAACCGCCGCGCCCTGGGCTTCGACCGGCCCGCCGCCAACCCGAGCGTAAATTCGGCCAAGAGCGCCTCCCCGGCCAGCTACGGCCACACGGGCTTTACCGGCACCATGTTTTGGGTCGAGCCCAAGGAAGAGCTTATCTGCATCGTGCTCACCAACCGCGTGAACCCCACCCGCCGCAACAATAAAATTTCCAGCCTGAACGTGCGCACCGACGTGTTGCAGATGGCGCTGGAAAGCATCAGGCAGCGCCGGCAGCTGGAGATGGAAACGCCAGTGGAGGAGTAACTCCATTTTACGGCTACCCAGCCCTGCGCCGGGAGAAACAACTGTAAGGGAAGAAGAACAGATCATTCTGCTCTTCTTCCCTCATTTTTTTATACATTTTACAACTTCATTCGCTGTTCATCTCTCCTGAAGCTACCCGCTCCTGCCACACCTAATTCCCACTCATATGTCTGACTCCTACTTGTTTTCCGGCACAATGCCAAGCAGCCGTTGGCTGGCTGTGCTGCCCGGGCTGTTGCTCTCGGTGTCGGCAGCGGCCCAGACGCCGGCCAGCTACACCATTAGTGGGCGGGTGGTAGATAACCGCGCCGAGCCGATACCCGGCGCGACGGTAAGGCTTCTGAACACGGTACTGGGGGCCAGCACCGACGTTAACGGCAACTACACCCTGACGGCCGCCCTGGCACCTGGCACGTACCCGCTGGTGGTTAGCGCCGTGGGCTACCAGCCGCGCCGACAGTCGGTTACCCTGGGCACCGCCGCTGCTTTGAACGTGGAAACCCTGACGCTGCCCGAGGACTTAGTGCAGCTTAACGATGTGGTAGTAACGGGCACTTCGGTGGCGACCAGCAAAAAGCAGCTCGGCAACACCATTGCCACCGTGAGCGGCGAGCAGCTGCGCACCACCGTGCCCACCCAAATCGACCAGGCCCTGCAGGGCAAGTTTGCGGGCGTGCAGATTACCCAGAACTCGGGCAACCCTGCCGGTGGCATCTCGGTGCGCCTGCGCGGCCCCAGCACCGTAGTCGGGTTCCTCCGACCCGCTCTACATTATCGACGGCGTGATTGTGGACAACAGTTCGCCCCAGCTGCTCGACCTGGGCGGCTACTCCCAGAACCGCCTCGTCGATATCAGCCCCAACGACGTGGAGCGCATTGAGGTGATTAAGGGCGCGGCGGCGGCGGCTATCTACGGCTCGCGGGCCAACAACGGAGTGGTGCAGATTTTCACCAAGCGCGGCCAGACGGGTAAGCCCCAGGTAACGGTGCAGTCGAACTTCCTCACCTCGCAGATTCGCAAGACGCTGGACTATAATCAGACGCCCTTCCGTTTCACCAACACTCATTGCCACCGACCTGAGCCAGGTACCGGTGCAGCGCTACGACTACCAAAAGGACATTTTCCGGACCGCCTACGGCACCGATAACTACGTCTCGATTTCGGGCGGCACCGATAACACCAAGTACTTCGCCTCCACCAACTACTTCCGCAACCAGGGCATCGTGGACAACACCGATTTCACCCGGGGCGGCGCGCGGGTGCGGGTGCAGCAGAACCTGGGCAGCAAGGCCAACCTGAGCGTGGGGGCCAACTACTCGCTCACCAGCAGCCAGGAAATTCCGAATGGGGGCATCAACGAAGCCTACGGGGCCCTGACGGGCTTTATCTTCAGCAGCAACTACGTCGACCCCACCCCCGACCCGGCCACCGGCCGCTACCCGTCTACGTCGCCGGCTATTGCCCGCACCAACCCGCTGGAGGCCATTAATCGGTTCGACTTTCAGCAGCGCACCTCCCGCTTTATCGGCGACGTGCAGCTGAACCTGACGCCCGTGGAAGGCTTTACCACCAACTTCACCCTCGGCTACGACAACAGCACCCAACTGGGCACGGGCTTACATTCCGGTGGGCAACACCACCCCCACCTACGCCACCGGCCTGGCCCGCCGCGCCGACCGCACCGGCTTCCTGGTAAACACCGACCTGACGCTGAGCTACAAGCGCAACCTGACCGAGTGGCTGGTGAGCACGACCACGGTGGGCGGCACCCAGCAGTACCAGCGCTACTACAACACGGCCATCCAGTCGACGATGCTCACGCCGGGCATCAGCACGGCCGCGTTCGGCAACGGCACCACGGTGGCCGGCGAGTCGCAGAGCACGCTCACCATTCGCGGGGCCTTCGCCCAGCAGACGCTGGGGTTCTACGACCAGCTCTTCCTGACCGGGGCGCTGCGGGTGGATGCGGCCTCCTCCTACGGGCCCGACCAGCGCACCCAGTACTACCCCAAGCTGGGCGCGTCCTACGTGGTGTCGCAGGCTAAATTCTGGGCCGATGGGGTGCTGGCCCGCGTATTTCCGCAGTTCAAGCTGCGGGCTTCCTACGGCGAATCGGGCAACCTGACGGCTATTGGTGCCTTCGACCGATTCACCAACTACAACCCCTTGGTGCTGGGTACGCTGCCCGGCCTGTTTCCGGGTACGCTGCAGGGCAACCAGAACCTGGGCCCCGAGCGCCAGGCCGAGTTTGAGGCCGGTATTGACGCCAGCGTGTTCAACGAGCGGCTGGGCTTCGAGGTATCGGTGTACAACAAGAAGATTACCGACCTGCTGCTGCAGCGCCAGCTGAATCTGAGCAGCGGCTTCAGCTCCCGCTTCGACAACATCGGCAACATGACCAACCGGGGCATCGAGCTGCTGGTGCGGGCCCAGCCGGTGCGCTCCGACAAGGTTACCTGGAACGTAACGGGCACGTTCACTCACAACAAGAACAAAATCACGGATATTCCGGGCGGGCTGGTGGCCTTCGACAGCGGCTTCGGGCTGGTGGCCGCCGTGGAGGGCAAGCCTCTGGGCACCTACTACGGCACGTATTCGGCCCGCAACCCCGATGGCTCGCTGCTACTTACTACCGGCGGGCTGCCCCAGCGCGAGCGGGGTATTCAGGGGGCGCCCGGCCAGCCCAACACGCCCCAGCGCGGCAACGATGGCCAGCCTTCGGGCGCCCTGCTGCGCGACGTCATCGGCGACCCCAACCCCAAGTACATTGCTTCGCTCATCAACGAGGTAAGCGTGCTCAACAGCCGCCTCAACTTCCGGGTGCAGTTTGATACCCAGCAGAAATTCGACGTCTTCAACTTTACGCAGCGCGTGGGTACCCGCGACCTGTTCGGGGGGCTGGCCGGCTACGAACCCGAGCTGCGTGGCGAAGTGCCCAAGGGCTACAGCGCCGCCGCCTACAACACCTTCGACAAATGGGTGCAGGACGGCTCGTTCATTAAGCTGCGCGAAGTATCGGTGAGCTACCTGCTCACCACCAAGGCCCTGGGCCTGCGCGATGTGCGCTTCTCGGTGGCCGGCCGCAACCTGTGGGTGATAACCGACTACCAGGGCTACGATCCGGAGGTGAATGCCGCTGGCCAGAGCACCGCCGTCCGGGGCTTCGACTTCGTGGAAGTACCGATTCCGCGCTCCGTGTCGGTGGGCTTCAACGCTTCTTTTTGAGCCACTTTTGAGCCGCAAGTTTCAAGCTGCAAGCTGCAAGCTTTTGAACGTGCTTGAGGCTTGAGGCTGGCAGCTTGCAGCTTAAAGCTGGCAGCTCAAAAGCGGTTCCCTTTCCCTTCTTTCGCCTTAACTCTGAGTTGATATGAGCTTCTTTTCCTTTGCCATTCGCCCCCGTCGGTTGCTGAGCGGGCTGCTGGCCGGCACGCTGCTCGGCCTGGCCTCCGCCTGCAGCCTCGATATTCCCAACCCCAACGCGGCCACCGACGAGTTTGCCACCACTACCCGCGCCGGCCTGCTGGCCCTGAGTGTGGGCCTGCGCCAGACCTACGCCACCCAGGTACTGGAGCCCCTGCTGCTGACCACCGGCACCACCAGCCGCGAAATCAAGGGCATCACCACCTTCATCAACGTCACGGAGCTGGAGCAGGGCGGCACCCAACTCTCGCCCGACAACGCCAACCTGACGGCCCTGTTCGGCCGGCCCTACCGCGTTATTTCGGCCGCCAACCTGATTATTGCCGCAGCGCCCGCCACCCTGGCCAACGACGCCGGCGGCCGCAGCGGCGTACTGGCCCACGCCTACCTGTTCAAGGCCGCCGCCCTCGTGGCCGTGGCCCAGGGCTTCGAGCAGGCACCCATCACGATTGGCGAGAACACCACCTTCGTGCCCCGGGCCCAGGTGCTGGCCGAAGCCATCCGGTTGCTGGATCTGGCCGCCCAGACGCTGGCCACCACCCCGCTGTCCGACGATTTTAAGGCTCAGGTGCTGGGGCCCGAATTCGATTTGCCCAACACCGTGCAGGCCTACCGCGCCCGGGTTAACCTGATGGCCGGCAACTACGCCGCTGCTTTGGCCGCCGCCAACCTGGTGGACCTGACCAAGACGTCAGTCTTCGTGTACACTTCGCAGGGGGCCAACCCGGTGTATATGCAGTCGGTGCTGGCGGGCAACTTCCGGCCCCGCGCCAACCTGGGCCTGCCGACGGGCTTCATCGAAGCCGGCGACGCCCGCCCCGATTTCTTCCTCACCGGCCCCGTGACCACGCGCACCGACAACGGCAGCACCAGCGACCTGCGGCTGCTGGCCGGCTTCTTCACGACCCAAACCAGCCCCATCCCGGCCTACCGCCCCGACGAAATGCGGCTCATCCGGGCCGAGGCCAACCTGCGGGCCGCCACGCCCAATATCCCGGCGGCCCTGACCGATATCAATTTCGTGCGCACCCAGAAAACCGGCGACCCGTTCGGTATCAATGCCAACCTGCCCGCTTACTCGGGGCCGCAAACGGTGGAGGCTTTGCTGCTGGAAGTGTACAAGCAGCGCAGCATTGAGCTGTATTTAAGTGGCCTGCACCTCGACGACAGCCGCCGCTTCGGCCGCCCCACCCCGCCTACCAGCCTGGCCGAGCGCAACCGCAACTTCTACCCCTACCCCCAGCAGGAGCGCATCAACAACCCCAACGTACCCGCCGACCCGGCTATTTAGGACGTAGCAGTCAGAAACGACCGGAAAAAAGCAATCCGGTCGGAGTTCCCCCGGACCTAAGGCGCCGGGGTTCGCTGGGTTGTTTTCAGAACGACTCGGCGGGCCCCGGCGCTTTTTTTGCGCGCTTCTCCAGCAAAAAACCGCTAGCTTAAAGGCTCCCACCAAAGACGCCCCGTATGCTAGGATTGATGATGAATGAGCCCCTGCGCATTGCCGGGCTGCTGGAACACGCCGAGAAGTGGCACGCCGATACCGAAGTCGTGAGCCGCCTGCCCGAGGGCCTCATTCACCGCTATACCTACGCCGATTTGGGCCGCCGGAGCCGGCAACTGGCCAACGCCCTGGCGCGCCTCGGCATTGCCAATGGCGACCGGGTGGGTACACTGGCCTGGAACACCCACCGCCACTTGGAGCTCTACTACGCCGTGTCGGGCTCCGGGGCGGTGTGCCACACCATCAACCCGCGCCTGTTTCCTGAGCAGATTGTCTACATCATCGGCCACGCCCAGGACCGGGTGGTATTCTTCGATCTGACCTTTCTGCCCCTAGTCGAAAAGCTGGCCGAGCACTGCCCCGGCGTGGAGGCCTGGGTACTGATGAGCGACCGGGCCCACATGCCTGAAAGCGCCGCCCTGCCCAACCTGCACTGCTACGAAGACCTGCTGGCCGCCGAAACCGCCGACTACCAGTGGCCGGTGTTTGATGAGAATACGGCCTCCTCGCTCTGTTACACCTCCGGCACTACTGCCGAGCCAAAGGGGGTGCTCTACTCCCACCGCTCCACGCTGCTGCACAGTTTCGCCGCCGCGCTGCCCGACTGCTTCAACTGCTCGTCCCAGGACGTGATTCTGCCCGTGGTGCCCATGTTCCACGTCAACGCCTGGGGCATTCCGTACCTGGCGCCCATGCTGGGCTGCAAGCTGGTACTGCCCGGCCCGGGCCTGGATGCGGCCAGCCTCTACGAGCTGTTCGAAACAGAGGGCGTCACGTTCTCGGCCGGCGTGCCTACCATCTGGCTGGGGCTGCTCACGTTCATGCGCGAAAAGCAACTCAAGTTCAGCACCCTGCGCCAGACAGTAGTGGGCGGCGCGGCCTGCCCACCAGCCTTGTTTAAGGCGTTTGACAAGGAGCTGAACGTGCAGATTCGCCACGCCTGGGGCATGACCGAAACCTCGCCGCTGGGTACCGTCTGCACCCTCAAGCCCCAGCAGCTGAGTTTGAGCCCCGAAGAGCAATTCGCCATTACGACCAAGCAGGGCCGGGTTATTTTCGGGGTCGATATGAAAATTGTGGACGATGAAGGCCGCACCCTGCCCCACGACGGGGTAGCGTTTGGCGACCTGCTCGTGAAGGGCCCCTGGATCGTAGCCGACTACTTCGGCACCGACGCGCCCGGCGAGCTGACCGCCGACGGCTGGTTCGGCACCGGCGACGTGGCCACCATCGACCCGGCCGGCTTCATGCAAATCACCGACCGTTCGAAGGACGTCATTAAATCGGGTGGGGAGTGGATTTCAAGCATCGAGCTGGAAAACCTGGCCATAGGCCACCCGGCCGTGGCCGAAGCTGCCGTCATTGGCCTGCCCCACCCCAAATGGAGCGAGCGGCCCCTGCTGGTTGTGGTGCGCCGGGCCGGCCACGAGGTAAGTGGCGATGAGCTATTGGCATTCTACGAGGGCAAAATAGCGAAGTGGTGGACGCCCGAAGCCGTGGAATTCGTGGACGAGCTGCCCCACACGGCCACCGGCAAGCTGCTTAAAACCAAAATCCGCCAGACGTTTGCGGGGTACGCGTGGGGGGACTGAGGGGGCAGAACTAAACGTCCTGTCATCCTGAGCGGAGCGAAGGACCTTACCACGCTTGAACAACTCGTTTCAATGTGGTAAGGTCCTTCGCTCCGCTCAGGATGACAGGACTATTTGTATTACCGCTCGCCTATTCCTGCGTGCCGGGAGGCTGGGTCTTCATCTTCTCGGCAATGGCCTGCTGCAACTCGGGCAGGTGCTCCTGCATGCGGCGCTGGCCGATTTCCATGCCGGCGGCGGTTATCTGCGGTAGTTGCTCGATGGTTTTACGGCCGAGGGGCGTCAGATAGAACTTCGTCAGCTCCCTGAGCTCTTTCTCGGTGAAGGCGCTGGCGTAGAGCTGCACCATTTCGTCTTTGAGGGCCGCCCAGCTCATGTACCTGGTGAGATAAGCCCGCATTTCGGGTTCCACCGCCTTCATGCCGGGGTTCTGCTCGATTTGCCCGGCCAGCATCTGGTCGATGGCCAGCGTCATGTTCTGCCCGGCGTTGGTGGCGACCAGCAGAGCCTCGGCCGCTTTGCGGTGTCCGGCCGATAAAGGCGCGACGGCAGGCGTAGCGGCAGCAGCGGCCGGAGCAGTTGTCGTCTGGGCCGAAGCCGGGGGCAGCGCCAGCACCACGGCGGCAGCCAGCAGCAAAAGGAATCGTTTCATTTCGCAGAGGTACGAAATAATGCCGCAACCTGCGGGCCGGAACGAAGCGTCACTTCGCCCTACAATGGTCCAAAAATCCGTGCAATCCGCTAAAATCCGCGCCAATCCGTAATCAGACCTTGACAATGATATTACGCCGGTACATCAGCCAGAGCACCGCGTACCAGATCAGCACGCAGGCCAGCGCCCCGGCCAGCGACGCGTTTATGGGGCTGAGCCAGGACGCGAACAGCCGCTCGTAGAGCCAGGTTTTACCCGAGACTTCGCCCGAAGCAGTAGGCACCATCAGCATATTCAGCCAGCGCGCGATAACGCCCGAAAGAAAGAACACAGTGATGGCATTTACGCCGTACACGGTGCCGAAACGGGTGAGCCAGCCCCGCCAGCCCTGCACGTCGCAGAGCCAGTAGAAGGCCGCCAGCGCGGCCCCGGCCAGCCCACCGGTGTAGAGCACATAGGAACTCGTCCAGAGGCTTTTGTTGATGGGAAACCACAGGTTCCAGATGAGGCTCAAGCCGATGGCCGCCCCGCTGGCCAGCAGCAGCCACACCACCCGGCTGGCCGTGTCGGGCACTGGCCGGCGCAGCCACTGGCCCGCCAGCAGCCCCAGCAACCCGGTCCCGATGGCCGGCAGGGTGCCCAGCAGCCCTTCGGGGTCCCAGGTTTTGCTTTGCACCCAGAGGTGGTTTTCGCCCAGTACCGTGCGGTCGAGCCAGGCCCCGAGATTGGTGGCCGGCTCCAGGTTGGCCGGCCCGAAACCGGGCACGGGCACCAGTTGCAGCAGCACATTGTAGCCCACCAGCAGCGTCGCCAGTAGCCCCAACTGCGTGCGCCAGCCGGTTTTCACGAACACCACCCCGCAGGCCAGAAACACCAGCGCAATGCGCGGCAGTACGCCCAGCACCCGCATGTGGGCAAAATCGAACTTAGGCTGCAACGCCATCAGCAAGCCCAACCCAAACAGCACCGCTGCCCGCCGCGCCACCCGCCCCAGCAAGGCCGCGTGGCGCGTTTGGTCGCGCTTTGCCGAACCCAGGGCGTAGGTGATGCTCACGCCCACAATGAACAGGAAAAACGGAAAAATCAGGTCGGTGGGCGTGCAGCCATGCCATTCGGCGTGCTCCAGGGGCGCGTAAATGTGGCCCCAGTCGCCGGGGTTATTCACCAGAATCATGGCCGCCACCGTGAGGCCCCGAAATACATCGAGGCTGACGAGGCGGACCGGATCACGGATTAGCACGGATTTTAGCGGATTTCACGGATTTTGGGAAAGATTACAGGAGCCGGATCAGGCGCAGGGTGGAGCCAGAGCAGGAAATTAAGGAAACTCGAAGTATGTCAGCAGCAAGGCTTCCGCGCTTCTACCGGCGGCGCAACTTCGGCAATGATAAGTCGGCCACCACTACCAGACGATAGTTCCGCCTACAAAATCCGCGAAATCCGTTAAAATCCGTGCTAATCCGTGATCCAGCGCACAAACGCTTCGATGCCCTCGTACTCGGGCAGGCCGAGCTGGTCGTAGAGGCGGGCGGTGGTGCGGTTGCGGGCCTCGGCGCGCTGCCAGAACTCGCGCTGGTCGGCCCCCGGGAACAGGGGACGGTCTTTCTGGCTCTGGTGCTTGAAGATGGCCCGGCGCTTACGCGTAAGCTCCTCAGGGCTCAGGGGCACGGCCATTTCAATCTGGTCGACGTCCCACTCCTGCCAGGCCCCGCGGTAGAGCCACACCCTGCAATCGGAGAGCCAGGGCGTACCGGCCGCCTGGAGACGCTGCACGGCCTGCATAATGGCGGCCAGGCACACGCGGTGGGTGCCGTGGGGGTCGCTCAGGTCGCCGGCGGCGAAAATCTGGTGGGGCCGTAGCTTCTCGAGCAGCTCCATGGTCAGGCGGATATCCTCTTCGCCCAGGGGCTTTTTGCGCACCCGGCCGGTTTCGTAAAAGGGCAGCTCCTGAAAGTGGGCGCGGGTGTCGGGGTCGAGGCCGGCGTAGCGCAGGGCGCTTTTGGCCTCCCCGCGCCGGATAAGGCCCTTGATCTGCTGGACTTCCGCCGAATCGACCTGGCCGGGCTGCTTGGTGCGCAGGAATTCCACTACCCGCTGGTAAAGGTTCTCGGCGGGCTGGTCATCGAACCGGAACAGCTCGTCGTAATCGGCCACGAACTCGGCAAACCGAACGACCTCCTCATCGAAGACGGCAATGTTGCCCGAGGTCTGGTAGGCCACGTGCACCTCGTGGCCCTGGTCGACGAGGCGCAGCAGCGTGCCGCCCATCGAAATCACGTCGTCGTCGGGGTGGGGCGAGAAAATGAGCACCCGCTTGGGGAAGGGCGCGGCCCGCTCGGGCCGGAAGGTATCGTCGGCGTTGGGCTTGCCGCCGGGCCAGCCCGTAATGGTGTGCTGGAGCTCGTTGAACACCCGGATGTTGATGGCGTAGGCCTGCCCGGCCAGGGTAGCCAGCAGCTCCGAGAGGCCGTTTTCGTTGTAGTCTTCGTCGATGAGCTTCAGGATGGGCTTTTCCGTCAGCCGGGCCAGCCACGTCACGGCCTTGCGCACGAGGGCCGGCTGCTGCCAGTCGCAGGTTTCGCCGGCCAGCCAGGGCGTTTTGCGGGGGCTGAGCTCGGCGGCGGCGGCCTCGTCGAGCACCACCTGTACGGCGGGGTGGTGCTGCAGGTAGGTGGCCGGCACGGTGTCGGTGGGCTCGCCTTCCACCAGCCGCTTCACCACCGCGGCCTTGCCCTCGCCCCAGGCCAGCAGCACCACGTGGCGGGCTTCGAGAATGGTGCCCACGCCCATGGTAATGGCGCGGCGGGGCACGTTTTCCTCCCCGTAAAAATCGGAAGCCGCATCGGTGCGGGTGATGTGGTCGAGGGTGATGAGGCGGGTGCGCGAGCCGGCCCCCGAGCCGGGCTCGTTGAAACCGATGTGGCCCGTGCGCCCAATGCCCAGCAGCTGCCAGTCGATGCCGCCGGCCGCCACAATGCGCGCCTCGTAGGCGCGGCAGTAGTCGGCTACCTGCTCGGGCGGCACCGTGCCGTCGGGGATGTGCACGTTTTCGGGGCGGATATCGACGTGGTCGAACAGGTACTCGTGCATGAAGCGCACGTAGCTCTGCAACGAGTCGGGCGCCATGGGGTAATACTCGTCGAGGTTGAAGCTGACCACGTTCTGAAAGCTGAGCCCCTCCTGCTGGTGCAGGCGCACGAGCTCCTCGTACACGCGGGTCGGCGACGAGCCGGTGGCCAGGCCCAGCACGGCCATGCGGCCCGCCGCCGCCCGCTCCCGGATAAAGTCGGCCAGCTCGCGGGCGACCTGGGCGGAGGCCAGTTCGGAATCGGGGAAGATGCGGACCGGAACGCGGGGGGCAGCTATCATAACGCGGGCTTAGGGTGAAAAAAAGAACACAAACGCCAGGCAGGAAATTTGGCAGTTTGCGGCCAGCATTCAAAGCGAATTTGCATCATAGCCAGCCGCTGGCTTCGGGGCGGGTGTTTCAACGTTTTTTCGTAGTATGCGTCCCCGTTTTTCTGCTGGTGTCAGCCGGCAAAATCGGGCCAGGTCGGGCCGGATAAATTCTCCCGCTACGGACCAACTTGCTTTCGATGCGCTGCCGACCAGCAAAAAGACCACTACGCCGCGCCAACCAGCCGATTCCGCTCTCTCCCACCCTTTTCTATTTATTATGAAAAAACTCTACTGGTCATGGCCGGTGCTGGGCGTGCTGCTCGCCCCGGTAAGCCGGGCCCAGGCCCAGGCGCCGCAGCTACGCCCCATCACGGGCGTCGTAACGGCGGCCGTCGACCGCTCGCCCCTCCCCGGCGTGACGGTGCTCGTAAAGGGCACCACCAACGGCGCCACCACCGACAGCGAGGGCCGCTACACGGTGCAGGCGGCTCCGGGCAGCACGCTCAGCTTCAGCTTTATCGGTTTCACTACCCAGGAGCGCGCAGTCGGCGACGATAATACGGTCGACATCATCCTGAAAGAGAACACCACCGCCCTCAACGACGTGGTGATTACCGGCTACAACATTGCCCAGGACCGCCGCGATTTGGTAACGGCGGTGCAGGAAGTGAAGGCCAAGGACATCATCGACTCGCGGCAGACCAACGTGGTGAACGCCCTGCAGGGCAAGGTGGCGGGTGTTAACATTACGTCGTCGGGCGGGGCACCGGGCGAGGGCTCGGCCATCGTTATCCGGGGCGGCACCTCGCTCGATGGCGACAACCAGCCCCTGTTCGTGATTGACGGCATGATCATGGACAACTCCTCGTTTCAGGAGAGCACGGCCCCGGGCGGGGGCTCGCAGTTCAATGGGCTGCTGGGCCGCTCGGTGGGCACGCCCAACCGCGCCGGCGACCTCAACCCCGAGGATATTGCCAGCATCACGGTGCTGAAGGGCGCCAGCGCCGCGGCCCTCTACGGACTGCGGGCCGCCAACGGGGCCATCGTTATCACAACCAAAAAAGGCACTGCCGGCCGCACCACGCTCAACTACCGCACCCAGGTTTCGGTGGATGAAGTGAACCGCCTGCCTAAACTTCAGCACGAGTACCAGCAGGGCTCGGGCGGGGTGTTCGATGCCACGACGCGCAACTCCTGGGGGCCGCGCTTCGCCGCCGGCCAGACCCAGTACGACAACCTGGGCAATTTCTTTGATAAGGGCTACACCTACCAGAACTTCCTCAACATGTCGGGCGGCTCGGAGAAGGCCACCTTCTTTGTGTCGGCCTCGCGGCTCGACCAAAGCGGCGTAACGCCCGAAAACAAGTACGACAAAACCACGGTGCGCCTTTCCGGCAACGCCCAGCTCTCGTCGAAGTTCAACGTGACGGGCTCGGCCCAGTACCTGAACTCGGGCGGGCGGCGCACGTTGCAGGGCCCCGGCCTGCTTACCACGGCCGGCAGCTCGTCGGGCGGGTTTCTGCTGAGCCTGCTTAACTGGCCCCGCAACGACGACGCCCGCAACTACCTCAACGCCGACGGCACCCGCCGCCGCCTGCTGCCGCCCAACAACGGCATCGACGCCGACGCCGACAACCCCTACTGGTCGGCCGTTTACAACCCCCAGACCGACCGCACGAACCGTTTTCTGGGCAACACCCAGCTCAGCTTCAAGCTGCTGCCCTTCCTGACGCTGAGCCACAACATCGGCACCGACGTTTCCAACACCCACACCATCTCGGTGCGGGCCGTGGGTACCTCGCAGGCCAGCAACCAGAACGGGGGCATTGCCGAAACCGTGGACCTGAACCGGCTGATGACGGCCACTACCCTGGCCTCGCTGGAGCACACGTTCAGCCCCGCCCTGCGCGGCTCCCTGATTCTGGGCAACACCATTGAGCAGAGCCGCGACGAGGCGGTGGACTACACCGGCCTGATTTTTCAGAACCCCACCTTTATCAGCATCAACAACACCGTGAACCGCAACGCCCTGCAACGGGTGAGCACGCGCCGGCTCGTGGGCAATTTTGCCCGCCTGAGCGTGTCGGTGCTGGAGCAGCTGACGCTGGAGCTGCAGGGGCGCTACGATAAGTCGTCGACGCTGCCCCGGCCCGATGAGAACAAGGTGTTCGGTAAGGGCTTCGGCTACGGCTCGGTGGCGGCGGGCTACGAGTTTACCCGCACCCTGGGCCTCGACCAGAGCAACATCCTCAACTACGGCAAAATCCGGGCGTCGGTGGCCGAAGTGGGCCGTGATACGGGCCCCTACCGGGTGCTTTCGCCGCTTACGAGCAACACCTACATCGGGGGCGGCTTCCGCAACGACTTCTTCGGCTCGAACCCGATTCTCAAGCCCGAGCGCACCCGCTCCTACGAGGCCGGCATCAACCTGCAGTTTCTAAAAAACCGCCTCGGCCTCGATTTCAACTACTACTTCTCGCGCACCAAGGACCAGCTGATTGCGCCCCGCGTGAGCCAGGCTACGGGCTTCATTCTGCAGTACATCAACGGCGGCGTGGTGACCAACGAGGGCCAGGAAATTACGCTCAATGGTACGCCGATCCGCAGCAGCTCGGGCTTTACCTGGGATGTGCTGGCCAACTTCTACCACAACACCAACCGCACCGAGTCGCTGCCCTCGCCCCTGACGGTGGTGTTCCAGTCGGATGCCTTTATTACCAACGTGCACCAGGGCGGCGCCTTCGTGGGCCGTCCCATCACGGGCATCGGGGCCTACGACTTCCAGCGCGTAACCGACCGCAACAGCCCCGACTTCGGCAAGCTGCTCATCAACCCCACCACCGGCTACCCCATTCCGGGCAATACGTTCACCTACGCCGGCAACCGGGCCCCGCGCTTCACCACCCAGCTCACCAACACGTTCACCTACAAGGCACTTTCGCTGAGTGCGCTGCTCGATTTCCGGGTAGGCGGTAAGGTGGTGAACGGCAACGACCTGTACAGCACCATTACCGGCACCGGCGCCCGCACCGCCGACCGCTACAAGCAGGTGGTATTTGATGGCGTAACAGCCAACTCCGATGGCACTTACACGCCCAACGCCCGGCCCGTGGAGCTAACCCAGGGCTACTACCAGAGCATTCTGGGCGCGGTGGGCACCCCATTCATCGAGGATGCTTCCTGGAGCCGGCTGCGCTACCTCACGCTCAGCTACAGCCTGCCCGCCTCGCTGCTGGAGCGTACCCACGTGCTCAAGGGCCTGGAGCTTAACGTAACGGGCCGCAACCTGGTGCTGCTGACCAACTACAGCGGCGCCGACCCCGAAACCGCTGCCGCCGGCTCCGGCGTGCGCGGCGGCGGCTCCAACGGTTTCGACTACGGCAACGTGCCCGCCACCCGCGGCGTGGATATGGGCCTGCGCGTGACCTTCTAGGCCGCCTTTTTCAACTCTTCCCGATTTACTGTTATGAAAAAATATCTGCTGTTTCTGGGACTACTCATGGGGGGCGGCGCGCTGACTTCCTGCGAGAGTTTCCTCGATGTCAACGACAACCCCAACAACCCCTCGGAGGCCACGCCCAACTTCCTGCTGCCCAGCATCATCAGCAACGGCATCCAGACCCAGATGTTCACGAGCCTGCGCACGCCCTACATCGAGCAGTACATCGTGAGCCGCACCGTGAACAGCGGTGGCAACGACCAGTACCGCTTCACCAACGCCCAGAGCACCAACACGTTCAACTACTCCTACTTTCAGTCGGGCGGTAATATTCCGCCCATGATCAAGGCGGCCCAGGCCGAGGGCTCGGTGTACTACGTGGGTGCGGGCAAAATTATGCAGGCCCTGATTCTGGCCCACCTAACCGACATGATGGGCGACGTGCCTTACTCGGAGGCCTACCAGGGCGGGGCCAACTACAAGCCCAAGTACGACTCGCAGGAGCAGCTCTACGCCACCATCAACCAGCTGCTCGACGAGGGCATTGCCGAGATGAGCAAGGCCCCCAGCCAGAACACGCGCGCCTTCTACAGCACCTCGCCCAGCGAAAGCGGCGACATTCTCTACAAGGGCGACCCGACTAAGTGGGTGAAGCTGGCCTACTCGCTCAAGGCCCGCCAGCTCAATCACCTCACCAAAAAAGCCAGCTACGACCCCAACGCCGTGCTGGCCCTGGTGGATAAGGGCTTTAAGGGCACCCTTGACGACGCCCAACTGCAGTTCCAGACGGCCGTGGCCCCGCTCTCGAACACCACCAACATCTTCGGCACCACCCGCTCCAACTTCGGCTCGGCCACGTTCTCGAACAACATTATCCAGTACCTGAACGGCACCACGTTCCCGGGCGTAACGGACCCGCGCTTCGGCATTATCGCGCCCACCACGAGCACCGGCGCGGCCCCGGGCGCGGGTACACCCACTGGCACCAACCTCACGCCGGGCTCCACCATCACCGATTTCTACGCCAGCTGGTACGCCCGCGACCTGGGCTACTTTGAGGTGATAACCTACCACGAGCTCAAGTTTATTGAGGCCGAGGCGGCTTTCCGGGCCGGCAACAAGGCCCGGGCCCTGACGGCCTACAAGGAGGGTATTCGGGCGCACATGGCCAAAATTGGCGTGGGCGGTACGTTTGCCTCCCCCACCGTCACGTTTCCCACCATCTCGGCGGCCCAGATTACGGCTTACCTCAACAGCGCGGCCGTGGCCCAGACCGAAGCCCAGCTGGCGGCTCCCGGCAACCCGAATCTACCCCGGGCCATTATGGAGCAGAAGTACATTGCCATGTTCCTGAATCCGGAGTCGTGGTCGGATCTGCGGCGCTACGATTTCAGCCCCGATGTGTACGTGAACTTCCAGTACCCTACCGGCACCAGCGTGAACCCGGCGCTGTCGGCCAACACCGACCCCAAGCTGCGCTTCCCGCGCCGGCTGCTGCCCGGTGCCACCGAAACCCTTTATAACCCCGAGGAGGTGGCCCGCATGTTTGCCGAAGCCGGCGCCACCACCAACGATGACTACGTGGGCAAACCCCTGTGGTGGGACCGGCCCTGAGCCAGCGGCTTGTAAGCGTCTTTCTTCCGGCTATTTTTCCTGAAATCTCCCATGATTCCGACCATACTCATTCGGGCGGCGGCCCGGCTCCTGCCCGCCCTCGGCGGCCTGTTGCTGCTCAGTAGCTGCGACAAGGAGCTCGACACGTATTACACCGAAACCGGGGCCCAGTATCCCACCTTCACGGCCAACGCCCTGGGCACGGCCCCCAAGTACGCCACCGGCGAAATCGTGCAGTTTGAGCTGCGCTTCGCCCAGCAGACCGACCCAATCCGCGAAATCCGGATTCTGCAGAAAGTAGAGCCGGCCCGCGACTCCATGTTGGTGCAGACCATTGCCTATAAGCCGGCCTTTTCCCGCATCCGGCAGTCGGATACGCTGGTGGTGAACTACACGGTGCCGGCCGGGGCCAACAAGGCCAACGTGCGGGTTGATGCCGTGGTAGTGAGCACCAACGGGCAGACTAAAACCCGCAACTTCAGCTTCCGCCTCGCCGAGCCCGACCCCACCATCCGCCTGAACGCGGCTACCAACATTACGGCCCCCGGCACCAGCACGCCCGTACCCGGCGACGTGGTGCGCTTTCCGGTGGTGCTCAACGAAGGCAGCATCACATCGGCTTCGGCCATCACGTCGGCCGGCATTCTGCGCAAAGACCTCGACAGCCTGATTACCTACGTGAAGGTGGGCACCGCGGCCGAGCGGCGCTTCGCCCGCCAGCGCGTGCCCGTGGCCGGCACCCAGAGTGGCGCGGCCACCACCGTGAACGTGGACGTGGCCTTGCCGGCCGGCAGCAGCGGCCAGCCCGTTATCTTCCGCTTCGAGGCCAAAACCCGCTACCAGGACCGTATTCCGCCCCTGGCCCCCAGCATCCGGACGGCCAGCGTAACGGCACCCGCCATTACGCCCGGCACGCCCACGCCCCTGGCGGCGGCCCGCACCGTCACGCTCACCTACACCGGCACTACCGGCGGCGACCTGGCGGCCTTCGACCTGACCACCTTCACCGCCGTGCCGGCTGCCGGCGCCGCCACCAGTAAGGATGTTGCCGTTACCAGCACCGCCACCAACACGGTTCGCCTCCAAGCCCTCAATACCAGCCGGTTTGTAGCCTCCACGGCGGCCGCCTACAACGCGGCCACGCTCAACAGCGTCCGCCAGAGCTACCTCACGGCGGCCAGCACGACCCAGCTTACCACCCTCGACAACGTGGCCGTAGGCAGCGTCTACATCGCCCGCCTGCGCGGCCTCGACCAGTACGCCATCTTCACCATCACGGGCATCAACCGCACCTCGGCTACTGATGTAGCGGTAACGCTGGCCGTGAAGGCGTTGTGAGGTTAGCTGTTAGCTGTTAGCTGTTAGCTGTTAGCTGAAGAACGTCATTCCGAGCGAAGCGAAGAATCTCGCGTGCTAAGTAGTTCCTGATAGCAGGTCTTCAACGATGGCACGCGAGATTCTTCGCTTCGCTCTGAATGACGTTCTTTTTTTGCCTTAAGGATTTTCGACAAACTACCTCATCACCGGCCGCCGAACAGCCGCTCGAAGAAGCCTTTGCGCTTTTTGGACTTGGTTTTCACCTTGACTTTGGTGGGGGCCTGGGCGGCGGCAGGCCGGGTGGTTACGGAGCGGTTAGCCGCCGTCGGAGCCGGGGTAGCGGGCTGCGACGTGGGTGGTGCGGAGGGTGTAGGTATAGGTTCGGGTGCGGGCGCTGGCGCAGGTTCGGGCGGGGCCTGGGCCACGATGATTTCGGCGGCGCGGCCAGTGGTGCGGACCCACACCGGGCGGCTTTCGTTGTGGAGGCGGTCGAGGGCGGTGAGGTAATAGGCGTAGGCCTCGCCGGGGCGGGCGGTGGTATCGGTGAAAGCCAGGCCAGCACCGGCGCGGGGCCGCACCAGGGCCAGCAGGTTGCGCGGGTCGTCGGGGCGGGGCGTTTGCTCGGGCGTGAAGCGGTAAAGGGCGTAGTAGGCCGCTTCGTCGCCGTCGGGGGCAGGCGGGGCGGGTTGCCAGGTAAGCACGTTGGCCGACCGGGTGGCCGTAAGCATCAGGCGCTGGGGTGGCAGCGGCGGCACGGCATCCAGCCAGGGCATTACGGGCACCAGGGCCGGATAGCGGAACTCGTGCTGGCGCAGCGAATCGGTGGTGTGCAGGGCATTGGCCATCAACGATTTTGAGCTAAAAAACACGCTCCCCTGCACTTCGGCCGGGAACGTGCGGTTCAGGCGCACCTGCCGGGGCAGCTCGCGGGGGTTGCGCCAGATGGTGTCGGCGCGGGTATTTTCGAGCATCCGGTACGCTCCCTGCCCGATATATACGTGGCGGTTGTTGGCGTTGCGGGCCCACCACTCCACCAGCACCGGGTATCGGGCTACCCGGAAGCCGGTGCTCCAATACAGCTGGGGCAGCACATAATCGACCCAGCCCTGGCGGGTCCATTCCAGCGCGTCGGCGTAGAGGCCGTCGTAGCCCTCGAAGGCGCGGGTATCGGAGCCGTTAGGGTCGGTGTTCTGGTTGCGCCACACGCCGAAGGGCGAGATGCCGAACTTCACCCAGCGCTTGGCCTGCCGGATCGAGTCGTGCAGGTCGCGGATGAGCAGGTTCACGTTCTGCCGCCGCCAGTCGGCCAGCTTCAGGCCGTCGGGGTTGAAGCGGGCGTAGGCGTCCTCATCATGAATCACCTGCTTGGCCTCCGGGTAGGGGTAGAAATAGTCGTCGAAATGTACCCCGTCGATGTCGTAGCGGCTCACCACGTCCAGAATTACCTGGTTGATGTACTGGCGCACTTCGGGCAGGCCGGGGTTGTAGAGCAGCTTGCCGCCGAAGCGGATAAACCAGTCGGGATGGCGGCGGTAGGGGTGGCTAGCCGCGAGGCGGCGGCTGAGCGTATCCATGGTGGCCCGGTAGGGGTTAAACCAGGCGTGGAACTCCATACCCCGGTCGTGGGCCTCCTCAATGAGGAAGGGCAGCGGGTCGTAGTAGGGCGCAGGGGCCTGGCCCTGGGTGCCGGTCAGCCACTTGCTCCAGGGTTCCAGTTCACTTTTGTAGAAAGCATCGGAAGCGGGCCGCACCTGCACAAACACGGCATTAATGCCGCTGCGCTGGTGGTTATCGAGCATACGGCGGTACTCGCGGCGCTGCTGCTCAGGGCTCAGGTTGCGGCTGCTGGGCCAGTCGATGTTCTCGACCGTGGCAATCCAGACGCCCCGCAGCTCCCGTTTGGGCGGCACTTCTCCCGATTGGGCCCAACCAGCCGGGGAGACTAGCAGAAGCGTGATGAGCAAGAGAAAAGTAAAGCGGACGGCGGCAAGCAATTTTAGCATTGCCGCGAATTTACGGGAAACAAGGCGAAAACGGTGATATAGTGCAATAGTGAGTTAACGTTCCTAGTCGCCTCGCTGCGCCAATAACGCAACCAGATTTCGGGAACATCATCTACCTATTTCGCCTCAGTCAAGCTCCTCAAACGACACATCCAGCGGATTAAAATCGGCCCAGCGCTGGTGGGCGTAGTGCCACCACTCGCCGGGGTAGTTGGCAAACCCCTGCTGTTTCATGGCGGCCAGCAGCACACTCCGGTTGAAAAGAACGTGGGCCGGGAGCTGGCCGTAACTGGAATGCGTTGCCGGCTTGTACTCGTGAAATTCGGTGGGCAGCGGCAATGGCCGCTGGCTGGCTAGCTCTACCAGGCCTACGCCCACGGCGCAACCCCGCGTGTGGGGCAAATGGCTCCAGGGCGGGTTTATCAGCTTCTCGGGCGGGCACATGAGTTCGGTAGTGAAGCTGTAAGGATGGTAGGCATCGTACAGACACAGCCCCAGCCCCCAGGCGTTGAGGGTTTCCTGCACGCGCTGCAGCGCCTCGGCTACGGGGCGGCGCAATAGCGCCCGCGCCCGGGTATAGAGCGGGCGACCCAGCAACGTTCGGGCGGTAGCAAAGCGCAGATCGAGTACCAGACTCGGAATCAGCTTGGCCACATCGAGCATTTCTCCATCGGCATTGCCAGCTAAGTAACGGCGATACTCAGCGGCAGAAGTTGTAATGGGAAATACGTAAGGTTCGGCGGCCATACATAATGATGAAGCTCAACCATTGGCTCAGCAACGGACCCGAAGGCGTACGCGAAACAGAGGTAATGGTTGCAATGGCTACTAAAATAGGCTCACAATAAACCGCCCGACCAACAAGTGGCCGGGCGGTTTACGGAGCCGAAAATTATTCAGCCTTTTTGTCGGAGCGGGATGATTCGGACTGTGCCGGGCCGCCTTCCAGTCCGTTGGTCTGGTCGCTGTCGCCGTAGCCACCCCGAATGCCCGAGCCGTCGCCCATGTTCTCCTGGGTGCTTTCCGGAATCGCTGCCTCGGGGTTACGTGCAGCCTGGTCGGCCGAATCGGTTTGTTGGGCGGCCGAAGCCGCGCCATCGGCAATGAGGTCGGCCGCGCCGGCTTTCTTATCTTTTTCGGGAGAGTCTTGCATAGTGTAAGGAATTGAAAAAAAGAAGCCGGTCATTACCCACATCCTCACAAAACAGTGAGTAAGTAGAGCCGGAGAAATGACTTAGGCCGGGTTGTCGGCGTCGCCCATTTTGCCGCCGTCGTTGGCCGAGCTGGGGGCCGAGCGGGCGTTGCTGTACTCTGTGTTGTAGGCCGTGGTGTTCTTCGTCTGGTTGGCCTGCTCCTGGTCGGCGCCGCCACCATCGTTCTTCTGGTCGGCTCCGGGCTGGCCGCCGCGGTTGCTGCTGCCCTTAGCACTTAGGGGGCCGCCATCGTGCGAGCCGCCCCGGTTGCCGCCGTGCGTACCCTCGCTATCGGGCGAGGAGGTGAGCGACTTGCCCCCCTGCTGCTGCACGCTTACACCGCCCACATTTTCGGGCCGGGGAGCGGCGTTGCCACTGTTGGCCACCTGCTGCTGGGTGCGGTTATGTTCGTTCTGAAGTTCTTCGTCGGGGGTGTTCTTATCAGTTGCCATAAAAAGGGGATTAGTTAAGCGGAAAAAAGATAATCCGTTGGCCACAGCGCCACCCGAAAGCGCGCTTCGGCCACAGAAAATAAAGGAGTAACAGAACGGAGGCCATTCGACCGCTGCCGGCCGGCCCGGCCGCTGCTATTACTTTGGTATACGCGCCCCAGAGCGTTGGCGTTGGAAAAAGGGGGTTGGAAATTCGGGCATTTTCCTCAATTTGGGATTGTTTTCGCCTTATATACGTCCTTCCTATCCTATGTCGAGCCCTGCCTCCAGCCCCGATTCGTTTCTGGAAAAAACCACCGCCCAGCTTCAATACCTGACCCAACATCCGGAGATGTACCACGAGGCGGTGGTGGCCGAGGCCCGCCGCGAATTGCAGCGGCGCGGCGCGCTTACGCCCCACCCCGCCGCCACTGCGGCTAGCGCGCCCGATGCCACCGCCGAAGTGGCTTACCTGGCCGATGGGCCGGCGAGCGGGCGGCGCTGGTGGCCGGCCGTGGCTGCCGGGCTGGTGGCCCTGGCCGGGCTGGGCTGGTGGGGCCTCCGCGACACGCCGCCCGCTGCCCCCGCCGCTTCGGCCCGTCAGGAACCCATCGTGCTCGAAGCCGTTAAGGCCCACCAGCTGCCCGACTTTGAGCGGCAGGCCGCCGGGCAGGTAGCCCAGACGCGCCGCCTGCTGCCCGCCGCCGACCGGGCCGATACCACCGCCGCTGGCCGCTATGCCCGCATGGCCCGCCGCTACTGGCTGGCCGAAAACACGGCCGCCTACCTCACGGCCCAGGCTATGGGCGACTCGGTGACAGCGGTATTTCCGGGCCAGGTAACCATTGCCCTGGAGCGCATCGACTGGTTTATGGGCGCGAAAGCCTATAACCAGCACCTCACGCCCACCATGGAAGCCCGGCTTACGCTCATGCAACAGGGCCTCTCGCTAAGGCGCATCGTGCTCGAAAACTTCAAGACTCGCTACGAACGTTTCGGCGAAGTGTACACTGACCGCGACCAGAACAGGGGCGACTTCGAGGCGGCCGATATCGGGGGCCAGCTGCTGGGTCAGCCCAGCAAGCGGGCTCCGATGAAAGGCAACATCACCGACCTCTAGGCTGCTGCCGCCCCGGCCAGTCGGCAACTCTGGCAGGTAGTGGGGGCTGGCAGGGTTTGTGGAGCTTCGGACCCTGGTTTTCTCCCTCGCTCATGGCTGCTCCCTCCGACCCCGATTTACCCCCAACTGACCCGGCGGCCCTGTTCGCGGGCCAAACCGACGCCGAGCTGCTGTACCTGGCCCGGCATGCCGCCGAGTACCCACCCACCGTGGGTCCGGCGGCCGTACGCGAGCTGCAACGGCGCGGCCTCGTGCCCGACCTCACGGCCCCGCTCCCACCCCGGCTACCCGCCGCCGAACCCACCGGAAATAGCGGCGGGCTGGCCGGTACGCTCCGGGGTATTTTTGGCTTCCGGCCGGGCTACCGGGCCACCCCCACACTGCTCTGGCTGAACCTGGTGGCCTATCTGCTGCTGGGGCTGGCCGGCACCAACCTCTGGCAGCCCGCCAGCGCCGACCTCATCCGCTGGGGCTCTAATTTCTCGCCCCTCACCCTGCCCGGCCAGCCCTGGCGGCTACTTACCAGCACGTTCCTGCACGGCGGTTTCGCCCACCTGCTGCTCAACCTGACAACCCTTGTGTTTCTGGGCCTGCTCACGGAGCGAATTACCGGTTCGGGGCGGTTGCTGGGCGTGTATCTGGTGAGCGGGGTGGCGGCCAGCCTGGCCAGCCTGTGGTGGCACACGGCGGGCGTGAACTCGGTGGGCGCGTCGGGGGCCATTTTTGGGCTTTACGGATTGCTGCTGGCCACGCTCGTGCGACGTCCGGCGGCCCTCTCCCGTTCCCAGCGCTACACGGTGCTGCTGTTCGTGTTCTATTTTATGGTGAGCAGCCTCGCCGGCGGCCTCCAGGCCCACGCCACCGACAACGCCGCCCACGTGGGCGGACTACTCACGGGCGCGGCCCTGGGCGCGGTACTACCGGCTCCGGCCGGCAGCGCGCCCGGTAGCTGAGTTGAGCATTAAGGGTTGATGGATACCCATTGGCGGCTTTCACTAGCTAGCTGTTCCTGGTTTATTCGGTACTTTGAACCTGCTTTTCTGCTTCACTAACTACCCCATTTGTCTTTCTTTTTTCCCTGATTTTTATTTTTATGAAAACACCTTTCCTCTTTTTGGCTGCCGGCCTGATGCTGCCCCTGACGGCCCTGGCCCAAACGCCCGCTGCGGTGCCCAACGGCAACCTCGAAACCTGGAGCCCGCGCAACGGGGTAGAGCTCCCCACTAACTGGAGTACGGGCGACGACATTGCCAACGTGCTCGGTTTTCCGCCGCTGCTGGTGCCCCGCACCGTTACCAAATCTGCCGACGCGCACGGGGGCAGCTTTGCGGCCCGGATCCAGAATGCAGGAAATACTGCCTTGTCTCTGCCAGGGGTGATGATTTTGGGGTCGATTAAGACGCAAAACAGCCGGGCGGGTGTTCCGTACGCCAGCCGGCCGGCCCGGCTACAGTTCTGGTACAAGCTTACGGGACCCAGCGCGGCCACCGACATGGCAAGAGCCCTCCTGATTCTATCCAATAAATCCGATTCGGTGGCTTCCACAAGGCAGGCGCTGGTTCCCCAGGCCGCCTACACGCTGGTCGAGATGCCCCTACGCTACTACACCAACCAGCAGCCCGACACCCTACGGATTGCTTTCGCGGCGGGAATTGCTCCCAACGCCAGTACCACCAGCGTTCTGTTTATCGACGATGTGCAGTTGGTGGGCACCGTAACCAGCACCCGGACCGGCACTACCGCCCCCGCCGCGCTGCAAGTCTATCCGAACCCCAGCGCCAGCGGCGAATTCAGTCTGGCCTCGCTCACTGATGCCGCGTTGGCCACTGCTCCATTCACCATCACCGATGCCACCGGCCGCCAGGTGCTGCGCCAGGGCGCGGCCCCGGCCAGCGCCGCCACCGGCCGCCTCGTCGATTTGCGCGGGCAGCGGGGCGGGGTGTACCTGCTGCACCTGGAAACAGCGGCCGGGCCAGTCGTGCGCAAACTGGTTGTGCAGTAAGCACTACCAGTTCTTTCATCAAAACCCCGTTAACGATGTCGTTGACGGGTTTTTCAGTTGCCTGGCAATTTCAGTGCACACCCGCTGGTACCGGCTCCGCTGGTGCGAACTGCCGGTAAGGCGGTATCTTGGGGCAACCTGACCGCCGCCAGTTGCGGTGGGCCATCAACTGCCGCCACCGTGCCCGATACCCTACCCCCAACCCCTGACCCTCAGCCTATTTCCCCTGACGATGGCGGCGCGGCCAAGCTGCCCTCGCGCTGGAAACGGGTGGCCACGGCCCTGGGCCGCGCCGCCCGCGCCCCCTTCGACGGGGCCGGGGCACTCTACCGGGTGGGCCAGGACAACCTCCACTTCACGCTGCCAGTGCTCAACGGGGCCTTCGGCGACCAGCTGGCCGCCCGCGCCGACCGTCGGGCTATTGCCTTCAGCCTGCGCCGCTACGGAGCCGATATAGCCGTGGCCGACCTGCACCTGACGCCTGCGCCCAACGGCCGGCCGCGCAAAACACTGGTGTTCCTGCACGGGCTGATGGGCGACGAGATTATCTGGCAGACCGGCAACGGCCCCGATGACCTGCGCTTCGGCCCGCGCCTGCAGCAGGAGCTGGGCGTGAGCTGCCTGTACGTGCGCTACAACTCGGGCCTGCATGTTTCGGAGAACGGCCGCCACCTGCACCGGCTGCTGGCCGAACTGGTAGCCACCTACCCCGAAGCCGTGGGCGAGCTGGTACTGGTGGGCCACAGCATGGGTGGCCTGATTATCCGCTCGGCTGGGTATTATGGCTCAATTGACAATGAGGGCGCAGTAGCTGAGGGGCCGGTAGTACCGAACGGCAAGGGTTCGGCTCCTGGAGGAGCCTCGCCGGCCGAAAACCAGCGTTCAATCCGTAGCCCCCAACCAACCTGGCTGGCGCGGCTGCACGACGTGTTTCTGCTGGGCGTGCCCAACGACGGCTCGTTTCTGGAACAGAACAGCCATCTGACCAGCCTGGTGCTGCGCAAAATCAACCTGTGGCCCACCCGTGCCATCAGCGGCCTGCTCGACCAGCGCAGCAACGGCATCAAGGACCTGCGCCATGCGTTGCTGGTGGATGAGGACTGGCAGAGTGAACATGCCGACGACCTTTTTCCGCCGCGCACGGTGGTGCCGCCCCTGCCCGGGGTACGCTACCACGTGCTGGTGGGCTCGTTGCTGAAATCGGCTAGCTCGGCGCTACACGATTATTTCGGCGACGGCCTTGTAGGGGCGGGTAGCGCGGCCGGCCGCGTCTTCCAGGACCGCGCCGCGCCGCCCGAGCTGCTCATCCGGACCCAGGTGTACCCCCAGCTCCACCACGGCACGCTGCTCAGCAACCCCGAGGTGTACCAGTACTTGCGCGACCAGCTTAAGGCATGAGCATGGCCGGCTTGCTGGTTCGGCAACGAGCGGCGGCCACTCTTGGCCAGCATCGACCGGCGGTTCCGTAAGGTCGTCTGGGCCGTTGGGGTTCGGTGCCGACGCACCCGCTACCGGACTGATCGGCGGAAGCACTACTGGAAGTTAGCGCACCCAATGCTCAGGATGACAGACTTTGCGACTTTCCATTCAGCTTCATTGAAACAAACGAACAACAAGCATCAATCAGTCAGGATATTAACCCCATATTTTCATCCTTCTTATATCTACCCCTCCCGATTCTCAGAAGGAAAGAAAATCTAGCCGAAGTAGGGCATTTAATTGAGAGAAAGGGTGTTGTCTCGCCACTTCTTCGTCCTATCGGCTCCGCCGGTGGCATAGTACTGCGTCTTTTTGCCCTCCTGTATGCCTCCAAAATTATGGCTTCGGCCGCTACTCGGCAGCGTGCTGCTTTCAGCTGTCGTATCGTTGCCGACCTTTGCCCAGACCGGGCCGCCCCTGTGGCAACCCGTGCCTACCCCGGCCAACCGGGGCCCGATAGCCGCCTCGCCCGCCCCCTGGTTTCGCCTCGATACCACCCAGCTGGCCGCCCGTCTGGCCCAGGTGCCGCCCGCAACCGCCGCACCAACGGCGGCCGGGCCGGCTCTGGAGCTGCCCCACCCTGATGGAACGCTCCACCGCTACACCCTGTCGCGGGTGGCGGTGATGGCCCCGGCGCTGGCAGCCCGCTACCCGCGCATCCGCACGTTTGCCGGGCACTCGCTCGACGACCCCACTACCACCGTGCGCCTTTCCTGGACGCCAGCCGGCCTCGATGCCCAACTACTCACGCCCGACGGGCCGGTGGTGATTTCGCAGGCCGAACCGGGTGGGGCCACGGTGCTCTACCAGACCCGGACCGAGGAGCCGGCTTCCTTCGACTGCCAGGCGTTGCTGCCACCCGGGGTTTCGGCCGAGCGCCCGGCGGGGGGCGTTCCGCCGGCCCCGCCGGCGCCTTTTGGCAGCCAGATTCGCGTATTGCGCCTGGCCGTGGCCGCCACCGGCGAGTATGTGCAGCAGCTGGGTGGCGGGACGGTGGCAGGAACCCAGGCTAAAATCGCGGCCCTGGTGAACTCGCTCAACGGTGTGTACGAGCGCGAATTCGCGCTCCGGCTGGAACTGGTGGCCGGCAACGACCAACTCATCTTTACGGATGCCGCCACCGACCCTTACCCCGACACCTCGCCTGTGGCGCTGATGAACGCCAACGCCGCTGTGCTCAATACCCGGCTGGGTTTCGCCAATTACGACCTCGGCCACGTACTGGGCCATACCGGCAACGGCTACTCGGGTGTGGCCTACGTGGGCGTTGTGTGTTCCGCTTTCACGGGCCAGTCGGGTAAGGGGGGCGGGTCGTCCACGGCCAGCTCCGACGGCCTCATGGCTACGGTTACCCGCCACGAAATCGGCCACCAGCTAGGCTCCAACCACACCTTCAATGGCGACCAGGGCAACTGTTCGGGGGGCAACCGGGGGGCCAGCTTGGCCTACGAGCCGGGGGCGGGCAACACCATTATGTCGTATGATTCGCGCTGCGCCCCCGACAATGTGGGCGCGGGCATTGTCTTCTTCCATGCTGGCAGCCTGAGCGCCATTATGCCCAAGCTAACCTGCGGAAGCCTGGTAGCCAATGGCGGCAACCAGCCGCCCAGTGTGAGCGTGCCAACCGGCACCTACGCCATTCCGCAGGGCACACCCTTCCGCCTCGCTGGCACGGGTTCTGACCCCAACGGCGATGCCCTCACCTACAGCTGGGAGGAGCTGGACTTAGGCAACCCCAGCGGCCTGGCCGGAGCTGCCACCGACCCCAGCGGGCCACCCCTGTTCCGCAGCTTCGCACCCGTGGCCAGCGCCGAGCGCACGTTCCCGCAGCTAAGCGCCATTGTTGGCAACACCAATTCGCCGGGCGAAATTCTGCCCCTGGTAGCCCGCTCCCTCAACTTCCGCCTTACCGCCCGCGACAACCGCGGCGGGGTAGCCGGAGCCAACCTGAGCCTGACCGTGGCCAACGCCGGCCCGTTCCGGGTAACGGCACCAGCCACGGCCCTCACGGCCCGGCCCAACAGCCTTTATACCGTTACCTGGGACGTGCTGGGCACCGACCAGGCTCCCGTAAGCTGCGCCAACGTGCGGATTCTGTTTTCCAACGATGGCGGCCAGAGCTTCGCCACCACGCTGCTGGCCAGCACGCCCAACAACGGCGCGGCCGAGGTGCGGCTGCCCAACCTGCTCACCACCCAGGGCCGGGTGAAAGTGGAAGCCTTGGGCAATGTGTTTTTTGCCGTCAGCCCCGCCACCCTAACGCTGGTTGGCGTTCCCGTGCCGCTGCCCGTTACGCTCACCGCCTTCCGGGCCGAGGCTCGCCGCACGGTGGCTCACCTTAGCTGGAGCACGGCCACGGAACTGCGCAATGCGGGCTTCGCGGTGGAAGTATCGCCCGACGGCACCGATTTCCGGCGCGTGGCCTGGGTGCCCGGCCGGGGCCAGGCCGCCAGCTATACCTACAATGACGCGCAGCTGACCACCTACGGGACTGCCCTGGTGTACTACCGCCTGCGCCAACTCGACGACGACGGCACGGCCAGCTTGTCGGCGGTGCAGCCTGTGGCGGTACCGGCGGCTCCGGCCACGCTGGAGCTCTGGCCCAACCCGGCCCGGGGCCAGGTGGCTGTGGCCGGCATCGCAGCCGGCCAGCTGGTACAGGTACTTGACCTCAGCGGCCGGGTGCTGTTATCGGCTCCGGTGCCGGCGGCCGGCCCGTTACAGCTTACCCTGCCCCCTACCCTGCGCCCCGGTTTGTACCTGGTTCGCAGTGGAAGCCAGAGCCGCCGGCTGGTGGTGGAATAATTCTTTCCCGGGCTGCGGTGGTTTTTCAGCGGCAACAATTTTTCCACGTACTCCGGTGAAGCGGCCTTTAGGGCTGCTTTGCCGGAGTATGTTCTTTTTGGGGTGGGGTGGCAGCCTACCTGTTCTCCGTGCTCCCATGCTGGCTACGACAGGCTGCCGCCCCGCTCCTGGCTGGCACTGCCGAACGGGGCGGCGCGGCACTGGTATTGGCTGACGGAGGGCTTTGGTTGTGCAGCGGGCACCTTTTTTTTCTACCTTGCCGTACTTCCGTTAGCCCTCGTTCTATTCTGCTAGCTTATGATTGTTGCCCCTTTCCGCGTGTTGCTGCTCGGCTGGAACGAAGCGCCCCGCTCCGGGGAAGCAGCGGTGCCGCTTGTTCGCCCATTGGTAAACCAGTTGGCCCCGCTGGCCTCGCTAGCCGTAATGCTGCCCCACCTGCCGGCCCCGGCCTTCGCGGCCGGCCCCGACCTGCGCGTAACCGGCCTCGCCGAACTCGACCTGACCAACGACCTGTCTGCGCCCGCCCATGAGCGCCCGGCGGCCTGGCAGCATCCGGCCGCACCCTACCAGGGGGCTACGCCTGTTGGCACCGGCACCTATGCCACCCCGGCCGCACCTTACCTGGGGGCTACCCCCCGCCAGGCGGCCCCCACCCCAACAGGGGCCACGCGCATGCCGCCCGAAGCTCCAGCCAACTCCCCCAGCCCAATGATGCCGCCGGCTCCGGCCGAAGCACCCGCACTGCCCGGGCCGCCGCCGGAGCTGGCCGCTGATGACCTGCTGATCAACCGCGACGTTTTTGCCCAGGACACTGAGCCCGATGCCGGCGAAGCCCGCAAGCTGGATCAGGTGGCAGTTGAAACGCAGCCAGAGCCAGAGCCAGAGCCAGATTCTGAATCAACGCCTCCTCCTCCTCCTCGGGTGCGGGCCACGCTGACCGAAGCGCTGGCCGCGCTGGGCGTTGATTTGCCCGCTACCACCGACCTCAATTTCCAGGTGATTCAGTACGCCCGCTTTGCGACCCGCCGGGCCTTACAGGAGGATTTTGCCGTTATTTACGCCATCGACTGGCCCACGTGGCTGGCGGGCATGGAAATCAGGCAGCAAACTGGCCGGCCGCTGGTGCTGCACGTGCACGAGCTGGCCCAGGAACGGGGCACCGAGGGTGCCAGCGGCTGGAGCCTGGCCCTTGAACGGCTGGCGTTGCGCCGCGCCGACCTCGTGCTGGCCGCCTCCGAGGAAGTAGCAAACCTGCTGCTGGAGCGGTACCAGCTGCCGCCCGAGCGCCTGCGCATGGTTCCGCTCACTGATACCGCGACCGTAAACACCATTCTCCACCAACTCGAACACCGCTTGACTGGCCAGCCGGCCACAGCTCCTTTATTTCCGCCTACCCCATGAATTCCGACACCTCCGCCCCCCGCCGCCACGAATTTGAAGCCCCTCTGGAAATGGACGGCGGCGACAACGGCGTATTCGTGGCCGTACCCTTCAGTGTAATCGCCGAATACGGCACCAAAGGCTCGCTACCCGTCCAGGGCACCATCGACGGGTTTCCGATTCGCCTCAACCTGGTGCCCCTGACCGAGGAGCAGCACGGTTTCAGCGTGCGCAAGGAAGTGCGCAATGCCATCGGCAAAACCTGGGGCGAAACGGTGCAGGTGGTGCTTTGGCACGATACCGACCCCGCCGGCCTCGACCTGCCTGACGAGCTTTCCCGGGCCCTGGAACGGGCTGGTTTGCAGTCCCAGTTCGACGCCCTGCCCTTCACCCAGCGCAAGCAGCTGGCCCAGCACATCAGCCGCGCCAAAAAGCCCGAGGCTCGCAACCAGCGCATCTCCGACGCCCTCGAACAAGCGGAATCGGGCCGCAAAACCAAGCAGTAGAGGTTCTGCACCAGTAGTTCAAACGTCAAACGCCCGGTTCGGCCCCTTACCACGCAGTGCGCTACGTGGTAAGGGGCCGAACCGGGCGTTTGACGTTTGAACTACTGGCAGGGCGTGGTTCTTAGCTTATCCGCTCCAGCACCAGCACGGTGCGGTTGGTGGCGTACACGCTGAGCTTGCTTACCCCGTCCTCCTCGAACGTTTCGAACTCGTAGCCATCATCGACCCGGCCGAAACCGCCAAATTCGGGGTTGTCGGAGTCGAGCACGATGCGGTAGCGCCCGGGCTGCGGCACGAAGAAGCGGTAATCGGGGATGCTGCGCTCGACGTGGAAACTGAAGATAAACACCAGCGCGCCGCGGCCGAAGACGAGCACCTGGTTTTCGGCATCGAGCAGCAGCTGGCGGGCGGGGCCGGCGGCCAGCAGGTGGGTGCGCCGGGCCAGCGTAATCATGGCCTCATCGAAGCGCAGCAGCTGCTGAAACTTGAGGTCGGGGTTGTCGGCCAGGCTCCACTGGCGGCGGGCGAAATGGTAGCTCCAGTCGTTGCCTTCCCGGGGGAAATCAATCCATTCGGGATGCCCGAACTCGTTGCCGATGAAGTTGAGGTAGGCCTCGCCGCCCAGACTGAGCGTGAGCAGCCGCAACAGCTTATGCAGGGCCACCGCCCGGGCCGCCACGGGGTCGGGGTCGGCGTGGTGCATGTGGGTGTAAATAGACTCATCGAAGAGCCACTGGGCCAGGGTTTTGTCGCCCACCAGGGCCTGGTCGTGGCTTTCGGCGTAGGCCACCGTTTTTTCGCCGTCGCGGCGGTTGGTGAGCACGTACCAGAGGTCGTAGAGGTTCCAGTCCTCGTCGCGGGTGTGCTTGAGCAGCTTGATCCAGTAATCGGGGATGCCCATGGCCAGGCGGTAATCGAAGCCGATGCCACCCTCGGCAATGGGCCGGCACAGCCCGGGCATGCCGCTCATGTCTTCGGCCACCAGCAGGGCGCTGCGCTTGATTTCGCGCACCAGCGTGGCTGCCAGCTGCAGGTAGAGCACGGCATCCTCATCAACCTCGGGCCCGAAATACGACTCGTAGCCGCCGAAGCTCACGCCCTCGCCGTGGTGGTGGTAAAGCATGCTCGTCACGCCATCGAAGCGGAAGCCGTCGAAGTGAAACTCTTCGAGCCAGTAGCGCAGGTTGCTGAGCAGAAACTGCTGCACCTCGGGCTTGCTGTAGTCGAAGAGGCGCGAATCCCAGCCGGGGTGCTCGCCCCGGGTGCCTTCGTGGAAATACTGGTGGCCCGAGCCGTCGAAGTTAGCCAGGCCCTCGGCCTCGTTCTTGACGGCGTGCGAATGCACGATATCGAGCAGCACGGCAATGCCGCGGCGGTGGGCTTCGTTGATGAGGTACTTGAGTTCCTCGGGCGTGCCGAAGCGCGACGATACGGCGAAGAAGTTGGCCACGTGGTAGCCGAACGAACCGTAGTAGGGGTGCTCCATCACGGCCATCAGCTGCAGGCAGTTGTAGCCGCCGGCTTCAATGCGGGGCAGCACCTGCTCGGCGAATTCGAGGTAGGAGCCCACCCGGCCTTCTTCCAGCGCCATGCCCACGTGGGCCTCGTAAATAAGCGGCTCGCGCACGGCGTTAGCCACCCGGAACTTCTGGTCGGTCCAGGTGAAAGGCTGCTCCGGCCGCCAGACCTGGCCGGCAAAATCGTGGGTTTCGGGGTGCTGCACGGCCCGGCGCAGGGTGGCCGGCAGGCGGTCCTGGGCCCCGTGGGCCGACACCACGTGCACCTTGTAGAGCGAGTAATGCGTGAGGCGGTCTTTGTATTCCTTATCGGGCAGAAATACTTCCCATACCCCGTCGGCGCCCGGCGCAAGCGGGGTGGCCTGCCGGTCCCAGCCGTTGAAGTCACCAATCAGGCTCAGGGCCTGGGCGGCGGGGGCCCACTCGCGGTACCAGAAGCCGCGGCGGCGGCCATCGTAGTGCAGCCCCAGCCGCTGGTGGGCCGTGGCAAACTTGCTCAGCGACCCATATTGGTCTGTTATTTCGGCCAGCCGGGCCTCCAGGCTGGCCTGCCGCCGCCGCAGCACTGGCTCGTAGGGCGCCAGCCAGGGGTCGTGCTGCACGAGGGGCAGTGGGGGCAACAGCGGTTGGGGCGTGGCGGTGGCAGCGGAAGAAGCAGAAGACATAGCGCGGAAGTAGTTTGGTAAAGATCAGCCCAAAACTACGGGGAATATAGCAGCAGGATCGGGAACGGCGCAGCAAACCGGCCCGAACACCGTAGCGCCGGGCCTGATCACTCCGTGGGTCGTGCCGCTCTTATGCCTGCGCCATCCCCGTTTATTCCCCGCGCCGCTGCTTACCTTACGGCTATGAAACGCCTGTTCTATCCGGTGCTGGTGGCCGCGCTGGCCGCCTGCACTACCACGTCGCCGACTACCTCCTCCACTACTGTTCCGGCCGCGGCCGCAGCCAGCCTGGCCGCGCCGGTACCGGCCGCCACGCCCGTTGTTACGAACAAGGCAATGGTGGTATCGGCCCACCCCGAAGCCACGCGCATTGGGGTTGAGATTCTGCAACGCGGGGGCAACGCCTACGATGCGGCCGTGGCCGTGCAGTTTGCGCTGGCCGTGGCCCTGCCCGTAGCCGGCAACATTGGGGGCGGCGGCTTTTTACTCTACCGCGGGGCCGATAAGCAGGAAGGAGCTCTCGACTTCCGCGAAACGGCCCCCGCCGCCGCCACCCGCGACATGTACCTCGATGCGGCCGGCAACGTAGTACCCGACCTGAGCACGCTCGGCCACCGGGCAGCCGGCGTACCGGGCACCGTGGCCGGCATGTGGGAGCTGCACCAGAAGCTGGGCAAGCTGCCCTGGAAGGATGTAGTGGAGCCGGCCGTGCAGCTGGCCATGCAGGGCCTGAAGCTGACGGAAAAAGAAGCCGCCGGCCTCAACCGCACCCGCCCCGACTTCGCCCGCTTCAACCCCACCAGCGCCTACCTGAAGGCCGGGGGCGGCGTCCTGGCAGGCCGGCGAAACCATTTATTACCCCGAACTGGCCCGCACCCTCGAATACATCCGCGACCAGGGCCGCAACGGCTTCTACACCGGCCCCACCGCCAAGCTCATCGTGGCCGAAATGCAGCGCGGGCAGGGCCTGATTACGCCGGCCGACCTGGCGGGCTACCGGCCCCAGTGGCGCACTCCGCTTCACGGCCAGTACCGGGGCTACGAGGTGCTCACGTTCCCGCCGCCCAGCTCGGGGGGCGTGGCGCTTGCTGCAAATGCTCCAGATGCTGGAACCCTACAACCTGCGCGCCGCCGGCTGGCACTCGCCCCAGGCCACGCACTGGATTACGGAGGCCCAGCGCCGGGTGTACGCCGACCGCGCCACCTACCTCGGCGACCCGGACTTCGGGCGTGTGCCGGTGGCGCAGCTCCTGCAACCCGCCTACAACCAGCAACGGATGGCTTCGACCCTGCCCCACCGGGCCACACCCAGCGCCCAGGTGGCGGCCGGTACTGGTCTGCCCGGCTACGAGTCGGACCAGACCACGCACTACAACATCGTGGATGCGCAGGGCAATGCCGTGAGCTGCACGACCACCCTGAACGGGGCCTACGGCAGCCGGGTGGTGGTAGCCGGGGCCGGGTTTATTCTCAACAACGAGATGGACGATTTCAGCAGCAAGCCCGGCACGCCCAACGCCTATGGGCTGGTGGGCGGCGTGGCCAACGCCATTGCCCCCGGCAAGCGTATGCTCTCCTCGATGACGCCCACTATTCTCACCAAAGGCAACAAACTGGCCCTGGTAGTGGGCACGCCCGGCGGCAGCACCATCATCACGAGCGTACTCCAGGGCATTCTCAATGTGGTTGACTATGGCCAGAATGCCCAGCAGGCCGTAGCCGCCCCGCGCTTACACCACCAATGGCTCCCCGACCAGCTCGACGTGGAAGCCGGGGCCCTGCTGCCCGCCGCCCAGGACTCGCTCCGGGCCCGGGGCTACCAGCTCGCCCCGCGCAATCCGTGGGGCCGCATGGAAATTATCCGGGTACTGCCTAACGGCCAGCTCGAAGGCGGCGCCGACCCCCGCGGCGACGACGCAGCGGCCGGGTATTAGTAGTCAGTAGGCTACGACACAAAGACGTAAAAAGCCCCTACTGCGCCGGATTTCCGGGGCGGTAGGGGCTTTTGGCTTGGGTGCGCGGGGCAGCTACGACATTTTGAGGTTGCCGGCGGCCGTTACCAGGGTCTGGCCCAGGTGGCGGAGCTGGTCGCCGGTACCGTCGGAGAAGCTGTGCAGGTCGTGGGCCATGCGCGAGGTTTCCTGGCCCAGCAGCTGGAGGCTGGCGGCCATACCCACCCGGTCGTCGCGCTCGACGTGGCCGCGCAGGTTGCGCAACTCGGCCTGCAGGCCGGTGATGGCTGAGCCACCGAGCCCGTCAAGCGCGTCAATCCAGCTGTCGATATAGCCCAGGCCCGCCTCTACGGGATGCTGGCGGGGGTTGTCGAAGGTGTCGTAGATACCCTGAATAGTTTGTTCGATGCGCTCGGCGTGGTCCATATGGTAGCGGGGTTAGGAGAGGAATAGGTTGGTAGAAACAGATACGCTGCCCGGGGCCCTCATGTTGCCGGGGCAGCGCCCACCAGGCCCCGCCGGTGGCCCACAACACGGAAACTGCGTATGTTGGGCCATGTTCCTGCCCCGCCTTCTACTGCTGCCGCTGCCAGCCCTGCTGCTGGCTGCCTGCCAAACCCAAAATGCCGGTCCGCCGCCGCCCTGCCCGGCCCCGGCCCCGTTCACGGTGCAGCACCCCGCCTGGGCGGCTCAGGCCAGCATCTACGAGGTCAATATCCGCCAGTACACGCCTGAGGGCACGTTTCGGGCCTTCGAGGCCCACCTACCCCGCCTCGACAGCATGGGCGTGGGGATTCTATGGCTGATGCCCATTAACCCCATCGGGCGGGAAAAGCGCAAGGGTACACTCGGCAGCTACTATTCGGTGCAGGACTACCGGGCCGTGAACCCCGAAATGGGCACCATGGCCGATTTGCAGCATTTGGTGGCCGCCGCCCACAAGCGCAACATGCACGTGATTCTCGACTGGGTGGCCAACCACACCAGCTGGGACAGCAAGCTGGCCCGCCAGCACCCCGACTGGTTCACCCGCGACTCGCTGGGCCGATTCGTGCCCCCGGTGGCCGACTGGCAGGACGTCATCGACCTCGACTACACGCAAGCCCGAGCTGCGCCGCTACATGACCGAGAGCCTGGCCTACTGGGTGCGTGAGGCCGGCGTAGACGGCTTCCGCTGCGACGTGGCCGGGCTGGTACCCACCGATTTCTGGAACGATACCCGCGCCGCGCTGACGCGAATTAAGCCCGTATTTATGCTGGCCGAGTGGGACGAGCTGCACGCGCCGCCCTTCCTCAAGCCCGGCGAGTTTACGCCCGACAGCCACCTACTCGAAAAGGCCTTCGACGCCACCTATGGCCTGCGCCTGCACTATCTGCTCGACAGCATTGCCCGGCGCCAGCAGCCCACGGGGGCCATTACCCGCTACTTGGAGGCCGAGCGGGCCCGCTACCCGGCCGGGGTGTACCTGATGAACTTCACTTCCAGCCACGACATTAATAGCTGGGACGGCACCGAGTACGAGCGGCTCGGGGCCAATGCCCTGCCCCAGGCCGTGCTGGCGGCCCTGCTGCCCGGCATCCCGATGGTGTATTCGGGCCAGGAGGCGGCGCTTAAAAAGCGGCTTAGCTTCTTCGAGAAAGACCCCATTCCGTGGAACGGCTACCCGCTCCAGGACTTCTACACCCGGCTGCTGCAACTCAAGAAGCGCAACCCAGCCCTGGCCAACGGCGACGCCTGCGCCGAAATGGAAACCCTGCCGCTCAGCTCCAGCCCCTGGGTGTACGGCTTTGTGCGCCGCCGCGAGCAGGCCGCCGTGCTCACGGCCGTCAACCTCGACGGCCAGCCCCACGAGCTGACGTTGCGCACGCTCGGGCCGGGCACTTACCGCGAGCTGTTCAGCCAACAGATTATGCGGCTGGGCTCGGGCTCGAAAGTACTGCTGCCCGCCCATGGCTACCGCGTGTATGAGCGGCTGCCCAACGCGCAGTAGCCGCTGCCGGGGCCAAACAAATCCTCTGCCGCCCGATTTATGTGTGTCAGGGGTCCGGCCAACCGACCCGCTTTCGCCCTTATCAGACCAACCTTATTGCCCATTATGCCCCAATCGTCGTCGTCGTCGCACCCCCACGCCCAGCAGTTTCAGGTTCAGCATCCCGCGTGGGCCCTCAACGCGACCATCTACGAAGTTAATGTTCGCCAGTACACGCCCGAGGGCACATTTCGGGCCTTTGAGGCCCACCTGCCCCGGCTGGCGGCCATGGGCATCAGCATTATCTGGCTGATGCCGATTCATCCGATTGGGGAGCAGCACCGCAAGGGCACGCTCGGCAGCCAGTACGCCGTGCGCGACTATTTCGGGGTAAACCCTGAGTTCGGGACTCTTGACGATCTGCGCCACCTTGTGGATGCCGCCCACGCCCTGGGCCTGCACGTGCTGCTGGATTGGGTGGCCAACCACACCAGCTGGGACAACCCACTCGTAACCGAGCACCCCGACTGGTACCAGCACGATGCCCAGGGCCGCCTCGTGCCCCCGGTGGCCGACTGGCACGACGTGGTGGCATTCGACTACGGCAACCCCGCGCTGCGCCACTACATGACGGAGGCGCTGTGCTACTGGGTGCGCGAAGCCGACATCGACGGCTACCGTTGCGATGTGGCCGCGCTGGTGCCCACCGATTTTTGGGATGAGGCCCGCCCCGCCCTCGATGCCCTCAAGCCCGTGTTCATGCTGGCCGAATGGGACGAGCTTTATCCCTCGGGCGGCCTGACGTGGGAGGAGTTCAACTCCGATACCCATCTGCTGGAGCGGGCCTTCGACATGACGTTCGGCTTACGACTGCATTACTTGCTCGACACTATTGCCGAAGGCACGGCCCCGCTTGCGGCCCTCGACGAGTACCGTGCCGCCGAACGGGCCAAGTACCCGCCCTCGGTGTACCTGATGAATTTCACGAGCAACCACGACGTGAACAGCTGGGACGGCACCGAATACGAGCGGCTGGGCCCGCTGGCCCTGCCCTTCGCCGTGCTCACGGTGCTGTTGCCCGGTATGCCGCTAGTGTATTCCGGCCAGGAGGCGGCCCTGCGCAAGCGGCTCGATTTCTTCGACAAGGACCCGATTGGGTGGCAGGATTTCCCACTTCAGGACTTCTACACGCGCCTGCTCCAGCTCAAGCGCCGCCACCCGGCCCTGCACAACGGCGACGTTGCCAGCCGCTTCGAGCGCCTGCCCGGCCCGGCCAGTCTCTACGGTTTTGTTCGCGAGAAAGCCGGCGCGGCCGTGCTCTGCGTCATCAACAGCAGCGCCGAACCGCAACGGCTGCCCCTGCCCGAAGCCGCCGCCGGGACCTGGCGCGACGTGTTCAGCGACGAGCAGCTCATGTTCCGGGCCGGCGATGAATTGCTGGTGCCGGCTCACGGCTGGCGGGTGTTGGAGAAGTTGTAAGGCAGAAAGTGGGCAAGTGGTGAAGTGGCAGCTTGCCGAATGTCGTTCCAACAGCTTCCGCCCTGCTCCACCTTCTATCTTTCTTTAGGACTTACGCAAAAGGGCGCTTGAAGCCTGTAGCGCGAAGCTCCAGCTTCGCGTACCGTTGAACAAAATCGTCTGGTAGTCAGCAGCCATGCGCGAAGCTGGAGCTTCGCGCTACAACCACCTAGCGTAAGTTCCCTTTCTAATTCCTGAACCTTCTACTTTTTAAGCTTTACCCCTTATGCAACATCATGAACTGGGCCGCTCCGGCCTGCGCACCGCGCCCCTCGTATTGGGCGGCAACGTTTTTGGCTGGACCGCCGATGAGGCCACGTCCTTTCAAGTGCTCGATGCCTTTGTAGCCGGCGGCGGCAACGCCATCGATACGGCCAACGTGTACTCGGCCTGGGCTCCTGGCCACCAGGGTGGCGAATCGGAAGCCGTTATCGGCAAGTGGCTGAAGCAGCGCGGCCGCCGCGACGACGTGCTCATCTTCACCAAGGTGGGCATGAAGATGGGCGATGGCCGCCAGGGCCTGGGCAAAGGTTACATCAAAACGGCCGTCGAGGAGTCGCTCCAGCGCCTGCAGACCGATTATATCGACCTCTACCAGTCGCATCAGGACGATGAGGAGCGGTCCGTAACCGAGCCGCTGGAAGCCTACGCCGAACTGATTCAGGAAGGAAAAATTCGCGCCATCGGGGCCAGCAACTTCTCGGCCGGCCGGTTGCGGGCGGCGCTGGAAGCCAGCGCCACCCAGGGCCTGCCCCGCTACGAAACCCTACAGCCCGAGTATAACCTCTACCAGCGCACCGACCTCGAAAAAGACCTGCTGCCGCTCTGCCAGGAGTACGGCCTGGGCATCATCCCCTACTTCGGGCTGGCCTCGGGCTTCCTGACGGGCAAGTACCGCTCGGAAAAAGACCTCGATCAGAGCGTGCGCGGCAGCACCATCGGCCAGAAATACCTCAACGACCGGGGCTATCAGATTCTGGCGGCCCTCGATGCCGTAGTGGCCCGCCACGCCGGCACCTCGCCCGCCCAGGTGGCCCTGGCCTGGATTATGGCCCGCCCCGGCCTCACGGCCCCCATCGCCTCGGCCACCAGCGCCCGGCAGGTCGAAGAGCTGACCAAGGCCATGCACCTGGAGCTCAGCCCCGCCGACATGCACCAGCTCACCGAGGCCAGTGCATAGTTAGAGGTTAGAGGTTAGAGGTTAGAGGTTAGAGGTTAGAAAAGAACGTCATTCCGAGCGCAGCGAAGAATCTCGCGGGCTAATCGTTGCAACAAATTTCAACGATTAGCCCGCGAGATTCTTCGCTGCGCTCGGAATGACGTTCTCGCTCGGAATGACGTTTTCGCGCTGAATCACGTATCCGCTCGGAGTTTCGTTCTTTTACCACGCCCTATCTCCCTTCCCTCATCGCATGGACCAAGAACCCGTCATCCCGTTCGACTGGAACCGCATCTGGTGGGCCGACGACGTTTCGTGGCCCTTTCTGCTCGAAATTGCCTTTCGTTGCGGCTTCACGTACGTACTCATTCTGGGGGCCCTGCGTATTATGGGCCGGCGCGGGGTGCGGCAGCTCTCCATTTTTGAGCTTAGCATCATTCTGGGCCTGGGCTCGGCGGCCGGCGACGCCATGCTTTACAACGACACGCCCCTGCTGCCGGCCGCCGTGGTGTTTGGCGTCGTCACGGCCCTCTATGTGCTCTTCAACCGCCTTACCGAGTGGCACCCGCGCTTTTCCGACTGGCTCGAGGGAAAACCCGTGCTGCTGGTCGAGGCTGGCGTTATCAACCAGTCGGGCTTCGGCTCGCAGAACCTGACGCTTAAGGAGTTGTTCGGCGAGCTGCGGCAGTTGCAGGTAGAGCACCTGGGGCAGGTGCGCCGGGCCTACATTGAGGCCACCGGCGAGTTCAGCGTGTTCTTTTTTGAGGACGAGCAGGTGCTTCCCGGCCTGCCCATCTGGCCCGAGCTGCTGCGGGAGGCCCAACCCACAGCCGCCCAGCCCGGCCCCCACGCCTGCGCCAACTGCGGCCAGGTGCGCGAGCTGGCCGACGCCGCCCAGGCCCGCTGCCCGGTCTGTGAGAATGAGAGCTGGCTGCCCGCCAGCACCGCCCGCCGGGTGAGCTAAATTGGTTGGGCTGTTAGCGTTTAGCCGGCAGCTCAGTTCAGCTGGTAAGCCAGCCCCACACGCAGCATCTGGCTGTACAGGTCGTTGGTGCCGCCCACGTAGCCGCGCTTCTGGTCGAGCAGGCCGGAGGAGTAGCCCACCGATAAGCCCAGCCGCTGGTAGTACGCCGTCAGGTTGGCCCGGGCCCGGAGCAGGTCGGTGGTGACGCTGGTATGGCGAGTTCGGTTGGTGCGGATGGTGGTGCCGCCGCCGCTGGCCTCACCTTTCTCCCGCCGCCCGCGCAACAACGCCAGCTCGGGGCCCACAGTGGCGTCAAGGCTCACCGGACCCAGCGCGAAGCGGTGTCCGGCAAATAAGTGGGTGTTGATAAAACGGCTGTTGAGGATGGTATGGCCGGTGGCGGGCATTGGCGGCTGACTTAAGCTGTAGCTCGCATAGTATTCGTTGATTTCGACGCGGCTGCGCAGCCATTCGTAGCCAACCTGCGCGCCCAGCACCAGCCGGTGGCTCGTAATGCGCTGCACCTGCCCGGCCCCGCCATACGAGAGCGTGAAACGGTTGCCGTAGGGGTTGTTGGTGTAGCCCGACTGGGGTGCAATGTCGGCGTTATTGATAAACGAAGTGCCCGTAGCCGATTTGCCCCGGTAGCCAAAATAACCCGACGTGGCGTGGAGCGTAAACTCGGTGCTTTGGGCTTGGGCGGTGGCGACATAGCCCCCAAGGCTGAGCGCGAGCAGTAGCAAATGTTTCATAAGCTATGGTCTGGGAGTAACTGATGCGTGTGAGTACCATCCGTCCCCCTCAACCCAGGAGCCTGCGAGGCGGGAGTTGGTTGCAATCTGTTCCGTCCCGAAAGAAAGTTATTTCAGTTCATCATCAGCCAGCATTTTGCCGCCTGTCGGCCCGCATTGCCCCGCCTCCACCTACCTTGCCACCCACTATGCCCGACCAACCCCAATCCCTCCCCTACCTCATCATCGACTTCGACAGCACGTTCACGCAGGTGGAAGGCCTGGATGAACTCGCCGACATTGCCCTCGAAGGCTCGCCCGACCGTGAAACGATAGTCGGCCAGATCCGGGCCCTGACCGACCGGGGCATGAGCGGGGAGCTGAAGTTTTCGGAGTCGCTCAGGCAGCGGCTGGCGCTGCTGCCGGCCCGGCGGGCGCACATCGGGCAACTGGTGGAGCGGCTCAAGGGCAAGGTGTCGGAGAGCATCCGGCGCAACCGGGGCTTCTTCGAGCAGTTTCCGGGCCGGGTCTACATCGTGAGCAGCGGTTTCCGCGAGTTCATTGAGCCGGTGGTGGCTGAGTTCGGCATTGCGCCCGAGTTCGTGCTGGCCAACACCTTCACCTTCGACGCCGAGGACCGCATCACGGGCTTCGACCCGGAGAACGTACTGAGCCGCGACGGAGGCAAAATCCTGCAATTGCGCCAGCTCGACCTCAACGGCCCCGTTTACGCCCTCGGCGACGGCTACACCGACTACCAGATCCGGGAGGCCGGCCTGGCCGACCGCTTCTACGCCTTCACCGAAAACGTGAGCCGCCCCGCCGTGGTAGCCCACGCCGATAAAGTGCTGCCCAGCTTCGACGAATTTCTCTACCAGAATAACCTCCCCATGACCCTCAGCTACCCCAAAAACCGCATCAAGGTCCTGCTCCTCGAAAACCCCGACCCCCGCGCCGCCGAGCTCTTCCGCGCCGAAGGCTACCAGGTGGATACCGTGCCCGGCGGCCTCGACGAGGACGAGCTGATGGAACGCATCGAGGGCGTGAGCCTGCTGGGCATCCGCAGCAAAACCCAGGTCACGCAGCGCGTGCTCGACGCGGCCAACCGCCTCATCGGCATCGGCGCGTTCTGCATCGGCACCAACCAGATTGACCTCGTGGGCTGCATGAAAAAGGGCGTGGCCGTGTTCAACGCGCCCTTCAGTAATACCCGCTCGGTGGTGGAGCTGGCCCTGGGCGAAATCATTGTGCTGGCCCGCCGCATCCCCGAGAAAAACCCCAAAATGCACGCCGGCGAGTGGGATAAATCGGCCAAGGGCGCCTTTGAAATCCGGGGCAAGAAGCTGGGCATTGTGGGCTACGGCAACATCGGGAGCCAGCTCTCGGTGGTGGCCGAGGCCGTGGGCATGCAGGTGCTCTACTACGACGTAGCCGAGAAGCTCCAGCTGGGCAACGCCACCAAGTGCCGCACCCTCGACGAGTTGCTGGAACAGGCCGACGTGGTAACCCTGCACATCGACGGCCGCCCCGAAAATACGAACCTGTTCGGGGCCGCCCAGTTTGCCCGCATGAAACCCGGGGCGCTGTTTCTCAACAACGCCCGCGGCCCGGTAGTGGACGTATCGGCCCTGGCCGCCGCCCTGCGCTCGGGCCACCTCGGCGGGGCCGCCGTGGACGTATTTCCGCACGAGCCCAAAACCAACGACGAGGCCTTCGAGAGCGAGCTGCGCGGCCTGCCCAACGTGCTGCTCACGCCCCACATCGGGGGCAGTACGGCCGAGGCCCAGCGCAACATTGCCGAGTTCGTGCCCGAGCGGATTATGCAGTACGTGAACACCGGTAATACCCAGCAGAGCGTCAATTTCCCCAACATTCAGCTGCCCGAGCAGGCCGCCCACCGGCTCATGCACATCCACCACAACGTGCCCGGCGTGCTGGCCCGCATCAACCAGGTGCTGGCCGCCCACGCGGTCAACATCCTGGGCCAGTACCTGAAAACCAACGAGCACATCGGCTACGTGATAACCGACGTGGATAAGCAGTACGAGCCCGAGCTCATCCAGGCCCTGCGCGAAATCGAGCACACGATTAAGTTTCGGGTGCTGTATTAAGGCTAGGTTGAAACTGACAAGGGCGTCATCGGGAGCAGGCTCCCGATGACGCCCTTGTTTTTTGAGGCTACCAATAGCACGTTGTTACTCCTCGTCCCAGCCTACGTTGCCCTTAAAGCTCTCGAACGCAATGCGGCCGAAGTCGCGGGGCGTTTCGACGTGGGTTGTCACCTTTTCCGGGTCGCCGGTGTGGAAACTGTCGCCGCCGGCGCGGTGCAGCAGCCAGCGGCGGGCAGCGGGGTCGTATTTGAAGGTAACGATGTAAGTCCAGCGCCAGGCGCTGCCGCCGGAATGCTCCACCGAGAAGTAGCCGTTTTTGATGACGAGCTGCTGGTAGGGGTCGCCCATAATGCCGCCGCAGCTGCTGCATAGCACGGCGTAGTCGTTGCGCGCGGCCAGGGTGTAGCCGCCGTCGGGGCGGCCGATGAGCAGCAGCAGGGGGCGGCGGGCTTCGCTTTCGCGGCGCAGCGAATCTACCAGCACCGTATCGAGGACTACGAGCTTATCAGGGTAGGCGTCGCGGTTCAGGTCGCCAGTGGCCACGTCGAGTATCTGGTAGCCAGCCGGCACAAAGGGCCGCACGGCGGCCAGCGAATCCGGGGCGGCAGACGCGGCGGGCGGCGCGGCCGGAGCCGGCGCTGAGGAAGCCGACGCGGCAGCGGAGGCAGCAGTGGGTGCAGCAGTGAGTGCGGCAGTGGCGGGCGTTTCGGGCGTTGACTGGCAGCCGGCCAGGACCAGCAGGCCGGCGGCTAATTGGGTAAAGCGTTTATTCATCTGTAATGGCAAACTATTCGGGATTATCAGCATAACTCTGCGCCCCTCCACGCGGCCTTCGGCAAACCTCCTCGGGAAAGCCCCTGACTCGGATGGGAAGCCGATTCACCCTGAGAAGCGCCCTCACATTCGGTCGCGCACCAGCGTGAGCACCCGCTCCATTTCGCGGCGGATTTCGCTGGTAGGCACCACGTAGCCGTTGTTGAAGAAGCTGAACGCCACCAGCCGGCCCGAGCGGGTGCGCAGGTAGCCGGCCAGGTTGTGGGTGTTGGTGAGGGTACCCGTTTTGCCCCAGAGCCAGGGGCCGGTTTTGCCGCCCAGGTAGCGCCCGGTGCAGGGTGCCCTGCCCGCCGCCGGCCGCCAGCAAACTCAGCAACCGGGGCTCCGGAATTTGCTGGTGCAGCAGCAGCAGCACCGCCGTAAGGCTGCGGGGCGTCAGCAGGTTAAGGCGCGAAAGCCCCGAGCCATCCACCCACACCGGCGCATCGGCCAGGCTACGCAGGTAGTTGCCCTGCATGGCCCGGATGGTGCGGGCCGGGCTGAGCGAATCGGCACCCAGAGCCGAGGAGCACATGAGCAGCAACTGCTCGGCCAGGAAATTATCGCTCACCCGAATCATGCGGCGGTAGAGCGAATCGACGGGCAGGCCGCGCAGGGTGCGCACCGAGTCGCGGGAGGTGAGGCGGAGCGGGCCAGCCGCCAGTACGGGCCGGCGCAACGTATCCTGGAGCAGCTGCAGCAGCAGGCCGGGGCTGGTCCGGAACGGCACTTCATCCACCCAGCTGCGGGTGGCCGGAAACACCAAAAACCGGTTTTCTTCCGGGGGGCGGCGCACATGGTCGTTGGCCGGGTTGGGCGTACCGCCCGGGGCAGGTTCGGTTAGGGGGCGGAAGAAGGCCGGGAACACCCGGGGCCGGGGCTGGCCCGCGCCGCCGTAGAAGCGCACCGTATTGCCGTAGATGGGCAGTGGGCCGCGCTCGGGCTGGAAGTAGTAGCCGTAATCGTCCCAGCTCCAGCCGGGACCGAAGGACGGTGGGGCGGGCACGGCGGCGTAGAACAGCTTTTCGGGCCGGTTGCGCAGGAACTCGTAGGCCCGCCGCGAGGGCACGTCGCCGTGGAGCAGGGTCGGGTCGCCGGTACCCCAGAACAGCAGCGTATCGGCCCGCAGCACGTAATGCAGGCTGGGCAGCGAGTCGGGCAGCAGCCGGAGGCCGGCGTACAGGCTCAGCAGCTTCATGGTGCTGGCCGGGGTGAAGTATTGGTCCTCGTTGAAGCCGAACAACTGCTGGCCAGTGGCCACGTCTACCAGGCTCAGGCCCACGTGGTGACGGCGCAGCAGGGCCGATTCGTGCAGCTGCTGGCCGAGCCAGATGGGGTTAGGAGCCAGGCGTGGCGCGGCCGGCTGGGCGGGTTGGGCAATAAGGGTGAGGGGCAACAGGGCCAGCCCGAGGGCAAGGCAACGAATCAGGGCAGCGTACATACTACCCGCAAGTTGCGGAATAGCGGGCGAACCAAGGCATTTTTTTCGTTCGCAGGCCGCTGGAAGGCCTATTGCCACACCCAGCCAGACAACCTGCTACTCGCTACCTGCAACAGAACTTTTCACGCTTCTTCGCACCTTTTTCACCTACCGGGTTAAACCCCGGCCCCCGGAGCGCTTCTATAGCTCCAGAAACCGGCCACACTCGCCGCCTTATCCCCGTACGCTATGAAGTCAACCTTTCTCTCCGCCCTATTCTTAAGCGGCCTGCTCCTGCCAGCCGCCCCGGCCAGCTTCGCCCAGACCGCTCCCACCTCCCAGACGACCGCCGCCGCTCCGGCCCACCATGAAACCCGCGCCTACGTGCGGCAGAACGTGCTGCCCGCCGTGCGGCAGCAGCGTCGGCAGCTGGAAAGCCAGCTCACGACGGCCGACCGCGCCCAACTGGCCATCTACCGCACCCAGCTGCGCGAAGTCCGGACGCAGGGCCACGCCTTGCGCCAGTCGCTTCGGCCGGCGGCGGGAGTGGCCGCTACGCCCGGCATCCGCCCCACGCTCACGGAGGCCCAGCAGCAGCAGGTACAGCAGCTACGCACCGAAACCAGAGGCATCATGGCCAACGTGCAGCAAATGGCCCAGCGCTACACCACCGACATCAACCGCCTGACCCAGGCGCTCAAGCCCCAGCAGGAAAAATGGGCAGCCGATCTGCGGGCCCTCGCCCTCGCTGGCAAGCCGGAAACGGCCGCCCGCCCGGCTCGTCACCACCGCCGGGGCGGCGCGCTGGGCCGCCTGTTCCAGCCCGTCGGTTTTCTGCTGCTCGACCCCAACGCCCCGTCTCCGGCCGATAAAATGCGCCCCCAGAGCCTGGTGTATCCGAACCCCGCCACCTCCACTACTGAGCTGGCTTACGAGGTAACGAAAGCCGGCGCCGTGACCGTGGAACTGCTCGACGGCCGGGGCAACACCCTGCGTACTGTGGCCCAGAACAGCAAGCAGGATAAAGGGCCGCACACGCTGGCCGTAGAAGTAGCCGACCTGCCCGCCGGCACCTACTTCTTCAAAATCACGACCCGCGCCGGGGCCGAAACCCGCCGCTTCGTGAAGGAGTAATGGCCCCCGACGCCAATACCCGCACGCCTTCGGGCGTTAGGAAAGCGGACCCGCTAGTACGGGTCCGCTTTTTTGTGGGCCGCCCGGCCGCCACCCGTTATCTTTACGCCCTATGCTGCGCTCCTTTCTTACCTGGGTTTCGATACTAGTGATGACCACCGCCCTGGCGGCCTGCTGCGGCTCCACAGCCTGCGACTGCAACGATGCCTACGCCGACGCCATCGGCCTGCGCTTCGACACGCTGGGTACCGGCAACAGCCCGGCTTTCAAGGTAAGTGAGCTGCAAACCGTGTTCCTGGTGCGGCGGCTGCTTCGGCCCGATGCCCAGCAGCAGCAGCTGGCCGACACCGTGCAACTGGAGCGCAATGCGCTTCAGGCCCGCCAGCCGCTCATCCTCAACAACACCACGCCCTTCACCCAGTCCGGCAACCGTAAGCTCGACCAATATTCTTACCGGGTTTACCTGGCCCAGTCGCGCACGGCCAAAACCCATAGCTTCGACTACGCCATCGATAGTGTGCAGCTGCGTACCGAGTACCAGGCCGATGGCTGCTGCACCTGCTTCAACAACACCCGCAAGCTCGTTTACGTCAACGGCTCCACGAGCCCCATCAACCTCAACGACCCCAAAGGCGAGAACGGCCTCGTGGAGCTCGATGTGCCGCGCAAGCCCTGAAACGACGCGGAAGGTAGCGCAGGGTGCCACGTCCGGCGGGCCAAACGGCTCGTATAAGTACTATGCGTGCGGCTGCCGGTTTCGGCAGGGTGCGCCCGAACCGCTTCTATTATGTTGAAAGAAACTGCCGTCGCCCCCAAATCCACTTTCCCGTTTCAAACCACGCTGAGCCTGGAGCCGCTCATTGCGTACTGGAAAGCCGGCGAGACGTCTACCAACGAAGGAATTGCGCTGCTTTCGCGCTCGGTCGGGGCCCAGGTAGCCACCGCCGACTGGGTCCAGGGGCCCATCACCGACCTCGACCAGCTGGCCTGCAACTGCGACCTGGTCGAGACGCTTATGCTGGCCGTGTTTCCGCCCGCTTCCTTTCCCACCGATATCGTGGGGGCGGTGGCTCCGTTTCAGCGCCACAGCTTCTACCAGACGCCCCGCTTTGCCGAGGTGCTGCTCAACGCCCAGCACGTTATCAAGCAGCCGCTCAACATTACCATGGAGCAGCTGGACACCTTTATGACCCGTATGGCCTACCAGCTCATTCTGGAGAAGGTGTACGGGGTGAAGCTGCCCTTGCAGGGCGGTATCATCTTCACGGTGCCCGACTATAGTATCGGGCTTTACCGCCATTACGGCGTCGAGTTCAACGCCACATTTCTGGAGGTGAAAGTGGTGGGCGACAAGCCGGAGCTGACGCCCGAGCAGCTCGAATTTCTGAGCCGCAACCCCCACCGCACCGATTTGTGGCTGGAACAGCTGCCGCCCGAGCACTTCGTGATTGAGGGCTTCAATATCCTGCATTTGGTTGATGTAACGGAGCAGGAAATTCTCTCCGAGCTGAAGTATGATTTGCTGGAGCGCGACGTGCTCCAGGCCTCCGACCGGCTGGAGCAGATTCAGGAGAAGCTGCGGGTGCTGTTTGGTAAGCCGTTTCTGCAGCTCGGCATTGCTGCCTATGATGAGAAGAAGCGGGCTTTCGTGGATTTCGGGCGCAAAATCAACCATAGCTTTCTCACCAAGCAGCTCCACACGCCCGACGCCAGCTCCGGCTTCCGCCAGATTTACGGCCGCCTCTGGGCCGACCGCCGCCCCCTCGTGCTCGAAGACGTGGAACGGGCCGACATTCCGGAGGATTTGCGCGAGCAGATTCTAAGCTTGGGCATCCGCTCGGCTATTCTGGCCCTGCTGCCCTATGGCAACGATACGGTGGGTTTACTCGAGCTGGGCTCGCCCAACGTGGGCGACCTCAACGAGTTCAGCCTCGAAAACGTGAACCAGTTTCTGCCCCTGTTCGCGGTGGCCGTGAAGCGCAACGCCGAGGATATCCAGACCCGGGTGCAGGCCATTGTGAAGGAGAAGTTCACGGCCATCCACCCCACCATGGAGTGGCGCTTTACCGATGCGGCCCAGAACCTGCTCCAGCAGCACGAAGACGGCAACCGCCAGGCCGAAATGGAGGACATCGTGTTTCATGATGTGTACCCGCTGCACGGCTCAAGCGACATCCGGGGCAGCAGCACGGCCCGCAACGAGGCCATCCAGGGCGACTTGGTGGAGCACCTCACGCTGGCCGGTAAAGTGCTCAAAAAGGCTTCGGAGTTTCAGCAACTGCCTATTCTCGACGAGCTGAAGTTTTACGTGAGCAAGAACCTGCGCCGCCTGCGCCAGGGCATTGTGAGCGGCGATGAGGTAAATATTCTGGATTCGTTGCGCACCGAAATGGAGCCGCTGTTCGAGTATCTGGGCCAGAACACGGCCGAGCTTCGCCCCGTTATTGCCCAATACTGGGCCCAGATTGACCCCGGACTGGGCATCCTCTACAAGCGCCGCAAGGCCTTCGAGCAGAGTACCACCCTGCTCAACGATGCCGTAGCCAACTACCTCGACGAGGAGGATGCCAAGGCGCAGGCCATGTTCCCGCACTACTTCCAGCGCTTTAAAACCGACGGCGTGGAACACAACATTTACGTGGGCGCGGCCCTGGTCGAAGACAAGCCCTTCGACCTGGTGTTTCTCAAAAACCTGCGCCTCTGGCAGCTCCTGACGATGGTGGAAATCACGCGCCGCACGGTGGCCCTGCGCGATACGCTGCCCGTGCCGCTCGAAACCACCCAGCTCATCCTCATCCACAGCCAGCCCCTGAGCATCCGCTTCCGCCAGGATGAGCGCCAGTTCGACGTGGACGGCGCCTACAACATCCGCTACGAAATCATTAAGAAGCGCATCGACAAGGCCACCATTCTGGGTACCAACGAGCGGCTCACCCAGCCCGGCTACCTGGCCCTGGTGTATTCGCAGCAGCGCGAGGCCGACGAGTACCTCGAATACCTCGACTACCTCCAAGACCGCGGCCTGCTCGAAGATGAAATCGAGGAGCTCGAACTCGAAGAACTCCAGGGCGCCAAAGGCCTACTGGCGTTGCGCGTGAAGGTTAGGCTGGAGGGGAGAGGTTAGAGGTTAGAGGTTAGAGGTTAGAGAAAAGAACGTCATTCAGAGCGAAGCGAAGAATCTCGCGTGCCAAAGTAATTTCCTACGACAGGATTACTGTGGCACGCGAGATTCTTCGCTTCGCTCTGAATGACGTTCTTTTTCCCCCTCTCACCTCCTCACCCCACCACCTCCAACACTCAACTGAAACATCCCCCGCAGCAGAATCAGCCAGAGTAGCGCGCCGGCGAAACCGGCCAGTACGTCGGTGGCATAGTGTACGTGCAGATACACGCGGGTCAGGCCGATAAGAAAGGCGAAAAGCAGCAGCGCCATGGCCCAGGCCGGGTGGTGCCGGTGCCGCCATACGATCCAGGCCAGGCAGCCATAAAGGGCCAGCCCAATCATGGCGTGGCCGCTCGGGAAGCTCAGGCCGGCCTGCTCGAACAGGGCCGACTGGGGCCGCAGGCGGTGAAAATAGCCTTTGAGCAGCTGGTTGAGCAGCGAAGAACCCGCTACGGCCCAGAATACCTCCCAGGCTTCGTGCCGATGCTTCCACCAGCCCAACAGCAGCGGAATCCCGAGGCCGGCCGCCACCAGCCAGGGCAACGAGGCAAAAAACGTGAGGCTCCGCACCACCGGCGTCAGGCTCGGCCAGGCGGCCCGCACCGCATCAAGCTGCCCGAAAGCCCAGTTGTCAAACTGCACGGAACGAACGACGAACACTACCCGCGTGAGGTAGAAAAACAGGATGGCCGCACCCAAGAACACGCTTCCCACTACCACCAATTCCAGTGTGAGCAAACTCAGCGCGGCCGTTACGCGGGCAGTTAGTTTCTTGATCACGGATTAGTGCGGATTTTGATCACAGATGGACGCTGATTTTTCGCTGATTACGCAGATGCGTTGCTGCCCGTTCAATCCGCAACAGCCATCGGTGCTACAAGCCCGCCAAATCCCGTTCTCCTTTGTGTTCCGAACGAGCGGAACCACATCTGCCTAATCCGCGGAGAAGTCCGCGTACAACTGCGACTAAAAGAAAAAGCCGGCCCATTGCTGGGCCGGCTTTTCTGTGCGCTCGGGGAGACTCGAACTCCCACACCTTGCGGAACTGCCGCCTGAAGACAGCGCGTCTACCAATTTCGCCACAAGCGCAGCTTTTTTTTATCAATCGGCCTTCGGAGAAGCGCCTTTTGATGCTGCAAAGATAGGTGGCTTTTTCGCAGCGCCGCAAGTTTTAACTGAAAAAAAGGCGGAAAAATATTTAGCAAAAGGCTATTCCGAGGCTATATAGACTGTTTTTCAGCTGATTGCAATTGCTTCCTAAAACGTTTTCCTACCCGTATTTCCAGCTGTTTCAACAGCGGAATAGCAATTATCAGCCAGGCAAGGCCCGCCGTGAAACCGGCCAGCACGTCGGTGGCATAGTGTACCCGCAGGTACACCCGGGTAAGACCAATAAGCGCAATTAAGGCAGACAAGGCGGCGACCACCGGGTAGCGCACCGCCGGCCGGCGCAGGCTGGTCCAGGCAAAATATATCAGCAGGCCATAGAAGGAGGCCGAAATCATGGCGTGCCCGCTCGGAAAGCTCAGGCCTGAGGCTGAGGTAAGGGGCAGCAAAGGCCGGGGGCGGTGGTAAATCTGCTTGAGCAGCAGGTTGAGCGTGATGCTGCCCAGCGCCACTACCGGCACCAGCAGCGAGTACCAGCGGTGCCGATGCACCAGCAGCAGCCAGGCCACCAGCGCTAAACCTGCTACTGTAATGAAGTTGCGCGAGGCCAGGAACGTAACGCCCTCTACCCACTGCTGCCGACCCGCTCCCAGCAACTGGCGCACCCACTGGAAAGCGGCCGCGTCGAAGGTGGCGGCGTCCTGGTCGAACACCTCCCGGCTCAAAGCCAGAAACGCCACAACGCCCGCCGTGCCCAGCAGCAGCGTAATGGCAAATTCAGTTACAAACAGGGTAAAGCCGGCCAGCAGCCGGCGCAAATGGTTGGTCATGGTCCTAACATACGGTAGAACCCGGAAACGGTCGGCAGCCCCGAGCCGGCTGGCACGAGCATTCCTGTAGGGCTTACGCAAAGCGGCGGTAGCGCAAAGTCCAGCTGCGCGCTAGAGCTGAACGTAATGCGCCAGTAGTCAGCAACGATGCGCCCAGCCGAAGCTTCGCGCTACCGCCGCTTTGCGTAATTCTTATTCTGTTTAAATCGAGCCAGCTGAAACCGGGAAAACCCGTCCATCTTGCCGCTCATAACCAGCTTCCCCATGCCCTCTCCCCTCCCCGACTCCGGTTTTGATGCTGTGGCGGCGTTCTACGACCCGTTTTCCCGGCTGGTGTACGGGCGGGCGTTGCAGCGGGCCCAGCAGGCGGCCCTGGAGCGGGGCCTGCCGCCGGGCCACCCGCGCCTGCTCATCATTGGCGGGGGCTCGGGCTGGGTGCTGGGCGAGGTGTTGCGCCGTCGCCCGCTGGCCCGCATCATGTACCTCGAAGCCTCGCCCCGGATGCTGGCCCGCAGCCGCGCATTCCTGGCCCGGCATTGTCCGCAGGCCGAAAGCCAGGTGGAATTCCGGCTCGGCACGGAGGCAAGCCTGGGGGGCCAGGAGCGGTTTGCGGGCATTATCACGTTCTTTTTTCTCGACTTATTCGAGCCCGGCCGGCTCCGGCGCATCGTGGCGCGGCTGGGGGCGGCCTGCGAGCCGGGGGGCGCGTGGCTGCTGGCCGATTTCGGGCCGCCCCGCACCTGGTGGCACCGGTTATTACTGACGCTGATGTACGGCTTTTTCGGCCTGACCACCGGCATCAGCGGACGACGCCGCCCACCGATAGAAGCGGAGCTGACCCGGCTGGGCTTGCACCCAACACCCGCGGGCCGGTTTTTCGGGGACATGGTAGAGGCCAGCGTCTGGCATTAGCAGGGAGTATGGCTTCGTTTCCGGCAGGTATGTCGGGGGCGCGTGTTTGTCAAGGGAAACGAACCCCTTCTACTCCGCTGAAACCGGATTTTTCGGGCGGGGGTAATATGGCGCTTCGCCCTACTTTGGGCGGGAGGTGTTAGGTTGCGGCTCCATTCTTATTTGCTGCTGATTATGCTGATGCGGAAAACCGCTGCCCTGCTCCTGTTAAGCCTACCGTTGGCCCTGGCCACGCCCGCCCAGGCCCAGGCCCCCGTTCGCTACGAATTGGCGTTCCCCAACGCCGTCCACCACGAAGCCCGCGTAACGGTGACGTTCCAGGAACTGCCGGCCGGGCCCCTGCACGTGCGCATGGCCCGCTCTTCGCCGGGGCGCTACGCCCTGCATGAGTTTGCCAAGAACGTATATGATGTGCAGGCCACCGACTCCAAGGGCAAGGTGCTTCCCGCGGTGAAACCCGACCCCTACGGCTGGGACGTAACCGGCCACGATGGCACCGTCATCTTCACCTATACCCTGTTCGGCGACCGGACCGACGGCACCTATGCCGGTATTGATGGCCGCCACGCCCACCTGAATATGCCCGCCACGCTGGCTTATGCCGAAGGGCTGGAGCAGCGGCCGGCCCAGGTGCAGTTCGGCCTGCTGCCCGGCTGGACGGTGGCCTCGCAGCTGCAACCCGATGCGGCCGGCACCACTTACTCGGCCCCCAACCTGCAATACCTCATGGATTCGCCCACTTCCCTGGGCGCGCAGCAGGTGCGCCAATGGCAGGAAGGCGGCCGCACCATTGAGCTGCAGGTGCTGCACGACGGTACGCCTGCCGAGCTCGACGCCTACGCTGCCCAAACCAAAAAAGTGGTGAAGGAGGCCGCCGCCATTTTCGGGGGCCTGCCCGCCTACGACTTCGGGCGCTACACCTTCGTGGCCAACTACCTGCCCCAGACCAGCTCCGACGGCATGGAGCACCGCAATTCCACCAGCCTCACCAGCCGCCGCCCCCTGCGCGGCCCCGGCGCCCTCGACAACCTGGGCACCGTGGCCCACGAGTTTTTCCATAGCTGGAACGTGGAGCGCCTGCGCCCCCAGGACCTGGAGCCCTTCGATTTTCAGCGGGCCAACATGAGCAGCAACCTCTGGTTTGCCGAGGGCTTCACCCAGTACTATGGCGAGCTGCTGCTGCGCCGGGCCGGCATCTACACCGATTCGGCCTATTGCAAAGAGGCCCTCAGTGGCATGGTTGATGCCATGCTCACGATGCCGGGACCCAAACGGTACTCGCCGGTGCACATGAGCCAGCAGGCCCCCTTCGTGGATGCGGCCGCCGCCATCGACCCCAACAACCGCTCGAATACTTACCTGAGCTACTACTACATCGGGGCGGCCAACGCCCTGGCCCTCGACCTGGAGCTGCGGGCCCGGTTTAAAACCGACCTCGACACGTATATGCGCACGCTCTGGCAGCAATTTGGGCAGCAGCAGAACTACGCCCCCGCCCGGCCCTACACCCTGCCCGATTTACAGCGCGTGCTGGGAGAAGTAGCCCGCGACACCGCTTTCGCGGGCCAGTTCTTCCGGCAGCACATTTACGGCCATCAGCTGCCCGACTACGACAAGCTGCTGGCGCCGGCCGGCCTGCTGGTGCGCCCGGCCCAAGCCGGGCAGGCCACGCTGGGCGCGCGCCTGAGCTTCAACGCCGCCGACAGCACCGCCACCCTGGGCACCACCCTGCTGGGCAGCCCCCTTTACCAGGCCGGCCTCGACCGGGAGGACGTGCTCCTGAAAATCGATGGCCAGCGCCTCGTTAGCGGCTCCGATTTACAGGAGCGCCTCACCGCCCACAAGCCCGGCGACGTGGTGCAGGTAGAAGCGCGTACCCGCACCGGCACCCGCACCGTGGCCGTTACCCTGCAGGAGAATTCCGACCTTGAAGTAGTGCCCTACGAGGAAGCTAAGCGCCCCCTCAGCCGGGCCCAGAAGAAATTCCGGGCCGCCTGGCTGGGCAGCAAGGCAAAGTAGCGCGAAGCTCCAGCTTCGCGTATCGTTGAACATGATCCTTTGGAAGTCAGCAACGATACGCGAAGCTGGAGCTTCGCGCTACACCCCTACCGGCTCACGTAGAACCGCCAGGCCAGCAGGGCCAGGAAGCCCAGTACCCCCAGCACCATGATTCGTTGGCCGTGGGCGCGGTCGGGGGCCTGGAAAACGGGTACCCGCTCGCCGTTAGGCAACTGGCGGTAGTGCGAGTACAGGTGCCAGCCGATAAAAAAGCTCAGCACGCCCCCGAATACGGCCAGCACGTAGCCGGCCACCACCCAGCGGCTCTGGCGGGGTTCGGGCCGGGCCAGCTCCTGCAGGCGCTGGTGGCTTAGCTGTTCCAGCTGCTCCGGGCTTGGGGCCTCGCCCCGCTCCTGTAGCAGGTGCCGGGCCAGCGCCACGTCGAGGCTGTTCCACTCATCAGGCTTGCCGAGCACCTCGAGTAGCTCCTCGTTGCTGAAGCTAAGCAGGTAGTAGTCGGCTGGCAGATCGGCCAGTTGGTTCTCGGCGGCGGCCAGCTCCAGGGCGTGGGCGCGCTCGAAATCGGCGGGTCGCAGCTGCACCAGGAAGTAGCGGCTGGTTTCGTTGAAGGCGAACGAGGCGTCGATGGGCGGCTGGTCGAGCTTGGTTTCGTAGTCGATGCCGTGCTCGTGCAGCAGGTGCAGCAGCGGCTGGGCCACGGTGGCGTTGGGAAAGCGCTGGTAGGTCTGGAATTCGTCGGGCATGATGGAGCGGAGAGGCGCGTACGGCGGAGGCGCTATGCGTTGGTCAAAGAAACATGATTCTCATAAACCGGTTGGTTTTATGGTCCGGCAGGCACCAACGGGGCCTTTGGCTCGTTGGGGTACGATGCCATGCTTCGCCCTACTGTGCGGGGTTTCGTATCTTGCCTAACCGCCTCCGGCCTCAACTGCTGCCCTGCTTATGCCCCGATTCCTGTATTTCCTGCCGGCCGCTTTGCTGCTGACTACCGCCGCCCTGGCTCAGGACGCCGCTCCGGCTGGCCCGCGCCTGGGCCTGAAGCCCTCGTACAGCCTGCAGGCCGGGGCCACGTTTGCCGGCCGCTACGGCTCGGCCACTTACCTCAGCCCCACCGTGTCGCTGCCGCTGACGCAGCGGTTTTCGGTGTTTGGGGGCGTTACGTACCTGCGCACCATGCCGGGTACGGTAACTGCGCCGCGGGCCGAAAACGGCTCTTACAATCAGCTGGGCACCAACCACTACCTGCTGCAGGGCGGCGGGCAGTACGCGGTGTCGCCGCGGCTGCTGCTCACCGGCTCGGCCTGGAAAGACCTGACTCCGGCTGGTCTGCCCGGCGTAAATCCGTATGCTGGGTTCGGTGGCAACTTGGGCCAGGGCGTGAATCTGCGGGCCGATTACCACATCACGGAAAACTTCTCGGTGTCGGGCGGGGTGCGGGTGAGCAACGGGGCCACGGCCTACCCGGGCAGCCCCTACGGCAACTCGTATGGCAGCCCCTGGGGCTACTAATATTTCCCCGGCGCTTCGTTTTCCTATGCCCACGCCCCGTTACGTTTGCAATCCGCAACTGCCCACCATCAAACCCCATTACCCCGGCAACAAGATGCTGGGCGGCGAATATTGCAACGGGGAGACGCTTTACAAACCCCAATTCAGCACCCTGCTCAAGTGGCAGCTGAGCAAAAACCCGCAGAAGGAAGAAAAAAAGGCCGACACCTGGGTGCCCGAGGTGGTCGACTGCACCGCCTTTCTGCAAAGTCGCGAAGACGGCCTCGTATGGCTGGGCCACTCCAGCTTCGTGCTGCGGGTGGCGGGCATCACGCTCATCACCGACCCGGTGCTGTTTTCGTCGATGGGCCTGCGCCGCCGCCACGCCCTGCCCTGCCGCCCCGAGGCCCTGGCCGGCATCGACGTGCTGCTGCTCAGCCACGGCCACCGCGACCACCTCGACGCGCAATCCATTAAACTATTGGCCCGCCAGAACCCGGCAATGCGGGCCTACGGGCCGCTGGGCCTGGTGAAGCTGCTGCGCGGCATAGCCCCCAAACTGCCGGTGCAGGAAGCCGGCTGGTGGCAGCAGTTCGATTTAAGTGCGCTGGGCGAAAACCCGCCCTTCGAACTGTTCGAGCTGCCCGCCTCCCACTGGCACCGCCGCGGCCTGCTGGACCTGAACGAGGTGCTCTGGGGCTCGTTGCTGCTGCGCCTGCCCGACGGCCGCACGCTCTACTTCGCCGGCGACACCAACCTCAACGGCCACTTCGAGGAAATCGAGCGGCAGTTTGGCCCCCTGGATATCGTGCTCATGCCCATCGGGGCCTACAAACCGGCCTACATGATGGCCGGCAGCCACACCAACCCCCACGAATCGGCCAAGGCGGCCAACCAGCTGCGCGCCGGCCACCTCGTGCCCATGCACCACGGCACCTTCGACCTCAGCGACGAGCCCGCATCCGAGCCCCTACGCCTCATCCAGGAAATTGCCGCCTCCGGCATGCTCCGCCCCGAGCTGCACCTGCCCGCCGTGGGCCAGGTGCTGCGCTGGCAGGAATGGATTTAATGAGCTATTAGCTGATGGCTGTTAGCTGTTAGCTTTTTCCGGGCTTTTAGCGGTTGAAAATTAGCAGTTAGCTTTACGGTTTACTCGCTGTTGGAAAACACTTGCGCATCAACTCCACCTGAAGACGTTTTTTCACTGGGCGGAATTGATTCACCGCAAAAAAAGCTAACAGCTAATAGCTCTCAGCTAACAGCTCCAAAAAAATGTCCCCCACCCTTGTTCTGAGTCTGATTGCAGGCTACTTCATCGTTTTGATGATTATCGCCTATTTCACGTCGCGCAAGGCGACGAGCGAGTCGTTCTTCATTGCCAACCGCAATGCCCCCTGGTACATGGTGGCCTTCGCCATGATTGGCACCTCCCTTTCCGGGGTCACGTTCATTTCGATTCCCGGCATGGTGGCCGGGCAGAGCTGGAGCTACATGGCTGTGGTGCTGGGCTACACGGTGGGCTACGTGGTGATTGCCACCGTGCTCATGCCGCTGTATTACCGGATGCGGCTGGTGAGCATCTATACGTATCTGGAGCAGCGCTTCGGGTTCTGGAGCTACAAAACGGGCGCCTTCTTCTTTCTGATTTCGCGGGCCGTGGGCGCCGCCTTCCGGGTGTTTCTGGTGGCGGGCGTGCTGCAGTTCGCGGTGTTCGACCAGCTGGGCGTGCCGTTTGCCGTCACGGTTACGGTCAGCATCTTCCTGATTTACCTCTACACCTTCCGCGGGGGCCTTAAAACCATCCTCTGGACCGATACTTTCCAGACCATGGCCATGCTCATCTGCGTGGCCGTGAGCATCTACCTCATGGCCCAGGAGCTGAACCTGGGCTTTGCCGGGCTGGTGAAAACGGTGAAGGAAAGCTCCATGTCGCAGATTTACTTCTCCGACCCCAAGGACGATAAGTTCTTCTGGAAGCAGTTTGCCTCCGGCGCCTTCATCACCATCGTCATGACCGGCCTCGACCAGGATCTGATGCAGAAGAACCTGAGCTGCCGCAACCTGGCCGATGCCCAGAAGAACATGTTCTGGTTTACCATTGCCATCGTGCTCGTGAACGTGTTTTTCCTCTCGCTCGGGGTGCTGCTCTATCAGTTTGCCGCCGCCAAGGGCATTGCCCTGCCCGTCAACCCCGAAACCGGGGCCGTTATCGGCGACAACGTGTTTCCGCTGCTGGCCACCCACCATTTCAGCCTGTTTGCGGGCATCATCTTTATCCTGGGCATCATCGCCGTCACCTACGCCTCCGCCGATTCGGCCCTGACGGCCCTGACCACCTCGTTTTGCGTGGATATGCTCAGTATCGGGCAATACGAGGAGAAAAAGCAGAAAAGTATCCGCCAGCTGACGCACTTCGGTTTTTCGGTGGTGCTGATTGTCATTATCCTGATTTTCCGGGCCATCAACGACCAGAGCGTGATTACGGCCGTGTTTAAGGCCGCCGGCTACACCTACGGGCCGCTGCTGGGCCTCTACTCGTTCGGCATTTTCACCAGCCGCGGCCTCCACGACAAGCTGGTGCTGCCCCTGTGCCTGCTTGCGCCCCTGCTCACCTGGTATATCAACGCCAACTCCGAGGCCTGGTGGGATTACAAGTTCGGCTTCGAGATTCTGATCCTCAACGGCATCATCACCTTCCTGGGCCTGCTGGCTATTTCGCGCCCCCGCAACCTCGAATTGAACCCCGTAGCGTAGGCGTTGTTTGGAGGAATAGAAGTGGGTCCATCTGTCATCCTGAGCATTCCGCGCATCAAGCGGCGACGAAGGACCTTATCACGTTGAAACAAGTTGTTTAAGCGTAATAAGGTCCTTCGCTCCGCGGACGCCAGATGAAGGATGACAAACATATTAACTCCATCCCTCGACGTCAGCCAAGCCCCTACTATCTATGAAACATCTTTTCTTCATCCTGCTGCTCGTATCTTTGGGCCTGACCAAAGGCTGGGCCCAGCAAACCACCCCGGCCAAGCAGCGCGTTGAGCTGAAGCCGGGCCGGATGCAGGCCCAGGCCAAGCCCGCCGCCAACCGGCCCGATGTGCCGCCCCAGTTTCCGGGCGGGGCGGCGGGCCTGAACCAATTTTTTCAGCAGAATCTAAAGTATCCCGAAGCGGCCGGCGTCAAGCAAATCAGCGGCCACGTGGTCATGACGTTCACGGTGGAAGCCGATGGCCACCTGACCAACCCCTCGGTGGTGCAGCCCCTGAGCCCCGAGTGCGACACGGAGGCGCTGCGGGTGCTGGGCCAGATGCCCGCCTGGAAACCGGCCACCCGCAAGGGCCAGCCCGTGCCCATTCAGGTCCGCCTGCCCATTCCCTTCGGCGTGTCGGAGGGCCTGGAGGTAGAGCAGGGCAAACCGAAATTTGATTAATTGAACTGAGACATGAGAAGTAAGAGGTGAGAAGTGAGATGGACAACCCGCGGAATGGGTACCCATCTCACTTCTCACTTCTCACCTCTCACTTCTAAAAGAATAATGGCCCGAAGTGGACTCAATAGCAGCGGCACCGACCTCACGGCCGATTTGCCCAAACCGAAAGTAACCAAGGAGTCACTCAAGCGCAGCCTGCGCATTTTCCGGTTCGTGTTGCCCTACCGCGGCAAGTTTGCGGTGGGTTTGCTGATGTTGCTGTTCAGTAGCAGCACCTTCATGGTGTTTCCGTGGCTGGCTGGCAAGCTCATTGATGCGGCCAACCACAAGCCCGTCGTGCTGCCCAACGGCTGGGTGCTCGGCATCGATAAAATTGCGTTGCTGCTGTTTGGCATCATCGTGTTTCAGGGCTTTTTCTCGTTCGGGCGCATCTGGTTTTTCACGCAGGTAAGCGAGTTCACGGTGCGCGACATCCGGCGGGCGCTCTACCGCAAATTCGTGCAGCTGCCCATCCCGTTTTTCGAGCAGAACCGGGTGGGGGCCATCACCTCGCGCATTACCTCCGACGTGGGCCAGATTCAGGACACGTTTTCACTGACCCTGGCCGAGCTGTTCCGGCAGATTTTCACGCTCATCATCGGCATCACGGCCATCATGCTGGTGTCGTGGAAGCTGGCCGTGTTTATGCTGCTCACGTTTCCGCCCATTATTCTGGCGGCCGGGCTGTTTGGGCGCAAAATCCGCACCCTGGCCCGCCTGACCCAGCAGGAGCTGGCCAACACCAACACCATCGTCGAGGAAACCCTGCAGGCCATCAACTCGGTGAAAGCCTTCACCAACGAGCAGTTTGAAACCCGGCGCTACACCAGCTCCCTCGACCGCGTGGTGACGGCGGCTTTGCGCAGCAACCTGTACCGGGGTGCCTTCGTGTCGTTCATCATCATCGGCCTCACGGGCGGCATCATCCTCATTCTGTGGCGGGCGGCCACGCTGGTCTACAACCCCGGCCCCGACCACCTCGAAGTCAGCCAGCTGCTCACCTTTCTGCTCTATACCACCTTCATCGGGGCCTCCATTGCGGGCCTGGGCGAGATGTACGGCAAGGTGCAGAGCACGCTGGGAGCCTCCGAGCGCATCCTCGAAATTCTGGATGAAACGCCTGAGCCGACCCACCTTGAGCCTTCGGTAGGCCTGGTGCCGGCCAGCATCCAGGGCAACATCAGCTACGAGCACGTCGCCTTCCGTTACCCCACCCGCCCCGACGTGCCGGTGCTCCAGGACATCAGCTTCAGCATCGCGGCCGGCGAGAAAATTGCCCTTGTCGGCCCCAGCGGGGCGGGAAAAAGCACCATTGCGGGCCTGCTGATGCAGTTCTACCCGCTCAGCGGCGGCCACATCCGCATCGACGGTCACGAGGCCGCCAGCTACGACCTGACGGCTTTGCGCCGCCACATCGGCATCGTGCCCCAGGAAACACTGCTCTTCGGCGGCACCATTCGCGAGAACATCGCCTACGGCCGCCCCAACGCCACCGACGCCCAGATTGTGGAAGCCGCCGAGCGGGCCAACGCCTGGCGCTTCATCCAGGGCTTCCCCGAGGGGCTCGATACGCTGGTCGGCGACCGGGGCATCAAGCTCTCGGGCGGGCAGCGCCAGCGCGTAGCCATTGCCCGCGCCATCCTGAAAAACCCCGCCATCCTCATCCTCGACGAAGCCACGTCCTCCCTCGATTCGGAGAGCGAGCAGCTGGTGCAGAGCGCCATGGATGAGCTCATGCAGAACCGCACCAGCATCATCATCGCCCACCGCCTGAGCACCATCCGCAAAGTCGACAAGATCTTGGTCATCGACGGCGGCCGCATCGTGGAACAAGGCACCCACGACGAGCTAAGCGAGCGGGAAGGCGGCCTCTATGCCAACCTGCTGCGCTTGCAGTTCGAGTTGAGCTAGAGCGGAGTGCTGCTCCGTCACCCTACTGCCGTCATGCCCAAACCACCCTACCACCTGCCCGCCGTGCGCCTGTCGGCCGACGATTATGTGGCCGTGAATCTGCGGCTGTGGCGGGCGCGGCCGGGTACGCGCCGCAACTACTGGCTGCTGGGCGCAGCTGTGCTGCTGCTGAGCCTAAGCATCGGCCTCGACCTGTGGCAAAACGGCCGGCCCGAGCGGACGTCAACCTTTATTTTCCTGGGATTGGCCGTGCTCTACGGGCTGTCGCGGGCGGCGCTGATGCGCTGGCAGCTGCGGCGCGGTTACGCCCGTAATACGGGCTTGCAGCAACCCCTCGACTTCCGGCTGACCAACGGCGAAGTTATTGGCCGCAGCCAGCAGGGACAATTTTCGAGCAAGTGGCCCCGCCTGAAGCGGGCCGTGTGGGTAGGTGCCGACTGGCTGCTGCTCTACCCCACCGAAACGGCCTGCTACTACCTCGACCTGCGCCAGTTGCAGCCGCCCGCCACGCCCGCCGATGTGGCCGCGCTGCTGGCGCAGCATGCCGTGCCGCAGCAACGGGTAGGCGGCGGTAACCTTCCGGGTAGTAGCAGAGTTGCTTGAACAAGCGGCCGAATTTGGTTTGCTTATTTTTACCCTGAATCTACTCTCATCCTCACCATTCTGCTTCTTATGGCATTTTCCACTTCCCGTTCCGCCAAGGCCTTCATTCCCGGGGCTACGCTGGTCCTCACCGGCCTGATGCTCGGTGGCACCACCGCCCAGGCCCAGATCAGCACGCCCCAGCCCAGCCCGAAAGCCAGCGTGCAGCAGCGCGTGGGCCTCACCGACGTCACGGTGTCTTATGGCCGCCCCAGCCTGCGCACCCGCATGGGCTTCGGCGACGCCAGCAGCAAGGCCGTAGTGAGCTACGGGCAGCGCTGGCGCACGGGTGCCAACAACTCCACGCTCATCAAATTCGCCGACGACGTAACGGTGGAAGGCCAGAAAGTACCGGCCGGTGAGTACGCCATCTACACCGTGCCCGGCAAAGCCGACTGGCAGGTGGTGCTGAGCAAGAACACCAAGCTCGGAGCCAACGTGGATAGCTACAAAGACGACGAAAATGTGGCCAGCTTCAAGGTAAAGCCTTATAAGCTGGGCGAAAAGGTGGAAACCTTCACCATCGACTTCACCGACCTGACCCCCGCCACCGCCAACGTGGCTATGCTGTGGGATATGACGGGCGTGAAGTTCAAAATCATGTCGGACGTCGACGCGAAAGTGATGGCCCAGATCAACGAGAAGGTCATCAACAACGCCAACCCGACCAGCGGCGACCTGGCCGCGGCCGCTGTGTATTACCTCGACAACGACCGCGACTTAAAGCAGGCCCTGACCTGGATGCAGAAGGCCAACGCCACCGACCCCAAATTCTGGAACGTGCACACGGAAGCCAAAATCCGCATGAAAATGAAGGATTACAAGGGTGCCATGGCCTCGGCCGAACAGTCGAAGAAACTTGCCACCGACGCCAAGAACACGGACTACGTGAAGATGAACGACGAGCTGATGATGGACGCCAAAAAGGCCAAGTAATTTTTGAGCTGTTAGCTGAGAGCTGCTAGCTGTTAGCTTTCCGATCTGTGAAGCAAAAAGCCCCACCTGAATCGTCAGGTGGGGCTTTTTGCTTCACAGATCGGAAAGCTGGAGCCGCCAGGATGTAGCGCGAAGCTCCAGCTTCGCGTTTCATGGCACGAAATCGTTTGGGAGTTAGCCCCGGGGCTTCGCGCCTCGGGGCGCAGGTTCTCACTCATTTCAAAGTCAAGCTATCAGCTTCTGGCGAACAACTTATTCGATAAGCTGAGGGCCACCACCACGGCGCAGCCGATGATGTTAAACCAGAGGTAGCCGATATCGGTGATGAAGAACAGGCCCATCACTACAATTTGCGCCACCACAGCCGCCCAGAACACCGTGCGCCCACCCACAAATTTGAGGAAGAAGGCTACCACGAAAATACCCAGAATGGTGCCGTAGAACAACGAGCCGAGGATATTAACGGCCTGAATCAGGTTTTCGAGGCGGGCGGCGAAGGTGGCGAACCCGATGCCCAATACCCCCCAGCCCGCCGCCGCCCAGCGCGAGGCCGCCACGTAGTGCGCCTCCGAGCGCCCCGGCCGCCGCGGCTTATATAAGTCGACGACGGTGGTGGACGAGAGGGCATTGAGGCCGGCGGCGGCCGAGCCCATGGCCGCGCTCAGCACCACCGCAATCAGCAAGCCCACCAGGCCGTGGGGCATGTAATTGAGCACGAAGGTCAGGAAGATGTAATCGGTGTCCTTGGCTTCGGCAGTGGGCACGGCCTGCTTGAGCAGGGTCTGGGCCTGTTGGCGCAGGCCCAGGTTGGCGGCCTGGGTGGCCTGCAGGTGGGTTTTGGCGGCGGCTATGGCCTGGGCATCGTCGGTTTTGAGGGCCGCTACCAGCTCGCCGGTAGCCCGGGCGCGGGCCTTGAACAGGGTGGCGTGGGTGCGCTCCAGCCCGCGTAGCTGGGGGCCGTACTGCTCGGAGTGGGCCACCTGCATGTACACTGGCCTATTGAAGGTAAGGGGGGCCGGGTTGAACTGGTAGAACACGAACAGCAGCACGCCCAACAGCAGAATCCCGAACTGCATCGGAATTTTCAGCAGCCCGTTCATGAGCAGCCCCAGCCGGCTCTCGGTAATGTCGCGGCCGGCCAGGTAGCGCTGCACCTGACTCTGGTCGGTGCCGAAGTAGGACAGGGCCAGGAACAGGCCGCCGGTGATGCCCGACCAGAAGTTGTAGCGGTCGGAAGGGTCGAAGTGGAAGTCGATGAGGTTGAGCTTGCCCTCGTGGCCGGCCACGCGCATGGCGTCGGTGAAGCCCACTTCGGCCGGCAGGTAATGCACCAGCAGGTAGCCGGCCACCACCATGCCGGTAAAAATAACGGCCACCTGCCCCTGCTGGGTAACGGCCACGGCCCGGGTGCCCCCGCTCACGGTGTAGGCAATCATCAGCCCGCCAATCAGCCAGACGGTGAGCTGAATATTCCAGCCCAGAATGGCCGACAGCACCAGGGCCGGGGCATACAGCGAAAGGCCGTTGCTGAGGCCCCGCTGCACCAGAAACAGCAGCGCCGCGAAGGTGCGCGTGCGCCTGTCGAAATCGGCCTTCCAGGTACTCGTAGGCCGTGAATACCTGGAGGCGGTGGTAGATGGGCACCGCAAACACGGCAATCAGCACCATAGCCACCGGCAGGCCCAGGTAGAACTGGATGAAGCGCATCCCGTCGTCGTAGGCCTGGCCGGGGGTGCTCAGAAACGTGATGGCCGAGGCCTGGGTAGCCATGATGCTCAGGCCCACCGCCCACCACGAGGCCTGCCGGCCGCCCAGCAGGTAGCCGTCGAGCGAGTCGCCGGCGCGGCGGGTGCGCCAGGTACCGAAGCCCACAATAAACAGCAGCGTGCCGCCCAGAATCAGCCAGTCGAGCCCGCTCATGCAAACAGCCGGGTCAGGTACACGAACAGGCCAATTTCAGCGCCCAGCGCCCCCAGCACCAGCCAGTACCAGGCCCGCCACGAAGGCAGCAGCGGCGGTTTATCGGTGGGTTGGGGCGGGATGATGGACACGGGCATACTTATTTTGGTGAAAGATAAGGCTTCGTGCTGACGTTGTGCCTCACCCCCCGGCCCCCTCTCCAGGGGGAGAGGGGGTGCCAGACGACATTGGCCGGAGAGGAAGACAAAAAGCAGCAACTTATTTTCGTTAGGCTCCCCCTCTTCCCCTGGAGAGGGGGCCGGGGGGTGAGGCGCAACGTTGAACGCTACTTCCCCAACGACACCATATTAGTGAGCAACCGGTAGGCGCCCGGCACGCCGGCGGGCAGCTCGCGGAACAGCGAGAGGCCGGTGTAGATGTAGTGGCCCTTGCCGTAGTCGGCGACGAGGATGGCGCCTTCGCGGGCGGGCTCGTCGGGGTCGTGGCTGCTGATGACGGTCTGGTAGTGGGAGTCCCACTTCTCGGGGTAGTAGAGGCCCTGCTCCTGCACCCAGCCGGTGAAATCCTGGGGCGTAATGCGGTTGGGGGTGTTGAGCAGGGGCTGTTTGGGGTTGAGCAGGGTCACGGGCGCGTCTTCCACCGTCACCCGGTCGCGGCTGAGGGTGAGCGGGTACGGGCCGATTTCGGGCAGCACCGTGCCGCGGTTCACCACGTACTGCACCACCAGGTTGCCCCCGTTCTCGACGTATTTGAGCAGCGCGGGCTGGCGGGTTTTGAGCTGGTCGACGGTGTTGTAGGCCCGGATGCCGAGCACCACGGCATCGAAGCGGCGCAGGCTGGTTTCGGTGAGGTCCTCGGGCTTGAGCAGGGTCACGGTGTAGCCGATCTGGCGCAGGGCCTCGGGCACCTCGTCGCCGGCCCCCATCAGGTAGCCGATTTGCTGGCCCTTGCGCTTGAGGTCGAGCTTCACGAGCGGGGCGGTGGCTTCGGGGAACAGCGTTTGGGTCGGGATGTGGTCGTAGGCAATGGTCTGGTAGCCGCGCGAGTACGCCTGGCCGTCCACGGTAGCCACGGCCCGCAGCTCGGCTTTGCCTTCCTTGGCGCCCGCGCCGGGCCGCACCTGGAACTGCACGGTCTGCTCGGCGTCTTTGGCGGCGAGGTCGAACGACAGGCTGGCCGGCTCGGCCACCCAGCCGGCGGGCAGCGTGAGGGCCACGCTGCCTTTCACGCCCGCCTTGCCGGCCCGCAGCGTCACGGGCACCGTTTTGGGCTGGGTGTCGGCAAACACGAAGGCCTGCCCGCCGATGTTCACGGCCACCGGCGGCACCACCGTCAGCGGCTCATAGATTTCGCCCTGTACGGGGTCGGTGTGCTTGTATTGAACGGGGACGGCAATATCAAGCAGCTTGACTCCTGCAATACAACGGTAATAAAACGACCTAGTCACTGAGCATCATTCTCGGATGTACCACGTAATTGCTGTGTCTGTCATGGGAATGCTCCGATCTACATTCCTGGTATTGATGGTTTTATCAACCAGTACGGTTGAAGTCAAGGCATGTTCAGGCGAAGTAAATAGCACCTGAGTCTTTTTTAATCAGCGGACTAGTTCTGCGTTCACTGTATACTGTTCACTTCTGTGTAAACCGTTCACCGTCGTCTGGACCAAGGATCAGTTGGGCCCACCTTTATTTATTAAAACGGATTCATTGGGCCTAATCGATTATCATCTAACGACAGGAATACTGCCACGGCCCGACTCAATACTAGGACTGCCACCAAAAATTGCCTCGCATATTCAGACCTGAACATGCTCTGAATAATCCCATCGATTTCGCTCTTTTTTCCTCCCACCAAAACTTACTGGCATGTAGTCACTTGAGATGCATAGAGTACCAGTCTTTACGTAATTTCCTCTCGCACCTTCAGCAGCCCCGCCACGCTCGCACTCGGATTGCCAGCGTCGTAGTTCCGAATCACCTCATCCACCATTTTCCCACGGCCGCGCCGCCGGGTACGCGGTTCCAGGTCAGGTCCACGCCGTCGAACAGGTCGGTTTTGGCGGGCTCGCCTTTCAGGAGCTGGAAATACTCCAGGGCCTCGCCGCGCTGGGCGCTGCTGCCGAAGCCCTGGCTTTTGTGGCTGGAGCGGCTCTCGGCGGCAATTTCGCCGTAGCTGCGGCCCAGCAGGGCGTTGTAGCCGCCCGCATCGAGCTGGAAATACTGGCTCATGTCCTCGCCGGGCTTCACGAAGAAGCTGCCGGTGTTCCAGAGCAGGCGCTTGGCCTGCCAGGGCTGCACGTACTGCAGCTGCTCGGGGAAGCGCTTGGGGTCGGCGGCGGCGGAAAAGGCTTCGATGGCCAGCATGGCCGAGGCCGTGTGGTGGCCGTGGCCGGCCCGGGCGTCGGGCGGGAAGCGGGTAATCATCACGTCGGGCCGGCGCTGGCGAATCACCCAGACCATATCGGCGAGCACCTGCTCCTTGTCCCAGATGGTGAAGGTTTCGGCGGCCGTTTTCGAGAAGCCGAAGTCGTTGGCCCGGGTGAAGAACTGCCGGCCCCCGTCGATGCGGCGGGCCGCCAGCAGCTCCTGGGTCCGGATCACGCCCAGGCCCTCGCGCAGCTCGGGGCCGATGAGGTTCTGGCCGCCGTCGCCGCGGGTGGCGCTCAGGTAGCCGGTTTCCACGAGGCGGCCGTTGGCCAGGTAGGCAATCAGGCGGGTGTTCTCATCGTCGGGGTGGGCCGCAATGTAGAGGGCTGAGCCCAGCACGTTCAGCTTTTTCAGCCCCAGCAGAATTTCCGACGACGACCACGTTTTGGGCGCCTGGGCCTGGGCCGTGAATGAGTGAATGAGTGAATGAGTGAGTAGTATTAGCCAGACGGCGGCGGTGCGGAGGGGTTGGCGAAAGGTCATGCGGGGAGCTTGAAAGAAGAGCGGAGCGGGTAAAGATACAGCCGTTCACCCCACCCCCGGCCCCACGCCGCTTGATGCGCGGATTCCTCCGGGAGAGGGGGTGCAATTTGCTTCACGCGTGCATCAGAGGCACGGAATATGTGTCGGTAGCGTTTACCTGGCTTCGGTCACTCCTTTTCGTATTAGCTCTGCTTTTTTGATTATGCCCTTTCCCTCCTTGCTGCGCCGGTCTGTGCTGGGCCTTGCCCTGAGTTTTCCGCTGCTGGCTACCGCCCAAGTGGCCGCGCCCGCGCCGCCCGAAACCGTTACGCCCGCCGATGCTGCCACCCGGCAGTGGTACCTGCTCGACCCCACTGCCGACCGCGTGATGGGTGTGAGCGTGAACCGCGCCTACCAGGAGCTGCTGGCCGGCAAGCCCACTACCCCGGTGGTGGTGGCCGTGATTGATGCCGGCATCGACACCACCCACGCCGACCTCAAGCGCATCCTCTGGCGCAACGCCCGCGAAATCGTGGGCAACGGCCTCGACGACGACAAGGACGGCTACACCGACGACGTGTGGGGCTGGAACTACCTGGGCGGGGCCGACGGCCGCAACATCAACCTCGAAACGCTCGAAGAAACCCGCCTGCTGGCCCAGCTGCAGCCCAAGTACCTGGGCAAGAGCCGCGCGGCCCTGCCCGCCGCCCAGCGCCCCGAGTACGACCTCTACCTGAAAGTAAAGAAGAGCTACGATGCCAAGGTCAAGGAAAACACCGACCGCCTTAAGCAATACGGCCAGGTGTACGCCGACAATGCCCAGGTGGCTGATCTGGTACGCCTCAACCTAGGCGTGGAGCGCCTCGACACGGCCACGCTGCGCAACCCGCCGACCCAGGACCCCAAGATGCGCCAGCTTACCGGCCAGCTTTACCAGATGCTGCTGCCCACCGGCTTTGCCTCGCTCGATGACATTCTGGCGGAGATGAAAAACGGCCTCAAGGAAACCCAGGACCAGCTCGACTACGGCCTCAACCTCAAGTACAACCCCCGCCCCATCGTGGGCGACGATCCGGCCAACACCGACCAGCGCAACTACGGCAACCCCGACGTGGCTGGGCCCGACCCCATGCACGGCACCCACGTAGCCGGCATCATCGGGGCCGACCGTACCAACGCGGCCGGCATCCTGGGCATCGCGCCCGACGTGCGGCTGATGTCGGTGCGGGCCGTGCCCGATGGCGATGAGCGCGACAAGGACGTGGCCAACGCCATCCGCTTCGCCGCCGACCACGGGGCCAGCATCATCAACATGAGCTTCGGCAAGTACTACTCGCCCCAGCGCCCGGCCGTGGAAGAGGCCATCCGCTACGCCGATAGCAAGGGCGTGCTGCTGATCCATTCGGCCGGCAACGAAAACAACGACCTCGACAAAAACCTGCAGTACCCGGCTCCGGTGTTCAGCAACGGCCAGCGCATCCCGAACCTGATAACGGTAGGCGCCTCCTCGCGCGACAACGATGCCGGCCTGGCCGCCGACTTCTCCAACTTCGGCAAAACGCAGGTAGACGTGTTTGCGCCCGGCAACCAGATTTATTCCACTTTGCCCGGAGGCCGCTACGGCAACCTAAGCGGCACGAGCATGGCGGCCCCGGTCGTGACGGGCATCGCGGCCACGCTCAAAAGCTACTTCCCCCAGCTCACGGCTGCCGACCTCAAGCGCATCATCCTGGCTTCGGCCCAGCCCCTGCATACCAAGGTGCGGCAGCCCGGCAGCGCCAAACTGGTCGATTTCGCCGACCTCTCCAACACTGGCGGCATCGTGAACCTCTACCGCGCCGTGCAACTGGCCCAGCAGGCCACGCCGGCAATGAAGTGAGCAGGAGGAAACGGTCGAAATAGAACGTCATTCAGAGAGGCGATCAAGCGAAGAATCTCGCGTGCTAATCGTTGAAGTAATTTTCAATGACTAGCACGCGAGATTCTTCGCTTCGCTCTGAATGACGTTCTGATTTTACCCATCTTTAACCTAATCTACCCCCGTTTAGCCTATGCTGATTCCGCAACTCCTGTTCCTGCGCAAGCTCCAGGGCACCGCCGACGATTCGCACCCGCCCCGGATGCGGCGGCCCGCTCCCGGCCAGCGCACGGCCCGCGACCGGCGTTGGTGGCGGCGGCAGGTAGTGAGTGTGCTGCTGCTGGCGGCGGGTGTGTTCTCGGCCGGTTTTGGGCTGGAAAGCTTCCTGCTGCCCGGCGGCTTTCTGGATGGAGGCGTAACCGGCGTATCGCTGCTGCTGCGGCAGGTGTTTGGGCTGCCCCTCTCCGTCCTGATTGTGGTGCTCAACGTGCCGTTTATGCTCATGGCCGGCCAACAGCTGGGCCGGGCGGTTGCCATCCGGACCATGCTGGCCGTGTTGGCGCTGGCGCTGGTGCTGGCCACCGTCCATTTCCCAATTGTCACGCACGATAAGCTCCTGATTTCGGTATTCGGTGGCTTTTTCCTTGGGCGCCGGCATCGGGCTGGCCATGCGCGGGGGCGGCGTGCTCGATGGCACCGAAATCATGGCCATCTACCTGAGCCGTAAAACCAGCCTCTCCGTCGGCGACATTGTGCTGGTTTTCAACATCGCATTTTCGGCGTAGCCGCCTACGTGCTGTCGGTTGAAACGGCCTTGTATTCTATCCTGGCCTACCTATCGGCGGCCAAAACCATCGATTTCGTTATTGATGGCATCGAGGAATACACCGGCGTCACCATCGTATCGGGCCGCTCCGAGGCCATCCGGCGCATGATTACCGAAAAGCTGGGCCGCGGTGCCACCGTGTACAACGGCAAGCGCGGCTACGGCACCCGCGGCGCCCAGCCCCAGCCCGTCGACATCGTGTTCACCGTCATCACCCGCCTCGAACTTGCCCAGCTCCGGGCCGAAGTCGAGCTGATCGACCGCCAGGCCTTCATGGTGATGCACAGCGTAAAAGACACCAAAGGCGGCATGATCAAAAAGCGCCCGTTGCATTGAGTTGCCAGTGTTCAGTTGTCAGTTGTCAGTGAAAGGAACGTCATGCTGAGCGAAGCGGAGCGTAGTCGAAGCATCTCTACCGCTTCGGTGCAGTACCAATCAAGCATCATGATTAGCATTGCGGTAGAGATGCTTCGACTACGCTCCGCTTCGCTCAGCATGACGTGCTGTTTACCGACCACTGGTACTGGCAACTGACAACTAGCAACCGACAACTAGCAACTGATATCTTTGCCGCATGGCTGCTCCCCTCCTGCTCACCGACCTCTATATCTATCCCGTAAAATCGCTCGGTGGCATCCGCCTCACGGAGGCCCTGGTGGAGCCCCGGGGTCTGCGCCACGACCGCCGCTGGCTGATTGTGGATGAGCGCAACCGGTTCATGACCCAGCGCCAGACCGCGGCCATGGCCCACCTGAAGGTAGCGCCCGCTCACAACGGCTTCCTGCTAAGCCATCAGCAGCGGCCCGATATGCTGCCGCTCTACGTGCCGTTTGCGGGCACGCCGGAAAAAACGCTCTTCGTCACCATCTGGGACGATATGGTATTCGCCTGGCGGGCCCGGCCCGAGTGCGACGAATGGCTGTCGGAGGTGCTGGGCCAGCCGTGTAAGCTGGTGTACATGTCGGATATGGTGCGCCGCGATGTGGAGCCCGACTACAACCCCGAGGGCCAGTTGGTCAGCTTCGCCGATGGCTACCCCTTCCTGCTCATCGGTCAGGAATCGTTGGCGGAGCTGAACAGCCGCCTGACCGAGCAGGTGGGTATGGATCGGTTCCGGCCCAACCTTGTATTCAGCGGCGGGGAGGCTTTCGCCGAAGACGGCTGGGCCGAATTTACCATTGGCTCGGTAGCTTTCCGGGCCGTGCGGGCCTGTGGGCGGTGCGTACTCACCACCATCAACCAGGCCACGGCCCAGAAAAACCCCACCGGAGAGCCGCTACGTACCCTAGCCGCCTACCGCAACCAGGATGGCAAGGCCATGTTCGGCCAGAACGTAACCACTACCGCCGCCCCGGCCAGTCCGTTGCGCGTGGGCGACGCGGTGACGGTAGCCAGCTATAAGGCTTAATACAACCGCCGCTACATAGCCCGGCTGGCCATTTGTAGGCCCAAGCAATACTGATTCCTCAGTATGCTGAGAATTTTCTCGGCTTATACCTGTGGGACTTACGCACTTGGTCGTTTTGTAGCCCCGGAGGGGCGGCATGTGTATAGCAAAAACGCTTTTGGGGTCGCCAAGTCCCCGGAGGGACGGCATAATTTACCCGCACCGTTGCTACGACTTATGCCGCCTCATGGAGCTCTAGCCGTTGTTTTATGTTTGGTTCTATAAACATGGTACCCCGCTGAGGCTACCAATTAAGACAAGTGCGTAAGTCTTAATCTATTTTAATATATGTATTGATATGATTGTGTTTTGCCAAGTTGCGAAAATAAGATACCTTTGAAAAAACAATATCATCCCGGATAATACATATCCTGATTTCCGGGAGTGGTTGTGCTGCCTCTCCTTTCTCCTTATGACCCTGCCTTCGCCTATCCGCCGCCTGTTGCTACTCGCTGCTTTGGTATTGCTGGCCACGGCGAGCCGGGCCGCTGGCAACCCGCAACTGGAGCAACTCCAGCGGTCCTGGAATAGCCTGCTGCACCATTACGTCACGGCTGAGGGCCGCGTGGATTACGAAGCCCTGCTCGATGCCGACGACGACCAGTTGCGGGGATACCTGCAAAGCTTGCGCAAAGTGCAACCCACCACCACCTGGACGCCCGATGAAACCAAGGCCTTCTGGCTGAACACCTATAATGCCGCCGCTACGTACCTGGTGCTGGAATATTACCCCGTAGCCAGCATCAACGATATCCGCGTCAAAACCGTCGGTGGCTACGAGTCGGCCTGGGAAACGGTGGCCGTGAACGTAGGTGGGCGCAACTATTCGCTCAACCAGATTGAGCGGGAAATGCTGCGCGACCAGTTTCACGACCCGCGCGTACACTTCGCCCTCACCTACGGCGCGGCGGCAGCGGCCCCGTTGCGCAACGAGGCGTACGAAGGCAGCCAGCTCAACCGCCAGCTCGACGAACAGACCCGCCACTTTCTTAACGATTCGGCCTTCAACCAGCTCAGCCCCCGGCAGATGCGCCTCTCGGATCTTTTTCGAGCCTACGCTCCCGAATTCGGGTCGGAGTCCGAGCTACTCGCTTTCGTAAACCGCTACGCCCACGCTCCGGTACTGCCCACGGCAACTATCGACTACCTCTCCTTCAGTTGGGCGCTCAACAACCGGAGCACGCTCAGCGGTACGCAGGCCTTGGGAGCCAAGTAGCCGGGGTAGTCAACTCCGGTCCGCGCCGCCCCGTACCGCTGAGCGGGACGGGGCTTTTTTGCGCCCCTCCGGTTTTCAGCTTCCTCCTATGAACCTCGCCCTCGTTCTCGATTTTCTGCGCGACCTCGCCGCCCACAACCACAAAGCCTGGATGGATGAGCACCGCCCCCGCTACCACGCGGCCCGCACCGAATACACGGCCCTGGTAGCCGAGCTGCTGCAGCTGGCCGCCGCCGACCTCGAACCTGGTTTACGCGGCCTGCGCCCCGCCGACCTGATGTTTCGCATCAACAAAAACGACCGTTCCCAGCTCGACCCCGAACCGTACAAGCGCCACATGGGGGCCGGCTTCAAGCCCGGCGGACGGCACAGCGCCCGGGCCGGCTATTTCGTGGCCGTGCAGCCCGACGGCGGCACTTACGTAGGCGCCGGCTACCGTCGGCCCACCCCGGAGGAGCTGGCCCGCATCCGCCAGGAAATCCATTATAACGGGCCCGCCTTCCATGCCATGCGGCAGAACGAAACGCTGCTTCATCACTTCCCCGCCGGCCTCGACCAATCGCAGGCCCTGAAAACGGCCCCAAAAGGCTACCTCCGCACCGACCCCGACATTGAGTGGCTGCGCCTGAAAAGCTTTTTTGTCTGGCAGCATTTCCCCGACACCGACGTAGTCCGTCCCGATTTTCCGGCTCGCATACTTGCAGCCTGGCAGGCCGCTAAGCCGCTGGTCGGATTTCTGAACGATGCTCTGGAGTAGGGCTTAAACAAAAAGATAGTCACAAATCAAGGCCCGGCAGCTCGCCTTAACTTTGATTTATGACTATCTTTTCGTATTTTAATACTAAAACAAGCCAAAAAGAGTACTATTGATCTTCTCGATGACGATACTCAGGTCTTCGGGGTTATTCACATAATCGAGGTTATTCACGTCGATGATGAGCAGCTTGCCGTGGCTATAGCCGCGAATCCACTCCTCGTAGTGTTCGTTGAGGTGCTTGAGGTAGTCGATCTTGATGTTGTTCTCATAGTCGCGGTTGCGGCGCTCAATTTGCTGCACCAGCTTGGGCAAGTCGGCCCGTAGGTAGAGCAACAGATCGGGCGGATCCACCATGCTGATCATCGACTCGAACAAGCCCAGGTAGTTCTGGTAGTCACGCTCACTCATGAGGCCCGACTGGCTGAGGTTGGCCGCGAAAATGTGGGCGTCCTCGTAAATCGTGCGGTCCTGAATGACGCCCTTGTTGGTCTGTTGGATCTGTTTGATCAGCTGGGTCTGGCGGAAGCGGCTGTTGAGAAAATACACCTGCAGGTGGAAGGCCCACCGCGGCATATCGTCGTAGAAATCCTTCAGATAGGGATTGTGGTCTACATCTTCCAGGAAGACTTCCCAATTGAAATGATGGGCCAGCTTGTTAGCCAGCGTGGTTTTGCCGGCCCCGATGTTGCCGACGATTGCAATGTGCATAAGTGAGGGGCGAAAAAGCAGAGTCCCAAAAATAGCAGTTCCCAGCCGAACCCAACGCAGCCTTGGCTTACTCGTAGTTCTATATAACTCGTTATCTATAGATTACAATGCTAATTCTCCCGCCATGAACAATCTACCCCTTACTCATCTCGATTCCCTGACCGATGCCAGCGGCAAGCCGCTGGTCGAGATACAGCATTCGCCCGAGCTGGGCTTGCTCTACGTGCAGTGGTTCGGCAATCTGACCGGTCCCGACGTGATTAGGGGAGCCCGCCTCTACCTCGACATTCAGGCCACGCACCACTACCCGTTGCTGCTCAACGATAAGTGCCTGGCCACGGGCGACTGGAGCGAGGCGATGGAATGGCTCGAATACGAGTGGGTGCCCGCCGCTATGCAATTGGGGCTGCGGACTATGGCTTATGTTTTCTCTCCCGACATGCACAACCAGCTGGCCAGCTTCCATTTTTTTGAGCGTGTGCAGCAGCACCTGCCTATCCAGCTGTTCTATAATACTTCGCCGGCGCTACTGTGGCTTCAGAAGCACAACCAAGTGCCCGCCATCAAGGCACCGCCTCAGCACTAAGGCTACCGCCAGACGCAGCTATTACGCCACCGGGCCCCACCAACAGAGTTGGCGGGGCCCGGTGCTTTTGATATCAAAACCCGGAATCAGGGCGAGCTACTCGCGCATGGCGTCTTTCACGTCGCGGGCCTTCTCGAGGGTCCGGAACTCGCCCTGCAGCGTACGGATGCGCAGGCGTTCCTCCAACGAGAGGTCGGTGCGGACCTGCTCGTAACGGGCGTTCAGGCGGCTGAGCACGTCGCTGGCGGCAACCCAGTCAGTCTGCGACCAGCCCTTTTTCTCAGCCCGCATGGTTTCCAGCAGTCGCAGGTACAGATCGGGCAAGTCGGTAGCCCGCACCCGGCTGATGTTCACTTTCTGCCCCAACATCCGGTCTTGGGCCTGGGCGGCGGTGGGTTGCTGGCGGGCCGTGGCCTCCAGGCTGTCCTGGCGGGCGGCCCACTGCTCGTAGCGGCTTTTCTGGGTTTTGTATTCCCGTTTACCATCGGCACTGAGGCTGTCCACGGCCTGGTCGAGGCGGCGGCTCTGGCGCTCGAACTCCGACGAAATTTTAGGCAACTCGCGGCGGGTAACCACAGCGGCCCGATCAACCTGCGAGCCCACCCAGCTGCCAAAGTCGCTCAGGGTGCGCTCAAGGTTGGCAGTCGAGCGGGTGGTTTGCTGCGCCGTGGCGGGGGCGGCCACTAGCAGGCCCATAGGTAATAGCAGCGCGGAAAAGGCCATCATTTTCATAGGAACGGGAGTTAGGTCGGAGAGTAAAAAGAATTGGGGCTGCATTGGCGAAGCCCCGGCAGCCAATTGAATGGGGCAATTTCCGGCCCAAAAACGGCTAAGAGGGCCTAAACGGTTCGGTTTTGCGGCGAATTATGCCGTTTTTTGCCCGCTATGTCAGTTTCTGCCGCCGCTTCCGCCCACATCCAACCCGCCACTTCCGCCGATATTCCGACTATTCTGGAACTGGCCGAAGCCACCTGGGAGCCTACCTACCGCTTCATTATTTCGCGCGAGCAGCTGGAATATATGTACCGCGTGATTTACACGGCGGCCTCCCTGGAGCGGCAGATGAGCGAGCAGAACCACCGGTTTCTGCTCGTGTACGTGGCGGGGCAGGCCTGTGGTTACGCCTCGTTTTCGGCCCAGGACGAGCCAGGATTCTACAAGCTGCATAAGATTTACGTGCTGCCTTCGCACCAGGGCCAGGGGTTGGGCCAGCTGCTCATCGGGGCCGTCGAGCAGGCCGTGCACGAAGCCGGCGGCCATATACTCGACCTGAACGTGAACCGCCACAACCCTGCCCTCGCCTTTTACGAGCACCTGGGCTTCCAACGCCACCACGAAGAGGATATTGCCATCGGCCCCTACTGGATGAACGACTACGTGATGCGGAAGGAAGTGAGAAGTGAGAAGTGAGAAGTGAGAAGTGAGAAGTGAGAAGTGAGAAGTGAGAAGTGAGAAGTGAGGTACTGGCCCGTAGCGGGCGGGTTGCGGGGTACGGCACTTTTCTTCTGCCTAATTTACCGCCTCATTCACGCATTCACCGAATCACTCATTCACTGCACATGGCTACTAAACTCACCGTCCTCAGCAATGGCTCCCTCCGCGTAGAGGGCACCGATTTCGAACTCGTTGATGCCCAGGGCAACACCTACGGCCTCGGCGGCCGGGAGCGAATCAGCATCTGCCGTTGCGGCCTTTCGGCCAACAAACCCTACTGCGACGGTTCGCACAAGGGCCACTTCGAACACGACGCCACCGCCTTCGATTTGCCCGCCCCCGGCACGGCCCCGGCCAAATAAGTGAGTTGAATTCAAGCCGTAAGCTGCAGAGCTATTAGCTGTTAGCCTTCTACCTAGTTATGCGGCTTTTAGCTGACAAACCGATTTGCACAGAACAAGCCCCGGTAAAAGTGCCCGTTACTGTACGTAGGCGCGACGCTTTGCCGCGGGATGATGCCGTTAGCCTATAACTGAACGAAAGCTAACAGCTAAAAGCTTCGGCTAGTAGCTTAAAACAAAGAGTTTACGAACTCGACGTACTCCTGGCGGGCTTCGTCCTGGCTTTTGCCGCGCAGGCCGTTCCAGGCGTCGTATTTGGCAATGGCTTTGAAGTCGAAGCCGCCCGGCCGGTCGCCGGAAATGTCGCCTTCGCTACCCTGCTTATAGAGGGCGTAGAGCTTGAGCAGCGTCATGTTGTCGGGCTTGGCGGGCAGCTCTTTGCTGCGGGCGGCGGCGGCTTCAAATTCTTCGGGAGTGGCCATAAGATGATTGTGCTGAATATGAGAAATGGGGTGATTGAGGTACCCCGGAAGCAATAGCAGGCTTCCGGACTCCTTCGGCAAAAGGTACGGATTGCGGACGAAATAGGCGGCTTGCAGCGTTTATTTTGCGCGTATCTTCCGGGCACCGGTACCCCTTCCCACCTCATTTCCCCGTTCGTTATGCTCAAACCTCTCCTCACTGGCCTACTCCTCGGCGGCACCCTCCTGGCGGCTCCGGCCGCCCTAGCCCAGAAGACCTACCTGCACTGCGGCCGTCTGCTCGACATGCGCTCCGACCGCGCCCAAACGGCCATGACGCTGGTCGTGGAAAACGGCCGCATCCTGGCCGTCGAAAAGGGCTACGCCACTCCCACCGGCCCTAAAGACCAGGTTATCGACCTGAAAAGCCGCACCGTGCTGCCCGGCCTCATCGACTGCCACGTGCACCTGGAGGGCGAAACCAGCAAAGAAGAGTACCTGCGCGAATTCACCCAGAACCCCGCCGACGTGGCCTTCGGCTCGCTCGACCACGCCCGCAAAACCCTGTTGGCCGGCTTCACGACGGTGCGCGACTTGGGCGGCTCGGGCGTGAATGTGGCCTTGCGTAATGCCATTAGCCAGGGTAAGGTGGTGGGGCCGCGCATTTTTACGGCTCGCAAGGCCATTTCGGGCACCGGCGGCCACATGGACCCCACCAACGGCTACCGCCTCGACCTGATGGGCGTACCCGGTCCGGCCGAGGGCGTTATCAATAGCCCCGACGAAGCCCGGCAGGCTGTGCGCGAGCAGTATAAGCGCGGCGCCGACCTTATCAAGATTGCCAGCACCGGCGGCGTACTCAGCGTAGCCAAAGACGGCTCCGCGGCCCAAATGACGGAGGCCGAAATCCGGGCTGTGGTAGAAACGGCGCGCGATTTGGGCCTGGCCGTGGCCTGCCACGCCCACGGGGCTGAGGGCATGAAGCGGGCCATTCGGGCGGGCGTGACCAGCATTGAGCACGGCACACTCATGGACGACGAAACGATGAAGCTGATGGTGAAAAACGGCACCTGGTACGTGCCCACCATCACGGCCGGCAAATCGGTGGCCGACTCGGCCAAAATCCCGAACTACTACCCGGCTCTCGTCACGCCCAAGGCCTTAGCCATCGGCCCCAAGCTGCAGGGCACGTTCGGGCGGGCGTACAAGGCAGGCGTTAAAATTGCCTTCGGCACCGACGCGGCCGTGTTCCGCCACGGCGTGAATGCCCTCGAATTCCGCTACATGGTGGAGGCCGGCATGCCGACGCTGGCGGCCCTGCGCTCAGCCACTGTGTCGGCCGCCGAGCTGCTGGGCCAGACCGCCAACCTGGGTACGCTGGAACCCGGCAAGCTGGCCGACGTGGTGGCCGTGGACGGCGACCCGGAGCAGGACATCGACGCCATGCAGCGGGTACGCTTCGTGATGAAGCAGGGCGCGGTGTACCGGCAGGAATAGCGGCCCTGCGGGCCGGGGGCCAACCCTGCCCCCCCTGGCCCGCGTATGCAACGGCATTGGTGCTTCACCGCAGACCCCGACGGCCTTTCCGGCCGTTGGGGTTTTTACCTTCTCTCCGTTACTGTTCAGCCTTTCTGCCACCGATGAAAAAGGATATTACTGCCCCGCTCGTAAAGCTTTTTATCCAGCATAAACTCACGCTGGCCCTGGCCGAAAGCTGCACCTGTGGGCTGGTGGCCGCCCAACTGGCCCCAGCCGAGGGCGTGAGCGAGGTGCTGCTGGGCTCCGTGGTCACTTACCATCCCGAAGCCAAACAGCAGCTGCTGGGCGTGAAAAAAACCACCATCAGTACTTACTCGGCCGAAAGCCAGCAGACCACCAACGAAATGGCCCTGGGCCTGCACCGCCAGCTGCCCACGGCCGACGTGTGCGTGGCCGTGACGGGGTTGTGCGGCCCCGGCCAGTCGGCCGACCCCGACAAGCCGGTGGGCACCGTGTTCGTGACGGTGCTGTTCCGGGGCAAGGCCCACGAGTACCGCGAGCAGCTCAGCGGTTCGGCCGAGGCTATCCGCCAGGGCGCCACCGATTTTATCTATGGGAAGCTGCACGAGCTGCTCGAACGCCAGCAGGTAGCGCCGGCGGCTTAGGTATCAGTTGTCAGTTGCTGGTTGTCAGTTGTCAGTTGTCCAGTGTCCAGTGTCCCGAAAGAACGTCATGCAGAGCGGAGCGAAGCATCTCGCGTGCTGACGTTGGATTACTGTGACAACGTCAGCACGCGAGATGCTCCGCTCTGCATGACGTTCTTCCCAGCAACTGGCAACTGACAACTAACAACTGGCAACTAACAACTGGCAACTAACAACCAATCACCCTTTAAGCACTTTTTTGGGCGAAATCAGCATCATTTTCAGGTTGAGGCGCACGACGTCGCCCATGCCCCGGCAGCGGCTGAACTGCTTGGTGCCGTGGTGGCGGTTGAGCTCCTGCTTGAGCTGGTTGACTTTCTCGCGGGGCGAAATGGTGTCGCGGCGCAGGCAGTCGATGAGGTCTTTGAGGCGGTGGCGCTCCGAGCGGGCCCGCCGGCCCATGAGGGTGCGCTCCTCGGCCTGGTACTGGCGGATGGTTTCGGGCTTGAGCAGGCGCCCGCACAGCTGCACGATTTTGCGGTTGTCCTTGAAAAACTGGGGCAGGTACATGTTCTTCTTGCCCTCGTAGCACTGCTGGTCGAAGTCGATGGCCCGCACCCGGTACTGCTCGTCCTCGAAGTCGAGCGTTACGTCAATCACGTAGTTGTAGGCCCGCATATCGCCCAGCAGCCGGGCAAAGCATCGCTCATTGAATTTCACGAACTCCTTGGCAATGCGCACCTGGTTGAGGTGGGGCCGCGAAAGGTGATGCTGAATAAACGCGTCGCCGGGAATTCCCGCAATGTGCTCCTCGATAAGCGTGGCGCCGTGCAGCAGGTAGTTGATGCTATTGGGCGAGAGAATATGCTCCAGTTCCAGGCCATACACCCGCGAGGCATCGGCCTTTTTCACGTAGAAGTAATCGTAGTTGTCGTTGAGCTGGTTGACGATGCGCACCCGAAACGGCTGGCTGTTGCCGAAGCGGCAGTAGTCGATGCGGTCGGCAATGAGGTGCTCGGTGTAAGATAAGTCGCCGGCCGTTTTGAGCAGGGCATACACTTCGGCCAGGCCCTGGCTGAGCTCGCGCAGGGCGTTGGGCTCGTAGTACACCGTTTCCCAAAGCGAGTCGTTGCCTTGGCGGTCGAGTAGCGGAAAGGCGCCGGTGAAGCGAGCCAGGTCGGAATAGGTAACCGGCAGGGTAGTTTCGCGGTCGTATTCGAGCAGGTAGTTGCGTAGCAGCTCGCCAACGGGATAAGTGATTTTCTTTTTGGAGATAAGCGTCACGGGCGGGGCAGAAGTAAGGGCGAAAGAGGGGCGACAGGGGTTGTTCAATAATACGCCCTTCCGGCGGCTTTCGCCGGAAATAGCCGCTGGCGGGTGCTATGTAGCTGTTCTATTGTATCTTCGCTAGCAGCCACCTTGCGGCCTTCTGTCCTTCATGAAAAAACTCCTACTCACCCTCTCTATCGTGCTGTTGTGCCCGGTGCTGTCGCCGGGCTGGGGCACGTTTACGCACCGCACCATCACGCAGCTGGCCGTTTATTCGCTGCCCCCGGCCATGCGCAATTACTATTACCGCCACCTGCCCGAGCTCGTTAATGGCAGCGCCGGCGACGAGAGCCGCGACCAGGACCCGGAGGAGGCGCCCAAGCACTTTATCCAGATGGACCACTACGGCACCGACCCCTTCGGCATCATGCCCAAGGAGTGGGAAAAGGCCGTAGCCAAGTACACGGCCGATACGCTGCGCAAGTACGGCACACTGCCCTGGGCCATTATCGAAACCCAGGGCAAGCTCACGGCAGCCTTCCGCGAGGGCGACAGCACGGCCATTCTCAGCCTGTCGGCCGACCTGAGCCACTACGCCGCCGACGCTTACGTGCCGCTGCGCACCACCGAAAACTACAACGGCCAGCTCAGCAAACAGGAAGGGCTGCTGGCGCTCTGGGAAAGTAAGCTACCCGAGCGCTACATTGGCAAGTACAAGCTCCACAACGAGCCCGGCCGCTACCAGAAAGATGCGCTGGCCGACGTCTGGCAGGTAGTACAGGAGTCGTACGGCTTTTTAGGAGCCACTTTCGATTTTGAGGAAGACGTTACCCGCAACTACACGCCCCAGACGAAGTACGTATTCAGCCACAAATACGGGCGCACCCAGCGGGCCTACTCCGAGGCCTTTGCCGCTTCGTACCACGACAAAGTAGGGGGCATGGTGGCCTTCCGGATGAAGCTCGCCCCCACCCTGGTAGCCTCCATGTGGATGACGGCCTGGAAGGATGCCGGCTCGCCCAACCTCGACAAGCTGCTGAAGCGCTCCTTCTCGAAAAGCGAAAAGGACAAGCTCGACAACGAGCTGAGTGCCTGGAAGGAAAACGTGCTCGTGGACCAGAAAAACCTGCTGGCCCTGGAGCCCATGAAGGCCGAAGCCCGCCGCGACCTCATCAACGCGGCCCGCGAAATGCCTACCTTCTCGGCCGATATGGAAGCGAAGAAGACAATAGCGCCAGCCGCAACGCCCGTTGCAGCCACGCCAACGCCGGTGCCGGCCGCGCCGACCAAAGTCAAGGCCAAAGTGAAGCCCGCCGACGGGCCCGCCATCAAGGAAAAAGCCAAGCCTGCCAAAGCTAAAAAGAAGGCCGACGACGGCTGGGGCTCCCCCGCCGGTTCGGGCTGGTAAACATAGTCGCCGAGGCCAATTTGGCTTTGGGCTTTTACCTTTAAGGGGCAGCGCGGCCATAAGGCCGCGCTGCCCCTTTTTCGTTCTCTGGCTCCCTGCCTGCCTTTCGCTACTATGATGACGTTTCGATTCCTTTGCCTGCCGCTGCTGCCTCTGTTGGCATTGGCGCTGCCCGCCTGCAACCAGCGCCCTTCCGAAGATACTGCCACCACGCCGCCCCCGCCGCCCCCGGTACCCGGCCCCGACCTGATGGCGCTGGCCGATTCGAACGCGGCCCGGCTGTTGCTGGACTACGGCCGCCAGTACCCCGGCCACGAAGTGCTGCTACAAACCCGGCTGGGCAATATGCGCATCCGCCTCTACGACGATACACCCATCCACGCGGCCAACTTCCTGCTGCTGTCCCGCAAGGGCGTATTCGACGAGTCGGTGTTTAATCGGGTGGTGAAGGGACTTGTTATTCAGGGAGGCGGCTCGGAGCGGCGCACGATTGCCCTGCATAGCTACCGGCTGCCGCCCGAAATCCGGCCCGGGCACTTCCACAAGCGCGGGGCGCTGGCGATGGCCCGCTACGACGGCGAAATGAACCCCGACCGGCTCTCGTCCAACAACGACTTCTACATCGTGCAGGGCGAGAAGATGCCACCGGCCCAGGCCCGGGCCAACGCCGGCCGCCCCCTCACGCCCGAGCAGGCGCAAACCTACGCCACCCAGGGCGGCGTCCCCGGCCTCGACGGCCAGTACACGGTGTTCGGGGAAGTAGTAGAGGGCCTCGACGTCATCGACAAGATTGCCAACGAGCCCGTAGGCACCGATAACTGGCCTACCACCGACGTGGGCATCAAAATTAAAGTGCTGAAGTAAAGGGGTGGTGAGAAAAGAACGTCATTCAGAGCGAAGCGAAGAATCTCGCGTGCCATGCTAACTCCTAACAGATAGGATTACTTTGGCACGCGAGATTCTTCGCTCCGCTCTGAATGACGTTCTTTTCTCATCGTATTACTATTTCACCACCTCACTTTTCACCCTCCCCCGCCTGATGCGGGTGAGGTGGGTGTGCTGCACGTCGCCGGGCTGCTCCTGCAACAGTTCCAGTGCTTCGGCGCGGGTGTAGGTCAGGGCCTTGTCGGTGAAAAAGCCGGCGGCGCTGACGTCGGCCTGCGGGTCGGTTGACTCCTGGCGGGCGGGCAGCAAATCGACCGATTTGGGGCCGGCTTTGCTGACACGGTAAAAGAAGTAGCGCTCCTCCGAGCTGCCAGCGGGCTGATAGGCCACTACGTATACGTCGCCCAGGCGGGGGTTGCGGATTTTCTGCACCAGCGCCGTGTCGGGGGCAGTGAGCAGGGAGGCCGAGGCGGGCGTATCGGTGGAGGAAGCCGGCGGGGCGGGCATGGTGGCGGGCGGCGGCGGCACACTGGCTACCTCCGTAGCGGGGGCATCGGGCTGGCAGCCCATTGCGGCGGCCAGTAACACCCCCAGTGCCAGGGTTCGAGCAAAAGAAAGCATAAGTAAGGGCAGGGCGAGGTTGCCGTAAGTACGGAATTTGCCGGCAATCGGGCCAGAAACGGAGAATATTGAATACAAAAAAGCGGCCCGCATTTCTGCGGGCCGCTTTTTTAGGCTTTCACTAGGCGAGCCTACCAGATGCGGGCGCGGTCGGTTTCGGCGCGCATCATCTTGGCGTTTTCCTTGCAGCCGAAGGCCTCAAAGAACTCGGGCATGTTCATGAGCGGCCCCACCGTGCGGTACTGTGCCGGCGAGTGCGGGTCGGTCATGACCTGCTGGCGCAGGTACTCGGGGCGGGCGTTGGTGCGCCACACCTGCGCCCAGGCCAGGAAGAAGCGCTGCTCGGGCGTGAAGCCATCGTATTTGGGCACGTTCTTGCCGGCGTTGGCTTTCTGCAAGGCCGAGTAGGCCAGAGCCAGCCCGCCGAAGTCGGCCAGGTTTTCGCCCATGGTCAGCTTGCCGTTCACGTACACCGAATCGAGGGGCGAGAAGGCCGAGTACTGCTTGTCGACCATGTCGGCGCGCTGCTGGAACTTGTCGGCGTCCTCCTTGGTCCACCAGTCGCGCAGGTTGCCCTGGGCGTCGTACTGACGGCCCTGGTCGTCGAAGCCGTGGGTGATTTCGTGGCCGATAACGGCGCCCATGCCGCCGTAGTTCACGGCATCGTCGGCGTTGGGGTCGAAGAATGGCGGCTGCATGATGCCGGCCGGGAACACGATTTCGTTCATGCTCGGGTTGTAGTAGGCATTCACCGTAGGCGGCGTCATGCCCCACTCCTGCCGGTCAATCGGCTTACCGAACTTGCTGATGTTGTCCTTGCTGCCCCACTCGCGGGCGGCCAGCACGTTCTGCAGGTACGACTCGCGCGACACATTGAGGTCCGAGTAGTCCTTCCACTTGTCGGGGTAGCCGATTTTTACGGTAAAGGCCGCCAGCTTCTTCAGGGCCTCGGTTTTGGTGGTGGCGCTCATCCAGTCGAGCTGCTGAATATGCTCGCCCATGGCAGCCTTGATGTTGCTCACCATCACCAGGGCCTTGGCCTTGGTTTCGGGGGTGAAGGCTTTCTCCACGTATACCTGGCCGAAAGCTTCACCCAGCGCGCCGTCGGTCGAGCGCAGCATGCGCTTCCAGCGGGGCTGCTGGCGCTTGGCGCCGGTCAGAATCTGGGAGAAGCGGAACTGCTCGTCGCCGTAGGCTTTGGGCAGCGCCGAAGCAAAGGATGACACCAAGTGCCAGCGCATGTACGTTTTGAGGTCGTTGACCGGCGTGGTTTTCATCACGCTGTTCAGTTCCTTGAAAAACTCGGGCTGCCCCACAATTACCTGCTGGGCCGCGCCCAGGCCCAGGGCCTTTAAGTTAGCGGTTACGGCCAGGTTCGGGTACTGCTTGTTCACCTCGGCTACCGTCATTTTGTGGTAGTTGGCGTTCGGGTCGCGCAGCGCTACACGGCTCTTGCTGGCCTTGGCCAGCCGGGTTTCGATGCCGAGCACGGCGGCGGCGTTTTTGGCGGCCGTGCTTTCGTTGTCGCCCAACATCTTAAAGGTGTTGGTGAGGTAGGTTGTGTAAGCCGTGCGGATAGACTTCGAACGGGCGTCGTCTTTCAGGTAATAGTCACGGTCGGGCAGGCTCAGGCCGCCCTGGCTCATGTTTACGGCGTACTCGTCGCTCTTCTTGTCGTCCTGGCCCACGTACTCATTGTAGAACGCGCCGGTCTGGATGCGGGCCTGGCGCGGGAGCACGGCCTGTACATCCTGGAGGGTTTTCACCTTGCTGATGCGGTCGAGTTCGGGCTGCAGATACTTAAGCCCTGCCCGCTCAATCCCCATCGAGTCCATGGCCGAGGCGTAGAAATCGCCCACCTTCTGTGCGTTCGAGCCTTTAGCGGCCGAAGTGTTGGCCGCCGACTCGTCGAGAATCTGGCGCATCACGGCGTTGTTCTTGTCGGCCAGTTCGTTGAAGGAGCCCCAGCGCACTTCGGCGTCCGGGATGGGGTTGTTTTTAAGCCAATTGCCCGAGGCAAACTCGAAGAAGTCGTTGCAGGGGTCGGCCGAGCGGTTTATGTTGGCTACGTTCAGCCCGGTACCCGTTGGGTCGGCGGCCATCATGGGCGCAGTATCAGTGGTCGGCTCAGCGGTAGTCATAGCCGGCTTACTCGAAGCGCAGCTGGCCAGCGACAGGCCGGCAGCGGCCATAGCAGCTAACGTCAGGTTGTTATTTTTTTTCATAAAACAGGAAGAAAGGTGGACATGTGGGAGAGTAAATCTACCAAATAAGGGGCAAATCGTTTTTGGCAGATTACGGTTAACGCAGGTTATGACGTAGTACGGGGCAAGACTAGCTTCTACTTCTGGCACGCCATAGCTTGGGCGGGTAACGATTTGGTGGTGGCGGTTACGCCCGGCACTTACCCACGGGGCTATCTCCCCCGCCCCGGCTCAAAATTCCCGGAACCCGCCTGTTTGGTGGTGCCACCTCCCCGCGCGGCTGCGTAACTTGCGTTCCTGATGCCCTTGTACAACCGTCGCCCCGAACCGGGCTTGCCTGCTCCTTCTGCTTCATCCGCCGGGGCGGCCTTGCCCCCCGCCGCGCTGCCGCTCAGCGAGCTGCTGGCCCGGGTGCGCCAGACGCTGAGCGAGCGGTTCGCCGACTCCTATTGGGTGGTGGCCGAAATTTCCGACCTCACCCTGCCCCGCACCGTGGGGGCGCACTGCTACCTTACCCTCACCGACCAGCACACCACCGCCCGCGGGGCCCAGCTCAAGGCCCAGGCCCGGGCCACCATCTGGAGCCAGCGCTACCAGCAGCTGGCGGCGGCCTTCGAGCAGCAAACCGGCCTCACGTTGCGGCCGGGGCTCAAAATCATGCTTCGGGTGCAGATCAAGTTCCACGAGCAGTACGGCCTGAGCCTCGATGTGCTGGCCCTCGACCCCACCTATACCGTGGGCGACCTGGCCCGGCAGCGGCTCGAAACCCTGCGCAAACTCGCGGCCGACGACCTGCTGGAGCGCCAGCGCCGGCTGCCGCTACCCATCGGGGTGCAGCGGGTGGCCGTTATTTCGTCGGCTACGGCGGCGGGCTGGCAGGATTTCGTGCAGCAGCTCCAGGAAGCGCCCTACGATTTCGCCCTGACCCTGTTTCCGGCCACCATGCAGGGCGAAGGCGCGCCGGCCAGTATCCGGGCCGCCCTCGACGCCATCCGGCCCCGCCGGGCCCAGTTCGAGGCCGTGGTCATTATCCGGGGCGGGGGCTCGAAGGCCGATTTGCTGGCCTTCGACGATTTCGGGCTGGCAGCGGCCGTAGGCGCGTTTCCGCTGCCCGTGCTCACGGGTATCGGCCACGAGCGCGACGAGGCCGTGGTGGACCTGACGGCCCACCTGGCCCTGAAAACGCCGACCGCCGTGGCGGCCTACCTCATCGAGCGGCTGGCCCGCCTCGAAGCGGCGCTGGAAGGCTACGGCGGCCGCATCCGGGAAATGGCCCAGCAGCAGGTGCAGGCGGCGGCCGCCCAGCTGCGCCGCCGCCTGCGGCTGGCCCAGCGGGCGGTGCAGGGCCAGCTCCAGGACCACCGCGAGGCGTTGCATGAGCGCATCAGGGCGGCGGCCACCGCGCCCCGGGCCCGGTTGCGCCAGCAGGAGCAGCTGCTGGGGCGGCAGCGGCACCAGTTGCACCGCGCCGCCCGCCAGGCCCTGCGCCAGCACGAGCAGCACCTGCGCCAGCGCGGCCGCACTCTGGCCCAGCGGTTCCGGCGCCTGCACCGCCGCCGCCGCGAGCAGCTGCTACGCCGCCGCTACGCCCTGCAGCTGGCCGCGTTGCGCCTGCTCCACCGCCAGCAGCTGCGGCTGGCCCAGTTGCCGGCCCCGCCCGCGCCCGGCACCGTGCGCCTGCTCACGCCCAAAGGCCAGGTGCTAACCGGTCCGCTCCGGCCGGGCCAGGAACTATTGCTGCGCCTGCCCGACGCGCTGGTGCCGGCCCGCGTGGGCGGCCAGCTACCGCTGCTGCTGTAGGCCAAAGTGCCGCTTCGCTCTCCCTTTTCTTCTGACTTACTGCCATGCCTCCCAAATCAACCGCCCTTACGTACCGCCAGGCCATCGAGGAGCTCGAAACCATCCTGCGGGCTCTCGAAGCCGATACCGTTGACGTAGACGACCTCACGACCCGCGTGCAGCGCTCGGCCGAGCTTATCCGCATTTGCAAGCTCAAACTGCGCTCGGCCGAACAGGCCATCGACCAGGTGTTTGAAAATCTCGACGACGAGGAAGAGTTGGAGGACGACCTGGACGAGTAGCAATTCCGGGCATTTCTCCGCCCAGGGTTGGTTTTAGGCATAGCATTTAGCTTATATTTGGCTGAATACGCTGCCCTACTCCTCCCAACCACACCTATGACCAACGCCGACCTGCAACAAGCCAGCGCCTGGACCCGCAACTACCGCAACCAAAACACCAGCGGCGTTAATGCCCACTGCCTGCCCGCCGAAACCCTGCAAAACCTGCTCGGCCAGAGCGGCTGCGTGGGCGTGCGGGCCTACTACGGACTCGACGATGCCGGCCAGCCCCAGCTGGTGCTGGTAGGCTACGACGCCCAGGACAACGACCTGCTGGCCGGCCCACCAGTTGCAGCCCGGAGTGCTATAATGCAGGACACGGAGCCGCAGGACGCGGCGGCCGCCACGCAGCAGCTAGTTACTGATTTGCCCGTCTGCCCACCCTGCTGCAGCGTAGGCAACGCACTCAATAGCTGATTTCCCAAGGCCCGCCCGATGCAATCCTGGTTTATCATGCTTTGTAAGATGATGGACTGGCTGGCGTATGGCAGCATGGTGATTCCGTTCATTATCGCCCACCGCCGCCGCCGCAACCTTACGGGCGGGCTCCAGGCGTTGCGTTTCGTACCGGTATTTCTGCTTGGCATGTATGGCCTGATGCACATTGCCATCTGGCTCTGGCACTACAGCGTACCGGTAAATCACGTCAATACCGTGGGCGAAACGCTACTCTATCTGAAAATATACTACGACGAATTCAGGGCCCGGCGCATCAGGCGTTATATCGTAATTGCCACGGTTTTTTTCATGTTTTTTGCTGCCCTCGACTCATTTTGGCTGGAAGGATTCCACCAGATAAATGCTTATACCAGCTTGCTGGAAACCATTATAATTATCGGCTTGGGGCTGCTATTTTTCGAGCGCGCCCTAATCCGAAGGCGCCATACTTCATTGTTTCGCCTCCCCATGTTCGTCGCCACGATTGCCATCATGCTATATTTAGCAGCAACAGTGGTCATGTATTTAATTACGAATAATTTTAGTGCAACCTATAATGAATACGAAAACAGAATATTATACTTAGTCAATTCTTTTTCACTTATTCTCATGACTGCACTCTTGTCGCGGGCCTTTCTGCTGGTGCGGCCCGACAAGGCCCTTACCAGCTAACGGTCAGTTCTTTTTTATCTCTGGTAGAATTTCTGTTTTGACGGAGTTTATTTCCGCTGAAACATATCGTGTTTCATTTGCACCTCACCCCAGACGGTTCTATATTCCCGCTTTACGCCACTCTCCACCTTAGACTATATGCAACTCAACGACCCCGTTCCCGGCTTCAACCCCAACGCCGGAGCCCCCATCCCACTCCCGGAAGCCAAACAGTGGACGGCCAACTACCGCGACGAGCCACTGACCGACGTCGAGAAAGCCGGCCGCAAACGCATCAACGCCTACTATTTCGGCAACGAATTGCTGGACCAGATTCAGGGCCAACCGGGCTGCGTGGGACTGCGGTTTTATATGGGAGTCAGCAAATCAAAAGAAGCGGATAGTAAAGATGAATCGCAGATAATAGTTGTAGGCGTAGACAAGGATGGTCATGACATCGTGGCCCGCCTAGATGTTGATGGGCAGGCCATATATGAGGATGGCATTATAGGCGATGAGTCTTCCAAATGTCCGTCCATGTGTGATGCGACGAGCCCCTTGTCTTAGTCAATTGCCATGACCGACTGGCACAATACCCTCCGCCTGCTGATCAAAATTGGAGAGAGTGCCAGTCTGATAGTATTAGGCGTTATGTGGGGCCGGAAGACCAACCTGGGGCTGGTCTTCCGGCCCTTACTCGGTTACCTGCTCTGCGATATCTCGATTAATATAATCGGTGTTTACGCCAGAAGAGTGCTGCACAATAATATTTTCACCTTTCACCTTTCCACGCTCTGCGATGTTACGTGGCTGACGCTTATTTTTATTTATCTGGCAAGTGACAAAACGAAACCCTGGCTAAAGCTGGGCTGGCTGTTTTTCATGATTAGCGCCGTAGTCAGTGCGGCCTGGGTTGACGGGCTGAGTGTTAATATGAATGTCCTCAGCCGCACGGTGGGCAATAGCTTTTTGGTGTTTATGGCTTTTCGACAGCTGAGCCAGATGGTTAGCCGCGAATACCTGCTGCCTCCGACTGAAAGCCCGGTTTTTATTTTCTGTATTACCGTAACTATTTATTATTCGTCCTCGCTGCTGGTATTTATTGGGCAGGATTTACCCCGTTATGGCTGGCACGTCAGTACCGATACCGCTATTGACACGGTGTACTTCACTCGTTTGTTTACCTCGTTCTATCCTTTCCTGCGGGCCATCGAGTTCGGGCTGCTGCTCCATCTCATCACCCTCTTCCCGTTGGGCGTAACGCCCCGCCGGGCGCTGCCCCGGTGGCTGCGGTTCCGAATCGGGTGGCGGCCGCCCACCAAGACGTGGCGCTACCGGGTGCTGCCGCCGCACCTGGTCGGGTAAATCCTTGTTATCTTGACCCACTGAATTCGATTGGCCAGGTGCCGGCCCGTTATTTTTTATGCCCGACGCGCTACTTCCGCTTGTCCTCGTTACACCCATTCTGCTGCTGCTAGCCCTGGGCATTGTGGGGTTCGTGGTCCGCTACCAGCGCCGCCTGATTCAGCAGCAGCAGGAGATGCAGGAGCTGCACGTGCAAAGCCAGCAGCAGGCCCTGGAGGCCGCCCTGCTGGCCCAGGAGGAGGAGCGCCGCCGCATTGCCGGCGACCTGCACGACGGCGTGGGCACGACCCTGGCCATCGTCAAGCTTCACCTCAACACGCTCAACCAGCCCGAGCTCACCCAGGAAGCCACCCTGCTGCTCGACCAAGCCATTAACGAGGTCCGGCGCATTTCGCGCAACCTGCTGCCGGCCGCCCTCCAGAAGTTCGGGCTGCCCTTCGCCCTCGAAGCCCTGGCCCGCACCATTCCCGCCGACGGCCCCACCCAGGTCAGCATCGAGCAGCTCGGCACCCCGCGCCGCCTCGATGCCCAGTATGAGCTGACCGTGTACCGGGTGGTGCAGGAGCTGATGGGCAACGGCCTGCGCCACGCCCACGCCAGCCAGATTCAACTCACCGTCGTCTTCAACCACGAAGACCTGGCCCTGCGCTACGTCGACAACGGCATCGGCTTCGACCCCACCCTGCCCGACCAGCCTCCGCTGCCGGGCACCCGCACCGGCCTGGGCCTAACCAACCTGCGCAGCCGGGTAGGCGTACTGCGCGGTACGCTCCAGCACGAGTCGGCCCCGGGCCAGGGCACCAAAGTCTGGATTTCGTTGCCGCTGCCCTATCTTGCTCCTATTCAGCCTTCCGTTCCCCCCTTGGCATGACTGTACCTTCCATTCGCCTGGCCGTTGTTGATGACCATATTCTGTTCCGCAAAGGTCTGCGGGCATTGATTAGTGGCTTTCCTGGCATGGAAGTACTGTTTGAAGCCGGCGACGGCCAGGAACTGCTCGAACACCTCGACCAGGGCATTATCCCCGATGTGATTCTGATGGACCTGCAGATGCCCGTGCTCGATGGGCTGCAAACGGTGCGCCTGCTGCGCACCCAGTACCCGCAGGTGCGCTCCATTATTATCTCTATGCACGACGAGCCCGAGCTGATTGATTCGCTTCGGGCCGAAGGGGCCCACGGCTACCTGCTCAAAAACGCCAGCCCCGAAGAAGTCCTCGGCGCCATCCAACAGGTTATCAAGACCGGCCCCGCCGGCAATGCGGCCTATCCGCCGGTGACCTCCGGCTGGCTGTAGCCGTTCTGCCCGGCCGAACAGCCCGGAACCCTATTCCAACTCGGTGGCGGGGTCCCAGAACCGGGTTTTGAAGTCCTGCACCGCATCTTCCACCACCACCACGCCCTCGGCTTCCAGCGCCTGCTGCATGGCCGTGGGCGTAGCAAAATGCTGGCGGCCCGTGAGCTGCCCGTTGCGGTTGATGACGCGGTGGGCGGGTACGTAATCATTAGCCGTATGGGCGGCCATCATGGCCCAGCCCACCATGCGGGCCCCGCGCCGCGAACCCAGGTAATGGGCAATGGCCCCGTACGTCGTGACCCGCCCCGCCGGCACCAGCCGCACAACTTCGTGTACTTCCTGAAAGAAATTCCGGTGGGCTTCGGTGGGGTTGCGCGGGATCATGGGCGGGTGTAGGGGGTGGGTGGTAGAGTGGTGAATAGGGGGTAAAGGAACGTCATCTGAGCGGAGCGAAGAATCTCGCGTGCTGATGTTGCAGCGGTTATTCAACGATTAGCACGCGAGATTCTTCGCTCCGCTCAGAATGACGTTCCCTTATTCGCCTTCGCATGTGGCGCAACGCAACCCGGGCATTTTTTCGGTGTCTTACACCCAATATCCCTTCCGGGGTGCGGTGCCTATAAACCCGCAGCCGGGGCGGCGCGTTGTGTAAGTGCGACGGGCAGCCCCAGGCAAAGCCGACCCGGTAACGCAACCGCTTTCCATGCAGACTCAGGAATACATTGAACCCGAAGTAGCTACTCCCCGCTCGGGTGGGGCGGGCCGCCGCATTTTGTGGCTGATACTGGCGTTGGCCGTTATCGGCGGCTTGGTCTTCGCCAAGGTGAAGTACTTCCCCTCCCCCGAAGCCAAAGGCGGCAAGGGTGGTGGCAAAGGCAAGGCCGGTGGCCCGCCCAAAGCCGGTCCGGCCCTGCCCGTAGAAGTGTACGTGGTGAAGGCCACCAGTCTTTCCGACGCCGTGGCCGCCACCGGCTCGGTACTGGCCGAGGAGTCCGTGGTAATTAAAAGCGAAGTGGCGGGCAAAATCACCAGCCTGAATCTGCGCGAGGGTCAGCCGGTCCGCAAGGGCCAGGTGCTGGTGACCATCAATGCCGCCGACATCCAGGCCGCGTTGCGGAAGCAGGAGTACAACATCCGGCTCTTCCGCGACGCGGAGAAGCGCCAGCGCACGTTGCTGGACAAGGAATACATCAGCGCCCAGGAATACGAACAGGCCAACAACCAGCTACTCACGGCCCAGGCCGATTTGGGCGCGCTGCGGGCCACGCTGGCCAAATCCACCATCCGGGCTCCGTTTGATGGGGTGCTGGGCCTGAACACGGCCACCGTGGGCACCTACGTCAGCCCCGGCACCGACATCACCACCCTCTCGAAGGTGCGGCCGGTGAAAGTGGAGTTCACCGTGCCCGGCCGCTACGCGCGCCTCGTGAAGGTGCAGGACCCCATTACGATTACCGACGAGTCATCTAACAACAAGTTCAAGGCGAAGGTGTATGCCCTCGACCCACAGATTGACCCGGTAAGCCGCACCCAGACTGTGCGGGCCCGCTACCCCAACACCAACAACGAGCTGCGTCCGGGCGCCTTCGTGAAAGTGAACCTCGAACTCGGCCAGACGGAAGGCGCGCTGCAAGTGCCCACCGAAGCCGTGGTGCCCGAAGCGGCCGGCTACAGCGTGTACCTCATCAAAAACGGTAAGATGGAGCCCCGCAAAATCAAGATCGGCATCCGCTCCAATAAGCTGATTCAGGTAACCGATGGCCTTGCCGTGGGCGACTCCGTGATTCGCACCGGCATTTTGCAGGTGAAGCCCGGCGATGCCGTGCGCGTGACCAAATAGCGTTTCCGCCGGCGGCCGCAGTCGTTTTTTGCTGCGGGCTTCTGCGCCCCACCCCCCCGAGTTTCTGCGTGAAATAGCCCATGAGTTTATCTAGCACCAGCATCAACCGCCCCGTGCTCGCCCTCGTGATGAGCCTGGTGATTATCATTTTCGGCGTCATCGGGTTTCGCTACCTGAGCGTGCGCGAATACCCCAGCGTCGATCCGCCCATTATCAGCGTATCGGCCTCCTACACCGGGGCCTCGGCCGACGTGATTCAGAGCCAGGTGACGGAGGTGCTCGAAGCGGCCGTGAATGGCGTGCCGGGCATCAAGAACCTGACCTCCAACTCCCGCGACGGCCGGGCCAGCATCCGGGCCGAGTTCGACCTCGATGCCGACCTGGAAACGGCCGCCAATGACGTGCGCGACAAGGTCTCGGGCGTGCAGGGCCGCCTGCCCCGCGACATGGACCCGCCCACCGTGAGCAAGGCCAACGCCGACTCGCAGCCCGTCGTGCTGAGTTACCTGACTTCGGACCGCCGCAGCCTGCTCGAACTCACCGACTATGCCATTAACACCCTGCGCGAGCGGCTCCAGACCATTCCGGGCGTTTCGGAAATCCGGGTGTACGGGGAGCGGCGCTATTCCATGCGCCTCTGGCTCGATCCGGTGAAGCTGACAGCGTTGGGCGTAAGTCCGGTGGAGATTCAGCAGGCCCTGGCCCGCGAAAACGTGGAGCTGCCCAGCGGCACGGTGCAGGGCCAGGCCACTCAGCTCACGTTGCGCACCATGGGCCGCCTGACTACCGCCGAGGAGTTCAACAACCTCGTGATTCGCCGCGACGAATCGTCGCTGGTGCGGATGTCGGATGTGGGCTATGCTGAGCTCTACGCCGAAAACGACCAGACGATTTTCCGGGTGAACGGGGTGCCGGGCGTGGCCCTGGCCGTGATTCCGCAGCCCGGCTCGAACCAGATTGATATTGCCGACGAGTTCAACAAGCGCGTGGCGCCAATTTGGTAAAGACCTGCCCGCCGACCTCAAAATCCAGCCCGCCATCGACTACTCGGTGTTCATCCGCAAGTCGATTGACGAGGTGAAGGACACGCTCATTGAGGCCTTCGTGCTGGTAGTTATCATCATCTTCCTGTTCCTGCGCGACTGGCGCTCTACGCTCATCCCCATCGTGGCTATTCCGGTGTCGCTGATCGGTATTTTCTTCGTGATGTACCTGCTCGATTTCTCCATCAATGTGCTCACGCTGCTGGGCGTAGTGCTGGCCATCGGCCTGGTGGTGGATGATGCCATTGTGGTGCTGGAGAACATCTACTCGCGCATCGAGGAGGGCGAGGAACCGCGCGAGGCAGCCATTAAGGGCTCCGAAGAGATTCTGCTGGCCGTGGTAAGTACCACGGTAGTACTGGCGGCCGTGTTCCTGCCGGTAGTGTTCCTGACGGGCATTACCGGACGGCTGTTCCGCGAGTTTGGCATTGTGGTGGCCGGTTCGGTCCTGATTTCGGCCTTCGTATCGCTCACGCTTACGCCCATGATGTGCTCCCAGCTGCTGCGGCGCGAGGAAACGCACAACTGGTTCTACCGCAAAACGGAGCCGTTTTTCGAAAGCCTGATCAACGGCTACAAAGGCAGCCTCGAAAGCTTTCTGCGCAACCGCTGGATGGCGTGGCTGGTAGTGGCCGGCACAGGCCTGGGCATCTGGTACTTTATGGGTGCCATTCCGTCGGAGCTGGCCCCGGTGGAGGACCGGAGCCGTGTGAACGTAAATGCCACCGGCCCTGAGGGTGCCTCCTACGAGTTTATGGACCGGTACATGGACCAGTTGGCCACACGGCTGGTTGATTCGGCGGGCGCCGACATGGGCAGTATGTTCACGGTTACCTCGCCGGGTTGGTCGGGCGGAGCTAACTCAGGCATTGCGCGGGTGCTGCTGAAAGACCCCGAGAACCGCCTCCGTACCCAGGGACAGGTGGCCGATGCGTTAAGCGCGGGCGTAAAAGACCTCACGGCGGCCCGCACCTCCATTAGCCAGGACCAGAGCATTGGTTCGGGCGGTGGGGGTGGCCTGCCGGTGCAGTTTGTTATTCAGACCCAGAATTTCGAGAAGCTGCGCACGGCCGTGCCCAAGTTCCTGGAGGCCGCCCGCCAGGACCCCACCTTCCAGTTCGTGGACGTGGACCTTAAATTCAACAAGCCCGAGCTGCGTGTGAATATCAACCGCGACAAGGCCCAGAGCCTGGGTGTGTCGGTGCAGGATATTTCGCAGACCCTGCAGGCCGGCCTCAGCGGCCAGCGTTACGGCTATTTTATCAAGGACGGTAAGCAGTACCAGATTATCGGGCAGGTGGCCCGTGAGGACCGCAGCCAGCCCCTCGACGTACGGCTGCTGTCGGTGAAGAGCCGCACCGGCGAGCTGGTGCAGCTCGATAACGTGATTACGCTCACCGAAAGCAGCACGCCGCCCCAGCTCTTTCGCTTCAACCGCTACAACGCGGCCACTTTCTCGGCCGCCCTGGCCCCCGGCCAGACCCTGGGCGACGGCATTGCCGCCATGCGCGCCATTGCCGACAAAACCCTCGACGACACCTACTCGACCGAGCTGGCCGGCGCCTCCCGCGACTTCGAGGAAAGCTCCTCGTCGCTGCTCTTCGCCTTCGGGCTGGCCCTGGTGCTGATTTACCTGGTACTGGCCGCCCAGTTCGAAAGCTTCCGCGACCCGTTCATCATCATGATAACGGTGCCGCTGGCCCTGAGCGGGGCGCTACTGAGCCTGTGGTATTTCAACCAGACGCTCAACCTGTTCTCCCAGATCGGCATCATCATGCTCATCGGGCTGGTCACGAAAAATGGTATTCTGATTGTGGAGTTTGCCAACCAGAAAGTCGAGCAGGGAATGGATTACCACCGGGGCCTGATTGAAGGCGCCACCGCCCGCTTCCGCCCGATTCTGATGACGTCGCTTTGCGCCATCCTGGGCATTCTGCCCATTGCCATAGCCACCGGTGCCGGGGCCCTGAGCCGCCGCGCCATGGGCATCGGCGTGGTAGGCGGACTGTTTTTCGCCACTGTGCTCACGCTCTACGTGGTGCCGGTGATGTACTCCTACTTCGCCACGGCCAAGAAACGCCAGCCGGCCGCCGAACCGGTAGCGGCGTAGGGGCGCGTTACACGCGCCCGCCCGTCAGGCTTCCGAACACCGGGTTTATTCCTTCGCATCACTCTCCTCCTTCGCAACCCATTCATGCCGCTAGTTTTTGCCTTTTTGAAGTTGTTTGGCTGGTGTGGTTCCGGCGGGCGCGTGCAACGCGCCCCTACCCTGCTGCTGCTGTTACTGCCGTTGCCCTTGCTGGCCCAGCAGCCGGTGCTGCCGTCGCGGCGCGAAACCACTGAAAAGCCCCAGAGCAAGCCCCAAATCGAGCGACCCGAAACCGTGGCTCCGGCCCCGCCCCTCACGCTGGCCGAAGCGCTGCGGCTGGGGCTGGAAAACAACTATGCCATTCGGGTTTCGCGCCAAGATGAGCGGGTGGCGGAAAACAACGTAACGCGGGGCAACGCCGGGCAATTGCCGGTGGTAAACGGCAATGTGGTGCGCAACTTCAACGTCAACAACGTGCGCCAGGAGTCGGCCGCCCGGCCGGAGCCCAGCCTGGCCAGCGGAGCCAAATCGAATCAGTTTCAGAGCAACATAGCGGCTACCTGGACCATTTTCGATGGCATGGGCATGTTCATCGCCTACGACCGGCTGGCGGCCCTGGAGCAGGGCCAGCGCCAGCTTACGCGGGCTACCATCGAGGAAACGGCCGCCTCCATTATGGATGCTTATTTCGTGGTAGTGCGTGAGTCGGGAAAAATCAACTCGCTGGAGGAAGCCCTTAAAATTGGCCAGGCCCGCATCGACCTGACTCAGGCCCGGGTAGATGTTGGGGTGAGTGCTAAAGTAGAAGTACTCACGGCCCGCGTTGATTACAACGCCGACCGCTCGGCCCTTATTCAGCAGCAGGAAGCCCTGCAAACAGCCAAAATCAACCTCAACCGGCTATTAGGCCGCACCCCCGGCACCGATTTTCAGCCCCAGGACTCGATTGTAGTAGCCCGCGACTTAGGCCGCAGCGAGGTGATGGATGCCATCGGCCGCCAGAATCCGCGCCTGCTGCTGGCCCGTAACAACATCGAAGTAGCCGACTACGACCGGCGGCTGGTGCGCGCCTCGCGCTATCCGCGGGTGGGCCTCACCAGCGGCTACGGCTACAACCGCAATATCAACAACGCGGCCTTTTTCGGCACCCAGCTCGTAACCACTACCGGCCGCACGTACGGCTTCAATTACGGCGTGGTGGCCAGCATCCCGATTTTTGACGGCTTCAACAGGAACCGCCTGGAGCAGAATGCGCGCATTGTGCAGGAGCAGCGGCAGCTGCAACTCGACCAGACCCGCCTACAACTCGATGCTGAGGCGGAGCAGGCATACGCCCAGTACCAAAACCGGCTGGCCCTGTTGGAGCTGGAAGAATCCAACATTCTGCTGGCCCGCGAAAACGTAGCCATTGCCCTCGAACGTTACCGCCTCGGGCTCCTTACGCCCCTGGTGCTACGGGAGGCCCAGCGCACCCAGCTGCAGGCCGAAAACCGCCTGCTCGATATCCGTTACCAAGCCAAGCAGGCCGAAATTGTGCTTCGCCGCCTGAGCAGTGGACTAGTGCAGGAGCAGGCAATTCAACCGTAAGCGTTTGCAGCAGAAAAAAGCCCCTGCGGCCGTACTGACCGGTTGTTTAGCCAACCTCTTCCCTACTAAGGTGGCAACAGGTACGCTGCCAGCGGCCGGAGCCGCCGCAACCATGCAGGCGCCGTTCATCCGAGAAAACAAACGATTCGAGGGGTTTTAGGCAGGGTCAGACGAAGAGCTTGAAGGAGGTTGGAGCAGGCCGCTAATTTTGTTGCGTTACCTCTCCTCCACCACCCCTAACGCTTCTTTTATGCGTCCGTTTCTGCTCCTGACCCTGGTTGTTTTCGTGTTGCTGAGCAGCTTGCCCGCCAGCGTGGTGGCCCGGTCGTTCCGCCAGACCCGACCCGCTGTGCGGGCCAAGGCAAAAGGCCAGTACCGGCTGCACCGGCCCAACTACCGCACCTACCGGGCCTACCATTACTACTAACGCGCCTAATACTTGGCTTAGCCAAGCCCTGAAACAAACCGCCCGCCCCCTCAGCAGCTAGTCTGGGGGGCGGGCGGTTTGTTTCAGGGCTTTTCGGTGGTAGGAGCCGTGGCTTTAAGCGCCTGCAGGGCCTCGCGGGTTTTGCGGCGGTTGTCCTTTTCCTTCTCCTCCTCGTCGAGCGGCGTTTTCTCGGGCCCCTGGAAAAAGGCCAGTAGGTTTTGCTTTTGCGCCGCAGAAAGATTCTCGAACTTCTTGTCGGCCAGCTTGCGAAGCCACTCGCCGTAGGTGGCGTCGGTGAGAGCGTATTCGCCGGCGCGGGTAGGCTTACCGGTGTCGAAGTCGGCGTTGGGTAGCGCGGGCGGGGCGGCTATGGTGTCGCGGGGCTGGTCTTTCAGCAGCCGGCAATAATCCTTCATCACCTGGCGAAAACTGCTTTTGAACAGTGCCTGCGCCTCGGGGGTCGGGAGCTTGAAAGCAAAGGGCTTAAGCGGACCAATTTTGGGCAGGATGCGGATAAAGTACGACACAATCCGGGCCCCAAAACCGGGGTGCTCGTACTCGGTGCCGTACTTCTCCTCGTATTCGTGCTGGCTGTCCTTGTACACGTACTCGCGGCGGCGGGCCTGGGGTACTTCCTTCCGAATTTCGCTTTTCTTCGATTGCCAGGCGGCGCGGCTGGCCATTGGAATCAGGTTGCGCACCGCGAACCGGAACGAGCCCACGGCCAGGTCCACGTTCAGAATCACCTGGCCCAGCTCCAGGCCGTAGGTTTTCAGAAAGGCCCGCTCCAGCACCGACTTGCTTACCTGGAAGCCAATGGAACGCTGGTAATCGGCGCTGCGGTAGCGGCCCGAGGCCACCTGCACCACATCGAAGGCAAATTCGAGCTGGGTGTGCTGCACCGGGGCCTCTTCATAGGTAATGCTGTTGCCGAACTTAGCCTTCAGCTCGGGGTACACGCTGGGCATGGCCTTGTTGGTACCGGCCGGGTGGCCGTTGATGTCGGCCGCGTAGTGGGCCAGCGCCCCGAGGGCAAAGGCATACTCGTCGCGGCTGTGGGCTTCGGCCAGCAGGTTGCGCACAAAGTCGCCGCTACGCACGTAGTGCGTGAGGTTGGTGAAAAGGACCGAGCCGAACGGGTAGTAGCCCATGTCCTGCAGAATGGAGCCGCCGTAGGCAAAGCTCTTGGCCTGCTTAAGGTCGTCGGGCGTGGCACCAGGGTAGCGCGCCTGCAGCAGCGGCAGCAGGCACGGCTCCCAGGTCGAGTCGATGTTGGCCTGGTGGGTGAGCACGGAGTAGGCGGCCACCGGCCGGGCGCTCAGCAGCCCCAGTACCAGGGCTAGGCAGAAATACCATTTCAGCATAAGATGGGGAAGCATGGTCGGGCAGGATGCTCAACCGTAGCTGCCTGCACTACGAGGCCACGGGAGCCGTGGTTGCCAGCCCGGCTCTGCCCCCACGGCCGGCAAAGTACGCCCGAAATTCAGCGCTGCCAACCACTGCCGGTAACCCCCTGTTTGTCAGGCACCCAACAACTCACAACCGAGAAGAGCCACCCGAAACTGCCGGGCGGATGGTAATCAAGCTAACTTATACTGATTCCAAATTTATGGCTTGAAGCCATTTTCACAAACATCTGCCCGGCCAGCGCGTTACCTTTGCCGTGATGAAGCAGGTGTTTGCCTTCTTGTTGGGATTTATGATGCTGCTTAGCAGCCTTGTGCCCCAGAACGACCTCTCGGAGCTCACGAAGCTGCCCGAGTTGGCCCGGCATTACCGCTACCACCGGGCGCTGGCCGGCGGCCAGCTTTCCCCCCTCTCGTTTCTGGCCCTGCATTACGGGCCACAGGGGGCCAGCCACCACCGCAACCCCTACTCCCACCGCGACGCCCAGGACCACCACAAGCTGCCCCTCGACTCGCACCACCACAACTGCCTGCTGGTGAGCTTCGTGCTGCCCGCGGCGGCTCCGGCGGCCCACTTGGTCAGGCCGCTTACCTGGCCCGCCGCGGCTTACCGGCCGGCCCTTGGCTCGCTCTACGCTTTTAGCGTGAGCCGTACCCTGCTGCAGCCCCCCCGAGCGTGAGGCCCCACCGCCCTCGGGCGGAGCGTGTCTTAATTTTATTGGCTGTTAGCTATAAGCTGGTGGCTGTTGGCTTTTCGTTCGGCGGATACTGACAGCTTGTGCGCTTATACAGGAAGTTTTCGTTTGACGGAAGCGAACAGCCAATAGCTCTCAGCTAACAGCTCAACCATATGATTTCCCGCATTATCCGGGCCAGCGTCCAGCACAAGTTGCTGGTGGTGCTGATGCTCGTTGGCCTCGTGGCCTGGGGTGGCTATTCGGCCGTCAACCTGCCCCTCGATGCCATTCCCGACGTTACCAACAACCAGGTTCAGGTCATCACCCAAAGCCCCGCCCTGGCCGCTCAGGAGGTCGAGCAGCTGCTCACAATTCCGCTGGAGCTGAGTTTGCGCACCATACCGGGCGTGAGCGGGGTGCGCTCTATTTCCCGCTTCGGCATCTCGGTAATTACCGTCGTTTTTGATGACGATGTACCCACGCTGCAAACCCGGCAGCTGGTAGCCGAGAAGCTGCGCACTGCCGAGGCCGACCTGGGCGCGGGCCTGGGCCGCCCCGAAATGGCGCCCATCACCACTGGCCTGGGCGAAATTTTCCAGTACACGCTGGGCGTAAAGCCGGGCTTCGAACAGAAATACTCCTTGCCCAAGCTGCGCGAGGTGCAGGACTGGATTGTGAAACGCCAGCTGGCTGGCGTGCCGGGCGTGGTCGACGTAAGCAGCTTCGGGGGCTACGTGCGCCAGTACGAAGTCAGCATCAACCCCGAGCGGCTGAATGCCCAGGGCGTGAGCCTTGCCGAGCTTTACGGGGCCCTGGAGGCGGGCAACGCCAACAGCGGCGGCTCCTACCTGGAGCGGGGCCGTAATGCCTACTTCATCCGGGGCGAAGGCCGGGCCAACTCCCTCCAGGACGTGGGCAGCATGGTCATCAAGCAAACCGCCGGCGGCGTGCCCCTGCTGGTGCGCGATGTGGCCGATGTGCGCTTCGGCCACGCCGTGCGCTACGGAGCCATGACCCGCAACGGCGAGGGCGAAACCGTGGGCGGCATCGTGCTCATGCTGAAAGGCGCCTCCTCGGAGCACACCATTGCCGGCGTGAAGGCGCGGGTGGCCGACATCAACGGCCAGCTGCCCCCCGGCCTGTTCATCCGCCCCTTCCTCGACCGCACCAAGCTCGTGGACACTGCCATCCATACCGTGGCCCAGAACCTGCTAGAGGGCGGCGTGATTGTGCTGCTCGTGCTGCTGGTGCTGCTCGGCAACTGGCGGGCCGGGCTGGTCGTGGCCTCCATGATTCCGCTGTGCATGCTGTTTGCGCTGGGCATGATGCAGGTGTTTGGCGTGTCGGCCAACCTGATGAGCCTGGGGGCTCTGGACTTCGGGCTGATCGTGGACGGGGCCGTGATTATCGTGGAAGCCATGATTTTCCACCTCGTGCATCTGCGCGAGCAGGCCGCCACCGAAACCATGGACGAAGTGGCCGAAACGGCTGCCACCCGCATGATGCGCTCGGCCCTGTTCGGCCAGCTCATCATCCTGATTGTGTACTTCCCCATTCTGGCCCTCACCGGCATCGAGGGCAAGATGTTTCGGCCGATGGCTCTGACGGTAAGCTTCGCCATTACCGGGGCCATGCTACTGTGCCTGACCTACGTGCCGGCCGTGTCGGCCTGGGCGTTGCGCAAGGACATCAAAGAAGAAGGCACGATGGCCGACCGGATTATGCGGTTTCTCTACCGGGGCTACGCACCCATTATGGCCGGCGCGTTGCGCTGGCGCGGGTTGGTAGTGGCCGGGGCACTGGTGCTGCTGGCGGTGGCAGGCCTGGTATTCAGCCGCCTCGGGGGCGAGTTCATTCCGCAGCTCGATGAGGGCGACTTCGCTGTGAACGTGGCCCTGGCCCCCGGCTCGTCGCTGGCCCAGAGCGTGGCCACGACCACCCAGGTGCAGCAGATTCTGCTGAAGCAGTTTCCGGAAGTAGAGCAGGTGGTGGGCAAAATTGGCACTTCGGAAATTCCCACCGACCCCATGAGCCTCGAAGACTCCGACCAGATTGTGGTGCTCAAGCCCCACAGCGAATGGACGTCGGCCGACTCGCGCGAGGAGCTCGCCAATAAGATGAGCGAGGCCCTGGCCGGCGTGCCGGGCGTGAGCATGGAGTTCCAGCAACCCATTCAGATGCGCTTCAACGAGCTGATTTCGGGCGTGAAGTCGGACATCAGCATCAAGATTTACGGCGACGACCTGGGCACTCTGTTCGAGAAAGCCACCCAGGCCGCCGACCTCATCCGCAACCTGCCCGGCGTGGGCGACCTCAAAGTAGAGCAGATTGCCGCCCTGCCCCAGCTGCGCGTGACCTACAACCGCGCCAAGCTGGCCCAGTACGGCCTGCGGGTGCAAGATTTGAACACGCTACTGCGCACCTCCTTCGCCGGCGACGTGGCCGGGCAGGTCTACGAGGGCGAGCGGCGCTTCGACCTCGTGGTACGCCTCGACACGTTGCACCGCCGCGGCATCCAGGACCTGCGCAGTTTGTACGTCGATTTGCCCGGTGGCCAGAAAGTGCCCCTCGAAGAAGTGGCCGCCGTGGACTTCCGCAACGCCCCCACCCAGGTCTCGCGCGACGATGGCCGCCGCCGCATCAACATCGGCGTGAACGTGCGCAACCGCGACGTGGAGAGCCTGGTGCAGGATATTCAGGCCAGATTGAACGGCGGGCTGAAGCTGCCGCCGGGCTACTCGGTGCAGTACGGCGGGCAGTTCGAGAACCTGCAGCAGGCCAAGTCGCGCCTGGCGGTGGCCGTACCCGTGTCGCTGGCCCTGATTTTTTTGCTGCTCTACCTCTCCTTCGGCTCGCTCAAGCAGGCCGGCCTGATTTTCACCGGTATTCCGCTGGCCGCCATCGGGGGCGTGCTGGCGCTGTGGCTGCGCGGCATGCCATTCAGCATCTCGGCCGGGGTGGGCTTCATTGCCCTGTTTGGGGTGGCTGTGCTCAATGGCATCGTACTGGTGGCCAGCCTCAACGAGTTGGCCCTGGCCGGAATAGCCAGCGTGCGCGAACGGGTGCAGCGGGCCACCCAGGAACGGTTCCGGCCGGTGCTGCTAACAGCGGCCGTAGCCTCGCTGGGCTTCCTGCCAATGGCCCTGAGCACCTCCGGCGGGGCCGAGGTGCAGAAGCCCCTGGCCACCGTGGTTATCGGCGGCCTGCTCACGGCTACCCTGCTCACGCTAATCGTGCTGCCGGTGCTCTACACTTTCTTCACCAAAGATGGCGAGCCCAGTCCGGGCGAGGCTACGCCTGCGGCCGTGGCCCAGGCAAAAGCCAGCCATGAGCTGTAGGGCGAAGCGCTGCTTCGTCCCCGCTCCAACAGAATTATCCTCTCACTTCAACCGGGGCGAAGCGCTGCTTCGCCCTACTGCCATGCGCCTCCTCCTGCTCTTCCTGCTGCTTCTGCCCACCCTGCTCCGCGCCCAGAACACCCCCGGCACCCTGCCGCCGCCCGCGCCGCCCGGCCCACTAACCCTCGACCAGGCCCTGAGCACGGGCCTGCGCCAGAGCCTGCTCGTGCAAACCAGCGGCCTGCAAATTGAGCAGCAACGGGTTCTGTCGCGCACTGGCTATGACATACCCCGCACCGTAGCCGACTACCAGGTGGGCCAGACTTCGGGGCCGCTGCGCGACCATACGTTCAACATTGTGCAGCAAACTGCTTTGCCGAACGTGTATGCAGCCCAGCGCCGCCTGCTCGAAAGCCAGGTGGGCACGGCCGAGCAGCGGGGCCGCCAGCAGCGCCGGGACCTGACCTACTCCATTCGCAGCACCTACTACGAGTTGCTACTCAGCTACCGCCGCGCCGCCCTGCTGCGCCGCCAGGACAGCCTGTACCAGCGGGCCGCCTATGCCGCCCGCATCCGCTACCAGACCGGGGCCACTAACCGCCTGGAGCAGGTATCGGCCGAGGCGCGGATGCGGGAGTTGCAAAACCGCCGGGCTACCAACCACACCGACCAGCAGGTGCTCAACCGGCAGCTCGCCACGCTGCTCAACCAGCCCACGCTCGTCGCTATCGATACGGCTGCCCCGGCCCGGGTCACCCTTTCTGCCACCGATACAGCCGGGCTCACGGCGGCTACCAACCCCACGCTGGGGCTACTGGAGCAGCAGCAGGAGCTAAGCCGCCGCCAGACCCGGGTAGAGGAACTGCGCCGGCTACCCGATTTGCGGTTAGGCTACTTCACCCAGACTATTAACCGCGAAGCCAATTTCCATGTGGCCCAGGCTGGGGTGGCGTTGCCGCTGCTGGGGGGGGTGCATAAAAACCGTATTGCGGCCGCCCGCCTCGGCGAGCAGGCCGCCGATGCGCAGCTGCGCTACGCCACAACCCAGCTCGGCGGACAGCTGGCCGGGCTCCGGCAACGACTCCAACGGGCCGCCGCCTCGCTGGCCTACTACGAGCAAACCGCTCTGCCCCAGGCCCGCCTCATCCTCGAAACGGCCGCAAAGAGCTTCCGCGCCGGCGACATTGAGTATGTGGAATATGTAGTGAATACCGAGTCGGCCTGGCAAATTCAGGCCGCCTACCTCGACCAGCTGCAGCAATACAACGACCTCGCCTTACAGCTGCTGGCCCTAACGGGCCAGGGTGATTAACTACCTGCCGTTTGATGTATGGGCAGGACTTGCTCCCACACCCATAAATTACCTCATTTGCTTCATCCTCATGAAATATTACGCCTCCCTCCTGGTTTTACTACTTACCGCCTGCGGTACCGATAAAGCCCCCCCTGAAACCGCTGCCGAAAAACCTGCTCCCCCGCCCAACCCCGACGTGGTGCAAGTAAATCAGGCCCAGGAAAAAGCCGCCGGCCTCGAAACCGGCACGTTTACCTGGAAAAACATGACCTCTGATGTCCAGGCCAATGGCGTCATCGACGTACCGCCTCAGAACATGGCCTCCATTTCGGCCGTGATGGGGGGCTACGTGCAAACCGTGACCGTACTACCCGGCGAGCCGGTAGCGAAGGGCGGCATTGTTGCCGTACTCCGCCACCCCGATTACCTGCAGCTGCAGCAGCAATACCTGCAGAGCAAGGCGCGAGTGCAGTTTCTGAGCGAAGAGCTGGAACGCCAGCAGGTCCTGGATGCCGAGGATGTAGGAGCGAAGCGAAAGCTCCAGCAGGCCCGTGCCGATTATGCCAGCGAACAGGCTACCTTCCGCACCACTGCGGCCCAACTCCGGATGCTCGGTGTACCGATGGGCCGTCTCGACCGGGGCACTATTACGCCCACCGTGGCCCTCACCTCCCCCATCAAGGGCTACATTAAGTCGGTCAACATCAACCCCGGCCAGTACGTGAACCCTCAAGATGTGCTGGTAGAAGTCGTTGACCGCTCCGATATACACCTGGAACTGAAGGTATTTGAGCGTGATATCGTGCGCGTGAAGGTCGGCCAGCGGATTCTGTTCAAAATACCCAGCCGGGGCTCCAACGAAGATATGATGGCCCGGGTATTTTTGGTAGGCAAGGCCTTTAATGATGGGCCGACCCGCACCGTGAGCGTCCATGCCCACCTCGAACCTGAGCGCGATGATGTATTGCCGGGCCAGTACGTATCAGCTCATATCCAGACAGCCGGCCGGCGCCAGCGTACCCTGCCCGAAGACGCCATCATCCAGGCTGGTGAGTTCAGCTACATTTTCACCCGCCTCCGGCAGCCCGGCACCTACCGCCGCTACCGGGTACAAACCGGTTCCACCGCCGATGGCGACGTCGCCGTGACCTTGCTCGATGCCGGCGCCGATACCACCCGACTTGTCCGCCACGGCGCCTATTTCCTGGATGCCGAACTGAAAAAGGGCGAGGACGCGGAATAGTTGATCAGTTGGTCAGTTGCCAGTTGCGAGTAAGCAGAACGTCATTCAGAGCGCAGCGAAGAATCTCGCGTGCTGACGTTGTAACGGTTGTTCAACGATAACACGCGAGATTCTTCGCTGCGCTCTGAATGACGTTCTGCTTACTCGCAACTGGCAACTGACCACTCAATGCTACGCGCCCTTCTCCCGCAGCTCCTTGATTTCGCGTTCCAGATCCAGAGTGCGGAACATGACTTTAGCTTCAAGGTCGGCGTAGGCGCGTTCCAACTGCTCCTGCAGAAGCTTCTGTTCGGTGATGTCGGTGTTGGTGCCACACCAGCGCACCACCCGGCCACTTTCGTCGCGCACAGGGAGGGCGCGGCTCAGGAACCAGCGGTATTCGCCATCATGGCGCCGCAGCGGGAAGGTATCCTCCCAGTCTTGGCCCTCCGCAATGGCTTGCTTAAAACTTTCCGTGATGGACTCGACATGCTCGGGATGATGCACCGCCTTCCACCCCCAGCCCTTCATTTGTTCGAGTTGGGTGCCAGTGAAATCAAACCAGCGTTGGTTGTACCAGAAAATAGCCCCCGTCTCGTCGGCCATCCAGGCTAACTGTGGAATGGCATTGGCCAGGGTCATAAAATCCTGCTCCCGTTTGCGCAGGGCTATTTCCTGCATTTTCTGGTCATGGATGTCGGTGCAGGTACCGAACCATTTCACTATCTCACCGGCTTCGTCGCGTATTGGCACGGCCTGGCCCAGAAACCAGCGGTAGCCGTCCTCGTGGTCTTTGAAACGGTATTCGATTTCGTAGAAATCGCCGGTTTCCAGCGAGTGGCCCCACCGCTGGCGGGCACGTTGCCGGTCGTCGGGGTGGAGCAGGTTGTTCCACATGTCGGGGCCCACGCTGTCGGCCAGGGTATAGCCCGTAAAGTCGGTCCAGCGCTGGTTGAAGTAGGTATGGTAACCGCTATTGTCGGTGGTCCAAACCAACTGCGGAATCAATTCGGCTAAAAAATCAAAATCGGTGGCCGGATCCAAATCGGCGCTTTTGCCCGCGCGTATTGCCTCCAGGTCGAGCACGCTCACAATCCACTGTTGCACACCGTAGTCATCGAACTGGGGGTAACCCAGGCAGCGCATCAGGCGATACTCGCCATCGTGGCGACGGAAGCGGAATTCGAGCTGATAAGGCTGCTCCAGCTCCAGGGCCCGCGCCCACTGCTCGGCCGTGCGGGCGTAGTCGTCGGGGTGAGTTAGCGCGAGCCACTGAGCACTGAGCTGGCTTACGGAGAGACCACAGAATTCGAGCAGTTGCGGGCTGGCGAAGACAATGCTGCCCTGCGCGTCGGTAGTCGTTACCATACCAAACGGTGCATCGACGGTAGGCAGCGCCGCGTGGCGGCCAGCAGAGGCGGAGGAATTGGCAGAAACCATGAGCAAACGAGCAAAAAAGCGGAACGAAGGACTACGGTTGGGTAAGGTACATTTCCATACCCGATTGGAAGTACAGGTTTAGCTGGCTCTCAGAGCCAGTACGCGAACGGCGCAGCCGCGTTACCAAAGCCCGGGTTTGCTCCTGGCCCAACTCCAGCTCCAGGTAGGGGCGATTGAGCAGCGCATCGCGCTGTACCAGCCACCGGCCATGGTCCTGCTGGTCGGGACCCTGTACCTGCACCCGGCCGGGCTCCAGGGCCAGGTGCTCGGCACAGGCCAGCACGCTGCTCGGGTCGGTCTGGTTAAGCACCCGGCTCGCCACCCGCCACACACCCGTCAGAAACTCATCGGGGAGCTGCTGCAGATTCACGTCAAATAAAACGTCGGACATAGAGGCGAAGAAAAGTACAGGCGGCGTCCTAGCAAATCTAGGGCCGGTCCGCTTCAGAAGGCAACTAAAAATAAATATAATTCAGTGTTTCGAGCCAATCAACCTGAAACCCAGCCAGAAGGCTCTGGCAACAAAAAAGCTTCCCGGCACAGGCCGGGAAGCTTTCGAAAAAAGTTAGCCCAGAAACGACGGGGCCGGAATACGTAACGCAGAGGAGGAGGGATTCGAACCCCCGGAGGTGTTACCCTCAACGGTTTTCAAGACCGTCGCAATCGACCACTCTGCCACTCCTCTGTAAGGCAATCAACAGTTAAGCATTAAAAGTTAAAAACGTCGGTCAAGGTCCTTGGCAGGAGGCTTCATCGGCGTTTTTAACTTTTAACTCAAAACAGTAGAGAAGGGGGGATTCGAACCCCCGATACCGTTGCCGGTATAACGGTTTTCGAAACCGTCGCATTCGACCACTCTGCCACCTCTCTATAAGGTCCCAACCGTGTGCTTTGGGATGGCAAAAGTAGAGACGATTTGGAAATGAACAAGGTGTTGGACGAAAAAAAACTCTCACCCGTTGGTTATCGCCTCACAATCAGGCACTAACTATTTTGGGTGATTTGTCGGTAGCCAGCCGGCGCGTGCGGCCGAAGAAGCCCAGGCGCTTGTGTCCACCCGTCACGGCATCGATGCTCACGTTTACCTCGAAGCCCAGAATCAGCGTCATGCACACGAAATCGAGCCAGACCATAAAGCCCACCAACGTACCCACCGAGCCATAAAAGTGGTTGTAGCTGTCGAATATCTTGACGTAGAGAATAAACAGAAACGACACCAGGAAAATGAGCAGCGTGGCCACAATGGCCCCCACCGACACAAAAGGCCATTTGTCGTGTATGGGCGGCACATAGTAGTAAATCAGGCTGGTAGTGAGCAGGAACAGGAACACCACCGAGCCATAGCGCAGAATGGCCGTCAGCTGATCCGTCATGCCCTCGGGCACTATCTCCTGGTACACCAGCGCGTCGATAATGTAGGTGCCGAAGAAAATGCCCGTTACAGCAATCAGCAGCACCGAGGAGAGCACCACCGTGAGCAGCGTAGCAATAACGCGCTTGCGGATGTAGGTGCGCTTTTTAAAACTCGGGTACTTCTTTTCGAAGGCATCGAGCAGGGCCATAATGCCATTGGAGCTGAGCACCAGGGCCGTTGCGAAACCAAACGAGAGCAGCCCCCCGTGCTGAATGGTCACCACGTCTTCGATGGTACCCGAAATGGCCCGGTACATTTCCCGCGGAATCAGGTCGGAAAGGAACTGCAGAATGTCTACGTCGAGGTTGGGAACCGGAATCCAGGGGATGAGCGTGAACAGGAAGATGATAGTGGGAAAAATGGCGATAGTAAAGTTGAAGGCCATGTAGCTGGCCCGCTTGGCAATACCATCGAGCTTAATTTCCTGCAGCAGCTGCACCACCACATCGTACACCGAAGCGCGGCCGTTGGCAAAGCGCAGCCGCTTCAGCCACACAATGAACCGCCGGTACGAGCGGCGGCGGCGCACATCGGGTAAATGATACCGGCGAACGGGAAATTTCATTTTCTAAGTTAGAAAGTTTATAAGTCAGGAAGGTAGAAAGCCAGGATAACAGTTCGTGTCACCTCATAAACAGTTTCTATCACTTTCTACCTTCTCAGCTCCTAAACTTACTAACTCAGAAATGCCGCCGGAGCCGGAGCATCGGTGGGGGTGGTAGGTGGCGTGAGTGGGCCGGCGGTTTCGTCGTCGCTGAAATAAGGCGCCAGCCGGGCAGCAATATCAGCCGGAATAGGCACGGGACGGCCGGTTTTCATGCTCACGAACACCATCAGGGTGTGGCCTTCGGTGAGCAGCACTTCGTCCTCGTTATAAATTTCGTACTCGAACATGAATACGGCTACCCTCAGCGGGCTGGCGCAGCAGCAGGCGCACAGTCAGCAGATCATCGTAGCGGGCGGGGCGGCGGAAACGGGTCCGGATTTCGCCCACCGGCATGCCTACGCCCTCGGCCTCCAGAGCCTTGTAGCTGATGCCGAGCTGCCGGAACGCCTCGGTGCGGCTCACCTCGAAGTAGGCCGCGTAGTTGCCGTGGTACACGTAGCCCATCTGGTCGGTTTCGGCGTACCGAACGCGGATTTTGGTGTCGGAAGTATACATATTGAGTTGTCAGTTGGTAGTTGTCAGTTGTCAGGTCGTTTGAGTAGCAGTTGCAAGAACGACCTGACAACTGACAACTACCAACTGACAACCTATTTCATAATACCGGCCCGGCTCAGGGCGGCCTGGTAGCGGCGGGCGTTTACCAGGTGCTCCTGTTCGTTGCGGGCGAAGGCGTGGTAGCCGCTGAAATCCTCCTTGGCGCAGAAATAGAGGTACTGGTGGCTTTCGGGGTTGAGCACGGCGTCGATGCTGGCGATGCTGGGCAGGTTGATGGGACCGGGCGGCAGGCCGGCGTACTTATAGGTGTTGTAGGGCGAGTCTTTGGCCAGGTGTACGTTAAGTACCCGCTTGATGGTAAAATCGTTGTTGGCGTACACCACCGTGGGGTCGGCCTGAAGCTTCATCCCGCGCTGGAGGCGGTTGAGGTAGACGCCAGCCACCCGGGGGCGCTCGTCGGCGTGCTGCTGTTGCTCAGCTTCTACTATGCTGGCCAGCGTGCTCACCTCGGCCCGGCTCAGGCCCAACTCCTTGCGCTTGGCATCGCGGGCGGGCGTCCAGAACTTGTCGTACTCCTTCTTCATGCGCTGCATGAGATTCTCGGCCGACGTATTCCAGGCCAGCTCGTAAGTGTTCGGAATGAACATGGTCAGAATGCTGGTGGTATCGAAACCCAGGCTTTTGGTGTACTGGGGCGAGGTGAGCAGGCTATCGAACTGGCCGGGGCGGGCATCGATGGTGGCGGCCAGCTTGCGGGCCAGGTCTTCCCGCAGCCGGATGTTCTGGAACGTAAGGCGGAGCGGCAGCCGGTTGCTGCCGGTGCGCAGGTCGTTGATGAGCTGGCGGTTGGTATAGCCATCCTTGAGCTCGTAGCGGCCGGGCTTCACCAGCTTCTCGTACTTCATCAGGCGGGCCACAAAGTGCAGGCTGAGCTTGTCCACCACCACGCCGCTGGCGTCAATCGAGTCGAGCACCGTTTTGGCCGACTGGCCCCGGCGCACCGTTACGTAAGTGGCGCGGCCCTTCGTTTCGATGTTGGGCGTGAAGAAAACCTGGTAGAAGTAGTAGGAGAAGGTGATGAGCACGAGCCCGAAAATACCGGTCATGTAGGCAAAGCGCTTACGGCTGCGGTCGGCTTTGGCCTTGTACTCTTCGATGCGGGATGTTGCCATTTGGTAGGATGGATGAACACAACGGAAACCTGGGTAACCCCGGGAGCAGACAGGCTGCTCCACTTAAACAGGTACTGCGGGGCCGACAAAAGTACGTTGTTTCCGCGGCCGGGCCTACGCTTTGGGTTTTGGCGCGCACCCAGGGTTTAGGGGTTGGCCATCAGCCACTTTTCTGCCAGCCGATGCCTGTTTGGGCTCCTGCACATCACTGTAAGCGGCTTTGGGGGCGGCAACCGGCCCCGGGCGTAAGGCCGCTACCCTCCTACCCCACTATGCAAGGCCGTTTTAGGGCGGTGAATCTTAGGTAATTGGGGAGTTTGGCAACCCCAACGGAGTTTTTCCCGAAAACAGTAGCACATTGTACGCCGTGCGTGTACCTTGACGCCCCCCGGCCCGACTGGTGCCGGGCCTGTTCCGCTCACTCAACCCTGTTTCTGCCTATGTCTGCCACCCTGCTCCGCATCCACCCCGATAATCCACCCCTCAACCGCATCCAGCAGGCCGTGGAAATCATCCGTAAAGGCGGCGTCATCATCTACCCTACCGATACAGTATATGGCATTGGGTGCGACATTCACAACGCCAAAGCGGTGGAGCGGGTATGCCGCATTAAGGGTCTCAACCCCGAGAAAGCCAACCTTAGCTTTATCTGTCACGATTTGTCGCATATCAGCGACTATGCCCACGGCATCACTACGCCCATTTATAAAGTGCTGAAGCGGGCCTTGCCTGGGCCTTTTACGTTTCTGTTTGAAGCCAGCTCGAAAGCTCCCCGCCAAGGCGGCAAGCAGCGCAAAAGCGTGGGCATTCGCATCCCCGACAATCCTATTATTCTGCAGTTGGTGCGGGAGTTGGGCAACCCCATTATGAGTACCTCGGTCCGTGAAGACGAAAATACGCTGGACGAATACGTGACAGATCCCGACTTAATTTTCGAGAAATACCGCGCTATGGTCGACCTGGTCATCGACGGCGGTTTCGGCAACAACGTTCCCAGCACCATCATCGACTGCACCAACGATGACTTCGAGTTGATTCGCCAGGGCGCCGGCGACATCGAGCAGTATCTGTAAGGTAGTTGAGCTGCAAGCGACAGGCCGCAAGCTGCAAGCTGATGTTTAACGTCAGCTTGCAGCTTGCGGCCTGTCGCTTGCAGCTCAACTACCGCTTATGTTTCCAGCGGCGGTGGCTCCAGAGATAGTCGGGGGGGCTGGCCTGGATGTCGCGCTCCAGTTGGCGGGCGAATAGTTCGGTGAGCTGGTGCTCCTCGGGCGGCAGTGTAGTAAGCCCGTCGTGGAGTTCGGTGAACGTAATATGGTAGTGCCCCCGTCTCACCCGCCGGATGCCCACGTACACGGCGGCGCACTGCAGCTGGGCAGCCAGCTTATCGGCGCCGGTATAGAAGGGCGTATCCTGATGCATGAAATTGGTCCAGTAAGGATAGTCTTCGGGGCCGGCCGCCTGATCGGAAAGCAGGCTCAGGGTGCGGCCCTGCCCCCGGTGGCGCAACAGGTCGCGCAAGGTGCTGAGCATAGGCACCAGGTGGGCCCCCAGCCGGTTACGCAACCGGAGCATAAAGGCCTCGAAAAACGGATTCATCAGGGGTTTGTACACGCCCCCGGCCCGGCCCGGGTATTCCAGCGCCGCCGCCGACAGAATCCATTCCCAATTGCCGGCGTGCGAACCCAGGGTGAGCACCTGCTTATGCAGTGGGAAGAAGCGGCCCAGCACTTCCGGATTGGTAAACGTTACCCGCTGCCTCAGCTCAGCGGCCGAAATCGTGCGCAGCTTTAAAATCTCCACGATAACCTGCGCGAAATGCCAATAGAAGCCGAGCGCAATCCGCCGGATATCGGCCGCCGATTTTTCGGGAAAAGAGTTGCGCAGGTTTTCCAGCACCACCCGCCGTCGGTAGCGCACTACGTAGGCCATGAGCACATACAGCTGGAAAGCCAGCACGTACAGCAAGGTCAGCGGCAGGCTGGCTATAGCCGTCAGCAGCCAGCCCAGGGGGCGATAATACCACGGGTAGGTGGCAGAATGGGTTTGGTTCATCAGCGGGACATCACGGCCCCGGCGGGCGCATAGTTGGCAGGGTCACGGCGCACGGCAGCCGTTTGGGAAGTCAGGAGGCGGTTTTTCACGTCGCGCACTTCCACCGTCAGCTGGTAGTTGCCGGCCGGCACCTTGCTCAGGTCCAGCTCGCCGCTGAGCACCGTCGGCCGGCCCTCGGCACCCTGGGCCAGGCCCTTACCGCTGGCCACGTTGGTTTTGCCGGCTTTAGGGGTAAGCCGATACGTTATTACCAGGGGCTGGGCCGCCGCTACGTTGTATAGCTCGGCGTAGAAAAACAGCTTGTCCTGGCCCCGGGCGTATAGCCCGCCGGGGGTGCGGGTCAGGCTCAAGCCCTGGCGCATAAAGTTATTGCCCTCAATGGCCGAGCGGCTGGCGGGCCGGCTCAGCATCACCACGTCGCTGGCGGCTACCTGCTTGGTGTCGTTGGACACCACCAACGGCTGCTCCACAATGATGGTGGAGGCGGCCCGGTACTGGTCGCGCAGCTGGCCCCGGAGCGTGTACCGGCCATCGGGCAGACTCAGGCGCTTCTGAAAGCTGATGGGGTTTTTAACGGCGGCCGTGGTATCGCGCAGAACCGGCGGACGGAGCGTGATAGTTTCCTGGTAGGCGGCCGTGCCATCAGGGCGGATAGCTTCGAGCGTTACGACCGCCCCGGCCTGAAACATTTTTGGTCCCCGCCGTTGGTAGGTCAGCCGTTGCGTGGAAGCTGTGACGTATACTTCCACGATGCCGCCCTTAATCGCCACATCGTCGTTGCGGAAGCGGGCCACATCGAGCAGGAGCTGCGCCGAAGCCGAGGAACCGGCCAACAGCAGCAGAAATAGCAGAATAAATAGGGAGCGTCCGTGCATTATGTCAGTTTGGCGGTATAAAGTGCCGATTGGCAGTTTATTTGAACGGGCCATTGCCCGGGCCGGCCGTAAAATTGCGACTTTTCCGTAAGGCTTTTTGTGAGTTGTCGGCAGTTAGCCTCATTTTAGCTTACAGCCAACTAGTCGTATACGTTCCACACCGCACCAGATAACCAGCCGCCAGTAGCTGGTAGCCAACAGCCCAAAAGTAGTGTCCGATATTCTGTTTGAAACCCAGTATCACCCTCCTATTGCCTTCTTTGCCGAACTGGCAAAAGCCGACGCGCTCTGGCTTGAAACCCACGACCACTACCGCAAGCAAACTTACCGTAACCGCTGCCTTATTCTCACAGCCCAGGGGGTAAAGCCACTCACGGTGCCCGTAATCGATGGTAATCGCAGCGAGAAGGTCCTCAGCTCACTCATCGAAATTGACTACCGCCAAAACTGGCGGCACCAGCACTGGCGCACGCTGCAAACCGCCTACGGTGGTACGCCGTACTTCGAGTACTACGCCGATTACCTCCACGATATCTACCAGCAGAAGCCCACGCTTCTTTTCGAGCTGAATCTGGCGTTGCTCCGCTTCTACTGCCGCTGCCTGCGCCTGCGGCAGCCGATTCACCTCACCAGCGGCTACCAAGCTACAGAAGACGTTGGTGGCAGCACACCAAGTCACCCGGTCACTTCGTTACCGCTCGACCGGCGCGACTGGTTGACGCCCAAAACGGCGGCTGAGGGGCACGGACCTGACAGGACGTCGGTGCCGGCTTACGGGCAGCGGTTTGGTAAAGATTTTGTATCTGGACTCAGCATCTTAGACCTGCTGTTCATGCAGGGTCCGGCCGCCGGCAGTTTTCTCACGTAGTGCATACTAGCCGCCCCGAACCAACGCCCGACTCAAGCTGTTTCAGTTTATATCGGCCAAACCCGTTCCGTTAGCCCTTTTTACGGTCGGGGTTTCCTTTTTCTTTTCTACCTTATCTGCATGGAAGCTAAATTCTCAAACAGAGTCAAGGAGGTCATCTCCCTGAGCCGGGAAGAGGCCATCCGGCTGGGGCACGACTACATCGGTACCGAACACCTTTTGCTGGGCATGATCCGCGAAGGTGAGGGTACGGCGGTTGGTCTGCTCAAAAAGCTGGGGGTTTCCGTCGAGGAGCTCAAATACGCCCTGGAACAGGCCACCCGTAACACGGCTACCCAGGGTACCAGCATCACCGGCTCTATTCCTCTGACCAAACAGACCGAAAAAGTCCTCAAGATCACGTATCTGGAGGCTAAAATCTTCAAGAGCGAAATTATCGGCACCGAGCATCTGCTCCTTTCGATTTTGCGCGATGAAGACAACATTTCGTCCCAAATTCTGAGCAAATTCAACGTGAACTACGAATCTGTGCGCGATTCGCTCGATTACCACGGTAACACGGCGAACAACCCGACTTCCGGCCCCGAGGCCGACGACGACGATAACGACCGCCTCTTTGGGGGCGGCGGTGCAGGCCGCGGTGGCGCGGGCGCCACGCCCAAGAAGGGCAACGACAAGTCGCGCACCCCGGTGCTCGACAACTTCGGCCGCGACCTCACCAAGATGGCCGAGGAAGACAAGCTCGACCCGATTGTGGGCCGCGAGAAGGAAATTGAGCGCGTAGCCCAGATCCTGAGCCGCCGCAAAAAGAACAACCCCATCCTCATCGGCGAGCCCGGTGTTGGTAAAACGGCTATTGCCGAAGGCTTGGCCCTGCGCATCATCCAGAAGAAGGTGTCGCGGGTGCTGTTCGGCAAGCGCGTGGTCACGCTTGATCTGGCCTCGCTGGTGGCGGGCACCAAGTATCGCGGCCAGTTCGAGGAGCGCATGAAGGCCGTGATGAACGAGCTGGAGAAGTCGCCCGACGTGATTCTGTTCATCGACGAGCTGCACACGATTGTGGGTGCCGGCGGGGCTTCGGGCTCGCTCGACGCTTCCAACATGTTCAAGCCGGCGCTGGCCCGCGGCGAAATCCAATGCATCGGTGCCACCACCCTCGACGAGTACCGCCAGTACATTGAGAAGGACGGCGCGCTGGCCCGCCGTTTCCAGATGGTGATGGTGGACCCCACCACGCCCGAGGAGACGATTGAAATCCTGAACAACATCAAAGACAAGTACCAGGACCACCACCATGTGGTGTATACCGACAAGGCCATCGAGGCCTGCGTAAAGCTGTCGGACCGCTACATGTCGGACCGCTTCCTGCCCGACAAGGCCATCGACATTCTCGATGAGGCCGGCGCCCGCGTGCACATCAACAACATCGTGGTGCCCGAGGATATTCTCAAGCTCGAGGAGCAGATCGAGAACATCAAGGGCGAGAAGAACCGCGTGGTGAAAAGCCAGAAGTACGAGGAAGCCGCCAAGCTCCGCGACACGGAAAAGAAGCTTATTGATCAACTCGACTCGGCCAAGAAGGACTGGGAAGAGGAGACCAAAAAGAAGCGCTACACCGTGAAGGAGGAGAACGTGGCCGAGGTAATTGCCATGATGACCGGCATTCCTGTTTCGCGCGTGGCTCAGAAAGAAAGCTCCAAGCTCCTGAACATGGGCGAAGAGCTGAAGGGCAAGGTGATTGGCCAGGACAAGGCCATTCAGCAGCTCGTGAAGGCTATTCAGCGCACCCGCGTAGGTCTCAAGGACCCCAAGAAGCCCATCGGCTCCTTCGTATTCCTGGGCCCGACCGGCGTGGGCAAGACCGAGCTGGCCAAGGTTTTGGCCTCTTACCTCTTCGACAAGGAGGATTCGCTCGTGCGAATTGATATGTCGGAGTACATGGAGAAATTCAGCATCTCGCGCCTGGTGGGCGCACCTCCCGGCTACGTGGGCTACGAAGAGGGCGGCCAGCTGACGGAGAAGATCCGCCGCAAGCCGTACTCCGTGATCCTGCTCGACGAAATCGAGAAGGCCCACCCCGACGTGTACAACATCCTGTTGCAGGTGCTCGACGACGGCATTCTCACCGACGGCCTGGGCCGCAAGGTGGACTTCCGCAACACCATCATCATCATGACCTCCAACATCGGGGCGCGTGACCTGCAGGACTTCGGCGCCGGTATCGGCTTCGGCACCAAGGCCCGCCAGGAGAACATGGACGAGCTGACCAAGGGCACCATCACCAACGCCCTGAAGAAGACCTTCTCGCCCGAGTTCCTCAACCGCCTGGATGACGTGGTCGTGTTCAACTCGCTCGACAAGAAGGACATCCACAAGATCATCGACATCAGCCTGAGCAAGTTGCTGAGCCGTATCCAGACGCTGGGCTACAAGGTGGAGCTGACCGAAGCCGCCAAGGACTTCGTGGCCGAGAAGGGCTACGACCCCAAGTACGGTGCACGTCCGCTCAACCGGGCCATCCAGAAGTACATCGAAGACCCGATTGCCGAGGAAATCCTGAAGGCCGAAGTGGCCCAGGGCGACACCATCACCGCTGACTTCACCGAAGGCGCGGAGGAACTGGTCTTCTCGGTGAGCAAGGGCGACGGCGTGGCATTACCAATGGCCAGCGACGAGCGGCCCGAGGAAGCGCCAGAAGAGGCTCCCGAAGCCTCCGACGACGAGCCTACCGACTCGAAGAAGAAAGGCGAGTAGTAGCCTTAGATTGTAATAAGAACGGCCGGCTCCCACTGTGGGGGTCGGCCGTCTTTATTTACGATTGGCTAATATCTACCTATTACATACTGCTTCAGCTTGCCTGACTCCACAGAAAAGCCGCATCAGAATTCTGGTGCGGCTTTTCTAAGTGGGCGCGTTACCTTTGGGTTACTAACATTATCAAGCTCCTCCGTCTTTCCCAGCCCACCACCCAATGTCCGATCCGCACGCTGACGCCCAACTAAGCCCCCTCGAAATTCTTGCTCGTAAAAACCAGGAGGCCCTGCTCGGCGGCGGCCAGGCCCGTATCGATGCCCAGCACAAAAAGGGCAAGCTCACGGCCCGCGAGCGGATTGATTTGCTCTTCGACGAAGGTTCATTCGAGGAAATCGGAAAATTTGTGATGCACCGCTCCAAAGACTTCGGCCTCGACAAAGAGTATTACCTCGGCGACGGCGTAGTAACGGGCTACGGCACCGTGCAGGGCCGGCTGGTGTACGCCTTCTCCCAGGATTTCACGGTGTTTGGTGGCTCGCTGAGCGAAACCCACGCCGAGAAAATCGTGAAAATCATGGACCTCGCCATGAAGAATGGCGCTCCCGTTATCGGTCTCAACGACTCGGGTGGGGCGCGCATTCAGGAGGGCGTGGTAAGCCTGGGCGGTTACGCCGACATCTTTTACAAGAATACGCTGGCCTCGGGCGTCGTGCCCCAGCTCTCGGCCATTATGGGCCCCTGCGCTGGCGGCGCGGTGTACTCGCCCGCCATCACCGACTTCATCCTGATGGTGGAGGACACGAGCTACATGTTCGTGACCGGCCCCAACGTGGTGAAAACCGTAACCCACGAAAACGTAACCAGCGAGGAACTGGGTGGTGCCAGCACCCACTCGGCCAAGAGCGGCGTCACGCACTTCAGCTGCGCCAACGAGGTGGCCTGCATCACCCACCTCAAGCAGCTGCTGAGCTACATGCCCCAGAACTGCGAGGAAACCGCCCCCATGCTGCCCTACGAGGCTGGCCAGGACGAAACCCGCGCCGCCCTCGACAGCATCATCCCCGAAAACCCCAACCAGCCCTACGACATGCGGGAGGTGATTGAGGGCCTGATCGACGCTGACTCGTTCCTGGAAGTGCACCAGAACTTCGCCGAAAACATCGTGGTGGGCTTTGCCCGCCTTGGGGGCCGCAGCATCGGTATCGTGGGCAACCAGCCGGCCGTGCTGGCCGGCGTGCTCGACATCAACGCCAGCACCAAGGCGGCCCGGTTCGTGCGCTTCTGCGACTCGTTCAACATCCCGCTGCTGGTGCTCGAAGACGTGCCCGGCTTCCTGCCCGGCACCGACCAGGAGTGGCGCGGCATTATCACCAACGGCGCCAAGCTGCTCTACGCCTTCTGCGAAGCCACCGTGCCGCGCATTACCGTCATCACCCGCAAAGCTTATGGCGGGGCCTACGATGTGATGAACTCCAAGCACATCGGGGCCGACATGAACTACGCCTGGCCCACCGCCGAAATTGCGGTAATGGGTGCCAAGGGCGCGGCCGAAATCATCTTCAAGCGCGAAATTGCCGCCGCCGAAGATCCTGCCGCCAAGCTCCAGGAAAAGGTTGATGACTACCAGCAGAAGTTCGCTACCCCCTACCGCGCCGCCCATCGCGGCTTCGTGGATGAGGTGATTCTGCCCTCCCAGACCCGCCAGAAGCTGATCCGCGCCTTTAAGATGCTGGAGAATAAGGTGGACACGCTGCCCCGCAAGAAGCACGGCAACATCCCGCTGTAGTTGTCGCAATGGCTTTTACTATTCGTCCGTTTACGCTGCAGGATGCGCCAGCCATTCGCCGGCTCTACCAGCGCGTGTCGGCGGAAAGCGGGGGACTAGCCCGGCAACCCGAGGAAATTACCGAGGACTATGTTGGGCACTTCCTGACGCGCAGTCTGGCCAAGGGCGTGGGGCTGGTGGCCGAGGAGCGGGGCGAACTGGTGGGAGAAATCCACGTCTACAGTGCCGGTCTGCAGATTTTCGCCCACGTGCTCGGTGATCTGACTGTGGCCATTGCCGCTTCCGCCCAGGGCCGGGGGCTGGGGCGGCAGTTGTTTGCGGAGCTGCTCAACCGCGTGCAGGCCCAATTTCCGCATGTGCGCCGCGTAGAGTTGCTGGTGCGCGAAAGCAACGCCCGCGCCATCAACCTCTACGAGCAACTAGGCTTCCGACGGGAAGGCCGGCTTGAGGGCCGGGTAGCAGTTGGGTCGAGGCTGGAAGCTGATATTCCGATGGCTTGGCACGCGCCGGGCCCAACAGCTGCCAGCTGAACTATTCGCGCCCGCGTTTGTATTTCACTTTCTGATTTTTCTTCACCATGCGCCAAGAAAGCTTCGACTTCCTCCAGAAATACCTCAACAACCCCTCCCCGACCGGCTTCGAGAAGGAAGGGCAGCAGTTGTGGCTTAGCTACGTGAAGCCCTACATCGACGAGTATTTCGTGGACACCTACGGCACGGTGGTGGGCGTCATCAACCCCGAGGCCGAGTACAAGGTGGTGATTGAGGCCCACGCCGACGAAATCAGTTACTTCGTCAACTTCATCACGGAGTCGGGCTTCCTGTACCTGCGCAAAAACGGCGGCTCCGACCCGCTGGTGGCCCCGAGCAAGCGGGTAAACATCCACACCAAAAAGGGCATTGTGAAGGCGGTGTTCGGCTGGCCGGCCATTCACACCCGTAAAACCGACCAGGACAAGGCCCCCACCATCGAAACGGTATTCCTTGACTGTGGCGCTTCCACGAAGGAGGAGGTTGAAGAAATGGGCATTCACGTGGGCTCGGTCGTGACGTTTGAGGATGAGTTCATGGTCCTCAACGACAAGTTCTACGTGGGCCGGGCGCTCGACAACCGCATTGGCGGCTTCATGATTGCCGAGGTGGCCCGCCGCCTCCACGAAGAAGGCAAAAAGCTGCCTTTCGGCCTCTACGTCGTGAATTCGGTGCAGGAGGAAATCGGCCTGCGGGGTGCCGAGATGATTGCCCACCGCATCAAGCCCGATGTAGCCATCGTGACGGACGTAACCCACGATACCCAGTCGCCGATGTACGAGAAGAAAACCTCGGGCGACCTGTTCTGTGGCAAGGGCCCGGTTATTACCTATGGTCCGGCCGTGCAGAACAATCTGCGCGACCTCATCATTGAGGCGGCCCAAAGTGCCGAGATTCCCTTCCAGCGCGCCGCCGCCACCCGCGCCACCGGCACCGATACCGACGCTTTTGCCTACTCCAACGCCGGAGTGGCCGCTGCGCTTATTTCCCTGCCCCTCAAATACATGCACACCACCGTTGAAACCGTGCACCAGGACGACGTGCAAAACGTTATCAACCTGATTTACGAGTCGCTGTTGCGCATTGAAGACAAGCAGGATTTCCGCTACTTCACCTGATCACGGATTAGCGCGGATTTTAGCGGATTTCACGGATTTTGTGGGCTATTGAGCAGAGGAGCCGTCCGGCGCGGATGGCTCCTTTGCTTTGTGGCTGTAGCGCGAAACTTCCGCTTCGCGTATGGTTGAACGAAATCATTGTAAAGTCAGCAACGAAACGCGAAGCTGGAGCTTCGCGCTATAGCCTATTATCTTACCTAACCTCCTATGAAACTGCCGCTTATTCAGCCCCCGCTTACTGTAACCGACCAGATGGACCGGCAGGTGGCGGTGCCGTTTCCACCGCGACGCATTGTGTCGCTGGTACCTTCGCAGACGGAGCTGCTGTTTGACTTGGGACTGGCCGAGCGGGTGGTGGGCGTGACCAAATTCTGCCTTCACCCTACTGACGCCCGGCAGTCGGCCACCGTTGTGGGGGGTACCAAGAACTTCGACTTCGAAAAAATTGACGCTCTCCGGCCTGACCTCATTCTCGGCAACAAAGAGGAGAATTACCGGGAAGGCATTGAGCAGTTGGCGGCCCGCTACCCGGTCTGGCTAAGCGACATCAGCAACCTACCCGAGGCTCTGGATATGATTCGGCGCGTAGGCCTGCTCACCGGCCGCAAAGAAGCGGGCGATACACTGGCCGCCGACATTGCCGCGTCCTTTGCCGCTCTTGTCGCGCCAGCCGCCGAGCTGGTTCCAGCCGCTTACTTCATCTGGCGCAAGCCCTACATGGTGGCGGCCACGGGCACGTTTATCGATGATATGCTGGCCCGGGCTGGCCTCCGGAATGTATTCAGCCACCTGGGCCGCTACCCCGAAGTGACGCCCGAACAGCTCCGCCAGGCCGCACCCCACCAGATTTTACTTTCCTCGGAGCCTTACCCGTTCGGCCCGAAACACGTGGCCGAGTTCCAGGAAATCTGCCCCGCGGCCCGCATCCGCATCGTCGATGGGGAGCTGTTCAGTTGGTATGGCAGCCGGTTGCGCTTATCGGCCGCCTACCTTAAATCACTGATTGACGCTGAGTAATCATTATTTCGCTGATTTTAATGAGTGTAATAGCTGAGCTATGGCACGGATGCCCGCTCAACTTCTCTCAATCACAAAATCTACTTTTCCCAACTCCTGCCAGAACTGCGGGTACGACTTGCGCACTACCTGCGGCGCTTCGATGGTAAGTGGCCCGAGGATGGCCAGTGGGGCGAAGGCCATGGCCATGCGGTGGTCGTGGTAGGTGGCGACAGTCTGGTTCGCCACCTCAAAATTCTCCGCCGTTACCTCAAACCGGCCTTCCCCCTTGTCCGTCAGGGCGCCGCCGAACTTAGCCAGCTCGGTTTGTAGGGCCGCAATCCGGTCGGTTTCCTTGATGCGCAGGCTTTCGAGTCCCGTGAAAGTGGCAGGCACGCCGAGGGCGGCGGCTACCACAGCTACCGTCTGGGCCAGGTCGGGGCAGTCGGTGAAATCCTGGGTAAGCTGGGTGGCAGGCTTCGTTTTAGTCAGGCGCAGGGTTTCGTCGGCCAGAAATTCGGTATGAACACCTAATTGGGTCATAATGCCCACAATGGCCTGGTCGCCCTGCCAGGAGTAGCGCCGCAGGGTGGGCAGTGTAAGATGAGAGCCCTCGGGCGCCAGCGCCACCAGCGCATACCAGTAGCTGGCCGCCGACCAGTCGCCCTCCACAGTGTAATCGGTAGGTTGGTAGGGCTGAGGACGTACTTCCAGCACCTCACCCAAATCGCGGCAGACGGCCCCAAAGTGCTGCATCAGCGCCTGCGTCATGCGGATATAAGGCCGCGAGCCGACTTTGCCCGTCAGCCAGATGCGCAGGCCCTGGGGCAGCGTAGGCCCGATCATCAGTAAGGCCGAAATATATTGGCTGCTGATGTCGCCGCGCACGGTCAGCTCCCGAAAATCGGCTTCTTCATCCGGCGCTGGCTGGGGAGTCAGGCCGTTTAATTGCAACGGAGGATAGCCGCTTTCTCCCAGGTACTCGATGCGGGCTCCCAGCTCGCGTAGCGCCTCCACTAGCACGGCAATGGGCCGCTCCTTCATCCGGGCCGTGCCGGTGAGTTCAGTTTGGCGGCCCGTCATGGCCAGGTAGGCCGTCAGGAAACGCATCACCGTACCGGCATCCTCAGCGTCGAAAACCGGGGCGGCAGGGTTTTGCAGCAGGCGCTGCATGAGTTGGGTATCGTTGGCATCGGACAGGTTGCGGAGTGTCCCGCCGCCGGCCAGCGCCTGCATGATAAGGGCCCGGTTGCTTTCACTTTTGGACGCCGGCACCTGCGCCAGCGCCCGCAATGGCCCACCCGGCCAGCTTAAAGAAATGGAGGAGTCGATAACAGCAATGCAATGCAGGGCGCAGCAACGCTTCGCCCCCGATGAAAAACAAATGCGAAAAGCTTGGCAGCCCCAAGCGGCGGCCGATACAACGGCTACGGCTCGGGGCTGTTGACATTAACCTGGTAGCCGATGGTAGTAACGCAAGGCTTGCTCAATTTCATCAAGCGTTACGGCCTGGTCGTATACGCCGCGGCCAATTCCTTCGAGCAGCGTGCAGTTGATAACTGTGCCGCTGTTCTTTTTGTCTTGGCGGGCGTAGTCGGCAATGGCTTCGGTTTCCAAAAACACAAATTGTATTTTTTCGAAAACCGAGAATAAAAAAGTCTCGATCCGGTCCAGCTCCAGTGCGCTCAGCAGGCCCTTGTGGTGGCTTAGCCAAGCCTCGCACACCATGCCCGCGGCCACGGCCTCGCCGTGCAACACCTCGCGGCCTGGCTGCTGCAGCAGGTAGCTTTCCAGGGCGTGGCCCACCGTATGGCCGAAGTTGAGCAGCTTGCGCAGGCCGGTTTCCAGCGGGTCCTGGGCCACGATGCGCTGCTTGAGCGCCACCGACTCCTCGATAACGGGCGTCCAGTCGTCTACCATAATCCCCACGTAGCGGTTACGGGCGAAGGCATCGGCATCAGCAATCAGCCAGTGCTTTACCACCTCGGCGTAGCCCGACTTAAGCTGGCGCAGGTCAAGGGTTTGCAGGAACGTTGGGTCGATAAACACGGCCGCTGCCTCCTGAAACACGCCCAGCTGGTTCTTGAAGCCCATAAAATCGACGCCGGTTTTACCGCCAACACTGGCATCAACCTGGGCCAGCAAGGTGGTAGGCACCTGCACGAACCGCACGCCGCGCTTGTACACGGCGGCCGCGAAGCCCCCGAGGTCGGTCACGACGCCGCCGCCCAGGTTCACGACTACCGCGTGACGGTCGGCCCGGTGTTCGGTTAGCTCGGCCCACAGCGTTTCGCAGGTAGCCAAGGTTTTATACTCCTCGCCGGCCGGAATTTCTACCACCCGGTAGCCCGCCGGCAGATATGGTTCGAGCAAAGGCAGGCACTGGGTAACCGTATTGGCGTCCACGACTACCACCACCTGCCCAACAGCAGGAGATGCCAGCAACCGGGCTAGTTCGGGCAAAACGTTGGGACCCACCGATATTTGCTTATCCAAGAAAATATGATTTTTAGAGGTTCAGAAAAAAAGATATAATTAATCAAACAAAAATAACTTGCTTTGATGCAACTATATCGGCTTGATTCTACTCATACCACTGCAAATTACACGCTATAGCATCATGTTTACCTCCCTACGTCCGGTTTCTTTATTTGCCCTGTTGCTTGGGGCCTGGGTATCGGCGGCTTGTAGCCGGGATGCCATGCCTACGCTGGAAGAGGGGTTGCTGGGGCGTTGGGAATGGCAGCAAACGGCCACTGCCAACCAGCTCGCCCTTACGCCGGCCAACACCGGTCACCGCATGGCCGTCCATTTCGACCAACGGGGTCGGGCCCGCTTTTATCAGGATGATAAGCTGGTCAGCGCCGCAGCCTTCACGGTGCGCCGCGACGGCATGGGCTTTCAGGAGCCGGTTCGCCACATTATTGCGTACCGGGGCTACCAGGTTACCCAGTATTATTCGGTTGTCGGCAACCGGCTACAGCTCCAGGACACTGATGGCCGGGTGGCTACGCACAGTTACATTCGCATAGTAAGCGGCCCGAAGAATACTCTCGGCTCTGCTGACTTATCGTTGCACCTGCCTCGCACATCGAACCCTTAAGTTGCCTGTTTGCTCCGCAAATTCTATGCGCCCGCTACTTTCTCACCGAAAGTGGCGGGCTTTTTTTTTGCGTTGGTCGTTGCCGCATCCTGCTACCATTCCTGCCCGTCTCCTTCATCCTGCGTGGCTACTGCTCTGGCGGGCTGAAACCGGTGCAACTCTGTGCCAATAAACAGGGTTTACCGGCTATCTTTACTCCCTGTTGGCCGATCTTACCCAGCCGCCTTCATTTCCCGCCCATGCCCCACCCCCAAGTCCCCCCCATTTCCTTCGAGGATACGGCCGTAGCCTTCGCGTCCAGATCAAATGGCGAGTTGCGCAAAATGTACGCCCTGTTCGCTGCCATGAATAATTCCTCGCTGGTTAAGGCTGGCGGCGGGCTGATGAAGAAGGCTCTCAAGTGGCATCTGCCCGGCACCAAGTTTCTCATCAAGAAATCTATTTTTGAGCATTTCTGCGGGGGCGAGACCATTCAGGAGTGCCTGCCGGTCATTCAGGAATTGGGCCGCTTCAACATCGGCACCATCCTCGACTATTCGGTAGAAGGGGAAGGCAACGACCAGAGCTTCGACGATACGACCACCGAAATTCTGGCCACCCTCGACTTGGCGCACCGCTCGAAGCATATTCCATTCTCGGTATTCAAGGTAACCGGAGTGGGGGTAGCCGCCACGCTGGAAAAGATTCAGGCCGGCCACGAGCTGAGCGATACTGAACAAAGCAGCTTCGACCGAACCGTTAAGCGCGTCAACGCTATCTGTGCCCGGGCCCACCAATATGGGGTTCGGGTGTTCTTCGACGCAGAGGAAAGCTGGTTCCAGGACACGATTGATGAGTTGTCTTACCAGATGATGCAGCGCTATAACCGCGAATCAGCCATCGTCTGGAACACGTACCAGCTTTACCGCCACGACCGACTGATTGCCCTGGAAGCCGCCGCCGACGCGGCAGTAGCCGGGGGCTACCACCTTGGGGCCAAGCTGGTGCGCGGCGCTTATATGGAGAAGGAAGCCCGCATGGCCAGCCAGCAGGGTCGCCCCAACCCCATCAACCCCACCAAGGCTGCCACCGACGCCCTTTACGACGAAGCCCTGACCTACTGCGTGGAGCACGTCGACCACATCAGCGTGTGCGCCGGTACGCACAACGAGGCCAGCTCCCTGCTCCTTACCCGCCTCATGCAGACCCACGGCCTACGGCCCAACGACCCGCGGATATGGTTCGCCCAGCTCTATGGCATGAGCGACAACCTAAGCTACAATCTGGCCAATGCCGATTACAATACGGCCAAATACGTGCCCTACGGGCCAGTGGAAGCCGTAATGCCCTACCTGTTGCGGCGCGCCGACGAAAACACGGCCATTGCCGGCCAAACCAGCCGCGAGTTCCGGCTGATTCAGCAGGAAATGGCCCGCCGCCGGATGTAATAGCTTTGCTTACAATTCAGCTATGTGCCCAAACGGCACAGTTTTTGGCGAGTTGATGCCCGTCGCTGCGGCTTTTATATGCCGCGCGATGGGCATTTTTGCTATATTCCCCCTTCTTTCTCTCCATCCCCCCTTCCCTCTTCCATGATCAGCCGAGTACGTAAGCACCTGATCCGTTTTTCCCGCACACAGATAGGTACCACCAGCTACCTCAACTTGGTTCAGGAAGCTGAATTGGGTCTCAACCTGGACATCACCCACGAGAAATCCCGGCTCAATGAAATCCTTACCGAAATTTCGGAGCAGGAGCACGAAGCCGGCAGGCCTATTCTTGGGGCGCTGGTGAAAGTAAAAGGATCGAAGGGACAGGGAGATAATTTCTTCAAGCTGTGTGAGCGCCTGGGCATGGGCGAGTGGCGCGCCCTTAAACAACAAGAAGATTTTTTGAAGGACTTGCGCCAACAATGCCGTGACTTTTGGCAGGATGACAAGAATTTTGAAAAATTTCTCTAAGATAAAAAACGGGCTATCAGGATGATGATGGAAGATTAGGACTACTTAAAAGGTTACGTGCATTTTTTTGGCGCAACTCCGTTTTTGTGGCTGCGTTAAGCACTTTTGAAACCCCGCTGTACTTTCTTCCACTCTTTTCCAGCGGGGAATCTTTTATTTCCTTCCAACCTAATCTCCCATTCCATGAACAACGATTCGATTAACCCAACCAACTCAGGTACCGGTTCAGGTGCAAACTACGGCACCGGCAATGCTGGTACCGGTTACAGCACGGGTGCTAATACAACTTCCAGCGGCAATATGGGCAACGCCAGCACTGGCGACTCGTCTGTTGCCGGCAGCAGCTACACCGCCGGTTCGTTCAGCGACCGTGCAAGCGCAGAAGGTGCTTATAAGTCACTTGCTGCACGTGGCTACCATAAAGATGACGTAAACCTCGTCATGTCGGAAGATGCCCGCAAGCGCCATTTCGGTGATGACACGGTAGAAACTGAACTGGGCGATAAGGCCATGGAAGGCGCCGGCGTTGGCTCGGCCATCGGTGGCACAGCTGGTGCTATCATTGGTGCCATTGCTGCTATTGGTACCTCGGTAGCACTGCCCGGCTTGGGCCTTGTAATTGCTGGTCCTATCGCCGCCGCGCTGGCTGGTGCTGGTGCCGGTGGCCTGACGGGTGGCTTGGTAGGTGCCCTGGTAGGCTCGGGTATCCCTGAGGAGCACGCCGCTGAGTATGAGAACGACGTGAAAGAGGGCAACATCGTTATGGGCGTACGTCCCCGTAACGAAGAGGATGCTCGTTACTTCGAAGAGGAGTTCCGTCGTCATAACGGTGACAAAGTTCGTCGCTACTAGTAAATACGGTAGGCTTTTGCCTTCCTGATTAAAAGAGGCTCTCTCCGGTTTGGGGGGAGCCTCTTTTTTTCTGCTCTTTTGGCTTGTTCACCGCCGTTTCATTTTTGGGCGGTTATTTGCTGAATCACTATATTCACGGATGAGCGTAGCGTAGGCCATGCAACCCTATTCGGGGGTTACCCATCTTGCTGTCGAAAACCATTAGCGCCCGGGGCACTTATTCAGTTAACCCCGACGTTGAATAGTAGTAGCCGCTTTGGCACAGGTTTCGGCAGTAGTGGCGCTCAACCCGACATTTCCTCATTTCACCCGTTTCGTTCATGTCTTCCCCCCGACTCAAAATAAGCCTATACGCCTCGGTGTTGCTGGCCATTTTCGTGCTGGCTTCCTACAAGCTTTACCAGCGCAATGATGGTCAGCCGCCCCAAAAGGATGAAGTACTGATTAAGGCGATGGTGCAGGGCCTGACGCAGGCCCATTACCAGCCCGAGCGTCTGGACGATGCTTTTTCCAAGCGCGTGTTTGATTTGTACCTCAAGCGCCTCGATGGCAGCAAGAAGTTTCTGCTGGCTACCGACGTACAGCAGCTTCGGAAGTACGAAAACGATATTGATAACGAGGTGCTACGTGGTACGCACGAATACCTCGACCTGAGCACCAAGCTCATGGCCCAGCGCGTCAAAGACGTACAGGGTCTTTACCATGACATTCTGTCGAAGCCCTTTGACTTCACGGTAGCCGAAACCTTCGAAACCGAGGCTGATAAGGTAAACTTCGCCGCCACGCCCGCCGCACAGCGCGAGGAGTGGCGCAAGTTTCTGAAGTACCAGACCATGGTCCGCCTTTCGGAGATGATGGACGAGCAGACCAAGAAGAAGGATAAGCCGTTGGCCTCCACATCGGCCAAACCTTCGGAAGCTACTATCTCGGAGCCCGTACGGACGCCCGAGCAAATGGAAGCTGAAGCCCGTAAGCGGGTATTGAAGTATTTCGATGACTACTTCAAGGACTTGTCGCAGACGGATACCAACGACCGGCTGGCTGTTTATGCCAACGCCATTGCCAATACTTACGACCCCCACACGGAGTACTTTGCTCCTCGCGACAAAGACAACTTCGATATTGCCATGACCGGCCGTTTTGAAGGCATTGGGGCCACGTTGCAGGAAAAAGACGGCAATATTAAGGTAGCCGACATCGTGCCTGGCTCGGCCTCTTACCGGCAGGGCGATTTGAAAGCCGGTGACGTTATCCTGCGCGTGGCGCAGGGAATTGAGGAGCCCGTATCGGTAGAAGGCTGGCGGCTTGATAAGGCCATCACCCTGATCCGGGGCCGTAAGAACACTGAAGTGCGCCTCACCGTGCGCAAGCCCGATAACAGCACGAAGGTCATTCCTATCGTCCGCGATGTAGTAGTGATTGAAGAGACGTATGCCCAGTCGGCTACTATTGATGACAACGGCAACAAAATCGGTTACATCAAGCTGCCCAACTTCTACGCCGACTTCAACGACAATGGCGGCCGCAGCTCGGCTGCCGACGTGAAGAAGGAATTGGAGAAGCTCAAGGCCGAGAACGTGAAGGGCGTTGTGCTCGACCTGCGCTTCAACGGCGGCGGTTCGCTTCAGGACGCCGTGGAAATGGTTGGCCTGTTCATCGATAGCGGCCCGGTAGTGCAGGTACGGGGCGGCCAGGGTTCGGCTACCATCCTCAACGACCGTGACCCACGTGTGCAGTACGGCGGCCCGCTGGTTGTACTCGTGAATAAATACAGCGCTTCGGCTTCCGAGATTCTGGCTGCTGCCATCCAGGATTACAAGCGCGGCGTGATTATGGGCTCGGCCAGCACGTACGGCAAGGGCACGGTACAGCGTATTTTCGACCTCGATGATGCCATGCCGGCGGAGTTTAACAGCATCAAGCCTTTCGGCTCGCTCAAGCTCACAACCCAGAAGTTTTACCGCATCAACGGCGGCTCGACTCAGTTTAAAGGCGTCGTGCCCGACATCATTCTGCCCGACGCTTATAGCTACCTCGACCAGGGGGAGAAAGAGAGTGACTACCCATTGAACTGGGACGAAATTACGCCCGCCCGTTACCGGGCCTGGAGCGCTGCTCCGTCCATCGACAAGTTGCGTCAGGCCAGCCTGAACCGGGTGAACGCCAGCCCAAGCTTCAGCCAGCTGTCTGATATGGTGAAGCGAATGGTAAAGCGCAAGGACGACACCAAGGTATCGTTGCAATTGGCTAACTACCGCGCAGAGCAGTTATTGGCCAAGACCGAAGCCGATAAATACGAGGCCATCCAGAACGCCGCTCAGCCCATGACCATCGCCCCCCTGGCGTTCGACTTACGCCAGGTTGCGACTGATACCATCAAGGTAAACCGGGCTTCCCGCTTTGTAAAGCCGCTTAAAAAGGACATCACGCTGCGTGAAGCCGTAGCCGTACTCCAGGACGAAATCTAGCCTTCTGGCATAGATTCCGCTATTCTAAAAAGCCTTCCGTACTTCGATGCGGAAGGCTTTTTTGGGTCCATACTTAACGCGCCATCCGTGTTAGTAAACAAGGCAGCAATAAATCATTTCACACACAACCAATATGTGGCATTAAAACACTTTATATCAGTTACTTAATTCGGAGTCAAGATTGACAATTTAATTAGCAATTGAGAACCTATTAGTTAGTATATTGGTTTATAAATCATGACGACGACAGACATGGAGACTCCGATTATCCCCCTCGTGACCGAGGAGCAGAAGCAGGCTGAGGAAACCTGGCGCAAATCGATTCCGGCCCAAGTGTTTCTTAACCACTTCTTCGCCATCAACTACCATATTCAGCAGGCTGATGATGCGTTGGGCGGCCTGCAGCACCTGCCCTACTTCCGGGCCCACCAAGCCGAACTGGCTGAAAGCGACTTGCCAGCCCTTACCAAGCTGCTGCATGCCTGCTGGAGCACCGAGTATGCGCTACGGGCCACGGCTGAGCTAGGCGACGAAGATTACCTGCGCAACGCCCTGCACTGGACCTTCCCTCAGGCTTACCACACCATCACGGCTGGTTTGCAGGCCTTCCTGTACACAACCGGCGTGCGCGGCAACAACCCGGCGCTGATTCGGCGGGAAGTAGGGCGGCTCGTAGTGCGTAATGCTTACCCACGGCCGGTATCGTTCTATGCCGCCGGAGCCTACGGCGACTTCAGCATCCATCGGTTACCGCTGGCCGGCTACAAAGCCGGGTTGCAGATTGCCGGAAAGGAAATTGATGCCCAGGCTCAGATTGGCCAGTTTCTGCGCACTACCCGCACCATTAAAGCCAAGGCTACCCGCCAGCAGGTGCAGGCAAACCCCAACACGGCGCTCCGCAGCCAGAAAACCGGCAAAGTGCTTGATAAGTGGACGGCATCTCACTGGCAGGAAATTACCTGGCGGTTAGGCTACACCACTATTTTCGACTTGCTGGGCCGGCTACGTGTTTCCCAGACCAGCCGGGAAATCGACCGGTTCGTGGAAGCCGAAATCGACTTTACCCTTTTTCACCAGTCGCTGCTCAACATTGTGAGCTACCTCAACGGCATTCACGAAACGTACGTGGCTAAGGCAATGGGCTTGGCGCAGTACCAGCAACTGGTAGCTGAGTTGCCCCGGCACTTGCAGAACTCCTTTGTGGAGGAGCGCCTCCGCACCCGGGTGGCCCCGCAGCTGGATGCCCACGAAACGCCGATGCTGCGCATGGCTGCTTAGGTTACTGGGCCATCATTGCTTTAGTTCTCTTTCCTTTCTTCATTACCCTACTCCATATACACCAAAGCGCCGGCCCTATGGGTTGGCGCTTTTTGCTTTACCCTTGGCCATTGAGGCGAAAAAAGCCAGCAACTGCCAGCTATAAGCTAGCAGCTCAATGAAGGGTTAGGTTAGGCGGGTGGGCTGCGCTATTTTTGCGGCTTGACTTTGTTCGGCCCCTGGTGGGGCCGCTACCCCCTGCCCTATGCAACACCTCAGCGAACAGGAGATTATCCGTCGGAATAAACTGGAAGAGCTTCAGAAACTCGGTATCGACCCCTACCCTTCCGAGTTGTTCGACGTGAACTTCTACGCCCAGGAAATTCTCGACAACTATCATCCCGAGCTTAACAACTTCCAGGAAGTGAGCCTGGCCGGCCGCCTGATGTCGATGCGAGTGAAGGGCAAGGCTTCGTTTGCGGAACTGCAGGACGCTTCGGGTCGCATTCAGCTCTATATCAACCGCGACGAAATCTGCCCCGGCGAGGATAAGGAGCTATATAATACGGTGTTCAAGAAGCTGCTCGACCTGGGCGACTTTGTTGGCGTAACCGGGCGCGTATTTAAAACGATGGTGGGCGAAACCTCCGTGCACGTGACGGGCCTGACCGTTCTCAGCAAGAGCCTGCGCCCGCTGCCCGTAGTAAAGGAGCGTACCGACGAGGCCACCGGCGAGAAAATAACCTACGATGCCTTCACTGACCCCGAGCAGCGCTACCGCCAGCGGTACGTAGATTTGGTGGTGAACCCGCACGTGCGCGAGGCCTTTATCAAGCGCACCCAGCTGGTGCAGGCCATGCGCAACTACCTCAACGACAAGGGGTATTTGGAGGTGGAAACCCCGATTCTGCAGCCCTTGTACGGCGGCGCGGCAGCCCGGCCCTTCAAAACGCACCACAACACGCTCGACATGGCGCTGTATCTGCGCATTGCCAACGAGCTGTACCTCAAGCGCCTCATCGTGGGCGGGTTCGATGGGGTGTACGAATTCAGCAAGGACTTCCGCAACGAGGGCATGAGCCGGTTCCACAATCCCGAGTTCACCCAGATGGAGCTGTACGTAGCCTACAAAGACTACTACTGGATGATGGATCTGGTGGAAGAAATGGTAGAGCGCGTGGCCATGGCCCTGCACGGCAAAACCGAAGTGCAGGTCGGCGACAACCTCATTAACTTTCAGCGCCCCTGGAAGCGCTTCACGATGGCCGAGTCCATTGAGCACTTCACCGGCTTCAACATTGAAGGCAAGAGCGAAGATGAGTTGCGTGCCGCCGCCAAGGAGTTGAAAGTAGGCCTCGACCCCAGCATGGGCAAAGCCAAAATCATCGACGAGATTTTCGGTGAGCACGTCGAGCCCAAGCTCATCCAGCCTACGTTCATTACCGACTACCCAGTCGAGATGTCGCCGCTGGCCAAGAAGCACCGCAGCAAGCCGGGCCTCGTGGAGCGGTTTGAGGCTATTTGCAACGGCAAGGAAATCTGCAACGCCTTCTCCGAACTCAACGACCCCATCGACCAGCGCGCCCGCTTCGAGGAGCAGCTGGAGCTGGGTAAGCGCGGCGACACCGAAGCCATGGTGCTCGACGAGGATTTTCTGCGGGCCCTCGAGTACGGCATGCCGCCAACGGCCGGCCTCGGCATCGGCATCGACCGCCTGAGCATGATCATGACCAACTCCAACTCTATTCAGGATGTGCTCTTCTTCCCGCAGATGAAGCCAGAAAATACGAAGTCGGAAAACGCCCCGCACCCAGAGAACTAGCCCACGCATCAGCCCTGCCGCGGATTCAGGTATGCCATAAACTGAACCCGCAGCAAGCTTATTTGCGCACCAACTTGGCAGGCGCATGGAGGTGCTTCGGCCCTAAAAATCAGAAAGCCTCCCGCCGGTAAAGGCGGGAGGCTTTCTTTTTCAGACGGCTAACCATTCCGAGTAGCAGCTAAACCAGAAATGTGCGATGGACAACGTATGATTTTACTGAATGGTTGGCGAACCAGTTCCAATCAGAAGCTCTACGGTCGGCAATTTTGCTGGCTCAACGGCGCTATTCTTCTTTTAAGCCGCCTGTATAATAGTGTACGCAACATAGGTGGCAAGGTTACGCGAAGCGTAAAGAGTTACGCCTTGTGGTACCCGGGCGTGTGGCGCGAGTCGCTGCCAGCACCGTCGTAATCAGAATCAGATCCGGGCATTTGCCCCGACTCGGAGGGTTGCGGACCGGTGGCTGGCTTGTTGAGTGAGCCGAGCAAATCGTCGGCGGCCGAGCGGTCGGCGCGGTGTTGCTCTGAGTCGGCTGGGGTTCCACTCCTGATCTGGTCGAGCCGGGCTTTACCTTCTTTCAGCAGCCGAGCCAGATCTTTATTGAGTTTAGTGGCTCCCTGCTTAAGATCGGCCCGGGCTTCGTCGCCGGTTTCGGGAGCCAACAGCAAGCCCGTTATGATACCGGCAGTGGCACCGGCGAGCAGCGACAGAATAACTTTCCCTTTGGTGTCTTGCATAACAGCGGTTGTTTGTAGGCAGAAAAAGACCGGGCGGCGGCAGGCTCGCCACAGTAAACACATACTAACGGTGGAGCCTTACCGGGGGTTAAGCAGAAAGCCCCCGCTCTTATAAAAAGCGGGGGCTTCGATAACTAGACTCAGCGACCTACAAGTCGTTGAGCATCTTTACGATTTCGCTCTTGGCTTTGCCAAGCTTGTTTTGCAGACGGCCAATGAGTTCGTCGCCCTGGCCTTCGGTGTACTGCAGATCATCATCGGTCAGCTGAGCGTACTGCTGCTTCAGCTTGCCTTTAGCAGCATCCCACTCGCCCTTAATTTTGAGGCTGGCACCCGAACCAGTCAGGCCCATATCTTCGAGCTTTTCGATATAACCTTTGAACTTGGAGTCGAGGTCTTCTCCGTACTTGGAGAGCTGCTCGCCCAACTGGCCGCTGTACTTGGTGGCGGCACTGCCAATTTTATCGCGGGTAGCTTTGCCCTTTTCGGGAGCCATCAGCAAACCGGCGATGATACCAGCACCGGCACCAGCCAAAGCAGCGAGGAGAATTTTACCGGAGTTGTCTTCTTCGTTATACGACATGATTCTTGGGGAGAGAAAGTTGGAAATAGAGATGCAGGGGGTATCGGTGGTTCGGGCGAAATGATAGTGGCTTGGTCCGAACACCGAATATGGCTCACTATACGAAGCCACGCGGCCGGGGTTTTACGACGGCATAAAAATTAGCGAACAAAAATATTCCGCAACCATCCCCCCGCGGCCCGAGTTCGTCGATGATTACCTTTGTCCTATGTCACTACGCCTTGCTGCTTTTTTCCTTTCGCTGGCCCTGGTAGCCTGCCAGCGCGAACTGCCACCAACTACCGCATGCATTGATGCCAGCAAGATCCGCCAGGACGCTATGTGCACCATGCAGTACGACCCTGTTTGCGGTTGCGACGGCAAGACGTATGGCAACTCCTGCCAGGCCACCAATGCCGGCGTCACCAGTTACACCCGGGGCGAGTGCCCTACTGCCAAATAAATTTCCGCTTCACTTATGTCCGAAAAACGCTACTTCCGCCAGCAGAGCCCCTTCGTAGTACCGACCACCGATGGTAAGCTTATTGAGGAGCACATCGGCCAGGCCAGTACCGGCACCAGCCAGTACAGCGTGGCCCACATGGTGGCTCCGCCCCAGTGGAGCGAGCCCCATCAGCGGCCCGAGTTCGATGAAGTGACTATTATAGTACGCGGCCGCAAACAGTTCGAAATCGACGGCGACGTGGTAGAACTGCGTGCCGGCGAGTCGTTGCTGATCAAGGCCGGGGCCCGGGTGCGCTACTCCAACCCCTTTGATGCCGAGTGCGAGTACTGGTCTGTCTGCGTGCCCGCTTTCAGTCCGGCCACGGTACACCGCGAGGAAGAGTAGAAGTTTTCTTAAAAATGAGTGCGGCGGGCCATACGGTTCGCCGCACTCATTTCAGGCCCAGCCAGCAGCCCAACTCCGGGGTGCAGTGAGTGCTTCTGGTGAGGATCGTGGGCAGGGTGCTTTTGAAGTGAGTTGTCAGCGCTTCGTTGAAGTAGGATTCCAGGCGACAGATGGCCTATACGATCGGCCGCTTCACTTACCCGGGCCGATCCGTGCAGCCTCGGGGCAGATTGGCTATCTTTCCTTTTCCCACCCTTTTTTCGGTTTCTTATGGATCAGCGTATCATCAACCTCTTCGACGAGTACACCCACGCCCCGCTTAGCCGCCGCGACTTCCTCGACCGCCTTCAGCAACTGGCCGGCAGCACCGCGCTGGCAGCCGCCGCCCTGGCCGTACTGGAACCCGGCTACGCCCGGGCCGCCACCGTGGAAACTGACAAGAGTAAGCTGACGGAAGAAACGGTGACTTGGCCCGGCGCCGCAGGCGTAACGATGCAAGGCTACCTGGTGCATCCGAAAGGCCAAAAGAAGCGCGGGGCCGTCGTCGTTATTCACGAAAATCGTGGCCTGACCCCTCATATTAGGGATGTGACGCGGCGCGTGGCCCAAGCGGGCTACCTGGCTCTGGGCGTGGATGCGCTGTCGGTTTTTGGCGGAACCCCAACGGATGAGGATAAAGGCCGGGAGCTGATTGGTAAGCTCGACAAGCCGCAGACGCTCATTAATTACCTCAACGCCCTCACCTATCTGCGCCAGCGGCCCGACTGTAACGGCCGCACGGGCTGCGTGGGTTTCTGCTGGGGCGGCGCCATGGCTAACAACCTGGCCACCCACGATCCGCAGCTCAACGCGGCCGTGGCCTACTACGGCACGCAGCCCGCCGCCGAGGAAGCCGCCAACATCAAGGCCCGCCTGCTGATGCACTACGCTGGCCTCGATGAGCGGGTGAATGCGGGCAAAGATGCCTGGGCAGCCGCTTTGAGCGCCGCCAACGTGAAGTATGAGCAATATGTGTACGAGGGCGTCAACCATGCCTTCAACAACGACACCTCCCCCGCCCGCTACAACGCCGAGGCTGCCAAGCTAGCCTGGGAGCGGACGTTGGAGTTGTTTCGGAGGCAGGTAAGCTAGATAACTAACGGTACTAAATAACCCAAGTTGCGGACTAGAAGCTAAGGCTAGCTCCCCTCCTTGGAAAGGAGGGGTTGGGGGTGGTTGATGATGTGAGAACGACAAGCTAGAATTAGTTTTTAGCTGATGTTCAACGCTAGTCAACCACCCCCAACCCCTCCTTTCCAAGGAGGGGAGCTAGTTTTTTAGCTCTAGCTCCTACTCCGCAACTTGGGTTAAATACTAACGCACAAATAGTGTAATCAATTTTTACAGCTTGTATCGTCAACTGAAAATAGTTGTATTTAAGTACTATAGTTATATATGCTCACAGTCCTTTGCTACCATAACGTCTTTTCAACAAGTACATTCAGCGATAAAAAATGCATTTCTATCGAGTAATTTGCTTTTTATTTTTTTATAGCTAGCAATTAGGGGGTTTGCGCCTTATTTTAGCATTATCGCAACGAATAGGCATCAAGTCCTCTTTTTCTCACACCTTCTTTCTATTTTCATGAAGAAAACCTTACTTCTCGTCGTGCCCTTAGTTGCCTTTTCGGCAATTCAAGTATTGGCACAGACTAAAACAGTATCGGGGCGGATAACTGATCGTAGATCTGGTGAAGGTGTTCCGGGCGTTACTGTGCTGGTGAAGGGAACAACCACAGGTGTTTCCACTAATTCGGACGGTAGTTTTACAATTAACGCCCCGGCTACGGCTACTACTTTATCAGTAAGTTCAATTGGATATCTCACTCAGGATGTTCCTATTGTTGGCGGTGCTAATAATATCAGTCTGGTAACTGACAGCAAACAGCTCAGCGAGGTAGTTGTCACCGGTTACGGCCAGCAGCAGGAACGCCGCGATGTTATCGGGGCCATTGCCACGGTGAAGTCCTCGGAATTTGCCAACCAGCCCATTATCGGTGCCGACCAAGCCCTGCAGGGTCGGGCCGCCGGGGTACAGGTAACCCAGAACTCCGGTACTCCAGGTTCAGCTATTTCGGTGCGGGTGCGGGGCGCGGCCTCCATTTCGGCCAGCAATGAGCCGCTCTACGTAGTTGATGGCCTGCCCATCAGCACGGGCAGTTTCTCTCAACTGGCCACCGGCAACCAGCAGACCAACGCACTGTCGGATCTGAACCCCAACGACATCGAAAGCATCGAGGTGCTGAAAGATGCTGCCTCGGCCGCTATTTATGGCTCGCGAGGTTCGAATGGCGTCGTACTCATTACGACCAAGCGGGGCAAAGCCGGCCGCACGAACGTCACCCTGGATTATTACACCGGAGTACAAACGGCCTGGAAAAAGCCTAAGGCCCTGACTGGTCCGCAGCAGGTGCAGCTGTTCCTGGACCAGGTGCAGAACCGTTATCCGGTCAACGCGGCCGGTAATATTTCGGCATTCGGTGTGAACTGGCGCAGCTATGCCGATTTGGCCAACTACACTTTTGCTAACCCTCGGCTGGCCGTTGTAGGTGGCAAATACACAACCGTCGACGACAACACGGGCGTGCGCGACCTGCGCTTTTTCCAGGACCCCTCGACTTCGCCCTCCACCAACTGGGCCAATGAGGTTTTCCGCTCGGCTCCCATCAGCAATTACGCTCTCACCTTCTCCGGAGGCAACGACCGCACGCGGTTCCGGTCCTCGACCGACTATTTCGACCAGCAGGGCGTTTTGCTGGGTTCAGGTTATAAGCGCGGTAGCACCCGTCTGAGCCTAGACAACAACCTGAGCGACAAAATCCGGATGGGCATAAGCGTAGGCCTAAGCCGGGCGGTTAATAACCGGGTTGTGAACGACAACAGCATATATGGAGTACTGAGTACTGCTGTTCTGGTAGCCAGTGATATTCCGATTTACCGGCCCGACGGCTCATACGCCAAGGACCCGGGCGCTTCGACTGAGAACCCGCTGGTGGCGGCCCTCGAACCTACCATCGTGAGCATCAGCGACCGGATTATCGGGTCGCAGTACACCGAGTTTGAGTTTATCAAGAACCTGAAGTATCGGGCGACGTTCGGCCTCGACTACCTCTCGCTGAACGACCAGCGGTTCCTGCCAACCACCACCAACGCTGGTGTGGGCGTGGGCGGCGAGGCTACTGAAGCCAACTCGAACGATATCAACTTCAACCACATCAGCTCCCTTAACTATACTCACGCGTTCGGCGACCACAACCTGTCGGCCCTGTTCGTGGTGGAGTACCAGCAGGACAACTACAACGACTCTTACCTGCGGGCCCAGGGTTTCCCCAGCAACGCCATCAAGAAGCTGACGGCCGGTGCCAACAAAGTGGACGCGACGTCTACGGCCACCAAATCCAACTTCTTTGGCACCCTGGCCAAACTCAACTACTCCTTCCGCGACAAGTACCTGGTGTCGGGTAGTGTCCGGCGCGATGGTTCTTCCCGCTTCGGTAATAATAACCGCTTCGGTTACTTCCCGGCCGTGTCGGTGGGCTGGCGCGTATTGCAGGAAGATTTCCTGAAAGACCAGACGATTGCCAGCGAGCTGAAGTTTCGTGGTAGCTACGGCCAGACCGGTAACTCCAACATTGGCAACTTTGCTTCGCGCGGGTTGATTAGTGCCGGCAATAATTACCAGGGAGTTGGTGGACTGGCCATTTCGCAGCTGGGCAACGCCAACCTGAAGTGGGAACGCACTACCTCCTACAACGTGGGCATGGATGTAGGATTCCTGCAGAACCGCTTGTATGCATCGGCTGACCTTTACACCCGTAAAACGACCGACCTACTCCTCAATGCCCCGCTGGCAGCTAATACGGGCTTCCTCTCCTACCAGAATAACATCGGTAATATGGAGAATAAGGGCATTGAAATTGCCCTGAACACCATCAACGTGCGTAGCAACGACGCCACCGGGTTTAACTGGGAAACCAATTTCAACTGGACGGTTAACCGCAATAAGGTAACCAAGCTGGTGGATGAGAACCCGATTGCGGCCGGTTTTGCCAGCCGCATCGCAGTAGGCCAGCCCCTTGGCGTATTCTACGGCTATCGGGTTGAGAAAATTCTGCAGAACCAAGGAGAAATTGATGCGCTCAACGCCCGGGCCAAAGAGCTCAACGGGGCGGCCGCAGTATATCAGGCCGCTGCCACCAGCCCCGGCGATATCAAGTTCAAGGACCTGAATGGGGATGGCCGGATTACATCGGCTGACCAGGAGTATTTGGGTAATGCGCAGCCTAAGTACTATGGCGGCATCACCAATACGTTCCGCTTCAAAGGCCTTGATTTGAGCGTGCTGTTCCAGTATAACGTGGGCAACAAGATCTACAACAACAACATCTCGTTCGCCCAGGGTATGAATGGCGTATTCGGTCAGGATGCCAAAGTGCTTGACCGCTGGACGCCGGAAAACCCAAACACGAACATCCCAAGGGCAGTGTATGGCGACCCGAACAACAACCGCCGCACCTCGGACCGCTTTATTGAGAGCGGCTCGTACGGACGGATCAAGCTCGTTACGCTGGGTTACAATATTCCCAAAGCCTGGGCCAGCTCTGCCCATCTCAATACGGCCCGGATTTACGTGCAGGCCCAGAACCTAGTCACGTTCACCAACTATTCTGGTCTAGACCCTGAGGTAAGCACGTTCAGCGGTACCGGCCAAGGGGCCAATGCCTCCATCGGCACCGACTTCCTGACGTACCCACAGGCCCGGACCATCATGGGCGGCATCACGCTGGGTTTCTAATTCTCCTCTCCGACGACGACACTTTCTCTATATGAAGAATACCATAATTTTCAAGCAACTAGCGACCCGCTCCGCCCTGCTGCTGAGCCTGGGCCTAAGCTTGGGGGCCTGCGATAAAACGCTGGATGTAGTTCCCCAAAATAGCGTCGACGCCGCCACAGGTTTTGCCACCCGCCAAGACGTGGAGGCAGGCCTGGTAGGCTGCTATGATGCGCTCCAGAGCGTCAACTATGACGGGCTGTCGTATCCGAGCTTTGCCGATCTGATTTCCGGCAATATCCGTCACACGGGTACCTTTCCTACCTATGCGCAGATTGCTCAGAACCAGATTCTGACCGATAACGTGGATATTTCCAACACCTGGAACTCCATTTACGCCGCAATTAACCGGACAAACTTCCTGATTGAGGAAGCCAGCAAACTGAAGGACCCCGCCTACAATTCAGTCGCGGCCGTTGCTCAAGCCCGGGCCATGCGGGCCTACCATTATATGAATCTGCTCGGCTTCTGGGGCGGTTCGCCCGATGGCTACGGTAGCAGCAGTGGGCTAGGAGTGCCTTTGCGCCTGACGCCGACCAAGGAAGTTGGCGAAAGCACTAAACCGATTGCCCGGTCCTCCGAAGCGGAAGTCATCAGCGCCATCCGCGAAGACCTCGACTTTGCCGCTGCGAATTTGAGCAACGGCAGCGGCCCGCGCATCACCAAAGGAGCGGCCCTAGCTCTGCGGGCCCGGCTGGAGCTGCGGGTTAAGAATTATGCCGACGCACTAAAATTTGCCAACCAGGTAGCCGCGGCAGCTAATAACGGTGCCGCCGATGGCAATATTAACAGCAACGATAACATCTGGCAGGTGGTGTTCAACAACACCGACCAGAGCTCGTTTGCCTTTTATTGGTTCCCCTCCGCAAACGGTGGCCGGAACGAATTATCGCCTTCCAACGAACTGGCAACGGCCCACCCGGCCGGCGACCTGCGGCTGCCCATTAACGTGGTAACGGCCTCCAACGCGACGGCAACTTTCCCAGCAGGCACTACCCGCAAGTACAGCCGCATTGCTACCCGCGATGATCCGTACACGGTGGTGCGATACGCAGAGATGGTACTCACCATCGCGGAAGCTGCCGCCCGGACCGGTAACCTGGACCTGGCCAAAACTCAACTCAACCTCATTCGGGTAAAGGCAGGACTTGCAGCCAGCACGGCTACGACCCAGGCAGCGCTTATCACCGATATATTGTTGCAGCGGCGTCTGGAACTGGCCCACGAAGGACACTACTGGTTTGATCTGCGGCGCACCAATACCGTGCAGACAGCTATTCCGGCTTACGCGCAGACGTTCCGTAATCTGTGGCCGATTCCACAGCGTGAAACCCTGAATAGCGGTGGTTTAGTAGATCAGAATCCGGGCTACTAAGCTACTCTGGCTACCCAACTCTGTATCCTGGCAAGGCGCCCTGACCAAAATTGGTCGGGGCGCTTTTTTTGTCCGTCGGATAGTTAATCACATCAGCACTGCTATTGCCGGCCAACCAGATTCGCCTATGCCACTGCTAGCTCAGCGTCTGGCTAAAAGACAACATGAATGGTAAGTAAAAAATGAAAAACAGGCCCTTGATTTTCTATAATTAGCTGCCAAATAGGTGTTTAAAATATATCGGAAATAAGTTATCTGGGCTTTGAGGCATTGACAGTTGGGCATACACGTATTTTGTAGTTATTTTAGCAGGCTCGTATCTTGGATAGACCTTCGGCAAGGCATCTGACCAACTGCAGTTCACTCATTCACCCCACCTACCTTTTTTCATGAAAAGAGCATTATTTTTTGCACTGCCGTTGGCTGCTTTTGCAACAACTCAGGTCGCAGCCCAGACGCGCGCCATTTCTGGGCGGGTGACTGACCGTACTTCCGGTGAGGGACTGCCCGGAGTAACCGTTTTGATCAAGGGAACCAGCAACGGCGTTTCCACGAATGCTGACGGCTCTTTCACGCTGACTGCCCCACAGGGTGGTGGTACGCTTGTTTTCAGTTCCATTGGCTACGTCACTACCGAACAGCAGATTGGCACCAGCAATGAGCTGAACTTGGCGCTGGCTGCCGATTCAAAGCAACTGAGTGAAGTTGTAGTAACGGGCTACGGTGGCTCGCAGGACGTGAAGGACATCACGGGCTCGGTAGCAAAAGTTGAGGAGGCTAAATTGCTGCTTCAGCCGGTACAGAGCGTTGACCAGGCGTTGCAGGGTCGCATGGCCGGTGTTTCCATCAACACGACCAGCGGAACGCTCGGCGACCAGGCCGCTGTCCGGATCCGGGGTGCTAACTCCATCTCCGGCAGCTCGCAGCCCCTATACGTATTGGATGGCGTACCGCTCAATACCAACGACCAGACCAACGTACTCAGCACCCGCTACAACCCTTTGGCCGATATCAACCCCAACGACATTCAGTCGATTGACGTGTTGAAGGATGCCTCGGCAGCAGCTATTTACGGTTCCCGCGCTGCTAACGGCGTAGTTGTTATTACGACTAAGCGCGGCCGCCTGGGCAAGCCCAAGCTATCGGTCAACTCGTTCCTGGGCTTCCAGAACGCAGTGAAAACTCCTGATGTATTGGGGGCGGCCGATTTCATTACCATTCAAAATGAGAAGGCTGCCAATGCTCGTGCAGGTAGCGTAGGCGCTACGGGCAATGTTGGCAACACCAGCATTCCGGCCGTTATCGCCGCGCCTATCGATGTCAATGGTGACGGCGTTATCGATGAAACGGACTGGATCAAGGAAATTTTCCGCCAGGGTACGCAGCAGAACTACCAGGTAGCCCTATCGGGCGGCAGCGAATTCGCGTCGTATTACGCTTCGGCCGACTGGAATGATCAGAAGGGTATTATCATTCAGAACCGTCTCCGTCGGGGTTCGGGGCGCATGAACCTAGACCTGACGCCGACCAAATGGCTGAAGAGTGGTATCAGCCTTAGCTATAGCAAGACCTACAACCAAGGTGTAAACGGCGAAAACGCGCTGGCTGGTGCCACGGTTTCGGGCTATACCGCACCGCCAAACGTGCCGGCCTACAACCCCGATGGCACATATTACCTCAACAACCTGGGCAACCTGGGCAACGGTAATAACGCCATTCCGAGCAGCTACGCTCCTAACGCCTACTATCACATTCCCGGTACGCTGAATGAGAACCGCAACGACAACACGTCGCAGCGGGTATTGGGTAACGGTTACTTCACCGTTGAGCCAGTGAAAGGGCTGCAGTTGACGACCAAGTATGGCATCGACTACACCAACAATTTCGAGGACCAGTACAGCAGCCCAATCCTGGGTGGCCTGGGTCGTCAGGTTGGCCAAGGCCTGGTGCAGGACTACACCTCGACACTCACGCAGTTCAACTGGCAGAATTACGCCAACTACGACCGGACGTTTGCCGAGAAGCACACAATCAGCCTGACGGCCGGGGTGGAATACCAGGAAACGAAGACCAAGCGTATCTACAGCGTGGCCAACGATTTCGCCGACCGCAAGTTCCAGTCCATCCTCGATGGCCTGTACTCCGGCACGCTTACGGGCGGGGGCACCGAGTTCAACAACGGATTCCAGTCGTATCTGTCGCGGGCAACCTACAATTTTGCCGATAAATACTACGCCTCCTTCTCGTTCCGCGCGGATGCGGCCTCTACCTTCGGTGCCGATAACCGTCGTGGTTACTTCCCTGCCGGCTCAGTTGGCTGGCGCATCTCGAAGGAGAGTTTCATGGAGGGACTGTCCTTCATCAACGACCTGAAGTTGCGGGGTAGCTATGGCCTGGTGGGTAACTCCAACGGTATCGGCTCGTACGCCTCGCGCACCCTCATCGGAGGCGGCCAGTATGCCGATGTCAACGGCTTCTCAATTTCGCAGGTAGGCAACCCGACCCTGAAGTGGGAGACGTCCAAGAAACTTGACGTAGGCTTTGATGCTGCATTTGTCAACAGCCGCGTCAACGTGACTTTCGACTTCTTCAATAACGACATCAGCGGCCTGTTGCTGGCTGCCCCGGTACTGCGCACCACCGGTATCCCGGGTGCTTCGGTAAACCGGAACGTCGGCAGCATGTACAACCGCGGCGTCGAGCTGACGGTGAACACGGTGAACGTACGGATGGATAATGGCTTCACCTGGAGCACGTCCGTCAACGGTACGATCATCAAAAACCACGTTACGACCCTGGCTACCCCTAATGATATTATCTCCGGGGTACAGCGCGCCAGCGCCGGTCGCAGCCTGGGGGTATACTTCTTGCCGCAATGGGCCGGGGTAAACCCGCAAAACGGTAACGCTCAGTTCTACGACAAGGACGGCAACATCAAGCAGTATGATGCCGCTTACACGACCAACGCTAATACTACGCAGGGACGCTGGCTGAACGCTGCCGGTGAAGTAACGACCCCGATTGGAACAGCCGATTACAAATACACCGATGCGGGTGGCTACCCCACTTTCTTCGGCGGCTTCGACAACACATTCTCTTTCAAAGGCCTTGAACTGGGTGTTTTCCTGCAGTACAGCGGTGGCAACAAGATCTATAACGGCTACCGGGCTGCCTTGCTGAGCGCCAACCTGCAGAACAACTCCAACGAGATTAAGGACCGCTGGACCACCGTGGGCCAGCAAACCGACATTCCGAAGCTGGTACTGCGCGACGCCCAGTCCAACCAGGCGTCCACGCGTTGGCTGGAGAACGGCGACTTCCTGCGCATTCGTCAGGTGAGCTTGGGCTACAACCTGCCTGCGCCACTTATCCAGCGCTTAGGCATTGCCAACGCCCGGATTTACGTCTTGGGTCAGAACCTCTACAACTTCACCAAATATTCCGGCCTGGACCCAGAAGTGAACTCGAACCGGACCAGCAACATTGCTTACGGTACCGATGGCCGCTCTTTGCCGCCTGCCCGCAGCTTCACGTTCGGTGTGAACCTGGGAATTTAATTTCAGCCTTTTCGTAGCACGCACTCACATGACACATAGTTTTTCTTCTTTACGGCTGGCCGTGTTTGCAGCCCTGTTGGTAGCTTCTGCCACCAGCTGCGAGGTTCTTGATCAAGATCCGCCAACGGCCCTGACGCTCGCAGATGCCTTTGCTAATCCGGACCGGATAGCAAAGTCGGCCGTCGGGATGTACGACCAATTACAAAATGCCGAGTTTCTGGGCGGCCGCGCCCTGATCTACAGTGATGTCCGCAGCGACGACACGAACGCGGCAGCTTTCTTTGGCGGCATCAGCACGTTCTCGTCCAATGCCAACGACGGCACGGTTGCCAATGCCTGGACGGGCGGCTACCGCACCTTGTACGGGGCCAACTTCTTCCTGCAGCAGATTCAGGCCAACACTGGCAAGACAACTCCCGTCTTGGAGGAGCAGTATATCGGGGAAGCCAAATTCATCCGGGGCCTGGTCTACTTCCACTTGGTTAACCTGTTTGCCCAGCCCTACAACTTCACTGCCGATGCCTCGCATCTGGGTGTTCCGCTGCAGCTGACAGCTCCCGACGTAACGTCGGCCTTCGACCCATCTCAGAACTTGGCCCGCTCCACCGTTAAGGAGGTGTATGCCCAGATTGAAAAAGACCTGACGGAGGCTATTGCGGCGCTGCCCGAAACCTACGCTACTCCGTTCGATAAAACCGGCCGGGCGACCAAAGACGCAGCTCGTACGCTGTTGTCGCGGGTTTATCTCTACAAAGGCCAGTACGCCGACGCAGCCCGCGTTGCCGGCGACGTAATTACGGGAGCCCGGCATACACTCAATGCCAGCCCTGCTACGCCGTTTATTTCGACTTCCTACCAGACCTCTGAGTCGATTTTCTCCGTTGCCATGAACTCGGCGGACAACCCCAACACCAACAATGCTCTTGGTCAGCATTACGGGCGTTTGCGGCGGGCTGATATCATTGTTACCCCTTACGCGCGGATCGACACCAACCAGTTTCGCTTAAAGGACCGTCGGCGTACGTTGCTGCTAGATCCGTCGGCTTACCCTGCTACGGCGGCAGTCAATATCTTCACCACCAAATACTCCAACGCTTCCTTCGACTACGTGCCAATTACGCGCTACTCGGAGGTGCTCCTGAACCGGGCCGAAGGCTTGGCCCAGACTGGTACTGGCGTAACAGCTGAAGCCGTTACCCTGCTCAACCAAGTCCGGAACCGGTCGAAGCCCGCTTATGAGCCGGCCTATACTGTTGCCAGCTTCGCTACCAAGCAGGCGCTGATTGATGCCATTCTATTTGAGCGCCGCCTGGAGCTGGCGTTTGAAGGACATCGGTACTACGACCTGTTGCGTTACAAGCGTAACTCTAGCCGGGTTAATTACGGCGACAACAGAGCCGTACTGCCTATTCCATTGGTTGACTTGCAGCAGAACCCAAACCTGGTGCAGAACCCTGGCTACTAATGTAGCTAACTACTGATTGCCTTGCCGTTGTTGGTAAGGACAATTAATCTATAAAAGGTATCTCGGTCGGCTGACTGAGATACCTTTTTTGTTTGGGCCACCTCGCAACTAATCACGAAACCGCTATAAATGTCAAATCACCATAGCACCATCACGGAATGCATAACAGCTAACTATTTGAAGATCAACATGAATAAATTTGAAAAACAACCTTATCTTGTGCAACCAATTATAACTCACTGATCCTCTTTAACATAAAACCATTAACATTTCTATATAATAGCATCTGACAGCCTACTCAATTCAGCACCCACGGATTTTATGACTATTTTAGCCTAACCACACTTGATTAGACATCTTTTCAAGTAAACACAGTAATTTCAAGCACTCATTCACTTCTTTCACCTTTTTCATGAAAAGAACACTACTTATTGCGTTGCCTCTGCTTGCCCTTACGGCAACTCAGGCTAGCGCTCAAACCCGTTCCATTTCTGGCCGGGTCACAGATCGTTCGACCGGCGATGGGGTACCCGGGGTTACCGTACTCCTGAAAGGAACCAGCAACGGCATATCTACTAATTCGGATGGCTCTTATACGCTTACTGTTCCGGCTACGGGGGGCACGCTGGTTTTTAGCTCCATCGGCTACCTGACGATTGAGCAGGCGATAGGGACTACTTCCCAGATTAATGTTGGTTTGGCAACTGACTCCAAGCAGTTGAGCGAGGTAGTGGTTTCGGCTCTGGGCGTGAAGCAGTCGAAAGATGAGCAAGGCGTCGCTACTTCCCAGGTGCAGGGCAATGCTATTGCCCGTTCGGGTGAAACCAGCGCCATTACCGGTCTGTCGGGCAAAGCCTCCGGTGTTCAGATCACGCGTACCGGCGGCGACCCGGGGGCCGGTTCCTACATTCAGATTCGGGGCCAGAACTCGATTACGGGCAGCAATCAGCCCCTGATCATTGTCGATGGCGTACCCATCAGCAACAGCAACCTGGGCAGCGGCACGGCCGGCGTCGTGCAACAGTCGCGCCTGAACGACATCAACCCCAACGACATTGCCTCGGTAGAAATCCTGAAGGGTGCAGCAGCCAGCGCCGTATGGGGTTCGCGGGCAGCCAACGGCGTGATCTACATCACCACCAAGCGGGGTGGTTCAGAAAGCGGCCGTCTGAGCGTGAGCTACGGCGTTACCTATTCGGCCGACCGTATTTCTTATAAGCACGACCTGCAGGACACCTATGGCCGGGGCAACTTCGGCGTAGCCGCCCTGGGTACCGATGCAACCGGCAACAGCTTCGGCGATAAAATCAGCACCCGCAGCGGTGGCCCGGATGCGGTGAACACGAGCGGAGCCTTCTTTACGGCCCGCGATGGTAAGGTTTACTACCCTGTTACGGCCAAAAACGACCGCACCAGCTACCTCGACCGCAACTTCGATCAGGTATTCCAGACCGGACACTACCTGGAAAACAACCTGAGCCTGACGGCCGGCAACAAGGATGGCAACATCTATGTGAGCGTTTCCGACCTCAACCAGAAGGGCATTATCCGCAACAACTCGGATTACCGCCGCACGACGGGCCGGGTAAATGCCTTCCGCAACTTCAACGATATCCTCAAGATATCGGGCAACATGACCTATAGCCGCGTAGAGTCCAACCGGATTCAGCAGGGCTCGAACACCAGCGGTCTGTACCTGGGCTTGTTGCGCCAGGCCCCCGACTTCGATCAGACTGATTATATCGGCACGTATACTGATGCAAGCGGCAACGTTGCTCTCAACCGGCAGCGTTCCTACCGTCGGCCATTGGGCAACAACGCCAGCCCGGCCTACAACAACCCGCTCTGGACCATCAACGAGCAGAAGAGCCCGAACGAGGTAGACCGTTTCCTGGGCAACCTGGAGCTTAACCTCACGCCCCGCCCCTGGCTTACCATCACGGCCCGGCCTGGTGTAGATACATACACGGATAGCCGCCGCACTATTTTCCCGATTCACTCGACGGAGAATGGTGGAGCCGGCTCGGCAACGGAGGAAATTGTAACGGAAACCCAGTTCAACCTCGACGCCTTCGCCCGCGCGACGCACACGTTCAGCAGCTTCATCAGCGGCAACCTGCTGATCGGCACCAACTTCAACCAGCGTCAGGCCCGCAACATCGGTGCTTCCTACCTGAACTTTATCTTGGACGTTCGGGACCAGAGCTTCTTCTCCAACGCCACCAACGCCAACGTGACGGCGTTTGATGCCGAAGCCAAGCAGCGCACTTCCGCCGGCTACGCTACGGCCGGCCTGGTACTGGGCGAGCAGGTGTTCCTGAACGCTACCGGCCGCCTGGAAAACGCTTCTACTTTCGGCTCACTCACCAAAAGCCGCTTCTTCTATCCATCGGTTGACGTGGCCTGGCAGTTCTCGAAGTTGGGCGCGCTGGCCGATAACAGCGTACTGAGCTTTGGTAAGTTGCGCGCCGCTTACGGCCAGGTTGGTCTGCAGCCGGGCTCTAACAGTAGCTTTGGCGTCTACCTGACGCGCGACGTGTACATTCCGGCTGCCTACGCCTCCAGCTACGGCCCATCACTTGATCCTAAGGCCTACAATGGTTCGTTTGCCCGCAACAACCTTCGTGGCAACCCGTTCCTGAGGCCTGAGAAAAAGAAGGAGTTTGAAGTAGGCACGGACCTGCGTTTCCTGAAGGACCGCATCAGCCTGAGCGGCACGTACTACCAGAACAAAGTAACCGATGCCATCCTGCTGGTGCCAGTGCCCGCTACTTCCGGCTACACCTCAGAGTATGCCAACGCGGCTACGCTGGAAAACAAAGGCGTGGAGCTGGATCTGAACGTGGGTATTATCAAGAAGGAAGACTTCACCTGGTCGGTTGGGGGTAACTGGACGCGCAACCGCAACAAGGTCACAGACCTGGCCGGAGCGGAGTCGGTCTTCCTGAACGGTTTCACGGGCGTTTCGTCACGGGCCGTGAAAGATCAGCCGGTAGGTGCCCTGTGGGGTGGCCGCTGGAGCCGTTCCGACGATGGCAAGTTCATCCTCGACGCAACCGGCTTCCCGCAGGCTGCTACCACGGAAGGCGTAATTGGCGACCCGAACCCCAAATGGCGTTCCGGCATCAACACCAACCTGACCTATAAGGGCGTGCGCCTGTTTGCCTTGGTGGAAACCTCTTACGGCGGCGACATCTGGGCCGGTACCGAAGGTGTACTGCGCAACTTCGGCACGTCGAAATTCACCGACGTAGAAACCACGCTCAGCAATGCTGAAGCTCAGCGCATCAAAACCTACAACGGCAAAACCGTTTCGCAGATGTACCCTGCCAACACGGACGGGTCGTACACCTTCCGGGGTAGTCTGCAGGATTACGGGGCCGGTACTGTTGCCCTCGACCAGTCGTGGTACACGGCGCTTGGCGGTGGCTTCGGCGCCGTGGGCGAGCAGTTCATTCAGGACGCTACCTGGACGCGTCTGCGCGAGCTGACGCTGGGCTACACGCTGCAGTCGGAGGGTTTCCGGACCCGTACCCACCTGCAGAACGTAGAGCTCACGCTCACGGGCCGCAACCTGCTGCTGGTGACCAAAGAATTTGAAGGCGTTGACCCGGAGACCAACCTGACGGGCGCTTCCAACGGCCGGGGCCTGGAGTACTTCAACAACCCAGGTACGCGCTCCTTCCTCGTTGGCCTGCGCATCACTTACTAACGCTGACTTTCCAAGCTACTCATGACACGAATTTCAAAATATTTCTTCCTGCTGACCCTGGGCGTTGCGACCAGCTCCTGCCAGGATTTTGTGAAGGACCTCGACGTAAACCCTAACCTGCCGCTCACGGTTGCCGCGCCCAACACCATCCAGGGCGTGATGCTGGCCGATGCCCTCATTCATGAAGGCGAGGCAGCCCGCCTGTCGGCTATCTGGACGGCCCAGTTCACCGGCGCGGAGCGCCAGTACGTGAGCCTGAACCAGTACGATGTGACGGCCGGTAACTTCGACGACATCTGGGACACCTCTTACTACGGCGTCATCACTCAGGCCCGCCTGACGGCGGCCAACGCCGAACAAACGGGTATTTTCCGGCTGCAGGGCGTAGCCCAGATCCTGGAAGCCCACGCGGCCGGTACCCTGGCCAGCCTGTTCGGCGATGTGCCGTTTCGCCAGGTAGGCGACCGGACGCAGTTTGAGACACCGGTCTTCGAACCTCAGGCCCAGGTCTACGATGACATCCAGAAGCTGCTGGATGAGGCTATTCTTAACCTTGGCAAAACGGGTGGTATTTCCAACGACATTTTCTTTGCTGGCGATGCTAATAAATGGAAGGCCGTAGCCAACACACTTAAGGCCCGCTACTACCTGCAGGTGAAGAACTATGCCGCCGCCCGCACTGCGGCCGCCGCCGGTATCAGCTCGGCCGCCAACGACATGGTAACACCGCACAAAAATGTGTCGGGAGCCCAGAACGTCTACTTCCAGTTCCTGGTCAACCAGCGGGCCGGCTATATGTCGGCCGGCAACTCGTATGCTGCCCAGGTGCTCGACCCCAGCCGCACGGGCCAGGCCAACAACCACAACTCGGCGCTTACCAACGAAACCGGACGCTTCCAGTTCTACTTCACCCCAGCCGGTGCCGGTAAAACGGACTATGGCCTGCAGGAAGGCAAGAACTTCAGCGCGGCTGATGCCGGCTTCCCACTGGTTACCTACTCTGAAAACCAGCTCATCATTGCAGAAGCCTCGGCTCGTCTGAACGACGACGCTACGGCCCTGACGGCGCTTAACGCGCACCGGGCGGCCCTGAAAGCGAAGTTCCCGACCGGCACTTACCTGCCCTACACGCTGGCCACCGTGCCCGGTACGCTGCTGAGGGAGATTCTGACGGAGCGTTACCTGACCTTCATGGGCCAGATCAACGCCTTCAACGATGCCCGCCGCACCAACAACGCGCTCGGTCTGCCCGTAAAGTCGGCCACGGCGCCTTCGCTTCCGCAGCGGTTCCTGTATCCGCAGAGCGAAATCAACACCAACCCGAACGTGCCGAAGCCCATCCCCGGCCTGTACGAGAAGACTCCGGTGAACAAGTAATTGGTCTGCTGAGAGAAAGTAAAAAGCGCTGCCGAAAATTCGGCAGCGCTTTTTTTTACGCAATAGGTAAGCGGCCTAACCATAAGCCGGGTCCCGTTTTCAGAGGGCGTCTATGCGCAGCACCACGTCTTCCGACTGCCCGGCGGGGCGCTGCAGCCACTGCAGGATTTTGGCCGCGGCGGCGGCAGGCTCTACCAACTGCCCGTCCTGATGAAAACCGGCAAAGCGGGCGGCCTCACTGAAATTGTGGGCGTCGGCCGAGCGGATGTGCTCTTGCATGGGCGTGTCGAGGATGCCGGGGGCGAGGCTGCGAATGCGGATGCCGCTGTGGCGCAGGTCCTGCTCTTTTTGGGCGGTGCGCGAAAGGGCATCGAGCGCGGCTTTGGAGGCCGAGTAGGCTCCCCAGCCATCGACGGCCCGCTGAGCGGCGCCGCTACTAATGTTGAGGATGGTGCGCGGGATGGTCCGGGCCTGGTAGGCACTCAGGAAGGTATTCATGAGCATGGCCGGGGCAATCAGGTTGACATCGAAAACGAACTCAAAGTGCTCGTTCTGGTGCTCGCCCAGGTAGCCGATGTCGCCGAGCACGGCCGCGTTGTTGATGAGCGTGAGGCTGGCAGCATCGGGGAACTGGGCGAATACTTTGTGCAGGTTGTTCTGCACGGCCTGCAGATCGGAGAGGTCGAGGGGCTGGTGGTGGTAGCGGGGGTGCTGAATAGTGGCGTGGCGGCAGACGCCAATGACGGTGGTATCGGGCTGGCGCAGGGCCGCTTCGGCCAGCGCTTTACCCAGGCCGCGGCTGGAACCGGTGATGAGGTAGTAATGCATGAGGTGAGATGGTGATTTGGTGAAATAGGGAGTGCCGTTCAGCGCACCCAGCCTGCGCAAGTAGTTACGCGAGACTTGGGCCGACGTTGAACGGCACTCCCTATTTCACCGAATCACCATCTCACCTCATAGAATATACTGGCTCAGGTCGCGGTTGCGGACCATATCGGTGAGGCGCTCCTCGACCAGGGCGCGGTCGATGAGGATGTGGGCATTGGGGCCGATTTTGTCGGGCACGTCGAAGAGAATGTCGTTGAGCAAACGGCTCATGACGGTGTGCAGGCGGCGGGCCCCGATATTTTCGACTTCGCTGTTCACCTCGAAGGCAATTTCGGCCAGGCGCTTGAGGGCGTCATCGTCGAAGGTCAGTTCCACCTCTTCGGCCTTCAGCAGCGCCTCATACTGCTTGGTGAGGGCGTTTTTGGGGTCTTTGAGGATCTGATAAAAGTCGTCCTTGGTCAGGCTTTGCAGCTCGACGCGGATGGGAAAGCGGCCCTGGAGCTCAGGAATGAGGTCGGAGGGCTTGGAAACGTGGAAGGCGCCGGCGGCAATGAACAGGATGTGGTCGGTGTTGACGATGCCGTACTTGGTGCTCACGGCCGACCCTTCGACGATGGGCAGCAGGTCGCGCTGCACGCCTTCGCGGCTCACGTCGGGGCCGCCACCGCCCTTGCCGCTGCGGCTGGCTACCTTGTCAATTTCGTCGATGAAGATGATGCCGCCGTTTTCAGCGAGGCGAATGGCCTCGTCCTTCACCTCATCCATGTCGATGAGCTTGGCCGCTTCTTCGTCGAGCAGCAGCTTGCGGGCCTCGGCCACGGTGACTTTGCGCTTGCGGGTTTTCTTGGGCATCATGGAGCCCAGCATATCCTGGATGCCGGCCATGCTGGCCTCGTCCATGCCGCCGGGTGCGCCGCCCAGCACGTTAATGCCACCCCCGCCCTGCTGGACCTGGATTTCAATTTTACGGTCGTCCATTTCGCCGTTGCGGATTTTCTCACGGAACCGCTCCCGCGTGCGCTCGTTGAGCTCCTGGTCGGAATCGGGCACGTCGCCAGGGGCAGTGGTGGGGAAACCCAGGGCCGGCTTGGGCGCAGTACCGGGCGCGGCCGTTACGGGCGGAATCAGGATGTCGAGAATGATTTCTTCCACCACCTGGGCGGCTTTCACTTTCACTTCCTCCTTACGGCGGGTTTTCACCATGCTCACCGACTGCTCTACCAAATCGCGCACCATGCTCTCCACGTCGCGGCCCACGTAGCCGACTTCGGTAAACTTGGAGGCTTCGACTTTGGTAAACGGAGCGCCGGAGATGCCGGCCAGGCGGCGGGCAATTTCGGTTTTACCCACGCCCGTCGAGCCAATCATGAGGATGTTGTTGGGCACGATTTCGTCGCGCATGTCGGGGGCGGCCCGCAGGCGGCGCCAGCGGTTGCGCAGGGCAATGGCCACGTGGCGCTTGGCCTCGTGCTGGCCGATGATGTACTTATCGAGCTCGGCCACAATCTGGGCCGGGGTGAGAAAATCCGCGGAATCAAGCATGTAGGTTACTATGATAAATGTGCTGAATGTGTCAACTGTGAGAAGGCACAGAGGCCGAATAAGTTTGCAAATGGCACCTATTGAACAGCTACTTCATCTCCTTTCTCCCATTCAAAATTTATGGCTGTTTTTTGAACAGCGAATCGAGGTTGCGGGCCACGGTGAAGTAGTTGGCCCCGCCCGAGGCATGGTAGCCGGCGTGGGTGTAGTCGAGCTGAAACTGGCTGAGGCGCAGCATGACGCCGAACGAAAAGCCTGCCCCCCCGGACGTGTTATTGAGGCGCAGCTCGCGGCGCTGCAGGTGGTTGTAGCCCACGCGCACGTTGAGGTTTTTACTCAGCAGCAGCTCCCCGCCCACTACGAAATGCCGGGCAATTTTATCGCCCAGCTTCTTTTTGGCCACCGCTTCGTTGCCGTTTTCGTCGAGTTGGCCCCGCTGGTTGGGGTCGAGGTACACAATGTCGAGCTGCTGGAGGTGATGGGCGGCCAGCGAGAAACGTAGCGGCAGGTGCTCGGGCTTGATGGACGTACCCAACTCCACATCGAGCGGCATAGCTTCGCGCCCGGCACCGTCGTAGGCCTTGAGCTGCACGCCGGCATTGCGCACCACCAACCCGACAGTAAAATCCTGGGTCGGGTGCTTGAAGAGCCCGCCCACATCGGCCAGGGCGGCGTAGGAGTGGTTGCCGGCAATGCCTGAACCGGCCAGCTTGAGCGTACCGCCGAGCGTGAACACGCCGCTGGTGTACGAGTCGGACAAGCTCAGGGCGTACTCGTTCACTGAGAAACTGCCCAGCGAGTTACCGGCCGGGTCGTACTGCTCGAAGTCGCCGTAGTTGAGGTAGGTGAGCCCCACCCCTATCCGGCCGGCCCGGGCCGTATTGAACACGTACACAGCCGTGCTCTGTTTGATATCGGCCAAATAATCAACAAACCCCAGAGCCAGCCGGCCATCCATTTCGGCGTTAAGCAGGGCCGGGTTGGCGTAAAGCATCGTGCCGTCGGCATCGCGCGACGACGTGTTCACACCGCCCAAACCGGCCAGCTTGGCGCTGGTGGGCAGGTTGAGGAAGCTAAAGGCCCGCTGGCCCCCAATCTGCGCCCGCGCCGTGCCCAGCGTAAGGCCCGAAACGGCGAAAACAACGGCAGTACAGCGTAGGAGCATCTTTTTAATTAGTAATTAAGAATGAGTAATTAAGAATTGCTCTGACGGAACCAGCGAATTATGACAGATCGGAAGTTGGGCGACAGTCAAGATAAGAGACCTTGAAGCAAGCAAGGCTCATCTTGTTAGCTTCAAACGAGAACCCCTGGCAAGATAACTCAATGTGGTTATCTGAACGTGTTGCCCGTTATTTCCGCGCCCTTCCAATTCTTAATTACTCATTCTTAATTACCAATTACATCACTGCACCTCCACGCTCGGCCCTAGCGGCGCAGGGGCTTCGTCGCGCACTACCAGCTTCATGGGGTGCGCTACCTGCTCGTCCAGCAGGGCTACGCGCAACACATCGTCGACGCGGTCGGCATAGTGGATGGTGAGGCCTTTGAGGTAGTGGGGAGCTATTTCGTCGATGTCCTTGCGGTTTTTGGGGCAGAGGATGATATCGAGGATACCGGCCCGGCGGGCGGCCAGGATTTTCTCCTTGATGCCACCCACCGGCAGCACTTTGCCGCGCAGGGTAATTTCGCCCGTCATGGCCAGGTGGCTGCGGATTTTGCGCTGGGTGAATACCGAGGCGATGCTCGTGAAGATGGCAATACCGGCGCTGGGGCCGTCTTTGGGCACGGCACCCTCGGGGAAGTGGATGTGCAGGTCGTACTGGTCGAAGAGGCGGTAGTCGATGCCCAGCTCCTCGGCCCGGCTGCGCAGGTAGCTCAGCGCCGTTACGGCCGACTCCTTCATCACGTCGCCGAGCTGGCCCGAGAGCGTGAGCTTGCCCCGGCCCCGGCTCAGCAGGCTTTCGATAAACAGAATGTCGCCGCCCACGCTGGTCCAGGCCAGGCCCGTGACGACGCCGGCCGTTTCGTTGTCCTGGTACTGGTCGCGGTCGAAAATAGCACCGCCCAGAATGCGGGTTACGTCGGCCGGCTGCAGGGTGGCGGGGAAGCTTTCGTCGAGGGCTTTGCTCTTGGCCACGTTGCGTACCAGCCCGCCGAGCTTGCGCTCCAGGCTGCGCACGCCGCTTTCGCGGGTGTAGTCGTCAATCACGCGCTGCAGGGCCGCCGTGCTCACGTTGGCATCCTTGGGGCCGAGGCCGTGCTCTTCGAGCAGCTTGGGCCAGAGGTGCTTTTTGGCAATCTGGGTTTTCTCCTCCAGCGTGTAGCCCGTCAGGTCGATTATTTCCATCCGGTCGCGCAAGGCGGGCTGGATGGTTTCGAGCGAGTTGGCGGTGGCAATGAACAGCACCCGCGACAGGTCGTACTCCACCTCCAGATAGTTGTCGGTGAAGGTCGAGTTCTGCTCCGGGTCGAGCACTTCGAGCAGCGCCGAGCTGGGGTCGCCGCGGAAATCGGCGGCCAGCTTATCGATTTCGTCGAGCACGATAACCGGGTTGGAGGCTCCGGCCTTCTTGATCTGGGCAATGATGCGGCCGGGCATCGCGCCCACGTAGGTTTTGCGGTGGCCCCGGATTTCGGCTTCATCGCGGACACCGCCCAGGCTCATGCGCACGTACTGGCGGCCCAGCGCCTTGGCGATGGAGCGGCCCAGGCTGGTTTTGCCCACGCCGGGCGGGCCATAAAGGCATAGAATCGGCGCTTTCAGGTCGTTTTTGAGCTTGAGCACCGCCAGGTACTCGATGATGCGGGCCTTCACCTTTTCCATGCCGTAGTGGTCCTGGTCGAGGATGCGCTGGGTCCGCTTGAGGTTGAAGTTGTCCTTCGTGTACTCGCCCCAGGGCAAATCGAGCAGGTACTCGACGTAATTGACGCTGATCGGGATACTCGGCGGCCTGGGGGTTGAGGCGGCTGAGCTTGTCGAGCTCCTTATCGAAATGCTTGGCCACGGCCGCGGGCCACTTCTTGGTTTTGGCGCGCTGGCGCAGCTTGTCGGCGTCCTGCTCGGGGCCATCGAAACCCAGCTCGTCCTGCAGCACCTTTATCTGCTGGCGCAGGAAGTAGTCGCGCTGCTGCTGGTCGATGTCGGTGTGAACCTTGGTGTGGATTTCGCGCTTGATTTCGAGGTGCTGGATTTCTTTCAGCATCAATTCCAGCAGCTTGGTGCCGCGCTCCACCCCATCGTTGGTTTCGAGCAGCTGCTGCTTCACGCTTACCTCCACATTGATGTTGGAGGAGAGGAAGTGGGTTAAAAAAGCCGGCGACTCGATGTTGTCGAGGGCCACCTGGGCTTCCTGCGGAATTTCGGGATTGAGCTTGAGCATCCGGGCTGCCGCTTCCTTGAGCGACGACACCAGTGCCTTAAGGCCCTTAGAGCTTTTGGCCGGAAAGGCCTCCGGCGCGTAGCTTACCCGGGCCGTGAGGTAAGGCGTGCTCTGGGTTTCTTCCTCAATTTTAAAACGCGACTGCCCCTGAATAATGATAGTCGTGTTGCCATCGGGCAGGACCAGCATTTTCAGGATTTTGGCCAGCGTACCCACCTCGTACATATCGGCGAGGGTAGGGTCGTCGGACTGGCCGTTTTTCTGGGCCACCACGCCTATCAGCTTGTTGCCTTTGTAGGCCTTGCGCACCAGCCGGATACTCTTCTTGCGCGTTACCGTGACGGGCAGCACCACGCCGGGGAACAACACCGTGTTGCGCACCGGCAGCAGCGGCAGCACCTCCGGCTGCTCGCCGGGGCTCATGGGCTGGTCGGGGTCGGCGGCCACGATAGATACCATTTCAGTGGAGTCGTCAGTCATCAGCAACAAGGAAGATAGCGCAGATTTCGGCGGGTTATAATAACTCATGCAGGGAGAAAAACGGGCAAAAATGGAAATCCGGGTGCCACAATGACAGGCCACAAGCCGGACCGGCGCTCCGATATAGTGGAGCAGAGCCGAAGGTATAGCTTCGGCAAGCGCCGTGCCACGGCCGGCCCTTGCCACATCGGCAGAACAGTTAGTCGCTCTACCCCGGGCCACGGCAGCGCAAAAAAAGACTTTGTACCGCCGCAATTACCGTGCGTACACATCCAAATTTTCCTATTTTTGATGCGGACCGGCCTCTCTCCGCCGGGCTTCCGCATCATTATGCCCCGATTTACTTTATTATCGCTTTGCTGCGGCTTGCTGCTGGCCTTCGGCTGGCCGGCTGCCGTGCAGGGCCAGCAGAGAAACACCCTGCCCAACTCCCAGCGGCCGTTATCGGCTAAGGTTATCCGGCAGATGCGCACCCGCCTCGACCAAACCCCGGTGTTCCCGAACGTGAATCGGGTGGCTTATTTCAGCGACAAGAAGGCGTTACGCGAGATTCAGCGGGCCGAGAAGCGCAAGAACTGGCCCGCCGCCCGCAACCTGCTGGAGCTGTACGTGGGCCAGTTCGGCATCGAGAACTTCTACCGCGATACGCCCATGCTCTGGCATTTGGGCCAGCTCTGGGACAAAACCGGTAACCCCGAACGCGCCAAGGCCTACTACCGGCTCGCCCTCAAGCACCGCCGCCAGAACCTGACCAAGGTGCAGCAGTACTACGACTCGCTCGAAAATAAGGACACGGACCTCTACGTGCCCCTCAAAACGTACTACGAGCTGGTCGATTACCGCAAGAACATCGCCACCTTCCGCCCCCCCAAGGGCGTGTACACCAGCATGGGCGATGCCATCAACTCCAAGAAGGAGGACTACGGCCCCACGCTCCGGGCCGACGCCGACCTGCTCATCTTCAGCTCGAAGCGCAAAACCCGGGGCCGCCTGCAGGAGGTGGCCGATGAGGATTTATACCAGTCGCGGCGCGAAAATGGGCTCTGGACCGAGGCCGAGCCGTTGCCCAAGCCCATCAACTCGCCCTACAACGAGGGCTCGGCCTGCATCAGCAAGGACGGCACCACGCTCTACTTCGCCCGCTGCGAGTGCCCCACCTGCCACGGCAACTGCGACCTGTACGAGGCGCACTTCAAGGACGGCAAGTGGAGCATGCCCAAAAGCCTGGGCGCCAACGTCAACTCCACGGCCTGGGACTCGCAGCCCACCCTCTCGCCGGGCGAAGACACGCTGTACTTTGCTTCCGACCGGCTCGGGGGGTTCGGGCTGTCGGATATCTGGTTTACGGCGAAGCAGAAGAACGGCCAGTGGGGCCCGGCCCAGAATATGGGGCCGGTCGTGAACACCCGCGAAAGTGAGGTGAGCCCGTTTTACCACCCGCTCTACCACGTACTCTACTTCAGCTCCCGGGGGCAGCTGCTCAATTTCGGCGACTTCGATATCTATAAAACCTACCGGGTGGGCGGCCGCTGGCAGGAGCCCATCAACATTGGGCCGCTGGTGAATGGCAAGGGCTCGGAGTACTATTTCACCATCGATGCCGACTCGAAAGACCTCTATTACGCCCGCTCCGAGCAGAAGGACCTGAAAAACCTGGACCTCTACTCCTTCCCGCTCCCGATGGAGGCCCAGCCCACCGCCACCACCCACGTCGAGGGCTCGCTCATCGACTCGGTGAGCCACAAGCCCCTAAACGGCATCGTGAGCATCATCGACACCGACAACGGCATCGAAGTGGCCAGCAAGTACCTGCGCGACGACGGCTCGTTCGATTTCGACCTCATGGAAGGCTCGCACTACGTGATGCTGATTCAGAGCCCCGACTTTTTCAGCGTGGAAAAGAGTTTCGCCCTGAAAAACGACACGGTGATGAAGCTCATGACCAACGCCATCGACTACAAGCTGCCGATGGTGTTCAAAAACATCGAGTTCGACCAGGACAAGGCCACCATTAGGGCCAGCATGCACCCAATTCTGGACCGCATTGCCGTGTTCATGGTCGACCACCCGGCGTTCCGGCTCAACATTGCGGGCCACACCGACAGCAAGGGCGACCCCGACTTCAACCTCACCCTCTCCCAGGACCGGGCCGAAGCCATTCGCCGCTACATCGAGCAGAAGGGCAAGCTGCCGCCCAACCGCATCGAAAGCATGGGCTACGGCAGCACCCAGCCCCTCAAAGACGAAGTAACCAGGGACGACGCCCGCACCAACCGCCGAGTCGAGTTCCGCCTGCTCAAGCCCGACGGCGACAATGACAAGTCGTTCAGCCCCGACCCGTTTCCTACGGGTAAGCCGACCGCGCCCGGCAAGCCCGAACCCAAACCCACCGGCGGCGATGACGGGTGGTAGTGGCGGTGAATGAATGAGTGAAAAGTACCGTCATTCAGAGCGAAGCGAAGAATCTCGCGTGCAATGGTAAACCTTGATGATAGGATTACCATTGCACGCGAGATTCTTCGCTTCGCTCTGAATGACGTTTCTTATGCCTTGTTCGCTCATTCACCGCCTCACTGCCGCTACCACTTTAGCACCTGTTCTTCATTTCCTCCCCGAAACAGGAAGCTTTGCTTCTGGCCACCAGCGGTGAGGTTGACGATGTTCATCTGGTCGGGAAAGAGGCCCAGCAGCAACTGATGACGCAGCGTAACGCTGGTGGCGGCAGTGGGCAGCGGGGCCGTTAGGTAGAGCCAGTGCGAATCGGTTTCCTTCTGCAAACCCACCAGCGTAAGCGGGAGGGTCCGGCCGGGTTGGGCGCTGAACTGCACCTCGCGCCGCAACAAGGCCAGCAGCAACGGGTCGAGTTGGGCGCGGGAAAGCTGGTCCAGGGTCACGGGTTTGGGCTGGTTCTGGGAAAGGCCTTTTTCGAGGTCGTCGGTGAAAACCTTGAGGGCTATTTCCAGGCGCTGCTTTTCGGGGTTGAAACGCACCTCCATGATGCTGGCGTGGTAGGTATGAGCCCAGGCGGCGACGCTAAGCAACATGAGCAGTAGCAACGGCAGGGTTCGGCAGATTCGGGGAGTACGCATAGCGGTCAGGTGTTTTTTGCCGGGGTGGGGTTCGGGCAAGATACGGCAGCAAGAAAAAGCCGTGCCACCCCAGCGGGCAGCACGGCTTTTCGGCACAAAAAAACGGGTTATTGCCCGAAGGCCTTGATGAGTGGGTTGATGATAAGCGTGAAAGCCATCAGGCCCAGAATAATCATCATGCCCACCTTCTGGGCGTTTTCCATAAACGCATCGGAGGGCTTGCGGCCGGAAATCATTTCGTAGAGCAGGAATACCACGTGGCCGCCATCGAGGGCCGGGATGGGTAGCAGGTTCATGAAGGCCAGCACCATGGAGAGCAGGCCGGTGAGGGTCCAGAAGCGCAGCCAGTCCCACTTGCCGCCGTACTGCTGGGCAATTTCGATGGGCCCGCCCACCGACTTGCGGAACGAGGCCTCGCCCCGGAAAATCTTGGCAAAGGCCTTCATCTGGGTCGTGACGACGCCGAAGGCCTGCTTGGTACCCATGGGTACGGCCTCCACCAGTCCGTACTCGCGGGTTTCGAACTTGAGCAGCGACTTGGGCAGGAAGCCGATTTTGCCATCGTCGTCCACGTTTACTTTCAGCTCGACGGGCTGGCTGGCGCGCTCCACCTGCACCGCAACAGGTTTGCCGGCGTGGGCCTTGAGGGCTTTTTGCAGCTCGGGAAAGAAGCGAATCGACTCCTTGCCAACGGTCATAATCCGGTCGTTGGGCAGCAGGCCGGCCTTGGAGGCCGGGCTGCCTGCCACTACCTGGTCGACCACAAACGGGTCGAGGGGCTGCACGAAGCGCTGTTCGCCTTCGTCGGCGAGGCGGTCCATGAAGTTGGCGGGTACCGGCACATCAATCAGCTGGCCGGCGCGGTCGACGGTGTAGTAGGCACTGGAGCCCAGAATAACGTCGGGGCTGTACACGTCGCTGAAATCCTGGAAGGGGCGGCCGTTGATTTTCACGATTTTGTCGCCCTCGCGGAAGCCCATTTCCTGGCCCAGCTCGTTGGGCACTATGCCGTAGCGCACCTCCGAGGCTGGCAGGTAGCTTTGGCCGTAGGTGAAGGTGAGCAGCGTGAAGATGACGATGCCGGTGATGACGTTCATGATAATGCCACCCAACATCACGATCAGGCGCTGCCAGGCGGGCTTCGAGCGAAACTCGTTCGGCAGCGGCTCGGCGGCCAGGCTTTCGGCATCCTGGGTTTCATCGACCATGCCGTGAATAGCCACGTAGCCACCCAGCGGGAACCAGCCCAGGCCGTACTCCGTCTCGCCGATTTTCTTTTTGAACAGGGCAAAGTTCATCACCCCCGGCAGCGGGAACAGAAAGTCGAAGAAGATGTAAAACTTATCGACCCGGATTTTAAAGTATTTGGCGGCCGCGAAGTGTCCGAACTCGTGCAGGCCAACCAGTAGCGAAAGGCCCAGCAACAGGTTGCCGGCCATAATTAATCCTTCCAAAAGAGAGGGGATGATGAGGTGATGAGGGGAAAACGGCTGTCATCCTGAACGGGGCGAAGGACCTTGTCTCGCTCGCACCTAACTCGTTGCCGGGCTTCGTAGCCAACGAGAACAGGTCCTTCGCTTCGCTCAGGATGACAATTTTGCACTAGTAGTTGAATTCACAAACAACGCGCCGGGGGCGGTAGTTCGGCCAGCCTGTCAGGCACCCACGGTTTGGAGCAGTTCGGCCGCCACGCGGCGCGTTTCCTGGTCGGTGGCCACGTAGTCGTCGAGGGTTGGGTTGGCAAGGTACGAAACCCGCGCGAGGCTGGTTTCTACCACCTCCGACATCTGCAGAAAGCCGATTTCGTCGCGCAGGAAGGCGGCCACCGCTATTTCGTTGGCCGCGTTGAGGATGCAGGGCGCATTGCCACCCCGGCGCATGGCCTCGAAGGCCAGGCCCAGGTTGCGGAAAGCGCTTGTATCGGCCGCTTCGAACGTAAGTTGCGGGTAATCGAGGAAGCTGAAGCGCGGAAACTCGTTGGGCAGCCGCTGCGGGTAGCCCAGCGCGTACTGGATGGGCAGCTTCATGTCGGGCAGCCCGAGCTGGGCTTTCAGCGAGCCGTCTTCGAACTGCACCAGCGAGTGGATGATGCTCTGCGGATGCACGATGACTTCCACCTGCTCGTCGCGCAGGCCGAACAGCCACTTGGCCTCTATCACTTCGAGGCCCTTGTTCATGAGCGAAGCCGAGTCGATGGTGATTTTGGCGCCCATATCCCAGTTGGGGTGCTTGAGGGCCTGGGCGCGGGTCACCTGGGCCAGCTGCGCCCGGCTGCGGCCCCGAAACGGCCCGCCCGAAGCCGTGAGGATGATTTTCTCGATGGGGTTCTGCTCCTCGCCTACCAGGCACTGGAAAATGGCCGAGTGCTCCGAATCGACGGGCAGCAGGCGCACGTTGTGCTCGCGCACCAGTTCGGTGATGAGCTGGCCGGCCACTACCAGGGTTTCCTTGTTGGCCAGGGCAATATCGTGGCCGGCTTTTATGGCGGCCACCGTGGGCAGCAGCCCGGCATAGCCGACCATGGCCGTGAGCACCACGTCGGTATCGGGCCGGCCGGCTACTTCGGTGAGGGCGGCGGCGCCGGCCAGCACCTCGGTTTCGGGCTGCCCGGCCAGGGCCTCGCGCACCTGGGCATACTTGCTTTCGTCGCCGATAACCACGGCAGCGGGCCGAAACTCGCGGGCCTGCTCAATTAGGAGGTCGGCGTTCGACTGGGCCGACAGGGCCGACACAACAAAGCGGCCCGGCTGGGCCCGGAGCACGTCGAGGGCCTGGGTGCCGATGGAGCCGGTGGAGCCGAGCAGGGCAACGCGTTTGGAAGATTCGGAGGGCATGGGCGGGGTGGGCAGCAAAAGTTAACCGCCGTTGGCTCGCGCATACTGCGTAGGCGGCAGCGGTATGCACAGAATAACAAACGGGTGCAACAAAACTACAGCTTCCGGCGGCTTGGGCAGCACTGCCACAACCCCGCAGCTGCAAATCCGCGTACTTTACCCCTCCACTCTCCTTCTCTTACCGTGACGCAACCCGACCCTGCCGCCGCTTCTGCCGCCTTCGATAAAGCCCGCACCGGCCTCTGGGCCAGCCTGCAAAAGCACCTGCAAACCATCTACGCCGCCGAAACCGACTTCCGGGCCGCCACCCGCTTCACCGACACGTTTCCGTTCCCGAACTCGGCCGCCACGCCCCAGCAGCTGCTCGACTACCAGCACCAGCGGGCCGTATTGCGCGACCTGTTCATGGACGAAACCACCCAGCTCGACACGCTGGTAAAGGCCATCCGGACCAAAGACTACGCCGAAGCCGACAAGAAACTACTGATGCTCATGCTGCTGGGCTACCTCGACCTGGCCGACACCGTGTTCAGCCTGCTCGACACCCACCGCCCCAGCCAGCAGGAGCCCGACGAGGAGCTGGACGAGGCCCGCGGCCGCTTCGAGCGGGTCCGCAACTTCGTCCGCCTCAATATTCGGGGCATCACGGGCCTCAAAATGTTAGCTGTTAGCTGTTAGCTGTTAGCTGTTAGCTGTTAGCTGTTAGCTGAAAAAACGAAGAGGGCACTACATTCGGTTGAATGCAGCGCCCTCTTTTTGTGTGGAATAGTTGGGCTTCCAGAACGAAAGCTAACAGCTAATAGCTCTCAGCTAACAGCTAAAATCCGCACTGGCTTCCCGTTGAAAACTACCTGCTCCCCGGGGCGCTTGCCGCTTAGGGCCGCTGCCACCGGCGCGGCGGCCGACACGGCGAAGTAGTCGGTGCCATTCAGCGGGAGCTTACCGGCGCTGATGCTGATGAAGAAATGGCCCAGACTGGTATTCACCAGGGCGCCGGGGCGCACGGCGTCGCAGGGGAGCTCGGGGTTGATGCGCTGGATTTCGGCCTGTAGCTGGCGGGCCTGCTGGAGCTGCACCAGGTTTCGGTCCCGCTCGTTCTGGGCCATGGCCCGGCCGGTTTCGTATTTGTCGCCGGCGCTGCTCTTGGTTTCGGAGTTGGCCGATTCCTGGGCAGCGTTGATGGCCGCCTGAATGGCGTCCAGGCGTTCCTGCACGTAGGCTAGGCACAGGGCGTGGAGGCGGGATTTAATTAACTCGTCTGGGCTTGCCATAGTATTTAGGGGGTATCATGCAGCGGCCAACCGGCCAGTAGCTTTCCGAGTTGGTTCGGGGAACCAGCCTTGTGCCCACCAAAACCGGCGGGCGGTATCCGGCTGGCGGCAAACCGCTGCGCCGCTCAGCTGCCGAAGCAGTCTGGTTCCCTGCCCTCCAGCAGACAGCTTTTCAGGCTGAGCTTCCGGGTAAGGAAGCGTACACCACGTCAAGCGGAGGGAGTCGAACCCTCTGACGGGGCCGCGCCGCAATACCCTGTTCGAGCAGCCCCGCCATTTTGTGAACAGGTGGCGGTTGGGGCGAAGATAGCAGAGCCCGCAGGAATCCACTGCTGCCACTTTAGCCTCGCGCTACATTTTAAGTTGGCCGCTGTTGCACTCCTTGTTCGGGCAGTTACATAAGCACGAATGAACCCGCATTTGCCCTTTCCCATTTTGACATATTCTCCTATTTTGAATAATATTTTCATTATTGCGTATAATTTCTTAACTACTAAGAATATACATTTAGTCTCCCTGCCCATGTCCGCTATAATTCGGCGTAACAATGTGCACATTCTGGGCAGCGGACAGCAAACGTTACTGTTCGTCAATGGCTTCGGCTGCGACCAGGCTATCTGGCGCTACATCACGCCCGCGCTGTCCGGCCAGTTCCGGCTGGTGCTCTTCGACCACGTGGGCGCGGGCCTCTCCGACCTGACGGCCTACGACCCGGCCAAATACGACTCTCTGGAAGGGTACGCCGGGGATGTGCTCGACATATGCCGGGATCTGAACCTGCGCGACGTGACGCTGGTGGGCCATTCGGTAGGGGCCATGATTGGGATGCTGGCGGCCATCCGGGAGCCCGCGTGGTTTCAGCAGCTGCTGTTGCTCTGTCCTTCGCCCTGCTACGTCAACGAGGCCAATTACCACGGCGGCTTCGAGCATCAGGATATCCACGACATGCTGGCCTTCATGGATCAGGATTTCGTGGGCTGGGCCGATGAGTTTGCGCCCTTCATCATGGGCAACCCCGACCACCCCGCCCTCTCGGCCGAGCTGCTGCACAGTTTCTGCCAAAACGACCCGGCTATTGCCAAGCGCTTTGCCCGCGTTACCTTCCTGGCTGACAACCGCGCCGACGTAAGCCACTGCCATACGCCCTGCCTGCTGGTCCAGTGCGCCCACGACTTGGTGGCGCCCCTGGAAGTAGGCACCTTCCTGCGCGACCAGTTGCCCACGGCCCGGCTCATTACCCTGCCCGTGAGCGGCCACTGCCCGCACCTGAGCGCCCCGGTTGCCACGCTCAATGCCCTGGAGTCGTTTATGGCAGCGTAGCGGGTTGCCAGCGTCAGCTCTCGACCGGCGTGCCCAGCACTTTATCGGGGGTGAGGGGCAGCTCGCGGATGCGGCGGCCGGTGGCGTGGTACACCGCGTTGGCCACGGCCGCCGTAAAGCCGATCAGGCCGATTTCGCCCATGCCCTTGGCCCCCATCGGGTTGAGGTGGGGGTCGGGCGCATCAATGAACACCACGTCGATGTCGGGGATGTCGGCATTCACCGGCAGCAGGTACTCGTCCAGCTCATTATTGACGAAGCGGCCCCGGCGGTGGTCGAGGCGGGCTTCCTCCAGCAGGGCCATGCCAATGCCCCAGCCCACCGCGCCGTAGACCTGGCTGCGGGCCGTGTTGGCGTTGAGCACCCGCCCCACATCCAGCGCCGACACCACCCGGCTTACGCGCACCACACCGGTGGGCTCGTGCACCCGCACCTCCACGAAATTGGCACAGAACGATTTGCCGGAATACTGCTCCTGCTCGGGGCCCTTATCTACCTCCCGGGTCAGGTCGAGGCCCATGAGGTTGTGCTCGCGCAGCAGCTCGGCGTAGGTCAGCTCGCGGCGCGGGTGCTTCACCTGCCAGATGCGGCCCTGGCGGGCGGCTACGTCGGCGGGTTGCAGGTCGTGGCCCGCCCAGGTGGGGGCGCGCTGGGCCAGCTCCAGGAGTTGCTGCTGCACGGCCGTACCCGCTGCGTGCACCGCCGCGCCCACCGAGGCGGCCGTGTGCGAGCCGAACTGGCCTGGGGCCGGCGGCAGGGCCGAGTCGCCCAGCTCGAAGCGGATATTTTCCACGGGCACGCCGCTGGCGTCGGCGGCAATCTGGCACATGATGGTGGCCGTGCCCGGGCCGGCATCGGCCGTGGCCGACTGCACCAGCAGCCGCCCATCGGCGAAGAGCTGGGCGCGGGCACTGGCCTTGGTCAGTTCGGCTTTATAGATGCCCATGCTCATCCCCTGCCCTACCAGCCACTCCCCCTCCCGGGTGGCCCGGGGCCGGGGCGCACGGCGGCTCCAGCCGAAGCGGGCGGCGCCCTGCTCGTAACAAGCCCGCAGTTGGTTGCTCGACCACGGCTTATCACCCACCGGATCAACGGCGGCAAAGTTTTTCAGCCGTAGGGCCAGCGGATCGAGGTTGAGGGCCACGGCCAGCTCGTCCATGGCCGATTCGAGGGCGAACGAGCCGCTGGCTTCACCCGGGCCGCGCGTCCAGGCCGGGGTGCTCAGGTCGAGAGGCACGAGGCGGTAGCGGGTGTCGAGGTTGGGGCAGCGGTAGGCCGATTTGGTGGGGTCGACGATGCGCTCGGCAAATTCCTCATGCCGGGAAGTCTGGCCCCAGGCTTCGTGGGTGAGGCCCACCAACTGCCCGTCGGCCGTAGCCCCCAGCCCGACTTTCTGAATCGAGTGCGGCCGGTAGCCTACCATATTAAACATCTGGTCGCGGCGCAGCACCACCTTCACGGGCCGGCCCACCAGCTTGGCGCCCAGAATGGCGGCCACCTCCTGGGGCCAGATGCGCGAGGCCCCGCCAAACGCCCCGCCCACGAACGGCGAATACACGCGCACGCCTTCCTGGGGCAGCCCGAACATGCGCATCAGGTCGCGCTGGGCCACGGCCGGGGCCTGGGTTTTGTTGAAGACGGTGAGCTGTCGGGGGCCGTCCCAGCGGGCAATAGCGGCGTGGGGCTCCATGGGGTTGTGCACCTGCACGGGCGTCCGGTACTCCTGCTCGATGTGCACCGCCGCCTGACGGTAGGCGCCGGCTTCGCCCCGCTGGTAATCGTCGACCTTGCGGGGTTTCTGCCCGCGCCCGCGGTGCGCCGCCAGCTCAGTTTCGTGGGCCACGGGCGCGTATTCTACCTGCACCAGCGTGGCGGCGTGCTGGGCCCGCTCCAGGGTATCGGCAATGGCCAGCGCTACCGGCTGGTTGCTGAAATGCACCTGGTCGTCGTGGAACACCTTAATCTCCTGCCCGACCACCCGGGGGTTGTGGTTGGTCTCGGCATCGTGGTAAGCCGGTACGCCAGGCGAGTTGCGGTAGGTGAGAATGGCCAGCACCCCGGGCGCGCCTTCGGCCCGGCTGGTGTCGAGCCGGCTGATGCGGCCCCGGGCAATGGCGCTGGTCACGAGCACGCCGTGCACCACGCCGGGCACGGCGTGCTCGGCGGCGTAGCGGGCCTGGCCCGTTACTTTCTGGCGGCCATCCACCCGGGCCAGGGGCCGGCCAATGCTGGGCGATTCGGCAGGTTGATTCTCCATAGAACAGACAATAAAGCCCCTTACCGGGTGCGGCTACTGCTGTCATAACGCCCGGAGCTAGGGCCAGGTTCTGGAAGGCCACCGGCTGGCCCGGGCCCCATACCCGAACCGACCGGAACCAGCATACCAGCCCGCAGGCCGGCTACGGGGCGGAGCGGGACCGAAAAAGCCGGCCCGTTAAGGCCGGCTCTCAGGGTTCTTCATCAGGAAATCTCGCGGACTGACGGCCGCGGGGCCGGCTTACAGGCGGGTATCGGGCTTGGCGGTGGGCAGGGGCTTGCGGGGCAGCTTCTGGTCGCGCATGGCGGCCTGGTACACGAAGGAGGCCACGAGTACGGAGGCCTGCTTGAGGTCGTCGGCGGGCAGGCGCTCGTAGGTATCCATGTTGGTGTGGTGGGTGCGGGTGCCGTAGTCGAGTGGGTCCTGAATGAACTGGAAGCCCGGCAGGCCCACGGCGTCGAAGGAGAGGTGGTCGGTGCCGCCGGTATTGCGCAGCGTAACGGTGGTGGCGCCCATGTCGGCAAAAGGCTGGAGCCACTCGCGGAAAATGGGCGCGGCGGCCTCGTTGCCCTGGGCGTAGATGCCGCGGATTTTGCCGGCCCCGTTATCGAGGTTGAAGTAAGCGGCCAGCTTCTCGTGCTCGGGCAGCAGCTTCATATTCGCGGGGTCGGCGAAGTGGTTTTTTACGTAGTTGCGCGAGCCGAACAGGCCCTGCTCCTCCTCGCCCCAGAGCGCAATGCGGATGGTGCGGCGCGGCTGCACACCGCTGGCTTTAAGAATGCGCACGGCCTCCATCATCACGGCCACGCCGGCGGCATTGTCGGTGGCGCCGGTGGCGGCGTGCCAGGAATCGAGGTGGCCGCCGAGCATCACCACTTCGTTTTTGAGCTTGCGGTCGGTGCCCGGAATTTCGGCCACCACGTTGTAGCCCTTCAGGTCCTTGTCCTGGAAGCGGGTGCGGGTTTCCAGCTCCAGCTCCACCGGAATACCAGCCTCCACGAGCCGGATGAGGCGAAGCTGATCCTCGGGGGCCATTTCCAGCTCGGGCAGCACCGGCTTGGCATCGGCGGCGTAGGGCGCGCCGTTGGAGGTGAAGAACGTGCCGTCGGAGCCGCCCCGGGTGCTTAGGATGGCGGCGGCGCCCTCACTTTGCACCATGTCGGCCAGCTTGGCGCGCAGAGCAAACTGGGCCCGCCGGGTTTTCAGCCGCTCGTCCGCCTCGGTGTCGGTGGGCTTGGCCACCGGGGGTTCGGGCTTGAAGTCGGCCATTTTCTGGAGCTCCTCGGCGGTGTAGCGCCGGGCATCGGGCTCGAAGCTGGGCTTGGGCGGATTGGCCACGTCGAGCAGCACGATTTTGTCGCGCAGCCGGCCCTTGTACTGGTCGAGGTCGGCTTCGGTAGCGGCCTTCACCACCACCACCTGCTTTTTGAGGGCGCCGCCGGTGCCGGGCGTCCAGGCTTTGGGCGCGCCGATGAGGGTATGGTAGTAGGGCGCCGTCATGGCCACATACGACTTCTCGATGTCCCAGCCGCGGCCGAAGGTGCCCCAGGGCTCCACGCTGGCCTTCGCCAGGCCCCAGTCGGCGAGCTGCTTGCGGGTCCACTCGTTGGCGCGGGTCAGGCCGTCGGAACCAGCCAGGCGCGGGCCGCAGACGTCGGTCAGGTAAAACGCCGTTTCCATCACCTTGGACCGGTTCAGGCCTTCGTCTTTGATTTTGGCGAGCAGGGCCGGGTCGGCCTTGGTGGCTCCCGAGGACTGAGCCAATGAGGGAGTAGCAACGGCCAGGGCACCGGCCAGCAGCAGGAAACGAAACGTGTGCAACATAAGCAGGAAAGGTTGGAAGGTGAATGAGCAGCCTAATAACCCGAAAATGAGGCCGGCGTTGCAACAGACCTACGGTCCCGGCAGTGACGGGGCGCTGGTCACGAGTACCGCGTGGACCACCCCAGCAACAGTTCTCAATTGAGGAGCTGTTTATCATCTATGAATGCAGATAGCACGCTACTCACGGATGAGATGTGGACCGAGTTATGCCCGTTGTTGTCAGGGAAAGCCGACAGTTGCGGGGGCTCCGCTGCCGACATGCGCGGTTTTGTAGAAGCGGTGCTGTGGCTGGGCCGCACGGGTGCTCCCTGGCGGGACCTGCCGCCCCAGTTTGGTCACTAGCACCGGGTGTACGTGCGCTTTGCGAGCTGGCGGGATAAAGGGTTTTAGAAGACGATAACGGCCATTCTCGTCCGCAATAAGCGTCAACTTCCCCACCTCCGCCAGCAGCGGCAGGTGCAGGTAGATTCGACCAGCATGGATCCATCAGCACGGCACTGGCGCCGAAAAAAACGGGGAACAGGGCCTAGACCGCAGCCGGGGCGGCAACACGAGTAAGCCTCACTTGGTAGTCGATGGGGCGGGCAATGTGCTGGGCTGGCAAGTCACGGAAGGGCAAGCCGCCGACGCGCTGCAGGCGGCCGGATTACTGGCGCGGTGGTTGGCTGCGGGGCAGGAAGTAGTCGCCGCTGCAGCTTACGAGCGTGATGCGTTGCGGGACGTGCTAGCGGCGGCAGGGGCAACCGCGGTAATTAAGCCGAATCCGCGACGCAAAACACGCCTCATCAAGCCTCATTTCAATCCATCACATTTTGGGACCATACACCTAGTGTGCTTGAAAAGTGAAACGAGCCATTAACTGCCGATTACCATGCTATGGCTAGTAATCGGCAGTCACACCGCAGAGGGTGTGGCAACAATTCACCCAGTAGTAAACTGTGCGCGGACCGTAAAGTCCGGCCTACATGGCCTTGTACTCGTTCCAGCTTTTGATCTTCAAGTCCGCCATCTCCAGCGTGCAGAAGGCCTGAATAAACGCCTTGGCCAGCCGCGCGTTCGTCAGCAGGCCGACGCCGGAATCCACGGACGTGCGACGGATTTTGTAGTCATTGTCCAGTTCGCCTTTCGAGAGGTTTTTGGGGATGTTGATGACCAGGTCGATTTTCTTTTCCTTCAGGTAGGTCAGCACGTTCGGCTCCTGCAGCTCATCGGGCCAGAAGAGGAGGCTGCTCGGGATGCCGTTTTCAGCGAAGAAGCGGTGCGTGCCTTGCGTGGCGTACACGGTGTAGCCCTTTTTGATGAGCAGCGCGGCGGGCGCGAGCAGGGCCACTTTGGAGATGATGGGGCCGCCGGAAATCAGCACCGTTTTCTGCGGGATTTTGTAGCCCACGCTCAGCATCGATTTCAGCAGGGCTTCCTCGGCGGTGTCGCCCAGGCAGCCGACTTCGCCGGTGCTCACCATGTCGACGCGCAGCACGGGGTCGGCGCCGGGCAGGCGGGTGAAGGAGAACTGCGGGGCCTTCACGCCCACGAAGGGCAGGTCGTAAATCCGCTCGCTTTCGTCGCGCTCTACGGGTTTGCCCAGCAGGATTTGCGTGGCTTTTTTGATGAGGTTGTTGCCCGATATTTTCGATACGAACGGGTAGCTGCGCGAGGCGCGGATGTTGCACTCAATCACCCGGATTTCGCCGTTTTTTTCCAGGAACTGGATGTTGAACGGGCCGCTGATTTCGTAGCGCTTCGCAATCTTTTCGGCGATGATTTTCAGCTTGCGGATGGTGCCCACGTACACGCGCTGCGGCGGGTAGTACATGGTGGCGTCGCCGGAGTGCACGCCGGCAAACTCCACGTGCTCGGAGATGGCATAGCTCACGATGTCGCCGTGGTCGGCCACGGCGTCCAGCTCAATTTCCTTGGCTTCCTGGATGAATTCCGACACCACCACCGGGTATTCGTCGCTCACTTCCACGGCGGTTTGCAGGAAGGCTTCCAGCTCGAATTTGTTGGACACCACGTTCATGGCTGCGCCCGACAGCACGTAGCTGGGCCGGATGAGCACCGGGAAACCGACTTCGCGCACGAAGGCCTGCATGGCTTCCAGCGAGGTCAGCTCCTTCCAGCGGGGCTGGGCGATGCCCAGCTCGTCCATGATGCTGGAGAACTTGTGGCGATTTTCGGCCTCGTCGATGCGGGCCGGGGCGGTGCCCAGGATGGGCGCGTCGGCATCGGCCAGGCGGGTGGCGAGGTTGTTGGGAATCTGGCCGCCAGTGCTCAGAATCACGCCGCCGGGCTGCTCGAAATCCAGGATGTCCATCACCCGCTCGAAGCTCAGCTCCTCGAAATACAGCCGGTCCGAGACGTCGTAGTCGGTCGATACGGTTTCGGGGTTGTAGTTGATGATAATGGTTTTGTAGCCTTCCTCGGCCGCCGTCTGCACGGCCTGCACCCCGCACCAGTCAAACTCGACCGAGCTGCCGATGCGGTACACGCCCGAGCCCAGCACCACCACCGACTTGGCCGTTTCGCGTTCCAGGTCGTTTTCGGTGCCGTGGTAGGTGGTGTAGAGGTAGTTGGTGCGGGCCGGAAATTCGGCCGCCAGCGTGTCAATCTGCTTGACGACGGGCAGCACGCCCAGGGCCTTGCGGCGCGCGCGCACCCGCAGCTCGTCGGCCTTCACGTCGCCCTCGCCCAGCAGCAGCACGGCCAGCTGCTGGTCGGAGAAGCCGGCTTTCTTGACGTCGCGCAGCAGCCGGGTTTCCAGTCCGTCGAGGCCGGTAGCGCGGCCGGCGGCCAGCTGCTGGCCCAGCGCGAAAATGGTGTGCAGGCGCTGCAGGAACCAGTGGTCAATCCGGGTCAGCTGGTGCACCTGCTCCAGCGTGTAGCCGGCCTCGAAGGCCGTGTTGATGGCGAAGATGCGCTCCTCGTTGGGCTCGCTCAGCAGCTGGTCGATGGCGGCGGGCTCCAACGCGTCCTGCTCGGGGCGGTTGGCCACGAAGCCGCGCTTGCCGGTGTCGAGCATGCGCAGGCCCTTCTGGATGGCTTCCTCGAACGAGTTGCCGATGGCCATCACCTCGCCCACGCTCTTCATGGCCGAGCCAATCTGGCGGTTCACGCCCGCAAATTTGCCCAGGTCCCAGCGCGGCAGCTTCACCACCACGTAGTCGAGCGCCGGCTCGAAGAAGGCCGAGGTGGTCTGCGTCACGCTGTTTTTGAGCTCGGCCAGCGAGTAGCCCAGACTCAGCTTGGCGGCCACGAAGGCCAGCGGGTAGCCCGTGGCCTTGGAGGCCAGGGCCGAGGAGCGCGAGAGGCGCGCGTTCACCTCAATCACGCGGTAGTCCTCCGAGACGGGGTCGAGCGCGTACTGAATGTTGCACTCGCCCACGATGCCCAGGTGGCGGATGGTCTGGATGCCGATGGTGCGCAGCTTGTGGTACTCGCGGTTGCTGAGCGTCTGCGACGGGGCCACCACGATGCTCTCGCCGGTGTGGATGCCGATGGGGTCGAAGTTCTCCATGTTGCAGACCGTGATGCAGTTGTCAAAGGCATCGCGCACCACTTCGTACTCCACTTCCTTCCAGCCCTTGAGCGACTCCTCCACCAGAATCTGGTCGGAGGTGGTGAAGGCCTGCCGGGCCAGGGCCCGCAGCTCGTCCATGTTGTTGGCGAAGCCGCTGCCCAGCCCGCCCAGCGCAAACGCGGCCCGCACGATGATGGGGAAGCCGATGGTTTCGCCGGCGGCCAGAGCCTCGGCCATGCTGGTGCAGGCCACGCTGCGGGCCGAGAGCACGCCAATCTGGTCGAGCTTCTCCTTGAAAATCTCCCGGTCCTCGGTGTCGATGATGGCCTGCACGGGCGTGCCCAGCACCTGCACGTTGTACTTCTCGAACACGCCGGCGCGGTACAGGGCCACGGCGCAGTTCAGCGCCGTCTGGCCGCCAAAGGCCACCAGAATGCCATCGGGCTGCTCCTTTTTGATGACCTCCTCCACGAAGTAGGGCGTCACGGGCAGGAAGTACACGTCGTCGGCCATGTTGTCCGACGTCTGCACGGTGGCAATGTTGGGGTTGATGAGGATGGTGCGGATGCCTTCCTCCTTCAGCGCCTTGAGGGCCTGCGAGCCGGAATAATCGAACTCCCCGGCCTCGCCAATTTTGAGGGCGCCGGAACCAAGGACGAGAACTTTGTTGGGTTTGTTCATTTTAGGCGTGTGTGTTCACCTCCGACCGTCTGTGCGGGAGCGAGGGGAGCTAGACATCTCGTAGCGTTTAGTCTGCAGAGAAGGGAAAATGTTGAGTGTTTGCTTGAGGAACTAGTTTTCACCTTTAGATGAACTGCGCTTTTGCCATACGCTTAATAGGTGGCCGTCACACTCCTTTACAGTCTAGCTTCGGAAACAGTGGATTCCCAGGAATTATCTAGCTTATATCCGTCCTCAGAAATATCCGCGTTGTTTTAGACTAACAGGGGGCTTGTTCATCATCTGGAATGACAGTAATCAGAACTGATCAAGGCGGATGAGTGAATCCATGTTCGTAAAAAAGATTTACGCAGTTCTTCATTCTGTTAACTTCTCATTCCAGGAATTGTCAGCAGCTCTTGCTCATAGCTTTAACAGCTATATAGCCGCAAACCTGGACAGGTTGAATAATTGGTGTAGTTACTCGATGCAACAGCGTGAATAGTCGGTAGCAGCATTGTCGGCAAAACTGTTATAACCGCTATGATCATCAGGACTAATATCCGAATGCAACAGGGCTGATTAATCGTGAAATAATAGCACTGCAAAACCTAGTAACCCGTCCACTACCGCAGCCAAGCCGCTGTAAAGCGCTTTCATTCCTATATCAGTCGTGTAAGCTATGTGCCAAATTGCGTGCCGAAAACCAAAGGCATTCTAGACGAATGGGCAGCAATCTTCGCTGTGTTCGGCTGCATGACTTCTGTATTGTTCCACGGCTGCTAACCGTTCTTATACTCTACCACCGCTTTCAAAAAGTCATCAAACAGAAACTCCGTATCCTGCGGCCCGCCGGCCGCTTCGGGGTGAAACTGGGTGGAGAAGAACGGCTTGGTTTTGTGCTTGATGCCTTCGCAGGTGCCGTCGTTCAGGTTCTCGAACAGCATCGTCCAATCGGCGGGTAGCGTTTCGGTGTCCACCGCGAAGCCGTGGTTTTGGCTGGTGATGTAGCAGTGCTGGGTGCCGGTGAGCTTGACGGGCTGGTTGTGGCTGCGGTGGCCGTATTTGAGCTTGAACGTGTCGCCGCCCGCCGCCAGGCCCATGAGCTGGCTGCCCAGGCAGATGCCGAAAATCGGCTTGTCCTGTTGCAGGGCTTTTTGCAGGTGCGCGATGGTCGGCTCGCACATTTTGGGGTCGCCGGGGCCGTTGCTCAGGAACAGGCCGTCGTAGTCGAGGGTCGTGAAATCGTAGTCCCAGGGCACGCGAATCAGCTCCACGTCGCGCTCCAGGAAGCAGCGGATGATGTTGGTTTTGGTGCCGCAGTCCACGAGCACGATTTTGTGCTGGCCGTGGCCGTAGTGCTGCACGCCGGCGGGGCTCACCTGGGCCACCAGGTTGTCGAGGTTGGGGTCGTGCAGGGGCACGTCGGTTTCGGCCACGATTTTGCCCAGCATGGCGCCTTTCTCGCGCAGCTTCTTGGTGAGCATGCGCGTATCGACGCCGAAAATGCCGGGGATGTTGTACTCCTTGAGCCAGTCGCCGAGGCTTTTGGCGGCGTGCCAGTGGCTGTGCTCCTCGGAGTAGTAGCTCACCACCAGCCCGGCAATGTGAATTTTGTCGGACTCGAAAATCTTGGAAATCGACTCGTACAGGTCTTCGCCGGGCACGCCGTAGTTGCCCACCATGGGGGTGGTGAGCACCAGAATCTGGCCGGCGAAGGACGGGTCGGTCAGGTTTTCGGGGTAGCCGGTCATGGCCGTGCTGAACACCACTTCGCCCGCGGCGGAGGTGAACGCGCCGAAGGATTCGCCCTCAATGGAGGTGCCGTCTTCGAGGATGAGTTTTACTGTTTGGGTCATGTCGTACTATCGTATGCCTCACCCCCTAGCCCCCTCTCCGGGTGGAGAGGGGGAACTAGCTGCTAGATTTTAGCGCTAGTTGTCGGAGGAAAGGCAAGGCTGAGAGAAAGATGCTAGAGCTACTTTTTTAGAGCTAGTTCCCCCTCTCTACCGGAGAGGGGGCCAGGGGGTGAGGCGCACCGCCGGAACGACACACCAAGCCCTAAATATCATCCAGCCCCGGCAGGCCGAGCAGCTCGGCGGCGCGGCGCGCCACGGTTTTCACACTGGCGACATCCGGGCCGGTGATGGTCAGGTGGCCCATCTTGCGGCCGGGGCGCGCTTCTGCCTTGCCGTACAGATGCAGGTGCGTACCCGGCAGACTCAGCACACCGTGCCAGTCCGGCTCGCGCAGCTGACCGCTGGCGTCGAACCACACCTCCCCCAGCAGGTTGAGCATGATGGCCGGGGAATGCTGGCGCGGCGGTCGGCAAGGGCAGGCCCGCCAGGGTATGCACCTGCAGGTCAAACTGCGACACGTCGCAGGCGTCCAGGGTGTAGTGGCCGCTGTTGTGCGGGCGCGGGGCCATCTCGTTGACCACCAGCTCGCCGTGCTCGTTGTCGCCTTCCACCACAAAAAACTCGACGCACAGCACCCCCACATAGCCCAGATGATGCGCCAGGGAAACGGCCGCGTTGCGGGCCCTGGTGGCCAGGGCGGGCGGCATGTTGCCTTCGTAGGCGTGGGTCACGGCCAGAATGCCCTCGACGTGCACGTTGCGCTGCGGGGCGTAGCTGACGGCCTGCCCGTCCCAGCCACGCGCCACCAGCACTGAGCACTCGGCCGTAAGCGGCAGCATCTTTTCCAGCACGCAGGCCACGCTGCCCAGCTCGGCCCAGGCGGCGGCCAGCTCAGCGGCAGTCTTCACCCGAACCTGGCCCTTGCCATCGTAGCCCAGGCGGGCGGTTTTCAGGATACCGGGCAGCAAATCCGCCCGGTCGTTCTGGATGGCCTGGAGTTGGGCCGGCGTTTCAATCACCGCATAGGGCGCGCAGGCCACGCCCGACAGGTCGGCGCCGGCCGTGAAGTGGGCTTTTTCCTCGATGCGGTCTTGGGCAATGCCCACCACGGCCGCGCCCGGGGCCACGGGGCGGGTCAGGGCCAGCGTTTGCAGGGCCTGGGCGGGCACGTTTTCAAACTCGGTGGTGATGGCCTGGCACAGCTGGGCGAGTTGCGCCAGCCCGGCCGGGTCGTCGTAGGCGGTTTGGATATGGTGGTGGCTCACCAGCCCGGCCGGGCTTTGCGCGTCGGGCTCCAGCACGGCCGTGAAGTACCCCAAACGCTGGGCGGCATGCACGAACATGCGGCCCAGCTGGCCGCCCCCCAGCACCCCCAGGGTCGCCCGCTGGCCCGCGGCATCCGTACTGCCCGGATAAATGGGGTTCATAGCTAAGCTGTGCATTCCGTCGCTCATAGGGGCAGGGTCATGGCGCGGGCGGCTTCGGTTTGTTCGGCGCGAAACACCTGCAGTTTGCTAGCCAGTTCCGGGTCGTGCAGGGCCAGCATACTGACGGCGAACAGGGCGGCGTTGGCGGCTCCGGCATTGCCAATGGCAAACGTGGCCACGGGAATGCCTTTGGGCATTTGCACGATGCTGTGCAGCGAGTCGACGCCCTGCAAATGGCGGCTGGCCACCGGCACCCCCAGTACGGGCACGGTGGTTTTGGCAGCCAGCATACCCGGCAGGTGGGCGGCTCCCCCGGCCCCGGCAATAATGGCCTGCAAGCCGCGCGGGCCGGCCTGTTCGGCGTAGGCGAACAAGTCGTCGGGCATGCGGTGGGCCGACACCACGCGCGCTTCGTGGGCCACGCCAAAGTGGGTGAGCAGCTGCACGGCGTGCTGCATGGTATCCCAGTCGCTGCTGGAGCCCATGACCACGCCGATTAGGGGCTTAGGGGTATTAGGAGTGGAAGGGTTGTTCATGGGAATTATTTGTCGTCATGCTGAGCGCAGCAGAGCGAAGTCGAAGCATCTCTACCGCTTCGTTATAGTCGACACGATTACCATTGCGGTAGAGATGCTTCGACTACGCTCCGCTGCGCTCAGCATGACACGTTCTTTGATTTTATCAACTTACCTACCACCAGTCTATTCGCGTTCCAGCAGAACTTCCGTCCCCAAAATCACCAGGTCCACCCGGCCTTTCAGCGTCTGGTCGATGAATGGCGTGTTCTGGGATTTGGACTTCATGAAGTCTCGCGTGAAGGTTGTTTCCGCTTCGGTATCGAATAAGACGCAGTTGGCCGGCTGGCCAACTTCAATGGCGGCTACCGGCAGGCCCATCAGGCGGCGGGGCTCCGCCGAGTAGCGCTTCACCACCACGTCCCACCCCATTTTTTGGGGCTCCACGAAGTGGTGATAGAGCGATACCAGGGCCGTATCGAGGCCGGTGATGCCATTGGGGGCGGTGATGAAGTCCTGGGCTTTTTCGAACGGCGTGTGCGGGGCGTGGTCAGTGGAGATGATGTCGAAGACGCCTTCCAGTAGCCCTTCGAGCAGCGCATCACAATCGGCCTGGGTGCGCAGCGGCGGGTTCATCTTATAGTTCGTGTCGTAGTCGCCGATGTGCTCGTCGGTGAACATGAGGTGGTGCGGGGTCACTTCCGCCGTCACCTTCACGTCGCCGCGCGATTTCCACCAGCGGATGGTTTCCATGCCGAGCTTGCTGGAAACGTGCTGGATGTGCACGTGCGCGCCCGCCGCATGGGCCAGACGGATGTCGCGGTCGATGATGATTTCCTCGGCGCAGGCCGGCGAGCCCTTGATGCCAAGCCGGTAGCTCATTACGCCTTCGTTGAGGGCACGCGGCCCGGCCAGTTCCGGCACCTCGCAGTGGCTGGCGAAAAACATCCCAAACTCGGTGGCATACTGCATGGCCCGGAAAAGCACGGCCGGGTCGGCCGTGGTATCCCCGTCGTCGGTGAGCATGGTCACCCCGAGCTCGCGCATGCCCTCAATTTCGGCCAGCTCCTTGCCCTCGCGGTTTTTGGTGACGCAACCGGAAGTGTACACCGGAATGCGCGACCGGTCGCGGGCATTGTCGAGCACCGTGGCTACGGCGGTAGCCGAGTCGAGGGCCGGGCGGGTATTGGGCATCATCACTACGCCGGTAACGCCGCCATTAATAGCCGCTTCGCTGCCCGTAGTGATGGTTTCCTTGTTCTCAAACCCCGGGGCGCGAAAATGGACGTGGGCATCAAACATGCCGGGCATCAGCACCCGGCCGCGCGCATCGATAACCCGGGCACCCTCGGGAACGGCCAGGCCGCTGCCGATTTCCTGAATTTTCCCCTCGACAATCAGGACGTCACTTTCGAGCAGCACGGGGGAGTTTTCGGAGGCGATACGGGCGTTTTGAATCAGCAGCATGAAGAGGTTATGATATGATGACTTAGAAAGGAGGTAGTCGAAACTCAAAAGGCGGTCAATGGTGAACGAACGTCATGCGGAGCGGAGTCGAAGCATCTCTACCGCAGTAGTAATCCTGTCGACTGCAACGAAGCGGTAGAGATGCTTCGACTCCGCTCCGCATGACGTTCTAATCAGGGTGTAAGCACCGTGGCGTTGACTTTAGGCCGCGCGACGTACGCTTCCTGCTTCGGAAAGTCCCCGCCCGGCTTGAGCCAGTCGAGTACGGCCATGCGCACCGAAATGCCGTTTTCGACCTGGTTGGTAATCAGGCTGCGCTCGTAGTCCATTACGGCGTCGCACAGCTCTACCCCCCGGTTTACGGGGCCGGGGTGCATGATGTAGAGGCCCCGGTCGCTGATTTCATCCAATCGGGTGTTAGTGATGCCATAGACGCGGTGGTATTCCCGTACGTTAGGGAAAAACTGCACGTCCTGGCGCTCCATCTGCACGCGCAGCAGGTACACCACGTCGGGTGCCCAGGCCATGGCCGCCTCGTAGTCGGTGAAGCGGCGGATAGTGGACGGAATGTACTTGGGCACCAGCGAGCCCGGCCCCAGGTACGCCACCTCGATGCCCAGCTTTTGCAACAGCGTGCTGGTGGAGCGCGCGACGCGGGAGTGGAGAATATCGCCGATGATCAGGACTTTTTTGCCCCGGGGGTCAGGAAATTTTTCCTTGATGGTAAACGCATCCAGCAGGGCCTGGGTGGGGTGCTCGTGCGCCCCGTCGCCGGCATTGATGACCGAGGCCGTGGTTTGGCGCGCAATCATGCCGGGCAGGCCGGGGTGGCTATGCCGAACAACGATGTAGTCGGTGCGCATGGCCTGGAGCGTCTCAATCGTCTCCCGCACCGACTCGCCCTTGGAGATGGAGGAGTGGGCCACGTCGAAGTTCGTAACCTCCGCCGAGAGCCGCTTGGCCGCGACCTCGAAGGAGGAGTGCGTGCGGGTGCTGGCTTCGTAGAAGAGCATGAGCACCGACTTGCCCTCCAGCGCGGGAATTCGCTTCACCGAATGGGTGAACAGCTTTTTAAAGGACTTGGATTGGTCGAGCAGAAACTCGATTTCCTCCGGGTGCAGGGATGCAATGTCGATCAGGTCTTTACGTGCCATACCAGGTTGGGGAAATTAAGTACGCAGTTAGTAGTTACGAGCCGGAGTGGTTTGCCCTGTTGGTTTAGTAGCCCCCGTACTTCACTGAGCGACAGGAAACAGGGCTTGGAGTTAAGGGGGTGCGTGCCGGGGTTGGCCGGGGTGATGGGAGCCGCAAACCCAGCTGCGGGGTGGCCACCCCCGAACTCACCGGGCATAAAAAAACCGTTTCGGAATCCGAAACGGTGGCGGGGTAATACCCAGAAAAAACAACGAAAGTACCAGCGGCAGAATCGGGAAAACCGACGGAACCAAAGACCTTCCGGTCCACTCGCGGCTCCCAGTCGCGCTGGGTTCCACGCTTCATCAACTGGTTTTTTGGTTGAAGCATACTGCAAAGCTACGGTATTGTTACGCCCAATATTTCATCAGCCGTGTTAATTTTTTCGGGCTCCTTTTTTCAGATTTTATTTTTCAAGCTAACGGGCTGAACGACGCACCTTTTGTTCTTCTTTTCACCGCCAAAAAAATGGCAACTCGCGTAACCAGTTGCTTGGCAAGCACATCCATATTAACTTTGGCTCTTTATTCCGCTGCTTAAGCAGGCGGGCTACCATTCTGCGGTGGCAATAAGCCCATGAATTACTCGGCATTTCATGGGCTTATTCATTTCTGGCCGACACCAGTAGTATTGGGGTGGGCTGTCATCTTTCGGCTGCGATTCAGCCATAGCAACGCCTGTTGCCACAGCTACTGACTTCGCCCTCAACCGCTGACGGCAATTCGTGGCCGGTTTCCCTTGCTTTTTTGTGGCCCCGGTAGCACTGGTCCGGCGCAAAGGCGGGGTAGCGCACCGGCCCAGGGGCTACAGTTTTGGGCGTGCTGCTTACCCGCTATGGGCATTAGCCCCGCACCAGGCTCCTGTTTATTCGACTCACCAGCGCCGGTCCTTCATAAATGAAGCCGGTATACAGCTGAATCAGGGTAGCCCCGGCGGCCAGCTTCTCCTGCGCATCGGCGGCCGAATGAATGCCGCCCGCGCCAATAATCGGCAGCCCGCCATCGGATTTCCGGTGCAGGTAGCGAATGACTTCGGTGGCTCGTGCCCGCAACGGCCGCCCGCTCAGCCCCCCCGCGCCCAGGCTGGCCACAAGGCCAGACTCCGTGCGCAGGTTGTCGCGGCTGATGGTCGTATTGGTGGCCACGAGGCCGCTTAGCCGGGTTTCGCGGGCTATTTCCAGAATATCGTCGAGCTGCGAATCCGTGAGGTCGGGCGCGATTTTGAGCAGCAGCGGGCGCGGCGTGGCGCGGGCCTGGTTGCGGGCCTGCACTTGCTGCAGCAAGTCAATCAACGGCTTTTTTTCCTGCAGCTCGCGCAGGCCGGGCGTGTTGGGCGAACTCACATTCACCACGAAGTAATCGACCTCCTCGGCCAAGGCCTCGAAGCCAGCCACGTAATCGTCGGCGGCGCGCTCGTTGGGCGTGTCCTTGTTCTTGCCGATGTTGCCGCCGATGATGAGCTGCCGGTTGCGCCGGCGGGCTAGGCGCGCGGCCACCACGGCCGCCCCTTCGTTGTTGAAACCCATGCGGTTGACCAGCGCCTCGTCCTGCGGGAGCCGGAACAGGCGTGGCGTGGGGTTGCCAGGCTGCGGCCGGGGTGTCACCGTCCCGATTTCCACGAAGCCAAAGCCCAGCGTGGCCAGCTCGTCGGTTAGGGCCGCATTCTTATCAAACCCTGCCGCCAACCCCACCGGGTTGGGAAATCTAAGCCCGAAAACCTCGCGTTCCAGGCTGGGATGCTGGAAACCGTAGAGTGCCCGGAGCAGGGCGGGTGTGCCCGGCACCCGCGCGGCGCGGCGCAGGTTATCGAAAACGAGGTGGTGGGCGCGCTCCGCATCGAGGTTGAAGAGGAGGGGTTTGACGAGGGATTTATACATCGGCAGCAGGGGCAAATTGGTGGTTAAGGTTAATGTATAATTTCTCCAAAACCAGTCGTAGGCCGGGAATATAGTCCGCCCCGACGGTGTGCGCCTCAACCGCAATGCCCAGCCACTCGGTTAGCTCGCGGGAATAATCGAAGAATGCCCGGCCTGTCTGCCGTTCCATCTCCAGGAGAAGGTTCAATTCCGACTCGGCTGGGGAGTCGCCCCAGGCATACAAGCCAAACGCCTGCACCTGTCGCATGGGCTTGTCGGCGAAATATTCGGCGAGCACCTGCCGGATGTAGTCGAGGGTGTGAGGACGCTGAAATATGCCCCAAAGTACGGGAATTTGCCCTGAATGCTGCCTGTTGAGCACAATCGGCCTACTGCTGGCCGGCACCACGAGCGCGCCCAAAGTCAGCCGCCATTTTTTGGCTCAGCCACCGCTTAACTATGTGAGCTCTGGCGCAAAACCCATCGGTTTATACCTGTGCTCCAGTGCCGGCTATGCCCCTTTCCGTACTCGCTTCACGTGCGACTTGGGTCCACAATTTTCTTTTGGGGACCACTATCCAGCCAGTGCTCAGGCATATCCGAGGTGATCGAGGGAAACAGAAAAAATTGAGTGCCAATTTCCCAAACCCATGGAAGAAGACTCTTCCTTCCAACGGCCGCGCTATGATGCAGCCTGCCGCGCTGAAGCCCTGTTGCCAACCAACGAAAGCCGCTGGTTGCCGCCCGCGCCCTTACTATCACGCCCATCTACTTCATCATTGGCAGAAAGCGGCTCAACAACCTTTATCTGTTTATCTACTTACTCACAAGAGGCGGCCGAGGTGTACCGTACTGGCATAGAACGCTGGCCAGGCGGGCAAAGGCATTTTTGTCTCCCGGCGAGCCTATTGGCGGTTTCGGCTGTTGTAGGGCTTCCCGCCGCATGCGCGGTGGGGCATTCCGTCTGAATCTGAACCCCGAAAACATGAATAAAGCGCTTATAGTAGGTGCCAGCGGCATCATCGGCAGCAACCTGGCCCGCGAGCTACTGGCCCACGACTGGCCTACCTACGGCCTGTCCCGCTCGCCCCGCCCCGACGACGTGCCCGGCCTGCTGCCCGTGGCCGCCGACCTGCTCGACCCCGCCAGCCTGGCCACCGCCCTGGCCGACCTGGCGCCCACTCACGTGTTCATCACCACCTGGATGCGCCACGACACCGAGGCCGAGAACATCCGCGTCAATGCCCTGATGATTCGCAACCTGCTCGACGCGCTGGCCCCGAAGAAATCGGTGCAGCATGTGGCGCTGGTTACCGGCCTCAAGCATTATCTGGGGCCGTTTGAGGCGTACGTGAATGGGGGCACGCCGCCGCCCACGCCCCTGCGCGAGGAGCAGCCCCGCCTCCCGCTCGACAACTTTTATTACGCCCAGGAAGACGAAGTGTACGCCGCTGCCGCCCGCGACGGCTTTACCTGGAGCATTCACCGGCCCCACACCATCATCGGCAAGGCCGTGGGCAACCTCATGAACCTGGGCACGACGCTGGCAGTGTACGCCTCCATCTGCCGCGAAACCGGCCGCCCCTTCCGCTGGCCCGGCTCAGAAGCCCAGTGGAACGGCCTCTCTGACGTAACCGATGCCCGCCTCATCGCCCAGCAATTGCGTTGGGCCGCCACGGCCGAAACCGCCCGCAACGAGGCCTTCAATATCGTGAACGGCGACGTATTCCGCTGGAGCTGGCTGTGGCCGCGCCTGGCCGCCTGGTTCGGGGTCGAAGCCGTAGGTTTTGATGGCACCATTCACCCATTAGAGGCCGAAATGAGCGCCGATGCCCCCGTGTGGCGCGAAATAGCCAATCGGCATAGCCTGGTCGAGTCCGACCTAAGCCGCCTGGCTTCCCCCTGGCACACCGACCTTGACCTAGGCCGCCCCATTGAGGTAATGACCGACATGAGCAAAAGCCGCCGGCACGGTTTCCTGGCCTACCAGACCACCGAGGACTCGTTCTTCGACCTGTTCGCCCAGCTCCGCACCGACCGCCTGATTCCGTAGTTATCGGCTGGCGAATGGCCCTAACGCCGACCCGCCGGGCGCTGGCTTCTTCCCGTTTTTGGGGCGAAGCGGGCGCCCGGTTTTTTAGCGCGGCCGCCACGGTCGCGGGCCGCCGAAAATGTACCAGACGGTGTCGTGGGCCGCTTCCTTTTTGCTGAGTTGGAAGCGAGCGGTGGGTGTCTGGGCTGGTGGAAGCATCTTTTTCGAGGTACCAGAAGGCATACCTGGCAGGCAGAATGGGCGCAACCAGCCCCGGAAGCAGCGGGCCGGGGCTGTTGGGGCAACCGATACCAGCATTTGCTGCCGGCTTTCGGCAGTATCATTTCCCTTATTTCTTCGCAGCCGATACCGGACACGTTGCTGCTTTCGCCCTACCATCCTCCGGCTCGTAGGCTTTGAGGCCAGCAAATAAACTGTGGCCTATTTTGTGCGCCGGCCGGCTTTGGGCAGGTTATCTTTACGGGCGGCGCGGGCAGCCAATCGACTTGAAGCGCTGCTTTCTTCCGCGCGGAATTGCTTATGAACTGGTTTCTCCCTTTTACGGCCCTGTGGCTGGCGTTACTGCCTATCGGGCGCAGTTATGCTGCCCGGCCCACGCCCCCACTACTGGCGCGCACCATCCGGTTGCCCGCCGAACTGGCCAACCGCGACAACCAGTTTTCCAGCCTCTACACTTACCATGGGCAACTGCTGCTGCTTTCGGAAAGCCGTCTGCAGGAGCAGGCTGAGGCAAAAGTGTACGGCCTGCGCCTTGTCGACCTCGACCAGCAGCTAACCGGCACGGCCGAAGAACTCCCCTTCCGCAAATACGCCATCCGCGGCCTCGACAAAGCCAGAGCCCGGATTGACAGCGCCGGCGCCATCTACGAAGGGCTGGAGGGCCTGACCATACTCCGCGACACCGCCTACTTCACCATCGAAACGGCTACGGTGGCCCCAAACTGCTACCTCGTGCGGGGCGTGCTAGACGAGACCCAAAACATCATTCAGCTCGACAGCAGCTACCTCGTGGCGCTGCCTAAGCCACTGCTGCCTAACGGCACGCACGCCTACAACGCGGGTTTCGAGGCCCTGGCCAGCTTCCGCCAGGAGTTGCTGCTGCTGTTCGAGTACAACTACCTCGCCCGCGGCAACTATGCCCTCGCCCTGCACCACAGTATCGCCCGGCGCGTTGCGCTACCGCCGTTGCCCTTCCGCGTAACGGATATAGAACGCACCGGCCGGCGGCGCTTCACGGCCATCAACTACTTCTTCAACGGCGCCTCCGACAGCGTATATCGGATGTCGGCCCCCGACCCCAATGCCCAACTGATTCAGGATAGCCTCGGCCGCTACCAGCACTACTCCCGCCTCATCAGCCTGCGCTACAAGCGTAACCGCATCAAGTGGAAGCCGCTGCTAGCGCTACCCGCCGAATACCAGAACTACAACTGGGAAGGCCTGGCCGCGCACCGCGGCGGCTACTTCCTGCTCAACGACAAGTACGGCCCCTCGGGCCAGTCGACGCTGCTGTATGTGCGGCGGCGATAGGGGGTGTGGCTGACGGCTGGCTGCGCTTTAGAGAAACCTTCTTATTGCCCTATATGTCCTCTCCCCTATCACGTTTTTTTCAGCAGTACGCCTCCGCCCTCCCCGAGCCCCGCCAGCTGTCCTATCAGCTCCCAGCCTGGATTCGCTTCGATTTGCCGGGCCGGATTTTGTGCTAATCAATGTCTTTTGGCATCACGAAGATGTGCGCGCTTTCATATCTTTGACAGACGGAATCAGGGGCTGATGGCAGCCTGCTATGGCTTCTCTGTGTTACTATCTATTACTTGCAATGAAACCTATTTCTCGCTGCCTTTGCTGCTTGCTTGCATTACTGTTGTTGTCTGGTATTGGCCTAACCTCACTCGCACAAGCCCAGATTATACCACTCATCATGCTCATAAATGGAGAGCGGCGCGGTACTCCCACCGACTACCAGAAGGGTAGTTATCAACTCACGAACGGAGAATGGAAACCAGGCAAATGGCTTATCGGCTACGATAGGCTGCTTGTTCTCGATCCTGCCAAGAAAAAACAAAGCCCTCAGGAGTTCTCACCGGCCGAAGTGCAACGGTTTGTAGCAGGTACCGACACGTTTATCACAATGCGTAATATCACAATTCCGGAAGGACAGATCGACGCTAGCTATGCTCAGCAAATGTATCGGGGTGGTGATTTTGCATTAGCGAATTATGTTTATTTCCGGCCTGGAATGGTACTATCCAAAAGTTACGTCCTATTGGCCAAAGGCATGGAAGCACCTGTTATAGTCCCAACTAAACCGCGCGAATTCCGTCAGTTTATGTTGCACTATGTGGGCGACCACCCGCTGTTATCTAAACAGCTAAAAGGCGCTCAACTAAATCCCGAACACGCCGCCGAAATATTGAAAAGTTACGTGCTCTGGCAAAAAAACCGACCAGTTCCCACTATTGATTCGGATAGCCAGAAGTAACTGCTTCTTCATTTTTGTCTTATCCTGAAAAGACTATGCCCGACCAATTTGGCCGGGCATAGTCTTTTCAGGATAAGTGGTATTGCTTACGAATTGGCTTTCGACATCAGTTCCACAATTTCCTCCGAGATGCCGGTGGTGCTGAAGCCGCCGTCGTGCATGAGGTTCTGCATGGTGACGTAGCGGGTCAGGTCCGAGAACAGGCTCACGCAGTAGTCGGCGCAGGCTTCGGCCGGGGCGTTGCCCAGGGGCGAGAGGCGGTCGGCGTACTCATAGAACGCATCGAAACCACTGATGCCGGTGCCGGCCGTGGTTTTGGTCGGCGACTGCGAGATGGTGTTTACGCGCACTTTCTTGAGCTTGCCCAGGCGCTGGCCGTAGCTACGGGCAATGCTTTCGAGCATGGCCTTGGCCTGCGACATATCGGTGTAGTCGAGGAAGGCGCGCTGGGCGGCAATGTAGCTCAGGGCTACGGCCGAGCCCCACTCGTTGAAGGCGTCCTGCTTTTCGGCTACGGCCAGCATGCGGTGGAACGAGAGGGCCGATACGTCGAGCGTTTTCTGGTACCACTCGTAGTTGAGCTCGCCGTAGTGCTTGCCCTTGCGGATGTTGGCGCTCATGCCAATGCTATGCAGCACGAAATCGAGCTTACCGCCGAGGTGCTCTTGGGCGCCGCTGAACAACTTCTCCAGGTCTTCCATCGAGGTAGCGTCGGCCGGAATAATCAGGGCGTCGCACTGCTCGGCGAGCTTGTTGATTTCGCCCATGCGCATGGCCAGCGGGGCATTGGTGAGCACGAAACGGGCTCCTTCGGCGTGGGCTTTGAGCGCCACTTTCCAGGCAATGGATTCTTCGTTCAGCGCGCCGGAAATGATACCGACTTTGCCGGCTAGTAGGTTAGGCATAGGTTCAGAGTTTAGGATGCGCTAAGATAGGGCCCGCACCTCAATGTCCGCCTATCCGATGACCGACAATCAACAACCATGTCCCTATCATTTGACATACACTCACCGTTAATATCCCTACCAACGCCGCACGCTTATCCACCCGATACCATACATAGCCATGTACGAGCGGAAGGGCCATACAAGATATTAGCATACCATCCCACACTGGGGTACCGATGTATTTCTTTCCGACAGTAAAGGTTATGGCAACCGCTCCAAGCATCAGCAGACGCGTAAGCCGCAATAGGTGTTTTAACTCGAAGGTCATATGTTCGACTATTTACAACCACTAACACAAGTCACATAAGAAGACTCAGCTATGCGAACATCGCTAAGGTAATTTCCATAAGCTAATGCTCCGCAGAGAGCATACGTGCATACACCACCTGTAGCAGTTCCTAATGGACCAAAACATGTAGCCAATTCAGCCACGTGAACCGTTTACGAAACCGCTACTATAACACAATACTGAAGCTGTTTACAAAGTCGGCTTTTTTACGAGTCTGTCATCCTGAGCATTCCGCGCATCAAGCGGCGACGAAGGACCTTGTCATGGCTGCACAATGGCGGCTCAGACGTGATTAAGGTTCTTCGTCGCCGCTTGATGCGCGGAATGCTCAGGATGACAGATTTTTCGACTTTCTAAACAGCTTCAATAGTAGCTGATTAGATGGCGTGTGTAAAATGCATAGTTATTTATTTATCAAGATATTATGTTTTTTCAAGTAGCTCATCGTCAGATTTTTACAAAATCACCTGTGCTACCCCGCCATTTCCACCCCGCGCAGGGCCAGCAGCTCGCGGGCGCTCTGGGTGGCGTGCAGGGTGGGGTTGGCACCGGAAATCATCTGGGCAATTTCGTGGATGCGCTCATCCTGGCTCAGCTGGCGGATGCGGCTCACGGTGCGGTCGGCGCGGTCTTCCTTGTACACGAAGTAGTGGGCGTCGCCGGCAGCGGCCATCTGGGGCAGGTGGCTGATGGCAATTAGCTGATGCTTTTTGGCCATCTGCTGCATCATGCGGCCCACTTTCAGGGCAATTTCCCCGCTGATGCCGGTGTCAATTTCATCGAACACGATTGTCGGCAGCGCGGTTTTATCGGCCAGCATATATTTGATGCACAGCATGAGGCGCGAGAATTCGCCGCCCGAGGCGGCCTTGCTCAGCGTCTGGGGCTCGGCTCCTTTGTTGGCCGTGAACAGGATGCTGACTTCATCGATACCGCTGGCGGCGGGGGCACTGGCCTCGTGCCGCACCACAATACGGGTGTGCGGCATGCCCAGGTCCACGAGCAGCGCGGCCAGCTCTTTCTCGAACTTCGGGAACACCTTGCGGCGGGCTTCGGAGAGGCGCAGCGCCTGCTTCTGCACCGTGGCCAGGGTCGTTTCCACGTCGCGGCGCAGGCGGCTGATCTGCTTGTCGAGGTTGAGCACCGAGCTGACCTTGTCGCGCAGGTCGGCGCGCACGGCCAGCAAATCCACCACGTCGCGCACCTGGTGCTTGCGCTGGAGGCTGTAAAGCACGTTGAGGCGGCTTTGCAGCTCATCGATGCGGGCCGGGTCGCCCTCGGTGCGGCGCTCTACCTGCTCAATCTCATCGGTAATGTCGCGCAGCTCAATCAGGCAGCTGTCGAGGCGGTGGCGCAGGTCTTTGACGGGCTCCGAGTAGGGCGCAATCTGGCCCAGCAGCACGGCCGCGTCTTTCAGGGCCCCGGTGGCGCAGTATTCGCCCTCGCTCAGGCTTTGCAGGGCGTGGGTGAGCTTGTACTTGATTTCCTCGGCGTGCTCCAGCTCTTTCACTTCCTGCTCCAGCTCGTCCTGGCGCTCATTATCGAGGCTGGCTTCTTCCAGCTCATTCAGTAAAAAGCTATGATAGTCGAGCTCCTTGTTGGCCTGGGCTACCTGGCTTTCCAGAGCCGAGAGGTCGGTTTCGAGCTTGCGGTACTGGCGGTAGGCACTGCTGTACTGGGTGCGGGTGGGCACCAGGTTAGCGTACAAATCCAGCAGATTCAGCTGAAACACGGCATCGCCGAGCAACAGCGTGTCGTGCTGGGAGTGGATGTCCATGAGGTTGGCCCCGATGTGGCGCAGGGCCTCCAGCGTCACGGGCGTATCGTTCACAAACGCCCGGCTTTTACCGGCCGGACTCAGCTCCCGGCGCAGGATGCACTGCTGGTCGTAGTCGAGGTCCTCAGCCTCAAAAATATCGCGCAGCTGGTAGCCGCTGATGTCAAAGTGACCCTCAATCACGCACTTTTTGTTCGTGTCGAACAGCATCCGCGAGTCGGCACGGTTGCCCAGCAGCAGGCCGATAGCGCCCAGCATAATGGACTTACCAGCGCCCGTTTCACCCGTTATAATGTTAAGCAGTGCCGAAGGTTTCATCTCCAGCTTCTCAATCAGGGCGTAATTCTGAATTCGTAAGTCAACCAGCATAGCTCTCCAGGTTAGAAAGATGAGGCCAGGGTCGGCGAAACCGGTGTAGCACAGAATTTCTCCTACACTTGCCCGCGCTATCCAAAGGCGTTTTGACTAATAAAATTAGTGGTTCCCGGTAACAAAGCAATAGCCACCAATCATTTTAGCAAAAACATGCTATTCTCTGGCGCTATATAGGCCGATGGCAGATGAAGTCTCTACTTGCAGGGGCTACGTGCTGCCCTACAGAAAAGTCCCCCTGGCCGGCTGACCAGGGGGACTTACACTATACCGAACAAAAGCGGGCCAATCAGGACCAAGCAATTGTTTTAGGCACGGAAGCGGGCACGTAATTTCTTGAGGCCGAGGGCTACACCGCCGGCCAGCAGCAGAGAAGCGCCACCGTCAATAGGTACAGCGGTGGGGGTATTGGGGTCGGGGGTAGGACCACCGGATCCGGGGCCTTGGGCGGAGGCCAGCGTGGCCGTGGTCAGCAGCAACAAGGCGGTCAGAACTACTTTTGTCATCGGTTCAGGTAAGATAAAAGACTGTACAAAATCCGGTATCGGGCGGCGGGTCTACCTCCCCAAAAAAGGAGCTGCCCGCCGCCTCATACGGGGTTATTCCACTACCAAGCGCTTGGTAACGGCCTGGCCGTTGACAACTACGCGAACCAGGTATAGGCCTGCCGACAAGTCGGCAATGCGCAGCGTAGTTGCAGCCGTTGGCAGAGCTACCGTGCGCACTACTTGGCCTAGGGCATTAAGCAGTGTGGCCGAAGCCGTTCCACCTACCGGACGCACAATTGTCAGCTGATCGTGGGCCGGATTGGGGTAAGCTTGCACTTGGGCTGCCAGGACAGACGTGCCAACTGCCAGCGGTGACTGCGCACTGAAGCGCAGCGAGAAGCGGCCAGTGATTAGGGCAGCGTTGCTAGCGGTAAAGCTATAGCGGGGCTGCTGCTTTAAGTTCACCAGCTGGCCCGTCTCGGCGTCGAGCAGGTATACTACCGTGCTGCCTAGGTTGGCTAGCGAGGCGGCCTCCAGCGTGTAGGTACCCGTGGTGGGTACGCCTACATTCAGAGGAACAGTGGTAGCTGCTGTCAGTTCGGGCAGGCCGTTGATAGCCAAGCGGGTGCCAGCGGCCTCGCTACTCAGGTTTAGTCCCGTGGTGTTAACCAGCTTTTCAGCGTCATAATGCGCATCGAAGCCGGCCGTGGCGCCCTGCTCGAAGTACACGTAGGTAGGCTCGTGGGTACCCTGGGCCGACACTAGGTCTAACTGCACCGATAGGCGCAAGTCGGCCGCAACGCGGTTGAAGGTCGGGTTCTGGTAGTCGCTCACGCGCCAGCTGTTTTGGAAGCTGAAGGCGGGCACATTCTGGCTCACGCGCAGGAAGAAGCCCTGCATCGAAGGAATCAGGCCGCCGGGTAGCGAGCCCATTCCGTTCACGTAAGACTGATAAGTACCGTCGTACTGGCTGCTGGACTTATAGACGTAGATGGCGTCCTGCACGCCCGTGGGCAGGCCGATGCGGGCTACGTTCCAGTCGAGGGGTGCCGGGTAAGGATTGCCCAGCAACTGCCAGCCCGCGTTGGCCTGGGCGCCGCGGGAGAGGGCCCCCACTGGCACGGTGCCATTGTTAAGCGTGCCCACCAGATCCACCTTCTCCGAGGCGGAGATGTTGACGGTGTAGCCACGGCCGGGGTTGAGGGCGTTAGAGAGAGCCGTAGGCGAAAAGAAACCGTAGTCAAACGCGCTGGTCAAAGCGCTGGCGCCACTCAGGCGGGCCTCGTCGTAACCAAATACAGTAGGGAAAGGCTTCACACGGCTCGGATTGGGGTCCGTGTTGTAGTCGGCGTTAACCACGGGCGAGAAGCCGCTGGTGGCTAGGTCAGCCACGGTGGTGGCTTGCACCGGGGAACTATAGTGGCGGTAGCCCAGGCCCGCGTTCAGGCTGGGGTCGATGTAGCGCTGCACGGCGGTGGTACCCACCACGCTGCCGCCGTTATTGACAACCAAGGCCGAGCCCGAGCCGTCGGAAAGCAATGTAAAGGACTGGCTGCTCGTGCTCAGGTTACCCGTAAGTGTGAGCAGGCGCTGCACGTCGATAGCCCCGGCCAGGGTAGCACCGTTAGCTCCTACGCTCAGGTTGCGGAACATAGTGCGGCTACTGCCGCCCACGGTCTGCGCAGCGGCACCCGTGAGCGCCACCGTGGCGTTGTCGGTGGCCGTGAATGTGCCTGCATTACTGAAGTTGCCCGCCAGATTCAGCGTGCCCCCGTTCTGGATGAGCGACGCGCCGTTGGCCAGCGTTAGGGCTTTGGCCGAGGCCGTACCGGTATTCAGCACCGGATAGCGAGACTGACCGGCCGGAATTATCGCGTCCAGCGAACTGGTGGGTATGCCGTTGCTCCAGTTACCGGCCGTAAACCAGTCATTGGATACCGCGCCCGTCCACGAAGTGGCGGTAGCCGCAATACCGGATTTATAAACGACCGATTGGGCTGCATTGTTGCCGGTGCCGGCTACCACAAATAACGTAGTACCACTATTTACCGCTTTGGTTTCCCCCAAGGTTGTGGGCAGATTAGTGTCCGTGCTCCAGGTATTGGTCGCCAGATCGTAGACGTAGGTGGTATTGAAGGAGGACGAAAGATTGCCTCCATCGGCTTTGCCGCCCATCACGTAAATCTTGTTGTCGGCGCCCAGCACGCCGGCCGCCTGGGCGCGCGCGGCTGGCAAAGCCGTCGCGGTGGTCCAGGTGTTGGTCGTCGGGTTATAGACGTAGTGGCTGTTTATAGCACTATAGCCCGCATTAAACCCCGCTATCACGTGCAGCAGGTTGTTGGCATCGCGAATGACGACGCTGCCCAAGACCTGCGCCGGAACATCGGCCCCGGCAGCCCAGGTGTTGGTGGTAGGGTTGTAGATCTGCGTTTTAGTTGGTGATCCTTCTCCACCGAACACGTATATCCGGCCATCAGCCCCCGTAACCGCCCGCGCTTCCCAAACCGCGAAGGGGATGGGGGCAATGGCCGTCCAGGCGTTGGTGGCCGGATTGAAGCTGTAGCTGGTGCCAAACACTCCATTCCCGTTGAATCCGGCAAAGCTGTAAAGCAACCCGTTGTTTCCCACGGCGTGGGCATGGCCGCGTATATTATTGGGATACGGCGTACCCACGCTCCAACTGTTGGTAGCAACATCATAGACCTGCATGTCACCCTTTTCTATGTTGCCATCATAGCCGGCCCAAAGGTAGATTTTGCCGTTCAGCACCTCTACAGCGTGCTGGGCCCGGGGTGCCAACAGGGAAGCCGCAGAACTCCATGCCAGGGCGCTCGTCTGCGCCGTTAAACCGGCACTTTCCGGAATGGCGCGGGCCATCGGTGCAGTGCCGGAGATGATGCGGCCTGCCTGTACGCGCCAGGGTTGGGCCTGCTGCGCCTTCATGGCAGCGAGTTGGGCCGGATCTACCTGCCCAGGAACCAGTTTCCCGGTGAACTGCTGCGCCTGTGCGGGGCTGCTAGCATCTATGCTCAACGCCCAAAGGGCTAAAGCGGGTAATAGTTTTTTCATTGAATGAAGATTAAATGGACTTGTTGAGGAGTTTCAGAGTAGTTAATCTTTTGATCTAAACAGTTCAGAAGGTGGCTGAGCGACTCTGTTAAACACAGTCAGGCTTTTCTACCGCTCTTTATTGAACGGCGCTCGGCGTAATGCACTTGCCGTGCGCTAAGCACTACGTCAGTAGCGCGTCAGTTCGGGTCAGGCTATCTGCCATCCGGTCATTCGCTCTATTGCCGTGCCCATTCTCAGGCAGTTGCCGATAGCCATAGCAATAGAGGCTGCTTGCAGACTTCAACAGCAAGCCGCGTCAATTGCATGGATAGTTGATAACGGCCAGACAGGGCCGGTTATCTGCGTGGAAGCTGACACTGACGACACCCTAGTTAATACCCCCGGTATCATGGGCTAAAGGCAAAGCCATTGTGGCCATTGGGCTCGGTCAACGGCCCCAGCATAGCCGGCTTACAGCACTTTGGTAAGCCAAGGGGGCAATTTTCTATCATGTTGACCAGCAAGAGGTGTACACTATCCCTTGCTTTTATATTATATAATGCAAATATTGATATTTTTATTTGTATTACCTCCTTGCCCTACCTCTAATTATTTATATTTATCAATTAATCTCCACTTTTTTACGGATCGGCTAATGGGAGCTTACATATAAACGGCTGAAGATTGCCAGCAAACAGACACTATAACGACCAGCTTTCCGCGATAGGAGCCGTTTCCAACCCTGCTTATGGCTGCTTCATAATCGCCTGATACTTGGACGAGTTAGTGGGGTCAGTATCGGTGAGCAGCGTTACCAGGTCGGCTTTGAGCTGCTGGTCGGTGCTGGTGCGGAAGACGTTGGAAATCTCGGTGGCCTTGGTGGTGAAGAAGGCCCGGGCCAGCAGCGTGCCCGGGCGGCGCTGCACGGCCTTCTGCACACCCTGCAACGCGGCAAACATACTGGTGCGGGCCTCGTCGGGCTGGGTAATGAACACATCCAGGCCCTTGCGGTAGTAGGCGTACATGCCGCTGCGGAAGGCTTCCAGTTGAGGGTCCTGCAGGTTGTTGAGCAACCAGTAGCGGTTGCCGTTGTTGTCGTCCTTCCAGCCGCCATCCGATTCGTTGGTGATGTTCTGGGAGGCGGCGTTGGTAAGCACGGTTCGGGCCCGGTCGTAGTACGGGCTACCGCTTAGGGGCGCAAAGCTGTCCTGATCCATGCCGATGATGATGTAGGCATAGAAAGTCAGCAGCGAGGAAAGGTTGCCGACGAAGGTATTCTCGGAGTATTGCGGCGGAGTCTGGGGAGCATAATTGAACGTCCAGCCTTTGTCGGCAAAGCTCAGCACATTGCTCTCGTAGCCGGTACCGTACACCGGGCGGGTGCTCAGAATCCGGACGGTGGCCTGGTAGGTGCCGTTCTGCGGAATGGCCGTAATGCCCACGAATACTTTGCAGCTTATTTTCTCCTCGGGCCGGTACACGCGGTTGGTGAAGGCGCGGCCATTGAGGAAGGTCTGCATGTCGCTCTGCATCTGCTTTACCAGCTGCTGGTCGGAAATCGTGACGTTCTGCGCGGTTACATTCACCTCGGCCAGCAGCTCCTGCGCCCGGGCCGGGCGAACGAGCAACAGGAATGGCAGCAGCAACGACAACGACGAAAGCTTACGCATGGCGGAGAGTTAGGCGGGCGAGCACGGCGGCCACAATATCGCGGGCCACGGCGGTTTTAGGTTTCAGCCCGAACGCCGTTACGCGGCCATCGGGTTCGAGCAGGGTTACCTGGTTGGTATCGTGGCGGAAGCCGGCTCCCGCATTGCGCAGGGAATTGAGCACCACCAGATCGAAATTTTTGCGTTCGAGCTTACCCAACGCGTGGGCCTGCTCGTTCTCAGTTTCCAACGCAAAACCGACCGAAAATTGTTCGGCCCGCTTGGTTTTCCCGAGTTCGAAGGCAATATCCACGTTTTTTATCAGCTCCAGGGTAAGCGTATCGCCGCTCTTCTTGATTTTCTGGGTGGCCACCTCAGCGGGCCGGTAGTCGGCTACGGCGGCGGCAAATACCCAAACGTCGGCCGCAGGCGCAACGGCAATAGCGGCGGCATACATCTCGGCGGCGGTTTGCACCCGCACGGTGGCAATGCGCGGGCCGGCCGGGTCGGGCAGGTGGGTGGGGCCGCTAATGAGCGTTACTTCCGCGCCCTCGGCGGCGAAGGCTTCGGCCAGGGCATATCCCATCTTGCCAGTGCTGTGGTTGCCCAGAAACCGCACCGGGTCCAGGGGTTCGTAAGTCGGGCCGGCCGTTATCAGAACGCGCATTTTTCAGTGAAAACTTGAAAGTGATAAATTAAAAGTGCCGTTGGCTTAGCGTTTTCGCGCTTTGTTTAGCCTTTTGTCAATTACCGATCAGCTCTTCCAGAGATGGAAGATGAAGTGGCGGTAACAGGGTGATTATTCACTTCTCACTTTTAATGTTTAATTCCTTTTCCAGCTCCCGCATTATTTCCTCGGGCTCCAGCATGCGGCCGGGGCCGCTGAGGCCGCTGGCCAGTTCGCCAGCCGGCGACTCCCAGACCGTGACGCCGTACTCGCGCAGGCGGCGCAAGTTGCCCTGGGTGGCCGGGTGCTGGTACATGTCGAGGTCCATGGCCGGGGCCACAAATACGGGGCAGCGCGCCGAGAGGTACACCGCATCAAGCAGCGTATCGCAGAGGCCCTGGGCCAGGTGGGCCAGGGTGTTGGCAGAGGCCGGAGCTACCACCAGCGCATCGGCCCAGAGGCCCAGCTCCACATGGTTGTGCCACTCCCCGGCCTGCGCATCTTTCAGAAAGCCCTGCAGCACCGGGTTTTTCGAGAGCGTCGCCAGCGTAAGGGGCGTTACGAAAGCCGCGGCAGCGGGCGTCAGGATTACCCGCACTTCGGCTCCTGCCTTTACCAGCAGCCGCACCAGCAGGGCCGATTTATAGGCGGCAATACTACCGCTCACTCCCAGCAATATTTTACGGCCGTGCAGCGTGTCGGGCATATAGCAAACGATTTGAACAAGGTAGAATCGGGCCGGACCGGGTGGCAGAGCAGCCCGAATATACGACTGCCTCCCGGCAACCGCCCAAGGGCGCAACCATGCCCCGCCTTATATGCCAAAGCCTCCCCGCCACCCAATGCCCCGGTAGGCGGGGCAGGCGACGGGGAGGCCAATAGGGGGCAAAGCGGCAGTTACGCCTCCTTCTCAGCTTCCTGCTCGGGCGTGCTGAAGTAGATTTTACCTTCCAGGAACTCCTCTACGGCGAGGTTGGTCGGCTTGGGCAGGCGCTCGTAATGCTTGGAAATTTCGATTTGCTCGCGGTTTTCAAACACTTCTTCGAGGTTGTCGACGGTCGTGGCAAACTCGGCCAGCTTGCCGTTCAGCTCTTCCTTGAGCTTCACAGAAATCTGGTTGGCCCGCTTCGAAATGATGGCCAGGCTCTCGTACACATTGTGGGTTTCGTGCGTGAAATCCGTCATGTTGCGTGTCACGATGGAAGCGGGGACGCTGTTAGGAGTCTTCATATGGGTAAAATCAAAAAGTTCAGATTGAAAAAGGGAAGCTCTGGTCTGCCGGGGTTGTTGGCCCGGCCGCCGCAGGCTACTTAGCTACAACCGTATTGGCCGCCTTTATTTTAGCCACCTCATCGCGGGCCGAGTCGTACATGCGTTCGGCATCTTTGAGGTCTTTGCTCTGGGGGAAGTTGTCGATGAAGTTTTGGTAGAAGGCCAGGGCTTCAAGGTAACGCTCCTGCTGCTTTTCCGGTACGCTTTCCTTGGCCATATCGTACTGGGCGCTCAGCTTCAGAAACGCCGCCTGCTCGCCGTAGGCCGAGGCCGGGTATCCTTGCTGAAAGCCGGTAAACGCCGTCACGGCCGACTGGTAATAGCGCAAATCGTAGTAGAGCTTGGCCGCCAGAAACGCCTTGTTCTCCAGCTTCTTCTGCAACTCCTGCGACATGCCCTCGGTTTCGACTCGGAACTTGCTCTCGGGGTAGCGGCGCAGAAACTCCTGAATCACTTCCAGGGCGGTATAGGTGTTGGTCTGGTCGAGCTGAAACGAGGGCGAATCCTTGAACAGTGACTTGGCCTGCATGAAGTACGCCTCCTCGGCGTACTGCGAGTTAGGATACGTGTCGTGAAAGTTCTTGAAGTAGTAGGCGGCAAGCGTGTAGTTGCGCTGGCGGTAATTCGTGTTGGCGAAGTAGAACTGGGCCTTCTCGGCCTCAGGGCGGCCTTTCAGCAGCGGAATCAGCTCTTCGAGCAGGGTGCCGGCCTTAAAAAAATCTTCGTCCTCGTAGTAACGGATAGCGGCTTCATACTTCTTGTTCACATCGGTGCTCTTGAGCAGCTTCTGATAGCCGGAGCAGGAGCTGAATAGCAGGGTGCTGAGCAGCAGAACAAAGAAAGCAGGGCGGAATGACAGCATAAGGGCGCAAAGGTACGAATAATCGGTTGTCGGTTGGTTAGCTGAAGGAACGTCATGCTGAGCGCAGCCGAAGCATCTCTACCGCAATACGAAGCCTGTCGACTGCAACGAAGCGGTAGAGATGCTTCGGCTGCGCTCAGCATGACGGTCTTCTGGGCGCAGCATGATGGGCTTTTTGCTACCAGCTCATTTCTTGGTTGACTTGGCGGCTGGCTTCCGGGCCGGGGCGGCTTTTTTGGTGGTTGTAGGCTTTTTGGGAGCCGGAGCGGCTTTTTTCTTGGGCTTGACCGGGAGCGGGAAGTGCTTGCCCAACGTCTGGCGGCGGGTGGGGCGGTCTTCGGGCCGCCACTGGAAATCCTTGAGCCGGCTTTCCTCGGCTTTTAACTCATTGGGCGGGATGAACTTGGCTTCGGGGTTGGTGATGAGGCTGATGGTCTGGAGCTTGCTGTCGGCAAAACGCAGCGCCATGGTAGCCGACAGCGACTTATTGACGCCCGATACAACGGTATCACCTTCGAGAGCATAGTAAAGGCTCTCGGCGTTGCCAAGCACATCAATTTTTTTTATCGCCTTCTCCCCAAAGTAAGCAGTCATGGTGCGGCCCTTCACCTGGTTGAAGTTGAGCAGCGTGTCCTGCCCGATGCTGAAGGCGTGCCCGAACAGCCGGAGCTGGTCGACTTTGCCCCGGCGCTGCCGGATTTCCATCGAGTCGGCCGTGAGCTGGTTTTTCTTGTTCCACAGCACGGGGTCGTGGCTGAGGTAGATGATGGAATCCTGACGGTCGTAGGTCAGCGAATCGGCCCGGCCCTGCAAATCGGAGCGGAAGATGCGGGCCTGGCGGTAGGCGTAGATAACGCCCGCCTTGTTGAGCGGCGGCCGGCCCTCGATACTCACCAGCGTATCGGCGGCCAGATAGAGCGTGTCCTGGCCATTGATGTTGCGCATAACGGGCCGGCCGCCGTACACTTTGGCGCGGCCCTGGGCCCGCCAGTAGCGCCCCACATCGCCCCTGATTTCCAGGTTATCCTTCTTGGAAATCATCGATACCTTGCCCGTAGCCACGCCGTACTCCGTCTGTTCGTTGTAAAACAGCTGGTCGCCGCCGAGCAGGTAGTTGGGGGTTTCGATGCGGGCGTTGCGGCCGAAATTGGCCACTTTGGTCGCCGTATTATACGTCCCGTTTTCGGCGTACAGGGTTTTATCCTTGCCCTTGATGCGGGTCGGGCCGAAGAAGTAAGCCACTTTGCTGATCGTGTTGTATTGCAGCGTATCAGTCTCGATGGTGTTTTCGGGCGTCACCAGCTTCACGTTGCGCTTGAAGCTGAACACTTTGCTGACCGTATTGTAGTAGCCGAACTGGCTGTCGAGCGTGTTTTTGGGGTCCTGGAGGTGGCCGCCGGTGCTGTAATAAGCCAGGTTGCTGGCCAGGTTGTAGTCGAGCAACTGGGTGGTAAGCGTCATGCGCGGGTCGCGCAGCGTCACGTTGCCCGTCATGCGGGCCTTGCGGGTATCCCCGTCGTAGGTGCCCCGGTCGCCGGTAATCGTGATGGTATCGTTCTGGATGATGCGCACGTTGCTGAACGCCTCAATGGCGTTGCGCTCCAGGTATTGATACATCGAGTCGGCGTAGAGCAATGTGGTACCCTGCCGCAGACTCACATTGCCCAACAGCTTGCGGATTTCGATGCCGTTGAACGTGCCGCCCTCCAGCGCGTTGGCCGTTATCAGCTCAATGGGCTGGCCCTTGGCCGGTTTAGCGGCAGCTCGTTGCTGGGCCCGACTCAGGACCGGCAATAAGAGCAGCAGAAAGAGAAAAACAGACTTGGAAAGCGACATTTCGGCGCAAAGGTACGGAAGAGGTGCTGCTAACGCGTTTCTTTGTGGAATAGTACGATTAGACGGGAAGAGAGAATTTCAAAGCTAAAGCTAGAAAGCTAGTTCCCCTCCTTGGCAAGGAGGGGCTAGGGGTGGTTGATTCGTCAGGACAACTACCCAATCCTAATCCATCAGAGTCGTTCTGCTACCATCAACCACCCCTAGCCCCTCCTTGCCAAGGAGGGGAACTAGCTTTCTAGCTCTAGTTACCACCTCCATGCTCGACCGAATTCAGCACTTCATTCAGGAACACGCCCTCTTCTCCCCCACCGATACCTTGCTGGTAGCCGTCAGCGGCGGCCTCGACTCGGTGGTGCTGGCCGACGTGCTGCACCGGCTCGGGCAACCCTTTGCCGTGGCCCACTGCCACTTCGGGCTGCGCGGGGAAGAGGCCGACGCCGACGAGGAATTTGTGCGCAAGCTGGCCCAGCAGTACAAGGCCCCCTATTTTGTTGAGTTCTTCCAGACCAAAAAGTTTGCCGAGCAGGAGGGCATTTCGACCCAAATGGCCGCCCGGGCCCTGCGCTACGAGTGGTTTGAGCGTATCCGGGCCAGCCAGGGCTACGCTGCCATTGCCACCGCCCACCACCAGCGCGACACGGCCGAAACCATGCTGCTCAACCTCACCCACGGCACCGGCCTGGCGGGTTTACACGGCATCCGGCCCAAAACCGGCCACCTGGTGCGGCCCCTGCTGGGCGTGAGCAAGCCCGATTTGTTTGACTACGTGGTGGAAAACCGCCTCGTCTGGCGCGAAGATGCCAGCAACGACTCGCCGGTGTACCAGCGCAACCGCCTGCGCCTGGAGGTGCTGCCGGTGCTGCGCGACATCAATCCCAACCTCGACCATACCATGAGCACCACGGCCGAGCGGGTGGGCGGGGCCGAGGAAATCGTGCGCCGCTACGTGGCCGACACCGCCGCCCAGGCCCAGCGCACCGAACCCGAAGCCACCTACCTCGACATCCGGCTGCTGCAAAACACCGCCGCCACGGCCGTAGTGCTCCACGAGCTGCTGCGCCCCTTCGGTTTCTCGTATCTGGTAGTGAAGGACATCGTGCAGAGCTTCGGGGCCGACCCGGGCCGCCGCTTCGAGTCGCCGACCCACCTGCTGGTGAAGGACCGCGAGCAGCTCGTGATTACCCCGCGCCGGCTTACCCAATTTGGCACCCACCAGCTGCAGGCGGGCCAGGAGGTGCTCAAAATTGATGGCCTGCACCTGCGCACCGAGCTGCTCGAAGTACCAGAAGGCTACGAGCCGCCCCGGGGTAAAGCCTTAGCCACCCTCGACGCCGACAAGCTGCGCTTCCCGCTCACGGTGCGCCCCTGGCAGGAGGGCGACTGGTTTATGCCCATCGGCATGAAGGGCAAGAAGAAGCTCAGCGACTTTCTCATCGACCAGAAAGTGCCCCTCAACCTTAAAGACAGCGTGTGGGTGCTGGCCACGGCCGATGGCAAAATCGCCTGGGTTATCGGCCACCGGCCCGACGAGCGGTTTAAAGTAACTGAGGAAACAGAGCGGGTGCTGGTAGTGCGGCGGATGTAGGTGAGAAGAGAGAAGTGAGAAGTGAGAAGTGAGAAGTGAGAAGTGAGAAACGGTACGGGGGCCAGGGACAAGAAGCCCATCATGCTGAGCGAAGTCGAAGAATCCCTACCGCTTCGTTGCAGCCGATAGGGTTACCACTGCGGTAGAGATGCTTCGACTGCGCTCCGCTTCGCTCAGCATGACAGTTCGCTCCCATCTAACTTCTCTGTTCTCGCCTCTAACTTCTAAACTCTAAGCCGTAGCTTTACGCATCCCAATAGTTCACACCCAAATTCCACCACTCAATGAAAGTTACCGTAGTTGGAGCCGGCAATGTAGGCGCGACCTGCGCCGATGTATTGGCCACCCGCGAAATCGCCAACGAGATTGTATTGGTTGACATCAAGGAAGGCTTCGCCGAAGGCAAAGCCCTCGATATCTGGCAGAAATCCCCCATTATTGGTTACGATTCCCGCACCGTCGGCGTAACCGGCGACTACAGCCGCACCGCCGATTCGGATGTGGTGGTAATTACCTCAGGCCTGCCCCGCAAGCCCGGCATGAGCCGCGACGACCTGATTTCGACCAACGCCGGCATCGTGAAATCGGTGACCGAGCAGGTGGTAAAGTATTCGCCCAACGCCATCATCATCATCGTCAGCAATCCGCTCGACGTGATGACCTACCAGGCGCACCTCACCTCCGGCCTCTCCCGCACCAAGGTATTCGGCATGGCCGGCATCCTCGACACCGCCCGCTACCGCGCCTTCCTGGCCGAGGCCCTCAACGTGAGCCCCAAAGACATTCAGGCAGTGCTCATGGGTGGCCACGGCGACACCATGGTGCCCCTGCCCCGCTACACGACCGTAGGCGGCATTCCCGTTACCGAGCTCATCGGCAAGGAAGAACTCGACGCCATTGTACAGCGCACGGCCGTAGGCGGCGGTGAGCTGGTGAAACTGATGGGTACTTCGGCCTGGTACGCGCCGGGCGCGGCCGCTGCCCAAATGGTAGAAGCCATCGTGCGCGACCAGCGCCGCGTGTTCCCCGTGTGCGTGAAGCTCGAAGGCGAGTACGGCATGGATGGCGTCTACCTCGGTGCCCCAGTTATTCTGGGCAAAAACGGCATCGAGAAAGTGATTGAGCTTCAGCTCAACGACGACGAGAAAGCTCTGCTCGAAACTTCCCGCGGCCACGTGAAGGAAGTAATGGACGCCCTCGACAAGATGAACGGATAGGTTTTTTTGAGCTGTTAGCTGAGAGCTACTAGCTGTTAGCTTTCGTTTCAAAACCCCGAAGTACTCAAAAGGCAAACGGCCGCCCTGCATCGTGCAGGGCGGCCGTTTGCCTTTTGAGTGTCGCTATCGATAAAGCAATCAAATGCAGGAGAGACGACCTAAAAATAGTTGTTCGGGCCAACTGCGCCAACTACAAAATCCGTGAAATCCGCTAAAATCCGCGCTAATCCGTGATCTTATTGCTGGCTGGCTTTGAACAGCTTTTGCTTTTCGTCCTTGGAGAGGCTTTCGTAGCCGGAGTGGGAAATCTTGTCGAGGATGAGGTCGATTTCGTCTTCGCCGGGCTTGGTGGGGGCACTTCTGCGGCTGGCCGCTGCCGTTGGAGCCGCAGCAGAGGTGGCGGAAGCCGCGCCCCGGTGCGTAACGCGCAGGTTGGGGCGGCGCGAGAACACTCGGCCCAGCCAGTCGCCAACGGCCTGCACGGGACGGCCCAAATCGCGGCCCGCCTGCAGCTGGCGGATGAACACGAAGCCCAGCAAAGCCCCGCCAATGTGGGCCAGTCCGCCGCCGGGGTTGCCCTGATTGATGGCCAGCACGGAGAGCAGAATAACGACGGCGGCAATGTACTTGATGCGCACCGGCCCGAGCAGAATCAAACTAAACTGATACTCGGGCATGAGCGTGGCGGCGGCCATAATAACGGCCGTAACGCCCGCCGAAGCCCCAATCAGGGGCACGCCGAGGCTGGGCTTCAGGGCCGGAATCAGGTTGAAGGCCAGCAGGAACGCGACGGCTCCCGCCAGCGCGCCCAGCACGTACACGCTCACCAGCCGCCGGTCGCCGAGGTACTCGCGCACCAGGGCCCCGAACCAGTACAGGTTCAGCAGGTTGAAGAGGATGTGCAGGAAGCCTTCGTGGGTGAAGGCGTAGGTGAGGATGGTCCAGGGGTGGCGCAGCAGCGAGGGCAGGTCGGAGGGCAGCACGAACTGCCGGATGACGTTGGGGTAATACTGCGCATAGGTGCCCGTGAGCTTCATCAGGGCTTCGGTGAGCACCAGAAAAACGAACACCAGCACATTGATCAACAACAGCTGATTGAGGGCGTTGTCGCGGCGGCTGAAGGCCGTGCGGATATCATGGAAAACACTCATCTGGATTTCGTTTTTCGTTGCTCGTTTTATGCTTTATGCTGTTGCGCTGCTCGCTTTGTCGCCCGCGCTCTGCTTTCAGAGGTTCTTCCCCCTCAACCAAAGACAAAAGCGAGCATCAAATCACGAACAACGAACAACTAATAGAACTGGCTTCGGTTCCGTTCCCAGAGCATAACCAGTACGAAACCTACGGCCAAACCGGCCAGGTGGGCAAAGTGGGCTACGTTGTCGCCGGGGGCCTGGTGAATGCCGCCATAGAGCTCATAGAGCCCATAAAGCGGCACAAAATACTTGGCCTTGATGGGAATCGGCAACGGAAAAATCATGAGCGTAGTGTTGGGGAACAGATACGCGAAGGCGAACAGCAGCCCGAACAATGCCCCCGACGCGCCCAGCATCGGCCCGTTGAGGCTACCCATGATAAACCTCCTCCATCGAATTAAACATCCCTGAATCAGGCTCTGGTCGTCGGGCGTGGCGTGGAGCTGGCGCACAACGGGCTCGAAGGCCGGGGCGTAGGGCTTGGCAGTTGTTGTCGACAAAGTCCTGCAGGTTGATATCGGACGGGTCCTGACGGAACACCTCGATATCCTGGCGCATCTGGTCGATTTCGTAGTAGCGCAGGCCCGAGTAGAGAATACCCGCCCCAAGGCCGCAGATCAGCCAGAACGTGAGAAACCGCTGCCCGCCCCAGCGCTGCTCCAGCAGCGGACCGAAGGCAATCAGGCCGAACATGTTGGAGAAGATGTGCCCGAATCCGGCGTGCATGAACATGTAGCTCAGGTACTGCCAGGGCTGAAAATAAGCCGAGCCAATCGGGTAGAGCGCCAGAAAGCTGAGGTTGCTGGGCAGGTTGGTGGCCAGCAGGAAAATCACCACGTTGGCGATAAGCAGGTTGCGGACCGTGGGGGTCAGTTGAAACATAGAAACAAGAACAGCATACGGGGCAAAGCGCGGCTTTGCTTTCTCAAAGATGATACTACCAAACGAACAACCGCCCGGTGGGTTAGCAGAAGTAGCGCGAAGCTCCAGCTTCGCGTATCGCAGAACAGTTTAATCCGGTTCGCAGTTACGGCCGGCAGCAACGATACGCGAAGCTGGAGCTTCGCGCTACTACCCAAACAGCTCCCGCAGCTGGCCCAGCTCCAGCAGCACGATGGTGCGGCGGCCGTCGGGGGTGTAGTTGGGCACGGCACAGGCGAAGAGCTTGTCCACGATGGTCGTCATTTCGCGCTCCGAGAGGCGGGCTCCGGCGGCACTGGTGGCCACCCGGCGCGCCAGGGCCCGGGCCATCTGCTCGCGGCGGTCCAGCTTGACGGGGCCGCCGTTACGGAATTGCTCGATGAGGCCCTCGATAAGCTCCTTTTCGTCGCGGGCGGGCACATCGGCCGGAATGCCCTCGACGGCAATGGTATGGCGGCCAAAATCGGTGAAGCGGAAACCCAGAGCCCGCAAGGCCTCCTCCACTTCGCGCAGAATGGCAAAATCCTGGGGCGTGAAGGTGATGGTGCGCGGAAACAGCAGGGTCTGGGAGGCACTCACGTCGCGCTCCAGGGCCTGGGTGTACTGCTCGTAAAGAATCCGCTCCCGGGCGGCTACCTGGTCAATCAGCATCATACCCGACTTGACGGGTACGAGCAGAAACTGCTGGTGCAGCTGCAGCACCTTGTTGCCCGGCCCGGTGCTCGACTCGCGCAACGGCAGCTCGGGCGAAGCCGTGGCGGCCGTGCCGGGCAGCACCAGCGGCGCGGCAGCGGCGTCCTCCGGGGCCTCATCTGCCAACCGACCGGCCGATTCGGGTGGGGCGGGCAGGGCGGCCGCAACAGCGGCGGCCGGTAGCAGCTCTCCGGTTTCGGGGTCTACGTTGGCCGGCAGGGCTTCCAGCAGGGGCACTTTGGGCACGGTAACCCCCGCAGCGGTGGCCTCATGCTCTACATCGGGCAGGTTTACGCGGCTTAAGCTACGGTAAAACGCTTCCAGCTCCTGCTTGGCCTCCTCGGTGGGGCGGGGCGTAAGGGGCCGCTCGAACGTGCTGCCGCTCCGGTTGGGCCGCGGGTTTACCAGGTTGTTGGCGGCATTGGCGGCGGCAGCCAGCGCATCGGGCCGGGCCGCGCTATCGGAGCGCGGGCGCTCGTTGCCGCCCATCCCCAGGGGCTGAATGGCCCCGAAGTTCACGTCGCCCGCGAAATCGAGCGAGGGAGCCATGTTGTGCAGCCCCAGGCTCTGCTTCACGGCCGAGCGCACAATGGCATATACCGTTTTCTCGTCCTCGAACTTGATTTCGGTTTTGGTGGGGTGCACGTTGATGTCGATGCTCTTGGGGTCGAGCTCCAGAAACAGTACGTAGAACGGGTGGGTGTCTTTGGGCAGCAGGCCCTCGTAGGCCGTAAGCACGGCGTGGTTGAGGTAGGCCGACCGGATAAAGCGGTTGTTGACGAAGAAAAACTGGTCGCCCCGGCTTTTCTTGGCCGACTCGGGCTTGCCGATGAAGCCCCGCACGGTCAGGAACGGGGTTTCCTCCTCTACCTGGGCCAGCTGCTCCTTGTAGCCGTTGCCCAGCAGGGCCACAATGCGCTGCCCCAGCTTGCCGGCCGGCAGGTTGAACACCTCCAGATCGTTCTGAAACAGGGAAAACGAAATCTGCGGATTCGCCAGCGCCACATGCTGAAACTCATCCAGGATGTGGCGCATTTCCACTGCGTTGCTTTTCAGGAAGTTGCGGCGGGCGGGCACGTTGAAAAACAGGTTTTTCATGCTGATGCTCGTGCCATCGGGGCAGGCGACGGGCTGCTGGCTCGTAATCTGCGAGCCTTCTACCAGCAGCAGCGTGCCCGTATCCTGGTCGCGGGTTTTGGTGCGTAGCTCCACTTGGGCCACGGCCGCGATGCTGGCCAGGGCCTCGCCCCGGAAACCCAGCGTCCGGATGCGGAACAGATCCTCGGTTGTGCGGATTTTGCTCGTAGCGTGGCGCTCCAGGCTCATGCGGGCATCGGTGGAACTCATGCCGGCCCCATTATCGACGACCTGCACGAGCTGCTTACCGGCCTCCTTCACGATGAGCTGCACCTGGGTAGCGCCGGCATCGACGGCATTTTCGAGCAGCTCCTTTACGGCCGAAGCCGGGCGCTGCACCACTTCGCCGGCGGCAATCTGGTTGGCCAGGTATTCGGGCAGCAGTTGGATGATATCAGCCATTCGTTGAGGTAATCTATCTATGCGTTACAAAAATGGCCATCGTGCAGCGCAGTGGCCCTGCCCCCAGCTCGCCGGGTGGCTATGCCAGGCAGTTAGCCGGCAGGCTCACCCAAACAGCACTGGTGCGTTGGTGCAGGCGCCGCCCCCACTTAGCACAGTGGTCTTTTTACTTTGATTTCAATCTTTCGGGCCGGGCCCGGACACCCCGGCCCGGGCGGTAAAATTGGCAAAATGCCCCTGCCGAACCACCAAATTTTCCGGTGCTATCGGCCTGATAACAACCAGCGTCGGGAATTTCTCCGTAAGTTTGCGGCCGACTTTTGGGTACGCTGGCTGAAACACAATTTCAGCCAACTCCGGCGTTGGAAAGGTGTAAGGTTGAGCCGTGAAGGTCCGTGATGGCCATTAAATTCAACTCTAAACCGGCCCGGCATCTTTTTTGGAAGGGCAAAAATAGCGTTTTTCGGCTCCCCTTCCGATATTACCTCCTCTGCAAGAACCACCGGGCCTGATGCTCAAAGAATTTAGGATTGGTCTTTTTCTGCTAGTCCTGGCCCTGACCGGCCTGCTTATTTCCTCGGCCGTGCCCCGCACCGACATGGGCAAGCCCATGACGCCCGCCGAACAGAGCTGGGTCGACAGCGTGTTCACCTCGCTCAGCCCCGAGCAGCGCCTGGGTCAGCTGTTTATGGTGGCCGCCTACTCCAACAAGGACCGCAAGCACGTTCAGTACATCGACTTTCTGGTTAAGAATTATGGCATCGGGGGGCTGATGTTTCTGCAGGGCGGTCCGCGCCGGCAGGCCAACCTCACCAACCGCTACCAGGCCGAGTCGAAGGTACCGCTGCTGATTGCCATCGACGCCGAATGGGGCCTCGATATGCGCCTCGATTCGAGCATGCACTTCGCCAAGGGCATGACCCTGGGCGCCATGGACGACGACGACTACGTGTACCAGATGGGCCGCGAAATCGCGCTCAACCTCAAAACGCTGGGCGTGCACGTGAGCTTCTCGCCCGACATCGACGTCAACTCCAACCCCAGCAACCCGGTTATTGGCAACCGCTCGTTCGGCGAAGACAAGGAGCAGGTGGCGGCCCGCGGCATCCGCTACATCCAGGGCCTGCAGGACCACGGCATTATGGCCGTCGTGAAGCACTTTCCCGGCCACGGCGACACCGACGTAGACTCGCACGTGGCCCTGCCGGTTATCAACTCCGACCTGGCCCGCCTTACCAACATCGACCTCTACCCCTTCCGCCGGGCCATTGCCCAGGGCGTAATGGGCGTGATGGTAGGCCACCTGTACGTGCCCCTGCTCGATACGGTGAACACCATGTCGGCCACCATCTCCCCTACCCTCGTTACCGGGCTGCTCAAGCAAAAAATGGGGTTCCGGGGCCTCGTCTTCACCGATGCGCTCAATATGAAGAGTGTGTCGAACATGTTTAAGGCCGGCGAACTCGATGCCCTGGCCCTGGCCGCCGGCAACGACGTGCTGCTGTTTTCGGAAGATGTGCCGATGGCCATCCAGAAAATAAAGGAGGCGCTGGCCAACGGCAAGCTCGATCAGGGCGACATCGACCAGCGGGTGCGCAAAATCCTGCGCGGCAAGTACTGGGCCGGCCTCAACCGCTACCGCCCCGTAGACGTGCCCAACCTGATGCAGAACCTGAACCGGCCCCTGAGCCGCCTGGTGCAGCAGCAGATTTACGAGCACGCCGTGACGGTGGTCAAGAACGAAGACGACATCCTGCCCTTCCAGCGCCTCGACACGCTGCGCATCGCGGCCGTCACCATCGGTTCCAATGCCGAGCCCTACCGCGACATTATGGGCAAGTACCAGGATGGGCCGGTGTATGCCGTGCCCAACCGTTACGCCCCCGACTCCACCTTCAGCCGCATCGGCCGCCAGCTCGCGCCCTACAACGTGGTGGTGGTGAGCCTGCACGGCATGAACAACACGCCGGTGCATAACTATGGCCTTGGCGATGGGGCACTTAAGTTTCTGAAAGACCTGCAGGCTAACGGCCGGATTAAAACGGTGGTAGTGGCCTTCGGTAATGCCTACGCGCTGAAGTTCTTGGAAGGCAGCCGCAACCTGGTGTGTGGCTACGAAGACAACTACGCCTCCCAGCTCGTAATGCCGCAGGTACTATTCGGGGCCTTGCCGGCCAAGGGCCGGCTGCCGGTAACGGTGTCGGAAAACCTGAAGGCGGGCCTGGGTCTGCCCACGCCCGATTTCCACCGTCTCCGCTACGGTACGCCCGAAGCCGTGGGCCTCGACTCGCGCATCATGACCCAGATCGACAACGTGGCCCTGGAAGCCGTGGCCTACGCGGCCGCTCCCGGCTGCCAGGTGCTGGTAGCCAAAGATGGCATGGTGGTGTTTGATAAGAGCTACGGCTACTACACTTACGATAAGAGCCAGCCCGTCAATAACAGCACGCTCTACGACCTGGCTTCGGTCACGAAAGTGGCCGGCACGCTCCAGGCTATTATGTGGCTCAAGGACGAGGGCAAAATCAACCTCGACGACAAAGTATCGGCCTACCTGCCCGAGCTGAAAACGACCAACAAAAAGGACATGACCGTGCGCGACGTGCTCATGCACCACGCCGGCCTTAAGCCCGGCATCCCGACCTGGGAGCGGACCGTGACCAGCGCCGGGCCCAAGCCTGAGTTCTACGCCAGCACCGAATCGGCGGGCTACTCGCGCGAGGTTACGCCCAACCTGTTCAGCCTGAGCACTTCCGATGACCTGGTCTGGCAGTGGGTGCAGGAGTCGGCCCTGCTGCCCAAAGTGCGCGGCCAGTATCCGATCGAGTATTCCGACCTGAGCTTTATTGTGATGAAGCGCCTGGCCGAAAAGCTGCTAAAACAGCCGATAGAGCAGTTTTTGGCCAAGCAGTTCTATGGGCCGCTGGGCCTGGCCTCGATGACCTATAACCCGCTCGACAAGTTTCCGAAGTCGTGCATTGCGCCCACCGAAAAAGACACCTACTACCGCCATACCCTGCTGCAGGGCAGCGTACACGACCAAACGGCGGGCTTTGTGGGCGGCGTAGGTGGGCACGCCGGCCTGTTTGCCAATGCCAACGACCTGGCCGTGCTCATGCAGATGAACCTGCAGAATGGCCGCTACGGCGGCCAGCGCTTCTTCCAGACGCCGGTAGTGGCTGAGTTTGCCCGCAGCACCGATGCCGGCAGCCGCCGCGGCCTGGGCTGGGACCGGGGCGACCCGAGCAAGCCCGAGGGGCCCGACCAGCAACCTCTCGCCCGCCAGCACCTTCGGCCACACCGGCTTTACGGGCACCTGCGTCTGGATGGACCCGGAAAACAAAATCCTCTATATCTTTCTTTCCAACCGGGTGTACCCCGATGCCGGCAACAAGAAGCTGGTGCAGTACAACATCCGCACGCGCATTCACGACGTGATTTACAAGGCCCTCCAGAAAACATGAGCTGTTGTGTAGCTTTTCTGTTCCTTTGATTCCGCAACCGGCGGCGAGACGCTCCTGAAGGAGCAACTCGCCGCCGGTTTTTTTAGTCCTTCGGCCCGACTACTTCTCGCCCCTTGCGTAATCGGTAAACCGTACTTTCTGCTCCCCGGCCCGCCCTGGGCCATTCATCGAGTGCCAGGCCCGCCCTGGCCTCCCATCTCCCCCGCTCCCATGAACATCGGCATTGTCTGTTACCCCACCTTTGGCGGATCCGGCGTCGTCGCCACCGAGCTTGGCAAGGCACTGGCCCAGCGCGGGCACCGGGTGCACTTCATCACGTACAGCCAACCCGTACGCCTCGACTTCTTCAACGAGAACCTGTTCTACCACGAAGTCTATATCCCGCCCTACCCGCTGTTCCAGTTTCCGCCCTACGAGCTGGCGCTGGCCAGCAAGATGGTCGACATTGCCCAGAACGAGAAGCTCGATGTGCTGCACGTGCACTACGCCATTCCGCACGCCTCGGCTGCCTTCATGGCCAAGCAGATTCTGCTCACCCGCGGCATCCGGATTCCGGTGGTTACCACCCTGCACGGCACCGATATCACGCTCGTGGGCAAAGATGCCAGCTACGAGCCCGTTGTGACGTTTAGCATCAACCAGAGCGACGGGGTTACGTCCGTATCGGCCGATTTACGCAAGGAAACCTACGAGTACTTCGCCATCGAGAAGGAAATCGAGGTCATTCCCAATTTCATCAACCTCGACCGTTTCCAGAAGCAGGAGAAGGGCCATTTCAAGTCGGCCATTGCGCCCGAGGGCGAAAAGCTGCTGGTGCATACCAGCAATTTCCGCTCGGTAAAACGGGTCGACGACGTGGTGAACATTTTTGCCGGGGTCCGCAAGCAGATTCCGGCTAAGCTGCTGCTGGTGGGCGACGGCCCCGACCGCCCGCGCATTGAGAAGCTCTGCCGCGACATCGGCCTTTGTCAGGACGTCCGTTTTCTGGGCAAGCTCGAAGCCGTGGAGGAAGTGCTCAGCATCGCCGACCTGTTTCTGATGCCTTCCGAGAAGGAAAGCTTTGGCCTGGCGGCCCTGGAGGCCATGGCCTGCGAGGTGCCGGTCGTGAGCACCAATGCCGGCGGCATCCCCGAGCTCAACGAGCACGGCATTACGGGGATGGTCAGTGAACGTCGGCGACGTGGCCGATATGGTCAAAAACGCCCTCTACGTGCTCGAAGACGAAAACTTACCCCGCTTTAAAGCCGCCGCCCGCGCCCACGCCGAAACCTTTGCGCTGGAAAACATCGTGCCTCTCTACGAAGCCTGCTACCAACGCGCCATTGATTCGGTGATGAGCGGGGTGGTTGGGTAGTAGATTAGGGACTTAGGATTAAGGGTAAAAACAGCTCCCCTCCTTGGAAAGGAGGGGTTGGGGATGGTTGACGATGAAAGAACGATTGGTAGAGCTAATCTTTATCGTTCTGATAGCATCAACCACCCCCAACCCCTCCTTTCCAAGGAGGGGAGCTAGTTCTTAGCCTTAACTCTGGTATTCCTAAACCTTACCCTAAAACATGGCCACGGCCTCGCGCTTCACGGCCATAAGGGCGGCGGCGGTGGGGTCGGTCTGCTCGTCGCTCATCAGGCTTTCGAGAATGCGGCGGGCCAGCTCGGGGCCGCGGGCTTCCGTGGGGTTGGGCAGGCTGCGAAACTGCCCGTTGATGAGGCCGCTCACGCTTTCCTGCGCCTGTTTGACGGCAGCCCAGGTTTCGGGCTGCATGTAAAGCTGCTGGCTGAGGTTATGCTCCACCTCGGCCCGGATTTCCTGGAGCAGCTGACGATGATAGTCGGGGGCCGAGAGGCCGGCGCTGCTTACGCGCACCAGCAGGTTGGGCGGGCTCAGGCGCTCCAGCAGCAGCGTAACGCGCTCCAGGGCCTGCAGGCGAAGCGGCAGCGTGGTTTTGCTGGCTTCCAGGCGCATTTCAATCAGGCGGCGCTGCTGCTCCTGCTCCAGAAACCGCTGGAACAGCAGGTAGATGGCCCCGGCCACAATGAGAGCCGGCAGAATGATTTTGAGTAGGTCGAAAATATAGGCGGTGGAGTCCATGCAGCAGGGAGAGTGAGAAGAAAGGCCGGCTGCGCAGCAAAGCGCGGGCGCAACCGGCGGGCAGGCAAAGATAGGGCGTGAACTGCGGGGCCCAAGCCGTTGTTGTACAACCAAACGATGCTTCCTGGCGACGTAGTGTGCCGGGCTATTCGCAAAGAATAAGCCCCGACTGCTACTGGCTTCGTACCTTTGTCGCCTTACACTCCTAAAATCGAACGCACTATGGCAACGGCCGTCTCCACCAAAATTGCTCCTATTAGCCTTACCTCCCGCGCCCTGGAGGAGGTTCGCAATATTCTGACTGAGAAGAACGTACCCGGCGAATACGGCCTGCGCGTCGGCGTGCAGGGCGGCGGCTGCTCGGGTATGAGCTACCTGCTCGGCTTCGACAAGCCCAAAGAGCAGGACGAAATCTTCGACCTCGATGGGGTACTGCTCATCATGGATAAAAAGCACGCCATGTACGTACTGGGCATGGAAGTTGACTTCCAGGATGGCCTCAACGCCCGCGGATTCGTCTTCAACAACCCCCAGGCAAAAAGCACCTGCGGCTGCGGCTCGTCCTTCTCTTCGTAAGCACCACCGGCCGGCTTCCGCCCACCCGTAGCAGGGCGGCAACCTGCCTACCATGCATTTATACCAGAAGCCGCTTCGCCAAATGCGAAGCGGCTTCTGGCTTTATGATACCTGCGGCACCGGCGGCAGCAGCGGCTTGGCCAGAAAGGCTCGCACCAGCCCCAGGCGGTGGCGAACCTGATTTTGCTCGTATTCGCGGGTAAGCATGGTTTCGGTGGCGCGCTCAATCAGGTCGCACTGGCGGCGCAGGGCCTGGCGGCGCTTGTAGGAGCCCGTGCGGCGGCCAATCGTTTCAAGGGCCCTCAGCTGACGTAGCAGCACGGCCACGTTGCTGTCGCCGCTGCTCCGGATCTGGTCGAAGGCCAGCTTAACGAAGTCTTCGAAGCCACGCGTGTAGGCAATCAGCCGGATCTGGTCGTCGGCGGCGCGCAGGGGCTGGTGCAGTTCGCGGCTGGCCAGAAAGGCCAGCATAGCCCCCAGCCGGTCGATGCACATAACGGCCGTGGTGGTGTCGTTGATGCCCGGCGACAGGGCCTTGAGGGCAATATCAACAATCTGGCGGAAGCCAAAAGCCACGTCCTGCTGGTCGATGCTGCGCTGGTTGTCGATGGTGAAATAGCCGTTCAGCTGCGCCTGCTCCTCGTCGGTAGGCTGGCGGTCGGTAGCGTAGTAGGCTACGGCTATCAGGGGCGTATCGAGGGTTACGAAGTCGCCGAGGCGGTGTTCGAGCCGTACTACGGCATCGTTGTCGGTGGCAAATTCCATTAGTTCTTCACTGGCTACCCCTTGCACATAGCCGGTGGCAGTGGCCGGCACCAGATGCCAGTTCAGGTCGGTGGTACGCAACGTATCCTCCTCTTCCTGATCGGCCTCCTCCCCTACCTGCTTGGGGAAGATTTTGGTCATGTTGGCAATGGTTTCATTGGCAGCTTCGGCAATAATGTTGGCTGCCTGAATGGAAGTAGCAATGTGGTGGATGAAATAAATCAGCATCCCGATGCTCACCAAAGCCAAGATCAGCGCAAATGATACGGCCAGCGGCGGCACAAAACCCGAGTCGCTGTCGGTGCTGTCGCGGATGGTGCGCAGCACAATGAGGCAGTAGACGAAAATACTGACGAAAAAGCCCATCACGATTTGGTTGGCCCGGTCGCTCATGAAGTTGCGCAGGATGCGCGACGTGTACTGCCCCGACACCGTGGCCAGCGTGGAAAGCGTGAGCGAGAAAATAAGGGCCGCTACCGTAATGGCCGAGCCGGAAATAGACGAGAGCATGCCCCGGGCCCCACTGGCCCCGGCGCCGAACAGCAACGGGTAATTCGACGTCCATTTGTTGCTCGTGCCGTTATCGACGAGCACGAGCAGATACGCCAGCACCATCGACGAGACCACCATCAGGGTGGGCACAAACCACAGGCTCGCATTGATATTAAGCCACCAGCTTTTGATTTTATTCATGACAGAATTGAGGGGAGAAACAAAGGCTGGATGGGTATATCAGGAGGCGGAGCGGCACCCGGCTACGGCTTGGGCACGTTGCTCAGGGCCGCGTGGGGGGCTTTGGGGGCGTCGTGCTGGAGGGCATTGAGCGTACCGTCGTTTTCAAGCACCACGGCCTCGGCGTCGGCCAGGCAGGCAATGCCCCGCTCGCGCAGGCTGGTCAGGATTTCGCCCTCCGTCACGCGTTCGGCCTTCATCACGGCATGCAGGAACTGGCCCTGGTAAACGAGCAGGGTGGGCTCCGCCTTCACCAGCTTACTGACCACCGAGTAGCGCACCGACAGCCAGGTAATGACGTATTGCAGGCCGATGAGCACGCCCATGCCCAACAGGCCATCGGTTAGGGCCACACTTTTGTTGAGCAGCGTAGAAGCCAGCATCGAGCCCAGGGCCACCGTCACGATAAGGTCGAAGGCATTCATCTTCGAGAGCGTGCGTTTGCCCGAAACGCGCAGCAGCAGAATAAGGCCCACGTAGACCATTGCCCCGACCACGACGATGCGGCCCAGACTGGCCCAGTTGGTAAAGAAAATCTTCTCCATAGTAAGTTGATTAAGAATAGGTGGTTAGCTGGGCCCGAGGCTGGTGCCTAGGTTGGTGCCCAGGTTGGCAGCCAGCTTCGCCAGCTTTTTGGGGTCTTCGGGCGGATCGGCAAGCGTGCCGGGCTCGGCCATGGCCACCTGAATTGGTACGGCCGGCATTTTGGTGGGCAGGCGCAGCTCCAGAATATCGGGCGGCAAGGCGTAGCCACCGGCCATAAGGGCAATTTTCACCCGGTTCATCACCCGGCTGCGTAGCTCCAGCGTGGCCCGGCGGTAATCCTCGGTGTTGGTCCAGAAAAACACTTTCAGGTTCACGGTGCTGGCGGCCAGCTCATCGACCACGGCGAAGGGCTCCCGGTCAAGCAGCACCTCCGGCTCCTTGCGTACCTGCTCCAGAATCAGGGTAATGGCGGCGGCTACGTCATCGTCGTAATCGACGCCCACCACAAAATCCTGGCGGATAAAACCGTCGCGGGTGTAGTTGATGAGCGGCTCCTTGAGCACAATGGCATTAGGAATGGAGATGTCGCGGCCGTCGAAGGTACCCATTTCGGTGGTGCGCAGGTTGAGCTTGGTTATCTGCCCGAACATGTCCTGAATTTTCACCGTGTCGTTGACGCCGAAGGGCCGGTTGAAGGCCAAGATGATACCGGCCAGAAAGTTCTCGGCAATATCCTTGAAGGCGAAACCCACCACAAAGGCCGACAAACCCGCCGCGCCCAGAATACCACCTACCACGCCCGAAAAACCCAGAATATTGAGCGCGATGACCAGTCCCGTGAGTACCAGCACCCAACGGCCTACCTGGGTCAGAAAATCGGTGAGCAGGGGGTCGTCGGAGTGGTGGCTGAGCTTGGCTGCCAGCCAGGTTCGCAGCCGGCTGGCGCCCACCCACACGCCTCCCATCACGAGGGCGGCAATCAGCAAGCGGGGCAGCATGTACAGGAACTGCTCCCAGTACGTGTGCAGCACATTCGTAAAATCTTGTTCCATGCAGGAGGCTGAGGGGGAGAGAAAGGGATGGGGTATTTGTTTTACGCCTACGGGGGGCCGGGGTTATTTATTAGTCATAAGCCAATAAAAGCCAGCTTGCTTACCTTGCAGTATGCGTTTCCTTCCCTCACTCTTTGCCCTGGCACTCGGGACCGGCGCGGCCCAGGCCCAGGCATTCCAACCCGCTGAGCTGGCCCGCTGGCAGCGGCAGGCCCGGCAAGTCACCATCACCCGCGACACCTGGGGCGTCCCCCACGTCAGCGGCAAAACCGACGCCGACGCCGTCTTCGGCCTGCTCTATGCGCAGTGCGAGGACGATTTCCCGCGGGTGGAAGCCAACTACCTCGATGCGTTGGGCCGGCTGGCCGAGGCCGAGGGCGAAAGCGCGGTGTACCACGACCTGCGCGCCCGCCTGTTCATGGACAGCACCCAGGCCATTGCGCTGTACAAGCAAAGCCCCACCTGGATGCGCCAGCTGCTCGACGCCTTTGCCGCCGGCACCAACTACTACCTCGCCACCCACCCCCAAACCAAGCCGCGGGTTCTGCATCGTTTCCAGCCCTGGATGCCGCTGCTGTTTTCGGAGGGCAGCATCGGGGGCAATATCAGCGTGGTGCCGCTGGAGCGCCTAAAGGCCTTTTACAGCCGGCAGGTAGCGCCCGGCACCGGCTGGCAGCCGCCCGCACGGGAAACAGAAGACCTGGTAGACCGGGCCTCGCTGGGCTCGAACGGGTTTGCCGTGGCGCCGGCCAAAAGTGCTTCCGGGCACGCGCTGCTGCTCATCAACCCCCATACCTCGTTTTACTTCCGGCCCGAGGTACAGATGACCAGTCAGGCCGGTCTGAACGCCTATGGCGCCGTCACGTGGGGGCAGTTTTTCATCTACCAGGGGTTTAATGAGCACTGCGGCTGGATGCATACCTCCAGCTACGCCGACTCGATGGACGAGTACCGCGAAACCGTGGACCCGCAGCCCAACGGCCAGTTCACGTACCGCTACGGCGCCACCGAGCGGCGGCCGGTGCGCCAGGTGCCCGTCAGCATTGCCTACCGCGCCGCCGATGGCACCCTGAAGCGCCGGGAGTTTACGGCCTACCACACCCACCACGGCCCGGTGGTGGGCCAGCAGGCCGACGGCCAGTGGCTGACAGTACGCATGATGGACACGCCCCTGGCAGCCCTCGAACAGTCGTATTTGCGCACCAAGGCCACCGACTACGCCAGCTTCCGGGAAGTGATGAAGCTCAACGGCAACGCTTCCAACAATACCGTATTTGCCGACAGCAAGGGCACTATTGCCTACTGGCACGGCAACTTCATGCCCCGCCGCGACCCGCAGTTCGACTGGAGCCAGCCAGTGGACGGGGCCAACCCCAAAACCGAGTGGCAAGGCCTGCACCCGGTCGAGGATATTGTGCAGGTAAAGAACCCGGCCAGCGGCTGGATTCAGAACTGCAACGCTACGCCCTTCACGGTGGCCGGCCCCGGCAGCAGCCCCGCTCCTGGCCGCTACCCTGCCTATATGGCGCCCGATGCCGAGAACTACCGCGGCCTGAACGCCGTGCGGGTACTAAGCGCCAAACCCGTTTTCACTCTCGACACCCTGATTGCCGCCGCCAAAGATCCGCACCTGACGGCCTTCGACGAGCTGCTACCCGCCCTGAGCGACGCCTACCAGATCGTGGCCGATGGCGCCGACCCACCCCGGGGCGACATCCGGGACGCCATCACGTTGCTCCGGGCCTGGGACCATAACTACGCTACCACCTCGGTGGGCCAGACCCTGGCCACCTACTGGGCCGAGCGGCTGCTACGCCTGAGCCGGCCCCGCGTTCAGCCCGGCCAGCCCCTCGACCAGATGGCCCTGATCCGGTTTGCCATAAAAGCCACCACGGCCCCCGAGAAGGTGAATGCCCTGCAGGAGACCCTCGATGAGCTGACCCAGCTGTTTGGCAACTGGCGGCAGCCCTGGGGCGACATCAACCGCTTCCAGCGCCTCACGGGTAAAATTGAGGAAACCTACGACGACCAGCAGCCCAGCCGGCCGGTGGCCTTCACGTCCTCGGCCTGGGGCTCACTGGCCGCCTTCGGCTCCCGCGCCCGGACCGGCACCCACAAGCGTTACGGCGACGTGGGCAACAGCTTCATTGCCGTAGTCGAGTTCGGGCCCCGCGTGAAGGCCCGCTCGGTGCTGGCCGGCGGCGTCAGCGGCCACCCCGACTCGCCCCACTTCACCGACCAGGCCGGCCTGTACGTGCAGGAAAAGTTCAAGGACGTGCCGTTCTACCCCGAGGACATTCGCCGGCAGGCCAAGCGCACGTACTCGCCGGGGGAGTGAGGTTTGGAATGTTAGTTTATAGGGCGCAATTGTTAGAGAGAACGTCATGCTGAGTCAGCTAGTTGTGCGATAGCATGACGTTCTTTTCCCTGTTGCACACTCTGCCCACTCCTTAGCCTATTCTTGCCCTCCTACTCCCTTCTCCATGTCCCTTTTCCATCGCTCTACCCTGCTGGCGCGGCTCACCAGCCAGCCCGAGTGGGATTTGCTCGTTATCGGGGGTGGGGCCACGGGGCTGGGCGTGGCGCTGGACGGGCTGAGCCGGGGCTATAGCACGCTGCTACTGGAGCGCGACGACTTTGCCAAGGGCACCAGCAGCCGCAGCACCAAGCTTGTGCACGGGGGCGTGCGCTACCTGGCCCAGGGCGATGTGGCGCTGGTGCGTGAGGCTTTGCATGAACGCGGATTACTGCTTCAGAATGCGCCTCACCTGGTCAAAAACCAGGATTTCATCATCCCGAACTACAACTGGTGGGGCGGCCTGTTCTACACCATCGGCCTGAAGCTCTACGACTGGCTGGCCGGCCGCCGCAGCTTCGGCAACTCACGCCACCTGGGTCGGGCCGAAACGCTGCGCCGCCTCGGCAACCTGCGCCCGGCCGGCCTACGCGGGGGCGTGCTCTACCACGACGGCCAGTTCGACGATGCCCGCCTAGCCGTGAACCTGGCCCAGACGGCCCTCGAGGCCGGCGGCACCCTGCTCAACCACTGCACCGTAACGGGCCTGCACAAAAACGCCGCCGGCCGCCTATGCGGTGCCACGGCCACCGACCAGGAAACCGGCCGCACCTACGAGCTGAGAGCCAAAGTAATAGTGAATGCCACCGGCGTATTCGTAGATGAGGTGTTGCGCCTCGACGAGCCCGCCGCCCGCCCCCTGGTGCAACCCAGCCAGGGCGTGCATCTGGTGGTGAGCCAAGACTTTCTGCCCGGCGATGATGCGCTGATGATTCCGAAAACCGATGACGGGCGGGTGCTGTTCGCCGTGCCCTGGCAGGGCCGGGTGTTGCTGGGCACCACCGATACGCCCCTGCCCGCCGCCAGCCCCGAGCCCCGGGCCCAGGAAGCGGAAATCGACTTTATTCTGCGCACCGCCGGCCGCTACCTCAGCCGCGCCCCCACCCGGGCCGACGTACTGAGCGTGTTTGCCGGTCTGCGTCCCCTGGCCGCTCCGGCCAAGGGCACCACCAGCACCAAGGAAATTTCGCGCAGCCACAAGATTATCGTTTCCGAAAGCGGCTTGCTGACGATTACGGGCGGCAAATGGACCACCTACCGCCGCATGGCCGAAGATACCCTGGACCGGGCCGTGGCCCTCGGCCTACTGCCGCCCGCGCCCAGCCGCACGGCCCAGCAGCCCATCCACGGCGCCCAGCCCACCCCCGACCACCACGCCTCCCTGGCGGCCTACGGCACCGACGCGCCCGCTTACGCCAACTCATGGTCGAAGAGCCTGCGCTGGCCCAACAGCTCGACCCGGCGGCTGATTTCACCCATGCTGAGGTAGTATGGGCCGCCCGCTACGAGCTGGCCCGCACCGTGGAGGACGTACTGGCCCGCCGGGTGCGGCTATTGTTTCTGGATGCCCGGGCCGCCAGCCGCGCCGCCCCGGTAGTGGCCGAGCTCCTGGCCCGGGAGTTGGGCCACGATGCGGCCTGGCAGCAACAGCAAGTAGCCGACTTCACGGAGTTGGCCCGGGGGTACGTGCTGGAAAACCCGGCTTAAAAAAGCACTCCAGCGCACAGCGAGGCGCTATCCGCCCAACCCGCTAGGAGCACTCCGCACCTGACTTACGCTACCAGCCTACCGATTACGGCCGTTACAACTCGTGGGGGTAGCCGATAATTTCGGCCTCGGCCGCTAGCTGCGCCCAGTCGGTCAGGTCGGTGTTGAGGGCGGTGGCGGTGGCTTGGGTGAGGGGCTCGTGGCGGTAGAAGCGGGCCACGGCTTCGGTTTCGAGGGGTTCGCGCTCGGTTTCGTCGAGGTAGTAGCCGTTGGCCCAGTCGGCGTAGGTTTCGGGGTCCTGGTCGAAGATGGCCAACAGGTCTTCCGAGCCATCGTCGTCGTCCGGGTCTACGAGGCCGGTTTGCCAGCCGTGGGCGGGCGTGTACCACAGGCAGAACGTGGTGCCGATGGACTGGACCGGCTCGCCGAAAATAAATTCGTCGAAGGCGGCGGGCAGGCCCCGGGTTACGCTGGCTTTGTTGGGTTGGTCGTAGCCAGCCAGAAAGCCGTTGATGCAGCAGCCCTCGGGCCGAAACAGCACCAGCATCTGGTCGCCCTCCCCATCGTTCATTTCCAGCAACTGCTCGGTTTCGCTCCAGGCCGCGTTGTAGGTGTAGTAACGATACTCCGAGTCGGGCGAGTTGAGGGCGTCGAGCATGGCCAGCGCCTGGGCCAGGCGTTGCAGGTCGGCGGCGGCGGGAAGCCCGCTGGGGTCTTGGGTTGATATCATGCAGGAGAGGAATAAGGCGGAGCGAAGAACTGCCCGCCGGCCGCCAAGATAAAGCAGGAGCTGATAATGTTGCCGGATGCCAGGCTAAAGCGCCGTAGCCGAAGCCCGGACCTGCGCAGCGCTGTAACCGGAGTGCTCATTCGCTTAAACAGCTTTGGCCTGCGTAGCGCGGCTACGAGACCTTGGCGAGTGGCCACTCAATAGGTCTTGATCATGTCGGCGGGCAGCACCAGCACGAAGTCGGCCAGCTGCTTGTTTTCCGGGGCCAGCCGGCTTAACTGCTCCTGCGAAACGGTGCTGATGGTCAGCACCTTCAGCCGGGGGTTCTGCTGGCGCAGGTAGGCCAGAATACCGTCGTGGTTGTCGGAGTGGTAGCTGCCGTTGAGGTGGAGCAACAGGTGGCCTTCGGGGCGGGCCTGGTTGAGGAAGAAGGCCATGGCCGCATCCTTGAGGGCCTGGGCCTGGATGATGTTCTGCACCCCGGCAGCGTGGGCCGCGTCGCCTCCAAACATCTTCACCATATTCCTGTACCCCGGCAACTCGTAGTCCACGTTTAGCGGCAGCGGCGGCAGCCAGGCTTTGGTGGCGGCACTGAGCGTGTCGAGGGCCCTGAGGCTGCCTTTGGCCACCAGCGAGGCGTAGCGCCGCGGCACGTTGGTGCCCACGGCCCGAAACTTCTGCTGCCGCGCCAGCTGCAACAGCGGGCGGTAGTCGGTGGCGTAGTTGGGCCAGGGGCGGCTGGCGGCCTCAAAGGCCTCATCGGTCAGCTCGCCGGTGGTGTACTGGTCGACGAGGGGCTGCACGTCGCGCTCAAACATTTCGAGGCCCAGTACCAACTGGCCCTGCTTTAGGCGCAGTAAATCCTTGGTGAGCTGCAACTCCAGCCAGTGGGCCAGCGGGTCGTTGTGCTGCTCGCCAAAAAACACCACGTCGGCAGCGGCCAGCTGCCTGAGCATCGGCTCGTAGCCCACGGGTCGGCCGGCAGCCGTAAACAGGCGGTAGGCGGGCCGGTCCTGGGCGTGGGCCGCGGAACCCAGCAGCAGTAGTAACAGAAGAAAGATGCGCATAACCCAAAGATACGGCCGCCACTGGGGCATCTGCGAAAACACCGCGTCCTGTGCGAGCCAAAACCGTTGCCACGGCTTAGCCCGCACAGGACGCGGTGTTTTCACTGATAGCGCAACGGGCTGTTACCCCTTATAAAACAGCCACTTCGACAGCTCGCGGTAAGTAACTTTCTTGCCGTACATGAGCACACCTACCCGGTAGATGCGGGCTGCCACCCAAACCGTGCCGATGAAGCCAATAATGAGCAGCGTGATGGACAAAGCCAGCTGCCACACCGGCACCCCGAAAGGCAGCCGGATGACCATGGCAATGGGCGAAGTGAACGGAATCATCGACATCCAGAAAGCCACCGGCCCGTCGGGGTTGCGCAGGATGACGCTCACGCCGATAATGTAGCTCAGAATCAGGGGCATCGTAATCGGGAACATGAACTGCTGGGTATCGGTCTGGTCGTCGACAGCCGCTCCAATAGCTCCGAACAGCGCCCCGTAGAGCAGGTAGCCACCCAGAAAGTAAATCACAAACCCGAAAGCAATTGTGCCCAGCGGCAGCCCACGCAGGGCCTTAAACACACCGAAGCGCTCAGAAACAGCGGTGGCCGGATTGGCCGGGGCAGCAGAAGCGTTGGCGGTGGTTGCCTCGGCCCCGGCCAGCACTTGGGCAGCCCGTTCGGTTCCGCCAGGGTTGGCGGCCATTTCGGTTTTGGCCGTGGCCGTCAGCTTATCGGCGAAAATGGCCGTTACGGCCGAAGTAGCGCCAAATGAAAGCAAGCCCCAAAGCAGAAACTGGGTGAGGCCCACAGCCGCGATGCCCATAATTTTACCCATCATCAACTCAAACGGCTTCACCGATGAGAGCATGACTTCCATGATCCGGCTCGACTTCTCCTCGCCCACCCCACGCATAATCTGCACACCGTACATGAAAATGAAGAGATAAATCAGCAGGGCCAGCGCGTAGGCAATGCCGGAGGTAGCCAGGGCGTTGCTGTTCTTTTCCTTGCCACTTTCGTCCAGGTTGATGCTGGCTATGCTAACGTCCGTTTTCAGCGCGTCGAGCTTTTCCTGCGACAGGCCCGAGGCCTTCATCTTGTCTTCCGAAAACAGCTTGTCGAGGGCATTTTCTACGGCCCGTTGTTTCCGGATGCTTACGTTGCCTTTGGCATAGAGCTGCACGCCCTGCGGAGCGGCCAGGCTCAGGCCCTCCGGCAGGTAAAGCAGCCCGTCGTCGTCCGATTTGAGGTATTGCTTTTTCACTTCTTCCAGCTTACCGGTTACGGGCCTGAAGTGCATTTGCGGGGAGTTTGCCAGGCGCTGGCCCAGGTTCTGCCCGCTCCTGTCGAGCACCTGCACTACCTCCTGCGTCTCGTCGTCGGAAGTTGCAATCTTGACGATGAAAAAGCCGAAAGCGGCAATAATTATTGGCACCAGCAGGGTCAGAACCAAAAAGCTGCGCTTTTTTACCCTGGTCAGGTACTCACGCTGGGCAATGAGCCAAAAGTTGGAAGGCATATAACGGAAATGTTGGAATGTAAGTGAAATAGGGTGCCGCGGGAAAAACAGCCCGCCAGCCTGGCGAAGCGCTCTTGCCGAGCCAGGTGCTAGGCTGCCGGCTCTTCTACCAGTGTTTCGGGCATGGTTTCGCGCACCCGGCGAATAAAGATTTCGTTGATACTCGGAATCAGCTCCCGGAAGGCGTGTACTTCCACGTTGCCAATCAGGTAGCGCAGCAAGTCGTTGGGCGTGGTGCCGGCGTGCAGCCGGATGATGTCGTGGAAGTGGCCGTTTTCGCGCTCATTATGCTCCAGCACTTCGAAATCAGGATGCACCACCATCAGCCGGCCCTTGCCTTCTACCGAGTAGGTTTGGGTACGGAACGTGTCCTTTACCGTGCCTACCGGGCCATCGAGCACCTTGCGGCTGCGGTTGATGAGGGCGATGTTGTCGCACATTTCCTCCACCGATTCCATGCGGTGGGTCGAGAAGATGATGGTTGCGCCTTTGTCGCGCAGGGCCAGAATCTCGTCCTTGATGAGGTTGGCATTGATGGGGTCGAAACCCGAAAACGGCTCGTCGAGGATGATGATTTTGGGTTCGTGCAGCACCGTGGCTACAAACTGCACCTTCTGCTGCATGCCCTTGCTCAGATCCTCCACGTTCTTCTCGGCCCAGGGCGTCAGGTCGAGGCGCTGGAGCCAAGCCTTGATGCGCTGGGTGGCTTCGGCCCGGCTTAATCCTTTGAGCCGGGCCAAATAGAGCAGTTGCTCGCCCACCTTCATCTTCTTATACAGGCCCCGCTCCTCGGGCAGGTAGCCAATTTCGGCAATGTGGCGGGGGGCCAGCCGCTCGCCCCGGATGCGGATTTCGCCCTCATCGGCGCCGGTAATCTGGGTGATGATGCGGATAAGCGACGTTTTGCCGGCCCCATTGGGGCCCAGCAACCCGAAAATGCTGCGCTCCGGAATTTCCAGGCTCACATCATTCAGGGCAACATGGTCGCCATAGGTCTTGCGTACGTTCAGGGCTTGTAAGATTGGTTGCACAGGTAGGAATAGAAAGGTTGGAAAATCTAATGTAGCGTTTTCTCTATACTGCCGGAGCAGATTTCAACCAACGGGCTGCTTTACTCCCGCAACTCGCGCAGGGCGGCTTCAAGCTGGTCGAGGTAACGGCCGTAGCGGCGCTGGTGCTCCTTTTGGCCCACATAATACGCGGCATATAGCAGGGCTAGCAACAGCAGCAGCCCGCCGCCCGCCACCATCAGGTGCCCGCCCCAGTTGGGTTGGTGCGGCTGCAAGTAGGCCAGCCAATCGGCCCGGCGCACCACGCCAACAACTACCGCCAGCAAGCTCAGGGTCCCGACACCCACATAGTCATGCAGGCGCATAAGGTACCGGAATCGGGCAATGCGGCTCCTGAAAACCTGGTAGAGGTTGCCCTGCTGCTGCTCCATCTGGCGAACAAGCTTTAGCCGCTGGTACACAAGCAGACCCACCAGGCAGATGACCAAAATGATACCGGCCGCAAACAGCGGCATTTTCGCCACATAGCGAAAGAATAGGAGCGCATCGAACAGGAGCAGTACCAGGCCCACAATTACGAGCTTCAATTCCCGATATGCATTTTTTCTCAGGCGAATCAGGGGGTTGGAGGAAGTGTGGGACGTGAGCATGGTGCGCAGGGCTTGTTCAGAGGTAGCAGTATCATCAGGCAGTCCGGTAGGCTGCGCCTGCCATTGGCGGCGTAAATCATCGAGTTCCATCAGGCAGGTTGAGTTAGTAGTTGGCGAAGCTTGTCCTGCACCCGGTGCATTTTTACGCGCACGTTGTTTGGGGTGATGCCGAGCACGTCGGCCATTTCAGCGTAGGTTTTCTCTTCGAGGTAGAGCAGCACAAAGGCCTTTTCCACGTCGGAGAGCTGTTCGATAGCCCGGTAGAGCTGGGCCAGATCGTCGGAGTCGGGCCCGTCGGGCGGGGGCGCGGGCAGGTCGGGCCAATCGGGGCGGCTGAGGCTGGCCGGGGCCGGGCGGCGGGTGCGGCGGCGCAGGTCGGAAATGGCCACGTTCAGGGCTACCCGGTAAAGCCAGGTGCTCACCCGCGCCTCGGGCCGGGCCTCGTAGCGCGGCCACGCCTGCCAGAGCTGCAGCACGATTTCCTGGTACAAGTCCTGCCGGTCGTCGGGGTCGGGGCAGTAAAGCCGCGCCACCCGCCGCAACTGAGGCTGGTGCTGCTGGAGCAGTTCCACAAAATCCGGGTTGAGCGGGGCAGAAGAGGCCATTGAGGGGAGTTTTGCCAGGTATATCGTTGGCCGGGTCGCCGCATTACAAAACTGTTCAATTTTATTTCCCGCTCCTCCGCCTCTCCCCGGCCCCCGGTTCGCCTGATGCACAAAGCCTCGGGAAGAGGAGGAATCAGACAAGTTCAGGCTTGCCTTTCGTAATAGGCAGATAACTACTTATAAGACACAAAAAAACGCCCGCCTACCCAAAGGGTAAGCGGGCGTTTCCGTCCACAAAATCCGTGAAATCCGCTAAAATCCGCGCTAATCCGTGATCTTACTGGAAATACTCCTTCACTTTCTCGAAGAATCCTTTGTCGTTTTTGCCGGGGTTAGGCACGAAGTTGCGCGAGTCGCGCAGCTTTTCGAGTAGCTCGCGCTCCTCCCCGCTCACGCTCTTGGGCGTCCAGACGTTAAGGTGAATGAGCTGGTCGCCGCGGCCGTAACCGTTGATGTCCTTGATGCCCTTGCCCCGCAGGCGCAGGATTTTGCCCGGCTGGGTACCCGGCTCCACCTTGATCTTCACCTTGCCCTCGATGGTCGGCACCTCGATGCTGGAGCCCAGGGCGGCATCGACGAACGAGATGTACTGCTCAAACATGATGTTGTTGCCATCGCGGCGCAGCAGCTCGTGGGCCTCCTCCTCAATCTGAATGAGCAGGTCGCCGGGTACGCCGCCGCGCTCGGGGAAGTTGCCTTTGCCGGTCATGCTCAGCTGCATGCCCTCGGCCACGCCAGCCGGAATATTAATCGGAATAACTTCCTCGTGGAGCTGGCGGCCATCGCCGTGGCAAACGTCGCACTTGCTGGTCACTACCTGGCCCTCGCCTTCACAGGTGGGGCAGGTGCTGGCGCTCACCATCTGGCCGAGCATGGTGTTCACCACCCGCTTCACCTGGCCCTGGCCGTTGCAGGTACCGCAGGTTTTAAGGTCGGTGCCGTTCTTGGCACCGGTGCCCGAGCAGGTGTCGCAGGCCACGTAGCGCTTCACCTTGATTTTTTTCTCGACGCCGTTGGCCACTTCCTCCAGGTCGAGCTTGAGCTTGATGCGCAGGTTGGAACCCTTGCGCATACGCCGTCCGCCGCCCTGCTGCCCGCGGCCGCCCCCGAAGAAGCTGTCGAAGCCACCGCCGCCGAAAATGTCGCCGAACTGGCTGAAGATGTCCTCCATGTTCTGGGGGCCACCGCCGCCGCCGCCACTAGCCTGATGGCCGTACCGGTCGTAGCGGGCGCGTTTTTGCTCATTGCTGAGCACTTCGTACGCCTCGGCCGCCTCCTTGAACTTGTCCTCGGCCGTTGGGTCGTCGGGGTTCTTGTCGGGGTGATACTTGATGGCCACCTTGCGGTAGGCCTTCTTGATCTCGTCGCCGGCCGCGTTTTTGGCTACGCTCAGCACCTCGTAATAATCTCGCTTCGTTGCCATATTTGTTAAGCTGTTAGCTGACAGCTACTAGCTGTTAGCTTTTGTTCTGCTTCTTGTCTTCGACTGATAATTAGGTCGAAAGCGGCATGTTTGTATCCGTGAGCGAATACTCGCTGTTGTTGCGCTTATGCGCGGTCTTCGGTCAGGCAGCACGAAAGCTAACAGCTAGCAGCTGTCAGCTAACAGCTCAAGCTACTATGTCCCAGCACCACTTTGGCGTGGCGAATCACCTTGTCGCCAAGGTAGTAGCCCTTCTCCACCTCGTCCACGATTTTGCCCTTCAGGTCTTCCGACGGGGCCGGAATCTGGGTAATTGCCTCATGCAGTTCGGGGTCGAAGGCCGTGCCTTTCACTTCCATGGCCGTCAGCCCCTTTTGGGTCAGGGTCTTCTGGATCTTGTTCTGGATAATGTCGACGGCCTCACGCACGGCGTTAGCGTCTTCCGTGTCCTTGGTATGGTGGCGGGCCCGGTCGAAATCGTCGAGCACGGGCAGCAGAGCCACCATCAACTCCTGGTTGGCGGTTTTGAACAGGTCGGTGCGCTCCTTGGAGGTCCGGCGTTTGTAGTTCTCAAACTCAGCCGCGAGGCGCAGGTACTTATCCTTGAGGTCGGCTAGCTCATTGCCGGCGGCCGATGCCTCGGTGGCTGGCGCGTCAGTGGGTTCGGTGGTCGTTTCGTCGGTCACTTCGCCGGTTTCGGGAGCGGCGGAGCCGGTCATATTGTCGTCTTGCGGCAGGTGCTGGTCGTCGGCCATGGTCGTAAAATATCGTCGAAATGGGTTTTTCACTGGATTTAGCCTAAAGGCAAAAGGCCGGGCGCAAGGAGTAGGCCAAAGGCTGTCTGGCTGTCAGTTTGGCACAGCTAACTATAAAAGGCAGGTAGTTGGTTCAGCGGCTGTCCTGATTGAGTTACAATCCTCTGCCGCCTTACTTTATGGGCATGGTCATCCTCCACAAACCAGCTCGCCCCTCTTTTCCCGGGCTTCAGCTACCAAGCCTGACGTTTGCGCTAATTCTGCTACTAAGCACCTTCCACGAGTGGGTAACGATTGGTCTTATTGCAGACTCCGTCACTATTGCCGGCTACCCCTTCGGCTCGGAGGAGGCCACGAGCAACGGCGCCTAGTACTACCAGACGCCGGCTCTTTACGCTCACCGCATACTTATCAAATGGGTGCTGCTCCTTCCCATTTGCGGGGTGTTCGCGCTGGCGGCACTTCGCCGGGCTAGGCAGCTCATGCTGCTTGCCTACTGGCCTGGCAGCCACACTATACTTCTGGTAAGCAGCTTGAGTGGCTCTTCTACTCCGCGTGCAACGCCGTCCAGATCATGTCCTTGAGCGGCTGAATGTTCTTGTTGGTCAGGCTGGAAATGAAGATGGTGGGCAGCTCGGTGGGCAGCGTAGACCGGATTTCGGCCTCCAGCTCCTCATCAAGCATATCGGACTTGCTGATGGCCAGCAGGCGCTTTTTGTCCAGCAAGTCGGGGTTGAACTGCTCCAACTCACTGAGCAGCACCTGGTACTCGGCGTTGATATCGGGCGAGTCGCAGCTGATCATGAACAGCAGGATGGAGTTGCGCTCGACGTGGCGCAGGAAGCGGTGGCCCAGGCCCTTGCCCTCGGCCGCACCCTCGATAATGCCCGGAATATCGGCCATCACAAACGACTTGTAGTCGCGGTAGGCCACAACACCCAGGTTGGGCGTGAGGGTGGTGAAGGCGTAATCGGCAATTTTGGGCGTGGCGGCCGACACCACCGATAGCAGCGTGCTTTTGCCCGCGTTCGGGAAGCCCACCAAGCCCACATCGGCCAGCAGCTTCAGCTCCAGTACCACCCACTCATCAATACCGGGCTCGCCGGGCTGGGCGTAGCTGGGTGCCTGGTTGGTGGCCGATTTGAAATGGTCGTTGCCGAGGCCGCCACGGCCGCCGGGCGTCAGAATCAGGCGCTGGCCGTCCTCCGTAATTTCAAGTTTTTTCTCGCCCGTTTCGGCGTCGCGGGCGATGGTACCGAGCGGCACCTGGATAATGATATCTTCGCCCTGCTTGCCGGAGCGCAGGTTTTCACCACCACCCTCGCCTGCCTGGGCAATCAGGTGCTTGCGGTACTGCAGGTGCAGCAGGGTCCAGAGCTGGGAGCTGCCTTCGAGAATGATGTGGCCGCCGCGCCCCCCGTCGCCGCCGTCGGGGCCACCGTTGGGCAGGCCCTTGGCTCGGAAGAAGTGGTGCGAACCGGCCCCACCTTTGCCCGAGCGGCAGTTGATTTTGACGTAGTCGATGAAGTTATTGGAAGCCAATTCGTGAGGAGCTAGGAGTTAGAAGCTAGGAGATAGAAGACCTATCATCACTAAAAAAAGCCTGTCATCCTGCGCGAAGCGAGGGACCTGATATCACCTTATTACTGGTGATGACAGGTCCTTTCGCTTCGCGCAGGATGACAGAAGAGGGTTTCTGCCGCTGCCCAAGTGAGCAGTGGCTGCAAAGTTACGCTTTTACTTCCTTGGTAGCCTGCGTGCTATTTTCGGGAGTGGCAACCTGGTGCTGGTCGAGGATGGCGCAGATCTGGCCGAAAATATCCTCAATGGCCCCAATGCCGTTCAGGGCGTGGAATTTATTCTGGGTGGCGTAGTAGCCGGCCACCTGGGCCGTTTCGGTGTTGTACACCGTTACGCGCTTGCTGATTTTGGCTTCGTCCTGGTCGTCGGGACGGCCGGAGGTTTTGCCGCGCTCCAGCAGGCGCTTCACCAGCTCGTCTTCCTTCACTTCCAGGGCCACCATGCACGTTACCTGGGTATTGTGGGCAGCCAGCAGCCGGTCGAGGCTTTCGGCCTGGGGCACGGTGCGCGGAAAACCGTCGAAGATGAAGCCGGCGGCCTGCTGGTTTTCCTGCAGGGCCGAGCCAATCATGCCGATAACCACCTCATCGGGTACCAACAGGCCCTCATCCATGAGCTTTTTGGCCTTCAGGCCCAGTTCGGTGCCCCGGCTGATCTGGGCCCGCAGCAAATCGCCGGTGGACAGATGAACCAGATTATAGCGGGCAATCAGCTTCTGGCTTTGCGTGCCTTTACCGGCCCCGGGAGGGCCGAAGAGTACGAGGTTAAGCATGAGTAGCGAAGTAGTACGCGGAAAGTAGAAAACGGGTGGGTTCTGGAAATATAAGCAAGGAATGGCAAAGGCCCTAGCCCGACGCGCCTGATTTGGCCGACCGGCAGCATTGCCACGGGGCTTATACGGCCTTGTACACGTCGGGGTAATTGCGACCCAAACCGTCGAAATCGAGGCCGTAGCCCACAATGAAGTCGTTGGGAATACTACGGCCCACGTAGCGCAGCGTCAGCTCGTGCTGCAGGCATTCGGGCTTGAGAAAAAGCGTGGCCACCTCCAGCGACGCCGGCTGCTGCGCCCCGAGCGTATCGAGGAGCATGCGCATGGTATGGCCGGTGTCCACGATGTCTTCCAGAATCACGACCGAACGGCCCTTCAGGTCTTCGGTCAGGCCCAGCACCTCCTTTATCTCGCCGGTGCTGCTGGTGCCCGCGTACGAGGCCACCCGAATAAAGCAGACCTCGCAGGGCAGGCTGATGTGCTTGAGCAGGTCGGCGGCAAACATAAACGAGCCGTTGAGCACCACTACGAATAGCAGCTGCTGGCCAGCGTAATCCTGGTTGATGCGAGCGGCTACATCAGCAATGGCAGCCGTCAGCTCCTGGGCCGACATATAAGGCTCAAACTGCTTGTTATGCAGCGAAATATGGTCCGGATTCATCCGTTGAGGGTTGGGCCCTGGGTGAGTGGGCGCGTCAAAGGTAGCAGAAAAGCCGCTTTCGGGTTCGAAAGCGGCTTCTGAGAGTCTGGGAAGAAAGGAGCATCATGCTGAGCATGTGGGGCATCAAGCCAGGGACGGAGCTAAGTTGAAACCTCTCTACCGCAATGGTATCCTTGCAGTTGCAACGAAGCGGTAGAGAGGCTTCGACGTCCCTCCTACTGCTCCCTCACCGGCGCACCGTTACGGGCGCGGGCACGACTACTGGTGCCGGCTCGGCGACCCGTACCTGGGTAGCGGGCGCTTCCAGCTGCTGAACCACGCCGCGCTCGGGTGCCGCAATATGCGGGGCAATAACCAGCGACACGATGCTCATGAGCTTGATGAGGATGTTCATGCTGGGGCCCGACGTGTCCTTGAATGGGTCGCCCACGGTGTCGCCCGTTACGGAGGCTTTGTGGGCGTCGGAGCCTTTGTACTGCATCACGCCATCAATCATCACGCCTTTCTCAAACGACTTCTTGGCGTTGTCCCAGGCTCCGCCGGCGTTGCTCTGGAACATGGCCATCAGCACCCCGCTCACCGTGACGCCGGCCAGCGTTCCGCCCAGCACTTCGGGCCCGAAGGTGAAGCCCACCAGCACCGGCACCACCAGCGCAATGGCGCCCGGCAGCATCATCTCCCGAATGGCCGCCTGGGTTGAAATGGCCACGCACTTCTCGTACTCGGGCCGGCCGGTGCCCTCCATAATGCCGGGAATCTCGCGGAACTGCCGCCGTACCTCCTGCACCATCGCCATGGCCGCCCGCCCCACGGCCGAAATAGCCAGGGCCGAGAAGATGAACGGAATCATGGCCCCCACAAACAAGCCAGCCAGCACCCGGGCATTGCTGATATCGATGCTCGTGATGTTGGCCGTGCCCATAAAGGCCGCGAACAAGGCCAGCGAGGTAAGCGCCGCCGAGGCAATGGCGAAGCCCTTGCCGGTGGCGGCGGTGGTGTTGCCCACGGCATCCAGAATATCGGTCCGCTCGCGCACTTCCTTGGGCAGGTCGCTCATTTCGGCAATGCCGCCGGCGTTGTCGGCAATGGGGCCGAAGGCGTCGATGGCGAGCTGCATGGCGGTGGTGGCCATCATGCCGGCGGCGGCAATGGCCACGCCGTAGAGGCCGGCGCACTCGTAGCTGAGGATGATGCCGGCGGCCAGCACCAGAATCGGGAGCACGGTGCTTTCCATGCCCACGGCCAGGCCGCCGATAACGGTAGTGGCGTGGCCCGTGGAGCTTTGCCGCACAATGCTCAGCACCGGCCGTTTACCCATGGCGGTGTAGTATTCGGTGATGATACTCATCAGCGTACCCACCACCAAGCCCACGACGACGGCCCAGAATACGTTCATGGCGTTGAACGTGACGCCACGAATCAGCAGGTCCTCGGTCGGCAGCATCCAGCGGATGATAAAGAACGAGGCCACCGCCGACACGGCCACCGACACGTAGTTGCCAAAGTTGAGGGCCGCTTGCACGTTGCCACCCTCCTTCACCCGCACCAGCAGAATGCCGATCAGCGAGGCCACGATGCCCATGCCGGCAATCACCATCGGCAGCAAAATGGGCGAAAGGCCCTGAAACTGGTCGCCGCGGGCAATTACCTCGCGCCCCAGCACCATCGTGGCCAGAATGGTGGCCACGTAGGAGCCGAACAAGTCGGCCCCCATGCCGGCCACGTCGCCCACGTTGTCGCCCACGTTATCGGCGATGGTGGCAGGGTTGCGGGGGTCGTCTTCGGGAATGCCGGCTTCCACCTTCCCCACGAGGTCGGCCCCCACGTCAGCAGCCTTGGTGTAGATACCACCGCCCACCCGAGCGAACAGGGCAATGCTTTCGGCCCCGAGTGAGAAGCCGGTCAGCACTTCCAGGGCCGTTTCCATTTCGATGCCATTGGCCCCACCACCTCGGTTCACCACAAATAGCTGGTAGAACACAATAAACAACGAGCCCAACCCCATCACGGCCAGTCCGGCCACGCCCATGCCCATCACCGAGCCAGCAGTAAACGACACGTTCAGGGCCCGGCTCAGGCTGGTGCGGGCTGCCTGGGCCGTGCGCACGTTGGCCTTGGTGGCAATCTTCATCCCGATAAAGCCAGCCAGCGCCGAGAACACGGCCCCAATCAGAAAGGCAATAACAATGACCGGGCTCGACTTTTCGCCGGTGCTACCCAAGTAAAACAGGAAGGCCGACGCAATGAGGCCGAAAATGACCATCACCCGGTATTCGGCTTTGAGGAAGGCAATGGCCCCGTCGGCAATGTAGCCGGCAATGGTGCGCATGCGGTCGTCGCCGGCATCCTGGCGGCTTACCCAGCCCGAGCGAATCCAGGTATATAAGAGGGCTAATACGCCCAAAGCGGGCACAGCGTAAAGAACAGGCATCATAAGCGGTGGGAATGGGGTGAGTTGGTTGAGAGGCAGTGTTAAGCGTTTTGGACGGGTAAAATAGAGTTTATTCGCTAATACTCAAGTTTTAGCGCCTATCCCGCGCAGGTGCTGGATCTGGAGGTCGGGCACAAAAAAGCCCTGACCGCACCCGCACTCGTGTCGGGGGTGGTCAGGGCTTTAGCAGGTGGCATAACCACCGGGCACGGTGGTCTACAGCTTCTGCATCAAAACCTGATACAGGGCCAGCATACTAGTCGATATCGCGCTTGTCCACGATTTCGTCGGGCGAATGCACATTGTCTTCGGGTGCGCCGATGAAGCACCAATCCCAGGGTTGAGCTCCATGCTGCAGCTCCTTGGCGTCGGAGCCGCCGCTGCCTTCCACTTCCAGCTGGTGCGGCACGCCGGCCGCCTCCGCAATGCGGCGGATGCGCTCCACATAGCTACGGCGCGGAATCAGCGAGTCGCGCAGGCTGATAGCCACCCCCTGGCCGGGCCGGACGCCTTCGGTTACCCAGGTGATGTCGGAAATCAGGGCTTGGCGCACGCCGTAGGTTTCGTAAAGGTGCTTGGCCAGATAGGCCACCGAACCCCCGCCGTGCTCTTCCCAACACGAGAAAACCACCGCGCCGTGCTCCAGCGTTTCGCACAGGCGCAGCGCATTCCAGACGCCCAGGCGGTTATCGAGGTAGCAGCTTTGCACCGTACTGGCGGATTCACGGAAGTCACAGTAAAAGGTAAGCTCCGTTCCCCGGTCAATGTCGCGGTGAAAATCGTAGCTCAACGCGCCGGTTTGCTCGTCAACCACCAACGTGCAGTCGATGGGCCCCTGCGAATCCTGACCAACCAAACGGTAGCCGGTTTCGGCCACTGGCCCTCCAATCCGGACCAGCTGCCGGCCGTAGCGTACCGTAAAACCGATGCTGTCGAGGTGAGCAAAAACCGCTGTTCGGGGTGTCCCGAATACCAGTATAATACAATCCTGAAACTCTTTGCCGGCCAGCACGGTTGGCTGGGTGACCCATCCGGCCTGATGCTCTTCTACATAGCGTAGTACGAATTCTGTCAGGGGCGCCTCATGACCGGAAGGAGCCGGAATCTGGCAGATAGTGCGTAAAAGCTCCATAATCAGTATTTTTTTTGTCCAAAACTACGCTAAAAGTTCTACTTTAGCTTTTCAGACCAGCAAGCCATACCTTGATTTAGTTGCTATTTGAAGCTGCACATTACATTACTGATGCGACAACGTCTACAATTTGTCCTGTTGTTTCTGTTACTCCTGCCCCTGCTGGCACAGGCGCAGCAACCTGACTCGACCCGGCCAGCCATGCTCCTGGATACCGCCCGGCAGGTGCGGCTGGAAAATGTGGATGTAGCACCGGGAGCCATTGATACGAAAGGCTGGCTGCTACTCGACCAGGATATTAAAACGGAGTTGGAAGGGGCGGTCTATAACCTCTACAATTTCAAGTACGACAAAGCCGAGCGGCAGTTCCGCAGCCTGCGCCGTCGCTACCCCAACCACCCGATGCCCTACTTTCTGCTGGGGCTGAGCCAATGGTGGAAAATTATGCCTTCCGGTATCCAGACCAAACTTTACGACAAGCAATTTTTTGCCTACATGGACACCACCATTACGATGGGTGAGGCCATGTATAAGGCCGATAAAAAGAACTACGAAGCCTGCTTTTTCCTGGCGGCCGGTTACGGTTTCGATGCTCGCTTGCATGCCGAGCGCCACGACTGGCGCAAGGCCACCGTCGGTGCCAAACGCGCCCTGGATTACCTCGAAAAAAGCAAAGAAGCCAACGGCCTGAGCCCCGAGTTTCTGTTTGGCCAGGCCTTGTTCAACTACTATGCCGTCTGGATTCCGGAGAACTACCCCCTGCTCAAGCCCGTGCTGCTGTTCTTTCCCAAGGGCAACAAGAAACTGGGCCTGCAGCAACTGCGCAACGTAGCCGATAACGGCGTGTATGTCGGCCCCGAAGCGCGCGTCTTCCTCATGCGTCTTCTGCTCAATGAGGAAGATAAGCCCGAAGAGGCCTTACCCGTTTCCCGGTATCTGGCCACTACTTACCCTGAAAACGGGTATTTCCAGCGTATTTACGCCAATGCCTGTTTCCTACAAGGTGAGTTCCGGGAGTGCGAGCGGGTAAGCCGCGACATTCTCGATAAGCTCAACCGTGGTATGCCCGGTTATGAGCCCAATAGTGGGCGTTACGCGACCTACTTTTTGGGTTTCTTAATGCAAAACCGCTACAAGGACCTCAAGAAAGCCAAGGAATACTATCAGCGTTGCATTGTTTTCGCCGAGCTGAACGGCGAAACTAACTACGGCTTCTACGTGTTCGCCAACCTAGCCCTGGCCCGCCTGGCCGCCGATGCCAAGGACAAAACCGCCGCCCGCCGCTACTATACTGTAGTTGCCAACAAATCCGACCATAAGCTGGAGCAATACCAGGAGGCCAGAGAATATCTCAAGGGTAAATAATTCTTTTTGCAATGGATTTAAAGGACCTTTTTCTGACTCCGCTTTACTTGGCTCTTTTTTACGGGCTAGCCTTTGCGGTGAGGAAAAGATTTACGAACCCGTTGACGAAGAAGTATTTTATCCCGGCGCTATCCGTGAAGTTTCTGGGGGCTATTTCGCTGGGGTTGATTTACCAGTTTTATTATGGGGGAGGGGATACATTTAATTATTATTACCATGTCAAAATCGTAATCAGTGCCTTTCAGTGAATCGCTTCGCAGTCTGGCTTGAAAATATTGCATACTAACGAAATTCCTGATGGAGCCATGCCATGCGAAATATACTGGGCAGATGTACTGGTAGCAGGCTCCTCACCGAATATGTTTGTAATCAAGATTGCCAGCGTATTTGCGCTTGTTCTGCTTTAACACTTATACTGTTATCGGCCTTTTCTTTGCCCTGATAAGCTTTGGCGGAATGTGGGCAATGTACATCACATTTTTGCGTATTTATCCGCTGGCCTACAAGAAATTAGCTATTGCGGTTTTCTTTTTACCCTCTGTCTTTTTCTGGGGCTCCGGCCTTATGAAAGATTCTTTGTGTATCGGGGCCTTGGGCTGGGTATTCTATGGCTTTTACCACGTATTTATCGTCAGGAAAAACCTGCTACTGGCGTAGTATGTGGGCGCTCTGGGAGCTTATATTCTGATATCGGTAAAGGTATATATTCTGCTTTCCTTTATGCCGCCGGCCCTTTTCTGGGTGTTCAACGAAAATAACCACCGCATTAAATCTGCAACCTTACGCATGGTGCTTAAGCCACTGTTTCTGTCCTTGGAGCTGGCGCAGGTTATTTGGGGCTACCGGCCTAACCGCAGGCGATGAGCAGATATCGATGTGGAGAAAATAGGTGAGCGCAGCTAAAATCAACCAGAGAATACCTGACCAAATACGTAGCCAACGGCTCGGCTATACAACATCGGCGAGCTCGATGGCTGCGCTTCGCTCTATCGTCAAAGTTGCCCCGCAGGCCATTGTGTCTCATTTTCCGGCCCTTTTTATTCGAAGTCCGCAACCCGGTTATGCTACTGTCGGCGTTAGAGGCTACACTCTTCATCTGGCTGACAGTTTCATTTCTCTACAAAACTGGTTTTCTTAAAAGGCTGGGGCTTATTGCTAGTACACCGCTTATGCTGTTTAGCTTTTTATTCACCATCATCTTCGCCATCGGTGTAGGCGTCAATAGCGGTAATTTCGGCACGCTGGTGCGCTACAAAATCCCGTTAATGCCCTTTTACCTGGCGGGGCTTATATATCTGCAGGCTATGGCTGCTGAGAGCCGCCGAAGCCCCGCAATGCCGCCGCCCGAGCTCAGCTGAACAGTGCCAGAAAATTGGGCCAGTTGGCCACCACCGAATAGCGGCTGACGATAGTCTGGCGGGCCTGTTGCGCCCATTCAGCTCGCAGGGCAGGGTTTTGCAAAAGCGCCGTAGCGCTGCTTCCCATTCTGTGCGGGGTGGCGCATACGTAGCCATTCTGGCCGTCAGTTACTACTTCGGTGTTCATGCCTACCGGAGATACCAGCGCCGGCTCACCCAAAGCCATATACTGCAACGCTTTAAAAGCGCATTTACCTTTGGCCCACAGGTCATCTTCCAGCGGCATCAATCCCACGTGAAAGCGCAAAAGTCGGCAATTTCCGTTTCCTTACGCCAGGGCTGAAACACCAAGCTACGCAGCGGTAACTGCGGCGGCTGGTTGGAAATCACCCGAAATTCGAATTCAAACTCCTGCTTCCAGCCTGGCCAATACCGGAACCACTCTGGCTCCAGGTATTTCATCGTGGAGTGGGTACCGGTCCAGCCGATAACCAATTTACCAGGCTTTCGCTGGTCGCGTACTTCGTTGTGCAGGTGCATGGTATCAATGGTGGTAGGATTAACGATAGCCCGCGGATTAAACTGGCGGGCATAGTCGCGCAGGTAGGCATTACCGCAACTCACTTTATAGGCCCAGCGGCAGATACTGTCTACTTTATGGTGCCACTTGATGCCCGCCACCAGCTTATTGGCGTCCGACGTATTGGCCATCCAGATAGCATCGTCGAAGTCATAGATAATTTTCTTCCGCAAAACTTTCGCTATAATCCACTCAAACACCGGCGGCCCAATTGGCGATGCCTCGCGGTGAATAAAAACGTAATCATATTTGCCTGGCCCTGAACAGTTGGGCCGTGCGCCGTACAAAGCCACTTACTATCCCCAGGGCTTTGCGCGCCTGATGGCCGGGCAAATACAACATGTGCCAGGTATCTTCCGAAATGAACGGCGCGACCCTATACTGGTGGCCTGCTGCCGTGAGGGCCCCGAAGTACTGCTCAAACCGAAATCGTTGCGACGGGGCTTTACCCGTGGGGTAAGGCACCAGAAAAAGAATCTGCATAAGTGCTAATGGCAGCCGGCAGCCAGTTGGGCCGCTTGAGAACCCCGCAAAGGTACAGCCCCCTGAACTACCCCGCCTGCAGTTTGGCGAACAATTATAGAAACGCCTCTGTGCGGCTTATCGTCCGCCTCGTTGTTACGTCTTCGTTCGACGATGAGTTGCACAGAGGCGTTTCCATATCGTGCACTTCGCCAAAACGACCAGTATCTTTAATCATGCGCTTACACGGCACTTGTTCTGTCGGGCAAGCCCCCCCGCTCTCACCGCTCCACCTTCTCGCCTTCCACGTCACCTATGCTTCCCTCGCCCCTGCCCCCCGATTTCATTCCCTTCAACCGCCCCCATCTGGCCGGGCCGGAACTGGAGTACATCCGGCAGGCGGTAGGCACGGGCAAGCTCTCGGGCAACGGGAAATTTACCCAGCGCTGCCAGCAGTTTTTTGAGCAGCACTACGGCATTACAAAGCCCTGCTGACCACCAGCGGCACCGACGCGCTGGAAATGGCCGCCCTGCTGCTCGACATCCAGCCCGGCGACGAGGTCATCGTGCCCAGCTACACGTTTACCTCCACGGCCAACGCCTTCGTGCTGCGCGGGGCCCGCATCGTGTTTGCCGACAGCCGCCCCGACCATCCCAACCTGGATGTGGCGCAGCTCGAAGCCCTGATCACGCCCCGCACCCGCGCCATCGTGCCCGTGCACTACGGCGGCCAGGCCTGCGACATGGCGGCCCTGCTGGCCCTGGCCGCCGCACAATCTGTGGGTGGTGGAAGACGCGGCCCAGGCCATTGAGGCCAGCTTACCAGGACCGGCCGCTGGGCACCTTCGGCCATCTGGCGGCTTTTTCCTTCCACGAAACCAAGAACCTGAGTGCCGGCGAGGGGGGCATGCTGGCCGTCAATGACCCGCGAGTTGGCGGCCCGGGCCGAAATTATCTGGGAGAAGGGCACCAACCGCGCCGCCTTCGCCCGGGGCGAGGCCGCCCGCTACGAGTGGGTGGATGTGGGTTCCTCCTTCCTGCCCTCGGAACTGAATGCGGCCTACTTGTGGGCCCAGGTGGAAGCCCGGAATGCAATCCAACAGCAGCGGCAGCACCTTTGGGAAACGTATGCCGCCGCCTTGGCCCCGCTGGCTGCCGCCGGTGCTTTCGGCTTGCTGCCCGTATTGCCCGATAGTCAGCCCAACTGGCACCTATTTGCGCTGCTGTGCAACTCAGAACCGGAGCGCAACGCCTTGCTGGCCTACTTGCGCCAACGCCACATTCTAGCCGTTTTCCACTACCTGCCCCTGCACCGAAGCCCCTACTTCGCGCCCCTGCACGACGGCCGCCCCCTCCCCCACGCCGACCGTTTCGGCCAGACACTGGTGCGCCTGCCACTCTACCACGACCTGCAACCCGGGCAGCAGCAGCGGGTGATTAGGGCAGTTCGGGAGTTCTATCGATACCCCACTCCCCCTAGCCTGACCCTTCTCCGAAAAAGAGAGGTGGGGACTAGCTTTTAGCTCTATGCTGATCAAAATAGCCACAATGTATCCTTAAAAATTATTTCTAGTCCCCCCTCCTCCTTTCGGGGAGGGGGTTAGGTGGTGGATGAGCTATTGTTAGAACGGCATATATATCAGACCTCTCAAGCTATACCCTCCACCCTTCTTGGCCTTGGCGTCGGCCAGAAACCCCTTTACCCTCTGTTCCTCACTACGCTTGCAAATGAGGAGCACGTTGTCGTATTCGGCCACTATATAGCCGTCCAGACCCTGCACTACCACCAGCCGCTCGACTGGGGTCTTAATCATGCAGTCGGTAGTGTCGTAGAGCAGCGTATCACCATCCACTACGTTGCCCTGCGCGTCGGGCTCCCCAATACGGTGTAGCGAATCCCAGGTACCCAGGTCGCTCCAGCCAAACTCGGCGGGCAGTACATATACGTTGTCAGCTTTTTCCATGATGCCATAGTCAATGCTGACGTTAGCGCAACGGCTATATGCTCCGGTGATGAAGGCCTCTTCCTAGCAATACGTAATGGAACCAAGCAGGACATAA